>NZ_JACZHT010000009.1 GCF_014861485.1 Phaeovibrio sulfidiphilus | reverse complement strand
AACACTCACCAAGGAGCAGTTCCTCAACCATCTGTATGGCGGCATGGACGAGCCGGACCTGAAGATCATCGACGTGTTCGTCTGCAAGCTGCGCAAGAAGCTGGCGGCGTTCCTGGACGGCGAGACCTGTATCGAGACGGTCTGGGGCCGGGGGTACATGATCCGCGATCCGGAGCCGTCCGCGTCCCCGGAGGCCCCGGTGGCGGGAACCGCGAAGGCCGGAGCCGCAAAGGCCGCCTCCGCCGGGTCTGACGCCCGGCTTGCCGCCACCCCCTGAGGCCTCCCCTTCCGGGCCTGACGTTCGGGTATGTCCCGGGGCCTCCCCTCCGCACCCGGAACCTCCGCCTGCCGGGCGCGGTGCGCTGGCTCACCCTGAGGGCTCCCTCTCCCACACCCGGATGCCTTCTTCTTTGACGTGTTGCCTGGCGCGGTGATCCCGGGACCATCCCTTCCGAGGCCCGGCTTGCCGTCGCGTCCTTATGCCCCTCCCGGAGTCCGCCGACCTCCCGCACCCTTTATCCGGTTCGCCGCGCCCCCTGCAGGCTCCCGGGCGGCTGCGCGGCGACCACCACGGGGCGAGACAGCCCCTCCCCGTGGCAACGTCGCCGCGCGCGCCTGTATCATGCGGCGTCTTCTTACACCGCAACGGCCTCACCGATGATGACGGAATGCTCCCGACGGGCCTCATACAGCTCCCGGAACGCCTCCGCGATAGCCGCCGGCGCCACCGTGGGGCTCTTGCCAACACCCCCCGGGGTTCCCTCGATAAATCCGTTCACGATCACCTCACCCACGTACACACCCCGGGGCGCGAGCGTCTGAGCGAGAATGCCGGTGGCCTTGTGCTGAGCCGCGACGCCAATCGCCAGAGCGCCATAGCCGATGGCGAAGGCATCAACCCGGGGATCGTCCAACAGCATAATCCCACAGGTCGCCAGGACCGCACCCCTGCTGGCCTCCAGATCCGGAAGGCACGCCCGGACGGCAGCGATGTAGGCCGTCACCCGCAACTCGAAGCTCCCGGTCAGGTCCGAAAGAGGCGCCTCCAGCAGGCCACCCTCCACATCAAGGAACGCGTTCCAATGCAAAATGCCGATGGGCCCCAGCGCGGCGCGCACATCCTCCACCACACGCCCAAGGGACGTGATGTCGGCCAAATCGGCCGGAAAGGCGCGCACCTGCAGTCCCTCGCCGGACAGCTCCTCGACAGCCCCCTCAAGACGCTGCGGATTTCGGGCAACAAGCGCTACGGGATGCCCCGCCCGGCCAAAACGGCGCGCAACTGCCCGAGACACCCCGGGACCGGCTCCACAAACAAGGATCGTCTGTGCCATCACCCACCTCCCATTAAATCCAACTGCAACGTTGGAGTTGACTTTGACACGGTCCGGGGCTACGCACAAGCAAATTGGCACCGGAGAACATTAACAATGGCGTGGGACACCGAAGGAACGAAACGCCGGATTCTGGAGGCGGCAGCGGCAGAGTTCGCCCGCCGCGGACCCGATGGCACCACAATCGAGACGATTGCGAAATCGGCGGGAGCGAACAAAGAGCGCATCTACAACTACTTCGGAAACAAGCGCGACCTGTTCCATGCAGTCCTGCGCAGCGAGTTGGCCAAAGCCGCCCAGGCCATTCCGCTCGCGTCCCCTGCCGTCGAGGACATCGGCGACTACGCGGGCCGGGCCTACGACTACCACCGCGAACACCCCGAACTGAGCCGGCTGATGCGCTGGGAAGGCCTGGTTTTCGAGGGCGAGGTGCCGGACGAGACGCTCCGGAGTCACTACTACGCCGACAAGATCCGGGCCGTGGCCGAGGGACAGAGTCGGGGCGCCCTCACCCGCGCCCTGGAGGCGGACCACCTGGCGTTTCTGATTCTGGCGCTGGCGGGGTGGTGGTCGGCGGTGCCACAGGTGGCCCGCATGTTCACCGGATGTGACGACGATGCGGAGCATGTCCGGCGTCGCGCCTCCGTTGTCGAGGCCGCCCGACGCCTGGCGTCTCCCCCGTGATGCCCGACACACTCCTGTGACGCGCCCGGAGGCTCCGGCCCGAAGAACCAGCCTCACGAAGGGGACGGACCCAATGATGGCCGGGCTTGGGGTCCACCGCCCGGCCGACGCGGGGTCACGGGCCAGGAACCTCCCACGGCGCGGCCGCACGTATCCGACCGCCCTGAATCGTAAGCCACAGAAGGCGAAGGTTCAGAGCTCCGGCGGGACGACCCGAACAACAGCAACAAAAAACCCGCCGTCCGGACAATCGCTCCGAAGCGGCGGGTTTTTCTCTATCTGGCTGGTGGAGCCGAGGGGAATCGAACCCCTGGCCTCAACATTGCGAACGTTGCGCTCTCCCAACTGAGCTACGGCCCCAGACCATGTGTGCGGCGGAATATGACCGCTCGCCCTTCCGGTGTCAAGCGCCTAAAGCGGCTTTTTTTTCACTCCCGCGAAGGCGGCCGCCCGCCCCGCTCCGGCGGTCAAAAAAGACCGCCCCGCGGCCCTTGCTGGCGACGCGCGGGCGCGTTACTTTTAACCTCCCGCACCTTCTTTCGTCTTCCGGTCCCCAAGGAGGGCCGGCCACAGGAGTTTCCGCCTTGAGATATGTCAGCACCCGGGGGAACGCCCCCGAACTCTCGTTCGACGATGTCCTTCTGGCCGGGCTGGCCGAGGACGGTGGACTGTACGTCCCCACCCACTGGCCCACCTTTTCGGACGACGAGCTGCGGGACATGCGGGCCCTGAGCTACCAGGACCTGGCGGTCCGCCTCATGGGCCCCTTTGTTGCGGGCTCGCTGACGGACGACGAGCTGGCCTCCATTGTGAACCGGGCGTGCGAGTCCTTCCACCACCCGGCGATTGCTCCCCTGCGCCAGATTGACCGGGACGACTGGGTGATGGAGCTGTTCCACGGCCCGACCCTGGCGTTCAAGGACTACGCCCTTCAGATGGTGGGCCTGTTCTTTGACACCGTCCTGGAGCGGCGGGGCGAGCGGGTTCTTGTGGTCGGGGCCACCTCGGGAGACACGGGAAGCGCCGCCATTGCCGCGCTGCAGGGCCGCAAGGCGGCGGATGTGGTGATCCTCCTGCCGCGAGGACGGGTGTCCGAGGTCCAGCGCCGCCAGATGACCACCGTGGACAGCCCGAACGTCGAGGTGATCGCCATCGACGGCACCTTCGACGACTGTCAGGCCCTGGTGAAGGCCCTGTTCGCCGACATCCCCCTGCGCGACGACCTGAACCTGGCAGCGGTGAACTCCATCAACTGGGCCCGGGTGATGGCCCAGACCGTCTACTACTTCTGGGCCGGGCTGCGCCTGGGCGCTCCGGACACGCCGATTGGCTTCTCGGTGCCCACCGGGAACTTCGGGAACGTGTTCGCAGGCTGGGTGGCCCGCCAGATGGGCCTGCCCATCGACCGGCTTGTGGTGGCCTCCAACCGCAACGACATCCTGACCCGGTTCTTCGAGACCGGCGCCATGCGCAAGGGGATTGTCCACCAGACCCTGAGCCCGTCCATGGACATCCAGGTGTCCTCGAACTTCGAGCGGCTCCTGTTCGAGGTGCTGGACCGGGACGGCGACGAGGTCGCCCGCCTGATGACCCGCTTCCAGGAAACGGGCGAGTACAGCATCGACAACGACCTGCACCAGGAGCTTCTGGGGCTTTTCCGCGCCTTCCGCCTGGACGACGCCCGAACGAAGGACGCCATGCGCGAGCTGTACGACGCGACCGGCGAGATCCTGGACCCCCACTCGGCCATTGGCGTCATGGCGGGCCGGGAGGTCGGGCACCGGGACGAGGGCACGCCCATGGTGGCCCTGGCCACGGCCCATCCCGCCAAGTTCCCGGACGCGGTGCGCGAGGCCCTGGGCTTCGAGCCCGAGGTGCCCCGGGTCATCCGCGACATCATGGACCGTCCGGAGCGCATCACCGAGCTGCCCAATGACCTCGACGCCCTGAAGTCCCACCTGCGCGCCCGTCGCGCTGCCCAGTAAGGCCGAGCTGACATGATTGAAAACGTGAGGACGACCCGCCTTCCCTCCGGTCTTGTGGTGGCCACCGACCGGCTGGACACCGTGGAAAGCGTCACCGTCAATGTCTGGGTCAACGCGGGAGCCCGCCACGAGCCGGCCGAGATCAACGGCATCTCCCACTTTCTGGAGCACATGGCCTTCAAGGGCACCCACACCCGCTCGGCCCGGCAGATCGCCGAGGAGATCGAGGCGGTGGGCGGCTCGCTGAACGCCTACACCAGCCGGGAGAACACCGCCTACTACGCCAAGGTCCTGAAGGCGGACCAGGGGCTGGCGCTCGAGCTTCTGGCGGACATCCTGCGCAACTCCACCTTCGACGAGGAGGAGCTGGCCCGGGAACGCGAGGTGGTGGTCCAGGAAATCCTCTGGGCCATCGACACCCCGGACGACATCGTCTTTGACTACTTCCAGGAAACCGCCTTCCCCAACCAGGCGCTGGGGCGGCCGGTCCTGGGAACCGTCCCCGTGGTGCGTTCCTTCACGCAGGACACCGTGCGCGACTACATGCGCAACACCTACAGCGCGGACCGGATGATCATCTCCGCCTGCGGCCCCGTGGACCACGACGCCTTTGTGGCCCGGGTGGCGGAGCAGTTCGGCGACTTCCCCGTGACCGCGGCTCCGTCCATCGAGCCCCCCGCGTTCCACAGCGGCGACTGGCGCGAGGAACGGGACATCGAGCAGGTCCACATGGTCATGGGCTTCGAGGGCGTGTCCTACACGGACCCGGACTACTACACCGCGGCGGTCCTCTCCACCCTGCACGGGGGCGGCATGTCCTCGCGGCTCTTCCAGGAGATCCGGGAAAAGCGCGGGCTGGTCTATTCGATCTACAGCTACGTCTCCAGCCACCTGGACTCGGGGATCTACGCGGTCTACGCGGGCACCGGACAGAACGAGGTCAGCGAGCTCATCCCCGTGCTGTGCGAGGAAACGGTCCGGGTGGCCGACACCCTCGAGGACGGCGAGGTGGAGCGCGCCAAGGCCCAGCTGAAGGCGTCGGTGCTCATGGGGCTGGAAAGCCCGTCCTCACGGGCGGAAACCCTGGGCCGCCAGATCCAGATCTACGGACACCCGGTGTCCTCGAAGGAAATGGTCGAAAAGGTCGAGGCCGTCACCCGCGAGAGCGTGGCCGCCTGCGCCCGGCGGATCTTCTCCACCAAACCCGTGACGGCCTTCGTGGGCCCCCTGTCCCGGGTGGAAAGCCACGACAGCATTCTCGCACGCCTGGGGCACACGGCGGGAGCCTGAGCCCCGCCCCACACGCCGCCCCACAGACAACGGGGAGCGCGAGCCGGTGAGGATCCGGCTTTCGCTCCCCCTTTCTTTTGCCTGCGGGGCGGCGGGATGCACCAGTCCCCAGCCGCTGGTTCTGCGGACGCCTGTCCGCGATCCGCCCGCCGGCCGGGCACACCCCGGCCCCCTATGACCGGGCACAGCGCGGGCTCGTATCCCTGCCACACAGCAGGCTCGCAGCAGGGGCGTGCCCCAACGTCTGAGACCTTCCCCCGTCAGTGTTCATGAAGGGGACGAAAAGCGGGCAGAAGGGGGCAACGGTTCCTCCAGCCGGCCAGAGGCGGCGGAGGAACCGGCCACTGATCACGCCCGGGGTGCGCACACCCCGCACGACAGAGCCATGCGCGGGTGCGCCGCCCACCCTGCCCTCAAAGGGCCGGATGCGGCTGCGGGCATCGGCAGCCCCAGCGGACGCCCCGGTGCGCCACAGAAATCGCTCACGGAAACGGGACGTGGGAAGCCCATCCGGGACAGGCACCCCCGTTGGCCATGGACACGACCTGGGCAACCCGGGCGGACCACCGCCCCGGGCTTGCAACGCCGTGGCGGACGGATGCTGCCCGCCCCTGCCCATGCCCCCAGACCAGTTGCCCCTCACCCGGCCCGCGCAGCCCACCCCCGCGTGACACCCTGCATCGCACACCCCCGCGAACCGCCGGCGCCGGGCACAAAAAAAAGGCCCGGAGACATCCCCGGGCCCTCGCTTTCAGGTCTCCAGTCCTCAGACCGGGAGCTTCCGCAGCTTGTGGAACAGCGGCTTGCACGCATGCTTGCCCATAACCGCGTCCAGCTTCTTCTGGTCAAGCTCGCCTTCCCAGCGGGCCACCACCAGAGCGGCCACCGCGTTGCCGGTCACGTTGGTCAGTGCGCGGCACTCGGACATGAAGCGGTCAATACCCAGGATCAGCGCCATGCCCGCGATGGGAATGGAGGGGACCACCGCCAGGGTCGCCGCCAGGGTCACGAACCCGGCGCCGGTCACACCGGCCGCACCCTTGGACGAGATCATGGCCACCAGCAGGAGCGTGATCTGCTCCCCGAGGCTGAGATCATAGCCCACGGCCTGCGCAATGAAGAGAGCCGCAAGGGACATGTAGATGTTCGTGCCGTCGAGGTTGAACGAGTAGCCCGTGGGGACCACCAGACCGACGACCGAGGACTTGGCGCCCGCCGCCTCCATCTTCTGCATGATGACCGGCAGAACCGGCTCGGAGGACGAGGTGCCCAGGACAAGAAGGAGTTCCTCCTTGATGTACTTTAGCAGGCCCGTGATCGTGAAGCCGTTGTAGCGGCACACCAGACCCAGGATCACCAGGACGAACAGAAGCGACGTGATGTAGAAGGTCGCGATCAGGAAGAACAGGCTCCCCAGCGACGCCACGCCGTACTTGCCGATGGTGAACGCCATGGCTCCGAACGCGCCGATGGGGGCGGTGCGCATCAGGATGGACACCAGCTTGAACACCGGCGCCGTCAGGGCATTGAAGAAGTCGACGATGGGCTTGCCCCGCTCGCCAACGAGCCCGAGGGAAACACCAAACAGGATCGAGACCGCAAGAACCTGGAGAATGTTCCCGTCAGCAAAGGCCGAGAACAGGGTCTTGGGGATAATGTTCAGAAGGAACTCGACAATGGTCGCCTTCTGGGCGCCCTCGACGTAGCTGCTGACCCGGCTCGGGTCCAGGGTGGCGGGGTCCACGTTCATGCCCGCACCCGGCTGCAGTATGTTGGCCACAGCCATACCGAGGATCAGCGCCAGAGTGGAGAAGGTCAGGAAGTAGGCCATGGCCTTGCCGGCAACGCGACCGATCTTTTTCAGATCGCTCATTCCGGCAATGCCCGTCACGATCGTCAGGAAGATGACCGGGGCAATGATCATCTTGACCAGCTTGATGAACCCGTCGCCCAGGGGCTTCATTTTCTCGCCGACATCCGGGAAGAAGTACCCCAGAAGGATACCCAGAATGATCGCGAGGATCACGTAGAAGTACAGAAGCGTGTAAAAAGGTCGGCGCTTCTCGGGTAGTTCCGTATCAATGTGTTCTGCAACGGCCACGTCTTCACCTCAGTGTTTTTCACCCCGTCAGCCCCGGCATCATGGACGCCGTGACAACGAAAAATCCCGGGAAAACACGGGATCCTTGGACCCGCGCGGGTGATTTGTCGAAAAAACACCCCTGAAAAAGCCTGCGACCAGTCGCTGCGCGCGGTTTATCGGAGCCGCCGCCCTATGGACGCTCGAACAGGACTTTTCTCCCGAAGACGCCCCGGGTCAAAGGCCGGCATCCGTAGCGAGGGGGTCTTTGCCGCCAGGGTATGCGCGGCAGCCTGGAACAGCGCTGCAACGGGATCCTGCCAGCTCTCCCCTCCAGCCCGAAAGACCGGCAGGTGACGCCAGGTTCTGCTCTCCCCCGCCTCCGTCCCGCCGAACGGGTTGTCCGTTCCGGACCCAACCCCTGTGGCGTGAGCCGGGACACCGGCTTGTCCGGAACGTTTTCCGGGAGTGCAGATTGGAAACCTGCTCGAATGGGGGGACTGTGTCAATCAGCATTATTCTGAAATGACCGGAAAAATCGAAAACACGACAAAAATAACAACGAAAGTGCGGAGACAGCGCCACCAGCGGAATTATCTTTTTAAAACCATTAGATAGTACGGGGTCTGGAATGCATTTCAAGAGGGCGCCAAAGCCCGGCCACGCCAGCGCAAAATCCGTTGGCGAGTCTGCATCCCTGGGGCGGAAGACGGGGTTTCACGGCCGTCCCGGTCGTCTCCCGGACACCCGTCCGGGGCGATCCGGCGGGACCATACCTCCCGTGCGGGCCCCACGCAACATTTCCGTGCGCACCCCGCGCAATACCTCCGTGCGCACCCTGCGCACCCCGTCCAGACACTCGGGGGCATGTGCCTGTAGCCGGAAGGCCAGACCCGGCCCCTCCCAGGGCCCCATGCACACCCTCAGGCCCCACGCTCGCGGCGCTGCCCTGTCGCCCCGCGTCCCCAATACGCGGGGCACACGTCCTTATAGAGCCCGACCCGGACGGGGGACGCGTGCTCACGCCGGGCGCAGAACGCCGTTTTCGGCCAGGACCTCCGCCACCCGGGCAGCGGTGAACACATCCAGACCAATTGTCTCCGCGATATCCAGAAGATCGGTCTGCCCGTCCGCAAACGCCAGAAGGTTCATCATGCTGGCCACGGACTCATCGGTGCTCCCGACAAAGCTCAACGTCGAGTACAGGCCACGCTTGCCCATCTGGGGCTCACACAGGATATCGGTGCCCCACACCCGATTGACCTCGAGCGCCTCCAGGCAACGGCGCAGAACATCGAAACCGCCCTCCAATCCGGCAGGGGTCACAAGGCTCATGTCATCAAGCGAGGTGTGGTATTCCGGGTACACGGCGTACTTCGAGCGCATGACCGAACACACGGGCAGATCCACGCCCGGCGCGCAGTACTGGCGCTCGTCCGACCCCCGGTCCAGAAATGTGTAGCGGGCGAAATCCGGATGGGAATGATTGAGGACATGCAAAGCCACCCGGTCCGCCAGAGTGCCCCCCTTGCGGGACGGAAGGTAGGAGTAGGCCCGTTCATCCCCAAGACAGGTCAGGACGAACCCGGCGACGGTCCGGGGCTTCATAACCTCAAGATTCCTGGAGAGATAGGTGATGGCTCCGATGGTCTCGGGCACAAACACGATCCGGTAGGTGTAGCGCCGTGGGGCCTCTTTCAGCCACTGTACAAGAGCCGCCGCCACCACCGGACCGGACAGCTCGTTGTTCGCCATGGACGGGTGACACACGTAGGTCGAAAGGAGGATCTCCTCGTCGCTCTCGCCCGGCAAAATGACCTCGCCGTAGGTCAGGGATCCGGGCACGAGGGTTGAGTCGATCCGGGCGTGGTAGAGACCGGGCTTGAGGGTCTCTCTTTGCCGGTGCGTCAGGCAGAACCCCCAGCGGCGCTTGTAGTAGGACGTCACATAGGGGATCGCGTCGGGAAGGTCGGCACGGGAGTAGAGGTGCTCCTGAAGCTCCTCCAGCGGCAGGATGATGTCCACCGGTTCAGAGTACCCCATGAGGTGAAGGGTGTGATCGGCGAAATCCACCACAGTTTCGCCATCCGGCCCTGTCAGACGGGCGCCGGTGACATTCCACTCGTCGGGGATGGTCCAGTCAAAGACTGCGGTTCCGCTCGGAACCTCGTGGACCGTCATCTCCGGAACCGTCTCTTTCAGGATGGCGAGGGTCTCGCGGACCCCGTTCCCGGTCAGGGACCGGTTGATCCCCCACAAACGCCCCATAAGGGCATGCATATCGTTACCGTTCACCCGTGTTCTCCAGAACGTAAAGGGTTCCCAACGCCTGGCCCCCGTCAATCAGGGCCGCGACAAAATCAAACATCTCCCGGGCGCGAATGACCCGAAGCCCCGATCCGGTCCCGGGCCTCGCCCCCGCATACAGACCGCGCTTCCACATCAGTTCGCCCGCAGGATTGACGTGGGTCGCGACTCCCTTGTCCAGGTCGCGTACAAAAAGCGTGTAGGTCCGCGACGTGGTCACACCGTTGCGGTCGGTACAGTCTCCGGTGAAGGCCTTGTGATAGCGGTAGTCAACCGCCCGGACCTCCTCGACGTGGTGATAGAACGTCATGCTGCCCTGGTCATCGAGATCCAGAACGCCAATCTTGCCGTCCATGGTTTTCAGGAGACCGAACGGGGAATCGTCGGCGTATCCGCTTGTGTTGTCCACGCCCTCGAACTCCCGCGCCCGGTATCCGAGGGCTGCAAACGAGTAGATCGGATGCCCGGTTCGCACAGCGCCGTCGCGCAGACGCCCCGCCTCGGTGAGGGCCCCCATCCGGGAGGGCGTACTGCGAATGTCAAAAGGAACCCCCGTCGTAAAATCAAAATTGAACAGGGGCAGAAGAAGAGTTCCGCGCGGACCCAGAGCCTCCAGGAAACTGTCGAGGATATCCTGTACCTCAAGGCGATCGCCCTGCCGTCGGGCCTGGACAAGAGTGCGCCGGATACTGCTGTGAAGAAGAAGCGTATCGCCCGGCTCGACGCCAGAGCGTCGCCAGGCGTCTGTGAGCGTCTGAACCATGCCCATGATTTTTCATCCTTGTGGAGTGCACAGCCGGACGGGGTCTGCGGTGTCCCGTTCGGCCGGGTGCACGAGACCAGATTCCAGCCTCCCTGCAATCGATTCTTAACACCGGAAAGCTCCGGATGCAGCATTTTCGTCCCTGCCGCAGGCGTCTTCATCGTTGCCGCAGGCGTCGCCGGGATGACCTCCCACCCGGCCGGCAACGTCGGGCAAACCGGGACACCGACGCCCCTCCCGAACACCGGTCACACTGCAACCGGAACCACGGCACAGCCGAAACCGCAACGCACCGAATCATTCCCGCCCCGGATGAGCACCGTGTTAATTTCCCCTGTTTTCCGGGCTCCGGGAGCACACGCGGAGGGATCTTCCGCCCCGGTTTCAGGAAAAACGACGGGCACGCGCGTTTTCGCTTGCACCCCCGAAGCGGGCGGAGTATACACCGCTTCGCTGGAGGGACGGAGTGTAGCTCAGCCTGGTAGAGCACTGTCTTCGGGAGGCAGGGGCCGGAGGTTCGAATCCTCTCACTCCGACCAGCATACGGTGATAAAAAGGACGATCGGCGGTGCCCTGCACTCCGGTCGTCTTTTTTTTCCGGCTCCGCAGAGGGAGGGACCATGACCCCCACCACCCATGTGCCCGCCACCCATGCGCCCGCCACCCATGTGCCCGCCACCCATGCGCCCGCCACCTGTACCCCTGTCACCTATGCGATTGTGGCCCTGCCCCGGGACCGGGTGCTCGTGGCAATGTCCCCCGCCGGCGTGTGTGCCCTGCTTCTCGGGGACACGGACGAGGTCCTGGAGCAGAACCTCCGGGACCGCTTCGGGCGAACCTGCACCCTGACACGGCTGACCGACTGCCCCGACACGATCCTGGACATCGCCCGGCTGGTGGAGACACCGGCCCGCCCGGTCCGCGTGCCCCTGGACCTCCGGGGCACCGACTTCCAGAAGACGGTATGGGCGGCCCTGCAAACCATCCCCGCCGGAGAAACCCGGACCTACGGCGAGATTGCCGCGCTGATCGGGCGCCCCCGCTCCGCCCGGGCGGTGGGCCAGGCCTGCGGGGCCAACCCGGTCTCCATCATCGTGCCCTGCCACCGGGTCGTGGGGGCGGGCGGACACCCCGGCGGCTACGGCTGGGGACTGGAGCGCAAGCGGAGGCTTCTGGATCTGGAGCGCGAGGCCTCGGGCCGGCCCCGGTAGTCCGGCGGAAGACCCGGGACGTCCGCCCCGACAGCGGAAAGGGCCTGACATCGCAGCCGGCCGCCCGAACGAACGGCCGCCCCCGGCGTGCTGGAGCGACAGACGGCCCCGGGGGCAAGGCCGCCCCCAGCGGGCCCGGCCCCATCACCCCGGATCCACCCGCCCGCACGGGCTCCCTGCACACCCGGACACACCCGCCCGGACGACCCCACACCCCCGAAGGCCCCCGGGAGAACCACCGGCCGGGAGCACGCCGGAGGGGGTTGCGGCACCCCGCTGGCGCCCCGAAGCGCCCAGCCGGAGGCGGAAACCGCACAGCCGGAGGCGGAAACCGCACAGCCGGAGGCGGAAACCGCACCGCCGGGCCCATGGACAGCGCCCGCCCGGGCCGAACACCCCGAACGCCACTCGCCCCGCGCGATTTTCCGGGCCACGCACCCAAAAAGCGGCTCGCGGAGAGGGAAAATAGTGTAAAGTCTGGAAGGATCCTGATCGTCATCGCACCCTCCGGGGAGAGCGGTCGGAGCCCCGGCCTGCTGCGGGCCGGTTTCTCCCTGTCGCCTCCGTTTTGAAAGCCTCGGGCATGATTTCCGCGCTGCATTTCCTCCGCCGCTCTTCCGGACCGCTGGTCCTGCTCTGCGCCGCCCTGGCGTTTCAGCTGTCGGGATGCACGGGAACGGGCTCGGGCAGCGGACCGGGGGCCCCCGGTGGCCCGGACGGCGCCCCGGCCGCCGGCACGCCCTTTTCCCTGTCCGAGGCCCGCGACGTGTTCCGCACCGGACTGCGCGCCATCGACGAGCGCTACATTGAGGCCGTGGATCTGGAAGCCCTGTCCTGCGCCGGGCTCGAGGGCCTGAAAACCCTGGACCGGACCCTGGACGCCCGGTGCGAGCACGGGGATCTGGTCCTGACCCGCACGGACCAGCCCTTCTGGCAGGCTCCGCTCCCCGTGGGGCAGGACGCCACAAGCTGGGCCAACCTGATTGCGGACGGCCTTCAGGCCACCAGCGACACGGACCCGGCCGGTCCGGGACAGACCGAACCCGAAAAATACTACAAGGCCGTTTTCAACGCCCTTCTCGCCCGGCTCGACACCTTCTCGCGCTATGCCTCCCCCCAGGAGGCCCGCATGAGCCGCGGACAGAAGACCCCGAGGGCGGGCATCGGCCTGACCTTCGACGTGTCGAACGGCGGCGCCCGGGTGATCCGGGTCTACCCGGACACACCGGCCGCGAACGCGGGCCTGACGGCGGGGGACGTCCTGCTGATGGTGGACGGCCAGTCCCTGGCGCCCCTGACCAAGCCCCGGATCAAGGATCTTCTTGAGGGCGAGGCCGAGACCCCGGTCACCCTCTACTACCGGCCCGCGGGCGGCGGGGCTCTGCGCACCGTAATCCTGCCCCGGACGGTCACCTCCCTGCCCACCGTGGACGTCCGCTATGAGGACGGCATGGCGGTGCTGACCATTCCCGGCTTCAGCCAGAACACCACCACCGCCGTGGCCCAGGCCATCGCCACCACCTTCCGGGCGCTCCCGGGACAGCCCATCCGGGGATTCGTCCTCGACCTGCGCGGAAACCCGGGCGGCCTTCTGGACCAGGCCGTGGCGCTTTCGGACCTGTTCATGGAGAGCGGCCCCATTGTCTCGACCCGGGGACGCCACCCGGATGCCCGGCAGTTCTACAGCGCCCGCCCCGGCGACCTGCTCAGCGGCGCGCCCCTAGTGGTCCTGATCGACGGGGACAGCGCCTCGTCGGCCGAGATCGTGGCGGCGGCGCTCCAGGACAGCGGCCGGGCCGTGGTGATCGGCACGGCCTCCTACGGCAAGGGGACGGTCCAGACCCTCGTGCCCCTGCCCGACGGCGGCGAGATCTTCCTGACCTGGTCGCGCTACTACAGCCCCTCGGGCTACGTGCCCGACGGCCTGGGCGTCCTGCCGACCCTGTGCACCAGCGGACACGAGAACACCGCCGACGCGGCGCTCATCCTGGACGAGGCCCGGGACCACCCGGACCGGGCCACGGCGGAGGGACTCCGCTGGCGGGCCTCGGTCCCGGGGGACAAGGGGACACGCCGGGCGCTGCGGGAACTCTGCCCGCCCGAGCCCCACGCCATGTCCCGGGTGGAACTCCTGCTGGCGCGCACCTTGCTGGACGACCCATGGTTGTACCGCAGCCTTCTGCGCCCGGACACGGGAGCCCACCACAGCGCCCTTGCTCCGTGAGCGGGGCCTTTTCCGCCGGGATCGGCCCAAAAGGCAAAGGATGTGCTTGACACGGGCGCTTGGATCGCTATTCTCCCGGCTTCCCGACTGGTCCACCACTTAACACATGGGGTTCAAGGCCATGGCCAAACCTGCCACCATTCTGGTCAAGCTGGAAAGCACCGCGGACACCGGTTACTTCTACGTGGTCAAGAAGAACCCCCGCAAGACGACCAACAAGCTCGAGTTCAAGAAGTACGATCCCAAGGTGCGCAAGCACGTCGTGTTTCGCGAGACGAAGCTGAAATAAGGGCTCGGGGGTCATACCCCCGCGTTCAAAAAGAGCAAAACCGCCCCCATCGGGGCGGTTTTTGCGTTCCGGCCCTTGCCTCTGGCGGTCGGGAGGGGGCACTCTGGGAGGGGACGCCGCCCGGTTCGGGGGCGTCCTGGTGCGCCCCTGCCCGCGACGTCTGTTCCGCACCGGAAGACCGGGAGACCGGAGACGATCCGCCAGCCCCCCACCCGCACCGGTCCACCGCAAGCCGCCTGGAGGCACTCCGTGTCCGCACGCTCACTTCCCCTGTCCGTTCACTACGCCCTGCTGTTCGGCTTTCTGGGGGTCTTCACCCCCTTCGGACCGGTCTGGCTGGAGTCCCGGGGGCTCACGCCCTCGCAGATCGCCCTGATCACCAGCGCCACCATCTGGGCGCGCCTGTTCTTTGTCCCCTTCGCAGGCGAGATCGCGGATTCCACCGGGCGCCTGAGGCTGATCATTGCGGTTCTGGCCGTGGGGGCCATCGCGGCCCTTCTGCCCCTGCCCTTCCAGACCTCGTTCTGGCCGATTCTGGCCCTGGGGGCGCTTGCGCTGGGCTTCCACTCGGCCATCACGCCGATTTCCGAGACCATCACCCTCAGCCACACCCGCACGGGACAGATCGACTACGGCCGGGTGCGCCTGTGGGGCTCCCTCGGCTTCTGCGGCGTGGCGGCGGCCATGGGCCCGGTGATCGACACCCTGGGACCGGACGCCATCCCCTGGGCCATGCTGGCCCTGGTCACGGCGCTCCTTCTGGGAGTGGTCACCCTGCCGGCCCGCAGCAGCCCCGCAGGCCGCCTGGCCCAGAAGCCCACCAAGCGGGTGCACCCGACCGGCACCACCCGGGCTCTGCTGACCTCGCCGTTCATGCTTGTGTTCCTGGTTACGTCCGGGTGCCTTCTGGCGAGCCACGCCACCTACTTCGGCTTCTCCACCATCCACTGGAGCCGCACGGGCTCGGACGCGCTGACCAGCGGCCTGCTCTGGAGCGAGGCCCTTCTGGCCGAGGGGGTGCTGTTCTTCTTCGGTGCCGCCATCGTGCGCCGGTTCGCCCCCCTGGGGCTTCTGGGGATCTCGGCGCTGACGGGGGTCATGCGCTGGGTTCTGATGGCCGCCACCAGCGACCCGCTTGTTCTGATGTTCTCCCAGCTGCTCCAGGCCGGCACCTTCGCCTGCGCCCACCTGGGCGCCATGTACATCCTGGTGCGCAACGTGAAGCCCGAGATGTCCGCCCGGGCCCAGGCCATCTACTTCATGGTCTGCCCGTGCCTGTTCCTGGGGGGGAGCATTGTGCTGTCCGGACCGCTTTACGACACCTTCGGACAGAAGGCCTATCTGGCGGACGTGATCTGGAGTGCGGCCGGAGGGCTGGGGGTCATGGTGCTGGCGGTCATGATGCGCCGTCTTCCGACCCAGAGCCGGGCCCTGAGCCACGAGCCCATGGTGCGCAGTTGAGGAAAGGATCCCCCGGACCCGACAAGGAATTGCCTTGGGGCCAGCGGTTAAACGCTTGCGAGCTGTAGTTTGGAGGCTTGACGCCAGGGCCCGGATTTTTGGGGCCGGCGGTTCGGCCCCTGTGTCCCTGGGAGTGGATCCTGAAGAGCCGGGGCCAGGACCGGATGAGGCGGCTGTTCGGACCGGAAGAAACCGGAAACGCCGATGGTACCGGACTGGGAAACCGAGGCCTCGCGCCGGACCTGCCGCTGGCTTCAACCCGCCCCGGAGAGCCGGTGTACCGGGTGCGGCCCGGACTCAGTGGGCGCCCCGGATCCGTCGGGCGCCCCGCAAGCGGATCAGGACTCGGATGCGGGCTCAGCCCCCTGGGCGGGAGCGGTTGCGGCCGGGGCCGCCGGAGCGGGCTCCTCCTCGCGCACACGGCTGGAGCTGACGTAGGCAATCTGGGCATGCTCGGAACAGTACGGCTTGCCGGGAATGGCCGTCTTTCCACAGAAATGGAAGTTCGGGTGACGGGGATCCCCGATGGGCCAGCGGCACGAATCCGCCTTCAGGTCCACGACCGAGCGGATCTTCTCGTCCTTTTCCTTCTTGGTGCGCTTGATGGGGGACGGCCGGGCCTTCAGGCCCAGACGATGGGCCTTGCCCACCACGGCGTTC
Source organism: Phaeovibrio sulfidiphilus (assembly GCF_014861485.1). GTDB lineage: Bacteria > Pseudomonadota > Alphaproteobacteria > Rhodospirillales > Rhodospirillaceae > Phaeovibrio > Phaeovibrio sulfidiphilus. Next base: position 37,386 of record NZ_JACZHT010000009.1, on the reverse strand, counting down.
TTCGAGACCCCAAGCTGCTTGCCGATATCACCGGTCGTCAGCCCGTCGGCCCAAAGCTTTTTCAGCCGCTCAACGGTATCATCGTTCCAAACCATGGCCCCAATCCTTCCCTGTACACCCCACCCGCCCCAAGGGGCAGCGACGATCCGCGCCCGCCCGGTTCCGGGCAGCTTTCCATGAATACCACTCTCAACGAGACGTGCGAAGCATGCTCACGCGACGGCGCGGTTTTTTAATGCATCCGCGAGGGGAGAGATTAAACTCTGCCCACACTCAAATGTAAAGGGCACGAATCCGCAGTTTCTTTCGGGACAGCGGGTGAAGCGAGGCCCGACTCGACCGGAAGTGGACGTCCGCGGGAGACCGACCCGCGCCAGCCGGCAGAGCCCGGGGCCAGCGGCACGGGCCCGCAGAGGCCGGGGCCAGCAGCACCAGCCCCCGCCACACGCCCGCGCCCAACCGGGGAAAACCGGTCCCACCCCTTTGGCTGTTGCGAGCTTGCCCCGGCGCCCGTATTATTGTCGCGCCCGCGCGCCCGCGCGCCGGCTCCCCTGACCGGATGCCCTGTCCTGCGGCGATTCGTGTTCCCCCAGCCCCGGAGCCTGTCCCGGAGCGCTTCCCTGAAGAAAGACGGTTTCTGCCATGCTTGAAGCGATGCGCAACGCCTCCAAAACCTGGCTTGCCAAACTCCTCCTTGCCGTTCTTGTCCTTGCGTTCGCATCCTGGGGTATCACCGACTATCTGAGCCCATCCGGGCGCGCCCCGGCCATCACCGTGGGCAAGGTCGCCTATCCGGACCAGATGATCCGCGACCAGTTCGTGACGCAGCTGAACGCCCTGCGCGCCCAGGGGCTGGAGATGACAACCGAGCAGGCGGTCCAGGCCGGTCTGATGGACCAGGTGGCGGTGAACATCGTGCGCGACCTGGTCTACTCGCAGGCCATCGACCTGCTGGGGCTGCGGGCCAGTGACGAGATCGTCCGTCGCTCCATCACCATGAACCCGGACTTCTTCGGGCCCGAGGGCCGCTATGACCGCGGCACCCTTCAGAACTACCTGCGCCAGCGGGGCCTGTCCGAGGGCGCGTTCGTCGAGAACGTCCGCAACCAGCACGCCCGCGAGTACCTTCTTGCGCCCCTGGCGGCCCGGGTCCAGTACCCGGACATGGGCGTGCGCTCCTACAGCACCTTCCTGTCCGAGCGCCGGGCGGGCGAGGTTCTTCTGGTGGATGCGGCCCGCCTGCCGGCGCCGAAAACCTCCGAGGCCTCGGATGCGGACCTGCGCGCGATCTACGAGCGCAACATCGAGGCCTTCACCACCCCCGAGCTTCGCCGGGCGTCCCTGCTGTTCGTCTCCGGTAAAGACGTGGAGGGCGAGATCGAGGTGACCGAGGCCGACCTTCGGGACTTCTACGACGCCCACCAGGACAGCTTTGCCTCGCCCCAGCGCCGCAAGGTCCGCCAGTCCCTGTTCCCCAGCCGGGAGCAGGCCGAGGCAGCCCGCAGCGCCATCGCGGGCGGCCAGCGCCTGGAGGCCGCCACCACCGGCGCCGGAGGCAGCGGCCCCTTCCTTCTGGGCGCCCTGAGCTTCGCGGACCTGCCCGATTCGGTGGCCCGCCCGGTCTTCTCCCAGCCGGTGGGCGTGGTGGGCGATCCCCTGCGCTCCGAGATGGGCTGGCACCTGTTCCTGGTGGAGTCCGAGACCCCGGCCCGCCAGCGCTCCTTTGACGAGGCGAAGGCCGACGTCCGCGTGGCCGTCGTTGAGACCCGCATCCCGGAGCTGATGCGTGAGCGCGCCATGGCCATCGAGAACGAGCTGGGCGGCGGCGCCTCCCTGGAAGAGGCGGGCGCCCTGTTCAAGGCCCCCGTGATCTCGGTCGTGACCGACATCCAGGGCCGGGACCGGGACGGAAAGCCCGTCACCGCCCTGCCCGAGGATGCGGGCCTGCTGCGTGACCTCTTCGCCATGAGCGAGCAGGACACGGGCATGCTCACCGAGTTCGACGGCGGCTATTACGCCATCAGCCTGACCGACGTCACCCCGGCCACGCCGAAGCCCCTCGAGGCCGTCCGCGACCAGGTTCTGGCCCTGTGGGCCGCCGAGACCCGCGTGACCCGGGCCCGTGCCCTGGGCGAGGCGCTGCTGGAGAAGGCCCGGGCCGGCGAGAGCTTTGCGCGTATCTCCCGCTCCAGCCCGGAAACCCGGGACATCGCCTTCGGCCCCGCCTCCCGCCTGTCGGTCCGCCCGGGCGCGGAGACGTCGACGAACTCGGTTCTCGAAACCCGGGGCGCGACCCCGGACTCCCTGCCGATCCTGGATGCGGTCTTCGAGACCAAACCGGGAGAAATCGCCCTTGTCCAGCTCCCCCAGGGCGCGGCCCTTGTGCGGGTGAGCGAGGTTCTGCCTCCCGACCCCACTCAGGCAAGGGTTGAAAGGGAGACCGTTCGTTCCTATCTGGATGGCTCGTTTGCCCGGGACATCGCCCGTCAGTTTGACGAGAGCCTGGCGCGGACCGTGGGCTACTCCATTAGCCGGGACCGACTGGAAAAGATTGTTCTCCAAGAGTTCTAGCGTCGAGGCCGGGCCCACTGCCCGGCCTTGTCTCTGATTCCCGGATATGGAGCGGGTATCCCCGCTCCAACTCTGTTGGCCCGCCCGGTACAGGCGGCCCGCAGCGGGATTCCCGGTGTCCCCTCACCCGGACCCCGCAGGCGGGTCACCGGCAATATCCGGTGCGGGCGAGCACCACAGACCCCAACGCCCAGAGGGAGACTCAAGGCATGTCCGCGACCTTTCCGGAATTTAACGACGCTTTTGTGCACACTTACAACTCGGGGAAACCTCAACTGCTTCGGACCCGTGTCCCGGCAGACCTGGAAACCCCGGTGTCGGCATTTCTGAAGCTCGCGGAGGGGCAGCGCTGGTCGTTCCTGTTTGACTCGATCGAGGGCGGCGCCCTTCTGGGACGCTACTCCTTCATCGGCCTGAAGCCCGATCTCGTGTGGAAAGCCTGCGGGACCGAGGCCTTCGTGAACCGCCGTCCCCGCATTGATCCCGAGGCCTTCGAGCCCGATGGCGAGGCCCAGGCCTCCTTGCGCCGGCACCTGAAGGACAGCGCCCTCGACATCCCCGAGGATCTGCCCCCCATGGCGGCCCTGATGGCCGGATACCTCGGCTGGGGCGCGGCCCGGTTCACGGACCCCGGCACTCCGGACACCAAGCCCGATCCTTTGGGCGTGCCCGACGGGATTTTCATGCGCCCGACCCTGATCGCCATCTTTGACAACGTCTCCCAGAGACTGTCACTGGTGACGCCTGTTCGCCCGCAGAAGGACATCCCCGCCGCCCGCGCCTATGAGCTGGCCCAGGAACGGCTGTCGGATGCGGTGGCGGACTTCCAGCGCTCGATCCCGCTCCAGCGCGAGTATGCCCGCTCCAGCATGCCCGCCCCGGAGCCCGTCCCGGTCACCCCGCGGGAGACGTTCCTGGAAACCGTCCGCGAGGCCATCAAACATATCAAGGCCGGGGAGATCACCCAGATCGTGCCCTCCCAGCGGTTCAGCCTGCCCTTCCGGCTGCCGCCGTTCCTGCTGTACCGCTCGTTGCGCCGGACCAACCCCTCGCCGTTCATGTTCTACATGGACTTCGGGGATTTCCACCTGGTGGGCTCCAGCCCGGAAATCCTGGTGCGCCTGCGCGGCGACGAGGTCACCATCCGTCCCATCGCCGGAACCCGCCCCCGGGGCGCGACGCCAGAGGAGGACCGCGCCCTTGCCCGGGATCTTCTGGACGACCCCAAGGAGCGAGCCGAGCACATCATGCTTCTGGACCTGGCGAGGGACGATGTGGGCAGCATCGCCGAGCCCGGCTCGGTGAACGTGACCGCCGAGGGCACCATGTTCGTGGAGTACTACAGCCACGTGATGCACATCGTCTCGAACGTGACGGGGCGGCTGCGCAAGGGGCTGGACGCTCTCGACGCCCTGTTCGCAGGCTTCCCGGCAGGCACCGTGTCCGGCGCCCCGCGCGCCCGGGCCATGGAGCTGATCGACCAGATGGAGCCGGTGCGCCGCAGCTTCTATGCGGGCGCCGTGGGCTACTTCAGCGCCGGAGGCTCCATGGACACCTGCATCACGCTGCGAACCTGCCTGATCAAGGACGGGGTTCTCCACGTCCAGTCGGGCGCGGGCGTGGTCGCGGACTCGGTCCCCGAGAAGGAGCACGAGGAGTGCGTCAACAAGGCGCGGGCCATGATCCGGGCCGCCGAGGAGGCCGTCTCGCTCGCCGGCCGCTGAGCCCATCCGTCGGGATCCGGAGCGAGACCGCCCCGGATCCCCTTTTGCCGCCGCTGTCCTGGCCCCGGCCCGGTACGCCCCGGCGCGCGCGTGCCCCCGGTTTCCCCCGCCCCCGGCGGACCCGGACAGGGGCCGGGACGGGGGCCGGGCGCCCCGGTTTTTTAGCCCTTGTGCCGGACGGGGCGTTGCTGCATTTTGGTTTGAAGAACTCTGGGTTCCGATTCGGGACACAACGGGTTGTTCAGGACAGAATCATGATTCGCTACACTTTGATTTGCGAACGGGATCACGAATTCGAGGCCTGGTTTCAGAACTCGGCCTCCTGCGACGAGCAGCTCGGGAGGGGGCTGGTCTCGTGCCCGTTCTGCGACAGCGCGCAGGTGTCCAAGGCGCTGATGACCCCCAGCGTGGTCTCGTCGCGCAGCCGCGAGGCCCGCGCCAGCCACCCGGGTCCGGCGCCGGACAGCGCGCCCGGGCCATCCGCAACCGGAGGCTCTTCCGGACGCGCGCCCGAGGCGCCCGCCGCGGCCGGGTCCTCCGGTGCCCTGGAGCAGCGGATGCAGGATCTCGCCCGGGTCATCAAGGAAATCCGCACCCAGGTCGAGGCCAACTGCGAGAACGTGGGCGAGCGCTTTGCCTCGGAGGCACGCCAGATTCACTACGGCGAGCGTGAGGCCCGCCCCATCTATGGCCAGGCGACCGCCACGGAAGCCTCGGAACTGGCAGACGAGGGCATTGCCTTCGCCGTGCTCCCCTGGAGCGCCGGTCCCCGGAACTGAGGGACCGGGCCCGGTTCGGGCCAGGGCGGGAGCCATCCCCTCCCCTATTCCCGGGGACCGGGCGGCAGTGGCATCGGGAGCACTCCCCGACCCGCGCACCCGGTAGCACTGCGGGCCGCGCCCCGGGCTTCCCAGACCCCACGCCCCCAGGCCCCACGACCCGCGCCCCCGTCCGATCCGCCCCCGACCAGCGCACCCGGCCAGGGCGCATCCCATCTCCCCCTCCTCCCGGGCACCGGCCCTCTCTCCCTCTCCCATCGCCCCGCTGCTCCCGCGCAGACGCCCTGCAACAAAAATGGCCCGCCAACGGGGGCGGGCCATGTCTCTGCGTTCGCGCGGATCCGGGGGATCAGTAGCGGTAGGCGTCCGTCTTGAACGGGCCGCTCACCGGCACACCGATGTAGTCGGCCTGCTTCTGGCTCAGCTGGGACAGCTGGACGCCAAGCTTGGCCAGGTGCAGGGCGGCAACCTTCTCGTCCAGGTGCTTGGGCAGCACGTAGACGTGGTTTCCGTACTTGCCGTCGGCGTTGTTGGCGAACAGCTCAATCTGGGCCAGCGTCTGGTTGGTGAACGAGGCGCTCATCACGAACGAGGGGTGGCCGGTGGCGCAGCCCAGGTTCACAAGACGGCCCTCGGCCAGGAGGATGATGCGGTGCCCGTCCGGGAAGCGGATCTCGTCGACCTGGGGCTTGACGTTGGTCCACTCCAGGTTCTTGAGGGAGGCCACCTGGATCTCGTTGTCGAAGTGACCGATGTTGCAGACGATGGCCCGATCCTTCATGGCGCGCATGTGCTCAAGGGTGATCACGTCCACGTTGCCGGTGGTGGTGACGAAGATGTCACCCCGGGGAGCGGCCTGCTCCATGGTCACGACCTCGAAGCCCTCCATGGCGGCCTGAAGCGCGCAGATGGGGTCGATCTCGGTGACCAGCACGCGGCAGCCGGACGAGCGCAGGGACTCGGCCGAGCCCTTGCCCACGTCGCCAAACCCGGCCACGACGGCAATCTTGCCCGCCATCATGACGTCGGTGGCGCGACGGATGCCGTCCACCAGGGACTCCCGGCAGCCGTACTTGTTGTCGAACTTCGACTTGGTCACGGAATCGTTCACGTTGATGGCCGGGAACGGCAGGGTGCCCGCGCGCTCCATCTCGTAGAGACGGTGAACGCCGGTGGTGGTCTCCTCGGTCACGCCGCGGATGTTCGCAAGAACCGTGCTGTACCAGCCCGGCTTCTCGGCAAGACGCTTGCGGATGGCCGCAAACAGGATCTCGGCCTCCTCGCTCTCCGGATTGGAGAGGACGGACGGGTCCTTCTCGGCCCGGGCGCCCAGGTGGATCAGAAGGGTGGCGTCACCGCCGTCATCCAGGATCATGTTCGGGGTGCCGCCGTCGGCCCACTCGAAAATGCGGTGGGTGTAGTCCCAGTACTCCTCGAGGCTCTCGCCCTTGACGGCGAAAACCGGGGTGCCGGTGGCCGCGATGGCCGCCGCCGCGTGGTCCTGGGTCGAGTAGATGTTGCACGACGCCCAGCGCACGTCGGCGCCCAGAGCCTTCAGGGTCTCGATCAGGACCGCGGTCTGGATGGTCATGTGCAGCGAGCCCGCAATGCGCGCACCCTTCAGGGGCTGCGAGGGACCGTACTCCTCGCGGGTGGCCATCAGGCCGGGCATCTCGCTCTCGGCGATGTCGATTTCCTTACGGCCCCAGTCAGCGAGGGACAGGTCGGCGACGACGTAATCGGTGGTGCTCATGGAGTTCTCCAGCTGGGCTTCGCATCAGGTACCAAATATAAAGATATCTTTATATGTGCGTGGCCCGTTTTATCGGGAAACAGATACCTTGTCAAGAAGCCGCTATCGCCCCCGCTCGACGGGAACACCGCCAACAAAAAAGGGCGCCCTTTCCGGGGCGCCCTGAACGGTGGTCTCCGACCCTTCAACCGAGGGGTCAGGACACGGTGGCCCGAAGCATCCACGCCGTCTTCTCGTGGCTCTCCAGGCGGGTGGTGAGCATGTCCGCCGTCGAGACGTCATGCGCCTCCTCTGCCGCCTTGATCAGCTTGCGGCCCGCGCAGATCACGGCCTCGTGACCGACCAGAAGATCCTTGACCATCTCTTCCGCCGAGATTTTCTCGCGGGCATCAGAGATGCAGGTCAGCTTCTGGAAGGCGGCGAAGCCACCCGGGGCGCGCTCGCCCAGCGAGCGGATGCGCTCGGCCACGCTGTCCACGGCACCGACAAGATCGTTGTACTGCTCCTCGAACATGAGGTGCAGGGTCCGGAAGTGCTCCCCCTCGACGTTCCAGTGGTAGTTCTGCGTCTTGAGGTACAGAGCATAGGTGTCCGCAAGGAATTTCATGAGGTCATGAGCAATGGCCTTACGCTTGCTGTCCTCGATTCCGATGGAACACGAACAACCGTTCTTTCCCATTCTTCGATCTCCCAGAAATTTCGCGAGGGGACCGGCGCACCCTTGCACCGGCTGCCTCCGCATTTTGTAGAATGAGTGTATTTTACAATCGAACGTCCGGGTTTTCAAAGGACCATATTCTAAACTCTTTGACAGGAACGCGGGGATCCGGCCGGCCAGAAACCGCCCGCCGGAGCCCCGTCACCGCGCTCCCGGCACGGGTCATGGATCAGTTGTCCGGCAGGGACTCCACGGCGTGGAACACGAAGTCTCCACTCTTTCCCTTCAGGACAAGGGTCTGGCCGTCGAAGGTGTAGGGCATGCCGTCGGCCAGCGAGAAAAAGAACGTGTTCTCGAGGTCATCGAGCCCCCGGTCAATGCACAGCATGCGGGTTGCCGCCACCTCGGCCTTCAGGACGCCGTCCTCGAATCGCGGAACCCCCATAAACCGGTTGCACACCTGCCCGGTCATGCGCAGGTCCGCGTCAAACTCCAGGGAAGGCTGGCGTCCGGGAAACTCCGCCGGCTCGCCGTTTGCCGTCTGAAGGACAAAAGACCGGCCTTTCAGGGCGTCGCTTGCGTTTTCCGCCACGGCGGCGGGCGCGGCGGGTGCGGTGGTGTCCGCCGGCGAAGGCGTTGCGGCCTGTGCGGGCGCGGCCCCGGAGGCCGTCGGCTGGCCGGAAGAGGCCTCGGCCGGCGCGGCCGCAGCCGGGGCGGACGAGGTGTCGGCGCCGCCCGCCGGAGTCTCCTCCGAACAGGCGCCAAGGGTCAGGACGGTGGCAAAAGCCGCCACAAGCGGGAAACGTGGTATCATGGGGACCGGTCCTCCGGATCTGGGTCTTCAGGAAACCTCCTTTCGCAGCGGGGCCACAGGGGCACCGGGCACGGCGATGAGGGAGGTACGCTTTCAGAGTCGCGGGTTATCGGTTTTTTTTAAAGTAAATTCCCCTTCATGGTGGCACACAGAACGGGCAAAGCCGCCCCAAAAGGCCTTTTTATCCGCCGGTTCGGGCACCCGGACCACCCGGCCAAAAGCGCCGGTTGAAAGGGAAACGCATAACGGGCGCGTTGACACCGCCCGGAGGCCTTTTTATCGTCTGCGGGTGCTGGGAGACTGTCCCGGCCGTGCCGGGCACTTATTACGGAACAGGAACGAAAAATGAAAGCAATGGTCGCTGTAAAACGGGTGATTGACTACAACGTCAAGATCCGTGTCAGGTCCGACGGCTCGGGCGTGGAAACCGCCGGCGTCAAGATGTCCATGAACCCCTTTGACGAGATTGCCCTCGAGGAGGCCGTCCGGCTGAAAGAGGCCGGCACCGTCTCCGAGGTCATTGCCGTGTCCATGGGCGCCTCCGCCTGTCAGGAAACCCTGCGCACGGCCCTGGCGGTGGGCGCGGACCGGGCCATCCTGGTGGAGACGGACGCGGACCTCCAGCCTCTCGCCGTGTCCCGGATGCTGTCGGTCCTTGCGAAGCGCGAGGAGGTCTCCCTGCTGTTCCTCGGAAAGCAGGCCATCGACGACGACGCGAACCAGACCGGCCAGATGGCCGCAGGGTTCCTGGGCTGGCCCCAGGGGACGTTCCTGTCCTCGCTGAAGGTGGACGGTACGCACCTGGTGGTCGAGCGCGAGGTGGACGGCGGCCTGGAGAGCCTGAGGCTCGCGATCCCGGCGGTCCTGACCGCGGACCTGCGGCTGAACGAGCCCCGCTACGCCAGCCTCCCCAACATCATGAAGGCGAAGAAAAAGCCGCTGGAGACCGTGACCCCGGCCGACCTGGGGGTTGATCCCGCGCCGCGCCTGAAGGTGCTCTCGCTTGCCGAGCCCCCGGCCCGCGCCGGAGGCATCCGCGTCCCGGATGTCGCCACCCTGGTTGCGAAACTCCACTCCGAAGCGAAGGTGATCTGATCATGGCCCAGCTTGTTCTTGCCGACCACGACGGCGTCACCCTGCGCCCCGCAACGCTGAACACGGTCACCGCCGCCCTGGCGCTCGGCCCCGAGGTCCACATCCTTGTGGCGGGCTCGGGGGTCGGGTCCGTGGCGCGGGAGGCCGCCGCCATCAACGGGGTCTCGAAGGTTCTCACCTGCGATGACGAACGCTACCGCCATCTGCTGCCGGAAGCCCTTGCCCCGCTCATCGCCTCGGTTGCCGGGCGGTATACCCACGTCCTGGCCCCGGCCACGACCTTCGGGAAAAACGTCATGCCGCGGGCGGCCGCCCTGCTGGACGTGGCTCCCATCTCCGAGATTTCGGCGGTGGTGGACGCCAGCACCTTTGTGCGCCCCGTCTACGCGGGCAACGCGCTCGCCACCGTGCAGAGCGCCGATGCCCTGAAGCTCATCACGGTCCGGGGCACCGCGTTCGACGCCGCCGGAACCGGAGCCGGAAGCGCGTCGCTTGAAAGCGTCCCGGCCGCCGACGCGACCGAGGGCGCCTCATGGCTGTCCGAGCAGATGACCCAGTCGGCACGCCCGGAACTGACGGCGGCGAAAATCATCGTCTCGGGCGGACGCGGCGTGGGATCGCGGGAGAACTTCGCCCTGATCGAGGCCCTGGCCGATGCCCTGAACGCCGCTGTCGGCGCGTCCCGGGCCGCGGTGGACGCCGGGTTCGTCCCCAACGACTACCAGGTGGGCCAGACGGGCAAGATCGTTGCCCCCAGCCTGTACATCGCCTGCGGCATCTCGGGCGCGATCCAGCACCTGGCGGGCATGAAGGACTCGGGTGTGATCGTCGCCATCAACAAGGACGAGGAGGCGCCCATCTTCCAGGTCGCCGACTACGGCCTGGTGGCGGACCTCAACAAGGCGATCCCCGAACTGATCGACGCGCTCAAACGCTAGCGCCGTCCTGCGCCGCCCCGGCGGCGCACCCCATCAGCGGAACAGGGCGGGCCTCCCGGCTTGTCCCTGGACCGTCCGCCCGGGCACCTCCCGGATGTCCGGGCGGATCCCCTGCCGGCCGAACGGGGCGTCCCCTCCCCGCGGCACACCAGAACAAACACCCCGGAACAACCGGGACCGGACACCAGGACGCCAGACACGGCGACCGACTTACAGGGAGAGACTGCGATCATGAGCGAGCGGGAATCGATGGACTTCGACGTCGTCGTCGTCGGCGGCGGGCCCTCGGGCCTTGCGACGGCGATCCGCCTTCGCCAGCTGGCGGAGGAGCAGGGCCGGGACATCTCGGTCTGCGTTCTGGAGAAGGGAGCCTCCATCGGCTCCCACACCCTGTCCGGAGCCGTTGTGGAGCCCAGGGGCCTTGCGGACCTGTTTCCGGACTGGAAGGAGCGCGGCGCCCCCCTCAACACACCGGTCACAAAAGACGTTTTCTATTTCATGACCCGCAAGCGGGCGCTGCGCCTGATGGTGCCGCCGGCCCTGAAGAACAAAGGCAACCATGTGGCCTCCCTGGGGGCCCTGTGCCGCTGGCTCGGCGAGCAGGCGGAAGCCCTCGGGGTGGACGTGTTCCCCGGGTTTGCCGTGACCGAGGCTCTCTACGACGAGCACGGGGCGGTGCGGGGCGTGGCCACCGGCGCCATGGGGGTGAGCCGGGACGGAACCCGCGGCCCGAACTTCGAGCCGGGGGTGGAGATCAACGCGAAAGTGGTCGTTCTGGCCGAGGGCTGCCGAGGCTCGCTGACCCGCACCCTGACAGAACGCTTTGACCTGCGGAAGGACTGCGGCCCCGGAACCTACGGGATCGGCATCAAGGAGATCTGGGAGATCGACCCCGCCAAAGCGCACCCGGGCCGGGTCATGCACTCCATCGGCTGGCCCCTGCCCCGGGACGTCTACGGCGGGTCGTTCCTGTACCACCTCCAGGACAACAAGGTCTCCATCGGCCTTGTCATCGGGCTGGACTACGCCAACCCCTGGCTGTCCCCCTTCAACGAGTTCCAGCAGTTCAAGACCCATCCGGCCATCCGCGCGCTGCTTGAGGGCGGCCGGTGCGTGTCCTACGGCGCCCGCGCCCTGGTGGAGGGCGGTCTCCAGGCGCTGCCGCGGCTCACCTTCCCCGGCGGGCTGATCGTGGGGGATTCCGCCGGCTTCATGAACGTGGCCAAGATCAAGGGCTCCCACACGGCCATCAAGTCCGGCGTGGTGGCCGCCGAGGCCATCTTCACCCATCTCGCCGAAGGGCGCACCGGCGAGGTTCTGGGCTACCCCGAGGCCCTGCGCAAAAGCTGGCTGTGGGCCGAACTGAAGGCAGTGCGCAACATCCGCCCCTCGTTCCACTTCGGGTTCTGGACGGGGCTGACCCTGGCCGGGCTGGAAAGCCATGTGTTCCATGGCCGGCTGCCCTACACCCTGAAGCACAGCAAGGGCGACAACGAAAAGCTGGTCCCGGCGGCCAAAGCAAAGAAGATCGAGTATCCGGCGCCGGACGGGCGGCTCACCTTCGACCGCCTGACCCAGGTCTACCTCTCGAACACCGCCCACGAGGAGGACCAGCCCTGCCACCTGAGGCTCACGGACCCGTCCATCCCCCTGTCCCTGAACCTTGCGACCTACGCCGGCCCGGAGGCCCGCTACTGCCCCGCCGGGGTGTACGAGTATGTCCAGGACGCGGGCTCGGACGCCCTGCGCTTCCAGATCAACGCGCAAAACTGCGTCCACTGCAAAACCTGCGACATCAAGGATCCTGCCCAGAACATTGTCTGGTCTCCGCCCCAGGGCGGCGACGGCCCCAACTACGTGGACATGTAATCCGGGTCTCCGGACCGGGCCGCCCCGACCACGGCGGCCCGGCTCTCCCCCGCCGCAGGCCGTGCGGGGCGGGAGCACCCCGGACCCGAAAGCACCAGAGCCCGAAAACAAACGGGCCGACACACACAGGGAACACAGCATGAAAACAGTTCTTGTTGCCGGAGCGGGCACCATGGGCTCGGGCATTGCCCAGGTCATGGCCGTTGCGGGGTATCCGGTTTTCCTTGCGGACACCGCACAGGAGGCCGTGGACCGGGGTCTGGCCCGGATCGAGAGCAGCCTCGCCCGTCTTGTGGACAAGGGCGCGCTGGAGGCCCCGGCCCGGGATACGGCCCTGGCGCGGGTCACCCCGACGGTGAGCCTTGAGGACGCGGCCCGGGCGGACATCGCCGTCGAGGCCATTCTCGAGGAGATGGAGGCCAAAAAAGCGCTCTTCCAGCGGCTGGACGCGCTTCTGCCGCCGCACGCCATTCTGGCCACGAACAGCTCGTCCCTGTCCATCACAGAGCTGGCGGCGGCCACCCGGCGGCCGGACAAGGTCATTGGCCTGCACTTCTTCAACCCGGCGCCCCTGATGACGCTGGTGGAGGTGATCCGGGGCATGGCCACCGGCGCCGACACCTTCGAGGCCACCCTGGAGTTCGCGCGGCGCCTGGGGAAAACCCCGGTGGCGGTCGACGAGGCCCCCGGGTTCGTGGTCAACCGGATCCTGATCCCCATGATCAACGAGGCGGTCCTTGTGCTGTCCGAGGGTGTGGCCTCGGCGGCGGACATCGACACGGCCATGAAGCTGGGCGCGAACCATCCCATCGGCCCGCTGGCTCTTGCGGACCTGATCGGGCTGGATGTGTGCCTCGCCATCATGGAGGTTCTCCAGAAGGAGACCGGAGACCCGAAGTACCGCCCCGCGCCCCTGCTGCGGCGCATGGTCCGGGCGGGAACCCTCGGACGCAAGACTGGGCACGGCTTCTTCCCCTACTGACATCAGCACGGCGCAGCACGAGACAGCACGGCACGGCACGGGACGGCGCGGCACGAGACGGCACGCCACGCGCGGCCACCGCCCGGATCCTCCGGGACCGGCGGCCTGTGCGGCCCGGACGCGGGGTTCCCCGAAGGGTCCGCCCCGGAGCCCCGTGCCGGACCAACCGCCCACACCGATTTCACGCACTCAACCCGAACAGACAGGACATCGCCATGACGGACATTGTAATCGCGGGAGCGGCCCGGACCCCCATCGGCTCCTTCGGCGGAGCCTTCGCGGGCACGCCGGCCAACCGGCTCGGAACCATCGCCATTGCGGCCGCCCTGGAGCGGGCGGGCGTCGCCCCGTCCGAGGTGGACGAGGTGATCATGGGCAACGTCCTCCAGGCGGGCCAGGGACAGAACCCGGCGCGCCAGATGTCCCTCGGGGCCGGACTGCCGGTGGAAATCCCGGCCTGGACCGTGAACATCCTGTGCGGCTCCGGGCTGTACGCTGTAGCCCTCGCCGCACGCCAGATCCGCGCGGGGGACGCCCGGATCCTTGTGGCGGGCGGGGCCGAGAACATGTCCCTCGCCCCCTATCTGGCCCCGAAGGCCCGGTTCGGCGCGCGCATGGGCAACACAACCCTCGTGGACTCCCTGCTCTCCGAGGGCCTGACCGACGTGTTCAATGGCTACCACATGGGCATCACTGCGGAAAACGTGGCGAAAAAGTACGGCATCTCCCGCGCGGACCAGGACGCCTGCGCCCTCACCTCCCAGCAGCGGGCCATCGCCGCGATTGATGCGGGGGCGTTCAAGAAGGAAATCGTCCCGGTGACCCTCAGCGGGCGCAAGGGGGACGTTGTGGTGGACACGGACGAGTACCCCCGCCGCGAGACCTCCGCCGAGGGTCTGGCCCGGCTGCGCCCCGCCTTCAAGGCGGACGACGGTACCGTCACCGCCGGGAACTCCTCGGGCATCAACGACGGGGCCGCTGCCCTGGTGGTGATGGACGCCGCGCTGGCCCGGGAAAAGGGGCTCAAGCCCCTGGCCCGGGTGGTCTCCTGGGCGGCGGTGGGCAACGACCCGGCCTACATGGGGGTCGCCCCCATCGAGGCCTCGCGCAAGGCCCTGGACCGGGCGGGCTGGTCCGCGGGCGACCTGGACCTGATCGAGGCCAACGAGGCCTTTGCCGCCCAGGCGGTCGCCGTGGCGAGGGCCATGGGCTTCGCCCCGGACCGGCTGAACGTGAACGGCGGCGCCATCGCCCTGGGACACCCCATCGGCTGTTCCGGCGCGCGCATCCTGACCACCCTGCTGTACGGCATGGAGGCGCGGGGCGCCCGGCGCGGCCTTGCCACCTTGTGCGTGGGCGGCGGCATGGGCGTGGCCGTCACGGTGGAGCGGGACTAGCGGCGCCTGCGGCACAGGGGTCCGGCCGACACGGCCGGGCCCCGCTGCCGGAGCGCCTCCGGGCCCCGTGCACGACAGGGGGTGGCCGGCACCGGTCCAGGACCCGATGAGCACCCGGCGGGGGGCTGGCCCAGGCACCGGGTGGGCACGCTCCGGCAGTCCCCGCCCCCCCCTTCAGCCCCGGGGCGAGCGGGGACACCGCCGCCCGCCACAGCATAGAACGCTTCCAGCTTGCGACGTGAGGGGTTTCCCTCTTGCTCCGGATGCTCTAGATAACAGGGACTGTCTTTTTCATTCCGTCTCATTTTGAGCAAAAACAAACAGGAACCCCTGCCCCATGACCAGCGGCGTTACACTCCATGGCCCCGAAGGCTTTGCAGCCATGCGCAAAGCCTGCCGGCTGGCGGCCGAGACCCTCGACTACATCACCCCGTTCGTGAAGCCCGGGATTTCGACCGAGAAACTGGACGACCTGTGCGCCGCCTTCATTGCGGACCACGGCGCCCTCGCCGCACCGCTGAACTACAAGGGCTACCCCAAGTCCACCTGCATTTCCGTGAACCATGTGGTCTGCCACGGCATTCCGTCGTCCGACAAGATCCTGAAGGACGGGGACATCCTGAACATCGACGTCACCACGATCGTGGACGGCTGGTTCGGCGACACCAGCCGCATGTACATCGCGGGCGAGGCCCGGCTTCGGGCCCGCCGGCTGATCGACACCACCTATGACGCCATGATGCTGGGCATCCGGGCTGCCAAACCCGGGAACACCCTGGGCGATGTGGGCCACGCCATCCAGGCGTTCTCCGAGAACCTGGGCTACTCGATCGTGCGGGACTTCTGCGGGCACGGCATCGGCCAGGTGTTTCACGAGCAGCCCAATGTCCTGCACTTCGGCCGCCCGGGCCAGGGGCTGAAGCTGGTCCCGGGGATGATTTTCACCATCGAGCCCATGCTGAACATCGGCCGCCCCGAGGTGAAGGTTCTGTCCGACGGCTGGACCGCTGTCACCCGCGACAAGTCCCTCTCGGCCCAGTTCGAGCACACCGTCGGGATCACCGAGGACGGCTGCGAGATCTTCACCCTGTCCCCGACGGGGATGGACCGCCCGCCCTACTCCAGCTGACAACCCCCGGCTCCGGCGTGGCCCGGGTCGGGAGGAGGCGTTCATGACGAACCGTGAGAACGAGACCCCCGGGCCCACCGAGCCGGAGCTTTTCCCCTCCGGGAAGCCGGCCCGCGCGCCTCGGGCCAACGCGGCCAGCGGCCACCGCTCCCGGCTGCGGGAGCGGTTCCTGACCGAGCCGGACTCCCTGCCCGACTACGAGCTTCTGGAGCTGATCCTCTTCCAGGCCCAGCCCCGGGTCGACACCAAGCCCCTGGCCCGCCGGCTCCTTGCGGAGTTCGGAGACTTTGCGCGCATCATCTCCGCCGGCCGCTCGGAGCTGGAGCGGATCGAGGGGATGGGGCCGGCCGGGGTGGCCGCCCTGAAAGCCGTCGAGGCCGGAGCCCACCGGCTGTTGCGGACAAAGGTGATGGACCGCCCCCTGCTGGCCACCTGGGATTCCGTGCTGGAGTACCTGCACGCGAAACTCGCCCACCAGACGGTGGAGCACTTCCGGCTTCTGTTCCTGGACACCCGCAACCGCCTGATCGCCGACGAGCTCAGCCAGCGCGGCACGCTCAACCAGTCCTCGGTCTATCCCCGGGAGGTGGTCAAACGCGCCCTTGATCTTCATGCCGCCGCCGTGATTATGGTACACAACCATCCGTCGGGTGACCCCACCCCGTCCGCCTCGGACCAGGATGTGAGCCTGAAAGTCCGCGACGCCCTGAACGGCGTCGGGATCCGGCTCCACGACCACCTGGTGATCGGGCGACAGGGCCACGTGTCACTGAAAGCGATGGGGCTTTTCTAACCGCACTCCGGAAAGGACGCAGCATGACCGCCACCTCACAGGACACCATGAGCGAAAACGAGCGCATGACGCTCATTACCCTGTACGCCCTCTACTTCCTTGGGGTGATGACCATCATCACCGGGGTCATCGCCTTCATCATGATCCTGAGACGCCAGAAGACCGGAGGCAACTCGGCCATTGCGGACAGCCACTACACCTACATGGTCCGCACCTTCCTGGTGGTCGCCCCCGCGGGCCTGGGCGCCCTTGTGCTGTACATCCTGACCTGGGGCTTCCTTGCGTTCCTGTTTGCCGTCGTGCTGCTGGCGGTGGCCGTGTGGGCCCTGCTGCGCTGCCTCAAGGGCGTGAGCCTGGCCATCAACGCCAAGCCCATCCCGGAGCCGGAAAGCTTCGGCCTGCCGTCCTGAAACCACACCCGACAGGGGGCATCGCGCGCCTTTGCCCCCTGCTTTTCCGCCCGTCCCGACCCTCGAAACAGGCATTTGCAAAAAAAGAAAAAAAGACGCTTGCACTTCGCGTACGGACGGCTATTATCGCGCCGGTTCGGGGGGCACATGCTCACCACGCCGCTGTAGCTCAGGGGTAGAGCACACCCTTGGTAAGGGTGGGGTCGGAAGTTCAATTCTTCTCAGCGGCACCAGTTTCCCGAATATAAACAAAGCCCTGTGGACACGGTTCACAGGGCTTTCGTTTTGTCCGGACCCCGGGGAGACCACGACCGGCACCCCCGGGGACGACGGGAGCCGAACGGCCCTCCGGACCCGGAGGAGCGCCCCGGCAGGCCCGCCACAGGCACCCGGGCCGAGCGGATCCGGATGAGCGCCGCCAGGCCCGGAGCATGCCCGAGCGGTCCCGGAGCGCCCCTCACAGCGGCCGACGCCCCCGACCCCGCCGCAGACCGGCGGCCCCGGACACCCAGCCCCGAAAGGACGGCTCCGAAAACGCGGGAAGCGCCCGGACGGGTCCGGCAGGTCGGACACATCAGGTTGCACCCGGCCAGGGCCCGGACAAGTCAGCCATATCAAGCCACGCCCGGCCAGTTCCGGCCCAGGGGCCGCTCAGGGGCATTGGAACACGCCACCCCCGGCATGGGCACGCCAGGCCCGGCCAGATCAGGCCCGGGCCCCGTCAGGTTGGTTCAGGATGGTTCCGAACGCTCAGAGAATGCGGCCGCGGCTGCCGGCGTTCTTGCGGCCCCGGGGCTCGAACTCGGGGCAGCAGTGGGTCTCCTGCACGCCAATGGCCTGGGCCATCAGGGCAAAGAACCCGTCCACCGTGCGGGTCTTGCGGTACACCTCGCGGCAGCGGCGGAAACACAGCATGGAGCCGAAGGACGGCGCCCCGAACGGGCTGTAGTCGCCGTAGGTGCAGCCGAAACAGTTCTGCAGGGAGAAACGGCCCCGCATCTGGAAATTCAGGTCGGCGAGGACCGCGGGGAAGGAAAACTCCCGGATCAGGGAGCGAAAGGTCTCGGCGCCGACGGGAATCCAGAAACGGGCCTCGCCGTCCGCCGTCAGGCAGACGTGAAGACGGGTGGGGAGGGGGTAGCCCTCCCGGTCCCGAAGGGTCAGGGGAAAGGTGATCTCGAGCTCGAAGTCCTGCAAGACGAGAACATCCTGCCCCTCGCTCTCGTCGAAGACCCGGCGCACAACAAGGCCGTCCAGGGCCTCGGGGGTGCAGGCGGTGGCGTCGA
This sequence comes from Phaeovibrio sulfidiphilus, assembly GCF_014861485.1. GTDB lineage: Bacteria > Pseudomonadota > Alphaproteobacteria > Rhodospirillales > Rhodospirillaceae > Phaeovibrio > Phaeovibrio sulfidiphilus. The sequence goes on along the minus strand of NZ_JACZHT010000009.1, from coordinate 19,188 downwards.
TATGAAAATCCGTGAACGACCGGCCCCGGAAGGTCAGCCCGTCCAGGACCAGTTCCAGATCCCAGGAGCGGGCGCCCTCGACGTAGGTGTTCACGATGGCCGTGTCCACCTCCCGGCGGCCACTCCGGAACCGGCAGGGGTAGAGCGGCATGCGTGTCTGTCCGTCAGACGATATGTCCGTGCTTCTCTTTCTTCATCACCTGGGTGATGCGGTTCTCGTCATCGACAATCACCACCGAGGGCTGGAAGGTCCGGGCCTCGTTCTCGTCCATCTGGGCGTAGGCGATAATGATGACCTTGTCCCCCGGAGCCACCAGGCGGGCGGCCGCGCCGTTCAGGCAGATCACGCCCGAGTCCGGAGCGCCGGGGATCACATAGGTCTCCAGGCGGTTGCCGTTGTTCACATCGACGACCTGGACCTTCTCGCCTTCCAGGATTCCGCTGGCGCGCATGAGGGTCTCGTCAATGGTGATGGAGCCCATGTAGTTCAGATTCGCCTCCGTTACGGTGGCGCGATGAATTTTTCCGTGAAACATGGTGTAAATCATTGCGTTCTCCCCTGTCCGCTCGCCTGTCGGGATTGTATGGCCCCGGCGTTCCCGCGGGAGCCGGGGAAAGATCCCGTCCCGTTGTGAAACGCCGCTTCCGGAGCGTCCGGTCCGGATCCCCTCCTGAAGGATCCGGCCTTCTGATACGTGCCGTCCGGGAGGCGCTTGGACAGATGTCGTCTACGCAATCGCCGGCATCAGCATCGGAGCGATGGGCCGGCCCATAGCCTTGGCCGCCTTGCGCACCGACGCCTGCAACTTCTCAAACGCCCGGTTTTCGATCTGGCGAACCCGCTCGCGCGACACGCCGTATTCCCCCCCCAGCTCCTCCAGGGTCATGGGCTCGGCACTCAGCCGTCGCGCGGTGATAATACGCCGCTCCCGTTCCGTCAAGGTCGCAAGAGCATCCCGCAACAGTTGACGACCGATCCGCTTCTCCTCGCGTTCGACGTAGGCATCCTCCTGGTTGCTGCGGTCGTCCACAAGGAAATCCATGCGGTCCATGGTCTGGTCCTCGCCCACCGGAACGTTCAGCGAGGCGTCCGGTCCGGCCAGGCGGCGGTTCATCATCACCACCTCGTGCTCGCGGACCTTGAGGGTCTTGGCGATTTTCGCCACCAGCTCGGGGGACAGGTCGCCCTCGTCGTAGTGACCGAGCCGGGCCTTGAGGCGGCGCAGGTTGAAGAACAGCTTTTTCTGGGCCGCCACGGTCCCGATCTTCACCAGAGACCACGAGTTGAGAATGTACTCGTTGATGGAGGCCTTGATCCACCACATGGCATAGGTGGCCAGACGGAACCCGCGGTCGGGCTCGAACTTCTTCACGGCCTTCATGAGACCGATATTGCCCTCGGCCATCAGATCCGCAAGGGGCAGCCCGTAGTGGCGGTAGCCCATGGCAATCTTGGCAACAAGGCGGAGGTGGGAGGTCACAAGGGCGTGGGCCGCGTCGCGGTCTCCCTCATCGTGCAGGCGTTTGGCAAGAGCGTACTCCTCCTCGGGAGCAAGTACGGGATAGCGCTTGATCTCGGCAAGATAACGAGACAAACCCCCTTCGTCGGCCAGTGACGGCAGAACATGGCGGGCCTTGGACATTTCGGTTTCTCCCCGTTTTTGCCGCATCCACAATCGCGGACACAGCTCCCGCGCCGGCTTATGAGCACGCTCCGAAGCGGGCAAAAGGGCCATAATGGCCAGGAAAGGCAAGGCTTAAAGTGATCAGGGACGGACACGGACCGTCCGGCTGGAGACCGAGTCGACTCTCCGTGAACAACCGGACACACGAAGCCTCTGTCCCGCCCGCATCACCCGCGCCGCGGCGAGGCCGGGCCCTGCCTCGCCCCCTTCAGGCACAAGGCCGCCACCCGACCTCCGGCGCCTGACCGGAGAGCCGGTTAGAAGTATGCAAAACCGGAGCGTTTCCGTCAAGTTTCCCATGTTTAACAATTATCCATTTCCTGTTGATCTTTAAGCCTCTAGCAACCTGGAGCCCCGACGAAAGAGTCTTGCGTTTCCCGGACAACTCTGATTACATACGAATCGTTCTAAATGTAAATGAAATTCGATTCGTGTGCGCCCGCCCGTGGACAGGGGCATTTTTTCCACGAGGCCCCTTGTTTGAGTTTTTTTTCTCCTGTATCACTTCCCAACCTTTCCGTTTGTTCATACGGGAAGAGGTTATCCTGCCGCGTCCCCGGGTATTTTCCGGTCGGTGGGGGGTTCGGAGCGGGCCGGTCTGAACCGAACATTCAGGCTTCGTAGATCTGAGGAGACTCAAAGCGATGAAGAAAGTTTTCCTGGCTGCGGGGATGGCTGCCGCCGTCGCCCTCGGTGCGGGTTCGGCGGAAGCCGCCGACGCCGCCCGCGGCAAACAGCTGATGCAACAGAAGTGCTTCACCTGCCACTACTTCGAGCCCGGCGGGCCCGGAAAGGTGAAGAAGACCGGTCCCTACCTGTTCGGAGTCTACGGACGGACGATCGGAACCTGGGACAGCTTCAAGTACTCGCCCGGCTACGTGGCCCTGGGCCAGAAGGGCATGACCTGGACGGATGCCAACATCGGCGAGTACATTGCCGACCCGAAGCCGTTCATCCAGAAGAACACGGGTGACCCCAAGGCCCGCTCGAACATGAGCTTCCGCCTCAAGGTTCCCAACGAGAACGCCGAGCAGGCTGCCCAGCGCAAGACCGACACGGATGACATCATCGCGTTCCTGAAGACTCTCAAGTAGTCTCGCGAAACGTCCCGAAAAGACCGCCGTTTCCCATCGGACGCGGCGGTTTTTTTATGCCCTGCCGTTTCGGGAACCGACGGATCCTGTTTTGGAAAAGTGGCGCCAGCGCCGGGGTTTGCACGTCCGCACCCCGCTCCCCCGGCACCCCCGAACGCTCCCGGAGCACGGGTGCGCCGGACAACGCGGGGGTTGCGTCGCGGCCCGGTTCAGAGTATCCGGAAATACCCAGAGATCCATTCGGAAGCATGCCCGTGACGTCCTGTACCGTTTCGACACGCCTGACCAGCGCAGCCGGGGCCCCGCGGGCACCGGACGGTGGCGTTCCGGCGTCATCCGGAACGGGCACCCGGAGCGAGCGGCCCACGGCCTATGGCGCCCTGGATCTGGGCACCAACAACTGCCGGCTCCTGGTCGCGCGCCCTGCCGGGGCCTCCGGCTTCCAGATCCTTGATTCCTTCTCCCGCATCACCCGCCTTGGCGAGGGACTGCGGTCCTCCGGGCACCTGTCCGAGGCCGCCATGGAGCGGACCCTGGACGCCCTGAAGATCTGCGCCGAGCGTCTGGAGCGCAACCACGTCACCTGCACCCGCTGCGTCACCACGGCGGCCTGCCGGGTGGCCTGCAACGCGGCCGACTTTGTGGCCCGGGTCCAGGAGGAAACGGGCCTTGAGCTGGAAATCATCCCGGCGATGGAGGAGGCCCGCCTGACCCTTTCGGGCTGCCTGCCGCTCATCGGCCAGAGCCGCCCCCTGACCTTGCTGTTCGACATCGGCGGCGGCAGCACGGAATTGACCCTGGCCCGGATCACCCCGACCGACGGCGGACCGGTGCAAGGCAGCATCCTTGCGCTCGCCAGCCTGCCCTTCGGCGTTGTCACTATTGCGGAAGCGGTGGGCGGTGGCCATATCTCCGGTCGGATCCACGACGATATTGTGGCCTACGTGACCCGCCGCCTGAAGACCTTCGACCCCCACGGAAGCCTGAGACAGGCCGCCCGCGAGGGTCAGCTGTCCGTTCTGGGAACCAGCGGCACGGTGACCACGGCCGGGGCCATCGCCCTGGATCTGCCGCGCTACGACCGCTCGAAGGTGGACGGGCTGATCCTGCCCGCCGAGCACCTGAGGGCCGTGGGCCAGCGGCTGTTGTCCATGTCGGTTCAGGAGCGTATCGACCACCCCTGCATCCGGCGCGAGCGCGCCGACCTGGTTCTGGCCGGATCGGCGATTCTTGATGCCATTCTGAATTTCTGGCCGGCTCCGGAGATCCGCATCGCGGACCGGGGTGTGCGCGAGGGCCTGCTGACCGAACTGATGCGTCCCGCATCCTTTCACTTCCTCCAGGATCAGCCGCTGTCCTCCCGTCCGGCCTGTGTTGGAGAAACACTTCATGTCATCTCGTAAGCCCACCGGTTCCGGCGGGCGCCGTTCCTCCTCCGGGACCACGCGGTCCGGCGGCCGCAGCGCGCCCACCCGGTCCCGGGATCTGACGGTCAAGGTCCGCTCCGCGCGGGGACGCACCACGTCCTCGACCCAGTGGCTCCAGCGCCAGCTGAACGACCCCTACGTCCAGGAGGCCAAACGCCTTGGCCTGCGCTCCCGCGCCGCGTTCAAGCTGATGGAGCTGGACGACCGGTTCGAGCTTCTGAAACCCGGCCTGCGGGTTGTGGACCTTGGCGCCGCCCCCGGGGGCTGGACCCAGGTGGCCGTCCAGCGCACCCGGGCCCAGGAGGGACAGGGCCGCGTGGTGGGCATCGACATCCTGCCCTGGGAGGGCGTCGCGGGCGCCAGCTGCCTGATCCACGACTTCATGGCCGACGACGCTCCCGACCGCCTGAAAGAGGCCATGGGCGGCCCGGCGGACCTTGTTCTGTCCGATATGGCGGCCCCCACCACCGGCCACCGCAAGACCGATCACCTGCGGGTCATGGCCCTGGCCGAGGCGGCCTGGGATTTCGCCGAGAGCATCCTGGCCGAGGGCGGCGCCTTCTGCTGCAAGGTGTTCCAGGGCGGCACCGAGGACGCCCTGCTCAAGCGCATCAAGATGCGCTGCCGCACCGTGCGCCACGCCAAGCCGGCGGCCTCGCGCCCCGAGTCTCCGGAGGTCTACCTGCTGGCCCAGGGCTTCCGCGCCGACATCGAAAAATAGGGTCCGGGAACACCCGGACGGGCCGGAGCCCCCATGCTCCGGACCACCGGGCCCTGGGACCGTGCATCCCTTCTCTGCGTCGCTTTCCATTTCTCCGGACTCTCCGGACCTCCGGGCCCACCGCACCTCCGGGCCCACCGGACCACCCGACCTCCGGGCCCACCGCACCTCCGGACCCACCACACCTCCGGGCTCACCGCACCTCCGGGCCCACCGCACCAGGACCACCAGGATCCTCCATGACTGTTCCCCTCTATATCGTCTCCCTCCCCCGATCCACCGAGCGGCGGGAGCTCATGCGCTCGGAGCTGGAACGCCTCGGGCTCAGCGCCACCTTTGTGGACGGCATCACCCCCGATGAGCTGACCCCCGAACAGATCGCCCGCTACGACCGGAAACGGGCGCTCGGGATCTACGGGCTCGACCTTCTGCCCTCGGAAAAGGCCTGCATCATGGCCCACGAGCGGGCCCTGCGCACAGCCCTGGCGGACGGCCACGACTGCGCCGTCATCCTGGAGGACGACATCCGCCTTGATGACACGTTCCCCGCGGTGCTGGCCTGCCTTGGCGGGCCCGACGCACCCCTGAGGGATCGCTGGGATGTGATCCGCCTGGACACCTCGCGCAAGAGCTCCGTGCCCCGGGCCGCCGCCCGGTCGCGCACCCGCGCCGACCTGCCCGGGGGGCGGACCCTGTACCGGCTGGACACCCACGTTCTGGGCGCCATGGGCTACCTGGTCACCCGGGAGGGGATCCGGAAAATCCTGGCCTTCCAGGACCGCTACTTCATGCCCTTCGACCAGATGATGGACCGGTTCTGGGAAAACGGCATCGACCCGTTTGTGGTCCTGCCCCCGGTGCTCTCCCACCGCGACGAGCTGTCCTCGGACGTGGGCGAGCGGTCCCTGGACCGGCACAAGACCGCGTCCCGGTGGACCCGCTGGCGCCGGCGCGTAAACCGCTGGAAGGACAGCGTCGGGAAACGTCTCCACCGCCTGCGCCATCCCTGAGCAACGCCCTCCCCGGGCCGCGCACGCACCGGGCCCAGGATTTCTGCCTCAGACCCACGCCCGGCAGACCCACGCCCGGCCCCGCGGCCGGGCCCAGGATTGGACCCCGGATCGGGCCCTCGCCCGGCCCCAAAATCCGTACCCGTCACCGGCCGACCCGGTCCCCCGGAGCCGCCCCCCAAAACGCCCGCGTTCCCCGGAGCGCGTCGTCCCCCCTTCTGATATGTTGCGAGCCCACCCATGACCTCTCCGACTGTGTCCCTTCGTCAGGATATCCAGGGACTGCGCGCCGTGGCTGTTCTCTCGGTTCTGGCCTTCCACGTGGAAAAGAGCTGGATGCCCGGAGGATTTGTCGGCGTCGACATCTTTTTTGTGATCTCCGGTTTCCTGATCTCCTCCATCATCGTGCGGCAGAAAGACCGGGGCGGCTTCTCGTTCGGCTCGTTCTACCTGGGACGCATCCGGCGCATTGTCCCGGCCTACGTTGTCCTCCTGCTGGCCGTGACACTGTTTGCCATCCTGTTTCTGGCCGTGGACGACTTCAAACACTTCAAGCGAAGTCTGGTGTCCGCGCTGTATTTCAACAGCGCCCAGTATTTCGGGAGCTTCGGCGACTATTTTGCTCCCCAGGCCTACGAGCTTCCGCTCCAGCACACCTGGACCCTGGCCATCGAGATGCAGTTCTACCTGGGCCTGCCGATCCTTCTTTATTTCCTGCCCAAGAGGGTGGCGCAGTGGGCCGTGCTGTTCCTGGCGGCGGGGCTTCTGGCCTGGTCCGAGTATGCGCTTCGGGCTCCCCTGGAGGCCCAGGCGATGTACTTCTCGCTGCCCGCCCGGATCCCCGAGTTCATGGCCGGAACCCTGCTTGCCCTGTTTTCGTCGTCCCTGCGCTGGTCGCCGCGGGTTGCGGACGGGGCCTCGCTGGTGGGGGCGGGACTTGTGGTGCTGGCGTGTGTGGGCCTTTCGGAGAGCAGTCCCTTTCCCGGCGTGCGGAGCCTGATCCCGGTCCTGGGTGCGGCCCTGCTGATCGCGGCCGGGAGCCGGAGCCTTGTGGGCCGCGTCCTCGCCACCGGTCCCATGGTCTGGATCGGGGGTCTCTCCTACTCCCTGTACCTGTGGCACTGGCCGGTTCTGGCGTTCACCCGCTACTACCTGGGGGACTACAGCATCCCCGGGCTCTGGATCCCGGTGCTCCTGCTTGTGATCCTGGGACTGTCCTGGCTCTCGTACACCTGCATCGAGACCCCGTTCCGGCAGGGCAGCAACCGACGCCTTGCCACCGGTCTTGCGGCCGCTCTCGGGCTTCTTCTCGCCCTCACCGTCCCCGCCCGCGCCCTGAACGAGGCGGTGGTGATTGAGGATCTGGACCGGGCCGTGGGCAACAGCTACCGCAAGGGCTGCCACGTCACCATGCTGGATGACTGCCGGCGCGGCTGGCTGGAGCAGAAGGACACGCCCTTTGTGCTTCTCGGGGACAGCCAGGCCGAGATGCTGAACCTGTTCTTTGACGAGGTGGGCACGCGCAACCGGTTTGCGGTCAACTCGATCACCTCGAACTCCTGCCTGACGTTCCTGGGGCTCGCCGCCACGGATCCGAAGGGCGAGTGTGCCCTCCAGAGCCGGAACGCGAAACCGTTCCTCGACCGGGCCCGGGTTGTCATCGTGACCGGAAACTGGGCCAGCTGGTACAACAAGCCGAAGTTCCAGAGCGCCATGAACGCCTTCCTCGACGACATGGAGGCTCGGGACAAGAAGGTGGTTATTGTGGTCTCCATCCCCCTTATGACCTCCCATCCCGGCCGGGCCGAGCGCTTCCGCCGCCTGGGCCTGCCCCTGCATACCGCCCCCGAACCCAGCCCGGAATTCGGGCAGATCCGCAGCGCCATGGCGCTCTATGCGGTCGGACGGCCCAACGTTACGTTCCTGGACCTGTCGGAAAGCCCGGTTCTGCAGACCCCGCCCTACTACAACGACCACCTGACCTACAAGGACGAGGGACACCTGAACCGGTACGGCGCCCGGGAGATGGGGATCCTGTCCTCGGACACGATGGGCCCGATGCTGAAGGGCCTGCTGGGCCGGGAGGCTGAAGGGCCTGCTCCGCAGGGACGGTGACAGCTCACGCGACACAACGCGCCGAAGCCGGCCCGACCCCCGGGGCCGTAACGGCAAACACACCCCGGGGCCGTAACGGCAAGGACACCCCCGGCCACGCGCAGAGGGGCGAGCCAGAGGTTTCGGCTGCGCCCCTCACACCCGCACGCCGCAACGCACCTCCACCCCACCTTGCCCCAACATCACCGGGGGGCTCCCCCGGCCGGGCAACACCGCCCGCGACGCGTCCGCGGCAGGCAAAACCGCCGGCGGCACGGACCCGGGCCCGGGCGTTACCGGTGTCTGCACGGAAGGCCCCGGCCTGCTGGCGGACGGGGTCCGCCACCGCAAGTCTCGGGGATCGGTTTGGTTTGGTTTGAGCGTGGGGACGGCGTCGGAACCGCCGTCCGGCCTACGACGCCGGCCAGGCCAGGGCAGGGTCCGCCAGAACGGACTCCAGCGCGCTCCGGACACCGGGAAGGGGGATGTCCCCCGGCGCCCACTCCTGCCCGCTGAAATCTTCCGGAGACAGGGCCACAACCCTGGCCGTGCGGGGGGTGAATTTCTTGCGCACCCCGTGGGAGCGATAGAGGATCACCAGCGGGCGCCCGCCCTCGGCGATCAGGTGCGCGCCACCGCAATCCCCGGCGAGGGTGCCGCGCAGACGCGCCCCGAGGGCCATGGTCAGGGCCGGATGGGGATTGACCGCCTCCTGAAGCGGAAACCGCGCCTCCGGCACCGCCTCCCTGACGGGGTGCTCCATCTCGGTTTCGTTGGGCCCAAGGATAAACACCGGCACCCGCCCCGCGGCCACCTGCTCCCGGGCCAGGGCGATAAACCGCTCCAGAGGCCAGCGCTTCGCCGGATCCCCCGATCCCGGAACGAACCCGACATACTGGGCACCGTCCGGAAGCAGGCGCCGGGCCTCCGCCTCCCAGACCGGGTCGGGAAGAGGAACCGGCTCGAACGGGACCGGCCTCTTCGCAGCAAGCGAAATCAGAACGAAGAAATAGTCAATCACGGGAGCCGGCCGCCGAAGCCCAAGCCAGGGCCTGCGGGTCGAGAACAGGTACTTCCAGGTACCCGAAATGAAGGTCCGGTGGCGGGTCGCCCCGCGCAGCCAGAGCGTCTTGCGCCGCTTCAACTGGGTGTCGATCACCACATCAAAATGCTGCTCGAAAAAGGGGCCGGGCTTTCCGTCCGGCGCCACATCATCCAGGCGGTGGAACTCGTCAATGGCCTGCCGGGTAAAGTCCCGAAGCGCGCTCGCAAGCACCGTGTCCCCTTCGGACAGCCACACAATCCGGGCATCCGGAAAAACGCGCCGGAGCGCCGCCACAAACGGAAGGCGGATGACCCCGTCCCCCATGATTTCCCCGACCGAGTACACCAGAACCCGGCGGGGGCCATCGGCCTGCCGTCGGTTCAGAAAGGGGAACCGGACCGGGCGGTCCGGGCGTGTGGTTTCGGAAGCGTTCATGGAGCCGGGCCTCTCGGTGGGACGTGTGGGGATTTCACCCGGTTTTTCGACACTCGAAACCGGAGATGCTGGAGCATAATGCCGCGCAAAACGCCGGGTCAACCGGTTCCCGCCGCGCGATGAGGGGACCGTATTGAGTTTCACGCGCCGGGCCGAAAACCGCGCCGAAAGCCGACCAAGGACCGGGTCGGGCTCGGGGAGAGCGTGCCCGCTCCCGACAGGCGTGACCCGACCGCCGGCAGGGACGGCAGCGGACCGCGCCCGGCCACCCGTTGGCCCGATCACTCCGCCCTGTGCGCCCCCCATCCCGGCCCCACCCAATGCGCCTGACGCACCGGCAGCGCGCAGAACACCCCGCAGCCCTCCCGGCCCCCGGGGCCGTAACGGCAAAGGCACCCCCGGCCATGGGCAGAAGGGGCGAGCAAGAGGATCCGGCTTCGCCCTTCACACCCGCACACCGCCCCCGGGTCCGCACCCGCCCGGCGGCGGCTGCCCCAACCACCCCTTGCCCCGGCCACCCGTTGGCCCGATCACTCCGCCCTGTGCGCCCCCCATCCCGGCCCCACCCAATGCGCCTGAGGCACCGGGAGCCGCGGGGCACAGCCATCGGTCCCGTCGCCGCCCCCGGGCCCCCGCACAATCCGCACCCGGATACCGCGCCCCGCCGCCCTCCTGTTGCGTTGAAAGCCGCCGACCAGTATATCGTTGAGGGACCGGAGCGTTCGGGCTCCGGGCCGCCGTCCCCTTCCCGCGCATGTCGAAAGAGAGCCCCGATGAGTTGCGTTCCCCCGCCCCCGGAGACCCCCGACCGACCGTCCGCCGACCGGACGAAACGCAAGGGCGGTTCCCTGACCGGCCGCATTGTCGGCACCCTTGTGGCCTCGGCCCTGTTCCTCGCGATCCTGTACGGCGGGGAGGGCTTCCTTCCCGGCCTGGGTGGCCCGGGCAGTGGCATCGGCGGCCCCTTCCAGCTGAGCGACGCCAGCGGCGAGGCCTATACGGACCAGTCCTTCCCCAACCGGCTTCTTCTGATCCAGTTCGGCAAGCCCGCCCCCATGGTGGACGGACACCCGGAGACCCCCGGCTGGCTGGCCCCGGTGGGCGAGGCCCTGGCGCGCCTGAGTGCGCAGGAACGCGCCCGCGTGGCCGCCGTCTTCGTGGGCCTGGACCCGGACGCCGACAGCCCGGACGATGTGGACGCCTACGCCCGGGCCACCAGCCCGGATATCCTTGGTCTGACCGGAACCCCCGACCAGATTGACAGCGTCCTCAAGGAGTACCGGGTCGAGGTCCGCCGCGACACGAACCCGGACGGCTCCCCCGCCGCCATCACCGCCTTCAGCGCGAACACGTACCTTCTGAGCCCCGAGGGGCGCTACATCACCTGGTTCCCTCCTGGAGCCTCGCCGGATGACATCGTCTCGGTCCTGCGCAAAGTCATGGGCACGGAAAGGGCGCAGACACCTTGAGCACGCCCGCACCCGCCCCGTTTCCCGGTATCATTGTTGCCGCCCCGGCCTCCCGCTCCGGCAAGACCACCTTCACCCTGGGCCTGCTGAGGACGCTCCGGAACCGGGGGCTCCGGGCGACCGGATTCAAGGTCGGCCCGGACTACCTGGACCCGGCCTATCACGCCGCCGCCGCCTCGACGCCCTGCTACAACCTGGACACCTGGGCCAACCCGCCCGAGGCCATCCGGGCCACCATCGCCCTCGGGGTCAGGGACAGCGACCTGGCCGTGGCCGAGGGGGCGCTCGGCCTGTTTGACGGCGCCATTGGCGTTCCGGATGCGGAACAGAACGGGTCTGCCGCGGCCCTTGCCCTCCAGACCGGCTGGCCCGTGATCCTGGTGGTGCCCGTCAACGGCATGGGAGCCAGCGCGGCCGCCGTCGTCGAGGGGTTTGCACGACACCGCCCCGATGTCCATATACGGGGTGTGGTGCTGAACATGGTGGGCTCGGAGCGGCAGGGAAAAGCCCTGACCGAGGCCATCGAGGCCGCCACCCCGGACATCCCGGTTCTTGGCCTTCTGCCCCGGGACGCGCAGCTTGGCCTCCCCGAGCGTCACCTGGGGCTGGTGCAGGCCCGGGAACATACCTCCCTCGAGGAGTTTCTGGACGGAGCGGGCGCGCTTGTGGGACAGAACGTGGATGTGGCCCGTCTTGTGGCCATTGCCCGGGCCGGAACCCGGGCCCGGCCGGTGCCCCTGCCCCCGCCCGGGCAGGACGAGGCGGTCTGCCTTCTGCCTGCGCCGGGGAACCGGATTGCCGTTGCCCGGGACGACGCCTTTGCCTTCGCCTACCCCGCTGTCCTGGAGGGCTGGAGAGCGCGCGGTGCCGACATCGTGTTCTTCTCCCCGCTGGCGAACGAGGCGCCCGCCCGGGATGCGGACGCGGTCTATCTGCCGGGGGGCTATCCCGAGCTTCACGCGGAGACCCTTGCGAACGCCGGAACGTTCCTCGCGGGCCTTCGGGAGGCGGCCGGGCGCTCCCTCCCGGTGTACGGGGAGTGCGGCGGCTACATGGTTCTGGGAGACCTGCTCACGGACTCCGGCGGAAAAAGCCACCCCATGGCGGGCCTCCTGCCGGTGGAGACCAGCTTTCACAACCCGAAGCGCCACCTGGGCTACCGGGAGGTGACCGTGCTGGAGGACAGCTGGCTCGGTCCCGCCGGAAGCCTGTTCCGGGGACACGAGTTCCACTACTCGATCATCCGCGAGGCCGCGAACGGACACCCCCTGTTTGCCTGCCGGGCAGCCGACGGAACCGACCTCGGAGCCATGGGCCACCGGCGCGGGTCGGTCTCGGGGAGCTTCGTTCACCTGATCGCACACCGCACCTCACCCAACCAGGACAAGGGCTGACACATGAGCGACGCTCTCCTCCCCCGCGGTACGGACGCCGGCACCCCGGCCTCCGACGGGTCTGCCAAAAACCGGACATCCGGGCCGGACACCCGGGCAACCGAACCCAACCCTGCGCCCGCAGGCCCCTCCCCACGGTTCTGGGAAACGAAGGCGCTGCGCGACATGACGGACGCGGAGTGGGAGAGCCTCTGCGACCATTGCGGAAAGTGCTGCCTCCACAAGCTCCAGCACGAGGAAACCGGCGAGATCTTCTACACCAACGTGGCCTGCCATCTGCTGGACCTGAAAACCGGGCAGTGCTCGGACTATGCCAACCGCTGGAAAACCGTCCCGGACTGCATCAAGCTCACCGCCGACAAGCTGGAGACCATCGCCTGGCTCCCCTCCACCTGCGCCTACCGGCTGCTGGCGGACGGCAACCCCCTGCCCCCCTGGCATCCCCTGGAAACCGGAACCCAGCGCAGCGTGCGCAAGGCCAAGGTCAGCGTGCGGGGCCGCACCATATCGGAACACGACGCCGGCCCGCTCGACGAGCACATCGTCAACTGGGACGACCTCTGAGCCCCTGCCCGCCCCGGCGCTCCGCAGCAGTGACCCGAGCGGCGCCCTGAGCGGCAGGGACCGGATAACGGACACAGGGCAGGAGCCCCGGTGGAGAGGCACGGTCAAGAGCGCGGTGGGACGCGTGGTCAGGGCCCCGCTGGAGGAGACCGCGGGGGAAACGGCCACTGTCAGCCGGACCTGATGGCAAGGCGCCCGGTGGTGCGCACGGCGTGAAAGATCACAAAACGGGATAATACGGGGGACACCCTCACCTGACGGCAGCACGGAGGGCGTCCTGTCAGGGGCGGCCTGGGGCGGCCCGCCAGAGGCACCCCGGGCGTCTCCCCCAGTCCGCGCGTCTCCCGCGGACGTCAGTCCACCACCTCTCCCGGATACAGGCCCCAAAGGGCAGCACGGGGGATCCAGCCCTCCACCTCGCCCAGACGGACGCGACAGAAAGCCTCCTCTTCCGGGCATTTCAGGATCCGGATCACCACACCGGTGCCGACCTTCACAAGGGGGCGCGAGGTGGCCTCGGGCTTGCGGCGCACGACCCAGTCCCCGTCGCGGGTCAGGCCGTGCCGGTTTCCGGTCAGCATGGAGCGGTGAACCCATCCGGTCACGCCGTCCACATCCCGGATCATCCGCCACAGATCGTATTCGGCCACCACCTCCACCGGGAGGTTGATCCGGCGGTAAACCCAGGCGCTCGGGTAGCGCTTCCCCGGTCCGGTCCGCAGGTTGACAACATTGAAGCGCAGGGAAACGAAACGGGGGACCGGCTGGCCGGACGGCGTGCGGGAACCGGGAAGGGCCTCGACCGGGACATCCGGCACCGAAGGCACCGCGCCGGTCCCGGACTGTGCGACAGGCCCGGCCCCCGGCCCGCCCTCGGCGGCTGCCACTGCCCCGTGAGGCGGGGCCAGAACCACAGACCCTGCCAGAACACCAGCCAGCACGAGCGCACCCCCGCGCGCGCGAAGGGCCGTCACCGGAGGGAGCGAACGCAGCCGGGACACGGGGGCCGCCGGACCCCCGCCGCCAAACAACACCAGAGACCGGAGCCAGACCGTCCGGAGCCGGCTGAATGCCATGTCAGAAGACCCCTCACCAACGCGGGCGGCGCAAGCGGAGCGGACACCTCAGGGTCCGCGTCCGGACGCTCAGAGCGCCGCGGCCCTCGCCTGGGCAAGATAGCGCTGGTACTTCAGGCGGATACGCCCCTCGGTCATGTCAATGCCGCTGGCCTTCAGATCCGCCAGCAGCCTCGACTCCATGCGCGAGACCGCATCCGGCTCCACCGCCAGATCACCGGCCCGGCGCACGTAGATCATCGACGCCTCCGCGTTCAGGCCCATCTCGCCCGCCGCCCAGCGGGCCAGAGAGCGGATCGCCTGCGAGGACAGGCGGAAGGCCTTCTCGCCCTGACAGGCGAATTCGGTCTCGAAAGCACGCTCGCGGTCGCTAAAAACGTTGTTCATCCCCGGAGACTTTCCTGCTGGACAGAAACGAGAACATCAAGGTGCCAGAGCAGAGTGTGACGTGTCCTGCATGGCCCGACAAGGACTGGTTCTATTCGACACCTTCGCCAACGTCAAACCCAACAACGCCTGCGCGGCCTCCCATGTGCAACGGACCGGGGAAATCCTCGGGTTTTCGTGGCTCCGGGCCCCGGTTCGAGACCTGATAAAAAAAATCAATTCATGATTGCCACCCGCCGGACCGGCACCCGAAAAGGGCGGCAGGACGAGAATCGGAGCGAAGGGAGCCTCCGGGAGATCGCCCGACCGCAGCCACGATAACGGCCGAACGCCAGGAAACGCGGGCACTGCCCTGAAATCACCCGCCCCCGGACCCGCCAGACACCCGGCCGCACACCCCGGCAGGGGACCGGAACGCGGCAGCCCCGGGACGCGGGCCGACGGGCAGACCCAACGGACATTTCACACCGAAAACGTGTAATGATTGGGCAACCGCGGCGCACTGGGCAAAGCCTGAACCGGGAGCGGCCGGGCCGGTTACCGCGCGCCGAACGTGAAGGAGGAAAGCGCCGCCAAACCTCGGCAAAAGAAGGCAGCCGGCTCGTGGACGGACCCCACCCGCTCCCGAGGAAGGGGTATCCTGATCCCTCGGGAGGCCGGCCGCGCCCGGGAAGCCGGGGAACGCGCCCGATCCGGGAACCGGGCACGAGAGACGCCGCCCGATCCGGGAGCCGGGCGGACCGGGACCGGACCCAGCCAGGCTGTACAACAGCACGCAAGCCTCCCCACCCTCCCCCGCACCCGCGGGAGCCACGCCCGGGGGCCGTCCATCAGGAAAAGCCCGGGACCACGGGGGACCACCGCCCCACCCCCGGCATCAGCGAACGCACCCGATGCCAGGGCGAATGCCTCCGCTGGCCCTCACGGAGCCGGAGCACACACCCGCCGCCACAGCACGCCGGAGAGCCCGGCTCCCCTCGTCCCGCCGCAGCCTCTCCGGGCACAAAAAAACCGGACAGGCCGCTCAGGGCCCGTCCGGACACACATCGTGTTTCAGCAATCAACCTCACACGGCACAAACAGCGGTCCGGGATGCCCGAAGGGCCGGTCTGTCCCGCGCCCGGACCGCAGGCCCCTACTCGAGTACGCGGTACCCGCGCCCGGCCATGCAGCGATTGATAATGTCTTTCTGGGACAGGGCCGTTCCGGTGCCGACGGCCGCGCCGGTCCCGATACCGCCAATGGCAGCGCCCATGGCCGCGCCCGACCCCGGGCTGCCCGCCACCGCGCCAACAGCGGCGCCAAGAGCCGCACCGACGGCCGCACCGCCCAGCGTGCCCAGAACCGTATCCTGGCCCACACTTTTCTCACCGGCGTAGGACTGGCACTCGGCCAGGTCGCGCTCGTACTCGGCCATGGTCTTGTTGGACATGCGGTAGTCGATGACGGGCTTGTGCCCGGTGCATCCCGACAGAACCAGCGCGCTCACGCCAATAACAACGGCGCAATGTTTCGAGAACTTCATGAACACCTCTGTTGAAACCGGAGTAAAGAAAACCTGCTCCCGTCGATTCAAGCCCGGAGGCGGAGACGAGTTCAAGTTACGAGGCGGTAACAAACCCCTGCGCAGCGCGCCCGGACACGGGAAGGACACTCTGCTCCTCCCGGGCGTCAAAAACGAAGCGACACGAGCAGTAGGGGCAGACGACCTCCTGGCACGCCGGAGGGATCTTGAGGAAGACGCGCGGGTGTCCCAGAACCGGATGGCCTCCGTCGCAGCAGACGACAAGCCGGTTGACGCGGCGGGTCTCGAGAATACGAACGCTTGAGTGGTGGGTCATGGCACATTATCCGGACAAGGGATGTTCAGTTCATCCAGTTTGAATAATGATACCAAAATGACGTAAACGCGCAACAGAAACCCCTCCTTTCTTATCCTTTCGGCCTACACGCCCCGGAGAAGGCGGACTTTTGACTACCCTCGCGATCACAAAAACCCGCTCCTCCGACCCGGGACGCGATGCCCCTGAGCGAGACGGAACGCTTCCGAAGTGTGACAGCTCTCCCTCACCCGCCCCCGGGTTCCCGGCCCCACAGGCCCGACGGCCGGGAGACTCCAAGCGCGCCACAGCGTAACGAGAGCCCCAGGTATGTCCCAGAGATGGCCTTTTGGGAGGCGCCCCCGAGCGATGCCGCGCCGCTCTTGCCGGGCGGATGCAAGCTTCGCTGCCCGGCCGGGCTTCGGGACATCAGGGCCAGGGGCAACACTCCGGACCGGGTGACGTCACGGCTCGCCCCTCGCCCCTCACACCTCAACCCACGCGATGCCCCGGCATAAACCGGGGCTTTTTGTGCCCGGACGGGTGCCGGATCACGCCCGCCAAACCCGCGCGCCGATGCGCACCCGAGGCCGTGGAAAGCCCTTCAGGGCCCGAAAACACTCCCCTCCGAAGCACGGGAAGCGGACACCAAAGGACAGTAAAAATAGCGATTAATATTTAACAGTCTGACATTGCTAAACAACAATCAGATATACGTGTGCAATGTGTATTAATAAAGAAAAGAACAAAAAACACTATCTATTGAATCCGGCTTATTAAAGAACTAACATTTTGATCGCTTTTGCTTTGCGTGAAAACATCGGAGATTTAGGCATGTCCATTTGGAGACACCACCGAACGTCCTTTGCTTGCAGGCCTGCCCGCAAGCGCAGTCGCGCGCTTTCCGGCGTGGCCCTTGCTCTGGCGCTGGGCGCCACCGGCGCCGGGCAGGCGACAGCAGCGGACTATGAGTGTCCCCCCAGTGCTGGCGGAAAATGTACCGTGACGGGTGCGGTGACCTGGGAAAAGCTGGGGCAGGCGGGCTTCAGCGGACTGCTGTCCGACCTGGCGTTTTCCGGACCGGGCGGAAAGGTAACGTTTGCCGACGACACGACCCTCCAGGCCACATCCGGTAGCGCGGACCAGCGTCTGGTCGTGGGGGACGGTGTCACCGCGACGCTTTCTGTTGCAGATGGCAAAACCCTGACGATCAAGGGGGGGACTCTGGAAACATCCAATGCAAATGCCTGGGGCGGCGCGATTCAGTCCATAAAGAGCACCCAGGCGCCCACACAGACCGCGTTGACAATCGACGGCACCTCCATCTTCACCGGGAACATGGCCAAAAGCGAAAAGGGCTTTGCCAGTGGGGGGGCGATTTATAGTGGTGGATGGGGGCCCGTTTTGACCTTCCTCCGGGATGCTACCTTTACCGAGAACTCGGCCGTAAGCGGCTCAGGTCGATCCTGGGGCGGGGCGATCTTTAATTCGGGTCCATTGCGTGCCTACGGCGCTACTAAATTTTCGGAGAACAGCGTCACAAGCCAATCGAACGAGGCCTACGGTGGGGCGATGGCCAATGGTGGGTTCGTAACTTTCTTCAAGGATGTCACATTCTCTGGAAATAGAGCTTTCAGCATATCAGGTGCTGCTGTGGGAGGAGCAGTTTACAACAGCACAAGCACAGTCACCCTCTCCGGGGGAGCTGTCTTTAGCGGAAACAGGGCTCAAAGCGATACGGGTAATGCTATGGGTGGCGCGATTGCCAGTATCGGTATTGTGAATCTCTCCAAGGCCGTTACATTCTCTGGAAATATAGCCGAAAGCCGTTCAGGCGAAGCCAGAGGAGGAGCGATTTATAACACCGTCAACGTAAACCTCTCCGGCGAGGCCACCTTCACCGGGAATTCTGCGACAAGCGCTTCGAGCAATGCCTATGGTGGCGCGATTTTCAGCGGGGGGGGGAGCAAAATCACTTTGGAGCCGGGGGAAGGCAAGACCATTCTTTTTAGCGGTAACACGGCCAACGGCGTTGCAAACTCGATTTATCTGCAAGCGATCGATTGGAGAGATGCATGGGTTCGGGTCGTTGAGGCCGGCACGGTGGACATGAGGTCCGATCCCATGGCGGGGCAGACACTGGATGGAGGGAGCATCACTCTCTTCAAGGACGGGACCAGCACCTGGTGGCTTGGGGGTGAGAACGTCTTCGCCGCGGATGACAACGCGGACAGCCGGACGGATTTCCGGGTCAAGAACGGAACCCTTGCCTTTGCGGCCGGAGCGTCCGGCGGCACAACCGTCGATCTCCGGGGCCTGAAGTCCGCCTTTGCCCCCGAGGCCCCCGCCACCCTGCGCCTGGAAGGCGACAGCCACAAAATTCTGGCCGGAAACGGCGGTCTGAGCCCCGCCACCGGAACCGGCGGGACCATCACCCTGGCCGCAGGCTCCACCCTGACCTTTGATCTGGACGCCGCTCGGCAGAAAACCACCGTTCTCACCCTGCGGGCCGAAAACGTGGTCCTGCCGACCGCGTCGGGGGAAACCGTCAACCTGGACGTCCGGTCCTTCAAAAACGTGGTGGGCGCCGAGTACTGGCTTCTGGACGCGGGCGTGGACCTCACGGACCGGGTCACGCTGAAGTACCGTGGCGAGACGATTGTGGGCTCCAGCCTGGAGGGCGCTCTGGTCGGGGAGCTGAGTGCCGACAAAAAGGTCCAGAAGCTCATTGTCAAACAGCTGCCCAACCGGAAGCTGACCTGGGTCGGGGACAGCAACACGTGGAACACGACCATCGCAGACAAGTGGCGTCTGCCGGACGGGACAACCCTGACCGTGTTCCTCCCGGGCGACGCGGTGGAGTTCATCCCGGAGCATACGGGAACCGTCGACATCAATGCCGGTGGCGTGGTCGTGGCCGGCATGGAGATCAAGGGCGGCACGTTTGTGTTCAAGGGCGGCGAGATC
>NZ_JACZHT010000008.1 GCF_014861485.1 Phaeovibrio sulfidiphilus | reverse complement strand
GACGCTGACCAAGGAGCAGTTCCTCAACCACCTGTACGGCGGCATGGACGAGCCGGACCTGAAGATCATCGACGTGTTCGTCTGCAAGCTTCGCAAGAAGCTGGCGGCGTTCCTGGACGGCGAGACCTGTATCGAGACGGTCTGGGGCCGGGGGTACATGATCCGCGATCCGGAGCAGACCCCGTCCGCGTCCCCGGAGGCCCCGGTGGCTCCGGTGGCGGGAACCGCGAAGGCCGGAGCCGCAAAGGCCGCCTCCGCCGGGTCCGACGCGCAGCTTGCCGCCACCCCCTGAGGCCGTCCCTTCCGGGCCTGACGTTCGGGTATGCCCTGACGTCTCCCCTCCGCACCCTTTATCCGGTCTGCGCGGCGTCTGCGGATCAGCCGTCACTTGGGCGCATCCGGCCCCCGGGCGCATCCGGCCCGGAAATCTCCCCTCGCGGGCAGAGTCCGCAAAAAACCGTCGCCAGGATCCCCCGTCTTTCCTATAGTCGGGGCCGTCCCGCGCTCGGGTGGTCCCGGGCCCGGCGGCCCCTTTCGTGTCCTGTCCGCAGGGCTTCGCCGTCCCCGTTTGCGCAGGTCGTGCCGTTTCCGAAGTCCCTGCTGTTTCCGCCGTGCGTTCGTGGCCCCCCCGGCTCGTTGCCTCCCGGGCGCCATGCCCCCGCACCCCGTTGCCCCCGCACCCCGTGCCCCTGTCATTTCCGGAGATCCTTCCATGCTCGGTCGCCTGAACCACATCGCCATCGCCGTTCCGGACCTTGAGGCCGCTTCCAACACCTACCGGTCCGACCTTGGCGCCGACGTCTCGGAGCCTCTCCCCCAGCCGGATCACGGCGTGACGGTGGTGTTTGTCACCCTGCCCAACACGAAGATCGAGCTGATCACGCCGCTGGGCGACGCGTCGCCGATCCGGGGCTTTCTGGACAAGAACCCCTCGGGCGGAATTCACCACATGTGCTACGAGGTCGAGGACATCCTGGCCGCCCGCGACCAGCTGAAGGCTCGCGGCCTGCGCGTCCTGGGCGACGGCGAGCCGAAGATTGGCGCCCACGGGAAGCCAGTCCTGTTCCTGCACCCGAAGGATCTGTTCGGTACGCTTGTCGAACTCGAGCAGGCATAGTATTTCTGAAAAATCCGGGCGTGCATCGCAAGTGAACGTGCCCCGCGCGCCCTTCCTGCAGTCTCCAGCCGAAAGCCAGTGTCGCGATGCGTCTGTCCCGATTTTTTCTGCCCCTTCTGAAGGAAAACCCTGCCGATGCGGAGATCGTCTCCCACCGGCTGATGCTGCGCGCGGGGATGATCCGCCAGCACGCCTCGGGCATTTACAACTGGCTCCCCCTGGGCTACCGGGTGCTGCGCCGGATCGAGCAGATCGTCCGCGAGGAGCAGGACGCCGCCGGTGCCCAGGAAATCCTCATGCCCACGATCCAGTCCGCCGAGCTGTGGCGCGAAAGCGGCCGCTACGAGGACTACGGCAAGGAAATGCTCCGCATCAAGGACCGGCACGACCGGGACATGCTCTACGGGCCGACCCACGAGGAGGTGGTCACGGATGTGTTCCGCAAGAACATCCATTCCTACCGTGACCTGCCCAAGATCCTGTACCAAATCCACTGGAAGTTCCGCGACGAGGTGCGCCCCCGCTTTGGCGTGATGCGCGGCCGCGAGTTCCTGATGAAGGACGCCTACTCCTTCGACCTGGACATGGAGGCGGCACGCCGGTCCTACAACCGCATGTTTGTGGCCTACCTGCGCACCTTCCGGCGCATGGGCCTGACCGCCATCCCCATGGCGGCGGATTCCGGCCCCATCGGCGGCGACATGAGCCACGAGTTCATCATTCTGGCGGACACGGGCGAGAGCGCGGTTTTCTGTCACAAGGCCCTTCTGGAGAAGCCCACGCCCGAGAGCGTCAACTACGAGGGCGACCTTCAGCCCGTCGTGGACGAGTGGACCTCCCTCTACGCGGCCACGGACGAGAAGCACACCGAGAACCACGGTGTCGCCCCCGAGGATCTGATCAGCGCCCGCGGTATCGAGGTGGGCCACATCTTCAACTTCGGCCTCAAGTACTCCCGTCCCATGGACGCGGTCGTCCAGACCGTCTCTGACGGCACGATCCCGGTGCAGATGGGCTCCTACGGCATTGGCGTCTCGCGCCTGGTGGGCGCGATCATCGAGGCCAGCCACGACGATGCGGGCATCATCTGGCCTGATTCGGTGGCGCCGTTCCACGTGGGCCTGATCAACCTGAAGGCCGGTGACGTGGAGACCGACCGGGTGTGCGCCGAGATCGACGCCCGCCTGAGCGCCGCCGGCGTGGATGTTCTCTACGACGACACCCAGGAGCGTCCGGGCGCCAAGTTCGCCACCATGGACCTGATCGGCCTGCCCTGGCAGCTGATCGTGGGCCCCAGGGGGCTGGAAAAGGGCGTGGTGGAGCTGAAGCGCCGCGCCACCGGCGAGCGCTACGAGGTGTCCATGGAAACGGCCATCGACCGGCTGATTGCCCCGTCCTCCGGCTCGTGACCGGACCGCGGTGATGTTTGGCCCCTTTGAGCGACTGATGGCCGGGCGCTACCTGCGCGCCCGCAGAAAGGAAGGGTTCGTCTCGGTGATCGCCGGCTTCTCGCTGGCGGGCATCGCCCTTGGCGTGGCCACCCTGATCATCGTCATGGCGGTGATGAACGGCTTCCGCGAGGATCTGATGGACCGGATCTTCGGCCTGAACGGTCATATGAACGTCTATGGCATGGGCGTGTACATGACCGACTACACGCCAGTGGCCAACGCGATCCACGACCTGCCCGGGGTGAAAACCGTCACCGCTGTCATCGAGAATCCGGCCATGCTCCAGGTGCGGGGAACCTCCCTGGGGGCCATTGTCCGGGGCGTGGACGCGACGGATCTGAAACAGCGCAAGGTCTTCCAGGGCAGCGCCATTGTGGCGGGCTCCCTGGACGACCTGACCGGCCGCGATGCGGTCATGATCGGCAAGCGGCTCGCCGAGCAGTACAATCTTCGGGTGGGCGACAGCCTGACCATCGTCTCCATGCGGGGCGAGGTCTCGGCCATCGGCATGATCCCGGCCATCCGCTCCTACACGATCCGGGCGGTGTTCTCTATCGGCATGAGCGAGTACGACACGTCGTTCGTCTTCCTGCCGCTTGAGGCCGCGCGCCTGCACTTCAAGGTTCCGGATGGCGCCATCAACCACTTCGAGGTGGAGGTGGACCGCCCCGACCGGGTCACCGAAACCAGCGACGCCGTTCTCCGGCTGGGCCACACCCTGGGCCATCCGCTGACGGTCCGGGACTGGCGGGCCACGAACTCGACCTTCTTCAATGCGCTCCAGGTGGAACGCAACGTCATGTTCCTGATCCTGACCCTGATCATCATCGTGGCGGCGTTCAACATCATCTCGGGCCTGATCATGCTGGTGAAGGACAAGAGCCGCGATATCGCCATCTTGCGCACCATGGGGGCGTCGCGGGCGTCGATCATGCAGATCTTCTTTCTCGCGGGCGCCTCGGTGGGCGTGATCGGGACCGTGTCGGGGCTTGTGCTGGGGGTGCTGTTCTGCTCCAACATCGAGCACATCCGCCGGGGGCTGGAGGCCCTTCTGAAGGTGGACCTGTTCAACGCCGAGATCTATTTCCTGACCACAATGCCCGCCCGCATGGACCCGACCGAGGTTCTCTCCGTGGCGCTCATGGCCTTGGGGCTGTCGTTCGCGGCGACCCTGTACCCGGCCTGGCGGGCTGCGAAAACCGACCCGGTGGAGGCCCTGCGCAATGAATAGCGCCCACGCCATCCGGCTGGAGGCCGTCAGCCGCACCTTCGTCCAGGGGGGCGAGACGCTCCACGTTCTGAGGGGGGCGGACCTGTCCATTGCTCCGGGCGAGATCGTGGCCCTGGTGGGCCCGTCCGGTGCCGGCAAGTCGACCCTTCTGCAAATCTCCGGGCTCCTGGAGCCTCCGTCAGCGGGCGAGGTCTTCATCGACGGGATCCCGACCCGGGCGCTGGATGACGCCGGCCGCACCCGGCTCCGCCGCAACCACCTGGGCTTTGTCTACCAGTACCACCATCTTCTGCCCGAGTTCTCGGCGCTGGAGAATATCGTCATCCCCCAGATGATCGCGGGGGTCTCCCGCGCGGAGGGGCGCAGGCGGGCGCTGGACCTTCTGGAACTGATGGGGCTGGAGGCGAGGGCCGATCACCGGCCGGGGCAGCTCTCGGGCGGCGAGCAGCAGCGGGTCGCCATTGCCCGGGCCCTGGCCAACCGGCCCCGGCTCCTGCTGGCGGACGAGCCCACGGGAAACCTGGATCCCCAGACCTCCCTTCATGTGTTCCAGGTGCTTCTGGATCTGGTGCGCCGCGAGGGCCTGGCGGCTCTGGTGGCCACCCACAACCCGGATCTGGCCCGGAAAATGGACCGCACGGTGGTGCTGCGCAACGCCCGCGTCGAGGCCCTCACGCCGGAGGCCGGCGCATAGGCCGGGCAGCGGTCCGGGCTTCCCATTTGACCATTACGCGGACAGGCCGGGGGTACAGGAGCGCTCGAACCCTCCTGATGGGGGCTCCCCTGCGGGTGCGTGTCCGGAACAGGGCGCTGCCCCCGCCGCCGGGCAAGGCAGGCGGGCGGTGGTCCCCGACACTGACCGATGGCCGGTGACGGTCGCCTGTTTCTGGCAGGGCTGATCCCTGACGCCGGGCGCTGGCGGGTTGCCGGTCACGGAGCCGGGTGGTGACCTGTGACGGTAAGCGCGGGGTGTGTTCTGTGCGGTTGAGCGGTGAGGGCACCCGACGGATGGCGTCGCCGGTGACTGGCAGTTCCTGACGATCCCCGACAATGGTCCTCTCTCTGGCCCTGTCTCTGCCCCGGCTCCGGCCGCTGGGCCCCGCCGTGTCTTCTCCTTCGGCGCGTGGGCCGGACCGGGCGCGGATGCGCTGTCCCCTTGCGGGTTGGGCATAATTCTGGAGCCTTCAGGCCGGGGCCGTGGTTTTCTTAAGGTCTGTCCTCGCCGGAGTACCCCCGAGCCCGTTCCCTGACCTGCCCCGTTGGGGGCTCGTGTCTGCCTGGTTTCCGCGCGTCCGGGACGGGCGGTGTGGGTGTGGTCTCGACACGGACCGGCTCCGCTTCGTGTGTCGGCTTTCCGGTCCGTGTCGGCTCGTGTGGGAGCCCCCATGGGGCCTCCGAAGCCCGGGGGATGGATACCCGTGAGCGCTGTTTCCCGAGCGGACGGAACCCGGGCCGGGCAGGAGCGCACCGGAAACCTGCGGGCCGAGGCAGGCTTTCCGCGCGCAGTCGTGCGGCCGTTTTCGTTTCCGTCCGTTTTCAGCGGCTCTCAGGGCTTCGGAGGCGTTCACATAGGCAGGCTCAGGCACACGGCAGGCTCTGTGCGGACGGAAGGCCAAGGCGGGGCACGCCCGCATCCTCCCCCACGCTCACCCCCAGGGCCCGGAGCATGGCGCTCCATCCCGCCCGGCTGTCCGCGTCCCCGGCGCCGGGCGCCGGGCGTTCGCTCAGGCCGACCCCGGTGAACAGCCGCGCCACCTTTCCGTGGATCTCGGCACACTGGAGGGCGACCGTCCATTCCCCGTCTCCGTCCGCGTTGCACCAGCCCACAAGACCGGAGTAGAGCCCCCGGCCGAACGGCTCCAGCCGGGCGATCAGGGAGTGGGCCGCGTCCACGGGGCTGCCGCAGGTCGAGGGCGCGGGATGCAGTGCGGCCGCCAGCTCGACCGACGACGTGTCTCTGCTTTTCAGGACGCCGGAGAGGGGCGCGGGCCCGGCCGGACCGGTGCCGTTGTCCAGAGCCGAGGGATGGGGCGGAACGGTGAGGGTCTTGCAAAACGGGTTGAGGATGTCCGCCGCCCGTTCCCGGGCAAGCCGGTGTTCCCGGGCGCGGGTCGCGCACACGGGCAGGGGGACGGGGTCCGCGGTGGTGTCCCGGGTGTCGAAGGCCTGGGGTGCCAGACCCGCCAGGGGGTTGATCTCGATCTGTTTTTCCTTGCGCCTCACAAGGGGCTCGGAGCTTGCCCCCAGGAAGTTGCAGTGTCCGCAGCCCCAGGGAACCCGGAACACGGATCCGTTGGGATGGGCCGCGTTCAGGCGCCGGAAGAGCAGCTTGTCATCGATCCGCTCCCGGAAGACCACATCCATGCGCCGGGCCAGAACGAGCTTTTCCAGCGGGCTGCCGGCCAGGGTGTCGAGGGCGTGGTGGACGGTTTTCCGGAAGGTTTTGTCGTCGGGGCAACTGGCCCAGGCGACCACCTCGGGCTCCGCAGCCGCCGGGGCGCCCGCGCTGCCGCAGGCGGCAGGCCGCGCGCCCTCGCTGGCGGTGACCCAGAAAAAGCGCGCCTCGGAGGCGAGGTAGGCCCGCGCGTCCGAAAGGCCGTGAAGGGGCAGGGCGCCGACAAACAGCGGCGAGGCCTTCCCGCACGCCGTCGCCTCGTCGAGCAGGGCCCGGACGGACGCGGCCAGGGCGGCCGGAGGGCCGTTCCGGAGCGAACTGCGGACGTCCTCAAGCCCTCGCGCCCGCAGCATGGGAGCGTCCCCCGCCCGGAAGAGAAACATTTTGTCACCCTGGTGTGCGCTGTGGCACCCCTGCCGGCACGCGCTCGGGCAGCCTCTGGGCTTGAGTGTCTGAAGCATTGGCATCATCCCGCCTGGAGTTGATATAGAATGCAAATCATTCGCAACACAGGCAGGGTAATGCAGGAACGGCGTCGGAGGCAAGAGCCGAATGCTCTGGTCTCGCAAAAAAAACACACGGGTGCTGTGACCGGGCGGGATTCCGGGGGGCGGGATTGCGGGGCCGGGCGGCGGGGATGGCACGGGCGGTGGTGGGGTCTGATCTCCGGCGTCGGGCGGAACCGGGCGTGCGTCCGCAGGGGCTCCGGCGGGCCGTGACCCGGGGGAGGGGCTGTGGGGCGCGGGATGTGGTGCCCGGTCGGCAGGGCGTGACCGGGAGGGGAGGGGCTATGGGCGTGGGATGTGGCGCCCGGTTGGCAGGGCGCTGGCTGGACCGGGGCGCCTGTCCGGTGGGGGCGTTCGCAGGGCGTGTTTGGTGGGGGCAGGCCGGCCGGAGTCTATTCGGCGGCCGGTGTCTCAGCCGGGGCGGAGCACCCGAGGGAGACCCCGGTGAGGCTCTCCAGCGTGTCGCACGCGGCGTCCCGATAGAACAGGGCCGCGACAAGGGCCACCGTAAGGGCCAGCGCCAGGGCAAGGGACGCCAGAAAGCGGAAGACCGGTCCGAAGATATCCAAAAGCGTGCGCATGGGGTTTTCTCTCCCGGGGAACGATCGGGCTAAAGGGCTTGATCTGAAAAGAAAAAGACCACCAGAGGCATGGCTTGGCGGCCCTTCAAACGCGGAAAAGAACAGGAACTGGGGGCTCCTTTTTTGCATTGGGGCTCGCGTGTGTCAACGCTCAAGGCGCCGTTGGGGGAGGGAGGGGACAGCGGTCCGGGGGCCCGGGAACCGCGATCAGCCATAAATACAGTTACTGGGTGGATGTATTTTTGCATCGCTCCTTTGTTTTTTCTACAGTTCGCTCAGTGTACTCGTCTTTCGGTTTTGATCAGGTTATTACATTCCGCTATGGTTGCCTGTATTTTGTGGCCGTCGGCCAATGGCTTTGGGGGTGCGTATGTCAAAAGATATCGCGGGCAACTGTGACTGCCGCGTGTTTTTCGTTTCCGGGCGTCGTGGTGCGGCGCTTTCCGGTGTGGCACTGGCGCTGGCGCTGGGCGTCAAGGGAGCCGGGCAGGCGTGGGCGGCGGAGCCCTACCAATGTAGCGGGGGAGTTTGTACCGTTACGGGCGAGGTGGCCTGGGATGTTCTTGCCGCCGATTCGGAGTTCAGCGGCAAACTTCAGGATCTGACGTTTGAGGGGCTGAACGGAAAGGTGACGTTTTCCGACAACACGACGCTCGATGGGGTGTCCAACCCGGGCCAGCTTCTGGTCGTGAGGGAGGGTGTTACCGCAACGCTGGCTGTTGCCGGGGGCCGGACACTGACGATTGCGGGAAATACGAGCGACACAATCCCCCACACCGAAGGCGGTGCGATTTCCAATGCGGGGACGCTGACCTTTTCGGGCAATACCACCTTCTCCGGGAACACGGCCACAAGGGAATTCTGGGGAGCCGCGGGTGGAGCGATTTACAACGTGGGGACGGTGAGCGTTTCGGGCGTCGCCACCTTCGTCAGGAACACGGCCACAAGCGACTACAATGAGGGCAATGGCGGCGCGATTTATAACGGAGACGGTGGTCGGGTGTCCCTCGGCGGCGACGCCACCTTCATCGGGAATTTGGCCGGCGGTAACATGTACAGATACAGGCCCGCTGAAAAGCGGGGGGGCGGGGGCGGCGCGATTTACAACGTGGGGACGGTGAGCGTTTCGGGCGTCGCCACCTTCGTCGGGAACACGGCCACAAGCAACAACGATGAGGGCAATGGCGGCGCGATTTATAACGGAGACGGCGGTCGGGTGTCCCTTGGCGGCGACGCCACCTTCAGCGGGAATATAGCCCAAGGTCCAAATATTTTTTCCAATAACATGAATGGTTATGGGGGTAAGGGTGGGGCAATTTTCAATAACGGTGAGGGAAGCGCTCTTCATATCTCTGGAAAGGCCGTCTTTGATAACAATACAGTTAAAAGCAATTATTATTATGCTCGAGGTGGAGCGATTTATAACGGAGACGGTGGTCAGGTGACCCTTGCAGGTGAGTCCGTCTTCGAGAACAACACGGCTCAAGCCCTGGAATCGGCCTATGGCGGTGCAATTGAAAACTATGTGGGTGGCACGTTAACCCTTCTCGGGGGTGCTTTTTTCAGTGGCAATATGGCCAAAAGCGAGGACAGAGAGGCCTACGGCGGCGCGATTGACAATTGGAACAAAGCTGAGGTCACCATCAACGGCGAAGCCACCTTCACAGAAAACACGGCAGAAAGCGTGGGCGGCGTGAGCCATGGAGGCGCAATTTATAACGAGGGCAGTGGGGGAATGACCGTCAACGGCGATGCCACCTTCACAAGAAACGCCGCAAAGAGCGTAAGCGGTGGGGCCTATGGCGGAGCCATTCATAACACGGGCGTAGTTGGAGTCACCCTTTCTGGCGATGCCATCTTCGAGAAAAATACCGCAACAAGCACTTCAGAGACTGCCTACGGTGGCGCGATTTATAACAAGTTTGGCCCGGTTCTTATCAAAAGCGGTGCAAGTTTTGTGGGGAACACGGCCCAAAGCGAGAGCGGCTGGACGGGTGGCGGCGCGATTTACAACTGGTTTGGCTCAGTGAGTGTTGAAGGTGGCGCTGTCTTCGCAGGGAATACGGCCCGAAGCGAGAGCGGCGTAGTTTTGGGTGGCGCGATTTCCAACTGGTATAAAGGAGAGGTGACCCTTTCTGGTACCACTACCTTTACCGGGAACACGGCCCGAAGCGAGAGCGGTGTGGCTGTAGGCGGCGGGATTTACGGCACCGGCAGCACCGTGACCTTTTCTGGTGACGCCACGTTCACCGAAAACACGGCCGAAAGCGAGAGCGGCGGGGCCGTTGGCGGCGCCATTTATACCGTTGACGGCCTGGTGACGTTTTCAGGCGACGCTGCGTTTACCAGGAACACAGTTACAAACCGGGACAATGCGGCCTCAGGTGGTGCGATCTCCAGCTTGGGGTCTATCGTTTTCGACAGGACTGCCACCTTCAGTCGGAACGCGGCCCAAAGTACGGGCGGCAGGGCCTATGGTGGGGCGATTGAAAACGGAGATCTTCTGACATTTTCTCGCGGAGCGACCTTCAGCGAAAACACGGTCGCGAGCGAGCAAGACCATGCTAAGGGCGGTGCACTATACAACCAGGGCGGTGACAGCGAGGTGACCTTTTCAGGCAACACCACCTTTGAGAGGAACTCGGCGAGCAGCATTTCAGGCAAGGCCCGGGGCGGCGCGATTCATAACCTGGGCAAGGTGAGCTTTTTGGGTGATGTCACCTTTGAGAAGAACTCGGTGACCAGCGTTTCAGGCTATGCCGAGGGCGGGGCTATTAGTACCGATGCTAATTCTACCACAGTCCACGGCTCAGTGACCTTTTCGGGCACTGCCACCTTCAAGAACAACACGGCCACAAGCAAAAGTGGCGGTGCCAGGGGCGGCGCGATTTATCGGTGGAACGGCGACTCAGTGACCTTTTCGGACGAGGTTCTCTTCGAGGGCAACGTGGCTGACGGCTACGGGGCCGCTGGCGGGGCGATTTTTAACTGGGGAACTATGACTTTTTCGGGCGACGCCACCTTCAAGAACAACACCGCCCGCGGCACCGGCACGAATGACGGTGCCGCTGGCGGCGCGATTTGGAACGGTGGCCCGCTGACCTTTTGGGGCGACGCCACCTT
Organism: Phaeovibrio sulfidiphilus; assembly: GCF_014861485.1. GTDB lineage: Bacteria > Pseudomonadota > Alphaproteobacteria > Rhodospirillales > Rhodospirillaceae > Phaeovibrio > Phaeovibrio sulfidiphilus. The sequence goes on along the minus strand of NZ_JACZHT010000008.1, from coordinate 67,762 downwards.
CACCGGGAACATGGCAGCAGGCGAAAACGGTGCATACGGTGGCGCCATCTTCACTCATAATGCCGAAGTTGTTCTGGCCCCCGGTGCGGGCAAGACCATTCTTTTCAGGGGCAACACGGCCAACGGTGGTGCCAGCTCGATTCATATCAAGAGTTCGATTTCGTCGCGTTCCATCCTAAGCGTGGAGGGCGCAGGCACGGTGGACATGCGCACCGATCCCATGGTCGGTGAGGCGACCGATGACGCGCCTGTTTTCCTCATCAAGGACGGTACCGGCATTTGGTGGCTGGGGGGGCAGAACCTGTTCACCAGCGATGGCGAGGACGGAAGCAAAACCGATTTTTCGGTCAAAGACGGAACCCTGGCCCTTGTGGCCGGTACGAAAATTGACCTTCAGGGCGAGGAGTCGTCCTTCACCCTGGTCTCTCCCGCCGTCTTGCATCTTGAGGGGAGCGGCCACAAAATTCTGGCCGGAAATGCCGGGGCCGACGGAACCATGACCGGCGGAACCATCAATCTGAAGGCCGGCGCGAAACTCAGCTATGACCTTCTCGATGTTCCGTCCGGAGAAAAGGTTCTCACCCTGCGGGCAGGGACCACGATCCTGCCTTTGAACGGGGAGGATCCCGTAACTCTCGACATCCTGACATTCCGAAACGTCATGGGCACCGAATACGCGCTTCTGGACGCCGGGGTGAAGCTCACCAACAAGGTGAGGCTGACCTATCGTGGCGAGGACTTTGCCGATACCCGCTTCGGCTCCGTGCTTGAGGGCTCGCTGGAGGAAAACGATACGGTTCAGATGCTGACTGTCAGGAGGGCTGTAGGCAACGTCAAGCTCACCTGGGTCGGCCGCCCCGAAGATCCCTGGAACATTACGGCAAAGCAAAAGTGGGAACTGCCCTCCGGGGAGAGAATCCAGTTCGCTCACGGGGACGCGGTCGTGTTCACGGAGGCCACGGGTGGAGCTGTCAACGTCAACGCCGGTGGCGTGGTGGTGGCAGGCATGGAGATCACCGGTGGCACCTTCACGTTCAAGGGGGGCGAGATCGTCTCGGCCAAAACCGGGCAGACGGACTACAAAGAGGCCACCCGGAAAATGGAGTTGACCGGAACGGCCAACGCAACCTTCGAGGAGAGCGTGAACCTGGGTTTCGCCAACGGCTATGACATCGCCAAGGGTGCGAAGATGACTGTGAAGGGTGGGACAATCGAGGGCAGTATTGTGAACGAGGGCGACTTCATTTTCGACCTCGCCGAGGACAGGACATTCCGCTACGAAACACCCCTGAGTGGCGGCGGAACCTTCGCGAAAGACGGCAAGGGCACCCTCGCCCTCTCCGGAAACCACTCTGCGGCGACCGGTCCCCTCACTCTGAACGGGGGCACCCTGGCGGGGGAGTTCTCATGGGGAGGAGCCCTGAAACTGGGCAACAGCGACACCGTTTTGGCGCCGGGGGGCAGGGACACCGTCGGCACGATCTCCGTCGGTTCTTTCGATCCGGACGGCAACACCTTCACCCTCCAGGTTCGCGTCAATCGGGAGACCAGTGACCGTCTGGACGTCCGGACCGGCTCTGTTGACCTGCCCGGGGAGTCCACCCTGGAGGTCGTGAAGGCCATGGGAAGCGGCTGGGCGGTAGAAAAAATATACACGGTTCTGGCGACCCTGGATCCGGAGGGAAAAGTCGAGGGTACCTTCAGCTATCTGGTCAAGCCCGACACCCTGCCGTTCCTGAGCCTCGAGCAGGTGCGCCTGGATGCAAACGGCAACCCGGTTGTCGGCACCGCGGACGCCTCCGCTATTGGCCTGCGGGCCACCTACAAGGGGCCTGACCCCGGTCCGGGCCCCGGTCCCGGTCCGGGCCCCGGCCCTGGGCCGGATCCCGGGCCTCCCTCTCCCTGGTCCGGCATGACGCCGAACCAGATTGCCACCGCCCGTGCCATCGGCACCATGGATCCGGGGGATATCCATAACACTCTTGTCAATTCCAACCTGGAGGAGGGGCTGCGCCACCTCTCCCATCTTTCCGGGGATGCCCACGCCAACGTGGGGCATCTGGTCCGTCGTGGTGGGCACGAGGTCTCCCGGCTGTTCCTGAAGACCCTCTCCCAGCTTGCGCCCACACAGGAGGGGCTCGTTGGCCGGGATGGGCTCCAGGTGGCGTCCGCCGAACCGGCCCCGTTCAGTCCCGCCGACGGCCTGCCGGAGACCAACAGGGTCTGGGCGCAGGTGTCCGGCAGTCATGACACGTGGGACGAGGACGGGAATGCGGCCCATTCCCGCGCCAGCGGCGTGGCGCTCACGGCGGGAGCCGCTTTTGGTTTCGAGGACGGCTGGTTCGCCGGTGCGCTCTTCCGCTACGGACACCGGGATTTTCACGTCCCGGACCGGGTCTACAGCTCCGATATCGACAGTTTCTCCGGCGGCGTCTACGGCGGCAAGGTCTGGGATGTGGGGACGGGCTCGCTGCGCACGACCTTGGGCGGGCTGTACACCCGTCATGAAATCGACAGCCGCCGTTTCGCGATCGGAGAGCGGCTGAGGGCCGACTACGGTGCGGACGTCTTCCAGGTCTTTGGCGAGGCGGCCTGGCGGCTGCACGCCAGGGACGGGCTGATGGTCGAGCCGTTTGTGGGGGCGTCCTGGAATACGGCACACAGCCATGAGTTCTCGGAACGGGGCGGGGCGTCGGCGCTTCGGCACTCCTCCTGGACCAGCCACATCGGCAACTCGACGCTGGGGATGCGTCTGGATGCCCGGGTGCACGAGAGCGCGGTCCTGAAGCTGGACCTGGGCTGGGAGCACACGTTCGGTGACATCAACACCGTCAGCCGCATGGCCTTTATCTCGGGCTCGAGCGACTTCCTGGTCCGGGGGACGCCCGGAGACCGGGATGTGGCGGTTCTGGCCGTAGGCGGTGAGATCGCGGTCAATAACCTCTGGTCCCTGAACCTGGTGTACGACGGCGCCTATGGTTCAAAGAGCAGCTCTCACGGGGGCCGCGCACGCCTGGCGTATCGCTGGTAGGACGGCAGCGAAGGCCCGGGCTCCGGCCCGGACCGGCCACTGGCCCGGATCGGGGCTGGAGGGGGCCGGGCGCCTGTCTTTCCCGGCTCGTCCCGCCCTTCCGGCCCGATGGCCCCTCCGATCACGGGCCCAAGGCGCAGATAGCGTTCCCGACGTCGACGCTAACGGTCCGAATGTGTGATCCTGATGCGGCGGGAGCGGGTTTTTCCCGTCCCGGGGCCAGGAGACCGGACAGGGCGGGGTGGGCTGATCCGGTCATCCGGTTTGGTCGGGCGTCGCGCCTTCACGGCGCCTACATTGAATAAATTATAAAGAAGCGCTATAATGGAGTTTTGCTCTATTTCCAGGGTGTGGTTATGGCGAAATTTCCTGTTTTTTGCGCCGAGTGTGCGGTCGAGCGCGGATTTTCTCATGGCTATTATTTGGCGGACTTGAGGGATGATTTTTGTTTTGAGCTGAGGTGCCGATACGGTCATGACGTTAAATGCTTTTTGGGCAATCAGGGGCATGAGATTTTATTCCAGGCTTCTGTCTACTCTATTTTGGATGGATGTTACCGGGACGCCATTCTTTTCTTATTCTCCTGTGTTGATTCGTTTTACGAATATGCGTTGCGTGTGATTTTTTCGGATCGTGGTCTTGATGACGACATTTTCAAGGCATGCTGGGAGGACGTGTCGCAGCAGTCCGAGCGCCGGCGGGGAGCGTTCGTTTTTCTGTGGGTTCGGACGTTTGGCGGGTGTCCGGAGCTTCTTTCGGATAAGTGGGTCAGCCTCAGAAACACGGTCGCCCACGGCGGAAAAATTCCCACGCGCCAGGAGGCTGTTGATTTTGGTAACGCGGTCTTTGACATGCTCCGACCGCAAATCGCCGCGTTACTGAGCCGCTTCCCGGATGCATGGCGCACGCAAGATGAGAGGGTGGGCCGTGAGCGCCGGATGAAACTGGGTGATGGCAGCGGGATCTCAAGGCTTTTCTGCTCAATGATCCTAAGTGAATTTGTTGGTTTTGGTAGGGGAAATCTGAATTATATTGAATATTGTCTTGATTTTTATTCAGAGTCCGGAAAGTTTGCTGATCTGCGCAAAGACCCCTCTAGATTTATCAGGTGAGGCCGGCAGGCGGTTTTCTTCGCGGGCAGGGCGGTGATCCCGCTGGAGGCTGACGGGGCCGGGCGCCTGTTCGGGATTCCGCCCCCTTGGCCGGGCGGGTGTGTGCGGAGGGCATGGCGCCCGGGCGCGCGGCACTGGATCGGGGCGTCCGGGGAGCCTATATCTCACTGCACCACTGCACCGGTGCGAGCGTCTGCCGGGTGGCCCCTGTCGGTGAGGCTGCCGCAGGCCCGGCGCGCTGTCTGCCGCGGTTCGTGGCCCCGGGTGCACCGGGTGTACGGTCGCCGGGGTGTGAACAGCCCGCCGCGTTGGTTTTGTCGGCTCCGCCGCGCCGGTTCGTCGGCTTCGCCGCTTCGCTTCGTCGGCGCGGCCCGGTTGGTGGGGCCGTTTGCTGCGGGCGGTTTTGCAGGTATCGTCCTGTCTGCGCCGGCTCGGGAGAGGCCGGGGCTGCCCTGTCCGCGCCGTGGCCTCTGCCTTCCGGCCCGCGGTGTACGGGCTGGTGGAGCCGGGTGCGTTTTTCGTCAACCTCACGACATTCGGGATCTGACATGAGCTCAATCACCATTTATCACAACCCCGCCTGCAGCAAGTCCCGCGCCACGCTGGAGCTGATCCGCAACAGTGGCGTGGAGCCCGAGGTCATCGAGTACCTGAAGACGCCCCCCGACCGGGACACCCTGAAGGGTCTGATCGCCGCGATGGGGCTTCCGGTGCGCGCTGTGCTGCGCCGTGGGAGCAAGGTCTACGAGGAGCTCGGTCTTGACGACCCCAAGTGGAGCGACGATCAGCTGATCGATTTTATGGTGGCGCATCCGGTTCTTATCGAGCGTCCCATTGTGGTGACGCCGCTGGGCGTGCGCCTGGGCCGGCCTCCCGAGACGGTGCTGGAGATCCTGCCCCGGGCCTGAGGTCACGGGTTGGCGCCACCGGGGGCGACCGTGGGGATGCTATCGTGCGGGTGCCATCGTGGGGCTGTGGCCCTGGGGTGCCCCCGTGGCCCCCAATCGGGTCGCGCCGGCGCACGGGCGCGCGTGATATGGACATCCCGCACCCCCACTCTGAGGGGCTCCGGCAGCCTTCGGTCGGATGCCTCCGGCGTGGCTGTGCCTTGCGGGAACCCCCGCGCCGCCCTGCGGGTCCGGGCGTGGCCGTTCCGGCGCGCGTCTTGGCGTGGCCGTTCCGGCTCATTGCCCTGCCGCCACCCGTGCCACCTGTTTCTTTGGCGCCTCGGGTCCGGGCGCTGGCCGGTGTGCGGGTCCGGGAGCTGGCCGGTGTGCGCGTCCGGGCGTGGCCGTCCCGGCGCCCATCCGAGCGTCCCGGCCTATTCTCCCTGCCGCCACCCGTGCCACCTGTTTCCTCGGGGCCTCGGTTCTGTCCCCTCGATCCCGGTGCCCGCACATCCTGCCACTCCCGCCAATCCCGCCCGTCCGCCCCCACCTCGCTGCCGCTGTCGGAGGCTCTCCGCTCGTGTGTCCGGGCGGTCCGGTGGTGTCGCCCGCCACGAGTCTGTCATGGACCTTGAAAGACGCCGCGTCTCTCCCTAAAATCGAACGTTTTCCGGTAGTTCAGGTTGGAGCCATGACGAAGACTGAGGAGCCGCCCTTTATCCCGCCTCTCCTGGAGTCGGGGACAATCGACAGCGCGTTCCTGTCGGCGCTCCGGGACCATGTCCTGAAGGCCGGGGATGCCATCATGCGCATTTACGGCACGGACTTCGAGGTGGCCCTGAAAGAGGACCGCTCGCCGGTCACCGGGGCGGACACCCTGGCCGAGGCCATTCTTCTTGAGGGCCTGGCGGAGCTGTCGCCCGCTATCCCGGTCATTGCCGAGGAGTCCTTTGCGGCGGGGGCCCGTCCTCCCAGCGAGGCGCCCGAGCTGTTCTGGCTGGTGGACGCGCTGGACGGAACCCGCGAGTTCGTCAGCCGCAACGGGGAGTTCACGGTGAACGTGGGCCTGATCCATCAGGGCCGCCCGGTTTTTGGCATGGTCTACTGTCCGGCGATGGATCTTCTGTACTGGGGGGCTCCGGGCGGCGGGGCGTTCCTCCAGTCGCGCCAGTCCACCCGCGAGATTTCGTGCCGCGTCCCCCCTGAGGCGGGCGTGACCATTCTGGCCTCCCGTCGCCACGGGGACGAGTTCCAGACGACCCTGTTTCTCGACACGTTCCTGAAGGGCCGGCCGGTGGCCCGGCAGATCTCGGCGGGCAGCTCCCTGAAGTTCTGCCGCATCGCCGAGGGCCTTGCGGACGTCTACCCCCGCCTGGGCCCGACCAGCGAGTGGGATACGGCCGCCGCCCACGCGATCGTGCGCGCCGCCGGAGGCAATGTGACCACCCTGGAGGGGGAGCCGTTCCTGTATGGAAAGGCGCCCTACTACCGCAATCCCTACTTTGTTGCCTTCGGGAGCGGCTGGTGAGCCCGGAGGCCCGGATCCGTGAGGCCGCGGAGCATTTGCGCTCGGGCGGTCTTGTGGCCTTCCCCACGGAGACCGTGTACGGCCTGGGGGCCAGCGCGCTGGATGACCGGGCCATTGCCCGGATCTTCGAGGCCAAGGAGCGCCCCCGCTTCAACCCGCTGATCGTTCATGTCCCGGATGTGGAGGCCGCTGCCGCCCATGTCCTTCTGGACGAGCGGGCCCACCGTCTGGCGGCGGCATTCTGGCCGGGGCCCCTGACCCTGGTCCTGCCCCGGCGCGCGGGCTGCCGCCTGTCCCACCTGGTGAGTGCCGGGCTGGACACGGTCGCGATCCGGGTGCCCGCCCATCCGCTGGCGCTGGAGCTTCTGAGGGCCAGCGGGCTCCCCCTGGCGGCGCCCAGCGCGAACCGCTCGGGGACCATCAGCCCCACCCTGGCAGAACATGTGCACGCCTCCCTTGGCGATCGGGTCGACCGGGTTCTGGACGGAGGCCCGTGTGCCTTCGGTCTGGAAAGCACGGTTCTGGACCTGTCCACTCCGGTGGCCACGATCCTGCGCCCCGGTGCTCTCGGCCCCGAGGATCTGGAGGCCGTCCTGGGCACCCCGGTGGAGGTCTCCGCCGGGCACGCCGACGGGGATGCAGAAGCCAGCGGGGCAGGGCTGCGCTCCCCCGGGTGTCTCCTGCGCCATTATGCGCCCCGCACGCCGGTGCGCCTGAATGCGGACCCCGGCTCCCTGACGGCGGGGGAGGTTCTTCTGGGCTTCGGTCCGGTGAAGGGCGCGGCCCTGAACCTCAGCCCCAGGGGGGATCTGCGGGAGGCGGCGGCCAACCTGTTTGCGGCCCTTCATGCGCTGGACACCCTGGGGGCGACGGGCATTGCCGTGTCGCCGGTTCCGGCCGAGGGCCTGGGGGTTGCCATCAACGACCGCCTGAGGCGCGCGGCGACCCCGCCCTGAGCGGGGGGACCGGCCGCGCCCGCCGGGTCGCGTGTGGCGGCCTGTGGTCCCGGCTGCCGGCCTTCCGGCCCTTTGCGACCGGTCCCCGGCTCCAGACCAGATCCCTGCGCCCCACGCCTTTTGCGGGAGATATTTATCAATAACTCCATTGTGTTGCATCCGTTTCCGGTGTCCCGGTCGGGACAGCCTCCGGCGGCCGGGGCACGGGGAGCGGGGCGCCGGGGACGGGCAGGCGCTCCAAAACACCACTGCCGTGGCGCGGAACCGGTCAAAAACCCGGCCGGGGCGCGAATCTCCTTGACCTTTCCAGGGGAACCGGCAGATAAAGGGCAACCTTTCTGAACGGGAACCAGGGGCTTATGGCGAAAGAAGACGTACTCGAATTCCAGGGCGTGGTGGTTGAACTGCTGCCCAACGCGATGTTCCGCGTCAAGCTGGACAACGATCACCAGATTCTGGCTCACACCTCGGGCAAGATGCGCAAGAACCGCATCCGCGTGCTTGCGGGTGACCGGGTCACCGTGGAAATGACGCCCTACGATCTGACCAAGGGCCGGATCACGTTCCGTTTCAAATAGCGCGCACCGCTTTTTCCGGATGCACCCTGTGCTGAACACTGCGCCTTCGGGGGCTCCGGCCACGGCCGGACCACGCCCCGGGCTTGTGCTTGCCTCGTCCTCGCCGCGCCGTCTGGATCTTCTGGCCTCCATTGGCCTGGTTCCGGATGCGGTCTGCCCGGCGGATGTGGACGAGACCCCCCTCAAAAACGAGCTGCCCCGGCCCTGTGCCCTGCGCCTTGCGGTGGACAAGGCCCGTGCTGTGGCCCGCCTGCACCCCGGAGCCTTTGTGCTGGCGGGGGATACGGTTGTGGCCCGCGGTCGGCGCCATCTTCCCAAGGCTCTCGACGAGAAAACGGCCCGGGAGTGCCTTGCGCTTCTGTCCGGTACCCGTCACCGGGTGTACACCGCCGTGGCCCTGATCACGCCCGAGCAGAAGCTGGTCAGCCGCGTTGTCCTGTCGCAGGTGGCGTTCAAGCGCCTGTCGCACCGGGATATCGCGCACTATATTGCCAGCGGGGAGTGGGAGGGCAAGGCCGGAGGCTATGCCATCCAGGGACGGGCGGCGGCGTTTGTGTCGTTCCTGTCCGGGTCCTGGTCGGCGGTGGTCGGCCTGCCCCTTTACGAGACTGCCGCGTTGCTGGAGGGCAATGGCTATGACACGGTCCGAAGCCGGCCCGGGCCCGCGCACCATCCTGATTTCCGTCTCCCCGGGTGAGACGCGCTACGCCCTCCTTGAGGACGACACCATCCTTGATGTGGCGTTCGAGCGGGCGGGGCGCCTTGCGTCGGGCGACCGGGTTGCAGGGCGCCTGGGGAAGGCGCTGGGCGGCTCTCTGGCGCGCTTTGTCGATACGGGTTCGGGGCCTGCCGGCTTTTTCGAGGTTCCCCGGGCCCAGGCCCGCGCCTATTCCGAGGGTCAGCGCCTTCTTTTCCAGGTGATTCGCGAGGGCTATGGCTCCAAGGGGCCCAAGCTGGCCCTGTGCCGGGAGCCGGGGCCCGACACCCTGCGGGCCTTCGAGGCCGGGACGGATCTTGGCCGCCTGCCCGGAGAAAACAGCATCCTGTCCGCCTGGCTGCGGGACTCGGCCGGATCCCCCCCGGAGGTGATCTGTGATTCCGGTGTGTATCTGGCCGGCTGGACGCGGGAGCCCGGGAAGGCCCGGTTTGCCTCGGTGGCCCATCACACGGGGACCACGTCCCTGTTCGAGGTGTTCGGGGTGGAGGAGGCCATCGGCCAGGCCCTGGAGGAGCGGGTCTCCCTTCCCTCGGGCGGCGGGCTGATCTTTGCCGAGACCGAGGCCCTGAACGCGGTCGACGTGGACACGGGTGCAGGGCCCCGGGACCGGGGCGCCCTTGTGGCCGCGCTGGAGACCATCTTTCATCAGATCCGGCTGCGGGCCCTGGGCGGGCAGATTGTCATCGACCTGCCCCGAAGCCGTGCCCATCCCCTTCCGGCGGACCTGCCGGCGGTGGTGAAGACTCTGGCCGCCCGGGATCCGGCCGGGATGCGGTTCCTCGGGATCACCCGGGGCGGCCTTCTGGAGCTGGTGCGGCCCCGCACCCGGGCCCCGCTTTCGGATCTGATGTGCCGGCGCTCCACCCGCCAGCGGGAAAGCTCGGAGGCGGCCCTGCTGCGGTGCCTTCGGGACCTGGCCCGGGGCGTTCCGGGGGCGGGCGTGGTTCTGGATGTGGATGATGAGGCCTTCCGCCTGCTTGAGACCGTTTACGGTCCGGCGTTCCGGGAGGCGGTCTCGCGCAGCGGAATGACGGTGCGCGTGGAGCGCGGCTTGCCCGAGGGCGCATCCCTTCGGGCGGCGGGCGCGGTTTGAACGGGGGAGAGACACCAATGACACAGAACGATTCCGAGGCCACCCCGGTGCGGGTCACGCTTGCGAAATGTCCGATTTGCGGGGAGCCGGTGGAGCCCCGTTACCGACCGTTCTGCTCGCGCCGGTGTGCGGACGTGGATCTCGGGCGGTGGATGACCGGAACCTACCGGGTCGAGACCGAGGAAACCGGCGACCCGGATGAAAAAGAATGAGGGCTCGCGAAAAAGGGCTTGCCGCCGCCGGTTCGATCGACTATTAATCCGCCCATCGGAGCGGGGCGCTGCCCAACACTCCGGTCGCGATGCTCAGGTAGCTCAGTCGGTAGAGCACGAGACTGAAAATCTTGGTGTCGGCGGTTCGATTCCGTCCCTGAGCACCATTTTCCAAAAAACCGGATGGCCACGCCTCCGGTTTTTTTGTGTCCGCAATCCGGGGCCTTATAGGGGTGCGGGGGTAGCGGGAACGGGAGAGGGACGGGCGCCGGTCGGGTCAGTCGCCGAAGACGATGTCCTCGTACAGATCCCGCAGGCGCTCGCGCAGGTGCCGGACCGCCCGGTGCTTCCGGGCCAGAAGGGTGTTGATGTTCTCGCCCGTGTCGTGGGCAATGTCCCGGTAGGACAGGCCCTCCAGCTCGGTCTTCAGGTAGATGTCGCGCTGGTCGTCGGGCAGGTCCTGGAGCGCGGCCTCGATTTCCTGCTGGATGATCAGGCGCAGGTGCTCGTCCTCCGGGGTGACCGGATCCGCCAGCAAAGCATCGCACAGGGCGTCGTACTCGGGGGAGTCCCCGTCATCGTCGAACAGGGCGCTGAACAGGATTTCCCGCTTCTTCCGGGCCTGGTCCGTAATGGCGTTGCGCGCCGAGCGGAACAGCCAGGCCGTGACGTTCTCCACCGGATCCAGGGCCGTGCTGACCCGCAGGAACTGGCAGATCACGGTCTGGAAGATGTCCTCTGCGTCCTCGCGGATCCGGACCCGGCTGCCGATAAAGGCCCGCAGGCGGCTCTGGACCGCGCCCAAAGTCGCCTCAAGCCCTTTTTTGCCGGTGTCGCCGGGGTTCGTCATTCCGCGCTGTCCGCGGTCGCTCCCGGCAGGGGTCCGCCGCGCCCGTGACCATGGCCCGGGCCGGGGCCGTCCCCGTGCCCCTCACCGTGTCCATCTCCGTCACAGCCGCACCGCTGGCGGCGGCGGCGCTGGAACTCCCGGCGCTCGCCCGGGCTCATGGCGCCCCAGCGTTCCTGGAGCCGGTCTCCGGCCCGGGATACGGGGCGCGCGGCCGAGAGCCCGCCCGAGAGCCCGCCAAACAGCAGGCGGCACAGCACCAGAAGCCCGGCAGCCTGGAGGTAGTCCAGGCGGGGCACTCCGGCAATGCCCGGCATCAGCGCGTTCCAAAGGAGCATCACCGCCAGGGCCGTCAGGGCCAGGATGCCCGCCCACACAAGGATGCGCTGGTAGAGGCCCGGGCTCAGCAGCCAGGATTTGGCCGGTTCGGCCTCGGGGGGGCGGGGGCCGTCGCCGGCGCGTCGTCCACGTCCGGCTCCCGGGTATCCGGGACCGTGGGGGGCTTGGGGGCCGGGATCAAAAGGCTGTTCGGCCATCAGAGGTCTCCCTTCATGTCCAGGCGGTTGCGCTGGGCCTCGCAGCGGGGCCAGACTTCGGGCGGGCAGGGCTCGACCCGGCCCTTGTGACAGACGCCGGCGGTCTCCCCCGGGCCCGGCACCAGAACGCACGAGCCCTTCCAGCGGTCTTCCCTCGGCGCGAGGGCGTCCATGGGGATGCGGCGCACCGGACTTGCGGCAGCGCGGCCCTTTCCCCGTCCGCGACCCGGGCCGCGGCCCCGCCCGGGGCGGGACACAGGGGCCTCATCGACCGGTCCGTTTGACAGTGTTACACTCATTTTCGTCTCCATGTGAGAGGTGATCCTGTAAGGGAAGACGTTTCAGCGATCGAAATATTGTCGCGCGGGCGAAATTTTTTCGGTATCCCGGTCCGGGAAAGCGTCGGGCACGGCCCGGACGCCCCTGTGCCCGGCGAGCCCCGGGCGGTACTTCTGCAAGTTCGGGACACGTGATGGATACGGGCCGTCTGAAAACCCGCCTGTTTGTGCAGGCGCTGATCCGCCGCTGCGAGGCGGAGCAGAAGAGCGCCTTCCTTCTGAAGCGCGGCGACGCGGATTCCGGGACGGTCTGCCTCAAGCTCAATGGCCTGGGGCGGGGGTTCATGGTGCTGACCCCGGTGCGCGATGCCACCGGCGCGGCCGCCTGGATGCGGGTCACGGGCCCGGATCCGGTGGAGGAGCCCGCCGCTGACGCCTGCCTCGAGTCCCAGAAGCGCATGGACCGGGATCTCTGGATCCTGGAGATCGAGACCCCTGACCTGTCCGCGCCCCTGGAGGATCCGATCCTCTGAGCCTGGCGAGCGGGCGGCGCGCTGCCCGGCCCCTGTGCCCGGCTTCCTGTCAAGCCCCGTTCCGGGCGGCACCGAAGGCCGCCGGCCTGCCCCTGTCCCGGCGAGCGCGCGGGCGCTTTCCGCCCCCGCTGCCCCGTGGTATGAGGGCGGCTCGGGCCCTGGGTCCGGGCGGCACCGAAGGGCACCGGTCCGCCCCCGCCTTCGGGCGATCCGGCAGACAGCCCCCCACAGCAGGAGACCACCGAGATGAGCCAGCCGGCCGTTTTTCTTGTCATCGAGGGCAACACCAAAGCGGCCTCGCGCCTGATGCAGCGCTACGGCTCCGAGCCGTTTGCCGAGCAGTACGCCCGGGTTCTGGGGGAGCTTTGGCCCGGATCACGCTGTGAGATCGTCCGCCCGGCGGACGGGGACAGCGCGCTGCCTCCCGGTGTGCAGCTTGCCGACCTGGACGGCGCGGTCCTGACGGGCTCGTTTCTGGGGATCACCACCGGAGGCCCCGGGATCGAAAGCCAGATCGGGCTGGCCCGCTCCCTGCTGGAGGCCGGGGTTCCCTTTCTGGGCAGCTGCTGGGGGCTCCAGCTTGTGACGGCGGCGACGGGGGGCACGGTGCGCCGGGCCGTGAAGGGCCGCGAGCTGGGTGTGGCGCGCAATCTGGTGCGCACCGCAGCCGGGCAGGGCCATCCGTTTCTTGAGGGGCGCCCCGAGAGCTGGGACGCACTCGCCGTCCACCAGGACGAGGTGGAGCGGCTTCCCGAGGGGGGCACGGTGCTGGCGTTCAACGCCCACTCGGCGGTCCAGGCGGCCGAGATCCGCTATGGCCGTGGCGTGTTCTGGGGCATCCAGGTGCACCCGGAGTTTGACCTCGACGAAATGGCCGCCACCTTCGAGCGGGCGGCCCCGGACCTGATCCGGGAGGGCTTCTTTGAAAGCGAACAAGATCTGCACACCCTGGCCGCCCGCTACCGCAGCCTTGCCCGAAACCCGGACAACCGGGCGCTGGCCTGGGCCCTGGGCCTGAGCCCCGAGATCCTGGATGCGCAGCGCCGCCGCCTGGAGATCCGCAACTGGCTGGACCGGCTCGTGCGTCCCGCCCGGGCCGCCCGGGGGCGGTGATGACATCGGTCCCCCCGGTGTTCGAGGCCTCCCTGTGGCACCCGGTGCGCACGCTGCCGGACCTTCAGGAGGCCCTGGGGCAGGGGCACACCCGCCTGGTGGTGCCCTCCGACGTGGTGGGCTCCATGGGGCCGGCCTGGCTTGCGGCCCTTGTGCGGCAGTGCCCGCTCCCCGAGCCGGTGTGCGCGGTTAATGACTGTGCGGATGCTTTCGGGTATGCTCTGGCGTCCCTGAATGCGGGATTCGGCGTGGTTGTGTCCGATCCCGATCCGGCCCTGCGGCGCACCCTTTCCCTGTGGGAGATCGGGGCGGCGCGTGGCCTTCCTGTCTTCTGTCGCCCCGGGGCCTCCGGCCTGCCGTGCTCCCCGGACCACCCCTGAATGAGAACCTGTCCATGGCCCGAACGCGCCTTTACCTGATTTCCCCCTCGCAGATTGATGACCCCGATGCCTTTGCCGCGCGCCTGGACTCCGTGTTCCGGGCCGGGGATGTGGCCAGTTTCCAGTTGCGCCTGAAGGGGGTCGAGGATGCGGCCATCCTCCGGGCCGTCGAGGCCGTGCGCCCCGTGTGTCACGCGGCCGATGTGGCGCTGGTGCTGAACGACCGGGCGGACCTGGCGGCCCGCAGCGGCTGTGACGGGGTGCACCTGGGCCAGGAGGACGGCTCGTGCCGGGAGGCCCGCCGCCTTCTGGGGGACGATGCGATTATCGGCGTGACCTGCCACGACTCGCGCCACCTGGGCATGGAGGCCGCCGAGGCCGGTGCCGACTACGTGGCCTTCGGGGCCTTCTACCCCACCGGAACCAAGGAGGTGAGGCACGTCGCCGGGCTCGACGTCCTGCGGTGGTGGGGCAGCATGATGGTCGTCCCCTGTGTGGCGATCGGGGGTATTACTCCGGACAACGCGGCCCCGCTTGTGGAGGCCGGAGCGGACTTCCTGGCGGTTTCGGCCGGGGTCTGGGAGCATCCCGAGGGCCCCGAGGCCGCCGTGCGGGCCTTCGACGCCCTGTTTGACCGTCTGGAAGCCGCCGCAGAAGCCCTGTCCCCGGAAGAGTAGCACCGGATGTCGGCCCCGAACCCATCGGCTGTCCTTGCCCTGGCGCTGGCCCTGCTGCTGCCAGCCTCCCCGTGGGGGAGCAGCGGGGCCCTGGCCCGGACGGACGGGGTGGCCCCGACTGGGACGCAGTCCCCCGGGACAGCCACCGGGGCGGAGCCCCGCGAAACAGCCACCGGGGCGGAGCCCCGCGAGACGGGTGTCGTGGCGGAGCCCCGCGAGACAACTGCCGGGGCGGAGTTCCGCGAGGCCGAGTCCGGAACCGCGCCCCCCGCCTTGTCCTCCGGAGCAAACGCCATTCCGCCTTTGTCGCCGGATTTTCAGGACACCCGGGCCCGGGACTGGCTCGCCCGGGGGTATGATCTGGCCCGCCGTGCCCACGCGTCCAGCGGTCCGGACCGGGCCCGGCTCTGGCGCGAGGCGACGGCCGCCTACGGGAAAGTGCTCGACCTGGATCCGGGGGCGGACGTGGGGGTCCATGCCTCCCTTGCCTCGCTTTTGCATGTGCAGGGCACCGAGGCCCAAAGCAGCCTCGAGGCCCGGCAGTTCCATTCCCGGGCCGCCGGGGTTCTGCGCACCGTGGTGCAGAAGGAGCCGCACAACGCCTGGGGCTGGCGCACGCTGGGAGGCATCCTGAGCACGCTGGCCCTGGATGCGGGGGAGGGGGGCGAGGCCCACACCCTTGTCAGGGAGGCGGAGCAGGCTCTTGAGAAGGCCACGGCCCTGGATCCCGGAAGCAGCACCGGCTGGAGCAATCTGGGCGCGCTGCGGCTGCTCCAGGCCCGGTCCGGTCCCGAATCCACGGAGCGCGACCGGCGCTTTGCCGACGCCGAGGCCGCCCTGAGCCGGGCCGTGTCCCTGGATGCGTCCAACGCGGTTGCCTGGTCCAGCCTGGGCGATCTGAATTACCGGCAGGCGGAACTGGCCCGCGGTGACGAGCGCCGTGTGTTCCTGGCCTCCTCGGCCGAGGCCTGGCGCAAGGCGCTGGCGGTGGACAGCGGCAACGACCTCTGGCACGAGCGCCTGGCCATGTCCCTGTGGGGCCTTGCGCGTCTGGCCTCGGGGGATGAGGCCGCGTCCCGGTGGGACGAGGCGCTGCGGGTGTACCGCACGGCGCTGGAGCACGGCTCGTCCCACACGGCCTCCCAATGGTCCGAGCTTGCGTTCCTGCACATGGAGGCGGCCGCGTACCTGGAGGACGAGCGGGTGCCCGGCCTTCTTGACGATGCGGCCGGATTTTTTCGCAAGGCCACAGCCCTCGATCCGGGGTATACGAAGGCTTGGATGGGGCTGGGCCTCCTGCTGCGTGACCGGGCCGAGGCCGCCAGCGGCGCCCGCCGGGTTGCGCTTCTGGACGGGGCGGAGAACGCCCTGCGGGCCGCCCGGGATCTGGACCCGAAGGACTGGCGGGTCTGGGCGGCACTTGGCGGGGTTTACGGCGCCCAGGCGGAAACGCTGGAGGGCGAGGCACGGCAACAGAAAGAGAGCCAGGCAGCACAGGTGCTCCTCAGGGCTCGGTCTTTGCAGTAGGGGCTTGGAAAATGCGCTCATTCTTTGTGGCCGCCACGACGGCATCGTGTCTGTTGCTCTGGGCCCCGGATCCGGTGGCGGCGCAGACCGTGGACCCGGAGGCGCTCCCTCCGCGGGCCGTGGGGGCCGATACGGATCCGGCGGCGGCCCGGGATCGGGGTCGGGATGGGGGCCGGGATGGGGCGCCGGAGGCGCCGGCCCGTGAGGCCCCGGGTTCCGTGCCCGCGCCTGTATCCGGCCCGGTTCCCGTGCCTGCGCCTGCACCTGTGTCCGGTCCGGCTCCCGCATCCGCGCCTGCGGTCGGGACCGTTCAGGGCCGCGCGGACAGTCCCCTCAGCCGGGCGACCCGCGATCTCCTGACCCGGGCCCAGGCCATTCAGAAGCGCTGCTGCGAGGGGCCCCGCAAGGACTGGGCGCGCCAGCGCCGGGAGGCGGAGGCCGCCTTCTCCCGCGCCATTTCCCTCAATCCCCGCCTGGACGAGGCCTGGGTCGGCTGGATTTCCGAGGTCTACCCCCGCCTGTTCAGCACCCCCGATGACGCTGCCTTCGATACGGGCTGGATCCTGGTGGAGCGTCGGCTGAAGGCTGCCCTCAGGGTCATGCCCAAGCGCGCCGAGCTGTGGCGCCTTCTGGGGGACACCCTCGCGGCCCGGGGCTCCCGGAAAACCGGGGAGGAGCGCGAGGCCCTGTTTGCCGAGGGCGTCGACGCCTTTGGGAAAGCCGCCCGCCTGGAGCCGGACAACGCGGAAAACCAGTTCCGCCTGGCCTATCTCCACAAGCTGCGCTGGGACACCGAGCCGGCCGCCACCCGGCCCCTGGTCTGGCGCGACCTGGAGGACACCTTTGCCCGAAGCCGTCAGGTCGATCCGCAGGTGCGGGGCGAAAGCTGGGCTCTGCTGGCCCAGTTCCGCTACGAGGCCGCTGTCGCCCAGGCGGTGCGCGGGCGGATTGACCCGGACCGGCTCGAGGACGTGGAGACCGCCATCGACACCGCCATCGATACGGATTTCAGCAACGTCCGGGTCTGGATGGACGTGGGGGATCTTCTGATGCGCCGGGGCACCGACGGCCTGGGCGCGGCGGAGGACACCGGGGCGGCGGCCCTGCGCGAGCGCGCCATGAAAGCCTACGCCAACGTCCTGAAGATCGAGCCCGCCAGCGCCGAGGGCTGGAGGCGCATGGTCGGGGCGCTCCGGGCCCACGGGGAGACCCTCACCCGGGGCTGGACGGTGCGCACCGCTGACCTGGACCGGATCCTCGAGGACATGGAAATGGCCGCCCGGATGCTGGCCCAGCTCGAGCCGGAGAACGGGCACCCCTGGGCCGATGTGGGCTTCACCTATGACGTGCGCGCCCGCTTTGCCGACGGGGAGGCCCGCAAGACCAGCGCCCGGGAGGCGGAGGCGTACTACCGCAAGGCCGTGGGGCTTCAGCCGCTGGATGCGTCCCTGTGGTCGTCCCTGGGGGCGGCCCTGTCCCGGCGCGCCGAGCTGGAGCCCTCGGGCCCCGCGCGCGAGCGGCTCCTTCTGGAGGCGGGGAACGCCTGGGACATGTCCCGGGATCTCTTCTAGGCCGGGTGCGGGCGTAAAGGGAGGCACGCCCCGGGCCTTCGGGCTGGCCGGCTATGGGGTCAGCGCTTGTCGGGCTGGTCTGCTATGGGGCCAGCGTGTGTCGGGCGGGGCTCAGAGGGCGCCCTTGAGCGGCGGGGGGCTGACAACGGGGCCGGGCTCGGCCGGGGGCGCGGACAGGGCCTGTTCCTGCTGGGCAAGGCGCCGGTCCAGTTCCGCCTGGAGTGCGGCGATCCGGGCCCTCAGGGCGTCGATCTCACGTTGGGCCGCCTGGGCCTTCGGGTCACGGGCTGCCTCGGAAGAGAGGCCACCCGCCCGGTCCTGGCTGGGAAAGGAGCGCAGAAGGGACAGGGCGCTTTCCAGAAACGAGTGGTTGCGCCGGTTGATGTCCTCGAAGGAGGACCAGGAGGTCATGCCATCCCATGCGGATTTCATGGCCGCGGACAGGCGTTCCTTGTTATGGGCAAAGGACTGCATGGTGTGCTCCAGATACTGGGGCACGACCCGGCCAACGCTCTCGTCATAGAGGCCGATGATCTGGCGCAGGAAACCCACCGAGAACAGGGACTCGCCGCGGCCTTCCTGCTCCAGGATGATCTGGGTCAGGACCGAGCGGGTCAGATCCTCGCCGCTGCGCGCGTCCGTCACGATGAACTCGGTGCCCTCGCGCACCATGCGCCCCACGTCCTCGAGGGTGACGTAGCGGCTGGTTCCCGTGTCGTACAGGCGGCGGTTCGGATATTTCTTGATGACGACCGCGTCGGAGTCCGCAGACGGAGCCCGCGAGTTTTCGAGAGAGTGTTCCATGGCTCTAAAATAGACTGGACCGGAGGTAAAGTTCAAGGTGCTCAGCCTGGATTTGTGGCGCGGTCGTCCGGCGCGGGGCCCACGCGCAGGAATGTGAGGCGGGCGCGGGAGTGGACACGCTCGTCAAGGAGGACGGTTCCCCCGGGCCAGGAGGGCGCCGGGCTGCGGGCATCGGTCTCGGCAAAGACCAGCGTTCGGGGCGTCAGCCACCCCGCCTTTTCCAGGGCCCGAAGCGCCGGGACCACAAGCTCGAGCCCATAGGGCGGATCCAGAAAGATCAGGTCGGCGGCGGAGTCGGCCCTGGGCGGGCGCAGGGCATCCCCCGCCACCAGGCGTGTGTTGGCCCCGGCGTCGCACGCGCGGATGTTCTGGCCCAGGACCGCGCGGGCGGGAGCGGCCTGCTCGATAAAGGTCACGAAGGCAGCGCCCCGGGACAGGGCTTCCAGGCCAAGGGCGCCGGACCCGGCGAACGCGTCCAGTACCCGGGCGCCGTGAAGGCTGAAGCCATCCCGCCCCTGAAAGCGGTGCTCCAGAATGTTGAAAAGGGCGCCCCGGGACCGGTCGCTGGTGGGCCGTACCGCGACTCCGTCCGGAACGGCCACGGCCTTGCCCCTCAGGCGTCCGGCCACGATCCTCATGCGGAGGGCGCCCGTTTCGCCGGGTGCCGGGTGCGGGGGCGCTCGGGGCGGGGCGGGGCGCTCTTGCCCAGCTGCTCGCGCAGGATCTTGCCCGGAACCTCCTCGACCTGACCCGGGGCCAGGTGCCCCAGCTGGAACGGTCCGTAGGCCACCCGGATCAGGCGGCTGACGGGAAGCCCCAGGTGCTCCATGACCCGGCGGATCTCGCGGTTCTTGCCCTCGCGAAGGGAGACCGAGAGCCAGGCGTTCGAGGCCTGCTGGCGCTCCAGGACTGCGCGGATGGGGCCGAAGCGCTCGCCCTCGATGGTGATGCCGTCCTCGAGGGCGGCAAGGCGCACCGGGTCCGGCGTGCCGAACACCCGCACCCGGTAGCGGCGGAGCCAGCCCTGGGACGGGCGCTCCAGGTCGTGGGCAAGGGCGCCGTCGTTGGTCAGAAGCAGAAGGCCCTCGCTGTCCAGGTCCAGACGCCCCACCTTCACCACCCGGGGCATGTCCGCGGGGAGGCGCTCGAACAGGGTCGGGCGGCCCTCCGGATCCTTGTTGCTGGTCAGGACGCCGGCGGGCTTGTGGTAGCGCCACAGCCGGGTGGGGGCCTTGTCCGGCAGGGGCTTGCCGTTGACCAGGATCTGGTCCTTCGGTCCCACCAGCGTCGCCGGGGTCGAGAGGGGTTTTCCGTTGAGGACAACGCGGCCCTCGGAAATCAGGGTCTCGGCCTCGCGACGGGAACAGACCCCCGCCCGGGCGATGACCTTGGCTATGCGTTCTTTTTCCGGTGTGCTCATGAGCGTGCCGCCTCGACAAAGGCGCGGAAGAGGGCGTCGTCCGCGGGAGAGATGCTGTACTCGGGGTGCCACTGGACCCCGATGCAAAAACGGCGGGACGGGTCTTCGATCCCCTCGATCACCCCGTCCGGAGCGACGGCGTTCACGACCAGCGTCCAGGGCACCGCCTCGACGGCCTGGTGGTGGGCGCTGTTGACCGGGATCGTGTCCTGTCCCGCGATCCGGGCCAGAAGGCTCCCCGGTGTCAGGGCGACCGTGTGGCCCGCCTCGGTGCGGGGGTTGGGCTGCTCGTGGGCAAGGGCGTCCGGCACCGAGTCGGGGATATGCTGGATCAGGGTGCCCCCAAGGGCCACCGCCAGAAGCTGCTCGCCACCGCAGATGCCCAGAACCGGCATGTCCCGCTCCAGAGCACCCCGGGTGATGGCCAGCTCGAAGGCCGTGCGTCGCGCCTTGAGGGTCACGGTCTCGTGACGGCTGGAGGCACCAAACAGGGCCGGGTCCACGTCAAAGGCGCCGCCCGTGATCATCAGGCCGTCGATCCGGTCCAGAAGATCGGGCACGGTCTCGGGCTCGTGGGGCAGGATCACCGGCACGCCTCCGGCCCGGACGATCACGCCCGCGTAGTTGTGTCGCAGCGCGTACCAGGGAAGGGCGGAGTAGCCCCCTCCGTTTTCCTCGCTGTCGGCGGTGATGCCGATCAAAGGCTTCTTCATGAACGTCGGTCCTTGCAGTCTGTGGGAACGGCCCGTGCGCACACTGCCCCGGGACGGGGCTGCACGCAAGAACCGTCTGGGTTTGCGGTGCAGAAACTGGCGGCCGGGGCCTTGGGGTGGCGCTCCTGTCCGGTCCGGTCCGGCGGCCTTGCGGGCGGACGCACTGCGGGGCAGGGAGCGGGAGCGGCCTCGGGTGGCGGTGGGGCGGCGGCGGTTCTGCGGCGCCCTACCACTGCACCGGGGGAAGGCCCCGGTCCGCAAGAAACGCGTTCGCCTGCGAGAGGTGCCCGCAGCCCAGGAAGCCCCGGCTGGCGGACAGGGGGGAGGGGTGGGCGGCCTCCAGCACCAGGATGCCGTCGGCGTTCCCGATCAGGGGGCGCTTTGAGCGGGCGTGATTGCCCCACAGCAGGAACACCACCGGGCGACCCGAGCGGGCGACGGTCTCCACCACCGCATCCGTGAAGCGCTCCCAGCCCCGTTTCGCGTGGGAGCCGGGGGAGCTTTCCTCCACGGTCAGGGAGGTGTTCAGCAGCAGCACGCCCTGTGCGGCCCAGTGCTCCAGGTTTCCGCTTTTGGGAGGGGGCAGGCCCAGATCCCGCTCGCGCTCCTTGAAGATGTTGCGCAAGGACGGCGGAACGCGCACCCCGTCAGGCACGGAAAAGGCCAGCCCGTGCGCCTGTCCGGCGCCGTGGTAGGGGTCCTGGCCCAGAATGACGACCCGCACCGCGTCCGGAGGGGTCGCTTCCAGGGCATGGAACACCCGGTCCGGGGGCGGGAAAATCTGTTTCCCCTGGCGGCGCTCCGCGTCCACGAAGGCGACAAGGTCGCGAAACCAGGGCGCCTGCAAAACCGGATCCAGACAGCGGATCCAGTCCGGGTTTTGAAGGGGAGGGGGAGGGGTCATGGGGCGCAGATCCTTGCCTTGGTCCGAAGCGGGCGGGCCCGGTCCGGACACGGGGGTGTGTGCTCTTATACCCCGCAAGCCTCCCTGGCGAGAAGGGTCGTGCGCCGTAAAGGTTATGGAAACCCGGTCCCGGGTATCCTTTCCTGCTCAAAGGGCTTCAAAAGCCCCTGCGCTTCGATTAAACAAAACAGTATTCAGTGTGTTTCTGCCGCCCTCCTCCCGGTTCCCGAAAAAGCCGCGAAAGCCCTTTATGACACGGTTTGAACGAAAGCGACGACCGGCACCGGGTAGCCCGGGCCAGCGCTCCCATGACCGGGCCCTCCCCCAGAAGGGGTGGCTCCGGCCGGGAGCCCTTGCATGCTGCTGCGCCGGAGTGGTTGCGGCGGGGGGGTGGCTGGGGAGTAATCCGGCCTGGGCCCAGCAAGGCGCCGTGGGTCTGCCCATGGTGGGGGCTCTGGATCCGGGCATGAGCGGCGGCTATCAGGCTCAGACGCGTGGCGGGCGGTCCGCGTCCTCCGGGGCTCGTGGTAGCTCCGGGGGCTATGGGGCCAGTGCTCCGGCCCTGCCCATGGTGGGGGCCCTGGACATGGGTACGAGCGGCGGCTATCAGGCCCCGCCCCGTGGCGGGCGCCCGGCGTCCTCCGGTTCCCGCGGTGGTTCCGGGGGTTACGGGGCGAACGCTCCGGCCCTGCCCATGGTGGGGGCCCTGGACATGGGTACGAGCGGCGGCTATCAGGCTCCGACGCGTGGCGGGCGCCCGGCGTCCTCCGGTTCCCGCGGTGGTTCCGGGGGTTACGGGGCGAACGCTCCGGCCCTGCCTATGGTGGGCGCCCTGGATATGGGTACGAGCGGCGGCTATCAGGCTCCGACGCGTGGCGGGCGCCCGGCGTCCACCGGTGCTCGTGGTGGCTCCGGGGGCTATGGGGCCAGTGCTCCGGCCCTGCCTATGGTGGGCGCCCTGGACATGGGCACGAGCGGCGGCTATCAGGCCCCGACGCGTGGAGGGCGCCCGGCGTCCACCGGTGCTCGTGGTAGCTCCGGCGGCTATGGGGCCAGTGCTCCGGCCCTGCCTATGGTGGGCGCCCTGGATATGGGCACATCGTCCAGTCCCGCGACCTCCTTTAACACTTTCGGATCCCCGTATCCCGGATCGGCGGCGATGGCCTCTTCCGGCGCGTCCTCCCGGTCCGGTCGGTCCGCTCGCAGTTTCGGGGCGCCGTCGATTGTCGGCATTTACGGGTACGGCGAGACCGGGGGCCTGCGTCTTCCGGCGGGCCTGGCTCCGAACCCGTCGTCCATGGGGCTGGACCCCCACGAGGAGCACGAGGACCGGGCCTCGGATATTCTGGCTCCGGGACAGGTGTTCATCTCGGCGGACGAGATGGTCCGCGATGACGACCTGGATCTGGTCACCGCCCGGGGCAACGTGCTTGTGGTGTCCGGCGAGAACGCCCTTCGCGCCGATGTGGTCAGCTTCAACCGGGCCCAGAACCGCCTGAGCGCCTCGGGCAACGTCTCGCTGGTGAAGCTGGACGATCCGAAGGGCGGCGCCTCGTTCGCCGAGTACATGGAGCTCTCCGACGACCTGAAGGACGGCTTTGTGCGCAACGTCCAGGTTCTGACCGGCGAGGGAGGCCGAATGGCCGGCGCCTACGCCGAGCAGGACTCCGGGGCCCGGCGCAAGGAGCTGTCCCGGGGCGTGTACACCATGTGCCGTCCGTGCTCGACCCTGCCCGAGAGCGGCCCGACCCGTCCGCCCATCTGGCAGATCAAGGCGGCCAAGGTCATCCACGACGAGGAAAAAAAGGAAATCATCTTCCGGGACGCCTGGCTGGAGCTCCTGGGCATTCCCACGCTGTATGTGCCGTTCCTGACCCAGCCGGATCCGACGGTGTACCGGCGCTCCGGGATCATGGCGCCGTCCGTGGGCACGGGCAGCCGCCGCGGGATCGAGCTTCTGCTGCCGTACTACGCGGTGATGGACGACTACGGCGACGCCATTCTTGTGCCCCGCTTCGGCAGCCGGGACCACTTCAGCTTTGACGGCACCGTGGCCCGCAATTTCGATGACGGGGAGCTGTGGCTGCGGACCGTGTTCACGCCGCTGGACCGCAACGAGCGCTTCCAGGGCTATTACGAGACCAAGGGTGCCTTCAACCTGAACCCGGTCTGGTCCGCGCGCTTCGAGAGCGGCCTGACCCGGGAGGCCAAGTATCTGCGCCGCATGGATATCAACCCGGTCAACGACGCGGACTTCCTTGTGAACCGCCTGGCAATCGAGGGCTACGGCAACCGCTCCCGGGCCAGCGTCGAGGGCTTCTATTTCCAGACCGTGACCGAGGAGTTCCACCAGAAGACCCTCCCGGCCATTCCGTTCTACACGGATGTGCTGCTGCGCTCGGATCCCCTGTGGAGCAACGGACACGTTGAGGCCAGCCTCAACTCCATGGTGCTTCAGCGGCGCACCGGCACGGACTCCTCGCGCCTGATCGGGCGGGTGGCCTACGAGCTGCCGTTCTACGACGGCCTGGGCGGTGCCTACACCCTTTCCGCCGGTCTGCGTGGCGACATCTACCACGCCCGGGATCTTGTCATGCGCAATGGCGAGACCTTCTCGGGGTCCAGGGGCCGGTTTGTGCCCCAGGGAAGCCTGGTCTGGCGCCACCCGCTGGTGCGGGCCTCGGCCACCTCGACCCACATTCTGGAGCCCAAGGTGGGGGTGTTCGCCGCTCTGCCCTCGAACAACCCCAAGGAAATCGCCAACGAGGACAGCCGCTACTTTGCCCTCGACATGAACAACCTGTTCCGGCCCTCGCGGGTGCCCGGCTACGACCGGGTGGAGGGCGGACAGTGGGTGTCCTACGCGCTTCACTACGGCTACATCGGGGACAGCGGCCCCAGCTTCGATCTGGATGTGGGCCAGTCCTACCGCTTCCAGAAGGACCGGGCCCTGTTTCGTCCCGGCTCGGGGCAGGAGAAGAACCTCTCGAACCTGCTCACCCGGATGCGGGTCTACCCGGCGGACCATGTCACGCTGCAGTACGATGCCCAGCTGTCCCAGGAAAACCTGGCCCCGCGGCGTCATGACCTGAAGGTCTACGGGGACTACGGCCCGATCTCCGGGGACATCGGCTACGTCTACGCCGAGGATATCACCGCCATTGACGGCCACACCCACACCAGCCTGGAGGAGGTCTCCGGAACGCTGCGCTTCCAGCTTGGCGAGAACTGGTCGCTGCGGGGTGGCTATATCTACAACCTGGATAAAAAAGAGACCGTCCGGACGGCCTTCGGCTTGAACTACGAGGATGAGTGTCTCATTGTTGCTACCAAGTTCTCCAAGGACTTCACCCGGGAGTACGGGATCAAGGGGGGAACCTCCCTGATGATGACCGTGACCCTCAAGACCCTGGGAAGCTATTCCTTCTCGCCGGCGCCCGGACTGGACTGAGCGCGTTTACTGAGGACTATGGCCGTGTTTTCAAAACTGATCTCGGTGCGAATCCTTTCGGGTGTGCCTGTGCTCGCCTGCCTGTGCAGTCTTCTTGTCGCTGTTGCGGCTCCCGCCCCGGTGTCTGCCCGGGCCCCCGACCCCCGTGCCCAGAGCGGCTCGGCCCAGCGTATCGCTGCCGTCGTCAACAACGACGTGATCTCCGTGCGGGATCTGAACACCCGCATGGCCCTGGTGATGGCGACCTCGGGAATGCCCAACACGCCGGAGGTGGCCCAGCGCGTTGCGCCCCAGATCCTGCGGGCCCTGATCGAGGAGACCCTCAAGCTTCAGGAGGCCACCCGGGCCGGCACGATTGCCAGCCCCGAGGAAATCCAGGGCGGTGTCCGCCGTCTGGAGCAGCAGAACGGAATGCCTCCGGGCGCCCTGGAGCGGAACCTGAGGGCCGCCGGTCTCGAGTGGGATGCGGTGCTGCGGCAGGTCAAGGCCGAGATCAGCTGGGTCAACTATGTGCGCCGGACCCTTCTCGGTCGGGCCAGCGTCTCGCCGGAGGAGCTGGCCATCTATGAAAACCAGCTCAAGCGCAACCTGGGCCAGCCCGAGTACCTGATTGCCAACATCTTCCTTGCGGTCGACTCGCCCGGCCAGGAGGCCGAGGTCCGGGCCCTGGCGGACCGCCTTTTGGAGCAGCTCAGGAAAGGGGCCAGCTTCGGGGCCCTGGCCCGCCAGTTCTCCCGCTCGGCCAGCGCCGAGCGCAGCGGTGACATGGGCTGGGTCGCCCCCGGTGACTTCGATCCCGAGGTGCTGGAGGCCCTCTCCACCATGCAGGCGGGCAACGTGTCCCGCCCCATTCGGACCTACGGCGGGTACGAGATCGTCCTTCTGCGCTCCAAGCGCACGGCGGGCTCGGCTGGGAACGGCACTCCGCTGGCCCGCATTGTTCTGCCCTCCGCCGGTCCCCAGGCCCTGCCGCCGGACCGTTTCCAGGCCCTGCGCTCCCAGGTGTCCACTCTGCGGGGCTGCGAGGCCTTCAACCGCCTGGCCGAGGAGCTGGGCGCGCCGTCCGCTCCGGTGGCCATGGTCGGGCCCGAGTCCCTTGCGCCCGAGATCCGCAGCCGCATCCAGGGGCTTGGCGTTGGGCAGGTCTCGCCGGCTCTCAAATTTGATGACGGCGAGGCCTATTTCATGGTGTGCGAGCGCCCGCCCGAGGGGATCCCGCCGCGCGACGAACTGCGCGACCGTCTCGTCCAGCGGAAGCTGGAGGGCCTCTCCCAGCGTCGCCTTCGTGACCTGAGACAGCAGGCCATTATCGATATCCGTATCTAATGTAAGGCGTCTTCCGCCCGTGTCCTCTGATTGTTTTTGCCCTGACAGGTCTCCCGCGTTTCCGGCGCCCCTTGCGGTGTCCCTGGGAGACCCGGCCGGGGTCGGCCCCGAGCTGGCCCTGAAGGCCTGGGAGGTCTGCGTCCGGCGCGGCACTCCCGACACCGTTCCGTTCTTCGTTATGGGCTCGGCCGACTGGCTGGAGTCCGTCTCCCGGCACACCGGCGCTGGCCCGGTTCGGCGCATTTCGTCGGCGGCGGAGGCCCGGGAGGTGTTCTCCCATGCGCTTCCGGTGCTCGAGCCCTCGGTGCCCCTGGCCGCGTCTGTCCGGTTCGGCGTGCCCGACCCCGCCAGCGCTGCCCACACTCTTGCGGCCATCGAGGACGCGGTTGGCCTGGTGGCCGGGGACGAGGCGTCGGCGCTGGTGACGCTGCCCGTCAACAAGGCCGTGCTCCAGGCGGCCGGTTTTCCCCATCCCGGGCACACGGATTTCCTGGGGGTGCTGGCCCGGCGCCTGTGGCCCTGTGACGGTGTGCCCGTGATGATGCTGGCAGCGCCCGGCCTTCGGGTGGTTCCGGTGACGGTGCACGTGTCCCTGCGCGAGGCCATCGCAAGCCTGACCACAGACCGGATCGTCCAGACTGCCCGCACGGTGAGCGCGGCCCTGAAACGGGACTTCGGGCTCGAGCATCCCCGTCTGGCGATTTCGGCCCTGAACCCGCACGCGGGGGAGGGCGGCCTGATGGGAACCGAGGAGGACACCGTGATCCGTCCCGCCGTCGAGCACCTCCAGGCTGCCGGCATCCAGGCCGACGGTCCCTTTCCCTGCGACACCCTGTTCCACGAGGAGGCGCGCGCCACCTATGATGCGGCCCTGTGCATGACCCACGACCAGGCCCTGATCCCCATCAAGACGCTGGATTTCCACCGGGCGGTGAACGTAACCCTGGGGCTGCCCTTTGTGCGCACCTCTCCGGATCACGGCACGGCCTATGCCCTGGCCGGCGCCGGAACCGCCCGTGCGGACAGCCTCGTGAGCGCGCTGGACCTTGCGTGCAGCATGGTCCGTGCCCGCCGCGCTTTCGCAGCCGGTGCCTCATGAGCGCCGGGGATGACCTGTCCCGGCTGCCTCCCCTGCGGGAGGTGATCGAGACCCACGGCCTTGCGGCCCGGAAGTCCCTGGGCCAGAACTTTCTTCTGGATCTGAATTTAACGGCCAAGATTGCCCGGTGTGCCGGGGATCTGGACGGGGCCACCGTGATCGAGGTCGGCCCCGGTCCGGGCGGTCTGACCCGGGCCCTGCTGGGCACCGGTGCGTGCCGGGTGTACGCCATCGAGCGCGATCCCCGTCCGAGGGCGGCTCTGGACCAGATTGCGGCCGTGTCCGGCGGGCGGCTCGAGATTATCGAGGGGGACGCCCTGCAGGTGAACGTGGCCGCCCTGGGCGAGGCTCCGCGCGTGATCGTGGCCAACCTGCCCTACAATATCGCCACCGAACTGCTGATCGGCTGGCTGAAGCAGATCACCGAGTTCCAGTGTCTGGTGCTCATGTTCCAGAAAGAGGTTGTGGACCGGCTGGCAGCCCGCCCCGCAACCAAGGCCTATGGGCGACTGTCCGTGCTGACCCAGTGGCTCTGCCGGGTCTCGCCCCAGTTTGACCTGAACCCCAGGGCCTTTGTGCCGCCGCCCAAGGTGGTCTCCACCGTGGTGCGCCTGGATCCGCTGCCCGAGCCCCTGGCACCGGCCCGGATCGACCTGCTGGAACGGGTGACGGCGGCGGCCTTCGGCCAGCGGCGCAAGATGCTCCGCTCCAGCCTGGCGCCCCTCGGGGATCCGGAGGCCCTGTGCGAGGCCGCGGGCCTTGCTCCGACCGACCGGGCCGAGACCATTCCGGTGGAGGGCTTTGCCGCCCTGGCCCGGGCTCTGGAAGCCCGCTAGCGCGCCCCCTGTCCCTACCGGAGCCGGGCGCTTCCTGCCCCGCACTGTTTCGGGACCGGCTTGTGTGGCCGTCCGCATTGTCGGGATGCGGGCGCGCGGCCGTCTGCAGGCCCGGATGCGTCCCCGCCCCTGACCTGCGGCGCTGTCCCCTGCGCCTGCCCACACTCTCCCCGGGCTCCTGTCCCCCCAAAAGAAAAGCACCGCGCGGGTCGGACCGGGTCCGGCGTGCGGTGCCTGTCGGGTGCGTCCGGGGCCGTGGGGCCCCGTCCGTCGGGTCTGTGTGCGGGTCAGCTTGCGGCGCTGTGCGCGGGTTCCGTCGATCCGCCCTGGGAGAAGAACGCCGAGGCGGGATCGTCCCCGAGCGTGGGCGGGCTCCACCAGCCGAGGGTTTTCTCCATGGCCACCACGTCCCCCACGATGAACAGGGCCGGAGGGCGGACGCCCAGGCGGTCCCGGTCGATCACGGCGGTTTCCAGCGTCGTGGCGTGGAAGCACTGGCGCGCGGTGGTGGCGTCCGTCAGGAAGCCCGCGGGGGTGTTCCCCGGCTTGCCCTCGGCCAGAAGGCGCCCGGCGATCACACCCAGATGCTTGTGCGCCATGTAGAACACCAGGACCGGAAGCCGCGCAAGGGCGCCCCAGTCCAGGTTTTCCGGCAGCAGGCCGCTGGCGGCGTGCCCCGTGACAAAGGTGACCGCCGCATTGGTGTCGCGGGTGGTGACCGGGATGCCGGCGTAGGCCAGCCCCCCGATTCCCGCGGTGACACCCGGGACCACCCGGAACGGAATTCCCGCCTTCGCCAGGGTGTGGGCCTCTTCCGCGCCCCGCCCGAACACAAACGGGTCGCCGCCCTTCAGGCGCAGAACCCGCTTGCCTTCCCGGGCCAGCGTGACCAGGCGTGCCGAGATGTCCGGCTGGGTGGGGGAGGCAAGGCCGCCCCGCTTGCCCGCGTGGATGATCTCGGCTCCCGGACGGGCCAGGGACAGCACGCGCCCGTCGATGAGGGCATCGTGAACCACGGCATCCGCCTCGGACAGGGCGTGAACCGCCAGCAGGGTCAGAAGCCCCGGGTCTCCGGGGCCTGCGCCCGCCAGCCAGACAGTTCCGGCCTCGAAGGGAGGCAGGAGAGGAGACAGGCGGGACAGGGCCAGGCTGTGGACCATCAAACGCCCTCCGATTACGCCGCGCTGGCCGCGCGGGAGCGCTTCTTGCGCTCGTGCGGGCAAAGCCAGCGCTTGCGCAGCCGGACGGTTTTGGGAGTGACCTCCACCAGCTCGTCGTCCTGGATGTAGGCCAGGGCCTGCTCCAGGGTCAGGGAGATGGGGGGTGTCAGGCGGACGGCCTCGTCCTTGCCAGAGGCACGGATGTTGGTCAGCTGCTTGCCCTTCAGGACGTTGACCTCGAGGTCATTGGCCCGGTTGTGCTCGCCGACGATCATGCCCTCGTAGACCCGCATGCCGGGCTCGATGAACATGGGCCCCCGGTCTTGGAGGTTGAACAGGGCGTAGGCCACGGCCTCGCCCGCGCCATTCGAGATGAGCACGCCCTCGCGGCGGCCCTCGATGGCGCCCTTGTAGGGGCCGTAGCTGTGGAAGACCCGGTTCATGACGCCGGTGCCGCGGGTGTCCGTCAGGAACTCGCCGTGGTAGCCGATCAGGCCGCGGGAGGGGGCCAGGAACACAAGGCGTGTCTTGCCGCCGCCCGAGGACCGCATCTCGGTGAGCTCGGCCTTGCGCAGGGCCATCTTCTCGACCACCGTGCCGGAGAACTCCTCGTCCAGGTCGATGACGACCTCCTCGAAGGGCTCCTCGCGGTTGCCGTCGGCGTCGGTCTGGAAGAGCACGCGCGGGCGGGAGATGGACAGCTCGAAGCCCTCGCGGCGCATGGTCTCGATGAGAACACCCAGCTGAAGCTCGCCGCGACCGGCCACCTCGAAGGCGTCCTTGTCCTCGGTCTCGGTGATGCGGATGGCCACGTTGCCCTCGGTTTCCCGGGCCAGACGGGCGGCAATCACCCGCGAGGTCAGCTTGTCGCCCTCCTGGCCGGCCAGCGGCGAGTCGTTCACCGAGAACGTCATGGCCAGGGTCGGCGGGTCAATGGGAAGGCTGGCAACCGGCGTGGTGATCTCGGGCGCGCACAGGGTGTCGGCCACCGTGGCCTTGGTCAGCCCGGCGATGGCGATGATGTCGCCGGCCTCGGCCTCCTCCACGGGAACGCGGGCCAGACCCCGGAAGGCCAGCAGCTTGGAGGCGCGGCCGGTCTCGACGACCTGTCCGTCCCGGTGCATGGCCTTGATGGGCATGTTGACCCGGGCCCGTCCGCTGACGATCCGGCCCGTGAGCACGCGGCCCAGGTACGGGTCCGCATCCAGGGTGGTGGCCAGCATGGCGAAGGGGGCGTCCAGATCCCGCTGGGGGCCCGGCACGTGGGTCGTGATCAGGCGGAACAGGGGCTCGAGGGTCAGGCCCTCGGTGCCGTTGGCCAGATCGTCCAGGCTCTCGACCGCCCAGCCGTTGCGCCCGGAGGCGAACAGGCACGGGAAATCAAGCTGCTCGTCGTTGGCGTCCAGGCTCGCGAAGAGATCGAAGACCTCGTCGTGAATTTCGTGGGGGCGGGCGTCCGGGCGGTCAATCTTGTTGATCACCACGATGGGGCGCAGGCCCTGCGCCAGGGCCTTGCCCAGCACGAACTTGGTCTGGGGCAGCGGGCCCTCGGCGGAGTCCACCAGAAGGATGACGCCGTCCACCATGGACAGGATGCGTTCCACCTCGCCACCGAAGTCGGCGTGGCCCGGGGTGTCGACGATATTCAGGCGGGTTCCGTTCCACTCGACCGAGGTGCACTTGGCCAGAATGGTAATGCCGCGCTCTTTCTCCAGATCGCCGGAGTCAAGGGCACGCTCTGCAACGTTCCGGTTCTCCCGGAAGGCTCCGCTCTGGCGCAGGAGGGAGTCGACGAGCGTGGTCTTGCCGTGGTCGACGTGGGCGATGATGGCGATATTGCGCAATTCGATCATTGAGGGGTTCCGTTCAGGCCCAGCGTCTCGTGAACGAGGGCAGCAAGAGAGGGGACGTTGGGTCGGGCACCCAGATGCGAGATGGCCTCTGCCGCGCAGACGGCGGCGATGCGGCCGCAGGTCCCGTAATCGTGACCCCGGCACAGTCCCCAGAGAAAGCCGGCGGCGAACTGGTCGCCGGCGCCGGTCATATCGACGATGGTGTCAACCCGGTGGGCCGGGACATCGACCATCCCCTCCGACGTGACAATCCGGCAGCCGTCCCCGGAGCGCGTGAGCACCGAAAGGGGGCAGAGCTGCTGCATGGCCCGGGAGGCCGCGTCAAAGTCCTCTGTTTCCGTCAGGGCGAGCACTTCCGCCGTGTTGGCAAACAGGATGTCCACGCGGTTGCGGATCAGGTCCAGGAATTCGGCCCGGTGCCGGTCCACACAAAAGGAGTCGGAAAGCGAGAAGGCAAACCGCCGGTTATGGGCGCGGGCCGTGTCCGCTGCAACCAGGATGGCGTCCTTGGCCGCGGCCATGTCCCACTGGTAGCCCTCAACATAGGTAATGGCGGCGTCCGCCACAACCTCGCGGTTAATATCGTCCGGGCCAAGTCGCGTGCAGGCCCCGAGGTAGGTGGCCATGGTGCGCTCGGCGTCCGGGGTCACCAGCACCATGCAGCGCGCGGTGGCCGGTCCCTCGCTCAGGGGGGCGGTGTCAAAGTGGACCCCCATGGCCCGGATGTCGTGGGTGAAGATGCCGCCCAGCGTGTCGTTGCGAACCTTGCCGATGTAGGCGCCCCGGCCCCCGAGGGAGGCGATGCCCGCCATCGTGTTGCTTGCCGAGCCGCCGGAGATTTCCACCGCCGGGCCCATGGCCGTGTAGAGGGCCTCGGCCCGGGCCTCGTCGATCAGGACCATGCCGGACTTCGGAAGGTCCTGGGCGGCCAGGAAAGAGTCGTCGGCGTGGGCAAGAATATCCACGATAGCGCTGCCGATCCCGACAACGTCGAAACGGGGGTCCGTCATTTAACCTCTCGCGATTGGATCAGGAAATGGTACCCGGGGCAGAAGACGCGCCCGGCGGGCCCCTTCCGGTGGAGGGGGCGCAAAAATAATGGAGCGCACCATACACATTCCTTTCCCGGATGAACAGAAAAAAGACTCCCTTATATTGTGTGGCGGTTGCGCGCTCGGGTATCCTGTCGCGCCGGGGCTCCGGGAGGCCGGAGGCCCGCCAGGATCGCACATCCGGAAAAAAGGAGCCCTTCCAGCATGTTCAGAGATTTTATCCGGGCGTTCTCCCAGCTTCTGTCGGACCGGGAGCTGCGTCGTCCCCTGGTGCGCTCCGCCCTGCTGTCGGTGGTGGGCATCGTGCTTCTGTCCGTGGGGCTGGCCGCGCTTCTGCCCTGGCTGGTGTCCGGGGCCAGCGCCCTGTTCGGCCTGGAGAGCCTCCAGGAGGGCTACCAGCGCTGGGACGGCGTGGTGAACGGGGTCGTGGGGACGGGAACCGCGGTGATCCTGTCGGTCCTGTTCTTTCCGACCCTGTGTGTGTCGGTCGCGGGCTTCTTTCTGGATCCCGTCTCCCGGGCTGTGGAGGCGCGCTGGTATCCGGACCTGCCCGCGCCCCGGGACGCCGGGGTGGTCGAGCCCCTGGTGCGCTCGGTCCGGTTCGGTCTGGTGAGCCTGGGACTGAACCTGCTTCTTCTGCCGGTCTACCTGCTTCTGGGTCTTGCGGGGATCGGGGTGCTGGTGTTCTGGGCGGTCAACGCCTGGCTTCTCTCCCGGGAGTACTTCGAGCAGGCCGCGTTCCGGCGGGTTTCGCCCGGGGTTGCGGATCGGGTGCGCGAGCAGAACGCCCGGGCTCTCTGGGTCGAGGGGCTCGGCCTTGCCTTTCTCGCCAGTATTCCTGTTGTCAACCTTGTGACTCCCGTGATCGGTACAGCGGTCTTCACGCACTTTGTACAAAGAAAAGGGCTGTTTAAATCCTGAATACGGGAGTTTTTTAGGGAAAAGTAAGGAATGGACCGCGATACTGTTCTCAGGGGATCCCTTTTTCCCTCAACAGCCCTCGAGATGGAACAGGAAGGTTTGCCATGTTCGGAGCCAGAAAAAAGTTGTCGTCCGACCCGACGAAAGGCGCTGCAAAAAAGACCGGCCCCCTTGAAAAGGACGTTTTCGGGGTGCATAAGTCCTCTACGGACGGGGCCGACGCCCTTCTGGACGACGATATCCCGCCGCTTCCGTCGGACGACGATCCGGTCCTGTCTTCGGACGACCTGGAGCCGACGGCTTTCAAACCTGCTGCCACACGAGGAACCCCCATGGCATCCCGCCCCAACGTTGCCTCCTTGAAGACCCCCGATTTCTCGCGTCGCATGATGGACCTGCCCGGCGCGCTGCGTCCGCACGAGGCGGGGTCCGTATCGGAAAAGACCCTGACCGTGGGGCGCGATATCAGCCTTTCGGGCGAGATCTCCAAGTGTGATCACCTGGTCGTCGAGGGCCGGATCCAGGCAAACCTCGAGGATGCCACGTCCCTCAGCGTCTATGAGGGCGGCGAGTTCAAGGGCCGGGTCGACGTGAAGGAGGCCCACATCCACGGCCACTTCGAGGGTGACCTGGTGGCGCACCAGCGCGCGGTCATCTACTCGACGGCCCGGTTCGAGGGCACGCTCAAGACCGCGGCCATCACCGTCGAGGAGGGGGCCGTCATCAAGGGCACCCTGGATCCGATGGAGTCGCCCCGGCCGTCCTCCTCGGTCCTGCCCTGATTCGGGGGGACAGGCGCGGGGCACAGGCCCGGCGCTGTGATCGCCTGGTATGCTGCCGGTCGGTGTGATCCGCCCGGCCAGGAAACGCGGGATCCGGTTGTCCGGTCTCCCGCGTTTTGCGTTTTGCGGGGGCTTGCGCCCGTTTGCCCGGCCCGGTTTTGAGCCCGGGTGGTCCGGTGGGGCCGCTCGTCCGTCGGCACCGGCCGGTTTCTCCGGGGTCGTTTCGGGTCGCCGGCTTTCTTTCGGGGCGCCTGATTTCTCCCGGCTTCTACCGTGTCCTTAGGGGCTTCGCGGCGCCAGTATTCGGCACCAGGCGGTTCCGTCAGGTTTCTTCGGGTTCCGCCCGGTTTCTTCCCGGGCTGCCCGTTCCTTCCGGCTTTTCCCGCGTTTTCCCCTGTCCTCGTTCCCCTGTCCTCGGGGGCGTTGCGGCGTCCGCCGGCGCCTTCCGGCCTCTAGATCAGGGCGATCCGGGCGGCCAGGACGGCCAGTGCCCCCGCGCCCACAAGCCACCAGCCCCTGCGATAGATGTCCAGCGCCCGGCCGATGTCGTTGCGGTCGGTGTCCGTGCGTCCGCTGCCGAGCCAGGGCAGATCCTGAACCGGCTCGCCGGGGTAGACCCGCGGTCCTCCGAGGCAGATGCCCAGGACCCCGGCCATGGCCGACTCCGGCCAGCCTCCGTTGGGGGAGCGGTGCAGGGCGTGGTCCCTCAGGGCCACCCGCAGGGCGTCGGCGGCGTGGCGCGGGCCCCAGGGAGGGAGCAGGGCGCCCCCCGCCAGCAGAAGCGCGCTCAGGCGGGCGCCCGGCCAGTTGGCCACATCGTCCAGCCGGGCCGAGGCCCAGCCGAAGGCGCCGTGGCGCTCGGTGCGGTAGCCGATCATGCTGTCCAGCGTCGAGACCGCCTTGAAGGCAAACAGTCCCGGCAGGCCCCCGACCAGGAGCCACAGGGCCGGGGATACCAGGGCGTCACAGAAGTTCTCGGACAGGCTCTCGATGGCCGCGCGGGAGATGGCTGCCTCGTCCATGGAGGCCGTGTCCCGGCTGACCAGGGCCTGCACGGCCAGCCGCCCGGCGTTCAGGCCCCCGGTGTCCAGGGCGGTCCGGACCGCCTGCACGTGGTCAAGGAGGCTCCGTCCCGCCAGCAGCACCGCGGCGCAGAAGGCCTCGAACACCCAGCCCAGGGGCAGGGCCGCGCACAGGTGGTGGATCGCGAGGCCCGCAAGCCCGAACAGCCCCACCAGCTTGACCAGGACCAGCACCCCCAGAAGGCGGCGCACCGCCGGGCTCAGGGACGGGCGGTTCAGAAGGTCGTCCGCGCGCCCGATCACCGTGCCCAGCATCACCACCGGGTGCGGTACGATCCGGAACAGGGGGCCCATCTCGCCAAACCGGGCGTCCAGGGCCAGCGCTGCCGCCAGGACCAGGGGCGCCGGGGGCGCGAACAGGAAAAGGTGCAGAAAAACAGAGGTGTCGGTCATGGGGGGAGCATGCACTGTCCGCGTGCGCCGGTTCAAGCGCATTTCACACACGGGGCTGTGCGGCGGGGCAGTTTTGCCTCTGGCTTCCGGACTCTGGCCTCCGGCCTTCTCGTGGGGCCCGTGTTCTGAGTCTGCCCTCCGCCCGACAGCCCGGGCTCTGCCCCACGCCCCTTCCGTGCGGCGTGCTGCCCGTGGCCCTGCTGTCAGCATCATCATCCCGGGCCTGTCCCGCGCGGTTCCCATGCCGTGCGCTCCGGGGGCGCCCGGACCCGGGCGGCGCAGGCTTCACTTGCGCGGGGCGCCGCACTGGCGTAAGCACACATCCGCATACGGCCTGTCCGGTCCGGCCTCCCGATGCGCGGCCTCCGGTTTCCCCGTCCCGGGTGCCCGGCCGCTTTTGGCGGTGTCCTGGGGCTCCGGTTTGCGGTCGCCGGGGTTCACGCGTCTCTCGCATCCCGCCTTCCCGCATCCGGTGACCCTCCGGCATCCGCTTCCGGCTCCGCCCACCGCTCCCGGGCCCAGGACCCCCGCGCCGTTTCCCGGCGTCCGGCTTCCCGGCCCGGGTGCCCCTGTCCGATACAATCTGCCGCCCCCCGGGCTGTCCGGGCGCGGCCTGTGGAAGATCCCATGAACACCAGCACCGCCTCAGCCGCCCCGTCCATCGGCCTTGTTTCCCTCGGCTGCCCCAAAGCCCTTGTGGACTCGGAGCGGATCGTCACCCACCTGGCCTCCGAGGGCTACCGGCTGTCCCCGTCCTACGACGGCGCCGATGTGGTGATCGTCAACACCTGCGGGTTTCTGGACTCCGCCCGGTGCGAGAGCCTGGACGCCATCGGCGAGGCTCTGGCCGAGAACGGGAAGGTGATCGTCACCGGCTGTCTGGGCGCGGATCCCGAGGCGGTCCGGGCCGCCCATCCCCGGGTTCTGGCGGTCACGGGCCCCCACCAGTACGCGGCCGTTGTGGATGCGGTCCACCGTGTGGTGGCGCCGCCCCGGGATCCGTCGTGCTCGTTTCTCCCGCCCCAGGGGCTGCGCCTGACGCCGCCCCACTATGCGTACCTGAAGATCTCCGAGGGATGCGACAACCGGTGCTCGTTCTGCCTGATCCCGGCCCTGCGCGGCGGCCTTGTCAGCCGCCCCCTGGATGAGGTCATGGCCGAGGCCGAGACCCTGGCCCAAGCCGGTGTCCGCGAGCTTGTGGTGGTCTCGCAGGACACCACCGCCTACGGCCGCGACCTGGGCCACGAGCAGCGCCCCTGGAAGGGCCAGACCCTGGCGAGCCGCCTGCCGGACCTGGCCCGGGCGCTGGGGGATCTGGGGGTGTGGGTGCGCCTGATGTATGCCTACCCGGGCGCGGACCTGGATGCGGTCATCCCCCTGATGGCCGAGGGGAAAATCCTCCCCTACCTGGACATGCCCCTCCAGCATGCGAGCCCCGCGGTCCTCAAGCGCATGCGCCGCCCGGCCGCGCTGGACCGGACCCTGGAGCGCATCGGGCGCTGGCGGGAGCAGTGCCCCGACCTTGTCCTGCGCTCCACGTTCATCACCGGTTTCCCCGGCGAGACGGAGGAGGACGTCCGTCTTCTGATGGAGTTTCTGGAGGAAGCCCGGCTTGACCGGGTGGGTGTGTTCGCCTTCGAGGCCGTCCGTGGCGTGGAGGCCGCCACCTGGCCGGACGCGGTGGATGCTTCCGAGCGCGAGGCCCGCCGCGATCGGGTCATGGCGCTTCAGAAGGAGATCAGCGCCCGGAAGCTGCGGGCCCGGGTGGGCAGCGAGATGCCGGTTCTGATCGATACGGTGCGCCCCGGCGGTGTGGCGGTGGGCCGCTCTGTGGGGGACGCGCCCGAGGTGGACGGCACCGTGGTGGTGGAGACGGCGTTCCATCTTCGCCCCGGAGACCTGGTGCCGGTTCGGATCACCGGATCGGATGCCTACGACCTGAGGGGTGTCCCGAATCGGGACGCGCGAACAACTTTGGCGGGTCGTTCCACACCTCCTCCGGGCCGCGGCGCCCGAAAGCGCGTTCCCCGTCCCTGACCGTCTTCCGGTATCGGGCGGCGCTGTTCTTGGGAATTATTCAAACTATACTTCAGGCCCCGAAATTCCCCCGGGTTCTCTGTTGCAAAAAAGGCACAGGCGGATGCAAAACGATTCGGAACCCCCGGACCGGCTTGCTTTCCAGAGGGTTTTATAGAAAGCTTTTTGGGAATCCGATTATGGAAACTGGGCAATGGGCCAACGCCGTTGTTCTCGTCTTTCCAGTTGTATCAAACGAGGGGACAACCAATGAGAAAGATTTTTTCCTCCCTTGCACTGGCTGGAGTTGTGGCAGTTGCCCCGGCCATTGCGGGCGCCCAGACGCCGGAGGGGCCTTATGTTGCTATTCATGGTGGTGTGAACTGGATGCAGGACGCTGACGTCACATCAGAGGGCATCACCCTGAAGTCCAAGAAGGACACCGGCTACGCCGTGGGTGGCGCGATCGGCTATGCCTTCGGAAACGTGGGCTTCGGCAGCCCGCGCGTCGAGTTCGAGGGAACCTGGCGCTCCAACGGGATCGACTCGCTCAAGTGGGGTGGTGTGAACTACCTCGAGAAGAAGAATATCGATATCAACACCGCGGCCCTCATGGTCAACGCCCTCTTTGATTTCGACACGGGCACGGCTCTCTACCCGTACATCGGTGGTGGTGTCGGTGCGGTGCTGGGCTGGATCGACATGCCCCGCGGCGTGAAGGATGGCAGCGACACGGCGTTCGGCTACCAGGGAATTGCCGGTGTCGGGTACAACATCACCGACAACTTCGGCATGACGGTTGACTACCGCTACCTCGGCACCACGTCCTTCAAGGACGGCGGCGTGAAGTACGAGGGTCTTGGAAACCACACGGTCATGGTGGGCCTGCGCTATGCGTTCGGCGCCCCGGCTGCGGCTCCGGCCCCGGTTGCCCAGCAGGAAGTCTATGCGGTTCCCGACAGCTACATGGTCTTCTTTGACTTCGACCGCTCCAACGTGACGCCGGAAGCGGCGGGCATCATCGC
The DNA here is from genome assembly GCF_014861485.1 of Phaeovibrio sulfidiphilus. Classification (GTDB taxonomy): domain Bacteria; phylum Pseudomonadota; class Alphaproteobacteria; order Rhodospirillales; family Rhodospirillaceae; genus Phaeovibrio; species Phaeovibrio sulfidiphilus. The sequence goes on along the minus strand of NZ_JACZHT010000008.1, from coordinate 29,348 downwards.
CCAGGCGGCGTCCAACGCCCAGTCCAAGGGCAGCTCGGTCATCAACGTGACCGGCCACACCGACACGGTTGGCTCGCAGGCCTACAACCTCCGTCTGTCCCAGCGCCGTGCCGAGTCCGTCATGGCCGAGCTGGAGCGCAACGGGATCCCGCGCTCCGCCATTGCTGTGTACGCCAAGGGCAAGTCCGAGCCTCTGGTGGCCACCGGCGACGGCGTGCGCGAGCCGCAGAACCGTCGTGTTGTGATCGTCCTGAACTGAGGCCGTTCGCATCAGGACTTCGAGAGCGCTTCCCGGGAGAGCCGGGGAGCGCTTTCTTTTTGCCAGAAAACCAGGAAGACCCAGAAAACAAGGAGCGTCTGATGAAAACTATCCTCCGTCCTGTTCTTGGTGTTGCGTTTCTCGTGTGTGCTGCCACGGGCGTGTCGGCCCAGACGGCTGCAGATCCCTCCGGGTCAGCGGCTGCCCAGGCGCCCGCTCCGTCGGTCCGGACCCTGGGCGGGGTTCCGGGCGGCCCCGTGGTTCAGGGGCCCTACAACGTGTTCTTTGACTTCAATTCCAGTGACCTGACCCCGGGCGGCCTTCTCATTGTGGACGCAGCCGCGGACAAGGCCCGCAACGCCAGCAAGGAGAACGGCTCCGTTCAGGTCCATGTCGCCGGGCACACGGACACCTGGCACGACGAGGACCGCTGTGCCACGCTGTCCGAGGCCAGGGCCGAGGCCGTGCGTGACGAGCTGGTGAAGAAGGGGGTGCCCCCGGAGGCCATCACCCTGGAGGCCAAGGGCAAGACCGACCTTCTGGTGGACACGGCCGACCGGGTTCGCGAGCCCCAGAACCGCCGGGCGACGATTGTGGTGAAGTAGCCCGGGGTATCGGGATCGGGATGTGGGGTGCAGGCCGGGTGCCTGTCCCCCGTGCACGCGGCGTCCGGTTTTCGGGCGCCGTTTGCGTTTTGGGAGAGGGCAGGGGCCATGGCAGCCGGCGGCGCGAGCCAGGCAGGGCCGCATGCCATGGGAGCGGACTGTGTCGGGAGCGGCTTGCCGGTCCGGTCAAACCGGGTCCGGACGGGGGAGAGGCCGGGGCGGGCGGGTATGCGCGCCGGGGGCCTTTTGGGACGCCTCACGGGTGGCCCGGGGTGCCAGCGTCCGGGGCGGGGGTGTTGCCCCCGGTGCCCCGGTGCTGTGTCGTGTCACGCGGCCTTTGACGTCCGCGGTGCAGTCTGAAGCGGGCTCAGAAGTCCGCGCTGTCGTCCGGATCCGTCTCGGTCCCGCTCTCGGCCGGAGCCGGGCTGGCGGGGCGGCGGAACAGGGATTCCGCCTCGGAGTGGGCGTCCTGGGGCTCGGTCCGGCCGTAGTGGCCGGTGTCCGCGGGGGCCGCCGGCTGGGACAGGGCGCTGGCCTCGGAGGCGCGCACCAGGAAGATCGAGGAGCTGCGGGGCTGGGAGACCGCAAGGGCCTTCTCCAGGTCCGCTTCCGAGCACAGGCCCAGGGTGACCGGGTTGCGCGGCTTGATGTTGGCCGAGTTCCAGTGGCTCTTGTCCCGGATGGCCTGGATGGTCGGGCGGGTGGTGCCCATCAGCTTGCAGATCTGGGCATCGCTGATTTCCGGGTGGTTTTTCAGAAGCCAGGCGATTCCGTCCGGACGGTCGTTGCGCTTGGACACGGGCGTGTAGCGGGCGCCCTTGCGCGCACGGGTCAGGTGGCTCTCGGCGGGCCGCAGCTTCAGGCGGGTGTCCGGATCGGCCTCGCAGCGCTGGATCTCCTCGGGGGTCAGCTGGCTCTTGGCGATGGGGTTCAGGCCGGTAATGCCGATCGCGACCTCGCCATCCGCAATGGCTTGAATTTCGAGCGCGTGCATTCCGCAAAAGTCGGCAATCTGCTCGAACGTCAGGGACGTGTTCTCCACGAGCCACACGGCGGTGGCTTTGGGCATCAGCGGAAGCGACATCGTCTTACCTCTTCGTGTGTTGTGCGACCGTGTGAAGGTTGGCCGGCAGGGCGTGAACGCGACAGAGCCCCCCTTCCGCCTGCCCGGGACGGGGCCTGCGGAGCCCTTCGAACTCAGTTGTGAAGGGAAAAGCGGCAGTCGGGACTCGGTATCCGGCCCGGCAGCTCCCGAGGGCTGGGCGCTTTCGCAAAGGTATACGCCGCCTTTTGCGTGCGGTCAAACACCGATGCGCTTTTGCGCCGCGAAAAGGGGAAATAGCCGGGGGATGGCCCCGGACCGTGCCGTCCGGGTCCGGGTAGGAGGGACGGGTACGGGGGCGGCATGGGGCCCCGGCTACACAGGGCCGGGTATGTGTGGAGCGGCCCGCCGGACGCAGGGCCGGGCGCGGGTCCGGGTCTGTGTGGAGTGGCCTGCCGGACGCGCGCTCCGGTGGGGCCCCGGTGCGCCGCCGAAGGCCCCGGGGGCTCCGGCGCTTTCCCTATGCCTTTGGTTCTCCGGGTGTTATAACCTCTTCTGGACACGTTGGCAGACCGGCTTTCGCCTGCGCGGGGGCTCTGGCTCTCCCGGACGGGGAGCGGTTCTTGCGTGCGGGTCCGGCACCCCGCCGTGGGCCCGGCATGAGCCGGCCGGGGACCGGTCGTCCCGGATGACGGGCAGGGGAGTGATGGGGGCAGAAACGGCGGAGGGCCGCATGATCCAAGGACGCGAAAGCCTGGGCCGCCCGGGTATCCGCAGCACGTGTGTCCGCGCACGGGCGCCGCTGCGGCTGGGGCTCGCGGGCGGGGGCACGGACGTCTCGCCCTATTGCGATCTGTACGGGGGCGCGGTGATGAACGCCACCATTGATCGCTTCATCTATTCCAGCGTCCGCCTGATCGAGCCCGGCCAGGTGCGTTTCGTGAGCCAGGACCTGGGGGTTTCCGAGACCCTGGAGGCCGCGCACCCCGTTCCGGCCGTGGGCCCCCTTGCCCTGCTCAAGGCCATCTACAACCGCATCGTTCGCGACTACTGCGACGGGGAGCCTCTCCCCCTGGAGATCGCCACCTACTCGGAGGCTCCGGCCGGATCGGGCCTGGGCTCGTCGTCCACGCTGGTGGTCTCGGTGGTGCAGGCGCTGGCCGACCTGCTCGCCCTGCCGCTTGGCGAGTACGACGTCGCCAGCCTGGCCTACACCATCGAGCGCAAGGATCTTGGTCTTGCGGGGGGGCGCCAGGACCAGTACGCCGCGTCCTTCGGGGGCTTCAACTACATGGAGTTCTCGGCCAACGACGCGGTGATTGTGAACCCTCTGCGCATCCGACCCGAGGTGATCGCCGAGATGACGCTCCAGACGATCCTGTGCTTCACCGGGGTCAGCCGCCAGAGCGCCGAGATCATCAACGAGCAGACCGCGAACGTGAAAAAGGGCGCCGAAAAGTCCGTCGAGGCCATGCACGCCCTGAAGCAGACCGCCGTGGAGATGAAAAACGCCCTGCTCAAGGGTGACATCGCCCGGGTGTGCGCCACGCTTCAGGCGGGCTGGGAAAGCAAGAAGGACATGGCATCGTCCATCAGCAACGCCCACATTGAGGAGGCCATGCACACGGGCCTCTCCGCCGGGGCGTCCGCCGGGAAAGTGTCGGGAGCCGGAGGCGGCGGCTTCATCATGTTTTTTGTTCCCTTCGAGCACCGGCGCAGTGTCCTTGCGGCCCTGGGTGCGCGGGGGTTCCGCACGGAAACAATCCAGTATACGAAGGAGGGCGTCACCTCATGGCGCGTGTAGACGACGTTATCAAGGCCTTCTCGGAAACCCGGGATCTGATCGGAGCCATGATGGAGGACCGGGGTCTGTGCCAGGACCTGCTCCGGGCCGTCGATGCCAGTCTGGCGTCGCTCCGCAACGGGGGCAAGCTCCTGTTCTGCGGAAACGGCGGCAGCGCGGCCGACGCCCAGCACTGGGCCGGCGAGCTGGTCGCCCGGTTCTACTACGACCGCCCGGGCCTGGCGGCGGTGGCCCTGACCACCGACACCTCCATTCTCACGGCGGTGGGCAACGACTACGGCTATGACCACGTGTTCTCGCGGCAGGTCGAGGCCCTGGGCGTCCCCGGAGACGTGCTGTTCGCCCTGTCCACCTCGGGGAACTCGCCGAACGTGGTGCGGGCCCTTGAGGTCGCCCGGGCAAGGGGGATGCTCACCGTGGGCTTCACCGGACAGGCGGGCGGGAAGATGCTGGACCTGTGCGACATCTGCTTTCGGGTGCCCAGCACCTGCACGCCGCGCATCCAGGAGGGCCACGAGCTTCTGGGCCACACCCTGTGCCAGATGATCGAGGCGGGCATGTTCCCGCGGGAGCCGGCCTGATGCTCCGGGAGGCCATCATTCTGGTCGGCGGGTTCGGGGTTCGCCTGAAGCCGGTGGTCAGCGATGTGCCCAAGCCTCTGGCGCCGGTGGCGGGGCGCCCGTTCCTGTGCTGGCTTCTGGACACCCTGGCCCGTCAGGGGGTCGAGCGGGTGATCCTGGCCAGCGGCTACATGGCCGACGTGCTCTACCGGACCCTTGGGGACACCCACGGCACCCTGCGCCTTGACCACGTTCGCGAGGAAAATCCCCGCGGGACCGGGGGCGCCCTGTGGGCGGCTCTGCGTCACAGCCGGGAGGAGCGGGTTCTCGCCCTGAACGGCGATACCTGGGCCAGCCTGGACCTGGCGGCCCTGTCCGCAGCCCACCCGCAGGCGGATATCGTGATTGCCGCCCGGGAGATCGAAAACCGCTCGCGCTTCGGCGGCCTGATCCTGGAGGGCAACCGGGTTCTGGGGCTCTGCACCGACGATGATGCGGACCACGCTCCCGGCCCTGCCGTGATCAACGCCGGGGTCTATGTCCTGCGGGCCGACCTGCCGGAGCGGTTTCCCATGCCGGAGAAGTTCAGCCTGGAGCGGGAAATCTTCGGTCACGCCCGGAACTACGAGATTTACGCCCACCTGACGGATGGCGCCTTCCTGGACATCGGAACCCCCGCGGATTTCGAGAGGGCCCAGACCCTGATCCCGGCCTGGCACCGGGGCTGAATGCCCCGAACCACCGGGGGGTGGCTGTCTTTCCGGCTGAGCCGCCCGTCCGGCTGTCCGCTCGGGGCCCCGTCTTTCCGGCTGTGTTGCCGGTCCGGCTGTCCGCTCGGGCCCCGCCGTTGCAGGAGCCCGGGGGAGCGCCCGGCCCGCATGGGGCCGGGGTCTGCGGGCAGGCTCAGGCGGCCGCCAGCTTTTCCAGCAGCCGTGCGGCCCGCACCCGGGCCTGGAGCGCCGCATCCGAGGCGGGAATCTGCTCGTCCAGCGGCGGGGCCTCCATCCCGTCGGCGATGGCCGTCACGTGGGCCAGGAACGCGTCATCCCGGTAGCCCAGGACATCACCGGCCCGCAGGGCGTCGAAGCGGACCCAGTCCTCGCCGTCCTCGAGCCCCGCAAGGACCAGGTCGTGCACGCTGGCCGGATCGAAGTCCGGGCGGTCGAAAAAGCGCAGGGCAATCTGGACAATCCGCCGCAGGTTCATGTTCTCGGAGAAGGAGAGCTGCTCGCGCAGCACCTCGACGGTGCGCTCCATCGGGGACAGGACCGCGAAGCGCCGCCCCATCTCGTAGAGCTTGGCGGGCATGACAATCTCGCTCTCCGCCACGTCCAGCAGATCCTCCATCAGCTGCTCATAGCTGTCCGGACGCTCGGGAACCGTCGGGGCGGGGGGCGGGGCGGGCGTTGCCGGTGCGGAGGCGGGCGGCAGCGCCGTCGCAGCCGCAGGCACGGCCTCCGCCGGAGCCATCGACGCGCGGCCCTGTTCCTCTGCCTGGCGCAGGAGCGATGCGTAGGAGTCGCCCAGTCCCGGCTCCGGCCGGTAGAGCAGGAAGGCCCCAAGCCCGCCGATCAGACAGGCGGCAAGGGCAATCCCCTCGTGCTCGCCGAAGCCCGGGGGCGTGGCCGCGCTTCCGGTCACGGCAGCCGCGATCCCGAAGGGAACGAAATAAAGAAGGGCGACAATCAGGGTCTGGGCAATCACGTTGGCCACAAAACCCAGAAGAACAAGAGACATCATCCCGGTCGCAGCGGCCATCCGCCACGATGACCATTTCTGAAGGGCATACATCAGCACAAAAGCGCCGAGGAATGCCGGTATCGTCCAGAAGGAGAGCTGAAGGGCTCCCGCCGATATGACGGAACCAATCATGACGAGCGAAAAAAGACCGGTAAATACTTTCCGCATCAAGAGCCTCTTGAAAGAATTAAGGGGGCGGGGTCCAGAATTTTCTCACCCCGGCGCCCGTTGACCGGAGGAGTCTTGCAAATTTTCCGGGGAAAAAAAAGGGTGCGGATGGCTGGCGCTGTCCCGGCTCCGGACCGGGGCGGCCTCGGGGTGCAGCGATGGTGCGACACGCCGGGGCAGGGCACGCCAGGCCCCGCAGGCTCCCGTGTTGCCGGCCGGGTCCGGGAGCGGTGTTCTGTCGGTGGGCACAGGACCGGGAGCGGCACCCCCCTGCACGCGTGGGCACGGGGACGGTGGCGCCGGAAGGGTGTGCCGGGAGGTGGGCACGGAGAGGGGGCCCCGGGTGGATACGGAGTGGCCCGCAGACGGTGACGCGAGGTGGTGCCGGGTGCCTCCCGTTCCCGCGTTCCGATCATGGCAAAAATAAAGCGGTTTCGAGCCTTTCGAAGATGCGCTACAGTTCATCCGGTCCGGATTCCGGGGGGAAGCCCCGCTCCGGATACGGGGCAGGCCGTGCCGCGCGGCCAGGATGCATGCGCGGCGGGCCGGATCCCTCGGGTTGACGGAACAGCAGGATAAGGAACCAACCGGTGAGCATGTTTAGTGGCAAGGTGGTCGTGGCGCAGGGCGGCGGACCGACGGCGGTTATCAATCAGTCCATGGTCGGGGCCGTCCTGGAATCCCGGAAGTTCCGGAACGTGGAGCTGGTTTACGGCGCGTCCCACGGTCTGCGGGGCATCGTGGACGAGGACTTCCTCGACCTGACCCAGGAGACCACGCACAACCTTGAAATGGTTGCGGAAACGCCCTCGTCGGCCCTGGGCTCCACCCGCGACAAGCCGGACCTGAAGTACTGCCAGGAGATCTTCAAGGTTCTGAAGGCCCACAAGGTCGGCTACTTCTTCTACATCGGGGGGAACGACTCCTCGGACACGGTGCGCATTGTCTCCGAGGAGGCCCGCCGGGCCGAGTACGGCCTGCGCTGCGTCCACATCCCCAAGACCATCGACAACGACCTGATGGTGAACGACCACACCCCGGGCTATCCCTCGGCGGCCCGGTTTGTGGCCCAGTCCTTCATGGGGGCGAATCTGGACAACCGCGCCCTCCCGGGAGTGTACATCGCGGTGGTCATGGGGCGCCACGCAGGCTTCCTGACGGCCGCCTCGGCCCTTGGCAAGAAGTTCCCGGACGACGGCCCCCACCTGATCTACCTGCCGGAGCGGGTGTTCGACGTGGACAAGTTCGTCGAGCAGGTGCGCGAGTACTACACCAAGCACGGCCGCTGTGTTGTGGCGGTCTCCGAGGGGATCCACGACAGCACCGGCCAGCCCATCATCACCCAGCTCGCCGAGCAGGTGGAGCGGGACGACCACGGCAACGTCCAGCTTTCCGGAACCGGGGCGCTGGCGGACCTGCTGGTGGACCTGGTCAAGAAGCGCACGGGCATCAAGCGCGTGCGGGGCGACACCCTGGGCTACCTCCAGCGCTCGTTTGTGGGCTGCGTCTCGGACGTGGACCAGCGCGAGGCCCGCGAGGTGGGCGAGAAGGCGGTGCAGTTCGCCATGTGGGAGGACCGGGACGGCTCGGTCACCATCCACCGTACCGGCTTCTACTCGGTTGACTACCAGTTCACCGAGCTGACCGAGGTGGCCGGCAAGACCCGCACCATGCCCGACGAGTTCATTGCCGCCAACGGCCACGACGTGACCGACGCGTTTCTCATGTACCTGCGCCCGCTTCTGGGCCGCGGCATGCCCGACGCGTACCGGCTGCGCAGGAATTTCGTTCCCAAAGTCCTGAATCGCGGCTAGGGTTCACACTGGATTCGATGCGGGCGGGGGAGCCGGAGGGCTGTCCCGCCCCGTTCTTTGGAAAGCTCATGACGTACCAAATTCCCGAAACTGTGCGTGCCGGCCGTTCCCGGGTCTTTGTCCATGTCCTCGACTCGGGCGAGCGGGTCGTGGTGAAACAGGACAACGAGCCTCGGGGCCGAATCCTGCATCTTTTGCAGCGGGTAGCCTACCGGCTCACCGGGGCTCCCCTTCTGGCGCCCACGGTTCTGGCGCCGGACGTCTCCCGGGCCACGTTCGAGGCCGGGGTTCTGCGGCGGTATGGGGCGCTGGGGCTTCCGGTGCCCAAAGTGCTGTACGAGGACCCCTCCTATCTGGTATTGTCCCACGAGGGCGAGCCGCTTGAATCCTTCCTGAGGGACAACCCGCGGTCCGCCCGAAGCCAGGATCTGATTGCAGAAGCTCTGGCCGCACTGCGGGCCCTTCACGAGAAGGGCCACGCCCATGGCGGAGCGCAGATACGGAACTTTCTGGTGCGCCAGGACGGACGTATCGTGCTGATCGACTTTGAGGAAAACACCGGGAGCGCTCCGCTCGAGCACATGAAGCTCCGCGATCTTCTTCAGTTCCTGATTTCACTGTCCAAGCGCGATTCGCAACTCGACCCGGTTGCCGTCTGCTCGATTTACGATGCAAGCGGGCGGTCTGCAGAGCGCCTCGGGAGCATTCTGGCGCGCTATCGCATCCTGAAAATTGTAAACCGCAAGCCTTTTTTACGGTTTCGGATGAAGGATGTACGCGCTCTGGTCACTTTAATCGAAAAACTGGCATAGACGTTTTCCTTCTTGCTCCCCATGTTTTTTTTGCAAAGTGGTGGTTTCCCAGGAGGAAATCCACCATACTCCCGCGCCGTGCCGCGGATGACGTTCGCACGCTAGTCCCTGATATGATTACAAAAAAGGAAACCGCTACGATGGTTACTCCTGTTGAAGAATTCCATCCCCAGCTGGACAACGCCCGGGGCCTCCTTCTCGAGGCCGCAAGGCACCTTGACGTCCACCCCTCGATTATCGAGCAGCTGGGCTCGCCGAAAGAAAGCATGACGGCGCGCCTGATGGTGCGGATGGATGATAACACCGAACGCTCTTTTACCGCCTGGCGCTGTCGTTACGATGATACCAAGGGCCCCACGAAGGGCGGTATCCGCTTCCACCCCGATGCCAGCCTGGACGAGGTCGAGACGCTCGCCTTCCGCATGATGTGCAAGTGCGCCGTCATGAACCTTCCCTTCGGGGGCGGCAAGGGCGCGGTGCGGGTCGATCCCCGGACCCTGTCCCGGGCCGAGCTGGAGCGCCTGTCGCGTGCCTATGTCCGGGCGTTCTACCCGCTCATGGGTCCGGACCGTGACATTCCCGCGCCGGACGTGAACACCAACGCGTCGGTCATGGGCTGGATGGTTGACGAGTACAGTGCCCTTGCGGGCAAGCCGCAGCCGGCCTTCATCACCGGCAAGCCCATTGCGCTGGGAGGCTCGCTGGGCCGTTCCGACGCCACGGCGCGCGGCGGTTTCCACGTCGTCAAGAACCTGGAGAAGGAACTGAACCTGGCGGACTGCGACAAGACGGTCTGCATCCAGGGCTTCGGTAACGCCGGCCAGCACATGGCCACGTTCCTGCACAACGACGGCTACAAGATCGTTGGCCTGTCCGACTCCCGCGGTGCGGTCTACTGCGCCGACGGTATCGACGCCTACGAGGCCGTCCGCGTCAAGCACGAGACCGGCATGGTCAGCGCCCTTGCGGGCATGAACGGCATCCAGACCATGGATCCGGATGACCTGATCGCCGCCGATTGCTGCCTCCTGGTTCCGGCAGCGCTCGAGGAGATGATCAACAAGGACAACGCGCACCGCGTGAAGGCCAAGGTCATTCTCGAGCTGGCCAACGGCCCCGTGACTCCGAAGGCTGACAAGATCCTCGAGGACAACGGCGTGATCGTGGTCCCCGACATTCTGGCCAACGCCGGTGGCGTGACCGTGTCGTACTTCGAGTGGGTCCAGAACCTCCAGATGTTCTACTGGGAGCTGGATGAAATCCACACCCGCCTGAAGGCCATCATGGACCGCGAAAGCCGGGCGATCTGGGAGCTTGCAAAGGCGACCAAGACCTCCATGCGGACCTCGGCCTACATTCACGCGCTGCGTCGCCTGAATGACGCCATCGAGGCGGGCGGTACCCAGGGTCACGACGACTCCCGCTGATCGGGCAGACAAACCGGAACGAGTGGCGGTGCGGGCCTGTGTCCGCCCGCGGCTCCGGTCCTCCTGACTGAAAAAAGCTCCGGGGCCTGTGCTCCGGGGCTTTTTCTGTGCGCTGCGGGCCCTGCGGGCTTGGGGCCAGGTGTGTCGGGTCGATGTGTGGGGCCGGGGCCCTGTTTGCGTTGCGGACCCTGCCTGGGCCCGGGGCCTGCTTCGGTGGCCGTTTTTGGGGGCGTGGGGCTGGCGGCGGGATCGGCGCAGCTCCGGTGTCCGGTGCCCCGCTCCATGCCGGCTGACGCGTGGGGGCGTCCATTTTCGGCCGTCACGCCCGACCGGCGGTGGGGCGGCGAGGCGGGGTGCGTTGTCGGGGAGCCCGATGCCGACGGCCTTTTCGGTCGTGCGAGAGCGCCCCTCCGTGGCCGCCGGATGGTGCGCCGTTGCTGCCGGGTGGCCGGACGTCGTTCCGACGGTCTGTCCTGATGGGCAGGGCGTTGTTCCGGAGGCTCTGCCAGAGGGTTTGGCGGGAATCGCGGGGCGTTTTATGGGGCGCGTGGCCGCCGGGGCATTTTCCGGATTTCTGGTGCGGGTTCCGGAAAAAGAGGCTTGCATTCCAGCCGCATGCCTTTTATGGTCCGGCCTCGTTCCTCCAGCGGCTCCGGTTTTTTTCGGGCCACAGCCGGAGCGGGATTGCCAAACGTTGCCGTTGTAGCTCAGGGGTAGAGCAACTGATTCGTAATCAGTAGGTCGGAGGTTCAAATCCTCTCAACGGCACCAGTTTTTTGATTTGAAAACAAGGGGTTGTCCGGCGTCGGGCAGCCCCTTTTTTCGTGTTTTCCAAAACGGTCAGCGGCGGTTTCCAAAATGCCCGGCGGCTCTCCCGTTTTGCCCCCCGGCGTGGGCCCGCGCGCGTCTTTTCGCTGCCCGGGCAACCCTGTGGCAGAGCCCGCCGTCCAGGGCGCACAACGGGTCCGGGCGCTCAGAGACGTCTCAGCATCGAGGCCACCAGGAGTCGGTGAATCGGACGCACGGGAAGCATATAGACCCTCCCAACCCGGTTGTGTGTCCGGACCGAAGCCGTCAGATGCAACCGGCGCGCTCCCGGCTCTCCGTGAATGTTGATGGAAATCATGACATCCAGGTGATGATCATTTGCGCTCAGTACAAGGCGCTCATCGGAGACCCGGACAACGTCGAAAAAGTCCACCCGGCCACCGGAGACAACCTCGCGGCTGCATGGTCCCTCGAAACCGCCGACTGGCCGGATACCAACAGACGATCCGAACGCGTCACGCACGCGAAACAAAAGGCGATAGAGATCCGGCAAGCGGCTCGTCATTGTCCAATAGGCGTCGACGGCTGTCATGCCGGACGCAACCGGGGCGTTCTGTGTGTCGTGATACGCCAGAAGCGAAACCGGCGCCGTCAACATGGTTCCTGGAACCGGGGTCTCGACCTCAATCATGGGGCATTCCTCCTGAGACAGGATTGGTGACAGACCGGAGGCGTTACGGTAACGGGTAGAGAGGCGCCCGTCATCAGGCAGGAAAAACTGCCGTTCGGTGTGAACCAGGCGGCCCGTGCCTGAGGAACAGCGGCGGGCTGCGAGGATCCGGTCCCGGGAGCGTTGGGCGGGGGTCATCCTCACGGCTTGGCCTCCGCCGCAGCGGGGGCGGTTTCGCCCGGATCGGTATCGGAGCCCGGGAGGCGGATGCCCTCGATCAGGCAGCCCGCGCCGTAGTCCTCCACCACAAAGGCGTCGTTGGAGCTCTCAAAGTTCACCAGCCGGTTGCGCTCTGGTTCCTCCCTCAGGTACCGGCGCCGGGCGCCGGTCTGCCAGTAAATCGAGAGGTTGGACAGGGGCGTCACGAAAACCGCGTCTTCCGGGAAGAAGGGGACGCTCACGGCTGGCAGTCTGCCGAGGCGTTCTTGAGACATGAACACCTGCCCCGTAAGGGGCTTGGTGGGTTTCTCGGCGCCGTTCACCAGAGGGAAGTACTTGTCGTGCAGCAGCGTTTCCCCGCAAACAGCCACCAGGTCCGTGCGTCTCCTGTGCTTGGGGTCCAGAAGGGTGCTCGCAGCGTCGCAGACCGCCGCGTCCAAGGTTTTGTAGTCCGTGTTGGCGTCCGGGCCCACCTTCACGCCTTTGAGAACCCGCTTCGGGGCCTCGTTTCGATAGTGCTGCAGCCAGCCCACCTGCACGTCCTGCAGCAGCGGGTTGGCGACCGGGTTGGGCTGGGCCGCGTGTCGGGCACCGTTCCACCCGATCATAATTCGGTCCCGGGCCTGCCGGAGGAGGAACAGGTCCGCCACCTTATGCTGGAAGTCCGGGAAGTTCGCCCAGGCGTCCAGGGTGGAAAACGAAATGAACGTGTCGTAGTTGATCCTTCTGCACCGGTAACGCCGGGCGTCCAGGGAGTGGGCCGCATGGGGCTGGAGTGCCGCACCGCCGTCATAGCGGGTGGGTGAGGGCGTGGGGTCGCCCACCTTATCGCCCTCCATCTCGCGCACACCGACCATGTTGATGCGGCTCAGGAACTCGGCGTGTTCCTGTATTCTCGTTTCCAGCCGCTGCTGGACTGAGGGATCAACGGTGAAAAGTTTGGAGGCGTCATCGACGCCGTTGATTTCTGCCAAGCGGTTGTAATACGTCCGCAGGGCGTGACGAAGCTCTGGATGCATGGTTTCGGGTCTCCGGTCTGGATCAGAAGTCGGTTTGGGCGGGGGCGGGGCGCCCGTGGCCAGGGCCCGGGTCGTGGTTTCCGGGCGGGCGGGCTCTCGGGACAGGGCGGTGGTCAGGTCGTCCAGGCGGCGGCTCAGGGCGTCAATACGCTCGCCCGAGCGGCGCGCTCCACGTCCGCCACGGTCTGGTCCGTCTGCTCGGCCACCAGGCGGACCGCGGTGTGTACATCGGCCAGGGCGGCCGCGTCTGTGCGTTCCTTTCGGGACAACAGACCGCGGACCCGCTCGAGCAGGCTCGGGGTGTCCGGGGCAGTGGCGTCCGCCGGGGCATCCGCATCAAAGGCCATCTCCACCGGCTCGGCCTTGGCGAACAGGGTGCCGGGCGCGGTCTTGGGGGGCGCCAGCGGGTTCACTTGGGCTCCGGCCGCAAACTTCAGCATCTCGCAGCCCAGGGGCGCCGGGGAATCGGTCACAGCCAGGCCCATCAGATCGGCCTCGCCCGTATCTGCGAATTTCGGTTCAATCTCGATGGACATGTAGATTTTCTGGCGGGCCCTCCATAAAGCCACCAGATCCGGGGGCAGGTCGATGGTGGTGTACAGGGCCAGCCTGCCGTCCTGCACCTCCCGGGTGCTCAGAGCAATCACATCGCCATAGGCCCGGAAGGGCCCGTCGGGCAGGATGCCCCGGTAATGCTCAAGATTGACCCGGGCGCCGTAGAGCCTCGGGTCGTAGTTTTTCGCCATCTGCTCGATCCGGGCGCGGGACAGGGCAAGCCCGTCACAGGTCGCGCCCTCGGTGGCCACGCGGAAGGTCCGGGGCCGGGAGGCGGGCCTGGGGTCGGAAGAAAAGGTCATCAGTGAGCTCCATGCAACTTGGGATGGTGTGGGGCAAGTAAGGTCAGAAAACGGGCCCGGGAGCAAACACCGGAACTTGTAGACAGGCGGCCGACAAGTTAAGGCCCGGGAAAGCGCGTTCCCGATCTGCCACCGTGGGGCGACGAACGACGTGATCTCTTTTCCTCAGGATCCCCCCAACCGGGCCCGGGAGCAAACGGGCCCTGTTGTAAACTCGCAGTTTACAACACCACCGAGGTTCGTCGCGCCGGGCTCCGTGGCTCCGTGCGGTGATGAACGACGTGCTCTCTTTTTCCCGGGATCCCCGCACCCGGGCCCGCGCCCTGTTCCGGCGTTTGGCCCAGGACGTCCTGATTTTCGGAAACGCCTACCGGGAGCGGATCGACAACCGGCTGGACCAGCCCCTGCGGCTGGAGGTGCCGCTGGCCAAAGACGCCCGCCGCGGCGAGGATCTCGCGCGCTACTATTTCGTGCCGGACTGGGGCCGGGAAACCCGGATTGGGAACCCGGTCTTCCACGTGATGCAGCCCGATGTCTCGCGGGAAATTTATGGCCTGCCCGAGTCCCTGGCCGCCCACCGGGTACCGCCCCAACTTTTGGGTATCATCCCCAACAATACGGGGGGCTCTGGCGATGTCGAGAAGGCCGCCCGGGTGTTCGCCATCAACGAGATTGCGCCGCTCTAGGCCGTGTTCCTGGACCTGAACCTCTGGCTGGGCGAGGACGTGATCCGCTTCCGGGGCACTGCCCTCGAACCGCCGGCCGCGTAGGGGCGGAAGAACATCAGTCGGTTTGAGTCAGGGCGTCGCCAAGGACGGCTTTAAGCCGGGCCTGCTGTTGCCTCGGGTCGAGTTCCTCCTGCGCGTGGCCGACAAAATTGCGCCGGATCTCAAAAATCGCGTCGGCACGCCTTGGGTCGGGCAGGCGTTCCAGGGCAGCCACTTCCGCGTAGCCTTCAAAAATGAATTCCAGTATCGGTTCCCTGAATCCCCTGTTTGCCGGCGGTTTTTTGGCTCCATAAGTCTCATGAGCGTAATTGGGGAAGAGAAGGCGCCCCTTGTCCAGCAAGGAAGACAAGTGCATGGCAATGTGCTCCCGTTCCCGCAAAAGGTCGTTGCCGGGGAAGAGGGTGTCGTCGCTTCGGCACAGCGAAATGGCGCGGCCCATCATGTCAATGACATCGTTGACCCATGCCCGTCGGGCTTCAACATGCCGGGTGTGGAGGAGTTCGGCTGCGATGGCGGCCTGGCGTTTCGTCTCCAGTCTCTGTTTTTCGCCCTCGCGTTCCTGCTTTCGGGTCGATTGGCGTGAATCCCATGCGGAATAAACGGCCACTGCGGCTCCGGCAATGGTGGCGATGGAAACCAGAGGGCTGAGAAGCTTCTCCATCTTCTTTTCCCTGTGAATTCTGAAACCAGATTGGGGATCATAAACTACTGTCGAATCGGTTTTTCGCCCATAGTGCTGGGCTGTCCGCCTTTTTCGGCTCCTCTGGCATCCTCAACCCCGACACTCCCCGGTGCCGGGTTTTTTTTATTGATCCGTCGGGGGCGGTGTGTTCCCGTTCCCGCCGTTGTCCCTGTTGTCGTCTCCGCCACCGTTGTTCCGCGAGCGGATCAAAGCCTCGACTTTCTCCAGGCTCTCGCTTGTGTGCTCCAGGTAATAAGGGGCACTGTTCCCGTGGAATACCTGGAGCGCGTTGCGGTAACATGTTGCCGCTTCCTCCAGGCGCTCTGTGCCGGCTTCCCGTTCGCCCAAGGTCCGGAGGACGTTGCCCAGGTTGTTCTGTGTCATGGCCCAATCTCTAGGTGATTGGGCGCGTGCCCGCACTTTCATTGCGCTGCGCAAGGCCTCCTCTGCTTCCCCTAGGTACCCTGTATTTTCCGTCAGAACACCGAGTTCGTGCAGTGCGTTGCCCATGCCGTTCATGGCGTTACCCCACGGGACGGGGGTCTGCTCAGGACTTAGCACTTGAAGGGCGGCGTTGTAGATTTTCAACGCCTCGTTCAGGCGTTCCGGGTCTCCTTGCTGCTTACCCAGTCTGTAAAGTGCATTGCCGAGATTGTTTTGGGTTGCAGCCACGTCAAAGTGGAGACCCATGCGTTCGTATTCTATGATTGCTGCTCGGTAGGCCTCCTCTGCTTCCTCAAAGAACTCTGCAGTGTTTTCCAGTTCGCCCAAGGCAGAAAGCGCATTGCCAAGGTTGTTCTGAGTTGAGGCGTTCTCTAAAGGCTCGCGTTGACGTTGCAGGTCGTTTGAAACGGTTAAAAAAAGTGCGACGGATTCAAGCAGGTGTGGTTTGCTGCGTTCCTGGGATCCAAAAATGCCGAGGGCCACGCCCAGGCGGGAGCGGGCCTCATTAATCTGTGCTCGATTTACATCCCCGGTCTTGCTTAGGAGCATGCCTAGAACCTGTTTCCAAAGCTCAATTGACGCTGGCCAGTTCTCTTTGTTGCTTGCATCGATTGCAAAGGCACGCAAAGACGCAATTGCATCAGGCATTTCGATGATGCTCTCGGTTTTACGTCCGGCTTCCGGCTCGATAACCTCCCCGGTTTGGATAGGGATGTCGCCTACTAGCTCTGAGACAGATTGGGCGCTTTCCTGTGCGTCTTTCAGGTGCTTCCTGCTTTCTTCCGCACACCTTTTTGCTTCCTCTTCATGCTTTTTGGCTTCGTCGCTTCGGCGAAAAGTCAGCCAGGCAAGCACGGACGAAAAAATTCCCGCTCCCGTGACTACAATTGCGGAAAGACCGACAATTAAGGCGGCAGCGCTTATTGCTGAGCTGCTCCAGAAACGGTCGGCCTCAAGATGGCGGTCGAGATTCTCGGTTTCCAACTGGTGGAGCCGCACCTCCATATCCTTGAGTTGCAGTCTCTGTTCCAGCGTTTCGACGCGAGTAGCGAGACTGTCGTTTCCGCTCCGCTCTTGCCCCGGCTGATTGTCGCCCGCCAGCCCTTCGGACGTTGCCGCAAGGATTACGCACAGCACGGCTGCGAGAAACAGGGCAATACCTCTGGGCATGGCAATTCATCCATAAAGTGATCAGGGGTGGAAAGGGTATCACTCAGCCCGTGCCTCGCCCAGCCCCCAATCTCGCGCCGGGACTGGGTACAGCCATGCCAGCGGCGCCCCCGCTATCTTGCCCGGGGGCGGCCCTTTTTTCCCTGTGGGAGCGTCACAGGTGCGTCTGCTCCTTTCCGCGGGTCCGGGGGTGGTCGCCCCTGAACATTGCATTCCCTCCCGCGCTCCGGGCATCCGGCGTTCGTCGTGGGATGAAAAAGGGGGCGCACGGAGAATTATCACCGCGCCCGATCGTTTTGAGTGATAAGCGACTGCTTTGCTCGTATGATTCCCTCTCCATTCTTATGGGAGGGACATATGAGCGAGGACGCGGTTGAAAGAGAAAGGCTCCGAATCGCCGAGTACTGGAACACGGAGCTTTCAAAATCATTTCGAGGCACCCTGGCTTTGGCTTTGCTGGTGATGGTGGTCTCAGCAATTGTGCTCAGTTCCACGCGTGTAACAATTTCTTTCTATGGAGAAGAGTCCGTTTTTTATCCATCGAGCGCATTGTTTGTTACGAGTTTTTCTATATTCATGCTGTCTCTGGTGGCTGTTGGAGTTTTGGCGCTGCGCTTCTTCGTGGCGCCTGTCTCGTCGGTGTTCGGCGCTCCGGATACGGACGTCGACACCGAGGCGGCGTTACGGAAACGGCAGCTTGAGGCGGTTCAGAAGCGTTCACGTCAACGGGAGCGGGCTCTGAATTATGCGACGGTCTTTCTCATGCTTGCCTTTCTCGTCTTCGTGGGAAGCTTGCTGAGGCTTTGGGTTGTGTCCGGCCGCCTGTTTTACTAGTGCGGCCACTCCGTGCGCGGGTGGCCCTGACAGTATGGCGCCTTTTCATGGAATGTGGGGTGTTGGGCAGCGGTCGGGGCAATCGGGCCGGCGCGGGTGAGGGCCGGTGTCCGTTACGGCTGTGGCCACAGCGTTGGGAGCCGGTCGGAAGCCGGCCCGCAGTTCCGCACGGTCCCTGCGGGCAGATCCGGACAACAGGGAACGCCGGCCCGACGGCTCCGGGGGGCGGTGGCGGCCCTGCCCCTAGAGATACCGTTTGGCGGTTTCGCGGAGTCGGTCGGCCAGGGGCAGGATCTCGTCCAGGGTGTCGATGGGGATGCGGTCCTCCTGGCGGGGTCGCTCATTCGGGTCACCCTTGTCGAACAGTCCGATGTATTTCTGACGCGCGTTGAACCAGAAGCGGCAGATGGGCTGCCGGTTGTTGTCGTCGAAAAAGACGCTGCAGTAGGTCTGGGCGTCACGGATAAAGATCCGTTCCGGAGCGACGGTTCCCAGCAGGATGGACTTGACGAGGAAGAACGCCTGCCATTCCTCGTCCGTTGTGACGATCTTGTCCCCGAGTTCCTCGGCGGGGGCAATCTCCTGCGCGCGTGCCGCGTTGGCCGGGTGCTCCTCGTCCGGCTGGATTGCGCTTTTCAGCCGCTCGTTGATTTTGGAGTTGATCCAGCGCTGCATGGCCCGTTTGACAAGCGGGCTGAAGGAGGCAATGACCCCCGGGGTGAACCGGCGCCGGGGTGCGTCCTTTTCCCGCTCGTCCGCCTTGCCGACGAGGAACCGGACAAACTCCTCGTCCGGCTCCTGGAACAGCTCTTCCAGAATTTTTCGGAACTCGCGTGTGTACTTGAGGTCGGTTGCCGCGCTCATGGCGGTTGCCGGATCAAAGCGTCCTTTCGCAAGTTTGAAGACTTCCGGGATCAGGCCCTCGTCCATGGATTCAAGGGTGAACTCCATGTAGGGAACCTTGTCCATGCGGTTGCGGGCCTCAAGGTCCGTAAAGAACCGGTAGCGGTTCCCGTCGGTCAGGACTGCGACGTGGGAGAAGGTGGTGTTGAAATAGCGTTCAAGCTGGGTTCCGGGCGCAAGGTCCAGGCATCCTCCGTACTGCTTGCACTCGATCAGGATGATCGGCTTTCCGTCCTGCATGATCGCGTAGTCGACACGCTCCTTTTTCTTCTCGCCGACATCACAGATGAACTCGGGGCAGATTTCCCTGGGGTCGTGGACGTCGTAACCCAGATGGGACAGAAGAGGCATCACGAGGGCCATTTTTGTGGCCTCTTCAGTTTTCAGGGTCGGGCCGATTGCGCGACTTTTCTCAGCCAGATCTTTCAGTCTGGCAGTCAGTTCCATCATATCTACCCCCTTGGCGTGCGGACAGGACGTTCCAGCGGGGAAGTATGGAATGTACTTTAAGGCGAGTCAATTTGTGCTGGCAACCTTTGGCGGTCAAGGCGGGGCGGTCCGCAGGTCCGCACAGTCCCTGCGGGCCGATCCCGACCACAGGGGGCGTTTGCCCGAGAGCCCGGAGTGGCCGGTGGCGGTCTGCAGGGCACGGGAAAAACAGGCGATCCGCCTGCTGAAAGGCGCCGGTTTCAGGGGGGGAGGGTGTCTAAGTTTTCCGAAAAGGGTGTCTAACCGGCATGCGGTTTTGTGGGCAACAGCCCCCAACCCTTTGAGAAGAATGGTGCCGCTTGTCTGACTTGAACAGACGACCTACCGCTTACAAGGCGGTTGCTCTACCAACTGAGCTAAAGCGGCTCCGGGCGCGAACCTAGCATCATGCAACGGGGGATGCAAAAGCAAAAAACGCCCGGTGCGGGCGCGCCGCCTCAGATGGGCCGTTCGGGCCGGTAAACGACACTGGATGCCTGTTCAAATTCGATAATATCCTGGAGGCACTCGATGCGTCGCTCCCGGGCGCAGTGCAGCTGTTCCGCCGGGACCGAGCCCACATAGGCGATTCCCGCGCCCTCCAGCATTTCCCGCAGGGCGATGGCCTCGACCACGTCGGCGACGAATCTCATGCGGGTTCCGAACAGGGGGAGGAGATCCTCCTTGTACGGCATGGTGACCGAGAAGGACCGGGTCCGGCCCCGCTCCCGCTCCAGAACGGTCGCTCGCACCGAGGTGGGGAACATCGAGAACAGCACCGCAGTCTGGCTCTCGTGCTCGACAAACAGGTCTTCCCCGGGCCGGGAGTAGGGCTTCACGGCCTCGCGGATGATTTCCTCCGAGAGGTCGGCGCCGCGGGCGACTTTCTCGATCTGGTCGATCAGCTCGGACTTGCGGCTGGCAAACAGGTGGCGGCCGTTGACGTGAACCGAGCACCAGGCGCTGGGGTTCCACTCCCGGTCATAGCTGCTGAGCCGCGTCTGCCACAGGCTGCTCCAGTCGATTTCGGCGCTTTCGCTCAGGGCGGCGGAGTTCTCGGAGAACTGTTCCAGGATCATGTGAGCGCAGCGCAGCGTGTTGTGGACCGAGTTGGCCCGGATCACCACCCGGTCCCGGAACGGCTTCATGTCGAGAATGATCCGGTTCGAGCGCAGGTAGGAGGTCTTGTCCTCCAGCCGTCGCAGGGACGCGGTCGAGATCTTGTAGAACGTTGTTTTTTCTCGATACAGGGAAATGGTCGACATGGAACCTGCGTACACTCCAGCGACGACGGCCCGAGCCGTGTCCGGCTGCCGCCCGTTTTGCTCCGGGCTGTGAACGCCCGGCAGGATCCGGGTCGCCCGGCGTGCCGTCTCGTTCCTTCGCCAACCTTTTGAGGATATCAGCTTCGGCGAATTGTTCGACAAAAAAAACAGAGATTTAAGTAAATTCACGGCGCGGAAAGCTTTTTCGGGCCCTGAAATCATTTCCCCGGCCCCCGTCCGGTGCTAAACAGGGCGGGCGCTTTTTTTTTGCGCGCGTTTCCTTTTTTCCGTACAGACAGGTTTCCATGATCCACGCCGAAATGCCCCGCCAGTCTCCCCTGACCCTTGATGTTCCCGAGGACGGGGGCGACGTCCGCCTTGACCGCTGGCTCCGCCGGCAGTTCCCCGGGCTGACCCAGGGGCGCATCGAGAAGCTCCTGCGCAAGGGGGCGGTCCGGGTCAACGGAAGCCGGGCCAAAAAAAGCAGTGACCGTCTGGCCGGAGGCGACCGGGTGCAGGTGCCCCACGATATCGGTGAGGTCTCCGCGGACACCGCGTCCGGGGACGGGACAGAGCCCCGGGTTCCGCGGGCGCCCCGGGCTCCGCGCCCGCCCACACCGGAGGAGGAGCGCGCCCTCGAGGCCTCGGTGCTGCACCGGGATGCCTCGGTCCTGGTGCTGGACAAGGCGGCCGGGCTGGCGGTTCAGGGCGGCACGGGCACAACCCGGCACCTTGACGCCCTGCTGGACCTGTTCACTCGCGACGGCAGCGAGCGCCCCCGCCTGGTGCACCGGCTGGACAAGGACACCAGCGGCGTTCTTGTGCTGGCCCGGACCCTGCGGGCGGCCCAGTTCCTGACCCGCGCCTTCCGGAACCGGGACACCCAGAAGATCTACTGGGCTCTGGTGGTGGGGGTGCCCGAGCTCGAGCAGGGCACGATCAACGCCCCCCTTGCCAAGGAGGCCGCGGCCCGGGGCGAGCGCATGACCATCAGCGACGACGGACGGGCGGCGGTCACGGACTACCGCATGGTGGATCATGCGGGCAAGGCGGCCGCCTGGCTGGAGATGCGCCCGCGCACCGGCCGGACCCACCAGCTGCGGGTCCACGCCACCGCGCTCGGGACGCCGATCCTGGGCGACGGCAAGTACGCCGGGGTCGGGGCGTTCCTGTCCGGGGACGGCTTTGCCCGCCAGCTCCACCTTCACGCCCGCGCCCTGTCGATCCCCCATCCGGACGGCGGGCGCCTCGAGGTCACCGCCCCGGTCCCGGCCCACTTCCGGGCCTCCATGGCCGCGCTGGGCTTTCACCTCTCTGATGCGCCCGATCCGTTCTCAGGCTGGCTTGATACGGATCTGTAAGCGGTTTGAGGGCCTTGCAGGGCGTTTTTCCCCGGGAACTGTCCCGGTCCGGCAGGCGGAAACGCGAAAAAAGACCGGGAGCACAGTTCCCGGCTTGTCTTCTGTTCACCTTCCGTGGTTACCTTGCCTTGCGCAATGGTGCCCGATGGGGTGTCATTACTGAACGGAACTGAACGGACTCTGGAACAGAGACATGGCCATGCTTCGAAAGAGTGCATTCCCTGCGGGTCTGATGTTCTCGGTCGCCCTTCTTGTGGGCGCCTGCGGTCCCGGAGTCTCCCGGGACGGAACCTATATCACCACATCGATCCGGGCCTCGGACGTGGCCCTGGCGGCCCTGGCCAAGGGCGATTTCCTGAACGCCGAGAGCTATTCCAGCCGCGCCCTGGTCGCGGATGACCGGAACCCCTATGCGCTTCTGGCCCAGGCCCTTGTCTATCAGAACACGGACCGCCCGGCCGAGGCCATCCAGACCTATCAGACGCTTCTGGCCCTGAAACCGGGCGCCGAGGCGGTCCTCGGGCAGTGGTTCACGCTGGAGGCCGTTCCCATCACCGAGATTGCCCGCAAGAATCTGGATGTGCTGAAGATGCTTCCCGAGACCCGTGCCCTGACCGAGGGGCAGGGGGGTACGGCCATTGCCCTCCAGCCGACGGTGACCGGATCCCGGGCCGTTGCGGACCGGATTCTCTCCGGCGGACTGGCGAAGCCGGATCCGGCTCAGGCTTCGGCCTCCAGGGCCGGGCAGCCGAGGGCCAGGGCGGGAGCCGCCATGACCCCGGCCGCGGGCTGGTCCGATGTGGTCGGCCCCGTGGCGGAGCCGGACCGGACAGCGGCCAGGACGTCCCCGGCACAGGCCCCAGGGCCCCAGGGCCTGTCCCAGGCGGCCATGGAGCGGCTGCGCATCTTGCATCGCCTCTATGACGAGAAGCTGATCTCCCGCGGCGAGTTTGACGCCCGCCGCCTTGCCAATCTGGGCGCGGTGCTGCCCCTGACCTTTCCGCCGCCCTCGACCCGGGCCCTGATGCCAGCACCCGGTCCGTCCGAGGTGTCCGGGCGCCTGAACGACCTTCGCCTGACCCTCCAGAAAGGGGGGATCACCCAGAGCCGCTTTGACGCCGAGCGGACCGCCATCCTGGACGCCCTGCTGCCGGACCGCCCCACGGCTTGGCAGCCCGTGGCCCAGCCCGGGACGTCGGAAGCCGCCCGGGCCACATACGCAAGGCGCCTGAACACCCTGCTCGCCACCGGACTGGTGACCGAGCCGGAGGCCAAACGGGAGCTTGCGGCCCTGTCCGGACCGCGAGCCCGGCCAGCCTCGGCCGAACCGGCCGCGACCCGCCCCACGGGTCCGTCCGGCCCGGCAGCGTCCGGCGGCCCGGCATCGGGCGTGGCAACGTCGGGAGCGTCCGCCGGACCGGTCGCCGGGACCGCGGGGGCGCCGGATGGCACCCCGCCCCGCACGACCCTGGTCCACCTTGCCTCGTACCGCTCCGATGATGCGGCCCGGCAGGGATGGAAGGAACTCCAGGCCCGATACCCCGCCCTTCTCGGGAGCAGCCAGTCCGTGCTGCGCGCCGTGACCCTGACAGGGGAGGGGCGTTTCATCCGCCTGCTGGCCGGACCGCTGGAGTCCGGCGTGGCGACGAATCTCTGCCTGGCGCTGAAAAGCCGCGGGCAGTACTGCACACCCGAAAAGATGTGAGGTGCGCTGAAGAGCCTCGCAGCTGAAATATTCCCGGCCGCCCCCGTTCCTTTCCGTCGGGTGCGGCCCCACCTTCGGGAAACGCGCGGACCTGCCCCAGGGATCCGCAGTGTCACTTCACGATAGCCGGCCCGTTCCCTCGGGCCTCCCACAGGCATGAAGCTGGATGTTGGAAGAAGGAGACTAAGCTTTGCTTAAAGACAGCCGCGTTGCGTGCGAGACGATGCGCTCCAAGGTGATGACCGCCGAGGAAGCCATCGCATTCATCAAGCCCGGCACGACCATTGGTGCCAGCGGATTTACCGGGTCGGGCTACCCCAAGGCCGTTCCCCTGGCCCTTGCCGCCAAAATCAAGGAGGAAGCCGACTCCGGGCGGACCTTCCGCGTGAACCTGTGGACGGGCGCGTCCACCGGCCCCGAGCTGGACGGAGCCCTTGCCGAAGTGAACGGCATCGAGTTCCGCATGCCCTACCAGTCTGACACCCACATGCGCGACCGGATCAATCGCGGAGAGGCGCATTACTTCGACTATCACCTCAGCCACTCCACTCCCCTGGTGAAGAGCGGCGCCATGGGGCCCCTTCACACCGCGGTCATCGAGGTCACCGCCATCAAGAGCGACGGGCGTCTTGTCCCCTCGTCGTCCGCCGGGAACAACCAGGCGTGGCTTGATGCGGCCGAGCAGGTCATCCTGGAGGTCAACTCCTGGCAGAATGCGGACCTGGAGGGCATGCACGACTTCTACACCATCGCGCCCCCGCCGAACACCCAGCCCATCCCCATCATGAAGGCCGACGACCGGATCGGCTCGCCCTACATGACCGTGGATCCGTCCAAGGTCGTGGCCGTGGTCGAGACCCACATCCCGGACCGCAACGCGCCCTTCTCCGATCCCGGAGAGGTGGAGATGAAGATTGCCGCCAACCTCCTGGACTTCCTGTCCCACGAGGTGAAGATGGGCCGGATGCCGGAGAACCTGTTCCCGCTCCAGTCCGGCGTGGGCAACATCGCCAACGCGGTGCTGTGCGGCCTGATGGACTCGCCGTTCGAGAACATGACCTCCTACACCGAGGTGATCCAGGACGGCATGATCAACCTGCTGAAGGCCGGGAAGCTGCGCATGGCCTCGGCCACCGCGTTCTCCCTGTCGCCGGACATGGCCAAGTACATCAACGACCACATGCACGAGTTCCAGGACAAGATGATCCTGCGTCCCCAGGACGTCTCGAACAACCCGGAGGTCATCCGCCGCCTGGGCTGTATTGCCATGAACTCGCTGATCGAGACGGACATCTACGGCAACGTGAACTCCACCCATGTCATGGGCTCGCGGGTGATGAACGGAATCGGCGGCTCGGGTGACTTTGCCCGCTCGGCGTCGATCTCCGTCTTCATGACCCCCTCCACGGCCAAGGGAGGCGCCATCTCGGCCATCGTGCCCCAGGCCTGCCACGTGGACCACGGCTCCCAGGACGTGCGCGTCATCGTCACCGAGCAGGGCCTTGCGGACCTGCGCGGCCTGTCCCCGAAGCAGCGCGCGGAGACCATCATCCGCAACTGTGCGCACCCGGATTACCGCCCGGCGCTTCTGGACTACTACAAGCGCGCCCGCGATGTGTCGGTTGGCCAGCACACGCCGGTCATCCTGGACGAGGCCCTGTCGTGGCACTCCCGGTTTGTCAAAGCCGGGTCCATGAGAGCCTGATCCCGGCCTGTCCGGTTTCTTGCGTCTGCCCGGAGGCGGTGTTCCGCCTCCGGGTTTTTTTGTGCCTCCGGCGCGGGCCCGGGCGGGGCAGGGCCGGCAGGACGCGGAGCGGAAGGGACAAGCGCACTCGGGTGTGCCCGGCTGGAGCGGGGGGCGCCCCGGGGGGCGTCGCTCTGTGCCGGATCCGGCCTGCCTCTGCGTTTGTGGCGGTCGACTTGCCACCGGAGGGCGTGCTGTTTCGGCTCTTCGCGGGCCCGGTTCCGGCGGTTTGGTCTTTACGGGCCGCGGGCGCACTTTTTTCCTTGGCGGACGGGCTCTTCCAGGTTAAGTTCCGCGCTCTGGCGTTCCCGGTGGGGATGCCGGACTGAAGAGCGCTCCGGGCCTGTCGTTGGAACAGGGTCGCAGGAGCCTCACGAAGAGGGCGTCCGTAGCTCAGCTGGATAGAGTGTTGGCCTCCGAAGCCAAAGGTCGTGGGTTCGAATCCCGCCGGACGCACCAGCTTCCCTCCCCGAACCATCAGTACGCCCCTTGGGCTCTGTTCCGCGCCGTCTCCGGTGTCCCGAGCGGGCCGCCGTTTTGCGTGCGCCCGTGGCTTCAGGGGGCTGCCGTCTGCGGTGTCCGTGATGGGATCCCGGTGGTGCGCGCCCCCCTTGTCTGCGGGCGGGCGGCATCGATGGGGTTTGCCACCGGCCTGCGGGCGTGGGGTGTGCCCGGTCTGACGGGCGTGCCGCCACGTTCCCCGGCGGTGTTCGCCTGCTGTACGGCGGGTTGGCCGCTCTTCGCCGCTGGCCCGGCTGGGCCCTTCCCCCGACAACCGAACAGGAGATGGAGCGGGACACCCGGCTCCTGCCTGCAGGCGGGGAGTGCGGTCTGACGTGTGCGTGTGGTGTGTGGGGTTTCGGCGGTGCCAGGCCCTCGCGCTGGCCTGTGGCGGAGAGGGTGGGATTCGAACCCACGGAGGGTTGCCCCTCTCCGGTTTTCAAGACCGGCGCAATCGACCACTCTGCCACCTCTCCGGGGCCGTTGCAGGCGGGGTCGTTCCCCTGCAGGTTCCGCGAGGGAACCCTGCCGATTGGTAGGCCGTGCCCTGGTTAAAGTCAATCTGGGACGTGAAAAAAACATCCGGTGGGGGCGGGCACCCACAGGGCGCCGGACCGGATCCTGTCTTTGGCCTGTCCGGCCGGAGGGGATCCCCGGCCCCGTTTCCGGTCACGGAGCGCCGGGGTGTGCCCGGGTCTCCCGGGCTGCATGCGTCCGGGCCGGGGCTCGTACCCGATTCCCGTTAGGCGTGCGTAGAGCGGCGCCGGTTCCGTCGCTGCTGCGGACCTCGCCCGGGCCCGTTTGCAGGGGTATCGGGGGTGTGGCGCACCTTTCCGTCGCAGCTTTCGGGGCCGGAGACGATTTTTTGGTCCTCGCGTCCGGAAAGCCGCAGTTTTTGGCCTTTTTTCCTTGAGAGCCGGCTGTAAACCACGTAAAGTCGAAAATACCGCAAAAGGCGTCGCATTTTGGACCCAATCTTGCCTTTGTTAGAGCCTATTCAGGCCCTTAACAGTTGTTTTGTGTCCAAATCGGCGCCTCTCGTCATTCGTTTTAGCCTTTTTACTGAGGAACACAGGGCATGGGCCGTTCTCATATCGATAGGAGCAGACCGTTCGGTTCGCTGGCGCGGGTGACGGCGGTCGCTGTTGCGCTTTCGTTTTTCGCGGGCTGCGCATCGACGGGCACGCAGGTTGCCGGTTCGGACCAGGTGGATGACCCGCTGGAGCCCTGGAACCGCTACGTGTTTGCCGTCAACGACTTTGTCTACATGATGGCGCAGCCGTTCATCGCTCCGTACATGGTGCTCCCCGAGGGCGGCCAGCGGGCGATTGACAACTTTCTTCACAACCTCAGCACTCCGGTCATTCTTCTGAACGACCTGCTGCAAGGCGAGTTCAGCCGGGCCTGGACCACGACCAAGCGCTTTGCGGTGAACACCACCGTGGGTGTGCTGGGCATCGCGGATGTGGCGGCGGATCATGACATGCCGCGCCACTCCGAGGACTTCGGCCAGACCCTCGGCGTCTGGGGCGTCGGCGACGGCCCCTACCTTGTCCTGCCGCTGCTCGGGCCCTCCAGCCCGCGTGATGCGGTGGGTACGGGTGTGGACATCGTCTCGGACCCGTTCTTCTGGCTGCCGGACAAGACCTGGGGGAACTCCCTTCAGGCGGCGCGGGCCTACGCCAGCCTGTCCAACGATCTCGGGCAGGCCACGCCGCAGCTGGACGCCCTGCGGGCGACCTCGCTGGACTTCTACGCCACCATTCGCAGCCTTTACACCCAGAACCGGCGGGCGAAGGTCCAGAACCTGGATTCGGCGACGGGTCCGTTCGTGGACTACTTCCCGGACATGGAAGACGAGGGGCCGGACCGCTAGGGTCCGCCTCGGGGTTGGGAGCCAGACCGGACCCGCGCCAGCGTGCGGTTCGGTCCCGGCTCCGGTTCAGGATAAGCGGGAACGGTGCCTGAACGGCGTCTTTCCCGTTTTCTTTTTGGGGCCCGGCGCCCGCTCGGGGGATCCGTCCCCCGGTGCGCGGTTCCCCGGGGCCACGGGCAGGGCGGGGCTCTGTCCGGCCCACCCCGGGGGGCGTGGTGCGGTGACGGCGGGCCCGTTTCTGCGGGCTCGGAGCGCACCGAGAAGCCGGGTTCGGGGGCAGCGTTCGCGGAGGCGCGGCCAGGCGGGAGCGGGCTGCAAGGCCGCTTCGGGATTGACAAAAAAGGCGGGCGAGCGTATCGCCACAAGACCCTTTTCCAAAAGAACTGGAGGCGCCCCATGCTGACACTCCTTGGCTACGATCCCGGCACCGGCGTGCTGTCGCGGGCCGTCATGGACGCGCAGGAACTGAATGCAAAGCGCCCCGGGGGCACGCTTCCGCGTCTTCCCGGCCAGACCGTCTGGCTGGACATGCTCATGCCGACCACCGACGAGATTTCCGCGGTGGAGGCCCTTCTGGATATCGAGCTTCCCTCCCGGGAGGAAATGGCAGAGATTGAGCTGTCGTCGCGGTTGTACGTGGACGGCCCGGCTCTGGTGATGACCATGCCGGTTCTGAACAACTCGGCGGCGGACGAGCCGGAGTCCGCTCCGATCACGTTCATTCTCGTGCGCCACCAGCTTCTGACGATCCGCTACACGGATCCCCTGTCCTTCAAGATCTTCACCCGGCGCATCAACCGCGAGCACGCCCTGATCGCCACCGGAGAGCAGGCTCTCCTGGGGCTTCTGGAGCAGGTCACGGACCGCCTTGCCGATATCCTGGAGACCTCTATTGCGGACCTCGAGGGTCTGTCCAAGGAGATCTTCCGGGCCACCGGCAAGTCGGGGGCGGGCTGCGATTTTACCGACATTCTGCGGCGCATCGGGCGCACGGGGGATCTGGGCTCCAAGATCAAGGACAGCCTTCTGGGCCTGAACCGCCTTGTCCTGTTCCTGTCGAGCCAGCCCGCCATGAAGGGCGAGGACCGGGACCGCACCAAGACGCTCCTGCGGGACGTGGCCTCCATCACCGAGCACGCCACGTTTGTGTCCTCGAAAATACAGTTCCTTCTGGACGCGACCCTGGGGCTGATCAACATCGAGCAGAACAGCATCATCAAGATCTTCTCGGTGGCCGCGGTGGCCTTCCTGCCGCCGACCCTGATTGCTAGCATCTACGGCATGAACTACGACAACATGCCCGAGCTGCACTGGGAGTACGGCTATTACGGCGCCCTTGCCCTCATGCTGGTGTCGGCGATCCTGCCCTTTTCCTATTTCCGCTACAAGAAATGGCTCTAGGAGCGGCTGCTCCCCTCTGAGCCTTTGGCCCGGCTGTCCCGGTCTGAGCCTTTGGGCCGGCCGGACGGGCGGTCTTGCGCGGGGCGTGAGCGGTCTGGTGCAGGACGCGCGGTGTGGCGGCTTCGTGCCGCAGGCCGTGCGGCATGACCCTTCCCCATTTTCCTGAACACAGTCCCGGACCGGGCGCGGCTGCCCGGCTTGCAGCTGGCCCGCTGACGGCGCGGGTCGGTCATGGCGCGCGGCACGCGCTTGTGTGTGCGGGCGGTCCCTTCGGGGGACTGTCCGGTGCAGGGCGTCGTGTCGAAAGAGGGGGGAGTGGGGGCCTGTGACACCCGATCCGGGCAGGGCAGGGGCTAACCGGACGGCACGCCCCTCCGGAGCGGCCTCCCGGAGAGAGCGGTCGCTCGGGACCGTCTCTCCCCGGAAGGGATGCGAGCGCCGGAAGGGCGTCGGAGTTCCCGTTACCGGGTCGTCAGCCGGGGCTCAGCCTCAGCTGTCCTTC
>NZ_JACZHT010000007.1 GCF_014861485.1 Phaeovibrio sulfidiphilus | reverse complement strand
ACCCCAACCCCGACACGCCCAAATCACCCGTCCCGACACGCCAAACCGGGCGGACGCCAAACACGGAATCAGGCCGGACCCCGGCAGAGCCAGACGAGTGCCCCCGGCCGAACCTACGCCCGGCGGCCGGAGCGGCCCGTGCTCACAAAGATCCCGGCGAAAATCAGCACGATTCCGGCAAGGTGATACGCCCGGACAGTCTCCCCGAGAAACAGGACCGAGAGCAGGATTCCGAACACCGGTGTCAGGTACATGAACAGGGAGGCTTTCGTGCCCCCGATCCGCCGGACGGAAAACGCGTAAAACAGGTAGCTGAGGAACGCGGGAAACAGGCCCTGATACGCCACGCCGAGAGCGCTTTGTGCCGTCAGGGAGGGGGAATGGCCCTGCGCCAGTTCCCAGATCCAGGCGGGTGTAAGGAACAGCAGCCCCAGAAACGTCTGGACGCCCAGGAACACCATGGGATGGAGCGGCAGCCCCTGCCACTTCTGCAAACCGATGGTGTAGAACCCCCAGGTCAGAACAGCGGCCACCATCCAGAGATCCCCGGCATCAAAGTTGACGCCCGCAAGGGTCGCGAGGCTGCCCTTCGCAATGATGAGGGTCATGCCGGAGAGGGAGACCACCACGCCCGTGACCTCCCGCCACGTCAGCCGGGTTCGGAAAAACGCCAGGGACAGCAGGAGGACGGCCACCGGAGTCAGGGATGTCAGGATCAGGCCGGTGGTCGCCGTGGTGTGCTGCACCCCCACATAGGCGAGGGTGTTATAAAGCGTCACCCCCAGAATTCCCAAAACGAGAAGGGCACGCCAGTTCTGACGGATCACGGGCCACTCGCGGCGCAGATGGGGAAGGGCAAACGGCAGACACAGGCACAGAACGATGACCCAGCGCCAGTAGGCCAGGGCAACAGGGGGCATGTGGTCGCGCACGCCCCGGGCGACAACCAGATTGCCAGACCAGAACAGGGTCGTCAGGGTCATCAGGATATAGGCGAGCGCGTTCCCTCCCGCGCCGGATCGTTGGAACAGCTTCATGACGGATCCCCTGCCCTGCCGTGTTTTCAGGTTCATGATATTTTCGGACCGACCGGCACCCGACTGGCCACAGGACCGGCTTGCAGGTTTCCGACACTGCCCGAGGGAGCGAACGGCTGTCAGCCGGAGGGCACGCCCCCGCGGTCCGAAGCCGGTCTGTGAAGAATAGCAGGACGGTCCCGCCTTCGGAACAACACACATCGGATGATCGAACGGTTCTCCGTGCTCGCCAGAGGGGGAGCCGCGGCCCGCCCCCTGCCCTCCGCGCAGCGTGCACAAGCGAGCGGCACCGGGGTGAACGCCCGCCACGCCCGGCCCATTGTGCCGAGCCGGAGGCCCTGACCTGAGACGGCCGCTGTCAGGCGCGAAAACGCCGGAGGATGAGGCACGGACGGGACACAGAACGGGGCGGACGGCGCGATACAAAACCGGACCCCGGCGGGAAACCTGGCGAAGGGGTACGGAGGCACCGGGTCACCTAAGCGTGACATGGTCCCCCGGACCCCACCACCTCGCAGCAGGGCCGGAACCCGGAGAGGCCGAAGAGAACAGCCACCCCTGGTCCCGTACCCCGCCGCATACGGCCGTTCCGGGCACGGCCGCAGCAGGCACCATTCCAAAGAGAGGGGGCGAAGCACCGGGCTCCGCCCCCATGGCAGGGCGCCGGAGAACGGAACGGACCGCACCGCCCCGAACGCCACAGCCCCGTGCAACCACCCCGGTGACAGGGTTGGAAAATCAGTCGGGACGGTTGCCGGCCAGTCCGACCTCCTTCAGGGCCACGGCAATCTCCTCGAGAATGGCCGGGTCATCGATGGTGGCGGGCATCCGGAATTCCTGGTTGTCCGCGATCTTCTGCATGGTGCCCCGGAGAATCTTGCCCGAGCGGGTCTTGGGCAGCCGCTCCACAACGATGGTCTCGCGGTAGGCGGCAACCGGACCGATGTGGTGGCGCACCATCCGGGCGCACTCCTCGATGATGTCCTCGTAGCGGGCCGTGGTCCCGGCCTTGAGGCACACGAATCCGAGGGGCTTCTGACCCTTCAGGTCGTCCGCAACGCCAATGACCGCGCACTCCGCAACAGCCGGATGGGCGGACAGGACCTCCTCCATGGCGCCGGTGGAGAGACGGTGCCCCGCGACGTTGATGATGTCGTCCGTGCGGGACATGACATAGAAATATCCGTCCTTGTCCCGGTAACCCGCGTCCCCCGTGTTGTAGTACCCCGGGAAGGCCGTCATATAGCTGTCGATGTAACGCTGGTCCGCGTTCCACAGGGACAGCGCCGCGCCGGGGGCCATGGGCAGGCGCACCACGATGGCGCCCATCTGGTCGGGTTCGGTCTCCTGGCCGTTCTCGTCCACCACCCGCACGTCCCAGCCCGGCACCGGGCGGGTGGGCGAGCCGGGCTTGATCGGCATGAGCCCCAGCCCCTTGCAGTTGGCGACCATGGGCCAGCCGGCCTCGGTCTGCCACCAGTTGTCGATCACCGGGATATCCAGAAGGTCGGTAATCCACTCGATGGTGTTGGGATCGGCCCGCTCACCCGCAAGGAACAGGGTCCGCAGGCTGGAGAGATCCCGGGAGCGCAGGATGCTCCCGTCCGGATCCTCGCGCTTGATGGCGCGAAGGGCCGTGGGGGCGGTAAACAGGGTAACGATGCCGTGCTGCTCGACCATGCGCCAGTACGTCGAGGAGTCCGGCGTGCCCACCGGCTTGCCCTCGAACAGCACACTGGTGGCGCCGTGCATCAGGGGGGCGTAGACGATGTAGCAGTGCCCCAGAACCCAGCCCACGTCCGAGGCCGCAAAGAAGACCTCTCCGGGGTCCGTGTCGAAGACTGCCTTCATGGACCACTTCAGGGCCACCGCATGGCCCCCGTTGTCCCGGATGACACCCTTGGGGGCGCCCGTCGAGCCGGAGGTGTAGGCGATATACAGCGGATGCTCCGATTCCACCGGAACGCAGTCATGGGGGGAGGCGGCCTTCATCTCGGCGACCCAGTCCCGGTCGTGGGGCTTGTCCAGATCCGCATGGAGTTGGTCGCGCTGGAAGATGATGACCCGGTCCGGCTTGTGGGTGGACAGGTCGATGGCCTCGTTCAGCATGGGCTTGTAGGGAATGGTCCGCCCCGGCTCCAGACCGCAGGAGGCGGCCACGATGACACGGGGGGTGCAGTGGTCGATCCGGGTCGAGAGCTCGTTTGCGGCAAACCCGCCGAAGACCATGGAGTGGATGGCTCCCAGGCGCGCACAGGCCAGCATGGCCACCACGGCCTCGGGAATGTTGGGCATGTAGACAATAACCCGGTCGCCCTTCTGCACACCGTTGCGGGCCAGGACTCCGGCAAACAGGGCGACCTCGTCCAGAAGCTGGCGGTAGGTGTAGGAGCGCTGCTCCCCGGTCATGGCGCTGTCGTAGATCAGGGCCACCTGGTCCGCCCGTCCCCCGCTCACATGGCGGTCGAGCGCGTTGTAGCAGGTGTTGAGCACACCGCCCCGGAACCAGCGGTAGAACGGCGGGTTGGAGCGGTCGAGAATCTGCGAGGGCTCGGTATACCAGTCAATCTGGCGGGCGTTCTCGGCCCACCAGGCCTCGGGATCCTCGATCGCGCTCTGGTGCATGCGGCTGACAACATCGTCTGCATAGGTGTTCATAGGCCTGTTCTCCCTGTTTTGGTCTTTGGCGCCCTTTTTTTGGAGGTCCAGTCTGGCGCGTTTTTTTGCTTGTAGAGTGACCATACCGGGAGAAATGGTATTACGCAGAATCATGAATGTCACGCCAAAAAAGGCCGGAATATTACGCATTCAGATGACTTGAGGTCTGCCAAAAAACGCGCACACCCGAGCCCTCGCGCCTTGCTTGCAACGGCACGGTGGTGCGTCGGGAAACCCGACCGGAGCCGGAAAAAACTCTGTTTTTCAGACGTCTCCGGCCCAAGGCTGCGGAAGCCGGCTGGCTCCCCGGCCCGCTCCGGCGGGTCTCGCGGGCCCTGGGCCCCCGGCCCGCCCGGGCGGACCCTCGCGCATCAGGGGTAATCGTAGAATCCGCGGCCGCTCTTGCGCCCCAGAAGCCCCGCCGCGACGTACTGCCGCAGCAGCGGACAGGGGCGGAATTTCGGGTCGCCGTAGCCCTCGTACAGGATCTCGAGAATGGACAGCACCGTATCGAGGCCGATCAGGTCCGCCAGCGCCAGAGGCCCCATGGGGTGGTTCATGCCCAGCCTCATGACCGTATCGACGCCCTCCGGCGTTGCGACCCCCTCGTAGACGCAGAAGATCGCCTCGTTGATCATGACCTGGAGAACCCGGTTGGACACGAACCCCGGGACATCACGGACCTCGACCACGGTCTTGCCCAGGCGCTTGCCCAGCGCGGTGATGGCCTGACAGACGGCATCGTCCGTCAGCAGGCCCCGGATCAACTCCACCAGGCTCATGACTGGCACCGGGTTCATGAAGTGCATCCCCACGACCTTCTGCGGACGGGAGGTGGCGGAGGCCAGACGGGTGATGGGCAGGGACGACGTGTTGGAGGCCAGGATCGTCGCGGGCGGACAGATCTCGTCCAGCACCTGGAACAGCGGCCCCTTGACGTCCATGGTCTCGACCACGGCCTCCACCACAAGATCGGTCGAGCCGGCCGCATCGAGACCCGGAGCCGCCCTCAGACACCCCAGCGCCGCGTCACGGTCGGCCGCGGACAGACGTCCCTTCTCCACGTCCCGCTCCAGGTTCTTGCGGATTTTCGCCATCCCGTGTTCCAGGGCCGCGGCATTGCTGTCGAAAAGAAGGGTCTCGAGGCCGCTTCGGGCCATCACCTGGGCGATGCCGCTGCCCATCTGCCCCGCACCGACCACCATCACACTGCGTATGTCCACGCTCCCACCTCCCCTTGTCCCTGCCTTTGGGGTACCCGGTCCCGGGCCCCCGGCTGTTGATTGTTTTCTCAGGGATCCACGCGCACGATCATGGCATCCCCCTGGGCTGCGCCACTGCACAGGCAGGCCAGCCCATAGCCCCCGCCCCGGGCCTCCAGCGCCCGGATCAGGTGCAGCAGGATCCGCGCCCCGCTGGCCCCCACCGGGTGGCCGAAGGCGATGGCGCCCCCGTTGACGTTGACCCGATCATGGTCCCAGCCCGCGATGACGCCGGACACCAGGACCACGGCGGCAAAGGCCTCGTTGACCTCGATCAGGTCCATGCGGTTCATGGAGAGCCCGGCCCGCTCCAGAGCCCGAAGCGCGGCGCGCCCGGGAACCGTTGCGATCCAGCGCGCCTCCTCCGCCGCCTCCGCGTGGGCCTCGACGGTGGCCAGCGGCCGAAGCCCCAGGCGCTCCGCCCGGCTGCGGCGCATGACCATCAGGGACGCGGCACCGTCGTTCACTCCCGGAGCGTTCCCGGCGGTCACGGTCCCGTCCTCCACAAACAGGGGCGGCAGTTTCGCCAGAGCCTCCGGGCTTGTGTCCGCACGGGGGCCCTCGTCCCGGGCCACCAAGGTTTCCCCCTTGCGCGAGGCCACGGTGACGGGAACAATCTCGCCGTCAAAGACACCCTTTCCGGCGGCTGCCACCGCGCGCTGGTGGGAGCGAAGGGCCCAGGCGTCCTGGGCCTCGCGGGAGATTCCGAACTCCCGGGCGGCCTCCGAGCCGTGGACCGCCATATGCCGGTCGTCGAACGGACACCACAGGCCATCGCGCAACATCAGATCCTCGCACCCGGTGTCGGTCATCCGCGCGCCGAAGCGCATGGTCGGAAGGGCGTAGGGAATGCGGGACATGCTCTCCATGCCCCCGGCAACAATGATCTCGTCGTGCCCGGCCTGGAGCCGGTCGTGGGCCAGCGCCACCGCCGAAAGCCCGGAACAGCAGACCCGGTTGACGGTCAGGGCCAGGGTCTCCCACGGGAGCCCGGCACTGCGGGCGGCCTGCCGGGCCGTAATCTGGCCGCAACCGGCCTGAACCACGTGCCCCATGATCACCCGGTCCACCGCATCCGGCGCAAGCCCGGAGCGCCTTACGGTCTCACGGATCGCCACGCCGCCAAGGTCGGTGGCGGACAGGGACGCAAGCCCTCCGCCAAACTTTCCGAACGGCGTGCGCGCCGCGCTGACTATGACTGTATCGGTCATGCTGCCCTTCCCTCCCGTTCCGGCCGCGGGGCAAGATCCGTTGTGCGGACCCGTTCTCCGGGCTTTTATTTTGTGGGCCTCTTTTCCGGGGCACTCTTTTCCGGGGGCCTCTTTTTCGCGGGTGCCCCTGATCACACCGGGGAGACGGGCGACACCGCGCCTCTCGCGGGCCGGCCTTCGAGGCCTCACCCCGCCCGGCCCGTCCCGCCCTGCGGTTCGGCGGCCGGGGCGGCACCCCGCACACCCCGGCCTGGCCCGGCCCCTGTGATCCTGTCCAGGCCACTCCCTGACCCGCTGAGGCAGCGGTCCGGGGTTCCCAAAATCACAGGCGCCGCAGGGAGGCTTCCGGAGCCAGCGACGCCGGAGCCCCCTGTTTTGCCCCGCCGGTTTCCAGGCGGGGCGCTTGACCCTACATGTTCCGGCGATACTGACCGCCGACCTGGAACAGGGCCTCGGTGACCTGCCCCATGGAACAGTGCCTCACGGCCTCCATGATGGTGTCGAAAACGTTCTCGTCGTTGATCACGGCCTCGCGCAGGCGCGCCTGCCAGAACGGAGCCTCGGCACTGTGCCGGGTCTGGAAGTCCTTCAGGCGACGGAGCTGGCTCTGCTTCTCATCCTCGGTGGAGCGGGCCAGCTCGATCTCCACAATCTCGCGCCCGTGCGGGTTCAGGAACGTGTTCACACCAATGATGGGATAGGAGCCGTCGTGCTTGCGGTGCTCGTAATAGAGGGACTCATCCTGGATCCGGCCCCGCTGGTATCCGGTCTCCATGGCCCCCAGAACACCGCCACGGGAGGACAGGGCGTCGAACTCCTTCAGAACGGCCTCCTCCACCAGGTCCGTCAGTTCATCAATCAGGAAGCTTCCCTGGTTGGGGTTCTCGTTCATGGCCACACCCCACTCCCGGTTGATGATCAGCTGGATCGCCATGGCCCGGCGGACCGACTCCTCGGTAGGCGTGGTGATGGCCTCGTCATAGGCGTTGGTGTGCAGGCTGTTGCAGTTGTCGTAGATCGCAATCAGGGCCTGGAGGGTGGTGCGGATGTCGTTGAAATCCATCTCCTGGGCGTGGAGGCTGCGCCCCGACGTCTGCACATGGTACTTCAGCTTGCAGGAGCGTTCGTTGGCTCCGTACCTGTTGCGCATGGCGATAGCCCAGATCCGGCGGGCCACCCGGCCGATAACCGAGTACTCCGGATCCATCCCGTTCGAGAAGAAGAAGCTCAGGTTCGGCGCAAAGGCGTCGATGTCCATGCCCCGGGCCAGATAGGATTCCACGTAGGTGAACCCGTTTGCCAGGGTGAAGGCCAACTGGGTGATGGGGTTGGCCCCGGCCTCGGCGATGTGATAGCCGGAGATGGACACGGAGTAGAAATTGCGCACGTCATTGCGCACGAAATACTCCTGGATATCCCCCATGAGCTTGAGGGCAAACTCGGTGGCGAAAATGCAGGTGTTCTGCCCCTGGTCCTCCTTGAGGATATCGGCCTGGATGGTCCCGCGCACCGTCGAGAGGGTGCGGGCCCGGATCGCGTCCCGTTCCTCGGGGGTCGGCTCGCGCCCGGTCTCCTCCTGGAACCGCGCCATCTGCTGGTCGATCGCGGTGTTGAAGAAGAAGGCCATGGCCACCGGCGCCGGTCCGTTGATGGTCATGGACACGGAGGTGGAGGGCGCGCACAGGTCAAAGCCCTCGTAGAGGACTTTCATGTCGTCCAGGGTGGCGATGGACACCCCCGCATTCCCCACCTTGCCATAGATGTCGGGCCGCTCCGCCGGGTCGCAGCCGTACAGGGTGACCGAGTCAAAGGCCGTGGACAGCCGGTGGGCGGGCATCCCCTCGGACAGCTTCCGGAACCGCCGGTTGGTGCGGAAGGCATCGCCCTCGCCCGCAAACATGCGGGTGGGATCCTCCCCCTCGCGCTTGAACGGGAACACCCCGGCCGTAAAGGGGAAGTACCCCGGCAGGTTCTCCAGCATCAGGAACCGCAGAAGGTCGGCCTCGCTGCCGTAGCGCGGCAGAGACACCTTGGGAATCCGGGTGCCGGACAGGGACTCGCGGGTCAGCTCGGTGCAGATGTCCCGATCCCGGATCCGGACCACGTGCTGCTCCCCCTCGTACTGCTTGCGGACGGTGGGCCAGGTCTCCAGAAGGGAGCGGGCCTCGAACCCCAGGTCCGCGGTCCGCCGCTCCAGAGCCGCATCAAGGGCGGTCAGGTCCGCATCCCCGGTCTCCAGGCACGAGCGGGCAATCTGCAGGGCCTCCCGGTCCCGCGCGGTGCGAACCCGGGTCTCAACATCCGCGCGGTAGGTGCGCACGCACTCTGCAATTTCCGAGAGATACGGCGTCCGGGACGGGGGAATGATGGCCCGGCTGGCGGACGGACAGCGCACGTCGACACGGGGCAGGCGCCCCGGCCCGCCGGGAAGACCCCGGGCCTCCAGCGCCGGGACCAGCGCCTGGTAAAGCGCCGTGACCCCGTCATCATTGAAACGCGACGCCATGGTACCGAACACGGGCATGGACTCGTGGGACTCGCCCCAGGCCTCCCGGTTGCGCTGGACCTGCCGCGAGACATCCCGAAGGGCATCCTCGGCGCCCTTGCGGTCGAACTTGTTGATGGCCACCAGATCGGCGAAATCCAGCATGTCGATCTTCTCGAGCTGGCTGGCCGCACCGAACTCGGGGGTCATCACATAAAGGGACAGGTCCACGTAGGGCACGATGGCCGCGTTGCCCTGCCCGATACCCGACGTCTCCACGATCACCAGATCGAAGCCCGCAAGGCGGGTGGCCGCGATCACCTCGGCCAGGGCCGGCGAGATCTCGGCACCGGTCTCCCGGGTGGCCAGCGAGCGCATGAAAATGTTGGGATGGTTGATGGCGTTCATGCGGATGCGGTCGCCCAGAAGCGCTCCGCCCGTCCTCTTGCGGGACGGATCAATGGAGATGATGGCGATTTTCAGCTGCTCATTGCGGTCCAGCCGGAAGCGGCGCACCAGCTCATCCGTAAGCGAGCTCTTGCCCGCTCCCCCGGTCCCCGTGATGCCCAGAACCGGGACCGACACGCCCGCCGCCGCTGTGCGAAGCGCGGTACAGGCCTCCTCGTCCAGACCCCCGTTCTCGAGAGCCGTGATCACCCGCGCAAGAAAGCGGTGCCCGCCCGTGGCAAGGCCCGCCAGAAGGGCCTGGGTCTCTTTCGGCGCCACGTGGGTCAGGTCGTAGTCCGCCTTCGACACCACATCGTTCATCATGCCCTGGAGTCCCAGCCGCGCCCCGTCCTCGGGAGAGTACAGCCGGGAAATCCCGTAGGCGTGAAGCTCGTCCAGCTCGGGGGGCGTGATCACACCCCCGCCCCCGCCGAAGATCATCACGTTGCCCGCGTCCCGCTCCCGAAGAAGGTCCAGCGTGTACTTGAAGAACTCCATGTGGCCGCCCTGATAGGAACTGATGGCCACCCCCTGGACGTCCTCCTGGACCGCGGCCGTCACGATCTCCTCGACCGACCGGTTATGCCCGAGATGAATAACCTCCACCCCGGTGGTCTGCAGAATGCGCCGCATGATGTTGACGGAGACATCGTGACCGTCGAACAGGGACGCCGCGGTCAGGAAACGGACCCGGTTCGTCGGACGGTAGGGTGTTGTGGCCGCCGGCTGGCGGTCCTGAGAGCTTACGTGGGTCATGAGAGCCTCCCCGGCGGCGTGAGTTTTCCCGGACTGTAGCCGGGGCCGGTGCGCCGGGCCATTGCAGCTCATGACAGCTTTCATGTAAAATCCGCCAATGTAGTCGGAGCTGTGGCGAGACCGGTCACAGGGGGAGGACGCTGTGCCCATAACAATATCGGAAACCCGGCCCCGGGACGGGGGAGAGGGCTCGGCCGGACGGGGCGATGTGTCCATGGGGTTTGTCTCGGGCATGCTGTCGGGGCTTGTGCGCAGCAATATCCCGGTGGACGACCTTCTGGAACGGGAGGCCGGCGAGACCGCGCAGCGGGGCGGCCGCCTTCCTGTCAGCCGCTATGCGGAGCTGTTCAATCGGGCCATTGCCCGCAGCCAGGACGAGGCCGTCTGCCTCTTTTCCCGGCCCCTGCGCCCCGGAACCTTCGAGTTCCTGTGCCGGAGCGTTCTGGGCGCCGCCACCCTGGAGGAGGGCCTTGACCGGGCCCGGCGGTTCCTGTCCCTGGTGCTGGACGACCTGGAGGTCACACTCACCCGCCGGGAGACCCACGCGGAGCTGACAATCCGGGAGGTGCGCCCCCTGTCCGAGCAGGCGGATGACCCCGCGCGGGTCTTTGCCTTCGAGTGGCTGTTGCGCCTGCTCCACTGCATTGCGTGTTGGCTTGTGGCGCGCCCGGTGCCCCTGGACCAGGTGGCCTTCCCCTACCCGGCTCCCGGCCACGCCGCCGACTACGAGCTGGTCTACAGCGCGCGCTACAGCTTCGGGGCCCCGGCCCTGGTCGCCCGCTTTTCCGTGCCCCTTCTGGACCTGCCCGTGCGCCGTCACGAGGCGGACCTGAACGCCTTCCTGAAGGGGGCGCCGGGGCGCATATCGATGCTCTACCGCCGGGACCGGGAGACCGGCGTGCGGGTTCAGGAGGCCCTGCGAACCCGGATCGGGGAAAACCCCGCCCTGGGCGACATTGCCCGGCACCTGCACCAGTCACCGCGCACCCTGGAAAGACGCCTGGCCGCCGAGGGAACCTCGTTTCGGGCTCTCAAGAGCGGGGTCCGGCGGGATCTGGCCTGCTCACGGCTTGTGAAGACGGATCTGGGAATCGAGCACATTGCCCAGGAACTGGGCTACGCGGACACCTCGGCCTTCTACCGGGCGTTTGTCGGCTGGACGGGCCTGTCCCCGGAACGCTACCGGAAAGCCCCCCTGGACCGCCCGAGCCCACGGGATCCGGAGTCCGCCAGGGCGGGTCACACAGGGTAATCCCGCCACCACCACCCCAGCCCCACTCCGGCCACCGCACGGCCATCGTCCGCCCCCGGGACTGTCCGGGAAAGGCACGACGGACGCAGCGGCCCGCACGCAGGCGGAAGCCATGCCAGGTCGGCAGGAGGGTGTAAGTTCCGGGCTCACCGGGGCGCCCCTGGGGACACGCCCGCATCACCCGCATTACGGCCACAAAAAAGGCCCGGAACCGACGTTCCGGACCTGACAGGCATTCACCGGGGCCCCCGGGCCGTGACCGGGGATGTGCGGGAGGCGCCGTTGCGAAGCCGGGCGCTCCCGCCGCTGTCCCCTACTTCGCCGCCGGTTCAGCAGCGGGGACATCAAACGCCGGGACGATGCCCCGGGATGCCAGATCGTCCACGATAAAGGCCCGTACCTCGGGCGAGTTCACCGCCTCCACGAGCGCCCGAACCCAGGGCTGGTCCCGATCCGACGTGCGAACCACAACGACGTTCACGTAGGGGGAATCCGCGTCCTCGATCAAAAGGGCGTCGCGGATGGGGATAAGGCCCCCCTGCACCGCAAAATTGGTGTTGATCACCGAGGCCGTCACGTCCACCAGGGTGCGGGGAAGCTGGGCGGCGTCCAGTTCCACCAGCTTCAGGCCCAGCGGGTTGTCGACCACATCACGGACCGTGACCAGATCCTTGTCCTTCAGGGTGATCAGCCCGTGGGCGGCCAGAAGGCGCAGGGCGCGCGAGCCGTTCGAGGGATCATTGGGCAGGGAGATGATGTCGCCCTTTTTCAGCTCGGAAATGTTCTGGATCTTCTTCGAGTACAGGCCCAGGGGCTCGATATGCACCTTGGCAACCCAGGTCAGATCCAGACCGCGCTGGACCTTCGTGGTGTCCAGGTAGGGGATGTGCTGGTGAAAGTTGGCGTCCAGGCTGCCCTCGGCCAGGGCAATATTCGGCTGCACATAGTCGGAAAAGTCCCGGATCACAAGGTCATAGCCCTTGGCCTTCAGAAGCGGAGCGGCTTTTTCCATAATGGCCCGGTGGGGAAAGGGCGTGACCCCGACTACAATCGTGTCCTTCGCCTGTGCGGATGCTCCAAATCCCAGGAGCAGGGCCAGGGCAAGGCCCGGGAGTGCAAAAAGCCGTCTTTTCATGTCTGTACCTCCAGCCGGTCAGTGTAAGAGAGACAAGATGGAGTGCAAACCGTTCCTTCGCAAGGGGGAGCCGGCTTTGGCAGGAGGCAGCCCCGCAGTCCGGCGGGCTGTCCCGTTGTCCGGGGGCCCCGACGCCCCCTGCCGTCACGAGGGTCAGGCGTCCGGGCGCAGGCGGCTGTAGATCAGGTTCCCGGCCTTCTGGATCACGGTCACCAGAGCCACCAGAAGAATGACGCACCACAGGGTCACGTCGGTCTCATAGCCCACGTAGCCAAGACGGTAGGCCAGATCCCCCAGGCCGCCTCCGCCCACGGTCCCGGCCATGGCGGAGTAGCCCACAAGCGCTATTCCCAGAACCGAGACGTTCAGGGCGATGGCCGGCAGGGCCTCGGGCACAAGAACCCGGAACACGATCTGGGCATTCGTCGCCCCGAACGAGCGGGCAGCCTCGATCACGCCCCGGTCCACCTCCAGGAAATTGGCCTCGATCAGCCGGGCCGCAAAGGGCGCGGCCGCCACGGTCAGGGGCAGGATGGTGGCGGTGGTGCCAATGGCGGTGCCCATAACCAGGCGGGTGAAGGGCATGATGGCGATGATCAGGATGATGAACGGCAGCGAGCGGCCCAGATCCACCACGATATCGAGAACCGAATACAGACGCGGCGCCGGGTTCAGTCCCTTGGGGCCGGACAGGATCATCACCACGGCCAGGAAAAAGCCCAGGGCAAACGACAGGACGGTGGAGGCGCCGACCATGTAGAGGGTTTCGCCGAACGCCGGGAACAGGGCGTCCTGATTGCGCATCAGGGAGTCCACAACACCGGCCGGAAACGAGAGAAGCGCCGAAACCAGGTTACTCATTGCCCAGAACCTCCCAATACAGCTTTTTGGCCTCGAGGTAGGCCAGAACCCTCTCCCGGTCCGGATCCGGGACGTTGATCACCAGAAAGCCCCGGACATCATCCGCATAGCGCTCCAGCTTGCCGCCGACGATGGCGAAATCCACGTCCAGGGCCCGGGCCATGGAGGTGATCACCGCGTCGCGCGCAATCTCCCTCGGGAACCACAGCCGGATGTTGGTGCCCCCGGGAAACTGGGCGTACTCGTCCTGCACCAGGCGCCGCAGATCCTCCGACGGCGCAAGGAAGAAGCGGTCGGTGGGACCGGTGCCCTGGATCTGCCCGCCGTCCAGAAGCATGATCCGGTCACAGGCGCGCTTGACCGCCTCCATCTGGTGGGTGACGAACACGATGGTGAGCCCCAGGCTGGTGCGGATATCCAGCAGAAGGTCCAGGATGGAAATGGTGGTGCCCGGATCCAGAGCCGAGGTGGCCTCGTCGCACAGCAGAACCTTGGGGGACAGGGCCAGGGCGCGGGCAATGCCCACCCGCTGCTTCTGCCCGCCGGACAGGGCCGAGACCCGCTCGAACCGGCGCTCATACAGGCCCACAAGCCGCAGGAGCTCGCCCGCCCTCGCCTCCCGCTCGGCCGCCGGCACGTGCCAGAGCCTCAGGGGCAGCAGCACGTTCTCCAGAACGCTCAGGGACGAGAGCAGATTGAAGGTCTGGAAGATCATGCCCATGTCGCGGCGCAGAAGGCGGATCCCGGCCGGATCCAGATCCCCCACCTCGCGGCCCATGACATGCACGGAGCCGCTGTCATAGCCCTCGAGGCCGTTGAGACAGCGCAGAAGGGTGGACTTGCCCGCACCCGAGTGGCCGACGATCCCGAAGACCTCGCCCTCCTCCACGGAGAAGCTGATGTCCCGAAGAACGACGGACTCCTGATAGCACTTCTGAAGCGACGTGACCGAAACAATCGACATGTTCAACAACCGCCAGGCCCGGATCCGCGCGCAGCCACGGCTGGCCGCCCGGAACCCGGAAAGAAAACGCGGACCGGAGAGTCTCCGGTCCCGACCGGTGTGGGGGCTGCGTCGCCCCGGAGGGGCGCCAGACGGACACCCCCGGAGGGGCGCCAGACGGACACCCCCGGAGGGGCGCCAGACGGACACCCCGGAGGGGCGCGGACGAAAAGCCCTGGGGGCGCCGGACGGGCACCCCCTGAAGGGCAGCGCCGGGCAGAACGCTCTGCAAGGCGCCGGACAGCGGGGCACGGCGGGGATGGAAAAGGCCCGGGGAAAACGCCCCGGGGCCCCTTCCTCCCCTGAAGGCGCGCCGTGTCCGGCCTAGCCGGCCGCGTCCTCGGCACCTCCAAGCCGCGAGGCAAGGGAGGCCGCCATGAACTGGTCCAGATCCCCGTCCAGAACCCCCGAGGTGTCGGAGGTCTCGACGTGGGTGCGGAGATCCTTGACCATCTGGTACGGCTGGAGAACGTAGGACCGGATCTGGTGGCCCCAGCCGATGTCGGTCTTGGTGTCCTCCAGGGCCCGAGCCTCGGCCTCGCGCTTCTGGAGCTCCAGCTCGTAGAGGCGGGCGCGCAGCATCTTCCAGCACGCGTCCTTGTTCTGATGCTGGGAGCGCTGGGTCTGGCACTGCACCACAATTCCCGTGGGATTGTGGGTGATGCGCACCGCGGATTCCGTCCGGTTCACGTGCTGGCCACCCGCGCCCGACGCCCGGTAGACGTCGATGCGGCAGTCCTTCTCCTCGATCACGATATCGATGCTGTCATCCACCACCGGGTAGACCCAGACGGAGGAGAAGCTCGTGTGACGGCGCGCCGAGGAGTCATAGGGCGAGATGCGCACAAGACGGTGGACACCGCTTTCGGTCTTCAGCCAGCCATAGGCGTTGCGGCCGTCGATCCGGACGGTTGCGGACTTGATGCCCGCCTCCTCGCCGTCGCTTTCCTCCAGATACTCGACCTTGTAGCCGTGGGCCTCGGCCCAGCGGGTGTACATGCGCAAAAGCATCTGGGCCCAGTCCTGGGCCTCGGTTCCGCCGGCACCGGCGTTGACCTCGAGGTAGCAGTCGTTCGAGTCCGCCTCGCCCGAAAGAAGGCTTTCCAGCTCCTTCTGTCCGGCCGTGCGGGCCAGCTGCTCCAGCTGGGCCTCACCCTCGGCGACGGTCTCCGCGTCGTCCTCGGCGTCGCCGAGCTCGATCAGGGTCAGGGCGTCCTCCAGCCCCTGCTCCAGGTCCCGCACCCCCTTGATGGAATCACCCAGCCAGTTGCGCTCGCGCATGAGGGTCTGG
Organism: Phaeovibrio sulfidiphilus; assembly: GCF_014861485.1. Lineage (GTDB taxonomy): Bacteria > Pseudomonadota > Alphaproteobacteria > Rhodospirillales > Rhodospirillaceae > Phaeovibrio > Phaeovibrio sulfidiphilus. Next base: position 160,003 of record NZ_JACZHT010000007.1, on the reverse strand, counting down.
GCCCGGGAGGCGTTGTTCCAGAGTTCGGGATCCTCGGACAGGGCGTTCAGTTCGTCGAGGCGTCGAAGGGCGTTATCCCAGTCAAAGATGCCTCCTCAGCAGTGCTGTCGACTGCTTGATCTTGTCAACCAAAGCCTGATGTTCGGCACGCATTGTTGAAAAGTCCTCGTGTTTTGGGTGGTTGTGAACACAGTCCCGGAACGGTCTCCCGCCCCTCAGGCGCCCTCCCCGCAGGGATAGAACCGCGGGGTGTACACCATGATGGACCCGTCATCCCGGGGCAGAAGCCGTGTCCGGGACGAGCCGACAATAACGCAGGTGCGCATGTCCACCTGCTCGGGGCGGACCGCCCCCAGGGTTGTCACCGTCAGGCTCTCCCCCTCGCGGTCCACGTCGCGCCCGAGCACCACCGGCGTGTCGGGGGTGCGAACCGAGCGCAGAATGTCAAAGGCCGTCGCCAGCTGATGGGGGCGGGCTTTCGATATGGGATTGTAAAGCGCAATCACAAAATCGGCCTCGGCCGCCAGACGCAGGCGCCTCTCGATAATATCCCACGGCTTCAGGTTGTCCGAAAGGGACATCACGCAGAAATCATGGCCAAGGGGCGCCCCGATGCGCGAGGCCGTGGCCTGGGCTGCGGTAATGCCGGGAATGACGACGACCCGCACGGCCCGCAGGCGCGGATCCGTCTCCGTGTCCAGAACCTCAAGGACCGCGGCTGCCATGGCAAAAATTCCGGGATCGCCCGATGACACCACCGCCACCGTGTCCCCGGCCGCCGCCAGCTCCAGAGCATGGCGCGAGCGGTCGAGCTCGACCCGGTTGTCCGACGGATGAACCTTCTGGTCCTCCCGGAAGGGGCCGGCCATCTGCACGTAGGTGTCGTAGCCGACGATATGGTCCGCACGGCTCAGCGCGTCGCGCGCCGCAGGGGCCATGAGATCCCGGGAGCCGGGCCCAAGCCCCACAATGTAGACGCACCCGCCGTCTTTGGGCGCGGCCGACACGGCGCTGGCGGCCTCGAGAGCCGTATCCGCCGGAGCGTTCCCCGAGGAGTCCGTCACGACGTGGCCTCCCAACGGTCTCCGGGCAAAAGAATCATGGCGAAATAGGGCACGTTCTCATCCTCGGGCAGGTCTTTCAGGGCGCACAGGCGCTGGTCCGCCATGGTGGCGCGCTCGGCGTAGAGCGCGTGATCCAGAAGGCCCAGGTCCCGGATGACCGCGCGGACCTTCCGGTAGTTGGTGCCCAGCTTCATGATGGCCGCCGCCTCGGCTCCCCGGAGGCGGGCTTTCAGCTCCTCCTCGGGCAGGACACCCGAAAGGACGCTCAGGGTCTGGTTGCGGTAGACGAGCGGCGTTCCGAGACCAGCCGCACAGGCCAGGACCGAGCACACACCGGGAACCACCGTGGTGGGAAAGCGGTCGGCCAGCCGGTCATGGAAGTACATGAACGAGCCATAGAAGAACGGATCCCCCTCGCACACCAGGGCCACGTTCTGCCCGGCCTGAAGGCGGGTGGCCAGAACCTCGGCGCTCTCGTCGTAGAACTGGCGAATAAGAGCATCATAGGCGGCGGTGGAGGGAAGGGATTCGGTCGTCACCGGATACACCAGAGGCAGTCGCTCCTGGCTGTCGGACAGGAAGCCCTCCACGATGGACAGGGCCCGGCCCTTGCGCCCCCGGGCTGCCAGATAGGCCACCACCGGGGAGTCCTTCAGAAGCCGCAGGGACTTGAGGGTCATCAGTTCCGGATCGCCCGGGCCCACCCCCAGACCGAAAAGCTGTCCGCTCATGTGTACTGTTCCACGCCAAGAGCGTTGATGGCCGCCGCCGTCATGGCCGAGCCGCCCCGGCGACCGCGCACGGCCACAAAGGGCACACCGCGCGAGTTGTCCGCCAGCGCATCCTTGGACTCGACCGCGCCCACAAAGCCCACCGGGAAGCCCAAAATCAGGGCCGGGCGGGGAGCATCGGGCTCATCCAGAATCTCAAGAAGACGGAACAAAGCCGTGGGAGCATTGCCAATTCCAACAATTGCCCCCTCCAGGTGGGGACGCCAGAGCTCCAGGGCAGCGGCGCTGCGGGTGGTCTGCATCCGGGCCGCAAGCCCCGGAACCGACGGATCGTTCAGGGTGCAGATCACCTCGTTGTTGGCGGGCAGGCGGGCCTTGGTCACCCCCCAGGCCACCATCATACAGTCCGCCAGAATGGGGGCACCGGCCTCGAGAGCCACCCGGCCCGCGGTTCCGGCACCGGGAGTGAACACCAGATCATCAATCACGTCGGGCATCCCGCAGGCGTGGGCCACCCGAACCGCAAGGGGCTCGAGATCGGCCGGGATGCGCGTGAGGTTCGCCTCGGACCGGATAATGGCGAAAGACTGACGATAGATGTCCCCCGCGTCCCTGTTGTACTCCATCATGGAAAAAAGCCCCGGACTTCAGAATGACAAAAAAGCGGGCCCGACGGAGGTCAGGCCCGCGCGTTTCCGGGATATAGTCCCGATCAGCCCCGCTTGTCCAGCGGCACGAACGGACGGCCCGGGCTGCCAAGGTACAGCTGGCGGGGACGGCCGATCTTCTGATCGGGGTCCTCGATCATCTCCTTCCACTGGGCAATCCAGCCCACGGCCCGGGCGAGAACGAACATCGGGGTGAACATGGCAACCGGGAGCCCGATCGCACGGAACACGATGCCCGAGTAGAAGTCCACGTTCGGGTAGAGCTTCTTCTCGATGAAGTAATCGTCCTCGAGGGCGATGCGCTCCAGCTCCATGGCGATCTTCAGAAGCGGCTCGTCGCGGTTTCCGGTGGCGTCGAGAACCTCGCGGCAGGTCTCGGCCATCAGCCGGGCGCGGGGGTCGTAGTTCTTGTAGACCCGGTGGCCGAAGCCCATCAGACGGAACGGATCGTTCTTGTCCTTGGCCTTCTTCACGTACTCGCCGACCCGGGACGGATCGCCGATCTCCTGGAGCATGTTCAGCACCGCCTCGTTCGCACCGCCGTGGGCCGGTCCCCAGAGCGAGGCGATGCCGGCGGCGATACAGGCAAACGGGTTCGCGCCCGAGGAGCCCGTCAGGCGCACCGTGGAGGTGGACGCGTTCTGCTCGTGGTCCGCGTGCAGGACGAGGATGCGGTCCAGAGCCTTGGCGAAGATCGGGTTGGGCTCGTAGGAGTCACAGGGCGTGCGGAACATCATGTCCAGGAACCGCTCTGCGTAGTTCAGGCGGTTGCGGGGGTACTGGAAGGGCTGTCCGATGGAGTACTTGTAGGCCCAGGCCACCATGGTGGGGATCTTGGCCAGCAGGCGGTGCTGGGCGATCATGCGCTGGGTGGGATCGTGGATGTCGATGCTGTCCTGGTAGAAGGCAGCGAGGGCGCCGGCCATACCGCAGAGAATGGCCATGGGGTGAGCGTCGCGGCGGAACCCGTCCAGGAAGCGGTGGAACTGCTCGTGGAGCATGGAGTGATACCGCATGGTATCCTCGAAATCATGCTTTTCCTTGACGTTGGGCAGCTCACCCGTCAGCAGCAGGTAGCAGACCTCAAGGAAGGTGCAGTTCTCGGCCAGATCGACGATGTCATAGCCGCGATAGCGCAAGATTCCCTTGTCGCCATCAATGTACGTGATCTTCGAGGAGCACGAACCGGTGGACATATACCCCGGATCATAGGAAAACATGCCCGTTTCCGCGTAGAAGCGGCGGAAATCGACCACGTCAGGGCCGACCGTTCCATGAAGGATGGGGAACGTGAAGTACTTCCCGCTCCGATTGTCGATCATCGTGACCGAATTGCGGTCGTTGGTTGCCTCTGTCATCGTGTTATCCCTTGTTTTGAGCCCCTGCCCGAAACCGTGCGCCCCAAAGGCGGCCGGCCTGCGCGCGAAGCCTTATTTTGATCTGCATTTCCTGTTCCGCGACCGGTTCCGACTTTCGCCGGAGCGGTGTCCGGGAGAGAGGCTCTCCGGCTCCCGGGCCCCTGCCGGGGGGCAATTCCCGGTACAGAATGAAATGTGGCGTTAGCCTACTCCGGTTTGCCCCCCCTTAAAACCGGAAAAGTTTTAATACCGCATCGATTTTGTCAGGAATCACAGCACCCCACGGATACGGTCCAGGGTTTCGTTTCGACCCAGAACTTCCATGACATCGAAAACGGGAGGCGAGACGCTGGAACCACTCAAAGCGGCCCGAATCGGCTGGGCAACCTGACCGAGTTTCATGCTGTTTTTCTCTGCAAACGTGCGCACCAGCGCCTCGAGAGCGTCCCGGGAAAAGTCGGGGGCGGCCTCCAGGTCGGGACACAGCTGCCGGAGAACCTCCGCACCCTCCCCGTCCAGGATCTTGCGCGCCTTCTCGTCCAGCTCCAGCGGCAGGGAGCGGACATAGAACGCCGCCGCATCCGCAAGGTCCACAAGCGTGCGGGCCCGCTCCCGCAGCCCCTCCATGCCCGCCGCCAGACGGGCGCGGCCCGTCTCGTCCACCGGCAGGCCCGACGCCTCCAGCCGGGAGACGACCTCGTCCACCAGCCGGGCCGGGTCCGCCTCGCGGATGTAGTGGGCGTTGAGGGCCGTCAGCTTGGCCGTATCAAACCGGGCGGCCGAGCGGCCCACACCGGCCAGGTCGAACCACTCGATGGCCTGCTGGCGCGAGAAGATCTCGTCGTCCCCGTGGCCCCAGCCCAGACGGGTCAGGTAGTTGCACATGGCCTCGGGCAGGAACCCGTCCTCCCGGTAGGTCTCGGCCCCCACAGCCCCGTGCCGCTTGGACAGCTTCTTGCCGTCCGGGCCATTGATCAGGGGAATGTGGGCGAACTGGGGAATGTCCCAGCCCAAAGCCCGGTACAGGGCCGCCTGCCGGAACGCGTTGGTAAGGTGGTCGTCACCACGGATCACATGGGTGATGCCCATGTCATGGTCGTCCACCACCACCGAGAGCATGTAGGTGGGAGTCCCGTCCGCCCGCAGAAGGACCATATCGTCCAACTGGGCGTTGGCCACGGTCACCGGGCCCTGCACCAGATCATCGATGGTGGTCTCGCCCTCCCGGGGCATTTTCAGACGGATGACCGGATCCACCCCGGCGGGCGCCTCGGACGGATCCCGGTCGCGCCAGTAGCCGTTGTACCCGGCCGGACGCCCCGCCGCCCTTGCCTCCTCGCGCATGGCGGCCAGTTCCTCCGGAGAGCAGTAGCAGCGGTAAGCCAGCCCCTTCTCGAGAAGGCTGTGAGCGGCCTCGGCATGGCGCGGCGCCCGGGCGAACTGGTAGACCGGCTCTCCGTCCCAGTCCAGTTGCAGCCAGGTCAGGCTGTCCAGGATCGCATCCACAGCCTGCTGCGTCGAGCGTGCCCGGTCCGTGTCCTCGATCCGCAGGAGAAACTTCCCGCCGTGGTGACGGGCGAAGAGATAGTTGAACAGGGCGGTGCGGGCCCCTCCGATATGAAGGTATCCCGTGGGCGAAGGCGCAAAGCGCGTCACAACTGTCATGGTGATTATCCGGCTGCCTGAAGATAGGTCTGGAGATGGAACACCCTCACCGCTCATACTTGAAAGGAAACAACGGTCGGGCACTCCTGTGCGGGTGGTTTAACACACATGTCCTCAAAAGAGCCAGCAGCGCACACATCAGGCCGCACTCCGGACGGGGAAAAACCTGTTTCCGGAGGGTTCCGCCGGCTGCGGGCCCGTGAGCCTTTCCCGCAGGCGCAGGACGGCGACAGGCCACGGGCGGAAAGCGCTCCCGGACGCGCCCACGCCCGAGCCCACGCCCGAGCCCTGGCCCGGGCCCTGGAACGCACCCTCGAGGCAGAGTGGTCCTCCTGGTTCAGCTGGGGACCGGTGGGCATGGGTCTGGGCATCATAGCCTATTTCGCGCTTCGCTCCGAGCCGCCCGTCTGGATCGCGCCCCTGGTGCTGGCCGCGCTGATTGTGGGGGCGGAGCGCCTTCGGGAGGCCTCCGCAACCGGCCTTTTCCTGACACGGGCGGCGGTCCTGGCCGCTGTGGGGTTTGTCGTGGCCCAGTCCTGGGCCCATGCGGTCCAGGCTCCGGTGCTGAGGCACGAGACGCCCCTGATCGCCATCGAGGGCCGGATCGCGGGCATCCACCCTCTGGAAAAGGGCCTGCACCTGGAGCTGGACAGCCTGCGCCTTGCCCGGACCCCGGGACCGGACACGCCGGAGCGCATCCGGGTACGGGCCTACGACAGCAGCCTTCCCGATGACGGGCCCCTCCTGCCCGGCGAGCGGGTCCGCTTCCACGGCAAGCTTCGCCCGCCCTCCGGCCCCGTGCTGCCCGGAGGCTATGACATGCAGCGGCGGTTCTGGTTCACCCGAACCGGGGCGACCGGCTTTGTGCTGGGAAAGATCGAGCGGACGGGCGACGCCGCCGCAGACTCCGGCGGGGCCGTCGATCACGCAGGCGAGCGCATTTTGCTCGGGGTCCGGGTGCTGCGCGCGGTGGTGACGGACCGGCTTCTGGCCGCCGGAGACGCCATCGGCAACCCGGACGCGGGGGCCCTTGCTGCCGCCCTGCTGACGGGGGAGCGCACCGCCGTCTCCGAGGAGCTCCAGGAGGCGTACCGGGCCGCCGGCATCGCCCATCTTCTGGCCATCTCGGGCCTGCACATGAGCATGATCGGAGGCTTCGTCTTCTTTGTGGTCCGGGCCCTGCTCGCCCTGTCCGCGCCCCTTGCGGAACGCCTGCCTCTGAAAAAGATCGCCGCGGTCAGCGCGTTTCTCGCCTCCGCCTTCTATCTGGCCCTGTCCGGCGCCGCGGTGCCCGCCCAGCGCGCGTTTGTCATGTTCGCCCTTGTCCTGTTCGCGGTCCTGATCAACCGCAACGCCCTGTCCCGGCGCACCATTGCGGTGGCGGCCTTCGCGGTCCTGTTTCTGGCTCCGGAAACCCTGCTTGAGGCCAGTTTCCAGATGTCCTTTGCCGCGGTCATAGCCATGATCGCCGCCTACGAGGCCTGGGGGCGCCAGATCTCGGGGCTGGGGCACACCGGCAGCGGGCGCTCGCGCTCGGCGGTGCGCACCGTGCTTGTCTATATCCTGGGGCTGAGCCTGACCACGATCTTCGCCAGCGCGGCCACCACGCCCTTCGCCTCCTACCATTTCGGAAAATTCTACAGCTACGGACTGCTGGGCAACGCGGTCGCCGTACCGCTCATGGGGTTCTGGATCATGCCCTGGGGCGTGGGAGCCCTGGCCCTCATGCCGCTGGGCCTGGAAAAGCTCCCGGTCACGGCCATGGCCTGGGGCCTCGACATCATCAACGCCACATCCCTGGAACTGGTCTCCTGGCCCGGAGCCACATTTCCGGTGCCCCAGGGGTCCGGGTGGGCCCTGGGGCTGGCCACCTTCGGCGGTCTGTGGCTCTGCCTGTGGAACACCCGCTGGCGCCATGCGGGGGTGCCCATGATCGCTGTCGGCCTTCTCCTGCCCTGGACCGGAACCCCGCCCGATGTCCTGGTCAGCCCCTCGGGCCGGCTCATCGGCGTGCGCTGCGAGAGCCCTCCGAAGGGCGCCGCCCCCACCACCCCCGCCGCGACAGGCACGGGCATGCGCTCCGGCGTGGGAGCGGATACGGGCAGCGCCCCGGGCTCCGGACCGCGATGGCTGTTCAGCGACCTCCGTCGGGAGCGGTTCGTGCGCTCGGTCTGGCTCGAGACCTGGGGCGGCACGGGCGGGCGCTTTCCCGAGGCCGGACAGACAGCCTGCGACGCCCTGACCTGCGATCCGCTGGGCTGCATCCTGGAGATCCGGGGCCGTCGCATTGCCCTTGCCTTCCACGTCGAGGCCCTGATGGAGGACAGCAGCCGGGCCGACCTGACGCTGGCGCCCCTCCTGGACGCCCCCGCGTCGCTCCGGGGCCCGCACCTTCTGGACCGCACCGACCGCAACGAGAGCGGCGCCCTTGCCGTGCGGGTCCTGGACAACGGCGGATTTTCCATGGAAACCAGCGCGGGGCGGCGCGGGAACCGGCTCTGGACCCGCTACCCGGAGTGACATTTTGGTGTTGACGGATTCGGTCCGGAAGGTACCATGATCCACATCACCGTTCAGGAGAATTGTTCTATGAAGCGTACCATCGCCATTGCTGGGCTCAGCGGGGCCGTATGGCTGGGCCTCGGGGGAACGGCCGGAGCGGCTCCCTCCTTTGAACAGGTCTGCAACGAGGAGGACTCCCTTCGCGCCATCTTCCGGGATGTGTCACAGGGATGCGCCTGCATGGCCCGGGTCATGCCCCAGGTCTTCACCCCCCAGGAGCTTGGCTTTGTGATCCGCCAGGCCCGCACGGATCTCTACACCCTCGACAGTCCCGAGCACCACGGCGACCCCGAGGACTACGAGGCCTTCCTCGAGAAGCTGGAGCTCTCGGACCAGCAGCTCAACATGACCTGCAACGATTTCATGAACTAGAGGGCTGCGGGCCTCGTGCCCTCCACGCCCGTCCCCGCCCGGCGCTGTCACAGCCCGGACTGCGCGTGCCCGCGCCGTCCCCGTCAACGGGGGATATACGGGGCATGAGGGTGTGCGTCCGGGCCGGATCCGGCCCGTGCGCGGGGCACCGAACACCTGCTCTCAGCGGACACCGCTCACCCGGTCACAGAGGATGCCGGTTACTGCGGATGGTCGCCCGGCAACACGCCGCCACCCCGGCATACGGACGAACGGGGGTGCACCCCGTCCTGCCCGGTCATCGTGTTTCGTATTTCTGTCCGGTCACGCAGGGGGCGTGCGTCGGGCAAGCTGCCCGGCCATCCGAGAGGCGTGTGCATCGGGCAGGCAGGAACACCCCCGCCCGCACCGGACCGGAACGTTCGGGGCTCAGGCGCCCCTGCCGCCGTGGGCCTCAGGCGCCCTTGCCGCCATGGGCCGCCGACCAGCCGGTCGGATCGGCAAGAAACGCGCGAACCTCCTCGATCGCCTCGGGAGAGAAGGCCTGGCGCTCCTGCGCCACCTCGAGGACATCGTTCCAGGTGGCCAGCCAGTGCAACTGGATACCGTGCTCGGCCAGAGTCTCCAGGGCACCCGGGAAGGCCGCATAGTAGAAGACCACGAACGCATGGTCGACGATCGCCCCGGCGGAGCGCAGCGCATCGGCGAAGATGATCTTGGAGCCGCCGTCGCTGGTCAGATCCTCGACCAGAAGCGTGCGGTCCCCCTCCCGGAGGATCCCCTCGATCCGGGCCATCCGGCCAAAGCCCTTTGGCTTCTTGCGCACATAGGACATGGGAAGGGCCAGGCCCTCCGCAATCCAGGCCGCGAAGGGAATGCCCGCGGTCTCCCCGCCCGCCACCAGGTCAAGGCTTTCCGAGCCCACAGTCCGCTCGATGTGGTCGCGCGCAAGGGACATGATCTTGCGCCGGGCGCGGGGGAACCCGATGATCTTGCGGCAGTCGATGTAGACCGGGCTTGCCCATCCCGCCGTGAGAATATAGGGCTCTTCAGGCCGGAAATTGACGGCCTCGATTTCCAGAAGAAGCCGGGCGACGACACGGGCGGCCTCGGCGTCGGCCGGGGTCCGGGAGGCGCGGGGAGAGGAAAAGCTCTGGGAGGACATGCAGGACTTCCATTCAAGGGAGAAACGCGGGAACACGGGACGACCGCCCCCGCAAACACGGGACCGAACACTGCGCGTGCCGGCACCACGAAGGGAGCCGGGCAGAGTTTTCTTCCCGCGCCTCCTGTTTAGCGCTAAAACCGTCTGCGGGCAATGATCCGCGCCGGGGCCGTCACGTTTTCCAATGCGAAAACCGCGGGGCTCCCGGGCCGGGCTCACGCCCGCACCAAACACCACATGGATACCGGACCCGCCCGCTGCCAGAGCCTTTTTTCGCTCCCGCGCCGGAGCGGGGACAAAAAACCGGAACACGAACAGGAAGGACTGCACTGCCATGAACACGATGCCCCGGACCGACGCGGTCGTCTCCACCACCTCGGAGTGCGGCACCGTCGCCACCGTGACCCTGAACCGGCCGGAACGCCTGAACGCCATCGACCTGCCCATGTGGCAGGCCCTGGGGGACGCCTTCGAGGCCCTGGCGGACCGCTCTCCGGTGGAGGGGGGCGCCCGGGTTGTGGTCCTGCGCGGAGCGGGAGGTAACGCCTTCGCCGCCGGCGGGGACATCCACGAGTTCGAGACCGTCCGGGGCACCGGAGAAGGCACCCGCGAGTACGACCGCATCATGCGCCGGGTGTTTCAGGAAATCGCCCGCTGCCAGGCACCGGTGGTCGCCGCGATCGAGGGGGTGTGCATCGGGGGCGGACTGGAGCTGGCCAGCCAGTGTGACCTTCGCATTGCCAACATGGCCTCGCGGTTTGGCGTCCCCATCAACCGCCTGGGCATGACCATGGCCTACCCGGAGATCGAGGGCATCATCCGCCTGGTGGGCCCGGCCCACGCCGCCACCTTCCTGCTGGAGGGCCGGATCATCGAGGCCCGCGAGGCCCTGGCCATCGGCCTGGTGAACCGGGTGGTCCCCAACGACGCCTTTGAAGACGAACTGGAGGCCATGCTGGCCGGGATCGTCAAAGGCGCGCCGCTGGTGAACGCCTGGCACAAGGCCTTCATCCGCCGCCTGATGGACCCGACCCCGCTGTCGGCCACCGAGCATGATGCCTGTTACCGCTATCTGGAGACCCGCGACTATTTCGAGGGTGTCCGCGCCTTCCGTGACAAACGCAAGCCGGAGTTCAAGGGATGCTAGAAAACGGACAGCCCCGCGCCCTGCAGCCGGTCCCCCGGACCACCCGAACATGGCATCTGGTGTTCTGGGGAACGGTGGTCTTGGGGATCTTCACCCTCCTTTATGTGCTGCGCTCCGTGCTCGCCCCGTTCGTGGCGGGCATGATCATGGCCTATCTGCTGGACCCGATTGCAGACCGGCTCCAGAGCTGGGGGGTCTCCCGGCTGTGGGCGACCGTTGTCATCACGCTGGGCTTCCTGCTTCTTCTGATCGCGGGGCTCCTGTTTGCCCTGCCCGTCCTGTATGACCAGGTCAGCCGGTTTGCCGCCAATGTGCCCAACTACGTCAACATCCTGATGGAAAAGGGCGACCACCTGATGACGCTCGCCAACGAGGTGCTGACACCGGGCGAGATGGAACGCATCAGCACCGTGGTCCAGGACATCGTGCGCAACGGCATGAAATGGCTGACCGAGGCCCTGACCGCCCTGGTGTCCGGTGGCGTGGTCCTGGTGGGTGTGGTCGCGGTCCTGGTGGTGGTCCCCGTCATTGCCTTCTACATGCTGCGCGACTGGGACCGGATGACGGGCGTGATCGACACGTTCCTGCCCCGTCCCTACGCCCCCGTGATCCGCGAGCAGCTGCGCCTGATGGACCAGACCATCGCCGGGTTCATCCGCGGTCAGGTGCTTGTGTGCCTTGCCCTGGGCTCGTTCTATGGCATCAGCCTGTCCCTTGTGGGGCTGGACCTGGCCATGGTGGTCGGCCTGACCTCGGGCTTCCTGTCGTTTATCCCCTATGTGGGAACCATCACGGGCTTTGTGCTGTCCATGGGGCTTGCGTTCGCCCAGTTCAGCGACTGGCTCCCTATCTCCGTGGTGTTCGGAATCTTCATGTGCGGCCAGCTTCTGGAAGGAAACTTCCTGACCCCCAAGCTGGTGGGCGACCGGGTCGGGCTCCACCCGGTGTGGATCATCTTTGCCCTGCTTGCGGGAGGCGGCCTGTTCGGATTTGTGGGCATCCTGCTTGCGGTTCCCGTGGCGGCCGCCATCGGCGTGCTTGTGCGGTTTTTCCTGTCCCAGTACGTGCGCAGCTCGTTTTACACCGGCATCGATTCCCGGGGGCAGGTCATCGAGCCTCTGGCCGCGGACTGCGTTCCGGCCAGCCTGGACGAGATGATGAACCCGCCCGCCCTGCGACCGGGATCCACCCCGGACGCTCAGGACAGCACCCGGAAGGATAACGGCTAGCCCATGGCGGATACGCTTTCCCCCGCCCCTGTGACGGCGGACCCGACCACGCCCGGTCAGATGCGTCTGGACCTTGGGGAGGATACCTGGAGCCTGATTTCCGGGCCCGATGCCTCGCGGCCGGAGCAAATGCGGCCCCCCGGTCCCCCGACGCCGCTGCGCCTGAACATCGGGACCGGGGCCGAGCAGCTGTGTCTGGACCTGCCGCTTCCCCCGGCCCTGGGGCGGGAGCACTATATGGTCGGAGACTGCAACCGGGCGGCGGTCGCGCTTGTGGATCTCTGGCCCGACTGGCCGAGCCGGGTGCTTCTCCTGCACGGACCTGCGGGGGCGGGCAAGACCCACCTTGCGCGTGTCTTCGCCACCTGTTCGGAGGCCCGGATCCTGACTGCGGACATTCTGGCCGTGGAGGATCCGGTGTCCCTGTTCCAGGGGGCCTCCAGGGCTGCGGTTCTTGAGGATGTGGACCGGCTGCTTGGCAGCGGCGCCGTGTCCGAAAACCTTCTGTTCCACCTGGTGAACGCCGCCACGCAAGAATCGGGCACGGTGCTCATGACCGCGCGGACGCCCCCGGCGGCCTGGACCTTGCATCTGCCGGACCTGCGCACCCGGCTGAAGGGAGCCCTGTCGTGTGCCCTCGAGGAACCGGACGACGCCCTCTTCGCAGCGGTGGTTCTGAAACACTTCGATGACCGGGGCATCCGGATCTCACGCCAGGCGCTGAACTACCTCCTGCTGCGGCTGGAGCGACGCCTGAGCGTGGCCCGGGAGGTGGTCCGCCGGGCCGATGCGGCTGCGCTCGGGGCCAACACGTCTGTGAACATCAGCATCCTGAAAAAAGTGCTGGAGGACAGCGCTCCGCCCGAGGACAGCGCCCTGTGAAAGCTGCGCGGGACGCGCACCGCATACCGGCCCGGGAGCGACCCGGAAGGGCTCTTGCACGCCCTAATGGGCTCACCTTGATTTTTCAACAAAAAGATGCTAGTCTTAAAATGATTTCCGCTTCGTGACTGGACAAGTTCCTCCTCCCTTTCTTTCATGTCGCCCATCACTGAAACGGAAATCAGGCGGCTGCCGTTCATTCCGGCAGGCCGGCCTTCCCCGTGCGAGCAGCTTTGCACGGGAGGTCCGTACGGGCTTTGTCTCCTTTGGTCCGGGCGGATCCTTTGTATGATTGTTCAACTTGGGCGGTCCGTTCGCGGATCGCCTTTTTTTTCGCCCGCCGGGTCACCCGGACGAAACAGGTGAACAGGCACCGCCACCGGGCCCGGCAGGCGAGCACGTACAGCGCACCGGACCCGGACCGCAAACAGACCACGCGGGGGGCCCGGCCCTGGCCCAAAACAGACGGACATGGCAGCCACCCCTGACGCAAAACAGGGTCCGGGGCGTCCCCACAGGTCCGCACCGCCGGAAAAACGAACCTCCGGACGGTTCAGGCTCTGCGGGAACGGGTCCGTGCGGTCCTGCGCCAGGGAGGCCACGGGGAGGAACAGCGAACCGAGGCCCCGTGCAACGGGGGCGTCGGAAACTCGGGGTCAGAAACGGCACTGCGACGGATGGAGAACACAGGGTGTGTCAAACGCATCCGGACCGGCCCGACCCAAAGGCTTTGTCCCTGCGACCCCGGACAGCCACAGCCCGTGCCAGGGCGGCGGCGTCGGACGGACCGGCAGACGGATCACCCGTCTGGAAGGATCCTTTGCCCGGACACAGGGGGCGTCCATTCGCTGACAGTGGCTAAATTACCCCCCACGGGGATGGTCTGCCCAAAACCCGGTCGGCTTTCCCACGCCTGCAAAGGGACGCCCATGTGGTGGCCGGGGCGTAACCTGTGAGCGCTCACGGCGGGGCACGGGGGCCGGAAAGGCGGTGCCGACCGGACCGCCCCGGTCCCTGATCCCCCGACCTGTCCCCACACGGGACCGACGCCGCCCCGGTCCCGGATCTCCCGACCTGCTCCACCGGGCACAGGCCCGACGGAAGCCACGGCCACAAAAAAAATGTCGGGGCAACCGGACCCTCCGGCGCCCCGACACGCTGGACCTCCGGGACTACTTCCCGGCGTCGCCCTTCTTGGTCTCCTCGACCACCTTCACGGCGACGAAGGACCGGGTGCCCCCGTTGTCGACCAGGAACAGGATCAGCTTCTTGCCCCCCTTGAGAGCGGCCGCAACGGTCTTCTGGAGATCCGCAACGCCGGTGATCGGCTTCTGGTCCGCCTGGACCAGAACGGACCCGGGCTGGATCCCCTTCATGGCCGCATCGCTGGACGCATCAACCGAATCGACAACAACGCCCTTCAAGTCATTGTTATCGATACCGAAACGCTTGCGCGCCCCAGCGTCCAGGGTCGCAACCGAGAAGCCGAGGGCCTTCAGCTGGGTCGCCACCTCGTTTTTCTTCGCGGGAGCTCCGGCGGTGTCGTCCACGAGGCCTTCCTTCTCCGCCTCCTCAAGCTGGGCCACGTCCAGCTTCACGGTGAGCGTCTTGCCCGCCCGCAGGACGTCCACGTCCACGGTCTTGCCGATGGGGGTCTCGGAGACAATGCGCGGCAGGGACCGCATCTCCGCCACATCACGGCCGTCGAACCGGAGGATGACGTCGCCCTCCTTCAGGCCCGCCTTCGCAGCCGGGCCGTTCTCGGTCACGGCGGACACCAGGGCGCCCTTCTTCTCGGTCATGCCCATGCCCTCGGCGATGTCGTCGGTGACCGTCTGGATGCGCACGCCGATCCAGCCGCGCCGGGTCTGTCCGTACTGGACAAGATCCCCGACCACCTGCCGGGCGATATTCGAGGGCACCGCAAAGCCCACCCCGACCGATCCGCCCGAGGGGCTGAAGATGACCGTGTTGATGCCGATGACCCGGCCCCTCTCGTCAAAGAGCGGCCCGCCGGAGTTGCCCTTGTTGATCGAGGCGTCGGTCTGGATAAAGCTGTCGTAGGGGCCTGCGTTGATGTCCCGGGTCTTGGCGCTGATGATGCCGGTGGTCACCGAGCCCCCCAGACCGAACGGATTGCCGATGGCCACAACCCACTCACCCACCCGGGCGGCGTCGGAATCACCCCACTCGATCTGGTGGAGGGGCTTGTCCGTCTCGACCTTCAGCAGGGCAAGGTCCGTCTTCTCGTCCACGCCGCGGATCGTGGCCTTCAAAACCGTATCGTCCTGGAGCACCACCGTGATCTCGTCCGCATCGCGGATCACGTGGTTGTTGGTGACGATGTAGCCTTCCTTCGCGTCCACCACGAATCCCGAACCCAGGGAGATGGCCCGCTGCGGACCCCGGGGGCCGGTGCGGTTCTCGAAAAAGTCCTTGAAGAAGTCCTCGAAGGGCGAGCCGTCCGGGAACTGGGGCAGGTCGGGCATGCGCCCGCTTTCCAGGGTCTGGGTTGTGGAGATGTTGACGACCGACGGCAGGAGCTTTTCCGCGAGATCGGCAAAATCGTCGGGCACCGCCCACGCCTGGTGGACGGGAACCGCGACCGACGGTGCAAGCAGGGACGCGCCCAAAAGAAGGGCCGCCGCCGCCCGCGCAAGACGCCGGCTGCGGGGCTCGCTGCCACTCGCGCGTGCCGGAGTACCGGGGGCCCGGATCTCACTGTTCTCCTTCTTCATAAACATATCCGCCATACCCTTTCTTTCCAAAACAAAGTACTGGTCACTGTGGGACCAAAAACGGGGAAAAAACACTTAAAAACCGGACACAAAAAAGGCGACCGGCTGACCCGGTCGCCCGAAACCGTGGGAGACGCCCTACGGACGCCCCGCCCCTGTGGCTCCCGCAGGCCCGAAGTACTTCAGGTACGGGTGGTCCGGAGACAGCACCAGAGAGGTCGTGCCAGCCTCGATGGACTGATAATAGCTCTGCATGGTGTAGTAAAAGTCGAAGAAACCGGGATCGACTCCGAAGGCCTCGTTGTAGATCGCGATGGCCAGGGCATCGCCCTCACCGCGCAGCTCCTGCGAGGTCTTCTGGGCACGGGCAACGGTCACCGTGGCCTCGCGCTCCGCCTCGGCGCGGATGCGAACCGCGTCCTGCTTGCCCTTCGCGGTGAAATCCGCGACCTCCCGGGCACGCTCGGACCGGATACGGTCGTAGACAGCCTGGGACGTGGACAGGGGAAGATCGGCGCGGCGGATCCGAAGGTCGGTCACCGAGATGCCGATGGCGCTGGCCTCCTGGGCCACCATGGCGCGCATCTTCTCCATCAGCCCGACCCGGTCACGGGACAGAACCCGCGACAGGTCCACCGTACCCATAACCCGTCGCATGGCGGAGACCACCATGTCCGAGATTCGGGAGCGGGCCAGCGCCTCGGAGTTCACCGCGCGGTAGTAGACCAGCGGATCGGCGATGCGGTAGCGCAGGTAGGTGTCCACCACGATGCGCTTCTGGTCCGAGAGGATCACCTCCTCCGGGTCCGGGCTGAGCTCCAGGACGCGCTTGTCGTAATAGACCACGTCCTGGATGAACGGGATCTTGAAGTTCAGACCCGGCTCCTGGACCGTGCGGACCCACTCACCGAACTGGAGCACCAGGGCCTGCTGGGTCTGCTGGACCACAAAGACCGAGGAATAAAGCAAGATCAGACCGGCGCCGCCCAGGGTCGCCAGAGCAGCAAGGAGTGTGTTCTTCTTCATGGCCTGGCCCCCTGGACATCCGGAACGATGGACAGCACATCGCGCGACGGCGACGACAGGGTCGGCGTGCCCGACCGGGTGCCCCGGGATTTCATCATTTCATTGAGCGGGAGATAGGGAAGGATCCCCGAGTTGTTGCGATCCAGGATGAGCTTGTCCGTGTTGCGGAACAGATCCCCCATGGTCTCGATATAGATGCGCTGGCGCGTGACCGCAGGATTGCCCTGATAGCCCTTGTAAACGCTGGAGAAACGCGCAGCGTCACCCTGGGCGCGGATCACAACCGACTCCTGGTAGGCCTTGGCATCCTCGAGCATCTTGGCCGCCTGGCCCCGAGCCTCGGGAAGAACCTTGTTCGCGTACGCCTGGGCATCGTTGCGAAGGCGGTCGCCTTCCTGACGGGCCCGCTGGACCTCGTTGAAGGCGTCGATCACCTGCTCCGGCGGGTCGGCCTTCAGAAGCTGGACACGCTGGATCCGGATACCGGCCTGATACTGGTCAAGAAGCTCCTGAAGGATCTGCTTGGTATCCGCCTCGATCCGGGAGCGGTCCTCGGTCAGGGCTGCCTGGATGGGGGTCCGGCCCACCACCTCGCGAATGGCGCTCTCCGCCGCCCAGCGAACCGCAATGCCGGGGTCGCGCAGGTTGAACAGATACTCACCCGCGTCCTTGATGGTCCAGACCACCGAGAAATAGATGTCGATGATGTTCTCGTCACCGGTCAGCATCAGGCTTTCCCGGGGGACGGGGCGCACCGAGTTGTTCGGTCCGGTCTCGAAGCCGATCTCCACGCGGTTTTCCCGGGTGACCTTGGGCATGAGGACCGTCTCGATGGGATAGGGGAGATGGTAGTGCAGCCCCGGCTCGGTCGTGTGGACGAACTTGCCGAAGCGCAGAACCACGCCCTGCTCGTCGGGAGCCACACGGTAGAAGCCCGTGAGCATCCAGACACCCAGCCCGATCAGAACAAGAAGCGCAATCACCGCGCCGGAGAAGCCGCCGCCCGGAAGCATGCGCCGGAAGCGGTCACTCGCGTCTTTCAGAATCTGGTCGAAATCGGGGGGTGGTGTCTGGGAGCCGCCCCCGCCCGGCCGGCGCGGGCCGCGTCCGCTGCCCCAAGGGCCACCGCCCCCGTTGTCCCCGCCGCCGGGGCCCGAGCCCCCTCCCCAGGGGCCACCGCCCCCCTGCTGGTTCCATGCCATCGAATTGGGTACCTCCTGGTTGTGCTTTCAAAGACCAGTACTTGTGCGTTTATAGGACACCTTCTGTTCCCGGCCAAGGCATTATGCCCACCGGGCACAGGACCGCGGGGAGCCGGAGAACGCCGGGCCCGCGGGGGTCCGCCTCGACACCGGATGCGCGCGGCAGACGTGTTGCAGGCCATTGCGGGAACCGGGCGCGCCCGTCCGAACGGTGTTGCAGGCCGGGACGCCCCGCGCAACGGGACACACAGTCGCGGGGTCCGGCCCGGCGAGGCGCCCGGGGGCGTCGCGAGCCCTGAGAGGGCATCTGCAGCCGCCGCGTTTCCGACGGTCCCGGGGTCTGACTCGAATGCTATAGGCCTGCAGAAGCTTGTCAAGCGGAACCGGGACGGTGCCAGCAGCGAAACCGGGACGATGCCAGCAGCGGAAGCGGGAGGACGCGCCCGGCGGAACCGGGACGGTGCCAGCAGCGGAGGCCTGACGAACGCGCCCGGCGGAACCGGGACAGCGCCACCGCCGGGATGCGCGGAGGAGACAAAGGCGCAAGCGTGACGGATGCCACCGGCGGGCTCGGGAGCGACACCGAGGGACCGGGGTCGACGCCAGCGGCGTGAAAACCGGGGGGCTCCCGGGCCGTGAAAACGGAAGGCACGGGGGACGGGACAGCCCGGGTGTGGCCGCCTCCCCCGCGGCCGGCCCGGCCCCTGCCCCGGCAGAATCCGATCCCGACAGCGCCCCCATGCCCCTGCGCTGTCCCGGGGCGGACCGGGAACGCGCGGGGACACCAGATCGTGTGCAAGCGCCCCGCAAAACCACCCCAGAGGGACCATAGCCTGCATGTACCATCAAAACGGGTCTTTTCGTGGCGCAGGGAGTGCTCCCGGACTGATTTTTTGGTGAATTCCCCGAAAAAAAAGGATTTTTTCCGTGAGGTCGTTTTTTTCGCTTGCCCGGCGGGCGCCCGGAAGCTATTTTGCGCTTCCCTGACGGGCACCGGAGAAACACCGGAAAACGGCGGGGCAAAACGGAGCGTGGCGCAGCCTGGTAGCGCACTTGACTGGGGGTCAAGGGGTCGCTGGTTCGAATCCAGTCGCTCCGACCAAAACTGAAGACCTGAAGCCGGTCGATTGTCCTCGGACAGTCGGCCGGTTTTTCTTTTTCACCGGACTTCACACCCCCGCCCGCCATCCTGCTCCGCAGGGAGACGTCATGGCAAACCGGGATTCAGCCGGATCCGCGGCGTTCTCCGAGGTGCGGGAATCACCCGGCTTCCAACCAAGCCCGGACGGGACAGCGCAGGGCACCCCGGGCGACACCCCTGCCCGACTCAACACACACGCCCGGCGCCGGGCGCAAAAAAAGCGCCACCGGGGCGCTTTCGGGTCTGTTTCAGGCCAGCTTCGGGTCTGTTTCCGGCCTGCTCCCGGTGTCTCGGGAAAAGCCTCTCCAGCGGCCGGAGCCGCAACAGAAAACGGCCCGGACACGCGAGCGTGCCGGAGTGCCGGAGCACCGGCGGCTCTGTGGCGGAAAACCCGGGCGCGTCCGGGACCGGCAACGAGCGCATACGCCAAAGCCGGCACCAACCAAAGAGGCCACAGGATAGCAGCGGCCCGCCCGGACACCCGGGACGGGCCGGACGTTCACTCAGTGCGACAGCAGAACCGGCAGGGGAGCGGTTTCCAGCACCGTGCGCGTGACCCCGCCCAGGATAAGCTGGCGAAGGCGCGAATGGGTGTAGGCCCCCATGACCAGCAGATCTGCCCCGCACTCGACACACGAATCGATCAGGACCTGGGCCATCTTGCTCCGGCTTCCGGGCTGTTCGAGGATAACGGTATCGAAGGACACGCCGTGCCAGGCCAGGTTCTGCTGGAGCTCGTCCACGCGGGCGATTCCCGTCTCCCCCGTGTCCCCGTCCGAGGCAATGATCACCGTGACCTTCTCGGCCCGGGTAAGGAACGGCATGGCGTCCCCGACCGCCCGGGCGGCCTCGGCGCTCGCGTTCCAGGCAATGGCCACGTGCCGACCGATCGAGGTCGGGGCCTCCGTGGGCGCGAGAAGCACCGCGCGTCCGCTTTCCAGAAGGGCGGCGTTCAGGGTCAGAAGGGACGCGGCCGCTCCCCCGGCGCCGCGGGCACTCAGGACAATGAGATCCGCAACCCGCCCGCGCAGGGCCACCTGCTCGGGCTCGGGACCGCGGGCCTCGTTCCAGGTCGCGCAAAAGCCCGCGTTCTCGGCAGGCGTGCAGTTCATCAGCATCTTGCGCTCGGAGCAGATGTCCATGAAGAGCTGCCGGGCCGCAATTGCCCGGTTGCTCACATCCCGCTCCGCGGTCTCGACCATTTCCTCGATCAGGGCGCCGGCCATAGCCTCGCCCACGTAGGGGACCGTGGAGACCGCATCGATCTGGACGTGGAAACCCTCGATGTGGCAGTTCAGAAGTTTGCCCACAAGAAGCCCCGTCACGATCGGCGAGCGACCGGTCTCGGCGTCCCCAACAACGGATAGAACCGTACGGATACTCGACATGCTGTCTGCCTCCCCTCTTGAGGGTTTCGCGCGGGACTGCCGCCAGGAGAGCGGACGCCCGGGCAAGCGTTGGAGCGAAGATGTATGTGTCTGTCGTAGCGACACAACAACACTGAACTAAAAATCGTTCCGGTTCCAGTATGCTCTTTTGGCGGACACCGGAAAAGAGGCAAGATGAGCCGAAACAGAAATCCCGCGATCCCAAAAAAAATGCCCGTGACAGGGCGAGGGCGTGGACCGCACGCACAGCCACGCCGCCGGGGCACAACTGGCCACGCCCGCACGGCGGGCCGGAGACGTCATCAGAAATGGGGAAAGGGAAAGAATGCCCGCGTCAGATGGGGCACTGCGGGACACCGGGCTGCCCGGACTCCGGGTGGTCGGGGCACCTGGCGGTCAGGACACATGAACGGGGACTGGAACGGGGGAAGCCCCCCTGTTACCCCTGTCCGGTCCGGAAAAGCCTGTGCGCCTCGGGGGCAGCCAGACCAGAGCCCAACACGGGCCCGGTCGGCAGAACGGGCAGAAACGCCACTCGAGCCCGGTCGGCAGAACCGGCGCAAAACCCGGGGAGACCGGTCGTACAGAACCGGCCCGGGCGCCACCCCGGACGGGCGGCCGTGCCGAGGCAACCTCGCCCGAGGGCCGGTTGCCAACGGCAGGGGACGGACCGATCAGGCCGAGGCTTCCTCGCTCTGGCCCGGGGTCGGCGTGGAGGGGTCGCCCTTGCTCAGGCCCAGGGGGCGACGGCGCCGGGGCGTGCGCGGACGCGGCGGCGGAGACACGGGCTCGGGACTGGCGGCGGCAGCGGCCTCCTCGTCCGAAAGGGCCGAGAGCTCCACGATGGCCTCGGGTGCGGATCCGCCCGCATCCAGAGGCATCACGTACCCGCCCGGAGTGCCCTCGAACAGGTCGTCCGCGGCGTCAACGGCCGAAGCCAGCTCATTGCCGGGTTCCGGACCAAGGCGACCGTCGTCAGCCGGGGCGCCCATGCCGTCGTCATCATCACTCAGGGACTGGGACGCGGGAAGCTCGCCGGGCTTCACGTAGCGTCCGGCCAGCGCGTTCAGCACCCTCTGATAGTGGTCTGCGTGCTGGTGGCAGTTTTCCGCAAGGATCCGGTCGCCCTGGGCGGCAGCATCCCGGGCCATCGCGAGGTACTTCTCGACGAGCTGCTGGGCATTGCCCCGGACCCTTACGCCGGGCCCGTTGCTCTCGAAAACCTGATTGCGATTGGGAACCCGTTTTCCAGGCACGTTCCGGCTGCGCGGACGCCCGCGCGAATTGGCATTTTTCATGATCCCGTAAATTCTCCAGGATTGTCACATCTGCGGAAGACCCCGTGGCCCGCAGGACCGCCGGACATCGTCCAAACTTGTAAAGGACTGCATTCCGGACCTTCCGACCCCGAGGGCGGATCCGTTCCGGAACAGTGTCTGAAACCTGCGTCAGGCTGAAACCGGCCGGGGCACGGAAGTCACTGTTTGCCTGTTTCTTCAGGAGGTCAGACGGGACGTACGTGCGCCCCGCAAGAACCGGGAGCAAATAGCGCGGAACCCTGTTCCGCGTCCGTACACATAACGCCGGGAACACAAGGCCAGACCTCGTGCCCGTCTGAACCCAGAGTAAAGCTCCCGGGCTCGGGTTTCCAGCATTTTCTTATCGGGTAACTGTCTTTTTTCGCCTCCGGGGGAGCGCGGGGCGCGCCGTGCAATCAGAGCGCGGGGCGCGCCGTGCAATCAGAGCGCTCCCGGCGATACGGCCGATCCCGCCCCCCTTCCGCGGGCGACGGCGGTCCGCTCGCGACGGTCCCCGGGCGGAGCCCCGGGAAAACGCCGCGCCTAGGCTTTCTTCCCGGTCACGTCCACCGCGCGCATCAGCGAGGGCAGATCAATGGTCCCGGAGTACAGAAGCCGGAGCCCGTCCGCCAGCATGGACCGCATGGTCTGCTTGCGGGCAATGGCCCGGATGCGGGAGAACGGGGCGTTCTCCGTCAGAAGAGCATCGATTTCGGGGGTGATGCACAGAAGCTCGGTGATGGGAGCCCGGCCCCGATAACCCAGTTGCGCGCAGGCCTCGCAGCCCACCGCCCGCCACAGGGTGGGGGGGCGCTCCGGATCGAGCCCCAGAAGCGCGCACTCCTCCTCGCCCGCATAGTCCGCCTGGCGGCAGGACGGGCACAGGCGCCGGGCCAGCCTCTGGGAGAGGATGCCCGACAATGTCCCCGACAGAAGTCCGGGGGTGAGGCCAAAATCGATCAGGTGCGCGAGACCTCCGAACGCGTCATTCGCGTGCATGGCCGCATAGACCCGGTGCCCGGAGCGTGCTGCCCGGAAGGCCATGTCCGCCGTCAGGGAGTCCCGGATGTCGCCCACCAGGAGAACGTCCGGATCCTGGTGCAGCATGGTCCGGATCGCCTCGGGGAACCCGAAGCCGTCGGCCTCGCTGACCTGGGCCTGGCGCAGCAGGGGCAGATCGTACTCGACCGGATCCTCGACCGTGGCGATGGACAGCTCCGGGCTGCTCAGATCATCCATAAGCGCATAAAGGGTGGCGGTCTTGCCCGAACTCACAGGCCCCACCACCAGGAAAAGCCCGTCCGGGCGATGGGAGATGCGGCGCAGGCTGGCCAGAGTGTCCGGAGCAAACCCCAGGTGGTCCAGGGACAGGGGCGTGGCCGAGCGGTGCTGGATCCGCAGAACCACGTTCTCGCCGTGGACCGTCGGCACCACCGAGGCCCGGAAGTCCACCCGCCGGTAGGCCGCAGTCATGGAAAAGCGCCCGGACGCCGGAAGCCCCGGGGACATCCCGGGAAGAACGCCCGCCAGGCTCTTGATCCGGCGGACAATCGAGGGCCAGTAGCGCTTGTGGAAGGTCAGGGTCTGGACCAGAACGCCGTCAATTCTCTGGCGCACGCGCAGGAAGGCCCCGTCGGGCTCGAAGTGAATGTCCGAGGCCCGGCGGCGGACCGCATCGAACAGGAGCGCATCCACAAGGCGGACAATGGGGTCTCCGTGATGGCCGTCCGGATCGTGGAGCAACTCGCGTCCGCCCTCCCCGGCGGCCTCAAGGTCACGCAGGACACCGTCCACCGTCAGGGTGTGGCCGTAGAAATTCTTGATCGCCAGCAGGATATCCCGCTCGGAGTTGGCCGCGATGGGCTCGATCCGGGTTTCGCGACCGAAGGCAAGGCGGGCCTCGTCCATGGCCTTGCCGTCCCTGGGATTGACCATGGCAAGGCTGAGGACGCCGCCCTCGTAGCCCACCGGGAAGACGCCAAGCCGGCGGGCCATCTCCTCGGGAAGGGTGGCAATGGCCAGGGGATCGGGCAGGGTCCGCTCGGGATCAAAGGCCTCGCCGCCGCTGTTGTGGGCCAGAACCTCGTCCAGAGCCTGGGCCGTCAGGAAGCCCAGGTCCACGAGCACAGCGCCCAGCTCCTTGCCGGTCCGCCGCAGCTCGATCATGCCGATGCGCAACTGGTTGCGCGAGATCAGGCCCCCGGCAATGAGGATCTCCCCCAGCCGGGCGTTGCTGTCCAGAAGCTCGGCCTCCACCACAACCTCGGTGCTGCGGATCTCCGCAGGCGGGCCCGGGGGCGTCGTCCGGGCAACCGCACGCCCGGGTGACGCGGGGGCGGCCCGGGGTGCCGATACGGGCGCCGACAGGGGGGCGGATGCGGGCCCGGACGCGGGAGCCGGCGCGGAGACCGGGCGCGATCCTTCCGGCGGAGGAGCGACGGGCGCGCCCTTGGTTGCCAGGCGGATTTTCGGCACGTCAGGCTCCCGGAGACTCTCGTCCGGTGACGACACCCGGACACCGGGGAACGGCATCGGAGTGTGGGTCGTTCTCGGCCGGGACGAGGGGGACGGAAACGGAGAGGGTGAGCCGGGCGCTCCCGACGGAGCCGGACCCGCCGGCGGCGCAAAGGCGGCGGATACCCCCCGGGACTGGGCCGACCGGTCCACATCCCCCTGCCCCTCCGGGGTCGGACGGGCCCCGGCGGAGGGACCGGTGGACAGGGGTCCGGGAGCACGGCCATTGCCGCGGGCATCCCCGGTATTTCTTTCTTTCTCAAGGGCCTGAGCCGCCGACAGCACGGACCGCAGGGCATCAAGGCTGGGAGACCTGCCAGGAGCGGGCGATCCGCTGGAGGCCTCTGCCATCCGCTGGAGGGCGTCGGCGCCGTTGCGGGGGCGACCAGGAGCCTCCGGGGCTGCGGTGTCCGGCAGACGGGCAGCGCCGTTCGGGCCGGGGGGCACGCTTTGGTCACCGACGGCGCCGGCGGAACGCCCCTCGGGGCCGGGCGCATGGGATGCGCCCGCATCGGAGGACACTGCCTGCGGGGGCACGGCGGACGGGGCGTCCTGCCGCCATCCGTCCTGCGACACCGTATTGGCGGCCACGCCCGGAACCGGTCCGCCCTGGCGTCCGGGAGCCGCGTTGCGGAGCGCGGAAGCCGAGTTGCGGGACGCGGAAGCCGCGTTGCGGGGCGTCATTTTCAGCACACCCCGGCCGGACGGCAGGGGCGGAGGCCCGTCCGATGCCGGGGACCGGGCCCCTTGCGGGGCCGCACCGCCGGGCTCCGGGGTCCGTTCGGGAAGCAAAACAGGGGAGCGGCCCTCGCGAACGGGCAGAACTGCCGTGTCACCGTCCGGAGCTCCGGGGGCCACCAGCCGCTCACCCAGCGTGGGACGCTTCGGGCGCACGGGCGCGCCCTCCGGGGCGGAGGACCATTCCGCGCGCCCTTCCGACGCTCTGACAATCTCGGAGGCCGCGCGGCTCACTTCCCGCAGCAGGGCTTCCTCGTCGGAAGCCAGTTGATCGACCTCAATCTTTTTTGGCATGGCCCGGCAGCCCTCCGGAAACGGGAAATATGTGCAGCATTCCCCGACGACTCGCTGGAGTTACGATATTCCAAAAACAATCCAGTAGCAAAGCCGGTTTTCCCCGAATTCCACAGGAAAGCAGAAAACTGTGGAAAACTGCGGACAATGTCAGGAGCTTATATCGTGCTGGCACCCGGTTTTGCAGGGCCGATCCGTAGAATGGCAGACGGCCGGAGAACCGCAGCCGCCGGACCCGCCACCCGCCCGCGCCCCGGGATACCCGCCCGAACACACCGGGAGGCCCACGACCACGGCCATTTCAGGCAAAAAAAGCCGGACCCCGAAGGGTCCGGCCTGTATCCGGCAGTCCACCCGAAGCAGGCGCCGAGTGCGGTCAGTCCAGACGGCGCAGGTCGCGGACCCGCTGGGCCTTCCCGACCGAACGGGGCAGCTGGCCCGGCGCCAGGACAACAACCCGCGTCGTCACACCAATCATGGACTTGATGGAGTGCTGCAGCTGCTTGGCCATGTCCCCGTACTCGGTGGTCTCGACTCCCGGGCTGGCCTCGACCTCGACGGTGAGAGCGTCCAGGTTCCCCTCGCGCTGAAGCACCAGCTGGTAGTTCGGCGACAGGCCCGGGCGTCCGAGCATGACCGTCTCGATCTGGGACGGGAACACGTTCACGCCGCGGATGATCATCATGTCGTCGTTGCGGCCGGTCACCCGGTGGATCCGGGCGTGGGTGCGACCGCAGGCACAGGGCTCGACCTCGAGGCGGGTGATGTCACGGGTGCGGTAGCGGATCAGGGGGATGGCCTCGCGGGTCAGGTTGGTGATGACCAGCTCGCCCTCCTCCCCGGGAGGCAGAACCTCCATGGTCTCCGGGTCGATCACCTCCAGCAGGAAGTGATCCTCCCAGGCGTGCATGCCCGTGCGCTCGCGGCACTCGCCCGCAACACCCGGCCCGATGATTTCCGAAAGGCCGTACAGGTCATAGGCGGTGACGCCAAGGCGGGTCTCGATCTCGTCGCGGATCGCCTGGGACCAGAACTCCGCGCCACAGAAGGCCGTCCGAAGGGAGCCGGAGCGCAGGTCCACACCCCGGCGCTCGGCCTCCTCGGCCAGGTTGAGAAGGTAGGACGGCGTGCCGGCAATCACATCGGCCTCGAAATCCCGCAGAAGAAGGATCTGCTTTTCGGTGTTGCCGCCGCCCATGGGCACCACGGTGCAGCCCAGGTGCTCGGCGCCGTAGTGGTAGCCCAGACCGCCTGTGAACATGCCGTAACCGAAGGTGATGTGGAAAATCTGACCCGGCTCGACACCGCACGCCACATAGCAGCGGGCCATCATGCGGGCCCACAGGTCCAGGTCGGTTTTGGTGTGGCCCACCACGGTGGGGTGGCCGGTGGTGCCCGACGAGGTGTGCAGGCGCACCACCTGGGAGCGGGGCACCGCAAACAGCCCGAAGGGGTAGGCAAGGCGCATGTCGTTCTTGGTGGTGAACGGAAACACGCTGATGTCGTCCAGCGAGCGCAGGTCGGCCGGCGTCACACCCGCCGCATCGAACGACGCGCGGTAATGGGGGACGTTCTCGTAAACACGCCGGAGCACGTCCTGCAGCCGGGTGAACTGGAGCTCGCGCAGGGCGTCCCGGGACAGGGTTTCCATTTCCCGCTCGAACATCGGTGTGGTGGTCATGTTTTCGCGCCTTGAAGTGAAGAAAAGAAAAAACGGAGCGCCCCGAAGCGGCGCGCAGCCACTCAGTCCTTGCGCCGCAGATCCCGGACCCGCACGGCCTTGCCCTGGGAGCGGGGAATCTCGCCCGGACCCAGAACGATCACCCGCGTGGAGACCCCAACGATGGACTTGATCGAGTGGCGCATCTGCTTGGCCATGGCGCCGTAGTGGGCCGGATCGATCCCCGGGTTGGCCTCGACCTCGATGGTCAGGCTGTCCAGGTTGCCCTCGCGCTGCAAGACCAGCTGGTAGTGGGGCGAGAAGCCCTCGACGCCGATCATCACCGATTCCAGCTGGGACGGATAGACGTTCACGCCCCGGATAATCATCATGTCGTCGTTGCGACCCGCCACCCGGAGAATACGGGCGTGGGTCCGGCCGCAGGCGCAGGGCTCCACCGACAGGCGGGTGATGTCGCGCGTGCGGTAGCGGATCATGGGCAGGGCCTGCTTGGTCAGGGTGGTGATGACCAGCTCACCCTCCTCACCCGGAGGCAGGGGCTCCATGGTCTCGGAATCGATGACCTCGAACAGGAAGTGGTCCTCCCAGCCGTGCAGGCCGCACTGCTCGGTGCACTCCATGGCCACGCCCGGGCCCATGATCTCCGAGAGGCCGTAAATGTCGTAGGCGCGGATCCCGAGACGGGACTCCAGCTCCTGGCGCAGGGCCTGGGACCAGGGCTCGGCCCCGAAAATGCCGATCCGCAGCGGGCCGCCTCGCAGGTCCACGCCCTTTTTCTCGGCCTCCTCGGCGATATTGAGAACGTAGGACGGCGTGCCGCAGATGATCGTCGCGCCGAAATCCGAAATCAGGAGAACCTGCTTCTCCGTGTTTCCGCCGCTCATGGGAACCACGGCGCAGCCCAGGCGCTCGGCACCGTAGTGAGCGCCAAGGCCGCCGGTGAACAGGCCGTACCCGTAGGCAATGTGCGCGATATCGCGCTTCGTCGCCCCGGTGGCCACGAAACAGCGCGCCACAAGCTGGGCCCACACGTCCACGTCATCGCGGGTGTAGCCCACGACGGTCGGACGGCCGGTGGTCCCCGAGGACGCGTGCAGGCGCACCACGTCCTCCTGCGGGACGGCGAACATGTTGAACGGGTAGCCCACTCTCAGGTCGTTTTTCGTCGTGAACGGAAAGCGGGTGAGATCCTCGAGGGTGTTCAGGTCATCCGGCGTCACACCGAGAGCGTCAAACGCCTCACGATAGTGGGGAACGTTCCGGTAGGCCCGGTTCAGCGTCTCTTTCAGGCGCAGCAGCTGAAGATCGCGCAGCGCGCCGCGCGGCATGGTCTCGACCGCCTCGTCAAAGTAGGCGGGCTCGAATTTCTGGTGACGCATGGTCGGGCAGTCCTTGCAGAATCGTGGAAAACCTGAAGAAAATAGCCGGGGCTAATGCGGGTTTGAGAACCGGAGCGTCTGTGAATAGCGAACCTCGACCGAGAAAGCAATTTATCGTGCACATTTTGGCCAAAAAAGGCACGACCTGGGCAGTCGGCTGTCCGGCGGGAGCGACCGCCCGCAAGGACCGCGCCGGAGATTCGGGGCCGCCTCCCGCAGGACTGCGCTGACAGCGCCGGGCCGGACCGCACAGGACAGCCCGGAGCAGCGAGTCGGCGGCACCACGCCCGCCCTGTTCACCGCAGCGGGCCTTGACCGACCAGGGTTAAAACCTCGCGACAAACCGTTGTTTTACAATATTTTTTATTCACATCGCCACCACCTGGTCCAGCGCACATCCGGCAAGCCGGCCGGTTTCGGCTCCCGAAAGTCCCCCGTGGACAGGGGGCCGGGTATCCGGGCCGAACACCCCGGGGTTGAACCGGGGCGCAAACAGACCATTGGCGACCCCGCGCCCCCTCCGCACGGCACTCATTCCGGGTAAAAAATTACGGAAAAACAGGGGTCTGCCAGAGGGGGTTCATAGTACACCTGGACGTTGCGCCTAGACGTTGGTAGACTGGTTCAAAGGATGGGTATGAGACCCACCGAATGGCGATTCTACAGGAGGTCCGGATGAACCGTTTTCTGACGGGGTGTGCTGCGCTCGCCTTCTGCGGTGTTCTGGCCGGGGTCGGAGCGGTTTCCGCCTCCGCAGCCCAGGAACCAGCCGCAGGACAGGACAGCTTCTCCTTGAGCGTGCCCGTCGATATCACCGTGTCGGGCATCCGCCTTGGCCCGGCGCCGGACCCCGGGCAGGCCATCCAGGTCCGCGTCATGGACGACAGCGCCGCCAATCTGCGCCTGAAAGCATGGGTCGAGCAGGCCCTCTCCCTCCGTGGACTGAAGACCGGAGGACCGGAGGCCCCCCTGCTGCTGACCCTGGACACCTCGGGAAGCGTGCCCTCGCCCCTGCCGGAGCCGAACCGCACCCTGCCCGTGCTCCTTCACGGGCAGATGGGGGGAATGCGCGGCGAGGACGATGTCTCCGTGGGCCTGCGTCTTTACTCCAGCAACGAGGCGAGCGTCCTGGGCGGCCGGGCCACGGCCGAGCAGCCGGTCCGGGGCTCACCCGGACACAAAATTCACGCAACCCTGACCGACCGGGCCTCGAACCGCCAGGTCTGGACAGGAACGGCCGCCATCGGGGAGAACCACCTGGGCGACCAGGAAAAGCTCCTTCTGATGGCCCGCCCGCTTGCGGAGGAGGTGGGACAGGACAACCGCCACCACGTGATCACCGTTCCCTCGGGCCCCGTGGCCATGCCTCCGGAGACGGGCAGCCAGACTCCCGGACAGCAGACCGGTCCCTGACGGGACCGGGGGTATTGAGGAACGCCGGGCGGGGGAGCACCCCGCCCTTTTTTGTGCCGGATCCGGATCCCGTAGCGCCGGACCCGCTGTCTGGCCTGGGCTGGGCCCGGGTTGCCCGACCTCAGGGCGCGGCCATCCGCCGGGTGTAAGGGCCTCAGGGCTCGGTCATCTTGTCGCGCCAGTCGCGACAGGCGGAATCCGTCAGACCGTAATACAGGTTCGCGTACTTGAAGGAATCCCACTTCTGGCAGCGCACATACCGGTACTCCTCCGCCGTGCGGGAGAGACTCGAGGTGATCAGGGTCGAGGCAGGAATGGCACTGATGTAAAGGCACAGGACCGTGAATACGATCCCGTGGGCAAGCCGGGTCCGGGTGGCGCGAAGCCAGATGCCCCGAAGCGTCAGGTAGGCATGGATGGACAGAACCATCGGCGCCAGAACAAGGGAGACCACCTGGTCAGTGGGAATGACTAGGATGGGAGCCAGCGCGTCCAGCCCGCGGACCACCCGGATGATCATGATGATGGTGTCGACCATGAAAAACAGGCCCACACACTCCACCGCGAGGAACAGGAGATGTACGCGCCGCGTCAGGCGCCGGATCTTCGGAAGCGCTACGGGCTTGACCACCTCATTTACAACAATATGTCGTCGCACATCCAGCACCCGCATGACTGGAGGAGGCACCCATGCCCCCTTTCCCGGCTGAAACATATGGCTTCGTCCGCGGTTTCACCAGTCCCAATCGTCAGTTTGACGGACTCTGGTGGCAGTCCGGCGCCGCCCTACGATTTACACCAGATTTTCACCCGATGTGACACACATGTTCGCAACGGTGGTTTCCGGACGCATTTTCTGTCCCTCCCTCGCGCCCGGGCCGAGCCGGGCCGGGACCGCCTGCCCCGGCGGGCAGCCTCACCGGAAACGCGCGGAACACATCGGGCTGGATCCGGATCCGGGTCCGCAGCCGCAGGGAACGGTGCCGCCCCTGCTGGGAACGAGACCGGCCCCCGCGCCAAAATCCGCCAGGGCAGGCGCCGTGAGTCCCCCCCGAGCCCCCGGCGCGCCCGGGAGCGCGGAGCGGGGCCCTGTGCCGCCTCCGGCCCGGCCGGGCCCGCCCGTCCGCGATCAGGCGTCCAGGGCGGAAGCGGCCGGAGCCGAGGGGCCCGGGTGCCGGGCCTCGAGGACCGCCTTCAGATAGGCGCCGGTGTAGCTGTCCGGGCAGGCTGCGACCTCCTCCGGCGTGCCGCTCGCCACGATCCGTCCGCCCCCGGATCCCCCCTCGGGGCCCAGGTCGACGATGTGATCCGCCGTCTTGATGACCTCGAGATTGTGCTCGATCACCAGCACCGTGTTTCCCTGGTCCACAAGGGCATGCAGAACCTCAAGCAGCTTCCGGACGTCCTCGAAATGCAGGCCGGTCGTGGGCTCGTCCAGGATGTAGAGGGTCCGCCCGGTGGCCCGGCGGGACAGCTCCTTGGACAGCTTGATGCGCTGGGCCTCGCCGCCGGACAGGGTGGTCGCCCGCTGGCCAAGGCGGATGTAGGACAGGCCCACCCGGCACAGAAGCTCCATCTTGTCGCGGATCGAGGGCACCGCCGAGAAGAACGTGCGGGCCTCCTCCACGCTCATGTCCAGGACGTCCGCAATGGACTTGCCGCGGAAGGTGACCTCCAGGGTCTCGCGGTTGTAGCGGCGCCCCTTGCAGGCGTCACACTCCACGTAGACGTCGGGGAGGAAGTGCATCTCGATCTTGATCACCCCGTCCCCCTGGCAGGCCTCGCAGCGCCCCCCCTTCACGTTGAAGGAAAAGCGCCCGGGCTTGTAGCCCCTCGCCTTGGCCTCGGGAAGGCCGGCAAACCAGTCGCGAATGGCGGTGAAGGCCCCGGTGTAGGTGGCCGGGTTGGAGCGCGGCGTCCGCCCGATGGGGGACTGGTCGATGTCCACAATCTTGTCGATATGCTCGACGCCCTCGATGCGGTCGTGGGCGCCGGGGATCTCGCGGGCGCCGTGAAGGGACCGGGCGAGAGCCTTGTACAGGGTCTCGATCACCAAAGAGGACTTGCCCCCGCCGGACACGCCGGTCACGCAGGTGAAGGTGCCCAGCGGAATGTCCAGGTCCACGTTCTGGAGGTTGTTCTCCCGCGCGCCCCGGACGGAGAGGATCTTTCCGTTGCCCGTGCGCCGCTCGGCGGGCACGGGAATGCTCCGCGCCCCGGTCAGGTACTGGCCGGTGATGGAGCGGGGGTTGGCCATGACATCCGCGGGCGTGCCCTCGGCCACCACCTCGCCGCCATGGATGCCGGCACCCGGGCCCATGTCCACCAGATAGTCCGCGCTGCGGATGGCGTCCTCGTCGTGCTCCACAACAATGACGGTGTTGCCCAGGTCCCGCAGGTGGCGCAGCGTGCCCAGAAGTCGGTCGTTGTCCCGCTGGTGAAGCCCGATGGAGGGCTCGTCCAGAACGTAGAGGACACCCGTAAGCCCCGACCCGATCTGGGAGGCCAGCCGGATCCGCTGGCTCTCGCCGCCGGAGAGCGTGCCCGAGCCCCGGGCCAGGGTCAGATAGTCAAGCCCCACGTCGCCCAGGAACGTCAGGCGCTCGTTGATCTCGCGCAGGATGCGCCGGGCGATCTCCCGGTCCTTCTCACCGAGCTTTTCCTCGAGCGACTGGAACCAGGCCCGGGAGCGGGCCACCGGAAGCTCGGAAATTTCACCGATGTGCTGGCCCAGGATCCGCACGGCCAGGGCCTCGGGCTTCAGGCGGTAGCCGCCGCAGGCCTCGCACGGGGCGCTGGCCTGATAGCGGGAGAGCTCCTCACGCACCCAGCTGGAATCCGTGTCGCGCCAGCGCCTCTGGATGTTGGGAATGACCCCCTCGAAGGGCTTTTCCGTGCGGTACTGGCGCCGGCCGTCGTCCCAGGACAGGGGGATCGCCCGGGTGCCGGAGCCGTACAGGATGGTCTCGCGGACCTCCTCGGGCAGTTCCTTCCAGGGCGTGTCCACGTCCGCACCGAAGAACGCGGCAACAGACGCCAGCGCCTGCGCCCCCATGGTGGCGGGCATGGGACCGCTGCCCACCCAGGGGGCGACGGCGCCCTGGGCCAGGGTCTTCTCGGGATCGGGGACCACAAGGTCCGCATCAAAGTAGAGCCGCACCCCGAGCCCGTCGCACGAGGGACAGGCGCCGAACGGGTTGTTGAAGGAAAACAGGCGGGGCTCGATCTCGGCAATGGTGAACCCGCTCACCGGGCAGGCAAACCGGGTGGAAAACGTGGTGCGCTCGCCCGTGGTCGCGTCCTCGACGTAGACAAGCCCCTCGGACTCGGTCACGCCAAGGGCGGTCTCGAGGGAGTCCGCAAGACGGGTCTGGAGGCCGTCGCGCACAACAAGCCGGTCCACCACCACATCGATGTCGTGCTTGTAGGTCTTGCGAAGGGCGGGAACCTCGCTGATCTCCTGGATCTCGCCATCGATCTTCACCCGCGAGAAGCCCCGGCGGGCCAGCTCGGCCAGCTCCTTTCGGAACTCGCCCTTGCGCCCCCGGGCGATGGGCGCGAGCACGTAAAGCCGCGTGCCCTCCTCCATGGCCATGATCCGGTCCACCATCTGGGAGACCGTCTGGCTCTCGATGGGCAGGCCGGTCACCGGCGAGTGGGGCACCCCGACCCGCGCCCACAGAAGGCGCATGTAGTCGTGGATCTCGGTCACCGTGCCCACCGTGGAGCGCGGATTGCGGCTGGTGGTCTTCTGCTCGATGGAGATGGCCGGGGACAGGCCCTCGATGGCGTCCACGTCGGGCTTTTGCATCAGCTCGAGGAACTGGCGGGCGTAGGCGGAGAGAGACTCCACGTAGCGCCTCTGCCCCTCCGCATAGAGCGTGTCAAAGGCCAGGGACGACTTGCCCGAGCCGGACAGGCCCGTGATCACCACCAGCCGGTCACGCGGGAGCGAAACAGTGACATTCCTGAGGTTGTGCTCGCGCGCACCGCGCACGACAATTTCATTCTGGCTCATCGGGGACGCAAACACTCTGAGAAAGGGACGGGAAGCGCGAAAGAACAGCAGGCAGGACGCGCGGCACGGGAGCGGAGACGGACCATACCGCGCCCGGGCGCCAACGACAAACACCTACGCGCATGTGGGGTGCCCCACGAGGCAAAACAAGCGCAACCGCGTGACCCGCCCCGGACGCGGGCGGGAGCGGGAGCCCGGGCGCAGGCCCGGGAGGGTGTGGACAGTCGGGCGGCCTGTTGGCGGGCTCGCCCCGGCCAACGTGGCCCGCATGCGCTGCGCGGTGCGCGCGGGCGGGCAAACCCGGCCAGGGGGGCCTGACTCCGGCGGTATCGGGAAAAAGCGCACCCGCAGCGGCACGGGAAACGCCACGCCCTGCGAAAAAACCAAAGGGTTGTTCCGGTCGCGCGCCACACCATTTGGGGGCGACAAAAAAACGTGTTACGCTGCACCCATACTTTTGTCGCGCTTTTGCTTGGTCCCCAACACTCCGGAGCCCAGGAACTCACATCATGGCACGGTCCCGGTCCCGCCTGTGGTCCCGAAAGGGGCTCGCGTCCGTTCTGATCGCCTCCGCCGTTCTGTGCGGGGGCGCCTTTGCGGTGCGGGCAACCCTTGCGCCCTCCCTGCCCTTTCACCCGACCCGGGACATTGTCTCCACCCCCATGCGGATGGGCATGCCCTTCGAGGAGGTCCGCCTCCACACCGCCGACGGCGAGCGCCTGGGCGCCTGGTTCGTCCCGGCCCGAAGCGGGGCCGACACCCCGGTCGGGCGGCGGACACTTCTGTTCTGCCACGGCAACGCGGGCAACATCTCCCACCGGATCCAGAGCATCGCCCTCTTCAACGGGCTTGGGCTTGATGTCCTGATTTTCGACTACCGCGGCTTCGGGGAAAGCTCGGGAACCCCGTCGGTCCGGGGAACCGAGATGGACGCCCGCGCCGCCTGGGACTGGCTGGTGCGCGAGAAGGGCGTGAGCCCCGGGGACATCGTCATCTACGGACGCTCCCTGGGCGGGGGCGTGGCCGCGTCCCTGGCGGCCCGGGTCCAGCCCGGGGGCCTGATCCTGGACTCCACCTTCACGACGATCCAGGACGTG
Source organism: Phaeovibrio sulfidiphilus (assembly GCF_014861485.1). Lineage (GTDB taxonomy): Bacteria > Pseudomonadota > Alphaproteobacteria > Rhodospirillales > Rhodospirillaceae > Phaeovibrio > Phaeovibrio sulfidiphilus. The sequence continues at coordinate 125,254 of NZ_JACZHT010000007.1, read as the reverse complement.
CTGGAAACCCTCTATCCCGGGGTGCCGGGACGGTTTTTCCTGCCTCAGGATTTCGACACCCCGAAGGCGCTGGAGAGCGTGAGCGTCCCCCTTCTGGTGTTTCACAGCACCGAGGATGAAACCGTCCCCTATGCCCTGGGACAGCGGCTCTTTGAGGGCTACGGGGGAGCGAACAAAACCCTCCGCCCCCTCAGGGGAGACCACAACACCGGGTTCCTGCAGGACATCGCAGCCTACCGCAGCGCCGTGCAGACGTATCTCGAGAGCCTGCCGTAACGGCGCCGCTCACCGCGCCCTGCCGAACGCCCGCCTGCCCGCCCCCTGCGACGGGGCCACAAGGCCGGCGCGAAACGGCCGGAGGCCGGCGCGAAACGACCTCAGCCCGAAATGCGGATGCGGAAGATTTCGGCCATTTTCTTCTCCCACTCCCCTGCCCTGCGGCCGGGAATCGGAAAGCGGATCAGCGGGCAGCGCATGTTGTTGGTCACAATGGTGAACAGCGCATCCCCCTTGGGCGGGGCCGTGATCTCGAACCCGGAGATATCCTCGAAGCCGAAGGCGATTCCCGCAACCGGCATGCTCTCCACGAACAGGACGGTCTTCTTCTTGCAGTCAAACCCCAGGTAACTTCTGTAGTTTGAGGAAAGAGCCTCCCACTCCTCGAGGATGAAAAGATCCTCCGCATCCTCGTAGCGGTAGGCGAGATGCATGATGCGACGGCGAAAGTGCACCGGCATATAGAGAAAAATGACGAGGCCCAGAACAAAAAACGCCACGCACAGCGCCAGCGGCAAAATGGAGAAGGCCAGAGAACTGTGGCCGGTACCAAAAAAAACCTGAAAGAGAGTCAGAAAGAAGTAGATGGTGACCGGAATCAGGCATGCGAGATAAACGGGCTTGGCGATCTGCCAGAACTTGAACAGCACGATGGCACTCCTATTCGAGGGCAGACCAGGCCGAAAAAAACACAGGCGCGCATGCGCAATGCCCCGACGATAAAAATTTGCCGCGTGTTTGTAAAGCGTCTCGCCTGCACGCCAGGCCGCTCACCGGCCGCCCCTCCCCTCCGTCACCGGCCGGCCCGGTCCGTCGGGCTCCGGTCCTGAAAGCGGCACCCCCGGCAGGCGCCCCCCGAATGCCCGAACCGCCGGACCCGGGCCCGGGGAAGGCTCCCCAGCCTGGCCCGATCCCGGGACGCTCCTGCCCCAACCGGACGCACGCCCGCGCACCGCAGCCCCGAACGCCCTAGCCGGACCAGAGGGTCCGGATTGCCGTGTCCTGACCGAACAGATACAGCAACGTGCGCAGGGCCTCGGCCCTTGGCCCCTCCAGATCAGGATCCGTTTCCAGAATCCGTTTCGCATCCGCCCGGGCCACCGACAGCAGCTCCGCCAGGTCCGGCATCCCGCCGGCCAGCCGGAACACGGGAAGACCGGTCTGGCGGACCCCCAGAACCTCGCCACCGCCGCGCAGGCGCAAATCCTCCTCGGCGATCAGGAACCCGTCGTCGGTGGTGCGCATGACCTCGAGACGGGCCCGCGCCACCGAGCCCAGAGGCGGCGCGTACACCAGAAGACAGGTCGAGCGCCCGGTCCCGCGCCCGATCCGGCCGCGCAGCTGGTGAAGCTGGGCCAGACCGAACCGCTCCGCATGCTCGACCACCATCACGGTGGCCTCCGGCACATTGACCCCCACCTCGATCACGGTGGTGGCCACAAGAATGTCGAGGGAGCCGCTCGAGAACCCGGCCATGACCGCGTCGCGCTCCGGGCCTTTCATGCGCCCGTGGACAAGCCCCACCCGCTCCCCGAACCGGCTGCGAAGCTGCTCGAAGCGCTGGTCCGCCGCCGCCAGGTCCAGGGTTTCGGACTCCTCGATCAGCGGACAGACCCAGTAGACCCGGTTGCCCCCCTGGATGGCCCGGCCGATGGCGGAGAAGATGTCCTCCAGCCGATCCACCGGAAGCACCCGGGTGTCCGGAACCTCGCGCCCCGGGGGCTTCTCGTCGATCCGGGAGACATCCATGTCGCCGTAATGGGTCAGGGTCAGGGTCCGGGGGATGGGGGTTGCCGTCATGACCAGCACGTCAACGGCATGATCCGCCTTCGAGGACAGGGCCAGACGCTGGTGCACCCCGAAGCGGTGCTGCTCGTCGATGACCACCAGCCCCAGATCATGGAACTGGACGCCGTCCTGGAACAGGGCGTGGGTTCCCACCACAAGGGGCAGCGCCCCGGAGGCAAGAGCCGCCAGCACGCGCTCCCGCTCGCGCCCCTTGTCCCGGCCGCTCAGCAGGGCGATCTCGACCCCGGCGGCGGCGCAGGCCGGTCGAAGGGTCTCCAGGTGCTGGCGGGCCAGAAGGTCCGTCGGAGCCATCAGGGCGGCCTGGGCCCCGTTCTCCACCGCGGTCAACAGGGCGAGAAGCGCAACGACCGTCTTGCCGCTGCCCACATCCCCCTGGAGAAGGCGCAGCATGGCGCTCTCCGAGGCCATGTCCGCATCGATCTCCTGAAGCGTGCGGGCCTGGGCCCCGGTCAGCGTGAAGCCCACATGAGCCAGCGCGGGCGCCCGAAGCGTGTTGTCCGCAACCAGGGAGCGTCCCCGGCGACGGCGGAAGCGCCGGCGCACGAGAAGCAGAGCCAGCTGTCCCGCAAGCAGTTCGTCGAACGCCAGGCGACGGCGGGCGGGATCCTCGGGCTGCAGAGCATCCGGGGTTTCGGGCCGATGGACCCGCCTCAGGGCCTCGGTCCAGGTTGGCCAGCCCTCCCGGGCCACAAGGGTCGGGTCCAGCCACTCGGGCAGGTCGGGAAGGCTTTCCAGGATCTGGTCCACCAGCTTTTCCAGGGCCCGGCCGCTCACCCCGGCGGCCAGCGGATAGACGGGCTCCACCCGGTCCAGGGTCGCCGCCTGCTCCAAAGGCAGGACATGGGACGGGTGCACCATCTGGCGGCGCCCGTCGAACACCTCGATCTTTCCCGACACGATCCGGCGCGCGCCCACGGGCAGCATGTCCCGGATCCAGGTCTCGCGGGCACGGAACCAGACAAGCTGCACCTCGCCCGTGCTGTCCGAAACCAGAACCCGATAGGGACGGGAGCGGCTGGCGGGCGGGAAATGGGCCTCCACCTGCACATCCAGGGTCACGATCGCTCCGGGCGGGGCGTCCGCAACGCTCGGGCGGAAGCGCCGATCCACCAGCCCCGTGGGCAGGTGCCACAGCGCATCCAGCGCCACCGTGCCCCCCAGAAGCCGCTCCAGCGCGGCGGACAGGGCCTTGCCCACCCCCCGAAAGGAGTCAAACGGACGAAACAGCGGGTCAAGGGATGACGGCCTCATGAGCGGTCTCCGCAGACCCCGACACATGGTACCGGGCCCGCGGGGACGAAAGAGGCACGCAGCGGGTCGACAAGCCTCGGGCGCGCACACGCCGGGGCAACCGCCGTCCGCCCGTCAGGCCCCGCGGTGGCGGAGCCGGCAGCTCCCCCCGCCAGAGGCGAGAGGCTCCGGACCCGAAGACCGCACCGCACTGCCACCGGAGCCGGACGACGCCCCTGTTTCCAAAGGCCACACGCGGCAGCCGGGCGCCGGCCTCGATCGCGGCCCCCATTGTCAACAGCTTCGGACATCCCCATAATCACTCTCCCGATTGACCGGACACCCGGCCCCGCGCCCCGACCGGGCCGCCTGACACCCGACCGGCCGACACCCGGAGCGCCAAATCCCCCGCGGCCCCATGATGGCGGTTTTTCCGGCGGCCAACAAGCACCGCCACGGCAGAATATTCGTTTAAATACAGGGAAAAGCCTATTAAAGTCGGGGCCAGAACGTTTTTTTCGCGCGGAGTCCCCCATGCCCGATCTCGCCAGCCTGACTGACCGACAAAAGCAGATGCTCTACCGTGCCCAGCACCGGGGCACCAAGGAGGCGGATATTTTCATCGGCACCTTTGCCGAGAGACGAATCGCCGACATGACCCCCGAGCAGCTTGACCGCTTCGAGACCCTTCTCGACGAGGACGATATGGACATCATGAACTGGATCCTGTCGCGCGCCCCCACGCCCGCGCAGTTCCAGAACGATGTCATGGCCCTTCTCCAGACCTTCAGACTGAAAACCTAGACCTTGCCCCGGACCGACCCCATGACGACCGCCCTTGCGGCGGCTCTTGCTCCCGGACGCGTGCGGCTGTGCGGCCTTCCCGCCGGCCCCGACGCCCTGTTTCTCGCGCGCCTGGCCTCGGAAAACCCGCACACGCCGGTTTTGCACGTGGCCCGCGACGACGTGTGCCTTGCCCGCCTGGCCGCCCAGGCCCGCTTTTTCCGTCCGGACCTCGAGGTTCTCGAGTTCCCGGCCTGGGATACGGTCCCCTATGACCGGGTGTCCCCCAACAGCGAGATCGTGGCCACCCGGCTCGCCACCCTGTGCCGCCTGATCGACACGCAAACAGACCCGGCCCACCGCGGCGCACAGCTGGTGATCACCACCGTCTCCGCCATTCTCCAGCGCCTTCCCCCACGGGAGAGCCTGGCCGGGCGGACCTTTGCCATGCGCACCGGCACGCGCCTGGATCTGGACGCACTGATCGCGTTCCTGACCCGCAACGGCTATGTCCGCTCGGAGCAGGTCATGGAGCCCGGAGAGTTCGCCGTCCGGGGCGGGCTGATCGACCTGTTCGCCCCCGGGTATGACGAGCCCTTCCGCCTGGACCTGTTCGGCGACGAGCTCGACAGCCTGCGCACGTTCGATCCCCTCAGCCAGCGCACCAGCGGCACCCGCAAGGATCTGGTCTTGCGCCCCATGAGCGAGGTGCTTCTGGACGACAGCGCCATCCGCCGCTTCCGCTCGCGCTACCGGGAGCTGTTCGGGGCACCGCGGGCCGATGACCGGCTCTACGAGTCCGTCTCCGAGGGCCGCACGGAACTGGGCATGGAGCACTGGCTGCCCCTGTTCCACGAGGGCATGGACACGCTCTTTGCCTATCTTCCGGACGCCGCGGTCACTCTGGACCACGACACGGACGCCGCCATCAGCGCCCGCATGGACCTGATTTTCGAGTACTTCGAGGCGCGCACCCTGCTGGCCAGCCCGGACCGGACGACAAAAGGCAGCGACGACCCCACGCCCCCCTACAATCCGGTGCCCCCGCTCCAGATGTTCCTGGACCGGGAGGAGTTCGACCGCCACGTGAACGCCCGCGCGGGCGGACAGTTCTCGCCCTTCGCCGCCGCAGACTTTGCCGGAGCCGGGAACATCGCCGATGCGGGCGGAAAAACCGGCCATGATTTCGCCGATGTCCGGGCCCGCCCCGGGGAAAACGTCTATGAGGCCGTTCGGGACCACGTGCAGGCTCTCCTGAAGGCCGGAACCCGGGTCAGCCTGGCGGCGACCTCCCTCGTGTCCCGGGACCGCCTTGCGGGCCTGCTGCGCGAGCACGGCCTCGAGACCCTCACCGGAGTGGACACCTGGCAGGAGGCCACGGACGCCGGTCCCGCCCAGGCCGCCATCTTCACCCTGCCGGTGGAGCGGGGCTTCGAGCTTCCCGGCCTTGCCCTGATCAGCGAGACCGACATCCTGGGGGACCGCATGGCGCGGCCCGTGCGCAAGAAGCGCCTGGGGGACAAGTTCATCCCGGACATCTCGGCCCTGACCGAGGGTGACCTTGTGGTCCACGCCGAGCACGGCATCGGCCAGTACGACGGACTCGACACCCTGGACGTGGCCGGAGCCCCCCACGACTGCCTGCGCCTGATCTATGCGGACAACAACCGCCTCTATGTTCCCGTTGAGAACATCGATGTGCTGACCCGCTACGGCTCCGAGCAGACCGGTGTCCAGCTGGACAAGCTCGGTGGCGGGGCCTGGCAGGCGCGAAAGGCCAAGCTCAAGCAGCGCATTCGCGACATGGCCGAGAAGCTCATGCAGGTCGCCGCCCTGCGCACCTTGCGAAAAGGGGTGGTGGTGGCTCCGCCCGAGGGCCTCTACGACGAGTTCGCGGCCCGCTTTGCGTTTGCGGAAACCGACGACCAGCTCCGGGCCATCCACGACACCCTGGATGACCTGGCCTCGGGCCGCCCCATGGACCGGCTGGTGTGCGGGGACGTGGGCTTCGGCAAGACCGAGGTCGCCCTGCGCGCCGCCTTTGCCGCGGTCATGGGCGGTGTCCAGGTGGCCGTCGTGGTGCCCACAACCCTTCTTGCCCGCCAGCACTACCTGAACTTCTGCCACCGGTTCGAGGGCCTGCCCGTGCGCATCGCCCAGCTGTCCCGGCTGACAACCCCGCGGGAGGCAAAGGCCTGCAAGGAGGAGATGGCCAAGGGCTCGGTGGATATCGTGATCGGCACCCATGCGCTTTTGGCCAAGAGCGTGGAGTTCCGGAACCTGGGCCTTCTGATCATCGACGAGGAGCAGCACTTCGGCGTCTCCCACAAGGAGCGGCTCAAGCAGCTGCGGGCGGACGTGCACGTCCTGACCCTGACCGCCACCCCCATTCCCCGGACGCTCCAGCTCGCGCTGACCGGCGTGCGGGAGATGAGCCTGATTGCCACGCCTCCGGTGGACCGTCTGGCCGTGCGGACCTTCATCCTGCCCACGGATCCGGTGGTCATCCGCGAGGCCCTCCTGCGCGAGCGCTACCGGGGCGGCCAGTCCTTCTACGTCTGCCCCCGCCTGCGGGACATCGATCCCCTGGTGCACCGGCTGTCCACCCTGGTGCCCGACCTGCGGGTCGCGGTCGCCCACGGACAGATGCCCGCCTCCCGGCTGGAGGAGGTCATGACCGCCTTCTCCGAGGGTGAGTATGACATCCTGGTGGCCACCAACATCATCGAGAGCGGCCTCGACATTCCCCGGGTGAACACCATCATCATCCACCGGGCGGACATGTTCGGCCTGGCCCAGCTCTACCAGCTTCGGGGCCGCGTGGGCCGCTCCCGCACCCGGGGCTACGCCTATCTCACGGTTCCGCCGGACCGCCCCCTGACCAAAACCGCGAACCGGCGCCTCGAGATCATGGGCACCCTGGACACCCTGGGGGCGGGCTTCACCCTGGCCAGCCACGACCTGGACATCCGGGGCGCGGGGAACCTTCTGGGGGACGAGCAGTCCGGCCACATACGCGAGGTCGGCATCGAGCTTTACCAGCAGATGCTGGAGGAAGCCGTCGCCGCCGCCCGCGACGGGGCAGACACCGCAGCCGAGAGCGACTGGAGCCCCCAGATCCAGCTGGGCACCCCGATCCTGATCCCGGAAGCCTACATCGCGGACCTGGGCCTGCGCCTGTCCTTCTACCGCCGGATTGCCGGGGTCGCGGACGAGACCGAGATCGAGGACCTGGCCGGCGAGATGCTGGACCGCTTCGGCCCCCTGCCGGCGGAGGTGGACAACCTCCTCCAGGTGGTGACGCTGAAGATCCTGTGCCGCCGGGCCAACGTGGAGAAGCTGGACGCGGGCCCCAAGGGCGCCGTCCTCGGGTTCCGGGAGAACTTCTTCCCCAACCCCGCCGGACTGGTCCGCTTTATCGGGCAGAACCTGGCCACAGCGAAACTGCGCCCCGACCACCGCCTGGTGATCCAGCGGCGCTGGGAGACGCCGAAGGACCGGCTGACTGGCCTGCGCGCCCTCATGCTGACACTCTCGGAGATCGCCCGGGAAGCGGCGCCGGAGCCGCCCGCACGCCAGAAGTAGGGGAAACCGGCGGCGGGGGGACAGGACCACCGCCGCGGGCCCCGAAGCAAACGGAGGCCCCGCGCGAGGCCAAAAAAAACGGGGGCCCGAACGGATCGGACCCCCGCACCTCATTTCACAACACGATCACCCGACCGGCCGCCGGATCCCGCTGTGGTCCCAACGTTGGGACGACACAGCCACCGGCTGCCACCGGCCCGGCGCGGGCCCTTGCACCCACGCCGGATCGGGGACCGTCCTGGTCACTCCACCGGGTTGCGCATCAGGACCAGCTCCTCCGCCGAGGTGGGGTGCACCGCGATGGTGGAGTCAAAGTCGGCCTTGGTCGCACCACAGCGCAGGGCAATGGCCAGCGGCTGAAGGATCTCGGGCGCGTCCGAGCCCATCATGTGACAGCCCAGAACCTTGTCGGTTTCGGCACAGACCACCAGCTTCATCACAACCTGCTCGTCCCGTCCGGCCAGAGTGTTGAGCATGGGCCGGAACGCGGTGCGGAAAATCCGGACCGGGCCGCGGGCGCGGGCCTCCGCCTCCGTCAGGCCGATCGCCCCGATGCACGGCTGGGAGAACACGGCGTGGGCCACAAGGGAGTAGTCCACGGTGCGCGGATTGTTGTTGTAGAAGGTCTCGGCGAAGGCCGCCCCCTCGTTGATGGCCACCGGCGTCAGCTGGATCCGGCCGGTCACATCACCGATGGCGAACACAGACTCCACGTTGGTGCGGTTCCACTCGTCCACCTGGATGGCCCCCGAGGGCGTCAGGGCAATGCCCAGCTCCTCGAGCCCCAGCCCGGCGATGTTGGGCACCCGCCCGGTGGCGAACATGACCTGATCGGCAACAGTCTGGCTGCCCGTATTGAACGACACGGCATAGGAGCCGTCGTCCTGGGGCGTGATCGAGGTGATCTCGGTGCGGGAGAGAACCTTGATGCCCCGGGTGGCCAGAGACCGGCTCATGGCGTCACGGATGTCCTCGTCGAAGCCCCGCAGCGGACGCTCCTTGCGGACAACCAGGGTCACATCCACCCCGAGAGCCCGGAAAATCCCGGCGAACTCCAGCGCAATGTAGCCCGCGCCCGCGATGACGATCCGCTTCGGCAGTTCGGGGAGGTCCAGCGCCTCGGTCGAGGTAATGGCGTGCTCCACACCCGGAACGTCCGGGAGGAACGGACGCCCGCCAACGGCGATCAGGATGCGATCGGCCGTGATGGTCCGGTCTCCGACCTGCACGGTGTGGGGATCCACAAGGCGCCCCGCCCCCTCGATGAGCTCAACGTTGTTGGAGCGCAGCACCGAGCGGTAGACCCCTTCCAGACGCTGGATTTCCCGGTCCTTGGCCTCGATCAGCTTCGCCCAGTCAAACGACGCTCCCTCAACGGTCCAGCCGTAGCCGGCCATGTCGCTGAGATGAAGCGCATAACGCGATCCGTAGACCAGGAGCTTCTTGGGCACGCACCCGCGTATGACGCAGGTGCCCCCCACCCGGGACGACTCAACAATGGCCACCCGGGCCCCGTATCCGGCAGACATGCGGGCGGCACGCACACCGCCCGATCCAGCTCCAATCACAAGCAGATCATAGTCGCGCGAAGACATACAGACTTCCTTTCGTTTTGTCCGGAGCCCGGTTCCGGGGCTCCACCTCCACAGCCCGGAGAGGGGTCACACCGTCAGGACTGGTCTTCCCTCAGCCACGTGTCCAGAAGACGGACGCCGTAGCCGGAGCCGCCCTTCGGAGCCAGGGTCCGGTCCTTCTTGGACCATGCCGTTCCGGCAATATCGATATGCGCCCAGGGAGTGTCGCCGACAAAACGCTTCAGGAACTGGGCGGCGGTAATGGATCCGGCCTCCCGGTTGCCCGCGTTTTTCATGTCGGCAATATCCGAATTGATCATGGCGTCATAGGCCTCGTTCATGGGCAGGCGCCACAGGTGCTCGTCCGAGGCCTCACCCGCGCGCATGAGCGACGCACACAGCTCGTCGCTGTTGCTGAACAGGCCCGCCATCTCCGAACCCAGCGAGATGAGGATGGCCCCGGTCAGGGTCGCCAGATCCACAATGCGCTTCGGCTTGTAGCGGGTGTTCGCGTAGTAGAGGACGTCCGCCAGAACCAGGCGGCCCTCGGCGTCGGTGTTGATGACCTCGATGGTCTGGCCGCTCATGGAGGTGACCACGTCACCTGGGCGCTGGGCCGCGCCGCCGGGCATGTTCTCCACCAGGCCGCACAGGCCGACCACGTTGACCGGAGCCTTGCGCAGGGCCAGGGTTTTCATCAGGCCGACCACAGCCGCCGCACCGGCCATATCCCACTTCATGTCCTCCATGCCGGCCGCCGGCTTGATGGAGATCCCGCCGGAGTCAAAGCACACGCCCTTGCCCACAATCGCGGTCGGGGCGTCGCCGGACTTTCCGCCCTTCCAGGACAGAATCATCAGGCGCGGCTTGCGCACCGAGCCCTGGGCCACACCCAGAAGGGCGCACATGCCCAGCTCCTGCATCTTGTCCTCGTCCAGCACCTCGATATCGAGGCCGAACTCCGAGAGGATGGAGCAGCGCTCCACAAAGGCCTCGGGGCTGAGAACGTTGGCGGGCTCGCTCACCAGGTTGCGGGTCAGGAAAATGCCGCGCGACAGGGCGTCGAACGGCTCCCAGGCGGTCCGGGCGGCGCAGGTATCCGGCGTCAGGACCGAAATCGACAGAAGCGCCGGGATGTCCTCGGGCTTGCGGGTCGTGTGGTACTTGTCGAACGCGTACCCCCGCAGGTTTGCCCCAAAGGCGACATGGGCCGCGATCGCATCCGGCGTCATGCGCGGGCACAGGCCCGGCGCGGCGCAGATAGAGCCGCTGGCCACCATGCCCGAAGCCAGGGCCGTCTGGGCCTTCGCCCCGAAGGCCTCGATGGTTTTCCCATCGACGTCGGCCGCCTTGCCAAGGCCGATCACATAGACCGGCGCCGCCTGGACGCCGGGCAGCAGCGGCACACACAGAACCTGTCCGTTCCGTCCGGTAAACGCCCGCGACGAGCTGATGATGTTTGAGAGGGCTCCGCCGCTGGCCTCGTCCACCGCCCGGACCTCGGGCACCGGATCCGAATCCTCGAACACGCCCAGGACAAGGGCACCGCAGACAGGCAGCTCAAGCTTCTCGAACGTAATTTTCATGTACTCGAACCTCCGGAGGGAGCAACAGGTTGACGGACAAAGTTCAGACGCCGGACCCATCATAACGGAGACAGGCCCTGTGGGAAGAAAAAGCAGCCCGAGCCCAAGGCCCGTGTGCTGCTTTCCCGAGGTGATGAAGCCCGATCAGGGCTTGGACTGCCCGATCAGGGCAAGGAACTCGCGGCGCGTGTCGGGGTTCTCGCGAAACGCCCCCAGCATGCAGCTTGTCACCATGGAGACACCCGGCTTGTGAACCCCGCGGGTGGTGATGCACTGGTGGGTGGCCTCGATCACCACACCCACACCCCGGGGCTGGAGCACGTCCTGAATGGTGTTGGCAATCTGGCGGGTCATCTTCTCCTGGATCTGGAGACGGCGGGCGTAGACCTCGAGCAGGCGGGCAAGCTTGGAGATCCCCACCACGCGCCGGTCCGGCAGATAGGCAATGTGGGCCTTTCCGATAATCGGAACCATGTGGTGCTCGCAGTAACTCTCGAGCCGGATATCCCGAAGCAGGATCAGCTCGTCGTAGTTTTCGACTTCCTCGAAGGTGCGCGCAAGAATATCGCGTGTGTCGATCCCGTAACCGGCGAAGAACTCCTCATACGCCTTCACCACACGCTTGGGGGTGTCCACAAGCCCCTCGCGTTCGGGATCGTCACCGGCCCAGCGGATCAGGGTCCGGACGGCGGCCTCGGCCTCCTCGCGCGTGGGCGCGGATTTTTGTTTTGACTGATTGGACATTCCACTTTTTTTCCTTGTTCCAGAGGATTTTCCAACCGGGGCAGGCTCCACCTTAAAACCTTTTGTTTTGACACGCGAGCAGGTTCTTTTCCCCCCAAAGCCCGGAAAACACGCCAAAACCGCGAAAACCCGAGGATTCCGCAGGGTCATCGGACATGACAAAAAGGATAGAAATTCGGGACAGTCCCGAGGACGGCGTGCCCTCCCCGATCCGGACCCGTGGCAGCGCGGACAGGCGCCCCGCATCAACAATCATAGCGTGTGCAATCGTCGGGGCAAATATGGTTTTTTGGACCGCCGTCCCGGCATGACCGGAGCACACCCGACACCGGAACGGGGGACGGGAGCACCGGAACGGCCCGCGGGAGCAAGCCGGGATGCGGGCTCGGGGCCCGGGGCTTGGGACCTGGGGCCGCGTCGCTCCCGGAGACCAGCGCCGGGGCGAAGACGTAAACACGGGCACAGGCATCGGCAGCGGCGCAGGTCAGGTCGAGACACAACCCAAGGACGACTCGCCGCACCGCAGGCGCGACTCGGGGCCGGTCCAGTCAGGACGTTCAGCGCTGCGACACCGCCCGGGCCCGGGGCGGAAGGGGCGTCAGCTCACGCGCGGAGCCGGTCTCACAGGGGGCCGGGAGGGCATACACAAGGGAGCGGGCGAACAGGGAGCGTCCCTCGGTGCCGATGGCCCGGGGACACAGGGGCGCAAGCTCCCGCAGCGCCGGGGAGTGGGGCGCTGACAGCGGGAAGCTGCCAGTTGCGGGTTTCCCCGCCCCCGCCACGCGGGCCGGGCCGTTCAGAAAGGTGCGGCTGCCTATCAGGCCCTCGCCCAGCAGAGACCCGGGGGCCCCGCGGAATTTGAATGTCACTCTGTCGTCTCCCGGCGGCAGGACGGCCCCGAAAAACCGGGCGTCCGGGCCGGAAAATCGGCAGGAGCGGCCGGGATGTCAAGACCGGCCACCGAAGCCCTGCACGCTTTTTTCCTTAGCATTTCTAATGTACGCTGTAAGGCGTTCCATACTCAGGGTCGGGAGGCAGCAATGAAAACCGAAAAGGGGGCCGGGCACACGGACGGCCCCAACACGGCAGAGGATCCGCACGGGACACGGGCCCACGACACGGACGGCCCACACAGGCTCGCGCGCTTTCGCATCACGGCGGGCGACGGCTTCCGCCTCGCCGACCACGACCCGGACGACACGGACGGGGCCCCGGACAACGGATCCGGCTCCCGCGAGAGGATGGAGGACCGGGTCCGGACCCTCGCAAAACTTCAGGAAAAACTGTTTGCCCACGGACGGTGGGGGGTTCTGGTTCTCTTCCAGGCCATGGACGCGGGGGGCAAGGATTCCTGCATCAAGCACATATTCTCGGGCGTAAACCCGCAGGGCTGTCAGGTGGTGTCGTTCAAGACGCCCTCCGCCAACGAGGTGCGCCACGATTTCCTCTGGCGCTGCGTCCGGGCGCTTCCGGAGCGCGGTCACATCGGCGTCTTCAACCGGTCGTTCTACGAGGACGTCCTGATTGCCCGGGTTCACCCCGAGACCCTTGAGGCCTGGAACCTCCCCGCAGACTGCACCGGACCCGACATCTGGGAACACCGCTACAGGGACATCGTGCACCTGGAGCACTACCTGGCGCGCAACGGCACCCTCGTCCTGAAGTTCTTCCTGCACATCTCGCGCGACGAGCAGCGCAAGCGCCTTCTGGCCCGGCTGGAGGATCCGGACAAGCACTGGAAGTTCGCCTGGTCCGACCTGCAGGAGCGCACCCGCTGGGACGACTACCAGAGCGCCTACGAGGACATGATCCGCGCCACGGCCACACCCGTTGCCCCCTGGCATGTGGTCCCGGCCAACAGCAAGCGCTTTGCCCGCAGCGTGGTGATGGACGTGATCATCGGGGCGCTGGAGCGTCTGGACCTGCGCACTCCGGAACCGGACGCGGCCATGCGAAAACTCATGGCGCGGGCGGAACAGCTTCTGAAAAACGACGAGGATCCGGGGCCGGGGGACGGGGTGCCCTCCTGAGGCCTGGAAGGCCAGGCCTCCGCCCGAAACCGGGCAACTGCGAGCCCCGCCCCACAACAGGGAACCGGATAGCCCGAGGCCGGGAGACCCGGGCTCTGCCCAAGGCCGGGTGAGCGGCTGCAAACGGGGCGAAAACCGGAGCCTCCTCCCCGCAGCGGGAGGGCCCGGACCGCGCCGGCGTCCGACGGCCCCCTTCCGCCCGAAACCGGACAACCGCAGCCCGCCAGCGCACCGGCGAACCCCGGCTTTTCCTCATTCTCGGCCCTGATGAGGCCTGAAAGGCAGGGGCAAGGCCCCCGCCAGGCCGCCCTACCAGCCGCCCCGGGCCAGCCAGGCGTCCACGATGTCCAGCCCCTCGACCGCCCAGAAGGGCTCGCCGTCCACATTGATGAACGGCGTGGCAATGACACCATCCTTGCGGGCGGCGTTCACCTCCTCGGTCAGGCGGCCCTGCCAGACCGGATCCGAGATGGCGTCCAGGAACTCGCCGCGCCCGTGCCCGCACGCGACCGCGATATCCGCCGCCACGTCCGGGTCCGCCACCTCGCTCCCGAGCTGGAACCGGGCCCGGAAGACCGCAAGGGCGTAGGCCCGCGAGGCCTCGCGCCCCTTTTCCTCCCGGATCCAGTGGAAGCCGCACGACGGCGCAATCGAGGCCCCCTTCGACAGGGGAACAGGCCGTGCGTACTCGAGCCCGTTCATCCGCAACAGGCGTCCCAGATCCCGCTGGATGTACTGCTCCACCCCCGGAACACGGCCGGGGGGGAAGCCCCAGGGGGCGCTCTCGTGGCACAGCATCTCCGAGGGGATGGCGCGCCAGCGCACATCCCGGGTATGCCGCCCGGCGATATCCATAATCCGCTCGGCGGCAACCCAGCTGTAGGGACAGTTGAAGTCGAAATAGAAAAACAGAGCTTCAGGCACGACCGGCCTCTCCTCGATATCGATCCCTACCAGGGAACATCGGCCCCGTCAAAACCGCGGAAGGCGCCAGTGTCCCCCGGGGTGAGGGCCTCAATGACCCGGCGCATGCCGGACACGGAATCCTTCGCCTCAAGCGGCGCGTCAGGGCCTCCCATGTCCGTACGCACCCAGCCCGGATGAAGGGCGGCCACGGTCACGCGGCCCGCAAGGGTGACGCTCAGCCCCTTGACCACCATGTTCAGGGCCGTCTTGCTGGTGCGGTAGATGATGTTGTCCCCGGAGATGTTCTCGGCGATGGAGCCCATCAGGGAGGACACATACACCGCCTTCGGAGCGCGGGCCGCCTCGAGGCGGGGCAGAAGGGCCTCGGTCAGCTTCAGGGGCGCAATGGCGTTGACCAGAAAGGTGTCCTGCCAGGAGGCCACGTCCACAGAGCCGAAGAGCTGGCCCTCTCCGAACGCGCCATACACACCGGCATTGTTCACGAACAGGTCAACGGGAGCGGACCCCAGGGACCGGGCGAAGTCCCCGAAGGTCTCCACCTTGCTGACGTCCAGGGCCACGACCTCCACGCCCAGATCCCTCAGGGCGCCGGCCTCGGCCGGATTGCGGCAGGTGGCGGTGACCGTCCAGCCGTCGTTTCTGTACTGGCGGGCGAACTCCAGCCCGAGGCCCCGGTTTGCACCGGTAATCAAAACATGGGGTGACATGCGTTCCTCCTTGTCCCTTTGTGCCTGTGCCAAAAAACAGGACGCCAAGTCTATTCCCCCCACCGGACGGACGCAAGTTCGCCAGCCCGCCGGCGGGCGGTTCGGGGCTTTGGAGCTGCCTCAGACACCCCACTGGGACAGCAGACGGGCCGCAAGGAAACCAAGGGCTGTGCCCCCCAGGCACAACAGAACCGATGCAAGGATATAGGTGATGGCCAGCACGGGGCGACCGTCCTGGAGAAGGGCCAGGGTCTGGAGGCTGAAGCTGGAAAAGGTGGTGAAACCGCCGCAGAATCCGACCATGAAGAAAACGCGCCAGGACCCGGACAGGAGCAACTCGCCGGAGGACACCACGGCCGCTGCCCCCAGCCCGATAATGAACGACCCGAAAACGTTGACGAACAACGTCCCCCAGGGAAAGAACGAGGACGGCAGGATCACAAGGGTGGCCCCGTAGCGGAACACCCCTCCCAGGGCACTGCCCAGGGCCACAGCCAGCCAGGTCATGACGGCCTCTCCTTTCCTTGTCCTTTCAGTCCAGCGGGCCGGTCGGTTCACCCGTCCGCCCGCGTGTCTGCTTGCCCGGTCCGTCCTTCGTCACCCGGTGAGCGGCCCGGCGGGCGCCCGGCTTGCGGCCCTTTGGCGCCCGGCCCATGGGCCTTTGGGTGCCGGCCTAGGGCCCGACCACAACGCCCGTCAGAAGGGCCGGATCCATGACCCGCTTGCGAACCCGCTCCAGATCCTCCAGCGTCAGGCCGCTCACGATGTCGTTGCGCTTGACGATGTAGTCCGGCGGCAGATCCAGAAGGCGCATGGACGCCAGCATGGAGGCCACGGACCCGGTGGAAGTGAACGACAGGGGCCAGGCACCGGTCAGATAGGTTTTCGCATCCTCCAGCTCCCGGGCGGTGGGACCGGAGGTGGCCATGCGGGTCCACTCCTCCTTGATCACCAGAAGGGAGCGGGGCATGCCCGAGTTCTCGGTTGCGGTCCCCACGAGCCAGACCCCCACCTTGTCGAAGGGATAGAGCGCGCTGTAGACCGAGTAGGCGAGGCCGCGCTTCTCGCGGACCTCCTCCATCAGACGGCTGTTGAAGCCCCCGCCCCCCATCACGTAGTTCAGCAGATAGAAGGCATGCCAGTCCGGATCCGGGCGCAGAAGGCCGGGCTGCATCAGCAGCGCGGTGGACTGGGGCACGTTGAACGGAACCCGGGTGACGCTCCCGTCAAACACGGGCTGCGGCGCCGGAACCTCCGGGCCGGACGCGGTTTCCGGAAGCGGACCGAACGTCCGGTCCAGAAGCACGGCCAGCTGCCCGGCGGAGATGTCCCCGGCCACGCCGATGGCCAGATTCTCCCGCGAGACCCGGGCCTTCAGGAACGCAAGCAGGTCATCCCGCCCCAGGGACCGGACCGACTCATCCGTGCCCTTCTCATCAAAAGCATAGGGATGGGTGCCGAAGACCTTGCCGAACAGGGCGTTGGTGGCAATCGACGACGGATCCCCGCTGTCCAGACGGATGCTGGCGAGGATGGCGGCCCGCATGCGCTCGATGGCGTCCGGATCGAGCCGGGGCTCGCACAGGGCCAGGCGCAGCATCTCGAAGGCCTCGTCCAGGGTGTCCGTCGTGGTGCGCAGCGACACACTGAGATTGTCGCGGTTGACCGAAAAATCAAGGGACACCGCAAGATCCTCGAGCCGGGACTGGAAGGCAAGGGCGTCCATGTCTCCTGCCCCCTCGTCAAACAGGGTCGAGAGCAGGTTGGCCGTACCACGCCTGTCCGCCGGGTCGTAGATCGAGCCGGCCTGGAACAGCACCTTCATGCTGACAACCGGCAAGGTGTCGTCGGACACCAGATAGGCCTTCAGGCCCAGGGGCGTCGTGACCGTGGCAACGCGGGCGTAGGCCGGGCCCTCCTGCGGAGCCCGGAACACAAACCACGCCAGCGCTCCGCAGACGCAGGCAACGACCAGAAGCGCAACACTCAGCATGCGGGCCCTCATTGTGCGGCCTCCCCTTCGGCGTCCTGTCCGGGAAGAAGGATGCCCGTGACCATCCGGCGGGTGTCCGGATTGAACAGGGCCTTTGCAGCGGCCTCGACGGCCTCCACGGTGACGGCGTCCAGGCGGGCGGGCCAGCTCTCCACGCTCTCCACCGTGCTGCCGGTGGTCAGGGCGACCCCCATGGTCTGGGCGCCCCGGGACAGGGAATCCCGGGCATAGACCAGACCGGCCTTCAGGCGGTGGCGGGCCCGGGCGACCTCGTCCGCATCCACCCCCGAGGCCAGAAGCCGGGCAAGCTCCGCGTCCAGCTCCTTGACGAGGGTCTCGGTGGACACGCCCTCCGCCGGGATGGCGTAGAGGCCGAAGGTGCCGTAGTCGAGGGACTCCGCCGAGTACCAGGCCCCCGCGCTGACCGCAATCTTCCGGTCCACCACAAGGGAGCGGTACAGGTGGCTGGTGGGGCCGCGGCCCAGAAGCTCGGCAAACACCTTGAGAGCGTCCACATGACCGTTCGGGTCGCTGGACTGGGCGGGAGCCACAAGAATCCGGGTGATGCTGGGCTGGCGGACCTGCCAGTGGTGCAGAACCATGGTGTCGTCCAGCGCGGCCCCGGGAACACGGTCGCGGGACCGGACACCGAACCCGCGGGATTTCAGCTGGCCGTAGGTCCGCTCCGCCAGCGGGCGAACGTCCTCGGTGCGCACGTCCCCGGCCACGATCAGGATGGCGTTGTCCGGGCCGTAGAAGCGGTCATAGAACGCGAGGGCATCCTCGCGGGTCAGGCGGACCAGCTCATCCTCCCAGCCGATCACCGGATTGGCGTAGGGGTAGTCCCCCCAGAGCCGCTTGCGCATCTGCTCCATCAGCAGGGACGAGGGCTCGGTGTCCGTCCGGGCGCGGCGCTCCTCACGGACCACCGAGAGCTCGGTGCGGAAATCCTCCTCGCCGAACAGAAGGTTGACCATCCGGTCCGCCTCCATCTCCATGACCATCGGAAGGTGCTCCCTCGCGATGCTCTGGTAGTAGGCGGTGTAGTTGTCCGAGGTGAACGCGTTGTCGTTCCCGCCATGACGGGCGATGATTTTCGAGAACTCCCCCGCCGCAAGGGTTTTGGTCCCCTTGAACATCATGTGTTCCAGAAGGTGGGCCAGACCGGACTTGCCGGCGGGCTCGTCGGCGGCGCCCACCCGGTACCAGACCATGTGGTGAACCACCGGGCTGCGATGGTCCGGCAGGACCACAACCTTGAGACCGTTCGACAGCTCGAAGGTTCCGGGGTCGAAGACCTGCGCCGGAGCGGCACGCGCCGTCATCAGGACAAGAGCGGCGCCAAGACACGCCACAAGCAGTTTTCGCGGGAACAGGCGGACAGCAGACGACATGACAGGGACATGAACCACAGAAAAGTGAGAGGGGCTGGGGAGTGCGCGCGGACCTTGCGGCCGGAGCCGAAAAACCGCCGGGAACACAAAGGGTAACCCGATCCGGGGGAAAAGCGGAGAAAAATCCTCCGCCTCCCCTCCCCTTGCGCCACACGGCCGCCCGGAGGGGCCGGCAGGACGTACCCGGCCCATCAGGATCCCTCGCGGGCCCCCAACAAAAAAGCCCTCCCGCACCGGGGCGGGAAGGCTTTTTAATCAGCAGAGCTGCGGGAGAACCCGAAGGCTCATCCGGCTTCCTGAAGCTTCTCCAGGCGACGGCGGATGCGGCGCAGGTCCGGGCTGAGCTCGGAGGCCGGGGTGCCGAGGAGGAAAGCGTCAAGGCCACCACGGTGCTCGATCGTGCGCAGGCCGTGGGCCGACAGACGCAGACGCACGGTGCTGCCGAGCTTGTCGCTCATCAGGGAGTTCACCTGAAGGTTCGGCAGAAAGCGCCGGCGGCTTTTGATATTGGAGTGGCTGACGTTGTTGCCGGACTGAACGCCTTTTTTTGTAACGGGGCAACGGCGGGACATGGGCCAATCCTTTCCTGAGCGTCTTGATATTGGCAATTGGTTTGAGAAACGTGCGTCCCTGGTCCGGGACTGGAGCGCGCCTTTTATACGGCATACTCCGAAACGTCAAGAGAAATAAGCCCGGCGCCTGGCCCCACAAGCAAAACGATCACTGGAGCAAGACGGCAAGGGCACTGTTCCCAAGAAGGTGAAGAAGGTTGAAGTGAATCATCAGCCCGTACACCAGGGCCGAGACCCCAAGGGCAATCAGGCCGGCCCCCGAAACCCGGTTGAGCCACAGCAGCCAGTGGGGCGTGAAGTGGGCCCGCACCAGGCTCGCACCGAAGGCCAGGATGAACCACCAGGAGGCCGCACCGGTGAACACGCCCAAAATCAGCTCCGTCGCCCCGAAGGCGTCGGTTTTGGGGTCCACGGTCACGGAAAACGTGGCAAAAAGCGCCATGAACGCAACAACCGTGACCGGATTCGTCAGGGTGATGAAGAACGTGGACAGAAAATCCCTCACGTACCCCGACCCGGACTTGGCCTCGGGTGAGAAGACCGGGGGCCGATAGAGGCACCTCAGGCCGATGAACACGAGGAACAAACCGCCGGAGGTGGCCAGCCAGACCTTGTGACTGTCGAGAAACTCGCTGACAAGCCCCAGACCGAGTGCCGCCACAGCTCCATAGAACGTGTCGGCGCAGGCGGCCCCAAGACCGGCGACGAAGGCCGCAATCCGGTCATCGGCCAGCGCCTTGCGAATGCAGATGATGGCAACGGCCCCGACGGGAACGGCGATGGCGAAGCCGATGATCACGCCCTTGATGAAAGGTAGTATTGACATGGATCCCTTAATCCCGCGCCTGAACGAAAAAATGCTGACGCGCCTTTCCGGGACGTGACGATAGCCGTAACCGGCCTGCCGGGCAAAGCCGAAATGACAGTTTCCCGAAATGTCATGATGTTGCAGCCCCTTGAAGATGCGGGTACGCGCCCGGGATTTCAACTGGAAACGGGTTGAATTCCGCTTTTCAAGTCCCCCGGGAGAGGGCACAATCACGGTCCATCAAAACGGCCCCGACGGCCGACCGGATCCCGCTGTTTGTCAGGAGTCCGGCCTGATTTTTTCCGTCACGGAGGTTTCATGAAACGCTCAAAATCCCTCTCGCTGCTTCTCATGGGCTCGGTGGCCCTTGGGGTGTCGGCCTGTGATTCCCAGCAAGACGACGTCCGGGTTTTCAGCAGCATCCAGGACTGCATCGCAAGCGATCTCTTCAGCTACTCCGAGTGCAAGAGCTTCATGGACGAGGCCCTGTCCAACACGCCGGCCTTCACGTCCCAGGCGGACTGCGAGGCCCAGTTCGGCGCCGGCGCCTGCCAGGCCGGGACGCAGGGAGCTCCCCAGGACGGATCCCAGGTGGTACAGGGCTCCGGGTCCATGTGGATGCCCATGCTGGCGGGTTTCATGGCCGGACACTTCCTCTCGCGGGGCATGTCCATGGCCGGATCCCAGGGGCTCTACAAGGGGCCGGACGCCCAGGGCCCGGCAAAGGCCGGGACCGCGGGCACGCTGCGCACCGCGACCGGCGACCCGGTCAAGGCCGATTCCCGCGGACGGGTCAGCGGCGCCTCGCCCAAGGTGATGCAGTCCATGACCCACAACGCCCGCCCGGCCATGGGCCGCAGCGGCATGGGAACGCGCGGCGGCTTCTCCGGCGGCGGAGCCTACGGCGGAGGCGGCTCGTGAAGCGTCTCCCGATGCCGGTTCGTCCGAACTGGGAGGAGGTCGCCCGCGAGCACGGGTTTCACTTTCACCGGATCGACGGCGAGCTCTACTGGGACGAATCGGCCTGCTACAGCTTTACCCTGGACGAGATTGAGCAGGGCCTCGAGGACCCGGCCCAGGAACTGGCGGACATGTGCCTGGACCTGGTCTCCGAGGTGGTGGGGGACGAGTACCAGCTGAACCGTCTCGGCATCCCCGAGATGTTCCACGACCTTGTGCGTGACAGCTGGCAGCGCAACGAGCCGTCCCTTTACGGACGGTTCGACTTTGCCTTTGACGGCACGGGACCGGCCAAGCTCTACGAGTACAACGCCGACACCCCCACGTCCGTCTACGAGGCCGCCTTCTTCCAGTGGAAGTGGCTGGAGGACATGATTGCCTCCGGCCACCTTCCGGACAGCGCGGACCAGTTCAACTCGATCCAGGAACGGCTGATCGAGACCTTCTCCACCTTCCAGGTGCCCGAGGTGATGCACTTTGCCTCCATGGCCGGATCGGAGGAGGACCGGGCCACGGTGGAGTACCTGCGCGACTGCGCCATGCAGGCGGGCCTCTCCACCCGGCAGATGCTGATGGAGGACATCGGAACCGATTCCTCGGGCCTCTTTGTGGACGGCGACAATCAGCCGATCCACTGGCTGTTCAAGCTCTACCCCTGGGAGTTCATGTGGGAGGACAGCTTTGCACCGAACGTGGTGCGCTGTGACACCACATTTGTGGAGCCACCCTGGAAAATGGTGCTGTCCAACAAGGGGCTTCTCCCCCTTCTGTGGGAGCGCTTCGAGGGGCACCCCAACCTGCTGCCCGCCTGGTTCCACGATCCGGACGAGCCGCCCCCGTGCGACAGCTATGTGGTCAAGCCGCTGCTGTCCCGGGAGGGCGCCAACGTCCACGTGGTGGAGGACAACCGGGAGGTCTACGCCTCCGGCGGCATGTACGGCGGACGCCGGTACGTGGGGCAGGCCCTCCACATGGTGCCCTACGTGGACGGACACGGGCCGGTGTGCGGGGTCTGGATCGTGGGCAACCGGGCCTGCGGCCTGGGGATCCGGGAGGATAACGGCCCCATCACATCGGACGCCTCGCGCTTCGTTCCCCACATCATCCTCGACGAGCGGGGCTGAGACACGCTCCCCGGCCACAGACGCCGGGGACGCTCCCTGACAGCCGGGGCCCGAGGCGCACCGGGCGTCAGGGGAACTCCCGCTCCAGAAACAAGTTCCCCCCGCAGCCTGTCCGGCCGGCGGGGGGAGTGCGGGGCTGCCCGGGGGGGACGGGGCAGGCCCAATGGAGTACGGGCGCAAGGCCCGATGTACTAAGGGCGCGGGCCACAAGCCGTCTGATACGGCTGCGGGCCACGGGCCCGATAAAGTTGCGGGCCACAGGCCCGATAGGGCTGAGGGCGACCGCTCAGGAGCGCCCGACCCGCGGGGAACGGAGTGTCCGACCCGCGTCCAGCCCCGCACCTGTGAGCCACGCGCCCCGACACCCGAAAAAAACCATCACACCAGCACCGGCAGGAGCTGGCGGCACCGGCAGGAGCTGCCGAAGCCAAGCTCGGGGTCACAGGCACACGGTCCGGCTCACCGGCACCAACCGGCCACTGCACGAGGCCCGGCACTCACCGCCCGGTCCCCGTCCTCCGGAGAGAGGACCAGCCCGAAGTCCGGCCTCTGAGAAAAAGGGTAAACATAGAAAGCAACGCGGCTCAAGACTAAAAAAAAAAAAACCAAAAGATTAACCAAACAAAAGGCAATAGATTGCATTAATTTGACATAAAATACGTATAACAATGTAATTATGTTAAACAAACACGGACTACTACACATGCCGCTGTGTTAAATAAGGATTGTTTTTACAGTATTCGCCCGGATTATCGGGCGCCCGGTCACCGCAAAGCCGGACACCCGACACCGGCTCACCGGATCACCCGCTGGGGCGCACGGCCCCGCCGGACTGACAGGGCACGCCCGCCTCCCGATCCATCGGCAACTGCGTGCCCCCTCCCCCTTCCCGGACACCCAAAACGGCCCCACACGCACGCGCCCACAGGACCAGCGCCCCGGCATGACGGCACCGCATACCCGGGCGGGCAGCACGCCCGTGGAAGGCACGACGGGACCGGCCGGGAATCGCGTATCCCCGGGCCAGAGGCGGCCGTTCACGCACACACACGAGCCCCGGATCCGCATTCCGGATCGGGCGCGCTCCAGGGGCCGGCACTGTTCAGAAGACAGGGGGAAAGGGAGATCAGCGGGGGAGAGCCGCCTTCGGGGCTCGGGACGCTCGGGAGGGGGCCCCGGGGCCGGTCGGGGGGGATCCGAATTGCCGGTATCCCCCTCCGGACCGAAATCACTAGCGGGCCGAGGCGCTTCGGGTGACCTGGCCGGCAGAAGCCGACGTGGCCGCATCGTTTGCCATGGCGATAATCAGCGCCCCAAGGCCAAGCGCGAAAACAAACGTTCCTGCAAAAAAGAAACGCATGGGTCTCGACATGAGTCTACCTCGTTGCCGGGAAAAAGCGCCCCGGACGACGTGTCCGACAGCGTTTTTTCCTGTCTGTCCGGGCCCTCCCCGACCGGCCTGGGGGAGAGTCTCCGGACTGGATTGACTGAGCTTAGGAACAGCCGGTCGTACCACCACACGTATCGCACTTCAGGCAGGTGCCGTTGCGCACCAGTGTGAAGTTTCCACACTCGGGACAGCTGTCCCCCTCGTACCCCTTCAGCCGGGCCTCCCGGATGCGGTCTCCCGTGCCCGGTCCTGCGGCCGCCGAAACGGACGTTCCGAAGCCATCGGTTCCGGTCGAGGCCAGCGCCTGTTCCGCACCCCGGCCCAGAAGGGCCGTTCCCGGCACCGCTTCCGACGACACCGCCCCGGTGGAGGCGGTCGCCTGCTCTGCAGCTTCCCGGCACTTCAGAACATACAGGTTCGAGCGGACGTAGCCCGCACTCACGGGTTCGTTCGCAACCGCAGCCTCAGTGTTCGGGGGGGGGACGTTTCCTTCCTGATGACCTCGTCCAAGAGAGTCCGGCATCAGATCACGGGGTTCGACATGAGCCAGATCGGTCCTGCCAAGATAGCTGATAGCCACCTCCCGGAAGATATAGTCCAGAATGGAGGTTGCCATTTTAATCGTGTCGTTGCCCTCGACCATCCCCTGGGGTTCAAAGCGGGTGAAGGTGAACGCCTCGACGAATTCCTCAAGCGGCACACCGTACTGCAGGCCAATGGAGATCGCAATGGCGAAGTTGTTCATCAGGGAGCGGAAGGCCGCGCCCTCCTTGTGCATGTCGATGAAGATCTCGCCAAGGCGCCCGTTCTCGTACTCGCCGGTCCGGATATAGACCTTGTGGCCGCCAACGATGGCCTTCTGCGTGTACCCCTTGCGACGGGTCGGCAGACGGGTGCGCATCGCGGGGCCGGCCCGCTCGACCACGCGCTCGACGATGCGCTCGGCGATCACCGCACTCTTTGCCGGAATGCTGGCGGAGGCCAGAAGCTCGGCCGTGTCGCTGTCCTCGTCGTCCTCGTCCCCGGCAAGATCCAGGGCCACAGACGACAGGGGCTGAGACAGCTTGGAGCCGTCCCGGTACAGGGCGTTCGCCTTCAGCCCCAGTCTCCAGGACAGGAGATAGGCGTCAAGGCAGTCCTGGATGCTGGCCGTCGAGGGCATGTTGATGGTCTTGGAGATGGCGCCCGAGAGGAACGGCTGGGCCGCCGCCATCATGTGGATATGGGACTGGGCCGAGAGCACCCGGGTTCCGATCCGGCCGCACAGGGCAGCGCAGTCGAACACGGCGATGTGCTCGTCCTTCAGGTGGGGGGCCCCCTCCAGGGTCATGGCTCCGCAGACCCAGGTGTTGGCCGCGTCGATCTGGGTGCGGGTGAAGCCAAGGGCCGCCAGAAGATCAAAGTCCGGAGCATTGAGCTGATCGGGCGTGAACTTCAGGGTGTCGGTCAGGAAGGCATCCCCGAGGGTCCAGCGGTTGAAGACGAACCGGATGTCGAAGGCGTTTTCCAGGGCCTTTGCCAGCCGCTCCAGGGTCGCGTCGTCAAAGCCGATGGCGCGCAGGCGCTCCGGGTTGATGTAGGGCGCGCCGTCCAGGGAGACATGGCCGAGAGCATGGGTCTCGATGTCCGCAATCTCCTCGGCGGTGTAGCCCAGGGTCCGCAGGGCCCGGGGCACCATGCCGTTGATGATCTTGAAATAGCCGCCGCCGGCCAGCTTCTTGAACTTCACCAGCGCGAAGTCCGGCTCGATTCCGGTGGTGTCGCAGTCCATCAGCAGGCCGATGGTGCCCGTGGGCGCCAGAACCGAGACCTGGGCGTTGCGGAAGCCGTAGCGCGTGCCGTCAACAAGGGCGCGCTCCCAGGCGGCCCGGGCTGCCTCCACGATCCGCGGATCCGGGCAGGTGTCCGCATCCAGGGGAACGGGGGTGGCGGCCAGATCCTCGTAGCCGTCGGCCTCACCCATTGCGGCGCGCCAGTGGTTGCGCATGACCCGAAGCATGGGCGCACGGTTCGACTCGAAGCCGGCAAAGGCCCCGAGCTGTCCGGCCATTTCGGCGCTGGTGGCATAGGCCTCGCCGGTCATCAGGGCGGTGATGGCTCCGCACAGGGCGCGGGCCTCGGGGCTGTCGTAAGGCAGGGCGCTGCCCATCAGCAGGCCGCCCAGGTTGGCGTACCCGAGCCCCAGGGTCCGGTAGCGCCAGGACCGCTCGGCAATCTCGCGCGACGGGAACTGGGCCATGAGAACCGAGATCTCGAGAGCCACGGTCCACAGGCGGCAGGCGTGGCGGAAGGCCTCCACATCGAAGGCCTCGCCCTCCTTCTGGAAGGTGACCAGGTTGAGGGACGCCAGATTGCACGCCGTGTCATCCAGGAACATGTACTCGGAGCACGGGTTCGAGGCGTTGATCCGTCCCGAATTCGGGCAGGTGTGCCAGGCATTGATGGTGGTGTCGAACTGGAGACCGGGGTCGGCCGAGGCCCAGGCGGCCTCGCCGATCTTGTCCCACAGGCGACGGGCCGGGACGTCCCGGGTTTTCGTGGTCGTGCGCTCACGCAGGGTCCAGGGCGCATCGGCCAGGACGGCCTCGAGGAACGCATCCGTGATGCGGACCGTATTGTTCGAGTTCTGGCCCGAGACGGTCTGGTAGGCTTCCGAATCCCAGTCCGTGTTGTAGGTCTCGAAGGTGATGTCCCGCACCCCCTGGCGACCCAGCTCCAGGGCCTGGCGCAGGGTGTTCTCCGGCACCATGTCCTTGCGGGCCGCCCGCAGCGCGCGGGCAAGGGCCCGGTTTTTCGAGGGCTCGAACCGGTCGTCGGCGGGAAGGGCCAGGGCCGTCTCCGTGTGGAGGGCCGCGAGGACGGACTTCAGGGCACGCTCGACCACGCGCGATCCGGCCGCCAGAGCCGCAACCTTGCGCTCCTCGCGGACCTTCCAGTCAATGAAGGCCTCGATATCCGGGTGGTCGATATCGCAGATCACCATCTTGGCGGCCCGGCGGGTGGTTCCGCCGGACTTGATGGCGCCCGCGGCCCGGTCACCGATTTTCAGGAAGCTCATGAGCCCGGAGGACCGCCCGCCGCCGGAGAGGGACTCCCCCTCGCCGCGCAGGGACGAGAAGTTGGTCCCGGTGCCGGAGCCGTACTTGAACAGGCGCGCCTCGCGGACCCAGAGATCCATGATGCCGCCCTCGTTGACCAGGTCATCGCGGATGGACTGGATGAAGCAGGCGTGGGGCTGGGGACGCTCGTAGGCGTTCTCCGAGGGGTGGACCTCGCCGCTCACGAAGTCGGCGTAGAAGTGGCCCTGCCCCGGGCCGTCGATCCCGTAAGCCCAGTGAAGCCCCGTGTTGAACCACTGGGGCGAGTTCGGCGCGGCCATCTGGCTCGCCAGCATGAAGCGCATCTCGTCGTAGAACGCGAGGGCGTCCCGCTCCGTGTCAAAGTAGCCGCCCTTCCAGCCCCAGTAGGTCCAGGTCCCGGCCAGCCGGTCGAAAACCTGGCGGGAATCGCTCTCCCCCCCGTAGCGCTCCTCCTCGGGCAGTTCCTCGAGCGCCGCGGTGTCTGCCGCGTGACGCCACAGCCACAGGGGAACATCGTCCTCCCGAACAGCCTTCAGACGGACCGGAACCCCCGCCTTGCGAAAATACTTCTGGGCCAGAATGTCCGTGGCGACCTGAGAGAAGCTCTCGGGAACAAGAATGTTCTCCGCGCGGAACACCACGGACCCGTCAGGATTGCGGATTTCGGACGTGGCTGTGCGAAACGGGATACTGTCGTACGGGCAGACGTCCGGAAGGGTGAAAAAACGCTCGAAACGCATGACATATCTCTCGCGGAAAACAGGACTGGGAAAGGGACGGAGGAGGCGGGAGGCGTCCGTAACGGACATCAAAACAACATGTAGTGTATCGCCTACCCGGAAACACCAATATGATCGAGGCTCTGGCGCGGCGCAAGAAAAAAAACCGGGCGTGCCCGCCGCGCGGGACCGATTGTCGATTTATCAAACGACAACCAAAGATAGGAGGCCCGGCCAAGGCAACATCCGTGGGCCCCGAACCGGCGGAACCGGGCGGGACCGCGAATCGGCCGTGCCCGCCTCGCCAACGGCGTGTACCGGGCGCGGGGTCCGAAGGCGCCGCCCCGGGGACCGAACCACACCCCCGCCGGAGACACCCGCTCCACCTCCCCGTGCCACAAAAGTGGGAACAGACCCCCCGCCCTGCAAGGGAGGGAGCGGCCAAAACAACCGAAAAACGGGCAGGACGCCGCAAAAAAATGGAAGGCAGCCCGAAACGGAAGGCCCGCCAGGCGGACGTCTCCCTCCGTGGGCCCGGACGATCCAGGCACACCGGAGCGTGCAAAACCACGCCCGCCGCACCCCCGTGAACCGTCGCGGCGCGCACAATGAACCGAAACTGTGGCAGGACGGGGGCTGTTATTGCCCTTCAGTGAAAAAAACGACCGCATGGGGGCGTACGCCCGGATTCCCGCGCCAGTGGCCGCCCCACGGCCTGCGCGAAAACGCCCGCCTGACCCACGGCGTGTGCGAAAGCGCCCGCCGGCGCCAGGGGAGCCGAGGGCATCCGCCCGCCCCGGCTCTGTCCGGGGCACCGCCACCCCGACAGGCCTCCCTGCCAGAATGCGAACGCCCCGGGCGATGCCGGGGCGTCACACTCAGGGGCAGGAGCTGCGGGAACCCGGAGGAACCCGGGGGAACCCGCGCCCCTCAAAACGCTCCCGTCAGGGCAGGCCCGCAGGATCCTCGCCCGGAATGAACCGGCCCACGTCCGGGTAGACCCCGGCAAGGAAACCGTCCAGACGCTCGGTGGCGACCTCCACGCTCTCCCCCGGCAGGACCGGAGTGTAGGCGCGGACCACCGCCCCGTCGGTGCGGTTGCGGGTGATGGAGTCAACAAACAGGTACCACTTCACACTGTACTGCTCGTTCAGGATCCGGCCCCGGCCCTCGAACCAGTAGTAAAGCAGCAGCTTGACCTGGCCCTCCTGAACCAGAAGGCGCGTGACCGGAAGGGTCTGGCCGCCGCTGCCGACTGGAACGGGGTGGATGGACTTCTCCAGAATGCGCCAGCCCGTCCCCGGCAGGCAGTTCGCCGGCGAGTGGGCCGAACCGCCCACCCGCTGGGACTCGTAATAGGCAATGTAGAAATCCACCGGAGCCACGGTCCCCGGACGCATGTAGCGGGCGCTCCAGTAGTCGTGCAGGTTCAGAACCTTGAGAACCTCGGGCGTCAGCTTCTGGGGCGTGCCGTTCCACTCGCCGACGGTGGTCGGAAAGCTGGACAGGGGCGGATGGGGCGGACGGATGTCCGAGTACCCGGAGGACTGCCAGACCCACACGGCGCCGGCCAGAAGGGTGGCCACGACCGTCACCGCCACCATCCGGACGCTGCCCCCCAGCCGCCCGCTGAAAAACGGAGCCGCAGGCAAATACAGGTACTGCAGCCGGTACTCGCCGCGCCGCCCGATCCGCCGCAGGCACTCAGCAAAGCCCAGCAGAACAGCAACGCACAGCACAAAGATGGCCCAGCCCTCCACGTCGTGGGCAAGGCCGGTCAGAAGCCCGTCCGCCCCCAGGAACTGTACCAGGACCGCAATCCAGGCAAGACGGAAGGCATTCATGCCGATGGCAAGGGGAATGGCGAAGAAAAAGATCAGGGTCCGTTTCCACAGCCGGTCCCGAAGGAAAAAGGCCACCAGGAAACTGAAGCTCAGAAGGGGAAAGATGTACCGCAGCCCCGAACACGCATCCACCACCTGGAGCCTCACCGCCCCGAGGTCAAGAACGTTGCCCTCCTGGAAGACCGGGATCCCCAGAAGGTTGATCAGGAACACGCCCCAGTCCGAGGAAATGAGCTGCAGTTTGGCCGCCAGGGTCACAAACAGAAGCTGCGGAATCGGCAGGGCGAAAACCAGGTACACGAACGCCGGCAGGAGAACCCGGAAGGCGCGGGTTCCGAACGCTCCGATCGCGATGCCGGCCAGACAGGCCACCAGCCCGTAAAAGGCGGGAATCTCGAAGGACGAGGTGCGCGCAACAAACAGGAAGAAGAACCCCGCGGCGAGGAACACAGCCCCCCACAGGCTCGGGGAAGGCCGGGGCGTCCTCTCGGACAGCAGGTGCAGCCCCATCCACAGGGCCAGGGGAACGATCAGGTAGCCCTGGGAGTATTCCTCGAGTTCCCAGGCCTTCAGCAGGCTGCCGATCTCGGGAAGGAACGTGTAGCCCACGGAGGCAAGGCAGAGGCCCACAAGTGCCCACAAAACGCCGGGACTGCCCAGGGCGCCCCGGTGTTGAACCGCGCGATTGCTGAAAACCAACTCTTCTGTCCTCCCTGCGCACACAGACCACCGGCCGATCCGGCCCCGCGCCGCGGTCATCATTTCACATCCTGCGCGGGAGGATCAGTGTTCTTTGAAAACAGAAAAAGGACAAGAGAATACTGTTGGGGATCCCGGCGCGGGACCGGCCGGGCACGGGCCGGACGGTTCTGGAGCGCTCGCCGCATGCGTTTCGGGACCCGCCGCGGGCGGTTGGGGCGCTCCGGACCGCCCCCATCTGGGGTGCCCCGCCCGGGTGTGCAAGACACCCCCTCGCCAGCGTTACCCCTTCCCCCTTCTTTTTGGAGCACCTCCGCACGCGCTTTCAGAGCCGCTGCAGACGCGTCGCGCGCCCCGGACCGGGCGGGGCGCATGGGTTTTGGGGCGCGGTCGCGTGCCTGTCACGCGCCATGAGGCGTTCCTGTTTTGGGGTCTCCTCCCGCGCGCCTTTTGCACCCCCTCATCCGGGGCGCCCGCCTGGGTGTGCAAGACACCCCCTCGCCAGCGTTACCCGTTCCCCTGCTTTTCGGAGCACGTCCGCACGCGTATTCAGAGCCGCTGCAGACGCGTCGCGCGCCCCGGGCCGGGCGCGGGGCGCATGGGTTTTGGGGAACGGTCGCGTGCCTGTCACGCATCCCGCCACGGCGTATCAGGAAATCCGCTCGCTTTTCTTTGCGAACTCCCCCGCTGCCGTTTGGGGCACCGCCGCGGGCGGTTGGGGCGCTCCGGACCGGAGCCCCCATCCGGAGCGCGCCGCATGCTCGCGCACGAGGCTCTCCGCGGCTGCGTTCACGCGTTCCCGCCGCCAGCAGTACGTCCGGCGCGCTTGCAGGCGCTCCTGCCGCCCTTCCCCGCCACAATGCAAGAACCATCCTTGCTCCCCGGCAGGACCGTGAGGACAGGAAGCCGGCCCCCTCCTTCTCCTTCTCCTTCTCCTTACCCTGTCACTTACCCTGTCACTTACCCTTACCCCTGCGCCTACCTTTCTCTCGCCCTCTCCCCTTCACCCGACCCCGGGCCCCGCCCTCGGGCAACCGGCGCGTTTCCACCCGCCCCGGGATTTTGCGCAAAAACTGTTGTCTTGAAGCGCGCGCGCGCTTATATCCCGATGGAGCCCGATATGGGTGTCTTCCGGTGTGCGCATCGCACAGCCCGGGAAAAGGCGGCACGCCAGGGGCTCCATTCACCTGTTCCGTTTTTGCAAGAACGGACCTTCCAGTCACCGGTCTCCGGGGATCCCCGCGACGCCTTACTCTTGTGGTCGCGGAAGGTCTGCCTGTTATGGAGAAGGAATTACATGAGCAAGGTTATCGGTATTGACCTCGGCACGACCAACTC
Organism: Phaeovibrio sulfidiphilus; assembly: GCF_014861485.1. Taxonomy (GTDB): domain Bacteria; phylum Pseudomonadota; class Alphaproteobacteria; order Rhodospirillales; family Rhodospirillaceae; genus Phaeovibrio; species Phaeovibrio sulfidiphilus. Next base: position 94,082 of record NZ_JACZHT010000007.1, on the reverse strand, counting down.
GTGCGTGTCTGTCATGGACGGCAAGAATGCCCGCGTGATCGAAAACGCGGAAGGGGCGCGAACCACGCCCTCCATGGTCGCTTTCACGGAAAGCGGCGAGCGGCTCGTGGGCCAGCCGGCGAAGCGCCAGGCGGTCACGAACCCCGAAAACACCCTCTTTGCCATCAAGCGCCTCATCGGCCGGCGCTTTGACGACCCGATGGTGGAAAAGGACAAGGGCCTCGTTCCCTACAAGATCGTCCGTGGCGACAATGGCGACGCCTGGGTGGACGTGCGCGGCGAGAAGTTCCCGCCGTCCCAGATCTCGGCGTTCATCCTCCAGAAAATGAAAGAGACCGCAGAGGCCAACCTCGGCCAGCCGGTCACGCAGGCGGTCATCACCGTCCCCGCCTACTTCAACGACGCCCAGCGCCAGGCCACCAAGGATGCAGGCCGCATCGCGGGCCTCGAGGTGCTGCGCATCATCAACGAGCCCACGGCGGCCGCGCTGGCCTATGGCCTCGACAAGAAGTCCTCGGGCCTGATCGCGGTCTATGACCTGGGCGGCGGCACCTTCGACGTCTCGATCCTCGAGATCGGCGACGGCGTCTTCGAGGTGAAGTCCACCAACGGCGACACCTTCCTGGGCGGCGAGGACTTCGACGCCCGCATCATCGACTACCTGGCCGACGAGTTCAAAAAGGAGCAGGGCATCGACCTGCGCTCCGACCGCCTCGCCCTGCAGCGCCTGAAAGAGGCCGCGGAAAAGGCGAAGATCGAGCTGTCGTCCGCCATGCAGACCGAGGTCAACCTGCCGTTCATCACGGCCGACCAGAACGGCCCGAAGCACCTGAACATCAAGCTGACCCGCGCGAAGCTGGAAGCCCTTGTGGGTGACCTGATCGAGCGCACCATCGAGCCGTGCAAGAAGGCCCTGGTGGACGCCGGTGTGAAGGCCTCCGAGATCAACGAGGTGATCCTGGTCGGCGGCATGACCCGCATGCCCAAGGTCCAGGAGATCGTGAAGACCTTCTTCGGCCGCGACCCCCACAAGGGCGTGAACCCGGACGAGGTCGTCGCCATGGGTGCGGCCATTCAGGGCGGCGTGCTGAAGGGCGACGTGAAGGACATCCTTCTGCTGGACGTCACCCCCCTGTCCCTGGGCATCGAGACCCTGGGCGGTGTCTTTACGCGCCTGATCGACCGCAATACCACCATCCCGACCCGCAAGAGCCAGACCTTCTCGACCGCTGACGACAACCAGACCGCGGTCACCATCCGGGTCTTCCAGGGCGAGCGCGAGATGGCGGCGGACAACAAGCTCCTGGGCCAGTTCGACCTGGTGGGCATTCCCCCGGCGCCGCGCGGCATCCCGCAGGTGGAGGTCACCTTCGACATCGACGCGAACGGCATCGTGAACGTCTCGGCCAAGGACAAGGCCACCAGCAAGGAGCAGGCGATCCGCATCCAGGCGTCCGGCGGTCTTACGGAAGACGACATCAACCGCATGGTCCAGGACGCGGAAGCCAACGCAGAGGCCGACCGCAAGCGTCGCGCCGCGGTGGAGGCCCGCAACACGGCCGACACGCTCATCCACACCACCGAGCGCACCCTGGCCGAGAACGGGGACAAGATCCCGTCCGAGGACAAGGTCCGGATCGAGGCGGACATCGCCTCCCTCAAGGAGATCCTGGACTCGGATGATGCGGACGAGATCAAGGCCCGCACGGACGCGCTCTACCAGTCGTCCATGAAGATCGGCGAGCATCTCTACAAGCAGGAGGCCGACGCTGCCGGCGAGAACGGAGATCCGTCCGCAGCGGGCGGCGCGTCCTCCCAGGCCGACGAGAACGTCGTCGATGCCGATTTCGAAGAGGTCAGGGACGACAAGAAGGACAAGTAATCCAGTCCTTCCCCAACCGGAAGCGGCGGCAGGAGTTCAATCCGCCGCCGCTCTTTTATCCGGTCCCCCTCTACAGGACCATGTTGACTGCCCGCGTGCAGCGCGCGGCAGGTACTCCAACGGATCCCGGGAATGAGCACCACCAAAAGAGACTACTACGAAGTCCTGGGCATTGAGCGAACTGCCTCCGGGGACGAGATCAAGAAAGCCTACCGCTCCCTCGCGATGAAGTATCACCCGGACCGCAACCCCGGAAACGAGGACGCCGCGGTCCAGTTCCGCGTGGTCAGCGAGGCCTACGAGGTTCTGAAGGACGACCAGAAGCGGGCGGCCTACGACCGGTTCGGGCACGCGGCCTTCGAGCAGAACAGCGGCTTCGGCGGCGCCGGCGGCGGGTTCGCCGGGGGCGGCTTTGCCGACATCTTCGAGGAGATTTTCGGCTCCTTCATGGACGGCGGAGCCGGCGGCCGCGGGCGCACCAGCCAGCGGGGCTCGGACCTCCGCTACAACATGAGCATCACCCTCGAGGAGGCCTTCCACGGAAAGAAGGCCACCATCAAGATCCCCACCGCCGTGTCCTGCGACACCTGCAAGGGAACGGGCACAAAGGACGGAAAGGCGCCGGAAACCTGTTCCATGTGCCGGGGCGCCGGGCGCGTCCGGGCCCAGCAGGGTTTCTTCACGGTGGAGCGGACCTGTCCCCAGTGCCGGGGCCAGGGGAAGATCATCACGGATCCCTGCCCGGACTGCCGCGGCAGCGGCCGGCAGAGCCGGGAGAAGAGCCTGGAGGTCGACATTCCCGCCGGCGTCGAGGACGGCGTGCGGATCCGCCTTGCGGGCGAGGGAGAGGTGGGCCTGCGGGGCGCTCCCCCGGGCGATCTCTACATTTTCCTCGAGGTGGAGGCACACCGCATCTTCCAGCGCGACGGCGTCAACCTGTCGTGCGAGGTGCCCCTGCCCATGACCACCGCCGCCCTGGGCGGCCAGATCGAGGTTCCCACCATCGACGGCGGGCGGGCCAGCGTCACCATTCCCAAGGGCACCCAGAGCGGCGACCGCTTCCGTCTGCGGGGCAAGGGCATGCCGGTCCTGCGCGCGCGCCAGACCGGTGACATGTACATCACCGCCCGGGTCGAGACGCCCACAAACCTCTCGAAGCGCCAGCAGGAGCTTCTGAGGGAGTTCGCCCAGGACGCCGAGGAAAATGACTCCAGCCCGGAATCCACCTCGTTCTTCAAGCGGGTGAAGGAGTTCTGGGACGAGCTCCGCGACTGATCCCACCCCCGGCCCGGGCCCCGGTTTTGTCCGGGTCCGGGCGTGTTTCCCCATAGGCTACCCGCAGGCCACCCGGGGCCCGCCGGGATTGAACCCGACAGGCGGCCTGTGATACGCCTTGCGAACGTTGTTCTTGTTCAGGAGTGCCGTCTATGAAAATCGGGGTTGTGGGCTGTTCCGGCCGTATGGGGCGCATGCTCCTCAAGGAAATCCTGGACACGCCGGGCGCCCAGCTTGCGGGGGGAACCGAGCGCCCCGGGTCACCCGCCCTTGGGGTTGACCTCGGCGTCCTTGCCGGGGGAACGGCCCTGGGCGTGGGAGCCACCACCGATACCCGGGCCCTGTTCGAGGCCTCGGACGCGGTGATCGACTTCACCTCCCCGGAAGCCACCGTCGCCCACGCCCGACTGGCGGAGGAAACCCGCACGCCCCTGGTCGTGGGAACCACCGGCATGACGCCGCCGGACGTGGCGGCCCTGCGGGCCCTGGCCAATCGGGTGCCCGTGGTGTTCGCTCCGAATATGAGTGTCGGGGTCACCTTGCTGATGGCCCTCACGGAGCGGGTCGCCTCCATCCTGGGGCCGGACTACGATATCGAGATCGTGGAGATGCACCACCGCCACAAGGTGGACGCCCCCTCGGGAACGGCCCTGGGCCTGGGTGAGGCCGCCGCCGCTGGCCGGGGCATCGAGCTCTCGGACATGGGAGTGCGGGTGCGTGACGGCCACACCGGCCCGCGCGAGCCCGGAACCATCGGCTTTGCCACCCTTCGGGGCGGCGATGTGGTGGGCGACCACTCGGTCATCTTCGCCGCCGAGGGCGAGCGTCTGGAACTGACCCACAAGGCCTCCTCCCGGGCGGTCTTTGCCAAGGGCGCCGTCCGCGCCGCCCTGTGGACCCGGGACGCCGGCCCCGGGCTCTGGTCCATGCGTGACGTCCTGGGCCTCAAGGACTCCTGACCGCGGGACGATCCCCATAGAGGCCGGACCCGACACCCGGCCCGGGCCACGACACATAGGGGACAAAACCCAAACCCCGCCCGGGCCACGCCCCGCTCACCGGCGCCTCGGGCTCGCCCTTTCACCGGGCAGCAGGGCCGCACACGGGGCCCGCGGGGGTCACAGCACAGCAGATCACCGCAACGTTCAGGGGCGCCCGAACAGGCTTCGTGCGCCCCTCGTGCTTTCCAGGCCGTGAAAAGGCCCGCGCACCCGAGTCCTCCCCCGACACCTCATATCTTGCGGCGCACCTTGCGCATGCCCCGGCGCACCTTGCCCATGCCCCGGAGCGCCCGGACCGCTCCCCCCGGGGCCGGTGGACACACCGCCCCATCCTGTTTCTGCGCCACAGGCGATACACAGGAATTTCAGGAGCCTGAACGCGCGCGGGCCTCAGATCCGCTCGGCGCCGAACACCGCATCCGTGCCGGGAATATCGTGACAAAACCACGGGCTGTGGTAGTATTATCCAGCGCGATGATGCTCTGCATACATGACTGCAACCGGACCGTATCACGGAGCCCGCGTCCCCGACAGATCCCGTAAAGTCACCCGAGGTTGACATGACCCATCTGCCTGCCCGACGGCTCTCTGTGCCGACCCTGTTTCTTTGCGCGGTTCTCGCAGCCGCCACGGTGCTGTTTGCAGCACCGAGGGCGAATGCTGCCGCCACGGACCTCCACTTCAATCTGGGAACCCTTCCCGTCAGCTACGACCGCATGTCTGCGTTCTCCATCTACGGCGAGTTCGTGAACACGGCCAAAGACTACTGGGGCATGCCCCTGCCTCCCAACACTCCGGAATCCGCGACGCCCCGCTGGGTCTCCGCCTCCAAGGTGACCGTCACGAACGCGCACTACGAGTACAACCACACCGACGGAATGGTGCATGTCTCGAAGCCCCAGCACTACACGCAGACGGCACTCTCCCAGACCTTCTCCATGAGCTACGCCTTTTCTCTGGAAAAGGACTATCAGTTCACGGTCTTTACCAACGCCCACTCTACCGATATCCGGAACATGAACCCATTCGGCCGATCCTATGACCTGCACATGACCCTGACGGACGCCAACGGGAACAGCTACCGGACCGGGTGGTTCGGGGACGGATCCTTCAAGCGACACTCGACCTTCAGCGAGGGCCTGACAAAAGGCGACTATGTGCTGACCATCAGCGTTTTCGGCGCCCCTCAGGATCCCACCCTTTTCAACAAGGGCAACCTTGCCTTTACAGTCGACTTCGTGACCTCTGACATACCGCTTCCGGGAGCTCTGGTCCTCCTGGGCACCGCCATCACAGGGGCCGGCGTGTGGGGCCGGCGCCGCACCCGCAAAACCCGGGCCGCCGCCGCCTGACGCACACGGTCCTCCTGACGCATCGGACCCGGCCGGAACGATCTCGGCCGGGTCTTTTCTTTTCGACAAAGATGGGGCCCCGGCGCGGCGAGCCGGGAACGGGGGCGGGGTGCGGGGGCTGCACTGGAGCGGGGGGCTGCACTGGAGCGGACTCCAGAGCCCTGATCGCACCGGTGATCGGACCCCGCCAAAGGGGCGGGCTGCACACCCCGTCCCTGGAGAGACACCGGCCCCACGGCACCCCCGACCTTTTATGGGCGCCGGGGCACCTTTATAGCGACCGGGGCACCTGGCGCATGGTCCTCAGCGCCGTGCCCCTCCCTCCCCGCCCCCCCCTATCCTGTCCCCGGCTCGCTGGACAACACGACGCGCCGAGTCCCTTCCGCACCCCGGACCATCGTGTAAAGCCAAAGACATAAGCGTATAGATTGCGTGTTCTTGCGGGTCAGGAGGAGCAAACCCAACCCTGACAGGAAATTGGGCACCCCATCCGGCCTCTTCATTACAAGATCATGGCCAGCCCTTTATTTATCCCCAATCATCACCATATACTTACACAACGCGCCGGTCCTTTCCCCCACACGTGTCAGGGACCGATGCTCCGCTTCGCGCGGATGCCCCACAAGTCTTGAGGTCGCCATGTTTAACCGCCCGTCACAGGCCAGCGCTTTCAACACGCTGGCGCTTCGCGTTGCCGCAATCCTTTTTACCGTTATGCTTGTTCCATCCGCAGCGAACGCCGCCGTGGTCGGCGGGACAACAATCAACCTCGGTGCCCTGAAGGGGACCGGAACCGTGAACGAGGCCACCCAGGTCGGAACCTTCAACTCGACCTTCTCGGCCAAGCTCAACTTTTCCGGCAGCGAGGACCTGTCGATTGTGTCGAGCGCCAGGGGAGCCTTTGGAACCCCGTCCGGCCGTGGTTACGGTATGGGTATTTCCGCGGGAAGTCCTTCGGTCGCGTTCACAAACAACTACACGTTCTCTCTCGAGCGCGCCTCCAACCTCTCCATGAACGTGTTCAACGGCTACGAGGCGGTGCGCAGGGGCCTTCTGGCGCCGGGTTTCCAGGGCCTGTACAATAACACCTTCCAGGTCACACTGACCGGTGACAACGGTTTCAGCCAGACCCGCGATGTGACTGCGGCCTCGTGGGCTGCGGTCTGGAGCGATCTTGCTGCCGGCAACTACACCCTGAGCATCAGTGGCCGCTACGGCTACCAGAGGATTTCGAGCATGAGCGGAATGCTCCTGCAGGGATACGGAGGGGTCTTCAATATCAGTGACGCAGCCCCGGGCGATGTGCCGCTTCCGGGCGCCCTGATCCTTCTGGGCACCGCAATCACCGGGGCCGGTGTGTGGGGCCGACGCCGCACCCGCAAAACCCGCGCCGCCTGAACACAGCCGCGATCCTGATGAACGGGCTCCGACCGAAGCGCTTTTGGCTGGGGCCTTCATTTTCTTCCTGACAGAAATCACGCTCCACCCGCGGGCACCCGGCAAACGGACGCACGTGCAGGCGCCCCATCCGCAGAGCGCCCCGCCCGTCCACCAACAGCCAGATGTCCCTGAGTACGCGCACCTGATAGCCGCGCACCCGGCAACTCCCCGGACGGATGGAGCGACCGCGACCACCGGCTTCAGGCCCGGCGAAAAACACGCAGGACCGAGTCTCTCTTGACGCCCCGGATCGTCGTCTCCCACGCCCATGGCCTTCACGCAAAAACCAACCCTCTGCCGTCATGGTTGCGGTATTTTCGCGTATTTCACCCTCAAAACAATCACCGATAGAATCACAGTCCCCCCCTACCCGACTTATTCATTACAAAATAATGGCCCACTCTTTATTTATCCCCATAACATGCCATATACTTACACAACGTATCGGTCATATTCTGCGCCCGCGTGTCAGAGACCGAAACACCGGCTCGCCGGAAAGCCCCAAAAGTGTTGAGGTTGCCATGTCAAACCATCCCCACAAAGCCAGCCCGTTCACAACGCTGGCATTGAGCGTTATCGCTCTTCTTTTCACCGCCATGCTTGTTCCGTCGGCTGCCAACGCGGCCTACGCGACCGGAACAAACATCGACCTCGGTTTGCTCAAGGGCACCGGGACCGTAAACGAGGCCACCAAGGTTGGCACCTTCCGTTCGGCCTTCACTGCACGGCTCTACGGGGACGTGACCGATGACGTGCGGATTTCGTCCAAAGCCAGTGGAACATTTGGGACACCGTCCTCAGAAGTGAAGGGAAAACCCGTCACCTGGATGGGCCCGTCGGCGGCATTCACCAACACCTACACGTTCTCTCTTGAGCGGTCCTCCAATCTCTCCATGAACCTGTTCAGCGGCGAAGAGGCGGTGCGCAGAGGCTTTCTGTCCTCGGGCTACGAGGGGCTGCTGAACAACTCCCTCCTGATCACACTGACGGGAGACAACGGGTTCAGCGAAACACGCAAAGTGACCGCCGCCACCTGGTCCTCGGTCTGGAGTGATCTGGCAGCCGGCAACTACACCCTGAGCATCGCCGGAAAGTACGGCTACAAACTGATGCCGGACTATAACGGACTGCTCGTGCAGGGTTACGGCGGGGAGTTCAATATCAGTGACGCAGCCCCGGGCGATGTGCCGCTCCCGGGCGCGCTGGTCCTCCTTGGTACCGCTCTTGCCGGTGCCGGTGCCTACGGGCGCAGAGCCATGGTTCGCAGAAAAACAGCCTGAGGCAGGGTGTAACCTGCTGGCAGGCACCAGCTGACAGCTGACAGGACGGGCTCCGGTTCAACGCCGGGGCCCGTTTTGATTCCAGCGCCCGGATCCTGCAGGCGCCCAGGGCTTCCGGGTCAGAACAGGCGCGTGGTCAGGAACAGAGGCGTGCTTCAGCACCCGGGCCTGCGCGGTTGCGACCGAGGCATGGCAGGCCACCCGGACCTGCCGGTCGTGACAGCCCCCTCCCCGACGGCAGGAGGTGCCCCCAACGGCCAGAGCCCCCCCCAAACGACAAGAGGCACCCCCAAACGGCAGGAGGTGCCCCCCGCGGGGACGAAAAAGACAGAAGGCCGAACAGCAACGGCCGGACGCCCAAGACGCATGACGCGGGCCCGCGCTGCGGCAGGATCTCCGGGGCTCCTGCACCGTGGCCGGGTGTCCGGGCTCCCGCGCCACAACAGGATCTCCGGGCTCCCGCCGCGACAGGATCTCCGGGCTCGTGCACCGTGGCCGGACCTCCGGGCTCCTGCCCCACAGACCCGGCCCGCCGTCTCCTCCCACCGCGGGATCGCCGTCTCCTCACACCACCGTCCCGCCTGCTCGGCCCACCACCAGCCACGCGACCCGGTCCGCACCGCCAACTCTCAGGGCCCCTCCCCGGGCGCCTGCGTACTGGATCCGGCCCCGCCAGCCCAGCCCTCCGCTCAACAGCGTTCCAACCCTTCAGGGGGTTTCCTTGGCACGGTCCGGCTGGTATAAGGCATCCTTCCTTACTTTTCTGTTTTCAGGGTCGGACAACACACGATGGCGGGTCATTCCAAATTCAAGAACATCATGTACCGCAAGGGCGGCCAGGACGCGAAGCGCGCCCAGGCGTTCACCAAGCTTGCGCGGGAAATCACCGTTGCGGCGAAGATGGGCCTTCCGGACCCGGACTCCAACGCACGGCTGCGCGCCGCGATCTCGGCGGCACGGGCCCAGTCCATGCCCAAGGACAACATCCAGCGCGCCATTGACAAGGCCGTGAGCGGCGGCGACGCCGACAACCTCGTGGAAATGCGCTACGAGGGCTACGGCCCCGGCAACGTGGCTGTGATCGTGGAGTGCCTGACGGACAACCGCAACCGCACGGCCGCCGAAGTGCGCGCCGCCTTCAACAAGCACGGCGGGGCGATGGGCGAGACCGGTTCGGTCGCCTTCAACTTCGACCGGGTCGGGCTGATCCACTATCCGGTCACGGCCGGTGACTCCGAGAAGGTGCTGGAGGCCGCCATTGAGGCGGGCGCGGACGATGTGGAGTCCTCGGAGGACGGCCACGACATCTACTGCCAGCCCGACGAACTGGCGAACGTGACGCGGCTGCTCGAGGGCGAGCTGGGCGAGGCCGAGGCCTCGCGCCTTGACTGGCGCCCCAAGATGACCGTCGCGGTCGGTGCGGACGCCGCCGAGACCCTGATGAAGTTCCTTTCGGCTCTGGACGACAGCGACGACGTGCAGCGCGTGGCCGCCAACTACGAGATCGACGACGCCATCATGGAAAAACTGGGGTGACACGCATCCTCGGCCTTGATCCCGGTCTTCGCATCACCGGCTGGGGGGTGATTGAATCCCGTGGCAACCGCCTGGTCCACGTGGCCGACGGCGTGGTGTGCTCCAGCGAGACCGGGTCTCTGGCCGAACGGCTTGCGGAACTGCACCGGGGCGTTCTGGACGTGGTCGCCCGGTTTGCGCCGGACGAGGCCGCCGTCGAGGAGACCTTTGTGAACCGCAACCCGGCCTCCACACTGAAGCTCGGCCAGGCTCGGGGGGCGGTCATGCTCGCCCCGGCCCTGCACCGGGTTCCGGTGGCCGAGTACACCCCGAAAACGGTCAAGAAGTCGGTGGTGGGCACGGGCGCAGCGGCCAAGGACCAGGTGGGCATGATGATCCGGACCCTGCTTCCGGGCGCCGAGCTCAAAACCCCCGACGCCGCCGACGCGCTGGCCGTGGCCATCTGCCATGCGCACTACCGGACCGGACCGGCGGGCCTTGCCGGGTACAGGGGGGCCGTATGATGATCGCGCTGCTTCGGGGACGCATCCATGCCCTGGGGGAGGACTGGGTGGTGATCGACACCGGCGGGAGCTCCGGCGGCGTGGGCTACCTGGTGCACTGCTCGGGGCGGACCCTCCAGGCGCTGGGCCGCGCCGGGGACGAGGCCCGTCTCCTGGTGGAGACCCACGTGCGCGAAGACGCCATCAACCTGTTCGGCTTCAGCACCGAGACCGAGCGGGACTGGTTCCGCCTGCTGTTCACCGTCCAGGGGATCGGCGCCAAGGTGGCTCTCTCCCTTCTGTCGGTCCTGACACCGGACGCCCTGGGGCGGTCCATCGCGAGCGGCGACCGGGCCTCCCTCAGCCGCGCCCCCGGCGTGGGGCCCAAGCTGGCCGCCCGCCTGTGCACCGAGCTGAAGGAAAAGGCCGCCGCCCTGGTTCTGGCGGTCCCCGTTTCGGCTCCGTCCGGAGACGATGTTGCACCACGCCCCCAGACGGACGACGCGCCCGGCGCCGCCGCCCGCAGCGACGCGGTCAGCGCTCTTGTCAATCTCGGCTATCCCCGCATGGACGCCTTCGACGCGGTCACCCGCATTGCCGCCGCCCTCGAGGACGCGGATGGGGATGGGGAGATCACTGCCAACAGCCTGATCCAGCAGGCCCTGCGCGAACTCGGCAAGGGGCTTCTGTAACCCGGGCGCTGCGGCGGGCACTCCTGCGCCGCGATCCGAGGGGCCAGCTCGGCTTCCGGACGTCCGCGCAACCGCCCCCGGCCCCTACCACGCTCTTACCCACGCCCTTCCCCACGCCCCCAGCCGGGGCCCCGACCCAGGGCCACACCCGCACCGACCGGCCCGCTGTTTCTTTCTTCCTCCCGGCCCTGCCCCACACCACGAGCGGGCGAACACCCGGGCCCCGCCCCACCCTCCAGCAGAGCGCCCCCCCATGAACCTGTTACGCGCCATTTCCACCGTCGGCAGCTTCACCCTTCTTTCCCGGATTGCCGGATTTGTGCGCGACATCCTGATTGCGCGCTTTCTGGGCACCACCATGGTGGCGGACGCGTTCTTTGTGGCCTTCCGGTTTCCCAACCTGTTCCGGTCCCTGTTCGCCGAGGGCGCCTTCTCGGCCGCCTTCGTGCCCCTGTTCGCCGGCACCCTGGAGACCGAGGGCCACGCCCAGGCCCGGGCCTTCGCCCGCGAGGCCCTGTCCATGCTGCTGTTCATCCTGGTGGTCTTTGTGGGGCTGGTGGAACTGGGCATGCCCTGGATCATGCCGGTCCTGGCTCCGGGGTTCTCGGACGCGCCCGGAAAGATGGAGCTGGCAACAGCGTTCGCCCACATCGCGTTCCCGTATCTTCTGTTTATCTCGCTGGCCAGCCTCCAGTCGGGGATCCTCAACTCCCTGGGCAAGTTTGCCGCAGCCGCCTCGGCCCCGATCCTCTTCAACGTGACCCTCGTGACCTCGCTTCTGGTTACCGCCACCCTCACCGGAGGCGGCGACGGAGCGGGCATCCTTTCCGCGGTGTCTTCCGCAGAAGGCGCTAGCGCCCCGGGCACGGACGCCACCGAGGCCATGGGCTACGCCCTGTCCTGGGGTGTCTTCACGGCGGGTGTTCTCCAGTTTCTGTGGCTCGCGTTCTACTGCTGGCGCGAGGGCTTCCCGGTGCGGATCAGCCTGCCCCGTGCCACGCCCCGGACCCTCAAGCTCCTGGGGCGGGCCCTTCCGGTGGCCTTTGGCTCGTCGATCTATCAGATCAACCTGGTGATCGGCACGCTTCTGGCCTCGCTGGTGGCCGATGGGGCGGTCAGCTATCTCTACTACGCGGACCGGGTGACCCAGCTTCCCCTGGGGGTGATCGGCGTTGCGGTCTCGGTGGCGCTTCTGCCGCTGCTGACCCGGCAGTTGAAGGCCGGACACCTGGACTCCGCCCGCTGGAGCCAGAACCGGGCCATGGAGATCGGCCTTCTTCTGACCCTGCCCGCCGCGGCCGCCCTGATGTGCATTGCCAGCCCCATTATCGGAGCCCTGTTCGAGCGCGGCGAGTTCTCGCCCGCGGACACCGCAAAGACCGCGGCCGCCATGGTTGCCTTTGCCTCCGGCCTTCCGGCCTTCGTGCTGGTGAAGATCCTGACCCCGTCGTTCTACGCCCGGGAGGACACCCTCACCCCCGTGCTGATCGCCGCCGGGGCACTGGTGGCCAACGTGGCCATGAACCTTGTCTTCATGCAGATCTGGGGGCACGTGGGCATTGCCCTTGCCACGAGCCTTGCCAGCTGGCTGAACGCCACGATCCTGTGCGTTGTCCTGCTGCGCCGGGGCCTGTTCCGCCCGGATCCCCGCCTGATGGGGAAAATCCCCCGGATCCTTGCCGCCACCGCCCTGATGGCCGGAGCGCTGTGGGGTGTCGGCGCCCTGCTCGCCCAATATGGCCCGGCGGACTCGGGCACCGCGCGCATGATCCACCTTCTCGTGCTGGTGGGCGCAGGGGGAGGCGCCTATCTGGCGGGGGCTGTCCTCCTGCGGGCCACCACCGCCGCCGAACTGAAGGACGCCTTCCGCCGCCAGGCCCTGCCGGAGACGAAAGCGCCCTAGCGCCCCGGCTCCCCGGCACCCGAACCGCGCCCCCCGGGGGACTGCCGCCGGACGTCCAAAGCACTAGCGCGAGGGGAACCTGGACGCCCTCACCTAAAGGACCGGGCCCCCGGCTCCCTGGCACCCGAACCGCCCCCCGGGGGAGGCGCCCGACGACCCCCACAAGAACGCCCCCCGGGAACGGTGATTTCGGGTCCGGGGGCGTGAGCCGGTTGGGCAAAGGCGCGCACGCCCGTGAGGCGCCCGAAAACGGAGGCTGAGGCCCTTGGAGCGTGGACGACCGGGGCATCCGGGACCGGCGTCTCGCGCCGCCCCCTACTCCTGACGGTGACGGAACAGCCAGGTGGCCGCCAGCATGGTCACAACGCCGATAACGGCCATGGGGACCGTGTTCTGGAAGATCGCGTCCGCGGGCAGATCCTTCAGGAAGACCCCCTTCACGATAATCAGATAGTAGCGCACCGGGTTGGCGTAACTGACCACCTGGAGCCACCCGGGCATGTTCTCGATGGGGGTGACAAACCCGGACAACACCAGCGAGGGCACCATGAAGACAAACGCCCCAAGGATGGCCTGCTGCTGGGTTGTGGACGCCGCCGACAGGAACAGCCCCACCCCGACGGTGGCAAAGAGGAAGAAAAACGAGGCCCCGTACAGAAGCGGCAGCGAGCCGTTCAGCGGCACACGGAACAGGAAGACCGCTGCCAGAACAAACAAGGTGATGTGAACAAAGCCGATCATCATGGGGGGGATGACCTTGCCCACCAGGATCTCCCAGGTGCGCAGGGGCGAGACCATAAGCTGGTCAAAGGTGCCAAGCTCCCGCTCGCGGGCGATGGACAGAGCCGTGACAAGCAGGCCCATCAGCAGGGCAATCACCGCAACCAGACTGGGGACCATGTACCACAGATCCTCGAGGTTGGGGTTGAACCAGGCCCGCGCCACCACATCCACCCCCGGGCCGGCCATGTCCCGGGCCCTCAGGGACAGGGGATACTCCGAGGCCACCTCCGCAAAGATACGGTTCAGGTAGCTGAACACGATCTGGGCCGCGTTGGATTTCCGCCCGTCCAGAAGCACCTGGATGCGGGCCTCCCGGCCGCTGTCCACGTTGCGCGAGAAGTCCGACCCGAACTGGATCGCCGCAATCGCCCTTTGCATGACGATGGCGTCCTCCAGCTCCGCCGGGCTGTGGACATAGTGGATGGTGCGAAACGGCGGGGCCCCGGCAATGCGCTGGATGGCCTCGATGCTGTGGTGCCCCGCGTCCTGGTTCAGGACCGCAATGTCGATCCGGGTGACATCAAGGGTCGCCGCAAAGGAAAACACCAGAAGCTGGACCATGGGCGGCGCAATCAGCACCACCCGCCCGCGCGGATCGCGAAGGATGGCCAGAAGCTCCTTGACCACCAGGGCGAACAGCCGTTCCCGTACCGCCATCAGTCGATCCTCTTTCGGGTCATGCGGACGGACACGGTCAGCAGCACCGCACCCATCAGCGCCAGAATTGCAATGGCCTCGAGATACATGGGCCAGATATCCCCGGCCAGAAACACACTGGACAGGGACGGCACCAGGTGGCGCGCCGGGACCACCGCTGTGAGAAACCGGATCGCCACCGGCATGGAGCCAATCTGGAACAGGAAACCCGACAGAAGGAACGCGGGCAAAAACCCGGACAGAAGCGCGATCTGGGAGGCCAGGAACTGGTTCTTCGTCAGGGAGGAAATGAGAAGCCCAAGCCCCAGAGACGGCAGAAGAAACACCGCCGCCAGCAGATAGAGGGCAAAAAACGAGCCCCGGAACGGCACCTGGAACACAAGGGTCGCGAGCACCAGGCACAGGGTGACCGAGGCAAGGCCCAAGATGAAATAGGGCACCAGCTTGCCGATGACGATCTCAAGGGCGCTCACAGGGGTGGCCATCATGGCCTCCATCGTGCCGCGCTCCCACTCCCGGGCCACCACCAGAGAGGTCAGAAGGGTGCCCACCAGGGTCAGCACGATGGCTATGGCGCCGGGGACCAGAAAGAAGCGGCTGGCAAGCTCGGGGTTGAACCAGAAGCGCTGCTCCACCGTCAGCCCGGCCGGTGCCTGAACCGCCCCGCTGCCCTGCCCGGCCAGCCACAGGGCCACCGTGCCCTCGGTGTAGGCCTGGACAAACTTGGCCGTGTTGGGGTCGGTCCCGTCGGTCAGAACCTGAACGGCCGCCCGGCGCCCGGCGGCAAGATCCTCGGTGAACATCTTCGGGACGACCACAATGCCCCGCAAATGGCCCCGCATGAGCGAGTCCTCGAACTCGCGCCGGTCGCGCCCCTCGCTCACCTGGAAATAGGGCGTGCCCCGGAAGGCCCCGGCGAGGCTGGCGGTCACCGGAGACGGGCTCTCGACGACCAGTCCGACGCGCACGTTTTTTGTGTCCAGCGACACGCCGTAGCCGAACAGGAACAGCAGCAGGATCGGCAGGATAAAGGCGATCAGGATCGAGCTGGGATCGCGCAGGATCTGGCGGGTCTCCTTGCGCACAAGGGCCCGGATGCGGCGCAGGCTGTCCCGAAGTCTCATGAGACGGTCCCTCCCTTCGGCTCGCCGTCGGCGCCGCTCTTGCGGATCAGGGCGATGAACGCGTCCTCCATCGTGGGGTCCGGAAGGTCATCGCTGCGGGCGCTGGCCTTGAGGTCGTCCGGCGAGCCAAGGGCGATGGAGCGCCCCCGGTAGATCAGGGAAATCCGGTCGCAGTACTCGGCCTCGTCCATGAAGTGGGTGGTCACGAGGACGCTGACGCCCCTCTCCACCAGCCCGTTGATGTGGGTCCAGAACTCGCGCCGGGTGATCGGATCAACCCCCGAGGTGGGCTCGTCCAGAAACAGGACGTCCGGCTCGTGCATGACCGAGCACGCCAGGGCCAGGCGCTGCTTGAGGCCCAGGGGAAGATCCCGGGCGGACTGGCGCGCATAGGGCCCGAGGTCGAAGATCTCGGTCATCATCCGGGTGCGGGCGCGGCGGCTGGCCCGGTCAAGACCGTAGACACCGGCAAAGAAATCCAGGTTCTGGGCCACGCTCAGATCCCCGTAGAGGGAGAACTTCTGGGCCATGTAGCCCAGGCGGTTGCGGGCGTTGGCCCCGTCGCGGCGCAGGTCGAACCCGGCCACCCGCCCCTCTCCACGTGTTGGCTTAAGAAGACCGCACAACATCTTGAATGTGGTGGATTTTCCGGCTCCATTCGGACCCAGGAGACCGAAAATCTCGCCCCTCGGCACGGAAAAGGTGATGTCGGCGGCGGCGGTGAAATCCCCGAACATGCGGGTCAGGCCCCGGGCCTCGATCGCCGGCTTCGGGTCATCTTTTGGAAACTCCCGGGTGTTTTCCGCAAGGACCGAGCGCCCGCCCGGACCACCCCCCAGAAGATCCACAAATGAGTCCTCGAACCTTGGTTCCGCCGGAACCATCACCATGCCCTGGAGCCGTTCGGGTGGGCTCTCCTGGCGCAGGACCAGGCGCAGGGCCTCGCCCTGGATGACGCCGTCGCTGACCAGGGGATCCTCCAGAAGGCCCGCAAGCACATCGCGCTTGCGCCCCTGAAACCCGCTCACCCGGAACACACGCCCCCGGGTGCGCCCGGTCAGCTGGCCGGGGGGACCGGCGAACAGAAGCTTGCCCTCGTTGAGCAGCAGAACCCGCGAGCACGCCTCCGCCTCGTCCAGATAGGCGGTGGACCAGACCACGGCGATGCCCTCGCGGGTCAGGTTCTCCACCATGCTCCAGAGCTCGCGCCGGGAGATGGGGTCAACGCCCACGCCGGGCTCGTCCAGAAGAAGAAGCCGGGGTTTCTTCAGAAGGGCACAGGCCAGGCCCAGCTTCTGTTTCATGCCCCCGGACAGCCGCCCCGCAAGGCGGGCGGTAAACCGGGCCAGGTCCGTAAAGCGCAGAAGCTCGGCGAACACCTCGGGCCGGTCCTGCTCGGGCAGGCCCCGAAGCTCCGCATACAGGGTCAGGTTCTCCAGAACGCTCAGGTCTTCGTACAGCCCAAAGCGCTGGGGCATGTAGCCGATCGCCTCCTGGACCGCCTGGGCCCGGGTGCGGGTGTCGTTGCCGAACACCTCCACGTGGCCCTCTGTAGGGGCCATCAGGCCGGTCATCAGGCGGATCAGGGTGGTCTTGCCCGCCCCGTCCGGCCCCACCAGGCCCGTGATCTCGCCGGGCAGGATCTCCGCATCCAGCGCATCCAGGGCCGGAGGTCCATCCGGGCCGAAGCGCTTGGTCAGCGAGCGGACCGTCACGACCGCAGGCGAGGGGGTGTCCATGGGCACCCCGTCAGGAACCGGGGGCCCGGCGCGGAACGCGCACGGTGACGGGCATGCCCTGGCGCAGGCCCGTGTCGGGCTCCTGGATGATCACCCGCAGCCGGTAGACCAGGTCGGTGCGCAGGTCCGGGGTCTGGACGGTTTTGGGAGTGAACTCGGCCACCGGCGAGACAAACCCGATCACGCCGCGGTAGGCCCGGTCGGGAAAGGTGTCGTTGAAAACCTCCACCTCCTGGCCGGTGTAGACGTAGCCCAGACCCGGCTCGTCCACGTAGGCGCGAACCCAGACCGGCTCGGCCAGCGAGACCACAAAGACCGGCTCCCCGGCGGCCACGATGGAGCCGGGCTCCCGAACCCGGGAGACAATCATGCCCGTGGAGGGCGCAAACAAGGTGGTGTCGGAAAGGGAGGTGCGAGCCGAAGCCAGAGCCGCATCAGCGGCCTCGCTCTCGGCGCGGGCCGCCTCGATATCCTCGTGGCGGGTGCCCTCCTCCATCAGGTCCAGGGCTGCGGTCGCCGTGCGCAGCGACGCCACCGAGGCGTCATGCTGGGCCACCGCCTGGTCCAGGACCGCCTGGGGCGAGGCCTTTGTGCGGACCAGTTCCTGCTGGCGGGTTCGGGTCAGCTCGGACAGGACCAGCGAGGCCCTCGCCTGGTCCAGACGGGCCCGGGCCTGCTCCACCTCCGCCGGACGGGGCCCGTTGCGCGCTTTCGCATACGCGGCCCGGGCGGCTGCAAGGCGCGCCTCGGCCGCGGCCAGGCTCTCCTGATAGGGGACGGGATCAAGCTGGGCCAGACGGGTGCCGGGGGTGACCGCATCCCCCTCGTCGAGGACGACCTCCACAAGGCGCCCGGGCACGCGGAACGACAGCTGCACCTGGCGCACATCCACGTTCCCGTAAAGGGTCAGCGCTCCGTTGCGGCGATCCTGCGACACACTGTAGCCGATGATCCCGGCCACAAGGCCGACGACCACCACAGCGCCAAGGATAACGAGGGGTTTGCGTTTCATAAGGTCCGGTCTCCTGCTGGCCGGAGGGATTCCACCAAAGTCCGGAGCATGGCGCACACGGCATCCATCTCCTTGTCCTGAATGCTCTGCCAGCCGGTCTGCCTCAGAACGGTTGCCTGTCCGAAGCGAAAGACCAGAACGCTGCCCGCAAAGGCCAGGGTCCGCAGGCGCACCGACGGCGCGCCCGGATCGGGCTCCTCGAGCAAGATCGCGACCAGCCGGGACACAACATCAAGAATCGGACCCATAACACGCTGATACAGGTCATGAAAAGCCTCTGACGGGCCCATCTGCTCGCGCACGATGAACCGGGCCCAGGACTCGGCCTGCGGGCTCAGGATCAAACGGACGAGAAACACCGCAAGCTCATGCAGGTGCTGGGTCGCCTCCTCGCGGGACATGGGCCCGGCGGAGGCGCTGCAGGCCTCGAGGCGATCGCGGATCCGGACCCGCAACGGCCCGGTGAGACCGGCGATCTCCTGGCCCACGGTCTCGGCGGCCGCCCGGTAGAGACCGGCCTTGTTGCCGAAGTAGTAGGCGATGGACTGGACATTCGCCCCGGCCTGCCGCGCGATGGACCGGGTAGAGGCACCGTCGAACCCGGAACAGCCAAACACATGGATGGCCGCCTCCAGAAGCCTCTGGCGGGTGTCGGGGACCGGATCCCCGCCCGTCGCACCGGGCTCGGACGGGCACGACAGCGCGCCGCTTACCATGGACACTCCTTCGGGGTCTGACTGGCCGCCCCACACGACTAAATCAATCGAATGATTGACACCCGGGCATGGTAGGCCTGTTGGCACCACCCGTCAACACCGAACGACGCACCGCAGCGCAGCCGCAGCCCCGTCAGGGACACCGCCAGAGACCCGGCCACAGGCCAACGGGAGCGCACCCGAAGGCCGGACCGGAACGCAGCCACAGGCCCTACGGGAGCACAGCCGAAACCGGACCGGGCATGGGCCGGAGGCGGCACGCCGGGTCATCACAGTCTGGAGGATCCCGGGCGAAACCGGACCGGGCATGGGCAGGAGCTGAAACACCCAGGCACCCGACAACCGGCGCGCCGGAGCCCGAAAAAAGAGACGCCCGGATGGCGGTGCCATCCGGGCATTGTCCCATTCCGCTTTCAAAGCGGCCCTCCGAACCTTTTCGGGTTACGAAAAGGCCCCGGTCTTCAGTAGTAGGCCGTCGGGTTCTCGATCGGCTTGCTCTCGTCGTAGTTCAGGTAGGCCTTGACGACACGGTAGTACACATAGAGACCGGCGGCGATCGGGATCAGCCAGCCGAACCAGGGGAACACGACCAGGCCGACAACAAAGCCACCGAAGCCGAAGAGGAAAGTCCGCTCGAGCCAGACGATGTGGCTTTCCCAGATGCCGCCCTTCATGGCGCCCTTGAAGCGGCGCACGATGAAGAAGTAGGCCGCAATGGTCGGCAGGAAGAAGATGCAGGTCAGCGCGTAGAGGCCGTAGGCGATGAGCATCATGCGACGCTTTTCCGCCTCGGTCTTGGGGGCCTTCAGGCGGTCAGCCAGCCCCATGCCGGAGAGCATCTCCTCGGCAGCGGAGTCGAGCTTGACGGCCACCTGCTCGAGGGCGTTCTCCGCCTTCTTCTCGACGTCGGCGACGGTCCTTGCAGCGGAGGCCTCCACCTTCTTGACGGCGTCCTTTGCGAGATCCTTCGCGGGCTCGGCGGGCTTGGGCGCGGGGGCCTTCACCGACGGGTTCTGGGGGGCGTTGGCGGCCCGGGTCTTGGTCTTGGAGGCCGGAGCTTTTTTCATGAATCTTCTCCTTAAGAGGGGGGACGAAACGATGATAACCGATCACACGTCCAGGGAGACCCAGACGGGGGTGTGATCGCTGGCCTTCGGTTCGCCGCGAAGCGAACAGTCAACGCCGGCATCCAGAAGAAGATCGGCGGCGGCCGGATTCAGCAGGAGGTGATCTATGCGCAGACCGTGATTTTTCGGCCAGGCACCGTGCTTGTAGTCCCAGAAGGTGTAAACCGTCTCCACCGGGTAGCGGACCCGCAGAGCGTCGGTGAACCCCATGTGGGCAAAGGAGCGGTAGTGGGCGCGTGTCTCGGGACGGCACAACGCGTCATCGGCAAAGGACGCCGGGTTGTACACATCCTCGTCTGACGGACAGACGTTGTAGTCCCCGCCAAGGACCATGGGCAGATCGGGCTCGTCGCGCAGACGGGCGCTGGCGTGCTCCAGGAGACGCCGCATCCAGGACAGCTTGTACGAGTACTTCATGGTATCGGACACGGGATTGCCGTTGGGGGCGTAGAGACACCCCACCCGCAGACGCCCGCCGACAAGAGCCTCGATGTAGCGGGCCTGCTTGTCATCCCCCAGGCCGTCAAGGCCCATGTGGACATCCTCCAGGGACAGGCGCGAGGCAATGGCCACGCCATTGTAGGACGGCTGACCGTGATAGACGATCTGCCAGCCCGCGTCCTCGAAGGCTCCCACAGGGAACTCCTCGTCACGCACCTTGATTTCCTGAAACAGGACAACATCAAGGTCTTCGCGGCCAAGCCATGCCATGACGGCCGGCAGCCGGGCTCTGATCGAGTTCACATTGAACGTCGCGAGGCGCACCATAGGACACGGGACTCCATACGATCCGGACCGGCGAGGACGCTTTTGCCGCTTCCGTCGCCTCAGGCGCGCATCATGCACGATCTTGCCACAAAGCGCAATCCGCTCGCCTTCGTTTCAAGGCACAAAACGACACAAACATCCACATTGTTGCCATAGAGCGCCCACAATCCCCGGCCTTCCTCAGACTCTTCAGGGCGCCCGGACGCCGGGGCGCGGGGTACAGCGCCCCAGGAAAAGCCCCTTTCAAGGCGAAAATGTGGACTCTTTGGCTCGATTCGCATCTGGGGACACCCCCGGACGGCCGACTCCAGGACATCCCGGAGAGGCCCTCGCCCACAGTACGGAATGACACAGGACGGAAGCACCGCCACCGCGAAAGGCAGCGCCCGGCCCGGTCCTCCCGAGGGTCGGCTTGAGAATCGGGGCCTGGAACAGGAAACAGCCTGGGGCCTGAATCCCCTGTCGTGCGGTCTCCGGGAGACGGACCGCCTGGGGGCCCCATCCGGGCCCGCCTGTCGGGTATTCCGTGGAGCCGCACCCGCCCCCCTTATGGGGCCGGGTCCGTGCCCCCGTCGGAAGCGGCTTCCCGAGCCCCATCAGGAGACTCCGCCGGCCCACCGCCTGCCGTCCCGTCCGCCCCACCGACAGTATCAGCCTGCGGGTCCGGCCCGGCGCCGCACTCGCCGTCACACCAGGCCCTCGCCAGGGGATGGCCGAGCTCGGCCGCCTGCCCGATCAGCTCCCGCGCCCGGCTGGGGTCGGTCTCCACCCAGCGCCCCTTCGCGTACAGGAGACCAAGCGCGTACAGGGCTCCCGGATCGGAGGCCCCGGCCGCCAGTTCGTACCAGGGCAGCGGGCTGAAAATGCCCATGAACGGGCAGCGCCCGGGCAGCCCGCCGTTTTCCAGAATGGTGCCCACCCGGGTCTGGGCCGCCGCAACGCCCGCGTGGGCCGCCTTGAGATACCACTCGAAGGCGCTTACGGGATCGTCGGGGGTGCCGTCGCCGCTGGCGTGGCGCTCCGCCAGGGCGTGGAGGGATGGCGCATACCCCTGCTGCGCCGCCTCGTAAAACAGCTCCAGGGCCTTGTGCGGATCCTCCGCCACACCGTGGCCGAAGAGGTGCAGATAGGCCAGATGGTGCTGGGCCTCGGGGATGCCCTTGCGGGCGATCTCCATCCAGGTTCCGGCCTCCGGATCCTTTGTGCCGTGAGGATCGAGGGCGGCGCCAAAGATGTGCTCCAGGTAGAAGGTCGCGGACTGGCACCCTGCCGCCGCCAGCCCGGCAAGCCCCTGCCGGGCCGCCTCAGGGTCGGCCGCCACACCCTCGCCCCGCTCCAGAAGAATGCAGGCCCGCACGCCCCAGGTGGCCTCCGGCTCCCGGGTCCGGGCCTCCCGGTAGAGGGCGAAGGCCCGGGCCGGATCCGGGCGCGCCCCCCCAGCGCCCGCCAGAGCCAGATCCCCGAGGCGCCTCAGGGCGGGGACGTGATTGTTCCGGGCGCGCTCGTAGCAGGCCACGGCCTCAAGGGGATCCGGAGGCACGCCGCGCCCGGCCTCGTACAGAAGCCCGAGACGGTACCAGGCCTCGGGATCGTCATGACGCGCGGCCTTGGAGTACCAGTAGAAGGCGGCCTCGGGGTCGGGGGTGCCGAAGGACATGGTGGCGGAACCGGAACCGGTATCAGAAACGGTATCGGAACCGGTACGGGCATCGGAAACCGGCCCCTCGCCCCTCTCGAACGCCCGCCCCACCCGCAGCGAGGCCACCGGGCCATAGGGAGGCTCGGCCTCCGAGGCCTTCATGTACCACAGCAGGGCCTCGTGCGGGTCGCGCTCCCCCACCAGGCCGAAGTCCAGATGTTCGGCCACCGTGTAGTGGGCCAGGTGATCGTGCGGGTTGAGGGCGGCCTGTTTCCAGTACGCGAAGGCCTTCTGCCCGTCGCGTGCGACGCCCCAGTTGCCGCTGCCGAACGCCGCGGCCAGGGTGGCGCAGGCCTCCGCATGCCCCAGACGGGCGGCCTCCTCCAGAAGCTGGCGCCCCTGCGCGGGATCGCGGGTCTGCGGCGGATCCCCGGGAAAGCCGACCAGCAGGCGCGCGCCCAGAGCCGCCATGGCCACCGGATCTCGGGCCCGGGCGGCGCGCCGAAGGCTCTCGATGTCTGCGGACGTTGGGTGCTTCCCCCCGGTTGCGTGGGTCATGCGAACGGCTCCCCTGTGACCGGAACCGGCTCCGGTCACACAAAAAGGTGTAGTAGATTTTTAAGCATTCCGTGCCTAAACTTGTATCACACAGGTTGTGTATAGTTTCTTTTGCAAAGAGTGCCCTGTTTATGCCGGCTCCCGAAGTTTGTCCGGACACTGTTGGCGAGGATCCCTCCGGGGATCGGGGGGACGGGGCCGCATCGAAGGCCCCTCCGATCCTGCCGTTTGCCCTTGCGGGCGTCCTTCTGTGGACGCTGGCCATGGGGACATCAGGCGCCTACAACTTCATCACCGCCGAACGCCAGGCCCTCAACGCCGCCGCCTTGCAGGCGCGCACGACGGCCCAGACCGAATTCCTGTACCTCAGCTGGATCCACTCCCAGAACGGGGTCTTCACCTATGAGGGGCGCCAGATCGGCCCCAACCCCTATCTGCGCGAGGATCTGCGCACCCTGGAGCTTCCGGGGGGCGAGCGGCTCATCCGGGTCAATGCGGACCACCTTTCGCGCATGGTGCACGAAAGCTCGGGCTGGAACACGGGGATTGTCTCGCGCCTGACGTCCTCCAACCCGATTCGCCTCGCCAACGCGCCCGATTCGTGGGAGACCGAGAGCCTTCGCACCATCGAGAAGCACAGGGCGGCCGAGGTGCTGGAGGTCGCCCCGATCCAGGGGAAGCGCTTCTTGCGCCTGATGGTGGGGCTCGGAGCCCAGCGCCCCTGCCTTGAATGCCACAAGCCGCTCTCCGGCGGCGAGCCCTCGGTCGTCGGGGCCCTGAGCGTGTCGGTCCCCATGGACCTCTACGAGCCCGAGACCCGGATGACCCAGAACATGGTGCTGGCGACCCACGGCGGCATCTGGCTGCTGGGGCTCTTCGGAATTGCCGCCGGAAGCCGCGCGAGCCGCGCCTTCGTGGACGACCGGGACACGGCCGTGCGGGAACTGAGGGCCACCACCCGGGAACTGGCCCTGCGCAACGAGGAGATCGAGCGCCACCGCAGGGAACTGGCGGCCTTCGTCTCGAACGTGGACGCGGGCGTGTTCCTGAAGGACCGCAAGGACACCTATTTTGTCGCCAACCGGCGCATGTGCGAGATCCTCAACCAGCCGATGGATACGGTGATCGGCAGCACCAACGCCGGAATCCTGCCTCCGGCCATTGCGAAACGCCTCTCGCGCCACGAGAACACAGTCCGCACAACCGGCAAGGCGGCGGAACTCGAGATCGCCCTGGAGTTCCAGGGCACCCGGTCCATCTACAATTTTGTCGTCTTCCCCATCCAGGAGGGGGACGAGGCCATGGGCCTGGGCGGCCTTGTGGTGGACGTGACCCACCGGGAACAGGCCGCGCGGGCCATGCGCGACGCCAAGAACGCCGCCGAGCAGGCCAACGCGGCCAAGACCAACTTCCTTGCGAACATGAGCCACGAGATCCGCACGCCCCTGAACGGCCTGATCGGGATGTCGGACCTGCTGCTCAGAACCCGCCTGACGCCCGACCAGGCCTCCATGACCGACGCGATCAAAAGCTGCGGCATGTCCCTTCTGGGCATCATCAACGACATTCTCGACATCTCCAAGATCGTCTCCGGGAAGCTGACCCTGGAGACCATCCCCTTCGCGCCCCGCGAGGTTCTGTACGAGGCCATCCGCGGCATCGCCCCGGTGGCCTACAAGAAAAAGCTCGAGCTGGTGCTGCACATCTCCCGGAGCGTCCCGGAGCGGATTGTGGGCGACCCGACCCGCCTTCGGCAGCTTGTCCTGAACCTGACCTCCAATGCCCTGAAATTCACGGACGAGGGAGAAATCTTCGTCAGCGTGACCACCATCGAGGGCGTGAAGACCAAATTCGGCCAGGTCGCCCTGCGTTTCAGCGTCACGGACACGGGAATCGGCATCCCCGAGGACAAGCAGGACAAGATCTTCCGCGCCTTCGAGCAGGTGGACAACTCGACCACCCGCAAGTACGGCGGAACCGGTCTGGGGCTAGCGATCTGTGCCCAGCTTCTCGATTCCATGAACTCGAAACTGGAGCTGAAAAGCCAACTGGGATCCGGCTCCCGCTTCTGGTTCGACCTTGTGGTGGATCTCCCCTACGGCGACAGCGGCGAGGCAGTCGACCTGTCCTCCGGCCAGTTGAGAGACGCCCGGGTTCTGCTGGTCGAGAGCAACGCAACCTGCCTCGGCGTTCTGCGGGAACTGCTGGTGGACTGGGGCATGAGCGTCCTGTCCGCCTCCACAGTCCGGGAGGCCCTGGACCAGGCCAGAGCCCACGCCGACCGATTCGGCGCCGGAAGCCTGGATGTGATCGTGTGCGACCAGCTTCTGGACGATGGCACGGCCTTCGACGTTCTCGAGGGTTTCCGGGACGATCCGCGCCTGAGAGACGTTCCGGCCATCAAGCTGGCCGCGGGCAGCATTCTGGACTGCCAGGATCCGCCGGAGGCCGGGCTCAGCGACATTCTGGAAAAACCCGTATCCCCCCGCAGACTGGTGGACGCCCTGCTCTTCACCCTGGGGCGCACGCCCCTGCGCACAACGCCCCCTCCGGCGCCCCCGAGCGGGACAAACGCCGAGGCGGCAGCCCTGGAGGCGGCGGAGACCGCCCTCTACTCGGCGGCCAGCGCCCCCGGAAAGCCGGTGCACGGCGCCGGAGGCACCCTGAGTTTCGGCACCGGCGATGGGGTGGGAACGCCGGAGAGCGGCTCGGGGCCGGACCGGCCGCTGCGGGTTCTCCTGGTGGAGGACGTCCCCATGAACCAGGTCGTGGCCGGGCGCATGCTGGGAACCCTGGGCTGCGAGACCGTCGTTGCGGACCACGGGGAACAGGCCATCGCCCTGCTGCGCTCAAGGGGTCCGTTCGACCTGATCTTGATGGACATCCAGATGCCCGTTCTGGACGGAATCAGCGCGACGCGGCAGATTCGCGATCTCGAGAAGGCAGGCGAGCTCCCCCGCAGCGTGATCGTTGCCGTGACCGCAAACGCCTTCGAGGAGGACCAGACCCTCTACCTGGATGCCGGAATGGACGGCTGGCTGACCAAGCCGGTTCTTTTCGACAACCTGAAGTCTCTCCTGGACACCCTTGTGCGGCAAAGGGATGCCGGCGCCCCGCCCGAACCCCTGGTTCCCGGCGCCCCGCCCCCGCCCCCGATCCCGGCTGCCGCCCGGGCCGAACCTGAGGTCTCACCGGAGGCGCCCCGGGACGACGCCCCTCTGATCGAGCCCGGTGTCATGGAGAGGAACTTTGAGGGGAACACCTCCTTCATCGAGAAGGCGGTCGAGCTGTACCTGCGCGACGGCCCCGCCCTGATGAAGGACATCGGGGACGCCATCGCCGAATCCGACAACGAGAAGCTTCGCATCAGCGCCCACGCCCTGAAGGGGATCAGCGGGTTCTTCAACCGAGGCGAGCTTATTGCCGCCTGCCTCGCCCTTGAGGACGCCGGCCGCAAGGGCCTCCTTCCGGACCGGAGACCGGATGTGGAGCCGATGCGGGCCCGCCTCGGGGATCTTTTTGCCCGCATGCTGGGGGAGATGGGGACACTTCTGGAGCGGATCCGGAAAACCGGGACACACGGCATGGGAGAGACATGAAGTCCTTGCCATTATTGAAACAAATCGTTCGCGTGTTCCCGGTTTTTTGTTTAGAGTCGACATTCGTGATCGGAACAGCCTCCGGCCCCCGGACCCGCAGCCCGGGCGTGCGGGCATGAGACAGGCGCCTTCGGTCCTCCATCCGGTACCGCGGCCCCCATCCGGGTTGGCCACAGGGATACGGGAGATGGCCTTCCACATCTCCCGGCGCCCCTGGACAGTCGTTGTGTTTTTTCCCGCAAGGGGAGCGTGATGCATATTCTCTTTGCCGAAGACCAGGAAATTGGACGCTTCTTCCTCGCGTCCCACCTTCGCCAGATGGGGCACACCGTGTCCGAAGCCGTGGACGGCCTCCAGGCCCTGGAGATCCTGCGCCGGAACCTCGCCAGCCCCGACGAGGAGCGGATCGGGATGCTGATCACCGACTGGGACATGCCGAACATGAACGGGCTCGACCTGGCCCGCTCGGTCCGGGTTCTGCAAAAAGAGCACTATATCTACACGATCCTGCTGACCGGCAAGGGCGATGCCTACGACCGGGTCAAGGGCTTTGCCGAGGGCGGTGTGGACGACTATGTGGTCAAGCCGTTCGAGATCAACGAGGTCAAGCTCCGGGTCCAGGTCGGCACCCGCCTGATGGAGGCGGAATATGCCCTCAAGGACTACACGGCAAACCTGGAAAGCATCGTGGCCCGCCAGACCCAGGCCATCCGGGACGCACAAAACGAGATCATCTCGCGGCTTTTCAACGCCCTCCAGTCCCGCCACGCGGAGACCGGTGCCCACGTGCGGCGCATCGGGGCCCTGAGCGCCTTCATGGGCGAGCGCCTGAGCTGGCCCCGGGACCGGATCAACCATATTGGCGCCGCCGCGCCGCTTCACGATATCGGCAAGATCGGCATCTCGGACACCATCCTTCTCAAGCCCGGCCCTCTGACGGCGGACGAGCGCATCGTCATGGAAACCCACGCCAGCATCGGGGGACAGATCCTCTCCAACTCGGGGAGCCCCATGATCCGCATGGCCGAGCTGATCGCCCGCTGCCACCACGAGAACTGGGACGGCACCGGCTACCCGGACCGCCTGGTGGGGGAGGAAATACCCGTCGAGGCGCGAATCGTCTCCATCGTGGACGTCTACGACGCCCTTCGCTCCAACCGGGTCTACCGCGCCGGAATGTCCGAGGACAGCGTCCTCGAGATCATGAGACGGGACCGCAGCCGGAAGTTCGACCCGAACCTCTTCGACCTGTTCATGGACAGCCTCCCCGACGTCCGCGTCCTGCTGGATGACCCGGAGTTCCGCGACACCCCGCACGACGAGAGCTGCCACCTGTGCTGACGCCCCCCTCCCCCGGCGGATCACCGCAAACGGGTGACGGGACGACCGACACCGGCACAAGGGACGGGGCCGATACGGCCACCGGGGCGGAGAACGTGGCCGATACGGCCACGGCGACGGCCCGAACACTGGACGTGTCGGGACTGCTGTGTCCCCTGCCGGTCCTTCGGGCGGCAAAAGTCCTGCGCAGCCTGGCCCCCTCCGACACTCTCGAGATCCTGGCCTCGGACCCGCGCACATGGGAGGACATCCCCGCCCTGTGCGCCCGCGCGGGTCACACGCTGCATGACCGGGTGCGTGAGGGGGAGCGGCGCTTCCGCTACAGGGTCCGGGCGGGCACCCGGCCCGATCCCTCTTAGGCACCCGGCCCGATCCCTCTCAGGCGCCGGATCAGCCCACCCCGCCCCCACCCGGGCGCCGGAGACCGCCTCCGGGCCTGGGGCCCAAACGCCGGACCAGACCCCAGCCACCGCGAGGCCCCCCCACGCGTGAAACGATGGCACCCGGCCCCGGGGTCGGACAGAGCCGTTTGGGGCCCGCCCTGGAAACCGGCGTTGCCGCAGGACGACCGCTCTGCTAAAGTCTGGCACCCTCGACTTTTGTTTCCGCTCCCGTCTGCCCGTGGGCTCTCCACCGGCATTTGCGGTTCCCGACCTTTCTTCTCTTCCGGCACACCGCCTGCGGTCCGGAAGTGCTCTGTTCAAGGACGGCCTCTGATTTGACCGACGACAGCACCACTCTTCCGGCTTCCGGGGAACCGTCCCGGGACATCGCAGTGATCCCCATCGACGAGGAAATGCGCAGGTCCTACCTGGACTATGCCATGAGCGTGATTGTCTCGCGCGCGCTTCCGGATGTCCGTGACGGGCTCAAGCCCGTTCACCGGCGCATCCTCTACGCCATGCGCGAGGGGGGCTACGACCACAACAAGCCGTTCCGCAAGTCGGCGCGCATCGTCGGTGAGGTGATGGGTAAGTATCACCCCCACGGCGACAGTGCGATTTACGACGCCATGGTGCGTATGGCGCAGCCGTTCTCCATGCGGCTCACCCTTGTGGACGGCCAGGGCAACTTCGGCTCCATGGACGCGGACAAGCCCGCGGCCATGCGTTACACCGAGGCCCGGCTGGCCCGGGTCTCCTCCTACCTTCTCGACGACATCGAGAAGGACACGGTCGATTTCCAGCCCAACTACGACGAATCCCTGGGCGAGCCCTCCGTGCTCCCCGCCCGCTACCCGAACCTGCTGGTCAACGGCGGCGGCGGCATCGCGGTCGGCATGGCCACCAACATCCCGCCCCACAACCTGGGCGAGGTGGTGGATGCGTGCTGTGCCCTGATCGACAACCCGGATCTTCCCGACGACGATCTGCTGTCCATCGTCCACGGCCCCGACTTCCCCACGGGGGGCGTCATCCTGGGCCGCTCGGGCATCCGGTCCGCGTTCCTGACGGGCCGGGGCTCCATCATCCTGCGGGGCCGGGTCGAGATCGAGGAGATGAAGGGCGACCGCCAGGCCATTGTGGTCACCGAGATTCCCTACCAGGTCAACAAGGCGGCCATGGTCGAGAAGATCGGCGCCCTGATGCACGAAAAGAAGATCGAGGGCATCTCGGCGCTGCGCGACGAGTCCGACCGCCGCGGTGTCCGGGTGGTGATCGAGGTCCGCCGGGACGCCCAGGCCGACGTGGTCCTGGCCCAGCTGTACCGCTTCACGCCGCTGCAGACCACGTTCTCGGTGAACATGCTGGCCCTCAACGGCGGCCGGCCCGAGCAGATGACACTGCGCGGCGTCCTGAAAGCCTTCCTGGCCTTCCGCGAGCAGGTCATCCGCCGCCGCACGATTTTCGAGCTGGGCAAGGCCCGCGAGCGCGCCCACATTTTGGTCGGCCTTGCCATCGCCGTGGAGAACCTGGACGAGGTCATCGACCTGATCCGCTCCGCCCCCGATCCCCAGACCGCCCGCGAGAGGCTTATGGCCCGCGACTGGCCGGCCAAGGCGGTGGAGCCCTTCATCCGCCTGCTGGACGAGCCGGGCGTCTCGATTGATGGCGGCATCTACCGCCTCTCGGAGGCCCAGACCAAGGCCATCCTGGACCTGCGCCTGCACCGGCTGACCGGGCTCGAGCGCTCCCGGATCCACGAGGAACTGGCCGAGCTGGGTGCGAAGATCGAGGAATATCTGGCCATTCTGGCCTCCCGCGAGCGCCTGCACGCTATCATGCGCGAGGAGCTGGTGGACATCCGCGGCGCCTACGCGGACGAACGCCGCACCACGCTCGAGGAAAACGAGTTCGAGGCGGATATCGAGGATCTGATCCAGCGCGAGGACATGGTCGTCACCGTCACCAACACGGGCTACATCAAGCGCGTCCCGCTGGCGACCTACCGCGCCCAGAGACGGGGCGGACGGGGCCGCACGGGCATGGCCACCCGCGAGGAGGATTTCGTCACCAATATCTTCGTGGCCAACACCCACACGCCGCTGATCTTCTTCTCGTCCGACGGCCTGTGCTACCGCATGAAGGTCTACCGCCTGCCTCTGGGCTCGCCCACGTCGCTGGGCAAGGCCATGGTCAACCTTCTGCCCCTGTCCCAGGGCGAGCGGATCACCACCGTCATGCCGCTCCCCGAGGATGAGACCACCTGGGGCGACCTGGACGTGATGTTCGCCACCGAAACCGGCAACGTCCGGCGCAACCGCCTGTCCGACTTCCAGGATATCCGCTCCAACGGCAAGATCGCCATGAAGCTGGACGAGGGCGACCACCTGGTGGGCGTGCGGACCTGCACCGACGCGGACGATGTGCTTTTGACCACCAACCAGGGCAAGGCCATCCGCTTCCCGGTCTCGGACGTGCGCGTGTTCGCCGGACGGACCTCCACCGGCGTGCGGGGCATCCGCCTTGCCGAGGGCGACCAGGTCAACTGCCTGTCCATCCTGCGCCGGATCGAGGCCACCGCCGACGAGCGGGCCGCCTACCTGAAGCAGGCCAACGCCCTGCGCCGCACCGGCGCCGAGGGGGCCGAGGACGCGGCCGCCACCGAGGCCCAGGAGCTGACCGGCCTTCTCCCGGCGGAGCGGTTCGCCGAGCTCCAGCCCCAGGAGGAGTTCATCCTCACGGTGACGGCCCACGGCTTTGGAAAGCGGACGTCCTCCATGGAGTACCGCTCCACCAGCCGCGGCGGACAGGGCATTGCCAACATCGAGATGAGCGAGCGCAACGGTCCCGTGGTCTCGGCCTTCCCGGTCGCCCATTGCGACCAGGTGATGCTGATCACCGACGGCGGCCAGGTCATCCGCATGCCGGTCAACGACGTGCGCATTGCCGGACGCAAGACCCAGGGCGTGACCCTGTTCCGCCTCTCCGAGGGCGAGAATGTCATGTCGGTCGCCCATCTGGGGAACGACGGCGTGGACGAGGACGGCCAGGACGGCGAGTGCCCGCCCCTTGCGGACGGAAACGAACCCGCCGCCGGACCCGACGCGCCCGAGGCCCCCTCCGCAGGAGACGGGGAATGAGGCGCAGCGCCGTCACCGGCATCTATCCGGGCACCTTTGACCCGATCACCAACGGCCACATCGACATCATCACCCGCGCGACACGGTTTGTGGACCGGCTGGTGATCGGCGTGGCCGACAACCGGGGCAAGGGCCCCCTGTTCACCCTGGAGGAACGGGTTGCCATGATCGGCAAGGCGCTCCAGGAGGTGGACACGGGCAAGGCGGAAATCGAGGTCATCCCGTTCTCGAACCTCCTTGTGGACTTCGCGGTGCAGAACAACGCGTCCATCGTCGTGCGGGGCCTGAGGGCCGTGTCCGACTACGAGTATGAAATCCAGATGGTCCACATGAACGCCCGTCTCAACCCGACCATCGAAAGCATCTTCCTTATGGCCTCGGAAGGCGTACAGGCCATTTCCTCGAGTTTCGTCAAGGAGATCTGCCGTCTCGGGGGAGACGTCTCCGAATTTGTGCCCGTTGCGGTGCTGTCCCACCTTCAGGACCGCATCGCGCAACAAAGAGGCTGATCCGGCTGCGGCCGCGCACCCGCCGGGCTCCCGGCTCCCGGGTGCTGCCGGTCCGGCCCGGACCCGGCTTCGTGTCCGCTGTCCGTTTATCCTCAACCGGAGACCGTCATCATGTTTCGCCGTTTGCGTTCACTGGCGCTTGCAGCAGGTGCCATTCTTCTTCTGTCAGGAGTGTTCATGTCCGAAGCTCAGTCCGCCGATCTGGAAAACACGCTCTACCTGGATCTGCCCACCGGTCGCGTTGTCATTGAACTTCGCCCCGACCTTGCCCCGAAGCACGTCGAGCGCATCAAGACGCTGGCGCGCGAGGGGTTCTACGACAATGTGCCCTTCCACCGGGTGATCGACGGCTTCATGGTGCAGGGCGGCGACCCCACCGGAACCGGAACCGGCGGCTCCAAGTACGCCGACCTGCCGGCCGAGTTCAGCCCCCCCGCGAAGGCCAAACACCTGCGCGGCGTCTGCTCCATGGCCCGCACCAGCGATCCGAACAGCGCCAACAGCCAGTTCTTCATCATGCTGGCCCCCACCCCCTCCCTTGACGGCCAGTACACCATCTGGGGCCAGGTGGTCTCGGGAATGGACCACGTGGACGCCATCAAGAAGGGCAGCGCCGCCATGAACGGCCAGGTCAAGGATCCCACCCGGATCGTCCACATGCGGGTTGCCGCCGACGAGAACAAGTAAGGTCCGGTCGATCTGAACCGCGGGCTCCGGCCCGGATGGCCCCACCACGAGGCAACATCCGGGCCGGGAGACCGCGGCGGATCCAGGCAGTGCCCCGGTGCACGCACGGACCCGCGAGGCCGGGAAACATCCGGTCGAGTGTGAAGACGCCCACAGCCGGGCCCTGGTGATCCCACCGGGGCCCGGTTTTCTTTTGGGGGGCGCGTCCCTTGCCCGGGACAGGTCGCAGCCCTCCCCCGGACGCGCCATGCGAGGGCGACCGGAACAGAGCGGAGCGGAGCGGACCGCAACGCGTCAGACGCAGCGTGCTGTTCCCCCAGGCGCCCGGCCGGGCGACGGCCACGGGCACGCTTACGGGCACGCTTGCGGGCGCGGGCTGGCACCCGGGAAGGCGTGCCCTGCGTCTCACGTTGCGTCTTACGGGACGGGGAGGACCGCAAACGGAGCGGGGCCCCGCGTGGGGGCCCCGGAATTGGTCAGAACGGGAAGAGAATGTCGTAGACCTGCTGCCCGTACTTGGGCTCGACCATGTCGGACAGGGTTCCACGGCCACCGTAGCGCACCCGGGCCTCGGCAATCTGGTTCCAGGTGATGGTGTTGTCCGCGCGGATGTCCACGGGGCGGATGATGCCGGTCACCCCCAGCTCGCGGATCTCGCCGTTCACCCGGACCTCCTGCTTGGCGGCCAGAACCAGGTTGCCGTTGGGCAGAACCTGAATGATCACCGCCGCCACCCGAAGGTTCAGGCGCTCATTGCGGTTGATCATGCCGTTGTTGCCGGTGGTGCCCTCGGCGCCGAACTTGAACAGGCTGGTCTTGTCCACGCCCTCGGGCAGGAAGTCGTCCAGGTACTTCTCGAAGCCCAGAAGGTTGGTGGCATTCGCCGAGTTCTTGCCGGCCTTGGCCCGCTTCAGCGAGTTGCTGAACATCGCCGTATCCGAGAAGTTCACGATCACGGTCACGATGTCGCCCACGTCGTTGGCCCGCTGGTCCTTGAAGAACGCGCGCGCACCCGGGCGCCAGAGGCTGTTGGGGTTGGGCTGGGCGATCTCCGGGGCGGGCATGGGCATGCTGACGGGGCGGTAGTCCCGGGCCAGCGTGGGGTTGTCGATGGCACTGACCTGGGGCCCGTTGCCAACCTCGGACATGCGCTTCATCACGCCGCAGGCGCCCAGAACGGACACCCCTGCCAGAACGAGGGCCAGCCGGGCAACGGACAGGAACGGTGAACGCTGGGGCATGGAGGCGTCTCCTTCTGCAAACATGTCAGGGGCCGGAATCGACACGGGACGGATCGACAGCGGGATCGGACGCCCGGTCGGCGTCCGGGGACCGGGCGGGGGCGGCGGCAGCGGACGACGGCGGCGCCACAATGACCCGGGAGGGGTCCACCACGGTGGCGTTGACCACCTGCCGGGACGCCAGGTTCATCACCCGGATCACATCGCCGTCGGCACCGGATTCCAGGGCGCGGCCCTTGGCAGTGACGTTGAGGCCGGGCATGGAGAGCTCCATGGTGACGACCGCGTTGCGGCGCACCACCTCGGGGCGCAGAAGCTCGGAGCGGCGGACCGGCTCCCCCTCGCGCACCACGTTGCGGGGTTCCTTGCCCAGAAGGTCGCTGACATCGGTGATGACGCCGGACGGCAGGGTCTCCACCTTCATGGAGACAAAGTCGATATCCTCGATCCGGATCACGTGGCCACGGCCCAGCCTGCGCGCAAGAACGGGGATATCCCGGGTGTCGCTGAAGCGGCCGGACACCTGGACCCGGCGGGCGTCGGGCGCTCCGGCGGGAACCTCCAGCACGGCGCTGAAGCGGCGGGTCTGGGGATCGTAGGTCTCGCCCGAAACCCGGATCCGGAACTCGGCGCCCGGGGCAACGGACAGGGGCGTGCGCGACGAGGTCAGCTCGATGGTCATGCGCTCCGGCGCGCCCAGAGCCACCAGGGGCGCCTTCAGGGCCTCCTCGATCACGCTCAGGGGAACGGTCTCCCCCGGGCGGGTCACCACCACCTGGGCCAGGGAGGAATTGGGACGCCACTCGATGCCATGGGCCCGCACCGCCTGCTCCAGCCAGCGGGCGTTGAGCACGGACTGCTCCCCCGGATAGGGCGCACGGGCCACCACCGCCTCGTTCTTTCCCGGAAGGCCGTGGAACAGATCCCCAAGGGTGATGAACGGGCCGGTGATCTCCACCGCACGGCGCAGGGAAATGCCGTTCACGGGAGGATAAAGCTGGGAGACGGCGGGCACAGGAACCGAACGCCGGGAGCCGTCCGCCGCCGGCATGCCCTCCAGGTAGTAGGGGCCCTCGGGCACCTCGGAGGCATGCGCCCCCGGCGACGCCAGAGCCTGCGCCAGAACCAGGACCAGGACGGGAAGCCGGGCGGGAACCGGGAGCGGACGCCCCGCGGCCACCCGGACAGCGGCCCGGGACCGGCGGGGTCCGCGCGCGGCCCCTTCGGACGGGTGCCCGGGTCTGCTGACAGGTGCGAGGCAGGTGCGGTCCACCGGGTGGCTCCTTTGGCTTCGGGCCCCCGCGAACGGGAGCCCCACGGCCCCAATCAGGCCTTGAGACGCGAGACGGTCGAGAGCATCTCGTCGGAGGTGGTCACCACCTTCGAGTTCATCTCGTAGGCGCGCTGGGCGGAAATCAGGTCGGTGATCTCGGAGACCACGTTGACGTTGGAGCCTTCCAGGTACTCCTGGAGAAGCTTGCCGCGGCCGTCCCGTCCGGGGACGCCCTCCAGCGGCGGGCCCGAGGCCTCGGATTCCAGGAAATAGTTGTCCCCGATGGCATCCATACCGGCCTCGTTGACGAACAGAACGGTGGAGATCTGCCCGGCCACAGCCCAGGCCATCTCGCCCTGGAGCTTGTAGTTGACCTCGCCCTCGGGGCTGATCTGGATGTCCTCGGCCTCGGCCGGGATGGCTCCGGGGCCGATAAGCCGGTAGCCGTCGTGGGTCACAATCTCGCCGTCGGCGTTGAGCTGGAAGGATCCGTCACGGGTGTAGCCCTCGGTCCCGTCGGGCATCTCGATCTGGAAATAGCCCCGGCCCTGGAGCGCCACGTTGAGCGCCTTGCCCGTCATCAGAAGGTTGCCCTGGCTGGGAATGCGGTAGACCGCAGCCGTCTTCACACCCAGACCCATCTGGATGCCCGCGGGCACGATGGTGTCCGCGTCCGAACTGGACACGCCCGCCCGGCGCACGTTCTGATACAGGAGATCATGAAAGATCGCCTTGCGCTGGGTATACGCGGTCGTGTTCATGTTCGCGATGTTGTTCGAGATGACCTCCACGTTGGTCTGCTGGGCCAGCATTCCGGAGGCTCCGATTTTCAGTGAACGCATCGCACGTATCCCTTTCGTTGAGCGGGCCGGTGTCGCGTACCCCGGAAGGATTTCCGGCCCCTGGTGTCGTGTTTGTCACGCTAGACTGTCGTGTTCATCACGCGAGACCTGGTGTTTGTCACGCGAAACTTGGTGTTCATCACGCGGCGGCGCGCCGCACAGGATCGCGTCAGGCGCCCTTCGCACCGGACAGCGCCTGGTAGGCCTTCTTCTTGCGGTCGTTTTCCTGCTCCAGCAGGTTGTTCGTGGACTCGTAGGCCCTCTGGACCTCGATCATTTTCGTGATCTCCACGATGGGATTCACGTTCGAGCCCTCGACCATTCCCTGGCTGATGGCGGGCCTCTCGACGGGCTTGGGATCCTGTCCGCCCGCGTCCAGGACGCCGCCGCCGACCCGGCGCATGCGCAGCTGGTCCTCGAAGGTCACAAGACGGATCCGGCCGATCACCCCGTTCTCGGTGGACACCGAACCGTCACCCGAAATGGTCACCCGGCCCTCGTTGGGGGCCAGAACGATCGGCTGTCCGGTCTCGCTCATCAGGGGATGGCCGGACAGGGCAATGATCATGCCGTCCGGGTTCAGGGTGAAACGTCCGGCGCGGGTGTAGACCGGCCCCGCATCCGTATCGAGCTCAAAGTAGCCCTCGCCCTCAATGGCCAGGTCAAGGGCATTGCCGGTTTCCTTGATGGGGCCCACGGACAAATCGCGGTAGGCACCCAGGGTCTGGGTGTAGGCAAGGTTTTCCTTCAGCCGCCGGCCGGTGCTGCGCGTGCCCACCAGGTAGTCGGAAAACACCAGGCTCTCCGACTGGTACCCTTCCGTATCCATGTTGGCGAGGTTGTTGGACACGCTGTCCATCTTCCGCCACAGAGCCATCTGGCCGGTCAGGGCGATGTATGAGGTATTTTCCATCCACTCCACTCCGAGGCTGGGTCCGCACCAATCGGACCCGACGGTCAGCGCCTGTGTTTCCGTACCCGTGCTGTCCGGGGCATCCGCCCGCGCACGCATCAGGTGCCGGTAGTTATGCAAAAAGAATGCCAAAGCGTCCAAAGCACCGGAAACCCTGTCAGGTCAGGAGGATAGCAGGAAATCCGGCCCCACCTCCATTAAAATTCCGCCCCCCGGGCCCGGCAAAAGAGTCCCTCCGGGCAGAACTCTCCCCGAGGGCCTGCCCGCGCCCTACGGATCCCTTGCGTTGAACGGGCCTCAACCTTCCACCGGAAGGGAGAAAACACGTCGATTCTTCGGATAAAAGCGTGTATCGTTCGCAAACATCGGACTGGCGCCTGAAAACGTGTGGTTTTTCTCGCGGCGGACCGGCCCCGGGACACCGGTTCCGGAAACCGGAGCTTAACCCTTCCCGGCCCAGAATGGGGATGGGACGGAGCCGCGACCGGGCTGCCCTCGCCGGCACCCGCGCCCGAAGCCGCAGGAACCGGAACACGGTGACGACAGGAACCGGAACACGGGAAACACCCGGGGACAGATCCGTCCGGACACACTGGGTGGGACCGCCCCGCCGGGACGGGCAACGCCGGACACCGGCGCGCACCACGCCCGGACCGCGCCCCGGGCCGCTCGGACGCCGACCCCGCCGGACAGGACACCCCCCCGGAGGACCGCACAGCGCTCCGCCCGGGATGAACAGAACGCTTGAGTGGGACACACACGACGATGGCTGACGAAGAACTGGACGATGCAGGCGCAGGCGCGCCCCCCTCCGCACCGTCGGGCAAGAAAAAGAAACTTCTGATCATCATCCTTCTTGCGGTCCTGCTGCTGGCGGGGATCGGAGCCGGGGCCTATTTTTCCGGTCTTCTGGGCTCCACGTCCGCTGAAACCGCCGCGTCAGGGGACGGGGCCGGCGCGGCACCGGCAACGGCGCCTCCGGGGGAAACACCCCCCTTCTATGTTGACCTTGAACAGATTACCGTGGACCTGAACAGCGGGACGCCCCGCCGGCGTCCGTACCTTCAGGTGCGCCTGACCCTGGTGGTGGACAATTACGCGGACATCGAACCCATCCGCAAGGCCGTGCCCGAGATCATGGACAGCTTCCGCACCTACCTGCGCGAGCTGCGGCTTGAGGATCTTCAGGGCTCCGCGGGCGTCCACCGGCTTCGGGAGGAACTTCTGTACCGGGTGAACCGGCAGGCGGCTCCGGCGAAGGCCCAGAACGTTCTGTTCAAGGATATTCTGATCCAGTAGGCTTTCCACCTCTAGACACCGTACGTTGGGGCAAGGGACAATGGTTGGAGAAGAAGACGAGGAGGCGATGATGGCCGAATGGGCGGCCATGGTCGACGGGGACGAGGCCGCTGCGGGCGGCAGCGACCCGGGCAAGGAGGCCCGTGTCCTCAATCAGGACGAGATTGACTCCCTGCTCGGCGTGGCGGGAGACGACATGGGGACCGAGAAAACCGGGATCCAGACCCTGATCTCCACGGCCCTGGTCTCCTATGAGCGCCTGCCCATGCTGGACGTGGTCTTCGACCGTTTCGTCCGCATGATGTCCACCTCCCTGAGAAACTTCACGTCGGACAACTGCGAGGTCTCCCTCGACAGCATCCAGTCCTACCGGTTCGGGGACTACCTGAACTCCATCCCCCTGCCCGCCATGCTGTCCGTTTTCAAGGCGGAGGAATGGGCGAACTACGGCCTGCTGACCATTGATTCCTCGATGATCTACTCCATCGTGGACGTGCTGCTCGGAGGACGCCGCGGCACCGCCGCCATGCGCATCGAGGGGCGCCCCTACACCACCATCGAGCGCAACCTGGTGGAGCGCCTGGTCCACGTGATGCTCGCGGACCTCTCCTCCGCCTTCGACCCCCTGTCCCCGGTGACCTTCCGGTTCGACCGGCTGGAGACCAACCCCCGGTTCGCCGCCATCTCGCGGCCCTCGAACGCGGTCATCGTGGCCAAGCTCCGCATCGACATGGAGGACCGCGGGGGACGCATCGACATGATGATCCCCTACGCCACCCTGGAGCCGGTCCGGGAGCTTCTGCTCCAGATGTTCATGGGCGAGAAGTTCGGCCGCGACAGCATCTGGGAAACCCACCTGGCCGAGGAAATGTGGTCCACCGAGGTGGAACTGGAGGCCCTTCTGGACGAGGTCGAGATGCCGCTCAAAGACATCTTGAATCTGGAAGTCGGTTCCAGGATCATGTTTAACGCAACACCGGACTCGATCGTGCAGCTCCGCTGCGGAGACATCCCGATGTTCAACGGAAAAATGGGACGCAAGGCCCAGTCCATCGCCATCCAGGTTGACAGCCGATACCGAAAGAAGTCCTGAGAGATGACCTTCCAGGTAGCCCTCGACATTACAATCGCCCTTCTTCTGCTGGTGTTCATCGGCTACGCGTTTGCGCTTTCCCGCCAGCTGCGCGAGCTGCGCAACAACCGCGACGAGATGGCCCGCACCATTGCCTCGTTCAACGAGGCGACCGCACGGGCCGAGGCCGGCATTCCCCGCCTTCGCAAGACCGCCGAGGATGCCGGACGCACGCTGGGCGACGCGGTGACCCGCGCCCGCGCCCTGCGCGACGATCTGGCCTTTATGGTCGAGCGCGCCGAGGGCCTGGTGCCGCGCATGGAGGGCATGGTCTCGGAGGCACGGCCCCGCTTTGCCGACCGGACCGCCTCGCCCGCGGGGACCGAAAACGCCCCCCCTGCCCGGTCCCACTGGCTGGATGACGACGACCTGGTGCCCCTGCGCGACCCGGTCGCCCCTGGCCCCGCCGCGGCGCAGAGCGCCGGTGCGGGTGGCCCGGCCGAGGGCATGGCTGCCCCCACGTTCTCGGTTCGCCCGGGAGCACCGGGTGCCCCCCGCAGCCCCATTGTCCCCCCCCGCAGGACCGACCTCGCCGGGCGTACCCCCGACTCGCGGAGTGCCGCTCCGGGAGCCGCCTCATGGCCGGACGCCCCGGCCCGCGCTCCGATCCGCACGCCGGCCCCCTCCCTGCCGGAGCGGGACCGCTCGCTGTCCGAACTCGAGCTCCTGCGCGCCATCCGGACCCCGCAGCGCCAGGACTAGACCCACGCGGCATGGAGGCCTGACCTCCGCGCCGCCCCCAGAGACCCGACCCCGGTCGCGCCCGTCAACGCGCCCCTCAAGGAGTGTTCCCCATGTCCCGACTGTCCAGAATTCGCCTTCTGCCAGTCCTGATCTTTGTCGCGATGCTGACCCTGAGCGTCCGGATCGGCGCACTGTGGGACGACGTCGGGCAGCGCGCGGCCATGGGCGACATCGTCGGCACGAGGGCCGCCCATGCCCAGAGCGCTCCGAACGCACCGGACGCCGCGGCACAGCCTCCGGGAGCCTCCGGGGCTCCGGCCGCCAGTGCATCCGCCGCCGGTGCGGGAACCGGCACCCCGGCCCTCCCCGACGCCCCCGGGGCCACGACGGCCGACGGCGGCAACGCCGGATCGGCAGCGGCCTCCCAGGACGACAGCCTGAAGGCCCTGTTCTCCCGGGATCCGACCACCTTCACGCCCTCGGAGATCGCCCTCCTCCAGCGCCTGAACGAGCGCCGGGAGGCCCTGGACCGCCAGGCCCACGAGCAGGAGCGCCGCGAGGCCATGCTGGTGGCCGCCGAGCGCCAGATCGAGAGCAAGATCGGCGAGCTGCGCCGTCTGGAGACCTCGATCCAGGATCTTCTTGCCAAACAGAGCGAGCAGGAGAAGGCCCGCCTCGAGGCCCTTGTCGGCTACTACCAGAGCATGAAGCCCGCGGACGCCGCCAACATCCTGAACGGCATGGACACGGCCCTGGTGGTGGACCTGATCCTGGCCATGAAACGCCAGAGCGCGGCCCTGATTCTTGCCAACATGGAGCCCGTGAAAGCGCGGGAGGTCAGCCAGTCCGTGGCTCACCGGCGCATTGACCCGGTCGCGGCCCCGGCGCCCCGGGGCGGCTGAGGCCAGGCCAGTCCATTTCGGGCGGCCAGATATTTTCCCTTGAATTGGACCGGGAATGCGGGCATCTACTCCAGAGTGGTCCGGCCATGCCCGTGCCTGTCCGCCGCAGAGGCGGTACAGCAAACGCGGCCTATCCGGTTCACCGGTCCCGGAAAACGCCGCTCCCGGCGGGGAAAAATACAGAAAATGCTAGGGGTACCCAATGGCTGTCGATATGAACATGAAAATCCTCATCGTCGATGACTACAAGACGATGTTGCGGATTATCGGAAACCTTTTGCGTCAGCTCGGCTTCACCAACATCGCCGAGGCGACCGACGGCAGCATGGCGCTCCAGATCCTGCGTGGCGGTGAGAAGTTCGGAATGATCATCTCCGACTGGAACATGGAGCCCATGACCGGCCTCCAGCTCCTGAAGGAAGTCCGGGCCGACCCCAAGCTGAAGTGTCTGCCCTTTATCATGGTCACCGCCGAATCGAAGACCGAGAACGTGATTGCGGCCAAGGAGGCGGGCGTGTCAAACTACATCGTCAAGCCCTTCAACGCCGAGACCCTCAAGAACAAGATCCAGACCGTTCTGGGCGAGTTCTGAGCCTCGCCCGCGACACAGGATCCGGCCTCCCGGGCCGGATCCCGCGACCTTCCGCCGCTGTGAACGGAGCCTTCTTCTGTGTCGAGCAGCCCTTCCGCCCGGGTCCGGCCCCGGCGCAGTGCCCTGTACATCCCCGGCTCGAATCCGAGAGCGCTTGAGAAAGCCCGCACCCTTGATGCGGATGTGCTCATCCTGGACCTTGAGGACGCCGTCGCCCCCGAGGCCAAGGAGGACGCGCGGCGCACCGTTGTCGAGGTTGTCTCGGCCCGGCCCTACGGCGGGCGCGAGGTGCTGGTGCGGATCAACGGGCTCGACACGCCCTGGGGCGAGGACGACCTGAAGGCCGTCGCCGCCCTGCCGGCGGACGGAATCGTCCTGCCGAAAGTCAACTCCGAGAGCGACGTCCACCGGGTCGAGGCCGCCCTTCCGGCCGCCGCTCCCGCCCTGTGGTGCATGATGGAAACGCCCCTGGGGGTGCTCCAGGCCCTTTCCATTGCCCGGTCCTCCGCCCGGCTGTGCGGGCTGATCATGGGCACCAGCGACCTGGCCAAGGATCTGCGCGCGGCCCACACCCCGGACCGGGAGCCCTTTCTCACGGCGCTTGGCCTGTGCCTCCTTGCAGCCCGGGCCACCGGCCTTGCAATCC
Source organism: Phaeovibrio sulfidiphilus (assembly GCF_014861485.1). Taxonomy (GTDB): domain Bacteria; phylum Pseudomonadota; class Alphaproteobacteria; order Rhodospirillales; family Rhodospirillaceae; genus Phaeovibrio; species Phaeovibrio sulfidiphilus. The sequence goes on along the minus strand of NZ_JACZHT010000007.1, from coordinate 51,933 downwards.
TGGACGGAGTCCACCTGGACCTGCAGGACGATGATGGATTTCACCAGTCCTGCCTGCAGGGCGCCCGGCTGGGCTTTGATGGCAAAACCCTGATCCACCCCAGGACAATCGCCACCGCGAACGCGTGCTTCTCCCCCTCGGCGGAGGATGTGGATCGTGCGAGGATAATCGTGGATGCCTTTGAGAACGCAAGAAAAGAGGGCAAGGGCGTGGTCGTCGTTGATGGCCGCCTGGTGGAGGCCCTCCACGTGGAGGAGGCCGTTCGCCTGCTGGCCCTGAACGACGCGATCGCCGCCAGGAAACCGGCCTGAGGGACTTGACGGCCCGCGGGTCCGCCCTGATATGATAGACCGGATCTTCACGGTCAGTGTGTGTGCAATCCCTGCCGCCCCGACCGCCTACTGAAGGCCTCAACGCCCACGGGTTCTCACCACGCGGACAAGTCAGGAGGACGATGCCATGGACCCCGTGACCATCGCACAGATGGCCGTTACCACACAAAGCGCGATGACCCAGACGAACCTCGGTGTCGCAGCGATCAAAACCGCAATGGACGCGGACAAGCAGGTTGTCGCGCTCCTGGACAGTGTTCTTGTTCCGGGAAGCCCCGATCTGGGGAAAATGCTCGACGTGACCGTCTGACCCCGGGCCCAGGAGACCCATGGCCAGCAACATCGGCGGACGCATTCAGGGAGGGTATCAGGGGCCGGTGGTTCTGCCACGCTTCCGGTCGCCCTCGGCTGCGCCCGCATTGCCGGCTCCGTCTTCGGGAGCGACCCAGGGGGCTCAGGCCCAGTCCGCCCCCGAGCGGACCACTCCCTCCCGGTCGTCCCCGTCCCTGCCCGCTCCCTCCGGGCCCTCTGCCCGCCTGGCAGGCACGCCGGCCGCCGCAAGCCCGGCCGCCGTTTCCCCAGCCTCCATTTCCCCGGCCACCGGCGCACCGGCCCCTTCTCCCGCCAGCGCTCCGGTCCGCTCCCCCGCCCCATCCCCGGCACTGACGTCCCGCCTTGAGGTGATCCCCGCCCACACAATCCGCGAGGAGCACACCCCGGAGGGGGACCATTACGTGCTCGTCGACGGCGCGCGATATGATCTGGACGCGCCCCGCGGGACATACTACGATTTTCTGGTCTGATCACCGCATCGGTTGCGGGCGCGGGCGCCGTGTCACGCTCACGGCACGGGTTTGGTCGCGGCCGCACCGGAACCCGGCCCGGACAAAACCCGGGAACAGGCCCGGAGGCAGAGCGCTGGAAAACGGGACGGAGGCACTCTTTCATGTCCGAAGACGATGGTTCCCTGTCCGAAGACGGTGGTTCCGATGAGACCGTCCGAAAGGTCGAGCCCAGCCGGCTCCCCCTGCCCCTGACCCCGCCTCCCTTCGAGAACTTCATACCCGAGGGCGACACCCGCAAGCGCAGCGTCTGCCGGAGCTGCGGGCAGATCCTTTACCAGAACCCGCGCATCGTTGTGGGCGCGGTCTGCGTGATGAACCGCCGCTTTCTTCTGGTGCGCCGGGCGATCGAGCCCCGGATCGGCGCCTGGACCTTCCCCTGCGGCTACATGGAAATGAACGAGACCACCCGGGAGGGAGCGGCCCGGGAGGTCCGGGAGGAGGCGGGCGCCCACGTGGAGGTCGAGGACTTGCTGGCGGTCTACAGCCTGCCCCACATCTCGCAGGTCCACATGATGTATCGGGCCCGGATGCTGACACCGGACCATGCCCCGGGAGAGGAAAGCCTGGAATCCCGCCTGTTCGAGTGGTCCGACATCCCGTGGGACGACCTCGCCTTTCCCACCACCCACTGGACCCTGAGAGACTACGCGCGGGCGGACGGACGCACCGACTTCGCCCCCTTCGACCGGCCCGAACCGGGCTGAGGCTCGGGCCCGCGCTTCCCTCCCCCTGCGCTCCCACGCGGGCGCCGCTTGCCGTCCCCGCCACGGCAGTCCACGGGGCACCCCTGAAACGGAAGGGGTGCCGGTACGCCCGACCACGCCAGCCTCCGTGCGCGATAGCAACGCGCCTCCGTGCGCGATAGCAACACGCCTCCGTGCGCGATATCAACACCCCTCCGTGCGCGATACAAACCGGCCTGAGCGCCCCCGGTGATCAGGGCCCGCAGGGGCCCGGGTGATATACGGCCTGGCTCTCCGGCCGGTGCCCGGCCCTCGCCCCCCTGTCATACCGCCGACGGACCCGGCGTGTCGTCGTCTGGCCCGGGCGCTACTCGAACGACAGGCGGGCCCCGGGCATGGGCTGCCCGGACAGGATGTCCCCGCGCTCCTCAAACCCCGGGTGCGTGGAAATCCAGCGGCCCGCGCCCCCCCGAGCCTCGCCCAGGGCCGCCGTCAGCCGCCGCAGGGGCTCCGTGTCATACCCCGCCGCCCCCAGCAGAAGTACCGCGCCCCGGTCGGCCTCCCGCTCGAAGTCACGGGAGTAGCCCCGGTCAAGAACCAGGGACGCCAGCACCGACACCTGATCGAGAAGAGACCCCATATCGCCCATGAGGACCGCAAAGGTGACGGACGCTCCGCTGATACGAAACAGGCGCCGGAGGCCATGGCGCTCCGACACGTGGGTGACCTCATGAGCGAGGACGCCGGTCAGGGCGTCCAAGGCGTGGTGGGGATCGGTGTCCTGAGCGAACTGCACCAGTTGGTCCGTCAGCAGCACCGGCCCGCCCGGAAAGGCGAACGCGTTCGCCCCGGCGGAGGGTATAGACCTGAATTCCAGAACCGTATCCTGGGAGAGCCCTGCCCCCTTGAGAAGGACCACGAAACGCTCCTGAAGCGCAGCACGGGTCTCCGGCGGCACGGAGGTGGGCCCGAGAAGAAGGCCCGCGGGGCCGGCCCCGTCGATCTGGCGGAACGCCATCTGGCCCAGGTGACGCTCCACAGACCGGGGCACCAGGGTGCCGGCAGCGTCCGCGACCAGCGGCAGGGCCCAGCGCAGGGACACAAGCAGGGCCAGAAAAAGAAGAACCAGCACCGAAAAGCGCCGGACCCCGGGTTTCTCCAGCCCGGCGATCAGCCGCCCCCGATCCCGGAGCCCCCGGGCGCGCCGGAGCATCCCGGACAGGGCCGGGCTCTGGGGTGCGACGAACACCCGGCCATCCGCCAGTTCTATCCGGCGGGGGACACCGCACACCGCGGGGCTGATGTCCAGAACCTGCCCGGCCAGCGGCAGGGGACCGGCCTCGGGCCCGGCTTCCAGAACGAGCTGGCCGCGCCTCAGGACCACAGAGGCAGGACACCCCGCCGACGAACCGGGCGCAAAAAGTGTGCCCTCAACCCGGTCCGGCACCCCGACTGGCACCCGGTCTGGCACCCGGTCCGAATCATGAACCGGCTGCTCGCGCGGGCTCACAAGCCGATCTCCAGGCCCTCGATATCCGCGAACTCGGAACCGAACGCGGAGCCGGCGTCCGCATTCTCGCTGACGAAGGTGTCGGCCGGGCCGCCGGGAATGACAGACAGGCAGGCGCACTGGTAACGCCACATGCGCACGGCCGCCCAGGGCGCCGCCAGCCCCAGGGTGGCCCCAACCGCCAGCGTGTTCGTGGCGGCAATCCAACAGACGCGCAGCGGGCTCAGGGTGCTGCGAAAGCGGTGCCCGCCTTCCAGAACCAGGCTGTTGAGGACCAGGCGCCGGACCGCCGCCCGGTAGAACAGGCTCCCCAGGAGCACGGCGGGCACGATCTGGAAAACAAGGAGCACAAGCAGCACCGGATCCAGAAACTCGGCGAGGGTCTCCACGCTCCAGGGGCCGGGTGCCCCGTCCTCTGCTGGCGGATCCGCGAAGTCCTCCAAACCGGTCTCGACAACGCCGGGCGCCGGGCCCTGCGAACCGTTGGGCGAGGACAGGAGACCGTCCAGAAAAAGCCCCAGGGCCTGCACAAAGGCAAACGCGAACATCACAGCCGCGCCCAGCAGGACCGCCCCACCCAAAGCCGCGTAAAAGGATCTCAGGGGCGGGTCGGACACGAAGGCCGCCCGGCCCAGGCTGTGGCGGTTCACGTAGAACCGGGCCGCAATACGGGAGCCAACGGGGATCAGAAGCCCCAGGCTGAGGGCGGCCAGAACGGGAAACACCCCATAGGCCAGGGCCGCCGGCCAGAAGGACGGGCGAAAATTGAACCGCACATTGCGCCAGACGGTCACCCGGGCGTTGAACACCAGGGACCGGTTTATGATCCAGGGCAGCCCGGCCGCCATGGCGTAGAACAGAAGCCCCGCCAGAACCGGCGCCACCCCGGCTGCAAGGGAGTAAAGGCAAAGAACAGCGACCACAAACGCCCGACCCGCCAGTATTCGCACCGGGCGGGCAAGGTAGTCAAAGTGGCCGTCGGCAAGACGGGTGTTGCCATAGAAGTAGCGCAGGCGCCGGACCTTGGCCCAGGGGGTCCAGATCCCGATGGTGATGACGGACAAGATCAGGTTGACGATCCAGATGCCCATGTACTCGCGGGCCGTGCCGCTGAACTCCACCGGACAGGCCGGCCCGCAGGAGACCGGCCCGGACGTCCCCCCGCCGCCCGGGGCTCCCTCGCTGCCGGAAGTCCCCCCGTCAACCGGCGCAACCCCGTCGCCCGAAGATGCTGCATGGTGTGCCCCGCCCGTCTGGCCCGGGGGGTCCGAAACCCCGGTCCCTGCAGGATGCTCAGGACGACCGGAGGCGCGGGGCCCGGGAGAGCCCGTCTCCGACGGGGGCGAGAGGCGCGTGGACATCACGCTGGACTCCTTGTGTGATGCGGCCGGACCCGGGGGCTGGTCCGGGCGTCCGACGGCGGAAAGGGAAGGAAAGGAAAGGAAAGGGAAACGACACGTGCGCTGTCCCGGACTTCGGGACCAGCGAGGCTCGGAACACGGGGGGACCGGAAGCCCGGAAGCCCGGAAGCCCGGAAGCCCGGAAGCCCGGAAGCCCGGAAGCCCGGAAGCCATGGTTGTCACAGGCGCCCTGCACGGTCAAGACGACGGGAACGCCCGCGGCGCACCGCCCCCATGCGCCCCACAATGCCCGCCCCTGACCCCGGGTCCGCCCACACCCGTGCGCCCCGCCCCCGTCCCGGGCCGCGGGCACAAAAAAGGCGGCCTGTGGAAGGGCCGCCAACGACGTCATGCGAGAAAACCGGATCCGCCGGCCCGCAAACCCGGGACGCGGGCTGCCGGGACACCGGCTCTCCCGAGGGAGAGCCGGAAAACCGCGGCGCCCTGTCTGCATCCCGGAACGGGGACGGACGTCCTCAGCCGACGATCTCGAGCTCCGAGAAGAAGTAGGCGATCTCGATCGCCGCGTTCTCCGGGGAGTCCGAACCGTGAACCGAGTTGGCCTCGATGGATTCGGCGAAATCCTTGCGAATCGTTCCCTCGTCGGCGTTGGCGGGGTTGGTGGCGCCCATGATCTCGCGGTTGCGCAGAACGGCGTTCTCACCCTCCAGGACCTGGGCAACAACCGGGCCGGAAATCATGAAATCGCACAGGCTGTCAAAGAAGCTGCGCTCGCGGTGAACCGCGTAGAAGCCCTCGACCTGGGCGCGGGTCAGCTGGAGACGCTTCTGGGCCACGATGCGCAGGCCGGCCTTCTCGAAGCGCTCGTTGATGGCGCCCGTGAGGTTGCGACGGGTCGCATCGGGTTTGATGATGGAAAGAGTGCGCTGGATCGTCATGGTGTTTCCTTGGGATGCAGATGTGGGGAGGGGCCGGGACACTCCAGTCACGGAGAAATCCCGGGGAGCCCCCGGAATGATCAGACGGCTTATCTAGCGCGAAGCACCCCACGGGGCAAGAGCCCATTCATCACCCCACCCTGACGCGAGACCGCCCACCCGGACACGCCGTCCGGCGGACCGCATGAAAAATACGTTAAAGATCATACACTTTCCTTTCACCCCCCCGGATACCCCCCGGGACACGGGGCACTGCACGGCGCCAAACGAAAAACACCGCCCCGCGGGTCCGGACCATCAAATTAGGGGGTGTTGCACCACAGGAAACTTGTATTAAAGTCCATCCGTGATACCCGCTCGCAGCCCGGAGATGTCCGGATCCCGAATCCGCAACCCGGAATCAGACCGGCGCCGGTTTTCCCCATGCTCCGGCGGGCACCACACGAAACACCGCAAAAATCACCACAAGGTTGAACGGTCGGGGAGTTATCTTTTTACACTTGTCCGACGCCCTGCTGGTTGCGTCCGAAACGAAACGAGTATACAAGATACAGATTATACTGATGCTACCCCGCGTTCCGCAGAACCTGTGTGCAGGACCGGTGAACCCGGGACACGGAGGCAAGAAAATGCATGGTGCCGCAGGGGCATAGACTTCGGCGGTGAACGGCAGGGGTAAAATCGGATTGGCCTGACGCACGACAGCGGGTCGGAAGAATTGAGGGGCAGCGCGTGAACAACTTTCTTCAGATGTTACGCAATCTCGGAATGGCACGCCTGGCGATCGTCGCCGGCGTGGGCCTCGGGGTGCTCGTGTTCATCATTTATTTCGCGACCCGCATGTCATCCGGCTCCATGGATCTCCTGTACGGCGACCTGTCCCAGACGGACGCGGCCTCCATTGTCCAGCAGCTGAAGGAAGAGAACGTCCTCTACCGGGTGGAGGACAAGAACGGCTTTGTCTCCATCTACACGCCCTCGGACCGGACCGCCGATCTCCGGCTGATGATTGCGGGCGGCGGCCTCGTGTCGGGCTCGGCGGGCGGCTACAGCATCCTGGACAACCAGAGCCCCCTCGGGACCACCGACCTTGTGCAGCGCCTCAACGTGGTGCGGGTTCTTGAGGGCGAGCTTGTGCGCTCCATCAAGACCATCAAGGGGGTGGAGGACGCCCGCGTCCACCTGGTCCAGCAGGACCGGGCCCCGTTCATGCGACGCACGGCCGAGCCCTCGGCCTCGGTGGTGGTGCGCATGCGCGGCGCCCGCCTTCAGCCCGGACAGGTGGTGGCCATCCAGAACCTGGTGGCCTCGTCGGTTCTGGGGCTCAAACCGTCCTCGGTGACGGTGGTGGACGACCGGGGCACCCTTCTCACCCGCAGCATGGATGACACCGGGCTTGCCATCGCCGAAACCCAGAATGACCTGAGGAAGGCCGAGGAGGCCCGCCTTGCGGACTCCATCGAGCGCCTTCTGGCCAACACGGTGGGACCGGGCAAGGTGCGGGCCGAGGTGTCGGTGGAGATGGACTTCAACCGGGTCCAGACCTCCCGGCGCGTGTTCGATCCGGACGGGGCCGTCCTGCGGTCCTCCACGTCCATCGTCACCCAGAGCCAGACGAATGAGACCCAGCAGAACGTGACGGTCCAGCAGAACCTCCCCGAGGGGCAGATGGACCAGGCCTCGGGACCGTCCGCGCGCTCGCAGGAAAACCACAACGAGACCACGGAAAACTACGACATCACCGAAACCGCCATCAACGAGCTGAAGGAGGCCGGGGTGATCCGCCGGCTCTCGGTCGCGGTGATGGTGGACGGGATCACGACGGTCCCCGAAGGCGGCGGCGAGCCGGTCTGGACCGAACGCTCCCCCGAGGAGATGGAGAAGATCCGGGCCCTGGTGCGCTCGGCCATGGGGTATGACGCGTCCCGCCGGGATACGGTGGAGGTCGTGAACATGCGCTTCGTCGATCTCGAGAGCGAGTTCGACAGCGCCGCCGAGTGGAGCTTCCTCGGCTTCTCGAAACCCGAGGTGATGAAGCTGGCCGAGGGCTTTGGCGTGGCCCTGGTCGCCATCCTGGTGATCTTGCTTGTGGTCCGCCCCCTGATCCAGCGCGCCTTCGAGAGCCTGCCCCAGAGCAGCGCCGGGATCCTGACCCCCGACATGCAGCAGGCGCCGCAGCTTACGGGTCCGGGAGGGCCGATCCCCATGGGTGCGCTCGGCTCCCCTGACGATATCGACGAGGCCGAGGAGCTGATCGACATCGACAAGGTGGAAGGACGGGTCAAGGCCTCGAGTATCCGGAAAATCGGCGAGATCGTGGACAAGCACCCGGAAGAGGCCCTGTCCATTGTCCGGAACTGGCTCTACGAGGAGGGGTGACCCTCTTTTCACACCCCCCGGGCGGCGTCCTCCGGACGGCCGGGGGACGGTGCGGGCACCCCGGGTGCCCCGTGTGACACAAGGCTGCCGGTTCCCGGGCCCCTAAGGGGGCGGGACCGGTGACAGCGGGAACGGGCGGACGGCCCCACCCCGCTCAGGGGAGACCGGCCGGAGCGGATCTGCCCAAAACGAGTTCGCCAGGACGGCAAGCGGCAAGGAACAGAGAAAGTGGCGCGAGCAAAGGAAGACTTCAGAAGCCTGACCGGCCCCCAAAAGGCGGCCATCCTGATGCTGTCTTTGGCCGAAGAGCAGTCCGCGCGGCTGTTCGCCATGATGGACGACGAGGAAATCCGGGAAATCTCCCAGGTCATGGCCACCCTCGGCACCGTTTCGGCGCCGATCGTGGAGCGTCTCTTCATCGAGTTCGCGGATGCCATTTCCGCCACAGGCTCGCTGGTCGGCTCGTTCGACACCACGGAACGCCTTCTCCTGCGCTCGCTCCCCAAGGACCGGGTGGGCATCATCATGGAGGAAATCCGCGGACCCGCCGGGCGGACCATGTGGGACAAGCTGGGCAACGTGAACGAACAGGTCCTGGCCAACTACCTGAAAAACGAGTACCCCCAGACCGTCGCGGTGGTGCTGTCCAAGATCCGCCCCGACCACGCAAGCCGGGTTCTCTCCCTGCTTCCCGAGGGCTTTGCCATGGAAGTCATCATGCGGATGCTCCATATGGAAGCCGTGCAGAAGGAAATTCTGGAGGGAGTGGAGAAAACACTCCGCACCGAGTTCATGTCGAACCTTGCCCGGACCGCCAAGCGGGACTCCCACGAGCTTATGGCCGAGATTTTCAACAACCTCGACCGCAGCACCGAAACCCGCTTCCTCACGGCCCTCGAGGAGCGCTCGCGGGAGTCTGCCGAGAAGATCAAGAAACTCATGTTCACCTTCGAGGATCTCATGCGCCTGGACCAGCAGGGCGTCCAGCTTCTCTTGCGCGCGGTCGAGAAGGACAAGCTGGGGATCGCACTCAAGGGGGCGTCCGAGGCCATCAAGGAACTGTTCTTCTCGAACATGTCCGAGCGGGCCGGAAAGATGCTCAAGGAGGATATGGAGGCCCTGGGCCCCATCCGCCTGCGGGACGTGGAGGAGGCCCAGAACGCCATCGTGACCATCGCAAAGGATCTGGCCGGGTCCGGTCAGCTGGTCATTTCCGAGGGTCGGGAAGACGACGAGCTCGTGTACTAGCGGGGGCTGCGTGTCATGGCGGAGATCCAGAAATTTCTATTCGACCGCCGCTTCGACAGGCCGCTGGAGCCTGCCGTGCCCGAGGTGCTGCCCGATGAGCTGACGGACAGGGAGGCCGAGGCCCCCGAACCGGAGCCCGAGCCCGAGCCCGAACCGCCTCCCCCGACCTTTTCCGAGGAGGAGGTCGAGGCCGCCCGCCAGGCGGGCTACACCGCCGGACACGCGGATGCAGCCGACGAGGCGGCCGCGGCAAACGGGCGCATGGCGGCCCTCGCCATGTCCAGCGCCGCCCAGGCCCTGGAGCAACTGGCCCGGGACCACCGCTCGTCCATCGACACGGTGAGCGCCGACGTGGCCCACCTGGTGGAGGTGATCTGCCGGCGGATCCTCCCCTTTACCTGCGACAGGAACGCGGTGGCCGAAATTGTCGCGCTTATGGACACGATCCTGCCGCAAGTCCTTGAGGAGCCACGGCTTATCCTGCGGGTCCATCCGGATGTCCTGGATACGGTCCGGGCCCATATGGACCCGCTTGCCGCCTCCCTCGGGTACGAGGGGCGCCTGGTGATCATGCCTGATACCGGGCTGGAGCGCTCGGACTGCCGGATCGAATGGACCGACGGCGGCGTGGAGCGCGACACCCGGCGCCTCTGGGCGGACATCGAGGGCGTGGTATCGCGCTATGCCGGGGACAGCATCCTGAAAGACGGGCCACCACCGGCGGATCCCGCGGCAGGGTCCGGAATGGAGCCCGGAGACGGTGCCGCCGCCAGGCCCGGCGGGAGCGACGCCTGGGGACAGGAACCGTCCGCCCCGGCCGGCCTGGGGCCCGACGGTGCCGGCATGGCGCCCGACAGTGTCAGGACACCCGGCCCGGGACAGGCAGACCCGCCCGCCGGCGGCGAGAACGACGGGCCGTAGGGCCGCCCTGCCCCGGCGAACACTCTGTGGCTCCGCCACGCGGATGCTCTGTGGCTCGCCCGGGTCAGGGCTCCGTGGCTCCGCCAGGTCAGGGCTCCCCGGCTCCGCCAGGCGGATGCTCCGGGGGGCGTCACCGCCGGTTCCCGTGCGGCTCTGGCCCCCGCTCCACCGGTCACGGACCGGACGCAAAGGCCGGTAAACCTGTATGTCCGGGTGCGCGGGTGCGCCTCGGGAGCCGGGGCCCGGGGGAATGCTTCACACGGGACGTAACGACCCGCGGCGTCCGCTTTTTCCGTTTCCCGGCTGCCGGGATATGCTCTAGACTCGCCGGACGTTGTCTTTCGACAATCAGGAGGTTTTTATGGCTGACGAGGATGATCTTACGCTGAACGAGCTTTCGGGGGAGCCCACGCCGCCCCAGGGGGGCCCCGATGACGATTTTGGCCAGGACCGCTCCCGCTCGGCGGCGGACCTTGAGGCCGTCTATGACATCCCCGTGCAGGTCTCGGCGGTGCTGGGCAAGGCGCGCATGGAGGTCAACCAACTGCTGCGCCTGGGGCGCGGCGCTGTGGTCGAGCTGGACCGCAAGGTGGGCGAGGCCATCGAGATCTATGTGAACAACCGTCTGGTGGCCCGCGGCGAGGTCGTGGTGGTCAAGGACCGCCTGGGCGTGACCATGACGGAAATCGTCAAGAGCGAGCGGAGCTAGCCGGAACGCCGCCGTCCCCCTCTCCTGTTTCGTGAGCCGAACCCCCATCATGGCAGACAACCGATCCCTGCGCTCCGCGGACAGCGCGTCCTCCCGGCCCGACCTTGCAACGGTCGTCGGCATCGGCGGCGCCCTGGTTCTTATCGCCCTCGCCCTGGTGCTGGGCGGCGATCCGGGCGCCTTCCTGAACGGCGAGGCGTTCCTGATTGTGATCTGCGGGACGCTGGCGGTGACGCTGGCCTCGTTCACCTTCCGGGATGTGTTTGTGTCCCTCGGGCTTTTGCGCCAGTCCCTGTTCCAGGGGAGCAGCCCGGTGCGCACCGAGGCCCTGAAAGTCCTGTCCCTGGCCGAGTTCGCCCGGAAGTTCGGCGTCCTGCGGCTTCAGGGCAAGGTCATGACCGAGCTGCGCTCCGAGCCGCTGCTGTACAAGGGCCTGTCCCTGGTGGTGGACGGCATGGCGGAAACGGAAATCGAGGCCATCTTGCTTCAGGACATCCACTCGAACGCGGTGCGCTATGACCGGGCGGTTGCGGTGCTGCGCCGCGGCGCCGAGGTGGCTCCGGCCATGGGCCTGATCGGCACCATGATCGGTCTGGTCCAGATGCTGGGGCGGCTGTCGGATCCCGCCTCCATCGGCCCGGGTATGGCGGTGGCCCTGCTCACGACTTTCTATGGTGCTATCCTGGGGAATGTGGTTTTATTGCCTCTGGCCAGCAAGCTGGAGCGTCGTGCGGGCGAGGAGGCCCTCGCGGCCCGCATCACCGTGGCGGGGATCTTGTCCATCTCCCGGAAAGAGAACCCGCGCCGGCTGGAACTGCTCCTGAATGCCCTGCTTCCCCCCGCCCAGCGTGTCCATGTCTACGAGTGAGGTGTCCGGCGTGTCATCCCCTGTCCTTATCCTCTCTTTCCGGAGGCTCTCATGCGTCTTCTGATTGTGGGGTCCATGGAGGGCCAGGTCGGCGAGGCCGGGCGCATGGCCATGGAGCGGGGAGCCCAGGTCTACCAGGTGGAGGGCCTTGACAGCGCCCTCGTCCACCTGCGCGACGGGCTGGGCGCGGACCTGGTCATGATTGACGTCCGCCTGGACGTGAGAACCCTGATTGATTCCCTGACCGCGGAGCGGATCTCCACGCCGGTCGTGGCCTACGGGATCGGCAACGACACCCAGGCCGCCGTGCGGGCCATCCGGGCCGGCGCCCGGGAGTACATTCCCCTCCCCCCGGAACCGGACATGATCGCCGCCATCCTGGAGGCCGCCGCCGTGGAAACCCACCGGCTGGTGTTTCAGGATCCGGCCATGGGGGCCGTGGTCCGCCTTGCCGACCAGGTCGCCGCGTCCGACGCCTCGGTGCTCATCACCGGCGAGTCCGGCACCGGAAAGGAAGTCCTGGCCCGCTACATCCACCGCAAGAGCAAGCGCTCCGCAGGGCGGTTCATCGCGGTCAACTGCGCCGCCATTCCCGAGGGCCTTCTGGAATCCGAGCTGTTCGGGCACGAGAAGGGCGCCTTCACCGGCGCCGTGGCCCGCCGGATCGGCCGCTTCGAGGAGGCCAGCGGCGGCACCTTGCTGATGGATGAAATCTCCGAGATGGACGTGCGCCTGCAGGCCAAGCTGCTGCGGGTCATCCAGGAGCGGGAGATCGACCGTCTCGGCGGGCGCCAGCCGGTCAAGGTCAATGTCCGGATCCTCGCCACCTCCAACCGGGACATGGCCCAGGCCGTGCGGGAGAAAACCTTCCGTGAGGATCTTTACTACCGGCTGAACGTGATCCGCCTTGCCATCCCCCCCCTGCGGGAGCGGCCGGCGGACATCCTGCACCTCGCCGACCATTTCCTGCGCCGCTTCTCCGAGGAGAACTGCACCCCCCTGCGCCCCTTTTCCGCAGGCGTGCGGGCGCGGCTTCTCGCCCACCCCTGGCCCGGAAACGTCCGGGAGCTGGAGAACACGGTCCACCGGGCGGTGCTTCTGGCCTCGGGACCGGAGATCGACGACAGCGCCCTTATCCTGGCGGACGACGACCTGTCCGGTGCCCGGCGGGACGCCTCCGCCGGCAGCCCGGGCGGAACCGGGTCTCTGGTGGGACGCACGGTCTCGGACGTGGAGCGCGACCTGATCCTGGACACGCTCCGGCACACCCTGGGCAACCGCACCCATGCGGCCACCTTGCTCGGCATTTCCATCCGCACCCTGCGCAACAAGCTGAGGCAGTACACGGACGAGGGCCTTGACGTGCCGCCCCCCGGCCTGGGGGACAGCCCGGCACGCCCGGTCTGAACGCACAGCCCCGGGCAGGTCCGGCACGCGCCCGGGACCGGAGAGGGGCTGGAACAGGGAACAGGAGGGCTCGGACGCGGGCGCCGGTCACCGGTGCCGCAGTCTCCAGGCCCCGTCGATCACAGGGCCCGCCACGCCCGCCTTGAAAGGCGCCTGTGATCTTTTTACGGTTGTGTTACGGTCTTCCTGCCCCTCGCACGCCCTGTGCACGGGCGGAACCCCCGCAGACGCCTGGGAAAGGGTCGGAGAGAATCAATGGCCGAAGAGTCCGGATCCAACGCCGCAGCGGCAACCGAGAGCACTCCCGTGGAGGGCAGCACTCCGGGGATGTCCTCCATGCGCCGGATAATCCAGATTCTGGCAACAGGCGAGGTGGCCCTGCCCCTGGGCCTGGTGGTGATCATGCTGGTGCTGATCATGCCCATGCCGCCCTGGATGCTGGACATTGCCCTGGCCCTGTCCATCACCTTCTCGGTGCTGATCCTGATGGTGGTGGTCTTCATCAGAAAAGCCTTGGAATTCAACACATTCCCCATGGTTCTTCTGATCGCGACCCTGCTGCGCCTGGCCCTGAACCTGGCGTCCACGCGCCTGATCCTCTCGGACGGGCACGAGGGCCCTTCCGCCGCCGGCCGGGTGATCGAGGCCTTTGGCGGCTTCATCATGGGCGGCAACTTTGTGGTCGGCATCATTGTGTTCTCGATCCTGGTGCTGGTGAACTTCCTGGTGATCACCAAGGGCGCAACCCGCATTGCCGAGGTCACGGCCCGCTTCACCCTGGATGCCATGCCGGGCAAGCAGATGGCCATTGACGCCGACCTGTCCGCCGGCCTGATCGACGAGAACGAGGCCCGCCGGCGCCGTCAGGAGACCCAGCAGGAATCCGACTTCTTCGGCGCCATGGACGGTGCCTCCAAGTTTGTGCGCGGTGATGCCATCGCGGGCATTATCATCACCCTGATCAACATTATCGGCGGCATGATTGTGGGCATGGCCCAGGGCGGGCTGTCCTTCGGCGAGGCCGCCGACACCTACACCCGCCTGACCGTCGGGGACGGTCTTGTCTCCCAGATCCCGGCCCTGATTGTCTCGGTGGCGGCGGGTCTGATGGTCTCCAAGGGCGGCCTGACGGACACGGCGGAAGCCGCCCTGTTCACCCAGTTCTCGCGCTATCCCCGGGCGCTGGGCATGAGCGCCCTACTGGCCACCGGCGTGGGCCTTCTGCCGGGCATGCCCATCCTGCCGTTTCTGGGTCTTGCTGCGGCCTCGGGTCTGGGGGCCTGGTGGGTCATGAAACGTGACCAGAAGGCCGCGCAGGAGGAGGTGCTCCGGCAGTCCATGCCGGTTCCCGCCGGATCACCGGGCGCCCCCGTGGCCGAAGTTCCCATCTCGGAGGCCCTGCGCATCGACCTTGTGCGGCTGGAGCTGGGATACGGCCTGCTGTCCCTGATCAACGACGCCCACTCCCAGAGGCTGACGGACCAGATCAAGGCCCTGCGCCGCGCGCTTGCCACGGACATGGGCTTCATCATGCCCCCCGTGCGGATCCAGGACAACATGCAGCTGACGGCCAACGCCTACCGCATCTACATCAAGGAGCTGGAGGCCGGCGGCGGAGAGCTGCGCCCCAACCGGCTTCTGGTCATGGATCCCAGGGGGCAGGAAATCAGCCTGCCCGGCGAGAAAACCCGCGAGCCCACCTTTGGCCTCCAGGCCATGTGGATCGACCAGACCCGCCGGGAGGAGGCCCTTTTCCGGGGCTACACGGTGGTGGACCCGCCCACGGTGATCACCACCCACCTGACCGAGACCATCAAGGACCACATGGCGGAGCTTCTGTCCTACGGCGAGACCCAGAAGCTGCTCGACAAGCTGGACCCGGACGAGCAGAAGCTGGTTGCGGACCTGATCCCCTCCCAGATTGCCCTGTCCGGCGTGCAGAGGGTTCTCCAGACGCTGCTTGCGGAGCGGGTCTCCATCCGCGACCTGCCCACCATCCTGGAGGGCATCGCCGAGGCGGCCGCCGTCACCCGCAACCTGACCATGATCACGGAGCACGTGCGCACCCGCCTTGCACGCCAGATCACCGACATGAACACGGACGACGAGGGTGTGCTGACCATCGTCTCCCTCTCGGCGGCCTGGGAGAACGCCTTTATCGAGGCGCTGGCGGGCCAGGGGGACGAGCGGCAGCTGTCCATGGCGCCTTCCAAGCTCCAGGAGTTCATCGTCACCCTGCGCCAGACATTCGAGCGCTTTGCCGCCCAGGGGCAGTCTCCGGTGCTGCTCACCAGCCCCATGATCCGGCCCTATGTCCGCTCCATCGTGGAGCGCTTCCGGCCCATGACCGTGGTCATGAGCCAGAACGAGATCTACCCCCGGGCCCGGATCAAGACCATCGGCCAGGTCTAGCGCGGCCTGCCGGGGCACGCCCCCCGACAGGTCGGGCGCGGCCCCGGAGGGCAGGAGCGCACCGCAATCGGCAGGCAGCCTCCCGGCCGTGGGGGAAGAAGCGCACCGCCATCGGCAGGCCGAATCCCTGTCCCGGGCGGACAGCGGGACAGAAACCGGACACCGCCGTTGACGGCGCGGCCCTGCCGATCTATGTCGGACGGTCGCCCGTCGGGGCCGCGAGCCCTGTACCGCGCCCGCGTCCGCACCCGTGCAGCCCTGCGCCGCGCCCGCCCCATTGCCCGCCCCCGTGCACCCCCGTGCCGCATGAGCCCCGTTTTTAAAAATGACACCCCGACCATGGACCTGAACCCGGAAGCCCTGCGAGACGCAATCAACCGCTGCTGGCAGGCCAGGACACCCTTTCTGTTCGCGATCGACTATGAACTCACCGGGGGCTTTCTGATCCCGGAACCGGACCTGGCCACAACAGAGGTCGGTTTTGTCTTTCCCGGCGGGACAAACAAGCCCGCCCGCGAAACCTTCCGCGAGGCCCGGTCTCCCGGGATTGTGCAGCCGGATCCGGACTCCTACCGGAGACTGTTCGACGGTGCCCGCGGTGCCCTCGCCTCAAAAGCGGTCCAGGTTGTCAACTTGTCAGAGCGGACCCGGATTGCGCCCGGGGTCGACGCCCGCGACCTCTTTCTGGCCAGCCGTGCCCCCTACCAGATCTATGTCCCGGGACGGTTTGTCTGTTTCTCGCCCGAGTGTTTTGTCCGGATCACGGCCGACGGAACCATCACCACCCGCCCGATCAAGGGGACCATCAACGCCGCCTGCCCGGATGCCGAACACACCTTGATGACCAGTCCCAAGGAAATCGCCGAGCACACGGCAACGGTCCGTCTTGTGGAGGAGGAACTGGCAAACATTGCGAAGGGCGTTCATGTGGCCCGGTTCCGCGCCGTTGAGACGATCGAAACCCGGAGCGGAACTCTTCTCCAGACCGTATCGGACGTGTCCGGAACCCTGGATCCGGCGGACCTGGACCGCCCGGGAGACCTGCTTTTCCGGCTGCTGCCCGCAGGATCCGTCACAGGGGTTCCCCGGGCCGCCGCCCACGCCCTCATTCAGGCCCTGGAGACCCGGCCCCGGGGCTACTACTGCGGTATAGCCGGGTACTCTGACGGCCAGACCCTGGAGACCGCCGTGCTGATCCGGTTCATCGAGATCGAGGGGGAGACCCTCTGGTACCGCAGCGGGGGCGGTGTCACGGCCGACAGCGTCTGTGACCGGGAATACGCCGAAATTCTTGACAAGATCTACCTGCAATGACCCCGACCCGCTCCCTGTTTCTCGAAACCCTCCGGCTTGTCGACGGCATCGCCGACAACCCCGACCTTCACCGGGAGCGCATGCGCCGGGCGCTGGCCAGCATCAACGCTCCGGATGTCACGCCGGACCTCTCGCTTCAGAACCTTCCGGTTCCCCCGGCCTTCCGACACGGGTGCGTGAAATGCCGGATTGTCTACGGGCCGGACGGCCTCTGCCCCCCCACCTTCGAGCACTACACGCCGCGCGTCCTGAGCCGCATTGCCCTGGTGGACGGCAACGGCCTGGACTACGGCCACAAGTACGCGGACCGGAGCGGGCTCGCCCGGCTTCTGGCGCTCCGGGGGGACTGCGACGATATCCTGATCGTTCAGGACGGGCACATCACAGACCTCTCGTTCGCCAATGTGGTGTTCCGGGACCGGCAGGGCGGGCTTGTCACGCCCTCCCGCCCCCTTCTGCCCGGGACGCGGCGCCGTGCCCTGCTGTCCGCAGGTGTCATTGCCGAACGCCCTGTCCGGGTGGAGGATCTCGGGGACTTCGTCGGTTTCTACCCGATCAACGCCATGATGGACCTGGGGGATGCCCCCCTGATCCCCTGCAAGGCGCTCGTTCGCACCGGCCTCTGACCGGTCGCCAGCCGCAGGACACCCATGGGCCGCGGCGCCCGGCCCCTCCCCGCTCCTTGCGCACCCCGCACCTCCGGCACCCGGACTGCCCCGAACCTCCTGCACCCGGGCCGCACCTCACCTCCGGCACGCGGGCCCGCCGCTTCTCCTTTCTCCCCTATCCCGTGCCACGCCCGCTGCCCGCTGCCCCGGGCTGCCTTCAGGATCCGGGCACAAAAAAACCCCCGGCCACTGGGGTCGGGGGCTTTTTGCGTTCAGCGGGAGCTGAGGCGTGATCACGCGTTCTTCATGGCTTCCATCATGGTGGTGCCCAGCGCCGAGGGGCTGTCCGCGACCAGAATGCCGGCAGCGCGCATGGCCGCCATCTTGTCGTCCGCGGTTCCCTTGCCGCCGCTGATGATGGCGCCCGCATGGCCCATGCGCCGGCCCGGAGGCGCGGTCACACCGGCGATGAAGCCGCACATGGGCTTTCTCACCTTTGCGGACTGCAGGAACTCGCAGGCCTCTTCCTCGGCCGAGCCACCGATCTCGCCGATCATGATGATGCCCTCGGTCTCGGGATCATTCAGGAACAGATCGAGGCAGTCGATGAAGTTGGTGCCGTTGACCGGGTCACCGCCAATACCGATGCAGGTGGACTGGCCAAGACCGACGGCGGTGGTCTGGGCGACCGCCTCGTAGGTCAGGGTTCCGGACCGGGACACGATGCCGATCTTTCCGCGACGGTGAATGTGACCGGGCATGATGCCGATCTTGCACTCGTCGGGAACGATGATGCCCGGGCAGTTCGGACCGATCAGGCGGGTGCGGGAGCCGCGCAGGGCGCTCTTGACCTTGACCATGTCCAGAACCGGGATGCCCTCGGTGATGCAGACCACCAGGGGCATTTCCGCCTCGATGGCCTCGAGGATCGCATCCGCCGCCATCGGGGGCGGCACGTAGATGACCGACGCGTCCGCACCGGTCGTCTCGCGGGCCTCGCGAACCGTGTTGAACACGGGCAGGTCCAGGTGGGTGGTGCCCCCCTTGCCCGGCGTGCAGCCGCCGACCATCTTCGTGCCGTAGGCAATGGCCTGCTCGGAGTGGAACGTGCCCTGGGAGCCGGTGAAGCCCTGGCAGATCAAACGGGTGTTCTTGTCAACGAGAACGGCCATTACTGCGCCTCCCTAACGGCTTTGACGACTTTCTCGGCGGCATCCGCCAGATTGTCGGCGGAAATGATGGGCAAACCGGATTCCGCCAGGATCGTCTTGCCAAGCTCCACGTTGGTGCCCTCCAGACGGACCACCAGCGGGACATTCAGGGACACGTCGCGCGCGGCCGCCACAACGCCCTCGGCGATGACGTCGCAACGCATGATGCCGCCGAAGATGTTGACGAGGATGCCCTCGACCGCCGGGTCCGAGAGGATGATCTTGAACGCCGCCGTCACCCGCTCGCGGGTGGCGCCGCCGCCCACGTCCAGGAAGTTCGCCGGCGAGCCGCCCTTGAGCTTGATGATGTCCATGGTGGCCATGGCCAGTCCGGCGCCGTTGACCATGCAGCCAATGGTGCCGTCAAGCTTGACGTAGTTCAGGTCGTGGCGGGAGGCCTCCAGCTCCATGGGATCCTCTTCCGACTCGTCGCGGTAGTCCATGAGGCGCGGGTGCCGGTAGAGGGCGTTGGGATCAAGGCCCATCTTGCAGTCCAAAGGCAGGATCTGGCCGTCGCCCGTGACCACAAGCGGGTTGATCTCGAGCATGGCGCAGTCCGAGGCCACAAAGCACTCGTACAGCGACAGGGCCATACGGGTGAAGGCCGAGACCTGCTTGCCCGTGAGGCCGAGCGCAAAGGCTACCGCCCGGGCGTGGAACGCCGACATGCCGGTTTCCGGGGAAATCGGCTGGTAGATGATCTTTTCGGGGGTCTTTTCCGCGACCTCCTCGATGTCCATGCCGCCCTCGGTGGAGGCCATGATGGTCACGCCGGACGTCGCCCGGTCAACCAGCAAGGACAGGTAGAGCTCGCGCGCGATGTCGCAGCCCTCCTCCACGTAGACGCGCTTCACCTCGCGCCCCTCGGGGCCCGACTGATGGGTCACCAGGGTGTTGCCCAGCATCTGGAATGCCGCCTCCTGGACGTCGTCCAGCGACTTGACAACCCGCACGCCCCCCTTGCCACCGGCAGCCTCCTCGAGGAAGTGCCCCTTCCCGCGGCCTCCGGCATGGATCTGGGCCTTGACGACCCAGACCGGCCCGCCCAGACGCTCTGCAACCGCCCGGGCCTCGTCCGCGGTGTAGGCAACACCGCCACCCAGAATGGGCACGCCGTAGTTGGCCAGTACCTGCTTGGCCTGATATTCGTGAAGATTCATCTCTGTTCCTTCGTAGGTTGGGTCCGTCCGATCCGCAGCCTAGCCCATAAGAGCGCTGGTTGCATCAATAAGACCTTTGACGGCGTCAATCGACTTGTCGAGCGCCGCCTTCTCGGCCGCATCCAGCTCGATCTCGATGACTTTCTCGACGCCACCCGCGCCGATCACCGTCGGCACACCAACGTAGAGGCCGTTCACGCCGTAGGCTCCGTCGACCCAGGCCGCGCACGGCAGAACGCGCTTCTTGTCCTTCAGGTAGGCCTCCGCCATCTGGACCGCCGCCGCCGCCGGAGCGTAGAAGGCCGAGCCGGTCTTCAGCAGGGCAACGATCTCGCCACCGCCGTCGCGGGTCCGCTGGACGATGGAGTCCAGACGCTCCTGTGTGGTCCAGCCCATCTTGACCAGGTCCGGAAGGGGAATGCCCGCAACCGTCGAGTAGCGCACCAGCGGAACCATGGTGTCGCCGTGGCCGCCCAGAACGAAGGCGGTGACGTCCTCGGTGGAGACGTTGAACTCCTCGGCCAGGAAGTAGCGGAACCGCGCCGAGTCCAGAACACCGGCCATGCCCACAACCATGTGCGGCGGCAGGCCCGAAACCTCGCGCAGCGCCCAGACCATGGCGTCCAGCGGGTTCGTGATGCAGATCACAAAAGCGCCCGGGCAGTTGTCCCGGATGCCCTCGCCGACCGCCTTCATCACCTTGGCGTTGATGGCGATCAGGTCATCGCGGCTCATGCCGGGCTTGCGGGGCACACCGGCGGTCACGATCACAACGTCCGCGCCCTTCAGGCCGGAATAGTCGTTGGTGCCGATGTACGCGGCATCCACGCCCTCGATCGGGGTGGACTCGGCAATATCCAGGCTCTTCCCCTGCGGCACACCGTCGACAATGTCGAACATCACCACATCACCAAGCTCTTTCAGGCCGATGAGATGGGCAAGCGTGCCGCCGATATTGCCGGCGCCCACAAGCGCGATCTTTTTGCGAGCCATGAGTAACCTCTTTTTGCTAGGAACATCGAAAGAAAGCGGACGTGACAACCCGGCGTCAGGGCTTCGTCTGTATGACGCTGCCCGGGCAGGACCGGACCGGATCAGGCGGGCTTTTCCTTTCGGGGCCGCTCCGCAGACGGTCCGGATGGCGGGCGCACATCCGTACGGGTCAAGGCCTTCCTTCCTAGCGCGATTCGAAAAGACAGGCAATCGGCATTTGGGAAAACCCGGCTGTCCGGGGGCCCCGTGCGCTGCACCGCACACCAGAACGGTTATAAATAGGCCGCCGGTCAACCCCGCGTGGGGTTCGGCTCACGACACCTGCGCGCCCAAAAGCGCACTCCCGGCGTGTGAGGAGGGCCACCCGTCCCGCCCGGACGCCGGAGTCCCGGTGGCTCCGGGGCGTCAGCGTGCGCTTTTCCAGGCCCGCCGCGGAACGGGACCAGGGCACGGGGGCCTTGACCGGGGGGCTTTGATACGGGGTGCGCGGACCGGAGGGTGTGCCCCGGCGAGGACGAACGGCCTGCCCCCGATCAGGGAGATCCGGCGGAGCGCCAGGCATGACACGTCGCCGGGAGCAACAGGCCGGAGGAATGGGTGAAACGCGCAAACGGGCGGACCGGAAGGATGGAAATGGGCGGGCCAGCGGATGGGCACACATCCCGAAGGGGTGCTCCGCCGGAGAGACTATCCCCGGGGAGCGCCCGCCGGGCCCCTCGGGGACATGTCGCGTTGTCAGGCTCTGCTCTGTCCTGCCCCGCACGGCCCTGACACGCGCGCTGCTGAACCACACAAGCCGGCCCGCTCGGGCATGACACGGGCTCCGCCGGACCGGGATCCAGCTCGCTCTGCCCGCCCCGGTTCGGGACGGGCCCGGCCCGGTCTGGACCGTTTCGGTTCGTGCCGTCGCCTAGCGGTTCACGGACAGGGGCTCGAGCATCAGGACCGCACCCTCCCCGTCCAGCGTGCGAAGCCAGGGCTCGGCGGCCCGCAGCCCGGGGCTCAGGGTCACCCCGAGGTTCAGGATCGTCTCGACCCGGTCAAGGTTTTTGGCGAACAGGCCAAAAGGCGACGGACTGCTGCCGAAGGGAACCAGCGTATACGGGGTGCTCTCGTCCAGTCCGGCCTCCCGGCGGGCGGCACGGATGGCCTCGGGAAGTCCGCCCAGCTCATCAACCAGCCCCAGCTTCAGGGCCTGCTCGCCCAGCCAGACCCGGCCCTGCGCCGCCTCCTCGACCCGCTCAAGGCTGAGGGAGCGCCCCCGGGCCACCTTGCCGGTGAAGTCGGCATAGATCGCATCCAGCGTCGCCGAGAGGTGGGCGCGGGCGGCCTCGTCAAACGGCTGGGAGAGCGCATACATGGCCGCGTTCCGGCCCGCCTGGACCCCGTCCCAGGCCACCCGGTTGCGGGTGCTCAGGGCCTGGATGTTGACCTTCCCGGAGACCACACCGATGGACCCGGTGAGGGTGCCGGGCTGGGCCACGATGTGGCTGGTGCCCATGGCCATGAAGTAGCCCCCCGACGCCGCCACATCGCCCAGGGACGCGATCACGGGCATTCCCGCCTCGCGGACCTTCTCGATGGCGCGCCAGACCACGTCCGAGCCGACGTACGAGCCCCCCGGGCTGTCGATTCGAAGAACGATCGCCACCACCTCGGAGTCCGCGGCCGCCCTCTCGATGGTGGAGGCAAGGGCGCGGGCGTCCACCATCCGGGAGCCGGACACGCCCCGGCCGTCTCCGACCACGATGGTGCCGGTGGCACAGATGTAGGCGATCTTGCGGGCCCTGGCATCCGCCGGGGTCGCGGCGTGGGCCCGGACATAGCGGGCCAGAGGGATCATCCGGGAGCTCAGGTTGTCCCCCGCGCGGAAGGACAGGCCCATGGCGCTGACGATCTGGTCACGGTAGCCGATGTAGTCGATCAGCTTCCCCTCGTTCGCCACCGGCGCCAGAAGGGGCGAGGCATCGATCAGGGTGCGCACCTCCTGCTCGGGCAGTCCGCGGGCGGACACAATCCCCGCCACCACCTGGGACAGCCAGCCGTCCACCAGGCCCTGGAGAGCCTCCCGCTCCGCAGGCGACTGCTGATAGTCGGACAGGAACGCCATGGCCGTCTTGTACTGCTTGCGGGCCTGGAACTCGGGCTCGACCCCCCACTCATCCAGAAGGCCGCGCAGGTAGGGCTGGCGGACCGCAAACCCGGTGGTCCCCACAAGGCCCGAGGGCTGGAGCCAGATGTCCTTCGCCGCCGTGGCCACGTAATAGGGAATGGTGCCGTCCGCCCCCTCGCCGAAGCTCTCGGCAAAGGCCACGGTCTCCTTGTCGGATTTCTGACGGAAGCGCAGAACCGCCGCGCGCAGCTCCTGGGCCTGTGCCATCCCCAGCGTGCCGGAGCGCACGTGCAGGAACAGGCCCCGGACCGCCGGATCCTCGGCCGCCCGGTCAATGGCCGCCACCACGTCCACCAGACGGGCACGGGGCTCCTCGCCGGCGAGAAGATCGCTCATCTGGTCCAGAAATCCGGAGGCCGGATCCTCCGGGAGGCTGTCCCCGATCTCCAGGCTCAGGACCATGGTTTCGGGAAGCGGATCCTCCTGGAACTGGGACAGGGCGTACCCTCCCAGGCCCAGAAGCAGGCAAAACAGAAAGCCCATGAGGGCGAAAACGGAAAGAAGGAAATATCCAAGGATCCGCATGAAACAAGGCCTTTCACGGTCTCGGTCTGCCGGGGCACGACGCCACCCGGTGGGGAAAAACGGGGGTAAGGACACACACAACGTCGCCCCGCGCGGGGCGCACACACACAGCCGCCCCACACAGGGCGCAAACACACAGACGCTCACCCGGCACGGGGCGGAGGCAGTCGGCTCAGGGAGCCGGGCGTGCCGGCCCCGGAACCAGGGGGCCCAATAAAATACCGGAAAACGACACGCCCGCAGCCGCAGGCGTCACAGACACTCACTGTGGCCCCAACAGCCGGGCCCCCCTGTGCCGGACCGGAACCCGCCCGCGCGAAGCCGGAGCCCACCACGCGAAGCGGGAGCCGCCCGCAGCGGGCCGGACCCGCCGGGCCGGGGAGGCTGTCGACCGACACAAGCGAAAGTTTAGGGAAAACGGCACCCAAGGGCAATCACTGCAATCCGGGTCGGCCCTGTAGAACACCGCAGGGCGGGCCCGCCACGGATCCTCGCGCACGGTGCGCCCACGCGCCGGCTGGCCGCACGGAGCCTCAGAACGAGGCGCCGCACTGCCCCCGGAACCGCAGCAGGTGGTCAAGCAGCGTGACGGCCACCATGGCCTCGGCCACCGGAATCGCCCGAATGCCCACGCACGGGTCGTGACGTCCCCGGGTCTGGACCTCCACCGGCTGGCCGTCCCGGTCGATGCTGCGCCGGGCAATCAGGATAGAGCTGGTGGGCTTCACCGCAAAACGGGCCGTGATGGCCTGCCCCGTGGAAATGCCCCCCAGAATGCCGCCCGCGTGATTGGACAGGAAGACGGGCGCGCCGTCCCCGCCGGGGAGCATCTCGTCCGCGTTGTCCTCGCCCCTGAGCCGGGCGGCGGCAAAACCGTCCCCGATCTCCACGCCCTTGACGGCATTGATGCTCATCAGCGCCTTGGCAAGGTCCGCATCCAGCCGGTCATACACCGGTTCCCCGAGACCCGCCGGAACCCCGGTGGCCTCGACCGCCACGACGGCCCCCACGCTGGAGCCCGCCTTGCGGGTCTGGTCAAGGCAGGCCTCCCACAGGGGAACCACCTCCGGATCCGGCGCAAAGAACGGATTGCGCCCGGTCTCGTCCCAGGACCAGTTCCCGGGGTTGATGGCGATGCCGCCCATCTCGACCAGAGCGGCCCGCACGGTCAGCGCCTCGCCCACAAGGTGGCGGAGCGCCGCCCGCGCCACGGCCCCGGCGGCCACACGCATGGCGGTTTCCCGGGCACTGGAGCGCCCGCCGCCCCGCGGATCCCGCAGGCCGTATTTCACGTGGTAGGTATAGTCCGCGTGGCCGGGCCGGAACCGGTCGGCGATGGAGCCGTAGTCCTGGGAGCGCTGGTCCGTGTTGCGGATCAGCAGCCCGATGGGGGTGCCGGTGGTGCGCCCCTCGAACACACCCGAGAGGATCTCCACCTCGTCGGCCTCCCGCCGCTGGGTCGTGTAGCGGGACTGGCCGGGCTTCCTGCGGTCCAGATCGTGCTGGATCTGCTCGACCGTGAGGGGGACGCCCGGGGGCGTTCCCTCCACCACGCAGCCGATCGCGGGCCCGTGGCTTTCGCCAAAGGTGGAAAAGCGAAAGAGTGTCCCGAAGGTGTCCCCGGCCATGTCCCCGCCCCTTGCCTCAGTCTTTCTTCATCGCCGTGAGGATGGCGATATTCTCGTCCAGGGAGGCGGGCTCCAGCATGCCGACCAGGTGGTAGCCGCTGTCCACGTAGTGGACCTCGCCGGTGACGCCCCGCGCCAGGTCGGACAGAAGGTACAGGCCCGAACCGCCCACCTCCTCGGTGGTGACGTTGCGGCGCAGCGGCGCGTTGGCCTCGTTCCACTTCAGGATGTTGCGGAAGTCACCGATGCCCATGGCCGCAAGGGTGCGGATCGGTCCGGCGGAAATGGCGTTGACGCGGATGCCCCGCTCGCCCAGGTCCGCCGCCAGATAGCGGGTGCTGGCCTCCAGAGCCGCCTTCGCCACGCCCATCACGTTGTAGTGGGGGACAACCCGCTCGGCCCCGAGGTAGGACAGGGTGAGCATGGAGCCGCCGTCGTTCATGATTTCCGCGCTGCGCCGGGCGATGTCCACGAACGAGTACACGGAAATGTCCATGGTCGTGCGGAAGTTCTCCCGGGTGGTCTGGAGGTACTTGCCCTTCAGCTCATCCTTGTCCGAGAACGCAATGCCGTGGACCACAAAGTCCAGCGTGCCGAAGCTGTCCTTCAGCGACGCGAACAGGGCGTCCAGGCTCGCATCATCCGACACGTCGCAGGGGAACACGGGATTGTCGCCCCCCAGGGTGTCGATCAGGGGCTGGACCCGCTTCAAAAGCGCGTCGGACTGGTAGGTGAATGCAATCT
Organism: Phaeovibrio sulfidiphilus; assembly: GCF_014861485.1. GTDB lineage: Bacteria > Pseudomonadota > Alphaproteobacteria > Rhodospirillales > Rhodospirillaceae > Phaeovibrio > Phaeovibrio sulfidiphilus. Next base: position 25,964 of record NZ_JACZHT010000007.1, on the reverse strand, counting down.
GTGCCCCGTGCTCGTGGGCGGCCCGGGCAATGCCCCAGGCGATGGACTTGTCGTTCGCGACCCCGAGAACGAGGCCTTTCTTGCCTTGCAGCAACCCTCCGGACATGGGCATTTTCACTCCTCAATTTTTAAAGTGGCTTCGTTTTGCCGGTGCAAAACCGGGCGCAGACCGCTCGTGCGCCCCCATTGGCGCGCATCGTACTTGACCCTCCGGCCGGGTGCCACCGCTTTTTGTGCACCGCACCAGAGCAAACCTCAGGATCGTGTCTCCTCCCGGGGTTGGTCCCGGAAAACCGGGCGCAGGGCCAGCCCCACAAAAAACACCAGGACCGCAACCGCCACAATGGACGGGCCCGCCGGGCTGTCAAGGAAAAGGGAGGCCTCCAGGCCCCCGAAAACACTGGCGATTCCCACAAGTGCGGAGAACAGGGCCATGGTCTCGGGGGAGCGGCTCCAGAAGCGGGCGGCGGCCGCCGGCACGACAAGAAGCGCTGTGACCAGAAGAACACCCACGATCTTCATGGCAATGGCAATGGTCAGGGCAATCGCCATCATCAGGAACAGGTCCACCGCGGCCACATTGGTTCCCTCGGCCCTCGCCAGGTCGGGCTCGATGGTGGCGTTCAGCAAGGGCCGCCAGAAGAGGGCCAGAAGCCCCAGAGTGCACAGGGAAAAGCCGAGGATGACCAGCACATCGGTCCACGAGACCGCCAGCACATCCCCCAGAAGCAGGGACATGAGATCCACCCGGGTGGCCATCAGGGACACGGCCACCAGGCCCAGGGCCAGGGATCCGTGGGCCAGCACCCCGAGCCAGGCGTCAATCCCCAGGGAGCGACGGGCCGCCAGGCGGGCCAGCAGAGCACTGGCACACAGCGCGAAGACCACGGCCCCGACAAACGGACCGGCCCCCGAGGCCACCCCCAGCGCCACTCCCAGCAGGGCTCCGTGGGCCATGGCGTCCCCGAAATAGGCCATGCGCCGCCAGACCACGAAACACCCCAGGGGCCCACTGACCAGCGCGACGCCGGCCCCGGCAATCAGGGCGCGCAGGACAAGATCATCCGGCATCATGGTGTTTTGTCCTCCGGGGTGCAGGTGGGGCACAGGGGCTCTGTGGCGGAATCCGAGCGGTGGCAGTGGTCGTGATGGTGGGCGTACAAGGCCAGCTGGTCGGCGCGGCTGCCAAACAGGTCGCGGAACTCGGGCGAGACGGACACCACCCTGGGCTCCCCCGAACAGCAGATATGGCCGTTCAGGCAGATGACCCGGTCCGTCGAGGCCATCACCACGTGAAGGTCATGGGACACCATCAGGATGGACAGTCCCCTCTCGGTGCGCAGGCGGGACAAAAGCTGGTAAAGGGCCATCTCGCCGCGGTAGTCCACCCCCTGGGCCGGCTCGTCCAGAACCAGAAGGGAGGGATTGCGCAACAGGGCCCGGGCCAGAAGAACCCTCTGGAACTCGCCGCCGGAGAGATTGCTGACCGGGTCATCGATTCGCATCTCGACCCCGGTTTCCCGGAGGGCCGCCTCGATCACCGGGGCCGGAGTGCGACACGCCGGGCTGACCAGGCGCCGCACACTCAGGGGCATCACCGGATCGAGAAAAAGCCTCTGGGGAACGTAGCCGACCCGAGACGGGTCCGGGCGCAGGATCCGGCCAGTGGTAATGGGAATTATTCCAAGCAATGCCTTGACAAGGGTTGTTTTTCCAGCACCATTGGGACCAACGAGGGTGACGATTTCCCCCGGGTACAGGCCAAAGGTGATGTCGTGCAGAAGCCACCGCCGCCCCGCCCGGACACCGACACTCTCAAAAGCGGCCAGGGGGGCCCTGTCCTCCCCGGTTCCGGCTGTGGTCATGCTTTGCGTTCTCCTGCCTGTCCCGGTCACCGGACCCTGCCCGACCCGTGCCACACGTCTGCGACTGCGATTACCATTCCGGTTCCGCACCGGGCCCCGGACGTCCTGCCGGAGCGTCCTGAAATCCCGGCCCCGCGGAACCGCTCCCGGCCCCGCCCCTCCCACATCTTCGGACTGAACGGACGCCTCATGTCGAAACAATCCCCTGAAAAACCTGTCCTGCGCAAGCTTGTCATTGCCGGAGTGCTTCTGGCCATGACCGGAGCCGGGGCCACCAGTCTTCTCTATCGGATCTCCCGCCCCTCGCCGGTGGCCGAGCTCCCCATCCTGGAGAGAGAGGCCCCGCGAGTCGCCGTCTCCATCGCGCCGCTGCACTCCCTGGTCAGCGCGGTGATGAGCGGTGCCGGAACGCCGGACCTGATCATGGACGCGGGGCGCTCGCCCCACGGATACGCGCTGAAGCCCTCGGACGCCCTGACCATCGACCGCGCGGACCTGGTGGTCTGGGTCGGTCCGGAGCTGGAGACCGCCTTTGCCCGCTCCCTGTCCGGTATCCAGGAGAAACATCCGGAACGGGTCATGGAAATCAAGGACCTGGAGGGGATGACCCTGTATCCCGTGCGCAGCGACGCGGCGCTGGAGGACAGCGGGGCCCACGATGACGACCACGCGGACCACGACGACCATGACGGTCACGAGGCGGAGGGCCCCCACGCCGAGCCCGCCGCAGCCCACGACGGGGACGATGACCACGGGCACCACCACCACGAGGGCGAGCTTGACGCCCACCTCTGGCTCGACCCGAAAAACGCCGCGGTTGTCGTTCAGGCCGTCGCCCGGCACCTTGCGGACATCGATCCGGGCAACGCGGATCTCTACGCGGAAAACGCCCGCACCACGCTGATGCGCCTGGACGTCCTGGACGCAAAGATCCGCGAGGAGATGGGCGGCCCCGGAGCCATCAGCTACGTCTCGTTTCATGACGGCTTCCAGTACTTCGACAAGCGCTACGGCGCCCAGCCGGCCGGCTTCCTGACCTTCCACCCGGAAACGCCGCTGAGCGCGGCGCGGACCGTTGCCGTGCGGGATCTTCTGACCCGCCACCATATCCCGTGCCTGTTTGCCGAGCCCCAGTTCTCCCGCGATGTGGTGGACAGGCTGATTGCCGGCACCCCCGCAAAAGCCCTGACCGTGGATCCGCTGGGCTACGGGATCACGCCGGGACCGGACCTCTACTTCGAGACCCTGGAGCGAATCGCCCACACGTATTCGGCCTGCCATCTGCCTGCGTCGGCCTCGGGCGCAGCGGACAGCGCCGAGCCGTCCCATCACATGACCGCGCCGCAGCACATGATGGAACCGGCCCACGGGACGGAACCGGCCCACGCGACGGACCCGCAGCACACGACGGAGCCTTCTGACGCCTCCCGGCCTGCCGAGGCCCCTGCCCAGCCCGGAGCAACGGGAACACCGGACGCGGAAGACGGCGCAGCAGCCCCGGCCCGCTGAGGGACCACAACACACCGACTGACAGTCCGGGCGGGGCCCTCCCGTCCCGCCCGGGCTCCCGCTCCGACGATAAGCGGCGCCCCCGCTGCGGCCCCGTGCTGGCCACGTGATGGATCCGTGGCGGACCCCGGGGCGGGCCCGGCGCCCCTCCCACATCCGACAGGAACTGTCGCACCCCGGCGGTGAACCGCGCGCCCCCTGCGGCCCCGTGCTGCCCCCTGGCGCTTGCGCCCCCGGAACCCGCCCCCACGGTACGTCGGGGTATCTCTCGGGCACCCAACACATTTTTCCAAAAAATCGACATGAAGTGCTTCGATAAGGAAGCCCTAAGGTTCACATGGCTTTATTGTTCTCACGCCGACGGGCTGACCCGTCGGGACAACCCAGTCACCAAGGAGCTTTTCCATGACCACACTCGTTCCCTCCGTCGTTTCCGCCACGACCCGCCAGACCACGTCGCGCAGCCGCACCGGCGTCAAGACGCTGGCCGCCGCTTTCCTGGCCGCCTGCACCCTTGCCGGTGCCAGCCAGGCCCACGCCCAGCAGGGCTATGGCAACGGCTACGGAAATGGCTACACCGCACCGGCTCCCGCCGTCGTGACCGTGGAGCAGGCCAAGACCATGGCCGATGACACCTGGGTGTCCCTTCAGGGCCGCATTGTGAAGCCCCTGGGTGGCAAGGACTACCTCTTCCAGGACGACAGCGGGACCACCAACATCGAGGTCGACCGCCACGCCTGGAACGGCCTGCAGGTTGCGCCGACGGACATGGTGGAAATCCAGGGCAAGGTGGAGCGCAAGCACTCCCGCTTCAAGGAAATCGAGGTGAAGCGCATCATCCTGCTGTCGGCCCCGCAGGGCGCTCCCACGGCCCAGCCCACGGCGGCCCAGCCTGCAGCCCAGCCCACGGCCCAGCCCCAGAACTAGGTCTGACGGCTGGAACGGGTGACCCGGGAGCGGGGGCTGTCCCCGCCCCGGAGCCCGCCCGATGCCGGAGCACCGGGATGGCCCCTGAACGGGCCCCGAAAAAAGCCGGTCTTCTGCCCTGCCCCACCGGGCGAGTGACAGAAGCCGGCTTTTGTTATTCCCCCTGGAACCCGGCCTGACTGGCCACACCGGCGGCGGCGCGGCCTGGGCCCTGGCCCCTACGTCCCGGCCCGATCAGCCGGAGGCGCGACGTGGGCCCTGGCCCCTAAGGCCCGGCCCGGTCTGCCGCACCGGCGTTTGGGGCGCTCCCGGCCGCACCGGCCGGAAACACCAGACACACCCGGAACTCCGCCGGCGCGGACGCTCCGTCCGGCGCAATGATCCGGCACTCCATGCCGTGAAGCTCGGCGACACGCCGGACAATGGAGAGCCCGAGCCCGCTTCCCTGCTGGGCCTGCCCGGGCGGCCGGAAAAAGCTCTCGCCCAGACGGGCCGCGTCCTCGCGGGGCAGCGGGCGGGCCGTGTTGGCCACCTCCAGGCCCCCGCTGTCCAGCCGGATGCGGATCGTGCCCCCCTCGGGGGTGTAGAGCGCCGCGTTGGTCACCAGATTGCGCACCAGAAGGGCAACCAGAAGGGGGTGCCCCTCGGGAAGCCGGCTGTGGGGATCGGTGCTGACCTGCACCTCGAGGTGTCGTCCCCGAATGCGGGCCTCCTGGGCCTCCAGCGCGCGCGCCACCTCGTCCGCCCAGGGAACCGGGCTCAGGGGCAGGCTCGCCCCCGTGTCCCGAAGCGCATCCAGGCGGGAAAACTCGATCAGCTGTTCGGCAAGATCCGTCACGTGATCGATCCCCGAAAGCACGTTGCCCAGGGCCTCGCGCTGGGTGTCCGGGTCGCCCTCGGACAGGGCGGCCAGCTCGGTCTGGATCCGCAGCCCGGCCAGAGGCGTGCGCAGCTCATGGGCCGCCCCGTCGATAAAGGCGCGCTCCCGGGCGATCATGGCGGCCATGCGGCGAAACAGGCCGTTCAGGGCGTGGGCCAGGGGCGCGATCTCGGAGGGAAGTCCGGCGGCGGTCCGAAGCGGGGCCGTGTCCTGGGGACGGCGCGCGTCCAGCTCCCGCTGGAGCCGGCCGAACGGGCGGAACCCGCGGGCCAGAACCCACAGCAGCGTGATCAGCAAAACGGGCAGGACCGCAAGCCACGGCCCCAGCTGGATGGTGAGAAGACGAAGCGCGATGCTCTGCCGGTAGGCCAGGTCCTGGCCCACGGCCACCACGAAATGGCCGTCGGCGGACGACAGCCACACGATCCGCCAGATGCCCCCGGCCCCGCGGATACGGGTGTTCTCGAAGCCGCGCACGCCGGGCCGGTAGTGAAAGGACTCCTCCCCCAGGGCATCGGTCAGGAGGATATGCCCCCGGGTGTCGAACAGGGCGAAGTGGAGCGTATCGCTGCCCGCCCCCCCGGCGCTCACCCCGGAGCCCTCGTTCAGGGTGTCAAACAGGGAGCGGGTGTCGGGGACGTGCTCGGGCAGGGATCCGAAATCGATCAGGGCCAGCCGCTCCGCCATGTGAAGCTGCTGGACATCAAAAAACTCGTCGATGTAGGCGCTGGAGGCCCGCCACACCAGGCCGGCCGCACCGCTCCAGGCCACCACAAGACACAGCACGAAGGCCACCACAAGGCGGACCTTCAGGCTGGCGGGCAGCAGCCGGCGCCACGCGCTCACGGCGGGTCTCCCAGGGAGTACCCCAGGCCCCGGACGGTGCGGATGAACCCGGCCCCCAGTTTCTTGCGAATGTTGTGGATGTGAAACTCGACCGCGTTGGAGCTGACCTCCTCGCCCCAGGGATAGAGTTTCTCCTCGATGGAGGCCCGGGAAATGACCACCTTCGGGTTGAGAAGGAAGTGCTCCACCAGGGCCATCTCCCGGGGGCTGAGGATGAGGGGCTCGTCCCCCAGCCGGACCTGCCGCGCGGCCGGGTCAAACGACAGGCGGCCATGGACCAGCGTGGGCGCGGCCACACCGTGGGAGCGGCGCACGAGGGCCCTCAGCCGGGCCAGCAGTTCCTCCAGCGCAAAGGGCTTGGCCAGATAGTCGTCGGCCCCGTGATCGAGGCCCTCGACCTTCTGGTGAAGCTCGCTGCGGGCGGTCAGAACCAGAACGGGCACCTGGATGCCCCGGCTGCGCCAGGTTTTCAGGATGGACAGGCCGTCCACCCCCGGCAGGCCCAGGTCCAGGATCACCACATCATAGTCGGTTGCGAGGGCGGCCTCCTCGCCCTCGGTGCCCGTGTCGAACCAGTCCACGGAAAACCCGTAGCGGGCGAGAGTCTTCTCAATTCCGTGACCGATCAGACGGTCGTCCTCCACAAGAAGCAGACGCATACGATTCCCCTTTGCCGGCAAGGCTCCTGGCTCAGTCATCGTAACGCCCCTTTTCGGCTTTCCGATGGCAGGCCCGGCAGTTGACTATGCTTCCGATAGCCGAATTGCCGACTTCGTACCAGCTTGTCTTTCGGTGCTCGTGGATGAACTCGGGGTTTTCCGTCAGGCGCCGGGGAGTGCCCCTGGGGTGAACCCGGGCCATGAACGCCGAGGCCAGCTCACCGGAGATCCGGTCTCCGGCATTTTGCACAAGGTAGCGGGTGACGGCCTCGCGCTCGCCCTCGGGCAGGGCAACCCGGGCACCGAAGTGGTTGTCCAGCGAGGCCATGATGGCCTCCCACGACCGGGCCGGAAGGAAACCCGGCTGAAACGCCATGTGGCAGCTGCCACACGCGGCCCGGGTTGCCCGGTCCCGGACCGGAGGAACCCGGTCGTCATCCGCATGGGCCGAAGCCACCGGCAAAAGCAGGAGCAGCAGGGCTGCGGGGAGAAGAAGGCGGAGAACCCGTACGTAGCTCATAACCATGCACCGGAACGTGAGGTGGGGACCAGCGGCCAGGGGGACAATGGCCGGGATGTGGGGGGCCGGGATGTGGGGGGCCGGGATGTCGGGATGGCGGCAGGCCGGGAGACCGGGCCGGAGACCGACCGGCAGGACGGTCGGCACCCGGTCAAGCGGCACACATCAGTCCTGGCGTTTGGCAAAGCCGGAGAACGTACCCAGCAGGGCAAGGACCACCACAACATGGGCCGCGACAACCGCCGGGGACGCCTCGGCAATGGCCTCGTGCAGGTGCTTCATCGGCTTGCCCGCCCAGTCCGCGCCAACACCCGTCAGCCCGACCGCCACGCCGAACACCACCAGGGCAAGGAACATCCAGGGCCGGATCATCCGGAACAGGCTGGCCCGGGTCATGGGCTGACCGGACGCCTGCGGGCGGCTCGAGCCGGGGGCCCCGGGAATGCGGAAGGCAAACGGGCCCGACTGGCCGAAGGTGGTGAAGCCCGCAAACACCCGCAGAAGCACGAGAACGGCGAAGAGGTAGCCGGAAAACTGGTGCATCGCGTAGGTGTCGCTGTCCGCCGTCAGGTAGGCAACAACACCGCTGCCGATGATGGCCGCGTGCCAGGCGCGCCACAGCATAACCGGGGAGGGCCGGGAGGCCGTTACTTTTTCCGTCATGGTCAGGGTATCCTTTCAGTCAACTCAATATCAGGGGGAGGGAGAGGTGCCCGGTCCCGGTCTGGAAAGACCGGAACCCGTCGGGCCTAGCGCTGGGCGTGCGCCGGAACCCACCCGCCCTGATCGCGGCCATACCTGGTGTCGTGCTTGTAATCGTGCCTGGTGTCGTGCCGGTCGCCCCGGTCATGCCGGGAGACCTCGTACCGGGCGGACGTGCCGCCTCCGAAGACCGGGGTCGGGGCCACCGAGGCCCAGGCGAAGGCGCACACCCCGACAAGAACGATGGCGATGACGCCGTGCTGGATCAGTTTGAAAATCATGATGTGTCCGTTGTTATCAGTGAGGCCGGGAAAGGCAGGAGCCCCCGCCGTCCGGATGTGGACACAGATAACCATTCCTGGATTAGCCCATCCTTAGGAACAGCCCGGCCGAATGTTTTTTTGAAAAAAAGTCCCGGGGGGTGTTGGGGCGGTGGTCCAACACGGCCGGAGCCAAACACAAGGCGGCAACAAAGCCCCAGCCGAAACGGGCCGCACCAGAGGGGCTTCCGGCACGAGCCCGCGAGCACAGGCACCCCAACCGGGGGCCCAACAGACGCGTAGCCACGACCAGGGTAAAGCGGAAGGGCCGCCAGGACCGGGCCGCAACAGAGGCGCAGCCACGACAAGGGCACAGCGGAAGGCCGCCACGAAAACGCAGGCACAAAAAAACGCAGGGCAGCCCCCGCTGTCCTGCGTTTTCTTTCAGAGGGCAATGAATGGCGCCCGGGACAAACACCCCGGAGCCAGCACGCCAAGCCACCGCCCAGTCACCACGCGACCGGCGGCCGGACCTCTGCCCTTTTTTTGGGCCCGGTCCGGCCCCGGATTTTTGGGCCAGCCCGGCCTCGGGCCGTGTGCGGGTGGAGCGCCCCTGTGCGGGGGCGCTCCCGCCTCACCTCAGACCTTGAGGGTGTCGCGCCAGCCCGGGAAGAGCCGGTCCGCGTCCTCCTGGAAGGACACAAACGCCCGCGCCAGCTCCTTGTGGGACTGGGCGTATTCCACCAGAGGCACCTTGGCCTCCCAGGCCTCCCAGGCCTGGCGGAGCGACAGGGCTCCGGCCGCGGCGCCGTCCACGTGTCCGAAGGCTCCGCCACCGGCGGTCTGGATCACGTTCGCGTGGCCCAGGTTGTCGAAGAAGCCGGGCATCCGAAGCGCGTTCATTCCGCCGCTGACGATGGGCGTGCACGAGCGCATTCCGCCCCAGCTCTGGTAGAAGTAGGGGCCCTGGGAGTGATCGTGCTCCAGCATGTCGGCGATGATCCGGTCTGCGGCCTCGCCCTCCATCTTGCCGTAGCCCATGGTGCCGGTATGGATGCCCGAGGCGCCCTGGAGGCGGGCCATTTTCGACAGGCAGAAGGACGTGTAGCCCCGCTTCGACTGCCCCGAGGTCACCATGCCGTGTCCGGCCCGGTGGTAGTGCAGGAACGTGTAGGGGAAGCGCCGGCGGACAGTGGACACGGCTGTGGGCCCGCCCACAAAACCGTCCACGAGCAGAGCCACGTGCTTTCCGTTCACGCCGAACGTGTTCAGCACGTACTCGCCGCGGGCAATGATCTCGAAGGGATCGTCGGCGGTGATGTTCGCGCTGAACAGCTTGGCCTGACCGGTCTTCTGCTGGACCCGGTCCATGGCCTGGGCCACCAGCTTGATGGTCTCGCGGAAGGGGGCGAAGGGCTGGTTGCCCTGGGGCTCGTCGTTCTTGATGAAGTCGCCGCCCATCCAGAAGTCCTCGCACGCCTGGGCGAAGGGCTCGGGGCGCAGGCCCAGCTTGGGCTTGATGATGGTGCCGACAATCAGGCCGCCGTTTTTCTCGGGGCGCCCCAGCACCTTCCAGAGGTTGGAGATGTTGCAGCGCGGCCCGTCAAACAGGTCCATGTAGACCTTCGGCAGGTAGAAGTCGTGGAGCTTTGCGTACTCCACATCGCCCATGCCCTGGTTGTTGCCCACCGTCAGGGTCAGGAACGAGACCAGCATGGCCTTCCCGTCCACAATATTGCGGTCGAACAGGTGGACCGGGAACGCGATCTTCACGAGGCCGGTGCTCTCGTCCGCGTGGTAGACAAGGGCGTCAACCCGGCGGGTGAAATCGTCGGTGGTCGAGACCTCGACGTTGGTTCCGGTGGAGCTTTCCGCCGCGAAGTGCGCGCAGGTCTCGAGGAACCCGCGCCCGGCTTTCGGTTTCAGGATATAGGCGCACAGGACGTGCTGCCCGCCCGCAATAAGGTCATCCTCGCGCAAATCAAGATTAACGTAACGGGCGGTCTGATCCATCTTCTGTCTCCGAAAATGGTGTTCAAAACAAGAAGGAGCACAGGGCACATCCCTGCGTCCCGGAGAGACCGGAAACGCTCCGGCTGCCGGGGAGCCCCCGGCGGGAACCCAACTGACGGGCAGGCATCTCAGCGAAAGCGGGACGCGCTGTGATCCGGCAGGGGAATGGTGGTCGTCACCCCATAAACATCACGCATGGGAATGGGATCACGCGAGGGCGTGGAATCCGGCATGGGAATGGGGCGGGGAAACCGGGGAGCCCCCAGCCGGAGCGTGTCGGCTCGCGGGCCGGTCAGGGCCGGAACGCCGGCGACCCCGGAAGTCTCGGGGGGGCAGTGGGATCCGGGCATGGAGAACCTCCATGAAAAGCGTGGCCTTGCCTGCTCTGGCACACCACGATAAGGGATTTTCATGCAGGATACGGTCCGGGTCCAAAAAAGCCAATCCTTTTTCCGTATGCTCCCGGGAGAATGAGCCCCATGCACCCGGTCTTTCGGGGATCCGAAGAGCACACAGCCTGCCGTGTCTATGTGGTATGCCCCCCGGGCCTCCGCAAGGCCCCGCCCTCGCTTGGTTTTCGCCCCCGGGCATACCCGTCGCACCGTGGGCGCACCGTGAGCACGCCACAGGCGTCTCCTGCGGGCAGAAGCCGAAACGGGGGAGCGCTCTCCCGCCGACCGTGCGCCGCCGCACGATCGGGGATCCGCCTGCCCTGCCCCGGGCCCGAGGGTCCGGCGGGGAAAGCATTCCCGAACCCCGGGGCACCGGAGCGCGCGGGGATACCGGGGGGCCGCGCAGCCGCAGCGCCCGGGGATACCGGGGGGCCGCGCCGCCACACCGGAGCCCCGCCCCGCGTCCCGGGCCGGCCGACTGAAAAAATTACGCGTCCCACGGGCGCGTGTCCCCCACAAGGGTTGCGGGAAATTTACTGTTTCAAAGGTCTGGCAGAGTTATAGTCTTCCTTCCGTCCCATGCTCCGGCCCGCACGCGGCCGGAGCCCGACGGGCCCCTCCCCTGTCCGGGCGCAGACGACCGCCCGGGCCCGCCCAGACGAGGACACGCCGGATCGTGGTGAAGACCCTTGTGAACACAGAGCCCTGCCCTCAAGCCCATCCGGGCGGACCCATCGCCGATCCCCCCCGCGCCCCGTGGACGGTTCCCTGCGCCCCCCGGGGATCCGCTGTCCCCCGGGTCCGGCGGACCCCTTTTGCCCCGGCCGCCGCCCTGGGCCTGGCTCTTGGCCTTGCGGGGTGCATGGTCGGCCCCGACCCGGTGGAGAACCCGGCCCACGGCCTGCCCCCGTCCTGGAGCAGCGAGCCCGGAACCACCGTTGCGGACCGGCTTCAGCTTTCGGGCTGGTGGCGGCGGCTCAACGACCCGGAGCTTGACAGCCTGATCGACGAGGCCGTCGCGGGGAACCTGGACGTGGCCACGGCCGAGGCCCGGATCCGCGAGGCCAGGGCCGGATACCGGCAGGCCGGAGGCGCCCTGTGGCCCGACGTCACGGGCTCGGCCTCCGCCACCCGGGCCCGGAGCACCAACCCCGTCGGCACCGGAAGCGGCCCTGTGTCCACCCAGTTCCGGGCCGGCTTCGACGCCAGCTGGGAGCTGGACCTGTTTGGCGGCAAGCGCCGGGCTCTGGAGGCTGCAGCCCGGGGTCTGGACGCGGCCTCCGCCGACCTTCGCTCTACCCTGCTGACCCTGATCGGGGATGTGTCCGACGTCTATGTGGATGTGCGGGGCACCCAGGCCCGTCTGGACCTGGCCCGCCGCACGGCCGACTCCCAGCGGCGCACGGCCGAGCTGATCCGGGCCAACGCGGTCTTCGGCCTGTCCTCGGACCTGGACACGGCCCGCGCCGACGCCCAGGCGGCCACCACCGAGGCCGCGGTGCGCGATCTGGAGGCGGCCCTGACCCTCTCCCTGAACCGGCTGGCCGTCCTGACCGGGAAGGAGCCCGCAACCCTTGCCCGGCGGTTCCAGACCCCGGCGCCGGTGCCCTCCCCCGTGTTTCCGATTCCCACGGCCATTCCCGCCGTGGTCCTGGAGCAGCGCCCGGACGTTCAGGCGCTGGGCTACCGCTACGCCCAGTCCACCGCCAAAGTGGGCCAGGCGGAGGCGGCCCTGTACCCGTCCGTGTCCCTGGTGGGAAACATCGCCACAACGGCCACCTCCCTGGGGGACCTGGGGCGCGCCTCGACCATCAGCTGGGCCTTCGGTCCCTCGGTCTCGGTTCCGATCTTCAACGCCGGCAAGCTGTCCGCCGCCGTCGAGATGGAGGAGGCCCGCCGCGACCAGGCCTTCCTGTCCTGGCGTGCGGGCGTTCTCTCGGCCCTCGAGGAGGTGGAGAACGCCATTGTCTCCCTCGCCCGGGAGCGGGAGCGCTTCGAGCGGCTGGACCGCTCGGCCCGGTCCTGGGAGCAGGCCCTGATCCTGTCCGAAAGCCTGTTCCGGAACGGGAACGCGAGCTTCCTTGACCTTCTGGATGCGGAGCGCTCGGCCTTTTCCTCGCAGGACATGGTGCTCCAGAGCCGCATGAAAATCACCCGGGACTACATCGCCCTCAACAAGGCCCTGGGCGGGGGCTGGGACGGCGAGGCCCCGTCCCGGGTGCCGACCCCGTCCGCGGGTCCGGCGGGGGACCTGTCCGGCTCCCCGGCACCGGAGCGACCGGCAACCGCCGCCCCACAGCCGGCAGGCGCGGCCCAACAGCCGGCAGGCGCCACACCACAGCCCCCGGCCTCGCCCGTCTCCCCCCGGCTCCCCGAAGCCCCGGCCTCGCCCGTCCCCCCCGGGGCAGCCGAGGCCCCCGCAGCGCAACCGGACACCCGCACACCCGTCCCGCCCGTACAGGAGAGCACACCATGACCCCGGCCCTGAAAAAACGACTGCCGGTTCTGCTTCTGGGCGGGGGCGTCCTTCTTGCGCTTGTCTGGTTTGTGGCCCGGGAGTGGCTGTCGGACGACGGCCCCCTCTATCTGACCCAGACCGTGCACCGGGGGTCCATCGAGGACACGATCCTCGCGACCGGAACCCTCAAGCCCGCGCGCCTGGTGGCCGTGGGCGCCCAGGTGTCCGGCCGGGTGACCAAACTCCGGGTTCAGGTGGGGGACACGGTCCGGGCCGGAGACCTGGTGGCGGAGATCGACTCCATCCCCCAGGAAAACGCCCTCAAGACCGCCGAGGCCACCCTGGCCAACATCCGTGCCCAGAAGGTGGAGCGCGAGGCCCAGCTTCTGCTGGCCCGCCAGACCTTCGAGCGCCAGAAGCGCTCCCTTGAGATGCGGGCGGTCTCGAAAGCGGACTACGACACCGCCGAGGCCGACCTGAAAACCCGCAACGCCCAGATCGCCGCCCTGGATGCCCAGATCGCCGAGGCCGAGGTCAGCGTGGAGACGGCCCGGGTGAACCTGGGCTACACCCGCATCACCGCGCCCATTGACGGCACGGTGCTCTCAATCGTGACCCAGGAGGGCCAGACGGTGAACGCGGTCCAGTCCGCGCCCACCATCATTGTCCTGGGGCAGTTGGACCACATGCTGATCCGGGTCGAGATCTCCGAGGTGGATGTGGTCCACCTGAGCCCGGGGCAGCCGCTCTACTTCACCATCCTGGGCAACACCAGCAAGCGCTGGGAGGGCACGCTGGACTTCATCGAGCCCGCCCCCGAGTCCATCAAGAACGACAGCGCCATCAGTTCCTCGACCCTGTCCACCTCCAGCACCACCGAGGCCGTCTACTACAACGGCGTGTTCACGGTCCCCAACCCGGACGGCCGCCTGCGCACCTACATGACCGCCGAGGTCCGCCTGGTCCTGGGGCAGAAGGACAACGTGCTGATTGTCCCGTCCTCGGCCCTGGGGGCCCCGAACGCCGAGGGGCGATGCCCGGTCCGGGTCCTGGACGCGAAGGGCAATGTGGAGGAGCGTTTCGTGCGGGTCGGCCTCAACAACAAGGTCGACGCCGAGATCCTGGATGGCCTGTCCGAGGGGGAGACGGTCATCACCGGCATGCTTCCCGGAAAGAGCGGCCCTCCGCCCGCAGGCCCTCCGGGCAGCGGCATGAGAATGCGGATGTAGGGACAGGCCATGACCGCTCCGCCCCGCCCCGTTGCGTCCCGCCCCGTCTCACCCGGCCCCGCGCCATACGAAGGCGCCCGCGCCCCCGTTCCACCGGGCCCCGCACCGCACGGTTCCGACCCGCACGGCTCCGCCCCCGAAGCGCCCCTGATCGAGCTGCGCGATGTCACCCGGGACTACCCCTCGGGTGAGTCCGTGGTGCGTGTGCTGCGCGAGGTGAGCCTCACCATCCGCAAGGGCGAGATGGTGGCCATTGTCGGGGCCTCGGGCTCGGGCAAGTCCACCCTCATGAACATCCTGGGCTGCCTCGACCGGCCCACCGGCGGCAGCTACCGGGTGGACGGGCGCGAGACCTCCCGGCTGGAGGCGGACGAGCTGGCCGCCCTGCGGCGCGAGCACTTCGGCTTTGTCTTCCAGCGCTACCACCTTCTGGGAGAGCTGGACGCCCGCGGCAACGTGGAGATCCCCGCGATCTATGCCGGGCAGCCGCACGCCCGGCGCCGGGCCCGCTCCACCGCGCTTCTGGAGCGTCTGGGCATGGGGGACCGGCTGCACCACAGGCCCGGCCAGCTCTCGGGCGGGCAGCAGCAGCGGGTGTCCATTGCCCGCGCCCTGATGAACGGCGCCGAGGTGATCCTGGCGGACGAGCCCACCGGCGCCCTCGACAGCCGCAGCGGCGAGGACGTTCTGGGCATCCTCGAGGAGCTTCACGCCAGCGGCAAGACCGTCATCCTTGTGACCCATGACATGAGCGTGGCCAACCGGGCCGAGCGCCTGATCGAAATCTCGGACGGCGAGATCATCTCGGACCGGATAAACCCGCTCTATGCCCCGACCCGGACGGGCGACGCCCCTGCGCCGGGCGAACCGAACAGCGCGCCCGGCGGGGACGGTGACCCCGGCGGGCACAGCGACCCTCGGGCCCACGGGACCGGGCGCCTGCGGCTTCTGCGCCGCCTGATCCCGATGGTGGACCGCTTCCGGGAGGCCTTCCGGATGGCGACCCTCTCCATGGTGGCCCACAAGCTGCGCACCTTGCTGACCATGCTGGGCATCATCATCGGCATTGCCTCGGTGGTGTGCGTGGTGGCCCTGGGCCAGGGCTCCCAGCAATCGGTGCTGGAGAGCATCTCCCGGCTGGGCACCAACACCCTGGAGATCTATCCGGGGCGCAACTTCGGCGACGCCCGCTCGGGGCGCATCACGACCCTTGTGGTGGACGACGCGACCCAGCTGGCCCGCCAGCCCTGGGTGGCCGCCGTCACCCCCACGGTGACGACCTCGAAGCCCGGGCGCTACAGCTCCACCGAGGCCATCCTCCAGATCCATGGCGTGGGGCACCGGTACTTCGATGCCAAGGGGATCAAGCTGCTCAAGGGCACGCTCTTCGGCCCGGACGCGGTGCGGGAGCGCTCGCCCGAGATCGTCATCGACGAGACCGGAGTGAAAACCTTCGGCTTCGACGGAGACCCGGTGGGCAAGGTGCTGATCATCGGCACCGTCCCCATGCGCATTGTGGGCGTGGCGGAGACCCGCCAGGGCGGCTTCGGGGCGGGCTCGTCCCTGCCGGTCTGGATGCCCTACACGGCTGCCCAGTCGCGGCTGACCGGCTCCCCCACCCTGACCTCCATTCTGGTGCGTGTGGACGACGCCACCCCCATGGAATACGCCGAGGACACGGTCAAATCCCTGCTGATCAGCCGCCACAGCGCCGAGGATTTCTTCATCCTCAACACGGACGACATCCGCAAGACCATCATGTCCACGGCCCGGACCATGACGGTTCTGGTGGCCTCCATCGCCATGATCTCGCTGGTGGTGGGGGGCATCGGGGTCATGAACATCATGCTGGTGACCGTCTCGGAGCGCACCTCGGAAATCGGTGTGCGCATGGCCGTGGGGGCGCGCCGCAGCGACATCCTCCAGCAGTTCCTGATCGAGGCCGTGCTGGTCTGTGTGGTGGGCGGCTTTCTGGGCACGACCCTGGCCCTGGCCCTGGGGGTGGCCTTCAACCGGATGGGAGCCCCGTTCCCCCTGGTGTACTCGGGAACCTCGATCATTGTGGCGTTTGCCTGCTCCAGCCTGATCGGCATCATTTTCGGCTATCTGCCCGCACGGGGCGCCTCGCGCCTGGATCCGGTGGTGGCCCTGTCCCGGGACTAGACCGGTCCCGGGATTACAGCAGCCCCGGGGGCCGGTTCCCTGGGGCACCACGTGCGGCGCGGCATACGCCACCACGAACCGCCCGGGGGAACATGGCCGTTCTCCGAGCCATGAGACCAGGACGCGCCCGGGTGGCCTGTCGCCCCGTTCGCCCATAGCGAACAGCGCCGACACCCGGCCTCGCGGCACACCGCCCACCCGGCCCGCAGCCGGCACCCGCCCCGTCAGCCTTTCCCCGTCCCTGTGCCGCGAGCGCCACACCCGCGCACCGCCTGGCTGGTCCCAAACCCTCGCCTCGCGGCCCCCGCCCGCCTGGTCCCGGACCCTGCCACACGCGCCCCGCCCGCCGGTCCCTCCCTGTTCCCCCCGCACAAAAAAACGGCGCAACCGCCGGGACTGTCCGCCCGACGCCTGCGCCGTCTTATCCTGGTCAGACCCCCGGGCCGGAAACCGGCCGGGGACCGCAAACCCTGCCCGCCTAGAACGCGAACGAGGCGGAAATCTTGCCTCCGAACGAGTCCCGCTCGCCAGCGGAGCCGAAAATCTTGCCGTTCAGGGTCACACCGCTGTCGGTGTAGTAGTTCAGACCGGCCTCGAGCACACCGGTGGCGCCACGCACGTCCGCCGAGGGCAGACGCTCGGCAACGGTTCCGTTGACATTGCGGACATGGCCCGCGACCTCGCCGTCGAACTCCTGTTCCCAGGCCACCCCGACGTATCCACGGAAGTTGTAGTCCAGCTCGTGGGCGTAGCGGACACCCAGCCGGGTGCGCAGCGACGTGGAGGAGTCGATATCGACCTTCTGGAAGTCGTTGACCCGCCCGTCCGTCTCGCCGACGTAGGTCCAGAGGAACTTTCCGTAGATGTCGATGGAGCCCTGGTCGTCGAACACGGGGAACTCGTAGCCCGCGCCCAGGTGTCCGCCGAAGTACCCGGCATCGGTCTTGAGGTCGGCGCCGCCGGAGACATTCCGGTTGCGGAAGTCGTTCGACGCCCAGCCTCCCCGCAGCGAGCCCTCCAGGTAGAGCCCCATCAGGAAATCCTGGCGCAGAAGAACACCACCGCCCGCATAGACGGCCTTGCCCTCGCCGGTTCCACGGCCACCCCAGAAGGAGTGCTCCGTATCGTAGTCCCCCCAGCCGCTTTCAAAGAAGGCGACGATGTTCAGGGGACCGGCGTCATGGTTGATGCGCACGCCCGGGCCGCCCGCGAACGAGAAGCCGCGGGTTTTCACCGTCGACGCGGGCGACTGCTCGTTCCAGTAGCCCCCGACGGTCGCGAAACCGACCGCCTCGTACTCGCCGTTCCACCAGACCTCGGTGCCCGGCAGCGGGACGATGGAGCCGGAGATATCCGCCACCGCGTCGCCGCCCTGGTTCAGGACGGTCTGGGTTGCGAAGGCCTGCAGCACATAGCCGTGACCGCCCCGGGTGTCCACGTTGCCACCCGAGATGTTGGCATAAAGATCGTGATCGTTGAGAATTTCGGCAGGCACATCGGTGCGGTCGATAATGCCCTCTCCGATCCGGATTTTTCCGTCCTTGGGCTTGCCAATCAGCTTGCCGCCGTCGGTGACCCGCAGGAGGTTGACCCGCCCGCCGTAGTACTCCTTGGTTGCGGAGCTCATCTCGATACGGGTGTCATCGATGCTGACATCGGTGGGGGTCGAGAGGGTGAGCATGGGCTTGCTCACGTCCACCGGGCTGTCGGCGATGAACGAGAGGGTCTTGCCCTTCAGGTCCACCTTCGAGGAGGCGCCCACCTTGAGGACGTTGCCGAAGCCGCGAACGACCAGGTCCGAGACGCGGGTCAGGTCGAGGGTGGCCTTGCCCTTGTCGTTCTCCTCGTACACGAGCTGGGCCCCTCCGGCGATGGTGAACCTGCCGGGCTTGCTCTCGGAGCCCACGGTCTGGGTGAACGAGCCGTAGGTCGGCGTGAAGGTCCGGGATTTGTCGTAGGTCACGCTGTCGGAGGACACGGAGGTGGCATAAGCGGCAAGCACCCCCTTACCGGCCGCGTCGGACCCTTGCAGCGTGTGGGAAATCGTCCACACGCCCATGTCCTTTCCGTCGCCCACGACCGCAGACGTCTTGTCCCCGAGAGCCGCGGTGTAATCGTTACCGCTCACGTTTTCCAGCAGGGTCAGGCTGTTGCCGACCTTGTTGATCCCAGCGGCAATGGCGACCGGCGCACCCGCAGAGAACTTGACCTTGGTCTGATCAACGGTCTTGATCTTGTTGGTGGATTTGGTAACGCCCGCCACATCCGTTTCCGCAAGATCGAAGGAGACTTCCTTGGCCTCCGTATCCCGGAAGATGTTCAGGGTTCCGCCGCCGCTTCCGATGGAGATGGGCATCGGGTTCTGGAAGTCGCTCTTGCCCTTCTCGCCATTGATGGTCAGGGTGTTGCCGCCCCCAACCGCCAGCCTCAGGATCGTGGTTTCTGGGGCCCTGGTGCCCTTCAAGGTCAGGGTCGTGTTCTGCTTGGTGGCGTCCAGAACGCCAAACCGGACGGTGAGAACAGCATTGTTATCTTCGCCTCTATCCAGAACAATATTGCCGCTGACGCTCGCGGTGTCCGAAGTCTGGACAAGAAGGGTTTTGGAGGCAGTGGACCGGAAGGTCGCGGTTGCGTCACCTGTGGTCTTCAGGCCTTCCGTGAAGACCACCCTTTGGAGGTCCGTGTAGTCGCCACCGCCGGAGGAGGTATTTTTCCCGGTCGTTCCAGCTTCCCAGACCGTGCTGCTGGAGACCGATGCCCTGCTGGCATAGACGTCCCGCTTCCCTTCCGAGGCCGTATCCTTCGCGACCACCAGGGACGTGTCGGCGGCGTCCTTCTTGATATCGTAGAGCTTTTGGCCGACAGCGAACATTTGGGTGGGTGCGGTGGTCCCTGATGCGAGACCACTGACCAGGGTGTAGGTGTTGCCTGCCGCTTTGTCAGCCGCCTCCAGCAGATAGGTCCTGGCGCTGTTCAGCAAGGTGATATTCGCGATGTTTCCCGAGAGACCATCGCTGGTCGCGTTCAGCAGGGCCTTCGAGACGTCATCAATCTTGGCGCTCAGATCGATGGTCAGGGTCGCATCCTTGAGCGCAAGGGCCACGTTCCCGGAGTAGGTGGCGCCCTCGCCCTTGACCGTCAGCCCCTTGACCGTGATCGCGCCTGCGTCGGCGTCGCTCACAGTCAGCGTCTTTCCTTTTGCAAACACGATGGCGTCTGCGTTGACCGTGTTTCCGGCTCCCAGGCTGATTTTGCCGTTCTCGTTGACGTTGACCGTGCCGAAGGTGGCGGAGGAGCCGGACTTGGCGCCCAGAGTGAAGGTCTTGTCCGCGCCCGCGAAGGTCAGGGACTTGCCCGTCACAGTGGCCTTGTTGGCACCGTCATATTTCAGGTCGCCGGACAGCGTCACGTCGCCGGAGATGGTGTGCGAGATATCGCCGTACCGGGCGGTGTAGGTCTGGACGCCCGAAGCGACAGGCAGCGTGTCCCGGGTTTCCGAGGCTTTGTAGACCACGAGATCCTTGGCAGCGTCAGCGGCACCGCTGAGAACGGTCACGAACTTCCGCTTGTCGGTGTCGCGGGCGAAGGCTCCCGTGTCCGCTGCCAGTTTCGAGTCCTTGTCAAGCGCGTCGGCCAGAACCAGACCGGCCCCAAGATCCGTGAGCTTTGTGTCGATCGCGGCCTGGGAGTCCGCATCGTAGCTCAGCTTGGTGTCAGCAAGCTTGAGAGTGCTCGTGGGAGCAGCATCGGTAGACTTTTTCAACAGGGCTTTGGCTGCGGTGCCATCAACGGCCCCAACGTCCACCTTCTCGAAGGCAAGGGTGTTCTTGGCCCCCAGCGTGAGACCGCCGTCGAAATTGTGGGTGCCGCCCTTGCCGGTCACGGTGACGCCGCCGTCTTCCTTCAGGGTGTAGTTCGTTCCCTGCGCGCCCGTCACCTTCAAGGTTTTTTCGCCACCAATAACGAACTTACCAATCGTCACGTCGCTGGCGACGGTGTCTACGAAAGCGAGGGAAGCACTGTTCTGGGTCGCATAGACAGTGTCGATTGTGACGTTCAAAGCAGCATCGTTCTTTTTAAACGTGAGCGTGCCTCCAGTATTGTCAAACGCCAGTCCGGACAGGGACAGGTTCACTGCCCCGCCTGACGCCTCATCAGCCTTTTTACCGCTCTCGACGCTACCGCCGCTGACGGTCAGTGTTCCGCCCGAGAGTTTAAGGGATGCATCACCTCCTTTGCCCCCGGAAGCATCCGTGGACTTCCCGCCGGCGTTACCCCCCATAAGGTAAAGCGTGCCAATGCTCTGGTTTCCGGTCCAGACGACAGAGGCATCACCACCCTTGCCGCCAGGGCTTGCTGCACTCGCGTTGGTTTTTCCGACATCGCCGCCAGTCGCCGTCACATCGGCGCCCGTGACTGTCCCCTTTGAACCTGGCCCCCCGGTCGTACCATTGGCATCCGTACCTTTAGGCGTCCCGCCGGTGGTGGGGTCGACACCCACACCGCCGGCACCCCCGCCGTCGCCATCGGCACCCGCGCCACCCTTCGTCTTATCAGGCCCCTGGTAAACCGTTCCGCCGCCGCCGCCGCCGCTCGCCTTGCCGGCCTCAGCGCCGCCGCCACCGCCGCCGCCCAGGATATAAAGATTGTCCACCGCATGCGCCGTGCCGGAGCCGGGCAGCGGGGAGGCCGCCAGAGCCAGCGCAAGGGCCGAGGCGAGGACAGCGGTCTTTCCAGGAGCGGCAAGAGACATGGGATCGTCCTTTCTGTATCAAAAAAAGCCGGGGAGCCGGGCGCGGGCAGAATCCAAACACAATCCGCAGGACTTACTGAACTACTAAATGTAATCGGTTCCGTAAAGCATGGTTTTTCTCGCATCTCGAGAATCCGGACCGCCGTGACCCTTTTGCCACAAGGGAGAGACCAGAAGAGGTCCGGATTTTGTCTTGACGGGCACACCACCAAGGAGAATTGATTGAAAAACAATCCTTTTTCCGAAGCGCCTCCGGCGACCTCCGGGCCCTGCATAAACCGCCCCGCCACCCGCGCACCGCGCATCCCGCCCGCGGGCACGCAACGGCACCAGGGACTCGCGCTTTGGTTTTTTTCTCGCGTCCGGTTCGGGGCCGTTGTTGACGGCTCCGGGCGGCGCTGATACGGTCCGCCCGTTCCGGCCCGGCAGGGGGAAACCACCCCCCGAGCCCCGGTGACCGGCACGGCCCTTCCGCCGGCCCCTCCGCCCGGCACCCTCCGGTCCCGGCGCGCGCACCGCCCTTTGCCTGCGGACACCAGACCCGGGCACCGGCACCCGGCTCCGCCACGCTCACCGCCAGACGGGTGGCGCGGGACATCGCCTCCGGGGACAGCCGTCCCCCTCCGGCGCGGGAGTGATGAAATTGGTAGACATGCAGGATTTAGGTTCCTGTGGCTCACGCCGTGGGGGTTCAAGTCCCCCCTCCCGCACCACGCCCCCCTTCCCGGCCCCGGCCCGGACCACCGCCTGACGCCCCGGCCACTCCGCCAGAAAACCCTGCGGAGCACCAGGGCTGGAACAAAGGTCCGGAACACAGACGAAACCGCGCACCCCGGACCCGAGCGCACGCCCAGCCCCACAAAAGACTCGCAAAAAGCCCCACGCGCAACAGACGCACCATGTGACTATTAGGCATGCGGCCTTTTTTGCGCGCCTTTATTATACATTGCGCGTCTGTGGTATATTAATATTGTTGATGAAACATGAGGTTGTCACTACTTTACACAAATTACGAACAAAACCCGCAAAGCCAGGACGTCATTCGACACACCCCGGGCAGGCGCCTGTATTCCGGCACGACAGCGCCCCCGGGAGGTGCGAACGGACCGTCAGCCCGGGGCTCGCCGCCTGAAATCCCAGAGGATGGAAACTCGCATCATGCCCCCTCCCCTTCCGCAGACAGAACACCGTGCACTCCGGGGCATGACGGAACCGCGAGCCTCACGTGTCCGCAGCGCCCGACGCGTCGCCATCCTGTGCAGCATCTGGGCTGCCCTTGCCCCGGGAGGCAGCGGCGCCGGAACGGCCCTCGCCGCCGAGGACTACAGCTGCACGAGCGGCGTGTGCGAAATTGCTGCGAAAAAAACCGTGACCTGGGGAACTCTCGCCAACGACAGGAACTTCAGCGGCAAGCTCTCGGACGTAAAATTCACCTACACCGGCGATGCCGACCCGGATCACGCCAGACTGCACGTCACAGAAGACACGGTCCTGACCGCCACACCGGGGACCGCCGACCAGGCCCTAACCTGGCCGCAGGCGGGAACCCTGGTGATCGACCCCGGGAAAACCCTCAAGATCACCGGGAACGAAACCAGGGACCGACCCCTCAATCAGGGTGTCCTGATTTTCGGCGAGGAAAGGGGATACCTGATGACCTTCTCTGATCGCGGGCGCCTTGAGTTCGTCGCGAACACCACCCGGGCCGAGAGCGAAAGCGCCGCGCGAGGTGGCGCCCTGGCAAATCAAAACTCCCTGAAGATTAATGATGCTGCCTATTTCCGCGACAACAGCGCAACGGCCTCGGGGACCGGGGATGCCCTGGGAGGTGCCCTGTACAACGACAGAGGCGCCATAAGCACTGGCGGGCCTGTCGCCTTTGACACCAACAGAGCCCTTGTGGACGGCTCCGGAACCGCCCGTGGCGGCGCTGTGTATGCGAACGAGGCGAAGTCCGGTTTCTGGTCAGTTCACTTCAGGCGGCACGCTCTCTTTTCCGATAACATGGCGAAGGCGAAAAACACGTCGGGCGGGGGAGCAACCGCCTATGGCGGAGCCCTTTTCGCTTCTGGAACCGCGAGAGATGCCCATGTGCACCTGTCAGGAGGAGCGACCTTTGTCGGCAACAGCGCTGTCGCCGAGGGGGCCAACGGAAGTACTGAGGGATCGGGGGGCGCGGTGGCCCTCTTGGACCGCGGTAACCTTGGAATCGATGGAACCACCGTATTCAAGGGCAACACCGCAAGTCACGCCGGCGGAGCTCTCTTTATCAAAGGCTCAAGCTACCTCGACTACCAGGACAGAGACACCCCCGGAAAACCGCTGCTTCTCTTCACGGAAAACACAGCGGGCTCAGGCGGGGCCATCCACATCGACGGAGAACCCGACAAGGACAGCGTGCGGCTCGGCTACGCCCTCGACACCCTCTTCCTCAGCAACACAGCGACAAACGGTCACGGCGGCGCCATTGCCATGGAGAACGGCGGCCAAATCTGGTTCTCCGGCAACACCCGCTTTACCGACAACACTGCATCCGAAAATGGCGGAGCCCTGTACTCAAAAGGGGGGTCCATCAACCTGCGACCGGAGCGCGGAAAACAAATCACGTTTTCCGGAAACATGGCCGGCGGGCGGTCCAATTCCATCTATCTGTGCAGCACCAACACCGGGTCCGGCGACCTTAATTCCAGCCTCCATGTCAGCGGAACGGGGACCGTGGACATGAGCGCCAATCCCCTGGCCGGACATGCGGAAAAAGGGACAGAAGTCACCGTGATCAAGTCCGACGACGGCGTCTGGACCCTGGGCGGGGACAGCCTTTTCACCGCCGACGATGACAACGACAGCGGCACTGACTTCAAACTTGACCGGGGTGTCCTGGACCTGAAAGGAACGGGCGCCTCAATCGTCCTGAACGGAAACGCCTCTGCCTTTGTGGTCGGGGAGAATGCCGAGTTCAGGGTCAGCGCTGCCGGACAAAAGGTCACGGTCGGCAACAAAGGCGGAACGCAGGGCGGCGAGATCTCGTTTTGGAACAACGCAACCCTGTCCTTCGATCTTGCAGGCACAGACCCGTCCGACACCCTGTTGACCCTCACAGCGGGAGAGGTCCGTTTCAACGGCACCACAAAAACAAACCTGCTGCGTTTTGACAAACAGTCCGCAGAAACGCACTGGACCCTTGTGAGGGTGAACGACCGGAACGGCACCGTTAACGTGCCGAGATCACAGATCAGTCTCCAGTACCGGGGGGAAACAATCGACCCGGACAGCCGTCTGGGCAAGGTTGTGGTCGCCGATCCCACGGACGGCGCAAAGGTGATCATCCGGGAGCAGGCCAACACGGTCGCAACCTGGAACGGCGCGGATGGTGACAGATGGGGCACAGTGGGCGCGAAATGGACAGCAGGCGGCACCGCGCCTGAGACATTCCTGCCGGGCGATGCTGTGGTGTTTGAGACCCGGGGGACACTCCGGGTCAATCAGGGCGGTGTGGTCGTTGCGGGCATGGAGGTCAAGGGCGGTGGAAAGCTCGTCTTCAACAGCGGTGGCGGATTGACGTCCAGGATCCTCTCGGCCCGGGCAACGGAAACCACCCTTGAGGCCTCTCAGGGCTACACGGAAAAAATTGCTGTCACCGGCGCGGGAACACACGCCGTATTCAATACCGATCTGGAATTCCGAAACGGCTATGACGTGGCCCAGAACGCCTCCATGACCTTCAGCGGGGACTTCCTTAAAGGGGAGGTCAGAAACGAGGGATCCTTCATCTTTGATATCGAGCGCTATCAAGCGCACACGTATCCGGGCGAGAGCGCGTATGGCGGCGGGACAGACCGCCTGTCCGGAAGCGGCACGTTCACCAAAACCGGACAGGGAACGCTTTACCTTGCCGGAGACCACACAGCGACCGGCAAATTTCATCTCAGCAATGGCACCCTTGCGGGGGCATTTCGGTACGCCGGGACACTGGTTCTGGACAGCACGAGCGTCACACTGGAGCCCGGTGACCGCACTGCCGTGGGCGACATGACCGTCGGCAGGCTCGAAATCGCGACCGGACAAGGGTTCACCCTGTCAGTGCGGGTGATGCCCGATCGCAGTGACACGCTTGTCGTGGAACACGGCAGCGTCGTGCTTCCCGATGGATCGAACCTGCAGGTCCGAAACGGAGGAGGAACAGGCTGGTCCAGCGAAACGACTTACGTCGTCCTGAAGGTCAGGGAAGACGGAGCCACGATCACCGCAACCAACACGAGGACGCCCTTCGAGTGGGAGTCGTACGGAGCCGACCTCCCCTTTCTCTGGCTTGAGCAGGTCCGCCTGGACGCAAACGACAAACGGATCGCGGACACCGAAGACGCCAGGGGAATTGGCCTGATCGCACGCATGTACACCCCGTTCAAGGATCCCAGCCCCGACCCGAATCCGGATCCGGATCCGGATCCCAAACCCGATCCCAAGCCGGATCCCAAACCCACCCCGCCCTCGCCCTGGGACGGCGCCACGCGCAACCAGATCTCGACCGGGCGCGCCATCGCCAGCATGGGCCCCGGCGCTGTTCAGGACGCCCTCATCAACGCACCGCGGGACCGCGCCTTCGGCCTTCTGGACGAGCTCTCGGGCGACGCCCACGCCAACGTGGCCGGTGTCCTGCGCCAGGGCGCGCCCCGCCTGTCGCGCACGCTCCTGAGCACCCTGTCCCAGCTCACCCCGGACTCGGACGGCGTGCTGAACGAGGCCCGCATCCAGGTGGCCGCGGCTGACCCGGTCACCCTGTCCCCGGCC
>NZ_JACZHT010000006.1 GCF_014861485.1 Phaeovibrio sulfidiphilus | reverse complement strand
ACGTGGACAAAGTCGCCCCCACACGCCCCGGAAGCCGTCCGGAGACGAGGCCGGGAGTTACAGCAGATCTGGCCGGATCCCGTACAAGCGGGGCCTCCCGGCCGCAAAAGCTCGGTTCACGTCTCAACGCCCCCAAAGCCAACCGCACAGGGCACTGCTCATGTAGACAGCGGACCGGGCGCCAGCACAGACCCAACGGCTCACCACTCCTCCCTCGCCCGAATGGGAACGCGCAGGCGCGGCCACGCAGCCCGGATACCTGCAGGGGATGAGAGCCGGAGTTACAGCAGATCGCTCCGAGCCCCGTGCAGGTGGGCCAAACGCTGAGGCCGCCAAGGGCACCATGTCTCCACGATCTGCTCTCATGCTTACGTGTCAGCGGTACACAGGGGTGGTTGGGGCGGAGCTCAGATGCATCGCGTGCGGTGCTCCCCGGTCTCTCCAGAAACCTGGGGCGAGAAATGCATGCGCTTCGTCTCGTGTAGGCGGGGCGAACGGGGCACCATCCAGCGCTCGGACGTCAAGACGGCGGGCTTTCCTCAGGTCTGTCCGGAGCTCGCCAGACGGGGGCGGGGGCGGTCAGTGTCGAAGGGAGTTGGCTGCTTCTCATAGGACCAGGGGGGGGCAGAATACCGGCATGCCAGCCGTGAGAGGGTCTCGTCGAGCGAGGTGGATATGGCGAGGTAGGCGCGTCGGGAGCGTGTAACAGAGGCTGTGTATGCTGAGTCACGGGCCGGTACGCACAGGTGTGTGATGTCTCTCCCCGTGCCGTGATCGGCGCGCCCATCGTGTTTCGATACGGCTTACAGCGGGCTTTCTGGGGCGGTTTGAGGTCTGCACTGGCAAGCGAGGTCTATCGCCCCGTTCCCTGACTGGTGAGCGCAAGGCGCAGGATACGTCCTGACAAGGCCGTGTTCCCAGGCTCCAACACTGCTTTTCAAGTCTCTGGTGGCGCCATCCGCATTGACGCCGGCTTGTCAGGATGGGGTGTGTGCCTGGCTGCTCTCGGGGTGGTCTCGTGGTTGACCAGGCTTGTGGGACCAGTCTTCGGCCCGCCATCGGTGAGCTCAAATCGTTAACATTTGGCGTCAGCCGGGGCGCCACCGGGGGCGATTTCCAGGCCCCTGCGACTCCCTGCGACTCGTCAGGATCCGCCGAGTCGCGCCCGAAACCACCTTTTTGGCCCTCATCCCTCGTAAAAACCGGACAGGCCCGCCGGGGCGGTCATTTTTGCCGGACCACATGTGGTGGCTCGGGGCAGGGTGCGACTCCACATGTCGGTGTCGCGAATCCGAGCCCAAAAAACATGCGAATCGGGGCCAACGGTTTGAATCCCAATAACTTCTTCTTAATAATTTCGGGGCAGAATCGGCTCATTATGAAAACGCACCCGATCAACACCATCCTTCAGGGCGACTGCATCGAGACGATGTCCTCGCTCCCCACCGGCTCCGTGGACCTCATTTTCGCGGACCCTCCGTACAACCTCATGCTCGGCGGTGAGCTTCACCGTCCCGACAACTCCCGTGTCGACGGCGTTCAGGATGCCTGGGACCGCTTTGAGTCGCCGGAAAGCTATGTGGCGTTCACGAACGCATGGCTGAAGGAGGCGCGGCGCGTGCTGAAGGATGACGGAACCCTGTGGGTGATCGGGAGCTACCACAACATCTTCCGTGTGGGCGCGGCCTTGCAGGATATGGGGTTCTGGGTTCTGAACGACATTGTCTGGCGCAAGTCCAACCCCATGCCGAACTTCCGTGGCACGCGCTTTACCAACGCCCACGAGACCCTGATCTGGTGTGCGAAGTCGCCGGACGCGCGCTACACGTTCAACTACGAGGCCATGAAGACTTTGAACGAGGGTGTCCAGATGCGCTCGGACTGGACGCTGCCCCTGTGCACGGGTGCCGAGCGGCTCAAGGATGAGGAGGGGAGCAAGGTGCACGCGACCCAGAAGCCGGAATCTCTTCTCTATCGGGTGATCCTGTCCTCGACGAAGGCGGGCGATGTGGTCCTGGATCCGTTCCTCGGTTCCGGCACGACCGCCGCCGTGGCCAAGCGCCTGGGACGCCGGTGGATCGGCATCGAGCGGGAAACCCGCTACATCGAGGCCGCCACCCGCCGTATCGACGCGGTCGAGCCGGTTCGCGACGTGGCGCTTCTTCAGGCGCCCGCAAAGCGCTCGGAACCGCGCATTCCGTTTGGCTCGTTTGTGGAGCAGGGCGTTCTCGAGCCCGGCACCATCCTGTGCGACGCATCCAAGCGCTACACCGCACGGGTGCGGGCTGACGGCACCTTGCTTGCGGTGACGGCCCGCGGCCAGCACAGCGGCTCCATCCACCAGGTGGGTGCGGCCGTCCAGGGTGCGCCGAGCTGCAACGGCTGGACATTCTGGTACCTGGACCGTCCCGACGGGCGGGTTCCCATTGATGCGCTGCGCCAGCAGGCGCGCGCCGAGATGGCGCACCACGCCTGAGTGCGGGCGGGGGCGCAAGTGTAGATCCGGGCTGGCGGCTGGCGGGTATCCCGACCGGCCCCCGGCCCGGGTCCGCAGGGGCAGCAGGATCCGGACCCGCGTCCGGTGAAAGGAGCACGACATGGCGTCCCGTCCGATGATGAAGTGGTTTGTCCTGACCGGAGGACTGTCTCTCGCGGCCTGCTCCGGTGGTGTGACACCGTCGTGCCCGTCCCAGGTGTCCGGTGTGGACGTGAGTGTGCGCCGGGACCACACGCTCCTTCAGGGGATCTCCCCCACGACGTTCAGCATTGTTGCCCGGTCCCGCGAGCAGGCGGAGGATCCTCTCTGGGCCGTCTCGGTCAACCAGGTGGCAGGCCTGCTGGAGAGCTTCGGGTTCCGGCGGGTGTTTCCCGGATCGCAGCAGCCCGCCCGCTGGCGCGTTGACGTGGAGACCGCCTCGTCGCTCACGTGCGAGGGGGACGGGGAGGAGGTCATGCAGACCTACCGCTACGGCTGGGACGGAACGGGTGTTCAGGTGCTCCAGCCTGTGGGGGAGGGCGTTGCGCCGGGTGGGCGGACCACCTGCCGGCGCCTGAGTGTTCACATCGCCTCCCGCGGACGGACCCTCTACCAGGGCATTGCCGAGGACCGGGGCGAGGAACGCGATTTTGCCGGAGCCGTCCCCAGGCTTGCGAGGGCTCTGCTTGAGCCGTTTCCGGGGCCTGTGGGCGTCTTCAGCGTGACGCCCGACGAGGTCCGGGTGCCCTGTCCGGCGCTCTAGTTCGGGGCGCACGGGCGCCCGCCGGGGCAGGGTCGGAGCACGGGGGCACAGCCTCGCCCCGGGGTGGCAGGGGCGCCGGATTGTCTTGCGTCGGACCGTAAAAGGGCGCTAGACCATAAAACAGGTACCGACCGGGCAACTCTTTGTGTTTTCACGCCGGAACCGCTTCCGGATCCTGTCTTCGGTTCCTGCTTTACTGGAAAACGGGCGCGCGTGCACGTCCGGATCCGGGGCCGGCCTGCCGTGCCGCTCCCTTGATCCGCAGCACGGACAGCGCCCGGACAAACACGTGCCGGGTACTGAAGGAAGGGTCACATGCAGGACAATGCGGTTTCCGGGAACGGGTCGTTTCTGAAACGGATCGATTCATTTATTGCATCCATGGTGGTCTCGTGGGTGCGGACGGTGCGCAAGGCTCCTGTCATCTGCCTGTTTGCCGTGGTTCTTCTGACCGGTCTCTCGGCGGCGTATGCGGTTCACTCGTTCTCGATCCGCACCGACACGGAATCCATGCTGTCGAGCGACCTTCCGTTCCAGAAAAACCAGGCGCGCTTCACGAGCTTTTTCCCGGACATGGGGGACGAGCTGGTTGTGGTCATCGATGCGGCCGACGCCGGTCTCGCCGAGCAGGCCTCGCACATTCTCGTGTCCAGCCTGTCCCAGCAGAAATCTGTGATCGTCAGCGCTGTGGACTTCGAGGATCTGCCCTATTTCCGGAAAAACGGGCTTTTGTACCTGTCCACGAAGGAGCTGGGCTCCCTGTCCGATGACCTGGCCCGGGCGCAGCCGTTCCTGTCGGTGCTGGCAGCGGATCCGTCCCTTCACGGCCTCGAGAAGCTTCTGGACCTGATTTACGGCCAGACCGAGCACGACACCTCCGAGTTCGATGCGGTCCTCCCGGGGATCCTCGGGAACATGACCACGGTCACCGGGGCGGTGGCCGCAAACGGCGAGCACAGCCGCCGCCAGATGCCCTGGTCCCACATCTTCCAGGGATCGGGCAGCGAGGGCCTGAGCGAGACCCGGCGCCTGATCCTTGTGCGTCCGGTTCTGGACCACACCGGGTTTGAGCCCGCGGGCCAGGCCATCGAGGCCGTGAACCGCATTGCCCGGGATGCGGGTCTGATCCATGAGAACGGCGTGGACTTCTGCCTGACGGGCGCCCCGGTTCTGGACCAGGACGAGCTTGAGAGCGTCAAGTCCGGCATGCTGTGGCCCAGCCTGATTTCCTTCCTGTCGGTCACCTTGCTTCTGGTAGCGGGGATGCGCTCCGGCTGGCTGATTGTCGGCATGCTGTCGGCCCTGCTTTCGGGGCTCGCCATTACGGCCGGGTTTGCGTTTGTGTCGGTCGGGACGCTTAATCTGATTTCGGTCACGTTCGCGGTGCTGTTTATCGGGCTTTCGGTGGACTTCGGGTTGCACTACGGCCTGCGCTACCGGGAGAACCGGATCAAGGCCATGGACAACGCCGAGGCTCTTGAGTCCGCGGCCCGCACCGTGGGCACGCCTCTTGTGCTGTCGGCCCTTTCGGCCATGATCGCCTTCTTCTCGTTCCTTCCCACCCAGTACATTGGTCTTGCCCAGCTGGGGCTGATTTCCGGGGTGGGCATGGCCGCGGCGCTTTTGCTGAACCTGACCTGCCTGCCTGCGGTCCTGACCCTGTTTCCGCCCACCTTCGGGGCCCCCAGTGAGCAGCCGGGCCGTCTTGCCCGTCTGAAGCTTGCCCTCGAGAACTATCCGGTGCGCAGGCCCCGGGTGGTGGCGGCTCTGGCCCTGGTGCTGGCGGTGGCTTCGGGAAGCGCCTGTCTGTTCCTGCGCTTTGACACGGACCCCCTCTCCCTGAAGGATCCCAACACGGAATCCATGGTCTGCCTTGCCAAGGTGTTTGCTGATCCCCGGATCAATCCCTACCAGATCAACGTTCTGGCGGAGGGGCGCGACCAGGCGGTCGAGAGAACCCGTGCCCTTGAGGCCCTGCCCGAGGTGGGGGGCGTGGTCAACCTGATGCGCCTTGTGCCCGAGGGCCAGAAAGAGAAACTGTCCATGATCGAGGATCTGTCCTTTGTCATGGGCCCCGGTTTCATGTCCCCTGTGCCCGTGGCCCTGGATGCGGGCGCCCTTCTGGATGCCCGGCAGGCGATGATCCGGCAGATGTCCTCGATTGCCCTTCATACGAAAAACCAGGATCTTGCGGCCGCAGCGCGCACGTTCTCCGACGCATTGGGCGCCTTTCCTCCCAGCCCCGACGCGCTCAGCGTTCTGGACGAGCGCCTGTTTGACAGCCTCTCGACCCAGATCGCCCGTATCCGGGACATGCTCGAGGTGAGTGCGCCGGTCACCGTTCAGGACATCCCCCCCGAGCTGGCGTCGCGCTACCTGGCTGCGGACGGCCAGACCTACCGTCTGGAAGTCCACCCGTCCGCTGATGTGCGCGGCGGCGGCGCGGCTCTGAACCAGTTCGCAAACGCCGTTGCCCGGGTGGCGCCGAATGATTCCTCCGGGGATCCCATGGTCATCACCGAGGCCGGCCGCACCGTGATCGGAGCGTTCATCCTGGCCGCCAGCATCACCCTTGTTCTGGTGGTCGGCCTTGTGCTGATGGTGTTCCAGACCGTTCGCGAGGTGATCCTGGTGTTTGTTCCGGTGATCCTGGCGGGGCTTCTGACCATGGCCACGGCCGTTCTGATCGGCATGCCCCTGAACCTGGCCAACGTGATTGTCCTGCCGCTTCTGGTCGGGCTTGGCGTGGCGGGGGCCATCCATGTTCTGGGGCGGGCGCGCCTGACGCCTGAGGATCTGGCCAGCGTGATTGGAAGTTCCACGCCGCGGGCGGTGACCTACTCGGCCCTGACCACCATTGCGTCCTTCGGATCGCTGGCCATTTCCACGCACCTGGGAACCCGGTCCATGGGCATCCTGCTGACCCTGGCTCTCGTGTATGCGCTGTTTTGCAACCTGTGGATTCTTCCGGCCCTGGCGGCGCTCTGGCCCGGCAAGGGGGCGGCAGCGCAGGGTGGCGAACGGGGAGGTGACGAATGAGCCCCCCGTCCCCCGCCCCCGCGCGGACCCTGTCCTGAGGGGCCTGCCATGGCTGCGCGCTCCGCTCCCGTTCTTCCGTTCTACGAGACCCCGTCGTTTCTCGCGGTGGTGTTCTCGCTCAAGACCTGGGCGTCGGCCATGCTGGCGCTGTGGATCGCGTTTTTCTTCGATCTGGCCCAGCCCCACTGGGCCATGGCCACGGTTTACATCGTTGCCCATCCCCTGTCGGGAGCGCTGACCTCCAAGGCGTTCTACCGGCTTGTGGGAAGCCTTGTGGGCGCGGTGATGAGCGTGGCCCTGGTGCCCAACCTGGTCAATGATCCGCTCATCCTGACCCTGGCGATTGCGCTTTGGATTGCTGTGGCGCTTGTGGTGTCGCTCTATGACCGCACGCCGCGCTCCTATGTGTTCATGCTGGCGGGGTATTCGACCGCCATCATCTCCTTTCCCATCGTGGACACGCCCGAGATCGCGTTTACCTACTCGGTCCAGCGGGCCCTTGAGATCGGGCTCGGGATCTTGTGCGCGGCCTTTGTCAGCCGGGTGTTCTTTCCCCGGGATGCGGCGCCGGTCGTGGCCAAGAACCTTCGGGACTGGCTCTCGGACGCCTCGCGCCTTGGGCTTCAGGCCTTTGTGCGCCGCCCCGATGCCAAAGAGACCCGGGCGGCGCGGCTCAAGCTGGCGGCCGATGCCCTGACCTTGCGGGAGCTCACCACCCAGGTGGCCTACGATACGGGCCGTGTGCGGGGGCATCTTCAGGGGTTCCAGGCCCTTCAGATGCGGATGATGGAGCTTCTGCCGCTCCTGTCCTCCATCGAGGATCTGGTCACCGCCATTGACCGCGAGGAACGGGAGGACGAGGTCGCCGAGGCCCATCCCACCAGTCAGATCGCCCTTTTGCGCATGCGCGAGATCGTCGTGGCCTGGCTGCGCGGGGATCTGGTCGAGATGTCGTCGCGGGATCGGGCCGAGTGCTGGCGCCTGTTCCAGATGGTGGCCGGAGCCGTGGGGCGCTCCACGTACCGGTATGACCTTCTGGCCCTGAACCTGGCCCAGGACATCCTGGACTTTGTGCGGATCCGCAGCGAGTGCGCGGCCCTTCTCGTGCGCATCGAGGCCGGGGAGACCCTGGCGCCCGGCTCCTGGGGGTTCGAGGTTCTGCCGGCGTCCCTTCTGACCCACACGGACCAGCGCATGACCCTGCTCTCGGGGGTGGCTGTGTTTGTCACCACCCTGGTGGCCGTGTCCTTCTGGCGCTATACCGCCTGGCCCCACGGGGCGTCGGCGGCGATGATGAGCGCCATTTTCTGCTGCATGTTTGCCCGCATGGATGATCCGGTGCCCCGCCTGGTCAAGCAGTGTCTCCTGTTCCTTGTGGCTTTTGCCCTGACCTTCGTCATCGCGTTTGCGCTCGTGCCGATGGTGGACGACTTCCTGATGCTCTGCCTGATGTTCGGGCTGATCCTGGTGCCCCTGGGAACCCTGATTGCGAACCCCAACACTGCGGTTCTGGGGGCCGTGATCTGTATCCACATCCCCATCATGCTGACGATCAAGTCCCACGTGGAGCTGGACTTCATCAAGTTCGTGAACTCGAACCTTGCGATTATCTTCGGGGTCTACACGGCGGCGGCCATGACCATGCTGATCCGCTCGGTGGGGGCGGAGTGGGCGGGCAGCCGTCTTCTGAGTGCGGGCGTCCACGATATTGTTGTCATGGCGGACACCCGGATCCACGAGACCAGCGCGGACGTGCGGCTGATGCTCTACCGGATGACGGACCGTTTTGGCCTTCTGGCGCCGCGCCTGGAACTGGTGCCCTCCAGCTCCGAAGTGGCGAAGGCGGACATCCTCAAGGATCTGAGGATTGCGGCGTGCACGGCGCGCCTGAACCAGCGCCGTCATGAGCTCCCCCGGCGGGAGCGCCAGGCCGTCGAGCGGGTTCTGCGGGCCATCCGGGTCTACTATTCGGAGCCCAACCCCGCGCGCCGG
This sequence comes from Phaeovibrio sulfidiphilus, assembly GCF_014861485.1. Classification (GTDB taxonomy): domain Bacteria; phylum Pseudomonadota; class Alphaproteobacteria; order Rhodospirillales; family Rhodospirillaceae; genus Phaeovibrio; species Phaeovibrio sulfidiphilus. Next base: position 176,983 of record NZ_JACZHT010000006.1, on the reverse strand, counting down.
GTTCTCCACAGGGCGGCCCTTCTGCGGATCTTCGACTGGGCGCTTCGGATTGTCAGCTATGGCCCCATCAGTGTGGCCAGCCGGAACGTGCGCGTTGCCCTGATCGGCCTGTCGTGCGCGGTCAGCCCCTCGGGAACGATTGCGCCAAAGGTGCTTGTGGCGGAGGGCGCTCCGGGTGACACTGGCGGTGCAGTCCCCGGCCCGGGTGCCGGGCCGTCGCGCAGGGAGACGCCGTCATGAACTCGGATCTCAATGTTCTCGGGGTTTATTTCCCCACCTTGTTTGCCATTGCCCTGGGGGCTCTGGCAGCAACGGCCTTTTTGCGTGCTCTCCTTGACCGGCGGGGCTTCTACGCCTTTGTCTGGCATCCTCCGCTGTTCAATATTTCGCTCTATTTCATCGTTCTGGCCATTGGCGTGATGATTGTGAACAGGACCCTGATATGAAGCTCTCATCCTTTCATGCCGGGCGCATCTTTCTGACCCTTGTGATGACGCTGCTGGCCGGTTTGCTGGCGGTGCACCTGTGGGACTACTACATGGACGCCCCCTGGACCCGGGACGGCAAGGTGCGGGCCGACTATGTGTCGGTTGCTCCGGACGTGTCGGGGTTTGTGCGAAAGATCTATGTCCGCGACAACGACATGGTCAAAAAGGGCGACATCCTCTTTTCCCTGGACAAGAGCCGCTATGAGCTGGCCCTGGCCCAGCAGGAGGCCGCGGTGGAGCGCGCCACCGCCACCCTGGAGATGGCCCGCAAGGATGAGGTGCGCTATCAGAACCTGGACGACAGCGCCGTCACCCAGCAAAAGCGCGAGCAGGTGGTTTCCAGCCGGCAGGAGGCGGAGGGCGCCCTTGCCCAGGTCATCGCCGAGCGGGATCTTGCCCGTCTGGATCTGGAGCGCACCGACATCTTTGCCACCGTTGACGGGGTGATCAGCAACTTCAACCTGCGTCCGGGAACCTACCTGACCGCCGGTGTGGCGGTCGCCGCCCTGGTGGATACAAGCTCGTTCTATGTGGCCGGCTACTTCGAGGAGAACAAGCTGGAGCGCATTGCGGTCAATGATCCGGTGGACATTCACCTGATGGGGTCGGGGCATGTGCTCCGGGGGCGGGTCCAGGGAATTGCCGCCGGTATCCACGACAGCGAGCGCGCGGACAATCCCGGAACCCTCGCCAGCGTCAGCCCCACATTCAACTGGGTTCGCCTTGCCCAGCGGGTGCCCGTGCGCGTCCAGATCGAGGATGTGCCCCCGGAGGTCCGTCTTGTGAGCGGGCGCACGGCCAGTGTTTTCATCCGCAAGAAGAAGGACCGGACCACGGGGACGGAACCTGCGGATCCCGTGGCTCCCGCGGCGTCCGCCCCTATGGTTGTGCCGGGTGCCGGCCCGGAGGAGGGGGCAAAGCCTGAAAGCGCGGCCGATCCGAAGGCCGTGCCGGGTTCGGAACCGGCATCCCGGCCCGAGGCCCGGGCGGTTCCTTCCGGGGAGCCGGCTGGTGCATCGCAGGCGGATCCCGCCGGGCTTCCCGCACCGGAGGCCGGTGCGGACCCTGATGCGGCGGATGCCCGGGGGGCCGGGCGGGCGCCCGCACGGGAGGAAAACCCGCAGCCCGGTCCTGGTTCCGCACCTTCACCCTCTGCAAATTCTGCTGCGCCGGCCGGGGATAACGGGGGTGCTTTGGCACCGCACGAGACCCGGGCACCGGAACCGGCGTCGGGAACCCGGTCCGCTCCCGGACAGGTGCCCCATTCGGAGCCCGCGGCCCCGTCGGCTTCGGAGGGCGGCGTCTCTGCGGCGGAGCCTGAGGCGGCGTCCGCGCCCGCTGACACGCGCTGAGAGCGTCCTCGCGCCGCCCGGACCGGCCGGTGTGGCCGACTGGGAAATGCCGCGCTACCGTCCCGCCCCGATGTGTTCGGGGCACGGGCGAGGTCTGCTGTGTCCGGCTGTTCAAGCCTGCCCTTGTCGCAGTCTCTGATGGCGTCGTGACAGCCCGCCCAGCGGCCCTGGCCTGACCGGGGTCAGACTCATCACCTGCCGGTCTGCAGCGCGCGCGGCCCCTTCCACAGAAGCGTGGCGATATCGCCCGGACGGTCGTGTTCAGCGGGGAAGTCCGGATAGGTCACAGAACGCCCCTCACGCTCGAACACCGCAAATCCGCCCTCCACGTCGTTGGAGCGCATGTCCTCCCGGGCGACTTTCCCGATGGGGGTGTCAAAGACGAACCGTGTGGCGTTGATCCAGGAGGGGGTCGAGGCGTTGAGCTCGTCCATCAGGGCGGCGATGCGGGCCAGCGGCAGGCGGAACGAGGCGGACCAGGTCACCGGATCCGGGGCAAAGATCGACAGGTTCCGAACGCCCAGGTCGTCCAGCAGCTCCAGGTGTTCGACCAGGACCTCCGTGTGGTCGTTGACCCGGCGCAACAGGGGAAACTGGTTGTAGAGCCGGACTCCCGCGTCCCGAAGCATCCCGATGGTCTCCGCCACCCGGGTGCAGATCTCGTACGGGTGTACCAGATGCAGGACCACCCGGGTCCGGGTCCGGGCCAAGGCGTCGGCCAGTCCCGGGCGCTCGAACAGCGTGGGGGCATAGGCGATGGCGCGGGTGTGAAGGCGCACCCTCGGCACCCGGCAATCGTGGGCGACAAAGTCCAGAACCCGGATCAGGGCCTCCACCGGAAGGGTGAGGGGATCCCCCCCCGAGATGATGACCTCCCTGACTTTGGGCCGGGCCTCCAGACAGGCACGCAGGGCCTCCAGCTTCAGGTCCAGGTCCCGGGCGCTGTCGTCCCGCAGCTCGTTCAGCAGGTTCTGTCGCAGGCAATACTGGCAGTGGGCGGCGCACTGCTCGGTGGGCAGGAAGAGGAGCCGGTCCGGATACTTCTGCATGACCGCCTGCTGGCCGCCGGAGGCAAGCCCCGCCCGGTCGCGCACGAAATCGACCCGCTCTCCGGGGACTCTCAGGGCGAGCCGTTCGGGTGTGGGGTACACAAGACGATACAGCGGGCCCTCGCGGTGCCCCAGCGCCGCAACCTCCTGCTCGACCTTCCGCTGGTAGAACGGCGTCACCTTGACGGGAAGCAGGCCCTCCTGCTCGCAGAGACGGTCATAGGCCGAAAAGACGGACCCGTCCGGGCCACTGGCGGCCGGGGGAGGCACGGGGGAGAGACTGTGGGACATGGGGCAACCGGGGCACAGGGGGACAGGGGAGGCCGGGGGCGGAAGAATGCCCGCTGGGGCCGGGTTCGTCGAGACAAGTTTTCCGGACCGGCTCCGATTGCGGGTGGGCGGCGGGCAGAACGATCGCGGTGCCCGGCGCGCGTTCGCGCCGGAGGGGCTCCGCAGGCGGGCCGGTTGCTTCCCCTCACGCCGGAAGGGCGCCGGTTCCGTTCCCTTGTACTGCGTTCCGTTGGGCACAGGCGCGCGTCGTGCGGACAGGTGGGCCAGGGCCCGGGCTGGCGTGGGGGCGCGCGGGATATGTGGGGGCGGGTCAGGGTTCCGGGCAAGGTCTGCGGGGACGGGGAAGCGGAACCGCCGGGGATCTGCGGAGGCTCGGGCGCCCGCAGGATCGGGCCGGATGCCTCTGTGCGCCGGATGGGCCCGATGGCAGGGGCCTGACGGGCGCGGGGATCCGGTTCCCCGGGTCCGCGGGGGGGTGCGGCTTTGGGCATCTCTCGCCGGGGCCCGATGCCCGGTCGACCTCGTCCGCGCTGTGCGCCTTTGGCGCCTCGGGTCCGTGGCCCGGGGGCGGGACGTTCTGGGCCCCTGAAAGGCCTCCGTTTCAGCGGAGCGGAGGGGATGGAAAGGCGTTGGGGGCGGGGAGGGCGCGCGGTGACAAATGCCCTCCCCGAACCGTCTGCGCCCGGGTTATTTCCGGGCGGCCTCGTAGTATTTCATGGCCTCGGGCATCACCTTCTCGAGGTCCGTGATGCGCTGGGCGCTGAGGGGGTGGGTGGACAGGAACGCAGGTCCGGAGGGGCCTCCGACCTTTTCCATTTTCTCCCACAGGCGAACGGCGGCCCGGGGATCGTAGCCCGCTTTTGCCGCCAGGATCACGCCGATGTGGTCCGCCTCGGTTTCCTGCAGGCGGTTGTACGGCAGAAGAATCCCGAGCTCGGCGAGGGCACTGGCTCCCTTCTGGACGGATGGCTTCATGCCGGTCGCCTGGCTGAGCACCGAAAGCCCGATGCTGGTGGCCTGGGCCTGGCTTGCGCGCTCGGCCCCGTGGCGGGCAATGGCGTGTGCGATCTCGTGACCCATGATGGCGGCCAGCTGGTCGTCATCCTTCCCCACGAAATCCAGCATTCCGGTATAGACAAACACCTTTCCGCCGGGCAGGCAGAACGCGTTCAGGACGTCCTTGCGGATCGTGTGAAATTCCCACTGGAAGTTGGGACGGTCCGCGACGGCGGCAATCTTCTTGCCGATGGCCTCGACCCGTTTGGCCCGGGCTGTACCGGTTTCCGCGCGCTCCGTGCTGAGAACCTCTTTCGAGGCCCGAGCCCCGAGGGCCACGTCATTGGCCTCGCTTGTGAACACCATTTGGCTGCGCCCCGTGTACGGGGTGGTCTGGCAGGCGGCCAGGAAGACTCCCAGCGCGACAACCGGCACAAGCTTCAGGAGACGTGAGTACCCGGTCCCTGTCTGACAAACGTGAGAATGCATGGTCTCTCTCTTCCTTTTCAGAATCATCTGGCATCGCTGCGCAGATATTCCACCGCGAGAAAGACAAGTCTTGCATGTTTCCCGTGTGCGTCAAGACAAAAGTTAAATCTTTCTTAACAGCATCCTTTTGTGTTGAATTGAAAGCGCTTCCTGTTTTTGTCAGGCCAGCCACTTCTTAATGCAGGCGTAGAAGGCCTCCGCCTCGACGGGCTTGCTCATGTGGTCGTTCATTCCTGCGGCCAGGCTTTTCAGCCGGTCCTCGGCAGAGCCATGGGCCGTGAGGGCGACGATGGGCAAAGTGGCGTACTTCGGATCCTCCCGGATACAGCGCGTCGCGGTCAGGCCGTCCATCTCCGGCATCTGGATGTCCATCAGAACCAGATTGAAGTTCTGCTCCGAGAGCATCTGAAGCGCCTCGACCCCGTTGTTCGCCACCGACACCTCCACGCTGATCTGCTCGAGGAGGTTTGCGGTCACAAGCTGGTTCAGGGGGTTGTCCTCGACAACCAGAACCCGCTTCCCGCGGTAGCGGTCCGCGTCGTCCGATGTGGCGGCGGGGGGTGTGCACCGGGTGGCGGCGTCCGGCCCCTCAGGGGTCCGGTCCGACGATACCGCAGCGCGGGGTGCGCAGACACCCGGACACTCCGGCACGGGGACATCGGTCGTGTCCGGGGTGCTTCCCCCGGCGTCCTCCCGGGCACTCTCGCAGGTGTTTCCGCTGGCGGCCTCGGGTGCGCTCGAGCCGGTGCTGTCGCCGGTGGTGTCCGCCTCCGCTTCCGGCAGGCGGGCAGGCCGGGGCTCTGGCCGGGGGGCGAACACGAACGGCAGCACCACGTGGAAGGTGGACCCGGTCCCGGGCTCGCTTTCCGCCCACAGGCGCCCGCCCATGAGGGTTACGTACTTCTGCCCCAGGGCCAGGCCCAGGCCCGTGCCGCCGAAGCGACGGGTTGCGGAGCTGTCCGCCTGGACGAAGGGCGAGAACAGGGTCTTCATGAGATCATCATCAATCCCGATGCCGGTGTCCGTGACGCAGAAGTGCACGAGAACGTGGCGGTCCCCGGTGTTCTCCGGCGCCACGTCCAGGGTGATGGAGCCGCTGCGGGTGAATTTGACCGCGTTCGACAGGATGTTGACCAGAACCCGCTCCAGCTTCCGGCTGTCCCCAACCAGAAGGTCGGGCAGGGCCTCCCGGACTGTCCAGGTGTACTCCAGGTTCTTGGCGGCCGCGTCGTTGGCGCACCGTCCGGCGGCGGTTTTCACCACCTCGCGCAGGCTGAAGACGTGCTCATAGAGCCGGGCGTTGCCCGCTTCGGCCTTCGAGAAATCCAGCAGGTCGTTGATCAGGGTCAGAAGGGTCTTGGCGGAGGAGGCGATTTTCTCGGCGTAGCCTTTCTGGACCGAATCAAGGCACGAGTTCCGCAGGGCGTGGTTCAGCCCGATGACCGCGTTGAGCGGGGTGAACAGCTCGTGGCTCATATTGGCAAGAAACTCGCCCTTGGCGCGGTCGGCGGCCTCGGCCGCGTCCACCCGGTCCTGGAGCGTGATGATCATCGAGCGCAGGGCAGAGGACAGGCGCACGGTCTCGGGCGAGCCCTGAACCGCGAGCTTCTTGCGCAGGGCGTCGCGCATCTCGCGGGAGGTCTCGTAGCGGCCGTCCGAGATGATGGCGGAGGCATCCACCAGATCCTCCATGGGGCGGGTGATGGACCGCGCCAGCGCGATGGCAATGCTCAGGGTGAACAGGAAGACGGCAAGGGTGCTCCAGAGCATGATCCGAAGCAGGTCTCGGGAGGCCTTCAGGAGCTCATCCTGGTTGAACACCACCGCCAGCTTCCAGTCCAGGTCCGGGATGGTGCGCGTCACGATATATTTCATGACCCCCTTTGTGTTGGGGCCGGTGTACTCCCCGTCCGGACCGGTGAGAACCTGACGCCACAGGACCGAGTAGCTGGACACCGGGCGCGGGACCGCATCGGGCCGCTGGCCGTCCACCAGCACCTGCCCCCGGCGGTCCAGAATGACGAGATAGCCTGTGTCCATGATCCTGCGCGCGCCCAGGTCCGCGGTCAGGCTCTCCAGGCTGAAGTCGACGCCCACCATGCCCAGGGGCTTCCCCTCCATGTCGTTCACCCGGGTGATGATGGAGCAGACCAGCGCCCCACCGATATTCACGTAGGGCGCGCTGACGACCGTGCTTCCGGGAGGGGCTTCCATGGCGTCCCGGTACCAGGGGCGGTCCCTCGGATCGTAGCCGGGAGGGATCACGTTGCTGTCCGGTACGCGGACGAACTGCCCGTCCTCGTTGGACATGAAAACCACGCCGAAGTTTCCGTTGGACCGGTGCATGCGCAGGAGCTCGTCGTAGATCTGCCGCTCCTGGGAGCTGCCCATCCCCTTGCGCCGGGTCGTGGGGCGGGGGGCGTCCAGGTAGCTGGAGAGCTTGCCCCGGGAGTCCCGAAGCGCCGGAAGCTCCGCCAGGTAGCGGGTGCCCATCCAGCCCGGCTCCATAAAGGCTGTGATCCGCTCCTCCACCCCCTCCAGGTGGCTCATGGCCAGAGCCCGGAAGTTCCGCTCATCGACGTCGCGCACATAAAAAAAGACGATCGTGCTCGTCAGGCAGCACGCAAGGAGCAGGCACAGGGAAAACGCGAGGAGAAGGCGCAGACGGATTGTCATGTCGAGCAAAGCGCAAGGGAGCGGAAAAACAGTCGAAACCCGAGTCCATAAACTCAGGTCGGACAATACCATAAGCAGGTGTGAAATGATACGCGAGATGTGGGTTCCCAACATTACCGCTTCAGCATTTCTGCGGTTTTAATTTTTCAGGGGCCTCCGTCAGGCGTGCGGAAGGCCCCCGGAGTTCTTTGTTTGTCGGGGGCTTCCGTGGGGTCTCAGTGCAGGGGACCGGTCGCGCCGGCTGTCCGGTTTGGAGGGAACCGGGTTGGGGGCGCCCCTCCTGCCCCGGTTTCCTTTCTCATTGTAATCAACCAAGTCATGTGCGCTGGGGTTTTTCGCGCGTTTTGATTCTCGGGCGGACAGGGGGCCTGTTTCTCCTGCCGGAAATGGGTTTCCCGTGGTTTTCGCAGGTGCGTTTTCGCGTCCTTGCATGGCGCGCGTTTACCCTCGGTTATAGCTCGATCCGGGTGTTGTTGGGGCGGGCTTCCAGTGCCGGTTTTATTGCCATTTTTCCGGCTTTCAGCCTTTTTGACGCCTTCCAAAACCAATCCGGACATACTAGGTTATACCAGCCCCTTTCAGTCGGTCTTTTCGGGAAAACTCGCCGGGGACGCTCTCTGTGCGGATGCGTGTTCCCGTAAACTACATGGGATGTGGAACGTGGAGTCCTCTTTTCTGAGCGGCGCAAACGCCGTTTATATCGCCGAGATTTATGGACGCTATCTGGAAAACCCCGACGCGGTGGATCCGTCCTGGAAAGCCTTTTTCCGGGAGCTGACCAGCGGCGCGGTTGAAACCACACGGGATCTGGAGGCAGATCTCAAGGGGCCGGGCTGGAAGCCCAGAGGGAATCGGGTGATCGGCGCGCCGGACCCGGACCAGCAGAGCCCCAAAAAGGGTGCGCCCGCAAAGGGTGGTCCGGCCCCGGCTTCGGCCGCACCGGCGTCCGCAGCCCCGTCCGGCGATCCGTGCGAGTGCGCGGACGGACCCCGCCAGGAGACCCTCGATTCCATTCGGGCCCTGATGCTCATCCGGGCCTACCGGGCCACCGGGCATCTGAAGGCCCGCACGGATCCCCTGAACCTGTCGCGCCCGGAAGATCATCCCGAGCTTCTGTATACGACCTACGGGTTTACGGATGCGGATCTTGATCGCGAGATTTTCATCGACAACGTCCTTGGGCTCGAGCACGCGCCCCTGCGCCAGATCATCGACGTTCTGGAGGACACTTACTGCAATACGGTCGGCGTGGAGTTCCTGCACATCCAGGACCCGGCCCAGAAAAGCTGGATCCAGCGCCGTATTGAGGGCGAGCGCAATCACACCCTGTTCACCGCCGAGGGCAAGACCGCCATTCTGGAGCGTCTGACCCACGCCGAGGGCTTCGAGAAGTTCCTGCAGGTCAAGTACACGGGCACCAAGCGTTTCGGCCTGGAGGGAGGCGAGTCCCTGATCCCGGCCCTCGAGCAGATCCTCAAGCGCGGATCCCAGCTGGGTGTTCGGGACTTCAACGTCGGCATGGCGCACCGGGGACGCCTGAACGTCCTCACGACCATCATGCACAAGCCGTACCGGGCCATCTTCTCGGAGTTCCAGGGCAACAGCGCGACCCCGGACGAGATGCAGGGCTCGGGCGACGTGAAGTACCACCTGGGCACGTCCGCCATCCGCGAGTTCGATGGCATTTCGGTGGCCATGTCGCTCCAGTCCAACCCCTCCCACCTTGAGGCCGCGGACCCGGTGGTCCTGGGCAAGGTCCGGGCCAAGCAGACCCAGATCAGCGACACCGAGCGCCGCAAGGTCGTGGGCGTCCTGATCCATGGCGACGCGGCCTTTGCCGGCCAGGGTATCGTGGCCGAGTGTTTCGCCCTGTCGCGCCTGAAGGGCTACCGCACGGGCGGCACGGTTCACTTTGTGATCAACAACCAGATCGGCTTCACCACCAGCCCCCAGTACTCCCGTTCGGGCCAGTACTGTACGGACATCGCCAAGATGATCCAGGCGCCGATCTTCCATGTGAACGGGGATGACCCGGAGGCGGTTGTCCACGTCTCCCGCATTGCGATCGAGTTCCAGCAGGAGTTCGGCGTGGACGTGGTGGTGGACATGGTCTGCTACCGCCGTCAGGGCCACAACGAGTCGGACGAGCCGGCCTTCACCCAGCCCCTGATGTACAAGGCCATCCGCGAGCACGAGACCACCCGCACCCTTTACGCCAGCCAGCTTGTCCGCGAGGGGGTGATCACGCCCCTGGATGCGGACGCCATGGAGAAGGCCTTCTCCGACCATCTGGAGGAGGAGTTCAAGGCTTCCCAGACCTACCGTCCCAACAAGGCGGACTGGCTGATGGGGCGCTGGGAGGGGCTCGAGGCCCTGACCGGCGAGGAGGAGTTCCGCCAGGATCCCACCCGTGTGGGGGCCGATGTCCTGCGCACGGTCGGGCGCGCCATCTCCACGCCGCCGAAGGACTTTGACGTCAACCCCAAGATCCTCCGCCAGCTGAAGGCCAAGGGCCAGATGATGACGACCGGTGAGGGCATCGACTGGGCCACCGCCGAGGCGCTTGCCTTCGGCACCCTTCTGGTGGAGGGCACGCCGGTTCGCCTGTCCGGTCAGGACAGCGGGCGGGGGACGTTCTCCCAGCGTCACGCCGTCCTGGTGGACCAGACCAACGAGAACCGCTACATCCCGCTCGAGCACATCTCCGAGGGCCAGGCCCGGTTCGAGGTCATCGACAGCCCCCTGTCCGAGTTCTCGGTCCTGGGATTCGAGTACGGCTACTCGCTCGCCGAGCCCCGGGGGCTCGTCATGTGGGAGGCCCAGTTCGGCGACTTCGCCAACGGCGCCCAGGTGATCTTCGACCAGTTCGTCTCGTCGGCCGAGAGCAAGTGGCTGCGCATGTCGGGTCTCGTCATGCTCCTGCCCCACGGGTTCGAGGGCCAGGGCCCCGAGCACTCCTCCGCCCGGCCCGAGCGCTTCTTGCAGCTGTGTGCCGAGAACAACATGCAGGTCTGCAACATCACCACGCCGGCGAACTACTTCCACGCCCTGCGGCGCCAGATCCGGCGGAACTTCCGCAAGCCGCTGGTCGTGTTCTCGCCCAAGTCTTTGCTGCGCCACAAGCTGGCGGTCAGCCCCCTGAGCGAGTTCACCGAGTCCGGCTTCCACCGGGTGATCGGCGAGACCGATCCGGCGATTGCGGACAACGCGGACGCCCGTCGGGTGGTCCTGTGTTCCGGCAAGATCTATTACGATCTTCTGGCCGCCCGCGAGGAGCAGGGCATCAAGGACGTGGTGCTCATCCGCGTCGAGCAGCTCTATCCGTGGCCTAAGGACACCCTGATGACCCAGCTTCGCCGCTATCCGAAGGCGGAGATCGTCTGGGCCCAGGAGGAACCCGGAAACATGGGTGCCTGGCCGTTTGCGGTGCGTCGCATCGAGTACCTTCTCGACGAGCTGGGCTGCCGCCACCAGCGGCGTGCGCTGTACGCCGGGCGTGTTCCGGCTGCGTCTCCGGCGACGGGTCTGTTCAAGAAGCACCTTGTGGAGCAGGCCCAGGTCATTGACCAGGCTCTGAACTGGAACCGTGACCTTCTGCCCCAGCCGTTCCGTCGCCCGCCCACGAACCCCGGTCCCCAGACCGGCATTCCCCTTTGAACCTGCAACGTTCCAAAATGCGCTCTCGCCAAGAGCGGTCCTGACCGGGAGAGTTTTCATGGCCATAGAATTAACCGTTCCCCAGCTGGGTGAATCCGTGAGCGAAGCCACCGTTGCCAAATGGCTCAAGGCGGCGGGTGAGGCTGTCGTTGCTGACGAACCCCTCGTGGAACTGGAAACCGACAAGGTGACGGTGGAGGTTCCGTGCCCCGTCTCCGGTGTGCTTTCGGAAATTGTGGCGGCCGAGGGGGCCGAGGTCGAGGTCGGCGCGGTCCTCGCGCTGATCGAGGAGGGGGCGACGGCCACCGCCGCTCCGGCCGCGGCGAAGTCCGGCAAGGCGGCTTCGGGTGCGGCTGCGGCTGCGGGCAAGGCAGGCGCCGCCAAGGCTCCGGCTCCGGCGGCCGCGTCCGGGGACTCGTTCCCCGTTCCTCCGGGAGCCCGCAAGCTGATCGAGGAAAACCGCCTGGATCCGGCGAAGATCCCCGCCACCGGCAAGGACGGACGCCTGACCCGTGAGGATGTGGTCAACAGCATGGACGCCGCCGCTCGCGCGCCGGCAGCCGCGTCGGCCCCGTCTGCCACGGCAGCCCGTCCCGCGGGCGATCGCGAGGAGCGGGTGAAGATGACCCGCCTGCGCCGGGCCATTGCCCAGCGTCTGAAGGGGGCCCAGGACACGGCTGCGATCCTGACCACCTTCAACGAGGTGGACATGACGGCCATCCTCGAGACCCGCAAGCGCTACAAGGACGTCTTCGAGAAAAAGCACGGCGTGAAGCTCGGCTTCATGTCCTTCTTCGTGAAGGCGTGCGTCTCGGCGCTCAAGGACATCCCGGCCATCAACGCCGAGATCGACGGGGACGAGATCGTCTACAAGAACCACTACGATATCGGTATCGCGGTGGGCGGACCGACCGGGCTTGTGGTTCCCGTTGTACGGGACTGCGACCAACTGTCCTTCGCCGGGATCGAGGCCAAGATCATCGAGTACGGCAACCGGGCCCGGGACGGCAAGCTGACGCTCGAGGAAATGAGCGGCGGCACCTTCACCGTCTCCAACGGTGGCGTGTACGGCTCCTTGCTGTCGACCCCGATCCTGAACCCGCCCCAGTCCGGCATCCTGGGCATGCACAAGACCCAGATGCGTCCGGTGGTCCTGCCGGACGGCTCCATCGCCGCGCGTCCCATGATGTACCTTGCCCTGTCCTATGATCACCGCATCGTGGACGGCAAGGAGGCCGTGACCTTCCTTGTCCACGTGAAGGATTGCCTCGAGGATCCGGTGCGCCTCCTTCTTGAGGAGGGCATCTGACCATGGGGGCTCCGTCCTATGACGTGATTGTGATCGGTGGCGGTCCCGGCGGCTACGTCGGGGCGATCCGCGCCGCCCAGCTCGGCATGAGGGTCGCCTGCGTGGAGAAGCGGGACACTCTTGGCGGAACCTGCCTGAACGTGGGCTGCATTCCCTCGAAGGCTCTGCTCCAGTCGTCCCACCACTTCGATGACGCGAAAAATCACTTTGCGGACCACGGGATCCAGACCGGCACCCTGAAGGTCGACGTGGCAAAGATGATGGCCCGCAAGAACGAGGTCATTGCCTCCAATACGAAGGGGATCGATTTTCTCTTCAAGAAGAACAAGGTGGACCGGATCCACGGCCATGCGCGCCTTCTTGGCGGCGGCAAGGTGCACGTGGATCTGGCGGCCGGGGGCGAGCGGACCCTCGAGGCTCCGGCCATCGTGCTGGCGACCGGCTCGTTCTCGGCGCCGCTGGCCGGGCTCGAGGTGGACGAGAAGACCGTCCTGTCCTCCACCGGCGCGCTGGAGCTGGACCGCATTCCCGAGACCATGATTGTGATCGGAGCCGGGGTGATCGGTCTGGAGCTGGGGTCCGTGTGGAGCCGTCTGGGCACCCGGGTGCAGGTCATCGAGTATCTCGACCACGTTCTGCCGCCGCTGGACGGCGAGATCCGTACCGCCATGCAAAAGAGCCTGGCCGCGCAGGGGATCGAGTTCCACCTTGGCCGCTCGGTGGTGCGCTCGGAGCGGACCGCCAAGGGCGTGCGCGTGTTCGCCACCCCGTCTGCGGGCGGCGAGGAACAGGCGTTCGAGGCGCAGACCGTTCTGGTGGCGATCGGGCGCCGTCCCGTCACGGCGGACCTGGGGCTTGAGGCTGCCGGCGTGGCTCTGAACGCGCGCGGGTTCGTCCAGGTGGACGAGACCCTGGCGACCACGGCCAAGGGTGTCTACGCCATCGGTGACGTGATCGGCGGCATGATGCTCGCCCACAAGGCCGAGGAGGAGGGCGTCGCCCTGATGGAGCGTCTTGCCGGACAGGCCGGTCATGTGGACTACGCCACCATTCCCTCGGTGGTGTACACCACCCCCGAGGCCGCAAGCGTGGGCCAGACGGAAGAGCAGCTGAAGGCCGACGGCGTCGACTATCTTGTGGGCAAGTTCCCCTTCGCTGCCAACGGTCGCGCGAAAGCGAACGGCTTCACGGACGGCTTTGTGAAGGTTCTCGCGAACCGGCGCACCGGCCGGGTTCTGGGCTGCCACATCATTGGTCCCCAGGCCGGGGATCTGATCATGGAGGCGGTTACGGCCATGGTTTACGGTGGCTCGATCCAGGACATTGCCTATACCTGCCATCCCCACCCCCAGCTTGCCGAGGCGGTGAAGGAGGCGGCTCTGGCGGCAGAGAAGCGGGCCCTTCACATCTGACACGTACAGCGGTGTGCCGCGGCCACCCGGCTGCGGCAGCCCAGGCCTTCCCGGGATGCGGACCACGCTCCGGGGAAGGCTTTTTTTATGTCCGGTTCTGTCGGGTGAGGCTGCGCAGCAGGAGCACCGCTGTGGAGAGGAGCACGACCGGGTTCAGGATCAGGAGCGCCTGCAAGACGCCAGGCCCCGGTCCGTGGGGACTGCGGGCTCTATTGCGGGGGGATGCATGCGCCCGTCGGACGCCGCTCACCGCCGTCCCCCATAAAGGCGGGGACCGGGTGCTGTAACCCCGGGATCAGGGTGGACAGGAGCGGGCCCGCATCAGGCCCAGGTCAGGCCCACGTCAGGCCCACAGGGGCTGCAAGCCGGTGACGTGTCATGGAGCCTCCGTGGGAGGCTGTGGCATGGCCTCCGTGGGAGGCGGGGGCTGGGCCGCTGAAGGGTCTGCGTCCGGGGACCGGGGGCCGTCGTCTCCGTCGCTTTCTGCCGACGTGCGCGGCGGAAGGGGCGCGAAATACCCGACCACAAGCATCATGACCCCAACTCCCAGGAACGAGACAATCCGCTCCAGGCTGTTGGTGCCTCCCAGGTCCACCAGGAACAGCTTGGCAATGACCAGCCCCAGAAGCCCGGCACCCGCGATCCAGGCAGGCCGCCGGGCGCCCAGGTGGCCACCGATCATCAGCCCCAGGGCCACCAGGGTCCAGACGATGGACAGGGCCGCCTGGGTGGTCATGGATCCCGCCAGGGCCGCGAGCTCGAAGGGGATACCGCTCAGGTGATGCACCGCCCGGAAGACGGCGCACGATACGAACACCAGGGCCGCTCCCCCGGTCGTCCGAACAAGAGCGACCCGGTTGCGTTCGGCGAAGTCGACGCCAAATGTGGGCCCAAGATGAACCAGCCAGTAGAGAAGGGTCGTGGCGGCCAGGGCTGCAGCGATCTCCAGCGGGTTCAGCAGGGGAATGTAGGGAAGCGGGGCTGCCGCGCCATCGCTGAACAGCACGGCCAGCCCGAACCACAGGGCCAGGGCCCCGGCGACCGGCACGGCGGCCGTAACCCCCCAGGCCCTCGGGTTCAGGGAAAACGGAGGCAACCGGGTTCCAAACCGGGCCACAGCCGCCAGGTAGAGGGTGGGCGCCAGCCCCCACCCCAGCCACCGCCACGCGCTGGCGTCATCCGGAAGGTCCATCAGGAGTTCCCGAAGCCCGAACGCCGGAACAAGAACAAGCAGCCACGCGCCCAGGACATGGCCCCCGGTCACCAGACCGGCCGGAAGATGCGCACGAAAGCGCACGAGCAGCACGAGGTTGAGGGCAAACACCGCCGGCCACGCGACCCAGCCCCCGAAGGCGAACGGCTGGTAGACCTGGGGGGCAAGCGCCTCAGGTCTGGGAACCGGAATAAGGAACACCGCATCCAGGCCAAGCACGCACAGGAAAAGCACAAAGGCCACCGGCAGGGCAGACAGGCTGACGGCTCCCAGTTCGTTCCACCGGGCGCGAGCCGCCAGAAGGGCCAGCCCGCCCATGACAAGAGCGTACCCCAGGACAATTCCGTGGATGCGCCAGCCGGGAGGAAGCAGGCCGTTGGCCTCCACCACCAGCGCAAGAAACGCCCACAGCAGCCCCCAGCCAAGGAACGCAAGGCCCTTGGGAGACAGGGTGTCCTCCGATGCGGGGGACGGGGCGCCTCCGGTGGCGTGCCCGCTCCCGGGTGCGGTGTGCGTTCCCCGTGCGAACCAGGCAATGGCGAGAGCGGCGGCGAAGAGCGCGGCGCACGGCATCACGCCCGGAGCGGGAAAGGCAGAGGGTCCGGTGAACGGCGCGGGCAGCACATCCAGCCACAGCAGGCACACCAGGCCTGCCAGCCCCTGGAGGGCGAGCGCTCCATACAGCAGGGGTTTCGAGGGCAGGGACCGGGCCGCCAGGGCGGCAAGGACACCCGTCCCCGCCCAGGAGACGATGGTTGCTCCCACGCCCCACAGCATGAGGGGCGCAAGGGCCGCCAGGGCAAGAGCCAGAATCGCCGCCCCGGAAACACCCCGGGTCTCGACGGGCATCAGGCGCACACCCCGGCTGTTCCGGAGGTTCCACGAGGTGAGCGCGAAGGCGCCCGCCAGAAGCACGGCTCCGAAGGCATTGCCCTCAAGAACCGGGACAGCCCCCGGAACCATCCTCAGTGATGCGAGGTGAGAGACCAGCGCTCCGGCCAGCAAAAGCAGGGCGAAGGCCCTCGCAACCGGGCGGTGCTGACGCAGGCCCACCCAGTAGACTCCGGCAGCCTCCACCCCCCAGAGGGCCGATGTCCAGGTGGCGCCCAGGGCAAGGGGCACCGCAAGGGAGGCAAACACCACCCCAAGCGCCGCGCAGATCTCCAGGAGCATGGCGGGAACCGGGCGCCACACCCGCGGGACCGCCACGGCAAGGAGGCCGTACAGGGCTCCCAGGGCGATTGCCGAGGCCGCGGGCCCATACTCGAACGGCTGCACCAGGGTCCACTGGAGGGCAAAACCGGCCAGGGGCGGCCCGAAAAGCAGGGCGCCGTCCACCGGGTCACCTCCCGCGGCGCCGCGCCTCAGGTGCTCCAGAAAGCTTGCCCCGGGGGGCAGGGGGGGCAGGGGCTGTTCGTTCAGTCGCCTGCGGGCGTAAAGAAAACCGATCGTCAGGTATTGCAGGAAGAACAGGACCAGAAAGAACTCGGCGGTCGCAAACAGCTCCGGTGTGTAGGATGTCAGGCCCCAGAGGGTGCCGATGCCGAAGGTCGCCCCGAACCCGGCGAGGTTCAAAGACCGCCAGGCGCGGAACCAGGACACGGCAAACACGCCGGCGTTCAAGATCGCATAGTAGCTGAAAAGCGCGAGGACACTGCCCTCTCCGCTTGAGGTCAGAACCGGGGCGGCAAAGCCTCCCAGGGTGGCCGCCAGGGCGACCGCGCGCGAGTTCTGGAGGACCGCCAGCATGGCGGAGGCCACTGTCAGAAGCACCAGAACCACAAACGCGGTGTCGGCGGGCACCAGTTCATGCAGCCGGAGGGCCGCAAAGGTGGACAGGTACAAAACCGCAATCCCCAGCCCCTGAACCCCGAGGGCATAGGCCGGGCGCCGGGTTCTCAGGAACCAGCCGAAGACCGCGAGCCCAAGGCCCAGGGCCATGACCCCGGCATAGCGGACCCAGACGGGGGTCTGAACGTACTGGGCTGCATAGCTCAGGAAGAAGGCGAGCCCCAGGAACAGGACCAGCATCCCCAGGCGCAGAAGCGTGTTGCCCCCCAGAAGCCAGCGGCGGGCCGCCGCAAGCAGCCGGGCGGCCAGACCACCCGGCGGCGGGAAAGAGGAATCCGCCAAAGGCTGTTCCGTCATTGCCTCTGGTCGCGCGCTCTGACGGAGTGTGATCGGATCTTCAGGAGGGGCGGCGAGATCCTCGGAAGCAACGGCTGCAGGCGTGCGGTTGCGAAGGTCGTCGGGCGGGGGGGCGGACGCAGCCAGGGTTTGAGGCAGCCGTGGCCCCGGGCCCCGCGTTCCGGTGGCGGGGTTCCCGGTCACCATGGGGGAAGGCGGGCGATCGTCGCCACGGTTCCCGGACTGGGATGCCATCAGGTGGTCGAGCCGGTCCTGAAGGGCCGCAAGGCGGCTCATAAGCTCGTTCTGGGCGCGGGTCATGCGGATCAGGGAGAGGACGACATCAACGGCCAGCCCCGAAAACGCGATCACCACGGGGATCGCGTACTCCCATTCACCAATTCCGAAAGCGAGTGTGTAAAGGGCGACAAGTCCGAGAGCGAGTGTGAACGTCCATTGCATGGCAGCCTCCGGCGCCATTATGCCCCCGCGATCGGGCAGATCAACCCTGGATCCGTACGTGGCGGCAGAAATGCGCCGTCCGGAGCCGAAATCTCACGCCCCGGAACGCGCCAAGGTTGTTTCAGGGCGATCCAGCCCGGCCCGGAAAGGGCGGGTTTCCCAGCCGGGGAAGAACCCGGATATAGACCAGCTCGGACAGAAGCTCGACAAGGGTCTGGGTGACAATCACGGCCGGAACCACGGGGAGGGCTCCCGGAATGGCCAGCGCCAGGGGCAGAACCACCAGCGAGTTCCGGGTCGCCGCACTGAAAGCGACAGCGCGCGTGGCCCGGTCCCCAAGCCGGAAAGCCCGGCCCACGCCCCATCCCGCCAGCGGGGCCACGCAGGCAAACGCCGCGTAGAAGGGAACCACCGCCAGCGCTGCCTCCCGCGCCCGGTCCACATCAGGCATGACAGACGCGACAACAACAAACAGGACCGCCGCCGTGGCCGGGACGGGTAGCAGGCCCAGGCCCGCCATCACCCGTTCCCCCGCCGCGCGCCGGACCCGACCGGTCTGACAGGCGCCCGCGGCCAGAAGCGGGATCCCGATCAGCCAGACAAGGGCGTGAAGGAAGGGGGCCGGATCCAGAAGCCCCCGGGCCCCCACGCCGGGCATCACCTCGAGAAAGGGCCCGAGAAGAAGCATCTGGACCAGCAGAAGGACCGGCGTTGCCGCAAGGATCCGCCGGGAGTCCGCCTGCCCCAGATGGGCGAAGGCCACGACATAGTCGATACAGGGCGACAGAAGGACAAGGGCCACGCCAAGGCGGATCAGCGGGTCTTCGGGAAGAAGCCAGAAGCCCGACAGCACCACAAGCGGGATGACCACAAAGTTGGCTGCCAGAAGGGCGCCCAGGAAGCGGATATCCCGGAATGCCTCTCCGAGCTCGGTCATCGGAACCTGAAGGAATGTCGCAAAGAGCATGACCGCAATGGCCGGACTGACCGCAGACTGGAGCGCGCCGGTTCCGGACAGGCCCAGCCCGGTGGCGGCACCGAGTGCAATTGCGAGAACATAAACGGCGGCCTGGTTCTTTTCGAGACGTGCGGCGAGGCTCATGGGGAAGGGTTATCCTGATAGTGATACGCATTCGTGTCCGGTATCATAGGGAGCTTCCCGGTTCAGCGTTAGGAAAAACGAACCGCGCCGCGCGTTTTTTCCTGTCCCTGCTCCTGTTCTTCTTCCGGTCTCCGGCGGTCCGGTACCGCGGACTGTCTGGCCTTAATGTCCGGGGCCGAGGAGAACAGGGGGCGACCCCGTCCCGTGTCAGGCCATTGGCGATTGGAGAACAGGTCGGCGCGTAAGGGGGGGGCGGTATCCGCATCTCGGGACGCTACCGGGTGCCATGACGTCATTTGCGTGTTTTATTGATTAAAATCGCGCAATGGGCGTCGTGGCGGGTTGACGCCGCTCCCGCGGACAGGCACCCTGAACCCAATGTATTTTATGGGGATTTCCGCCGGGCTGGACCGCGTTCGGTCCTGTGGACAGCCGGGCCTGGCCGGAGTGTGGGGGTGCTGCAACCGGAAACGGTTCCCGGTCCGCGCTGGCGAGGCCGGCGTGCCGCCGTTGCGGCAGGCCCGGGGCACAGGTGTGCCATCCCGCATGGGAACCGGGAGCCCCTCCTGTCAGGGCGCAGGGTGCGGGTCAAACAGAACCACAAACAGGGGGTGTGCTTCATGCTCAGGAAAACAGGTCTTCGGTCTCTCCTGTGTGCTTGCGCGGTCTTTTCTTTCATTCCATCATCTTACGCGCTTTCCTTCACACGGGATGTGACGCCCGAGGACATCAACCGGGCCTGTCTGACCCGAAGTTCCGCCCAGGTGATGGAGGCGCTGGACCCGGACCGGGAGGGGTTCTGGGATCTGGTGATTGCGCGGATCGCATCGGGTAGCGAGCCCTGGCTTCAGACGGTGCCGTGCCTGCGCCTGGGTGCCGTGATGAGCGACAACCCTGAGTATGTCCGGGACATGGACCGGGCTCTGGCGGCCGCCCTGCCTGTGAATCCGGTGGGGGTTCTGGCTCTGGCCGGGCGTGGTGTGTCACTGAAAGCCGCCTGTTCGTATCCGTTTCCCGATATGGATGTGGCCCTTGCCCGGGCCCGGATCGGGGATGCGCGGACCGCGCTGGAACGGGTGCAGGAGGAGCGCTACCGGACAGACCGGCAGGTATGCGAGTTGCGCCTCGGGAAAGTGGCCGAGGGCTTCCGGTCCCCCGCCGATGGGACCGCCGGGACGCCGCGCTGAGCATGCCCCCGTTCCGCGCGCGCGGTCCCATCCCCTGGTCCGGCGTGCAGTGCTGTCGTACGGTCCCGCACTCTGCTCCAGCATGCCGTGCCTGTGCGCGTGAGGTTCCGGCGTTCGAGCTTGCCGGGGGGCGCTTCGACTGCGTGGGGCAGGCGTCCGTCTGCCCGCGCAGCGCAACGGATCCGGGATACCGGCACTCTCCGGTGAGGAAGCCCGCAGGCGGGTCGTGTGTTTGGTGGGGCCGTGACCCGGGCGCCGGTCCGAAACTGCGCACAGGGGGAGGTCGGGGTGATGCTGTCCCCCGATACGCGGGATGAAGCCGGGCTTCATTCCCGGGGGTCCGGCGCTGGCGCGTCCTGGTGCCGGGAGGGTGGCGCGGTGCTCAGCCCGGATCGGGGCGAAGGACGGGCCGCCAGTCCGGGCGGGCGCTGTCCTGGCGTCCTGCAGGTGCTCCGGGTCCCAGGTTCCGGTCCAGAACAGTCTCGCCTTTCCGGTTGATGTAGAAGGGTTTTCCGTCACAGTTCTCCACCAGGGCGAGCCCGTTGGGGTGAAACGGGGTGGCCAGGCAGAAGGTCGGTGCGAGAAGCCGTGTGCCGTCGGGATTGCGAAATCCGTAGAGCCGGCCGGCCCGCACGGGTGTGGCGGCGTTCTCGGGAGGGCACGTCTGCGGCGACGGTTCGACCGGGGTTCCGGTGCGGTCGACAAGGATGCTCTGCCCGTCCTCCAGGGTGACGCGCGCGCGGCCGGTGCAGTCGAAGCCCGAGGCCTCCAGGAACACGGGATTGATCAGGAAGCTGCCGTCCGGGGCGATGTAGCCCCACCGGCCCCGATAGCGGACAAGGGCGTAGCCCTCGCTGTCAAAAAAGCCTGCCTCGGCGAAAACCGGTGCGATGACCAGAGTCCCGTCCACGCGGGCGTAGCCGATGCCCCGGCTGTCCAGAAGATAGGCGCTGATGGGATCCTGGGTTGAAACCGGGAAGAGCACCGCTGAAAACACAGCTTTCGGGTCCGGCCGGGCAACCCGCAGACCGGCGTACACAAGCCCCGAGACAACCGCAAGCGTCGCGCTCAGGACAGCGAGGGTGACGACCATGCGGCTCATGTTTTTCTGTCTCCGTTGAATGGAGTCCAGTATAGCCCGTTTTGGTCCGAAGCTCCATCCGCAATGATGACCCCAGGGTGTGGATCGCGCTTTTGTTGCAAGGTGCCGCCCGGGAGCACCTCCGGGGTTCTCCTGTGACTGCGGCGCGCGCTGCCGTGGCGGGGCACACCTGTGCGCTGCCGTGGCGGGGCGCAGCTGTGCGGTGCCCCAGCGCGGTGCCGGGTGTCAGTGTCTTTCCGGAGCTTGAGGGAGACAAGCCACAGGGGCCCCGGTGCGGCATCCTGTGCCGTACACTGTGCGGGTTATGGTGCGTGGCGCGTGTCGGCGCATGGCAAGCGGGGGGCGATCTGCTTTTCACCCTGTTCCGGGGTTCCCCGAGAGGGCGAGCGCCGGCGGATGGCGGGCGGCGCAGGCCGGCTAGCAGGCCCGCAGGGGCCGCAGCAGGGAGTCCAGGGCCGCGTTGACGTTCTCCAGCCCCACGTCCGTCATGTCCCGTCCGCCGAAATCCTCGGGCGCCAGGGCGATCAGCGTGATGGAGGCCGGGGCATAGCGGTCCCGCACCTCGGCCCGGTCGAAAATCCAGATCATGGGAGCGCCCCCGGCGGCCAGAAGATGGGCGCCGCCGCTGTCATTCGCTACGGCGGCCCTCAGGTGCCGGGCGAGGGCGATGGTCAGGAACGGATCGCCGGCGGCTGAGGTCTGCAGGGGAAACCGGGCGTCGGGCAGAACGGCACGCAGGGGCTCGTACAGGTTCAGTTCGTCCGGTCCCAGAAAGATGACCGGGACATCTCCCATGGCGCTGCGCACGCCGATCAGCTCGACAAAGCGGTCCAGGGGCCAGCGCTTTTTCGGGTCTGCCGACCCCACCGCGTAGCCGATATAGTCCCGCCCCGGCGGCAGAAGGGCGCCGGCCTGATCGATGCTTTTCTGCGGAATCACAAGGGGGGGCGGGGACAGGGGCGCGCCGGCTGCAAGGGCGCCCAGAGCCAGAAGGCGGTCCAGGATCCGGCTGGAGCGGGAGGACCGCAGTGGCGAGAGCCGCCCGGAGAACAGCCCGGAAAACGCGCTGCAGAAAAAGCGCCGGTGGGGCAGGGCCCGTCGCAGCCACAACGAGGTGCGAAACCGGGTCTGGGTGTCGATGACCAGATCGGGTGGCTGGTCCACCAGCAGCTTTCGGGGAAACAGAACCGGGGTCACCCCGGCCGGAGCCTCGGGGATCTGCACAAACCGGTCGATCACGCCTGTGGTCAGGGGCCGCAAAAGCGTCCGGTAGGATGTGTCTCCGGCGGTGATCCAGACGATGTCCGTATCCGGAAACGCAGTCCTCAGTCCTGCCACAAAGGGCAGCTTGGCCATGCCCTCGCCTGTCGCCTCGCCATTGGAATAGACGGCAACAGTTCCGGGAGGTGCGGGAGATGCGGGCATGGCAGACGTTTTGTGTTCCATGGGGCTCGACGTGCCCTCAGACAGGGGTCAGGGGGACGTCACGGTTTCCGTGATCCAGTCCAGAAACGGGGGAGACCCCGCGCTGATGGGGAGAGCAACGATACAGGGATTTTCGTAACTGTGAAGGGCCTTTGCCCGCTCAAGCAGCGCGGGCAGGGTTGCCTCTGTTGTCTTTGCAATCAGGGCCACCTCAGGGTCGTCGTGGACCGCATCCTTCCAGAGGTAGAGCGAGCGGACCGGGCCCAGGATGTTGACACACGCGCAGAGCTTCTCGTTCACAAGAGCGCGGCCCATAAGCAGGGCCTCGTCGTTGTCCCGGACAGTCATGTAGACAAGACAGCACCGATTCACGCGTGGCTCCTGGGGTGTGTGTGCGGGCCCACAGTAAAAGGTCATCCTCCGGCAGTACCGGGGAGCATTCCACCATTTTGCCCTCGTGTTTTTGTAGTTTTGTCACCCGCGGCCCGGTTGTCAAGGGCCGCTCTCCCGGTGGCGGTTGTCCCCGGGCGGTCGGGCGGGTGGCCGAGGGGGTGCAAAACGCGGGCGACACAGGGGCACCTGCGGCGCTAGGCGCGCGGGAGATGGACGCGCGGCGTGGAGCCGTCTGATGATGGGGAGACGGGCCGTCAGGGCGGGAACATACATCGATGTCCGGGGAGGGTATTGCTGGAGGCAGCGGCCCGAGGTCTCACGGGGGGGGCGCCCCTCCCGGGCCTCGGGGAGGGAGGACGCGCGGCACAGCGTGCGCCGCTCCCCTGGCCCGGTCGTTGTGGTGGGCGGCGTGTGGTGGGGGCGTCAGGCCGGGGGCATCAGAACCAGAGCCGTCGCCTGGGCTGCAATGCCCTCCTCGCGTCCGACGAAGCCGATGGTCTCGCTGGTGGTGGCCTTGACCGAGACCCGCGAGGCCGGGATATCCAGGATCTCCGCAAGGCGCGCGGACATTCGGGCCCGGTGGGGGCCGATCTTCGGACGCTCGGCCATGATGGTCACATCGATGTTCATGATGCGCCCGCCCAGGGCCCGGATCAGCTGGCCCGCGTGGGCAAGGAAGATGGAGGAGTCCGCTCCCTTCCAGCGCATGTCCGAGGGCGGAAAATGGCGGCCGATGTCTCCGGCGTTGATGCAGCCCAAAAGGGCGTCGGTCAGGGCGTGCATGGGCACGTCCGCGTCCGAGTGTCCGGCAAGGGTGTGGTCGTGGGGGATCTCCAGCCCGCACAGGATCACCGACGATCCGGGACACAGGCGGTGTACGTCGAAGCCCGATCCGATCCGGGGCTCCATGGGCGCCTGGAAGCGTGCCCGGGCCCGGTCCAGGTCCGTGCGGGAGGTGATCTTGAAGTTGTCCTCGTCCCCCTCGACCAGGGTGACCGCGTCTGGCCGGTTTTCCAGCAGGGCGGCGTCATCGGTGAACACCTGTCCGGAGGCAGCGGCGCGGTGGGCCTCGAGAAGCTCGGTGTAGCGGAAGCCCTGGGGCGTCTGGGCGCGCCACAGGTGGCTGCGGTCAACGGTCTGGGAAATGGTTCCCCTTTCGGGCGAGCGTTTCAGCGTGTCCGCCACGGCCACCGCCGGAATGGCGCCGGTGTGGCTGTCCAGGGCGGCGATGACCCGGTCAATCTGGGCGCTGTCGATAAACGGCCGGGCGCTGTCATGGATCAGGACGCAGTCCGGAGCGTACTCCTGGAGGCTTTCCAGTCCCAGGCGCACGGAATCCTGACGCTCAGCGCCTCCGAAAACCGGCGGCAGAAGGGTGGAGAGCCCCTCGGCACAGGCCTCGTAGAGCTCCTGGTCGTCCGGATGGATGACCGCGCGCACGAGAGGGATGTCCGGATGGGCGCAAAACCGCGCGAGAACGTGACGCAGGATGGGGCGTCCCCCCAAGTCGTGGTACTGTTTGGGGAGAGCTTCTCCGAAGCGCCTTCCTCTGCCGGCGGCCACGATCAGGGCCGCAACTTTCCTGGACATCGTTCACCTCTGTTGCCGTTTTGTCTCCGGCCCGCGAGCCCGGGCGGGTCCGGGGAACTTAGCAGCGAATGGACGCTGATGCGACCCCTTCTTGCATGGAGGCGGGCGCGCTGCCGGCGTGAGGGGTTCGGCCTGTGACAGGGGAGGTTCCGTGATGCCCCGCTCCCTGCTATGCTGCGTTCCCCGTCGGCGGGGAGTCCCGGTGATGTGCCTCTGGCCCGGACCGGAGTGGATCTCTGTCCGCCCAGCCCGGGGGGCTGGCCCCGGAGGATTGCACTTGGGATCCGTTGCCCCGTCAGTCCGTTGCCCCGGCACTTCGGGGATTTATTGGTAAGGGAATTCGCGGGTGATCGGGGATGATCCGCGGCCGGCGCCAGACTTCGCGTCGCGGGTTCGCGCCCCGTGGGGTGTGGCAGGAGCAGGCTTCAGGACAGGATGACGGGGTTTGGGGATGGGGATGGACAGGACCGGTGACAGCGGTGTTTGACAATCAGGGCGGTTTCCCCCGGCTGATGCTCGCGCCCATGGCCGGTGTCACGGACAGCCCCTTCCGGCGGCTTGCCCTGCGCTATGGCTGTCCGCTTGTCTTTTGCGAGATGGTTCTTGTGAAGAACCTGCCGGGCGCCGCCGATCCCCCGTTTTTTGTCCCGGGTGCCGATGATCCGGCCCGCACGGGAGTGCAGCTTCTGGGAAACGATCCGCATCAGATGGCCGAGGCCGCGCGGCGGTTCGAGGGCCTGGGCATTCCGGTCATCGATATCAACATGGGCTGCCCGGCCCGCAAGGTGGTCTGTGCCGGAACCGGTGCCGCTCTGATGCGTGACGAGCGTCTTGCCGCCCGGATCATTGCTGCGGTGGTCGGTGCGGTCTCCACGCCGGTGAGCGTGAAGATGCGCCTGGGCTGGGACCGGGACAGCCTGAACGCGCCCGCGCTGGCCCGGATTGCGGAAGGCGAGGGTGCCGCCTTTGTCACGGTTCACGCCCGCACCCGCGAGCAGGCGTTCGAGGGTGTGGCGGACTGGGACCGGGTGGGGGAGACCTGCGCGGCCGTGTCCGTGCCTGTCATCATCAACGGCGATATTGTGGATGCCCCGAGCCTCGGCGAGGCCCTGAGGCGCAGCGGCGCGGCCGGAGCCATGGTGGGCCGGGCAGCCCTCGGGGCGCCTTGGGTTCCCGGGCAACTGGCCCGCGCCCTGCCGGGAGCGCAGCCGCCGGGCGCCTCCGGTGCGCCTTCCCTGAGCGAGCGCCTCTCCGTGATGCAAGAACACCTCGAGGGGCTGGTGGCCCTTTACGGTGAGGACACGGGGGTGCGGGTCTCGCGCAAGCACATGCTCTGGTATGCGCGCACCCTGCCCGCAGATCCGGACTGGGCGCGTCGCTATCTGGAGGCGCGCAGCCTGGGCGGGGCCCTGGAGGTTCTGGACCGTCTCGCCCGCGCCTGCGGGTGCCCGGGGGCGCTCGGTCTGGCCTCCTGACGCCGGCTGCTTTCCGCCAGGGGGAGCGTCGGGGGAGACTAGAGAACGGGGCAGGCGGGGTCGGACGGGAAATACGGCAGCCGCGGCGGGCTGAGGGAAGGGGCGGATGCCGCGGGCGGTGCGCAAGGAAGGGTTTGAAAACCGTGCCCGTTCCTCGTACAGCTTTTTCTGGGGTCGCGCCGGCGTGGTCGGCAAAACGCAAGCCGCTCTGTCCGCATCCGGTTGCGCTGGCCGGTCTCTGCTCCCCGGGCTGGCGTCCGCGGGGTCGGGGAGTGCTCCGGCCCCCGCCAGGCGCGGACCTTCGCAAGACGTCATGGCGGTGCGTTGCGGGATCTCGCATCCTGGGGACTTTCGGCTCAAGAGGAACGGCAGGCCACAATGAACACAGGCGATCAAAACGGCCCGACGGAAACGTTCGCGCGGGAAACCGGGGCAGTCCCGTCCTGGCACCGCAAGATCCTGCGTCTCGGGGTCTGGGGGCGCCGGGTGCATTTTTTTCGCTGGCTGGCCTACGTGATGGTGGTCAGCGCGGTGTTCGCCGCCGCCGCGACGTTCTATGTCCTGTCCAGTCCCGAGCTTCTGAACTCCCGCGCGTTCTGGCTTCTTCTGAACCTGGACCTGCTGATCATCCTTGTCCTGGGCGGTCTGGTGGCCCGGGCCGTTGTGCGCAACGTGTTCCGGCGCGGCGAGCGGCGCGCCAGTTCCCGGCTGCATCTGCGGCTCACGGTGCTGTTTGGCGTGATTGCCATTGCGCCCTCGATTGTCCTTGCGGTTTTTCTGGCGCTGTCCTTCTTTTTCGGCTTCGAGAGCTGGTTCGACCAGAAAGTGTCCACCGCCATCGAGGAATCCCAGGAGGTCGCCGAGGCCTATCTGAAAACCCACAAGAGCGCCATTGCCGGCGAGGCCGCCCTTCTGGCAAACGACCTGAACCGGGCGTTCTACCGCCTGCCCGACGAGGTGACCCGCACCGAATACCTGAGGGTCCAGCAGATCCGCAGGGGCCTGTCCCAGATCGTCCTTTTCCGGGCCAGCGAGGGTTATGGCGGCAAGGCCCGCGCCGAGATTCTGGCCCGGGTCGGCTGGGGCTTCTCGCCCGGCGAGACGGACCTGATCCCCGCCGACGTCTTCGAGTACGCCCGCGAGGGCGGCGTTGGCGTGCTTCCGGGGCAGGCAAACGACCAGGTGAGGGCCCTGGTGGAACTGGCGATCAACGGTGTGTTTCTCTATGTCGCCCGGCCGGTGGACCCCATGGTCAGCGACCACATCCGCAAGTCGGGGATCGCGGCCCGGGAGTACATGGCCTTCAAGGCCCACAGCGGGCAGCTTCAGCTGTTCTATTTCCTGACCTACGCCATCGTGTCCCTACTGATGCTGGTGGTGTCGGTCTGGGTGGGGCTGACCATCGCAAGCCGCCTGGTCAACCCCATCGTCCAGCTGATTGACGCGGCCGAGAAGGTGGGCGAGGGCAATCTGGCGGTTCGCGTCCCCGAGCTTGCGGCCGGGGACGAGGTGGCTCTTCTGGGGCGGGCCTTCAACCGCATGACGGCGCGGATCGACAGCCAGCACCGACGCCTGTCCGAGGCCAACCTGGAGCTCGACGAGCGGCGCCGCTTCACCGAGACCGTGCTCTCGGGGGTGTCGGCCGGCGTGATCGGTGTGGACGCGCTGGGCTGCATTCACCTGCCCAATCCGTCGGCGGAGAAGCTCCTGGACGTGGACATGGCCGCCTGGATCGGCCATCCCATCGGGCAGCTGGTTCCTGACTTCGAGACCCTTCTGAAGGAGGCCATGAGCCGCCCCATGGGCATTGCCGAGCGCGAGGTCGAGGTGACCACCCAAACCGGACGCCGGGTCAATCTCATGACCCGTGTCAGCGCCGAGTCCGGCCGCGACGGAAAGATCACGGGCTATGTGTTCACCTTCGATGACATGACCGAGCTCCAGG
Source organism: Phaeovibrio sulfidiphilus (assembly GCF_014861485.1). Classification (GTDB taxonomy): domain Bacteria; phylum Pseudomonadota; class Alphaproteobacteria; order Rhodospirillales; family Rhodospirillaceae; genus Phaeovibrio; species Phaeovibrio sulfidiphilus. The sequence continues at coordinate 149,243 of NZ_JACZHT010000006.1, read as the reverse complement.
CCGCCCAGCGCACCGCCGCCTGGGCCGATGTGGCGCGCCGGATTGCCCACGAGATCAAGAACCCCCTGACCCCCATCCAGCTGTCTGCCGAGCGCCTGAAGCGCAAGTATCTGTCCCAGATCACGGATTCTCCTGAAGTTTTCGAGCGTTGCACGAACATCATCATCCGTCATGTGAGCGATATCGGCCAGATGGTGGACGAGTTCAGCGCCTTTGCCCGCATGCCGTCCCCGAAGATCGAGAAGGCCGATCTTGCGGACATCGTCTCCCAGGCGGTGTTCCTTCAGCAGACGGCCTACGGGGCCATCTCCTTCGGGCTCCACCTGCCGGACGGACCGGTGGTTCTTCCCCTGGATGCGGGGCAGATCACCCAGGCCCTGACCAACATGCTGAAGAACTCCATCGAGTCCATCGAGGGGCGTGACCGGCCCGGCGAGGGGGATCCTCCCCTTGAGCCCGGGCGCGTCGACGTCAGCCTGTCCCGGGAGGAGGACGGGATTGTCCTTCGGATTCAGGACAATGGCCGCGGTCTGCCCGAGGACACCGATGTGGCGCGGCTGACCGAGCCCTACGTGACCACCCGCTCGAAAGGCACGGGTCTTGGTCTTGCTATCGTGAAGAAAATCCTGGAAGATCACGGGGCCTCCCTGGACATGAGGACCGCCGGCCCCGCCGGTCCCTCGAGGGGCGTTCTTGTGACGGTGGTTTTGCCCCTTCCGGCGTAATATACTAATACTGACTTGCGAACCCAGTGCCGCCCCTCCGGGGGCCCAGGAGTCATTTCCACTCTGCCATGGCCCACGATATTCTGATCGTAGACGACGAGGAAGACATCCGCATGATGCTGGCCGGCCTTCTGGAAGATGAAGGCTACCAGACGCGCGAGGCCCATGATTCCGACAGCTGTTTCCAGGCCGTGACCGAGCGCATGCCCTCGGTCGTGGTTCTGGACATCTGGATGCAGGGATCGCGGCTGGACGGGCTCGAGGTTCTCGAGGCGCTGCACCGGGACTACCCCTTCCTGCCCGTGGTGATGATTTCCGGACACGGGACCATCGAGACCGCCGTACGCGCCATCCAGCACGGGGCCTATGACTTTATCGAGAAACCCTTCAAGGCGGACCGGCTTTTGCTGATCGTCCAAAGGGCGATCGAGAACGCCCGCCTCAAGCGCGAGAACGCCGAGCTGCGGCTCAGGGCCGGGCGGGAAACCCGGCTGGTGGGGGACTCCCCGGCCATCCAGCAGATCCTGCAGATGGTGGACAAGGTCGCCCCCACGGGCTCGCGTGTTCTGGTGTCAGGCGGTCCGGGCACGGGCAAGGAGATCGTGGCCCGCCTGGTGCACGAGCGCTCGCCCAGGGCGGTGGCGCCGTTCGTGGTGGTGAGCTGCGCCACCATGCATCCGGACCGCATGGAGCACGAGCTTCTGGGGGTCGAGGGCGGTGAGGGTTCCGGCGAGGCCCGCAAGATCGGACTTTTCGAGATGGCGGACGGCGGCACGCTCTTCCTGGACGAGGTCGCGGACATGCCCCTCGAGACCCAGGGCAAGATCGTTCGCGTTCTCCAGGACCAGGCCTTCGAGCGGGTGGGGGGCTCGACCCTGATCCGGGTGGACGTCCGCGTGGTGGCCGCCACCAGCCGGGTCCTGACCACCGAAATCGCCGAGGGCCGCTTCCGTGAGGATCTTTACTACCGCCTGAACGTGGTTCCGATCCGCGTGCCTCCGTTGCGGGAGCGCCGGGAGGATGTGGGCCCCCTGGTCCGCCACTTCATGGAGACCGCGGCCCGGTCTTCGGGGCTTATCCCGCGCGAGATCGGCGAGGATGCTCTTGCCGCGCTCCAGGCCTATGACTGGCCGGGGAACGTGCGCCAGCTCCGCAACGTGGTTGACTGGCTTCTGATCATGGCCCCGGGTGGACCCCAGGACGTGATCCGTACCGACATGCTGCCGGGCGAGATCGTGGGGCTTGCCCCGGACTCCCTGCGGCTTGACCGCTCCGGCGAGATCATGACCCTGCCCCTGCGGGAGGCGAGGGAAATGTTCGAGCGCGACTACCTGATTGCTCAGGTGACCCGCTTCGGCGGGAACGTTTCCAAAACTGCGGAGTTCGTCGGAATGGAGCGTTCGGCCCTTCACCGCAAGCTGAAGAGCCTCGGCGTTCTGTCCGTGCCGGAAAGATTGATTCGATGAAAGTGATAATTTGTGGTGCCGGTCAGGTCGGTGTCTCCATTGCGCGTTACCTTGCAACGGAGGACAACGAGGTGACCATCGTGGACCACCGCCCCGAGCCTATCCGGGCCGTGGTGGACACCCTGGACGTCCAGGCGGTGGTGGGGCATGCCTCCCTGCCGGGTGTGCTGGAACAGGCGGGGGCCGCCGATGCGGAGATTGTGATCGCCGCGACCCGGTCAGACGAGACCAACATGGTCGCCTGCCAGATCGCGCACGCCCTGTTCAACGTGCCGACCAAGATCGCCCGCATCCGGAACCAGGACTATCTGGCCCCGCACTGGGCGGACCTGTTCTCCCGCGAGAACATGCCCATTGACGTGACCATCAGCCCGGAAATCGAGGTGGCCGAGGCCATCGCCCGGCGCCTCAAGGTGCCCGGGGCCCTTGACGTGATCGAGCTGGCGGACGGTCTGGTGCGCCTGGTGGGCGTGCGCCTGACCGAGAGCACGCCGGTGGTCTTCACGCCGCTGCGCCAGCTGACCCAGCTGTTCCCGGACCTGTCCATCATTGTGGTTGCCATCGTGCGCAACGGCCGCGCCATGGTCCCGAGCGCGGACGACCAGATGCTGCCCGGGGACGAGGCGTACTTTGTTCTCGCCTCCTCTCACACCCGCCGGGCCCTGGCCCTGTTCGGTCACGAGGAACCCCAGGCGCGCCGCCTTCTCATTCTGGGCGCGGGCAACGTGGGGATGTTCCTCACCAAGTCCCTTGCCCGGGACTTTCCCCGTCTCAGCTGGAAGATGGTCGAGGTCAGCCCCGAGCGGGCGAAGATGGTCGCCCGGGAGCTTCACAACGCCTCGCCGCTGCTGGTGGGCGACGTTCTCGATCCCGACATCCTCCGGGAAGCGGGGGTGGAGCAGGCGGAAACCGTCATCGCCGTCACCAATGACGACGAGACCAACGTGCTCAGTTCCCTGCTGGCCAAGCACTGCGGCGCGACCCGGGCCATCACCCTTCTGAACAAGAGCACCTACAACGCCCTTGTGGGCTCCCTGAATGTGGACGTGGTGGTGAACCCCCGCTCCATCACGGTGTCCCGGATCCTCCAGCACGTGCGGCGCGGGCGGGTCCACTCGGTTCACCCCATCTACGACGGCTTCGGGGAGTTGATCGAGGCGGACGCCCTCGAAACATCGCCTCTTGTGGGAAAACCCCTTCGTGACATAAATCTTCCCGCGGGCGTCATCCTGGGCGCCCTTGTGCGCGAGGGCGAGACCATCACACCGTGCGGCACAACCGTGATTCAGCCGGGCGACCGGATCATCCTCTTTGCCAGTGCGGCGTCCATCCGCAAGGTGGAGAGGTTCTTCTCGGTCGGCGTGGATTTTTTCTAGTTCTTTCCGGAGTCATCTCAGCATGCTGCCGCGTCTTGCCTACGTTAACGGTCGCTACGTTCCGTATCGGAACGCCATGGTCCACTGCGAGGACCGGGGCTACCAGTTCGCCGATGCCGTTTACGAGGTTCTGGGGCTTTACCGGGGCTACCCTGTGGACCTCGAGGGCCACTGGGCGCGCCTGTTCCGCTCCTTGCGGGCCATCGGGATCGAGGCGCCCTTTTCCGCCGCGACCCTGAGCTTCATCGCGCGCGAGGTGGTGCGGCGCAACCGGATCTCCACCGGCACGCTTTACATCCAGGTGTCCCGCGGCGTGGCCCCGCGCAACCACCCCTTCCCCGATCCCGACACCCCGCCGGGGATCGTGATCGTGGCCCGTCCCGGGCTCGGGCCGACCGCCGATGTTGCCGCACGCGGTGTGTCCCTGCTGACCCAGCCGGACCTGCGCTGGAAGCGCTGCGACATCAAGAGCACCGGTCTCCTGGCCAACGTGCTGGCCAAGCAGGCCGCCCGGGAGCAGGGCGCCTACGAGGCCCTGCTGGTGGACAGCGAGGGCATGGTGACCGAGTGCAGTTCCTCGAACGTCTGGATCGTTGACGAGGCCGGAGCCTTCATCACCCGCCCCCTTGGCGACGCGATCCTTCCCGGGGTGACCCGGCAGGTGCTGGCCGGCCTGATCCGCGAGAACGGCCAGACCGTGGTGGAGCGGCCCTTCTCGCTCACGGAGGCGCTGGCGGCCCGGGAGGTCTTTGTGTCCTCCACCGGATCCTTCGCCCTTCCGGTGGTGAGCATCGACGGGCGCCCCGTGGGTGACGGAAAACCCGGTCCGATGGTGGCGGACCTGAGAGCCCGCTACGTTCGCCGTCTGGAGTCGCTCGACGGCGACCGCTGGGGGGTGTGACATGGTGATTGGCGAGGCGCTGCGGCCACCGAGGGGCGTCATTTTCGACTGGGACAACACCCTGGTTGATTCCTGGTCCACCATTCACAAGGCCATCAACGCCACCTTTCTGGCCATGGGCAAGCCCCTGTGGACCCTGGAGCAGACCCAGGAGCAGGTGGCCCTGTCCATGCGCGACACCTTCCCGGCCATGTTCGGCGACCGCTGGGAGGAGGCGCGGGAAGTGTTCTATTCCTCGTTCCGCTCGATCCATCTGGAGAACCTGCGGGAGATGCCCGGCGCCGGCGGTCTTCTCGAGAGCCTGTCGGCCTCGGGCGTGCGCCTGATGATCGTGTCCAACAAGTCCGGCCCGGACCTGCGCAAGGAGGCCGGGCATATCGGCTGGGCCCCCCGGTTTGACGCCATTATCGGCGCCGGTGACGCGGAGGCGGACAAGCCCGCACTCGCCCCCGGTGTACTGGCTCTGGAGGCGGCGGGGCTCGAGCCCGGCCCGGATATCTGGTTTGTCGGCGACGCGGCGGTGGACATGCAACTGGGCCGCGGCCTGGGGACCGGGTGTGTCCTGCTGCGGCCCTCGTCCTTCCAGCCGGACGCCTTCGCGCACGCCATGCCGGACGCCGTATTCCGGGACTGCCGGGCCCTGGAGCTTTTCTGGCGCGATCTCACCTGATTTTTTCCTGAAAACCGCTCGTTTTCCCGGAGACGTCTGTTTTCAAATCGCTCGAACGGTGGTACCAAGAGGGACTCAGAGGCGAGCCGCTCCGGGCCGTCTTTTCCCCCGCGGGACAAAAACGAGAACGTGAAAGGGCGCTCATTATGAACGCAGACAAAAATCAGAACGTGCAGGACGTTTTTCTTAACCATATTCGGAAAAACAAGGCACCGGTTACAATATTTCTCGTCAACGGTGTAAAGCTTCAGGGAATCGTCACCTGGTTTGACAACTTTTCGTTGCCTCTCCGCCGGGACGGCCACAGCCAGCTTGTCTACAAGCATGCCATCTCCACCATCATGCCGTCGGTGCCGGTGCAGCTGTTCGAGGGCAACGGCCAACCCCCGGAAAAGGCGCAGTAAGGTCCAGTGAGCCAATCCTTCGAGTACGAGGGCGTTCCGCAAACCCGGGCCCTGGTGATCCATCCGGCGCTGAAGCGCGCGCCGACCGGAAGCCGGGAGCCGGGGGACCGCCTCGAGGAGGCCACGGGACTCGCCCTGGCCATCAACCTGACCATCGTTTCCGCCGAAATCATCCCCGTTACAAAAGTGGTTCCCGCGACGTACATCTCGGGCGGCGCCGTGGCGCGGCTGACCGAGATCGTGGGCGAGGAGCGGATCGATCTTGTGGTGGTGGACACGCGGCTCTCGCCGATCCAGCAGCGCAACCTGGAGCGGGCCTTCCACTGCAAGGTCATTGACCGCACGGGCCTGATCCTGGAAATCTTCGGCGAGCGGGCCCGCACCGCCGAAGGCAAGCTTCAGGTCGAGCTGGCGCACCTGACCTACCAGCGCTCGCGGCTTGTGCGGTCCTGGACCCACCTGGAGCGCCAGAGGGGCGGTACCGCCTTTGTGGGCGGCCCGGGTGAAACCCAGATCGAGCTTGACCGGCGCATGATCGACGACCGGATTGTTCTTCTGAAGCGCCAGCTTGAGGAGGTGCGCCGCACCCGCGGCCTTCACCGCGCGGCTCGGGCCCGGGTTCCCTATCCCGTTGTGGCCCTGGTGGGCTACACGAACGCCGGCAAGTCTTCCCTGTTCAACCGGATGACCGCGGGCGGTGTGCTCGCAAAGGACATGCTGTTCGCCACGCTGGATCCCACCATGCGGGCCCTGGACCTGCCGGGCGGGCGGAAGGTTATCCTTTCGGACACGGTCGGTTTTGTCTCGGACCTGCCCCACGAGCTTGTGGCTGCCTTCCGGGCGACCCTCGAGGAGGTGCAGGGCGCGGACCTTCTGGTCCATGTGCGCGACATTGCCCGTCACGACACCGATGCGCAGAAGGCCGACGTCGAGGGGGTTCTTGCCTCCATGGAGGGCGGTCAGGCCCTTCTCGAGAAAGGCATGATCGAGGCCCTGAACAAGACCGACCTTCTGGAGCCGGAGGCTCTCGAGCAGGTGCGCGAGGGGGCGTCGGTGCGTCCGGATGTGGTTGTGGTCTCGGCCCTGACCGGGGACGGGGTCCGGGAACTGATGGACCGCATCGAGGAGCGTCTGGCCCGGGACCGTCTGGAGATGGTTCTGGAGATCCCCAACGAGGACGGGGGCACCCTGGCCTGGCTCTACCGGAAGGGTGACATTCTCGAGCGCCACGACGGCGATCACGTCGTGCGTGTGCGCGTTCGTCTTGACCCGGCGGATGCGGGCCGGATAAACGCAAAGTACCCGCCTCTCTGATCCCGGGATGCCCCGGGCCTGCGGTGGCGGGCAGGGCCTGTCCGCCCGTGTTCGGAACGGCGGCTGCCGGGCCCAGCCGGGCGCCGTGCCCGAACGGCGGCAATGGCCCTCATTCCGGCGGGCGGTACGCCCGTGATGCGACGGGGCGGGGATTGGGGCGGGACCGTCTGTGGTCCGCCCCGGCGTCCGTCCGGATGTTTGTGTATTCAGGAGACACGTCAATGGATTCCCTTACCCAGTTCTTTAACAACTACAGCTTTTCCTGGTCCCAGGCACTCATTGTGGGGGCCGTCATTGTTGGCGTTCTGCTGATCCGCGCCCTTCCCAAGGCCATGGCTGCGGGGGTTCCCTTCATCTCGGCCGAGTCCATCGCAAAGCGCCTTGCGAACGGGGAGGAGATCGTCATCATCGACGTGAACTCGCCCGCCAGCTTCGCCCAGGGGCACATCCCGGGCGCCATCAATATTCCCCTGGACCAGGTTCCGGGACGGCTGGGCAGCCTTCCGGCAGAGGAATTCGATGCCCTGTCCGACACCCAGGTGGTGCTGACCTGCGACTCCGGCTCCCGGGGCATGGCGGCGGCCCGGTTCTTCAAGGGCAAGGGCTTCCTGCGCACCTGCACCGTTGCGGGCGGGAACCGCATCTGGAGAAAAGCCGGCCTCCCCTGGGAGGGAACGGACACCGGGACGCAGGCGCAGGGCTGAGGCTCCGGCACCGTCGCCCGGCTCCGGCCTGCGGGCGCTCGTGGGGCCCCGGTCTCCGGGTGCCCTGCCGCCCGGGCTTTTCCGGGGAATACCCGCTTCCGCTTTGTTCGGAAACGCACTAGATTGACCGGAGTTTCCGGACGGGCCGGGGTTTTCGCCTCCCGCATCCGGGCTCAAGGACACTCGCTCCCGCTTTCCGGCGTCCGGCAGGACCGTACCGGGCGGGGTGACATCAGGAAGGGACAGACAGTCCATGGTTTCCAGTTCCGCACCCACAGCGGACAAGCTGATACTTGCCCTGCCCAAGGGCCGGATCCTCGAGGAGGCAATGCCTCTTGTGAACCGGGTCGGGATTGTCCCCGAACCCGCGTTCGATGATCCCCATTCCCGGCAGTTGCGCTTTGCCACGAACAATCCCGGCGTGGATGTGATCCGCGTGCGCTCCTTCGACGTGGCCACGTTCGTGGCCTTCGGGGCGGCCCATCTGGGCATTGCGGGCAACGACGTGTTGATGGAATTCGGCTACTCCGAGCTTCTGGCGCCCCTGGATCTGGGGATCGGGGCCTGTCGCCTGTCGGTGGCGGAACCCGCAGCCCTTCGGGCCGAGGAGGATCCGGCGTCCTGGTCTCACATCCGCGTGGCGACCAAGTACCCCGAGATCACCCGCCGACATTTTGCCGCCCGTGGGGTCCAGGCGGAGTGCATCAAGCTGAACGGGGCAATGGAGCTGGCTCCGGCTCTCGGGCTGTGCCGGCGCATCGTGGACCTGGTGTCCTCCGGCTCGACCCTCAAGGCCAACGGGCTTGTGGAGGTCGAGACCATTGCTCCGATCACCTCGCGCCTTGTGGCCAACCGCACGGCGATGAAGGTGCGCGCCCGCGAGATGAACGCGTGGATCGAGAAGTTTCAGGAGGTCTGCAATGGTTCTTCGGCTTGACACCCGCTCCGGTGATTTCGAGGCTGCCTTCCGTGAGTTTCTGGGCGGAAAGCGCGAGGCCTCCGCCGACGTGGGCGAGACCGTCTCCGCCATCCTCGAGGACGTGCGCAGCCGCGGTGACGAGGCGGTTATCGAGTACACACGGCGCTTCGACCGTCTTGAGCTGACGCCGGACACCCTGCGCGTCTCCGCAGCCGAGATCGACGAGGCCGTCTCGAAAATCGACCGCGACCTGTACGATGCCCTCGCTGTGGCTGCCGACCGGATCGGAGCCTTCCACGGCCGCCAGCTTCCCGAGGGGTTCTGCTACACGGACAACGCCGGGGTGCGCCTGGGCCAGCGCTGGACCCCGGTGTCCGCTGCCGGGCTCTATGTGCCGGGGGGTACTGCGTCCTATCCCTCGTCGGTCCTGATGAATGCCATTCCCGCCCGTGTGGCCGGGGTCGGCCGCGTGGTCATGGTGGTTCCGTCGCCGGACGGGGTCATCAATCCGCTGGTTCTCCTGGCGGCGCGCATGGCCGGCGTGGACGAGGTCTACCGCATTGGCGGGGCCCAGGCCGTCGGCGCGCTCGCCTACGGCACGCAGACCATCGCACCGGTGGACAAGATTGTCGGCCCCGGAAATGCCTGGGTCGCGGCGGCCAAGCGCCAGGTCTTCGGCACGGTGGGCATCGACATGATTGCCGGTCCCTCGGAAATCCTGATCGTGGCGGACCGCCTGAACAATCCGGACTGGATCGCCATTGACCTTCTGTCCCAGGCCGAGCATGACGAGGCGGCCCAGTCCATCCTGATCACCGATGATGCGGCCTTTGCCGCCGAGGTGGAAAAGGCTCTGGAGGCCCGTCTCGGACTTCTGACCCGTGGTGACATGGCCCGGCGTTCCTGGGAGCGTCATGGGGCGATCATCCTGGTGGAGGATCTGCTGCGGGACGCGCCGTCTCTGGTGGACCGGGTTGCCCCGGAGCATCTGGAGCTTGCGGTTGCCGAGCCGGATGCCCTGCTTGAGCGGGTTCACCACGCCGGTGCCATTTTCCTGGGCCGCTACACGCCCGAGGCCATCGGCGACTACATCGCCGGTCCGAACCACGTGCTGCCCACGTCGCGCACTGCCCGGTTCTCCTCCGGGCTCGGGGTGCTGGACTTCATGAAGCGGACCACCATTGTCGGCTGCTCGGCCGATGCCCTGAAGTGCATTGCCGCTCCGGCGGCGCGTCTTGCCCACGCCGAGGGGCTCCAGGCCCACGGCCTGTCCATCGAGACCCGTCTGGACGACAGCGCGCGCTGAACCTCCCGGGCACGCCTCGCACCCGGTTTTGGGCTGTCGGCGCGCCCGATTTTGTGCGGCGTCTGTTTTCGGGTGGCCCGGGAAGGCTGTCCGGCCCCGGATGCGGGTATGGTCGGCGTCACAGGCTGTTGGGGAGCTCCCTGCTGGTTGGGCGCTCGCCTGTGGAGCCGCTGCGCCGCAGTGCTGTCTGCTGGCCCCCCCGCACACGCCACGCCGTCAGCGGGCTGCGGACCGCGGGGAGCCATCGGCGGGAGCCCGGTTCCGGGTCGTGCGGGGCCCCACGGCGGTGATAATCCGCCGCCGGCATAGACTACATTGGGTACCTCCCGGCCCTGATGGGCCGCTTGGGACTTGCCGGGTGCCCGGGGGCTGAAACGGTTTTGACCGTTCCGTCCTGGGGCCGGGTCGCGGGCACCAGGCCGGGGCCCTGCTTGGGTCCATTCGGGACAACGCACCGCATCACTGTGGCTTTCGCGCCGGACTCGTGCCGGCTGTCTGAGATTTTGGGAAGGTAGGAACATGGCTAAAAACGCGGTTCAGGTTCGGACGGACGAGGTGCGGGATGTCACGCTGGGCAGCGCCCTGTCCGAACGCTATCTGGCCTATGCCCTGTCCACCATTGTCTCGCGCTCCCTTCCCGACGTGCGCGATGGCCTGAAGCCGGTCCACCGGCGCCTTTTGTGGGCCATGCGCCTTCTGAAGCTGGACCCGGGGGCGGGCTTCAAGAAGTGTGCCCGTGTTGTGGGTGACGTGATCGGCAAGTATCACCCCCACGGCGACACGGCGGTCTACGATGCCATGGTTCGTCTGGCCCAGGAGTTCTCGGTCCGCTATCCCCTTGTGGAGGGGCAGGGCAACTTCGGCAACATCGACGGCGACAACGCGGCCGCCATGCGTTACACCGAGGCCCGCCTGACCGAGGTCGCCCGCCTTCTGATGGACGGCCTGGACGAGGACGCGGTGGATTTCCGTGCCACCTATGACGGCGAGGAGGAGGAGCCCGTCGTCATGCCCGGGGCCTTCCCCAACCTTCTGGCCAACGGCTCCACGGGCATTGCGGTGGGTATGGCCACCAACATTCCCTCCCACAACGTGGCCGAGGTCTGCGATGCGGCCTTGCATCTGCTGGCCCATCCGGACGCGGACACCGACGCCCTGATGGCCTTCGTCCAGGGGCCGGACTTCCCCACCGGCGGCCTTCTTGCGGAGGATCCGGAAACCATCCGCGAGGTCTACCGCAAGGGCCGGGGCTCCATGCGTGTGCGGGCCCGCTGGCAGAAGGAAAACCTCTCCCACGGCCTCTACCAGATTGTGATCACTGAAATTCCCTACCAGGTGCAGAAGACCCGCCTGGTGGAGCGGATCGCCGAGATCATCAACACCCGGCGCCTTCCGATCCTTGCCGACGTGCGCGACGAGTCCACCGACGAGATCCGCCTTGTGCTGGAGCCCCGCTCCCGCTCGGTGGATGCGGAAACCCTGATGGAGCAGATCTACAAGCTCTCGGATCTTGAGGTGCGCTTCAATCTGAACATGAACCTGCTGGACGGGGACGGGGTGCCCAAGGTGCTCTCCCTGAAGGAGGTTCTGGCCGCCTACCTGTCCCACCGCATGGTGGTTCTGGAGCGCCGCTCCCGCCACCGGCTGGAGAAGATTGCCCGGCGGCTCGAGATCCTCGCGGGCCAGATGATCGTCTACCTCAACCTGGATGAGGTCATCCGCATCATCCGGGAGGAGGACGAGGCCAAGGCCGTGCTGATTTCCACCTTCGACCTGACGGATGTCCAGGCCGAGGCCATCTTGAACACCCGCCTGCGCTCGCTGCGCAAGCTCGAGGAGATGGAGCTCCGGCGCGAGGAGGCGGAACTGCAGAAGGAGCAGGGCCACCTCCAGTCGCTTCTGGCCGACGAGAAACTTCGCAACAAGGAACTCGCCCGGGAAATCCGCGAGGTGCGCAAGGTGTTCGGCCCCGAGACCCCCATGGGCCGGCGCCGCACCGAGCTGGTTGCCGCGCCCTCGGCGGTGGTGGTCCCCATCGAGGCCCTGATCGAGCGCGAGCCCATCACGGTCTATCTCTCGAAAATGGGCTGGCTGCGGGCGGTCAAGGGCCATCAGGATCCCAGGGAGGACGTGAAGGTCAAGGAGGGGGACGAGCCCCTGTACGCCCTGCAGGCCCAGACCACGGACAAGCTGATTGTCATGGACAGCGGCGGGCGCTTCTACACCATCGCGGCCGACAAGGTGTCCCGGGGACGGGGCTTCGGCGAGCCGATCCGCCTGAGCGTCGATATTCCCGCCGATGCGGACATCGTGGCCTTCATGGTTCACGAGCCGGCCCGGCGGCTTCTGGTGGCCGGGACGTCGGGCCGCGGCTTTGTGGTCGAGGAGAAGGACGTGCTCGCCCAGACCCGGAACGGCCGCCAGGTGCTGGCCGTCGGCGACGGGGAGCGCGCAATTGTGGCCCGGGGCGTGGACGGTGACCATGTGGCCTGTGCGGGCACGAACCGGAAAGTCCTGGTCTTCCCCGTGACCCAGGTTCCGGTCATGTCCCGGGGCAAGGGGGTCTTCCTGATGCGCTTCAAGGACGGCACCCTGACCGACGTGACCACGTTCACCCTGGAAAAGGGCCTGAGCTGGCCGTCCGGTGGACGGACCCGCACGGAAACGGACCTGTCCCCCTGGCGGGGAGACCGGGCCGGCCGGGGCCGGATGGCGCCCCAGGGCTTCCCGCGGAGCAACCGCTTCGACGGCTGAGCCGCCGTCGGGCCGGGCCCGGGATCGGACCGTCACCCGTTTTTGGGACGGTGCCCTGTCCGGCCTCGGGGGCTCCGGCTGTGATCCTTAATCGTGGCCTGTTCGCCCCCGCCGCACCGGAGCCGCGAGGTGGGGGTGGCCTTGGTCTGAACGGGGGTGCTTTCCGACAGCGGGAGCCCGGAACACCCCGGCCCCTCCCGGTGACATGGGGCATGGCCCGGAAGAGCAACACTCCGCCTTCCGGATCCGCACCCGGATCTTCCCCGAGTCCGTTCCCTTTACCGCGGTGCATGCTCGCGCCGGTATCGTGCGGGCGGTTTCTTTCGACCCGTGCCGGGCGCGCGTCGGCCTCGCGCGGGCTCTGCCCCTCTTCGGAGGCCGGGCCTGCGGGTCGGCACGGTGTTTCGCTTCGAAACAATTCACATTCGCTTTGGATATGATCTAGAATCGTGCGAGTTTTCATGCTCGGCGGTTGGGCCTCCCGGCGCCGGCGCGTTCCGGTGACCGCGACGGGGGCTGCCGCGCCCGCCTGCGCCCCGGTTTTTGGCGCGGGCCCGGGGGCGGTCGCACCGTCTCCCTGGGTCGCCTCCCGGGTGCTGCCGGTCCGAACCCGGCAAGCGGACCCGCACCGCAGGGCATGAAAACACCGCATCGGCCCTGCTCCCGTCGGAGCCCGGGGTCTGTCAGGCAATGAGAGGGTTTCGAATGACAACGTTGAGGACATTGAAGGCGTGGCGCACTTTGGAAACTCTTGCGGGGGACTTGCGGGGCGTCACCATGCGGGATCTGTTTCGCAGTGACCCCCGGCGGTTCGAGCGGATGCACGAGCGACTTGGGGATTTCGTGTTCGACTACTCCAAGAACCTGGTGACGCCCGCGGTTCTGGAAGCTCTCATGAGCCTGGCCCGGGAAGCGGGGGTGGAGAAGCGGCGCGACGCCATGTTCCGGGGCGAGAAGATCAACACCACGGAAAACCGGGCCGTTTTGCACACGGCCCTTCGCGATCCGACCCCGGATCCGGTCCTGGTGGATGGAAAGGATGTGAAACCCGAGATCCGCGAGGTCCAGGCGCGCATGGCCGGCTTTGTGGAGGCGGTGCATTCCGGCGACTGGCTCGGGGCCTCCGGCGGACGCATCACCGATGTGGTCAACATCGGGATCGGCGGCTCGGACCTGGGCCCCCGCATGGTGGTGGACGCCCTCGAGCCCTACCGGGTCCGGGATCTGCGGGTCCATTTTGTCTCGAACGTGGACGGCACAGACATTTCCCGGGTTCTGGCCCAGCTGACCCCGGACAACACCCTGTTTCTTGTGGCCTCCAAGACCTTCACGACCCAGGAGACCCTGGCCAACGCCCACACCGCCCGGGACTGGCTGGTGAAGGCTCTGGGGCGCCGGGCCGTCTCCAACCACTTCGTAGCTCTGTCCACCAACCTGGAGGCCGTGACCGAGTTTGGCATTGATCCCGAGGTCATGTTTGAGTTCTGGGACTGGGTGGGGGGGCGCTACTCCCTGTGGTCCGCGATTGGCCTGTCCATTGCGCTGGCGGTGGGCTGGGACACCTTCACCCGCCTTCTGGCGGGCGCCCACGAGATGGACGTCCACTTCCGCACCGCTCCCCTGGAGCAGAACATTCCGGTTCTGGCCGGTCTGATCGGCTTTTGGAACATCCAGTTCCTTGGGGCGCGGGCCACGGCGGTCCTGCCCTATGACCAGAGCCTTGCACGCCTTCCCGCCTATCTCCAGCAGGCGGACATGGAGAGCACGGGCAAGCGCACAACCCTGTCCGGCGAGACGGTGGACTACCCCACCGGTGCCGTTCTGTTCGGCGAGCCCGGGACCAACGGACAGCACTCGTTCTACCAGATGATCCACCAGGGCACGCACCTGATCCCCTGCGATTTTCTGGCGCCGGTCCGCTCCCACTATCCGGTCGGGCGTCATCAGGCGATCTTGCTTGCCAACATGTTCGCCCAGTCCGAGGCGCTCATGACCGGTCGCACCGAGGACGAGGCCTGGGCCGGTCTTGCGGACAGCGGCCTGAAAGGCGAGGCCCTGGACACTCTGCTGCCCCATGTGGTCTTCCCAGGGAACCGTCCGTCGAATACCATGCTGTTTCGTGTTCTGGACCCCGAGACTCTGGGCCGCATCATTGCCCTTTACGAGCACCGGATTCATGTCCAGGCTACCTTGTGGAACCTGAATGCCTATGATCAGTTCGGGGTGGAGCTGGGCAAGCGCCTGGCGGCCGTCGTCCTGCCCGAGCTGGAGAAGAAGCGGGGCGCCCTGGCGCACGACGCGTCCACCAACGGCCTGATCGAGTTCTTCCGTCTCTGGAGTGAGGACTAGCCCTGTGAGCATCCGCCGCCTTCCCTCAACCCTGGTCAACCGCATCGCTGCGGGCGAGGTCGTCGAGCGTCCTGCCTCCGTTCTCAAGGAACTGGTGGAAAACGCCATCGATGCCGGCGCCACCTCGATCGAGATCATGCTGGGGGAGGGCGGACGGGCGCGCCTGGTGGTGGTCGACGACGGCTGCGGCATGTCTCCCGACGACATGCTGCTCGCCGTGGAGCGCCATGCGACCTCCAAGCTGCCGGAGGATGACCTTGTCGATATCCGGACCCTGGGCTTCCGGGGGGAGGCTCTGCCCTCCATCGGCTCCGTGGCCCGGCTGACCCTGACCAGCCGGCCCCGGGGCTCGGACAGCGCCTGGTCTTTGAGCGTGGACGGCGGACACCGGGGCGAGCCGGAGCCCGCCAGCCATCCGGCCGGAACCCGGGTGGATGTCCGGGACCTGTTTTTCGCCACTCCCGCCCGGCTCAAGTTTCTGAAATCCATCCGGACCGAGCAGGGCCACGCGGTGGACGTGCTCCAGCGGCTGGCTCTGGCCCATCCGGGAATTTCGTTTCGCCTCTCGGACTCGGGGCGCGAGATTTTCCGGGTTCTTGCTGCGTCGTCGGATGATCTCCTGGATCCGGCCGAGCTGTCCCGCCAGCGGGTCGGGGCTGTCCTGGGGCGGGACGTGGCCGAGAATTCGGTCACCCTCGATGTGGAGCGCGAGGGCTATCACCTGTCCGGCATTGCCGGGCTCCCCACCTGCAACCGCGCCACCAGTGCCGCGCAGTACCTGTTTGTGAACGGACGTCCCGTGCGCGACCGGCTTCTGTACGGGGCCGTGCGGGCGGCCTACAGCGATGTTCTGGCCCACGACCGTCACGCGGTGGTGGTCCTGTATCTTCGCCTGCCCCCGGAAGAGGTGGACGTCAATGTGCACCCGGCCAAAACCGAGGTGCGGTTCCGGGATTCCGCCCGGGTCCGCTCGCTTATTGTCTCCGCACTGCGTCATGCGCTCGCGGAGGCGCGGGAGCGGGCCAGCTCCACCGTGACCACCGGCTATCTCGGCTCTGGTGGCGGGGACGCCGGGCCGGACGTTCGCGCTCCGGGAGGCAGCGGCGTCCCCGGTCAGCCGGGGGGGCTGCCCTGGCGGCCCGGCTCGCGGCCCCATTCGTTTCAACTCCCGCCCACCCAGGAGCGATTGCGCTTTGCCTACGAGACCGGATCCTTCGGAGTGTCGGAGGGCTGGAATGCTCCGGCCCCGGGCGAGTCTCCGTTCTCACGGGCGCCGGGCGCCCCTGCCGATCCCTTTGAGGCCGCGTCCACGGCTGCGCAGGGGGTACCCGACGAGGATCATCCCCTGGGCTACGCGGTCGGGCAGGTCCACAACACCTACATCCTTGCCCAGAGTTCGGGCGGGCTTGTGGTCGTTGACCAGCACGCCGCCCACGAGCGCATCGTCATGGAGCGCATGAAGGACCAGCGGGCCGCCGGTGCCGTTGCCCGCCAGGGCCTGCTTCTGCCCGAGGTCGTGGAACTGGGCCTGCGTGAGAAGGATGCCCTTCTGAACGCCGCCGCGGAGCTGGAAACCCTGGGCCTTGTGCTCGAGGGGTTTGGCCCCGGGGCCGTTGTGGTCCGGGAAATCCCCGCCCTTCTGGGGGACACGGACGTGCGCGGGCTGGTGCGGGACCTGGCCGAGTCTCTTCTGGAGTGGGGGACGGCGACGGTTCTGGAGGACCGCATCGGCCATATCTTTGCGACCATGGCCTGCCACGGGTCGGTTCGGGCCGGCCGGCGCCTGCGTCTCGAGGAAATGAATGCCCTCCTGCGCCAGATGGAGCAGACCCCCCGGGCCGGGCAATGTAACCATGGCAGACCCACCCATATTACGCTAAAGTTGGCCGATATCGAGCGCCTGTTCGGCCGCCGCTAGAACCCCCAAGATCCGGGGAGACAGGGGCAGCTGGCAGGCTTTTCAACGTTATCTCCGGGACTTTGATGGTGGAGGCTCATTTGATGCTTCGCGCTTTTGTGGTGGTCATTGCGCTCGCGTGCGCCCAGCCTGTGGCAAGCGCGGCCGCGTGGGCGGCCGAGCCTCCGTCGGCCGAGGCGTTCGCCCTGCTTGATTCTGTTCCGGATCGTCTGGAAGCCTGCAACACCGCCGGGATTCTGGATGAGGCCGGGGACCAGGCTGCCGTGCTGAAGGCCCTTCAGAAGGATATCGCCTGCCTTGTCGGCCTGGCCGGCGAGATTTCCCAGACGTTCTATCCGTCGGATGCCTTTGGCCGGGGGCGGGGCGGGTCCCTGTCCGCGGCCCTCGAGCGGGTCAACGCCGAGCTGCTTCCGGTCTATGTCGGAGTCCAGACGAAGCCTTTGGCCTGCGCTCCGAACTGTGATGCGTTCTATCTGCGGCAGGCGTACGACATGAACGTGCGGTTCCTCAACGTGTTCATTCTCGACATGATCGAGCGCCTGAAGGACGACAGTCCCATCCATACGGAATAGGCCCCGCCCGGATGATTGCCGAAGCCCTGCGCGCCCTGCTCATGCCCGCGGACCCGGTCGCCCGGAAGCTTGGGCTGGTGCGGGAAATGGTGGCGTTCGAGAGCCGGGCGCGCCGTTTGCGCCGGGCCTGGGCCCCCCACCGGGAGGCCGCGCACACGGCCATCCTTTCGGCCCTGTCCCACGTACCCGGGCGCGGTTCTATGGCCGTTCTGGGCTCGGGCCTGCTTCTGGAGATTCCCCTGGAAACGCTGGCCCGCGCCTTCGGCACCATCATCCTGGTGGATGCCGTGTTCCCCCGCGCGGTTCGGAAGCGTGCCCGGGCGGCCGGGTCTGTCCGCCTTGTGGAGGCGGACCTCACGGGCGTTCTGAGGGCGATTGCCGCTGCCCCCGGGGCTATTCCCCCGGTTCCCTGTCCTGCGCCCCTGCCGCCCGAGGCCCTGGCCGCAGACCTCGTGATTTCCGCCAACGTCCTGTCCCAGCTTCCGGTCCTGCCCCGCCTCCATCTGGAGCGGGCGGGACACGCCGATGCAAAGATCGGAGTCTTCTGCGAACGCCTGGTGGCCGCGCACCTGCACGCTCTGGAGGGCGCCAGAGGGGATGTGTTCTTTCTGGGAGATGTGGAAAGGGAGGAGACCCGGACGGGAGGGGCGTGCGAACGCTATGATCTGGTCTACGGAGTCTGTCCCGAACTGGAGGCCTGCAAAACCTGGTGGTGGGATCTGGCCCCGCCGGGAGAGGAGGGACGGGGACTGCGGGTGCGTCACAAGGTCAGGGCCGGATTTCTCCGGCGTGCGGGTCTGTCGGATGGGGCGGGGAAAACCGGGGATCGGGAAGATCCGGGGCCGGGCGGGTGTACAGGTAGAGGATCAGTTTCTCCAGAGCCTCTGTAAGGACCGACCGCTGCTCCGCCACAAGGGTGTCGATCCCTCCGATCAGCCCCTGGATCGGGTCGTCCGCGATCAGGGCCAGTCCGGCTTCCGTCAGCAGAAGGACATGGGAGCTTTTCTTGGACTTGCTGGGCGCCCGGGTGAGGTACCCCTTGCGGACCAGTGCGGAGATGGACTGGGAGGCCGTGCCCCGGGATGTGCCGTAGTGGTCGGCGAACTTCATGACCGTGGCAACGTTCTCGTTCGCCTGCGAAAAGTACCGCAAGGCCATCCATTGGGCCGGGTTGAGGCCGCCGGTGAAGCCCCGGCTGTGCGTCAGCCGACCTATCTGGGTCAGCAGTTCGGCTATGGCCTCGGAAGATGCGTTTCGCGTCATTGTGTCCCACCTGAGCGGCGCCCGGGCAAGGTTCCTCAAGGGAGGCGGAACCTCAAAACGGATATAGAATTCCCTAAAGGATGCCTTAACTGAAGGCGTTTAGCAAGAACGGACGGGGGCGGGAACCCCTCTTCTCCCTTCCGCGCCGGACGCTCCCGTGGCATGGGGTCCGGGATGCACGGAGAAGGATATCTTCCCAGGATCGCCGCTTCCTCTATGCTTAAGAATATGCTAGTCTGATTGCTACCCGGTAGAGAGGTTACCTCTTTTGGGATGGTTTCTGCAGGTGTCTCAGAAGTCGAGCAGCAAGCAGCGTTCGCGGCCGGGTTTCGGGCCGCGCGCTTTCTCGGAAAAACTGCGGCAGAGGTTTACCGACCATGCGTCTTCTTATTGTTGATGATCATGAACTCTTCCGGAACGGGTTGCGCTTCCAGATCAGCGCCATCGACCCCACAATCGAGATCGTGGAGGCCAGCACGTTCAGCCGGGCCCTGCGCATGGTCGAGGGGGGGAGCGAGTTTGATGTGGTGTTTCTGGATATCATGATCCCCGACTCGGTGGACTGGAAAGAGGCTCTCGTCACGCTGCGCAGTCAGGACAACCCACCGGATGCGGTGGTCATGTCCGGCCGCGAGGAGCCCCGGATCATCAGTTCCGCCATCGAGCTCGGGGCCGTGGCCTTCATCCCCAAAAGTCTTGAGGGGGACGTTCTGGAAAGTGCCCTTCGCCTTGTTCTTGTAGGCGGATTCACCATTGCGCCGCGGTCCTTGCAGCGCTCGCTGGCCGCGGCGACCCAGGAGGGCGCGCGGGTCGCCCGCCGGTTCGAGTACGAGGATGGGGACGGGGACGTCGAGGAGGATCCCTTCTCCCTCACACCCCGCCAGAGGGAGGTGCTCGAGCATATCAACTCCGGTCTGTCGAACCGGCGCATCGCCGAGGAGATGAACCTGTCGGAGGCCACCATCAAGATGCATATCGGGCGCCTCTTCAAGGTTCTCGGAGCCCAGAGCCGGACCGACGCCCTCGCCCTGGCCCGTCGCAAGAGAATTCTCTAGTTTCCGTGCGTTCGCCCGCGGCCTTCACCTGCTGTGTGAGGGCCGGCCGCACGGGGTTCTCACAATCAGCCGTGTTTCCAGACCCCGTCCCGCCTTTTCGCGGTGCGGGTTTTTTTGTCCGTGCGCCCTGTCAGCGCGGCCTGTCCATGCGCCGCACAAAGGAGCCGGGGATCCCTGTTCGGGGCCCGAATGCGGGGGGGCGGTGCCCGTCGGGGACGTCCCGACCTGTCCGGGCCGGGGCCGCTCATGATCCCCCGGGCGCGACCGCGGGCGGAGGGCAGCCTTGGCCTGGCGTGTGAGGCACCCTCACCGGGATCCCGGCTGATCATCTTAAGGGGCCGCTGACCCTCCCCGGCGCGTGGTCCAGAAGCACCGGCTTCCCCGCCAGCAGCTGTTTTTTGCAGGTCATCGGCGTTCCCGCTCCCGTGCCCGGGGGCGCTTCGGCCCGACTTCGGAGCAGGAGCTGGCGCTGGTGTGCTTTGCGGAGGGAAAAGGTGGGCCCGCCGAAACGTCCCGTCCCGTCGCCCGGAACGCTCAGGCGTTTCCGTGTGAGGAGTCCGCCCTGCCTGCCGCCCCGCCTGCGGCCCCGGTGGCGGCCGACGCTACAGTAGCCGTTTCTGGGGGCGTCAGGGGACGTCCTTCAGGACAACAGGAATTCCTGCCACGGTCAGCAAAACCCGGTCCGCTCGTGCGGCAAGGGCCTGGTTCATGCGTCCAAGAACATCCTGGAACGCCCGGCCCAGGGGTGTGGGCGGAACCACCCCCAAGCCCACCTCGCCCGAGACCAGGAACACCGGCGCCCGGGCCTGATCAAGGGCCGCAACCAACGCCTCCCGGGCGGAGGCCTCGATGGCGGTTGACTGGCGGGCCTTCTCGAACTCGTCACCGGGCGCATTCATGAACGCATCCATCATCAGGGTTCCCAGCCAGAGCACCACGCAGTCCACCAGGACCGGGCGCTCGGGGTTTGTGGCGTGCTCCAGCAGGGCGTCCGGCAGCGCGCGCCCGGCCTCGACGGTCTCCCAGTTCCCGGCGGCGCGCTGTTCCCGGTGGGCCGCGATGCGGGCTGTCATCTCGCTGTCGCTTCCGGCCTCGGGAAGGGGGGCGGTGGCGAGATAGAGCGGGCTCCCGCCGAGGGCACGGCACAGGCGTTCCGCAAGGGCGCTTTTGCCCGAACGGGCCCCTCCCAGGACCAGGGTCAGGCGTGCGTTTCCGGCTTCCAGAGCCTCCGGGGATGCGCCCATGGGGCCGGTGAAACGACTCACGGCGGAACCTCGTTCATGCTCTGGACGCTCCATCCGGCGCCCGCGTGGTGCTGGAGACAGGTGAGGGACAGGGGTGCCACCTCCAGTCTCAGGGCGACGGCAGGATCCAGGTCAAGGGCAACGGCCATCGCCGCGCGGATGGATCCCGCATGGGCGACGGCAACGATGTCTCCGGTTCCCACGATGTCGGTCCAGTGGCGGATGCCCGTGTCCACCCGCCGGACCAGGGTCTCGAAGCTCTCGCCCCCCGGAGGAATGCCGGTGGCCGGGTCTTTCCAGAAAAATGCGCCTTCCGTGTCGTCCGGGTGGTCGCCGGCGGTCAGGTCGTTCCAGGTCCGCCCCTCCCAGGTGCCGAAATTCTGCTCGAGGAGGGCGGGTTCCTCGTGGGCATTATGGAACACCGCGCCGGCGTTCTCGAGGGCCTGAAGGGTCTGGCGCGCCCGAAGAAGGGGGCTGAGAAGAACCGTGGGGGCGACCGGAAGCCGTTCGGCCAGGAGGATCATCATGTCGAGATCCGAGGTGTCGCACGGCAGGTCCATCTGCCCCAGGATCAGCCCCGGGGTGGCCGGAACGGGTGCATGGCGGATCCACCACCAGCGGACGGTCCCCGGGCTGAGAACCCGGTCACGGGACATGGATGTGCTGCGGCTGTCGTTGTGGGCGTGGCGCCCCTCGGCCGGCGTCTGTCCCACGCCCGGTGCCGGATGGAACGGAAAGGCCGGGAGGCTGCTTTTCCGTGCGGCATTGGCCACATATTTCAAACGTCCAGGTGTCATGGGACGCCTCCATTCAGAGCAGGGCGGCGAACGCAAGCAGCGCGGTGGTCTCACAGAGAACCGAGGCGGCTCCGACGATGTCCCCCGTCTGTCCGCCCAGACGCCGCCGGGCGCTGCGGATCAGCCAGAGAACCGGCACAAGCCCCGCCAGGATCCCGCACAGGGCAACCCCGACCGGCAGGAACACAAAGGCAAGCGCGGCGGAAAAACCGAACGCAACGGCCAGAGCGGCCGGTCCCGGACGTCCGCACTGGGCGCCCAGGCCATCCTTGCGTGCCGGATCCAGGGACGCCAGAACCAGCCCGCAGGACGCACGGCCCAGAGCGGCGGCCGCCACCAGGGCCCCGGCGATCGCAATCAGCCGGCCGGCTTCGGGCGCGCCGGACACACTGACAATGCCGGAGATGGCAGAGGCCCGCAGACCCGTCATCACAATCAGGGTCAGCGCCCCGTAGGTTCCGATCCGGGAGTCCCGCATGATCTCAAGGGCGCGCTCCCGGGTAAAGGCGCCCATTCCGTCGGCGGTGTCGGACAGGCCGTCCTCGTGCAGGGCGCCGGTTGCGATGATCATGCTTCCGACCGCAAGAAAACCCGTAGCAAGCGCGGGAAGGCCCAGAAGCACGCCCGCAAGGGCGACCAGCGCGCCAATCCCCCCCACCAGAGCCCCGGCGACGGGAAACGCCCAGACGCATCGGGCCAGGGGCGGGTGGCCAGCCCTCAGCGCCGGGGGAAGGCGGGTCAGGAACCCGATGGCGCAGGCCAGTTCGCTGAGGCGCGATGCCTTCTCAGAGGACTGTGATCTGCCGCTGGTGTCTGTGGTTTCGGCTTGCTTCTGTTCGTTCAACACACGGTGCCCCATCATTCCGGCCGAGCGTTCTTCCTCGAAACCCAACCCGTAACGGATTTCTGCCCGCTGTCAAGAACTCTCTCCCGGCGGGCGAATTTTTCTTGTGTCGGGCGGGCAGAGGCCTTAGCTCTGGGCAGGGCCGCCTGACGGGCGTGCCGCGCGCCCCAGCGCCTTTCTCCGGCAACGGGGCCCTGTCCAATGCCTCAACCTCCGGAGACAATCCTCCCATGTCGCCCAGCCTTGCATCTGCCCGACGTTCCGTGGCCTCAGTCGCCGAATTCGAGGCCCTTCTTCACTCCCTTCCCGGCCCCGACGAGGCGGCGCGGGCGGCGGCATCCGAGCGGGAGCCCTGCCTGATAAAGCCCCGTGGCTCCATGGGTGTCCTGGAACCCCTGGTAGCCACTCTCGCCGCGTGGCAGCACAGACACCCCCCCAAGGTCGAGACGGTGTTCGTGGACGTCTTTATAGGGGCCCACGGGATCGCGGAGTATGGGGTCTCGGCCTATCCGCCCGAGGTCACCGCCCAGATGGCCGCAAGCTACGAGATGGAGGGCGCGGCCATAAACCAGCTGGCCCGGTCCTGCGGGGCCCGGCTTCGGGTCACTCCCATCGAGCTGGACACGCCGACCCGCCCGTTCCACCGGGAACCGGCCATGAGCCCGGAGGAGTTCGTCCGGGCCCTGAATGTGGGCCTGTCCGTCGATCTGGAGGGGGCCGACCTTCTGTGTATCGGGGAAACGGGTATCGGCAACACAACCTGTGCCGCGGCCCTGGCGCTGGCCCTTTTCGGGGGCGAGGCAACGGACTGGACCGGTCCGGGCAGCGGCGTGCGCGGCGAGGCCCTGGCCAACAAGGCGCGCCTGGTGAGTGAGGCGGTGGCCCTTCACCGTCCGTCGATGGCCAGCGGTCTCGACATCCTTCGCTGTCTGGGCGGGCGGGAACTGGCCGCCATGGCGGGCGCGACGGTGGCAGCCCGTCTTGCCGGCGTTCCGGTGGTTCTGGACGGGTTTACCACCTGTGCGGCGGTCGCGTGCCTTCAGGCGGTGGAGCCGGGGGCTCTGGACCATTGCGTCCTCGGACACCTGTCACGGGAACCCGGGCACGGGGCTCTGGCCGCCGCCATGGGGTTCGAGCCCCTCTTGCGTCTGGGAATGGCCCTGGGCGAGGCCACCGGGGCCGTCATGGCCGTGCCCCTGCTGCGAGCCGCGTGCTTCTGTCACGCCAACATGGCCACCTTCGAGGAGGCTGGCGTGTCCGGGGAGGTGGAGGGCGCCCCGGCTCCGAAGGCGTGATCCGTCGCTCTGCCTGAGCGTAATCGTATTGGGGAAGGGCGGGCTGCGGTCGCGCCGTTCCTCCGGGCCCCGGGAGAGCACATCCCGGGGCTTTTTTGTGGCCGCCCGGTGCGGCCCCCGGCCCGGTTGGGGCCGCGTCCCCCAGCGGAGCATGTGACCCGCCACGACAGGTGTTGTGACCGGTCGGGGCCCGGACCGGTGCCTCCGGAAAAGGAGGGCTGCCGCCCGCCAAAACGGCCACTGTCTTCGGAACAGGGGCCCGGTCTGCGGAAAGGGCGGATCTGCGGGCTGGCTGCTGTACTTTATTTCTGGAATATGAGTCTTAACGGGCGGGTGTTGCGTTCGGGAGCGCAGACGTGGACGCGCGGCCCCTGACGGGCGGGCGCAGGACGCGGCGGCTGTCCCCGCGCCCGTCCCCCTGTTGTCCGTGGCTGTCGTGCCCGGTCCGGTGGTATATTCAATCAAACAATACTAAATCCACCTAATCGGATAACACATTGTATTAAAGATTAAATATTTTCCGGTTTTTCCCTTCCTGACTCGAGTTTTCGGCCGGGACCGGCTATCCTGACTCCCGCGTCCGAACGGGACGCCGCGCGACCGGACCGCAGGCCCCGGGAAAACGTCCCTTCCACAGCAGGGGGCGGGCCCGCCGCGCAGACAGGCGCTGACCTGCCGGCCTGAAACCCGGGACCGGCGGCGCACGCAGTGAGACCGTGAGGAGGCCCCATGACGTCCGAAAACAATCCGGTGCCCGGCGCTGATGCCGTGCCGCTTGGCCTTGGGTTTACTTTTGCCGACCTCTATTGTGATGAAGGGCTTGCCCGGCTTGATGCCGCGTTCTGCGACCACCTGTCGCGGCAGGATCGGGACCTGGGCCTCCACTATCGGGCGGTGCGGGCCAATCCGGCCTCCCTCGAGCCCCGCAAGCTGTCGGACCTGATGCTCGAGGCCGGTCCCCACCTCGAGAGCTTCCTGGCCGCACTCTTCGGGATCGAGAGGGAGGTGGGTCGCTCCCTCAGGGCGCATCAGGATCTTGATGCTCTCTACACGTGCAAGCGGAAGTTCGTCCAGAGGATCGCCGTAAAGAAGATTCGCGAGGCGGAAGCCCAGTTGGAAGATCCGGAGGCTCTGGAAATTGCGCTCTCGCCCCTGATCGGTGCGGATCTGGACGACGAGATGGCCTTCGCCCGGGCGGTTGTCCGGTGGATGGAGGATGAGGCCAGCCACGCCGAGGCTCTGGAGCTTGCCACCCACTTTGCCGCCTGGGCCGCCGAGACCCCGGCCGGTCAGGCCCGTTTCGGGCATGGCGTCCTGTTCCGCCTGCCGGAGAAGCTGGACTACGACAACCTGGTTGAGACCGTCCGCGAGACCGATGACGGCGTGGTGCACACGGGCTGTCCCCCGACCCACCTGCGCGAGCGGGACGGCTTCGACCTGACCGACAGCGGTTTCGACCTTCCCCACGCGCTTGACGCGGCCAACATGTGCATTTTCTGTTATCGCACGGGGGCGGATTCCTGCAAGAAGGGTCTGCAGGACCGCAAGACTGGCGAGATCCGGGTCAATCCTCTGGGCCGCGAGATGCTGGGCTGTCCCCTTGAGGAGCACATCTCCGAGATGAACGAGCTCAAGAGCCGGGGCATGTCCATTGCGGCTCTGGCGGCGGCCACCGTGGCCAACCCCATGGTGGCGGGGACCGGGCACCGGATCTGCAATGACTGCATGGTCTCGTGCATCTACCAGAACCAGTCCCGCGAGCCCGTCAACATCCCCCAGATCGAGACCCGCACGCTGAAGGATGTTCTTGACCTTCCCTGGGGCTTCGAGATCTACAGCCTCCTGACCCGCTGGAACCCCCTGAACGTCAGCCGTCCGCTGCCGCGCCCGGATACGGGGCGGGCGGTCCTGGTGGCGGGTCTCGGCCCGGCCGGGTACACCCTGGCCCACCATCTTCTGAACGAGGGGCACACGGTCGTGGGGATCGACGGCCTGAAGATCGAGCCCCTGGACCCGGCCCTGTCCGGTGTGAAAGCGGACGGTACCCGCGTTCCGTTCTCCCCCATCCGGGACTGGCGCGACCTCTACGAGCCCCTGGGAAGCCGGGTCATGGGCGGTTTCGGCGGCGTGGCCGAATACGGCATCACGGTGCGCTGGGACAAGAACTACCTGACCGTCATCCGCCTTCTGCTGGAGCGCCGGGCGCGCTTTTCCATGCTGGGTGGCGTTCGTATGGGCGGCACCCTCACCCTGGACGAGGCCTTCTCCATGGGCTTCGACCATGTGGCCCTGTGCCTGGGCGCGGGGCGTCCGACCATCGTGCCCATGGAAAACGGTCTGGCCCGGGGCGTCCGGCAGGCCAGCGACTTCCTGATGGGCCTGCAACTGACCGGGGCCTCCCGCAGCGATTCCATCGCCAACCTTCAGGTTCGCCTGCCGGTGGCCGTGATCGGCGGCGGGCTCACCGCCATTGATGCCTGCACCGAGGCCCTGGCCTACTACCCGGTCCAGGTGGAGAAGTTCCTCTCGCGTTATGAACAGCTTGTGAGCGAGCGGGGCGAGGCCGCCGTCCGGGCGGGCTGGAGCGCCGAGGAGCGCGAGGTCGCCGAGGAGTTCCTGGTCCATGGTCGCGCGATCCGCCGCGAGCGTGCCATTGCGCGCCGGCAGGGGCGGGCGCCGCGCCTGCGCGAGATGCTCAAGGCCTGGGGCGGGGCCGCCATCTTCTATCGCCGCCGTCTGGTGGACTCGCCCGCCTACCGCAACAACTACGAGGAGGTGATCAAGGCCTTCGAGGAGGGGATCACGTTCTGTGAGACCCTGTCCCCGGCCAAGATCGAGCTCGACGAATTTGGCCACGCGGCCGCCCTTCACCTGACCCAGAACAAGGCGGTGCAGGGCCGTCCGGAAAAGTGTCTGGTGGTGCCGGTGCGCACCGTGATTATCGCCGCCGGCACGGTGCCCAACACGGTTCTGGGCCGGGAGGACGAGACGGCCCGCATCCCCCTGGACGGGAAGTACTTCCAGGCCGTCGACATGGATGGCAACCCGGTGTCCCCCGAACACTCCACGAAGCCGGACCGAGCGGACGTCCTTTTGCGGGTGAATGCCGACGGCACGGCTGTGAGCTTTTTCGGTGACCAGCACCCGTCGTTCGCGGGGAACGTGGTCTCGGCCATGTCCTCGGCCCAGCGCGGCTATCCGGTGATCAGCAGAATGCTGGAAAAACTTCCGGAACCAAAGGGCAGGGGGGGCGATCTCATCCGGATTGTGAACGAGGAGTTCCGCGCCCGGGTGCACGAGGTCCGGCGGTTTACGGACAACATTGTCCAGTTGACCGTCCATGCCCCCGCCCAGGCCCGCCGCTTCGAGCCGGGACAGTTCTTCCGCCTTCAGAACTTCGAGCGCTTCTCCACGAGTGTGGACAACACCACCCTGGCCATGGAGGGGGTGGCGCTCACCGGTGCCTCCGTAGACCGGGAGCGGGGGCTTCTGTCCATGATCGTCCTGGAGATGGGAGGCTCCTCCGATCTGGTGGCCCACCTGAAGCCCGGAGATCCGGTGGTGGTGATGGGGCCGACGGGGGCGCCGACCTTCCTGCCCTCGGAGGAGACTGTCCTTCTGGTGGGCGGCGGACTGGGGAACGCGGTGCTGTTCTCCATCGGCCGGGCCCTGCGGGACCGGGGCAACAAGGTGCTCTATTTCGCGGGCTACAAGGGCCTGAACGACCGCTACCGGGTGGACGATATCCACGCAGCCGCTGACGTGGTCGTGTGGTGCTGTGACGAGGCCCCGGGCTTCACGCCCTCCCGCCCCCGGGACCTGTCGTTTGTGGGCAACATCGTCGAGGCCCTGAGGGCCTACGGTGCCGGGGAAATCGGGGAGGCCTCCCTTCCCCTTCCCTCGGTGGACCGGATGCTGGTCATCGGCTCGGACCGGATGATGTCCGCCGTCGGGGCGGCGCGTCACAGCATCCTCAAGCCCTATCTGAAGGCCAGCCATCATGCCCTTGGCTCGATCAACTCACCCATGCAGTGCATGATGAAGGAAATCTGCGGGCAGTGTCTCCAGCCGCAGCGCGATCCGGCCACGGGCGAGGTGCGCATCGTCTTCACCTGCTTCAACCAGGACCAGCCGCTGGATGCGGTGGATTTCACGGCTCTGGCGGAGCGGCTCGGACAAAACAGCCTGCCCGAGAAGCTCACCCGGCAGTGGCTTGACCGCTGTCTGGTCAAGCTCGGGAAACGGGAGACGCCGCGAACGGTGCGCTGAGGTCCCGGGACGGCGCGCCTGTGCGGCCGACGAGGGCACAGGCGCAGGCGCGGCGGTGCGGCTGCGATGATCATCCGGGGGGTGCCTGAGGGCGCCCCCCCCTTTTTTGTGCGCCCGGGTGTGGCCGGGTGGGATGCCGTTTCCGGTGTGGGATCCGGTCGGGGTCTTTTGCCGGCCGGGGCGGTCTTTCTGATTGGGGAGAGGCTCCACCCCGGTGCTGCCCCGCGCATTCAACACCGGGCACTCTGGCGCTGCCGTGGGGACACGGGATGGCGCTGCCGTGGGGACACGTGATCGCGTCCGTGGTGGTGCCACAAAAAAAGCCCGGCTTTCACCGGGCTTCGTCTGTCTTTTGGGGGTGAGCCCGCTTCCGTGCCGTCAGGCGGCCCGGGCAGCCGTGGCTTTTCTGCGCCCGTAGACGCCGGCGCCGGCCAGCGCGGTTCCAAGAAGAACCAGGGCAGCAGGCAGCGGGACATCGCCGGGCTGGGCCTCGCCCGCAAGGAAGGTGGCGCTGTATCCCTGGATGAAGCTCTCCGCTCCGCGGCCGTCCGCACCGTATTTGCCGGAAATGGACAGCGTGTAGTCCCCCGCCTCCAGGTTGCCCCAGATCTTCTCCCAGCTTGCCCCGGTGATGGTTCCATTCCAAGTGTAGCCGGTCTTGCTGGAAAGCGAGATGGCGAGCGGCCCCTCAAACGCAGCGATCACTGCGGTGTCGATCCCCAGACCAATGTTCAGGGCAAAGGAGGACGCCTTGTCGAGGGCGAAGGTATAGTTGTTCTGGAACAGGTTTGCGTTCGAGTAGCTGTAGCGTTCCGGGCTTTTGCGGGTGTAGTTCATGTAACCGGCCTGACCGAGGCCCGACGCGTTGAGAACTCCGATCTCGTTGTTCTTGAACACGAATGAGGCCCCGAAGGATCCTCCGGCTTTCGGATCCCATTTGTTGAACGTCGAGGAGGTCGCCGAGATGGTGCCCATGTTGAAGGTGTTGGTCCACGGGGCGTCGGCGGCGCTGGCGTGTGAGGGGAACATCAGCGTTGCGGCATAGAGCGCAACAGCTCCAAGTCCGGCCACAACGGGCCGGCTGAGGGTTTTCAGGATCGTGTTCATGGTCGCCTCACTCTCTTCGACGGCCCCCGTGCGGGGCCGCGTGTCCATCCACTGTTTTTGCCTGATGCATTTCACACCGAATATATGGATATATACTAGCACATCAAGAGTGGCGTCGCGCGAAAAATGCAGTTACGGCGTGCCTAAGGGGCTGGTGTACGCCATTTTTTTCGCGTGGGGGTGATGCGGGGAAATTTTATGTCCGAAGTCAGGTTGTGTTTTAGGCTTCGTTCACGCCTTGCGGTCCTGGGGCCAGACGCGAATGCCTCCGATCCGGGAGACTCGGCCGGTGTACCCGGCGGGAGCGAGAGCGCAGGGGGCCCGGGACGACCCGGGCGGGATACCGCAGGGCGGGCGAGGTCCGCATTTGCCTGGGGGGAGGGCCGGTGCCAGCCGCATGAAAATCCTCTTCCGGGGATCGTCCGGACGTGCCGGACCGCCAACGAAAAACGGGAGCCCGAGGCTCCCGTTTCCGTGTGCAAACTGGTGGGCGCGACAGGGATTGAACCTGTGACCCCTGCCGTGTGAAGGCAGTGCTCTCCCGCTGAGCTACGCGCCCGTCCGGACCCGGTGTGAGACGTTTCGTCGTCCGGGCCGTCCGTGTGTGGAGAGGGTTCTATGCCACATGGCGGGGGTCTGTCAAGCGGTGTTTCCCACGTCTGCCGACGATTTTTCATCCTTATTTTTCAGAGCCCCGCCGGCCGAGTGCCGCTGCCTTTGCGGGGTCGATCCACCAGGTGAAAAACTGCACGCCGTCCTCGGGCGTGATCTCCGGTCGGCCGAAGATATTCCAGTAGGCGACGCGGTCTGCGGGGACGTAGTACTGGGGAATCACCAGAAACGACCACTGCAGAACCCGGTCCAGGGCCCGGGTGCGGGCAACCAGATCCTCGCGGGTGGAGGCCCCGATCAGGCCCTCGATCAGGGTGTCCACCGCCGGCGAGCACAGGCCGGCCTCATTGCTGCTGCCCGGTGTGCTGGCCGCCTGGCAGGACCAGTAGTTCCGCTGCTCGTTGCCGGGGCTGTTGGACTGGCCCCAGCTGGTCACCATCATGTCGTAGTCGAACTTCTGGACCCGCTCCACGTACTGGGCCGAGTCCACCACCCGGATGGTGGCCTTGATTCCCAGGCGCTCCATGTTGCGGGTCATGGGGACCACGATCCGGTCGAACTCGGGCTGGACCAGGAGGATCTCGAACGTGAAGGGAGTGCCCTCCGAATTGCGCAGGGCGCCGTCACGCACGGTCCATCCCGCCGACTTCAGGAGCTCCATGGCCTTCCCGAGGTTTGCCCGCATGCCTCCGGCCTCGGGGTCAACCGAGGGCGGCTGGTAGCTCTCGGTGAACACGCGCTCGGGAATCTGTGTGCGAAGGGGGGCGAGAACCTCCATCTCCGCCGGGGAGGGCAGGCCGGTGGCCGCAAGCTCCGAGTTGTCAAAGTAGCTGCGCAGGCGCTTGTACTCGTTGAAGAAAAGGGTCTTGTTCGTCCACTCGAAATCGAAGGTGTAGGCCAGCGCCTCGCGCACGGCCGGATCCTTGAACAAAGGATTGCGCAGGTTGAACACGAAGCCCTGCATGCCGGACACCCGGTGGTTCGGGATGCGCTCGAGAATGATGCGCCCCTCGTTCAGGGCGGGGCTCTGGTAGCCGGTGGCCCACTGCCGGGCCACGTACTCCAGCCGGAAGTCGAAGGCTCCGGCCTTGAAGGCCTCCAGCATCACGGTGGCATCCCGGTAGGAGGTGAACTCGATGCGCTCGAAATTGTAGCGGCCCCGCATCACCGGCAGGCCGTTGCCCCAGTAGTCCGCACGGCGGCGGTAGGTGATGGAGCGCCCGGGCTCGAAGGTCTCGATGGCGTAGGGCCCGGAGTGGACGGGGATCTCCAGGGTCACGGCCTCGAAGTCCCGGCTTTCCCAGTAGTGTTTGGGGAGAATCGGCATCTGTCCGATAATCAGGGGCAGTTCCCGGTTGTTGCTGTGGCGAAAGACAAACCGCACCGTCCTGGGGCCCAGAACCTCCACTGAGGCCACATCGCCGTAGTAGGCGTTGTAGAACGGCAGGCCCTTTGTGCGCAGGGTCTCCAGCGAGAACGCCACGTCCTCGGCGCTCACGGGGGTGCCGTCGGACCAGGTGGCCTCGGGGCGGAGCGTGAACGTCACCTCCGATCGGTCCTCCGGAAGCTGGATGCTCTCGGCCAGCAGGCCGTAGCCCGTGAACGGCTCGTCTGCGGATTTCTCCAGAAGCGTGTCATAGGTCAGGGCCAGGGAGGCCGCTGCCAGTCCGCGAATGGTGTAGGGGTTCAGGGTGTCGAAGGCCCCGTTGGTTCCCAGGCGCACGGTGCCGCCTTGGGGAGCATCCGGATTGACGTAGTCAAAGCTGGTGAACCCGGGGGGATATTTGGGCGCGCCGTGCATGGAGATCGCATGGACCGGAGCCGGGCTGCCGGTGGCCGCAAGGCCGGGCGCCGCCGGAAGGAGAAGGAGAAGGACAAGCAGGCGGGACAGAAACGGAATGCGCATGGGACTGTCTTTCTGAGGATGTCTTCCGGTGGGCCGGGTGGAAAAGGGGGAACGGTGCAAGATGCGCGCGGGCACAGGGGCCCGGGAACAGGTCCGGGGGAGCAGGGCGATACCTGCCCCGGGTCACAGCGGGAAAACCGGGAGGAGCGAGCTCCCGGGTGTAACGGATGGAGGGCAGACGGACAGCAGGCCCGGCCCGGGGATGGGCCGGCAAGGCCCGCCTGGGCCCCGGGTCGTGCGGGTCACGATGGCGTGGCGCCTTTCGTCCCGGTCAGGATCTCCAGGGCTTCCCGATGGAGGGGCTCCCCGGTGCTGGCCAGAACCCGCCCGTCCGACGACAGGTCAAGGGGCCGGTTGTCCCAGCCGGTCATCCGCCCCCCGGCGCCGGTGATCACCGGAACCAGGGCCGTGAAATCGTGGACCTTCAGCCCGGTCTCGCACACCAGGTCGCACCAGCCCAGGGCCAGCAGACCATAGGCATAGCAGTCGCACCCGAACCGGCGCAGGCGTGTTTTTCCGGCCAGCCGCTCGAAGGCGCTCCGGTCGGAGTCGCTGGCAAAACAGTCGAGGGCCGTGGTGAAGATCGTGGCCTGGTCGAGGGAGCGCACAGCCCGGACCTTCGCCCGCTCGCCGTTGAACAGGGTCTGCTCCCCGGTCAGTCCGATCCAGCGCTCGTCGGAGATGGGCTGGTTGATGAGGCCAAGAACCGGCGTGCCCCGGTGGCACAGGCCGATCAGGGTTCCGAAGGTGGGCAGCCCCGAGACCAGCGCGCCGGTGCCGTCCACCGGATCCAGAACCCAGACGAATTCCGCATCCGGATTTTCGGCGGGGAACTCCTCGCCGATGACGCCGTGATCCGGAAAGACCTCCCGGATGCGCTCGCGCATGGCGGCCTCGGAATCCCGGTCTGCGGCGGTGACGGGGGTCAGGTCGGCCTTGTCGTCCACGTTCAGTGCGGGACTGCGAAAGAGGGGGCGGATAATGCCCGCCGAGATCTCGGCCAGTTCGTGGGCCAGCGCCACACACATCGAGAGATCGGGAAAAGCGGTTGACCGCAGGATCATGCAGGGCCTCCGGGGTGTTGGACAGAACAGTCGGGAGAGCGTAACCCGTCTGCGGCCGGCGCGACAAGCACGCCGCAGTGCGGACGACGGGTTGGGGACGGGGGCGACCGGTGCGCGGGCCCCGGTCCGGTCGGTGAGCACCTCACTTTGACACGCGCACAGGGTGTTTACTACGAAAATAAGTCGCAAAACGCTCCGGATCCCGGGCGTCTCCTGTCGCCAAAGGCGGTTTCCTGCCGGGCCCGGGCCGGTCCAGTCCGGAGCTCCGATGGCGCCCCCAGTGCCGGGGCCGAGGCCCCGGACAACCCGTGTGCCGCGCATTTTGGCGCGTGCGCCCTTTTTTTGCCAGATTTTCCGCGCTATATCTAAACCGAGAATCACCTTGAAGGGCGCGGGCCGATCGCGCCCAGTGTACGGGACGAACGACAATGGCTCATAAAGCTCACAGCAAAGAAACGACGGGAGATCACGTGATTTTGGAGGCGGCCCTGCGTGTTGCCGCCCTGTCCGGATGGAGACGGCTGACGTTTTCCGCCGTGGCCGAGGAGGCCGGCGTGTCTCTTGCATCGGTTCTGCGGCACTATCCGGCCCGGGCGAAGCTGATCACCACGTGGATGCGTCTGGTGGACAACGCCATGCTCACGGACGACATTGTCCTGGACCCCCGGGAGACCATCCGTGACCGCCTGTTTGATCTTCTGATGCGGCGCTTTGATGCCTTGGCCCCCAACAAGGAGGCCCTGAGGGCTCTCGTGCCGTCCTTTGGACGGGACCTGTCCCTGGCGGGGGCCTTTGGCCGCTCGCTGATGCGCTCCATGAACGTGACCCTGGAGGCCGCGGGCGTGGACGTGGTGGGTGCGCGCGGCCTGCTGCGCATCAAGGCGCTTGAGGCCGCCTACCTGCACGTGATGCGGATCTGGCTCAAGGACGACACACCCGACATGGCCACCACCATGGCGGCCCTGGACAAGACGCTCGACCGGCTGGATTCCATGGCCAGGGGGATGCCCTCCAAGGGCTTCGGTCCCTGCTCCCGGGAGAACGCCTGCGACACGGCGACCGGGGGCGCCGGTCTCTGATCCGGGCCCCGCTCGGGTTTTCAGTCCAAAAATGGCTCTCCGGCCCCGCGCCGGAGGGCCTTTTTCCTCTGGCGCCTTGCCTTTTTCGTCCCGGACGGTAAAGATGCAGCCGTATGGTCGGTCCGGTGCCCCCGGATGACGGCCCCTTGTGCCGTTCCGGCACCGGTTTTGTTTGTTCGTCCGCTTTTGTGACAGTCTGGAGTCTCCCCCACAATGATCCCCCGCTACTCCCGAGAGAAGATGGCCTCCATCTGGTCGCCCGAGAACCGCTTTCGCATCTGGTTCGAGATCGAGGCGCACGCCTGCGACGCCCAGGCGGAGCTTGGCGTCATTCCGGCGTCGGCGGCGCGGACCATCCGCGAGCGGGGCAACATTCCCTACACGGCGGAGCGGATCGCCCGCATCGACGAGATCGAGGCCGTGGTCAAGCACGACGTGATCGCGTTCCTGACCGAACTGGCCGAGCACATCGGCGAGGATGCCCGCTTCGTCCACCAGGGCATGACCAGCTCGGACGTCCTGGACACCTGCCTTGCCGTGCAGATGGTCCAGGCGGCGGATATCCTCCTCGAGGATCTGGATGCCCTGCTCGAGGCCCTGAAGGAGCGCGCGTTCGAGCACCGCATGACCGTTACGGTCGGTCGCTCCCACGGCATTCACGCGGAGCCCGTGACCCTGGGCCTGAAGTTTGCCGGCTTCTATGCGGAGTTCCGCCGGGCGCGCGAGCGTCTTCTGGCCGCCCGCCAGGACATCGGCACCTGCGCCATTTCCGGGGCGGTGGGCACCTTTGCCAACATTGATCCCTTCGTCGAGGCCTGGGTTGCCGACAAGATGGGCCTGCGGGTGGAGCCCCTCTCCACCCAGGTCATTCCCCGCGACCGGCATGCGTACTACTTCGCGGTTCTGGGTGTGATTGCCAGCTCCATCGAGCGGGCCGCCACCGAGGTCCGCCACATGCAGCGCACCGAGGTCGGCGAGGCGGAGGAAGCCTTCTCCAAGGGGCAGAAGGGCTCGTCGGCCATGCCGCACAAGCGCAACCCGGTGCTGACGGAAAACCTGACCGGCCTTGCGCGCATGGTCCGCGCCTACGCCTTCCCGGCCATGGAGAACGTGGCCCTGTGGCACGAGCGCGACATCTCCCACTCGTCGGTCGAGCGCATGATCGGCCCCGACGCCACCGTCACCCTGGACTTCGCGCTGGCCCGCCTGACCACGGTCATGAAAAACCTGGCGGTCAACACGAAGAACGTGGAGCGGAACCTGAACATGACCGGCGGCATGGTCTTCTCCCAGCGGGTGCTTCTGGCCCTGACCCAGGCCGGCGTGTCCCGCGAGGACGCCTACCGCCTTGTCCAGCGCAACGCCATGGAGGTGTTCGAGAACGGCGGCACCCTGCTTGAGCGCCTGAAGGGTGACGCGGAGGTCCGCGCGTTCCTGGATGATGCGGCTCTGGAATCCCTGTTCGACCTGAATGTCCACACCCGCAACGTCGACGTGATCTTCGAGCGCGTCTTTGCGGAGTGACGGGGACCGGGATGATATCGCGCGGCTACTTCGGCATTGGCATTGAGGGGGTCTCCAAGCCCTACAACATGGGGAACGTGTTCCGCACGGCGCACGCGTTCGGGGCCTCCTTTGTCTTCGCCATCCGCACCAGCTACGCCCGCGAGGAGGGAGGCAAGGTCGACACGTCGGACGCCATTGCCTCTCTTCCCTTCTACCGGTTTCCCGAGGTCAGCGACCTCGTGCTGCCGAAGGGCTGCCGGGTGGTGGGCATCGAGCTGACCGAGGACGCCATCGACCTTCCGTCCTTCCGCCATCCCCTCCAGGCGGCCTATGTCCTGGGGGCGGAGCGGGTGGGGCTCTCGGAGCCCATGCTGGAGCGCTGTGACTACGTGATCCGCATTCCGGTACGGTTTTCTCTCAATCTGGGAATGGCCGGGGCTCTGGTTCTGTATGACCGTCTTCTGACGCTGGGCCGCTTTGCCGACCGTCCGGTTCGCGAGGGCGGCCCCACGGAAGCCCTGAAGCCGCACGTCCACGGAAAGGCTGCATTCCGCACCACCGAGGCCCAGAGAATGGCCCAGTTCACTGCGCCGGCTCCTCTGGACGAGGTGGCGGAGGCCCGCTCCCGGGACTGAGCCGGACCCGGTCCACCCCCCGCCCGGGGGTACGGGTCTTCAGGGTCGTATCGGGGCGGCCCGGATCCGTGTCAGGGGACGCGCCGGACCGGAACTCGGCTGTCCGGGAGCTCCCGGGCCCCGGCCGGTCCTGTCCGGATTACCGGTTGCAAATAATTTTCTTTCGGAGGATTGACGAAACAGCCCCAACCCTGTTTCCTGACACTCTTCCGCAACGCCGACCATCCGCGAACTGAATGGAGATGCGATCATCATGAGGAGTCTGAAAACGGCCGCCTGTGTTCTGGCGGGTGTCCTGGCCGGAGGCGCGGGGCTGGCGCCGCACGAGGCGGGAGCCCAGCAGATTTCCACGCTGGGAGTCTACAACAACTGGACGGCCTTCCTGATGATGGAGAACAATCAGAAGGTCTGCTATATCGCCTCCTCTCCCACGAAGGACGAGGGCAACTACACCCGTCGCGGCGACATCTACGCCCTGGTGACCCACCGACCGGCGGACAAGCAGTACTACGTGGTCACGATCTACGCGGGCTATGCGTACCGGCCCGGCTCGCCGGTTCAGCTTTCGGTCGACCAGACCGGTTTCGAGCTGTTTACCGAGGGCGAGAGCGCCTGGGCGCCCAACGACATGGACAAGCGGATTGTCCAGGCCATGCGCAAGGGCAACGCCATGGTGGTGCGCGGAACGTCGTCCCGGGGCACGGCCACCAAGGACACCTACTCCCTGCGCGGGGTCTCGGCGGCGCTCTCGAAGATCAACGAGGCCTGCGGCGTCAGCAACTGACGCCCTGACGGTCCCTGATCCCGGCTGCGGGATCCCCGGGGTGTTCCGGGAATTCCGCCCTGCCGGAGCCGCCACGCTGTGGGGCCGGGACCGGTTTGGCCTCACACGACAGACACGACAGGTCGGGCGCTGCGGCGCCCGGATCAGCCGGGGGCAGTGTTGCCCCCGATCCCCAGCTTCTCCCGGATGACGCCGGCCAGACGCTGTGCCTCGTCCAGAGGCTTCGGCGGGGCCCAGAGCTTGAGGGCGCCCCGGAACGGGCGGGTATAGCCCTCCTCCTCCATGCGGGCGTGGAAGCGCGTGAAGCGGACCGAGCCCCCATTGAGGCCCAGGGTGTAGACGGGCTTTCCGGTGAAGCAGGCCTCGGAAATCATCGACACGCTTTCCTCGGTCACCATGACCGCGTCCGCAAGGCCCAGCATGCCCATATACGGGTTGGGGCCATCCCCTTTCCAGAACCAGACATTCGGCAGGTGACGCAGAGCCTTTTCCATGAGGTTGCGCTGGTCCTCCCCGGTCCTGCGGGACGTGGTCACCACCAGGCCCACGGTTCCGTCCCGGGCCACGTCCTCCAGCTGAAGGGCGACCCTGCGGGCGTCCTGGATGCCAAACCGGTACGCACCGCTCGTGCCCCCGATCAGGACCGCCACAAGGGGGCGGGGCAGGGCGGAGAAGGGCTCGCGGAATGCGGCGGCTCCCTCCTCAAGCGTGGCCCGGGTCAGGCGGTGCATGGCGCCAAGGGAGGTCAGCACGTTCGGGCCGCGGAGATTGTCGTGATCGGGCGCCAGAACAAGATCGAAGTTCGCCGGGCTGACCCCGGGGTTCAGGATCTGGACCAGGTACGGCGCGGCGCTACCGGTTCGCGTGGCCTCGCGGCGGATGGCAAGGGACAGCATGGCCGCGCGGCGACCGCAGGCAATGACCACATCCGGCCAGGGGGGCTCGAACGCATCGCTCCCCGGCGCGAGCAGCCGGGAGAGACCCGCCCTCCCGGCGATGCTGGCGGGCAGCCAGGACCAGGGGCGGGCGACGGTCCCGGTCCGGGACTGGAAGGGGATCCCCAACGCGTTGGCAAGGCCCAGGGCCTGGGAGATGTTTCCGGCTTCGCCGGTGGTGACAACCCAGAGGGTTTTCTTCGGATCGCTCATGACTGCAACGCCCTTGGTCTGAGGTGGGGGACCGGAACACGGACGAAAGCACAGGCCATGCATCCGGATCAAGGAAAGACCGGCGGCCGGGTGCTGTTTTCCGGAAAATGGGGTGCGTCCGGGTCCGGGCGGGTGTGGGGGGGACTGGTCCTGCACCATTCGCGGGCCGCGCAGGGGGGCGTTCGGCCGCCGCTTCCCGCCTCAACGGGGGGCACGGCGGATATGCCGCCCGTTCCGTTCACCGGTGGCTAGCGTGCGATGCGGGCCTGCTGCAGATATGCGCGGGCCCGGGACAGGGAGTCCCGCATGGCGCTGTCCTCGTGCCATCCCATGCCGATCTCGAGGGTCGCGCTCGGGGCCCCGGAAAAGGTCAGGCTTCCCATCACCGTCTCGAAGGGCAGATCCCCCCAGCCCAGGGGCAGGTGCAGGTCTCCCTCTCCGAAGATCACGTCATCGCCGGGAAAGAGGTTCTCCCAGTGGGTGGGAGGCCGCCCGAAGCTGTCATGAAGGTGAAGGTGGCGGGCGAGCGGCGCCAGGACGGACACGCGCTCCGCCAGATCCCAGCCGAAGTGGCGCGAGGCAAGGTAGGCGTGGGAGAAGTCAATCACCGCCCTGAGGTTCGGATGGTTCACTGCCTCGACCTGGGCTGCGACCGCGACCGGATCCAGGCCATAGGTGGTGATGTCCCCGGCGGTCACCTCCCGGGTCACCGGCATGTTCTCGAGGCACACCGTGACACCGCGGCTGGCGGCCTGACGGGCCAGCCACTCGAGGCCGTCGCGCTCGATAGCCATCAGGTCGCTGCGTTCCCTCTCGAAGCGGGCGGTGCTGATCCAGCCCGGGTGCACGACCAGGAGCTTTGCCCCCAGGGTGGCGCAGACGTCCAGGCAGGACAGGGCGGCGATGGACTGGGCCTCGATATGGTCGGGATCCATCATGGACAGGGACAGGGGGGCGTGCAGGGTCAACATCCCGGGAAACCCGCTGACAACCGGCACAAGGCTTTTCAGGCGCGGGGTGTTGACCCGCCCACCGATCACGGTGTTGAGCGGCGCCATGGAGAGTTCGGCCAGATCGGCACCAAACCCGGCGATTGTCTCGAGCCGGGCGGCAAGGGCGCTGTCCTGGCCCTCGTAGAGGGTGAAGCCGATTTTCAGCGGGCAGGACATTCTGAATTCCTTGGTTGTCTGTGGGAGCGGCCGGTGGCGCAAACGCCGTGCATCTTGTCGCCGTGCATCTTAACGCACCCGGTGTCGATGCGACACTCCCGACAGGCGGCCATCCCGGATCATCACGGGACGGGAATGCCGGCGCCAGCCGCGTGGTTTCCAGTTGATAGCCGTCTCCGTTTCCGGAGACGGGTGAAACGTCAGGGCAGCGGTCCGACCGGAAAAGCCGGGCCGGGCCGGTGGTGGTGTCCGGGCCTCAGAAGAAATCCAGGGCCGCGCGGGCGACGTCGCTCATGCGCTCCGGCGTCCAGGGCGGATCCCAGGTGAGGGTCACCACCACCTCGCCGATACCCTCCACCGAGGCGGCTCT
The DNA here is from genome assembly GCF_014861485.1 of Phaeovibrio sulfidiphilus. GTDB lineage: Bacteria > Pseudomonadota > Alphaproteobacteria > Rhodospirillales > Rhodospirillaceae > Phaeovibrio > Phaeovibrio sulfidiphilus. The sequence goes on along the minus strand of NZ_JACZHT010000006.1, from coordinate 109,718 downwards.
CTGGGCGACCTCGTTGGGAAGGATTTCGGCCACGGGGCAGCCGGGAGCGGTGAGGGTCATGACAATGGCGCACGATCCGTGGTCGTCGATATCCACGCTGTAGATCAGGCCGAGGTCGTAGACGTTCACCGGGATTTCCGGGTCATAGACGTTGTGCAGGGCCTCGGCGACGGCGTCCACGCTGGCGGGCGTCTGTCCGTCCTCGAGGGGCTTCCCCGCCCGGGCGACCTCGGCGTCTTCGTGAGGCCCGGTAAGGGACATGGTCATGGAGGGATACGGCGGCATCATGGTCGGGAACTTCCCTTCAGACAGGAGAAATCGTTGCACGCGGGGGTGAGGGCGTGAGGTCGCCCCGGACCCGAGGGAGAGGGGCGGCCCCGAAGTGGGGCAGCAGGACCGGAGGTGGACCGGTGCCGTGAGCGGCGTCCGTCCGGATCCTAGAGCAGAAGCGACCGGGCCTTTTTCAGCGCCACAACAAGGGCGTCGATGTCGGCGGTGTTCGTGTAGCAGCCGAGGGACGCCCGGGTGGTGGCTGTCACGCCCAGACGCTTGAGAAGGGGCATGGCGCAGTGGTGTCCCACGCGGACACACACTCCGCTCTCGCCCAGCAGCATGCCCAGATCGTGGGCATGAATGCCGTCGATGGTGAAGGACAGCACCGCCGACTTCTCCGGGGCCCGGCCATACAGCACAAGCCCCTCGATCTCGCCCAGGGCCTCGGTGGCGTAGGCCAGAAGGGCGCTCTCGTGGGCCCGGATCGCGTCCGGTCCCAGGGCGTTGATGTACTCGATGGCGGCGGTCAGCCCGGCGGCCTCGACAATGGCCGGCGTTCCGGCCTCGAAGCGGGCAGGGGGGCGGGCCCAGGTGGTGTGCTCGAAGGTCACGGTCTCGATCATGTCGCCACCGCCCCGCCAGGGAGGCATGGCCTCCAGCAGCTCGGACTTGCCAAAGAGCACGCCGAGTCCCGTGGGGCCGTACAGCTTGTGGGCCGAGAACACGTAGAAATCCACGTCCAGAGCCTGGAGATCAACCGGGCCGTGGACAATGCCCTGGCACCCGTCCAGAAGAACCCGGGCACCGGCCTCGTGGGCCAGGCGGACGATCTCGGCCGCCGGGGTGACGGTTCCCAGCACATTCGAGGTCTGGGTGATGGCCACCAGGGCCACCGGGTTGTCCTGAAGCAGTCGGGCATAGGCCTCCATGTCGAGGCTGCCGTCGTCCAGGATCGGGCAGACCAGAAGGCGGGCCCCGGTCGCGTCCCGGAGCATCTGCCAGGGCACAATGTTGGCGTGATGCTCCATCTCGCTGATGAGGATCGCCCTGTCCGGACCCACGTTGGTGCGCCCCCAGGTGTTGGCCACCAGGTTGATGGCGTCGGTCCCGTTCAGGGTGAACACGATCTCGTCGCTGGAAGCCGCGTTCAGGAAGCGCGCGACCGTGTCCCGCGCCCCCTCGTAGACCGCGGTGGAACGCTCGGACAGCCAGTAGGAACCCCGGTGGACGTTGGCGTAGTCGTTTTCCATCATCCGGGTCATGGCATCAATGACGGCCCTCGGCTTCTGGGCCGAGGCGCCCGTATCCAGGAACACCAGGGGCCGGCCGTTCCAGCTTTGGGACAGGATGGGGAAGTCTGCGCGGACCGCGTCCACGTCATAGGCTGTCGGGCTCATGATGGGTGTTCCGCAGAAAGGACGTCCTGTTTCCAGGTGTTGATGGAGGACTCCAGGGCCTCCCGCAGGGGGGCGTGGGACACGACCTCGAGCATGTCCGAGAGGAACGCCTCCACCAGAAGGGAGCGCGCGACCTCGCGGGTCAGGCCCCGGCTCTGGAGGTAGAAGAGGGCATCCTCGTCCAGCTCGCCGACCGTGGCGCCGTGGGAGCAGGCCACATCGTCATTGTAGATGTAGAGCTCGGGCTTGATGTCCACCTCGGCCCCCCGGGACAGGAGCATGGCCTTGTGCAGCTGCTGCCCGTCGGTACCGGAGGCCCCCCGGCCCACGTTGATCCGTCCCTGGAAGACGGCCCGGCCCGTGCCCCCCAGAACCCCCTTGAACAGCTGTCCGGAGGTCGCTTGCGGGGCCACGTGATCGACAAAAATGGTGTTGTCCACATGCTCGCCGGTCCGGGCGCCGTAGATGCCGCGCACCTCGGCGTGGGCTCCCGCGCCGTTCAGCGTGGCGTAGACCTCGTTGCGGACCAGGCGTCCGCCGAACACCAGGGTCAGGTTGTCATAGCGGGCGTCCGGGCCCAGGTCCGCCAGGGTGGTCTCGATCCGGCTGCTGTCCGGACGCTCCCGCACAAGGCGGGTCGTGGACAGGTGCGCACCCTCGTCCAGAAGTACGCTGGTTACCGAGTTGGCGAAGGTGGGCTCGGCGCCCAGGCTTCCCAGGCTCTCCACCAGGGACAGGGAGGCGCCCTTCTGGAGATGGACCACAATGCGGGGCACGCTGAAGTGCGGGCCGTGGCTGCTGAGCGCGAGGGATACCACATGGATCGGGGTCCGGATGGCCACACCCGGCTCCACGGTGATGACAAGGCCGCTCTGGAACAGGGCGGTGTTGAGGGCCGCCATGGGGAACGTGTCCAGAGCCCGGGACAGGGATCCCCGTTCCAGGGCGGAGCGCACAGAGTCCGGCGGGCTGGCATCGAACCCCTGGATGCTGATGCCCAGCTCCAGAGCGCTCAGGTTCGACAGGTGCTCGCAGAAGTGCCCGTTCACAAGAACGATGCGCGGCGCGCTGAAGGACAGGATCTCCGCGCTCTCGAGGCCGTTCCGGTCCAGGGTCACGGAGGGCGAGGGCGTGAACGGGGTTTCGGCGAGGAAGGACAGGTCCGTGTAGCGCCAGGCCTCGTGACGGCGGGTGGGCAGGCCGTGCGCGTGGTAAATGTCAAAGGCACGGGCCCGCAGATCCTTCAGCCAGTCCGGCTCGGTATCGGCCGGAAGGGGATAGAGGAACGGTGGCAGCGCCTCGGCGGAACGGGAGGAATGAGCGGGACTGGTCATATCGGATTTACTGCCCTGCCTGAGCGGGAATGAAGTCCCCATAGCCCCTCTCCTCGAGCTCGAGGGCCAGGGAGGGATCACCGGTGCGCTGGATCCGGCCGTCGACAAGGATGTGGACCACGTCGGGCACGATCAGGTCCAGAAGGCGCTGGTAGTGGGTGATGCAGAGGAACCCGCGCTCGGGGGAGCGCAGGCGGTTCACACCCTCGGCCGCAATGCGCAGGGCGTCGATGTCCAGGCCGCTGTCGAGCTCGTCCAGGATCATCAGGGTCGGCTCGAGCACGGTCATCTGGAGAACCTCGGCGCGCTTCTTCTCGCCCCCCGAGAACCCGGTGTTGAGGGCGCGCTTGAGCATGGCATCGGGGATTTCCAGATCCCGGGCGGCCTGCTTGATCTTCTTCAGAAACTCGGTGATCTCGATCTCGCCCTCGCCGCGGGCCTTCCGCTGGGCGTTGATGGCGCTCTTCAGGAACGTGGTGAAGGCCACGCCGGGAATTTCCACCGGGTGCTGGAACGACAGGAAAATGCCGGCCTGGGCGCGCTTCTCCGGATCCATGCCGGTGATGTCCTCGCCCCGGTAGCGAATGGTCCCTTCCGTGATCCGGTACCCCGGGCGACCGGCGATCACCGCCGAGAGCGTGCTTTTTCCCGATCCGTTCGGCCCCATGATCGCGTGAACCTTTCCGGCCTCAACGGCAAGGGTCAGCCCCTTGAGAATGGGTTTGTCGTCAATGCTGGCGTGAAGGTTTTCGATTTCCAGAAGAGCCATGGTCGGTATCAATCCCTGTGTTTCGGTCCGGGCGCCTGCGCTGCCGGTGATTTCGTGTCGAGGCCGTCCGCCTCAATGGTGTCAGCCTACGGAACCCTCGAGGCTTACGCTGACGAGCTTCTGGGCCTCCACGGCAAATTCCATCGGCAGCGTCTGGAGGACTTCCTTGCAAAAGCCGTTGACGATCAGCGCGATGGCCTCCTCGGTCCCCAGGCCCCGCTGCAGACAGTAGAAGAGCTGGTCGTCGCTGATGCGGCTCGTGGTCGCCTCGTGCTCGATGGAGGCGGCCGGGTTCCGGTTCTCGATATAGGGCACCGTGTGCGCGCCGCACCGGTCGCCGATAAGAAGGCTGTCACACTGGGTGTAGTTGCGCGCACCGTCCGCTCCCGGAAGCATCTTGACCAGGCCCCGGTAGGTCTGGTTGGACTTGCCTGCGGAAATGCCTTTGGAAACAATGCGTGAGGTCGTGTTCTTGCCGATATGGATCATCTTCGTGCCCGTGTCGGCCTGCTGGGCGTTGTTGGTGATGGCCACCGAGTAGAATTCGCCCGAGGAGCCGTCCCCCTGGAGCACGCAGCTGGGGTACTTCCAGGTGATGGCCGATCCGGTCTCGACCTGGGACCAGGAGATGTGGGCGTTTTCCTTGCAGATCCCGCGCTTGGTGACAAAGTTGTAGATACCGCCCACGCCGTTCTCGTCGCCCGGGTACCAGTTCTGCACGGTGGAGTACTTGATGCGCGAGCCCTTGAGGGCCACCAGTTCCACCACCGCGGCGTGAAGCTGGTTCTCGTCGCGCTGGGGTGCGGTGCAGCCCTCGAGGTAGGACACCTCGGCGCCCTCGTCCGCGATGATCAGGGTACGCTCGAACTGGCCGGTGTTGCGCTCGTTGATGCGGAAGTAGGTGGACAGCTCCATCGGGCACTTCAGTCCCTTGGGGATGTACACGAACGAGCCGTCGGTGAAGACCGCACAGTTCAGGGCCGCGAAAAAGTTGTCCGTGTAGGGAACAACGGTGCCCAGGTACTTCTGGACCAGCTCCGGATGATTGCGGATGGCCTCCGAGATCGGACAGAAGATGATGCCCAGCTCGCCAAGCTGCTTCTTGTAGGTCGTGGCGACCGAGACGCTGTCGAACACCGCGTCAATGGCCACACCTGCGAGAATTTCCTGCTCTTTCAGGGGGATGCCAAGCTTGTTGTAGGTCTCGATCAGCTGGGGATCGACCTCGTCCAGGCTTTTGGGGCCGTCTGCCGGGTTTTTCGGCGCCGCATAATAATAGGAGTCCTGATAGTCAATGGGCGCGTGGGAAATGTTCGCCCACGTGGGCTCCGTCTGGCCCAGCCAGTAGCGGTAGGCCTTCAGGCGCCACGCCAGCATCCACTCCGGTTCCTCCTTTTTGGCGGAGATGAAGCGGATGGTGTCCTCGTTCAGTCCCTTGGGGGCCATGTCGGATTCAATGTCGGTGACAAATCCGTACTTGTACGCCTCCGTGGCCTCGCGAACGGTTTCGATGGTTTCCTGTTTGACCATTGGCTTCTTCTTTTTTCTCTGCCGAAGAGGGAAAACAAACCGGCTCTCGGGAGAGAGCCGGCGAACGTTCGGCGGCTGGGGATGTCTCTTACATTTCTTTCATAGGGTCAACCCCGGCCGTTGGCAAGCCGTGGGCCTGTCGAAATTCGTCGTTCAGCCGTAAAAAAACGTTCACGCCTGCGGGGTTTGGCCCCCGTTCGGATTTCGTGGAATTAGATTAAGTTCGCATGCGAAATTTTTTTTGTGCTATAGTCCCGTGGCTTCGAACACAGTGGCACGCGAGACGGTTTCGGGCTCCCGAAGTGCCCTTGCAGAAAGGAGTTTGATCCAGATGAAGGAAGAGCTTCGGAAAAGAATCGAGGTGTGCGCCTATCTTATGGCCGAGGCGGAAGGGTTCCCTCCGGGACGCGAGAACGACTTCTGGGTCATGGCCGAGGCCAAGGTCATGAGCGAGCTCGCCGCCGAGGCGAAAAAGGCCACGCGCTCCGCCCCCCGCGTGAAGGGGACCGAGCCCGCGTGCGCGGCTCCCGCCGATGCGCCGAAACCCAGGCGCACACTGAGGGCGAAAGTGGCGACGGCGGACGGCGGCAGCTCTGCGGCCGGCACCCCCGCGACCGCGACCACGACGAAAGCCCCGGCCGGCGGACGGGGAAGCCGTTCGACCAAACGCACGCCCTCCCGGGGATCCTCGACCTGAGACCCCGCACCCGGTCCCGGCATGTGCGGGGCCCTTTTCCCCAGTTGTTTTGATACGGCTGCGCCTCCCGATTGATCCAGCCATCCGTTTTTTTGGAAAATGTCATGAACCGTCAGTCCTATGAAGAGGCGGCCACGTCGCTTCTCGCTGCGACCAATAATAACCCGTTTGCTTTTCTCGGTCCTCATGAGGGCCCCGCCGAGGGGGGCGGAGCCGGCCGGCAGGACGCGTCCTCCCGTTGCATCCGTGTGTTTCGCCCCGGCGCCGAGACGGTCAGTGTGATCGACGTGCGAACCGGCACGGATCTGGGGGCCATGCGCCGGCTTCATGACGACGGCCTGTTCGGGTTTGATGTGCCGCGTGGACACGGAACATTGCACTACCGGCTTCGGGTGCGCGAGGACGGCCGGGTCTTCGATGTGGAGGACACCTACCGCTTCGGCTCCATCCTGTCCGATGTGGACCGCTACCTTTTGGGGGAGGGAACCCACCTCGAGATCTATCGCAAGCTGGGGGCCCACCCCATGGTGGTGGACGGCGTGTCCGGGACGGCCTTTGCGGTCTGGGCGCCCAACGCGCGCCGTGTGTCGGTTGTGGGCGACTTCAACCGCTGGGATGGGCGGGTCAACCCCATGCGCTTTCACCCGGGCTCCGGGGTGTGGGACATCTTCATTCCCGACGTCCAGCGCGGTGCCCGCTACAAGTACGAGATTTGCGCCAGCGACGGGACTCTCCTGCCCGAGAAATTCGACCCCTATGCCTTCTACAGCGAGGTTCCCCCCCTGTCCGCGTCGGTGGTCTGGGGTCTTGGCGACTACGCCTGGAACGACGACGCCTGGATGAGGCGGCGCGAGGACACGGCGGGCCGAGACCAGCCCATTTCGATTTACGAGGTCCACCTGGGATCCTGGATGCGCGGCGATGGCAACCGCCTTCTGACCTACGCCGAGCTGGCCGAGCGCCTTGTCCCCTACGTGAAGGAGATGGGCTTCACCCATATCGAGCTGCTTCCGGTCAGCGAGTTCCCCTTCGACGGCTCCTGGGGCTACCAGCCCATCGGGCTTTACGCGCCCACCAGCCGGTACGGCACCCCGGATGATTTCCGGGCCTTTGTGGACACGGTTCACCAGGCGGGCATCGGCGTGATCCTGGACTGGGTCGTGGGGCACTTCCCCGAGGACGCCCATGGCCTCGGCTGGTTTGACGGCACCCATCTCTACGAGCATGCGGATCCGCGCCAGGGACGCCACATGGACTGGGGCACCCTGATTTTCAACTACGGCCGCAACGAGGTCCGGAATTTCCTGATCGCCAACGCGCTCTACTGGCTCGAGCAGTTCCATATCGACGGCCTGCGCGTGGATGCGGTCGCCTCCATGCTGTACCTGGACTACTCGCGCAAGGAGGGGGAGTGGATCCCCAACCGCTATGGCGGGCGCGAGAACCTCGAGGCCATCAGCCTTCTGCAGCAGGTGAACACCCTCGTCTATGACCGGTTCCCGGGAGCGGTCACCATGGCCGAGGAAAGCACGGCCTGGCCCATGGTGTCCCGTCCGGTGCATCTGGGGGGGCTGGGCTTCGGCTACAAGTGGAACATGGGCTGGATGAACGACACCCTGCGCTACATCAGCCTGGAGCCGGTTCACCGTCGCTATCACCAGAACGAGCTCACGTTCGGCCTGCTGTACGCCTTCACCGAGAATTTCGTCCTGCCCCTGTCCCACGACGAGGTGGTCCACGGCAAGGGCTCGATCCTCGGGCGCATGCCGGGCGACGCCTGGCAGAAGTTTGCCAACCTCCGCGCCTACTACGCGTACATGTGGGCGCACCCGGGCAAGAAGCTCCTGTTCATGGGCTCGGAGTTCGGGCAGGGCCGGGAGTGGAACTATCAGGAAAGCCTGGACTGGCACCTGCTGGACTACGAGTGGCACCGGGGCGTGTCCACCCTTGTGAAGGATCTGAACCGCGCATACCGGGAGATCCCCGCCTTCCACGAGTGCGATGCGGAGGGCGACGGCTTCTCCTGGATCGACTGCACGGATGCGGAACAGTCGGTGATCGCCTTCCTGCGCTTCGGAAAGCGGAGCGAGGGGCAGGAGCCGTCCGTTGCCCTCGTGGTCTGCAACTTCACCCCTGTGCCCAGGACCGGCTACCGGCTGGGGGTTCCCAGGGCGGGCACGTGGCGCGAGGTTCTGAACTCGGACAGCGCCTACTACTGCGGCTCGAACCAGGGCAACGACCGGATCGAAACCCGGCCCGTGCCCTCCCACGGCCATATGCAGTCCCTGGAACTGACCCTTCCGCCCCTGTCCACCGTGTATCTGGTGCCGGACGGTCCCTGACCCGCGCAGGGCAGGGCTGCCCGCGTCCCGGCTCCGTGCCTGACTGCGTCGGGCGGGAGCGGGGCGGCCTGACAACGGCAGAACCGGAGCAGCGGCCGGGCCTGCGCCACAGAAGCCATGGAAAAAGCCGGAGCCGCCCTTCCAGTGGGCCGGGCTCCGGCTTTTGTGTTTACGGCCGCTGGTCCGGGACGGGGGAGCGGCGCTCCGACAATCCGGGCACGCACGCCCCGAAAACCGGGGCTACATGTGGGAAGCCCATGCTGCTGTAGCCCGGCGGTCCGGATACCCCGGTGGCGTGACCCTAGGGCGTCTCCTCCTTCCGGGGAACCGCCTCCATCAGGGCCTGGATCTCCGCGACCTTTCCGTTCTCCGCCATGCGCCGGGATGTATAGCCGGCCTCATCCCCCTGGTCGGGGCTCACACCGGCCTTCAGAAGCAGGCGCACGTTGGTCACGGCAGCGGCCCGGGCGCGGTTCAGGTCGGCCTGGGCGGCGTCGTGCAGCTTGCGGGCGGCCTCCACGTTGCCGCCCCGCTCGCGGGCCTCGGTGAAGCGCTCTTCCGCGAGCCGGGCGGTCTGGGTCGGGTTGTAGAGGGACCGCAACGCCATGTGCAGGCCGTTCACCCCGTTGCGGGCCGCCCGGGTGATATCGAACCCCTTGTCATGGAGGGCTTTCAGAAGCTCCGTGTTGCCCTGTCCGGCCGCCTCGGTGTGCTCGAAAATGTCCTGGTAGTTCCAGTCCCGGTCCACGGGCTTTGTCCCCGCGTCCAGAAGAAGAACGGCGCTGTCATAAATCCGCCCCGGCGCCTTTTTGTAGGGCTCCCGGTCCTCGGCGAGAACCCACAGGGCCGTGCGCTCGCCCTCGTCTTTTGCGTTGGGGTCCAGACCCGCTTTCAGCAGCCAGTCAATGGCCTCCACGTGGGCATGCTGCGCCGCGAGATGGAGGAACGTGCTGCCATTCCGGGTTCGCTCATCCAATGAGCCCACCCGCTTGTACAGCGCGAGGATCTCGCTTTCGGTCTTGTTCTCGTTGTAGGCTTTCCAGATGTCATCCCAGGTCCGGGGGCGGTTTTCCTCCGCGATGCGCTTTTGTTCCTGCTCGTCGAGATACGCCTGGTCCCGGCGGGCGATGGCATCCCGGTAGGCCGCGATGTGCTTGCGGAACTCATCCGAGGCAAAGATTTTCGCCTCTTTCAGGGACAGGGGCAGCGCGGACACTTTCCAGCCGTCGTCGGTTTTGAACAGCACGAGCCAGCTTCGGATGTCCTCCTCGCTGTCCACGGCGATGTAGGCGCTGTTCTCCTCGGTTTTGGTTATTTTCCCCGCCTCAAGGCCCTTGGGATACCAGGGGCAGCCCGAGGCCCGGGCGTCCTTGCAGAGGGCGGCCCGGGTTCCGGACGCGATGCTGTCCAGGAATTCCTCGCGGACCTCGGGATAGGCCCGGTTCTTGAGGACGCCGTTCTCCGTGCCGTCATAGTACGCGGCCCGTGAGGCATCCAGGACCGAGTCCAGATCCACAACCTTGAGAAAGGCGTCCGGATCCTTGTCCCGAAGGGATTCGACAAGAGCATGCACGGCGTCCTCGGGGGTGTCGAAGGCGAGGGCCGCGCCCGGCGTGCCGATGCACAGGGCGACAAGAACGGGGACGACAAGACTGGAAAAAAATCCGCAGACACGAAAACGCATGCGCTCACTCCGCAGTTTGGACCGGCCCGGGTTCCGGGGCGTCGGGCTCGGGACCGTCTGTCGCCGCGTCTGCGACGAACAGGAGCCGGGGGGGATCGGTCGGACGACCTCCCGTTATACGGGTCCATGGACTTCGGTGCAAGCTCAGGGGGGCGGGCGGGGCCCGCACTGCGGCAGCGTTGGGCCGCGCGCATGGGGCGGACGCCCGGGGTCATGGGCCTGCCGGGGAAGCCGGTCCGGCGCTGCGGTCAGGTTTCCGTGGCTGCCTTGCGGGGCTTCATCAGACGGGCCCGGCGGGCCGGTACGGCCGCCGCCACAAGCCCGCGGATCCTGTCCACCTCGGCCTCCGACCAGGGGCGCTTGGGCAGGAGGAAGTAGCGCGCGCCGTCATGGAGATAGAACGCGGTTTTTGTCTCCCGCGCGAAGGTGAAGAGCCTCCAGGAGACCCGCGCATCCGAAAGGGGCGAGCGGACATAGAGAAACTCATCCGTAAAGCCGTAGTACAGGACGCCCTTCATATACGAGGGGCCCGACGTGGCCTTGCTGGACGAATAGAAAACAAGGGCTACGATCACCAGGAAAACCGCCGTGATCTGGAGGACACTGGGCCCCCAGTCCCGGATGTATTCCTCTTGCATCAGAATGGAAAACGGCACCTTGCGAGAAAGGGAGACCGCAAGAAGGGTGAGGACCGCCAGATAGACCGATCCGGAAAACAGGAAGAACCCCCTGAGGCTCTCGAGGGTGTAATCGCGCATGTCACGTTTTGTGAACGTGATCTCGCGGGAGTTTTCCGGATAGTGGAATGTGAACGTCCGGATTGAAGTGTCGGCCATGTCTCTGTCTCCTGCCCCCGTATCCCGTATCCCGTATCCGGTGTCCCGTGACCGGTATCCCGTGTCCCCGTTCCGGGAGCCCCCTTCCGGGCTCCGGTCCGGCTCACCGTCCCTTCCGGGGGAAGCGCCCCGTGCGCGCTGAAAGGTCAGCAGGGTCCGGCCCGCTGCCACCGTGTGTTCGGCCGCGCCCGGATCCCGTCTTTGTCAGGCAGATGTGCCCCGCCTAGTTGTCGTTTGAGAATATATTGAATATACCTCGCAGGAAGCCCGGCGCAAGAACGGAAAGTGGATTGACCGACACCTTGGGGTCATCCAGGGATCCGCTCAGCGAATAGTTGGCGGCGAAAAGTCCCTCGTCCTTCCCCCCCTGGAGAAGGTCTCCGACCAGGGGGATGTAGCCCAGAAGGGAATTGACCGCATAGGCCGGCACAATGGCGCCGTGGATGGACAGGGTCCGGGCGGAGCGGTCAACCGTCCCGGAGGCGGTCAGCCCGATGGAGGATCCCTTTGCACTGGCGTCCTCAAGGGTCAGAACTCCGGCCTTGTAGCGGAACGGGGCGCGGGCGTTCGAGAAGCCCAGGCCCGGCCCCTTGAAGGCGTCAAGGATCCCCGTAAGCCCGGCCACCGAGACCAGCTTCGCAAGAACGGGAGCATTGGTGACCCGGAAATCCTTCATGCGGGCCAGCCCCTCAACCGTGTGATCCGCGCTGATGGTGCCCGACACACGGAACGTGCCCCCCTTGATGGTGTCCAGGGCGCCCAGGGCTTTCAGCAGGAGCCCCGCATCCTCCGCATCGAAGGTGAAGGGCTGGGGGCCGCCGGGCGCCTGCGGTGGCTTGACGGCAAGCTGGAAAGATCCTCCATCCCGGATCCGTCCTCTGGCCTCGGCCCGGAGCCATTCGGTGCCGCTGTGGGAGCCCTCCAGGGTGACCTGGTCCAGATACAGGGTCTCGTCCATGCGCACCGAGCTCAGGGATGCCGAGAGGGAAAACGGCGTTCCCGCCTTTTCGGGTGCGGCCCCGGGTTTGGTGTCGGGCCCCGGGGGCGAGGCAGGCTGGGAACCCGGTCCGCTCGTCTCGAACAGGGCGCGTGCGTCGATATGGCCGTCGGTCACAACGATGGCCGCAGAGCCATCAGAGCTCCAGGACACCTCCGCGGCCACCTGGCTGTCCAGAACCTGAAGCGTGCGGATCCGGAACTGTCGCGGGCGGACCTCGGGCTGGGTGGCAAGGCCCAGTGTGCCATCAAGGCGCGCTTCGGTGCCGGCCCTGGCCTTGATGGTCAGCTGGCCGGTCTTCGGACCCAGGCGCCCGGACAGGGTCAGGTTCGCCGTCTGTCCCGGGCTCTTTTTCCATCCCAGGGCGGGAACGGCCAGCTCGGTCTGCGCCAGATTGAGCTTGATGTCGAGGTCGGTTGTGGTCTTGTCAGGGCGGACAACAACAGCCTCCAGGTTCATGGGGCCCCGGGCGGAGAGGGGGCCGTCGTCCGGCAGCTCGAAGCCCATTGCCGCGCGACCCGCCTCGTCAACCACTCCTGTGATCTCGTAGCGCGAGCGGAAGGGGGCGTCGGAGGTGAAGTTCTCACGCCACTGAAGCGTGGTGCCGACCGGGCCCACAGAGGCGGTCCCTTTCACGTCCATGCCGTCTTCCGTCAGGTCGAGGGTCAGGACACCGCCGGTCAGGTCCTGGCCCCACAGCACGTCCGGAAGCCCGACGTCGGTCAGATCCGCTCTGGCCTCCACATGGATCTGGTCGAACTCCAGGTCCGCGAGCATGGGGAAGCGGAACACCAGACGCCCGGTGGCGTGGCCTTTCATGTCATCGGGCCGGATGCCCAGCTCGGTGGCGTAGCCGAACGGCTCCATATCCAGAACCGTGAGGGCCGAAACCAGGCCGCCCTCCACATCCACCTCGATGTCCGCGTCCTGGTCCTCCTCGTCGATTCCGCTGAACGTGAAGGCGCCGCCCCGGATGAGAAGGTCGTCAAAGCCCCGGACGCCCCCGGAGGAGACCCGGCCCGAGATGGTGTCGGTGCGAAATTCAAGAACGCCCTGTACCCGTTCCAGAGGGGGCAGCGGCTTGCGACACCACAGGGACGCATCCGTAACCCGGGCCTGACCCTCCATGTGAACCAGGTCCAGATCGCCCGCACCGTCGGCTGCCAGGTCGAGAGCGATGTGCCCGTCGTCCAGGTCTCCGCCGATCAGGTTTTCCTGGAGCCACAGGCGCGCGTTCTCTGCCGCTCCCACCGGCCAGAGCGCCACGATGTCCAGCGCTTTCACCGACTGGAAGCCCGTATCCAGATGAATCCTGGGCTCTGTCGCGAGATCCCGGATGTCTCCGCTCACGCTCACAGTCCCGCCGCCGGGCACCTGAAGCCGCAGGGAGCGCACGGAAATCTCCCGGGCGCCGGCGGTCACGAAGATCTGGGCACCCAGATCCCGCACGGTGAGCGGTGCCGGGAAGAGGGGCAGGGCCACGCTGACAGCCGGGCTCTCCAGACGCAGGGACGCCCCGCGCAGGCCGTTGCGAAGGCGTTCCGACAGTTCCAAGGGCTCCGCGAGGGGGGGCTGGTCCGGGCCCGGGGGCGGCTCGTTTTGCGCGGTCCCACGGGAACCGGTCGCGGGGCGCCCGAGAAGGGCCGGCACATCGACCTGAAGCAGCATGGACAGGTTGAGGCGGCCCCTGACGGCCTCGCTCCACCCGGTCAGATCCTTTGGCATGGGCCCGGGGGCGAGGTCCGGAGCGGGCAGGGATTCATCCCGGGTATCCGGGCCGCCGGAGGAGGTGTCGTCGGCCATGGGCTCCGGCCCTGCAGCCTCCGTGTGCCCGGTCCCGGGTGCGGCCGGGGCGGGGTCGCCCGGCCGGGCAGGGGGCATGCTGGCGCTCCCCGTGCCGGGGGACGGGGGCGTCTCTCCGGAGACGGTTGCAGCAATGCGAGCCACCTCCTCGAGGGAGAGGCTCTCCACATCCAGGCGCACCGATGCAAGGCCCGAGTGCCCGCGCATCAGGTTGACGGACAGACCCAGGCCGGTTCCCCGCGGTTCGGCCCCCCCGAGCGCGTCGCCTGTCGCGTCCCGGGGAACGGAGGGCGCGGGCAGCGCTCCGTGAACCTTCAGGCCGATGGTGGCCGGGCGCACGTCCACGGTCACGTTGATGTCCTGGATCTGGAAATCGGCGCCATTCTGCCTGTTTTCAAAGATAAAGACACCCTCGCGAAGGGACAGCAGGAGCGAGCGCAGGGGCGCAAGCTGGTCCAGGGCCGCCAGCAGGGCACCGGTGTCATCGCCGTCGCCACCGGACAGCCAGGTGCTCAGGTCACCGGAGGAGTCCGGGCTCCCGCTGTCCGGAGTGTCCTGCGCCCCCGAGTGATCCATGAGGTTCATGCGCATCCCGATGGAGCCATCAGCGCGGCGGACCAGATAAAGAACCGGCCGGCTGATCTCAAGGGACCGCACGGGGAGCTCACCACGCACCAGTTTCCCCGGCGAGAGGCGGAGTTTCACCTCGGGCACCATGCCCAGCGGGCGTCCGCCGGTTCCCAGGATGCTCAGATCCCGCAGGGTGACCGAGGGGGCCTCGCGCCAGGACGGCCAGTGGAACCGGGCGCCTCCCAGCGTCAGGTGAATGTCGGTGCCGGACAGGTAGTCCCGGGCCTGGGCCTCCAGAAAGCCAATGAACGGCTCCAGGGAGACCGGACCCTGGGACAGCCGCCAGAGAAACACGCTGGAGACAAGGAACACAAACAGGGCGCAGGCCAGGGAGAACCTTACCAGCCACAGGGCTCCGGCAAGGGCCCTCCGGCCGGTTCCGCGGGGTCCACCCCCGCCGCCCCGGGCCGCCGTCCGCGGCGCCGCAGGTGTGTGAGGGGGTGAACCCGGCTCCGCATCCGGCCCCCGGTTCCCGGACGCCAGCGTTGCCTCCGTTTCGATCCCCGGCTCCGCCTGCGTTTTGATCCCCGGCTCCGCCTCCATACCGAACCCCGGCTCTGCGTTCAGGCCGGACACGTGCGGCCCCTGGCCCGGACCGTCCCCGGCTTCGGGGCGGGCGGCGCCTTTGAGCGGCAGGGGGTCGCGGGTTGGGTCGTGCCTCCGGGTCACAAAACCTTCCTTTGCGGCAGTCAGCAGGGGCCTGAACACAGAAAGGCCCGCGGGCGCTCCCGCTCACGGGCCGCCTGCGGGTCAGGGGTATCCTTTCATATAAAGCCATGGCGAGCCTTTGCGAAGCCACGATCTTTTGCCCGGGTGAAATTGGCTTCTTCTTGACGCCGGATCCGGGGGCGCTCCATTCTTCCGGAAATGAAGAGGAGGCCTCAGTGCAGACATTCACGTTTCCGGCAACTCCGGCCGGCTTTCCCCGTCCTTTTGACCCCAAGCGCCTGGAAATAGGCCTGGGAAACTGGGAGGCGCTGGCCCGCAACGCCCCCGAGGACAGGGCCGCGTTTGTCCCGGCGTTTGCCCGTGATCCGGCCGGCCGGGCCCTGCTGGAGGCGGTCTTCGGAAACAGCCCGTACCTGACCCGCGTTCTTCTCATGGAGCCCGATTTCATGGCCCGCCTTGCCCACAGCGAGCCGGGGGAGGTCTTCGCGGCTCTGAGGGCGGAGCTGGCCGCAGCTCCGGAGGACTGCGACCGGGCGGAGATCATGCGGCGGCTTCGGGTGTTCAAGCGCCGGGGCGCCCTGCTCATTGCCCTGGCCGACCTCGCGGAGACCTGGACCATCGAGCAGGTCACCCGGGAGATCACCGTCCTGGCCGAGGATTGCCTGCGCCACGCCCTGCGCTGGCTGCTGCGCGACGCCCACAGGCGGGGCGAGCTTGTCCTGCCCCATCCCGAGGATCCGGAAAAGGACTGCGCCCTCTTCATTCTGGCCATGGGAAAAATGGGCGGCGGGGAACTGAACTACTCCTCCGATATCGACCTGATCGTCTTCTACGACCGGGACAAGGCGGACTACCGGGGAAAGAAGTCTCCGGGCGAGTGCTTTGTGGCCCTGACCCGGACCCTCGTCCAGCTGTTCGAGGACCGCACGGCGGACGGCTACGTGTTTCGCGTTGATCTTCGTCTCCGGCCCGACCCGGGGGCAACCCCTGTGGCCCTGTCCACGGAAAGTGCGGAAATCTACTATGAGACCCAGGGGCAGAACTGGGAGCGCGCGGCCATGATCAAGGCCCGCCCGGTGGCCGGGGACCAGGACGCCGCGTGCGCCTTTCTGGCCCACCTTCGCCCCTTCATCTGGCGGAAGTATCTGGACTTCAACGCGCTTCAGGACATCCACTCCATCAAGCGCCAGATCCACGCGGTGCGCGGCGGTGCCGCCATCGCCGTGGCCGGACACAACATCAAGCTGGGGCGCGGCGGCATCCGGGAGGTGGAGTTCTTCGCCCAGACCCAGCAACTGATCTGGGGCGGACGCGATCCGTCCTTGCGGCAGCGCTCCACCCGGGATGCCATGGCGGCTCTTGTGGCGGCAGGACTGGTGACCGAGGGGGAGGCGGATGCCCTGATGACCTCCTACTGGCGCCTGCGCCGGCTGGAGCACCGGCTCCAGATGCTCGACGACGAGCAGACCCAGACCCTGCCTGCCGATCCGCTCCGGCTGGAGCAGGTCGCCGTGTTCGACGGCTTCGACACCCTGGCGGCGTTCGAGACCCACGTCCGGGAGACTCTGGGAACGGTCGAAAGCCACTACGCGGGCCTGTTCGAGCATGCTCCCTCGCTTTCGGCCGGGGAGGGCAATCTGGTCTTCACGGGCCACGACGAGGATCCCGGCACCCTGGAGACCCTCCAGAACATGGGCTACAGGAACCCGCGGGCGGTTGCGGACATGGTTCGCGAGTGGCACCACGGGCGCTGTGCGGCCACCCGCTCGCCCAGGGCCCGGGAGTACCTGACGGAACTGGTCCCGGCCCTGCTGAGGGCCTTCTGCGAGACCGCCCAGCCCGACACGGCCCTTGTGCGGTTTGGCGAGTTTCTCACAAAGCTTCCGGCCGGGGTCCAGATCTTCAGCCTTCTCGAGCATAACCGGAGCCTCCTTACCCTTGTGGCGGAGATCATGGGCGATGCCCCCCGGCTGGCGGGGTATCTGGCCCGGAACCCGGACCTTCTGGACGCCATCCTCGCCCCCCACAACCCGGACCGCAAGGAACTGGCCCGGCTTCTGGACCTGCGGCTGAGGGAGACGGACAGCTACGAGGAGGTGCTGATCCTTCTGCGGCGCTGGGCCAACGACGCCCGTTTCCGGGTTGGCCTGATGACCCTTCAGGGCAACCTGGATGCGGACGCCGCCGGACGCAGCCTGTCGGACATCGCCGACGTGGCCCTGAGTGCGCTCCTGCCCCGGGTGAAGGCCGAGTTCGCCCGGGCGCACGGACGGGTTCCGGGGGGCGAGGTGGCCCTTCTGGCCTTCGGCAAGCTGGGCTCCCGGGAGATGACCGCCGGATCCGATCTGGACCTGATCGTGATCTACGACGTGCCCCCGGATAGCGAGGGCTCGGACGGGGAGCGGCCCCTGGATCCGGCCCGCTACTACACGCGCCTGACCCAGCGCCTGGTGAACGCGATAACGGCCATGACCGGAGACGGCCCCCTTTACGAGGTGGACCTGCGCCTGCGGCCCTCGGGCAACAAGGGGCCACTTGCCACCAGCCTGGACGCCTTCGTGCGCTACCAGTCCGAGGGCGCCTGGACCTGGGAGAACCTGGCCCTGACCCGCGCTCGGGTGGTCTGCGGGGCGCCGCGGCTGAAAAAGGATATCGAGGCGGCGATCCGCGCGACCCTGACCCGGGAGCGCGACCCCGTGGTTCTGGCCCGCGACGTGCTGGACATGCGGGCCCTGATGGACCGGGAGAAGCCGCCCGCCAGCCTGTGGGACGTCAAGCTGGCTCCCGGCGGGCTTGTGGATATCGAGTTCGTGGCCCAGTTCGTCCAGTTGCGCTTTGGTGCCGCCCATCCCGGGATCATGACCCCGGAGACCCGGGAGACCCTGGCACGCTGCGGCCGCCTGGGGCTGATCCCGCCGGCCGCCGCCGAGCGGCTTGTGACCCACTACGGGCGCTGCCTTGCGATCCAGTCGACCCTGCGCCACAGCCTGTCCGGCCCTCCGGGGGAGGACGACCTCTCGCCGGGCCTGAAGGCCAAGCTGTGCCGGGCGACGGGGGAACCCTCGTTTGCCACCCTCACCCATACCATGGAGCAGGACAGCCACGCGGTGCGGGAACTTTTTTATGGAATTGTCAGGGAAACTCCGGAATACTCCGCCCCCCGGACCCTGGATGGAAAAGGTTGAACCATGTTTATCATCACCGGTGCCGCCGGCATGATCGGCAGTGCGCTTCTCTGGGAACTGAACAACCGCGGGATCGACGAGATCATTGTCGTCGACCAGCTGGGAACCTCGGACCAGTGGAAGAATCTCGTCAAGCGCCAGTTTCTGGGATTTGTGGACAAGGACGTTTTTCTGGAACACGTGAACAGAAACGCGGTGGAGGATCTCATCATCGGAGAGTTCGGCCGCGGCGCTGTCCGGGCCCGGCTGGAGGGGATCGCCCACCTTGGGGCCTGTTCCAGCACCACCGAGCGGGACGCCGACTACCTGATCCGAAACAACCTGAACTACTCCAAGGCCCTTGCGACCTACGCGATGAAAAAGGGCGTCCGCTTTGTGAACGCCAGCTCCGCCGCCACCTACGGGGACGGGGAGGCGGGCTTCGACGACGACCGGGACCGGCTGGATGAACTCCGCCCCCTGAACATGTACGGCTACTCCAAGCATCTGTTCGATGTCTGGGCCCAGCGGACCGGGGCCTTTGCCCACCTTGCCTCGATCAAGTTCTTCAACGTCTTCGGGCCGAACGAGTACCACAAGGAGGACATGCGCTCCCTG
Source organism: Phaeovibrio sulfidiphilus (assembly GCF_014861485.1). Lineage (GTDB taxonomy): Bacteria > Pseudomonadota > Alphaproteobacteria > Rhodospirillales > Rhodospirillaceae > Phaeovibrio > Phaeovibrio sulfidiphilus. The sequence continues at coordinate 90,975 of NZ_JACZHT010000006.1, read as the reverse complement.
GTCAACAAGGCGGTTCCCCAGATCCTGGAGGGCGGGCGCCTGAAGCTGTTCCGCTCCTACCGGGAGGATTTCCCCGACGGCGGGCAGAAGCGTGACTTCGTCTACGTCAAGGACTGCGCGCGGGTTCTGGCCGACCTGCTGCTCGAGGCCCGGGGGGTCAACGGTCTGTTCAACCTGGGTTCGGGTCAGGCCCGGTCCTGGAACGACCTTGCCGCCGCCGTGTTTGCGGCCATGGATCGCCCGGTGGCCATCGACTACATCGAGATGCCCGAGATCCTGCGCGGGAAGTACCAGTATTTCACCGAGGCCCCCATGGACCGGCTCCGCTCGGCCCTGGAGCGCTGCGGGAGCTCCTTCCAGCCCACCTCCCTTGAGGATGCGGTGTCGGACTATGTGCGCTCCCATCTCCTCCAGGACGACCCGTATCTCTAGGGGCGTCTGAGGGGGAGCGGGTGCGGCGGGTTGTCCTGCCGCACGTTGCGGCCCGCCGCGCAGGCGGGACGGCGGGCGTGTTCCGGACGCTTCCGGAACGGCCCCGGCCCCTGGGCCGCCTGATGCGGGGACGTCGTGTCCGGACGGGGCAGGCCGCTCGCCGGCTCCGGTCCCCACCGTCCTGGTCCCCACCGTCCGCCCGGGCCCTGCCCGAACGCCGGACACCCGCGAGACCGGGCGTGTTCCGGACGGATTTCGGCCTCCCCCGGTTCTGGCGTCGGACGGTTCCGGCTGACCCGGGTATCCGCGTCGGAGCGTGTGGTTTTCCCCCGCCTTTTCCTTGACGCTCCCCAATAGCCGCATTACGGTACATCTATACCGGCCCAGAGAGGCCGGATCAGAGGGCCGGTTGCCATGGGCGCCGCCCCAACAGGGAGAGCCGCGCATGCGACCCGTATGTCCCCCGCTGTGTCGGGAGTGTCCTCCTTTTGTCCTGCGCAGGGACGCAGCCGGAGGGGACGCAGGCTTCCCTGTTCCCGGGACAGGTCTTCAGCCGTCCGGCCCTGCCGGGCCCTCCTCGCCCGCCGGGCTCTCCGATCCCGAACGATTTTTCCCGTGCGTCCACTCCGCCCGGTCTGTTTTGCCGTGTCGATGCGAGGCTCCCCGAGCCGCGCGCACGGTGCCCTGATTCTACCGATGGAGACATCCATGACCCATGTGCCGTCAACACCGGACTACGGCGTTCTGAGCGAGGTTGCTCCCGGGATTTTCTGGCTCCGGCTTCCTCTGCCCTTTGCCCTCAACCACATCAACGTGTGGGTTCTGAGAAACGGGGACACCTGGTCCCTGGTGGATACGGGCGTCTGGGATGAGGCCACACTGGCCCTGTGGGAAGCCCTTCTGGACGGCCCCCTGGCCGGCCTCCCGCTGGACCGCCTCGTGTGCACCCACTATCACCCCGACCACATGGGGCTGGCGGGCTGGCTGTCGCGGCGGTTCGGGGTTCCGGTCACCACACCGTTCGGCGAGTGGGACATGGGGACGCGCTCCTGGGGCGAGGAGCGACACGACGACTACTACGCCGGTCTTCGGGGGCACTACCTGCGCTGCGGGTGCCCACAGGACATGGCCGACGGGGCCGAGCGCGGCAAAAGTGCCTACAGTCCGCTTGTGCATCCCCTGTCCGGCTCCTGGTCCCCCATTGCCGATGGAGACACCCTTGCGCTGGGGGGGAGGCTCTGGACCGTGATGACCTTCAGCGGTCACACACCGGAGCACGCCTGCCTGTGGTGCAAGGAGGACGGCGTTCTCATCAGTGGCGACCAGATCCTGCCCCGTATCAGCCCCACGGTGGGCGCCTGGTATCGGAACGCGGATGACGATCCCCTGGACGACTTCCTGGCCTCGCTCTCCCGGCTGGGTGAGCTTCCGGCGGACACACTGGTTCTTCCCTCCCATGACCGCCCGTTCTCCACCCTGCGCGCCCGGTGCCGGGAGCTGGAGGCCCATCACGGGGCGCGGCTCCAGGACGCCCTTGCCCTGTGCCAGTCACCCGCCAGCGTCTTCCAGGTCAGTCAGGGATTGTTTAACCGGCGCCTTGACGGCCACCAGCAGGCGTTCGCCATTGCCGAGACCCTTGCCCACCTGAACCATCTGGTGGCGAGGGGGCAGATGGCCAGAACCGTCGGAGAGTCGGGGGAATGGCTGTTCCAGGCGACCGGGAAGGCGGCGGCCTGACGGCCCCGTCCCGCGAACCGCTGTTGGGCCGGCGGCCTGACACGCCCGCAAAAGGCGCCCGGGGCCCGTGCCCCCTGTTGGCGCCCTTGGCGCGTGGGCGCTAGGGAGCGTCCATCCGCCCGGCGAGCTTGAGCATGGTCTCCACCGTGATCGAGGACAGGGTGGAGCGGGCAGTGTCCTCGATTTCCGTCATGACGAGACGCAGGGCCTGGCCCTGGGGCGTCCGGGCTCCGGGGGCGGTGCTGTGGTCCGGAGAGCCGATGGGCTCAAACAGGCTCACAATGTCCATGAGGGACAGGCGTTTGGCCTTACCAACAAAGCGGTAGCCGCCGCCGACACCCCGGACGGCCTCGACAATTCCGGCCCGTCCCAGAACACGCAGAACCTTGGCCAGGTGGTTCGCGGAAATATCATAGCGGTCCGCAATATCGAGGGCGGACAGTTGCTCGTCCGGCCGGGAGGCCAGCTCAAGAACCGCGAAAAGGGCATGGCGCGTTGCCATCTGGAGGTTCATGGCCGGATCTCCATCTCCAGTTCCACAAAGGGTCCGGCCATCATGCCCTGGCTTCGGAAGAAGGACAGGACCAGGTGCTCGTTGCGCCCGACCATGGTGCGGACGGTCGATGCCCCCTGACGGCGAAACCGGGCGCAGATGGCCTGGAACAGACGGGTGCCCACCGCTGTCTCCCGGGCGTCGGGATCGACGGCGACCGTATAGATCCAGCCGCAGGGTGGGGAGCCGAACTCCCAGACACGGATTTCACCGGCAATAAGACCCAGAAGGCGGTCGCCCCGGCGCGCCACCAGAAAGAACCGGCTTTCCGGAGAGGTGCGGCTTCCCTCGATCAGCAGGCGCCAGTGGTCCGGTTTCGGGTGGGCCGTGACCAGGGCATCAAGGCGCTGGACCTCGTCCAGATCCGAGATCAGGGCCTCCTCAATCAGCAGATCTGTGAGGTGTCCATCCGTCATCGTCCGTTGCCCTCGCTTTTTTCTCTCCGCGTTCCTCGTTCGGGGTGGGGCGTCTTGTCCCGGAGGGCCGCGTGCGCGCCCGCCCTGCCTCAACCCCATTGTGTAAGCCCACGGCGCCCGCTTCAACAGCATAATGCCCTGACGGGAACTGCTCCCCGGAGGACGGAGAGGAGGAGGCGCAAGGCCGGCGCGCGCCTTATGGCGCTGCACGCCTCTGTCAGCGCCCCGTTGGGGAAGGGCGGTCCGGCCATGCGAAGCGCCCGCGTGATGGCCCGTCGCCCGGGAAACACACAGGGCAGAGCAGGGTGTGGGGCGGAAAAACGCACCCGGCGCGCGGTACGGCGTCCTGCCGGCCCGAAGCTGGCTGTCTGGCCGTCCGGCATGGTTGCGATTGTGAGGCTGTGGCAGTGAGGCGGCGGACGCTGCTCGCTGTCGTCAGCCGGTGCCCGGAGGGCGAGGCGGATGCGGGCGCTCCGTCAACGGCCCCACCTTCACAGGGTGCGCCGGATGGTCAGCAGAGCCATGGAGACGGCAATCTCCGCATCGGCCGGGTCACGGGCGACCAGCGCCACGTCCTGGGCGATCTCGGCGGCGCGGCGTGCCAGAACACCGGCGGAACAGGGGAGGCCCTTCTCCCTGTAAAGGAGCTCAAGGTGATCGGTGATGACGGCAAGCCCCTCCGGATCGATCGGAGCCCCGGAGCCTCCCGGACGACCGGGATCCGAGATGAGGGACGGCCCTGCGGGGAGATCATCGGCCACGCGTGGCAGCCGTTCACCCGGCCGGACGTGCGCCGCGATCATCATCCCGAGCCCCGTTTCAATCCACGAGGACGACACACCGGCCGCGCGGACGAGGGCTTCGCGCTCCCTCCCGGTCGGGACGGTCTCCCTGCTGCGAAACGCGGTGATCCGGGTGCGGGACACCCTGGCCCGGGAGGCAATCCCCTCCAGATCCGGCCCCAAAAACTCGAGCATATCCAGAAATCGCTCCAGAACCGGATCAGGCGTGAGCGACGCGCCCCCGGGAGCGTGGGGGACAGGGGGACAGTCCTGACCGGGGTCCGCTGCCAGGTAATGTGCGCCGGCGGAGCCCGGGAACATGTCCCCGTCTCCCGTCACCAGCCAGGTGAGGGATACGCCCGCACCCCGGGCCAGCTTCTCGAGACTTTCGCGTGACGCCTCCGAGAGTCCCTTGCGCCATTTCTCAAGCGCGGACCGGGTCACGCCCGTATCCCGCGCCAGTTTCATGGCGTTGCCGTTATAAAGGGTAATCAGTGTCTCGATTCGCTCGCGAAACGAGGATCTGAGGTCAGACATCAGTCTTCTGACTCCGGTTGTCGCGGAGATGCCCGCAGGCACCGGAACGGACAACATACCCTGATTTGCACAAACGTCTAACTCCAGTACTCAGGTTTGCGGGCAACGGCTCGGATTTGAACTTTCATCCTTGACCGTTTTTCCCATAAGTGCAATTGTGTCGATGTCGCCGGTGGGGCGGACACAGACACCGTGGGGCGGTCACGAAAAGACTCCCGAGACCCAAGGACGGGGCCTTTTGAACGTGACCGGAAACGCGCCGCTCACAACCGGAAAAGCCCCGGGACGGAGCTGCCCCCGGGGTCCGGGAAGCGGCCTTGCGCGGTCCCGCGTGCCCTTCCAGCCAAAGCCCTGGCAAGGCATGCCCCGGAGTCTGCGATGTCCCGGTCCCGGCGGTTGAAATGTGGTATTCGGGTGCTGGGGTTTGTTTCCGTTATTCGGGGCGTGACACAGGAGGACGCGGTTGCGCGACTACAGTTTCAAACGTAACACGAAAGCGTCGTTTGAGCATGTCCAAAATACGCCGGTTTCTCCGAAACTTCCTGTTCGGAAGTGGTTTTTGTCTCGAATTCGTTTCTATTTTCAACGGGTTGGATTTATAAAATCACGGGTTGCAAGACATCCAATGATTGCGATAGGCTTCAATCCGTCCAACAGCCTTACCCCCCAGGCCAAGGGCCGGAAGGGGGCGGTCGGCGCCAGCGAAAAGCGGCAGGCGACCTCGTTTTTCACGGGGCAACTGGACGTTTCCGTCCGACGTTCCGTGACGTGCGGCGCATCTGAGTAACGACGGTTCCAAACGAACTGCCAACGACCGGATGCGCCGCACACCCCTCCACGCGGCAGGCCCCGTTCATTCCCTCCGTCCCGTATTCCTTCCCGCCGGACGCATCCGCATGCAGCCCGGCCCGCTCCCGTATCCGTTTACTCCTGCGGCTGAACGGGACGGGAATCATCGCACGACCCCGTCCGGTTCCGAGCGGCGCCTTGGTTTTACATCTCAAGTTTGTAAACTATTAAGGGTTCCCGCTTAGACTTCTGGCGTATGCCTGCTTGCCGGGCTCCTGTGCCGTCGGGTGCAGGCAGCCCCCTTTTCAGAGGCGGCCCGCTTCCGCGCACGCTCGGGTGTTGACATGGCACATGGAACAGCACGTTCAGCGCTCTGGACCCTTCCGGTTCTGCTCTGCCTTTTCGGGGCAGGGGAGGCCATGGCCGCCGAGGAGTGGATTGGGGTGACCCGACCGCTCGAGGATATCTGGACCCTGTCCTCCCGCAAGCCCTCGGCCGACAACGGTCGTGCGATCCTTCCTTCAGGCGCTCTGGTCTTTGAGAACACATCGTCCGGGACTGTGCGCCCGTTTGACGCGGACCTGGAGCTTCAGGCCGGGGTGTCTCTCAGCGCGTCCGGAAAGGGGGACAGCGGGGTTCTCCACGGCCTTTATGTCTCGCAGGATATCGGTGTCAGCGGAGCCCGTGTGGAGGCGAGGGGCTCGGGCGCACAGGCGTCCGGCCTTGTGTCCACCGGCGAGTTCTGGATCGCGGCCGGCGGGCAGGTTGAGGCGCACGGGGAGAAGGGCGGAACCGGGATCAGCGCCGAGCACCTTCGCCTGTACTCGGGCACCCTGACCCTGCTTCCGGATACGGGCGGCAACGCGAGAAGCAGGGCCTTTGTGTTAAGCGGTGCCCGGACGGATGACACGGGGCGGGAGCTGGGGCCGGATGTGCTGATCGGCGCCGGGGGCACGCTCTACCTGCCGGTCACCCGGAAGACGGACGGCTCCGGCTGGGCCGTCGGCCGCATGGTTCTGTCCCACGACGACGCGGCTGTGGCGAAAAGCGATGTCGTGATCGAGAAGGGGGCGACCCTGTCCCTCTACACATCGGGCGTCCTGGACCTTCCCACCGGCTCGGCGCAGGCGGCTGGGACCGTGATCGAGATTGCCACCGCCAATCTGGACGGGACCATTCAGGACAACGCGGGCTGGGTGGGTCGGCGGACAAGCGGTGTTCTCGGCTATGAGGTAACCCTGTCGGAAGACCGCCGCTCGGCCAGCGTGTCCGTGACGCGGCTGGCGCCCCTTTCGGACCTTCTGGAGGGGCCGGTCCGGAACGTGGCCCTCGCGGTCGAGACGTCTCCGAACGTGAGCGCGGAGAACAGCGCCCTCTACGACCGTCTCTCCAATACCTTCACCGCGGACGGGACGTCGGCGGCCCTGCGCACCCTCACCCCCCAGGCGGGGGCGCTCCTGCCCCGGGTCAGCATGGTGGTCATGGACGCGGGGTTCAACGCGGTTCGCCGCGAGACGCTGGTACGCACCCGGCCCCCGGCGGTCCAGCAGGTCGCGTCCCGGGAGTCGGTGTCCTACATCTCCGACCTTGTACGGCCGAAAGAGGATCTGTCCGTGTGGTTTACCCCGCTTGGCGGGTTCGACCATCTGCGGGAGGCAAGCGCCTCCTACGCGGACTCGACCTTCAACTGGGGAGGCGGCAGTGCCGGGCTGTCCACCCGGATGGGGCCCCTGACCCTCAGCGTTGCCGGCGTGGCGGCCCTGGGCCGGCTGGATCTCGGCTCGGACGGCCAGAGCCAGACCAAATCGTTCGGCGCTGTGGTCTCCGTGGTCACCGACCCCCTGAACACCGAAGGGACGCTCGCGCCCTGGCTGTCGGCCTCCGCGGGCTATCTTTACACCAATGCGGATCAGGACCGGCGGGAACTCGGGGGCACGACCGCAAGCGCCGACGTGGACAGCCACACCTTCCGGGTTGCCGGAGAAATGGGGCAGGACTTCGAGATTGCCACGTCCTGGCGCCTGAGCCCGTCCATCGGAGTGGATTACACATCCGTTTCCCAGGGAGCTTACCGGGAAACCAGCGGTGCCACTCCCATGGATGTACGGTCCACGGACCTCCAGTCTCTAAGGCCCCGGGTGGGGGTCGAGGTTGCCCACCAGGTCACACCGGGGTTCGAGCTGAGGGCGTCCGGCACCTATCTTTACGAGGCTCTCGACACGGCGGTGGACCTTGAGTACGGCCTGTCGGGTCTGTCGGGAATCCGCATGACGGGCCAGGACCGGGGGCGCCACTTCGGCCAGATCGGCCTGGGAGCCACCTACCATGCGGGGGACAGCTTCACTCTGAACGGGGGCTACGCCCTGATGGTTGGCGACCGGTATGACGCCCACACCCTGTGGCTTCGCGTGAAATACGAGTTCTAACTATCTGTTTGTGTTGCGTCTTATCGTTTCGATAAGAGCACCCATGTCCTCCGGGGGCTCGGCCCGGAAACGCAGCGTCTCGCCGGTGACCGGATGGGTGAACGCAACCTCCACCGCGTGCAGGGCCTGCCGCTCGAAGCCCCGCAGCCGCCCGGCCCAGGCCCTGGGCACCGACTTGCGCCCGTAGAGCGGATCCCCGACAAGGGGCAGGGCGCACGAGGACAGGTGAACCCGGACCTGGTGGGTGCGTCCGGTTTCCAGACGGCATTCCACAAGACTGATCTCCCCGCCGCAGAACACCTCGAGGGTGCGGTAGTGCGTGCAGGCGTATTTCCCCGCCCCCGGATCAAGAACCGCCATTTTCTGGCGGTTTTTCGGGTGACGGCCAATCTGCCCCTCGATGGTTCCGGCAGGGGGCATCGGGGTTCCCCACACCAGGGCCAGATAGGTTCTCCCGGGCAGGCGGGCGGCAAACTGCCCGGCAAGGGCTTCGTGGGCCGCATCTGTTTTTGCCGCGACCAGGACACCGCTTGTGTCCTTGTCCAGACGGTGGACGATGCCCGGACGCTGGGGGTCACTTCCGGTGGACAGACGGCCCCCGCAGTGGTGGAGAAGCCCGTTGACCAACGTCCGGTCCGGGTTTCCAGCGCCCGGGTGGACCACCAGCCCGGGGGGCTTGTTCACCACGATCAGGTGTTCGTCCTCGTGGAGGACGTCCAGAGGCATGGGAAGCGGCGCGGGGGCGTCCGGAACCGTAACGGGCTCGCGGACGCAGGCCGTCTGCCCGGGTTTGATCCGCAAGGCAGGATCGACTATCGTCCGTCCGTCGATCTCGACGAGCCCGGAGCGGACCAGCATCTGGAGGCGCGCGCGCGAAAGGTCGGGAAGCGAGGTGCTCAGCCATTTGTCCAGGCGAACCCCGGCGGCCCCGGCATCCGCCACGAGACGGTGACACCCGGCCCCGGCCCCGGCCCCGACTGCAGCGGCAGGCGGGGACAGGTCGTCGTCCTCAAAGGTGTCTTCGGTTTCACAATGGCTGCTCATGGCCCTATATAAGGCGCCAGCCCCTTTCCGGCGCAAGGGCTTATCGTTATCCGGTTCCCTGCAATGTTCGCGGGCCGGGTGGGTCGGCGCCCCGGGCCCCGTGTTTGGCCCTGGCCCTGTAACGGGGCGTACGGGTGTGGGATTTGGGGGCTGGCCCCGCAACAGGAAGGACGTGCCATGCTGAAGTTTGTCAAAACCCTGGTTTTTGTCATGCTGGCCCTGATTGTCGTGGGGCTCGGTGCCCTGGGCTACGGGCTGTATTCCCGATCCGGCACGTCCGGGGAGGCGGCTGAATCCGGCGCGCCCGGCCGCATTGTGCCGACTGAGGGCATCCCCGCCCCGCCCGCGGAACCGGGTGCGAGTGCCGCTCTGCACGATCCCGCTTTTTTCGGCATGCTGTTCCTGGACGAGCCCGCGGGCACCGAGATCCGCTCCATGGTGGTGTCCGGCAACACCCTGGTGGTCGAGCTTGTGGGCGGGCCCCAGGCACGGCCGAATCGTCTTGTCGTCCTTGACCTGGCAACCGGGCAGGTGCGCGGCCGGATCAATCTGGGCAGCGCGCTTCACTAGGTCCGTGCCCGCGCCCGGGCCAGCAGGAAGCACATCTGGGGACCGTGTTCCCCCGGTCGCAACGGTTTGGGACGGGATCTCGCCCCCGTGGCCGGATGTGACGGGGTCATGCTCCGGAGTCGGTGCCTGAAGGTGCGTTTTATTCCCGGATCCATGCCTGCGCGCCCGCACGGCGCCCGTTTGGTGGGCCAGGCGGGCCGGGCCGGGATGTCCGGGGGCTCTGTTCAAAGCTGTTGAAGCCCCGGGGCGCGGACGTGATAGACTGCGCCCTCTTGTGCACCCGGCCTGCCCCTTGTCGCATCGCAAGGGCCTGACCGAGTCCCGGCGCCGTTTCACAGGAGAATGGAAAACCCGATGTCCCGCATTGTTTTTCTCTGCCTTGTTGTGTCCATTCTCGCGACTGCGGGAACGGTGGTCTACGTGTACGGAAAGCCTCCGGCACCGGTGGCGGCTCAGGCCGGGGGCGCGGCCGTCACCGACGGGCGCCTTTCGGGAACGTATGACGGCGAACGGGGCCGCAACGGGCTTGCCCACGGGTACGGGACCGCGCAGGGGGACGCCCGCTACGAGGGAGAGTTCCAGGACGGCGAGATGAGCGGCGTCGGCCGCTGGACTGGCCCGAACGGCGAGATCATCGAGGGGGAGTTCCGCGACAACCGTCCCAACGGGCGGGTGTTTATCCGCAGGCCGTCCGGCGCCTCCTATGAGGGCGATGTGCGCGACGGCGTGCCGGAGGGGCAGGGGATTGACGTCTCGCAGGACGGCGATGTCCACCAGGGTCTGTTCTCCCGGGGCGTTCCGAACGGGGCCGGTGTCCTGACCGAGCATTCCGGTGCCCGCTACGAGGGGGACTGGACGGATGGACAGCGCTCGGGGCGCGGGCTCCAGGTGTGGCCCGACGGCCAGCGCTACGAGGGGGACTGGAAAAACGACCAGCGGGACGGGGAGGGCTTCGAGAGCCGCCCGTCGGGGGAGCGCTACCAGGGGGGCTGGCAGGCCAACGCCTATCACGGTCATGGCCTCTACACCTACTCGGGCGGGTCGACCATCGAGGGCGAGTGGGTGAACGGCGAGATCTCGGGCCCGGCCACCATCCGCACCGCCGGCGGAAACCGCTACGATGGCGAGGTTCGTGACCGGATGCCTCACGGATACGGGGTTCTCAGCGCGGCGGACGGATCCCGGTTCGAGGGCGAGTTCGCCCAGGGCCGGCGCAACGGTCTTGGAATTTTCGTGCGGGCCGACGGCGTCCGGGTCGAGGGGCGCTGGGTCGCCGGCCTGGCCGACGGACCGTGCGTGATCATCTGTCCCGACGGGGAGACCGTGAAGGGGCTCTGGAAAGACGGGGCCCTTGTCGAGGGCCAGTCCGCGAGTTGCCTGAAAGAGGCGCCCCTCAGGTAGTCAGGACGGCCCGGAGCGCGCACGGGGCAGCCTCCCGGCCCGGCTCCGGCAGACAGCCGTGTCCGGCCCGACAGAAACGGGGGCAAAAACCGGCCGTTGCGCCACTGTTCCCGCTTTAACAGGACGCAGACGTTGTCCTTCCACCTTTTTTCTTTTGTTTTGGCGGGCTAAACATTGACAGACCCCCGTGTGGGGATATAGTGGCGCGGGTTCTGTCGTCCGCGATCCTTTCGGGCGACCCCTTTTGCGCACCTTTTGCGCCCCCTGTGAACTTCCGGGAAAACTGACGCATGCTTTTTGCTGATCTCGGTCTCAGCCCCGATACCTTGAGAGCCCTTGAAGACGTTGGCTACGAGGAACCGACCCCCATTCAGAGAATGGCGATTCCCCACGTCATGGCTCGACGCGATGTGCTGGGTATTGCCCAGACGGGAACCGGAAAGACGGCCTCCTTCACGCTGCCCATGATCGAAATCCTGTCGAGCGGGCGGGCGAAGGCGCGCATGCCCCGCTCCCTTGTGCTGGCTCCGACCCGCGAGCTGGCCTCTCAGGTTGCGGACAACGCCCTCCTTTACAGCAAGTACCACAAGCTGTCCCTTGCCCTTCTGATCGGCGGGGAGTCCCTTGGCGACCAGCAGAAGATCCTGGACAAGGGCGTGGACATCCTGATTGCCACGCCGGGCCGCCTGCTGGACCTGTTCGAGCGCGGGGCGATCTTGCTGCGCGACGTGCGCCTGCTGGTGATCGACGAGGCGGACCGCATGCTGGACATGGGCTTCATTCCGGATGTGGAGCGGATTGTCTCGCTTCTGCCGGCCCGCCGCCAGACGCTGTTTTTCTCCGCCACCATGGACAAGGAAATCAAGCGGCTTGCCGATGCCTTCCTGACCGACCCGGTGGAGATCCGCATCGAGCCCACCCAGAAAGCCGCCGAGCTGGTGGACCAGTCGCTTGTGGTGGTCCCCTCCAATGACAAGCGCGAGGCGCTGCGCAACCTGCTGCGCCGCGAGGAAGTCACCAACGCGTTCATTTTCTGCAACCGCAAGCGCGATGTGGACATTCTGAACCGCTCCCTGTCGAAGCACGGTTTTGACGCCGTCGCCCTGCACGGTGACATGCCCCAGTATCTGCGCACCGAGCGCCTGGAGCGCTTCAAGAACGGCGAGGTCGCCCTGCTGGTGTGCTCGGACGTGGCCGCGCGGGGAATCGACATCAGCGACGTCAGTCACGTGTTCAACTTTGATGTGCCCATCCACTCGGAGGACTATGTCCACCGGATCGGCCGGACGGGCCGGGCGGGGCGCAAGGGCTCGGCTTTCACCATTGCCAGCCCGGCAGACCGCAAGCTTGTGGTCGCCATCGAGGAACTTCTGGGCAACCCGATTCCGCGGGTGAACCTGGAGGGGTTTGCGGCTCCGGATCTGGAGGGCAGCGGCACTGAGGATGAGGCCCCCGCAAAGGGTGGCCGCAACGGCAAGTCGCGCTCGCGAAACTCCCGCTCCCAGGGCGGACGGGAACGCGCGGCTCCGGCAGCTTCCGCAACAGCGGCGCCCGAGTCCTCGCAGCCGGCGGCCCGCGATGAGCGCCGCAGCTCCGAGCCTGCCGGTGGCCCGGGCCGCTCCCAGGGGCGCCATCAGAAACGCTGGCGGGACAACCCCCAGTCCGAAGTGATGGAAATGCCCATCGACGACAATGCGATCGGCTTCGGCGGCTTCACTCCCGCGTTCATCCTGGAGCCCGTTGTGGCTCCGGAGATTGACGAGGCGGAGGAGCTTCTGCTGGCCGCGGCCGAGGATGAGGACATCGTCCTGTCCGAGGATCCCAAAGCCGCCGCCGGATCGGACAGCGCGTCCGGACGCAAGGCCTCCAGCCGGAAGAAGGAGCCGCGCAGGCGCTCCCGCTCGCGCAAGGAGGATGCCGCCGGCAAAGAGGCGCTCACCGGTGAGGCCCAGGACGGGACGGAAGCTCCGGCGGGTGCGGACGGCGCTGCAGCAAACAGCGCTGACGCGGCGAGCGGCGACCAGCCGGACGCGGCACCGTCCGTGGTAGCTGCCGAAGCCTCGAATGACCGGGGTACCGAGGTCGCGGCACAGGATGCGTCCCAGCCGGCTCCGGCCTCCGGGGAAGCGGACACTGCGGCTGTATCGTCGGCCCCGGCGTCGGAAGGGGACAGTGCCCCGGTCTCCGGCGCACCGGAGGGTGATGCGCCGGCTGCCGGTGACGTGAGCACCGAAGCTGCCGCCGCCGACGGGACTGACGCGCCTGCGCCCAAGAAGGCGGCAACGCGCCGCAAGGCTCCGGCAAAGAAGGCCCCGGCCACGCCCCGGACAAAAAAGGCGGCAGCGGCAAAAACGGATGACACCGCGGCCGAGCCCGTGGCAACGGACGCGCCCGCGACCGATGCGGCGGCGACGGATGCTCCCTCGGATGAGGCCCCGGCCGAGCCGGTGAAAAAGCCAGCAACCCGCACGCGCCGCAAGGCCGCTCCGGCGGAAGAGGGTGCCGGGGAAGCCCCCCCGGCCAAGAAGCCCGCCACCCGGCGTGCCTCTCCCCGCCGCAAGAAGGCTGAAGAGGCGGAGGCCTCGGAAGCTCCCGCGCCGGGCGCGGATGCTTCTGCAGCCGGGACGCCTGCCACCGACGCGGCCCCGTCCGAGACACCGGACAGCGGCGCCTGAGCGCAGCACCTGCGGCCCCCGACCGGAGACGGGCAGGGCCGACGGGCACCCGGTAACTTCGCCTGACCCGCCGCGGGTCCGGCGTATTCAGGGAATACAGATCAGCAGGCCCCGCTCAAGCGGGGCCTGTTTCTGTTTTTCGGACACCCCGCAGCCGGACCGGAGGACCGCGCCACGGGGGTACCCGGGGGCGTGACACGGCCGGGGGGCTGAAGGACAACACGTGTATGGGGGGAGGCGAGCACTGCAGGGCGCCCTGTCACCCCGGATCCGGGCACCCTTCGAGAAAGCAGGGAGCACGTCAGGCCGTTCCGGGGCTTTCACACGCCATGCGGGCCACCGGGGGGCAATCCGATCAGTCGGCCCCGACCTTTTGCCTGCCAAGGGTACGGTTTTCGGAGCCGGTGGCGTCCGCGCCGTTCGCTGCAGGCGGCTCCGGGCAAATCAGCCCAGCCCGTCGCGGGCCGTCGTCGGCACTTTGCGGGACGGGGATGACCTAGGACTGGGGCCCCAGAGTGCAACGCGGAGGCAGGCCCTCCACCATGGGTACAAAGCGCACGGGGAAAAGGGTTTCCGTCTGGATGTGGGTCGAGAGCTTCCGGACGCGGACCACGTACTGGTCGTCCTCGTGGACTCCCACCGGCAGGATCATCAGGCCGCCCACCGCCAGGTGCTCCACAAGGGAGCGCGGGATATCGGGCGCGGCCGCGGTAACCATGATCCGCTCAAACGGGGCCTGCTCGGGCCAGCCCCGGTATCCGTCCCCCTCCATAGCCACGATGTTGCGCAGCTTCAGGGCATGGAAACGGTAGAGCGCCTCCTCAAGAAGGGGCGCGTGGCGCTCGATGGAGTACACCCGCCGGCACAGCCGTGACAGCACGGCCGTCTGGTAGCCGCACCCGGTGCCGATCTCCAGCACCTTGTGGCGGTCCGAAAGGTCGAGGGCCTGGGTCATGAGACCCACCACAAGCGGCTGGGAGATGGTCTGCCCGCAGCCGATGGGCAGGGCGGTGTTCTCAAAGGCCCGCTTTGCAAAGGGCTGGGCCACGAAGAGCTCCCGGGGAACCGAGTCCAGAGCCTCGAGCACCGCCTTGTCGAACACGCCGCGCTTCCTGAGCTCGGCCAGCATGCGCGCGCGCAGTTGCTCCGGCGTCAGCGGGATATCCTGGAGCGGGTCATGCCCCGGGGCGGCGGCTTCGGAGTCGTTTGTAGGAATGCCTTGCATGACAGCGATCACCCGGACAGTCAGATGGGAGAGGGAACGGCTGGGACCACTGTCCAACACAGAGCGTTTAAATTCCGTGAACCCGACCCGTCCTGAAAGGATAATACCCCAAATTGCGACAAAATTTAGATTTTTCCGGAGGGCCGCAAAATCCGGTTGACCGGGGCCGGCTCCCCGACGTATCACGGTGCCGGGCCACGATCCCCCAATGGATCGCTGCCCTTCTGTGAGGAAGGGAGTACACTCATGGCAGAGATTACGAAACCGGCCACCCGGCCGATGAATCCGAACTTTTCGTCCGGCCCTTGCGCAAAGCGCCCCGGCTGGACCCCCGCCGCTCTTGAGAGCGCGCTTGTCGGACGTTCCCACCGCGCAAAACCCGGAAAAGAAAGACTCGCTGAGGTCCTCGACCGCCAGCGCGCCCTTCTTGGACTGCCCGACGACTACCGTATCGGTGTCGTCGCCGCGTCCGACACGGGTGCTGTGGAGATGGCCCTGTGGTCCCTCCTGGGGCCCCGCGGTGTTGACGTGCTGGCCTGGGAGAGCTTCGGCTCCGGCTGGGTTACGGACATCGTCAAGCAGCTGAAGATCAAGGACGTCCGCACCATGGAGGCGCCCTACGGCCAGCTTCCGGACCTGTCCCAGGTCGATTTCGAGCGCGATGTCGTCTTCACCTGGAACGGCACCACCTCCGGCGTCTGCGTTCCTAACGCCGACTGGATCCCGGCCGACCGCAAGGGACTGACGATCTGTGACGCCACGTCCTCCGCCTTTGCGATGGACATGGACTGGTCCAAGCTCGACGCGGTGACCTACTCCTGGCAGAAGGTCTTGGGCGGCGAGGCCCAGCACGGCATCCTGATCCTGTCGCCCCGCGCGGTGGAGCGTCTCGAGAGCTACACCCCCTCTTGGCCCATGCCGAAGCTGTTCCGCATGACCAAGGGCGGGAAGCTGATCGAGGGCATCTTCAAGGGCGAGACCATCAACACCCCCTCGATGCTGGTCGTCGAGGACGCCATCGACGCCCTGAAGTGGGTCGAGACCATCGGTGGCGCGGCCGGCCTTCGCCGCCGCTGCGAGGCCAACCTGGCCGAGGTGGAAAAGTGGGTCGCGAAAACCGACTGGATCGACTTCCTCGCGGAAGACAAGGCCGTGCGTTCCTGCACCTCCATCTGCCTGAAAGTCGTGGCAGACTGGTTCACCGCCCTGTCCGCTGACGATCAGGCGAAGGCGGCGAAGAAAATCGCCTCGCTCCTGGACAAGGAAGGCGTGGCCTACGACATCGGGTCCTACCGTGACGCTCCTCCGGGCCTGCGCCTGTGGGGTGGTGGCACTGTCGAGGCCTCGGACATGGCAGCCCTGCTGCCCTGGATCGAGTGGGCCTACGAGACCGCCAAGGCGGAATTCGCCGGCTGACCGGTTTGTCCCCCTCTCCCCGCGGGGCGGGGGGGAATCCGCTTTTCAAAGCAGGACATATTTCCGATTTCCCAAGGAGAGGCGTTATGCCCAAGGTTCTGGTAAGCGACAAGCTTAGCCCGACGGCCGTTGAGATTTTCAAAAATCGCGGCCTTGAAGTTGACGTCAAGACCGGGATGACCCCGGAAGAGCTCATTTCCGTCATCGGCGAGTACGACGGCCTGGCCATCCGCTCGGCCACCAAGGTCACCGCTGCGGTTCTCGAGGCCGCCACCAACCTGAAGGTCGTCGGCCGGGCCGGTATCGGCGTCGACAACGTGGATATTCCCGTCGCCACCCAGAAGGGCGTCGTGGTGATGAACACGCCGTTCGGCAACGCGATCACCACCGCCGAGCACGCCATTGCCATGATGATGTCCCTCGCGCGTGACATCCCCACCGCATCCGAGTCCACCAAGGCCGGGAAGTGGGAGAAGAACCGCTTCATGGGCGTCGAGGTGACGAACAAGGTTCTGGGCGTGATCGGCTGCGGCAACATCGGCTCCATCGTGGCCAGCCGTGCCATTGGCCTGCAGATGCGCGTCATTGCCTTCGACCCGTTCCTTTCCCCCGAGCGGGCTGTCAGCCTGGGTGTGGAGAAGGTCGAGCTTGAGGATCTTCTGAAGCGCGCGGACTTCATCACGCTTCACACGCCGCTGACCGAGAAGACGAAAAACATCATCGACGCCCGGGCCATGTCCGTCATGAAGAAGGGCGTGCGCATCATCAACTGCGCCCGTGGCGGTCTGGTGGACGAGGCGGCCCTGAAGGCGGCTCTCGAAAGCGGACATGTGGCCGGCGCCGCCCTGGACGTGTTCGAGGTCGAGCCCGCCCGTGACAACCCGCTGTTCCAGTTCGACAACGTGATCTGCACCCCGCACCTGGGGGCCTCCACCACCGAGGCGCAGGAGAACGTGGCCCTTCAGGTCGCCGAGCAGATTGCCGACTTCCTGATGACCGGCGCGGTGACCAACGCCCTGAACACCCCGGCGGTCTCCGCCGAGGAGGCGCCCCGCCTGCGTCCGTACATGGGCCTGTGCCGCCAGCTGGGCGGGTTCACCGGCCAGATCACCCAGACCTCTTTGAAGTCCATCCACATCGAGTACTCCGGTGACGTGGCCCGCCTGAACACCAAGCCCCTGACGGCGGTGCTCATCCAGGGCATCCTGTCCCCGATCACGGACTCAGTGAACATGGTCAACGCGCCCGTCATTGCCCGCGAGCGCAACATCGAGGTCAAGGAAACCGTCAGCGATCGTGCCGGGAACTACTCGAACATGATCCGCGTTCAGGTGGTCAGCGAGAACCAGACCCGCTCCATCGCCGGAGCCCTTCTGGGCGGCGACCTGCCGCGCGTCGTGGACATCAACGGCATCGCCGTCGAGGCCGAGCTTGGCCCGAACATGCTGTTCGTGATCAACGAGGACAAGCCGGGCTTCATCGGACGTCTGGGCACGGTCCTGGGCGAGGCCAACATCAACATTGCCTCGTTCAACCTGGGCCGGGAAGCCGTTGGTGGCCGCTCCCTCAGCCTGGTGCAGGTCGACGGCCCCGTCGGTGCCGAAGTCCTCGAGCAGGTTGCGAAGATCCCCAACGTGGTGCAGGTCAAGGCGCTCGCGTTCTGATCAGGGGCTGTCCCCCTGTCGCCTCTCTCGTGTCCCGGTCCGGATCCCCTTCGGACCGGGGCTTTTTTTGCTCCCGGTATTACGTGCGCGCCCTGGGGA
The DNA here is from genome assembly GCF_014861485.1 of Phaeovibrio sulfidiphilus. Lineage (GTDB taxonomy): Bacteria > Pseudomonadota > Alphaproteobacteria > Rhodospirillales > Rhodospirillaceae > Phaeovibrio > Phaeovibrio sulfidiphilus. Next base: position 73,209 of record NZ_JACZHT010000006.1, on the reverse strand, counting down.
ACCGGTGTCCCGGCCCCGCCCTGCCGCTTGTGCCACCGCTCCGGTGGCGTTCTCTGCCAGCGGGTGGACTAGAGCGGAATTCCCTCTTTTTCCAGGACGTTCAGAAGCGGATCTAAAGCAGATCCGTAACGGCGCCAGCGCTCCACCGAGCGGGTGTTGATGGGCTGGCGCACCTGCCAGCGGCTGGCCGTGGCCACCTGTCCGTCCCGCCGGGTGTGGAACGACAGAACCTGCGGATCCCACTCAAGGCCCAGATAGTCCAGCAGGGCCCGGACATTGGGCTCCGGATCCGCCACCAGGGCGGCATAGTCCAGATCGAACACAGGGACCGGCAGAGCCTCGCGCCAGTGGTCCATCATGGCCCGGAACCGGACCGCATAGCGGCCCAGGACCTCCAGATCATGACGATAGCCGTGGCCGTGGGTGAAGTTCTGGAAGTAGATCGACAGGCACGTGTCCGGCAGGGAGCGGCGCAGGCAGACAATCCGGGCCTTCGGAAAGACCGCGTGCACCAGCCCCAGACGCAGGGCGTTGTGGGGCAGCTTGTCCACCACACGCTTTGCCCCGCCCGAGACCCGGTCCATGGTGGCCAGGACCGAGCGGGCAAATGCCTCCACCGTCCCGGCGTTGAGGGCACCGACACAGTCCGGGTACGGATCCCGCCCGCCGGACACCCGCCAGGTCAGCGAGTTTTCAAAGCGCGTGAAGTGGGACAGTTCCCCGGCTCCGGCGGCGTCCGGGTGACTGGCGATGATCTGCTCCACAAGGGTGGTTCCCGAGCGGGGCAGCCCCACCACGAAAACCGGGGTCTCGGAGTCGGATCCGATATCCCGGAGGCGCTCGAACAGTTTCGGCGTGAAGACCTCGCGAACCCGCTCCGAACGGGACTCGAATGCCTTGAAATCAAACGGATTGTCCTGGCCCCGCAGGGTGTTGGCGATCCGGTAGGCGCTGAACGCCCGCTCGAACTCGCCCCGGTCATCGAGGATTTTCCCTGCCGCGTAGGCCAGATCCGCTGTGGCTGCCGGCTCTGCGGGTGTTCCGTCAAGCTCGGGAAACGCCTGCCGGGCCCGCTCCAGAATGGCATCGGCGGTCGCGTCCGCCTCCGAGAACCGGGATGTGGCCGAATAGGCGACCGCCAGCGTGTCATCGTGCGGGTGCCGTTCCAGCGCCTCCGAAAGACGCGTACGCGCGTCCCGGAACTCGCCCCGGCGCACCAGGAGATCCCCGAGCGTGCGCACTGCCGCGACGGAATCCGGGGCCTGCCGCAGCCAGTCCCGGGTTTCCTGCTCGGCCTCGTCCAGGCGGTTGTCCGCCATCAGCTGGGCGACCAGGTTCTCACGAAAGGCAAGGTGATCCGGCGCCAGCTCAAGGGCCCGGCGCACGAGGGGCAGGGCGGCCTGCGGATCGTTGTCGTAGTGAAGGAATGTGCCCGCATCATTGAGGATCGAGGGCACGTCGGGCGACGCGTTCAGCGCGCGCTCCCAGGCAAGGCGGGCGTCCCCGAAATTCTCCAGCCGGTCGAACGCGAGGGCCTGAAGCACATGGGCTCCGGCCAGACCGGGCGCCAGGGCCACCGCCCGGGCGGAGGCAGCCAGGGAGCGCTGCGGCTGTCCCGCGTCAAGGAAGGCCTGGGCCTGGTTCAGGTGCACCCCCGGATCCTCGGGGGCCAGCTGGCAGGCGCGCTTGAAGTGGGGCAGGGCCTCGTCATACAGGCCGGAGCGGGCAAGGGCGATCCCCAACTGGAGGTGCAGGGACGGATCATCCTTGCGCGAGCGCAGGGCCGCGCGCAGATCCTGCACCGCACCGGAGAGGTCGCCGGCCCCAAGGCGCAGCGAGGCCCGAAACGCCAGAGCCCGCGCATCGCCGGAGCGGCGGGCCAAAATCCCGTCCACCTCGGCCAGGGCCTCCCGGGGCCGGTTCGCAGCCAGTGCACACTGGGCCAGAACCAGGGCTGCCCGGGGGTTGTCGGGCTCGGCCCCGCGGACCTGAAGCGCCAGATCCCGGGCCAGAGGCACCTCCCGGCGTGCAAGGGCCAGCTCCGCAAGGCAGACCCGGGCCTCCAGCGACTGCGGATCCTCCGCCAGCACCGCCTGCCAGGCCTGCCAGGCACGGGCACCGGCCCCGGACGCCTGGGCTGCACGGGCCTGGGCCACTCGGGATCCACGGGGCTCCCGGGTGCCTCTCGCCGCTCGGGAAGAACAGGTCTTCATTGTGAATTTTTCCTCCGGGATCAGTATCTTCAACGTTAAGGCTTCTGAAAGGATAACCCGCATACACTTTGCGAAGTGGCGGGCCCGAGGGCAACCGTCAATCTTGATAATTTTGTTTTCGTTGAGGTTCCCATGACCGAGTCTTCGTCAACGTCCCTTACCCGTCTCGAGGAGCGATTCGTCAAGGTCCTCACTGCAGGCACAAACCTGGGCTGCCTTGAGGCTCCTCTTACCCTGCGTATCTGGAAGGACGTGTGCGAGGGTCTGACGGAGTCGGAAATCGCCTGCTGCCTTCCGCCGATTCTCGGGCGGCTCTACCGCTCGGAATGCGGCCTCGAGGCCCTGAAAAAGTGCGGGCTTCTTCCCGAAGCCGGATCGCGGGCCCTGTACTGGCAGGCTCTCGCCGTTCGGGTCGGTGCGTTCGCGGGAACGACGGCGCTCGCGCCTGTTCCCGCGCCGGAGGCCGGGCAGGGCGAGGGGACACCCCTCGATCCGGACGCGGTTGATCTGCTGCAGCAGGAACTCATGATGCTGATGGATGCGGCGCGGGCCTGGGAAGAGGAGCGCAAGGCCCTGAGCGATGCGAACGCACGCCTGGAAGCCGCCCTCCAGACCCTTCGGGAGGCCGCGTCCCGTGCGGTGGAGAGCGTCCTCGAGAACCGGGCCGACGCCATCCGCGGGCTGGCCGCCCTGGCGGAGACCAGCGGTCTCGGGGACAAGGCCTCCAGCCTGCGTCGCCTGCCGCGCCTGCCGTTCAACTCGGTGGCGGCACCGGCGTCGCCCCGCCGGCCGGGAGCCGTTCGCAGCGAGGGACTGTCCCTCATGCCGGCCCACCAGCTTTCGGACCCCCGCCACCAGCCCCTTGGCGGACTGTCCCGACACTAGACGGCGCACAGCGCCAGCCTCAGGAGGGCCCCCGGATCAGGGGGCCCTTTCGCATTCCGGCGGCGGTTGGAGCGACGCACGTGCGTCCCGGCCTCTGGCTCCGCCGCACTGTCCCGGGGAAAGGGAGCGGAGCCGGTTCAGCCGCATTCGGGCACTCCGGGGGCCTTGCGCGGGAGGGGAGGGACTCCCCCTCGGTTGCCCCCTGGACAGGGGCTCCCGTTTGGTGTAATTCTCAAAACTCCGCACAGACAAAGGTCGGCAAGAAAGATGCTTCGTCCCGGATTTCTGGTTCCCTCGATTCTCGTTGCCTCCGCGCTGCTGGTGTTTCCGGCCTGCTCCCAGTCTCCGCGGGCGAACACCGGCGCTCCCTTGGGCGCGGAGCCGAACATCGCCGGCTCAGAACAGGGCTTCCGCACCTGGCTTCGGGCCGTGAAAGCCGAGGCCCTTCAGGCGGGGATTTCCCCTGCCACGGTGGAGACTGTTCTGGCCAGGGCGGAGTATCTGCCCTCGTCCGTCGAAAAGGACACCCGCCAGCCCGAGTTCTCGCGCACCACCGGCGACTATTTCCGCCTCATTGTGCCGGAAAGCCGTGTTGTGAAGGCCCTTGAGAAGATTTCCGAGCACCAGTCCCTGCTGAACCGCCTCCAGCGCGAGTATGGCGTTCCCGCAGGCATTCTTGTTGCCCTGTGGGGGCTCGAAAGCAATTTCGGCGAGAACATCGGCTCCACCCCCATTATCGATACCCTGGCCACCCTGGCCTATGACGGGCGGCGGGGGGCCTTTTTCAAGAGCCAGCTGTTTGACGCCCTGCGCATCCTGGACGGCGGACACGTTCAGGCCTCGAACATGATCGGATCCTGGGCCGGCGCCATGGGGCAGACCCAGTTCATGCCCTCGACGTTCCTTGCGTATGCGGTGGACGGAGACGGGGACGGCTGGCTGGACCCCTGGAACAGCGTTTCCGATGCCCTTGCCTCCGGCGCCAACTACCTGGGCGCACTGGGCTGGAACCGCTCCCTCCCCTGGGGACGGGAGGTGGTCCTGCCGCCAAGCTTCGACTACAGCCGCACCGATCTGGGCGGTCGGGCCACGGTGGCCGAGTGGTCCGCCCTTGGCGTCCGCCTGGCGTCCGGCGGCGCGATCCCCGAGAACCCGTCCACGCCGGCTGCGATCCTGGTTCCCTCGGGCTACAGGGGGCCGGCGTTTCTTGTGTACGAGAATTTCGATATCCTCCTGAAGTGGAACCGCTCCATTAACTACGCCCTCGCCGCCGGATATCTGAGCGACCGGGTGAGCGGTGTCTCCACGGCGCTGCATCAGCCGTTTCCCGACACGGACCGGTCCCTGAGGCTGACGGAAATCATGGAAATTCAGGAGCTTCTCAACGCACGTGGCTTTGATGCGGGACAGCCGGATGGCCTGATCGGCGCCCGGACCCGTCTGGCCATCCGCCACTACCAGGCGTCCCGGGGTCTTGTGGCCGACGGCTACCCGGATGAAAGCCTGCTTCTGGCCCTGAGAGTGAGATGACGGCAGCGCGCGCCTGTCCGACCCGGGGTGCCGGCCTGTCCGTAACGGACGGAGCCTCCGGACCGTGCGCGCCGCGCGCCGGGAGTGTCCGCGCATTCGCCGCGGTGTGCCTTGCCGTCGCAGCCCTGTGTGCGGGGTGCGCCCCCAAGGTCTCCAAACCCTCGGGTGCGGGGGCCTACAAGGTCGGGCGCCCCTACCAGATCAACGGCCGCTGGTACCATCCCCGGGAGGACTACACCTATGACCGGACCGGGATCGCAAGCTGGTACGGCCCTGGTTTTCATGGAAAAACAACCGCCAACGGCGAGATCTTCAACCAGCACGACATATCCGCGGCCCACCCCACGCTGCCCATGCCCTCCATCGCGCGGGTAACCAACCTGGACAACGGGCGCTCCATCACAGTGCGGATCAATGACCGGGGCCCCTTCGCCAACGATCGGGTGATCGATCTGTCCAAAGGTGCCGCCCACTCCCTGGGGTTTGTGAACAAGGGGACCACCCGGGTCCGGGTCCGCATCCTGGCGGCCGAGAGCCGGGCGGCCAAGGTTCAGGCCATGGGGGGGCGCAGCGGCCCTGTAACGGGCCCGGTCACAGTGTCGTCGCCCTGGCCTTCGCAGGCAGACCGTCCGCGCGCCGTCGAGACCGCGGCCCGCACGGTGGCCAACGCCGTCCTCGAGCGTGCGGGGCTCTCCTGGATTCAGGTCGGTGCGTTCGCCAGCCGGGAAAACGCGGAAAGATTGAGCCGGAGCCTGGGAAGCCTTGGAAACTCTCTTGTGAGCGAGGGGCGTTTCGGGGATCATAGCCTTTACCGCGTCCGTCTGGGCCCCTTCGAGAGCACCGCCGACGCGCAGAGGGTTCTCTCGCACGTTCGCGTCGCGGGCTACCCGGATGCGCGGATCATGACAGACTGACGCCCTTCCGGTTTCGTTTCGCATCCAGCATCAAGGATATCACCGTGAGTTTCGCACCTGAAACCTCCCCCGCCCGCCGCCGTTCCCTTTTTCCGTCCCTGGCGTTGCTTGTCGGGGTGCTGGCCTCTGCTGTGGCAGTGGCACCCCCGGCCCGGGCCCAGACGTTCGAGACCAAGGCACCCTTCGCCATTTTGCTGGACGCCCAGACCGGATCGGTGATGTTCGAGAAAAACGCCGACGAGCAGATGGCCCCCTCGTCCATGAGCAAGCTCATGACCGCCTACATGGTGTTCGAGCGGCTCAAGGACGGCTCCCTGTCGCTCACCGACCAGTTGCCCGTCAGCGAGAACGCCTGGCGAACCGGCGGATCCGCAAGCGGCGGCTCCACCATGTTCCTGCCGCTCAACTCCACGGCCAGCGTCGAGGATCTTCTGCGGGGCATCATCATCCAGTCCGGAAATGACGCCTGTATCGTGATCGCGGAAGGGCTTGCCGGCGACGAGGATGCCTTCTCCCGGGCCATGACCCGCAAGAGCCGCGAGATCGGCCTCACCGCCTCGAACTTTGTGAACTCCACCGGCCTGCCGAACCCGGAGCACTACACCACGGCCCGTGATCTGGCCACGCTGGCGCGGGCGATCATCAACAATTTCCCCGAGTACTATCACTACTACTCGGAGACCGAGTTCACCCACAACGGCATCACCCAGCACAACCGCAACCCGCTCCTTTACCGGAACATCGGTGCGGACGGCCTGAAGACCGGCCACACGGCGGCCGCCGGGTACGGCCTGACCGCCTCGGCCAAACAGGGCAACCGCCGGGTGATCATGGTGGTCAACGGCCTTGCCTCCATCAAGGAGCGCTCGGAAGAGGCGGAGCGCCTCATGAGCTGGGCCTTCCGGAACTTCGAGAACGTCGAGCTGTTTGACGCCGGTGTCCCCCTGTCGCAGGCCGAGGTCTGGATGGGCGACCGCAAAACCGTTCCCCTGGTGCTGAACCAGCGCCTGCAGATCACCCTGCCGCGCAACGCCACCCGCGAGATGACCATGAAGGTCGTCTACGACGGGCCCCTCAGCGCGCCTGTGGAAAAGGGCACGCCGGTCGCAACCCTCTATCTGGAAAGCCCGGAGATGGTGACCATGAGCTTCCCCCTGCTGGCCGGGGAAAGCGTGGACAAGCTGGGCTGGGCGGGCCGTTTCGGACGCACGCTCACCATGATGTTCGACCGGATGATCGGGAAAGTCTTCTCCGAGCCGGCACCGGAAGCGTCCTGAGCGGATGGACACCCCACAGACAGCACGGCCCCGTTCGGTGATGCGGGGCCGTTTTATCACTCTGGAAGGCGGGGAGGGCGCCGGGAAAACGACCCAGCGCGCCCGTCTGGTCAACGCCCTCCAGACCCGTTTCCGGATCGCGGGGCAACCTGTGCAGGCCCTGGCAACGCGGGAGCCGGGCGGATCTCCGGGTGCGGAAACCATCCGGTCCCTTCTGGTCTGCGGCCCCGGGGAACGCTGGGATGACCGCACGGAGGCCCTGCTCCACACCGCCGCACGCCGCGACCACGTCCTGCGCACGATCGAGCCCGCCCTTGCGGCCGGGATCTGGGTCGTGTGCGACCGTTTTGTGGATTCCACGCTGGCCTATCAGGGCTGGGGGCATGGCCTGGACACCGGTGACCTCCGGGCCCTGCATCAGTTTGCCTGCAACGGGCTCATGCCGGACCTGACCCTTCTTTTGGACCTTCCGATCCGGGACGGCCTGGCCCGCACCCGAACCCGGGAGCAGGGGGACCAGGCCGCGCAACGCCCCGAAACCGGACAGCCGGGCGGGCAGGGCAGGGAGACTGCGTCCCCCTCCGCCCGGGAGAACCGCTACGAGCAGATGGATCTGACCTTCCACGAGCGGGTCCGCGACGGTTTTCTGGCGATCGCCCGCTCGGACCCGGACCGTGTCCGCATCGAGGACGCGCGGTGTGGTGAGGACGAGCTCCTGTGCCGTCTCCTGGGCCACGTGAGGGCGGCCTTTCCCGAGCTGGAGGAAGGGGAGCCCGGCTCGTGAGCACCGGATTTCCCCAGCCCTTCGAGACCACGGACCTTCTGGGCCACGCCGACGCGGAAGCCACGTTTCTGGCCGCCCTGGCCAGCGGCCGGATGGCTCACGGCTGGCTGCTGGCCGGTCCCGCCGGCGTGGGCAAGGCCACGCTGGCCTACCGCATGGCGCGGGCCCTTCTGGCCCACGGCGAGCGGGCCACCACCCTTGATATCCCCGAAACGGATCCCGTCTTCGTGCGGGTGCGCGGCCGGACCCACGGGAACCTCCTGGTGGTGGAGCGCGGCGCGATGAAAAGCGACCCGTCCCGGCGCAGCGAGACCATCGACGTTGAGTCTGTTCGGGCGGTCGGCGAATTCCTGTCCCTGTCGTCGGCCGAGGGAGGCTGGCGGGTGGTGATCGTGGACGAGGCCGAGACCATGAACACCTCCAGCGCCAACGCTCTGCTGAAAGTCCTGGAAGAGCCGCCGCCCCGGTGCGCCCTTCTGCTGGTGTCGCACAACGCGGGGCGTCTTCTGCCCACGATTCGCTCCCGGGTCCGGACCCTGACCCTGAAGCCCCTGCCTCCCCAGGCCATGGAGAGCCTGTTTGCCCGCCACCTTCCGGGGCTCGATCCCCGCAAGCGTGCGGTTCTGGCGGGCCTGGCCGAGGGGAGCATCGGTCGCGCTCTCGCCCTGTCGGCCCACCTGGACGACTGGGAAAAGGTTCTCGAGCTTCTTCGCTCCGCGCCCGCCTTTCCGACCGCGGCCCTCCACGAGCTCGGCGAGGCGGTTGCGAAAAAGCAGGAGCTTTTCGATGCCCTGTCCGATCTTCTGCCCTGGTGGCTGGCCCGCCTGGCCCGCAGTGGGGCAGGCGACGCGTCTGGCGCCAGCGCCCGGGCCGGTGACGAAGACCGCATCTGGCAACACTTCCTTGAGGCCGCCCCCCTTGATCAGTGGGTCGATGTGTGGGAAAACACCGGCACCCTTTTCAGGAAGGCCCGCGCCCTTCACCTCGACCGGAAGCAGACGGTGCTTTCGGTGTTCCACCTGATCGGACGGACCCTGGCGTCGGGCCCTGCCGGGGCCGGTGCTCCGGACCTTCGGAGATAGGCGGCGCGCGGCCCCTCATGTTTTCACCGGCCTGGCCGGTCCTGTTCTTTTAGGAGTGACACCCCGATGTCCGTTTCCCGGCCCCCTTTCTATGTCACCACCCCCATTTATTACGTGAACGACAAGCCGCATATCGGCCACGCCTACACGACCCTGGCCTGTGATGTCCTTGCGCGTTTCAAGCGCCTGGACGGCTTCGACGTGCGCTTCCTCACGGGAACCGACGAGCACGGGCAGAAGATCGAGGCCGCCGCCCGGGCGGCAGATATGGAGCCGCAGGCGTTCACGGACCGGGTGTCCGAGAGCTTCCGCTCCCTTCTGGGCATCATGAACTACACGCCCGACGACTTTATCCGCACGACCGAGCCGCGTCACAAGACGGCGTGTCAGGATCTGTGGAACCGGCTTGTGGAGCGCGGGGACATCTATCTCGGATCCTACGCGGGCTGGTACTCCACCCCGGACGAGGCCTTCGTGACGGAAACCGAGCTGGTGACCGGACCGGACGGTGTGAAGCGGGCCCCCTCGGGCGCCGTGGTGGAGTGGGTCGAGGAGCCCAGCTACTTTTTCCGCCTGTCCCGCTGGCAGGAGCCCTTGTTGGAGTTCTACCGGACGCACCCGGATTTCATCGCCCCGGAAAGCCGCCGCAACGAGATCATCCGCTTTGTCGAGGGCGGTCTGACGGATCTGTCCGTATCGCGCACGACCTTCTCCTGGGGCGTTCCCGTCCCCGGTGACGAGCGTCATGTCATGTACGTCTGGATGGATGCGCTGACGAACTACATCACCGCTCTCGGCTACCCGGAGCAGGACGGTGACTATGCCCGCTACTGGCCCGCCGACATCCACATGGTGGGCAAGGATATCGTCCGTTTCCATGCGGTCTACTGGCCTGCCTTCCTTCTGGCCGCCGACCTGGAGCCCCCGAAGCGGGTCTTCGCCCACGGCTGGTGGACCAACGAGGGGGAGAAGATCTCCAAGCGCCTGGGCAACATCATCGACCCGGTGGACCTGGTCAACACCTACGGGCTGGACGCGGTGCGCTACTTCCTCATGCGGGAGGTGCCCTTCGGAAACGACGGGGATTTCTCCCACCGGGCCATGGTGGGACGCGTGAACAGCGAGCTGGCCAACGACCTGGGCAACCTCGCCCAGCGGTCCCTGTCCATGATTGCCAAGAATTGCGGGGGACAGGTTCCCCAGCCTCTGGAGTTCACGCCGGATGACGAGGTCATGCTGGGCGCGGCCCAGGCCATGCTCTCCGCGGTCCGTGCGGCGCTGGACCGTCAGGCCTTCGGCGAGGCCCTCGAGACCATCTGGGTTGTCGTGCGCCAGGCCAATGCCTATATCGACCGGCAGGCCCCCTGGGTTCTGCGCAAGACCGACACCGGGCGCATGGGAACGGTTCTCTATGTGCTGGCGGAGACGGTCCGCCGGATCGCGATCCTGATGCAGCCGTTCACGCCAAACGCGGCGGCCCGGCTTCTTGACCAGCTTGCCTGCAAGGACGATGCCCGGGCATTCGGGGCCCTGGAGCCCTCGGTGCGCCTGGTGCCGGGGACCGAGCTTCCGGCCCCGGCCGGGGTGTTCCCCCGCTACGTGGATCCGGAAAGCGCGGAAACGAAGTGAACCGAAGCCGGAAAGGGCGACAACGTGCTGGTGGATACCCATTGCCATCTTGATTTCCCTCCCTTTGTGGAGGATCTGGACTCGGTCATCTCCCGCGCCGCCGCGGTTGGCGTGCGCAGCATGGTCACCATCGGTGTGACCCTGGACCGCCATCCCGGGAACCTGGCCGTTGCCGAGCGGTTCGACGATGTCTGGTGCACCGTCGGCATTCACCCCAACGAGGCGGACACGGCTCCCGAGGTGACGGTGGACACGCTGATCCGCCTTGCCGACCACCCCAAGGTGATCGGCTTCGGTGAGACCGGCCTCGACTATTTCCACAAGCGGGCCCCGAAAGAGGTGCAGGAGCATCTGTTTCGGGTCCATATTGCCGCAGCGCGGGAAACGGGCCTGCCTCTTTCCATTCATTCGCGTGATGCCATTCAGGACACGGCGGACATCCTGCGCGAGGAGTACGAGAAAGGCCCCTTCAAGGCCGTTCTCCACTGTTTCGGCGGCTCGCCCCTTCTGGCCGAGGTCGGCATGGAGCTGGGGCTTCTGTTCTCCATCGCCGGGGTGGTGACCTTCCCCAATGCCCGCTCCCTGCACGAGATCATCCCCTCTGTGCCTCTTGACCGGCTTGTGGTGGAAACGGACGCGCCCTACCTGACGCCGGTACCTCACCGGGGCGAGAGGAACGAGCCGGCCTACGCGGCCTTTACCGCAGCCCGGGTCGCCACGCTGAAGGGTGTGGACATGGAGGAGTTCCGCAGGGCCTCGACGGACAACTTCTTCCGTCTGTTCACGAAGGCGCGCCGTCCCCGGACCGCAGGCCACTAGTCTGCCAGCAGGAAACCGGTGAAAGAATGTCTCTTCGGATCACAGTACTGGGATGCGGTGCGGCGGGGGGAGTTCCGTCCCTGAGTGCCGGCTGGGGCGCCTGTGATCCCTCCCGCCCCGAGAACCGGCGCCTGCGCTCCTCGATCCTGATCGAGGATCTGGACGGGCAGGGCGAGGTCCGCACCTGTGTTCTGGTGGACCTGTCTCCGGACATTCGCCAGCAGCTTCTGTCCAGACCCCTGGAGCGCCTGGACGGCATCATCGTCACCCACGGGCATGCGGACCATATCGGCGGCCTTGACGAGGTGCGGGAGCTGAACCGGATCTTTCGCTGTCCCCTGTCGCTGTGGGCCATGGACGACACTCTGGACGAGCTTCTCTCCCGCTTTGCCTACTGTTTCCCGCCGTTCCCGAAGACCGGGCGTTGGGGCTTCTGGCGCCCTCTGGTCAGTCCGGTCCGGGTCATCCCGCCCGAGCCCTTCCAGATCGGCTCGCTTGAATTCCGGCCGTTTGTCCAGGATCACGGTGTGTGCACCAGCATGGGATTTCGGGTGGGGGATTTTGCCTACTCTACGGACCTGGTGCGCCTTGAGGAGTCCACCTTCCCGATTCTGGAGGGCGTGGACACATGGGTTGTGGCCGCCTGTGTGCCCTACGAGGGGCATCCGACCCACGCTGGACTGAAAACGGTGCTGGGATGGCTGGAGCGGGTGTCGCCCCGGCAGGGCTGGCTCACCCATATGACCCCGGAAATGGACTACGCCACAGTGCTGGAGCAATGCCCGGACACGGTGGCCCCGGCGCATGACGGGCTCACATTCCGGGTCGGCGGGACGGACCGGGGCTGATCGGAGAAAGCCCCCGGCGCCCACAGGCTTCGGGCACGCCGGACGGATCCGCGGGCCGGAGCCCAACGAACCCCCGGACGGCTCCACACGCCGGGAAGGCGCGGAAATGCCCCGCGCACCCCAGAGATTATCCTTTCAAATCAATATGTTGGAATCTGGCGGGTCTTGTCTTGCGGGGATCGCCGCCCGTCTTCTGCCGCCCCCGGTTCGGCCCCCGGTTTCCGAGCAACAGGCCGTCTCCGCCCGCAGGCCCAGGAGCGCCGAAAAAACTGGCGGGATACGACCCAAACCCGGTCCATCCGGCGTAAAAACAGTTATTTTGTAAGGGGTTGGAGGAGCTGAGGGCCCGGATTCCGCTGGCCGTCCCGCGCGGGCAGGGCAGGGCGCGCCCGGGTTCCTCACCCGAACGCCCCGGGTGCTTTACCCGAACGCGACGTCCAGGACCATCATCACCGCAAATCCGGCCACAAGCGCCAGGGTGCCAAGGTCACCGTGCTTTCCGGTCTGGGACTCAGGGATGACCTCCTCCACCACCACGTAGATCATGGCACCGGCCGCAAAGCCGAGGGTATAGGGCAGGATGGGCGTCATGAAGGCCACCGCCGCCGCGCCCACGACACCGGCCAGAGGCTCCACCAGGGCCGAGCCCTGACCCCAGAGAAAGGCCCGGCGCCGGGACATGCCCTCCGCATGAAGGGGCAGGGAGATCACGGCCCCCTCGGGGATGTTCTGTATGGCGATACCCAGTGCGAGAGCGGCGGCGCCCGCCTCCGGTGCCCCGGCGGCGACCGCGCCAAAGGCCACACCCACCGCAAGCCCCTCGGGAATGTTGTGAAGGGTCATGGCAAAGACCAGAAGCGTCGTGCGCTTCAGCTTTGACGGGGGACCGTCACTCACATTCGCAAAATAATGAAGGTGCGGAACCAGGGCGTGGGCGTATCGCAAAAACGCGGCCCCCAGGAGAAAGCCCGCCACCGCGGGGATAAAGCCAAAGGTCTCTCCCCAGTCTCCGTTTGCCCCGAGCTCGAGGGCCGGGGAGAGCAGGGACCAGAAGCTGGCCGCCAGCATCACACCCGCCGCGAAGCCCAGGAGAACATTGGCACCCGCCTCCGCCATGGTCCTGCGGGTGAAGAACACGCTCGATGCCCCGGCCGCGGTCATGGCCCAGGTAAACGTTGTTGCAAGGAGAGCCGCAAGCACCGGGTGCTCCACCGCCATACCGGTCAGCGTCATGGCAGAGCCCTTTCCCGGCTTGTGGAGGTTAAACTGACACGCATCATGGTTGCACCCGTTTCCCGCAGTTCACAGTGGGCCTGACTGATATATCATCTCACAGTTCCACAGGAAAAAGAGCCTTTCCAGATTTTCATGAACCCCGTGACGGGCACAGCCCCCATGGGCCGGACGGATGCAGGGCCGGGGGACGCGGTATACGCATTGTCGCATAATGTATATTATGATGTTAAAGGTCGCCGGAAAGCCCGCACGGGGCAGGGACCGAGAAATCCACCCCAGGCTGTGGAATGGACCGGCTGCCGGATGTCCCGGGATCAGCCCGCAGACATGCGGGACCGGATCTCCACCGGGCGAACCCGGCCTAGCGGTTTCCAGTCCACAGGCCCGGCATTTCAGACCGTGCCGGGCCAGAGGCGGGACGGGCGATCCGTGGACAGGGACAGGTTCACCGCAAGCCCGCTTCGGAACCGGAACAGTCCACTGCCCGGGTCCGCCCCCCAAGTCACCCACTACACATCACCCCATACACGTCACCCATTCCGGGTTGGGAGCATCCGGGTCGGAAGCCAGGCAGCGTCGCACAGATAACCCGGGCCCACCCATCGTGCCGCCGGACCCTCTCCTGCGCATCAGCCGCCCCTGCGCGCTGGGGACAGTCCTCCACCAAAGGCCCGGTTGTGCCGGGGCCCGAATTTCGGACCCGGCCTGCCCTGCCCCGACCCCGCCCGTTCGGATCCACAGAAGCCCCCGGACGCCCGCACCCGCCATTCCCGGACCCTCTCCCGGGAGACTGACGCCACCGCACGCCCGCAGGCCCTCTTTTGACCCGCTGGCTCTCAAACGGCCCGAAGACCCGGACCCATTCCCGCGCAGGGGTCATGATCCGATTGCGGTCTTGCGCGGTCTATGCAATCTCTCTTGTGTTCGGTGGCGGATACAGGCCCCCCGGGTCCACCCCGCCGCCGGACCCAACCCGACACCAGCGCCAGACACAGCAGGAGAACAGCGCAATGGCAAAAACCTCCATGGGACGGGCAGACGCCCTTGTCGTGGGCATCGTGATTGCGGTCATTACCGCGTGCGCCCTGACCCCCAATTTCCTTGATCACTTTATTACGATTTCCAAAGAGTACCCTTACCTTTCGAGTTTCGTAAAGTTTGCCGTTCTGTGTACCTTCGGTGAGATGATCGGCCTGAGAATCACCAACGGCGTCTACAACCGCTCTGGCTTCGGCATCCTTCCCCGCGCTCTGGTCTGGGGCTTCCTGGGCATGGGCATCAAGGCCGCCTTTGTGGTCTACGCGGGCGGTGTGCCGGCGTTCCTGGGCAGCCTGGGGTGGACGGTGACCAACCCGGCCGAGCTGGCCTTCGGTAGCCGCCTGCTGATGGCGTTCTGCATTTCGGTGACGATCAACCTGACCTTCGCGCCGGTGTTCATGACGTTCCACCGGGTCACGGACAACCACATCCTGGCGACGGGCGGAACGATCCCCGGTTTCTTCAGCCGGCCGATCGCGGTGGGCAAGATCCTTCAGGACACGAACTGGCAGTCCCTGTGGGGCTTTGTCTTCAAGAAGACCATTCCCCTGTTCTGGATTCCCGCCCACACCGTCACGTTCATGCTTCCGCCCTATTTCCAGGCGGTCTTTGCGGCCTTCCTGGGCGTGATCCTGGGGGTCTTCCTGGCCTTCGCCGCGCTGAAAAAGAGCGCAGCCTGAACCCGCTGACCGGGGCAGGGCAGCCTTCGACAGGCGCCCTCCCCCAACAGAAACGGCGGCCCCGATCCTGTCAGGGCCGCCGTTTTTTTGTCTGTACCCGAAGGATCGGGAGGCTGTCCGCCGGACAGACGCCCGGCGCCCGATCAGACGCAGTGAGCGGTGATGGGGGCGAAGCCGTTGAAGCCGACAGCGGCGTAGGTCGTCGTGTAGGCGCCCGTTGCCATGAAGCGAAGACGGTCTCCGGATCGGAGATCCAGCGGCAGCTGGTAGCCCGCCTTGTCATAGAGGATGTCCACGCTGTCACAGGTGGGGCCCGCCAGAATGACAGGTCCGCTTTCCGCGAGCGCGTCGCCCTCCCCTGCCCGGGACACCACGGCGACCGGGTAGCGGATGGCCTCACCCTCGGTCTCGGCAAGACCGTTGAAGCGGCCCGCATCCACGTAGACCCAACGCTTCTCGGCGTCCGCGTCCTTGCGGGAGACCAGAACGACCTCGGCCTCGAGAACCCCGGCATTTCCCGTCATGTAGCGACCGGGCTCCACGAGAAGACGCGGACGGCCGTTGGGGAACAGGGCATCGATCTGGCCCAGGATGCGCTCGCCGTAGGGCTTCGCGTCCAGCTCGGTCAGATCATAGGACGCAGGCAGGCCGCCCCCGAGGTTGATCATGCCGAGGGACACGCCGTCGGACTCCAGGGCCACAAACAGCTCGGCCACCCGGCGAAGGGCCACGTCCCACTGCTCCGGATTGGTCTGCTGGGAGCCCACATGGAACGAGATCCCGTGGGCCTGGAGGCCCAGGCGATCCGCCTCGATAAGAAGCTCGCGCACCATGGCCGACGAGCAGCCGAACTTGCGCGACAGGGGCCACTGGGCGCCCTCGTTTTCCACGAACAGGCGGCAGAACACCTTCGAGCCCGGGGCGTTCTGCGCGATTTTCTGGAGCTCCTCGGCGGAATCAAAGGCAAAGAGACCGATGCCACGCTCATGGGCGGCAGCGATATCCCGGGCCTTCTTGATGGTGTTGCCATAGGAGATGCGCGACGGATCCACGCCCAGCTCGAGGCAGGAATCGATTTCCGGCAGGCTCGCGGTGTCAAAGCTCGACCCCAGACCGGCAAGGCGCTCCAGCACCGGGCGCAGGGGGTTGGCCTTGACGGCGTAGAACACCTCGACGCCGGGGAGGGCATCCGTGAGACGGTTGTAGTTCTGCCCGACCACGTCCACGTCGATCACGACGCAGGGGGTCTGGGGCTGGGAGGCCAGGAATGCGGCCTGCTTGACCGTCAGGCCCGGAGCCACCCACTCGGGGGTGCGGGCGAACGACAGGATGGTCGCTCCCGTGGAGGCGACGTTCTCGCGCGGGGAGGACCAGGAATCCGGGTGCAGAACAGCGACAGGAGGAGACATCGGACTTTTCCCCTTTCGGAAAAGCCCGGCCTACCCTTCCCCGCCTGGCGTTCTCCGGCCTGTTGCGGAGAAACGGTGCGGAAAAGGAAGGACCGGAAAAAGGACGAGGAGGGGCCGGAAGCCCCCCCGGGTGACATCACTTATAAAAATCCGGTCTGCCGTTTTTTCAGGAAACGACGAGGCCACGCTTCTGGTCGGACAGGACCATACGTCCGGCGCCGAACGCCCGCTTGAACACCGGCACGGCGCTCAGGGGACGGGCATCGCCGCACATGAAGATGTCGAGTGCGGCATATCCGCATTCCGGCCACGTGTGAATGCTGATGTGCGATTCCGCAAGCACAGCCACGCCCGAAACG
Organism: Phaeovibrio sulfidiphilus; assembly: GCF_014861485.1. Taxonomy (GTDB): domain Bacteria; phylum Pseudomonadota; class Alphaproteobacteria; order Rhodospirillales; family Rhodospirillaceae; genus Phaeovibrio; species Phaeovibrio sulfidiphilus. The sequence continues at coordinate 56,506 of NZ_JACZHT010000006.1, read as the reverse complement.
CCCCCGTTGGGAGAGAAGTGGTGCAGGTGGATATGCAGAAGGGTGGCGCCGCATTCCTCGACGGCGCTGCGCATCGCACTTTCGATCAGCGCAATGTTGTCCAGTCCCTCAGCGTCCCACAAGTCCAGAATAAGGTGGGTTCCGGCGAATGTCAGTCCGTCCCTGTGTATGAAGTGGTCAAACCGCTCGTCACTGGCTGAACTTGTCGTCTCAACGACTTTCAGGTGGTTGTGCGAGACGGGTGAAACGGATCTTACCTCTGCTCGGGCTTCGAGGGCCTCCGCTTCAGTATTCACCGCCAATCGGGGGGATGCGTAGTGCATTTTGGTGCTCCCTCTAACCAGCGTATGAACCCGAAGGGGTTGTGGTTGTTGCTGGACAAGCCTCATCAGATTGTTACAAAAAACAACGCACACAAGCAGACATCCGACAATCCGTCAACCCGGTGGGTCACTTCCTTCTGGAGCTGCGAGCGTGCGCTTCGTGTGTGGCGGGCTTAATGCCGACTTTTCGCAGCCGGCGCAAGCCTTTTCTGCGCAGGAGTTCAAAAAAGTCCCAGATGTAACAAATGGAACGGGACCAGAACCCCGCCCGGTGGCGGCCTGGCCTGTGTTAAGGGTTTGAGACTTGCCCCTTTCCGAAAAGTTCGCCATCCTCCCGCCTTTGTGTTCGGTAATCCGGCTTCGGAAAGGATATGATCAATGGTGAACTGGCTGTCCGAGACTCTCTACCCCGCCTGGGAGCAGAGATTTCGTGTTGACGAGGTTCTTTTTCAAGAGAAAACCGCCCTTCAGGATCTGGTGATCCTGAAAAACGAGATGTTCGGAACGGTCATGATGCTGGACGGCGTGGTTCAGCTTACGGAGAAGGACGAGTTTGTCTATCATGAAATGCTCGCGCACGTGCCCGTGTTCGGACACGGCTCGGCCTCGCGCGTTCTGATCATCGGTGGCGGCGACGGCGGCACCCTTCGCGAGGTTCTGCGCCACCGCTCCGTGACCCACGTGACCCAGGTCGAGATCGACCGCGCCGTGATCGACATGGCCCTGAAATACATGCCCGGCGTCAGCGCCGGCGCCTATGACGACCCCCGTGCCCGGATCATCATCGCCGATGGCATCCGTTATGTGGCCGAGACCGAGGACCGCTATGACGTCATCCTGGTGGACTCCACGGACCCGGTGGGCCCGGCCGAAGGTCTCTTCACCGAGGAGTTCTACCGCAACTGCAAGCGCTGCCTGACCGAAAACGGCATTCTTGCGGTGCAGGGCGGTGTCCCCTTCCTCCAGCCGGAGGAGCGCACCCTGGTGAACAACCGCATGAAGCCCAGCTTCCGCTGCTCCACCAGCTATATCATTTCCATGGCCACCTACGTGGGCGGTCCCATGACCCTTGGCTGGGCGTCGGACGACCCGTCGAAAAAGACCCCGGATCTGGCGGTGCTCGAGCAGCGCTACCGGGAGGCCGGCTTCAGCACCCGCTACTACTCGCCGGCCGTGCACATCGGGGCCTTCGCCCTGCCCCCGTACATCGCCGCGCTCGAGAACGGACCGGCCTGATGGGCACGCCGGCGACCCGTGTCGCGCGTCTTCTCGAGATCATGGCACGGCTTCGCGACCCGGTCGGCGGATGTCCCTGGGATGTCCGCCAGACCTTCGAGACCGTGGCGCCCCACACCCTCGAGGAGGCCTATGAGGTCGTCGATGCCATAGAGAACGGAACCCCGGCGAATCTCAGGGAGGAGCTGGGGGATCTCCTGTTCCAGGTGGTGTTCCACTCGCGGATCGCCGAGGAGAAGAATCTTTTCTCTTTCAGCGATGTGGTGGATACTCTTGCGGACAAGCTGGTGCGTCGCCACCCCCACGTGTTCGGGGACACCGCCGGGGCCGGAGCCCCCTCGACCCCCGAGGAGGTTGCGGACACCTGGGAGCGGATCAAGGCCCGGGAGCGGGAAACCCAACCGGGCGGTGACAGCGTTCTCGACGGAGTGACCCGCGCCCTTCCCGCCCTGTCCCGGGCACGGGCCCTGGGCCGGAGGGTTGCCACCGTGGGCTTTGACTGGCCCACTGTGGAGCGGGTTCTGGAGAAGGTGGATGAGGAGCGCCGGGAACTGGATGACGAGCTTCGTTCCGGTGCCGACCCGGACCGGACCGCTGAGGAACTGGGAGACCTGTTCTTCGCCCTGGTTCAGCTGGGCCGGAAGCTGGGGATCGACTCTGAAGCCGCCCTCCGGGCAGCCAACACAAAGTTTGAACGCCGTTTCCGGGCTGTGGAAGAGGCGCTGGCCCGACAGGGATGCGCCCCCGGGAACGCCACTTTGGAAGAGATGGAGGAAATATGGCAAGCGGTGAAACAGAAGGAAAACCGCACGCCCCCGGCGCCCGGCGGTTTGGCCTGAGCGCACTTAGAAGGCGCGGGTTCCTGTTCCCTGCGGTGGCCGTGCTTGTCTCGGCCCTGTGCCTTTTTGTGGCCTCCTGCTGGCTCCCCAACTCGTTCATCGCGGAAATCCGCCTCTCGACGGACCGGAGCTACGGTTTCGTCTACGAGGGCGAACTGACATGGGTTCCGCTGGCCCAGGACATCCGGGCCGGGAAGCTGTCCCAGGCGGAGATCGCGGAGAAGGTCCAGGTGCTGATCCGCGACCTGAACCGGGACAACCATTTCAAGACCATCCGATCCCTCGGGGACGGGCGCTTCCAGGTCCGCTACGAGGCGCAGGGGCGCCTGGGAGAGCGGGGCATCTTCATCTTCCTGAGGCGCACGGACCGGCTTGTGGTGATCGAGACCTTCGAGGACGGCACCGCCCGGGTTTATGCCAAGACCCTCAAGCAGAACCAGCGCCAGCAGATCGCGGATTCGGGGATCACCATCAACGGAAAGTTCCGCGTGGTCACCAATGGAACCGCGACCCGCGGAAATGCCCAGTCGGTCAAGCCCAGGGGCTTCCAGAACTACATGACCTATGACTGGGACATCACGAGCGAGAACCTGGATTCGCCGGTTCTCTACGTGGACCTCAACCGGGCTGCCATTCTGCCCGAGAAGTAGAGGGGCCGCTCACTGCGGGTGCATGCCCGCAGCCGGAGCGTCCGCGCCTGCGGCCTCAATACGGCCCGCGAGTTCGTCCCACATCCCCGGATCCGGGGCCAGAACCAGAGGGCTGGGCTCGCTGCGCATCAGCGGCGAGTAGGGGCGCCTGTCCCCGAGAGCCGCAATCCCGCCCGCCTCGCGCACCATCAGCACACCGGCGGCATGGTCCCAGACATTCAGTCGGCTGAAGGCTGCAAAGTCGATCCGCCCGCCCAGAAGATCCAGATAGGTCTGGGCCGCGCTGCCCACCCAGTCCACCTTGCGCACACAGGGCTTGAGCGCGCGGCGGATGGCCTGTCCACCGACCTGACCGCACAATCCGGGCAGGCGCGGAGCCGGGGCGGGGGTGCTGGTGTGCAGGTGGATTCGGTCTCCGGACGGGCCGTACACCCCCTGCCCCGCCACCGCCAGGACCGTCTCACGCTCCACACAGGAATCAATCCAGCCCATGCGCGTGATGCCATCCTGAACCAGGGCCACAATGCAGGCAAAGCGCGGGTTCCCCCGGACAAAGTTGCCCGTGCCGTCCACCGGATCGATCACCCAGACCGGGGCCCGGTCCCGCAAGGCCTCGAGAACCGCCGCGTCCCTGTACACCCCTTCCTCCCCCACCACCCGCGATCCCGGCAGAAGGGAGGTCAGACGCCGGCTCAAGGCGGCCTCGGCCTCCAGGTCCGCCTCGGTGACCAGATCTCCGGGGGCCGATTTCGTGTGGATCTGGGATTGCTCCAGCCGTTGAAAACGTGGAAGAATCTCGCTGTCAACGACCTCGCGAACAATGGCGCTGACGGCAGCCGGGTCAATGCGGATCATGGTTTTGCCCAAAATCATAAACGACACGAAAGGTTACCCCAAACATTGGCCCTCCGCACACCGGAAAATACCCCCTTGACATAAAAAGAGAACCAACTTAGAACATAAGAGATCGTTTACGGCTTTTGTTCGGTTATTGGCAAGAGTGACCGTGAACACTTGCAACCACGGCGCACGCACCGCTGCGGGTCATCCTGCCGGTTGCCGTTCTGTGTCAGGGAGCCCTCGCCATGCTCACGAAGAAACAACACCAGCTGCTGACCTTCATCGAGGGCCGTCTCCGGGAAACGGGCATTTCACCGTCGTATGACGAGATGCGCGATGCTCTGGGCCTGCGCTCGAAATCCGGCATTCACCGGCTGGTGCTCAGCCTTGAGGAGCGGGGCTTCATCCGGCGCCTTGCCCACAAGGCCCGCGCGGTGGAGGTTCTGAGAACGCCCGAAAGCTCGGCTGCCCCCTCCCCGTTCCCCATGCGCGCCGATGTGACGCCGGAAGGCTACTATCTCGCCCCGGCCCCGCACGGTTTCCCCTCCCAGATCCGGTCGGTGGGGGACGCCACGGCTCCCCAGCCCTTTGCCATTCCCGCCAGTCACGTGGAGGCCCAGGGCGCCCCGGCCGTCTCGCTGCCGCTCGCCGGCAAAATCGCCGCAGGAACCCCCATTTCCGCCCTGAACGACACCACGACGCAGGTCGATGTGCCCTCAGCCCTTATCGGAGCGCCGGGGGAACATTTTGCCCTCACGATCGAGGGGGATTCGATGGTGGAAGCCGGAATTCTGGACGGGGACACGGCCATTATCCGCCGCTGCTCCAGCGCGGACAACGGGACCATTGTGGTGGCCCTGATTGACCGGGATGAGGCCACCCTCAAGCGGATCCAGAAGCACAAGGAGGGGGTCGCCCTGGAGCCGGCCAACCGGCACTACAAGGTCATGGTCTACCCCTACAGCCGTGTGGAGATCCAGGGGCGCCTTGTCGCCATCCTGCGCGAGTACCGGTAGGGGGCTCCGCGCGCCGGAACGGGCTGGCTCGGACGGTGAACCTTCCCGTTCCCGTCTTTGTCTCCGTCTTGGTCTTGGTCTCGCCCCCCTCCCCTTCTCACCCTGGCCGCCTCACCTTTTCTGTGCCTCCGGCATACAAAATTGAGTTCTAGATCAGAATTTTATGGTCAGGGCAACGGAAACCCTTTGAGAACACGGGGCTCCGGCCGGGGGCCTCGTTGGCACCGACGACCGGAAAGCGCCCACATCCGGGGAGATCCGGGTTCGGGGAAGCGAACCCGGGCCGTGGTTCCGTTGCTGGTTTGCTGCAAAGACACTTCCGGACGCACGCTGCGCGCCAGAGCTGTCACGCACACCACGCGAACCTTAGGGCCCCGGACTTTATGGAACTGGACGTCGCGAACCTCAGAGCCCCGGTGTTCACGCGAACCCTCCGACCGGATTGATCCTGTCCCGCGTGAGCGAACCTCAGGCACCCCGCGGGTATTCCGGGAATCCGGACCTCTGCTCACGCGAATTTTCCGGACGGATTGGATCCGCCCAGGGTGAGCGAACGCCCGCACCTCTCCGCTTCCGGGAAGCGGGGCGCTGATGAGGCGAATCTCTCCGACAGAGAAAATCCTTCTTTGAAACGTGGGATCCGAACCGGCAGAGGGGCGCCTTTCCCCTGCCTCCCCCTCCCGGTGGGGAGAGAGGCATCACGGGGCATCCCCCTGGTTTCGGAGGCTGCGCAACACATTGGCCGGAAACCGACTGCCGCGGACAAGCCCGTCGGGACGTGTCCGCCACCAGCCGACCCGGAACCGGCTCCGGAACCGTTCCCGCGATGGTCCCCACGCCAGCCGGGGCACCCCTCCACCGGCCTTCCCAACGCCCACCGGTGCCGGTGATCAGTTGCCGCCACCGCGCGGTGTGTTCAGGAAGCGCGGCAGACCGGGCGGACCGGCGGGGCCGGGTGTGAGCGCCCCGGGCTGTGTGGTCTCGTCGTCTTCCGAAGTGTCCCCGCTCTCACCATCCGCCGACGGGGATGCAGCCCCGCCGGTTCCTGACGCTCCCGGTGATGGCGTGCCCGGTTTTTTGCCTGTCGCACTGCCCTGCCCGGCCCCGGGCACTTTCTCGCCCTTTGAAAGAGCACGGGCCTGGTCCATGAACAGGGACGGATCCCTCAGGAGCGTGATTTCAATCCGCCGGTTCTTCGCATTGCCCGGATCCTCGGGCACGTAAGGCTCCTGATCCGCGCGGCCCTCCACCCTTTGGATCCGGGCGGGATCAAGCCCCTTCTGCACCAGTGCCCGACGGGTCGCATTGGCCCGATCTGCGGAAAGTTCCCAGTTCCCATACTGGGCCGAGCCGGAGTACGGCGTGGAGTCCGTGTGCCCCACGATAGCGACCTTGTTGGGAACCTCGGCAAAAATCTGGAGAACGGACTCCAGCAGCTTCTGGGTGTGAGGCAGAAGCCGCGCCGAGCCCCGGTCAAACATGGACAGACCTTCCTGGTCCACCAGCTGGAGCCGCAGCCCCTCGGGGGTGGAATCAATCACCAGGTTCTGGCTGATGGCGGCAAGCTCGGGGGTGTTGTCGATCACCCGGCGCATTTCCTCTGCCTGCCGGTCAAAGGCGTCCTTCTGAAGCTCCTCGGCAATCCGCTCCTCCGAACTCTCCGCGCTGCCTTCCGCCCCCTCAAGGCCCATGGTGGCCTTGTCCCGGGCGGAGGACGAGGCATCGGCCGTCCGGGTCGCGGCATCCTGCTTCTGGTCGAAGTACTCGGAGGCCGATCCTTCCGCATCATCGGTAAAGGACGAGCCGCCGGTTCCGATGGTGGGGGGAGGCAGGGCCAGCTGATCGGTCATGGCGTCCGATTTGTCGGACTGCATGGCCCCTTCCCCGAGGACCTGGCCCCCAAGAACGCCCCCCGCCCCCGAGGGGGAGGACGACACGGCGGTCGGTGCAAAATAGTTCGAGATGCCGAGAAGCTGCTCCTCGGTGACCGAGTTCAGCAGCCACAGAAGAAGAAAAAAGGCCATCATCGCGGTCATGAAGTCGGCGTAAGCCACCTTCCACGAGCCGCCGTGGGCGCCATGGCCGCCTTTTTTGATCCGTTTGATAATGATCGGCTGATCGGACATCTCTAATCTCTTGCTCTGGCGTTCCGGCGCCCCTGAACCGGGGCGAAACCCCTCTGGCCATCGGACCCGCGCCCCGGGACGCGGCCCCCTTCCTCAGCCCCGATCGAGGGCGCCCGGGCCGGAAACGCGGTGTCCCGGACGGGCGCGGGGCTTGCTCAAGTCCGGCTACCCTGCCGTGATCCGCACTCCCGTCACGGATCTGCGACGCGTGCCCGGATCAGCCGCCGCCACTGGGCAGACCGCTAACCGCGACCTCGAGTTCATCGAAGTTGGGCTTGACAGCCGGCGACAGGGTCTTGCGGGCCAACTCGATGGAAATTCGCGGCGCATAGCCTTGCATGTGCGCCAGAATGGCGGCCTTCATACAGCCGAAGTACTCGGTATCTCCCGAGTAGGCCGCATCAATGGCCCGGGCAAGGGGAGCCACAAAGCCATAGGCCGCAAGCACGCCCAGGAAGGTTCCCACCAGCGCGGCACCGATAAGTCCGCCCAGAACCTCGGGGGGCTCGGTAATGGAGCCCATGGTGTGAATCACGCCCAGAACGGCGACAAGAACAATTGCGATCCCGATAATAACGAGCATTTCAGCTCCCGAGGTTGCCTGTACAGTTGACCGTGAAAAAATGCCGGCTTCTGCCGTTCATTTTTCACCCGTGCCGGACCCGAATGCAGCCGCAAGATGGGGCGCACCGGACCCGGTAATCAAGGAGACTGCCTGGCGGCACCGTGCGAAACGGACACTTGCCGGTTTTCATCCCCTTTTTTCAGGACCATAGAATGGACTGAAATCTTCACAAAGCGAAGGTGGATTTTATTGCGAACAGGTCATTTCAGCAAGCTTTTGATGCACCTTACGAGAGTGAAGAGTACTCCGGACCCTTCCGTGTCGTCCGATGACACGGGCCGCAGGACTGTTGTACCGCCGGAGGTGTCCGTGCTGTCCATCCCGATGAGCTGCCCCGAAGCCCACAGGGCTACCTGATTCCGATAGGCCGGGGACAGGAAATGCCCTGACTGGCCGGGGACAACGGCATAGCGGGAGTTGTCCGCCCGGGCCGGATCAAGAACAACCCGAAGGCCGGAACCCAGTCCGGCAACCGGGAAAAAACCATCGTGGGGCTCGTCCCCCCCGCGCCGGTCCAGGCTCTGGAGCCCCCCTGCCGGGGGAAGGGACAGATGTGCGAGACGACCAAGGACGGGCACGCCCTCCAGGGCTCCGGAGTGGATGGCGCTGCGCTGGACCCGGTCCCTGCGCCCCTGGGTGAAAAGATCCATCCCGGGGTTCTCACGGTTCAGGCGGGCAAGGCTCACCAAAAGGGTTTCCCTCAGAAGGGGCCCGCAGGTGTCCTGCGGGCTCTCGCTCCGGGCGTCCTGGAGCGCCTCACGACACCAGAAACCGTCGGCCGCCAGCACACGGACCACAGGGCCCGGGTCAAACGGTTGCCTGAAAGGACGCCCCCGCCCGGGGATGCCCCCGAACAGCGCATCGTTCAGTTCATGAAGCCAGGCGACGGCCAGAAGGGGCTCCAGACGCTCGGGGTCCATGCGGTACCCCCACCCCCCGGAGGACAGAAGGTAATGGGCGGCAGCGATACTTCGGGAGCCTGTGACCTCGAAGTCCGGTGAAAACCGCAGCATGAGCGGCAAAAGGGACGCCAGGGCCGGAGAGAAGCGGTCGTCCAGAATACGGCCGGCAGCCGGCACGTCCAGAGCCCGCGCCTCCTCCAGCAGAGCGGCGAGCCTGAGAGCGCGGGCCTGACCGGACATTCCCTGCCCGAACGAAGGCGCAGGTGTCTTGCCCGTCCAGGGCGGCGGATCATTGGTGCTCAGCACAAAGTCCTGCGCAGGGACGGGTATGGAGACCGGATCGGGATCCGGGTCCGCAGGCGCGCCATCGGACAGCCGGAAACCGTGGCGTCCGGGGTCGTCGGGCGCGAGCCAGCCCGGCCGCGGTGCGAACGGTACCGCACGGAGCGCGTGCTGCCGGCTGCTGGCGGCGGGATCCAGCCGCCCGATCCGCCCATCCCGGGTTGCGTAGACCACAGTCCAGTGCGGCGCAGAAAAGAAACGGGCCGCACTGTGGACCTCCGCAACGCTCCGGGCCCGGTTCAGGCGGTAAAGGGCCTCCGGCAGGGTGCTGCCCGGGGCCAGCGCGCTGGAGCGCAAGGCCAGCGGCCCGACCGGTCCCCAGCCCCCGCTTCGGGGGAGCCGGATCCCGTCCGACACAATCACGCCGTTACGCGATGAGCGCACCCGCAGCACCTCGTCGGGGGAAAAGCGGACCCGGATTCGCTCCTCCCGGACCGAGAACGCCCGCACACGGCCGTTATCCAGATAATGGGTGGCGAAGCCGTTGTCCGATCCGATATCCGGTGCTCCGGCATGGGAACCCGCATCGGACACGGCATCGGATACGGGGCCGGAGCGGGGATCAGGCTGCGGGCCGGCCTGGGGGCGTCCGTCCGGGTCACAGGACCGCTCGACCAGAACCTCCGCCGTGTCCGACGCAGACCCGTTCAACCCGAAGGCCAGATCATCATTTTGCCCTGTCAGAACAAAGGGGAAGCCGGGCAAGGTTCCGCCGGACAGGGTGCCCTCCGGCGTCTCGATGCGCACCAGATACCAGTGCGCCGGAACCCGGTCGTCTCCATGGAAGTCGCCGGCCACGAGGGGAAGGCCGCTTGTGGTTTTGCTTCCTGAGGCGGCCCACAGGTTTCCGGACACGCGGGGAAGAGCCCGGCTTTCCTCCAGTTCGCCCAGAAGCGCGAGCCAGCCGCGGACGTTCTGCCCGGCCACACCCGCCATCCGGACCGCGTGGCTGGTGTCCCACGTGGCGTCCCCGTCCGGTGGTTCCGCCAGGTCCGGCCAGAGGGTCTGAAGCTGCCGGGGTTCCAGAAGCTGGCCCAGGGCGCCGCGATAGATCTGGGCGACCCAGTCCTGCGATTGCCACAGCGCCAGCAGACGCCCGAGAAGCAGCGTGTCCGTGTCCCTCCAGGGCTCCGGATCATGCGCATACACCAGAAACTCCGGGGGCAGAGCCCCGCGCCGAGAGCGAAGAAACTGGTTCACCCCGTCCGTATAAGCCCTTATAAAATATTTGACTTCCGCATCAGAAGCGGCAAGGTCTCCGGCGCACAGCTCCTCCAGCCCCAGGGTTCGCATGAACCGGTCGGCTGCGAGGGTCCGGCCCCCGAAAATCTCGGACTGCCGCCCGGTACCCAGCCGGCGCACCATTTCCATCTGCCACAGCCGGTCCCGGGCATGGACATAGCCCAGGGCATAGGCCGCATCACGGACATCCGAGGCCCGGATCGTCGGGATTCCATACCGGTCCCGGGTGATTTTAATCCTGTCCCCCGGGAAAAGCGGATATGGTTCCGGGGGAACCTGCCGGCCGCCGCCGGCGTCACTGTTGATGCCGGTGCGCCCAAGGGACACGGACACGACCGCATCCCGGGGGGGAAGGGACGACACCAGCAGTGCCCACACCAGCGCGAGGACCACGACCACCACGCACAGGCAGGCAAACAGGACTTTGGCGACGGTTCTCATGTCAGACGTTCCGGTTGACCCTACATCCGGACCGAACGGGAGCACTCACCGTCGATTGGCCAGGACTTCAGGATTATGCCCTTTTTCCGCTCATTTCTGATTGTGTTTTTTCTGGTGTCTGCCGCCCTGCCCCCGGCGGCCCAGGCCCGGACCCTCAAGGTTGCCCATCCCTACAGCGACACCTCCCGTGACGTGCGCCACCGCATGCTTCAGGTGTTCGCCCGGGAACTGGCCGCCGTGTCTCCCGATCTGCGGGTGCGCCTGTATCCGGACGGCAAGCTGTTTGGCGAGACCGAGCTTCCCGACGGCCTCTCGGCGGGAACACTGGAGATGGCCCTTCTGTCGAGGGCCCGGATTGAGGCCCTTGTTCCCGAATTAAGCCCGACGCCCGCCCAGGACCCCACCGCGGACACGGAGTGCGCACCGGGGAGCCCCTTCCCGGGCGAGACGGGGAGAGGGAACCTGGCGCTTCAGGCCCGGGGCCTGAAATGGCTTGGGGGGCTGTGGCTTCCGACCGCTGTCTTCGATCGCGGCGGTGAGTGTCGCGCCACCCCCGGGGACCTGGCCGGTGCCCGCACGCTCTACCTTCCCTTTGACGCACCCATGGGGCTGCTGAAGGCGACATCCGGCGCGCTGATCAACCGGGTTGCGGATCCACAATCCGCCTCTGCCGGGATCCTCCCGGAGGTGGACCTGACGGACGGGCAGCCCCTGCGCCTTCCCGAGGGGGCGTGCATTGTCCTCCAGGGCGCGAATGCCCGCCTCTATGACTACGTGGCGCTGGTGATCAGCCTCCCGGCCTGGATGAGCCTTGACGAGCCCCAAAGGGCCGCCCTGACCGAGGCCGCCGCCGTCGCCACCCAGTACGGCGTCGCGAGCCTGAGCCGCACCCTGGACGCCCCCGAGGACCGTCTGACCGCTGTCAGCCAGGGCGGGCGCCTGCAGGCCCGGTTCCAGACACCGGAGGAGGAGGCAACCTGGCTTCCCCGCCCGCACGCCCCACAAGACCCGCGCGAGGCGGAGCCCCTCAATGCCAAAGATCCGGCCACCGGCTCCGCGGCCGGGACACGGGATGCCTCCACGGGATCAGGCGGCAACGGCAATGGGGCCGCGGAGCCCGCCACCGCCACAACAACACACGGAGACCCGCCGTGATGATCCTCCTTGCCACGGATTTCGGCACCAGCGGCCTCTACACGGGGCAGATGCGCATGGTTCTGGCCGCGCGCGCCCCGTCCGTGCCGGTCATCGAGCTCTTTGCGGACCTCCCGGCCTTTGATCCCTTTCGGTCGTCCTACCTGCTGTCCGCCTATGGGACGCCCTGGTCCGGTGTGCCCGGGGACGCGGTGGTCATCGGGGTGGTGGATCCCGGGGTGGGAAGCGCCCGCGCCGGGGTCCTGCTCCGGGCCGGGAGCGTCTGGTACGTGGGGCCGGACAACGGCCTGTTCTCGATGATTGTGCGCCATGGCCGCGACCGCCGCCCGCTGGAGGCCTGGCAGCTTCCGCAAGCGCCCGGGACCGCGAGCGCGACCTTTCACGGCCGGGATGTCTTTGCGCCCGTTGCGGCGGGCCTGGCGGCGGGACAGATGCCGGAGGGGTGCAGCCCCATCGACCCGATCACGCTGGATCGGGAGGACTGGCCGGAGGATCTGCCCGAAATCGTGAGAATTGATCCCTACGGGAACGCCATCACCGGCCTTCGGGCCGCCTCTTTCCCGGGCGTGAATGCCCTGCGGGTGGGACCGCGCACGCTGGCGCGCGCCCGCACCTTCAGTGACGTCCCCGAGGGAGCGGGCTTTTTCTACGCGAACGCCAACGGCCTGCTGGAGATCGCCGTGAACCGGGGCCGGGCGGATGAGACGTTTGGCCTGAGGGCCGGGAGCCCGGTCACACCCGAACTCTCTCCGACAACGTAATCGAGGGGAATGGCATCCGGGGGGAACCGTTCAGAACTGTTGCCCGCCCCCTGGAGAGCCCCCGCTCCCGACCGCTCGAGGCTCCCGCCGCCACGCTCTGCGGCTGCAACGCCCGGCCCCATTCAAAAAAATACGGGGGCACCCCCGGCCCCCCCCAAAAAAATACGGGCCGCACCCCGTCTCCCCCGGTTTCAGCCCGAGGGAACGCGGTACGGCCCGGATCCCGGTGAGAGAGGCTCCGGTCACGGGACCGGAGACCTCAGGATTCAGTCCGACACGACCGACCGGACAGCCTAGAAATGGCCGCCCATCTGCCGCAGGAGCCTCGCGGCCTCGACAGCGGTGTAGGTCAGGATCCCGTCCGTTCCCGCCCGCTTGAAGGCCATCAGGCTCTCGAGGATGACCTTGTCATTGTCGAGCCAGCCGTTCTGCACAGCCGCTTTCATCATGGCGTACTCACCGCTGACCTGGTAGGCAAAGGTCGGGCGGCCGAAGGCGTCCTTGACCTGACGGATCACGTCAAGATAGGGCATCCCCGGCTTCACCATGACGGAATCCACGTCCTCCATGACGTCCATCATGACCTCATGGATGGCCTCAAGGGAGTTGGCCGGGTTCATCTGGTAGGTCTTCTTGTCCCCCTTCAGAACACCGCCCGTCCCGAGAGCGTCCCGGAACGGCCCGTAGAACGCGCTGGCGTACTTGGCCGCATAGGAACACAGCTGAACGTGCTGGTAGCCGGCGTCGTCAAGCGCCGTGCGGATGGCACGGATCCGTCCGTCCATCATGTCGGACGGCGCATTGACGTCGCACCCCGCCCGGGCCTGGTTCACAGCCTGCTGACACAGGGCCTCGAGCGTCTCGTCGTTGAGAATCTCACCATTTCTGACGATCCCGTCATGCCCGTCGGAATTGAAGGGGTCCAGCGCCACATCGCAGAAAATCCCGATGTCAGGCACGGACTCCTTGACCGCCCGGACCGCCCGGCAGACCAGATTGTCCGGATTTGCGGATTCCCGCGCATCCGGGGTCTTCAGGGCCGGCTCGACGACCGGAAAGAGCGCGATGGCAGGAATCCCGAGATCCCGGGCCTCCCGGACCGCGTCCACCAGAAGGTCGATCGAGAGGCGGTCGACGCCGGGCATGCTCTTCACAGGCTCGGTCTTCCGGGTTCCCTCGATGACAAAAACCGGCCAGATGAGGTCGTTGACCGTAAGGGTGTTCTCCGCCGTCAGACGGCGGCTCCAGTCCTCACGGCGCAAACGACGCATCCGGGTGGCGGGGAAGGTTCCCGCACAGGCATAACGGGGTGTGGTCACGATACCTCCAGTGCTTGTTTCAGGTCTGCGAGAATGTCGTCAATATGCTCGATACCGATCGACAGGCGGACGTATCCCTCCGACACTCCCGACGCCAGCCTCTCGGCCTCGCTGAGCTGGCTCTGGGTCGTGGTTGCCGGATGAATGGCGAGAGAACGCGCGTCTCCGATGTTCGCAACGTGATAGAACATCTTGAGGGCTTCGATAAAGCGTTTTCCTGCCTGGGCACCACCCTTGAGTTCGAATCCCAGGAGCGAACCGTATCCGCCGGACAGCGCATCGTCCCGACGGCGGGCATCCTCGCCCGTCTGGAGGGACGGATACGTGACCGAGGCGACCTGCGGATGGCTCGCGAGGAACTCCGCAACCTTCTGCGCGTTGTCGCAGTGGGCTCTCATGCGCAGCGCAAGTGTCTCCACTCCCTGAAGAATCTGGAAGGAGTTGAACGGGCTCAGAACCGCACCCGTGTCCCGCAGGAGCGTGGTCCGAATGCGCACCACGTAGGCAACCGGGCCCATGGGCTTGGTGGCCTCGGTCCAGACCAGGCCGTGATAGCTCGGATCCGGGGTGTTCAGCGTGGGGAAGCGCTCGGGGTTCTGGGTCCAGTCAAAGGTACCCGATTCGATCACAAGACCGCCCATCGAGGTGCCGTGCCCGCCCAGGAACTTGGTCGCCGAGTAGATGACGACCGCCGCGCCCAGCTCGAAGGGGCGGCAGATCAGGGGCGCGCAGGTGTTGTCCACAATCAGCGGAACGCCAAGGGAGCGTCCGATTGCAGCCACCTCACGGATCGGGAACACCTTGAGCTTGGGGTTCGGGACCGTCTCGGCGTAGTAGCACCGGGTCTTGTCGTCGGTCGCCCGACGGAAGGCCTCCGGATCGGCGGGGTCCACAAACCGTGCCTCGATCCCAAGCTGGGCGAAGGTGTTCGAGAACAGGTTCCAGGTTCCGCCATACAGGTCGGTGGAAGTGACAAAGTTGTCCCCGGCCGAACACAGGTTCAGAACGGCATAGAAGCTGGCAGCCTGCCCCGACGCCAAAGCGAGGGCCGCGCTGCCGCCCTCGATGGCGGCCATTCGTTTTTCCAGAATATCGGTTGTGGGATTCATCAGACGGGTGTAGATGTTGCCAGGTTTTGTAAGGGCAAAAAGACTCGCCGCGTAATCCGTATCCTCAAACTGGTAAGCCGTCGTCTGATAGATCGGAGGTGCAACCGCACCCGTCGCCGTGTCCGCCCGGTAGCCCGCATGAAGGGCCAGTGTTTCTGCTTTTCTTTTATCCTGGGCCATTGTCTGCTTTACCTTTTCAACATTGTCACACACCCGCCATCCGGGTGGACAGCCACTGTGGAAGAGGACTCGGGGCAAAGCAAGCGCTTTCAGGGCGCTCCCGGGAATACCTCCGATCGGGCAAAATGAAGGCAAAAGCGGCGGATTTCGGGCGTGGACTCCGGTCACTGGACGGAGCCCCAGAACCTCCCCAGATAAGGCCGGAAACCTGCCATTTGCCGGGCACACCCGCCCGCGACCGGCTCCCGAAAATGACACGACCGTCCCCTTCGGACAGGGGGCTCTCGGCGTACAGGAGGCACACACCCCATGACGGCAGCCGTGACCACGAATTTTGAGGCCCTCTCGCCGTTCGCCCGAGCCGTCCTTGAGCACAACCCGGGCCGGTTTCATGCCGCGCTGTGGGCTCCGGCGGAGCGGCGGGCCGGCCTTTTCGCCGTCTACGCCCTTGATGCGGAGCTGTCCCGGCAGATGGCCCGCGCCGCCGAGCCCGCCCTGGTGGAGATTCGCCTGCGCTGGTGGGCAGAGGCGTTCGAGACCCTCAAACCCGGGAGCCTGAGGGGCGTTCCCCTGCTCGACACCCTCGCCCGGATGGACCGGGAGCGGCCGGGGCTCGCACGGATGCTCCTGGAGGTGTGCGAGGCATGCGAGCTCGACATCCCCGAGACCCCAGCGGACCCGGAGCCCGCACCGGAAGCCCGCGACCGCGCCGGGCAGGCCGCCGGGAGGCCGGCCCCGGCCTCTTTTGAGGCGCGACAGGCCCGGGCACGGGCGGTGGGCCGGGCTGCGGCCTTCTGGCTGGGAGCACAGCGCGACGATCTTCTGGAGGCGGCCGGAGCGGCGGACAGTGCCTGGGCGCTGGCCGTGGCGGCCTGCCAGACCGACAGCGACAGCCGAAGCGCGCTGATTGAGGCCGCACGGACGTGTGTTGTCCAGGCGCGCCGGGTGCGCCCCGGGGTGGCTCGGGCGTGGCGCGCGCCGTTTCTTCTGGCGACCCGGGCGGCTCTCCTTCTGCGGCACCCTGATACACAGGGAGCGGGAGCCTCCGCTGGCCCCGACCGGGGACCGGGCGCCCGACCGCCGGTCCTGCGCCTGCTGTGGGCGACCCTCAGCGGTCTCTACTAGTAGTCTTTTGCGAGGGCGCAGGCCGGGCGTGCCCAGACGCCCGCCCCCGCCGGACCCGGCATTTTACCGGATGCAGACGGGCACAAAAAAGCCGCCCGGAGCGCACCCCGGGCGGACACAGTGTCTCGGAAACCGGATCGGACTGGACATCAGACCCTGGAGAGATTCTCCGCCACGAAGTCCCAGTTGACCAGGTGGTCAAGGAACGTCTGGACGAAATCCGGGCGTCGGTTCTGGTAATCCAGGTAGTAGGCGTGCTCCCACACGTCGCACGTCAGGATGGCGGTCTTGCCGTGAACCAGGGGAAGGTCCGCGTTGCCGGTGGACATAACCTCGAGCTTGCCGTTGTTCGACACAAGCCAGGCCCAGCCACTGCCGAACTGGCCGGTGGCAGCGGCCTTGAAGGCATCCCGGAAGCCCTGAACCGAGCCGAACGCCGCGTTGAGGGCGTCCTTGACGGCTCCGGAGGGCTCACCGCCGCCACCGGGCTTCATGCTGCTCCAGAAGAACGTGTGGTTCCAGACCTGGGCTGCGTTGTTGAACACCTTTTTGCGGGCGTCGTCCGAGGCGGTCTCGCGGATGATCTCCTCGAGGGAGCGGGACGCAAGGGGGGTGTTGGCGATAAGGTCATTCAGCGTGTTCACATAGGCGGCGTGGTGCTTGGCGTGGTGAAACGAGAACGTATTCGCCGACATGTACGGCTCGAGCGCCGTCGCGGCGTAGGGAAGCGGGGGAAGAGTAAAGCTCATTGATGTCTCCTCACATTCAATTGAACTGCCCCAATATGATCTGGAACACAATGTTATATGTAGCACTCCTGCCGATTGGCCGAAAGAAGCGAACCGGCCCCCGTCAGCAATTCCCTTTTTTCGCCACGTTTACAGACCGGGCGGACGGTGTCCATGGAGCACCGGTCCGCCCCCCCTCGCACCATGGGAAAGGCCCATAAAAAAAAAGGCGTCCTCCCCTTCTGGCACGTGGGAAGGGAAGACGCCGTTGGTGGTTGCTCCGTCCGCGGTCCGGACGTTTCCTTCAGTGCACGCCTGCTGCGTGCTGGCTCACTCAGTGAACGGTGGCCGGGGCCAGGTCGTGGCTTCGGATGGCCTGGTGGGCCTGGTCGAGGCTGGGTGCCCAGCCGATCATCTGGCCGTTCGCGGCGTGGATGGAGTAGCCTTCTTTCGGCAGCTTGTCCTCACCGAGCACCTCGGAGGTTTTCGCATTGAACCGGGCGTAGGCCACACTGTGGAGCCCGAGAATGGCAAGTTCCTGACTGGTCGGGATTCTTCTGTCGGGCGATTGGAAGATCGCCGGTGACTTTCTGTCAGACATGGTATCAGTCCTCCTCAATCGATGGTGAGACGCCTCAGCCGTTCTCCTTGTCTGCGGTCGTCGGACTTCCGGTCTCCCGGAGGCTGGACTTCCTGCTGGAGGCGTCTATCGGTATCCGGCGCACTTTTGGCGCATTCAGGGGACGTTCCAGATTGATATGCAGCAGCCCGTTTTCCAGGCTGGCCGACGTGATCTCTATCCCTTCTGCGAGAACAAACGCCCGCTGGAACTGGCGCGAGGCGATGCCGCGATGAAGGTAGACCCGTTCCGTGTCCTCTGCCGGCTTCGCTCCGCGGATGACAAGCTGGTTGTCCTCCAAAGACACGGAGAGATCGGCTTCCGAGAAACCTGCCACCGCCAGAGTGATCCTCAGGTGGGTTTCCCCGACCTGCTCGATATTGTAGGGCGGATAGCCTTCAGCCTGGTTCTTGGAAATCCGGTCAATCACCCTTTCGAAGTGATCGAAGCCAAGCAGAAGTGGCGAATTGAACATGGACAGTCGGCTCATGGGTGTGTTTGCCCTCCTCAAGATGAGCGAGTTCACTGTGCTGAGTATAACCTGGCCCGCCCCTGGCGGCACCGGGTTTGCGCAGGCCCCCTGTTTATGGAGCTCCCGCGCTGGCACTGGTAGATGTCGTGATGATTGGCGGTTGCGTCAAGCCTTCACCCCCCTCCAAAAGGGTGAGAAACATGTTAGAAAACTCCCGGACCGGACCGGGATTCGGCTCCTGCCCCCCCACGGATCACCCCCGCAGATCCCCGGCAACGGGCCCGAAAACGGGACGCCGGGCCGTTCGCCGCGCGTGCCGCGAACATTGCGCGCTGTCCACATTGCGGGCTGTTCACGCCGCGGTGCCGTGCCACCCGCCCCGGCCCCGGGACACGGCGGAGGAAGCCAGGCTCACGGCCCCGGAACAGGCAGCGGCTCCGTTTCAGAGGATGTGACCCCCGTGTCCTCCACGCAGCCCAGAAGAACCAGATAGGATCCCCCCATGCTCCGGGCAACGCTGTCGCATTCCGAAATCAGCTCTGCCGGAAGGGGCAGCCCTTCCAGACGGATCCGGGCCTCCTCCTCCTTCAGCAGGCACTTCCTGCGGGCCTCGCCCGAATCCTGGACGAGCCCGGAAAGCATGGAGCAATAGCGCACCGGATCATACGCGGGGAGAGCGTCCGCCCCCTCAGGGGTGTCGACACCACCCGAGACCGGCGCGGGCTCGGGGGAAACGCCGGGGTCTCCGGCGGAGGGGGTGTCCATCGGGGTCTCAAAGATGGGAGGGACCACATCAGGCACCGGCGCGGGCCCCGTATCCGCGGCGGCTGCAGCCCAGGGCGCCAGCATCAGACATGCGGCACCCAGCAGCGGAGCGCACGTGGCGGGCCGCCGCCGGCCAGCGGTGTCAGAAAGGAACACTCCCCAAAGGGACACGGGGGCCTACTCCGTCAGGGAGGTCTGGTCCCACATCTCCCGTGGAACCTCCAGAAGGATCGAGCGGCAGTTGAGGATCATCATGTAGCTGCGCGCGCTCATGACCGTGTCCGACTTCACGCAGTAGTTCAGGGCCTCGTCATCCGGATCAATCTCCTGGAGCATGGCAAGGGAGGACTTCTCCATGTCCACGCAGAAGGCCTCCACAAAGGGGTCATCATCAGACGTGACCTTGCATTCGGCCGTAATATCGTACTCGGGGATCAACTCGTCGCTGCAACCGGCCAGAGGCATCATGCACGCCACAACAGCGAGCGCCGGGAACGAAATCCGCTTCATGGGGGCAACCCTTTCCAACCTGGAGAAACCGGTTTCTCAACATGTCCTGCTGTAACGGGAAGAATCAACGACCCATCCGCCAGTGTCAACGTCCTTTCGGCTGTGGACGGGGGCCGTCACACCACCCGTCCCATCCTGGTGAGCGTTTTCTTTCCGGGGAAAATGCAGTATATGCGTGTCTATGGGCACCCCGATCGACATCGATGGACATTCACTGTCCCTGACAATCCGCCGCTCGCGGACCGCGCGGCATCTGGCCTTGCGCCTGTCCCCGTCCGGGGACGCGGTGGTGGTGAGTGCTCCGCCCCACGTGAGTGACGCGGATCTGATTGCCTTCGCCCGGAGCAAGGGAGACTGGGTGTCGCGCCAGCTGTCCCGGGCTCCGGACCGGATTTTGTTCGAGCCCGGCGCCCGTGTCCCCTTCTCCGGCCGGCTTTACGAGATCGTCCCCGTTGCCGGGGGCACGCGGGCGGTCCGTCTGGATCCGGAGCACGACCGTCTTCTGGTGGCGGGACGACCGGAACACGTGGCGGACCAGATCCGGGGCTGGATGAGGGCCCGGGCCCGGGAACGGCTGGTGGACCGGGTGAGCCTCTACTGCCGGACCCTGGGGACATCCTTCAACCACCTGTCCCTTCGGGACACGCGCTCCCGGTGGGGCAGCTGTGCGTCAAGCGGCCGGCTGTCGTTTTCCTGGCGGCTGATCATGGCTCCCGCGCCGGTCCTTGACTACGTGGCGGCCCATGAGGTGGCCCATCTGGTGGAGTTCAATCACTCGCCCCGGTTCTGGGCGCTGGTGCGCGATCTTGTGGGCGATGTCCAGGAGGCAAAAGCCTGGCTCCGGACCGAGGGGCCCGGGCTTCACCGAATCGGCTGAGCACCAGCCCTCCCCGCCTTCGGCGCTGCCCTGCCCGGCGACCTTCCGGCCAGCCCTGCCCCGCTGCAACCCCACACACCCATGACATGGGCGCGCTTTGGTCCCGGCTCACGGGCGGCACTGACCGCAGGCGCCCGTATCCGGCGTTTCGGGGCTCAGTCCGCCCAGGAGAGATCCTCAATCAGAAGCTGGGTGCCATTGCGGCCGCCCCAGGTGTCCGGGCGGAGAATTCCCGCCACATGGACCGTGCGGCCCCGGGCGTTGAGCAGGGCGTGCCCCAGCTCGGAATCCGCACTGCGGAAGGCCATGCCCTTCAGGCTGCCTCCGGCGGCCCCGCTGAAAAAGCAGCGGATATGCCCCATGCCCACGATATCCACGCGAGACACCCGGGCGTTGGCCACGGCAAACACGGGCTCCGGGTTCCCCACACCATAGGGACCGGCCCGCTCGACCTGGCCGGTAAAGTCCGGACAGGCGCCCCGAACATCAAGAACGCCGTCAATTTCGAGAACACGGGCCCCGGAGTCCTCGGCCCCGGCCATCTGGGCCAGGATGCGCTCCTCCAGAAACGCGCGGAACGCATCCAGGCGGGGCTCCATCACCGTAAACCCGGCGGCCATGGCGTGTCCGCCGCCGGCCTCAAGCAGACCGGCCTCGCTGGCAGAAATCACGGCCCGCCCAAGATCGATGCCCTTCACCGAGCGGCCCGATCCCTTGCCCACGCCGCCCTCCAGGGCCACAACGCACACGGGGCGGAAATAGCGCTCCTTCAGGCGGCTGGCCACAATGCCAACGACGCCCGAGTGCCAGCCCTGCCCCGCAACGAAGATCACGGGAGCGTCCTCGGGGATGGCGGCGGCCATTTCGAGGGCCTGATCGAGGACCTCGGTCTCAATCTCCTTGCGCGCCGAGTTCCAGGCCTCCATGTGCCGGGCCATCTCGAGCGCCTGCACCGGGTCATCACAGGCGAGCAGAGCGGGGCCCATTCCGGCCTCGCCGACCCGTCCGCCCGCATTGATGCGCGGCCCCAGAATGAAACCGAGATGAAACGGCCCCGGAATGTCCCGAACCTTCGAGACCTCCATCAGGGCCTGCAGGCCGGTGTTGGTGCCGGCCGCAAGAACCTTGAGCCCCTGACGGACCAGGGCCCGGTTCACCCCCACAAGGGGAACCATGTCGCACACCGTGCCCAGGGCCACAAGATCGAGATAGCTCATGAGATCGGGGGCGTCGCGGCCGTTGTCCCGGTACCAGTTTGCCTCCCTCAGGGCCCGGTTCACACCGATAGCCATCAGGAACGCGACCCCCACGGCCGCAAGGCACGTGTGGTCCGTGGTCTCGTCCAGCCGCTTCGGGTTGACCACAGCGCAGGCCTCGGGCAGGCCGCTCTGGGCCTCGTGATGGTCGCAGACGATCACGTCAAGGCCGATTTCCGCAGCCTTCGCAAGGGGTTCAAAGGCGCTGACGCCACAGTCCACCGTAATCACAAGGGTGGCTCCCCGGGAGGCCAGGGCCAGCATGGCGGGAATGCCCGGGCCGTAGCCCTCCTTCTGGCGGTCGGGAATGTACACCTCGACCTCAAGCCCGAGGGCGCGCAGAAAACGGTGCATCAGGGCGGAGGCGGTGGCGCCGTCCACGTCATAGTCACCGAAGACCGCCACCTTTTCCCGGTCCCGCACGGCGCGCACGATCCGCTCCACCGCCTTGTCCATATCGAGAAGGTGGGACGGATCGGGAAGAGCGGCGCGCAAGGTGGGATCGAGATAGGTCTCGGCAATCTCGAGGGGAACACTGCGTCCCGCCAGAATGCGCCCGATAATCTCGGGCACCCCCAGCCGCTGGCTGATGGCGAGAGCCAGGCGTTCGTCTCCGGAGCGCTGGCACCAGATCCGGCCGGTTTTCGAGCTGTGGACTCCCAGAAGCGCGCGCCTGACAGATCCGTCGGCGGCTTCTGAAGTCGTCTGGGGTTCATGGCGTGTCATGCGCTACAATAGACGCCTCTCCTTCGGAAAAGAAAGGGCTTTCCCCGGAAAAGAGGCCCATCCCGGCCAAACACCGGGCGGGGCGCCCGTGGCGCAGGACAAACGGGGATCAGTCGCCGGAAATGCGGGCGCCGACACGCGCGTGGCGGGAGTCAATCACCCTGCGGGTGCCGGAGCAGGATTTGAGGATCATGGTCTGGGAACAGACTCCGTCCGCCGTGAAGCGCACCCCGCGCAGCAAGGTGCCGTCCGTCACGCCGGTGGCGGCAAACACGGCCTCGCCGGGGACGAAATCGTCCATTCCAAGGAGCCGGTCCGCCTCCCCCGGGAAGCCGAACTCCCGCACCAGAGCCCGCTCGGCCGGGGTGCGCAGAAGAAGGCGCCCCTGAAGTGTTCCCCCGAGACAGCGCAAACCGGCGGCCGCAAGCACACCCTCTGCCGCCCCGCCCGAGCCCATGTACATGTCCACACCGTTTTCCGGCAGTCCGGCCGCGAGCGCACCGGAGACGTCCCCGTCCAGGATCAGCATCAGCCGGCAGCCGGTTTCCCGGAGCGCCTCCACAAGCTCCTCGTTGCGGGGCCGGTCCAGGACGCACACGGTCAGGGCCGAGACATCGACACCCCTGGCCCGGGACACGGCCCGGACATTGTCCGCCGGACTCTGGTCCAGGGACACCACATCCGGGGGAACATCCGGGCCCACAGCGATTTTGTCCATGTAGAGCGGCGGGACACGAAGCAGCCCGTCCCGGGGGGCGAACGCAAGGCACGCCATGGCGTTGGGGGCGCCGGTTGCGCAGATGGTCGCGCCCTCCAGGGGAGCAATGGCCACATCCACCTCGGGCCCCTCACCGGTGCCGACCGGCTCCCCGGCGCAAAAGAGGCCCTCGGCAGGATCCGGGTCCGCACCGACCGCGACGGTTCCGCGCATGGGCGTCGCCGCCAGGACCTGCCGCATGGCGAGGCTCGCCGCCCGGTCGGCGGCCCGCTCGTCACCGCGGCCGACAAAGCGGGCAGCCGCCATGGCCGCCGCCTCGGTGGCGCGCGCGACGTCAAGGGCCAGAACCCGCCCGATAATGGCCTGCGGGGATGCGTGTTGTGTCATGGTCCTCTTCCCGGCCTGAGCCCGGCAGCGTGGGGTCCGGGACACGCCGTGCCCCGGACAGGTCTAGAAACGGCCGATTCTCATGACCCGCGGAGGCTCCACGATCTCATGCAGGCTGCCGATCCGGCGCACCGCTCGGGTCACCGCGTCCTCCGGCGTGTCGTGGAGGACCATGACGAGAGCCACGGTCTCCCCCGGGTTCCGCCCGTGCTGGATGATGGACTCCATGGAGACCGCCTCGTCCCGAAGGGCCGCCGCGATATCGGCAAAGACGCCGGGGCGGTCGGTGACCATCAGGCGCACGTAGTAGCGCTCGCCCCGGTCCGGAGCCGAGTTCTCGCACAGTACCGAAGCCGACAGGTCGCCCGAGGGCACGCCAAAGACCGGCGTGAAGCGGCCGCGCGCGATATCGATCAGGTCCGCCACCACGCTGGAGGCCGTGGGTCCGGCTCCGGCGCCACGCCCCACGTAGAGGCTGGTTCCCACCAGGTCGCCCTCCACCAGAACGGCGTTGTAGACGCCCTCCACGTGGGACAGCGGTGCGGACACGGGCACAAGGACGGGCTCGACCCGGGTTTCCACGCAGCCGTCGAAGCGCTCGGTATGGGCAATCAGCTTCACCCGATAGCCCAGTTCCGTGGCGAACGTGATATCGAGCGCCGTGACGTGACGGATACCCTGGATGACGATCGAGTCAAAGTCCACCTGCTCGCCAAAAGCCAGGGAGGCCAGAAGCGCAATCTTGTGGGCCGCGTCCACGCCGTCGATGTCGAAGGACGGATCCGCCTCCGCGTAGCCCAGTTCCTGGGCCTCGATCAGGACGTCCGAGAACTCGCGTCCCGTCTCGCGCATGGTGGTCAGGATGTAGTTGCAGGTTCCGTTAAGAATCCCCTTCACCGAGCGGACCCGGTTCGCCGCCAGGCCCTCACGCAGGGCCTTGATGATGGGAATGCCTCCGGCGACGGCCGCCTCGTAGAACAGGCCAAGCCCCGCCACCTCGGCCTTTTCGGCCAGCGAGATGACGTGGTGGGCAAGAAGCGCCTTGTTGGCGGTCACCACATGGCGCCCGGAGTCCAAAGCGGTCTCGCAGACCTTGCGGGCCACGCCCTCCGCGCCCCCGATCAGCTCGACCACCACATCCGCGTCGGCCTCGCGGGCCATGACGGTTGCATCGTCAAACCACCGGAAGGGCGCAAGATCCACTCCGCGGTCCGCCTGCGCGTTGCGGGCAGACACGGCCACCACCTGGATGGGGCGCCCTGCCCGCTCGGAGATCAGGTCCGCCTGCTCGGTCAGCACCCGAAGAACACCCACTCCCACCGTTCCAAGACCGGCAATGGCCACTTTCAGCGGCGGGAGCTCTTTTTTACCCTTGTCGTCGACACTCATTTTTCTTCCCGTACGATCAAAGACTCACGAGGTCTGTTTTTGCCGGGCGCGTCGCTCGACTTCCTCGAGGATTTCGGAGGCGTTCGACATGAACGTCTTGACGGACTTCACGGCCTGACGGATCCGGTGCCGGTTTTCCACCATGGCAACCCGGACGTGCTCGTCCCCGTACTCCCCGAAGCCTACACCCGGAGACACCGCGACGCTCGCCTTTTCCATCAGGATCTTGGAAAATTCCAGGGAGCCCAGGTGACGGAAAGGCTTGGGAATGGGCGCCCAGGCAAACATGGACGCCGACGGCGACGGAATATCCCATCCGGCCTGGGCAAAGCCCTCGATCATCACATCCCGGCGATCCCGGTACAGGCTGCGGATCTCCTCGACGCAGTCCTGGGGACCGTTCAGCGCGGCGGTGGCCGCCACCTGGACCGGCGTGAAGGCGCCGTAGTCAAGATAGGACTTGATCCGGGTCAGCGCCGAGATGAGGTGACGGTTGCCCACGGCAAACCCCACGCGCCAGCCCGGCATGTTGTAGGTCTTGGACAGGGAGGTGAACTCGATGGTGATATCCCGCGCGCCCTTGACCTGAAGAACCGACGGCGGCGGATTGCCGTCGAAATAGATCTCCGAGTAGGCGAGGTCCGAAAGGATCCAGATCTTGTGGAAGCGGCAGAAATCAACGATCTCCTCGTAGAAGCCCAGATCGGCCACGTAGGCCGTCGGGTTGGAGGGGAAGTTGACAATCACGGCCATGGGCTTGGGCACCGAGTGGCGGACACCGCGCTCCATCGCCTCGAGAAACTCGCGGCCCGGCGCCGCCGGAATGTGGCGCACCGCACCGCCCGCAATAATGAAGCCGAACGCGTGGATCGGATAGCTGGGGTTGGGCGCCAGGATCACGTCACCGGGCGAGGTGATCGCCTGGGCCAGGTTCGCAAGCCCCTCCTTGGACCCGAGGGTCACAATGCACTCGCTTTCCGGATCGAGGGAGACGTTGAAGCGGCGCTCATAATACGCGCACAGGGCCTTTCTCAGGCCCGGAATGCCCTTGGACATGGAATACCGGTGGGCGCGGGGATTCGCCGCCGCCTCGGCCAGCTTCTCGACAATATGGGGCGGTGTCGGCTGGTCCGGGTTGCCCATTCCCAGGTCGATGATGTCCTGCCCCGCGGCGCGCGCCTTTGCCTTCATTGCGTTGACCTCGGCGAAGACGTACGGCGGCAGGCGCTTGATGCGGTAGAAGTCGGGAGTGATGATGGGCTCGTCGTCCATGGTCAGGCATCCATGCTAGCAGGTTGGGAACAGGGTTGGTCCGGTGCGCCGGATGGTGGCGCCAAAAACAGTTCGGAGCAAGAGGCTTTCCGCTGGAAGGCCATCTTGCTCCGCTACGCAGACCCCGTCGATGTGAGAACGGGTCAATATTCGAGATAAATCTCCACGCGGCGATTGAAGGCCTCGCCCGAGGGCATGACCTCCTGATAGACGGCCTGTCGGTCCGATTCGGCGCTTGAGAAAATTGCCCCCGGGGGCACTCCCAAGCGCTCGAGAGCTCGCCGCACGGCCTCGGCGCGCCGGTTTGACACCTGCAGGTTGGCCAGATCGTGCCGGGCCATGGACATATCCGCCGTACGGCTGGACGCATGCCCTGTGACTCTCAGATAGCCGCCGTTGGCGCGCTGGTAGTCCGCGATGTCGCGCAAGATCGCCATGTCGTGCCCGTCGAGGCCCGAGGAGCTGGCCGCAAAATAGATCTCGCCCACCAGGGTCGAGTAGGAGGGAATGAAGTTGGCCGGGAACCCGCCCCCCGGAGTGACCGTCAGGAAGCCGACGGTCTGGGCGTCGACCGCGCGCTCACCGCTGGAATCAACAAGAATGCCGCCCGGAAGCTCGTACCCCGACGGAAGGCCCATCGTGCCCATCATCCCTTCGGCACCCGGCTGCATGCCACCCGGCACCTCATGGGGCATCGCGGACCGGCCGTAGGCAATACGCTGGCGGGCCTCCACCGGACGGGAACCGCTGCCGTAGCCGTACCCCGCCGTGCCGCGGCCATAGGGCACGGACTGGCGCGTCGTCATGACCGGCTGGGCATACGCCCCACCCGGCGCGTAGGTTCCGCCCTGGGGGGCTTCCGGAGCCGTCCGGGGGGGCTGCGAGCGCCCATAGGTCACCCGTTCGGGCTGGGAGGCAGACCCAACGCCACCGCCCGCGGCGACCGGCGCAACGCGCGGAGCCGCCGCCGGAACGCCGGATACAGTGGGCTCGGCAATACGGCTCGGAACCGAGCGCGACGGCCCTCCCACCTTGCCGTACTTGGCTTTCGCCGCCTGGCCGTCCCCGGTCGCACCCGACGCCCGCTCGGCGGCACGAACACGGTCGCGGTCCGCCGCCAGGCCCTCGGTCACATTGCGCATCTCTTTTGCTGTGGGGGCAGGCGGAGCCTGCTGGGGAACACGGTTGACATCCGGGTACTCGGTCCGGGCGGACGGCATGTCGGACTGGCCCCACGCGTCGGACACAAACGCCGTGCCGGAAAGCGCTCCTGCAAGCCCCAGCCCGATCGCCACAGCCATCGTCACCGACTGGTTTCGGCCTTTCCGGTTCGTCTGTACCATGGTTCAGCGTTCCCTCGTTAAATACAACCCGACGGGGCAGTTTGACCGCATTCGCTTCATTTGTGAAGCTCTAACCAAACAACACATCCTGACACTAGATCAGGAGGGTTAACACTTTCTTGTCCGCCCCGCCCGTTCGACACATCCGAGCGGGCCGCGAATTCCGCCGGGCACTGGCAAGCCTGGCACCCAATGATGAAAAAATACAGAATTGTGCCTTGTTTGGCAATCATCTCCAAGACGGTGTTGACAGAAATATTGGAGAAACAAGAACACCGTATCCGGGTAAAAGCAGAAACAACAAAATCCCCGGAAAAAGACCAGATCCGTTGTCAGACTACAGTTTCGCGCGAGACCGCGAGCCCGGCCCCGAATGACCGGCTGCGTCGAACACGCCGCCCGGCGGCGCTGCCAGACCCGCTGCAGGCCACACCGGGCCCGGTCAGGGCAAGGGCACCGGACAACGAACCCGGCCCCACAACTCCGTGGCCGGCAGGCCCGGGAGACGGCGTGGCCCCCGTGGATCTCCGGGAACGGGCTGAAACGATATGCAAGGGCAGCCTGCCTGCGCTGGCGGGCAAGGGGCAAAGTGTGGGAGAGGTAGGGGAAACCGCGACACGGGGTGAAACCCGGCCCGATCCCGAGAGAGGACATGCGGGACAGGAAGCGCCGGGCCCGGCACTGCGGCCGGACCGGACTATCCGCGGGGCGGGCGTACGCTTGACAGGCGCCGGCGCAAAGCCGTCAGCGCCCGCACGGTCCGGGAAAGAAGGAACCGCGGCAGGTTGTAAAGGAAAAAGGCGAAAATGGCCATGACCATTTCCGCCCCGTTCCATCCGTCTGAAAACCCGGTCCGCTTAGGACGCATGGGCTCCGTTCGCCTGACTGGTGACCGTCTCGAAGGCCGCCTGAAGGGCGTCCGCAACGGTCTTGTCCTGCTGTGCGCGAGCCTTCTCGGCGCTGTCCACCGCTTCCTTGAGGCGGTCATCCGCGCTCTGGAGACGGCTGACGACGTCGGCCCGGGTGACCAGAGACAGGTCGATCGCCTCTTCCGAGAGGACCGTGCACCGCTCTCCGGTGACCTCGGCGAAACCGCCGCTCACGAACAGGCGACGCACCACCTTGCCGTTGGTGTACAGCGCGACGATCCCGGGACGGACCGTCGACAGAAGGGGCGCGTGGGCTGCCATCGCACCGAAGTCACCATCGGAGCCGGGAACGACAGCCATGTCGACCGCCTCGGAAACAACGAGGCGATCGGGGCAAACCAGTTCAAACTGCATCGATGTGGCCATCGGGAACTCTCCAAAACAAACAGTTCAGCAACGGCCGACTCAGGCAGCGTCCGCCATCTTCTTGGCCTTCTCGATCGCCTCGGCCATCGAACCGACCATGTAGAACGCCTGCTCCGGCAGGTGGTCGTAATCGCCGTCCACCAGACCCTTGAAGCCGGCAATGGTGTCCTCGAGGGAAACCAGCTTGCCCGGGGAACCGGTGAAGACCTCGGCCACGTGGAACGGCTGCGACAGGAAGCGCTGGATCTTGCGGGCGCGGGCCACCACAAGCTTGTCCTCTTCCGACAGCTCATCCATGCCAAGAATGGCGATGATGTCCTGGAGGGACTTGTAGGTCTGCAGGATACGCTGCACCTCACGGGCCACCCGGTAGTGCTCCTCACCGACAACGTTCGGGTCGAGAGCGCGGGAGGTGGAGTCCAGCGGGTCCACGGCCGGGTAGATGCCAAGCTCGGCGATCGCACGGTTCAGCACCGTGGTGGCGTCAAGGTGGGCAAACGACGTGGCGGGAGCCGGGTCGGTAAGGTCGTCAGCCGGGACGTAAATGGCCTGGACCGACGTGATCGAGCCCTTCTTCGTGGAGGTGATACGCTCCTGGAGGGCACCCATGTCGGTGGCCAGCGTCGGCTGGTAACCCACGGCGGAGGGGATACGGCCCAGAAGGGCGGACACCTCGGAACCGGCCTGGGTGAAGCGGAAGATGTTGTCCACGAAGAACAGCACGTCCTGGCCTTCCTCGTCGCGGAAGTACTCGGCCTGGGTCAGACCGGACAGGGCGACGCGGGAACGGGCTCCCGGCGGCTCGTTCATCTGGCCGTAAACAAGCGCGGCCTTGGAGTTCTTGCCCTCGAGGTCAATAACGCCGGACTCGATCATCTCGTGGTAGAGGTCGTTGCCCTCACGGGTCCGCTCGCCCACACCCGCGAACACGGAGTAACCGCCGTGGCCCTTCGCGATGTTGTTGATGAGCTCCATGATCAGAACGGTCTTGCCCACGCCGGCGCCGCCGAACAGGCCGACCTTGCCGCCCTTGGTGTACGGAGCGAGAAGGTCGATGACCTTGATGCCCGTCACAAGGATTTCCGTGTCCGTGGACTGGTCGATGAAGGACGGGGCCTCACGGTGGATGGGGTAGGTCTTGACGGCGTCGATGGGGCCGCGCTCGTCGATGGGCTCGCCGATCACGTTCATGATGCGGCCGAGCACGCCCGGACCGACCGGCATGGCGATGGGCTTGTTGGTGTTGGTCACGCTCTGGCCGCGGGTCAGGCCCTCGGTGCCGTCCATGGCGATGGTGCGGACCACGCCCTCACCAAGATGCTGCGCAACCTCGAGGACGAGGCGCGAACCACCGTTTTCCGTCTCCAGAGCGGTCAGGATAGCGGGAAGGTCGCCCTCGAATTTTACGTCGACGACGGCGCCCTTTACCTCGGTGATTTTTCCGACAGTGGTCGTAGCCATTGGGTTGATCTCCTGAATTCTTGTCTTTTTAAAGGGCTTCGGCGCCGGAGATGATCTCGATCAGCTCTCCGGTAATCTTCGCCTGTCGCGTACGGTTGTATCTGAGGGTCAGCTTGTCGATCATGTCGCCCGCGTTGCGCGACGCGTTGTCCATCGCCGTCATCCGGGCACCCTGCTCGGAGGCAAAGCTCTCCAGGAGGCCGCTGAAAATGCGGGAACGGATGGACAGCGGCAGCACCTGGACAAGCAGAGCTTCCTCGTCGGGCTCGTACTCGTAGATGGCCCCGGCCTCCTCGACCGGCTGCGCGGCCGGGGTGCCCCCGGACGTTGCAACAGGAATGAGCTGGGTCCGGGTCACGATCTGCGTGATCGCCGAGCGGAAGTAGTTGTAGACCGCCGTGCAGACGTCGAACTGACCGTCCTCATAGAGGGCCAGGATCTCGTTTGCCACGTGGCTCGCGTCGTCATAGGTCGGACCATTGGAGCCGCGGGTCCGGTGCGTCCCCAGAATACGGGACTGGTACTCGCCCTTCAGTGCGTCATAGCCCTTGCGGCCGACACAATAGAAGCGCACCTCCTTGCCCGCGTCCAGAAGGCGCCGGGCCTCCAGTCGCGCGGCACGGATAATCGAGCCGTTGAAACCCCCGCAAAGGCCACGGTCCGCAGTCATCACCAGAAGCAGGTGCACCTTGTCCTTCCCTGTTCCGGTCAGGAGGGGGTAGTTCCCCCCGCCCTGCCCGGCCAGAGATGTGGAAAGCCCGTCCAGCATGCGCGCCATGCGGCTTGCGTAGGGGCGTGCGGACTCCGCCGTGTCCTGCGCGCGGCGCAGGCGGCTGGCGGCGACCATTTTCATGGCCGACGTGATCTTCCGGGTGGACTTGACCGAGGTAATCCTGGCCTTCAGGTCCTTAAGGGTTGCCATCGTCTACAAGCCTTTCGACAGATACATCACCTTGGGCTCTCGGCCCCCGACTAGGCAAACTTCCGGGAGAAGTCGTCGAGGAACGCCGCAAGAGCCGCCTCCGTGTCCTTCGAAAGGTCTTTCTCGGTGCGGATCTTCTCGAGGATACCCGCTCCGGCCGAACGCAGGGCCGACAGGAGAGACGCCTCAAAGCGGGTCACGTCCTCGACCTTGATACCGTCCGTGTAGCCTTTCGTGCCCGCATAGATCACGCAGACCTGCTCTTCCATGGTCAGCGGCGAGTACTGGGGCTGCTTCAGGATCTCGGTCAGACGGGCACCACGGGCCAGAAGCTTCTGGGTAGCCGCATCCAGGTCCGAGGCGAACTGCGAGAACGCAGCCATCTCACGGTACTGGGCCAGCTCAAGCTTGATGGAGCCCGCAACCTTCTTCATGGCCTTGACCTGAGCCGCCGAGCCCACGCGGGACACGGACAGACCCACGTTCACCGCTGGACGGATGCCGCGGAAGAACAGCTCGGTCTCGAGGAAGATCTGACCGTCGGTGATGGAGATCACGTTGGTCGGAATGTACGCGGACACGTCGTTGGCCTGGGTCTCGACCACCGGAAGTGCGGTCAGCGAGCCGGAACCGTTTTCCTTGTTCAGCTTCGCCGCACGCTCCAGCAGACGGGAGTGCAGGTAGAACACGTCGCCGGGGTACGCCTCGCGTCCGGGCGGACGACGGAGCAGCAGGGACATCTGGCGGTAGGCCACAGCCTGCTTGGACAGGTCATCGTAGAAGATGACCGCGTGCATGCCGTTGTCGCGGAAGTACTCGCCCATGGCGCAGCCGGTGTAGGGCGCCAGGTACTGAAGCGGGGCCGCTTCCGAGGCCGTCGCCGCAACCACGATGGTGTAGTCGAGGGCGCCGTGCTCCTCGAGGGTGCGGACCACCTGCGCAACGGAGGAGCGCTTCTGGCCGACCGCCACGTAGATGCAGAACAGCTTCTCGGAGTCGTCCTTGGCGCGGTCGTTGATCGCCTTCTGGTTCAGGATGGTGTCCAGAATGATGGCGGTCTTGCCGGTCTGACGGTCACCGATGATCAGCTCACGCTGGCCGCGGCCAACGGGGATCAGGGAGTCAATGGCCTTGATGCCGGTCTGGACAGGCTCGTGAACCGACTGGCGGGGAATAATGCCCGGAGCCTTGACCTCGGCGCGGCGACGCTCGCAGGAGTCGAAGCTGTCCTTGCCGTCGATCGGGTTTCCGAGACCGTCAACAACACGGCCCAGAAGTTCCTTGCCGACGGGAACGTCAACGATGGCGCGGGTCCGGCGGACCGTCGAGCCTTCCTTGATGCCCGTGTCGCTTCCAAAAATAACGATACCGACGTTGTCGGCCTCGAGGTTCAGGGCCATGCCCTTGACACCGTTGTCGAACTCGACGAGCTCGCCAGCCTGGACCGAATCAAGGCCATAGGCACGGGCGATACCGTCACCGACTGTCAGAACCTGCCCTACCTCGGCGGATTCGGCCTCGGTCCCGAAATTAGCGATCTGCTCTTTGAGGATCGCAGAGATCTCGGCTGCGCGGATTTCCATCACCCAATCCCTTTCATGGCGAAGTGCAATCTTTTCAATTTGGTACGGAGGGACGAATCGACCATGCGCGATCCGACGCGCACGACCATGCCTCCAAGAAGCGAGGGATCGACATCCGTGGTCAGATCCAGTTTTTCAGTACGAAGCTCTTTCCGCAGCGCGGTGGCCAGCTCGGCCTCCTGCTCCTCGGAAAGCGGCGTTGCGGTGGACACGCGGGCCATCACCTCGCCCCGCTCGACGCGCAGAAGGTTCCGGAACGCGTCGATCACCGCACCCGTCACACTGCTGCGACGGTGCAGGGCCAGAACGCCCAGGAAGCTGCGGGTCAGGCGGTCAAAGCCGGCCTTGTCGGCCAGCGCCTCGAGCCCTTTTACCTGCGCCGCTCGCGACAGCACCGGACTCGCGACAAAACGGCGCAAGTCCGGACTTTCCTCAAGCATGCGGCTCAGGTCGTTCAGGTTCGCCTCGACAGCATCAAGGCGCTTCTCGCCCCGTGCCAATTCGTAAAGGGCGAGCGCATAACGCTCTGCGACCCTTGATGCTCCAGCCTTTGCGGACACGTTCAAGCCCTTCGATCAAGTTCAGACAACTCGTGCAGTGGTGCGGGGAAAGTGTCGGAGCGCGAGAAGCGTCCGGCCCGCCTGCTGAAAGCGCCCTTTCTCAAAGACGCGGCGCTGAATTAGCACAGACATCCGATCCATGCAACCGGCCCCGACATGTTTTGGCAGCAAAAAGACACTTCCGTGTCCTGCCGGGCCCCGGGTCGGCGCAAAAAAACGGGCAGGGCCCGCAGCCGACGTGACCGGATCATAGAAAAGAAACAGGATCCACGTCCACCTGAAGACGCACCGAGGACGGAATTTTAACTTTCTGAAGCCAGGACCGAACCACAGCCTGCACCCGCACGCCCTTTTCGGCTTTCAGGAGCAGCCGGAAGCGGGACCGGTTCCGAATCCGCGACAGGGGCGCCGGCGCCGGGCCCAGAACCCGCACGCCCGGAGCCTCCGGGGCGGCCTTTCCCAGCGCGCGGGCCACGGCCTGGGCCGCGCCCTCGTCCTCGGCGGAGACAATCAGGGCGACCAGGCGGCCCCAGGGGGGCATGCCGGTCATCTGCCGCTCCCGGCTTTCAACCGCCATGAAGGTGTCGGGATCCCCGGCCCTTAAGGCCTGCATCACCGGGGCTCTCGGATCCAGGGTCTGGACAAAGACCCGTCCCGGGCGCCCCGCCCGCCCGGCGCGTCCGGCCACCTGGTGGAGAAGCTGATAGGTCCGCTCCGCCGCCCGGGGGTCGCCTCCGGACAGGCCCATGTCCCCGTCGATGACCCCCACCAGGGTCAGCAGGGGGAAATGGTGTCCCTTGGCCATGATCTGGGTGCCGATCACGATATCGATCTCGCCCGCCGTCATGCGCCGCCCCAGCTCCAGAGCCTCCGCGGGCCCCCTGAGGGTGTCGCTGGTGGCCAGAACCACCCGCGCCTCCGGGAAGCGGGCGGCAACCTCCTCCGCGAGGCGCTCCACACCGGGACCGCACGGGAACAGGGTGCCCTCGGCGCTGCAGGACGGGCAGGTCGGTGGCACAGGGCGCGAAAAACCGCAGTGGTGACAGACCAGAAGCCGGCGCCCGCCCCGATCCGGCACGGATCCGGGCCCCCGGTGCTCCACAAGCCAGGCGGTGCAGTGGGGGCAGGCAATGCGGTCGCCGCAGGCCCGGCACACGGTCAGCGGCGCGTAGCCCCGTCGGTTCAGGTAGAAGAGCACCTGCTCCCCGGCCGCCAGCGCGGTCCGGGTTTCCTCGACAAGCGGGGGCGAGACAAAGCCGACCTGCCCGCGGTCGTCCTCGCCCGAGGGGCCGCCGGGACCATACCAGCGTTCGGGCCCGTGGCGCTTCAGATCAATCAGATCGATTCGGGGAAGGGTCGCGGCGCCATGCCGCTCCGGCAGGTGAAGATACTGATAGCGCCCCTGGGTCGCATTCTCCATGGTCTCCAGGGAGGGCGTCGCCGAGGCCAGAACGACGGTGGCGCCCCCCAGCTTTGCCCGCACGACGGCCATATCCCGGGCGTTGTAGGCCACACCCTCGTCCTGCTTGTAGGAGGCGTCGTGTTCCTCGTCCACCACGATCAGCCCCAGGTCCGGGAACGGAAGAAACAGGGCCGAGCGGGCCCCGATCACCACCCGGGCCTCGCCCGAGGCCACCGCACGCCAGACGTTCCGGCGCGCCGCCGGGGTCATCCGGGAGTGCCAGGTCAGGGGCATGACCCCGAACCGTTTCTCGAACCGTTCGGGCCATCGGGCAGCAAGAGCAATTTCCGGAAGAAGAACAAGGCCCTGACGGTTTTCCTTGAATGCCTGCCCGAGGGCGTCGAAATACACCTCGGTTTTACCCGACCCTGTCACGCCGTGTAAAAGAAACGCCTCAAACTCCCGTTTTGAAACGGAAATCCCCAACGCATCGGCAGCATCTCTCTGGCCGTCGGACAGCACCGGACCGGGACTGTCCCCGTCGGGCAGAGGCACCGCAAACTCCCGGCGGGACGAGACGGGTTCCAGGACACCGGCCCCCACAAGGCCCGAGACCACCCCGGCGCTGACACCGGCCGCCCGGGCCAGATCCGCGGCACCCAGAAGGCCGAGCCCGGCCCGTTCACGCTCCGCAAGGGTGTCGAGAACCCTTTGGCGGGGCTCGGTCATCCGCGGGAGCTGGGGCGCTGCCGAACGTCTCAGCACCGTGGTCGTTTCGGGGGGCGCCAGCGCGCCGGGAGCCCCGAGGGCCATCTTCAGGACCGCACCCGGCGGATGAAGGGTGTAGGCCGCAACCCAGTCGATAAAGTCGCACAGGACACCGGGAAGGGGCGGAGCCTCAAGCACGTCGCGGATCGGCTTCAGCTTTGCGGCGTCAACGTCTCCGGCGCCCTCTCCCCACACCACCCCTTCGAGATACCGACGCCCGAAGGGAACACGCACCAGAGTGCCCCGGGCCGGCAGTCCTCCCGGCTCGTTCGCGGGGGGAAGATAGTCATAGGGACCGCTCACCGGGAGCGGCAGAAGAACACCAGTACGGGAGTTGGGCATCAGGTTTTTCGCAGTCTGCGGGAATATCGTGTTTTCGGGTGAAAAGACGCGACAACGCCCGCCAGCATACGCTAAAGTCTGCCCGAACAGGACGCAAAAAATGCAGACCCGCGCACACGGGGGGCAGCAGATGCGAAAACCAGCGGGCCTTCCGGGAGACCAGCCATGAAATTCTTTATCGACACCGCGGATATCGATGCGATCCGGGCCTGGCAAAGCACGGGACTGATCGACGGCGTGACGACGAACCCCACCCTGGCCGCAAAGGCCGGGCGCGCGTTCATTCCGCTGATCGAGGACATCTGCGCGTGCATCAGCGGCCCTGTCAGCGCCGAGGTGACGGCCACCGAGGCCGAGGTCATGGTGCGGGAAGCCCGGATCCTTGCGGGCATCGCCCCCAATGTGGCGGTGAAGGTGCCCCTGACCCGGGACGGGCTCAGGGCCTGCCGCGCCCTGTCGGACGATGGAATCCAGGTGAATGTCACCCTGTGCTTCTCACCGGCCCAGGCAATCCTGGCCGCGAAGGCCGGTGCGGCCTTTGTCTCGCCCTTCGTGGGGCGGCTGGATGACATCGGCGCCCGGGGGATGGAGCTGATCGCCGACGTGATGGAAATTTACGGAAACTACCCCGCGTTCTCGACCGAGGTCATCGTGGCCTCGGTCCGCCACCCGGTTCATGTGGTGGAGGCCGCCCGCATCGGGGCGGATATCGCAACTGTGCCTCCGGACGTTCTTGACAAGATGTACAACCACCCCCTGACGGACCGCGGCGTGGATGCCTTCCTCGCCGACTGGGCCGGTCTGGGACAGTCCATCCTGGACCCCTCGAACACGGAGACCCGGGCATGAGAAATGGCCAGGACAGCGCGACGCAGACTGATGCGTCCAAAACCGATGCGACGCCGGAGGATGCGGTGGCGACCCTTGATGAGGCGGCGGTCCTCGACTACCTCCTCAGCACGCCGGATTTTCTCCTTCGCCATCCGGACGTCCTTTTGAACGCCAGCGCGCCCCGGCGTTTTGACGAGTCCGAGGGCAAGGTGGTGGACTTCCAGCACGCCATGCTCCGGCGCCTCCAGTGCGAGATGGAGGATCTCCAGAACTGCGCGGAGGAGCTGATTCTCACCACGCGCTCCAACATGGACAACCAGAAAAGCACCTTCGATGCGACGCTGGTGCTTCTGGAGGCCGGCTCGGTCGAGGAGCTGGTGCTGACGGTCTCGGAGACCCTGCCCCTCATCCTGGACGTGGACACCTGTGTCCTGCGCCTGGAGGATCCCGCCCGCTCCGGCCGACCGGACCACAGCGCCCTGCCCCGCGGCTTTGTCGATGAGATTTTCGACGACGGCACGGAAGCCCTCCTGCGTCCGGAAATTATCGGGGAACCCGTGCTTTACGGAGAACGGGGCCGCCATGTCCGCTCCGACGTTCTTGTGCGGGTCGACCCGGGCGAGGGCCTGCCCCCCGCCGTCCTCGCCCTCGGTTCCCATGTGTCGGGCACCTTCCACGGGGACATGAGCGTCGATCTGGTCAGCTTCCTCGCAAAGATCCTTGAACATTGTCTGCGCCGTCTGCGTCGCACGGCCGCTCCCTGAGGCTTGCCCCCGGCGGAGCCGGAGTGCTCGAGGCGGTCCCGGTGTCCGCCGACACGGCCCTGCGCGCCGTTCTCGCCCGCTGGCTGGACTGGATGGCCCGTGAGCGCCGGGCGAGCCAGCACACCGTGTTCGCCTACGCCCGGGATGTGGCGGCGTTCACCCGGTTTCTTCAGGACTACCGCGGCGAGGAACCCTCGGTCGGGATGCTGGGCAGCCTCAGCACGGCCGAGTTCCGCGCCTATGTCTCGGCCCGGAGCCGGACCGGTCTTGCGCGAACCTCCACCGCCCGCGGCCTGTCCTCCCTGCGCAACCTGTATCGCTGGCTGGACCGGGAGGGAATCGTCTCCAACCCGGCGCTGGACGCCCTGCGCACCCCCAAAATTCCCAAAGCCGTTCCCAAGGCCATGACCGAAAGCGAGGCCATGGAAACCTTGGAGGCCGCGCGCACCCTCTACGAGGATCCCTGGCTGGCCCGACGGGACATGGCTCTCTTCACGCTGCTCTACGGCTGCGGCCTGCGCCTTGGCGAGGCGCTGGCCCTGAACCGGGGCGATGTGCCGAAAGGCAGTGTTCTGCGGATCCTGGGAAAGGGACGCAAGGAGCGCCTTGTCCCGGTTCTGCCGGTGGTGCGCTCGGCGCTGGAGGAGTATCTCCGGCTCTGCCCGGTGCAGTCCACCGACCCGACCCTGCCGCTTTTTATCGGCGCCCGGGGCGGACGGCTCAATCCCGGCGTCGTCCAGCGCCAGATGCGCAAGGTCCGGGAGCATCTGGGCCTGTCAGAGCAGGCGACGCCCCACGCGCTGCGCCACAGCTTCGCCACCCATCTCCTGGCCAACGGCGGCGACCTGCGCACGATCCAGGAACTGCTGGGGCACGCCAGCCTGTCCACCACCCAGCGCTACACGCGAGTCGACGCGGACGGCCTGGCGCGCCTCCACGCCCGGACCCATCCCAGAGCCCGGATTGATACGGAGCCGGAGCCCACGGACGTTAAATGATGACGGCCCGGCGCGTATCCTGATACCGTAAGGGGCGGACAGGTCCGCCCACCCGGTCGGCGTCCGTCGCTCTTCCTAAGGTCTCTCCAGAAAAAGGCCCTGATATGGACAGTCTCGAGTCCCTGGTTGTCGCTGTCCTTGTGCTGGCCGCCGGTGTGGTCGGCCTTGCGGCTTTCGGGCTCTTCGTCCTGATCCGCG
Organism: Phaeovibrio sulfidiphilus; assembly: GCF_014861485.1. GTDB lineage: Bacteria > Pseudomonadota > Alphaproteobacteria > Rhodospirillales > Rhodospirillaceae > Phaeovibrio > Phaeovibrio sulfidiphilus. Next base: position 18,089 of record NZ_JACZHT010000006.1, on the reverse strand, counting down.
CCGCCGTTCGCCGCTACCGTGCCGGACAGGAAACGCCGGCCCCATGCCCCGGTCCGTCCCAGGCCCGGTCGGGCCCGATGCCGGCTCTGTCGGCCGGGAACGGACCACCTGCGGCGCTCCACTCCGCCCCTGATTCCGTGTCCACGACCGCGCCCGGCTGTCCCCCGGGCGCCCCCACAAGCGAGACTCCGACCATGTCCACCCAGCCGAAGCCTCCCGTCACGGACCGCCTGTTCATCCGAGCCCTGGTCATCGCGGGTATCACCCTTGGCCTTCTGATCCCGCTGTATTTCGTAAACGATATCGTTGACGAGCGCTCCATCCTGCGCCGGACGGCGGTGGCCAACATTGCCAGCCTGTGGGGCCAGTCCCAGACCGTCAGCGGCCCGGTTCTTGTGATCCCGTACCTGCGCACCCACACCTACAAGGAAACCACGAGAACCCCGGGCGGACCGACGGAGGAGACCCTGAAAACCGGCCTGCGCCAGGATCTGATGGTGGTTCTTCCCGCCAGCGTGAGTTTCGGGGCCGACCTGAACCCGCAAATCCGCAAGCGGGGCATCTATGACTACGTGGTCTACACCACCCCGATCACCATCAGCGGGACCTTCCGGGTGCCGGAACCGTCCGCGTTCGGCGAGGAGCTTTCGCGCATCCTGTGGGACAAGGCCTGGCTTGCTCTGGGTGTCACGGACCTCAAGGCCATCACCTCGGTGGCCCCACTGGCCTGGAACGGGAAGCCCGCGGCCCCCTACAGTCCGGGCACCCGGGTCGACGATCTTCTGGGTCCGGGCTTTCACACCACCGTGGCTCTGCCGGTCGGATCCGAGGGGAAGGTTCTGCCCTTCTCTCTCGCGCTCGATATCAACGGCAGCGGTGGCCTTCACTTCACTCCGGTGGGTGAAACCACGCGGATCAAAATCACGGGCGCCTGGCCCCACCCCAGCTTCTCCGGAAACATCCTGCCCACCACCCGAACCGTCACCGACAGCGATTTCTCGGCCGAGTGGACCATCCCCCACCTGAGCCGAACCTATCCCCAGATCGGTGTGCTGGGGAAAAACGAGTTCAGCGGCGGGGCCGTGCGGAGCTTCACCGCCGGGGTCGACCTGTTCGAGACGGTGTCGCTCTACAGTCAGGTGAACCGGGCTGTGAAATACGGGCTGCTGTTCATCGGCCTGACGTTCGTCGCCCTTCTCTCGTTCGAGCTGGTGTCGAGGGCGCGCCTGCACCTGATGCAGTACGGGCTTGTGGGCATTGCCATGACGCTCTTCTACCTGGTGTTGCTGTCGCTCGCCGAGCATACGGTTTTCCCGCTCGCCTTCTCGGCGGCGGCGGGTGTTTCGGTTGTCATGAACAGCCTTTACATTGCGGCAGCCCTGCGCAGCACGAAAAAGGGCCTGATCATCGCGGGCCTTCTCTCGGCGCTTTACGTGCTGCTGTACGCCCTGCTGCAACTGGAGGACTACGCGCTGGCCATCGGGACAGCCATGGTCCTGGTCATGGTGGCCATTCTCATGTACCTCACCCGACACCTGTCGGTGAGCGGAAAGGACCAGGACTCCCCGGCCGGACCGTCCGCGCCCTGATACAAGGGGCGCCAACGCGGGCGCCCAATGGCCCCTGACCTGCCCCCCGCCGGTGCCCCGGACACCCGCGGGATCCCGCGGGCCGGGCCCCGGGCCCCGGAGACGCCCCGGGGAGCCGGAGCGAACGCCAAGGCGCTAGAGGGTCGTCATCAGAACCGTCATGATCACCACGCTGATCAGGATCGACAGCGAGTTGATGTTGCTGGCCAGGGCCAGGTCGCATCCCAGGCGCGCCGTGAACACAAGCCCGATGGTGGAGGTGGGCGCGAAGCAGATGGTCGTGAGCGCCAGTCTCACGTCATGATCAAATGGCAGGAGATACCACGCCCCCAGAGCAAGCAAGGTGGCAAAGAAGTAGCGAACACCCAGATGGAACAGGATCGCTTTCAGGCGCTCGCGGTTCAGGTGGAACTCGACGCCAATGCCCAGCATCAGCATGCTCAGGAACGTGTTGGCCGCACCGATCGTGGAGGTCAGCCGTGTGACGGGCTCGGGCAGCGAGAGCCCGAGAAGGCACAGCGGGATCATCACCACGTAGACAAAGAACGGCAGGGACGAAAAGGTGACGGCAAAGAAGCCCCACAGCCCCCGAAGCATGTTCACAAGGGAGAAGCTCCGCCTGGGCTCGAGGACACCGCGGGCCACCGCATAGCTGCCCCCCGAGACCATCACCGCATTTCCGGCATCGAACAAAGCCGCAGCCAGAAACCCCGTGGGCGGCAGAAACGCCTGGACGTAGGGAAACGAGAAGCTCCCCACGTTGAACCCGGACAGGGTCATGATCGAGAAGGCTTTCTGCTCGGCGGTTTTCCCGCGCGAGACCAGAAACGCGATGGCAATCATCACAAGGTTAGCCGCGAAACCGAGCGGTATCAGAACGAGCAGGGCGCCCCCGACCTTCACACCGTCCAGATTGGTGACAATTGCACACGGCAGCGTGATGTGAATGACAATGCGTGACAGCACGGCAAAGTTCTCGGCGCTGACCACTTTCAGGCGCTTGATCACATAGCCGATAACAATAATCGTTATGAACGACAGGGCGGTAAGAAGGCTGTCAAGCATCGTCTGTCTGCCTCCGGAAAACCGGAGCCCGGGACAGTCCTGTCCCTGCGGCAATCGGTTTCATGATCAAAAACGACCCCGGTACGGACCCGGGGTCTGTTCCAAAAACTCGGACACGACAGGGCCGGCTGCCGGGCGGAAACGGACATCCGCGCCGTGCCGCTGTTCCGGGGCGTGCCCGTGTCCCGCCTTCCGGTTCCCCGGAGTGCCCGACTACGGGCGACGGCCTGAAACCGGCCCCGCCGACGTCACGCAAGGCAGCCGGGCGCGCGCGTGTCCCCCTAGATAGGGAGGGAAGGACCGCCCGTAAACCAATGCAAAGGAAAAGAGATCGGCCCGGCCCGCCGGAGGTCACGCGTGCGATTATGCATCCACACGCGTCACGCGTAAACAGGAGCGCCGCACACAGGCTCCCCCGGATCCGGGCGCGGGGCATCAGCCCCGGTGCCGGTACGCATAACCGAAAGGTTGGAGCGCCCCCGGGGAGCCGCGCGGATCACAGAGCACCCCGGAAGGAAGCCGATGACGGAGCCCCCGGGTGCCCCCGGGGAGCCGCAATGCGGGCCAGGCGGGACCGGGCGCCCGCTTTCCGGAGCGTCCGGACTGGCTGGACCCGCCTCCCGCCAAGTAAGGATCAGCCGGCGTCGGAGCTCAGCAGCTTGTGCCCCAGAACCGCCTGCCAGACGATCAGCACCGGCACGAAGAGCACCACGTCCCGGGCCCGACGCACCAGCGCAAGGGCAAGGGCCGTTTCCGCCACGATCCCGAGCCAGCCGCAGACCACGACAAAGCTCGCCTCCTGGACGCCCAGAGCGCCGGGAACAACAAACGCGCTGCTGCTGGCGGCCTGAACGATGGACTCCACAATCACCGGATCCGCCCAAAGGGTGTGCTGCCCCATGAAATAAAGGGCCACGCCGATCTCGACAGCCCCGAAGGTCCAGCCCAGAAACTGCCAGAAGGAACAGGCGAAGATGGCCCGACGGTGACGGTAGACCGAGCGGATGCTGTCATCGAAGGTGTCCGCCTTGTCGGTCCACTGCCGGAAGCGGTCGCCGAACATCTTGTCCACCACAAGGCGCACAAGCCGGAACATGCCCTTTTTCTGAACCTGGTAGAAGGCAAACGCCACCACCAGCGCCGCCACACCTGTGGCCGCCAGCCCCGTCATGAGACCGGCGTTCTGGTAGTAGAGAACAAACAGACCGAGCCCGAGGAACGTGAACAGGAACTGGGTTCCGATGCAGATGGTCACATCCGCGGCAAGGGACGCCACCACCGCAGGCATGGACATGCCGTAGTTGTTGAGGAGCTTCGCAGTCACGACCTCGCCGCCGACCCGGGCCACCGGCAGGAGGCCGTTCACGGACTCCCGCAGCCACACGGCCCAGAAGAACTGGAGAAGGTTCGGGCGGTGGCCCTCCACCACCAGGACCTGCCAGGCCCGGGCGTTCACGAGCATGGAGGCAAAGTGCACCAGGACCATTCCCAGAAGGGCGAACCCGGAGGACAGGAACACCGACAGGATCGTTCCCGCATCACGCCAGATGAACAGGCCGGTGAAGATGGCGAGCCCGACCAGGCCCAGAAGAGCGGCACGCCGGATCATGACGGATCCCCCGCCAGGTCGCTCCAGGTGGCAAGTGTCACCGACTGGCGCGCAAGGCATGCGCGGTTGTCCTCATTCATGAGAGCCTCGTACTCCGCAACATACTGATAGCCGGGCGCGGCGCTCTCCAGGACCGGAGTGCGCCGGACGGACGGATGGAAATAAAGCTCGCTCACCCCGGCGGGCAGGTTCTCAAGAAGAGCCCGAACCCGCTCCGGGGTCATGGCCCCGGTCCAGTGAAGGCCCAGAAGAGAGTCGTTGACCACAAGCCCCGCCCGGCGAAGGCGGGCCCTCAGCATGTGTATCCAGAACCTGTACAGCGGCGCCCGGATGGTCTCGGACGGCGCCACCGCCCGCAGGACATCAACCGGCTCGTCCGGAACCCGCATGGCCCTCAGGCCGTACTCCCGGCCAATGGCCAGGATCAGGGAGGCCACGGTCGGATGCAGATGATAGTGCTGGTGCACGTTGACGTGATCGAGCGGAAGCCCGGTGGCCCGGAAGGCCTCGAACTGGGCGCGGATCTCGTCGGCAAGCTGCCGGCGGACCCGGGGCAGGAAAAAGTAGCGGATCCCCGCGCGGGCCAGATTGCCATCAAAGCGCCCGTCCGGACCAACCAGATCCGGAATCCGCCCGGCCGGCAGAACCGGACGCCCGGAGGTCACGGCCACATGCAGCCCCACGCCAAGGCCGGGCAGACGGCGGGCACGGGCGACCGCATCGGCACAGGCCCCCTCGCCCACCATCAGGCTGGCGCAGGTAAGGAACCCGTCGCGGAAAGCAGCCTCGACGGCCTCGTTCACCGCCTCGTCCAGACCGAAGTCGTCGGCGCAGACAATCAGGGTCCGGGAGGGAGAGGACCGCTCCCCCGCCCCGGACCCGGTTCTGTTGATCACCATGCCCATTGCAGGTCAGCCAGCCTTGCGGCGCTCCCGCAGGAAGCCGAAGAATTCCACACCCTCGCGAAGACGGCGCACCATCATTTCCGGGCTGGTGATCATCTCCTTCACGATGGCTCCGATCTTGCTCGGACGGAAGTAGAACTCCCGGTAGAAGGTCTCCAGCGAGTCATGGATTTCCTTGTGGGACAGGTGCGGATAGTGCAGCGGAGCAATCTGGACACCGTGCTCGTCGAGCAGCTCTGCGTTCTGCACGTCCAGCCACCCGTTCTCCGTGGCCTGGCGGTGGAGAAGCGTGCCGGGGTACGGCGCCGCAAGAGACACCTGGATGGTGTGCGGGTTGATTTCCTTCGCGTACTCGATGGTCTCGCGGATGGTCTCGCGGGTCTCGCCCGGAAGCCCCAGAATGAACGTCCCGTGGATCGCCAGGCCCAGCTCGTGGCAGTCTTTGGTGAAACGACGAGCGTCCTCGACCTTCAGGCCCTTGCGCACGTTGTTCAGGATCTTCTGGTTCCCGGACTCGTAGCCCACCAGGAGAAGCCGCAGGCCGTTGGCCTTCAGAACCTCGAGGGTCTTGCGGGGCACGTTGGGCTTGGCGTTGCAGGACCAGACAATCCCCATCTTGCCCAGCTCGCGGGCAATGGCCTCGGCACGCTCGGTGTCATCGGTGAAGGTGTCATCGTCAAAGAAGAACTCCCGCACCTGGGGGAAGTCCTTGCGGGCCTGGCGGATTTCCTCGACCACGTGCTCCACGCTGCGGGTGCGGTAGCGGTGGCCGCCCACCGTCTGGGGCCACAGGCAGAAGGTGCAGTGGGAGCGGCAGCCCCGCCCGGTGTAGATGGACAGGTACGGGTGCTTCAGGTAGCCGATGAAGTAGTCCTCGATGCGCAGGTTGTCCCGATAGACCGGAGAGACAAACGGAAGCTGGTCCATGTCCTCGAGAATCGCGCGGTCCTTGTTGTGCACAATGGCGCCGCTGGCATCGAAGTAGCTGATTCCGTCCACCTCGGCCAGGGGGCGCCCCTCGGCGATCTCCTTGATGGTGAAATCGAACTCGTTGCGGGCCACGAAGTCGATGGCACCGACCGCGGCCTTCAGGCTTTCCTCGGGCTGCACGGCCACCTTGGCGCCCACAAGACCGATCATGATCTTCGGGTTCTGCTCCTTGAACGCCCGCGCCACCCGGATATCGCTGGGGAACGACGGGGTCGACGTGTGCATGATCAAAAGATCATGGGTCTTGGCCTCGGGCAGCACATCCTCAAGCTGAAGTCCCGCGGGGGGCGCGTCAATCAGCTTGCTTCCGGGCACCAGGGCGGCCACCTGGGCCAGCCAGGTCGGATACCAGAACGAACGGATTTCCCGGCGGGCCTGATAGCGCGAGCCGGCGCCACCGTCAAAACCGTCAAACGAAGGGGGTTGCATAAACAGGGTTTTCATGATCGTGCGTTCTTTTCCAGCTGAACGATGGTCCCGTTTTTCAGGGAGGTGAGCGTGTGGCCCCGCCAGACCAGCTTCCGGCGAAAGAAACTGGTGACGAAGATATAGAAAGAAATCGCGTCCCGCAAAACAAGGCGCGCCACTTCGGGAGTGGCAAGGCTGAACAGGCGCGCAAGCAGATGAACGGACAGCCATCTCAGGGCGATGGCGGAGGCGACAGCCGTTCCACCCGCCCAAAGGGGAAGAAAGGCGGCGGCCAGGACGGCCAGAGGCACCGGAAAGGTCAGGAACGAGCCCATGTATCCGGCGGGCTGAACCAGGAAGACCGTGTGGGCCCAGCGCAGCTCATGGTCCAAAAGGCTGGAGGACGTCGGTTCGGACACCATGGTGTCCACCAGCGCGCGGGAGAGAACCACCCGCAGTCCCAGGGCCCGGACCGCCTGCCCGAGAGCATGGTCATCCGCAAGGTGGTCGCCGATGGCGGCAAACCCGCCAATCCGCTCCAGTGTTTCCCGGGACAGGGCGATGGTCGCACCGAAGCATCCGTCCCCCACCCCGAGCCAGTCGCCCAGAAGGGCCTCGGGCAGGAAGTTGAAGTTGATGTGCATGGCCCCCAGCGCCGACCACAGGCCGCTGTCGGACACGACACCCCGGTACAGGCAGGTCACGGCACCGTTTGCGGGGTCCGCCAAAGGAGCGGTCACAGTGGCCAGATAGTCCGGGGCAACACGCATGTCGCTGTCGGCCAAAACAAGCCAGGGATGGCGGGCCTCGCGCATCATGTTGTCCAGATTGCTCACCTTCCGGTTCCGGAAGGGCGCGGCATCATTGACAACGATGGCGATGTCGTGCCCGGGAAACTCATCGCGGACCGCCCGGGCCACCGCAAGTGCGGGATCATCCGGACTGTGCACCCCGAAGACGATCTGGAACTCGGGATAGGTCTGGCGGCAGAAGCTGCGCAGGTTCTCGAGCAGTCCATCCTCAAGACCGTGAAGCGGCTTGAGCACGCTTACCGGACGGGCGGCGGCGGCGTCAAAAGCCGTGCGGTCGCGCTCCCGGGCCGAGGCCCGCACAAAGCGTCGGGTCGCCAGAACCGATGCGAGCACGTAACCGCAACTCGCGACGAACACGATCAGAAGCACGAATGAGAGGACAGAAAAAATCAGGGCCATGGTCAAGGAATGAGAAATGTGCGAAAGCCCCGGGGAAGGGGAGCGTGGGGACAGAAACGGAAAAAAAGCCCGGCCAGATCCGGAAAAAAGACAGTCCCTGTCAGGACTTGCCTTCTGCCGGGGTCTTGGCACAAAAAGAACTGGACGGACGCTTTGGGATCCCGACCCGGACCGGACGGAGTGTACACGCCCGGCCATGACACGATGCAGCGCGCGACAAAAAATTCGCGCCTGCGTCTGCACGGGGACAGAACTGCTCGCCCTTTCATAGAGCGTGCAAGCCGCTCTGTCAAAAAGAATGCCCCAAAAAGGCCGGAAAAGCGGACTTTCAGGCCAAAAACCCCGAGTTGCAGGGGCAGACCCATTCCCCGAGCCCTCCCGCAGACCGGAAAACCGGTCTTTCCGAAGGGAACAGGCCCCTCGGAAGGCCCCGTGCACCGAAACGGCGCCTACCCCACCACAAAGAAGGCGACTCCGCGAAAGGCGAATGCGCAAAGGCCGGCAAAGACCGCCATGGCCACAGTCACCGGGTTCAGGGACGACTGCCGGACCTCAAGGCGGAAGGACGCCGCCGCAATCCCGTAATAGATCACAGTGACAAGGCTGATGACCAGGGGATCGGTCCCCATGCGCACCAGGACCGCCTGGAACTCGTCCAGGGTCCGAAACCCGGAGAAGATGGACAGAAGGCCCGCACAGACACCCCAGGCAAGAACAAGCCCCCCCAGGGACCGCAACAGGCCCCGCCTGCGAAACAGAACCCGCGCCTCGGGGCGGGCACCGGACAGGGTCACATGCGAGACACGGACGCGCTCTGCCGGCCCTGCCAGCGTGACAGAACCGGGGCCATGCCATCCCCCGTTCCCGAACACCGGAAGAACGGGGGCCGTTCCCGACTGCAACACCGGGCCCGCCCCGTCCCCCTTTCCCGATGACGGGAGGACAGGGTCCCCTCTGCCGCCGTTGCGGGAGGGCGCCGGCCCCTGCGGTTCGGCGGGATCCGAAAACCCGGGCAAAACCACGGAAACCGGCTCACGCCGCGAGACGGACAGGACAGGGCCGATGGCGTCCCCCTGCACCGCCGTGAACGCCGGGGCGAGGCGTCCGGGATCAACCGGAGAGCTCCGAACCGAAATGGGCTCCTCCAGCCGCAGCCGGAACCGCTGGGGATCCCCGCTCCAATCCCCCTGCCCGTCTGCCCCATCGCGCTCGGACAGCCCGGACGGCATGGCGGGGACCGCAGCCGCAAGCCCCCCGGCAGAGACTGCGGCACGATCCGAAAGACCGGGAGCCGGGGGCACCGCGGACATCGGGGTCTCCGCCGCCGGGCCCGGCGGCACCGGATCCGGCGATGATTCGGACCCGCCTGCGGCTTCGCGCCGGGAACCGGACGGGGGAGCCGGCTGCGGTCCCTCATTTGCGGGACGCCCGGTCCCGGACAGAGGCGAAGCCCCCGTCTGCGCCCCGGGGCCGTCATTGTCATCGGGACACAGGTCTGCCGCCCCGGAGAGGATCATCCGGACCCGGGACCGGTCACGGCTTTGGAACCACCCGAGCAGGTCACCCTTGAGGGCGGAAAGGGCCTGGGGGCTCGTCTGCAGAAGGGTGTCCAGACGGGCCATGGCCTCGGGGTATCCGCCCCCCTCCTGCCTTTCGGCCAGAAACTGCTGCTCCAGATCGGGATCGTCAAAAAGCCGGGACAGAAGCTGGATCACAACGAGAGCCAGAAACGCCTCCCGCGGCGCACATTTCACCCCGTCGGCGGGCTCGCCGGCGTCTGGGCCCACGGCCAGGAGCCTGCCCAGATGAAGGGCGATGGCGCTCAGGCAGGCACTGCGGTCGCGCGGTGGCGTGAAGGCCGGGTCCAGCGTCCAGACGGCGCGACTGACGGCCCTGAGTTTCTCGTCATCCGAAAGCCCTGCAATTCCGAACATCTGTCCTCTCCCGCGAGACCGTACCGGACAGCCCCGTCGCACGCCCGCGCGCTGCCTGTCCGCCCTGTTCGGCCGCCACCGATCCAAACCACTGAAAAAGGGAGGCGCAGGCCCATAGGGACCGGTCCGGCGTTTCCGGCCCGTCCACGCTCTCAGCCCCACCCGCGCAACCGGGCCCATCATGGGCGATTCCCCGACGGGATTCTACTGGCTTGTTGGACTGTGCGGCCACAGACTCGTCCGGGTCGCCCCTGGAGCGGACGGCCCGCAGGCGCTGCCCTCCGGATGCAGGTGGCGGTCAGGAGAAGCGCCCAGCCAAAGCCTGCCCGCACACCGGGCAGACCCCGGGGGCGCCCTGCCAGAGCGGCTCGCTCCGGAAGCGGTCGCGCCGGATTACCGGGGCCCCGCACCGGGCACAGACGGTTGTCTCGCCGTCCGGATCACCCGCATTGCCGAGATAGACATGCTCAAGCCCCTCCGCAAGAGCCAGAGCGCGAGCCCTCCTCAGGGTCGCAAGCGGGGTCCGCGGCAGGTCCGCCATCCGATGGGCCGGAAAGAACGCACTGAGATGGAGGGGAACCCCGGTGCCCAGGTGACGGGCGATCCAGCCCGCAAGGGCCCGGATCCCGTCATCGCCGTCATTCTGCCCGGGAATGATCAGGGTGGTGATCTCCAGCCAGATCCCGGTCTCCCGGCGAAGCCACAGGAGGGTCTCCAGAACCGGAGCCAGCCGGGCAGAGCACAGCCTGCGATAAAAACCGTCAGAAAACGCCTTGAGATCCACATTGGCGGCGTCCACGTCCCGAAAAAACGCGGCCCTCGCAGCGCCCGAAACGTAGCCCGCGGTCACGGCGACGGTCCGGATCCCCTCCGCGCGACAGGCGCCCGCCACCTCAAGACCGTACTCGAGGGCGACCACCGGCTCGTTGTAGGTCAGCGCCACGGACCGGCAGCCGCTGGCCCGGGCAAGGGCGGGCACCTCCTTTGGATCGAGCATGATGGCCGTGGAAGATGGCCCCGCTGCAAGGGAAAGCGCATGGTTCTGACAGAACCGGCAGGTCAGGTTGCAGCCGGTCTGCCCGATGGACAGCACCCGGGAGCCGGGAAGAAAATGAAACAGAGGCTTCTTTTCGATCGGGTCCGCGTGAAGGGCGGACACCAGCCGGTCCCCTGTGAGGACCAGCCCCTCGCCGGGTGCGTGGGCCCGAACCCGACACAGCCCCCTTTGGCCCGGGGCCAGACGGCAGGCCCTGGGACAGACCTCGCACACGACGTGCCTCCCGCCCCCGCGGCGCCAGAAGAGGGCCGGACGGGCGGGCTGCCCCTCAAACAGGATGGGCGGGGACGGGGTCATGACTTTGCCTCCGTCTGACAGTAGACTGCTTCCAAGAGAACGCCATTCGGGAGCCCTTGCCAACCCTGATCTGCGCCCCCGGGCGGGGCGGGACAGGAGTGCCCCCTGAAACCGCGGAGGTTTCGCCATGCCGGATGTTCGCCCTGCCGCCGTTGCCGGTCTCTTCTATCCCCGGGACGCCCCGAGCCTTGCCCGCGACGTGGACCGTTTTCTGGCGGCCGCTCCCCCGGACGACGCACCCGAACCGCGCCAGCCCAAGGCACTGGTTGTCCCCCATGCGGGCTATCCCTACTCGGGGCCTGTGGCGGCGTCGGCCTACGCCCGCCTGCGTCCGTTCGCGGGGCGGATCCGGCGGGTCGTCCTCCTGGGGCCCGCCCACCGCGTTCCCGTGCGGGGACTGGCCCTGTCGGGGGCGCGCTTCTGGGCCACCCCGCTGGGAGCGGTGGAGCAGGACATGGATCTGGTGGACACCCTGTGTGACCTGCCCCACGCCGCCCGGTTCGACGGCGCCCACGAGAACGAGCACTCGCTTGAGGTCCAGCTGCCGTTTCTTTTGCGGGTTCTGGGGCCCTTCCAGCTTGTTGCCGGGCTTGTCGGCGCCCTGACACCCGGGGAGGCGGCCCGGGCTCTGGATGCGGGCTGGAACGGGACCGAAACCCTGATCGTGATTTCCACGGACCTGAGCCACTTCCTGGACTACGCCCACGCCGTGGCGCAGGACGGGATGACCGCCCGGGCGATCGAGGCCCTCTCCCCCTCGGGAATCGGCGCGGACGCCGCGTGCGGGCATGCTCCCCTGGGCGGGCTTCTGGCGGCCGCGCGGCACCGGCATATGGAGATCGAGCGCCTGGACCTCCGCAACTCGGGAGACACAGCGGGATCACGGGATCGGGTCGTGGGCTACGGGGCCTGGGCCCTTCACGAGCCGGAGGGCGAAGCATGAGCGGCCCGGAACGCTCGTCCCGAGACAGTGAAACCGCGCGCGCGGAGCGTCTTCTGGCCGCCCACGGCGGGTTCCTTCTGGACCTGGCCCGCGAGTCCATCCGGGCCGCCGTCACCGGAGGACCGGAGCCGGAGCGCCGAAACATCCCGGACGCCCTTTGCAATGACGGGGCCTCGTTCGTGACGCTGACCACACGGGAGGACGGCCACCTGCGGGGCTGTATCGGCTCGGCCACACCCTGCCGCCCCCTGGCGCTGGATGTGGCGGAAAACGCCAGAGCCGCCGCCCTGCGCGACAGCCGCTTTCTCCCGGTCTCCCCCGGTGACCTGCCGCACCTGGCCCTGGAGGTGTCGATTCTCAGCCGCGCCGTTGCGCTCCCGGTCCGCAGCGAGGCCGACCTCATCTCGCGTCTGGTCCCCGGTGAGGATGGACTGATCCTGACGGACGGCCCACGGCGCGCCCTGTTCCTCCCCCAGGTCTGGGACCAGATTCCCGACCCGCAGGACTTTGTGGACCACCTGAAACAGAAGGCGGGGCTGCGCCAAAGCGAATGGCCTCCGGGAATCCGGGTTCACACCTTCGCGGCCCGGAGCGTCACGTGTGCCACCCCGTGGACGCAGGCGCGCAGTCCCGTCCGCATCGCCCCGAACGCCGCAGCCGGAGACCCGCCCCGTCCGCCCGGACAGCGGAGACTGCACCATCCGGGGGCAAATGATGTATAGTTCCCCCCTGTCGACACGCTTCGACGCTCCAACACCCCAACGCTCCGACTCCCCGCACGGCCCGGCAGTCTCCGGCTTGATCCTGTCGCCCGATCCTGCGCCGGCACCGGTGCGGTTCCCATGAAACCCCGAGGAACCCCGAGAATGGTGATGCACTCCCCCCGCGCCCGAAATTTTGCGACCCTGATTGCCGCCGGTCTCCTGTCCGGCTGCGGATTCGAATGTGCTGTCTGCACCACAACGCCGGCCGGACTGGCATCAGATCCGGCGTTCTGCGGGATTCCCGAGAACTTTCACGACGATGCAACCTGTGGCGCGGTCGCGTTCCAGGACCGTCTTGGCGCGCGCCTGATTGGTCCGGCCGAGGCCCTCCCGGAAAACGGCCCCGCTGTCCGGGCGGCCGATTTCCCGACTCCCCGGCGCATCGCCCCCGCAAGCGCCCCGGTCCGCCTGGGCGACCACCCAGAGCGGATCAACATCTTCCTGAACAACCGGGGCGAGGTGGTGCGGATAACCTGCGGATAAGCCGAATTATGCCCGTAGCGAATATCATGGACAAAAAGCCCTCACACGAAAAAATCGCGGAGTTTATATCCGAACACGCCAAGCGATCAATAGATTAAATGCCCTTATACCTTTTTTTGCAAAAAAGGCTCCCGGCCACGATCTAAACGCTTGTTTACGCAAACAATCGCTGGCAGTCTCCTCGCTGGACCCATGAAAAAACCTGAACCCCGACACAAAATGGCGGAAATCAGGCATCCCGCATGGCCCCCGACACATAGCAGAAAAACTTATGTCGGAAAAAAAAACGGTTCCAGGGAGGAAACGATGAACGAAATCGAAAAGAGGGTTCTCGCGAACCCCAAGTATCAGGAATTGATCCGGAAACGGACGCCCTACGGATGGATCATGATCTCGATCATGTTTTTCGTCTATTACGGATTTGTGCTTCTGGTTGCGTTCGCAAAAGGCTTTATCTCGACGCCGATTGCCAGTGACATGACCACCACCTGGGGCATCCCCCTGGGGGTTGGGGTCATCCTCACAACCATCATTCTTACGGGTCTTTATGTCCGCCGGGCGAACGCTGAATTCGACCCCCTGGTCAACGACATTGTCCGGGAGGCGCAGAAATGAACCGGGTGTTTGCACAGATTTTCCTGGGTCTTCTCAGCGCACCTGTCCTGGGAACCGCCCTCGTCACCGCCGCCCATGCGGCTGACCCCGCCCAGGCGTCGGGGAGCTCGACCAACTGGCTCGCCATCGCCATGTTCGCCGCCTTTGTCGGCCTGACCCTGTGGATTACCAAGTGGGCGGCCTCGAAAACCCGCACCGCGGGCGACTTCTACACAGCCGGAGGCGGCATCACCGGCTTCCAGAACGGTCTGGCCATCGCCGGTGACTACATGTCCGCGGCCTCATTCCTGGGCATTTCGGCCGCCGTGATGTACGCGGGCTTCGACGGCCTGATCTACGCCATCGGCTTCATGGTCGGCTGGCCGCTCATCACGTTCCTCATTGGCGAGCGACTGAGAAACCTCGGACGCTACACTTTTGCGGACGTGGCCGGCTACCGGTTCGCCCAGGCTCCCATCCGCGTCTTTGCGGCGTCGGGCACGCTGGTTGTGGTCCTCTTCTACCTGATTGCCCAGATGGTGGGCGCGGGACAGCTCATCACCCTGCTGTTCGGGCTTCCGTACTGGGTGGCCGTGGTGATCGTGGGCCTTCTGATGATGGTCTACGTGCTGTTCGGCGGCATGACGGCAACCACGTGGGTGCAGGTCATCAAGGCCGTTCTGCTTCTGGGCGGCGTCAGCTTCCTTGCGTTCATGGTCCTTCTGCAGTTCAAGTTCAGCCCCGAGGCCATGTTCTCCGAGGCGGTGCGCATCAAGACCGAACTGGCCGATGGCGACCTGGCCAAGGGCCTGTCCATCATGGGACCGGGCAAGTTTGTGGAACATCCCTTCTCCACGATCTCGTTCGGCATGGCGCTGATGTTCGGTACGGCGGGCCTGCCGCACATTCTGATGCGCTTCTTCACCGTTCCCGACGCCAAGGAAGCCCGCAAGTCTGTGCTCTGGGCGACCACCTGGATCGGCTACTTCTACATCCTGACGTTCGTGATCGGCTTTGGTGCCATCAGCTTCGTGCTGACCAACCCGTCGTTCCTGAACCCGGACGGCTCGCTGATCGGCGGCAACAACATGGCCGCTGTCCACCTCTCGAACGCCATGGGCGGTCCGATCTTCCTCGGCTTCATCTCCGCGGTTGCGTTTGCGACCATTCTTGCGGTGGTCGCCGGTCTGACCCTGTCCGGTGCGTCGGCCGTGTCCCATGACCTGTACTCCATGGTTCTCATGAAGGGCGGTCACGACACCAAGAAGGAGCTGAAAGTCTCGCGGGCCACCGCGGCGATCCTGGGCCTGATCTCGATCATCCTGGGCATCACCTTCGAGAAGCAGAACGTTGCGTTCATGGTGTCGCTGGCCTTCGCCGTCGCCGCCTCCGCGAACTTCCCGGTTCTGCTGATGTCCCTGCTGTGGAAGGACTGCACGACCAAGGGCGCTGTTGCCGGCGGCTTTGTGGGTCTGGCGACCGCTCTGGTGCTGATGACCCTCTCGAAAGCCGTGTGGGTCGACGTCTTCGGCTTCGAGCAGGCTGTGTTCGGCTGGACCTCGCCTGCGCTGATCTCGGTCCCGGCCGCGTTCCTGACCATCTGGGCCGTGTCCATGCTGGACCGTTCCACCAACGCGGACAAGGAACGGGCGGCCTTCCCGGCGCAGCAGATCCGCTCCGAAACCGGTATCGGCATTGCGCCGGCGGTGGACGAGTAGGCACCCGCTTCCGGCGCCATCCCACGGGATGACCTGAACTCCTCACGAAAGCCCCGGCCCGCGCCGGGGCTTTTGCCTTGACACCAAATCCGTGAGCCCGGCACTCTCGTTGTGCTTCCCGAAAAGGGAGTCGTTCGATTTATTCCTGAAGAGGTCCACCATGTTTCCAGTCTCCCGGATTGTCCGGACCGCGCTTGCCTCCGTTGCTGTCTCCGCCTTTTGCGTATCGACCGCGCTGGCCGCCGACCTGATCGACGCCACGTCCCCCGAAGCGATTCTCGATGTCGCCAAAGGGTTCGGCTCGGCCCAGCTGACCACAGATTCAGCGGGAGACCCCATGATTTCCGGTCGGATTGACGGAACCCGCTACTCGATCATGTTCTACGGCTGCAAGGACGGGCGGAACTGCACCGACGTCCAGTTTGGCACGGCCTGGAGCAAACCCGGGATGTCCCTGGAGGAGATAAACCGCTGGAACCGCACCGCCCGTTTCAGCAAGGCCTTCCTCGATGACGAAAACGACCCGGTTCTGGAGATGGCCGTGAACCTGAATGCAGGTGTAACGCGCAAGAACCTCGAGGACACAATCGACTGGTGGGCCACGGCTGTGAATGCCTTCCGTATGGAAGTGCTGAACTGAACCCGCCTTGCGCAGAGCCCGGAAAAAAAACGAAACTTTTTTGTAAGGAGTGGTTGACGTGTGACGGGGGCCGGTGTAATGTCCGCGCCGTTGCCGAGGAATGAGACGCCAACGCGTCACACAGTCCCCATCGTCTAGCGGTCCAGGACGTCAGCCTCTCACGCTGAAAACACGGGTTCGATTCCCGTTGGGGACGCCAACTTCCTTCGGCAGGCGGGTCAGAGAAAACCCGCCACGCGCTCCCGGGCGCCCTGCTCTCTTTCCCAGCTTTACGTCTTGAAACAGCCTGTGCCACAGGGTGGCGCTTGTGCGTGTCGTTGGGCCTGTTCCGCAGGCTTTCGCCCGTGTTCGCCAGACTTTGGCCATGCCCCACGCCGCCCCTGCACTCATCGTCGTGCACCCCACACTGTCGCACATCCCTGGAGACTCAGCCCGGGCTCGCGCTGCGGCGCCCAGCAGATCCTCCCGGTCCCTCAGGGCGAGAAGAGCCGTTTGGGAGTGTGCGGGCCAGAGAGGCACTCTGAAGCCTCTGGCGCCCCGTTCGGCCGGGTTAGGGACGTGGCAACACCCCCGAGGTGCCCTTCCGCACCCCGGATACTACAGGCCGCCAACCGCCTTCGGATAGGATGACGCTCCTCGTGCGGTATTTCGTGGGCGGCTTGCCCCTCGGCCGCCCCCCTCCAGACCCTTCCTGATTCACGAATCGCGAAGAAGGCTTGCATAGAGGCCGTCGCCCGCCAGAAGCTCCTCGTGTGTCCCCTGTTCCACGATACGCCCGGCCTGCATCACGAGAATCAGGTCCGCATCACGAATCGTCGAGAGCTGGGCGCGATGGTAATCCTCGTGCGGTTTCTGGACATGCGCCCGAGAGCCGCCGACAGAGTGCGCTCGGTGCGGGTATCCAGGGAGCTTGTTGCCTCATCCAGCAAAAGAACGGGCGGGTCGCGCAAAACAGTGCGTGCCAGTGCAAGGCGCTGCCGCTCCCCGTCGGAAAAGCGATAGCCCTCCTCCCCTACAAGCGTCTCGTCTCCGCCCGGGAGAGCCGCTATCACGTCATGATCTGGGCGACCCTTGCCGCGGCGATCACTTCAGCGTCGCTTGAGTCAGGTTTGGCGGACCTCAGATTCTCCGCCACAGACGCGTGCAAAAGATAGGGATCCTGAGACACGACCCCAAGCATCTGCGACAAGGTCTCAACGCTCAGGTCTCGCACGTCCACGCCGTCAAATCGGACAGCCCCCTTCTCCACCTCATAAAGCCTTGCCAGAAGGTAGCCTGGGGTCCTCTTCCCTGATCCGGTCGGGCCTACAATCGCTACGTAGCTGCCCGCAGGACTGGTCAGGCCGAGGCCATTGACGGGTTCATCACCACCCCCGGAGGCTCGCCCCAGTCCCTGACGCTTGCCCTGGAGGAGCTCATGCCTCGGCTCAGCGACGAGGGCCTGCTGAGATCCGAGTACTCTGCCCGCACGTTTATGGGGCACCTGACGGACTAGAGGCTGTTCTGGACGCCCGCCATTTTGCCTGCTGTGTTTCTCTCCCCGGGTAGCGGGCTAGACCGGTGCGTGGAGACGTCCGCGGTGCTGCACTCCCGACGGAGCCGGGAGTGCATTTCCCCGGCGCCCATGGATGCGTTCCAAGGGGGCTTTTTTTCCATGGGTGTTCGCGTGGCGCCTGTGTGTGGGTGCTGGCCGGAAGGTTTTTTATCTCTCGGTTCCCTGCGGCCGCGACCTGCGAGACCCGGCTTTCTGAGGCCATTGCGCTCCGAGCGTCCCCGGCGCAGCAACCCGGTGTTGGTGCCATATCCCCTGTACGGCGCCGCTGCCCGTATCGGATACGTGGCGCGAGGCTGCCCTGGTTTGTGGCCTGATTTTGTGGACATC
>NZ_JACZHT010000005.1 GCF_014861485.1 Phaeovibrio sulfidiphilus | reverse complement strand
TGCGGCGATCGCGCACGTTGCGGCGGGTCTGGCGATGGTGGGGACGTCGTGGTGGCACCACGTCCTGTATCCGCCCGCGAAGAAATAGGCCCCTGATCTGGGGCGCCTGTCCGGGCCGGTGCGTCCGGCCTGTCTCCCGCGGCGGCTCCCCCGTCCGGACAGCTGGCGTGACGGGGGGCGGTGTCAGCGAATATTAACGCGAGGGGCAGCGTGTCCGGACAGGGCGCTGCGCCCCTTCGCACATCCGGGGGCTTGCCGATCCCGGGTTCCTGGCGTGTGCTCACGGGGCCTGGGAGGTCCGACCGGGCGACGGGGAGGCCCGACGCTCCCGGGGCGCGGCCCGCTCAGAGGGTAGCCCGGTCACGGAGCCGGGGCCTGTCTCAGACGGGTGACGACCCGGCAGTCCGCTGTGCCCGGGCGAGTCCGGGGTGTCGTGCGGGTGCCGTTTGCACGGAGGCCCGCAGGGCCCGGGCCAGAACAACCAGGCAGACTCCGGCAAAAAGGGCGGCCAGATCCGAGGGGCCAACACTCAGGGACAGGAGCCGTTCCTCGTCCTGGAGGGTTGTCCAGGTCGACAGGAGCGGTTCACAGACAAACGTCGTCAGGGCCCAGAGCAGAAGCGCCGTCCCGAGCCTCATAAGCTGGGAGGGCGCCGCAAGCGACATGTGGCCGGTGCGTGCGATGTGCCGGAAGAGGCGTCTCAGGTGCAGAAGCCCTGAGGCCAGGACCAGAAGTGGCAGGCTGGAGATCACGACCGCTCCGGCGGTCTGCCACCAGGACAGGGAGGCCGGATCGACGGCACCCGAGGCAATCAGGCGGTCCGACAGGGCAAAGGAGAGGCCGTATCTCGCGTCGGCGGAAGCCAGGTCCGGAAGGGTCCAGGTGGCGGCGTTGAGCAGCAGCATGCCGGCAATGAGCACAGGAATCAGCAGGGACAGGAGAGCGGAGGCCAGGACGGGCCCGCGCGCGGGGCTGTGGGGGTGGGGCATGGCGTTTCGTTCCCGGTATGGAAGACGTCGGTGCCGGGGCAGTATGCTCGCCGGGGTTGTTCGTGTCCAGTTTCCGGGCCGGGAGACCGGGAGCCCCCGCGCGGCGGGCTCCCGGACTGTGGGGCGGCCTGCCATCTCTCAGGGCGTGGCGGGATCGAAAATGGCGGGCAGGCCCGGGGGACAGGCAGGCGGCAAGCCGTTTGGGGTGATCGTGGTCGGGTTGCGGGGACGGCGGGGTGGCCGTTCGGTACCGCAGGCAGGCAGGGTGACCGCTCAGGATCGCGGGGGGAGGGCGCAGACATCGGGCAGGATGCGGCCTTTTAGGACCGCGGGCGGGCACGGCGCGGACAGGGACACCAGGCGGACGGGGTCGGCATCGGGACCGCGGGCGACCTCGGCGGCACTGTCTTCGGAGCTGTGGGCGGCGGCGTGTCGCGGGCGTTGGCGACCCCGGCGGGGGCGTGTTGCTCCGACGCGTCGGGGTTCGGTGTTCTGCGAGTGCAGGCCCGCCGGTGGGTGCGTGTTGCTCCGACGCGTCGGGGTTCGGTGTTCTGCGAGCGCTGGCCCGCCGGTGGGGCCACTCTCCGGAGCCTCCGGCGGCGTGTCGCGGGCGTTGGCGACCCCGGCGGGGGCTAGAGCATGCGCATGGCCGAGAAGCCCGCCGGGTGCAGTCCCACAAAGGCCGCCTGCAGGGTTCGGGCATTTTTCTCGTAGGTGTCGCTTGCCCGCTGGAATCGGAGGTTCCTGGGGAACACATCGTTGGCCGGAGGCGCTGACGCCTCCGCCTGGGCCAGGTGGGCGTTGAACAGGGTCCGGGCGTCGGCGTTGCACAGGAAGACCGTGTCCACATAGACCCGCCCGTCCCGGGCCGGGATCTCGGGGGACACGGGCGCGGACTGGTTCTGTTTCCAGGCGCCCCAGTTGTCGTTGCGGAGGCCCTGGTCGCGCAGGGAGATGTCGCGGGAGCCCTCTGCGGCCGTAACAGGCGTGAACTCCACACTGGCGGAGGACGCGCGGACGCCGTCTCCGAAACGTGTGTTTGCTGTGTTGGCGAACCCGGTCGATGCGGGTACGATGCGCTGGGCTGCAACTGCCATGGCTCGGCCCTTTCTTCTCTGGACAGGCCGTTCCGGAGAATCTACAAAAGATCCGGTTTATTCAATTATAAATGGCAACATGTTGGGTGTCGACCGAAATTGTCGGCCCGTGTCTGTCCGGTCCGGATGTTGCGTCCTGATCGGCCGGCCACGTCAACAGGTGGGGGGTGGTCATGCTGGTTGAGTACGTTTTTGATACCGGGTGTCCCTGGTGTCTTATTGGAAAGCGCCGCTTTCAGCGGGCTCTGAAAAAGCGGCCGTCCCTTGTGGAGACGGTCAAGCTGCGGCCGTTTGTTCTCAGTCCCAACCTGCCCCGGGGCGGGCAGAGCTGGGAGAGCTTCCTTGAGGGGAAGTTCGGGGAGCCCGGGAAGGTGGCCCGTGTTCTCCAAGCGGTTGGCGAGGCGGCGGCCGAGGTGGGCGTGCACATGCGCTTTGATCTCATCACCCGGGTTCCGAACACGGTGGATTCGCACCGCCTTGTGCGCCTGGGCGAGACGCCCGAGCAGCGCGACGCGTTGGTGGAGGCCCTGTTTCGAGCGTTTTTCGAGGAGGGGCGGGATCTGACCCTCACCGGAACCCTGGTGGACATCGGCGAGGAGCAGGGGCTCGAGCGGGACGTCGTGGAGAAGCGCCTGCGCAGCGCCGACGATGTGGTCGCGGTGCTCATGGAAAGCAACCAGTGCCAGAGCCGGGGAGTCCGGGGCGTTCCCGGCTTCATCTTCAACCGCAGTGTTGCGATCTCCGGTGCCCAGGAAGAGGAGGTCTTCCTCCGGATGCTGGACACGGCCTCGGACCTGTCCGGGGTCGGCGACCCGGCGGCGGAAGGCCCCGGCCCGACGGCGGGAGGCGGCGGCCCGGGGTGCCCGGGCCACCACAGGTGAGGGGCAAACCGGCCCTGACACTCCGCGGCCCTGCGTTACCGTGACGGGCGCACGGTGTGCCCGTGCCGGAGCCCTGTGGTGGTCCGGCGTTGGGTCTGGCGGTGGGTCTGGCGCTGTCGCCTGCCTTCTGCACCGCCCAGCCCGGCTGCCCGCCCGCGGATCCGTCAGAAACGTGCGGTTGCCCCCTTTCTTCCCGGGCGATTTGTGGTACGGTTCCAGACCCTCGACACCCTTTTGCGGAAGGCCGGTTGACATGACGACACCCAGGGATCCTGAAACCCCCTCGACTTCCAACCCCGGAACGGTGAGGGGCTATGTTCTCATAGCCTATGGCCTGTTTCTGATCGGGATGCTGACAGGCGTCCTGCTGAACCTTGTCGGGCCCTGGGGCCTGGTCCTGAACCTGAGCGCCGTGGCGGGCGTCGGTGTCCTTCTGATGGCCCGGGAGGCCTCCAGGGGCACGGTCTACGAGAGCCACTCCTCCTGGCTGGTGCGCACCTTCGTGATCACCCTGTGCGGCTTCCTGGTCGCTGTGGTCCTGGCGGGCTATGAAACCACCAATGCGCTGGCGTCCCTTCTGTTCCTGCTGGTTGGGCTTTACTACATTTTTCGAGTTTTCAAGGGGTTCCGGGTTTTCATGCAGGCACGGCCCATGACCAGTCCCCGGGGCTGGATCTAGCCCGTGGTGCAGGCTGTCCCTGATCCCCTGGCGGATCGTGTGCGCCGGGCCCCTCGCCTGTCCCGGTGTGGTGGGCCCCTCCGGTCTTTTGGAGCGCCCCTCCGGTCCTTTCGGGCACCCCTCCGGTCCCTGGGCCTGTGCGGCCTTGTGGCGGCTCTTGTTGCGGGCCCGGGCGGCGAGGTGCGGGCCCAAAACGTGGCGGCCTCTCCGGCCCCCGAGGCCCAGTCCCAGTCGCGCCCACAAGCCCAGTCACAGAATCCGGCCCGGGCCCAGGTCCCGGCACGGACCCAGGCGCCCGCACGGTCCCAGGCCCGTGAGGAGATCCGGGAGATGGTGCAGGTGGAGGGCTGGTTCATTTCCGTCGAGACCGACGCCGCCGGCCGCTACTCCCACTGCCAGATGATGAACCCCTACTTTTCAAAGAAGGGCTCGGTGCTGCTGACCTTCACCCTGTCGCGGGATCTTCGCGCCCTTGCGGTGGTGGTGGATACGCCCGCGGCACCGGGGGCCGCAGCGGGGGGGACGGCGGAAAAACCTCCGGCAGCGGGGCCCGTGGCCTCGGCGATGGCGGACCCCCGGCAGGGTACCTACGCCTTTGACAAGGGGCGGGCGGTGTCCGTTCCGGCCCTGTCCCGGGGGGACGTGCTGCGTCTGGAGCTTCCGGACTGGCCGGCCTTCCGCGCGGGTCTTGCGGGGGCCAGCCGTGTTGTGTTCTCGGGTGGGGGCCGGGAGAGGACATTCAACCTTTACGGGGTTCCCGAGGCGCTCGACGCTCTGGAGGACTGCGCCAAACGCGGCGGTCTGCCTCCGCGGGTTCCCGTGCCCAAGCCGGGGACGCCGAGGGCCGCCCAGGCCGGTTCGGCGGACGTTCCCTCGGGCGCTGCGGCCGCGGCCGGTGTCGGGCCTGCGCCCGCGGCCGGTGCCGCGTCCGGGTCCGGAACCAGCGGGGGAGCGTTCCCCCCCGCCGGCGGCAAGGGACGCGGGGTGGTCCCCGGTGCCGTGACCAGCCCATCTGGCGATGCGCCCAAGGGGGCCGAGCCCCCGGTGAGTGCGGCGCCCGAGGCTGCCGGGACACCGTCCCGGGAGAGTGGGGCGGTTGCGACACCAGCCGACGGGTCTGCCGCGACCGACGGATCTGCAGCGCCCCCTTCGGAGGACAGTGCGGTGTCTTCGGGGTCCGAGGGCGGAGCCTCCGGCAGCACCCCGGCTGTGTCTCCGCCGGGCTTTGGAAAACGCCGGGGCCTCTAGTCCGGGACCTGGGGCGCCTCTGTCCCAGAACCTGCGTCGTTCCAGACCCGGAAGCTGCGGCGCGGGTCTGGGGGAGGGGTTCTCCGGTGGCCAGGGGGGGCAGCCCCAAAACCTGCGGCGCCTCTGCCCCGGAACCTGCTCAGCTTCAGCCCGGTAGCCCGGTAGCCCCCCTCTGCGACCGGCATGGGACCGGCAGGCGCGGGGCCCCCGGCGCGCGGCCGGGCGCTCAGTGTTCCTCGCTCTCCGGCACCTCGGCGTCCGCGTCCGGTCCCGATCCCGATGCCCCGGCCTTTGTGAAGCCCCGGTCCCTGGGGTCCAGGAATCCGTCGTCCTCCAGAATCAGAAGATCGTCCTCGTCCCCGTCGCGGGGACGGAGCGCGGGTGCGTCGTCGTCCGGGGCCCCGGCGCGGGCGGTATCCCTGTCCCGGAACCCGTCATCTTTGGGGTCCAGGAATCCGTCATCCTCCAGAATCAGGAGATCGTCCTCGTCCCCGTCGCCGGGACGGAGCGCGGGTGCGCCGTCGTCCGGGGCCCCGGCGCGGGCGGCCTCCCTGTCCCGGAACCCGTCATCTTTGGGGTTCAGGAACCCGTCGTCCTCCAAAATCAGGAGATCGTCCTCGTCCGGGTCCACCGGCGGCGGGCGCAGAAGGTCCAGCTGGACCGGGTCGCCGTCCGCCCCGGCCTGACCGGTCAGCACGCCGTGCTTTTCCACATCCTCCAGGGCATCGTCCGCGGACAGGGCGCCGCGCGCGCCGTAGGCGGCGAGGGCCGGGCGAACGTCGAGAAGCCCCGCAGCCCGGAGATCCTCGATCCCCGGCAGATCCTCCAGGGACTCCAGGGAGAAGTGGTCCAGGAAGGCCTCGGTCGTGCCCCACATGAGGGGCCGTCCCACGGTCTGGCGGCGTCCGCAGGGCCGGATCCAGCCGGCCTCCAGAAGCGTGTCCAGGGTTCCCTTCGAGAGGGCCACGCCTCGGATTTCCTCGATGTCGGCCCGGGTGACGGGCTGGTGGTAGGCGATGACGGCCAGGGTCTCCACGCCCGCGCGGGAGAGCTTCCGGACCTCCTCGCGCTCCTCCCTCAGCCAGCACGAGAGATCGGGGCTGGTGCGAAAGGACCAGCGCTCCCCGATGGCGACCAGTTCGACGCCCCGGCCCCGGTAGTGGTCCTGCAACTCGGTCAGCAGGCCGCCGATGTCCGTGCCCTCGGGGAACCGGGTCGCCAGGTCCGCCGGTGTGAGGGGCACGCGGGAGGCAAACAGCATGGCCTCGATGATCCGCAGGCGGGTGGCGTCGTCTGTTTCCGAAGGGACGGTGCCCGGGGCGGCGGGCGCCCCGCCCGAGGCGGCAGCGGTTATCCCCGGGGCGGGGGGCATGCCCGCGGAGGCGGGGCCAGCCGTGCCTGCGGCGGTGCGGGTGTCCGGGAGCGGGGTCTCGGGGCTCATGTCCGGGTCTCCTCGAAGGACAGGGGACGGGCGGGGTTGCGGATCTGGAGCGGGGCCCCGAAGCCGCCGTCCTGGCGGATTTCCAGCAGGCCCTGGCGGGCCAGCTCCAGGGCGGCGACAAACGTGGCGGCCACCGCCGAGCGCCGGACCAGCGGCGGCATGGCCCGGTTCGGCAGGAAGTCGTCCAGGGTCGCCCAGTCGGGCAGGGCGCCCAGCATGGTTTCAAAGCGCCTGAGGGCATCATCCACGCTGTAGAGCTCGAAGGCCTCGACGGTCATCACGGTCGGGCGCTCCCGGGCGCGCTGCATGGAGCCATAGGCGGACAGCAGGTCGTGCAGGCTGGTCTCGTAGCGCGAGCGGGTGATCACCGAGAAGCCCTGGGCCTGGCCATGACGCAGGGTGTCGAGCCCCAGGCGGGGGCGCGCCATCAGGGTGCGGCCCGCGTTCTGCATGGCCTCCAGGCGCCGGAGCTGGAACTGGAGCGCGCTGGCCATGGCCTCGCCGGAGGGCTCGTCCGTGTCGCTCGGAGGCGCCGGGATCAGCAGCCGGGACTTCAGGTAGGCAAGCCAGGCCGCCATGACCAGGTAGTCCGCCGCCACATCCAGCTGGAGGCTCCGGGCGGTGGCGATGAAGTCCAGGTACTGCTCCGCCAGCTGGAGAATGGACAGGCGCGCCAGGTCAACCTTCTGGTCCCGGGCCAGGACCAGCAGCACGTCGATGGGGCCCTCGAAGCCCTCCAGATTCAGGACAAGGGAGACGAGGGGATCCCCGCCCCCAGGGGATGCAGCGCCCGCTGGCGGGGGGCTGGAGGGGGCAGCGTGAGATACGGTGTCGCGTGGTGCAGTGTCGGGGCGGTCCGGGCCTGCAGCCGCCGGTACACCCCCGGCGGGTGAGGGCGGCTCCCCTGCCGGATCCGCCGCCACCGGTACAGCCCGGGCGCCCGACAGGGGCTCGCCCGACGGGTCCACAGCCGCGATCGCGGAGGATGGTTTGCCGGACAGGGGCATGGCCGCACTCCCTTGCTTCAGGACACAGGAACCGCTTCAACACAGCGGGGCAACACACTGGTAAAGGTGCCGGACAGGGGCCACAGGGGTGGGCAGGTGTCCCGGAGCATGGGGCCGCGCGGCATGGGCGTGCCGGGGCCGAACTGGCGCCCGCGTGCCGGTCCGTCATGGCCGGGCGGGAAAGCGTGTGGGCCGCGGCGTGTCGGGTCCACCCGCGAGAGGTCCGGGGAGCGGGCCGGCGGTCCCACACGGGGCGAGGCCTCCGGTGAGCGCGCCGGTCCTCCCGGTTGGATCCCGGATCGCCCGCAGCACGGCGGAGCGTTGCGCACCGTTATGTCCCGCGCCCGTGGTTCCGGGTTCTGCACCCGGGATTCCGGGCACGGCGGAGCCGGTCGCCAACCGTGTGCCTTTGCACCCGTCCGTGTCGGGCCCTGCGCGTCCGGCTTCCGGTCCTGCGCCGGGCGGGGGCAAGGGCAGCCCCCACCGGCAGGCGGGAGAGCCGGGCCCTGTGTCCGGAGGAGCTGGGCCCGGGAGGGTTCCCGCCCGGGGGCAGACGTCAGACGCCGGTCGCTTGCACAAGCCCCGTGAAGCTGGAGATCCCGTTCACCAGGCCGTTCACCAGCGGGACAAGAACGGTCCGGAACGGATCCACGTTCAGGCCGATGGTCGAGAACATCCAGGGAAGCAGGAACATGATCACAATGAGCAGCGGCATCCCGAAGCGCTCGATGCGGGCGTACCGGTAGGCCAGGCGCTCGGGCAGGAGGCCGATCACAATCCGTCCCCCGTCCAGGGGCGGCAGGGGCAGCAGGTTCAGAAGGGCCACCACGCAGTTGATGACGATCGAGAACGACAGCATGCTGACCAGCGGCGAGGCGACGGCATCCGGGAGCAGCACGGCGATATGGATCAGCAGCGCCGACAGGATCGCCAGAATGAGGTTCGTGCACGGTCCCGCCAGAGCCACCAGGGCCATGTCCTGACGCGGGTGCTTGAGATAGCGCCAGTCCACGGGGACGGGCTTGGCCCAGCCGAACAGGAACGGGGCGCCGATCAGGAACAGAAGCCCGGGCACCGCCAGGGTGCCGACGGGGTCGATATGGCGCACGGGGTTGAGGGACAGGCGCCCCATCAGGCGGGCGGTCTGGTCCCCCAGCCACGAGGCCACATAGGCATGGGCCGCCTCGTGCAGGGTGATGGCGATGACAAGGCCCGGGAGGATGAGCAGTGTGCTCGTCAGGAAATCGGTCATGACCGCACCGTGTCCTGTTCCAGGAGAAGGTCCAGGGCGCGCTGGGCCCCGGCGGCGTCGAAGTCGGCCGGAGCCTTCGCCCGGCGGGCCTTCGCCCGTTCCCAGCGTTCCAGGGCAGGGGCGTCCATGGGGCGGGCCGTCCGGGCCACGGCGGTCATCTCGTCCATCGCGCCGTTGCAGTGCAAGATCAGGTCGCAGCCCGCGTCCAGGGAGGCCCGGGTGCGGCTCTCCATGGTGCCGGACAGGGCCTTCATGGACAGGTCGTCCGTCATCAGCAGGCCGTCGAAGCCGCACTGCCCGCGGATGACCGAGCGGATCACCTCGGCCGAGAGGGTGGCCGGCTGCTCGCTGTCACAGGCGGTGTAGACAATGTGGGCCGTCATGGCGAAGGGGCAGTCCCGCAGGTCGGAAAACGGCACCAGGTCGCTGCGGGTCAGGTCGTCATGGCTGCAGGTGACCCGGGGCAGGGCGTCGTGGCTGTCGCACTCGGAGCGCCCGTGGCCGGGAATGTGCTTCATCACCGGGAACACGCCGTTGTCTAGCAAGGTGTCGATCACGATGCGCCCAAGGCGGGAGACGGTTTTGGGGTCGGTCGAGAAGGCCCGGTCCCCCACCACGTCATGGGCGCCGGGGTGGCGCACATCCAGAACCGGCAGGCAGTCCGTATCGATGCCCAGGGCGGTCAGATCCCGTGCGATCAGGCGGGTGTTCAGGCGCAGGGCCTCGGCCCCGGCCTCGGGGTTGCGCTCAAACAGGCGGCCGAAGACCTCGCCGGGCGGGCGCGGCGCCCAGTGGGGAGCCTTCAGGCGCTGGACGCGGCCGCCCTCCTGGTCGATCAGGATGGGGGTGTCGTCCCGCCCGGTCGTCTCCCGGAGGCTGTCACACAGGGCCCGGACCTGGGCCGGGGTGTCCACGTTGCGCCCGAACAGGATGAAGCCGAAGGGAGAAATCTCCCGGAAGAAATCCCGTTCCCGGTCCGTGAGGCGGAGCCCGGAGAGACCGGTAATGACAGCAAGAGGTGTGGTCGCAGGCATGATCTGTTCTTTCCTGTGCCCCGGTGCGTGATGGAAACGGGGGGCTCGTGTCCTAGCGGGCGACGATGCAGCCCTGGGAGCGTCTGCCGAGCTCGTCGCAGAGCGCCTTTGCGGCGGCCTCGTCCTTCAGTCCGGTGACCCGAACGCGGAAATAGGTTCCCCGCTCGGGCAGTTCGACCTGCACGATCTCGTGGGTGGCGCCGCCCAGAAGGTCTTTGTTCCGGGACTGGATCCGCTTCCACTCGGACCGGGCGGCCTCCTGCGAGCGCACCGAGACGATCTGCACGGCGGCTCCACCCCGTGCCGGGGCCGGTGTCTCCGCCCGGGGGGGCGGCGCGGCCGGGGCCGCAGCAGCAGCCGGCGGGGCCGGGGGTGCAGGGGGCGGGGCCAGAGGCGTGGGCCCCTTGGGCGCCGCTGTGCGGGCCTGTGTGCTGGCGGTTGCGGATGCGGACGAGCCCAGGTCCGTCGGGGAGGGCACATCCTCGATCACGGGACGGGGGGCCGGAACGGCCACAGGGGAGGCCCGTGTCCCCCGGGTCTCCGGGCTTGCGGCTGCCCCGGTGGCGGTGGCATCGGCTTGCGTGCGGGCGGCCGGGCCTGAGCCCGCACCCGTATCCAGGTCGAGGTCGGGAACCGGCGGAACCGGAGGCAGCGCGATATCGGCCGGTCCGATGGAGGCCGCGTCCCCGTCGTCGAAGGGGTCGGCACCGTCGTCGGTCAGGGCCGAGGCCGGGGGAATCCCCGAGGCCGTGGTGTCCGTCTCCGGCAGGGGCGGCGGTTCGGGGAAGCCCGGGTCGGCGGACGGGTCCAGGGGCTCGGTGATGGAGGGGACCGGGGTTCCGGTCAGGGTCCGGGCCTGCACCTGGGGGACCGGCGGCGGGGCCGGGAACTCGGGTTCCCTCAGGCTGTCGGCGCGGGATGCGGGCGGGGGTGCCGCCGTTTCCCCGATGCGGCCGTACACCGCGCGGTTCTGGTTCTCGATGGCCATGCCACCGGGCTCCTCGGGCCGCTCCCGGTAGGGGGAGGGGTCGGCGTTCACATGCTCCAGCAGGGCCTCGTCCCACGCGGCATCATCGCCGGTTCCGCCCAGCAGGAACCAGGCCATGCCCCCCAGCACAAGAATCCCCAGCCCGGCGCCGGTCAGCAGCGCCAGGACCGAGGTCCGCGGAGAGGAGGACAGGCCGGTGTCCGGGTAGCCGTCGGGCTCGTCCGGATTTCCGGCGTCGGCCCGGATGTCGAGGTCGTCCTCCGGATAGGGCAGCGGGTCCGCCAGGGGATGCTGCCCGCCGAAGGGCGAGAACTCGTCATGATAGGGCGTCTCGGACGCAAACGGATCGGAGCCGAAGGGATTGTTCGGGTCGGACGGACGCGGGTAGCCATAGGGCGAGGACGAGACATCTCCCGGAGTTCTGGGACGATAGGGATCTCTTTCATCTCCGCCGGGCGGGCCCTGTGCGACCATCAACGCAACTCCTCACGCGGGTGGACACCGAACACTTCGAGTCCGGAGGCTACCACCGTCGCCACCGCCGAGACAAGGGCCAGGCGGGCCAGCGACACAGAAACATTGTCCGGAACAAGGAAGCGGAGTTCCGCGTTGTCATTGCCCCGGTTCCACAGGCCGTGGAACGCCGCCGCCAGGTCTCCCAGGTAGAAGGCGATCCGGTGGGGCTCGTGGGCCACCGCGGCGCTCTCCACAAGCCGGGGCCAGCTGGCCAGAAGACGGACCAGGGCCAGTTCCTCGGGGGCGTCCAGAAGGGCGACATCCGCCTGCCGGGCCAGACCCTCGGCCGACAGGTCCGCATCCGGGAACAGCTCGGCCGCGTGGCGCAGCACCGAGCAGGCCCGCGCGTGGGCGTACTGGACGTAGAACACGGGGTTGTCCCGGGTCTTTTCCTGAACCCGCGCGAAGTCGAAGTCCAGGGTGGCGTCGTTCTTGCGGGTCAGCATGATGAAGCGGACCACATCGCGGCCCACCTCGTCGATGACCTCGCGCAGAGTGATGAAGGTGCCCGCCCGCTTGGACATGCGCAGGGGCTTGCCGTCATCCGTGAGGGAGACAAGCTGGATCAGCTTCACGTCCAGGGTGGCCCGGTTGTCGGACACGGCCTTCACCGCCGCGTTCAGGCGCTTGACGTAGCCGCCGTGGTCCGCGCCCAGAACGTTGATCAGGTTCAGGAAACCCCGGTCGATCTTGTCCGCGTGGTAGGCGATGTCAGAGGCGAAATAGGTCCAGGAGCCGTCGGACTTTTTCAGGGCCCGGTCAATGTCGTCCCCATAAAGGGTGGTCTTGAACAGGGTCTGGGGGCGGGGCTCCCAGTCGTCGGGCTTCTTGCCCTTCGGGGGCTCCAGCACGCCGGTGTAGATCAGGCCGCGCTTTTCCAGGTCGTCCAGCAGCTGGCCGACCCGGCCGTCCTCCACCAGCTTCTTTTCCGAGGTGAACACGTCGAAGGTCACGCCCAGGGCCTGGAGGTCGTCGCGGATCAGCTCCATCATGGCCGCAATGCCGAAGGCCCGGATTTCCGGGAGCCACTCGCTCTCGGGGGCGTCCAGCCAGCGGGGGCCGTCCTTCTCGAACAGGGCCTGCGCGGCGGGAACCAGATAATCGCCGCCGTACTCGATCTCCCGGCGCTCGATCATCTCGCGGAAGCCGTCCTCGGTCAGGACGCCCGCGGCCACCCGGTAGCGCTGGTACAGCGAGCGCGCGAGGTGGTCCACCTGGGCGCCCGCATCGTTGACGTAGTACTCCCGGGTCACGTCGAAGCCGGCCTTGAAGAGCAGGCGGGCCAGGACGTCACCGAAGACGGCGCCGCGGCCGTGGCCCACGTGCATGGGGCCGGTGGGGTTGGCGGAGACGAACTCGACGTTGACCTGTTCCTTCGCTCCCATGGTGGAGTTGCCGTAGGCGGTTCCGGCCAGCAGGATGTCCCGCACGCTGCCCAGCCACACCGAGGGCTTCAGGCGCAGGTTGATGAAGCCCGGTCCGGCGATCTCCGCACTCTCGACCATGGCCGTGGCGGCCAGGTGCTCCACCAGAAGCTCGGCCAGCGCCCTCGGCGCGAGGCCCGCGGGCTTGGACAGGACCATGGCCGCGTTGGTGGCCATGTCCCCGTGGGACGGATCCCGGGGCGGCTCCACCGTGATGCGCGAGAGATCCAGGTCCTTCGGCAGGGCGTCCGTGTTCTGGAGAGCGGTGAGAATATCGGTGATAACGTGTTTGACCGAACTGAACAGGTTCATGATTGCGGGTTCTTGCTTTCGAAAATGGGGGCGCGCCGGGGGCTTTCGAGGTCTTTCCGGGTGTCTCAGGTGCGCTCAAACGGGTCGAACAGGCGGGCGTGCTCGTCAAGGGCAAAGCGGTCGGTCATGCCGGCGATGTAGTCGCAGGCTGTCCGCGCTGTGACCGCATCCCCCGGATCTCCGGCCCGGGCCCGCCAGTCGGGGGCCAGAAGCCGGGGCTCGTTCAGGAAACAGCCGAACAGCTCCCGCACGACGCGGCGTGCCTTGCTGGTCATCCGGTTGACCCGGTAGTGACGGTAAAGGTTGGTAAACAGGAACTCTCCCAGCTCGTCGACCGCAGCCCTCATCCTGGGACTGAAGGCAATGACCGGCGCCGGGTGGTTCCGTATAGCGCATGGGCTTTTCGCACTCAAGGCGTCAAGACGGGCGCGGCTCTCGCGGGTGACGTCATCGATCATGAGGCCGATCAGCCGGCGGATGACCTCGTGGATCAGGCGCGAGCGCGAAAGGCCCGTGTATTCGGCGCGCACGCTTCGGAAAATCGGGCCCACAAGGGCGACGTCCTCCGCCTTCCCGATGTCCACGAACCGGGCGCGCAGGCCGTCGTCCAGGTCGTGGGCGTTGTAGGCGATGTCGTCCGAAAGGGCCGCCACCTGGGCCTCGGCGCCCGGGAAGGTGTGCAACTCGAGGTCAAAGAGTGCGTTGAAGGCCGTCACGCACGGAGGCACCACGCAGCCCTCCGGGGCGAGGGGGCCGCACAGGGGGCCCTTGTGCTTGACCAGGCCCTCCAGGGTCTCCCAGCACAGGTTCAGGCCGTCGAAGTCCGCGTAGCGGTGCTCGAGCGAGGTGACAATCTTCAGGGACTGGGCGTTGTGGTCAAAGCCGCCGAAGGGGATCATGCACTCGTGCAGGGCATCCTCGCCCGCGTGTCCGAAACAGGTGTGCCCCAGGTCGTGGGACAGGGCCAGGGTCTCGGTGAGATCCTCGTTCAGGCCCAGGGTCCGGGCCAGGGAGCGGGCAATCTGCGCCACCTCGAGGGAGTGGGTCAGCCGCGTGCGGTAGTTCTGCCCGACCGAGTCCACAAAGACCTGGGTCTTGTAGCTGAGGCGGCGGAAGGCCGAGGAGTGGAGAACGCGGTCACAGTCCCGGCGGAAATCGCTGCGGAAGCGCGCGGGGCTTTCCGGGTGCAGCCGGCCACGGGGGCTGGTGTGCGGGACCGCATAGGGGGCAAGGGGGGCCTGGGGCGCGCCGGTGCTCATGGGCAGATCCGAAGGGCCGGAGGGAGCCGCCGGGGGGCGGCGGAAGGGGGGGCGCGGAGGGGCAGACAGGGCGCCGTCGGGCGAAGGGCGCGCTGCGTCGTTGAGCGCGGGGCGCTATGGGTCGTTGAGCGCGGGGCGCTATGGGTCGTTGAGCGCGGGGCGTGATGCGTCTCAGAGAGCCGTGGGCGCGGGGCGCGATGCACAGAGGGATGCGGCGCGTGATGGGCTGCCAGGCACGGCCTGCGCCGGCCGCCATGCGTCGTTGAGCGCGATGCGCGATGGGTCTTTGCGCGCCGGGCGCGATGCGCCGGGGAGCACAGGATGTCCGGGCGATCCGAGATCGGGGCCGGGTCGCAGGGCGTTCGGGCCGGGGAGCGATCGGGCGGTATCGGAGGGGGTGTGGGGCGGAGCATGGTCCTGTGTTTTTCGGCAGGCCGGGCGGAATGCAGGGCAGACAGGGCGGGCTCCTGTCCGGGGTCGCAGTCCCGACCGGGCGGTGCGGTTGCGTGGATCAGTCCTGCCGGTAGACCCGCTCCCGCCGTTCGTGGCGTTCCTGGGCTTCCAGCGAGAGGGTGGCGACAGGCCGGGCCTCAAGACGCTTCAGGCTGATGGGCTCTCCCGTCTCCTCACAGTAACCATAGGTTCCGTTGCTGATCCGCTCAAGGGCGGCGTCGATCTTGGCGATCAGCTTTCGCGCCCGGTCCCGGGTCCGGAACTCGAGGGCGCGGCCGGTCTCGGTGGTCGCACGGTCGGCCAGGTCCGGTTCCTGAATGCCGCCGTCCTGGTGAAGGTCCAGAAGAGTTTCCTCGGACTCGCGCACCAGGTCGATCTTCCATTTCAGGAGCTTCTGTCGGAAGAACTCCTTTTGCTGGTCATTCATGAAAGGCTCGTCGTCGCTGGGCACGTAGTCCGGGGGTAAAGTGGTATCCATCGTGAAAGTCCCCTAGTTTTTCTGTGCGCAGGATTGCATTGGAGTATCAGGACGCGTGATGCAAGGTGGCGCACTACCTGTTTCAAGTGCTCGCTGGCGACGGTCGGGCCTGGTCCCGAACGGTTCTTGGTCTTGTCAGTCCCCGGAAGGGGGCTTTTTCGTCGCAGGCGAGTATGGTCCGGGGCCAGTGGCGCCGCGGGCGCCGACTATATAATACCGGGCATGGAGGCTCGGCAAGGCTCAAATTTCAGTTATTACGCTTCCATTTTTGCGAGTTCAACTTCGGCGCGCAGTGTTATTTCATCCAGAATGACCCGCAGGGGTCCGTCTGTAGTGTGCTCCTGTCTTTGGCGCAGGGCGTGGGTGATCCGCTCCAGTGTCGCGCGGGGGACGGTTCCGCTCAAAAGGGAGACCCGAAGGGCGTCCAGGTCGTCCAGAAGATCCTCGCCCCAGCGGACGGCCTGCCGGGCCCGGGCGGACCGGTCCCCCGTGGGGGCGACGGCGTCCACCTCCTGGAGCGCAAGAAGGGCGCCCAGCCCGTGAACGGGCACAGCGGTGTCCACCGCCGGAGCAAGGTCCGCGGCCTCATTCACAACGGTGTTCAGGACGCTTCCGAAGGCCGGGCCGGAGCCCGGGGACGGGGCAGAGCGCGACGGCGCACTTTTCTGTGTGCCCGTGTTGCGAAGGGTGGGAACGCGCATGCGGGGCCTCCAGGATCCGAAAAGCCGTCTGGTCCATGGCGCCAGCGGCGGGACTGGTGTTATTATAACGACAGCCTTGCGTGCAAGAAAGGTGAATTGCTTGCCCTCCACCGGGCAGAAAGTGCCGGGCGGCCAATGATTCCGGGGGATACGCGCTGTGAGGGGCGGAGTCCGGGTCCGGGACTCGGCAGTCCCCGGGATTGCGTGTGTTGGCGCGGTTCTTGCATCGGGTTCATGAATGGCCGCTTGGCCGGTGTCCGGAGGTCCGGGCCCCGGGCCTGCGGCATGTCTGAGGCCAGGGAAACCAGGGAAAGGGGTCGGGATGACACGAGGAAAGGATGCACCCGGGCGGCTTGCGCAGCGGTTCTGCGCGGGCCTTCTGAGTCTGGCCCTGGTGCTTGGCCCGCTTCTGACGCTGCCCGCGCCGGCCCATGCGGCCTCGCGCATCAAGGATATTGCCGACTTCGAGGGTGTCCGCTCCAACTATCTGATCGGCTATGGCCTTGTGGTGGGCCTTCTGAACACGGGCGACGACCTCAAGAAGAAAGACCCCTACACGCTGGAATCCGTCATCTCCATGCTGGAGCGCCTGGGCCTGTCCACCCGGCCCCTGGAGGGCGCCAAGAGCCAGATGGACTCAGGAAACGTGGCCGCGGTCCTGGTGACCGCCACGCTGCCCGCCTTCGGACGGCAGGGCAGCCGGATTGACGTGACCGTCAGCGCCCTTGGAACGGCCACCAGCCTGATGGGCGGAACCCTTCTGGTCACCCCCCTGATCGGCGCGGACGGCCAGGTCTACGCTGTCGCCCAGGGCAAGCTCCAGGTCGGGGGCTTTGCCGTGGCCGGAGCGGCGGAGACCATCCAGAAAGGCGTCCCCACCAGCGGGCGCATCCCCAACGGAGCCATGATCGAGCAGGAGGTTCCCTTCGACCTTGCCAACATGGAGGCGGTCCGTATCTCGCTGCGCAACCCGGACTTCACCACCGGGCGGCGCATCGCCCAGGCGGTGAACGCCTTCCTGGGCGTGGAGGTGGCGACCCTTCTGGATCCGGGTACCGTTCATGTGCCCCTGCACGGGCGCTACCAGAACCGGGCGGTGGACTTCTTCGCGGATGTGGAACAGCTTCTGATCGAGCCGGATCTTACGGCCCGGGTTGTGATCGACGAGGCCACCGGGACCATCGTCATTGGCGAGAACGTGCGCATCAGCACGGTGGCCGTGGCCCAGGGGGCGCTGACCATCCGGGTGACGGAGACCCCCCAGGTGTCCCAGCCCACGCCGTTCAGCCTGGGCGGGGAGACCGCCGTGGTCCCCCGGACTGACATTCAGGTGGATGAGCAGAGCGACCGGCGCCTGGCCGTGGTCAACAGCGGTGTCAGTCTCCAGGATCTGGTGGACAGCCTGAACGCGCTCGGGGTCGGGCCCCGGGACATGATCACCATCTTGCAGGCCATCCGCGCATCCGGCGCGCTTCAGGCCGATATCGAGGTCATGTAGGGAGGGGCCGATGGGCGACGATCTTTCAACCCGCTACGGGCCGAACATGGCCCTTCTGGAACAGGCGATGGCCGGGCGCGCGGCCCGGGGCGCCTCCGGCGGCGCTGTGCTGTCCGGATCCCGGGGGCCCGGCGCCTCCGCATCCGCGCCCTTTGCGGTGTCCGGCGCCCCGGACGCCTCGGGCGTGGCCGACAGCGCGCGCACGCCGTCCTTTGCCCGGGTGCTTGCGGATGGCCGCGGTCCCGCGGTCCAGTCCCGCCCGGGCCGGAGCCTCCCCCAGGTCGCGGCCCAGGATCCTGCCCGGGATCCCGCTCACGCGCGCTACACCCCGGAGCAGATCGAGGAGGCCCGCCGGACGGCCCAGGAGTTCGAGGCGTTTTTCATCTCCCAGATGCTCCAGCCCATGTTCCAGGAGCTGAACTCGGAGCCTCCGTTCGGCGGAGGGAACGCGGAACGGATCTGGCGGTCCATGATGGTGGACGAGTACGGCTCCATGATCGCCCGCAACGGCGGCGTTGGCATTGCCGATGCCGTGATGCGGGAAATGCTGAAATCACAGGAAGTCTGATGCCATGGCCAAGCAGGAAACACCCTCTCCCCGCCGGAGCGCCCTGAGACGCAAGGACGCCTCCGCCTCCGAACGGAGCCCGGGCCGCCTGTCCGCCACCCGGACCTCCGGTGCCCCGGATGCCGAAGACACCGCGGCCGGATCCCGGGAGGCCCCCGCTGCGGCGGCGGCCCCGTCCCGCGCGGCCTCGGGAACCCGGTCGGGGGCATCCTCGCTGCGGGCGTCCCGAAGCGATGCCCAGCCCATGCGCCGCTCCCGCGATGCGGCCTCCCCATCGGCCTCCCGGGCCGCAGGGGCTGCGCCCGCATCGGAGCGGGCCGGATCCCGCACGCCGGCCCGGCCCCGGAACGCATCCGGCTCCGGCGCGGCGACCCCCGCAGCCGGGAAGGGGGGAGCGGCTCCCCTCGTGTCCCGGACTGACAAACCGGGGATCAGGCCCCTGCCTCCCACACCGGTGGCCCGGCC
This sequence comes from Phaeovibrio sulfidiphilus, assembly GCF_014861485.1. Lineage (GTDB taxonomy): Bacteria > Pseudomonadota > Alphaproteobacteria > Rhodospirillales > Rhodospirillaceae > Phaeovibrio > Phaeovibrio sulfidiphilus. Next base: position 195,648 of record NZ_JACZHT010000005.1, on the reverse strand, counting down.
CGCGTTCGACCGCAGGCTTCCGGGCTCGGTGGACGTGCATGTTGAGGATCTTCTGAAGTCCCTGGCCCGCCTGTATGACGTGCTGGTCCAGGAAAACGAGGCCCTGGCCCGCATGGATGTGCGCACCGCCCAGTCCTGCCTGGAGGAAAAGGAGCGCGCCACCCTGGACTACCGGCGGAACCTTCTGGCGGTGCACCGCAATCCGGGCCTGCTTCTGAACCTCGAGGAGGACCAGAAGGCTGCCATGCGCCGGGCGGGCGAGGCCCTCAAGACCGTGTCCGAGGAAAACTGCCGGCGCCTTCAGGCCGGGATGGACGCCATCGGATACACCATCGAGAGCGTGTTTCAGGCGGTGCGCGAGTATGTCGTCGAGCATACCGCCAGCTACACGGAGGAGGGCACGGTGGAGCCCAACTTCACCTCGTCCTCGGACAAGTCAATCAGCGTGAACAGGACTCTTTGACAGGGCTGCCCTGTCTGGTTTTTTGGGGATGAAACGGGAGGAACCCGGTAATGGTACTCAGTCTGGCACTCAATTCGGCAACGAGCGGTCTTGGCGCCTCGCAGAAGGCGATCGAGACGATCTCCCACAACATCACGAATATCAACACGCCCGGCTATACGCGCAAGATCTACAGCACCAAGAGCCGGGTGTTCGACAACGTGGGGCAGGGCGTCGCCAGCGCGGGTATCATCCGCCACGTTGACGAGGCCCTGAACAAGGCGATCCGCTCCCAGATGTCGGACCTCGAGTACCTGCGCCAGAGCAACTCGTACTTCACGCGCATGCAGAACCTTCTGGGGACCACGGGCAGCCAGTCGTCGTTCGCCCACCAGATCGGGCGGCTCGCGGCGGCAGTCCAGCAACTGGCGGACCAGCCCCAGGAAGCGTCCATGCAGATCGGGTTCAAGCGCGCGGTCGAGGACGTGGTCTACCAGTTCAACACGGTGGGCAAGGCCCTGGACACGGTCCGTGTCGAGGCGGACCAGGACATTGCGGGCGCCATCGAGCAGGTGAACATGTGCGTCAACAACATTCACCTCCTGAACCGCGAGATCGGCAAGGGCCTGTCCACCAACCGGGACATCACCAACCTTCTGGACCAGCGGGACTACCAGCTTCAGCTTCTGAACGAGATGGTCGAGGTGGACTCGTTCGATCTCGGGGACGGCACGCTGGGGATCTACACCAAGGGGGGCACGCCGCTCCTGGACGCCCAGCCCTACCGCCTTGTGCACTCGGCGGTGACCGGAGCCGGGCCCGCGGACACCTACGCCGGCGGAGGCTTCGGGGCCATCACGGTCGTGGACACAAACGGGGCGCCTCTGGACTCCACCCGCATCGGGCCCAACCAGGACATCACCAAGGACATGAAGGGCGGGCGTATCGGCGCCGCCATCGAGCTGCGCGACAAGACCGCGGTGGACTACCAGGCCCAGATGGACGAGCTCTCGGTCCAGCTCCAGCAACTGATGAACCAGATCAACAACCGGGGCACCTCGTACCCGACGATTGTCAGCTCCATGCAGGGGTCGCGGGTCTTCGCGGGGCCCGACGTGTCCACCATGGTGATGGGCCAGGAGGCCAACACCCGGGTGGTGATCCTGGGGCAGGACGGCAAGGAGATCGTCTCGAAGGACATCAGCGACATTGTTGCGTCCAAGACCTCGAAGGACATCCACGATCCGGCCAACGCCCCCACCGTGCGGGAGGTCGCAACGGCGGTCGAGGAGTGGCTCCGGGACGCGCGGCCGGGCGGTGGAGGCTTCCCGGACGCCGAGTTCCGCTGGGATGACAAGACCCGGACCTTCAATCTGGACCTGAAAAGCAACGAGGCGTCCATCGTCTTCCATGACTACAACTCCCAGAAGGCCAGCGAGGACGTGGCCATCGAGCTGTCGGTGAACGGACAGGCGCCCTCGGAGAGGGACATCAAGGGGTTCTCGAACTTCTTCGGGTTCAACGACATTCTCGAGCGCTCCGGGACCGAGTACATCTACGACAGCGGGATCCGCTCCGAGGGCTGGCGGGTCAGCACCTCCGGGTCTCTGTCCTTCTACGTCGCCAACAATACGGGGGGGCTCACCCTTCTGGGGGGCAAGACCCTGTCGGTCGGAGCAAACGACACCCTGGCCACCATTGCGGACCGGATCAACCAGGACCCGGATTTCCAGGGCAAGATCAAGGCCGAGGTCATTCCGGAGGGCGGCGGCTACCGCCTGCGCATCAAGAACAAGGAGGGTGACGACATGATCGTCACCCAGGGCGCCGGAGAGACGGTCCTGGACCAGCTTGGCATGAAGCGGGCCAACGTGGGGGCGGCCGGGAGCCTGAGGCTCAACCCGGTTCTGGCGTCGGAGCCCGAGCGGGTGTCCCGGGGCGACCTGGGCTACAACGCGGACACGGGCCTGTGGCGCTCCGAGGGCGAGGGGGGCAACACGACCCTGATCGCCATGGAGCGGGCCCTCAAGGCCGGGGTCGATTTCCCCTCGACGGGCGGTCTGACCTCGGGCAAGCGGACGGTCCAGGAGTACGCGTCCCTGATCATGTCCTACAACTCGACCCAGGCGAATGACGTCCAGAACCGCTATCTGTACGCCACAGACATGGTCAACCAGCTTCTGGTGGAGCAGGGCGACATCAGCGGAGTTGACATGAACGAGGAATTCGCCCAGCTGATTATATGGCAGAAGATGTTCCAGGCGTCGGCCAAGGTGGTCTCCGCGACGACCGACATGCTGGATTCACTCCTGGCGATGAAGTCCTAGGGAGGACACGTAAAATGGCTGTTACCTTCTCCACCCGCGTCGGATCCTACGCCCAGAACAGTTTCATGATCTCGAACCTGAGCCGCATGCAAAAAACCATGGCGGACCTCCAGGTGCAGCAGGCAACCCTGCTGAAGAGCCAGCAGTACACCGGCATCGGCGTGGACACCTATCGTCTGGTGAACATGGAAACCCAGGTCACCAAGATCGACACCTACTACACCACCAACCAGAACACGACCCTGTCCGTCAAGCTGATGACCCAGGCCGTGGAGTCCATCGACAGCGATCTGAGCAACGCCATTGCAGCGCTGAAGGAGTTCAACTCCCTCAACATCACGCCGGGGAACCTGAACAAGGACCAGCAGGCCAAGCTGGACCGGGCCCAGGAGGCCGCGTTCAGCGCGCTCCAGGGGCTGGCCGAGTCCCTGAACAGCACGGATGACGGCTCGAAATACCTGTTCTCCGGCGGCAAGTCCGACACCGCGCCGGTGAAGTTCGCCTACTCCAGCCTGAAGCAGTTCCAGGCCGACTGGGACGGCAAGACCATGATGGTCCCCCAGTCGCGCACCGCGGACATGAACGACTTCCGCCACATCGGGGTGATGACGTTCCGCAAGGATCTCACCGAGGCCACTGCTGCGGGTTACGTCGTCCCGGACAACCTCACGGACCTGAACACCAAAAACAAACTCGGCGCGATCGAGTTCCCCAACGGCGCCAGCAACCCGCCGGTTCTGGAGGATGTGACCATTCCGGCCGGGCAGACGGTGACGAACAAGACGTTCGAGATCGCCAACGCGGGCGATGTGAAGGCCGGGGATGTTCTGCGGGTCCAGGGTGGCGACGGCAAGGTCTATCAGGTGACCGTCGACAAGGTGGACGGCGACGGCAAGACCATCACCATGAAGCGCGACGGTGCGGTTCCCGACGGCGTGGGGGTTTCATCGGTGGAGAAGGTGAACCTGCCCCAGGGCATCGTCAGTGTGACCGGCGCCGGCCTGAACACGGGGGACTACCGGCTTCTGGATGTGTACAAGGATGCGAGTGGCAACGCATGGATGATTGTTGATCCGCCTCCGGGAGACCCGGGCACCTCCACCACCGCGGCAACCCTCGAGCGCAACATTTACTACCAGGGCGACGAGCTCTCCACCAAGTACAATCTCTCGGAAAACCGGACCCTCGAGGTGGGCGTCAACGCCAAGGACGCGGCGTTCGAGAAGGCCTACCGGGCCCTGGCCCTGGTGGCCATGGGCAACCTGGAGAACGACCCGGAGCGCGGCAAGGAGGCCATGGACCTTCTGAACGACGCCCGGAAGCACAATCCCAAGTGGCCGGAGGAGGAGGCCAGCGATCTCCAGAGCGTGGGCTCCCGCCTGTCCCTTGACTACGCCACGGTTCAGAACACCATGGAGTCCCAGAAGAACACCATCAACTACCTGACCTCCGCCGCCAACGACATCAAGGGTGTGAACAGCTATGACGTGGCCGCGCAGATTACGGCTCAGCTCACGTATATGCAGGCCTCCTACGCGGCGTTCGCCATGGGTCAGCAGCTGAGCCTGGTGGACTACCTCTGATCCAGGGTGCGGCTCTCCGGCTCTTTCGGCCTGACGCACCGGGTGCGTATGACGCCCGGCAGGCCGGGCGGACTTTGGGGAGCCGGGGCCTGCCATGCAGACACAGGGGCCCGGCCATAGTGCCGGGCCTTTTTTTGTGGCCCCATGGGCGCCAGGTACCGGGTGGGGCCGGGCGAGGACGGGGGCGGACCGGTTGTCTGGCTGCGCGGGATGTCAGGCGGGCGCCGTTGGTGAGGTCTCTGTGCGCTCCCCGCCGGTGATGGCCTGAGCGGTGGTGGAGGCGCCGGAGCCGTCGGAGTCTCCAGTTCCCTGGGATTGGGACGCCTGGTGCCCGGGGTCTTTGGAATACTTGATTGCATGCTCCAGCAGGGCAATGATCTGATCGGGTTTTTCTCGTAACAAGGATGCGATAAATGCAAAAATATAAATCCCGCCGAGAATAGCAACAAGAGGCAAGAAAACAGATTCTAATCGTCCATTGATCAGTTTATCTGCTGATATTGCCAGGGCAAAAAAGGCGGGGAAAAGGCCAATTTTCGGGAATTCACCGATCAGAGGCAAGATGAGCCTGTCGAATCTGGACCACGTGTGGCGATATTGAAGGAGTCCATATTCCAGGGTTTCTTTATCAATTCCCTGTAACCTGTTGACGATGGCTGCATATTTATGGAGTGAGAATTTATAATATAAAATTACTCCCTTGAGTGGGTCTTTACGGCTCTTCCATTCCTCAGACAAAAATAAAATTAATACTAATGACGGGTAGGCTATTGTTGTAATTGCAGCGATATATCCAGATAAAACGAGAGTGTCTCTAAGCCAGTTTGTAGGTGATGTGCTTGTTACGCCATAATATAAAGCGAACACAGATGGGATAAAAAATATTAAGGCAGTAAAAATAGTTGAATTTATTAATATAAATTTTTTTCGTGGTGAAAAAATGTCTTCAGGTTTGTATTTAATAGAACTTCTGGCCTCCTCCAGGATCTCAAACAGTTCGTCCAGCTTGTTTTGCTGCAGCATGATTTTTTCTCCCTGATCCATGCGTCTTTTTCGTTTTTTTCGCGGTGGGCAGCCGGGCCGGCGGGGCGTGGCTGTCCTGACATGCCGGGGCCGCCGGGGCGGTCCCCTTTTCCCGTTTCAAACCGTCAGCGTCCCGACATGCCGGGGCGGATGCCCGGTTCCGTTCCCACAGGTCAGAGGGGGAAGCGGATCCGGGCTCTCAGGCCCCCGGGGGGGCTGCTTTCCAGAAGGATGTCGCCCCCCATGGACCGGGCGCTGTCCCGGGCGATGGTCAGCCCCAGGCCCGTTCCGCCGGTCTTCGGGTTGCGCGAGCCCTCGAGGCGGACGAAGGGGCGGAAGACCTCCTCGCGCCGGTCCGGGGGAATGCCGGGGCCGTCGTCGTCCACCAGCACCTCGGCGTGGCGCCCGCGCAGGCCGACGCGCACGCTGGCCTTGGTTCCGTAGCGGACGGCGTTTCCGATCACGTTGGACAGGCAGCGCTCGGTGGCGTGGGGCTTGAGGGTGAGCACCACCGGGCCCGGGGCGTGGACCTCGATTTCGCCGCCCGCCCGGCGCACCTTGGCGGCGATGCTCTCCGCCAGCGCGACCAGGTCCACGGGCTCGCTGTCCTCGAGGGCGTCGCTCTGGGCGAAGGCCAGGTAGCCCTGGATCAGGCGCTCCATCTCGGCGATGTCCTCCTCCAGCTCGCGGGCGCCCTCGTTTTCCTCCATGAAGGCCAGCTGGAGGCGCATGCGGGTCAGGGGTGTGCGCAGGTCGTGGCTGACCCCGGCCAGCATCTCGGTGCGCTGGGTGATCTGGCGCCGGATGCGGTCGCGCATGCGGATGAAGGCGGTTCCAGCCTTGCGGACCTCGAGGGCGCCCCGGTTGGGGAAGTCGTCCACGTCCAGCCCCTTGCCGAGGGCGTCGGCGGCGCTGGCGAGCCGGCTGATGGGGCGGATCTGGTTGCGCATGAACAGCCACGCCACCGAGAACAGCACGAGGGACGACACAATCATCCAGACGATGAACACATAGACGGTGCTGGAGAACAGCCGCTTGCGGGGGATAAGGATTTCCACAAGATCGTCGGGAAGCTCGAGGTAGAGGACCAGGGTCTTGTCGTTCAGGACGCCGACGTAATAGGGCACGGTGCCGCGCTCGCCCAGGGCGGCGTCCAGGGCCTGGGTGAGGGTGCGGACCACGTAGGCGTCCTCGGTGAGAGCGCCGGTCGGGTTCTTGTAGGGCTTCACCCGCTCGCTCCCCGGGGGCAGGATCCGGATGCCCATCTGAAGGTGCACGCCCGCCAGATTGAACAGCTCGGCCCGGATTTTGGGGTCATCCGTCCGCTGCAGGGTGTCGGCAACCAGCGCCACCTCTGCCGCCACCGACGAGTTCAGGCGCATGCTCATGGTCTCCCAGTGCCGGTCGAAGAAGAACTGGGCGGTGGCGACCTGGAGGAGCACAAGGGGCGTGACGATGATCAGCAGCGAGCGCCCCATCAGGCTTTTGGGCATGATGGCGCGAAAGCCGCGCCCGGCGGGAGAGAACAGCCGGGCGTACACGCGCCTCAGCTGGCGCAGGGCCTCGGTGGCCCGGCGCCGGAGCGAGGGCGCCGGCGAATGCGGCGGCGAGGGGGGCGGTGCCGCGGAGTCTGGCGGGGAGGGCGGGGGGGAGGGGGCCATGCGGTCTCGTGTCCTGTTCCGTTCAGTCCGTCACCAGTTGGTAGCCCCGGCCCCGGACCGTGCGCAGGTACCGGGGCGTGCGGGAGTCACCCTCCAGCTTCTTGCGCAGGCGGGTGACCTGCACGTCAATGGCCCGCGGTCCGCCCTCGGCGCCGGTTCGGGTGGCCAGATCCTCCCGGGAGACGATCGCGCCGGGGGTTTCTGCCAGAACCCGCAGGAGGGCCAGCTCGGCGGTGGTGAGGTGCACGGGTCCGGAATCATTTTCCAGAACACCTTTCTCGACATCGAAGCGGCACTCCCCGAGCCGCAGCACCGACGGATCGTCGTCCGCCCCGGCCTCGGCCCCCGTCCGTGCCGGATCCCGGGTCCGGCGCAGGATCGAGGCAATGCGCAGCAGAAGCTCCCTCGGGTGGAAGGGCTTGGGGAGGTAGTCGTCGGCACCGGCCTCGAAGCCCTGGATCCGGTCCTCCGCCTGGCCCATGGCCGTCAGCATGAGGATGGGGACATCCGAGCCCTCGCGCACGAACCGGGTCAGGGACAGGCCGTCCTCGCCGGGCATCATGATGTCCACAATCAGCAGGTCGAACCGGAACAGGGACAGGTGGACCCGTGCGGTGGCGGCGTCCGGGGCGGTGCTGACCAGGAAGTCGTGTTCCTTCAGGTAGCGTCCGATCAGGGACAAGATCCGCTCGTCGTCGTCAATCACCAGGACGTGGGGCCGGGGCTCCGGCGGTTCGGCCCGCTCCGGCGCGGTGTCCTCCCGGGGGGGCGGGGGAGGCAGGGGGCTGTCGGTCATGCGGTCCCTCCACTGCGGACGGGGCGCGCCACGTGCCGTTTACCGGGTCCGGCGCGTCGGGCGGGTCTCGAGTCGGCCTGTTCTCCCCCCGGTTCTGAGCCCCCAACCCCCTGCCAGGGTTTGTTTCCCATGACGGAGGCGGGCGCCGGGGTGTCGTGTTTTTGCGGGCCGGAGGCTCTTGCGGGGGCACAGGGGCGCGGGAAACCGGGCCCGGGGGCCCGAGTGCCCCCGGAGCCGGAAAAAGATCCCGTTCCGTTTTTCAATTCTGTCATGGTCCCCGACGGCCTTCCCGTATTCTTGACAATGAAACAACAGCAATGGTACGGCTTGGGGTGCCAAAATGGAATAAAAACGCTTTGGTCGGCGTGGCTCGCCGCTTTGCAGACCCGCCCATTCCCTCACCGCTCATATGAAGGTCCGTTCCGATGTCTCTCCTCCCGTTTGACGACCGCGATGGTGTCATCTGGTTCAACGGGGCGCTGATGCCCTGGCGCGATGCGAAAATTCATGTTCTGAACCACGGACTGCACTACGGCAGCTGTGTGTTCGAGGGAGTACGGGTCTACAACAACAAGGTTTTCCGCCTGACCGAGCACTCGGAGCGGCTTCGCCAGTCCGGCCGGGTTCTGGGCATGGACCTGCCGTACACCACCGAGGAGCTGGACCGGGCGACCCTGCAGCTTCTGGAGGCCAACGGCATTGCGGACGGCTATATCCGCCCGGTGGCCTGGCTGGGCTCCGAGGTGATGGGCGTGTCCTCCCAGGGTGCGCGGACCCACGTGGCCATCGCCGCCTGGGTGTGGCCGACGTACTTCTCCATGGAGGCCCGCATGAAGGGTCTTCGCCTGGTGACGTCGTCCTGGCGCCGCCCGGCTCCGAACACGGTTCCGTACCGGGCCAAGGCGTCGGGTCTTTACATGATCTGTACCCTGTCCAAGGCCGAGGCCACCGAGAAGGGCTATGACGATGCCCTGATGCTGGACTGGCGCGGTCAGGTGGCGGAGAGCACCGGCTCGAACATCTTCCTGGTGATCGACGGCCGTCTGCACACCCCGACTCCGGATTGTTTCCTGGACGGCATCACCCGCCAGACGGTGATCGCGCTGGCCAAGCGCCGCGGTATCGAGGTGATCGAGCGCGCCATCATGCCGCAGGAATTCGCGGACGCCCAGGAGGTGTTCGTCACCGGCACCGCCGCCGAGGTCACCCCGGTGGGCTCCATCGACGACTACATGTTCACGCCGGGCCAGATCACCGCGACCCTGATTGCCGACTACGAGAAAGAGGTCGGAAGCAGCATCGCGCCGGCGTCGGCCTGACGCCCCGGAGCCGCCCGGCCGCCCCCTCGGGGCCGGCAGCAGACGGCTCTATGAGACGGTATCCACAGCATGCAGGCCCGGGGGCGATCTCCGGGCCTGTTTGCGTTTTCAGGAGGGTGGTGGATCGGGGATTGTATCGGCTGGGGTGGCGGCAGGCCCCACGGCCCCGCCCGCAGGCAGGCGCAGGGCGTTCACGACCAGCGAGAAGGCGGGGGAGGGCTGGCGCCGGCTCGGGTAGTACAGGTAGTACCCCGGGAAGGGGGCGCACCAGTCCTCCAGCACCCGGACAAGGCGTCCGTCCTCCAGAAGCGGCCCGAACTCGTCCTCCGGCAGGAAGGCGATGCCCAGCCCCGCGACGGCCGCGTCGACCATTCCCGGGGGCGTGTTGAAGACAAGCTGCCCCTCCACCCGGACGTTCAGTTTCCGGTCGCCGCGCTCGAACTCCCAGGCATAAAGGCCGCCCGCGCTTTGCAGACGCAGGTTGATGCAGGTGTGGTGCGTCAGGTCCGCCGGGGTGCGGGGCGGGGGGTGTGCTGCGAAATAGGCCGGAGAGGCCGCCGCCACCATCTGGAGCGGCGGGCCGATGGGCAGGGCAATCATGTCCCGGTCGATGGTGTCGCCCAGGCGCACGCCCGCATCGAACCGGTCGGCGACGATGTCCCGGAACCCGTAGTTGATATCAAATTCCACCCGGATGTCCGGATAGTCCTTCAGGAGCGGGGTCAGGCGGGGCAGAAGGATCCCGCGTATCACTTGTTCTCCCGCCGTGATCCGCACCGTGCCCGCGGGCTTGTCGCGCAGGGCCGTGAGCAGGTCGAGCTCGGCAGTGATCTCGTCGAAGCGGTGGCCGATGGCGTTCAGGAGCCGCTCCCCGGCGGCGGTGGGCGAGACACTCCGGGTGGTGCGGGTCAGGAGCCGGATCTCGAGCCGGGCTTCCAGCCCCCGGATGGCCTGGCTGAGGGCGGACTGGGTGACGCCCAGAAGGGATGCGGCCCGGGTGAAGCTCCGCTCCCGCGCCACGGTCACGAAATAGAGAAGATCCTTCAGGTTGTTCTTCACCATGGGTTTGGTCCTGGTGCCTCCCCGGGGAGGCGCGGGTGGGGGCGAGACCGGCAGGCCGGGAGAGCCCGGGGCCGGCAGGCCGGGGGCTCGGGCACCCGGGTGTGGGCCGGGGCGGTGAGACGGCGGTGGTCGGGCGAGGCTCCGGCCCGGGGCCGGCAGATCCGGAGGTTTGGGCGGTGGCCGGCCCCCGGGGGGCGAGGCCGGAAGCCGCCCCGGCTGGTGGTTCTGGCGTCCGGGAAGGCATACACCGGGAGCTTGCACCGGCTTCCCGGGCCCAATTCATTAGCTATGATTATAAGCTCGTTAAGCATTCATTAGCTAGTGCCTGATGCTCTCCTGCCCCATTCTTTTTCCCAGAACACACAATGTCGGCGCGGGTGTCTGCACCCGGTGCGGGCAGAGTCCCAGAGACAGGCGGGCTGTCACCCCCGGGGTCTCCCGCTGGCGCTGGCACAGGGACGAAAGGTACAGCACATGAGCACGCAAAATCAGGACACAGGCCCGACCCGCGAGGGATCCGGGGCGGCCGCCAACCGGCGCGGGTTTTTGAAGGCTGCGGGTGCGGCGGCGTTGACTGCCGCACTTCCGACGGGCGTGGCGTCGTTTGGCGCCCCCGCCGGAGCCTCCGCTTCCGGTTCGGCCGGTCCGGCTTCGTCGTCATCCTCGGGGACCATGGGCACCCGGATGCTGGGCGGGCTGCAGGTCTCGGAACAGGGGTTCGGTTGCATGAGCAACAGCCCCGGCCACTACGGTCCCGGGGTTGACCGGGCCACGAGCCTCCGGCTGATCCGCGAGGCGTTCGAGAGCGGTGTCACGTTCTTCGACACCGCCGAGGTCTACGGTCCCTATGTCAACGAGGAGCTGGTGGGCGAGGCTCTGGCGCCGGTGCGTGACCGGGTGGTTCTTGCCACCAAGTTCGGGTTTCGCATTGATGGCACCAACGGCCTGGACAGCCGTCCCGAACGCATTCGCCGTGTGGTCGAGGAGTCCCTGCGGCGCCTGCGGACCGACCGGATCGACCTTTACTACCAGCACCGCGTGGATCTGACCGTGCCCATCGAGGACGTGGCCGGCACCATCCGGGATCTGATCCAGCAGGGCAAGGTTCTGCACTTTGGCCTGTCCGAGGCAAGCGCCCGGACCATCCGCAGGGCCCATGCGGTCCAGCCCGTGACGGCGATCCAGACCGAGTACTCGATCATGGAGCGCAGCGTGGAGCACAACGGGGTTCTTCAGGTCTGCGAGGATCTGGGGATCGGCTTCGTGCCCTGGGGGCCTCTGGGGCAGGGATTCCTGCCAGGCACCCTGCCTCTGGACGTGCAGGCGCACTTTGATCCGGCCCTGGACCTTCGCACAACGTTTCCGCGCTTCAGTCCGGCGGTCCTTCAGGCGAACCAGCCTGTGTTGGATGCTCTCCAGGTCTTTGCCGACCGGAAGGGGGCGACCCGGGCCCAGATTGCCCTGGCCTGGCTTGCGGCCCGGAAGCCCTGGATCGTCTCCATTCCGGGGACCACCAGCCCGGATCACCTGCGGGAGAACCTGGGGGCCGTCGGTGTGACCCTGACGCCCTCGGACATGGCGGACATCGAGACGGCCTTTGCCGCCATCACAATCCATGGCGGGCGCATGGATGCCCGGCAGATGGCGCAGATTGGCCAGGACTGATCACCCACGTTTGCCCGGTGCATGTGCAGCAGGCGCCCGGACCGGAGCGGAGGCCGGGCCCCCGCACCCCCGCACGGGGCGCCGGTCCTCCCGAACCCGTTATCCCTCCGCAGGAAAGGCCCCTCCCAATGAGTGCCCAAACCATCCTGAACCGAGCTCTTCCGGGTGATCCTGCCGCCCGTCCCGCAGGCGCCCCTGTGGCGTCCGGGATGCGGCTGGCGGGCGCGGTTTTATGCGCCCTTGGGCTTGCGTCGGGGTGTGACGCTCCCGCGGGCACCGGATCGGAGGGCGGGTCCGGTACCGGGGCGCACTCCAGGGCGCACAACGGCTCCCACGACGGCCCCCGTGGGGCGGGCGCACCGGCAGGCGGTCTGTGGATGACCGTTGGCGGGCATCGGTTTTCCGTCACTCTGGCGGACACGGATGCGGCCCGGGCGTTCGAGGCGCTGGTACCCCTGGTTCTGAAGACCCGGGATCTGAACCGTAACGAGAAATACGGTGACCTGCCCCGGGCCCTGCCCCGGGCGGATCATCGGCCCGGTCAGATCGAAACGGGTGATCTCATGCTCTGGGACGGCGGCACGCTGGTGCTTTTCTACCGGACCTTTGAGTCCACCTGGCCCTACACCCGGCTGGGGCGCGTGGATGACCCCGCGGCCCTGGAGCAGGTTCTGGGTGGCGGCGCTGTGCGCCTCGAGTTCCAGCGGAAGTGACCTGGGTGTCTTCCGTTTTTCATTTTCCCGGAGCCCCGGACGATCAACGACCACCGGTCGGATCCGTTCAGGGATCAACGTTATAAAAGGTCAAGGCTATGAAGAAACCTTATGTTATTATTCACACCCTGACGTCACTGGAAGGCAAGATCAACTCCATCGCCGTGCCGGAGTTCCGGTCCGCGGCCCGGCAGTACGAGCAGCTGGCCCTTCATCCGGACACCCAGATCTTCAATATCCGGGGGTATCTGAACGGTCGGGTCACCACCGACGACAACACCACCTTCTACCGGCCGCCGGATCTCAGGCTCGATGCCGCGCCGGTTCCGGAGGGTGACTTCATCGCCGAGCCCGATGCGGCCATGTACTACGTCTCGATCGATCCGAACGGGCGACTGGGCTGGCAGGACACCGTGGTGGACTACGGGGGCGTTCGGGCCCACGTGATTTCGGTGCTGACGGAAAAGGCCGGCAACGCCTACCGGGACATGCTCCGGCGCCACGGCATCTCGTACATCATCGCCGGGGAGGAGCGCCTGGACAACGCCCTGGTCCTGCACAAGCTCTACACCCTCTTTGGCATGGACCGGGTCATGATCGGCGGGGGCGGCGTTCTGAACTGGTCGTTCTTGCAGGCGGGCCTGGTGGATGAGGTCAGCGTCCTTCTGGCGCCGATTGCAGACGGATCGCCGGACTCGCCGCGCCTGTTTCAGGCGAGGGAGCCCTACTGCAGTGTCGGCCCCCGGTCCTTTACCCTGATCGAGGCGCGCCCGCTGGAGGACAGCTCGCTCTGGCTGCGCTACCGGGTCAATCCGGCGCCGGCCGCGTGACACCTGGCCCGGCAGGGGGGGCGCAACACGGCCCTCCGACCGGCGGCCCCACCCGGTCCGGGGGACCAACGCCCCCGGGACGGGGGCTCACGGGGGGCAGCGGATCACAGAGTTTCACAACAGGGGAGACCCATCATGATCAAGGACAAGGTTGTTATCGTTACCGGAGCCTCGTCGGGCATCGGCGAGGCCACGGCCCGGCTGCTGGCGGAGCGCGGTGCCCGGGTTGTCCTGGGCGCGCGGCGGGAGGAGAACCTGGAGCGCATCACCCGGGAGATCCGCCAGAACGGCGGGCAGGCCGTCTTCCAGGCCCTGGACGTGACCCGCCCCGAGGACTGCGAGAGCATCGTCCAGCTCGCCCGGTCCGCGTTTGGCGGCGTGGATGTCCTGTTCCTGAATGCGGGGCTGATGCCGCTCTCGCCCCTGTCCGCGCTGAAGACGGACGACTGGCACCGCATGGTTGACGTGAACATCAAGGGAGTGCTGAACGGCGTGGCCGCGGTTCTGCCCGTGTTCCTTGCCCGGAAATCCGGGCACATCATTGCGACCTCGTCGGTGGCGGGGCTCAAGGCCTATCCCGGAGGGGCGGTCTACGGGGGCACGAAATGGTTCCTGCGGGACTTCATGGAGGTTCTGCGCATGGAATCCGCCATGGAGGGCAGCAATATCCGCACCTCCACGATCTATCCGGCGGCCATCAACACCGAGCTCCTGACAACCATCACCGGGAAGGAGACCCTCAAGCAGATGACCGCGCTCTATGAGCGGTATGGCATCTCGCCGGACCGGGTCGCCAGCGTCGTGGCGTTCGCGATCAGCCAGCCCGAAGACACCACCGTCAGTGAGCTGACGGTCGGGCCGACGACCCAGCCCTGGTAGGGTTCGGGGAGGTGCCGGAGCCTGCGGCCACGGGATGTTCCCCGGGGGCCGTGTCGTCCGGCCTTGACCCTGCACAGCGTCACCGGGTGTATGCCGTCTGCGCCGGTGCGGGTCTTGCCCCCGCACTGGTTCGCCTGGCGTTCACCGACTGCGCTGGCGCGGGTCTTGCGCCCGCACCCTGTCGCCCGGTGTTCCCCGTCGGGAGGGGTGCAAAGGCGTGTCCCGGAACCCTGCCAGCTGCACCGCCCCGGGATGCACCCATGTGCCCCGGGGCGGATTTGTTCAGGCCCGTGAGGCACGGATGTACCCCGGGGCGGGTTTGTTCAGGCCCGTGAGGCCAGGAGCGGCTGGCCGGGCTGGAGTGCTGCCAGGGCATCAAGAACCGCCTGCACCGGAATGGCGTCGATGCGCCCCTCGAAGGTTTCCGCGGCCACCCCGAAATCCTCGGGGGCGAGGGAGACAGCGTAGGGCAGGACCGGCGCATATTTCTTGCGCACGAACTGCCCCCGGGTGAGGAACACCATCGCACTGGCGCCCAGAGCCGCGATATGGGCCGCGCCGCCGTCGTTGGCCACGACCCCGGTCATGCGCCGGGCGAGGGCAATGCTCAGGCCCGGACCGGCCCCGGCCGCGGCCGGGTCTCCCAGGGGGTAGAGGGCATCGGGCAGGGCGGCGCGCAGGGGCGCCTCCAGATCCCGGTCATCGGGGCCCAGGGCAAACACCGGCGTGAAGCCGCGGGTGCGCTCGTGCAGGGCGACGGCAATCACCCGCTCCAGGGGCCAGCGCTTGTAGAGCGTTCCCGCACCCGGGAAAAATCCCATGTAGCGGCCCTCGTCAGGCAGCAGGTGGCGGGCCAGCTCCAGTGTTTTCGGATCCTTCAGCACGAAGGGGCCCGGCTCCAGGGGCGTTCCGGCCACCAGGGAGGCCCAGCGCATCATCCGCTCCCGCAGAAGGGGCGGATCCTTGCGCCCGTCCGCCGGACGCCGCGCGGACAGCCGGTAGCCAAGCGCCGGAGACACAAACAGGTCGCTGTGCAGGCGCAGGCGCAGCCACAGCGTCCGCTTCAGGAAGCGGCGCAGGTCAAGGATGGCACCGAAGCGGGTGGAGAACAGCTCCGCGGGCGCAGGCGTGTGGCCGGGAAGCCCGGGCTCCAGCGTCCACAGATCGTCGATCAGGCCGCTGGTGAGGGACCGCAGGCTGGTGGCATAGGCGGTACGGGTTTCCGTAAGCCAGACAAAGCGGGCCTGCGGGAAGACCGAGCGCAGGCCCTGCAGCATGGGCAGCTGCAGGGCGCCGTCCCCGAAGGCCTCGCCGTTCGAGTAGAACAGGACGCTTTCGGGCGTCCTGTCCGGGCCGGTTTTCCGGAAAAGGGCCACCGGATGGGGCCTCAGGCGGTCCGCACGAGGGCGTGACGCTTCTTGCCCGCCGACAGCTTGATGGCGCCGTCGCGCAGGTCGGCGGCGGTGAGGGTGCGCCCCGCATCGTCCACCAGCTCGTCGTTGATGCGCAGGCCGTTCTCGGAGATGAGGCGCTTGACCTCCTTGCCCGAGGTGGCGAGGCCGCTCTGGCGCATGATCTCGGCCAGCGGGATGCCCGCGGCCAGAGCCCCCGCGTCCACCGTCACGGTGGGCAGATCCTCGCCGGTGGTGCCTTCCTCGAAGACCCGGCGGGCCGTGTCCGCCGCCGCAAGAGCCGCCTCCTCGCCGTGGGCAAGGCGGGTGGTCTCGTGGGCCAGGATCTTCTTGGCCTCGTTGATCTCCGATCCGCCCAGAGCCTCCAGGCGACGGATTTCGTCCATGGGCAGCTCGGTGAACAGGCGCAGGAAACGGCCCACGTCCGCGTCCTCGGTGTTGCGCCAGAACTGCCAGTACTCATACGGGGAGCGCTGCTCGGCGTTCAGCCACACGGCGCCCTGGGCGGTCTTGCCCATCTTGGCCCCCGAGGACAGGGTGATCAGCGGGCTGGTCATACCGAACAGCTGGGTGCCGTCCACGCGGCGGGCCAGCTCCACGCCGGTGACGATGTTGCCCCACTGGTCCGAGCCGCCCAGCTGGAGCCGCATGCCCACGCGCCGGTTCAGCTCCAGGAAGTCGTAGGCCTGGAGGATCATGTAGTTGAATTCCAGGAACGACAGGTTCTGCTCGCGATCCAGGCGGCTCTTCACCGAGTCCATGGAGAGCATGCGGTTGACCGAGAAGTAGCGCCCGATATCCCGCAGGAACGGGATGTACGCCAGCTCGTCAAGCCAGTCGGCGTTGTTGACCATGCGGGCGTCCGTGGGGCCCTCGCCGAAGGTCAGGAATTTCTCGAAGACCTGGAAGATGCCCCGGACGTTGTCCGCAATGATCTCGTCGGTCATGAGGGGGCGGGCCTCGTCGCGGAACGAGGGGTCTCCGATGCGGGACGTGCCGCCGCCCATGAGCACCACCGGCTTGTGTCCCGTCTTCTGGAGCCAGCGCAGCAGCATGATCTGGACCAGGGATCCCACGTGGAGGCTCCGGGCGGTCGCGTCAAAGCCGATATAGGCCGTGACGGATTCGGACGCCATCAGGGCGTCCAGGGCCTCCAGATCGGTGCACTGGTGAAGATAGCCGCGCTCCTGCGCAAGGTTCAGAAATTCGGACTTCCGTGTCGTCATCGGAGGAACACCCACCCCTGGTCTGTGATGTGATATCGGTGAGGCGATATCTGTGGTGACACGATATCGGCAAGGCGATACCGGTGATGTGATAAAGGACGTGCATGCGGAGCGGCTCGGCACCGCGCACGGTTCCGCCGTTGGCCTTACCATACTCCGGGATCGACGGCAACGCGCGAGGGGGGCGCACTTCGCTTTTTCGATGCGGCCGGCGGGCGCCTTTTTCCTAAAAACCTGTTGAAGGGGCCTCGCGGATGTGGAAAACCAGAGTGTCTCCCGGTATGGTTGGGGCCTTGAAGGCTCTGTTTCCAGCGAAAACGATACAAAGGCGGTTTATACGAAATGAGCGAACCGATGATCCAGAAGGCGTGCCGCCCGAAAGGCCGCATGGCCGTCGCCGTGATCGCAGCCGGGCTCCTTGCGCTTGGTCTGTCGGCGTGCGAGGGCTCGAAAGCTGTCTATCCCGACCGCGGCCCGGGAAACAAAAAAGACCGCGAGATGATCGATCCCGCCAATCCGCCGCCCCGGGACAGCGTCTTCGGCGAGGGCGGACTGGACCTGTTCGGCTCCGGCGGCCAGAAGAAGGCCGAGGGCGGCAGCGCCATTGGCGTGAACAGCTTCCTGTGGCGCGCCTCGCTTGACACCCTGGGCTTCATGCCCCTCAGCTCGGCCGATCCGTTCGGCGGTGTCATCATCACCGAGTGGTACTCGCCGCCCGAGTCCCGGCACGAGCGCTTCAAGGCCAACGTCTACGTCATGTCCCGCCAGCTGCGGGCGGACGGGGTCCGGGTTGCGGTGTTCCGCCAGGTCCAGAACGACAAGGGGGCCTGGGTGGACGCGGACGTCAGCAAGTCCCTCTCCACCGAGATGGAGAACACCATTCTCACCCGCGCCCGGCAGCTTCGCCTGGCGGTGATCGCCGACTAGGGACGGGCCGGCCGCTCCGGGAGCGTGCTCCCGGGGCCGGTGTCCATCCCGTCGGGATGTGCGGGCCGCTCGGCGGTCCTGTTTTCGGGGGTGTCCGGTTTTTCGGGGAGAGCCGGGCGGCTCCTGTTTTTCATGGTGTGTGGTGCGCGCGGGTTTCCCCTGCGGGCCGCCCGGTGCGGTCGCTTGCGCGTTCCTGTCAAGTTCGGGAAGGTTCGCTCTGATGGCGTCCGAAGACAGCTATTCGTTTCGGGAAGTTGAGGCCAGGTGGCAGGCTCTGTGGGCCGATCGCAACGCGTTTGCGGTCAGCGAGGACACGTCGCGTCCCAAGTACTATGTCCTGGAGATGTTCCCCTATCCCTCCGGACGCATTCACATGGGGCACGTGCGCAACTACACCCTCGGGGACGTGGTGGCCCGTTTCCGGCGCGCCCAGGGCTACAACGTTCTCCATCCCATGGGGTGGGACGCCTTCGGCCTTCCGGCAGAAAACGCGGCAATCGAGCGGGGCGTCCATCCGGCGGTCTGGACCCGCAAGAACGTTGCGGACATGCGCGAGCAGTTCCGGCCCATGGGGCTGTCCATCGACTGGAGCCGCGAGTTCGCCACCTGCGACCCCGAGTACTACAAGCACGAACAGAAGATGTTCCTGGACTTCCTGAAGGCCGGTCTTGCGTACCGCAAGGAGTCCTGGGTCAACTGGGATCCGGTGGACCTGTGCGTCCTCGCCAACGAGCAGGTGGTGGACGGCAAGGGCTGGCGTTCGGGCGCTCCGGTGGAGCGGCGCCGTCTGGACCAGTGGTTCCTGCGCATCACCCGGTACGCCGAGGATCTGCTCCAGGGCATTGAGGAGCTGGAGCGCTGGCCGGACAAGGTCCGCCTGATGCAGACCAACTGGATCGGCCGTTCGGTGGGCGCCCAGTTCCGGTTCGCCATCGAGGGCCGCGAGGACGGCATCGACGTCTTCACCACCCGCCCGGACACCCTGTTCGGGGCCTCGTTCTGTGCGATTTCGGCCAACCACCCCCTGGCCGAGGATCTGGCCCGGACCAACCCCTCTGTGCGGGAGTTCATCACCGAGTGCGGGCGCATGGGCACGTCCGAGGCGGACATCGAGAGCGCCGAGAAGAAGGGCTTCGATACGGGCCTGCGGGTGTTCCATCCGTTTGTGGAGGGGGTGACCCTTCCGGTCTACATCGCCAACTTCGTGCTGATGGATTACGGCACCGGCGCCCTGTTCGGCTGTCCGGCCCACGACCAGAGGGACATGGAGTTCGCTCGCAAGTACGGCCTGCCTGTGAAGGCGGTTGTGGCGCCGAAGGACCAGGATGCGCAGGCGTTCGCCGCCGCCCTGGAGGCCTCCGACGAGGCCTATACCGGGGACGGCGTGGCCATCAACTCGGGCTTCCTGGACGGGCTGCCCGTGGCTGAGGCCAAGGCCGCCGCCATCGATCGCCTGCGGGAGCTGGGCGCCGGGGACGGCGTCGTCCAGTACCGTCTGCGGGACTGGGGTGTGTCGCGCCAGCGCTACTGGGGCTGCCCGATCCCCATCGTCAAATGCGACTGCTGCGGCATGGTTCCCGTTCCCGAGGACCAGCTTCCGGTGGAGCTGCCCGAGGACGTGGATTTCAGCGTGCACGGCAACCCGCTGGAGCATCACCCCACCTGGAAGCACACCACGTGCCCGGAATGCGGCAAGCCCGCCCTTCGGGAGACGGACACCCTCGACACGTTCTTTGAGAGCTCGTGGTATTTTGCGCGCTTCTGTTCGCCCCACGCCTCGGACCGGGCCTTTGACCGGACGGCGGTGGACTACTGGCTCCCGGTGGACCAGTACGTGGGCGGTGTGGAGCACGCGGTCCTGCACCTTCTGTACTCGCGCTTCTTTACCCGCGCCCTCAGGGACTGCGGCTACCTGGGCGTTGCCGAGCCCTTCGACGGCCTGTTCACCCAGGGCATGATCTGCCACGAGACCTACGAGGTGGAGACCAACGGGGAAGAGCCGGCCACAGAGGCGGCGACCACGGAGGGGGCGGCCACGGAGGGGTCGAGCAAGTGGGTCTACCCCGAGGACGTGGAGCAGCGTCCCGACGGCTCCCTGATCCGCCGCACGGACGGGAAACCCGTGATCCGCGGGCGCTCCATCAAGATGTCCAAGTCCAAGAACAACACGGTGGATCCGAACGGCATCCTGGAAAGCCACGGTGCGGATGCGGCCCGCCTGTTCATGCTCTCGGACGTGCCTCCCGAGCGGGATATGGACTGGTCCGCCGCCGGCATCGACGGGGCCTCGCGCTATCTGGGGCGCCTGTGGCGTCTGGCCTCCCACCCGGCGTTTGACCTCGGGGCTCCGGGCACGCCGGTGCCCGACACCCTGTCGCCCGCGGCCGAGGCCCTGCGGCGCCAGACCCACCGGACCATGGCGGGCGTGACGGCGGATCTGGAGAAGTTCCGCTTCAACAGCGCGGTTGCCCGGATCCGGGAGCTGACCAACGCCATCGCGTCGCTGGATCCGGCCACCCCCGACGGGGGTGTGGTGGCCCGCTTTGCCCTGGAAACGGCGGTGCGCCTGTTTGCGCCCATGATCCCCCACATCGCGGAGGAGGTCTGGGCGACCCTGGGGCACGACACGCCGCTGGTGTTCTCGCCCTGGCCCGTCTGGGATGAGGCGTACCTCCAGGAGGAGACCGTCCAGCTGGCGGTCCAGGTGAACGGAAAGATGCGCGGAACGGTCGGGGTGCCCCCGGGATCGGATCAGGACACGGCTCTGGCCGCGGCTCTGGCCCTGCCCACCGTCCAGGCCCAGGTGGGGGACAAGCCCCTGCGCAAGGTCATCCTCGTGCCGGACAGGATCATCAATGTCATCGTCTGATGTGAAACGACGGGCCGTGCTCGGCCTGCTGGCGGGAGCCCCCCTTCTTCTGGGGGGCTGCGGGTTCCGTTCGGCCCTGACGACGCGCCCCGGCGCGGGCGGGACGGACTCGAACCTGACCCTGGTCGAGCACGTCTACGTCCATCACATCACCTACCGGGACGGCAGCGGCTCCGAGCGCACCGTCCACGACCTCTACAACGCTCTGGTGGACCGCTTTGGCGAGCCGGAGCGTCCGGCCTTCTCGCTGCGCAGTTCCTATGAGCGGCGGTCCTGGTCCTCGGGTGTGAGCATGACCGACCGCTCCAGCCGCTGGACGGTTCAGGGGACTTTGGCGTTCTCCCTCTTCGCCCTCAATCAGGAGGGGCAGGCTCCGCCGCGCCTCCTGTTCCAGGGGCAGGAGGTCTCCTGGTCATCCTTCGACCGTATGGACTCGCCCTTCTCCGACCGGATCGCCGAGCGGGAGATGGATCGCCAGATCGCCCTGCGGCTGGCCGATCAGGTCTTCAACCGCGTGGTGGCCTGGATTGCCCGGGCGAACGAGGGGCGGGGCTGAGCATGGAGCTGAAAGGCGCAGCTGTTGCTTCGTTCCTGAAGCGGCCCGACCCGGCGGTCCGGGCCGTTCTCGTTTATGGGGCGGACGTGGGCCTGGTGCGCGAGCGCATCGAGGCGCTGGCCCACACCGTGGTGGACGACCTGTCCGACCCCTTCCGGGTGACCACCCTGACCGGCCCGGATCTGGTGAAGGAGCCCTCCCTTCTGCCGGACGAGGCCTCGGCCTTGTCCATGATGGGCGGGCGGCGCCTGGTCCTGGTCCGGGATCTGAGCGACCAGCACACGCGGCTTCTGAAGGACTTCATTGAAAACCCGGTGGGGGACGCGCTGGTCCTGTTCCAGGCAGGCTCGCTTCTCAAGGCGTCGTCCCTGCGCAAGCTGTTCGAGGGCTCGAAGACCGCCGCCGCCCTGGCCTGCTACGCGGATGAGGGCCGGGCCCTGGAGGCCGTCATCCAGGAGATGTTCCGTGACCAGGGGGTCAGCACTGAGGCCGAGGTTCTGGCCTTCCTGTGTGACCACCTGGGCTCGGACCGGGCCCTGACCCGCTCGGAAATTGGCAAGCTCCTGACCTATATAGGCTCCGCCCGGACCGTCACCCTCGAGGACGCCCGGGCCTGCGTGGGCGACACGGCGCGCCTGGGGCTGGATGACCTGTGCAGCGCCACCGCCGGCGGTAACCCCTCCCTCGCCATCCGGACCCTGCTGCGCCTTCTGGGGGAGGGCACGGCCGGTGTGGCCGTGGCCCGGTCGCTTCTGCGCCATTTCTCCCGGCTTCAGCTTGTGGCCGGACAGGTCGCCGAGGGGCGCTCGCCCGAGCAGGCCATGGGGCTTCTGAGGCCCCCCGTGTTTCCCTCCCAGGGGGCGGCGTTCCGCGCCCAGGTGAAGAGCTGGTCGGCGGTCCGGCTGATGCAGGCCCTGGACCTGATCCAGGAGGCGGAGTGCGAACTGAAGACCACCGGCGTGCGCGAGGCTCCCGTTCTCGAGCGGCTGGTGCTGCGCCTTGCGGGCAGCGCCTCGTCCCGGGGGCGCGCGGGCTGAGCTCCCGCCGCCGGGGTGCCCCGGCCCGGGCGTGGCCGGTCGTGCGGGATGTATCCGGTTTGCTGGCGGGCCGTCAGGTCGGTCGGGTAGGATGGTACGGGCCGGGGCGTTTCCCGGGATTGCGAGACCTGATTTACGTTGCATTTCTGTTAGTTTCCGTGCGGGGGCGGGGTGCCGCCACCTCCCGGCTTGACGCTGGGTGCCGGACGACTTTATCTGTCCCCCACGATCTCCGGTTTCCGTCCGTCGCTCTGTGCGCGGCGCGGGCGGACCACACTGTGCAGGAGCCCGGTGCCCGGGTCCGGGGGTCTGCCCCCGGCGGGACGACGCTCCGCCCCCTGTCCTGTCTGAGAAAAAGGCCTCCCCATGGTCCAGAGCGTATCCGCCGAGACTGCCGCGTCCGCCATGACGTCCCACTTCGGCTTTCCCCTTGAAACCCTCGGGATTTTCGTCTGTGTCGTGGCCGTGTCCATCTTCATGGACCTGTTTGCCCACCGGAACTCCACCGAGATCCGCCTGCGCGATGCGGTGGGCTGGTCCGTGTTCTGGGTCAGCCTGGCCCTGAGCTTCTACGGCTACCTCTGGGTGCGCTTCGACAAGTCCTGGGCGGACCTGTACCTGGCGGGCTATGCCCTCGAAAAGGCGCTCTCCGTGGACAATCTAATGGTTTTCATGGCGATTTTCGCCTCGTTCGGCGTGCGCGGCGCAGACCAGCACCGGGTGCTCTACTGGGGCATTCTGGGGGCCATCGTCTTTCGGGCGATTTTCGTGGGGATCGGGGCCGGACTGTTCCTCTGGGCGCCCTGGGTGGGCTTTGTGTTTGCGGCCATTGTGCTCTGGACGGCCTGGAAGATGCTGACGGCGGGCTCGCAGCACCAGGAGATCGAGGACTACTCCGATCACTGGTCTGTGCGCATTGCCCGGCGCTTCGTGCCCGTTCTTCCCCAACGGGACGGCCATGCCTTTTTCGTGGGGGCGAGGCGCGCGGCCTCTCTGGCGGCGGCCACCGGCGCAGCCGTGGTGGGCTCCGGCCGCAAGGCGCTGTTCTACGTCACCCCCATGTTCCTGTGCCTGATCGCCATCGAGGCCTCGGACATCATGTTCGCCTTTGATTCGGTCCCGGCCATCATTGCTGTGACCCACGAGCCGCTTCTTGTCTACGCGGCCATGATCTTCGCCATGCTGGGCCTGCGGTCCCTGTACTTTGTGCTGGCCGCGGCGACCCGCTACGTGGTGCACCTGGACAAGGCCGTGATCGCCCTTCTGTTCTTCATTGCCTTCAAACTCGTTTTCCACGCGATCGAGCAGATATCGGGCTGGCATCCTTTTGAAATTACGCCCACAATGAGTCTTCTGGTGATCCTTGGTGTTCTCGGTGCCGGATGCGTGGCCTCGTTCCTGTGGCCCGGCCCCAAAGATGGCGGACAAGAGCAGTCATGACGACATCCTTGCGAATTTCCCTGCTTCAGATGGATGCGGTCCTTGGGGACGTCTTTGGAAACGCCCGGCGGATCCTGGAGTTCCGCGCCCGCGCCTTTGCCGAGGGGGCGGACCTGGTGGTGGCCCCGGAGATGGTCCTGCCGGGCTATCCCCCCGAGGATCTTGTGTTCCAGACCTCCTTTCTCGAGGATGTGCGCCGGGCGGTGGACATCCTGGCCGAGGCAACGACGGACGGTGGTCCGGGCCTTCTGGTGGGCGGTCCCTGGCGGTCCGGGAGCGGATGCACCAACTCGGCCTTCCTGATCGACACGGGACGTCTGCTGGCGGTGACCAGCAAGGTCAACCTCCCCAACGATGGCGTGTTCGACGAGAAGCGGGTGTTCGTGCCCGGTTCCATGCCCAAGCCCCTGCGGTTCCGCCAGCACCGCCTGGGGGTGATCCTGTGCGAGGATCTGTGGAGCGACGACGTCGTTACAGGCCTGGTCTCGGGAGGGGCGGATATCCTGATCGCGCTCAATGCCTCGCCCTTCGAGATCGGCTGCGGTGACATTCCGGCCAAGCCCGCCCAGCGCCTTGAGGTGGCCCGCAAGCGGGTGGAGGAAACGGGCCTGGGGCTGGTCTACGTCAACAAGGTGGGCGGCCAGGACGAGGTCGTCTTCGACGGCGGCTCGTTCGCGGTGTCCCCGGGCGGCAAGTTCGGGCCGTCGTGCGTGCTGAACCTGCCCCACTGGCGGGAGGAGATGGCCTCGGTTCTGATGACCGCGGCGGGCGGCGAGCTCATGGATGTGAGCGGTCTGCCCCCGTATGAGGAGCTCTCGGAAAACGAGCACATCTACCGGGCCCTGGTGACCGGGCTTGGGGACTATGTGAACAAGAACGGCTTCCCCGGGGTTCTGATCGGACTTTCCGGCGGCATCGACAGTGCCCTCGCCGCGGCGGTCGCGGTGGATGCCCTTGGCCCGGACCGGGTCCGCGGCGTCCTGCTGCGCAGCCCCTACACCAGCGCCGAGAGCGTCGAGGACGCCTACGGTGTGGCCCGTCTTCTGGGCATCCGGCTCGATGACCTGGACATCCAGCCCGGGATCATGGCCGTCAACCACATGCTGGAGCCCCTGTTTGCGGGCGTCGCCCCGGACCTGACCGAGGAGAATATCCAGGCCCGGCTGCGCGGCCTGCTTCTCATGGCCCTGTCGAACAAGTTCCACCCCATGCTGATTGCCACCAGCAACAAGTCCGAGACCAGCGTGGGCTACAGCACGCTGTACGGTGACATGTGCGGCGGCTTCTCGGTCCTGAAGGACGTCTACAAGACCCGGGTGTTTGCGCTCTCGCGCTGGCGCAACGCGCTCGAGGACATGGGCCCGCCGGGGGAGGATGCCTTTCTGGGGGCTCCCGGCCCGGTCATGCCCGAGCGGGTGATCTCCAAGGCGCCCTCGGCCGAGCTCCGGGAAAACCAGAAGGACGAGGACACCCTGCCGCCTTACGTGGTCCTGGACGCCATCCTCGAGCTGCTGATCGAGCGTGAGTTCGGTATCCGCGAGGCGGCCCTGGAGGGCGGTTTCGACATCGAGCTTGTCCGGCGGGTCTGGACGATGCTGGCCCGGGCGGAGTACAAGCGTCGCCAGGCCCCTCCGGGAGTGAAGGTCACGCGCCTTGCCTTCGGACGGGACCGCCGCTACCCCATCACGAACGCCTACAACGGCTGATCCGGTTTATGTGATGAACACTCTGACCACGCCGACCCCCGGAGTGCGGGTGCGCTTCGCGCCCAGCCCCACGGGGGAGCTGCATCTTGGGAATGCCCGCATCGCCATCATCAACGCCCTGTTTTCCCGGGCGCACGGGGGCGAGTTCATTTTGCGTCTGGATGACACGGATGCGGAGCGCTCGACGGATGCGTTCGCCCACGGCATCCGCGACGACCTGGCCTGGCTGGGGCTGACCTGGTCCCGGGAGGAACGCCAGAGCGACCGGGAGCCTCTCTACCGGGAGGCCCTGGCGCAGCTGGAGGCCGCCGGGCGCCTGTATCCCTGCTTTGAGACCCCCGAGGAGCTCGAGGCCCACCGCACCTGGCGGCGCGCCCGCGGGCAGCCGCCGGTCTACAACCGCGAGACCCGGCGCCTGACGGACGAGATCCAAGCCCGGGCCGAAAGCGGCACCCACGCGCCGCACTGGCGTTTTGCGCTGGAGCCACGGGACATCGTCTGGGATGACCTGGTGCGGGGGCGCTGCCATTACAACGGGGCCCACCTGTCCGACCCGGTTCTCGTGCGGGCCGACGGCCTGTTCCTCTACACGCTGCCGTCGGTGGTGGACGACCTGGAGATGGGCATCACCCATGTGATCCGGGGCGAGGACCACGTGGTCAACACGGCCGTCCAGTTGCAACTGATCGAGGCCCTGGGCGGGGTTGCTCCCGCCTGGGCCCATCTGCCCCTGGTGCTGTCCGCCGACGGGGGACCGCTGTCCAAGCGCGAGGGTTCCCTGTCCCTGTCGGGCCTGCGGGCGGAGGGCATCCAGCCCGAGGCCATCACGGCCCTGATGGCGGCTCTCGGGGGCTCGGGCGCGCCGGAGCCCGGCCTGTCCCTCGATGAGCTGGCCCGGGACTTCCGGCTGGAGGCCTTCGGTCGCGCTCCGCCCCGTCTGGATCCGGAGGATCTGCCGCGCCTCAGCGCCCGTGTGATCCATACCCTGCCCTGGGAGACCGCCCGTGCCCGGGGGGTGACCCTCACCGAGCAGGCCTGGCCTGTGGTGCGCCCCAACCTGGAGCGTCTGGACGAGGCCCGGGCCTGGGAACGGGTGCTCGACGGGCCCCTGGACCCGGTGACGGAGGACGGGGACCGGGAGTTTCTGGACCAGGCGGTGTCCTGCCTGCCGGCCTCTCCCTGGGACCGGACCACCTGGAAAACCTGGACCGACGCCCTGAAGGCCCTTTCGGGCCGCAAGGGGCGCCCGCTCTTTCTGCCACTGCGCCGTGCGCTGACGGGCACCGATCACGGCCCGGACATGAATGATCTTCTGCCCCTGCTGGATCCGGGGCGTGTACAGGCCCGCCTGAAGGGAAACACTGCATGATGACCGCGCCTTTTGCCCCCACGCCCCTGACGCTCCACAACACCATGAGCGGGGAGAAGGAAACGTTCGTTCCCCTCGATCCGGACAACGTGCGCCTGTACGTCTGCGGCCCCACGGTGTACGACCGGGCCCACATCGGCAACGCCCGCCCTGTGGTGGTGTTCGACGTTCTGGCGCGGCTCCTGCGCCGGCGCTTCCCCAAAGTGACCTACGTCCGCAACATCACGGACGTGGACGACAAGATCAACGCCCGCTCCCGGGAAACCGGCGAGAGCATCGACGCCATCACGGGCCGGACCATCGGCTGGTATCACGAGGACATGGGCCTTCTGAACGCCCTGCCGCCGGATGTGGAGCCGCGGGCGACCCACCACATCCCGGCCATGATCGACATGATCAGCACGCTTATTGCCAGGGGCCATGCCTACGAGGCCGAGGGGCACGTGCTGTTTTCCGTCTCCAGCATGCCCGATTACGGCCGCCTTTCGCGCCGCTCCCGCGATGACATGATTGCCGGAGCCCGGGTCGAGGTGGCGCCCTACAAGCGTGACCCGGCGGACTTCGTGCTCTGGAAGCCGTCCGACGAGACCCTGCCGGGCTGGGAGTCCCCCTGGGGGCGCGGCCGTCCGGGCTGGCATATCGAGTGCTCGGCCATGAGCAGCCAGTACCTGGGGACCAGCTTCGACATCCACGGCGGCGGCCACGACCTGATCTTCCCCCACCACGAGAACGAGATTGCCCAGAGCGTGGGCTGCCACGGTCATGGAACCTTTGCCCGCTTCTGGCTGCACAACGGCCACGTGGTGGTGGACGGCGAGAAGATGTCCAAGTCCCTGGGCAACTTCCTGACGGTTCAGGATCTTCTGGCGGATGCGCCGGGTGAGGTGATCCGTCTGGCCCTTCTGGACACCCACTACCGCCAGCCTCTGGACTGGACCCGCGAGCGGGTCGCCCGGGCGGGCAAGACCCTGGACCGCTTCTATGCGGCGCTGGAGCGGGTCGGCGCGGTGGAGCCCTCCTTCGACAGGGAGGCGGCGGCACTGGGCCAGGCGGCCTGGGACCGGCTGTGCGACGATCTGAACACGCCGGGCGCCCTGGGCGAGCTGCACCGGATGGTGGCGGACCTGAACCGCTCGGAGGATCCGCGGGAGCAGGCGGCCCTGAAGGGCGCAATCCTGAGCCTGGGCGGGCTTCTGGGGCTTCTGGACAAGGATCCGGTGGCCTGGCGCCAGGGCGCGTTCGCCCCGGCGGCGGGCGGTGTCGACGAGCTGGACGCGGCCGCGGTCGAGGCCCTGATCGAGGAGCGCCTGGCCGCGCGCAAGGCGCGCAACTACGGACGCGCGGACGAGATCCGCGACGACCTGAAGGCCCGGGGGATCGAGCTTGAGGACGGCCCCTCCGGGACCGCGTGGCGCAAGATCGCCTGATGGCCGCCTGGTCGGGGTGGTGACGGACGCCTGGCGGTGGAAGGCTGATGGCGGAAGGCTGATGCCCGACGCATCGGACGCCGGACATGAGCCCCGGACATCGGCCCCCCTGCGCCGGACCCGGACGCCGGCCCCAAACGCCGGACAGGGGTGGCGCACTCCGGGGCGTCGCGAGCGCCCAAACGCAAACGGCCCGGAGGAGGGTTCCCCCGGGCCGTTTTTTGTGTCGTGCAGGTCCAGGCTGCCGGGGCCGCACAGCGGGCGGGTGCCCGGCGTCCGGTGGCGCCCGATGATGCCGCCGGGGCGCGGGTCTCAGGGCTCGTAGGTGCGCGCCGGCGTGATCGTGCAGGCCACCTGCATGGGGAACCGGGCGTCCCCGGCAAAGCCTGAGAACTCGACCGTGGCCCCGGTCATCTGACAGTAGTTCCACAAAGCCCGGGTTTCGTGCCCTGTGAACTCGTCGAAGATGGCCAGATAGGGCTCCTTGAAACGATCGATCATGGTCATGGCAAACACGGTGGCGCTGTAGATGTCGGCGTCGTAGTGGACGACCAGGTTCTTGAGCTCGCTCCGTCCAGAAAGAAAGTCTGGAAGTGTATTCTGGAACCATCCTTTGATGAACTGAACCCGCGGATCGGCGATCTGCGGGATTTGCCCCTCCACATCGAAGGAGCTTCGGGGAAGGGTCCGGGTCCAGTCTTCCGGAAGGCCCTCGAAGCTGTCGAACCCGTAAAACCGGGACTGGGGGTGGGTGTTGAGCTCGCTGAACGTCCGGATGGACTCCCCCCGGAACACGCCGAACTC
Source organism: Phaeovibrio sulfidiphilus (assembly GCF_014861485.1). Classification (GTDB taxonomy): domain Bacteria; phylum Pseudomonadota; class Alphaproteobacteria; order Rhodospirillales; family Rhodospirillaceae; genus Phaeovibrio; species Phaeovibrio sulfidiphilus. The sequence continues at coordinate 166,575 of NZ_JACZHT010000005.1, read as the reverse complement.
AAGGACGGTGATCTCGCGGTTTTCAAGCGGGGCGAAGACACTGCGCCACAGATCCTCGCGCCGCGGGAAGGCGGGGGTCTGCCGGACGGTCGGGAACCGGTTCCGCAAGATCGAAAGGGCCAGCCAGCGTTCGACAAAATCCACCGGAACTCTGGACAGGCCGTCTTTCAGGGCGCCACGCAACGTGCTCAGCATACAGGGACTCCTTCGGGGGGCGGGCTGCAGGCCCGGGGCGGATCACGGGACAGGCCGGTTCGGAGCCTGCGGGATTTCGGTCCTCTCACAGTTGGACCGGAGGGAACGGGTACCGGGGAGGGCCCGTCCGGGTGTGGACGCCGGGGAGACCCCATGGGGTTTATCTCTAGCAGGATGGGGCAGAAGGACCAAGTCAAATTCAGGGGGCTGGGAGCAACCTCAGAAGAGGACCAAATGATCCGGGCGCGCCCGCAGCGGCGGTCCCGGTGAGGCTGACGGGTCGGAGACAAGGGGTGACGGTCCCGGGGTATCTCACCGTGTCAGATGGCGTGGCGGCGGGATCGGGTCCGGTGGTGCGGCTGTCGTGCCGGGATCCGGCCCCGGTGAGGCTGACGGGTCGGAGAAAAGGGGTGACGGTCCCGGGGTATCTCACCGTGTCAGATGGCGTGGCGGTGGGACCGGGTCCGGTGGCGCGGCTGTCGCGCCGGGATCCGGCCCCGGTATGAGGGCCCTGGACACGCAAACGGCCCGGAGGAGAGTTCCCCCGGGCCGCCTGTCGGTCATCGGATGTGGTCGCTGTTGCGCGCGATCAGGCCTGCTTGGCGTCGATCACCGCCTTGCGGATGGCCCGGGTGCGGCTGAACAGTTCCTCCAGCACCTCGCCCTCGCCCCAGCGGATCGCCCGCTGAAGGGCGGTCAGGTCTTCGGTGAAGCGCTGGAGCACGTCCAGCACCGCATCGCGGTTGTTGAGAAAAATATCGCGCCACATGATGGGGTCCGAGCCCGCAATACGGGTGAAGTCACGGAAACCGGTGGCCGAGAACCTCACCACCTCGCGGGACATCTGGGTCTCCATGTTGGAGGCGGTTCCCACGATGGTGTAGGCGATCAGGTGGGGCAGGTGCGAGGTGATGGCCAGCACCCGGTCGTGATGGGCCGGATCCATGATCTCGATGGCCATTCCGGCCCGGCGCCACATCTCGGAGACCTTCTCCAGGGCATCGGGGTTCGTGTCCGGCAGGGGCGTGAGAACGCACCAGCGGCCCTGGAACACCTGGGCAAAACCGGCGTCAGGGCCGGATTTTTCCGTACCCGCCAGCGGGTGCCCGGGCACGAAGTGAACCGTGTCCGGGAGCTCGGGCGTGACCATCTCGATCACGCGCAGCTTGACCGAGCCCACGTCGGTGACGATGGCTCCGGGCTTCAGGGAGGGCGCGATGGTCCGGGCGATCTGGTCCGAGACCCCCACCGGCGCGCACAGCACCACCAGGTCCGCATCCCGGACCGCCTGGGCCAGGTCGGTGGTGGCCTCGTCCACGATGCCAAGCTCCAGGGCGCGTTCGGCGACGCCGGGGCCCGTGTCTCCGGCCACCACGGTGCGGGCCATGTCCTCGCGCCGGATGACCCGCGCGAGGGACGAGCCGATCAGGCCGATGCCAAGGATGGCGACCCGGTCAAAAAGCGGTTCTGTCATGAGCCTCCGCCTTCTTCCATGAATTCGGTCAGGGTCTGGACGAACAGCTCCATCTCCTCGCCGGTGCCGATGGACACCCTGAGGGAGTCCGGCAGGCCGTAGCCCGCGACCCGGCGGCAGATCAGCCCGCGGGAGCGCAGGAACGCATCCGCGCGCTCGGCTGTGCGCGGGCCCTCGGAGGGGAACGTGGCCAGAAGGAAGTTGCCCTCGGACGGGGTCACCACAAGGCCCAGGGCCTCCATCTTCTCGCGGGTCCACTCGCGCCAGAGCCGGTTGTGGGCGCGCACGCTGTCCTGGAACTCCGTGTCCTTGATGGCCGCCACGCCCGCCACCTGGGCCAGGGCCGAGACGTTGAACGGACCGCGCACCCGGTTCAGGACATCGACAATGTGGGCAGGACCGTAGGCCCAGCCCAGGCGGATGCCGCCCATGCCGTGGATCTTGGAGAAGGTGCGCAGCATCACCGTGTTCGGGTGGGAGTTCACAAGCCCGATGCCGCCGTCAAAGCTGTTGCTCTGGACGAACTCGCAGTAGGCCGAGTCCAGGGCCAGGATGATGTCATCGCGCAGGCCCTCGCGCAGGCGCTGGACCTCGGACGGCGGCAGGATCGTGCCCGTGGGGTTGTTCGGGTTGGCAAGGAAGACCAGCCGGGTGGTGTCCTTCACGGTGGCAAGAAGGGCGTCCACGTCCGCGGTCAGGTTCGTCTCGGGCGCGAAGAGGGTCTCGACGCCCGCGCTCTTGCCGTAGATCGAGTACATGAGAAACCCGTAGCGGCTCTGCACCAGGGTGTCCCCCGGTCCCGCGTAGGAGTGGATCAGCATGCCGATCAGCTCGTCCGAGCCGGCGCCGCAGACGATCCGGGCCGGATCGATGCCGTACTGCTGTCCGATGGCCTCTCTCAGCTCCACACAGGCCCCGTCCGGATATCGATAGACGTCCCCGGCCGCATGGATCATGGCGTCGCGCGCGCGCGGGCTGCACCCGAGGGCACCCTCGTTGGAGGCCAGCTTGATGATCCGGGAAACACCGGGGATTTTCGACTCGCCACCCGCATAGGGGACGATATCCATAATTCCGGGGCGGGGCAGGGGAGTGTTCGACAGGTTCATGGTAACGATCCTTGAGGACTCGCAAGTCAGCCCATGCTGTTGAGGGGCTGGGTTGGCGGCGGGGCCGCAGGCGCGGGGTTTCCCCCGGGGACAGTGTGCGGTCGTCCTCCCCCGCTCAGGGGAGGCCGTCCGGGTCCAGCTCGGCGTCCGTGAAGGGTCTCGCATAGGAGCCGATCAGGCAGACGCGGCGGACCGCATAGGGGCCGGAGGACGCGGAGACCGTCTCCAGAGCCTCAAGCCGGGCATCAGTATTGTGGAAAGCGCCGTCCACCTCCAGAAGAATTCGGGCGCATCCGGCCGGGTCGGTGCGGGCGTCCAGAATGCCCCGCACGGGGACGCCGGCCCGGGTCACATGCTCCAGAACCCGGTCCGGGTGGAGCGCCGGGTCGTGCTCCAGGGCAAGGAGGGTGCGGTCGGTGCAGTCGTCGGCCTCGGGCGGCATGATGGCGATGACCAGGGCCTCGGGCGTGCCCTGGGTGCCCGCCATGGGCAGCCGGGCGATCACCCGGGGGGTGTCGGGGGCGGCGGTGGCCAAGAGGGGCCACCAGGCCAGGCGGTCACCGGTCTCGGGGAGGGGGAGGATGCCCAGGGTCGCCCGGCGCTCCGAGACCTCCCGGATCACCTGCTCCATGGACTGGTGCAAAGAGGCCGTCGTGAACGATCCATACTGGTTGTGGGCGATCTCCAGGAAGGCCGCGCCGCGCTCGGGCATCCAGACCGCCAGGGTCATGCGGTTCTGCATGGCAAGGGAGACCGAGAAGATCTCCCGCCACAGGCGCACCAGAACCCGACGCGGGAACCGTCCCGAGTGGCGCGCCATCAGGCGGCGCAGGACCGCGGCCTCGCGCCCCGGGCGCAGGTAGGTGGCGTCCTTCCCGTCCTCGTCGCGCTTGGCGAGGCGGACAAACTCCGCCAGCTCGGCGCGGCGCATCAGCAGGTCGTGCAGGGCGTCGTCAATGGAGTCAATCTCGGACCGCAGGGCCCCCAGGGAGACCGTCTCCCGGGTGGTGTCATGCGCTTGGCTCATCTCTCTCTCCGAAAAGGGGCATGGCCGTCAGGGCGTGGTCCCTTGGTTTACGCTGATGCGCGCTGCGAATCAAAAAGAAAAGATTGACTCCGCAGTCCCCCCTTCATACCAAAGCGATTCCCGGCCCCGTCCGGGTTCGTGCCCGCAAGGTTCTGTACCGGCGCCCCCTCCCGGTGCCATTTTTGACTGGAGAACGAAAGCCATGGTCGTTCCCGACCCGAAAACCGTCAACGCCGTTGTGGAGCTGTGCACCGACGCGCCGCTGCGCCTGGACAGCGGGGCGGAGATGGGGCCCGTCACCGTGGCCTACCAGACCCAGGGGACGCTCAATGCGTCCCGGAGCAATGTGGTCCTGGTCTGCCACGCCCTGACCCTTGACCAGTACATGAGAGGCCCCCATCCCGTCACGGGGCGCCCCGGCTGGTGGGAGGACATGGTCGGCCCGGGCAAGGTGATCGACACCACCCGGTTCTTTGTCGTCTGCGCGAACGTCCTGGGGGGCTGCATGGGCACCTCGGGCCCGAAGGACATCAACCCGGCGACCGGAAAGCCCTGGGGGCTTGATTTCCCGGTGATCACCATCCGGGACATGATCCGGGTGCAGGCCCTTCTGCTCGACCACCTGGGGATCGAGAACATCTTCTGCGTCATCGGCGGGTCCATGGGGGCCATGCAGGCGCTCCAGTGGGCGGTCAGCTACCCCGAGCGGGTGGGCGCCGCGGTGGTGATTGCGGGCTCGTGGCGCCACTCGGCCCAGAACATCGCCTTCAACGAGGTCGCCCGGCAGGCCATCATGGCCGACCCGGACTGGCGCGGCGGCGACTACCTCAACCAGGGAACCCGTCCCGCCCACGGTCTTGCGGTGGCCCGGATGACGGCCCACATCACGTATCTGTCCGAACCGGCCCTGCACCGGAAGTTCGGGCGCAAGCTCCAGGACCGGGAGCAGCTCAGCTACGGCTTCGAGGCCGACTTCCAGGTCGAGAGCTACCTGCGCCACCAGGGGGCCTCGTTCGTGCGTCGCTTTGATGCGAACAGCCTGCTCTACATCACCCGGGCGATGGACTACTTCGACCTGTCCGACGAGTACGGCGGTGTCCTGGCCAACGCCTTCACCCGGACAAAGACGCGCTTTTGCATTGTGTCCTTCTCGTCGGACTGGCTTTACCCCACCACGGACTCCCGGGCCATTGTCCGGGCCCTGAACGCGGCGGCGGCCAACGTCAGCTTTGTCGAGGTGGACACGGACAAGGGGCACGACGCCTTCCTTCTGGACGAGCCCGCCTTCTCCGACACCCTGTCCGGCTTTCTGGAGAGCATCGCGCGGCGCGCCGGTCTCCCCCCGAAGCTGAAGGGGCCGTCCGATGCGAGGGGCGACGATCCGCAGGCTCCGCTGGCGGTGACCCCCGTTCGTGATTCTCAGCCGGAGGGAACCGGACCATGATCTTTCCCAAGCGCCTGAAAGGGCCGATCCGTGACGACCTCCAGCTGATCGGGTCCATGATCCCCCACGGGGCCAGGGTTCTTGACGTGGGCTGCGGCAACGGCGAGCTGCTGGCCTGGCTGGCCCACGAGAAACAGGTGGACGGCCGGGGGGTGGAGCTGTCCATGGCGGGCGTCCGTGCGGCGGTGGCCCGGGGCGTGGCCGTGATCCAGGGGGACGCGGACACGGATCTGGACGACTACCCGGACGACGCCTTCGACTACGCCATTCTCAGCCAGACCCTTCAGGCCACCGAGCGGCCCCGGGAGGTTCTGGGAAACCTGGTGCGGATCTCGCGCCGGTCCATTGTGTCCTTCCCGAACTTCGGGAACTGGCGCTCGCGGTTCCAGCTCATGTTCCGGGGGCGGATGCCCGTGGGGGACTGCATGCCCCATGAGTGGTGGCAGACCCCGAACATCCACCTGTGCACCACCCGGGACTTCCTGGACCTGTGCAGCACCATGGGGATTGTGGTCGAGAAGGCCATTGCCCTTGATGCCCGGGGCCAGGCCTGCTCGTACTCGGGGCAGGGGCGGTTTGCCAACCTGTTTGGCGTTCAGAGCGTGTTTGTGCTGACCCGGCACGCCGGCCGATGATCGCTCGGGCCCGCCGCGTCCTCCCCGTCCTCGTGCTGCTTGTCCTGTTCGTGGCGGCCATGGCGGCCCTTGCCCTCTCGCGGTTTGTCGAGGATCCGGTGGCCCTGGTTCTGGAGATCCGGGAGACGGTGTCGATCCCGCTGCCCGGCTCCGGTGACCGGATTCTGGTGGAGCGCGCGGCGCTGCGTCCCTTCGGCTGGTTCCCCCGTCGGGCCCTGTCCTATGAGCGCGCCGGACAGCGCTCCCCCTGGGTGGGCATTTGCCCGCAGCGCGATGCAAAAGCCCCCCTCGAGGTGTTCTTCCTCCCCCTCGCATCGGCGGGAAGCGGGCCCTTTGTCCTGCTGGGCGAGCCGGGTGTCGAGCTCGTTTTGGATCTGCGGCAGGGCGCCCAGACCGTTTCCGGGTTCCCGGCAGAGCACCTGCTGCCCGGGGTCCACCGGTTTGTGCGGACCCCGTTCGGTCCGTTTCTCACCGCTCCGGGGGACCGGGCGGTTGCCGGGATCGCCCTGCTGCCGGGCGCGCCGGCCGTCATCACCCATGGGCGCACGCCGGCCTCCGCCGGACTGCCCCTGCTGGCACCGCCGCCGGACTTTGCCCTGCCGTCCGACACGGACCCCGGGCGCTACCGTCTGGGAGCGGTGACGGGCGGCTACGGAACCGGCCAGCCCCTGACCTTTGTCCCCTCGGACGGCCCGCTCTAGCGTCCTTCCTCACCTGTCCTGAATGGCCCCCGCGGGGCACTCACCGTTCGGGCTGCCCCGCCCCCGGGGTGCGTCCCGTGTCCCGTACGTGCGTGCCGCGGGCGCAGCTCCCTGGTGCGTCCTCCGGTGTGTCCCGGTGTGTCCCGGTGCGTCCCCGTTTGGCCCCTGCGCGCCCCTGGTGTGCCCTCCGGTGTGTGCCCCGGGCATGGCCCCGCCCGGGCCCCGTTTCAGGCCCTGTCCCGGTGCCGGAGCGGGGCAGGGGAGGCGGGGCGGGCACGGGCGGGTGCCGGAGTCCGGGACTGCGGTTCCCGTCTCCCGTTTTTTTTGGACATTTTATCCTTATCCCTTGTCTTTCCATCTTTTTTACCCACATCAGGGTTGGTGTCGGTGAGGTTTCCGCGTCAGATCCCCGATTCGCTGCCCGGGGAAGGGCGGTACATGTTTTTGGAATATTTTCAAAAGCATACGGCTTCCCGGGCGTCTGCTTGGATTCGCGTGGCCGGCGGCGCTGTTTTGCCCCCTTGGCGGCTTTTTCGCGACTCCTCCTCAGGTTGCGTTTATTGCACAGCAACCAGTGGTTACATATTTTTCAGGTAGCGGAGCTCGGTTGGTCAAACCCTTCAAGTGTAAGGAAAAAAAACACACCCCGATTAGCACGCATCAGTTGCTTTTTCTGCGGGGTGCGCCTAAATGTTCTTGACGAAAACGCAAACTGGATCCATCTAGGATTGATAACAAGCCGTTTTTACAATTGGGGGGTGATGGTTATGGTCAATCGTGAAGAGCATGCGTCTTATACGTCCGTGAACGGTGAAATCGTGGAGGACGCCCGTCCGCGCTACGATATCCGCAGGGTCGTGGGAACCAATATTCGCAGCCTGCGCCTCGAGGCCGGGCTGGCCCAGGATGTCCTGGCGACCCGCATGGGTGTGGATCAGGCCTATGTCTCAAAACTCGAGGCCGGGAAGCGCAACCCGACAATCACGACCATATCCTACGCGGCCCGGGCCCTGGGTGTCGAGGTGTCGACCCTGTTCCTGACCGAGGGTGTCCGCTCGGCGAAGGTCTCGGCCTGGCCGGGGGACAACATCACCTTTATCAAGCCCGTGCACGACGACAGCGACGCGGGCCGCCGCTAGAAACTTCCACCCGGGGCTCCTCTCGCAGGCAGCCCCGGTGCCGTTTGTGCAGGGAGTGAAAAAATCCCTGCGAGGGGGCTTGCACAAACCCGTCCCCGGACGCTATACAGAGCGCGGAAGGCTGGCGCGGGCGTGAGGCTCCGCCAACCCGGTCAGGTCCGGAAGGAAGCAGCCGTAACGGATGCACCGCGGGTCGCGTTCAGTCTTCCGCCTTTTTCGCGCAGGCGCCTTGACGGCACCGGTGCGGTTCCCGGAACATCCTCCCGGGAGTCCGGGACCGTTCGCGAGTGGCACGGCCGCGCGGAATAACGGACCGGAACCCTGACTTTCGATCGTTTCCGGTGCCGGGCGGCAACATCCTCCAGCGTCGGACGCGTTTTCGGCTCACCTGCCATATGGGGGCTGCCCCCCACTGACCTGGAATGACCGACACTCATCCCCCGAGCGACACGTTTCTGGATACGGACTCGACCGGGGCGGCCGGTTATCGGGTGCTGGCCCGGAAATATCGCCCCTCCACCTTCGAGTCCCTGATCGGCCAGGAAGTCCTGGTCCGGACCCTTCGCCATGCCATCGAGTCCGGGCGCCTTGCCCAGGCCTGGATGCTGACCGGTGTCCGGGGTGTGGGCAAGACCACCACGGCCCGTCTGATTGCCCGGGCGCTCAACTGCGTCGGCCCGGACGGAAACGGCTCCGTGACCATCGACCCCTGCGGGGTGTGTGAGCACTGCCGCGCCATCGCCCAGGACCGTCACGTGGACGTCCAGGAGATGGACGCCGCCTCCCACACCGGTGTGGGCGACATCCGCGAGATCCTGGAGTCGGTGCGCTACCGCCCGGCCATGGCGCGGACCAAGGTCTATATCATCGACGAAGTGCACATGCTCTCCAGCCAGGCGTTCAACGCCCTGCTGAAAACGCTGGAGGAGCCGCCGCCCCACGTCAAATTCATCTTTGCCACCACCGAGCTGCGCAAGGTTCCGGTGACGGTGCTGTCGCGCTGCCAGCGGTTCGACCTGCGCCGGGTGCCTCTGGGGCTTCTGGAGGAGCACTTCACCCGCATTGCCGGGCTCGAGGGCATTCCGGTCGAGCCCGAGGCCATCCGCCTGATCGCCCGGGCCGCTGACGGGTCGGTGCGTGACGGGCTGTCCCTTCTGGACCAGGCCATTGCCCACGCGGGCGGCGAGGTCGGCGCGGCCATGGTGGCCGACATGCTGGGCCTTGCGGACCGCAGCCGGGTTCTGGACCTGCTGGAGCACGTCCTGTCCGGTCGGGTTCCCGCCGCGCTCGACGAGCTGGGCGCCCAGTATGCCCTGGGGGCGGATCCGCTGACGGTGCTTCAGGATCTTCTGGGGCTGGTTCACTGGATGACCCGCATCAAGGTGGCGCCCGACAGCCTGGACGCCGAGGCCCCCGTGGGGGATTCGGACCGGGAGCGGGCGCGGGATCTGGCATCCCGCCTGTCCATGAGGGTGCTGAACCGGGCCTGGCAGATCCTGATCAAGGGCCTGTCCGAGACCCGCGAGGCCCCGTTGCCTCTCCAGGCGGTGGAGATGACCCTGATCCGCCTTGGCTATGCGGGCGACCTGCCGTTCCCCGAGGATCTTCTGCGCCGTCTTCAGCGCGGCGAGATCCCGGTGCTTCCCGGCGGTCCCGCGGACGGCGGAGCCGGGGGCGCGCCGTCAGCCGGCGGCGGGCCGGGAGGCTCGGCCATGGGCCACGCCTATGCGGCTCCCATGGCCGTGGGGGCCTCGGGGCCCGGTCCGACCATGGCCATTTCCAATGGGGCCATTCCCCAGACGGGGGGCGCGATGCCCGAGGCGGCAGCGGCGTTCGCGCCCTCTCCGCGCTCGTTTGTTCATCTGGTGGAGCTGTTTCGCGAGAAGCGGCGCATGGATCTTGTTGTGTCGCTGGAGCGGCAGGTCCAGCTGGTGCGCTTTGATGCGAAGGCCCGGGTTCTCGAGTTCCACCCGCTGGAGGAGGCGCCCCGCAGCCTGGCGGGGCAGGTGGGCGAGCTTCTCTCCCGGTGGACCGGCGCGCGCTGGGTGGTCTCGGTCAGCGACCGGCCCGGAGCGGTCCCCTTGCATAGCGAGCGCCAGGCGGATATTCATGCCGACCCGGTGGTGGCCTCGATCCTGGAGCTGTTCCCCGGCGCGGAGGTGGGCGCGGTTCGGGTCAACCTGAAAGCCCTCGAGCTGGAGGACACGTCCTCCGACGCTCTTGAGGCCACCTTTGAAGACAATCTCATCGACCCCTTCGATACAGAGGATGACTCATGAAAAATATCGGCCAGATGCTCAAAGCCGCCCAGGAGATGAAAACCCGGATGGAGGACGCCCAGAAGCAGCTGGAGGCTCTGGAGGTTCGGGGTGTGTCCGGCGCCGGCATGGTCGAGGTGGCCGTCAGCGGCAAGTTCGAGCTGAAGTCCGTTCGTCTTGATCCGTCCATTCTGCGGCCCGAGGATGCGGAAATGGTCCAGGACCTGATCGTGGCCGCCTTTGCCGATGCGAAGGTCCGGGTTGACGAGGTCGCCAAGGAGAAGATGGCCGAGGTCACCGGCGGCCTGTCGCTGCCCGGCGGCATGGGCCTGCCGTTCTAGGATCGCGTCCAGCCTGAGTTTTGCGCCGGGGCGGGCCTCTGCTGCTGATGCGGGGGCCGGTTCCGGCGTTTCCGACTGGAGCGGACGGGTTTTGGGGAAGGCCCCCGGGGACAGACCCCCGCAGGCCATGCAGACCGCGCTGAAAGGCAGACCCACTCGTGAGCACGAACGAAATCGAGCATCTGATCACCGTCCTCGGGCGGCTGCCCGGTCTGGGGCCCCGGTCCGGTCGCCGGATCGCGCTTGCCCTGCTGCGCCGACGCACCACGCTTCTTGATCCCCTGCGCGACGCCCTGACGGCGGTCAGCGAGCGCGTGGTCGAGTGCCCCCTGTGCGGCAATCTGGACACCTGCACCCCGTGTCGCCTGTGCACGGACGAGCGCCGGGACGCGGGCCTTCTGTGCGTTGTGCGGGACGTGGCCGACCTGTGGGCGCTGGAGCGCGGCGGCGAGTTCCGCGGGCGCTATTTCGTGCTGGGGGGGCTTCTGTCCGCCCTTGACGGAGTGCGCCCCGAGGATCTGGGGTTCGAGCGCCTGTACGCCCGCGCGGCCGAGGAGACGGTACGGGAGGTTATCCTTGCCCTCCCGGCGACGGTGGAGGGGCAGACCACGGCCCACGTCATTGCCGACCATCTGGAGGCTCTGGGGCGCCCGGTCACCAGCCTGGCCCAGGGCGTCCCCGTGGGGGGCGAGCTCGACTACCTGGATGACGGCACCCTCAGTGCCGCGCTGCGGGCCCGCCGCCCGGTCTAGCGCCCCGGTTGGGGATCCACAGCCCGGCGCCCGCCGGTCCGCCCGGTCCGGGGCCATTGGTTCCGGCCCATCGGCCCGGCCCCTAGCGCAGCAGGGTCACGAAAACACCCGCAAAGATCGCCGACGTGATGACGCCGCTGATGGACACGCCCAGGGCCTCGGGCAGGACGATTACTCCCGGCGCCACGGACTTCTGGGCCACCTTGGCGCAGGTGGGCACGCACGACACTCCCGCGATGCCGATCACCGGGTTGAAGCGTCCCCGGGTCAGGACATACAGGGCGTAGCCCCCCAGAAGCCCGCCAATTCCCGAAATCAGAAGCGCAAGGATCCCCAGCAGCAGGAGCGTCAGAACCTGCGGGTTCATGATGGTGTTGGCCTCGGTCAGCACGCCCAGAAGGATGCCCAGGAACAGGGTCGCGCCGTAGAGGATGGTGGTGCCCAGAAGCTGGCTGAGGTGCTCGAGCCCGCTTTCCCGGATGATGATCCCCAGGAACAGGGAGAAGAACAGGGGCGAGGCCACGGGAAACAGGAGGCACAGAAGGGTGCACATGACCACCGCGAAGACGATCTTCTGCCCCGAGGTGATCACCACCGGCTTTTTGGGCGGCGGCGGCTGGATGGCCCGGAGCTTCTTCGGCACCATGATCCGGATCAGGTAGGGGTAGCCTCCGTAGGTCAGGCCCAGGTACAGGTACGCGACCACGGTGATCGGCACAAACAGGGCCGGCGCCAGCAGGAGCGAGGCAAACAGCACCATGGGCCCGTCCGCGCCGCCGATGGTGGCGACCGCGGCGGACTCGCCTTCCGTCAGGCCCAGCCAGACCGCCAGCGGATAGACCGCGACCGTCCCCAGCTCGGCGAACAGGGCCACGAACATGCTCTGGAACGGGCGGGCCATCATGAAGCCCACGTCCAGGAGCACCCCGATGCCCATGAACACCAGACACGCGATCAGGCCGTTGGAGAAGCTGAGGGTGTAGATGGGCTGGAGCCAGTCCACCTGGAGAATGCTGACCAGGTCGTCGGTCTGGGCCACCAGCGGGTCAATGAACAGGTTGGTGGGCTTTCGGTCGATCCCGAAGAACACTCCGGCGTTCACGGCCATCATGCCCAGGCCCATGGGCATCATCAGAAGGGCCTCGAGCACGCCCTTGCGGCCCAGGTAGATCAGCAGCCCGCCCAGGAAGATCAGAAACAGCCGCATCGCCGTGATGGAGAGATCCTCGGCGTACACGAGCGTGGCAATGCCCTGAAAGAAGTCGAGAGTATCCGCAAGCAAGGTGTCCACGGGCGCTATCCTTAACAGCCGTTGTCCGGGAGCGTGTGGCGGAGCCGGCGGGTGCCGGACCGCGCGCGGGCGGGCCGGTTCAGCCGATGCTGACCAGGGGCTGGCCGGCCTCCACCGGGGCGCCGGGCTCCAGATGCAGTTTGGTCACGGTTCCCTCCAGGTGGGAGACGATGACGGTTTTCATCTTCATGGCCTCGATGGTGGCAACCTGCTGGTCCAGGGCGACCCGGTCCCCGGCCCTGACGGTGTACTCCACCAGAACCCCGCTCATGGGGCTGACCACGTCGCCCGGGCGGGCGTTGGCGGCAAAGGGCGTGAGCTTCTCGGCCGGGCGGGGGGCAGGGGTCTCGGCAATGGTGGGCTCGATGATGTCGGAGCGCATGGCGGGGGAGGGGTAGAAGGTCTCGGACGAGGATCCGGTGACGTTCTCCACAATCACGTTGTAGGTCCGGCCATCAATGGTAATTCGCAGTTCCTGCCTCATGTCGGTTCCTTGCAGTGGTGTGGCGTGGCGTGGGGGCTGGTGACCGGCTTGCGCCCGGTCTGTGTCTGCTCCCGGTCCGTTCCGGAGGGCGGCGGGGCCTATCTCTGGCGCCCCTTGAAGACGTTGTGCGACGAGTGGAGGGCGAAGCGCCCGGCGGACACCCAGCCCTCCCGCGGCCTCGGCTCGGAAATCTGGACCACGGGGCCGTCAAACCCCAGGGCATGGACCGCAGCGGCGATGATGGCCACGTGCTCGGGCGGGATGTCGCCGCCCGCGCAGCACACCGCCGGGGCCGCGGCGGGCCCGGGTGCGTCGGGGCCGCCTGCTCGTGCTCCTGCCCCTGCCGCGTCCCGTGCCGCCTCCCGGGCCCGGGAGCGCTCGGCCTGGGACGACAGGACCAGAACGATCAGCCGGATCACCGCCGCGCAGAAGAAAGAGATGACAATGACAAGGCCGTACACCTTGAGGGAGAAAAGGACCGGCTCCAGGGTCATAGCGGAATGTTCCCGTGCTTTTTTGCCGGACGCAGCTCGCGCTTGGCCGCGAGCTTGCGCAGGGCCAGGCCGACGGTCCAGCGGGTTTCCTCCGGCAGGATGATGTCGGTCACGAAGTCCAGGGCCGCCGAATGGTAGGGCGAGGCAAACTCGCTCCGGTATTCGGCCGCCAGCTCCGCGGCTTTTTCCCGCCGGTCATCCGCCTCGGCCAGCTCGGCGCGGTAGAGCAGGTTGACCGCCCCCTCGGCGCCCATGACCGCGATTTCCGCCGACGGCCAGGCATAGACCACGTCCGCCCCCATGGCCTGGCCGCACATGGCCAGGTAGGCGCCGCCGTAGGCCTTGCGCAGGATGACGGTGATCTTGGGAACCGTGGCCGAGCCATAGGCGAACAGGAGCTTGGCGCCGTGACGGATGATGCCGCCCCGTTCCTGGTCCACGCCGGGCATGAAGCCGGGGACGTCCACCAGTGTCACAACCGGAATGTTGAAGGCGTTGCAAAACCGGATGAAGCGCGCCCCCTTGTCGGAGGAGTCGATATCAAGGGCTCCGGCCAGCACCATGGGCTGGTTGGCGATGATGCCCACCACGGTCCCGTAGAGGCGTCCGAAGCCCACCACCAGATTGCGCGCGAAGGCGGCATGGACCTCGAGGAAGTCCCCCGCGTCCACAAGGCGCCTCACGATCGTGCGCACGTCCAGGGCCATGGCGGGATCGTCGGGCAGCAGGGTGTTCATGACCGGGTCCGGCTCCACCGCCAGGTCCATCGGGATGTTGGGCGGATCCTCGGAGTTGTTCGCGGGCAGGAAGGACAGGAGCCGGTGCACAAGCTCGACCGCGTGGCGGTCGTCCTCGGCGATGAAGTGCACGTTGCCGGAGACCCCCGCGTGCATTGCGGCGCTGCCGATGGCGTCCATGGTGGTGTCCTGCCCGGTCACCGCCCGGATCACCTCGGGGCCCGTGATGAACATGTGGGCGTTCGTGCGGGTCATGATGATGAAGTCCATCAGGGCGGGGGAGTAGGCCGCTCCGCCCGCGCAGGGGCCCGCAATGACCGCAATCTGGGGCACGACCCCGGACAGCAGAACGTTGGAATAGAAGATGTCGCCGTATCCGGCCAGGGCCTCGACCCCCTCCTGGATGCGCGCGCCGCCCGAATCCTGGAAGGCCACCACCGGCGAGCCCGTCTTTTCCGCCATGTGCATGACGTCACAGACCTTGCGGGCATGCATGCGCCCCACCGTCCCGGCCATGACCGTGAAATCCTGCGAGAACGAGCACACCAGGCGTCCCGAGACCATGCCCGTGCCGCAGACCACGCCGTCTCCCGGCAGGGTGCGGCGCTCGTCAACGCCAAAGGCCCGGGTGGCGTGGCGCACATGAAGGCCGGTTTCCTGGAAGGTTCCGCTGTCGAACAGGGCGTCGATCCGCTCCCGGGCGGTCATCTGGCCCCGGTCGTGGCGCTTGCGGATCGCGTCCACCCCGCCCCCCTCGCGAAGCTGCTCGCGCCGTTCCTCTAGCCGGGCAGCCTGGTCTGGATCAATGGGCATGGCACCTCTCGTGGTGTGAGGGGGCGCAGCGGGCCGGGAGCCGGTGTGCTTCCCGGGCGGTGCTGTCGCGGCAGGACAGGGCGGCAGTCCGGTTCGGGGCTGAGGCCTGCAGGATCCGTTACCGTACCAGAGTTTATAACGCTTATAAACACCAGTTTTCTGTCCAGAAAAACCGGAGGTTACTGCAGCGCGGCACAGGGGCGGCCCAAGGGCGGCCATATGGGGGCATGTGGGGCGCAGGCGGGGCGCTGGCGGGCTTCTGCCGAACGGGCGGCCGGCCGGGCCATGTAATCGCCCGCGCGTCGGATCCCAGTCCCGGCCGTTTCGGCACCAGCGGCCCCGGAACCCCAGGTAGCTGATATGCCGGATTTTGGTGTAAATATTAACAACTAAATGTTTATGTTGAATATAAGTGCGTGAAATCTATCGAGTTTACGGAAAAATAAAAGAATCAACATTCATTGTGTGGTTGTTTAATTGCAACTGTAAATATAAATATGCCTTTTATAGTTCGTGTTGTGTTGATGTTTCTGGTCGATCTGACCTAATGGTCTCTATCTTTTCGGAAAAGTCAGACGGTCGGGAGTGTCCTGTTATGCCTCAGTCGCGGCATTTTTTTGCCTCAAGTCACAACCATAGGATGCGAATGCGTGTCCGTTATGGTGTAGCTCTCGCTCTGGCGCTCACGGTCACCGGGGCCGGGCAGGCGTCGGCACAGGCCTATGACTGCCCTTCGGGCGGTAGTGGCACCTGTACCGTCACGGGCGTGGTGGCCTGGGAAGAGCTTGTGGGCGCGCAGTTCAGTCGAGATCTGTCCGACCTGACGTTCTCCGGATCGGGAGGAAAGGTCACCTTTTCCGAGGACACGACGCTCCAGGCCACATCCGGCAGCGCGGACCAGCGTCTGGCTGTCGATGGCGGTGTCACGGCGACCCTGTCCGTGGCAGACACCAAAACCCTGAAAATCATGGAGAACAGCCTGAGCAAGGCAGATGCTCTTGTCGAGGGGGGTGCGATTTACAATAAAGGGTCGTTAACCCTCTCCGGCGCCTCTGTCTTCACCAAGAACCTCTCGGAAAGCCAGAAGCTAAGAGGGTTGTCCTACGGTGGATCCATCTCCAGCGATGGTGGTTCTGTCTATGTGGGACGTATAGAGTTTATAGAAAACACCGCGCGCGTTGTTGAAAGCTCCAGTGCCGCATACGGGGGGGCTTTTTCCAACCGTAATGGCGATGCGATTTTCAATGAGTCCGCTGTCTTCAGAAACAACAGCGCTCAAGCCGTAAAGCAAGCGTCTCAGGCCAACGGCGGAGCAATTTACAACTCTACTGGCTCCGTCAATATTGTGGGTGCGGCGACCTTTGAAAACAATACTGCCAACAGCATGGAACGGGACGGTTTGAGCCGGGGTGGAGCGATCGCCAGCCTTGACGGTGCTGTGATTTTGAAAGATGCGGCACGCTTTACCGGGAACACAGCAACGGCTGCGGGGTCTGGAAAAGCCCATGGCGGTGCGATTTTCAGCACCGGAAATCCGGCAGGCGTCACTCTTGAAAAGACGGCAGAGTTCTTTCGCAATGAGGTGTCTGGCTTTTATGCTCTTGGTGGCGCAATCAGTAATTGGTCCGGGTCAATATTGAAAATCGCCGGGGTCGCTAAATTTGAGGGCAACTCCGGCACGAGTACTGTGCAGACTGGGTTTGCCGGAGGCGGTGCTCTTTATAACTATGGAGGAGCGGTGACGCTTAATGAAAAATCATCGTTTTCAGACAACAAAGTTGTGGGTTCGGGTGAAAATGGAAGAAGTGAGGGCGGAGCCGTTCTGAATACCAATAATGGTACGGTGACGCTTGAAAAGTACGCCCAGTTCACAGGGAACAAGGCCGAACATACGGGGACTCTCGGTTATTCCCGGGGCGGCGCGCTTTTCAATACGACTGTAAAGGGCAAGGTGACTCTGGCGGCTGGAGGAGAATTCCGCGATAACGTGGCCGTCGGTCCCATGGCGTACGGTGGGGCGATTTTCAACTCATTTGGCGGTGAGGTGTCCATTTCCGACGCCGTGACCTTCGAATCCAATACGGTCAAAAGCACCAATGCACAGCAGGGCGTCGCCTACGGGGGAGCAATTGCATCGCTCGTCGCCGGCGGTAAAGTCACTGTGACTCAGGCCTCGACATTCACCGACAACAAAGCCCTGGGTCGGACTGCTGTTGGTGGTGCGATCATGAACAATCAGGATTCCGTCACGCTTGAACAGTTTGCCTCTTTCTCCAAAAATATCGCCCAGAGCGAGGAAACTAACGGGCGCGCCAATGGAGGAGCCGTATCAAACATGGGCCTTTCCGGTGTTTTTACTCTGAAAAATGGCGGAGAGTTCAAGAATAATAAGGCCATCGGGGACAGCACGCGTGGCGGCGCCATTTATAACCAGAGGGGCAAGACCGTTATCTCGGGTGCCGTTTCCTTCAAGGACAACGAGGCAGAGAGCAAAAACAACAGCGGGTTTGGCGGAGCTCTCTACAACGAGTTGGGAACGGTCGAGATTCTTGGTGAGGTGGAGTTTTCCGGGAACAAGGCGACCTCAGGCGGCGGTGCCATTTGCAGCCTTGGCGGCACGATAACCCTGGCCCCCGAGACCGTTGACAAGACGATCCTCTTTAGCGGGAATACGGCCGGGGGGAAAGCGAACTCGATTTATCTCGTGAGCGGGGTATCGGGCAGCACAAACATGGATGCCGTCCTGAAGGTTGAGGGAGCGGGCAGGATGGACATGAAGTCCGATCCCATGGGAGGCCAGGCATCGGGCGGGCGGGCCGTTACTCTCGTCAAGGATGGCACCGGCACCTGGGCCTTGGGGGGCGAGAACGTCTTCATCACGGATGACAACGCGGACAGCCGGACGGAGTTTCTGGTCAAACGCGGGGAGCTGGCCTTTGCGGCCGACACCGCAGGCGGCACAACCGTCGATCTCCGGGGCCTGAAGTCTGCCTTCACCCTGGAGGCCCCGGCCACCCTTTCGCTCGTGGGCGACAGCCACAAAATTCTGGTCGGGAACGGTGGCCTCAACCCCGATACAGGGACGGGCGGGACCATCACCCTGGCCGCAGGCTCCACCCTGACGTACGACCTGGACAAGGCCGGGCAGAAAACCTCGGTCCTTACTCTTCGGGCGGAAAACGTGATCCTCCCGACGGCTGCGGGCGAGACAGTCACGCTCGATATCCGGTCGTTCAAGAATGTTGCGGGCACCGAGTACTGGCTCCTGGACGCGGGCGTGGACCTGACAGGAAAACTGAAGCTGACCTACCGGGGCGAGGACATCACCAGCACGCAACTGGGTGAGAGTCTGGTTGGGGAGCTGAGCGACGACAAGAAGATTCAGAAGCTGCTTGTCAAACAGCGTGGGAACCGGAAACTGACCTGGGTCGGGGACAGCAATGACTGGAACACGACCATCGCAGACAAATGGCGCCTGCCGGACGGGACAACCCTGACCGTGTTCGTCCCGGGCGACGCGGTGGAGTTCATCCCGGAGCATACGGGAACCGTCAACGTCAACGCCGGTGGCGTGGTGGTCGCCGGCATGGAGATCAAGGGCGGCACGTTCCTGTTCAAGGGCGGCGAGATTGTCTCGGCCACAGGCGACGAGACCAACTACACCCCGGCCACCCGGAAAATGGAGCTGAGCGGGACCGCGGACGCCACCTTCGAGGACACCGTGGACCTGAACTTTGCCAACGGCTATGACATCGCCAGCGGCGCCAAAATGACCGTCAGGGGTGGCGCCATCGAGGGCAAAATAGTCAACAGCGGGACGTTCGTTTTTGACATCGGCAAAGACAAGACGTTCCTCTACGGCAACCCTTTGACCGGTGTCGGAACCTTCGGGAAAGACGGAGCGGGTACACTGGTCCTCTCCGGCGACCAGACCGGGGCCACAGGCAGCCTCGTCCTGAACGGGGGCACGCTGGGCGGCGCCTTCACGTGGGGCGGGGGGCTGAGGCTGGGCAACAGGGGCACCACCGTGGCGCCGGGCACATCCGATACGGTCGGCACCCTCTCCGTCAACAGGTTCGACACGAACGGCAAGGCGTTCACCCTCCAGGTTCGTGTCACGGCGGATCGCAGCGACCTTCTGGAGGTCCGCTCGGGGACCGTGATCGTTCCGTCCGGCTCCACCCTGAAGGTGGTCGAGGCCATCGGAAGCGGCTGGGCTGCGGAAAAGATCTACACGGTCCTGGTGGCCCGGGAGAGGGGCCAGAAAGTCGTGGGCACCTTCAAACACCTGGACAAGGCGGCGGACCTGCCGTTCCTGATCCTCGAGCAGGTACGCCTGGGGGCGGACGGGAAGCCGATTGTCGGGCGGGGGCCCGCCTCGGCCATCGGTCTGCGGGCCACCTACCAGGGACCGAAGCCCGGGCCTGGTCCCGGCCCGGACCCTGGCCCGCTGCCGCCGTCCCCCTGGGAGGGCATGACCCCGAACCAGATCGCAACAGCCGAAGCCATCGGGACCATGGCTCCGGGGCCGGTCCAGAACGCCATGATCAACGCATCGCGCAGCGAGGGCTTGCGCCTTCTGGACCTGTTCTCCGGCGACGGTCACGCCAACGTGGGGCATATGATCCGCCACGGCGCCCTGGAGCTCTCGCGCACCCTGATGAACACCCTGTCCGACATGGCGCCGTCCGTGGACGGGATGCCGGGCGGGGGCCGCCTCGAGGTGGCCTCCCGGGGTCCGGTTGAGGTCGACCCCGCCACGGGCCTGCGCAAGAACCACCGGGTCTGGGCCCAGGTCTCGGGCGTGCACAACACCTGGGACGGGGACGGGAATGCGGCGCGCTCCACCGCCAGCGGCGTGGGTGTCCGGGCCGGGGCCTCGTTTGGCCTCGGGGACGGCTGGTTTGCGGGCGGCCTGTTCCGCTACGGCTACCGGGATTTCCGGGTGTCGGACCGCCTGTTCAAGGCCGACATCCACTCGTTCTCGGCCGGGGCCTACGGCGGCAAGGTCTGGGACGTGGGCACGGGCTCGCTGCGCACGACCCTGGGCGGGGTCTACACCCGCCACGGCATCGACAGCCGGCGCACCTCTCTGGGCGAGCGCCTGAAGGCGGACTACGGGGCGAACGTGTTCCAGGTTGTGGGCGAGGCCGCCTGGCGGATCCAGGCCACCGACGCCCTGATGGTGGAGCCCTTTGCCGGAGGCTCGTGGGCCATGGGTTATACCGAAGGCTTCTCGGAAAGCGGGGGCGTTGCGGGCCTGCGCGGGCACAGCCAGGCCAGCCATACGGGGGTCTCCACGGTGGGGGTCCGTATGGACGCCCGGGTGCATGAGAACGCGGTCCTGAAGCTGGACCTGGGCTGGGAGCACGTGTACGGCGACATCGACACCAACAGCCGGATGGCGTTCCTTGCGGGGTCGGATGACTTCCTCGTGCGGGGGACGCCGGCGGACCGGGATGCGGCGGTGGTGGGTGTGGGCGCCGAGGTGCGTCTGGACGACACCTGGGGCCTGACGGTGATGTACGACGGTGCGTATGGTGCCCACACCACCTCCCACGGAGGCCGCGCCCGCGTAACGTATCGCTGGTAACACCGGTAGCGAGGGCCCGGGCTTCGGCCCGGGGCCGGGACGTCCTACCCCGGACCACTCCGGCACAAGCCCCGCCCCAAAGGCGGGGCTTTTTGTGTACTGAGCCCGTTTTGGGGCACGTCCGCTCCGCTTGTCCGGCATGAGGGTATGTATCCGGGAGCATCGAGACGTCATTCAAAGATAGGAACATTTCTGACCGGACTTTTGGATCGGCCAGACCGGAGGGGGATTTAAAAATCTCATTGGGCAAAAATAACATGTTAATTAAAAGATTGTACACGAAAAACTGAGCATATGGCTATTAATTACATTTTTCAAGTGGTTGTCCTTAAGTCACAAAAATTAATATAGTGACTCATTGTGAGTTTTTTGGGCCTTTTATTCTTGATGTTTTTTTCACCGGGACACTAGACTTCTGGCTGCGTTTGTTGGTTCAGCACCAATACCCGGAGGCGTGATCATGTGCGTTTTGAGCTGTCGCTGCGCGTCCCCAGCCAACAGGCCTGTTTATAGGGGCAGTTGTGCTCTTTCCAGTCTGGCCCTTGTTCTGGCGCTGACCGCTACCGGTGCTGGTCAAGCGCTCGCTGCCGGCCATGACTGCCCGAGTGGCGACGGTAAATGTATCGTGACCGATGAGGTGGCCTGGGACGAACTGGTTCTGGATCCGAAGTTCAGCGGCAAGCTGTCCGATCTGACGTTTTCCGGATCGTCCGGAAAGCTGACGTTTGGCGGCGACACGACGCTCAGCGCAACCGCGGGCACTGCGGATCAGCGGCTGGTCGTGGGAAGCGATGTGTTGTTGACCCTTTCGGTGGCGTACGGAAAGACGCTCACGTTCCAAGGAAACACTCTTGATCAGACCAGCGGTTTAGCTGAGGGCGGAGCGATTGACATACAAAGCTCCACATCAGGCGTTTTAATCGTGGGGCATTCTGTGTTCCGTTATAACGGAGCGAGAAATTCAAGTTCAAAAGATGGTATTGCAAGAGGGGGAGCAATTTCAAACAAATCAAGAGGATTAGTGCTTTCTGATTCTGAATTTTTGAGAAATTCAGTGTTTGCTGATGGCGAGTCTGCTTTCGCTGGAGGTGGTTCAGTTTTTAACAAAATTTCAGGAACTATAAAATTTGAAGGAAAAGCTATTTTTAACGAAAATACGGCTCAAACGAACGGATATATGGGTAACGCCTGTGGCGGTGCGGTCAATAATGAGCAGGCTGAGATTTCTTTTTCGGGAACATCTAAATTTTTATCAAATAAATCAACATCGTCAGGATCTTCTGCAAATTCTCATGGGGGCGCCGTTTACAGTAAGGGGTATGCATTTGTTTCGTTTCTCGACGATGCTTTTTTTGACTCCAATTCTGCAGAAACCACGGGGGATGCTCAGTTTGCCAGTGGCGGAGCCCTCTTCGGCGGATCGGTTGTTGCGTTTCATAAGCACGCCGAATTTCTGGAAAATAAGGCGGTCTCCTCGTCCTCTGATGCAGCTACGGAGGCACGCGGTGGCGCGATCCACAATCAGTCCGGTGGCATCGTCAGCTTTTATGGTGATTCTATTTTCAGAAAAAATAGCGCCGAATTGATTAAAGGGGGAAAGAGCGCGTCTGGAGGGGCCGTTTTCAATTCGGGAAAGATGTATTTTTCTGGATCAGCCTCTTTCAAGGAAAATAGATCAGTTTTATTTGGAAGCGAATTAAATGGTGCCACTCATGTTTCTGGTGGTGCTTTTGTTAATGAGAAAGAAACTCAGTTTAGTGGTGATGTAAAATTTGATGAAAATGAGGCTTTAAATAAGAGTATTTTTGAAACTGACGTTTCAAATGCATCATATGGTGGTGCTATTAATAATCGATATGGATCGATCAAGTTTCTCGGGTCGACGTCATTCTCTGGAAATTCCGCGAAAACCATTAAGGGTTTGGCTAGCGGGGGAGCTGTGCACAATTTCGGGAAAATTATCTTTGATGGTTTTACCGAGTTTCTTGGGAACACGGTTTCGTCTGACGACATCGGTAGCAGGGCTATCGGTGGGGCGGTTTCAAGCTCGATTGGGTCCGTTTACTTCAATAGTGCCGTTGATTTTATTGAAAACAGTGCTCTGGGGCCTAACGGGCGCGGAGGCGCTTTATACAATCTGAAGACGATGGTCGTTAGCGGCAGTGCGAATTTTCTTCGAAACACCGCGTCCACCGAAGGTGGTGCCATATACTCTGCAGGTGGCACAATTACGCTCGATCCCGGCGCTGGCAAGGCCATCCTTTTCAGTGGCAATATGGCCAACGGACGTGCCAACTCCGTGTATATGGACGCATGGTATGATGATGTGATGCTTCAGGTCGGTGTCTCGGGAAGCGGCACGGTGGATATGCGCTCCGATCCCATGGGAGGGCAGGCAACAGAGGGGTGGGCCGTCACCCTCGTCAAGGACGCGGCCAGCATCTGGTGGCTTGGAGGTGAGAACCGCTTCACCACTGACGGTAAAGACAACAGCCGGACGGAGTTTCTGGTCAAGAACGGAACCCTTGCCTTCGCGGCCGGGGCGTCCGGCGGCACAACCGTCGATCTTCGGGGCCTGAAATCCTCCTTCACCCTGGAGCCCTCCGCTCTTCTGCATCTTGAGGGGAGCGGCCACAAAATTTATGCTGGAAATGGTGGCGAAAACCCCACCGCGGAGACCGGCGGAACCATCACGCTGAAGACCGGCTCCACCCTGACCTTCGATCTGGACGCGGCGAAAACGGGAGAGGCGATTCTCACCCTGCGGGCCGAAAAGGTGGTCCTGCCGACGACGGCGGGCGAGACGGTCACGCTCGATATCCGGTCGTTCACGAACGTCAAGGGGACGGAATACGCTCTTCTGGATGCGGGCGTGGATCTGGCGGGGAAGGTGAGGCTGACCTATCGGGGCGAGAACTTTGCCGACACGCGCCTCGGCCAGGTTCTGCAGGGCTGGCTCGAAAAGGGCGATACGGTTCAGATGCTGACAGTGGCTCGGGCTGTGCAAAACCGAAAGCTGACGTGGGTGGGGGGCAGCAATGAGTGGAACACGACCATTGCAGACATGTGGCGCCTGCCGGACGGGACAACCCTGACCGTGTTCCTCCCGGGCGACGCGGTGGAATTCATCCCGGAGCATACGGGAACCGTCGACATCAATGCCGGTGGCGTGGTCGTGGCCGGCATGGAGATCAAGGGCGGCACGTTTGTGTTCAAGGGCGGCGAGATCGTCTCGGCGGCGGACAAGGAGACCAACTACACCCCGGCCACCCGGAAAATGGAGCTGACGGGGAACGCCAACGCCACGTTTGATGTGAATCTGGACTTTGCCAACGGCTATAGCATCGCCACGGATGCAACGATGATCGTTCGGGGGCAGTCCGTTAAGGGTGACATTGCGAACGCGGGCACCTTCGTTTTTGATATCGGTGCGGGCAAGGAGCTTGCCTACACGGATAAGATGTCCGGCGGCGGCAAGGTCTTCAAGGAGGGTGATGGCAAAGTCCTCCTTTCAGGCGACCAGACCGGGGCAACCGGCCCCTTCACCCTGAACGGGGGCACGCTGGGCGGCGCCTTCACATGGGGCGGCGGGCTGATCCTGGGCAACAGCGGCACCACCGTGGCTCCGGGCGCAGAGGACACGGTCGGCACCCTCTCGGTCAACGGGTTCAATACGAACGACAAGACGTTCACGCTCCAGGTCCGGGTCACGGCGGATCGCAGCGACCTGCTGGAGGTCCGCATGGGTGATGTGAGCGTCCCGGACGGCTCCACCCTGAAGGTGGTCAAGGCCATCGGAAGCGGCTGGGCGTCGGAAAAGATCTACACGGTCCTGGTGGCCCGGGAGGACACCCGGAAAGTCGTGGGCACGTTCTCGATCCTGGACAAGGCGGCGGACCTGCCGTTCCTGAGCCTGGACCAGGTGCGCCTTGACGCCAATGGCAAGGTGGTTGCCGACGGCGAGGACGCCGCGGCCATCGGCCTGCGGGCCACCTACCAGGGGCCGAAGCCCGGTCCTGGTCCCGGCCCTGGTCCCGGTCCGGGGCCCGGCCCTGGCCCCGTGCCGCCGTCTCCCTGGGAGGGCCTGACCCCGAACGAGATCGCCACAGCCGAAGCCATCGGCACCATGGCCCCCGGTCCGGTCCAGAACGCCATGATCAACGCCTCGCGCAGCGAGGGGATCCGGCTTCTCGACCTGTTCTCCGGCGACGGGCATGCCAACGTGGGCCACATGATCCGCCACGGCGCCCTGGAGCTCTCGCGCACCCTGATGAACACCCTGTCCGACATGGCCCCGTCCGTGGACGGGATGCCGGGCGGGGGCCGTCTCGAGGTGGCGTCGCGGGGTCCGGTTGAGGTCGATCCCGCCACGGGCCTGCGCAAGAACCACCGGGTCTGGGCCCAGGTCTCGGGCGTGCACAACACTTGGGACGGGGACGGCAACGCGGCTCGCTCCACCGCCAGCGGCGTGGGCGTCCGGGCCGGGGCGACCTTCAGCTTCGAGGACGGCTGGTTCGCCGGCGACCTGTTCCGCTACGGCTACCGGGATTTCCGGGTGTCGGACCGCCTGTTCAAGGCCGACATCCACTCGTTCTCGGGCGGGGCCTATGGCGGGCGGGTCTGGGACGTGGGCACGGGCTCGCTCCGCACGACCCTTGGGGGCGTCTACACCCGCCACGGCATCGACAGCCGGCGCACCGCTCTCGGAGAGCGCCTGAAGGCGGACTACGGGGCCAACGTGTTCCAGGTTGTGGGCGAGGCCGCCTGGCGGATCCAGGCCACGGACGCCCTGATGGTGGAGCCCTTTGCCGGAGGCTCGTGGGCTATGGGCTACACCGAGGGCTTCTCGGAAAGCGGCGGTGTTGCGGGCCTGCGCGGACACAGTCAGGCCAGCCATACGGGGGTCTCCACGGTGGGTGTGCGTATGGATGCCCGTGTGCATGAGAACGCGGTCCTGAAGCTGGACCTGGGCTGGGAGCACGTCTATGGCGACATCGACACCACCAGCCGGATGGCGTTCCTTGCGGGGTCGGATGACTTCCTCGTGCGGGGCACGCCGGCGGACCGGGATGCGGCGGTGGTGGGCGTGGGCGCCGAGGTGCGCTTGGACGACACCTGGGGCCTGACCGTGATGTACGACGGTGCGTATGGGGCCCACACCACCTCCCACGGCGGCCGCGCCCGCGTGACGTATCGCTGGTAACATCCACAGCGAAATCCCGGGCCTGACGCCAGCGCACCCGGCGACGGATCCCGGGCCTCGGCCCGGGCGTGCCGATCCGCGCCGCCTTCGGGCTGGTCTGAGCCGACGCCAGCATGTCGGATGTCACCCGGTCCGAGGCGGGGTTGGAGCTTTGAGCAAGGTTCCGAAAGCAACATTCTGACATCGGCACAGTCCGGCCCGGGTCCGATACCTGGCCCCCACGCGATACCCCAGGGCAGCGGAGGCTGTCGCGCGGGAATACAGCGCCACCCTGGTCCCGGACGGCACCCGGTCCCGGTTCGGCGGCGGCAACGCCAGCGGTCCACGGTCCGTCCTTCCGGGGTGGCCTGCCCGTCACCCGGGACGGGAGCCCCCTGCGGAGCCCCCCTGCGGGACCGGCCGGGAGAGAGCGCGGGCCGGCTGGAGCCCGACCGGCATCCGTGATACCTGTGACGCCGCCCCAGCAACGGCGCCGGGCTCGCCAACACACAGGACGCCCGTCCGGCCAGGAAAACACGCGCCGGAGCACCCTCAAAAAAACAGATAGTGCACACTTTTTTCTGTTACTTTTCTCTGGCACCCTATCCTGACTGGCGTTTTCCTGAGACTTTGTCTCCCCGACGACCCCGGAACACACCACATACAGGACTGATGTCCCGCCCACCCCGTCCTTTCTGCCTGCCCGTTTTGGGCCGGAAAAACTTTTGGTTATACCGCAATGAACCCCGCCCTGCCCGCCTCCGATACCGCCCGCGATGCTGCCACCTTGACCGCCCCCGACACCGCCCTGAGCATCGAGGGGCTCTCGAAACGCTACGCCGGGGGCAAGCTCGCCCTCGATTCCGTGTCCCTGAACGTGCCCCGCGGCGCATTCTTCGGGCTTCTGGGACCGAACGGCGCCGGCAAGTCCACCCTGATCAACATCATGGCCGGCCTGGTGCGCAAGACCTCGGGCCGGGTGCGGATCTGGGACCGGGACCTGGACCGGGACGAGCGCAACGCCCGCCTGGCCATCGGCGTGGTGCCCCAGGAGCTGAACTTCGACCCGTTCTTCACGCCCCGGGAGATCCTCTCGGTGCAGGCCGGGCTTTACGGCGTCCCCCGCAAAGAGCGCCGCACCATGGAGCTCCTGGAGGCCGTGGGCCTCGCGGACCAGGCGGACAGCTACGCCCGGGCCCTGTCGGGAGGCATGAAGCGTCGGCTTCTGGTGGCCAAGGCCATGGTGCACCGTCCTCCGATCCTGATCCTGGACGAGCCCACCGCCGGAGTGGACGTGGAGCTGCGCCAGCACCTGTGGTCCATGATCCGCGCCCTGAACGACGAGGGCACCACCATCTTGCTGACCACCCACTATCTGGAGGAGGCGCAGGAACTGTGCGACACCATCGCCATCATCAACCATGGCCAGGTGGTGGTGTGTGAGCCGACCCGCGATCTTCTCGCCCGGGTGGACGCCCGCTGCCTGGTCGTGACCCTGCGCGACCCCGTGGATACGGTCCCCGAGCGACTGGCCGCCCTGGGCATGGAGCGGCGCGACAGCCGCACGCTGGTCCTGTGCTATCACGCCCGGGCGCTGACCATGGATTCGATCCTGGGCGCCCTTCACGACTCCGGCCTGTCGATCGAGGACATGGCCATCCGCGAGGCGGACCTCGAGGATGTTTTCCTGCAGCTCACCCGCTCGGGGGCCGCGGGCCCGGCGCGAGCCTGACCCCTCCATGACCGGCACCGGGAAGGATTTGTCCGAACGGCCCGTTGCTGGCATGATGCGGGGGCTCGCATGTCTGGTGGCCGCCCTTGTCCTTGTTGCAGGATGCGCCCGGATGCCCGCCACCGGAGCACCGCCCGACACCGGAGAACCGCACACCCCCGGGGATCCGCCCCGACCGGCCGCCCGGACAGATTGGAAAGGACCGCCGCTTATGGACCAGACGTCGTTCCAGGCGCCCGACAGCCTGAAGATGCCCCTGCGCTCGTGGCTTCCGGACGGAAAGCCGCCAGAGGCCATCTTCCTCGCGCTGCACGGCTTTTGCGACCACTCCGGCGCCTGGGATGTGTTCGGCCCCTCACTTGCGGCGCGAAACATCGCGGTCTTCTCGTGGGACCAGCGGGGCTTCGGCCACAGCCCGGACCGGGGACAGTGGCCGGGGCACGAGACCCTGATCGCCGATGTGCGCGCCGCGCTCCGGGCGGTGCATGACCGCTACCCCGACACCCCCCTCTACCTGATGGGGGAGAGCATGGGGGCCTCCCTTGCGGTGGCGGCCACCACGGGCCCGGAGCGCAGCACGGTGCCCATCCGGGGACTGATCCTCTCGGGGCCCGCCCTGTGGGCGAGAGCCACCATGTCCTGGCCCATGACCGCCGCCATGTGGGTGGCCCGCAAGCTGCTTCCCGGCGTGCGGCTCA
Organism: Phaeovibrio sulfidiphilus; assembly: GCF_014861485.1. Taxonomy (GTDB): domain Bacteria; phylum Pseudomonadota; class Alphaproteobacteria; order Rhodospirillales; family Rhodospirillaceae; genus Phaeovibrio; species Phaeovibrio sulfidiphilus. The sequence goes on along the minus strand of NZ_JACZHT010000005.1, from coordinate 138,476 downwards.
GCGGCCGCGGGGTCGAGCGCTACGCCACCAACAACGTGCCTCTCCTGCAGCGCCTGTCGAAGGATCCGCTGTGGATCCATGCTCCGACGGTGGAGTCCATCGCCGGCCTGACCGACGTGATGGACATCGCCTACGCCCGCTTTGCGGAGCTGGAGGGCCCGGTTCTGGTTCTCTACGGCCTGAACGACGAGATCGTGCCGGCGGGCCCGGTGCGCACCAGCGCGGCCAAGCTGGACCTGCGCACGCCAAGCAACCGGCTGGCCATCTACCCCGAGGGCTGGCACATGCTCACCCGGGATATCGGCGGCGCGGCGGTGACAGCGGACATCCTGTCCTGGGTCGGGAACCCGGACGCTCCGCTTCCCTCCGGCGCCGACCGGAACGCGGCGGCGTTTCTCAATGGCACCCTGCGCTCGGGGATGGAGCGCAAGGAGAGGGAGCACCCCTCGAGGGCCTGGGAGCGCCTGACCCAAAGCGAGCGCGAGCGCCTGCAGAGCGAACAGGACAGCCGTCCGGAGTAGCCTCCCCTGCCGCCCTTTCCGGAGAGTCCGATGGAGCAATGCACGCTGTTTCTGACGGTACCGACCCCCAGCGCCCTGTTCGACATGATCGAGGACGCCCTGCCCGCCCACACCCTGAGCATTGACCCCGAGGACGGCCAGATCCTGGCCACGGCGGAAACCGGCCCCGGCGCCGTTTTCCGGGTGATCGACATCAAGCGCGAGACCGATCACTTCCACCGCCTGATCACAACCCTGGTCCGCCTTGTGGGCTCGGTGACCACACCCCGCGAACCGGTCCGGGCCGGGCTTCTGGGCCACCTGCGGTCCCTGACAACCGTGGTCGTGGCCACCGCCGAGCCCCCGAGGGACACCCTGGACGAAACCCTGGTCAGCCGCCTGACGGACATGGGCGCCCGGGCGGACGGGCTCCTGCTGACCCCCAAAGGCGAGTTCCTCACGGGACAGGGAACCCTGGTCCTGAACCTTGCGGGAGAGAGTGACCTGCAGGTCTACCGGCCTCCGGACCCCCCGGGCCAGCGGCCCTCCACCGTGGTGGACGTCCTGGAGCTGAACGAGGCCCGCCGGGACCGCTCCCACCGGACCCTCGCGGCCCGGGGCATTCCGGTGTGCCCCTCCCTGCCGCCAATCGTGGGGGACGACCAGGTCCGCCTGCGCACCTGCGAGGAGGTGGTCCGGCGGTCCCTGGGCATCCTGATCACCTCGGTCTACGGGGAGTTCGTCCGCGACGAGTGCGTCGAGATTGCCCGTGAGCAGATCCTCACCCCCATTTTCCCCGACGACCCGGACCACGACCCGGATGTGATCTCGCCCTTCGGCCTGAAAACGGCCTGGGAGGTCATGACCCCGCGGGAACTGGCCTTCCTCGCCCGCGACGATGTCACCGACCAGGATGTGGCCACCTACGTCTGGCGCTACGAGTGCTACTGGACCGCCCTGTGGGCGCTGGGCTTCGTGCCCCGGCTGGACTACCCCGACCACATCTGTGACGTGCCCGGCATGCTCGGGTTCCTCAGGGATGCCGGATCCCTGGCCGCCTTCGCCCGGCAGGCCCGCCTGCGCAGTCCCCGGGAAATCCTGGACCAGGCCGACCTCATCTACCGCTATGACTGGGCCTGTGTGGAGGCCACGCTGCACGGAACCCCTCCCCCCGCGGGACTGGAGCCCGGCGTGGTGCGCGAGCGCCACCGCATGCTGAACTGGCTGACCTGCTACCGGAACCAGGACTGGGACGACGTCACCACCGACACCTGAAACCCGGCCCGGGAGGCGATCAGCGGGAATTACTCAAGCGCCTCCAGGACCCGCCGCGCCGTATCAATACGCTCATGACAGGCGGGGGCAACACGGTGAGGCGGATGGGATGCGGCCAGAACCTGGTACGCAGCCGCCAGCGACCCCAGCGCCTCCCGGACTGGCTCGGGGTCCCGGGTTTGCGCACCCAGTTGCAGGAGGGTGCCAGCCAGATTGTAGTGTGCCAGGGCCCACTCCACCGGATCGCGGTCGCGGGGTTTTGCGTCCAGCGCAGCGCGGAAGGCGGCGACCGCCTCCTTCATGGGCTCCGCACTACTTTCCCGCTTGCTCAGAGTCACAAGCGCGACGCCCAAATTGGTCTGGATCGTGGCCCACTCCCCGGGACTGCTGTCGCGGCGGATCTCTTCCAGCGCAGCGCGGAAGGCGGCGACGGCCTCCTTCAGGCGCTCCGGACCGCTTTCCCGCGTGGCCAGATCCTCAAGGGCGTAGCCCAGGTTGACCTGTGTCTTGATCCAGGCCATGGGGCGGTCGCGGTGGATCTCCTCCAGTGCGGCGCGAAAGGCGACCACCGCCTCCTCCAGGTGTTCCGTACCGCTTTCCCGGTTGCCCAAGGCCGCAAGGGCGCCACCCAGACTGGCCTGCATCCTGGCCCACTCTGCCGGATCACGGTCGCGGGTCTTTTCTTCCAGGGCGGCACGGAAGGCAGCGACCGCCTCGTTCAGATGCCTCGTACCGCGTTCCCGATTGCCCAGGGCCACAAGCGCGTCCCCCAGGCTGGCCTGTGTCCCGGCCCACGCCAGGGGGCGACCCCGGGGCGTTCCCTCCAGCGCAGCGCGGAAGGCGGCGACCGCCTCCTCCAGGTGCTTCGTCCGGCCGCCCTGTCCGCCCAGTTCCAGGAGCACGGCGCCCAGGGTATTTTGCGCCCGGACCCAGTCTTCCGGAGCCAGAGCCCTGTCCAGTTGCGAAAGGATCGTCCGCAGGAGTGTGGCCGCGCCCTCCAGAGCCCTTCTCTCCCCGAACTCGTTCCCCAGATCCTCAAGAACACGGACCTGCTGAAAACGGTAGCCACGGGAGATCCCGTCATCGATGGGGGCCAGCAGCTCTGCTGCGTAGTCGTACAAACCGATCGCTGCGCGGTAGGCCTCCCGCCCCGACTGAAGCCGGTAGCTGTCCGCCGCCTCACTCAGGAGAAGGGCCATCTGAAGAGTGTCCCAACGGATGAGGTCCGAACTCTGCCCCGCTTTTTTCTTCGCATCGCGGGCATCGGACACGTGGACCGCTGCCTCGCACAACAGCCACTGCGCCTTGTCCAACTGGCCGGCATCAAGCGCCGCGAGGGCGTCCCGGCGCATCCGCGCCACTTTGGGATCCTTCCCCTGAGCGCTGCTCAGGCGGGCTTTCAGATCCAGATACTCTTCGGCTTTCCTCTTCAGAAACGGGATGAGGGCCAACCCGTCCATGCCCCCGTCCATCGCCGTGTCGCCGGTCCTGATGCTCCCCACGATCGCGGTCAGGGTCGCAACCGGAATGCCGAGCCCGCGGGCGAACTCCTCGACGGGATTTGGGTGAGCCCGGGACGCGGGAGCCCCGGACCCAGGGGCCACAGGAGCGTCGGCCGGGACCATGGGCGCCTCGACATCGGCACCCCCTGTCCCCGGATGTTCGGAGGACAGGGACGCCGACGCCGGGCCGGCTCCGATCCCTCCCCCAAGACACACGACCACAGCGACCCAAGCGATTTTCGCCCCGATGGACACTCGGTTCCCGTCCGGAAAACACGTGTCCAGCCCCGCGCGGGCTCTGGCCACCGTCGTGGACTGTTTCGGATCCCCCATAGCACGCCTCCGTTTGAACCGGCCCTGACCGGACCCGCATTGGACGCTGCGGCGTGTCCGCGCAGCAAAGACCTCCCGGATTATCCCACAGACCCCTGTGGAAATGAATTGCATTTCATATTTATTACAATCAATGCTCCCGGCCGGCCCCGTCCCTGCCCCCGCAGACCCTGATGCGCGGGGTGGTGGGGGGGGCAAACCGCTCTCCCGGCTCGTGCCCTGCCGGAGACCACCACCGACACCTGAAACCCGGCCCCGGGACTCCGGGCGCCCCCTCAACTTTTCTGCTGCACGGGTTGCGCGAGCCTCCGCGCAAGGCTACAATTCGCGACCGTTTGGGCCTTTTGCCTGACGGCCCTCCCGGAACAGGCACGAGTGCACCACGTCATGAGCGCAAAAAAAGACCCCGCGAAAACGGCCTCCGCCGATGCCGGAACCGACGGCATGCCCGCAATCGACACTCTCACCTTCGAGCAGGCCCTGGCCGAGCTGGAGAGCATCGTGCGCCAGTTGGAGGCGGGAAGCGTCGACCTGGAGAGCGCCGTCCGCTTCTATGAGCGCGGTGTCGCCCTGCGGCGGCGGTGCGAGACGCGCCTGGCCGAGGCCCGCATGAGCGTCGAGAGCATCGCCCGCACCCCCGAGGGGGAAACCGGTCTGGCGCCCTTCGGCACCGAGTGACAGGCCTCACTGCCGCCCCTGCTTCCCCCAAGTCTTGAAAACAAGGATCCGCTTCCGTGACCCGTTTGAACGAAGAGATGCGCCTGGCCGCCCAGGCTGTGAACGATCACCTCGATTCCCTGATGGCCGAGACCGGAGACCCGGAAGACCGCGTGATCCAGGCCATGCGCTATGCCTCCCTGGACGGGGGCAAGAGACTGCGGCCGTTCCTTGTCATGCAGTCGGCGTCCCTGTTCACGGTTGCCAACTCCTGCGCGCTCAACGTGGCGGCGGCTCTTGAGATGATCCACTGCTACTCGCTGGTCCACGACGACCTGCCGGCCATGGACAACGACGACCTGCGCCGCGGCCGCCCCACCGTTCACCGGAAGTGGGACGAGGCCACCGCCATTCTCGCCGGGGACGGCCTGCTGACGAAGGCCTTCGAGGTTCTGGCCCTGACCGGCACCCACTCGGACCCCTCTGTCCGCTGCGAGCTGGTCACCGAGCTGGCCCTTGCCTCGGGAGCCCGCGGCATGATCGGCGGGCAGATGATCGACCTGATGGCCGAGCGCGGTCTCCTGGACCAGAACCAGGACATGGCCGCCATCACCCGCATGCACGCGATGAAGACGGGCCGCCTGATCGGGTTCGGCTGCGTGTCCGGCGCGATCCTCGGAAAGGCCGCGCGCCCGCTGCGCCAGGCCCTGGGGAACTTCTCGCGGGATCTGGGCCTTGCGTTCCAGATTGCGGACGACATCCTGGACGTGGAGGGCTCCACCGAGGAACTGGGCAAGACCGCCGGAAAGGACCAGGCCGCCGGAAAGGTGACCTTCGTGTCCCTCCTGGGGCTTGAGCGCGCCCGCGAGCAGGCCCGCATGCTCGCCGACCAGGCCGTGCGGCATCTGGAAGTCTTTGATGAAAAGGCCGATCTCCTGCGTGCGGTTGCCCGTTTTGTCGTCGAGCGGCAGAACTGACCGGCACCTGACACCACCGCTCCGGCCCCCGGCACGGGCCGGATTTTGATTGACGGACCGCTCCGGTTTCTTCAGAAGGAACGGAGAAGCGATCCGGCGGAGACCCCGTACCGGAGTGACTTCCGGATCCATGCACGGGTCTCCGCCGCTCCGGAGCGCCCGACCATCCGGTGACCGTCCCGGAACATCTGTTCCGGACCGGCACCCGGGAGCGCCCCCCTTTCGTTCCCGGATGCTGGCAGAGGCGCGCTTTCAAGACACGTTCCGTTACCCCCGGAGGACCACCGCGTGACATTGCAATCCGAAACGCCCATGCTTGACCAGATCCGCGACCCCCAGGACATGCGCGACCTGACGCTTCTCCAGCTTGAACAGTTGTCGGCCGAGGTCCGCTCGGAAATCATCCGGGTTGTCTCGCGCAATGGGGGCCACCTCAGTGCCAGCCTTGGGGTGGTGGAACTGACGACCGCGCTCCATCACGTGTTCAACACCCCCGAGGACCGGCTGATCTGGGACGTCGGTCACCAGAGCTACCCCCACAAGATCCTGACCGGACGACGCGAGGCCATGGAAACCCTGCGCCAGGCGGGGGGAGCCTCGGGCTTCACCCACCGGCACGAAAGCCCCTACGACCCGTTCGGGGCGGGGCACTCGTCCACGTCCATCTCCGCCGGCCTGGGCATGGCCGCGGGCGCCCGGATCCTGGGCGACAAGCGCCACGTGATTGCGGTCATCGGCGACGGCTCCATGAGCGCGGGCATGGCCTACGAGGCCCTGAACAACGCGGGCGCCATGCAGGCCCGCCTGATCGTGATCCTGAACGACAACGACATGTCCATCGCGCCCCCGGTCGGCGCCATGAGCGCCTACCTCTCGCGCCTGCTGAGCTCCAAGAGCTTCCTGTCCTTCCGTGAGCTCGCCCGGGGCATGGCCTCCCACCTGCCCAAGCCGCTGGAGCGCACCGCCCGGCGGGCCGAGGAGTACGCCCGGTCCTTCGTCACCGGCTCCGGAACCCTGTTCGAGGAGCTGGGCTTCTACTACGTGGGCCCCATCGACGGCCACCGCATGGAGCACCTGGTTCCGGTCCTGCGCAATGTCCGGGATTCGGACCGGGAGGGCCCGGTGCTGATCCACGTCGTCACCCGCAAGGGCATGGGCTACGGCCCGGCGGAGGAAGCCCCGGACCGCTACCACGGCGTCTCGCGCTTCGACATCCGCACCGGCGAGATGGAGACCTCCAAGTCCCAGAAGCCCAGCTACACCAGCGTGTTCGGCCGGACCCTCCTGCACGAGGCCACCCGGGATCCCTCCATCGTGGCCATTACCGCGGCCATGCCCTCGGGCACCGGCCTCGACATGTTCGCCGAGGCCTGCCCGGACCGCTACTTCGACGTGGGCATTGCCGAACAGCACGCCGTGACCTTTGCCGCGGGGCTGGCCTGCGAGGGCCTGAAGCCCTTCGTGGCCCTGTACTCCTCGTTCCTGCAACGGGGCTTTGACCAGGTGGTCCACGACGTGGCCCTGCAGAAGCTGCCGGTGCGCTTCGGCATCGACCGGGCCGGGTTCGTGGGGGCCGACGGCGCCACCCACTGCGGTGTCTTTGACATGGCCTTCATGGGCTGCATCCCGGATCTGGTAATCGCCTGCGCCGCCGACGAGGCGGATCTGGTCCACATGGTCCACACGGCGGCGGCCTTCAACGACGGCCCGTTCGTGATCCGCTACCCCCGGGGCGAGGGCGTGGGGGTCACACTCCCCGAGCCTCCGCAAATCCTGGAAATCGGCAAGGGGCGCGTTGTCCGCGAGGGCTCCCGGGTGGCCATCCTGTCCATCGGCACCCGCCTTGAGACCTGTCTCGAGGCCGCCGACACCCTGGCCCGCGAGGGTATCACCCCCACCGTGGCGGACGCCCGCTTCATGAAGCCCCTGGACTGGGATCTGATCGAGTCCCTGGCCCGCTCCCACGAGGCCCTTCTCCTTGTGGAGGAAGGCTCCATCGGCGGCTTTGTCTCCCACGTCTCGACGGGCCTGATGAACCGGGGCCTGCTGGACAGCGGGGCGCTCAAGGTCCGCGGCCTCTACATTCCGGACGAGTTCTTCCCCCACGGCACCCCCGCCAGCCAGCGCGCCGCCGCCGGCATCGACCACACCGCCATCGTGGCCACCGTGCGCGAGATGATCGCACCGGCCGCCGCCGTGTCGGACAAGAAGGCGGCCCGGGGCTGAGGGTGACACCAAAGCCGAAAAAAATCCGCCTCGACCAGCTCCTGGTGGACCGGGGGCTGTCGGACACCCGCACCCGCGCTGCGGCCCTTGTGCTTGCCGGGCAGGTCTTCAGCGGAGACCGCCGGCTGGACAAGGCCGGGGCCCAGGTCGCCCAGGATATCGAGCTGTCCCTGAAGGGGCAGCCGCACCCGTGGGTCTCCCGGGGCGGGATCAAGCTGGACTCGGGACTGGACCACTTCGGATACGATGTGACGGACCGGGTCGCCCTGGACGTGGGGGCCTCCACCGGAGGCTTCACGGATGTGCTTTTGTCCCGGGGCGCCCGACGGGTCCATGCGGTGGACGTGGGCTACGGCCAGCTGGCCCAGAAGCTCCGGACCGACCCCCGGGTCGTGGTCATGGAGCGCACAAACGCCCGCTATCTGGACCGGACCCTCCTCCCGGACCCCGTGGACGCCATTGTCTGCGACGCGAGCTTCATCGGCCTGAGAACCGTGCTGGAGGCCCCCCTGGGCCTGGCCGCGAACGGAGCCATCCTGGTGGCGCTGATCAAGCCCCAGTTCGAGGTGGGCCGCGAAAACGTGGGCAAGGGCGGCGTGGTGCGCGACCCGGAGCTGCACGCCGAGGTCTGCGCCCGAATTCGCGACTGGGTCAGCGGCCTGCCGGGCTGGATCGTGGACGGGATCGTCCCCAGCCCCATCACCGGCCCCAACGGCAACGTGGAATTCCTGATCGGCGCCCGGTTCACCGGCCCCACGCCGGAGGCTCCGCACACCGGCGCCCCCGTCAGTCCCGAGTCCCCGGCAGACTGACAGCGGAGCCCGTCGCCCCTTTGTGCACGGGCACGGGCACCGGGAGCGCTCGCGCCCGGACGGCGGCACAAAAAAAAGCGGGACCAGAAGGCTGGCCCCGCAAGTGGATTTTACCGGAGGTAGTCGAAGGAAGGAAAACGATCAGGAGACCCGGAGGTCGGGTCACCCATTCCCTATGCCGACAATAGTGCGCCTCCGCGCGCCCGGACTCCACTTAACTTGACGTCATACGCCGGACAGCAACCCGGGGATGCCATTCCGATACAACGGGCTGCGTTCGTGTTTTGAATCAATGTCCTGCCCGGACACGCCCTCGGCCGGAGGAAAAAACCGCCCCCGGGATGGCGGGGTTACGGTTTTGCAAGGTGGAGACCCGCCGGAGCGCGCTCCAATATGCGTGCGCCCTGCGCTTGTTCTTGAATTCACCCTCCCGGAGCCTTAAAGTCCGCCGAGCCGGTTTTCTTCTGTCCGGACGCCGTGTGGTCTCGCGCGGCCTCCGAACCCAGCCCCCGGACACAGGGGCCGGCTGTCCCTTTCGGATGCCGCCCGGACAGGCATTCGTTTGCTGTCCGCCCGTCCGGACAGGGTTCGGGTGTTTTCTCCCGGATCCTTTTGTCTCTCGTTTCCAGAAAGAAGGTTGTCCGCGTTATGGTCGCCATTACGTTGCCCGATGGTCAGGTTCGCGAGTTCCCCGGTCCTGTGACCGGTGCGGAGATCGCGCAGTCGATCGGCCCCGGTCTTGCCAAAGCCGCCCTTGCCGTTACCGTCAACGGGGACATGATCGACCTCACCCGACCCATCGAGACCGACGCGCAGGTGTCCATCGTCACCGCGAAGGATGACGCGGGCGTTGACCTGATCCGCCACGACGCGGCCCACGTGATGGCCCAGGCGGTGCAGGAGCTGTTTCCCGGCACGCAGGTGACCATCGGCCCGTCCATCGAGAACGGGTTTTACTACGACTTCGCCCGCGACGAGCCCTTCTCCACGACCGACTTCGAGAAGATCGAGGAGCGCATGCGCGAGATCGTGGCCCGGGATCTGCCCATCGAGCGCGAGGTCTGGGACCGCAACGACGCCATCCGCTGGTTCGAGGAGCGCGGCGAGACCTTCAAGGCCGAGCTGATCCGGGATCTGCCCGAGAGCGAGCCCATCACCGTCTACCGCCAGGGCGACTGGCTGGACCTGTGCCGCGGGCCTCACCTGCCCTCCACGGGCAAGCTGGGCAAGGCCTTCAAGCTGATGAAGCTGGCGGGCGCCTACTGGCGCGGTGACCACCGCAACCCGCAGCTCCAGCGCATCTACGGCACGGCCTGGCCGGACGACAAGTCCCTGAAGGCCTACCTGGAGCGCCTGGAGGAGGCCGAGCGCCGGGACCACCGCCGTCTGGGCGCCGAGCTGGACCTGTTCCACCTTCAGGAGGAGGCCCAGGGCGGCGTGTTCTGGCACCCGAAGGGCTGGGTCATCTACCGCGCGCTTCAGGACTACATCCGCCGCCGCCAGCAGCAGGCGGGCTACGTCGAGGTCAACACGCCGGTTCTGGTGGACCGGACCTTGTGGGAAAAGTCCGGCCACTGGGAAAAGTTCCGCGAGAACATGTTCATCAGCGAATCCGAGGACCGGATTCTCGCCGTCAAGCCCATGAACTGCCCGTGTCACGTCCAGATCTTCCGTCAGGGCATCAAGAGCTACCGCGATCTGCCCCTGCGCATGGCCGAGTTCGGCTCGTGCCACCGCAACGAGCCCTCGGGCGCGCTGCACGGCCTGATGCGCGTGCGGGCCTTCGTCCAGGACGACGCCCACATCTTCTGCACCGAGGACCAGATCGTTTCCGAAACGAAGGCGTTCTGCGACCTGCTCAAGAGCGTCTATGACGACCTGGGCTTCACGGACATCCGGGTCAAGTTCTCGGACCGCCCCGAGGTCCGCGCCGGATCCGACGAGACCTGGGACCGGGCCGAGGGCGCGCTCAAGAACGCCACCGAGGCGGCCGGCCTGGAAACGACCCTCAACCCCGGCGAGGGCGCCTTCTACGGTCCCAAGCTCGAGTTCGTCCTGCGCGACGCCATCGGCCGCGACTGGCAGTGCGGCACGCTTCAGGTCGACTTCATCCTGCCCGAGCGCCTGGACGCCCACTACGTGGCCGAGGACGGCACCAAGCAGCGCCCGGTCATGATCCACCGCGCGGTCCTGGGCACCTTCGAGCGCTTCATGGGCATCCTGATCGAGCACGTGGCCGGACGCTTCCCCATGTGGCTGGCGCCGACCCAGGTCGTGGTGGCCACCATCACCTCCGAGGCGGATGCCTGGGCGGAAGAGGTCGCGCAGGCGCTCCGGGAGCAGGGACTCCGGGTCGAGCTCGACATCCGCAATGAGAAGATCAACTACAAAGTCCGCGAGCACACCGTGGCCAAAGTTCCCGCCATGCTGGTCGTGGGGGCCCGGGAAGCCGCAGAACGGACCGTCGCTGTCCGCCGTCCGGGCGGAAGGGAGCAAGAAATTCTTGCACTTGAACAGGCGATCGATACATTTGTGACTGAGGCCGTTCCGCCGGACCTGCGAAACCGGAACGCCGCACGCGTGCACAAGACCCGTTAACGATACAAGGAGAAGGTAACATCGCCAGACCACCGATGCAGGCGCCGCCGTCCAAGGATGGACCGCGCGCCAACAGGGACATCAGAATTCCTGAAGTCCGCCTGATTGACGAGCACGGAGAAAACGTCGGCGTGGTTTCCACCCGTGACGCCCTGAGCCGCGCGGAAGCCGCCGGTCTCGACCTGGTCGAGATCTCGCCCAACGCAGACCCCCCGGTCTGTAAAATTCTGGATCTGGGCAAGTTCAAGTACGAGGCCCAGAAAAAGAAGAACGAGGCGAAGAAGAAGCAGAAGGTCATCGAGATCAAAGAGATCAAGATGCGCCCGAACATCGACGAGCACGACTATCAGGTCAAGCTTCGCGCCGCGAAGAAGTTCCTCATCGAGGGGGACAAGGTCAAGGTCACGCTCCGCTTCCGCGGTCGCGAGATGGCTCACCAGGATCTCGGTATCGACGTGCTCCGGCGCGTCAGCGAGGAACTGGGGGAGCTCATCCGGGTCGAGCAGCATCCCAAGCTGGAAGGCCGTCAGATGATCATGGTCATGGCCCCCCGGTAAGGTCTCCCATGGCGATACACTCCGCACTGATCGAGGCTCTGGGCGCATGCCTGGGGCCTCGAGGTCTTTTGACAGACCCGAAGGCCCTCATCCCCTACAACGAGGAACAGCGGCGCAACTACCACGGCGAGGCCCGGGTGGTGGCCCGACCCGCCACGACCGCCGAATGCGCCGCCGTGGTGCGCCTGTGCCGGGAGGCGGGCGTGTCCGTCGTGCCCCAGGGCGGCAACACCGGGCTTGTGGGGGGCGCCGTCGCCACCGGGGACCAGGTTCTCCTGTCCCTGGACCGTATGGGCGCGGTGCGCTGGATCGACCCGGAGGGCTACCGCATTGCCGTGGACGGGGGCTGCATCCTCGCCGACGTCCAGCGCCACGCCGACGAGGCCGGGCGCCTGTTTCCCCTGTCCCTGGGGGCCGAGGGCTCCTGCCGGATCGGCGGCAACCTGGCCACCAACGCGGGCGGGCTCAACGTCCTGCGCTACGGCCCGGCCCGGTCCCTGTGCCTGGGCCTGGAAGTGGTCCTTCCCGACGGCCGGATCTGGGACGGCCTCAGGGTGCTGGAAAAGGACAACACGGGCTACGCCCTCAAACACCTGTTCATCGGATCCGAGGGGTCTTTGGGCATCATCACCGGCGCGGTCCTGAAGCTGTTTCCCCGCCAGACCTCCACCGTCACCGCGCTGTGCGGCCTGACGGACGTGCGCGCGGTTGTGCCGCTCCTGTCCCGGGCCCGGGCCATCACCGGAGACGAGGTCTCGGCCTTCGAGCTCATGAGCCGCTTTGCCTACGGCCTGGGCGTGCGCCACCTGGACGGCGTGCGCGACGTGCTGGACACCCCGTTCCCCTGGTATGTGCTTGTGGAGCTTTCCACCTCCCGGGCGCGCGCGAACCTGGACGAGACCTTGGCCATCCTGCTGGAGGACGCCTTTGACTCCGGCCTGATCGCGGACGCCGCCGTGGCGTGCTCGGAGGCCCAGCGCCAGATGCTCTGGACCCTGCGCGAGGGCCTGCCGGAGGCGCAGAAAAAGGAAGGGGCCTCGATCAAGCATGACATTGGCGTGCCGGTCTCCCGGATCCCCGCGTTTCTGGAGCGGGCCCTGCCGGAGGTGGAGCGCCTTGTTCCCGGCATCCGCCCCTGCCCCTTCGGCCACGTGGGGGACGGCAACCTGCACTTCAACCTGACCCGCCCCGAGGCCATGGGCGACCGCGCGTTTCTCGACCGCCGCGAGGAGCTCAACGCCCGCATCCATGATATCGTCATGGACATGAACGGCACCTTCAGCGCGGAGCACGGCGTCGGCCGTCTCAAGACCCGGGAGCTGGCGCAGTACCGCTCCCCCGAGGAAATGGACCTCATGCGGACCCTCAAGCGGGCTCTGGATCCCGCGAACCTGATGAACCCGGGAGTTATCGTTTGAGCGCAGGCTGAGAACTCACAACACAAGAACAGGGAGACGACCAATGAAAGACACATGGACGGCACAAAAGATCGTCCGGCTTTCCGGAATGTACTGGGTGGGCTTCGCGCTGCACAGCGCGGTGGAGCTGGACCTGTTCACCACGCTGGAGAGCCTGGGCGGCACGGCGGAGGTCGATGCCCTGGCCGAGGCTCTGGCCTGTGACCGCCGGGCCCTGGGCATGCTGGCCACGACCCTTTCGGGGATGGGGCTCCTGTCGCGGGACGGCGGCACCGTCACCCTGAGCGCGGAGGCCGCGCGCTTTCTCTCCCGCCGCTCGGACGAGTACGTGGGCTATCTGGTGCGCCACCTGGCCGACGCCGTGGACAACTGGACCGGCCTGACCGAGGCCATCCGCACCGGCCGGCGGGTGAACTCCTCCTACGCCTCCCACACGGACGACCCCGAGGAACGGGAAGCCTTCCTGCTGGGCATGCACAACAACGCCGCCCCCCAGGCGCGGACCGTTGCCGAGGCCCTGGACCTCGAGGGCCGGCGCAGGCTCATGGACCTGGGCGGAGGCCCCGGAACCTACGCCATCACCTTCTGCCAGACGAACCCGGATCTGGACGCCCTGATCTTTGACCTGCCCACCACCGAGCCCTTTGCCACGGGCCTGGTCCGGGAGGCGGGCCTGGCTGAGCGCATCGGGTTCCAGGGGGGCGACTTCTTCGAGGACACGCTTCCCGGCGGCTGCGATGTGATCTGGATTTCCCAGGTGCTCCACTGCGAGCCCCCGGGGCGCGTCCGCTACCTGGTCCGGAAAGCCGCCGAGGCCCTGGAACCGGGCGGGATGCTCTGTGTCCAAGAGTTCGCCCTCGACAACCGGCACACCGGCAAACCCCTGCACCCGGCGGTCTTCGCCCTGAACATGCTGGTGGGCACCGAAGGCGGGCAGAGCTACACGGACGACGAGATCCGCGCCTTTTTCCACGATGCGGGGCTACAGAACGTGCGAGCCCTCGACCTGACCCTGCCGCAGGGATGCCGGGTCTACATCGGTGACAAGCCCGCGTCCTAGGGACGGGGAAAAACCGCAGAAGGGGGCGGGGGCGGGGCCTTCGGGCACGGGTCCGCCCCCCGACCACGAAATCCGGCCCCGGAGCCCGGAGCTGACAGGGGCCCGGAAGGCGGGCGCCGGACGGCCCTGCGGACCGGTCCCCACGACCGTGGCCCGGCGCAGTGGCACCCCCGGAATAAAAGGGCACGGAACGGCCCCCGCAGAGATACCGGCCCCGCGCGAGCCCGCAGGACAGCCGCCGGACGGCTCTACTCGAAATCGTCCAGGAACGAGGCCTGGCGCTGGTCCGCCTCCCCCTTGCGCGGGGAACGGCGCGGCCGGGCGGGCGACGCCGCCGCAGGAGCCCCGGCTGGCTGGGCGGCATCCGGGACACCGCCGGACACGACGGTACCGGACACGGTCCCGCCGGCCGAAACCGCCGCAGATGCCGGGGCGGGTGTCGAAACGGGCGCCGTTTCCGGCACGCCGGACCCCGGACCCGCGGGCATGACCGCATCCGCTCCCGCCGAAGCCGCTCCCGCCGGAGCCCGGGCCGCCGCAGGCGATGGCAGAACCGGCGCGCCCCCGCCCTCCACCCGGACCCCCAGGGTTCCATCGGAAAACACCAAAGCCAGATCCTCGCCCGCCCCGGCCCGGCCCGCCGAGGTCACCAGCGTGCCGTCCGACACCCGGCGCACCAGCGCATAGCCCCGGGCCAGCACCGACCGGTGGGAGACACTTTCCAGCCGGGGCGCGAGGGCCTCCAGACGGGCCTGCCGGTCCGCCAGCCCCCGGGCGCTCTCCCGGTCCAGCCGGGCGCCCAGATCCTGAAGCCGGGTCAGGCCCGCCTCGCAGGGGCGCAGCAGAAGGCCGGGCTGGAGCCGCCCGCCCCGGTCCGCCAGATCCCGCCCGCAGCGCTCCATCAGCCCGGCAATGACCCGCTCCAGGCGCTCGCCCCGGTCGTCCAGCCTCTGGGCCAGCGGCTCCAGCAGCCGGTCAAGGCGGGGCAGCCCCCGGGCCAGAGCCTCCAGACGCTCCCGGCGATCACCGAACAGGCGGGTGGTGGACCGCTCCAGGCGCTCCGCCAGTCCCAGCACCCGGGCGACCAGCTCGGCGCGCACGGGCACCGCAATCTCGGCCGCACCCGTGGGGGTCGGGGCCCGCACGTCGGCGGCGTGGTCGATCAGGGTGACGTCGGTTTCGTGCCCGACCGCCGAGATCAGCGGGATCTGCGAGGCCGCCGCCGCGCGGACCACGCTTTCCTCGTTGAAGGCCATCAGATCCTCGAGGGAGCCGCCGCCCCGGGCCACAATCAGAACGTCGGGCCGGGGGATGGGCCCCGCCGGATCCAGGCTGTTGAAGCCCTCGATCGCGGCCACAATGGCCCGGGCCGCCCCGTCGCCCTGCACGGCAACCGGCCACAGCAGCACCCGCAGGGGAAAGCGGTCCGTAATGCGGTGGAGGATATCGCGGATCACCGCCCCGGTGGGCGAGGTGACCACGCCGACCACCCCGGGCAGAAACGGCAGGGGCTTCTTGCGCGCGGCGTCGAACAGGCCTTCGGCGGCCAGGCGCTTGCGCCGGTCCTCCAGCAGCTTGAGAAGCGCGCCCTCCCCCGCCAGCTCAAGGGAATCGATCACGATCTGGTAGCTCGAGCGCCCCGGGTAGGTGGTCAGGCGCCCGGTGGCAATGACCTCCATGCCCTCTTCCGGGCGGACCGGAAGCTTGGCCGCCTGCCCGCGCCAGATGATGCCGTCGATCACCGCCTCGTCGTCCTTCAGGCGCAGGTACCAGTGCCCCGAGGCCGCACACTTGGGCTGGGAAATCTCGCCGCGCACCCGCACGCGGGAAAACGCGGTCTCCACGGTGCGGCGCAGGGCGCCGGAAAGCTCGGAGACCGTAAGCTCCGGAACGTTGTGTGCGAGAAGGTCGTCTGTCATGAACCCGGGGTATCCTCTGTGCCACGGCCGCGCAGGCAGCCCAGCGCCCAGCGCGCCGCCTCGGCAACCGTCTCATTGTCGTCGTGCGCGAGGGGCTCCACAAGCGGAATCAGCGACGGATCCCCGCTGTTGCCCGCCGCAATCAGCACATTGCGCCGGAACCGCCCGAAGCCCAGGCGACGCACCCCGGACCCGGCGAACAAGGACCGGTAGCCCGCCTCGTCGAGCCGGATCAGGCGCTCCAGCGGAAGGGCGAGGCGCTCGTCCCTCGGGGCCAGGGCCGGATCAGTGCCCTCGGGGGCCCGACGCCCCCAGGGGCAGGCCATCACGCATTCGTCACAGCCGAAGATCCGGTTGCCCATGGCCGTGCGCCAGGCCGGGTCCACCGGGCCCTTCTCCTCGGTGGTGTGGTAGGCGAGGCAGCGCCGGGCGTCCAGCACGCCGCCGCCCCGCAGCGCTCCGGTGGGACAGGCGTCCATGCAGCTGGAACAGTGGCCGCAGCGGTTTTTCACCGGCTCGTCCGGCTCCATCTCCAGGGAGGTGAAGACCTCGGCCAGAAAGAGCCAGGGGCCGTAGTCCTCGGTGATCAGAAGCCCGTTGCGCCCCTGCCAGCCCGCTCCGGCGCTGACGGCCAGGGGCTTCTCCATCACCGGAGCGCTGTCCACATACACCCGGACCTCGCCCCCGCCCCGGGAGACCATCCACTGGCCCAGGGTCTTGGCCCGCCCCTTCAGCACCTCGTGATAGTCCCGGGAGAGCGCGTGGGCGCTGACCCGCCCCAGGGACGGATCGGTAGCTTTGTGCAGAACCTCGGCCGCCGGCTTGTAGAGAAGCCCCAGCACCACCACCGAGCGGACCCGCTCCCACAGGGCCTCGGGCCGGGCGCGGACCTCGAGGGTGTTGCCCAGCCAGTCCATGCCCGCGAACTCGCCCCGGGCCAGACTCGCGGCGAAATGGCGGCGCGTGCGCTCGGAAATCTCCGGGCGCGCCACCCGGCAGACCTGGAAACCCAGCGCGGCCGCCCTGTCCCTGAGCGCCTCCTTGAAGTCCCTCATCGCCCGTCTCCTGCACCCGCCGGGGCACCGTACCGCCCAATCCCGCCTGGAAATCCGGTCGCGCCGGGCGGGTCAAACCCCCGCGCCATCAACCCCAGGAACCGTGAAAACCGTTGCAATTTTACCGGGGAGGCCGTACCTCCGGGGTATCGAAGACAACAAAACACGCCGACAAACGGCAAGTTGACAGGGAGCCTGGTGTCACCCATGACCACGTTGCTGATCTCTCATCCGGCCTGCCTCGAGCACGACCCCGGCGTGCTGCATCCGGAAAACCCGACCCGGCTTCGGGCCATCCTCAGAATTCTGGAGATGGAAACCTTCGCCATGCTGGAGCACGCCGAGGCGCCCTACGCCACGCGCGAGCAGCTTCTGCGGGTCCACCCCCTGTCCTACATTGAAGAGGTTTTCCAGTCCATCCCCCGCGAGGGCTGCAAGATGCTGAGCCCGGAGGACAACAACGCTGCCAAGGACGAGGACACCTACCTGTGCTGCTCGTCGGAGGAGGCCCTCTTGCGGGCGGCCGGGGGCGTGATCCTGGCGGTGGACGCCGTCATGAGCGAGGACATGCCCTTTCGCAACGCGTTCGTGCCCATCCGCCCCCCCGGACACCACGCGGAACGGGACAAGGCCATGGGCTTCTGCCTGTTCAACAACGTGGCCATCGGCGCCCTGCACGCCCGCGAGCAGTGGGGCGCGGAGCGGGTGGCGGTGGTGGACTTCGACGTCCACCATGGCAACGGAGTCCAGCATATTTTCTGGGATGACCCCTCCCTGTTCTACGCCTCCACCCACGAGGTGGGCCTGTTCCCCTTCACGGGGCACGCGGATGAGAAGGGGGCGCATGGGAACATTGTCAACTGCCCGCTTCCCCGGGGCTCGAACGGGGACGCCTTCCGCGAGGCCTACACCGAGACAATCTTCCCGGCCCTGACCGAGTTCAAGCCCGACCTGCTGATGATCTGCGCCGGGTTTGACGGGCATGTCATGGACCCCATGTCCTCGCTGGAACTGAAGGTCGAGGACTTCCGCTGGGTCACCTCGGAACTCCTGAAAATCGCCCGGGAGACCTGCAACAGCCGGGTCGTCTCCACCCTGGAGGGGGGCTATGACATCACCAGCCTCGCCTCGTCCGTCTCGGCCCACATCAAGACCCTGATGGAAGAGTAGGCCGGCAGACCACCGGAGCACGGGGCGCCTGCCGACAGACGATGCCCCCGGAGAGACGACCGGCGCAACACGCAACGGACCCGGGGACGCCCCACGGGGGCCAGGCGGACGCAAAAGCACGAAGAGGCCAGGGCCCGACGGACGGGGCCCAAAAAGGGATGGGATGGCATGACAAGGGGGACCGGGAAAAGCCGCCCCCACTGGGCGCTGTCCGGCGCCGTGTCGCCCAGCGGGCCCCTCGGTGCGGACCAGCGGAACCCGGGAGCTCTGCCCAGGACCGCCCCGCCCGGACACAACGGAGGCCGCCTCAAAACGACGCGACCGCGCCCGGACACCGCGGCTCTAGGACACCGCCTCGCTGCGGGCCAGGGGAACCCGGGAGGCCAGCGGCCCCTGCGGGCTGTCCGGCCCCGCTGCCGGATCCACCGCCGGAACGCCCTCAACCGGGGCCAGGCCCTGGGCACTCTGGCGTTCCTTCATGCGGGTGTGCAGAAGGTGAAGGATGTTGGTCAGCAGGAAGATGACCCGCTCATAGGGGCTTTCCCCGATGATCTCCTTCAGCAGGCGGTTCTCGTCATAGGTATCGAGAAGGCGCATCATCTGCTCATAGCGCGTCAGAAAGGACTGGAGCGCCACCGTGGACTGGGGGTCGGCAATCAGCCGGTCGGACACGATGGTGCGAAAGCCCTGCCCCGTCAGCTCGGCGCTGGCCATGAAGGTCGCGGGGATCGCCCAGGGGTTCCCGGCAGCGGTCATGCCCCAGAGGGTCTCCATCTCGCCCTGCCCCACCATGCCGATCCGCTCCATGATCACGGCGAGCTGGGCGTTCATGTCCTTGATGATCAGGTCCACGACGTCGCGCTCGGCCCGGCGCTGGCTCTCCTGCTGGCTGCGCAGGATGACCCGGCCCAGGGCCTCGGTGTCCTCGAGCGTGCGGGTCGAGAGGTGGGCGAGGGTCGCGAACTGGCGCCTCATGGACACCAGGTTCCAGACAACAAAACCGCACAACACCCCAAGCCACAGCAGCAGCAGGGGGATCAGTGTGATCAGCGACGCCTTGACCAGAAAGTCCGCGCCCAGGTACCCGTCACTGATCGCATACAGCGTCACGGGAACCAGCACCAGCCAGCCCGCGGTCACCGTCCCGGCCAGGGCCAGGACCACAGCCGTAAGAAGCCCGCCGGGGGTCTCTTTTCTCCGTCTTGCCATACTCTTCGCTTCCGTAATGCGGGGCACAGTCTCGCGTCCGGGCAGTATGCACGTTTTCCGGCGCTGGTAAAAGCCGTAGCATTCCCCCGGGATCTCATTTCGGCGTAGACCCGCCGAGGGGGGAAGGCTAAACTTCCTCTCCTTTTTTTTGCCCCTGCCGAGGACTGCACATGGCCGTATCCGAAACGCCCCTGGACAAACCCGATACCTCTGTCAGCGTGCGCGATGTCTTTGGCATCGACATCGACATGACGGTGCCGGCTTTCACCGACGCAACCGAGCACGTGCCCGATCCGGACCCTGCCTACCGCTTTGATCCGGACACGACCCTCGCGATCCTCGCCGGGTTTGCCTACAACCGCCGGGTCATGATCCAGGGCTACCACGGCACCGGCAAGTCCACCCACGTGGAGCAGGTGGCCTCGCGGCTGAACTGGCCGTGCATCCGGGTCAACCTGGACAGCCATGTCAGTCGAATCGACCTTGTGGGCAAGGACGCCATCGTCCTGCGCGACGGACAGCAGGTGACCGAGTTCCGGGAGGGGATCCTCCCCTGGTGCCTCCAGCGCCCGGTGGCCCTGGTGTTCGACGAGTACGACGCCGGACGGCCCGACGTGATGTTCGTGATCCAGCGCGTCCTCGAGGTCGAGGGACGCCTGACCCTTCTGGACCAGAGCCGGGTCATCCGCCCTCACCCGTTCTTCCGGCTGTTTGCCACCACCAACACCATCGGCCTGGGGGATACCACCGGGCTGTACCACGGAACCCAGCAGATCAACCAGGGCCAGATGGACCGCTGGAACATCGTGGTGAACCTGAACTACCTGGACCACGAGACCGAGATGAAGATCGCGCTCGCCCGCCACCCGGGCTACGACACGCCCCAGGGCCGGGATGTGCTGTCGCGCATGGTGAAGGTTGCCGAGCTGAGCCGGGCAGGCTTCATGGGCGGCGACATCTCGACGGTCATGTCCCCGCGCACCGTGCTGACCTGGGCCGAGAACGCCGAGATCTTCCAGAACGTGGGCATGGCCTTCCGCCTGACGTTCCTCAACAAGTGCGACGAGGCGGAGCGCACCATCGTGGCCGAGTACTACCAGCGCTGTTTCGGTGAGGAGCTGCCCGAGGGACTGGCCGCGCGGGCCGTCCAGGCGGGTTAAGGCGCCATGCACCCTCCAGGCAAGGCGCGCACCGACACGGAACGGGCCGCCGAAACGCTGAAAAGCGCCACGACCGCCGTGCTGAAGGCGGTGTCCGGGCATCCGGAAGTGACGGTCGTGTACACACCCGGGCAGGCCGTCCTGTCCGGAACCAGCGCCCGCCTGCCCCAGCCGGGGCGCGCGCTCTCGCCGGCGCAGGTCGCGAAGCTCAGGGGCACGGCCGACGCCATCGCCCTGAAGCTGCGCTACCACGACCCCCTGGTAAACGCCCGCTATGAGCCGGACACCGCTCCCGCCCGCGCCCTGTACACGGCGCTGGAGCAGGCGCGCTACGAGTCCGTGGGCGCCGGCGCCTACGTGGGGGCCGGAAAGAACATCGGCCTCGCCATCGAGGACCGCCTCCAGTCCGAGGGCTTTGCCACCGTGGAATCGGCGGAACAGGCCGAGGCCGGCGAGCTTGTCCGGCTTCTGGCCCTGGAGGGGTTCGGCACCGTCCCCCTTGGCACGCTGGGCGAGAAGGGGGCAGCCCTGGGGCGCCAGAACCTGCCCCCCGACGTGGCGGACGCGCTCGACGACCTGTTCAGCAACCGGGACGACCAGACCGGCTTCGCCCGCAGCACCCGGGTTCTTCTGGAGCGCATGGGGCTGGAGGATTTTGACGATCCGGACGAGGAAAAGACCGACGACCCCTCCAGCGGGGACGACAGCCCCGAGCCGGAGGACGAGGACACCCCCTCTGACCCGGATGCTCCGGACTCCGCCACCCCCGAGGGCGTGGACTCCCCCGGCGACATGGGGGACACCTGCTACGAGCCCGGCGAGACCGAAGCCCCCGGCGAGGAAACCTCCGGCGAGAGCGGCGAGGAGCAGGAGGCGCCCGCAACCCAGGGCGACGCCCCCTCGTTCGATGACAGCGCGGTCGAGGCCCCCGCCCCCGTGAACGGTCCGGACGGGGTCTACCGCATCTACACCACCCGCTTCGACGAGGAGGTCGAGGCCCACGACCTGTGCACCCCCGACGAGCTGGAGCGCCTGCGCGCCCAGCTTGACCAGCAGCTTCTGCCGCTCCAAGGCGTGGTGTCCCGCCTTGCCAACCGGCTCCAGCGCCGCCTGATGGCGCAGCAGGTCCGGGCCTGGGAGTTCGACCTCGAGGAAGGGGAGCTGGACACGGGCCGCCTTGCGCGCATTGTGGCCAACCCGACCCACGGGCTCTCGTTCCGCCGCGAGAAGGAAACCGACTTCCGCGACACGGTCGTGACCCTGCTCCTGGACAACTCGGGCTCCATGCGCGGACGGCCCATTGCCGTCACCGCCATCTGTGCCGACATCCTGGCCCGCACCCTGGAGCGCTGCGGCGTGAAGGTCGAGATCCTGGGTTTCACCACCAGCGCCTGGAAGGGCGGCCAGTCCCGCGAACTGTGGCGGACCTCCGGCGAGCCCGCCAACCCGGGACGCCTGAACGACCTGCGCCACATCATCTACAAGAGCGCGGACCAGCCCTGGCGGCGGGCCAAGAAGAACCTGGGGCTCATGCTCAAGGAAGGCCTGCTCAAGGAGAACATCGACGGCGAGGCGCTCATCTGGGCCCACCGGCGCCTCTCCCTGCGCCCCGAGGCCCGGCGCATCCTGATGGTCATCTCGGACGGGGCTCCGGTGGACGACTCCACCCTGTCCGCCAACACGGGGAACCTGCTGGAAAACCACCTGCGCGCGGTGATCGAACGGGTCGAAACCGCAAGCCCGGTCCGGCTGACCGCCATCGGGATCGGGCACGACGTGACCCGCTACTACCAGCGCGCCGTCACCCTCAACGATCCCGAGGAACTGGGCAGCACCATCATGCGCCAGGTCCTGGAGCTCTTCTCCGAGGACAACCCGAGGGACCGCCGCCGCCTGTCCGACCCGACCCGCCTGCTGTTCTAGGCCCGGAAGGACCGAAGCACCGAACCGGCCGCCGCACCCGCCTGCCGCATCTGATGCAGGACGGGGCGGCAACAGGGGACAGCAGCACGGGAAGGCACGCGAAGACAGCCGCCCCCCTCCCTCATGCAGACCTCACCCCATTCCGCACCCCGCCCCTCCCTTTGAGGCGATGGTTATTGACGGCTCCGTATACTTTGGCGCCAGGCGTGCGGTGCCGGTTTTTCGCTCCGCGAAGCTGGCTCGCCCACAACCACTCCTGCGGGCATTCAGTGTATAAATCGCGGACATACAGAAAACTCAATGTTACGATCAGACTACCCTTCCTGTTATGGAGTCACTGAGATGCGTGATGCCGTGGAAATCCTTGATCTCGACGGTAAAAAAGAGTTGGCGACAGAGTTAGCCCCTACCCTTTCTGAATTAGCGAAAAGCAACCCCACTGCCACACTAATATCAATGGTTGGAGTTGCCACTATGTATATAGTATACCTCATGGAAAAGAGTAAAAATTAGTCACCTAGAGACTTGCGAGGCACGAAGAGTCAACCCTGACGTGCCAGCATCAATATGCAATTATAGATTTTATCGGACACCTCTAAAGACAGGCAATACGGCTAGTGTTATCGGCCTACAGCACCTAGCTCGTAACCGCAGATCGAATCACCTTACGCCAGCTGGTGGTGAGGTTTGCGGTCAAGGGACTGTGACCTGAGGCCTCCTCAGAACAGGATGGGCTGAGCAGCCACCGGTTCCCGCCCATTCGCACCCGCTCCCCGACCGCCAGATACCAGAAAGCCCTGCCGGGCTCCTGCCGACAGGGCTTTCGCAGGAAGCGCCCCGACCCCAACCCTCACACTGCGTCGCAGGGTGCGTGCCGGGGCCGGTTCGGTCCGGGCGTTCGCTGTCCTACCAGCGATACGTCACGCGGGCGCGGCCGCCGTGGGAGGTGGTGTGGGCACCATACGCCCCGTCGTACATCACCGTCAGCCCCCAGGTGTCGTCCAGGCGGACCTCGGCGCCAACACCCACCACAGCCGCATCCCGGTCCGCCGGTGTGCCTCGCACAAGGAAGTCATCCGACCCCGCAAGGAACGCCATCCGGCTGTTGGTGTCGATGTCGCCGTAGACATGCTCCCAGCCCAGGTCCAGTTTCAGGACCGCGTTCTCATGCACACGGGCGTCCATCCGCACACCCACCGTGGTGACTCCCGTGTGGCTGGCCTGGCTGTGCCCGCGCAGGCCCGCAACACCGCCGCTCTCCGAGAAGCCTTCGGTATAACCCATAGCCCACGAGCCTCCGGCAAAGGGCTCCACCATCAGGGCGTCGGTGGCCTGGATCCGCCAGGCGGCCTCACCCACAACCTGGAACACGTTCGCCCCGTAGTCCGCCTTCAGGCGCTCTCCGAGAGCGGTGCGCCGGCTGTCGATGCCGTGGCGGGTGTAAACGCCCCCCAGGGTCGTGCGCAGCGAGCCCGTGCCCACGTCCCAGACCTTGCCGCCGTAGGCCCCGCCCGAGAACGAGTGGATGTCGGCCTTGAACAGGCGGTCGGACACCCGGAAATCCCGGTAGCCGTAGCGGAACAGGCCGCCCGCGAACCAGCCGTCCTCGAAGCTGAAGGTCGCCCCGGCCCGGACGCCCACCCCGCTGGCGGTGGAGCGGGCCGCATTGCCGTCCCCGTCCCAGGTGTTGTGAACACCCGAGACCTGGGCCCAGACCCGGTGGTTCTTGCGCAGGCCCGTGGCGGGGTCGACCTCAACCGGACCCCGCGACGCCACCTCGAGGCGGCCCCCGCCCGGCATCCCGTCCACGGACGGTGCCATGTCGGACAGGGTGTTCATCAGGGTGCGGCTGAGCTCCAGGGCGCCGTGGCGGATCATGTGGCCCACGTTGGCATACCCGTCGCCGGAGAACAGGTCCAGAAGCCGGATCCCCTCGCTGCGCGAGGCGTTGATCATGGCGTCCTGCACCGGGCCGGGCGCCATGGTGCCGATGGCTTCGGCTGTGGCGATCTCGTTCGGGGTCAGGCCCTCCCAGGGAGACGGCGGCACGGGGCCAGGGCCGGGCCCCGGACCGGGACCAGGGCCGGGACCGGGTCCGGGCTTCGGCCCCTGGTAGGTGGCCCGCAGGCCGATGGCCGCAGCGTCCTCGCCGTCGGCAACCACCTTGCCATTGGCGTCAAGGCGCACCTGGTCCAGGCTCAGGAACGGCAGGTCCGCCGCCTTGTCCAGGATCGAGAACGTGCCCACGACTTTCCGGCTGTCCTCCCGGGCCACCAGGACCGTGTAGATCTTTTCCGACGCCCAGCCGCTTCCGATGGCCTTCACCACCTTCAGGGTCGAGCCGTCCGGGACGCTCACATCACCCGTGCGGACCTCCAGCAGGTCGCTGCGATCCGCCGTGACCCGGACCTGGAGCGTGAACGTCTTGTCGTCTGTGTTGAAGCCATTGACCGAGAGGGTGCCGACCGTGTCCTCTGCGCCCGGAGCCACGGTGGTGCCGCTGTTGCCCAGCGTCAGGATACCCTCGGTTTCCAAGGTGCCGCCCCATTTGAAGGCGCCGCCCAGCGTGCCCCCGTTCAGGACGAGGCCGCCCGTGGCTCCGGTCTGGTCGCCGGAGAGGACCAGCGTGCCCGCTCCGTCTTTCGCGAAGGTTCCGACACCGGTCAGGGGATTTCCGTAGCCGAAGGTCTTGCCGGTACCGATATCAAAGACAAACGTGCCCCGGTTGGCAATCTTGCCCTCGATGGCGCCACCCTTCACGGTCATCTTCGCACCGGTGTCGATGTCATAGCCGTTGGCGAAGTTCAGCTTCACGCTCTCCTCGAAGGTGGCGTCCGCGGTCCCCGTCAGCTCCATTTTCCGGGTGGCCGGGGTGTAGTTGGTCGGCCCGCCTGTGGTCGAGACGATCTCGCCGCCCTTGAACGTAAAGGTGCCGCCGGTGATCTCCATGCCGGCCACCTCCACGCCGCCCGCGTTGACGTTGACGTCGCCGACATTGTCCCTGGTGAACACGACCGCGTCACCCGGGAGAAACTGGGTGAGGTTGGTGTTCGGGAGCTTCCATTTTTGTTCTGCGGTAATGTTCCAGTCGTCGCCGGTGTTTCCGACCCAGGTCAGCTTCCGGTTGACGGTTCCCCCCCTGACGGTCAGCATCTGGACCTTCTTGTCATCACTCAGCCTGCCCTCCAGGACCTTGCCCAACTCCGTCTTGTCAAACGCCTCTCCCCGGTACGTCAGCGTGATCTTGTCCGTCAGAACCACGCCCGCGTCCAGGAGCCAGTACTCGGTGCCCGCAACATTCTTGAACGACCGGATATCGAGCGTGACCGTCTCGCCCGCCGCAGTTGGCAGAACCACGTTTTCAGCCCGCAGGGTAAGAACAGAAGTTTTCTCCCGGGTGGCGTCCAGGTTGAAGCTCAGGGTGGAGCCCGCGGCCAGGGTAATGGTCCCGCCCGTCCCTGTATCGGGGTTGAGGCCACCGTTCCCGGCCAGAATTTTGTGGCTGTCACCCGCGAGGGAAAGGATGGCCGGGGCCTCCAGGGTGAAGGCAGACTTCAGGCCCCGGAGATCGACGGTTGTGCCGCCTGCGGTGTCGGTCGCAAAGGCCAGCTCCCCGCGTTTGACCTGGAAATCCGTCCGGCTGTCCGCGTTGTCATCCGCAGTGAAGACGTTCCCGCCCCCAAGCTCCCAGGTGCTGGTAACGTCCTTGATTATGGTGATGCCCCGCCCGTCGGATGCGTTGCCGCCCATGGGATCGGACTTCATGTCAACCGTGCCGGCGCCCCCAACCTTAAGGACGGCATCAAAATTTTCGCCCCCCAACGTCTTGCTCACGAGATAAATCGAGTTCGCCTTACCCCCGGCCGTGTTGCCGCTGAAGCGGATGGTCTTTTCAGCAGTCTCGGGGGCCAGGGTTGTCATGCCCCCAAGGCTGTAGAGAGCACCGCCCTCTTTTGTGGCCCTGTTGTTCAGGAACTCCGTGGCCCCATAGATCCGGAGAGTCCCCCCGCGGTTGTAGATGGCACCTCCGGCCCCACCGCCGCCACCACTCTCGGCAAGGTTGAGTTCGAAGGCTGTCAAACCGGAAAATTCTATCGTGCCGGTCTCGTTGTTGTACACAGCCCCACCCTGAGCGAGGCCTGTGTCGCTTTCGACCCTGTTGTCCTTGAATGTGACGGGTCCGCTGAACGTTACTTTGCCGCGGTGGTTACATAGCCCACCGCCATAAGCACTTCCTTGCGCACCTGTGTTCTTCGCGACGTTCCCCTCGAAGTGGGCCGTCTTGGCAAACTTCAGTGGGCCCTTGTTTGAAACGGCACCTCCGAACGCCGCGCTCTGATCTCCGGTGGCAAGCGCTTTATTTTCGAGAAAGGTCGCCCCCATCTCGAAGTTCATCGATCCACTCTGGTCGTTTATCACAGTGGAAAAACTCTCGACCGCACCACCGTGCACCTCTTTTCCTGTGCCGCGACTTGTTGCCGTGTTGAGCTCGAAATTCGCATCGCCGGAAAACGTGACAGCATTTCGGGAGACATGCATCGCACCCCCGTAAGCCGAGCCTTCGGCGCTTTCAACCGAGTTGTCTGTGAAGGACGCGTTTCCGAGGAAATCCACCTTGCCATAAACGGTTCGCGAGGTCAGCCCCCCATACTCCGACGCCCTGATCGCACCACCCGAGGCCACCTTATCTGTCCCCGAACTGGTAGCCCGATTTCCCTTGAACGTGACACCGCCCCCGAGGGTCAACACGCCCCCCCTGTTGTAGATGGCGCCTCCCGATCCGGCCTGCCCATTGGCCGTATTGCCTTCAAAAGAACCACCATTCTCCAGGGTAATGGTGCTGGCAAGTCCGCTCTCAGTCTGAGCACCTGTGTCATTTGTGCTGTAAATCGCCCCACCAGAGGCTACCTCTCCACCCTCAGCCCGGTTTTTATCGAAGGTGGCGAAGCCGGAAATAATCACCTTTCCTTCAGACGAGTTGTCAATTGCCCCGCCGCGTGATCCAGAGACTCTGGCTTCTGCTGTGTTCTGCTGAAACAACACGTCTCCGCCGATATTCAGGGTAGCCCTGTTGTTGGCGATTGCACCACCCCGAGCGTTGTCCCCGGAAGCCCCGTTTTCGATAAACTGCCCCCCCTGGGCCAAAGTAAATACCGCAGGGTTCGTGCCGCTGCCGGTAGAGAAGAGGCTGTCAACCGCTCCCCCGACAGCTGTTGCCCCGGCGAAAGTTGACGAAGCTTTGTTCCCCTTAAAGGTGGCAACACCCGAAATGGTGGTCGAACCCGACCAGTTGTAGACTCCACCGCCGAGCCCATCTGCGGTGTTCGCGATGAAGGAAACGTCTTTGTCAAAGACAAGAGACCCACCAAAATTGTTGACTGCGCCGCCCGGTCCGCTTCCATTACCCGGATCGTCCATACGTGTGGTCATGTTTCCAGTAAACGTAGCCTTGTCTTTAAAGGTAATGTCGCCACCGAAGTTGATAATCGCACCGCCCCCGTAGCTTCCGCCCCCCCCGGTGAATTCGGCTCTGTTCCGGTCGAACTCGACCGCCTGCTGAAAGATCATTGTGGCGCCCGTGTTGTTGAGCACGGCGCCACCATGGGCACTGCTGCCTGTGCCGGACGCTCTGGCCACGTTGTCTGAGAACGTGGGAGAACCTGAGAACGTTATCTTGCCGGGGGTCTCGGAGCCTTTTGAATCGTTGGCGACAGCCCCTCCCCCCGCGAAGGCCCCTCCGGAAGCGATTGCCGTATTGCCTGTAAAGGTCGAGGTGCCGCCGAGCGACAGAACACCGGACGTCCCGTTATAAATCGCTCCGCCATAGGAGAGCTTGGCTTTCCCTCCGGCTTCCGTCGTGTTCATCGTGAAGGTCGACGGGCCGGCCAGGCCGATGGTGCCAGAGTTGTAAATCGCACCCCCCCTGGACGTTCCAAGAGTGCTCATGGCCTTGTTTTTGTTAAAGGTCGCCTCGAAAAAGGTTACCGTACTGTCTTTGCCGGCAAAAAGGGCGCCCCCAAGAGCCTGCGACTTTTCCTTGTCGCTGCTTGCGCTGTTGTCCTCAAAATTCGCGGGGCCAAAAAACTCCGCCACCCCCCAGGAGGCAACCGCGCCCCCATAGGCCCCCTCGTCGGAGTCGCTGCCCGAAGACGTGCTTTGCGCTGCGTTGCCAGTGAAATCGATGGGGCCGGAGACGGTCATGGAGCCAACACTGTAAACAGCCCCACCCCAAGCGCTTCCGTTGCTGTTCGTACTTTCGACTCTATTGAACGTTAATGATGGCTGTGCGTTGAGATTTAACTGTCCACCGGGCGCGTTATAGATCGCTCCTCCCAGGGCTTTTCCCCCCTGCCCCGTGTTAAGAGCCGCGTTTGCGGAAAGCGATATCTGGCCACGGAGCCAGAGGCTCCCGCGGTTTGCAAGTGCTCCACCGACGGCCTCGGTGGTCCCCCCCCCACTTTCGACTGAGTTTTTCTCAAACACCCAGGTCCCCAGAAGTCTCAGAGCTCCTCTGTTTTCGACCGCCCCCCCCGAGACCGAGCTGGAGTCAAGCAAGGTGTTGTTCCGGACCAGCACGCTTCTTTGGGGGTCTATATTCAGCTCCGCTTTCTGGTCCGCGTCCACCCTCAAACGCTGGCTCGCGCCCCCGCCCGCCCCATCAAGCTCCATATCGTTGGAGATGGTGACTTTTCCGCCCTGGCCGTCAAAACTAAGGTAAGACAATCCGCCATTGAACCCCGCAGCCATGAGCTCGTCCCATGTCACCTCACCGTCAACGGTACAGGTGCCGGAAGCGCAGGTGTACCCGGCGGCAGACGCCTGACCGGCACCTGTGACGCTCAGCGCCAGAGCCAGAGCCACACCGGACAGGGCAAGACCGTCGCGACGGGAAAAAGGGGTGGAGAAAGGGGTGAGGTTACGGAACCGCGGTGACATGAAGATGCTCCCAGAGAAAGGCTGGCTGGCACGCACGCAACCGTAAGCCCCAAAGAGCAAAGAAAACAAGTATGCGTGAAATAAAAAACGGGGAAATTTGAAAATAAAAAATGATCGTGCCCTTTTGACAACCACGAGTTTTCTGTTAAAACCCCCTCAATAATCCACCGTCAGTCGGTGTTGTTTAAAAGTGCAGCAGCTTTTTGTTGATTAACACCAAATATACCACAAACACCACACCACTCGGGTGCAGCGGATTTCATTCCTTCTGGATCGGAAACGCCTGCCACGGAGGGCCGTGAGGTGACGTGACCCCAAGTAAACACTCCCGCATTTTGACACTGTTCCGTCAGGCTGACTGAAACGCCCCAGACTCCCCGATCCAATCTGACGCCTGGCGCTTCAGTCCTGCTGGCACGGCAAGAGGAATGGGCCACCAACACAAAAGCCCCGCCTTTAAGGGCGGGGCTTTGGCGGGTGCAAGGCCGGAGGGAAGGACGCCCCGGAGCCGGAACGGGGACGACGCGGATCAGCACGCCCGGGCCGGGGGGAAGATGTTCCGGCCCACTGGCCCGCCATCGACTGCTGAGGGCCAGTGACCGGTCCGGGCCAGAGTCCGGGTGTGCTGGCGTCAGGCCCGGGCGTTCGCTGTCCTACCAGCGGTACGTCATACGGGCGCGGCCGCCGTGGGAGGTGGTGTGGGCACCATACGCCCCGTCGTACATCACGGTCAGCCCCCAGGTGTCGTCCAGGCGCACCTCGGCGCCCACGCCCACAACGGCCGCATCCCGGTCCGCCGGCGTGCCCCGCACGAGGAAGTCATCCGACCCCGCAAGGAACATCATACGGCTGGCGGTGTCGATGTCGCCGTAAACGTGCTCCCAGCCCAGGTCCAGCTTCAGGACCGCGTTCTCGTGCACCCGGGCGTCCATGCGCACACCCAGAGAGGACACGCCCGTGTGGCTCGCCTGGCTGTGCCCCCGCAGGCCCGCAACACCGCCGCTTTCCGAGAAGCCTTCGGTATAGCCCATAGCCCACGAGCCTCCGGCAAAGGGTTCCACCATCAGGGCATCGGTGGCCTGGACCCGCCAGGCGGCCTCGCCCACAACCTGGAACCCGTTGGCCCCGTAGTCCGCCTTCAGGCGCTCGCCCAGCGCGGTGCGCCGGCTGTCGATGCCGTGGCGGGTGTAGACGCCCCCCAGGGTCGTGCGCAGGAAGCCCGTGCCCACATCCCAGACCTTGCCGCCGTAAGCCCCGCCCGAGAACGAGTGGATGTCGGCCTTGAACAGGCGGTCCGACACCCGGAAATCCCGGTAGCCGTAGCGGAACAGGCCGCCTGCAAACCAGCCGTCCCCGAGGCCAAACGAGGCCCCCGCCGTGACCCCCACGCCGCTGGCGGTGGAGCGGGCCGCATTGCCGTCCCCGTCCCAGGTGTCCCGGGCACCCGAGACCTGGGCCCAGACCCGGTGGTCCTTGCGCAGGCCCGTGGCGGGGTCGACCTCAACCGGACCCCGCGACGCCACCTCGAGACGGCCCCCGCCCGGCATCCCGTCCACGGATGGCGCCATGTCGGACAGGGTGTTCATCAGGGTGCGGGACAGTTCCTGCGCCCCGTGGCGGATCATGTGGCCCACGTTGGCGTGGCTGTCGCCGGAGAAGAGGTCCAGAAGGCGCAGGCCCTCGCCGCGCGAGGCGTTGATCATGGCGTTCTGGACCGGACCCGGAGCCATGGTGCCGATGGCACGGGCGGTGGCAATCTGGTTCGGTGAGGCGTTCGTCCAGGGGGACGGAGGCACGGGACCGGGCCCCGGACCGGGACCAGGGCCAGGGCCGGGTTTGGGATCGGGCCCCGGACCGGGGTCTGGGCCGGGATCGGGCCCCTTGTAAGTCGCCCGAAGGCCAATAGCGGATACGTCCGCGTTGCCCTCAACCGGTTTCCCGCCCGCACCCAGGCGCACCTGGTCCAGACTCAGGAATGGCAGGTCCGCCGCCTTGTCCAGGATCGAGAACCTGCCCTCCACTTTTCCGTCCGGATCCAGGGCTGCCAGAACCGTGTATATTTTTTCTACCTCCCAGCCGCTTCCGATGGCCTTCACCACCTTCAGGGTGGACACCTGGGGCAGAACAACGGTGCCGTTCTGCACGTCCAGACGGTCACTGGCCTCCCGAGTAACGCGAACTCGGAGGGTGAAGGCCTTGTCGCCCGGATCGAAGGAACCGACGGACATCGTGCCAACGTCATCCGCATCCCCCGGCGCCAAAACGGTGCCGCTGTTGCCCAGCTTCAGGCTGCCACCCCATGTGAAGGCGCCGCCCAGGGTGCCCCCGTTCAGAGTGAGGGGACCGGTCGCCGCAGAGTGGTTTCCGGACAGCAGGACGGTTCCGGCACCGTTCTTGAAAACCTTGCCGCCGCCGGAGAGGGTGTCGGTGTAACGGAGCGTCGCATCAGGCCCGGTATCGAAAACGAACTCACCGCTGTTAACGATATTGCCCGTGAGAACCGTGCCCCTCACGGTCATTTTCGCGTTATCGCCTATGCTGTATCCTTCGGCGAAGCTCAGCTTCACGCTCTCCTCGAAGGTGGCGTCGGCCGTTCCGCTCAGCTCCATTTTCCGGGTGGCCGGGGTGTAGTTGGTCTCCTTGTCCGCCGCCGAGACAATCTCGCCCCCCTTGAACGTAAAAGTGCCGCCGGTGATCTCCATGCCGGCGACCACCACGCCACCGGCGTTGACGTTGACAGCGCCCTGTTTGGCCTCCGTGAACACGACCGCGTCCCCGTGAGCGAACTGCGTTTTGGTCGTGTCGGGGAGCACCCATTTATTCTGGACCTTGATGTTCCAGGGATCCTCGTCGTCGCCAACCCAGGTCAGTTTGTCGTTCTTCACCACCTGCTGGACGGTCAGCATCTGAACCGTATCGTCTTCCGCCAGCGAGCCCACAAGCGCGGAGCCGAAGCGGGTATTGGCAAAGTCCTCGCCCCGATAGATCAGCTTCACCTTGTCGGTGAGTTTCACTCCGGCGTCCAGCAGCGCGTATTTGGTACCCACGACGTTTCGGAATGTCAGGATGTCGAGAATTACGGGCCCCTCTCCGCCTGCCGGCAGGGTCGTGGTTCCTGCCCGCAGGGTGAGAACCTTTTCTCCGGATGGAACATCGAGAAGGTCATAGCTGAGTTTCGCTCCGGCCTTCAGATTGATGGTGCCGCCGGTCATGGTTCCGCCGGTCCCGGCATTTCCGGCCAGAATTTTGTGGCCGCTCCCCTCAAGATACAGCACGGCAGGGGAAACCAGGGTGAAGGACGAGCCCGCGCCCTGAAGGTCGATTTTCGTACCGGCCACAAAGGCAAGCGTCCCGTCATTGACCGAAAACTCGGTTTTGCTGCCGGCGTTGCCATCGCTGGTGAACAGGTTCTGGCCCCCCAGCCACCAGGTCGAGCCGGCACCGTCCTTGATGATGGTAATGGCCTGATTGTCCGCGGCCCTTCCCCCCATCGGATCCGTGCGCATGTCCACCGTACCCGTGCCCGAGACACCAACCTTCAGGGTTGGGCTGTATTTATTGCTAAATATATCTTCAAGGCTCTCCAGATAGACAGAACTTGAACGCCCGCTGGCCGTATTGCCACTGAAGAGGACCGTCTTGCCCGCGCCCGGGTCCAGAACAAGTGTTCCACCGCGGATGGAGATGGCGCCTCCGTAGGCTTCGCCCGAGGTGCTTGTGGCCGTATTGTCCTTGAAGGTGGCGTCGCCCGACAGGGTCACCGCGAGCTCGGGGATCCTGCTAGTGATAGAAATTGCGCCACCATACGCTGTTCCTGACGTGCTTGTGGCCGTATTCTTCTCGAAGGCGGCCCTTCCAGACAGGCTCACGTTGGTAAGATAAGCCTCAACTGCGCCTCCAAAAGCGTCGCCAGTCTCGCTTTGGGCCCGGTTCCCGCTGAAGGTGGCGTCCCCTTGCAGCTTCGTCGTCACATAGGCGCCGTAAGCACTTATCGCGCCGCCGCTCACCTTGCCGCTCTTGCTTTCGGCTGCGTTCCCGCTGAAGATGGCGCCGCCCAAAAAGGTCAGCTTACCGCCGCTGTTATCCAGCGCACCACCACAGGCCCTGCCGCTGTCGCTTTGGGCCGTGTTCCCGATGAAGGTTGTGGTCCCGTAAAAAGTCATCGGATCCGCAGTAAAAATTGCTCCGCCATAAGAATCGTCGCTCGTTCCGAGGGCCGTGTTCCCGATGAACGTGGCAGCCTTTTCAAAAATCAGCGTGCCCGCGTTATAAATCGCACCCCCATAGGCCGCCTTGCCATGGGCTTTGTTCTCGAGGAAGGTGGCATCACCCGAGAAGGTCACCTTACCCCAGTTATAAACCGCCCCACCGGAGGCATCTCTTGACATCGCGACAGCCGTGTTCTTCTGGAAGAGGGCGGCGCCCTTGAAGGTCGTCGCGCTGCCTGTGACGTTCGATTGACGAAGCGCACCAGCAGCAGCCCAAAATTTCTCGCTTTGGACCGTATTTTCGATGAACGTGGCGTCACGCTCGAAGGTCAACATCCACTCGTTATAAATAGCACCGCTAAAGACCCGGTAATCCCCGGATGTGACTGAGTTCTTCTTGAACACCGCAAAACCAGAAAATGTCATCTCCCCGTAGTTTGCAATCGCAGCAGTCGAAGCGCTGCCCCTGTCAGCGCTGGCCGAGTTCTCGACAAAGACGGCGTCGCCAGAAAAAGTCATCTTGCCAACACTAAAAATTGCAGCAGATCCAGCCCCTCCGCTATCGCTTGTTGCCGTGTTCCCGATGAAGGTGGCCGTGCGCTCGAAGGTCACGGAACCACCTTCGTTACGAATAGCGCCACCACCGGCGCTGCCTGACGTGCTGTAAACCTTATTTTCCCGGAAGGTGGCGTCCCCAGAAACCGTCAGCGTTCCGCCGCTATCGATGTAAATTCCGCCGCCCCGGGCGAAGCTGTCAACGCTATAAGCCGTGTTTCCGACAAAGAGGGCGTCTCCATAAATGCTCACCCTGGCATTTGTACCTTTGTTATAAATCGCGCCGCCATAGGCGCCATAACTTCTGTTTTTTTCGCTTTTGGACACGTTCCCCGTGAACGTCGCATCGCCAGAAATCGTGACCGTACCCTCCGCATTGTGGATCCCACCGCCCAACGCGTTATGTTCATCACTTGAGGCCGTGTTCTTCTCAAAAACGGCATTTCCAGAAATCACCACCTCATTACCACCATTATAGATCGCGCCACCCCAGGACCAGGTGCCTATGCTTGAAGCCCTGTTCTCTTTGAAGGTGGCGTTGCCCGAAATCGTCACCGCCCCCGTCCGAATATAAATTGCCCCGCCATAGGCACCATTGGTCACGCTCGTGGCCGCGTTTCCGCTGAAGGTCGCATCACCCAAAAACACTACCGTACCCGAGTGGTTATAGAGAGCACCGCCATCGGTCCATCCGCGCGTGGTTGTTGCCGTATTCCCGCTGAAGATGGTGTCGCCCAAAAAGGTCAGCGTCCCCGTATTGTGAATTGCGCCACCCAAGGCATACTTGCTTGTGCTTGTGGCCGTGTTCCCGGAGAAGGTGGTATTGCCCGAAAAGGTCAGCGTCCCCGCATTGGAAATCGCGCCGCCTTCGGCGTTGGTGGTGTTGCTTTCGTGTGTATTGTCCGCAATCGTCAGTGTCCCGCCGCCGGCAACAGAAAGCGTCGCGGTGACACCCTCCCCCACGACCAGACGCTGATCCGGGGTGCCGGATGATGCGGAAAGAACCGTATCCTTGGAAAACGTCACCTTTCCTTCCTGCCCCTCAAACTTCAGATCCTGAAGTTTGCCGCTGAACTCCGAATCGGCGACAAGATCATCCCAGGCCACCTCGCCCGTAACGGTACAAACACCCCCGCTACATTGGTAGGGCTCCGCCGCCCGCGCCTGCCCGGCTCCCGTGACGCCCAGCGCCAGGGCCAGTGCCACACCGGAAAGCGCCGCACCACGACGCCCGGAAACGAAAAACACGCGGCAGTCACAGTTGCCCGCGATATCCTTTGACATACGCACCCCCCAAAGCCATTGGCCGACGGCCACAAAACACAGGCAACCATAGCGGAATGTAATAACGCGATCAAAACCTAAAGACGAATACACTGGGCGCGCTGTAGAAAAAACGAAGGAGCGATGCAAAAATACATCCACCCAGTAACTGTATTTATGACTGATCCCGGTTCAGGGACCGTTTCTTCATACCCTCACCACCTGCCCCAGCGCCCGCCTGACGGGCACGGCGACCGCCCCTCGCGCGGGCACGCTCCCGCCCGGCCTCGGTTTTTCAGGCTCCAAAATTTTCGCGAAAACTTTTCCCGAGCCTTGACACCCGCCAGGCTCCGTTCTATCTGTGACCTATCTTTGGCACTCACCATGACAGAGTGCTAACAAAAGTTCCCCATCAGGCGGGGCACCCGCTCCCCTGACTGTTCTCTTTTGATACGGAAACCCACGGAGGCTTCATCAATGAATTTCCGTCCTTTGCATGATCGCGTTCTCGTCGAGCGCCTCGAAGGCGAAGAGAAGACCGCTGGCGGCATCATCATCCCCGACACCGCCAAGGAAAAGCCCATGGAGGGCAAGGTGATCGCGGTTGGCTCCGGCGTGCGCGGAGAAGACGGCAAGCTCGTTGCTCTTGACGTCAAGCCCGGAGACCGGATCCTGTTCGGCAAGTGGTCCGGCACCGAGGTCAAGCTCGACGGCAAGGAATACCTCATCATGAAGGAATCCGACATCATGGGGATCGTGGGCTGATCCCGGCTCCCTCCCCCTGACTTTCCGTTCGAATTCCCGTTTCCGAGAGGAAGATAGAAGACATGAGCGCTAAAGACGTTAAATTCTCCACCGACGCCCGTGACCGCCTGCTGCGCGGCGTGGACATCCTGGCCAACGCCGTCAAGGTGACCCAGGGCCCCAAGGGTCGCAACGTCGTCATCGACAAGAGCTTCGGCGCCCCGCGCATCACCAAGGACGGTGTGTCGGTTGCCAAGGAAATCACGCTCAAGGACAAGTTCGAGAACATGGGCGCCCAGATGGTCAAGGAAGTTGCTTCCAAGACCGCTGACATCGCGGGCGACGGCACCACCACCGCCACCGTTCTGGCCCAGGCCATCGTCCGCGAGGGCGTGAAGGCCGTTGCCGCCGGCATGAACCCGATGGACCTGAAGCGCGGCATTGACCTCGCGGTGTCCAAGGTTGTCGAGGACGTGCAGTCCCGCTCCAAGAAGATCAAGACCAGCGACGAAGTCGCCCAGGTCGGCACGATCTCCGCGAACGGCGACAAGGAAGTCGGCCAGATCATCGCCACCGCGATGGAGAAGGTCGGCAACGAGGGCGTCATCACCGTCGAGGAGGCCAAGGGTCTCGACACGGAGATGGAAGTCGTCGAGGGCATGCAGTTCGACCGCGGCTACCTGTCGCCGTACTTCGTGACCAACCCCGAGAAGATGATTGCCGAGCTCGAGGATCCGTTCATCCTGCTCTTCGAGAAGAAGCTCTCCGGCCTGCAGCCGCTGCTGCCGGTTCTCGAGGCGGTTGTCCAGTCCGGCCGTCCGCTGTTCATCATCGCCGAGGACGTCGAGGGCGAGGCCCTGGCCACCCTGGTCGTCAACCGTCTGCGTGGTGGCCTGAAGGTCGCTGCCGCGAAGGCTCCGGGCTTCGGTGACCGCCGCAAGGCCATGCTGGAAGACATCGCCATCCTCACGGGTGCGCAGGTCATCAGCGAAGACCTGGGCATCAAGCTCGAGAACGTCACGGTCGAGATGCTGGGCACCGCCAAGCGCATCACCCTGACCAAGGACGACACCACCATCGTTGACGGCGCCGGCGAGAAGGCCCGCATCGAGGCCCGCTGCACCCAGATCCGCGCGCAGATCGAGGAGACCTCCTCGGACTACGACCGCGAGAAGCTCCAGGAGCGTCTTGCGAAGCTCGCGGGCGGCGTTGCGGTCATCAAGGTCGGTGGCGCAACCGAGGTCGAGGTGAAGGAGAAGAAGGACCGCGTGGACGACGCCATGAACGCGACCCGCGCTGCGGTCGAGGAAGGCGTGGTTGCCGGTGGCGGTGTCGCCCTCCTGCACTCGACGAAGGTTCTTGCCAACCTGCGTGGCGACAACGACGACCAGAACGTCGGCATCTCCATCGTGCGCAAGGCCATCCAGGCTCCGGCTCGCCAGATCGCGGACAACGCGGGCTCTGACGGTGCGGTGGTCGCGGGCAAGCTGCTCGAGAGCGATGACCCGAACTTCGGCTTCAACGCCCAGACCGGCGAGTACACCGACCTGGTCAAGGCCGGCGTGATCGACCCGACCAAGGTGGTGCGTGCGGCTCTCCAGGCGGCTGCCTCCATCGCGGGCCTCCTGATCACCACGGAAGCCATGATCGCCGAGATCCCCGAGCGCAAGGACCCGATGCCGGGTGCTGACATGGGCGGAATGGGTGGCATGGGCGGCATGGGCTTCTAAGTCCACTGTCCCTGCGATCAACGCAAAAGAGGGCGGCTCCTTCGGGGGCCGCCTTTCTTTTTGCCTCAGTGCTTCTTTCCCGCCCCCTCCATGCCCCCTCCCCGTCCCCCACGCTTACCGGGCAGAGGCCCGATCCCGTGAGCGTGCCCGACTCTCCACGCTGACCCCCTCTTTTCTGGAGCGTGCCCACCCGGGCAACGCCTCCCCTGAACCCGGCCCGGCGTCGTGCGCTGCCGCACAGAGCCCCTTGAGCGGGCCCCCTGCACCCCGGAAGGGAAACGGCCCGCCGACCATCGGGCGACCGGCCGGCACACCCGTGTATCCACCCGGGCCACCTTTTCCTGAGCCGGCTGGTGCTGGAACCGGATCCGGCCCCCGGCACACTCCGGGCACAAAAAAGGCGCCGGATCCAGGATCCGGCGCCTGCGTTCTGTTCACGGGGACCTGGCCCCTCCCCTCCCGAAAAGAACGGGAGACCGGCGGCCGGTCAGACCGCGCGGGAGTGGCGGGTCTCGCCCGGCTTCAGGTACTGGTCAAACTTGGCACACACAGCGCGCACCAGGGTGCGGCCCAGATCGGTGATCTGGATCACCTGTCCGTCGCGCGCCACCACACCGTCAGCCTCCAGATCGTCCATCTGGGCCAGCTCCGGCGCGAAGTAGTCGGCCGGGCGATTGTAGGCGGCGGCAATCTCGCCCAGGTCGGCCTTCAGGTCACACATCAGGCGCTCGATCACGTCCCGGCGCAGACGGTCCTCGTCGGTCAGGGCGACGCCCCGGCGCGTGGCCAGCTTGCCCTCGGAGATGATGGACTTGTAGGTGTCGATATCCAGCTCGTTGGCCACGTAGCCCTGGGGCAGGTAGCCAATGCCGGAGGCCCCCATTCCAATGAGAGCCGGGGCCGTGTCCGTGGTGTAGCCCTGGAAGTTCCGGTGCAGCTTGCCCTCCTTGAGAGCAATGGCCATCTCGTCGTCCGGAGCGGCAAAGTGGTCGAGACCAATCTGCACGTAGCCCAGTCTAGCGAAGTTGGCGGTGGCGCTCAGGTACTGGTCCCAGCGCTCGGCGGCGCCGGGCAGGGCATTCTCGTCGATGGCCTTCATGTTGGCCTTGACCCAGGGCACGTGCGCGTAGCCGAACAGGGACACCCGCGCCGGCTTCAGCGCCATGACCTTGTCCATGGTGCCGAGCATGGACTCGGTGGTCTGGTGCGGCAGGCCGTACATCAGGTCCATGTTGATGTCGGTGATGCCGTGCTTGTGCAGCCAGTTGAAGGCGTTCTCAACGGTTTCCATGGGCTGGATCCGGTTGATGGACTTCTGCACCACGTCCGCCATGTCCTGGACGCCCAGGGAGGCGCGGGTGAAGCCCGCCTTCGCCATGGCGATCACGTACTCCTCGGTCGCGGTGCGCGGGTCCATCTCGAGGGCGATTTCCGCATCATCCGCGACGTTGAAATGCTTGCGCAGGTGGTCGGTGGTGTGCTTCAGCTCGTCGCCGGTCAGGAGGGTCGGGCTGCCGCCGCCAAAGTGGATGTGGGTGATCCGCAGGGGGGACGAGGCGGTGCGGGAGATCAGTTCCGCTTCCTTGAGAAGGACTTCCAGGTAATCGGCCACGGGCTCGTGACGCTTGGAGACCCGGGCATGGCAGCCGCAGAAGAAGCACATCTCGGCGCAGTAGGCGATGTGGAGATAGAGGGACGCGGGAGTATTCTCGGGAAGCTCTGAAAGCCAGGTCGCGTACTGGTCCGGGTCGATACCGGGGTGGAAATGCGGAGCCGTGGGGTAGGAGGTATAGCGGGGCAGGCGAAGATCATACTTGTCTGCCAGTTGACGCACGCGGGCGGCGTCGATGGTCAAGGGATGAACGCTAGAGCACTCGCCAGACATCGGCTCTCTCCTGTCGGGGCAATGGAAGGTGGCTTTTCCCATAGCCTTTTGCGCACGCTTTGTCCAGAATTACCGCGTTTTCATGTTCGCGAAACCCTCCCGCAACGGGGCTCCCGCTAACGGGTCTCCCCCGGGCGCGCCGGGCCTGGCGCCGGGCCCGGCACCACACCCGGCCCCACCCTTCCGGGGCGAGTTCCGCAGACAGATCCGCAGACAGACACGCAACACACCGACCAGGTCAACATACCGGAGAGCCGCACCCATGCCCCGTTTCAGTGCCAACCTTGCACGCCTTTTCACCGAACACCCCCTGGACGCCCGGATCGACGCGGCACGGGCCTGTGGCTTCGGGGGCGTGGAGATTCCCCTGCCCTACATCTGGAAGCCCGAGGTCATCGGCGACCGGCTGGCCATGGCAGATGTGGAGCTCGTGTGCTTCAGCGCGCCCCCCGGGGACTGGGCTGCGGGGGAGCGGGGCCTTGCCGCCCTGCCCGGCCGGGAGAGCGAGTTCCGGGACTCGATCGAGGTGGCCCTGGAGTACGCGGACCTG
This sequence comes from Phaeovibrio sulfidiphilus, assembly GCF_014861485.1. GTDB lineage: Bacteria > Pseudomonadota > Alphaproteobacteria > Rhodospirillales > Rhodospirillaceae > Phaeovibrio > Phaeovibrio sulfidiphilus. The sequence continues at coordinate 98,254 of NZ_JACZHT010000005.1, read as the reverse complement.
TGCGACTGCACCCGTCTTCTGGTTCCCGCCGGCATCGTGGCGGACGAGGCCCAGTGGCCCGAGGCCCTCGACACCTATATCGCCAACCTGTCCTGGGCGGCGGAGCGCTGCTCGGAGGACAACGTTCGGGTTCTGATCGAGCCGAAGAACACCCGCGAGAACCCGGGCTATTTCCTGTCCCGGCCGGACGATGCGGTCCGCGTTCTCGAGGACGTGGACGATGACAATCTCTGCCTGTGCTACAACATGTACCACGCCCAGATCATCCAGGGCGGCCTGTCGGACTTTATCGAGGAGAACCTCGAGTTCCTGGGTCACGTGCGGGTTGCGGGCGTGCCCCTGGGCGACGAGCCGGACCGCAACGGCGAGATCAACTGGCCGTTCCTGTTCACGCTGCTGGATGCCCACGGCTATCCGGGCTGGGTGGGCTGCGACTACACGCCGAGGGCCGGCACCGTTCCGGGCCTGAGGTGGGGCGCGGACTTCGGGCTGGGGGAGCGCTGAGAGCGCCCCCACCAAAGCGATTTACTTTTGCCCCGGACGCACTACAGTGGGCGGCATAACTAAGGGGGGTCCGTGAATCGGGCTGAGAGTGGGAATTGTTCCCAGACCCTTTGAACCTGACGCAGCTCATACTGCCGTAGGGATAGTTCCTCACCAGCCTGCTGGTGACAGGCCGCCTCCGGGCCGCCGGACCGTGCATCCGTTCCTGCTTCCCACGTCCGCCCTGTGCGGCGCCGGGAGGCCGTGCGGGCGCTTGCGTGTCCGGTGTCCGAAGACTGCGCCTGCCAGGCCCCGACCCGGGTCCGGCGGGCTCGCCGGCGGCGACTTTTCCTCTGTGTGCGCGCGTCCTGAAAAGGATGCATCATGACTCTTTTTTCCAAGAACCCTGCCCTGTCCGCCCTGTTCGCCAAACATGGCGAGGCCCTGTGCCGCTCCGAGGGCCTGTCGCCCGACACCGTGCGCGAGCACATCAACCGGGGCACCATGGTCCTTCTGGGCAACCCGGCCCATCCCGGGGTCCGGCCCGTGCTTGTGGGCCAGCCGTCCCGCATCAAGGTCAACGCCAACATCGGAACCTCGCCCCTGCGCAACGACGCGGGCGCGGAGATGGCAAAGCTGGCCGCCGCCCTGGAGGCGGGCGCCGATACGGTCATGGACCTGTCCATCGCCGGGGATCTGGACGCCATCCGCTCCCGGATGCTGGCCGAGTGCCCGGCTCCCGTCGGCACCGTTCCGCTGTATGCCGCAGCCCAGGGCTACATCAGCGCGGACCGCGACCCGTCCGCCCTGACCACCGAAGACATCCTGGGGGAAATCCGCAAGCAGGCGGCCCAGGGCGTGGACTTCATGACCGTTCACTGCGGCCTGACCGCCCGCGCCGCCGCATGGGCCACGGACGAGGGCAGCCGGGTGCTGGGCATTGTGTCGCGGGGCGGGTCCATCCTCGCGCGCTGGATCCGGGTCTCGGGTCAGGAGAACCCCTTCCTGACCCACTTTGACGCCATTGTGTCCATCGCCCGCGAGTACAACGTGACCCTGTCCCTGGGCGACGGCCTGCGCCCGGGTGCCGGATCCGACGCCGGGGACGCGGCCCAGTGGGACGAGGTCATCATGCTGGGCCAGCTGGCCCGCCGGGCCCGGGAGCAGGGTGTCCAGTGCCTGATCGAGGGACCGGGCCACGTTCGCCTGCACGAGGTCGAGACCCAGATCCGGGGGATCAAGACCCTGTGCAACGGGGCGCCGCTCTATGTGCTTGGCCCTCTGGTGATCGACTCCTGCCCCGGGTACGACCACATCGCGGGCGCCATCGGGGCCGCCGCCGCGGTGCGGGCGGGGGCGGACTTCCTGTGCTACCTGACCCCGGCGGAGCACCTGACCCTTCCGGACCTGGAGGATGTCCGCGCGGGCGTCATGGCGTCGCGGATTGCCGCCCAGGCCGGCGAGGTGGCCCTGGGCCGGGCGCACGCGCTGGAGCGGGAGGCCTCCATGTCGGTGGCCCGGGCTGCCCTTGACTGGCCGGGCATGCAGGACGCGGCCCTGGACCCGGGCGTGTTCTGCGCCAAGCGGGCGGAGCACGCCAACGAAGACGTCTGCGCCATGTGCGGAGACTACTGCGCCGTGCGGATGCTCCAAGACTGATCCGCCCGCGCCGGAGGATCGGAAGGAAACCCGGGAGAACGGAAGGGGGTGGAGGGACGCCGGGACACGCCGGGCGCCCTCCGCCCCGCACCCGCCAGGCGTCCCCGCCCCTCCCACCCGGGGCCGCCTCTCCCACCCGGGCCCGCCCCTCCCGCCAGGCGTCCCCACCCCCCGAAACGACGCGCGCAGCTCCAATGAGGCGCGACGCGCCACACCCACGAAAAAGCCCCCGGCTGCACAGGCGGCCGGGGGCTCGGGTGTCGCGTTTTGTCATGGTCCCTGACGGAGCGGTCCGTCAGGAGCCCGCCCGTCAGTTCGCCTGACGGCGGAACCAGGCGGGATTGTCCGGACCCGCGCCGGGGCCATCGGGATCATCATCGTCCTTGCTGGAGGACACGACCTTGGCCCGGGGCTGGGCATTCTTGGGCGCGCCAAACCCGAAGAAGCGGCGCTTGAAAAAGCCCTCGCTCTGCTGCGGCTGGGAGGCCACCGGCTCGCGGCCCGGGATCGCGCCAAGCGGCGGCGGGGTCAGCTGCGCCGAACCCTTGTCCTCGCTGGAGCGGGGCAGCGGCGGCGGCGGCAGCGGGTTGGGCTGGAGCACCGTCGAGCCCGTAACGTGCTGCGCGCCGGGCTGCATGGAGGAACCCGAGGGAGCAGGCCCCGCCCCGTTGGGGAGGAAGCCGGTCTCTCTCAGGAGACCGCCGTCAGGATACGGCATCGGGCGGACAATCGGTGCCGGCGCGCTCTGGGGCATCCCCTGCGGGTGCATGGACGGGGGCGGGGCGAAAGGCGCGGGGCCAACGGGGCGGGCGGAGGCCGGAGATCCATCCCCCTGAAGCTCCGGGCGTGCGGACTCCCCCGGGCGGGGGGTCTCCCGGTCCCGGTGCATCTCCACCACCAGCTCGTTCAGCTGACCGAGCACCTCGCGCGTGGCGCCCTCGCTGATGAGCGAGGCGTTGTCGGACGCCGCCACCTCGGAACCCTTAGAGGCCGCAGCCGGCGCCGTGGACGCCGAAGCCGCCGCAGCCGAAGCCGCCGGACGGACCGGGGTCGGATAGGGGGCGCTCAGGGGCGCTGACGCCGGAGCGGTCGTGCCGCCAAGGGGCTGGAGCCCGCCGGGAGCCGCCATGCGCGACGCCGGGGCCGGAGCCACAACAGCCGGAGCCGGCGTGGTGCGGACATTGGTGTAGCCCGCGCTCTCGGCGCCGATGCCGGCCGCAACGACCGACACCCGGACACGGCCGGAAAGCTTCTCGTCCTGGGACGAGCCGACGATGATCAGGGCATCGCCCTCCACGTCCTGGCGGACGCGCTCGGCAGCCTCGTCGACCTCGAACAGGGTCAGGTCGGCGCCCCCGATGAAGTTCACCAGAACCGCCTTCGCACCCCGGATCGAGGTGTTCTCCAGCAGCGGGTTCTTCAGTGCGGTCTCGGCGGCGTCCAGAGCGCGACGGTCGCCCTCGGCCTCGCCGGTACCCATCATGGCACGCCCCATGTTCAGCATGACGCGACGGACGTCGGCGAAGTCCACGTTCATGATGCCCGGGTTGACAATCATGTCGGTGATGGAGCGCACGCCGTCATAGAGCACGTCGTCCGCAAGGCGGAACGCCTCCCGGAAGGTGGTGCGCTCGTTGGCGATCAGGAAGAGGTTCTGGTTGGGAATGACAATCAGGGTGTCAACCTCCTTGCCCAGTTCGTCCACGCCGCGCTCGGCGATCTCGGCGCGCATGTGGCCCTCGTACTGGAAGGGCTTGGTCACGACACCGATGGTCAGGATGCCCATCTCGCGGGCGATACGCGCAACGACCGGAGCCGCGCCCGTGCCGGTGCCGCCACCCATGCCCGCCGTGATGAAGGCCATGTTGGCGTCCTTCAGGGCAGCCGCGATCTCCTCCTCGTTTTCCTCGGCCGCAAGACGTCCGACTTCCGGCTCGGACCCGGCACCCAGGCCGCGGGTCGTGTCGACCCCCAGCTGGATGCGGTTTGTTGCGAGGGAGTTGGCCAGCGCCTGGGCGTCCGTATTGGCCACGACGAACTCCACCCCGTTCAGGCTGGAGCTGATCATGTTGTTGACGGCGTTGCCTCCGGCGCCACCGACGCCGAACACAATGATGTTGGGAAGTCCGGGCGTGTGCCCGGGCTCGTCGGGCGGGAGAATGGTTATCGTCATCGTCTGTACTCCGGGGTTTGCATAAGGTCGCGTTGATTGAAAAAAGAGTTACCGGTGTCAAAAACTCTGAAGGGCGGGAAGCCGGATCCGCCCGGGTACGCACAGATCACAGGCGGGCCTCCTTGCTTGGGTGTCCGGGCTTCGGCATGCCGGGGGAGACGATCCGGTTCATCAGAAATTCTCCCTCAGCCAGAGTGACAGCTTTCCGAACATGCCCGGGGGAGCGGTCTCCTCCAGGGTCTCCGGAAAGTCCGAGTGGGTGTAGAGCGTGGGCCGGGCCGCGTAGCGCAGAAGCCCGTTGGCCGTGGCAAAGGCGGGACCGAACGCGGTCTCGGCCTGGCCACGGAAGCGGATCGGATGACGCAGGTGCACGGGGCGCTCGAGGATGGCCTCGGCCAGGTCGCGCACGCCCTGAAGCTGGGAGCCTCCGCCGGTCAGCGCCACAAGGCGCGTGCCCAGACTGGAGATGCCCGGCTTCTCGAGCTTGTCGCGCACCATCTCGAGGATTTCCTCGATCCGGGGATGAATGATCTGGGCCAGCATGGAGCGCGGCACGTCCACGCAGACCTCCTCGCTCTCCCCGCCCATCTGGGGGATCCGCAGGCGGTCCCGGGCGTCGGAGGGGGAGCACAGGCAGGTTCCGTACATGACCTTCAGGCGCTCGGCCACGGCAAAGGGCGTGTTCAGCCCCTGCATGAGATCCGTGGTGATGTGCTGCGCGCCCAGGGGAACGGCCCCGGCGTAAACCGGCCGGGAGTCCGCAAACACGGCGATGGAGGTCACGCCCCCGCCCAGATCGATGAGGGTGGCACCGGCGGCCCTCTCCTCGTCCGAGAGGCAGGCAAGGGCCGAGGCAAACGGCGTCAGCAGGCGCCCCTCCACACCCAGGTGGCAGCGCCCGATCACCGTGGACAGGTTGCGAAGCGGGCCGGAGCGGAACGTCACCAGGTGCATGGTCGCGCCCAGGGTCTGGGCGTACGAGCCCACCGGATCCAGGACGCCGCTTCCGCCGTCGATGGCGTAGGACAGGTTCTGGCCGTGCACGATGTCGCGCCCCGGGGCGCTGACGTGCTCGCGGCCGAACTCCTGGAGCTTGGCCAGGTCCGACGGGCGCACGAGCCGTCCGTCCATATCCAGCTCCAGCTCGACCAGGGTCGAGTGCGGATTGCCGCCGGACAGGTTGACGAAGACGTTCTCAAGGCGGGTCTGGGCCATGGTTTCGGCGACGGCGACGCACGAGCGCACCGCGTGTTCCAGGTCATCCATGTTCGAGACCTGGCCCGCCCGGACGCCATCGGCCCGGTGATGGCCAGCCCCGATCACCCGCGGGCCAGCGGGCTCAAGGCGTGCGATCAGGCAGACAATCTTTGTGGTTCCCACGTCCAGGACGCCCACGGTCCGCTCACGGCCGCGCCAGCGGTCCTGCCCCTGGGGCCAGAGGGGATCGGGGGAGAGGCTTCTGTCCTGGTCTCGGGCTCTCATCATGATCATGCGGCGCTCCTTACGCGTCCTGCCCGGATTTCCGGGCACCGGGCTGGCGATCAGGCGCAAAGGGCGCGCGACCGGCGGGGGCCACACCCGTCCCCTCGTCCTTTTTCAGGGCCGAGCGGGGGCGGACCACAATCCGGTCAGACAGGCGCATGTCGATGGAGGACACATCACGGGCGAGGAGCGAGCTCCGGGCGTCGAGCTCGAGAAGGCGCGCAACCGCCCCCGCCGGATCCGTTTCCGGCAGGAGAACCTGGATGCCGCGCCCGTCGTCGAGGGTGTCGAGATGGAGGGTCCAGCGCCGCTCGCCCACCCGGGTGGCCGCAACCACCCGTTCGCGCAGGGCCGGCGCGGCCTCCAGAAGATCCAGAAGACCGGCGGTGGCCTCCGGCGCCCCCTCCCCCACCACATAGGGCAGGGACGGCGCGAGGTCGGTCACGTCGACAGAGACGGTTTTCCCTTCCGTATCAACCACATGGAACTGCCCCTTGTGGAACCACAGGGCCATGGGGGTGCGCTCGGACAAGCTGAGGTGCAGCCGGTCGGGGAAGCGCCGCTCCACCCGGGCAAGGGACACCCATGGAAGGGCCTCCAGACGGTCCTTCAGCGCAACGGGATCAAGCTCGAGCAGGGGCACGCCCTCCACCGGGCCGAGGGCGGCCATGATGTCCTCTGAGGGGGTCATTTTCCGACCCGCGACGGAGATGCTGGAAAGAGCCATGTCCTGAGAGATCAGCGCCGAGAACGTTGAGGAGAACGGGGAGGCGCCCTGCTCGGGACCACCATCCGACGGATAAGAATGTGCGGTTTCCGTGCCCAGGAACGTCTCCAGTGACGGAAGCCGAGCCGTAAACGTGAAAATACCACTTATGCAGGCGAAAAGAAACACCGTCGAGGCGACTCGAGTCAATTTTGTTGAATCAAGGACTTTGCTCGAGTCGCTCGAACGATATTCTACACCCTTTGGTTGATTATGTGTAGACCAAAAGGGGATATCGGCCGGGGCTGCACCTATCGCGGACATGTCGCATCTCCCACCATCCAGGACACGAGATCCTCGAAGGAAATCCCGACATGGCGCGCCTGTTCCGGAACCAGCGACGTGGCGGTCATGCCCGGCTGGGTGTTGATTTCCAGCGCATAAAGACCGGTACCGTCGTACCGGAAGTCGGTGCGGCTCACGCCCCGGCAGTGCAGCGTGCGGTGGGCCCGCAGGGCCAGGTCCATGGCCTCGCGGGTTACATCCTCAGGGATGGGTGCCGGGAGAATATGACGCGAGCCGCCGGGCGCATACTTGGCCTCGAAGTCATAGAACTGGTTGTCCGTCACGATCTCGGTCACCGCAAGCGCCCGGTCCCCCATGACCGCAACCGTCAGCTCGCGACCGGGAATGAAGCGCTCCACCATGACCTCCTCACCGAAGGGCCAGGTGTCCGCCGACAGGGGGATGCCGTCCATGTCCTCGTGAACGATCAGCACGCCGTAGCTGGACCCCTCCGCCGGGGGCTTGATCACATACGGGCGGGGCATCACCTCCCCGGCCAGGACCACGTCCTTCGGCGCAACCACGTGCTCGGCCACGGGAATGCCCGCGCGGGCGAACAGCTTCTGGGTCAGGGGCTTGTTCATCGCCACCGCGCTGGCGAGGGCGCCCGAGTGGGTGTAGGGGATGCCCAGCACCTCCAGAATGCCCTGGACGCCACCGTCCTCGCCGAAGTGCCCGTGAAGCGCGTTGAAGATCACATCCGGGTTCACGGCCTGGATGGCGCGGATCAGCTCGGGGAGATCCCGGGACACATCCACCAGGCTGACCTGGTGGCCCGAGCGCTCCAGCCCCGCCGCCACGGCCCGGCCGCTTTCCAGCGACACCGAGCGCTCGGAGGAGAAACCGCCGTGAAGAACACAGACGCGCTTGCGCGCAGGATTTGCGGTCGCCGTCATGCCGTCTCTCCCTCCGTCACCGGGGGAAGCCCGATACGCCGGACCTCCCACACAAGATCAACCCCCGAGGTCGTCCGGACCCGCGTGCGGACCGTCTCCCCCAGGGTCTCCAGATCCGACGCCGTCGCCGCCCCTGTGTTCACCATGAAATTGCAGTGGACCTCGTGCATCTTGGCGCCGCCCACCCGCAGCCCCCGGCATCCGGCCCGGTCGATCAGCTCCCAGGCCCTCGGCCCCTCGGGCGGGTTCCTGAAGGTGGAGCCGGCCGTCTTGATCCGCACGGGCTGAACGGCCTCCCGGTGCAGGCGGTCCGCCTCCATGCGGGCCTGGATGTCGGCGGCCCGGGCCGCCTGCCCCTCCAGAACCGCGGAGATGAAAATCGTGTCCTCGGGCGCGCCGCAGCTGCGGTAGCCAAACTTCAGGTCGGCAACCGTCCAGACATGGGTGGTGCCCGTGCTGTCCAGCGCCGTCACCTCGCGCAGCACCTCGCACAGCTCGTGGCCGTGGGCGCCCGCGTTCATCCGGATCGCACCGCCCAGCGTGCCGGGAATGCCGCCCAGGAACTCCATGGCCCCCACCGAGGCCTCCAGGGCCCGGCGCGCAATCATGCTCACGAAGGCGCCCGCGCCCGCCACGACCCGGTTGTCCCGGATGCTGATCCCGCCGAATGAGGGCCCCAGGCGGACCACCACGCCGGGCACACCGCCGTCGCGCACCAGGAGGTTGGAGGTGGCGCCGATAATGGTGACCGGCACATCCGCGGGGCGCGCCGCCAGAAAATCCGCAAGGTCCGAGGCATCGGCCGGACGGAAGAGAACCTCCGCCGGGCCGCCCACGCCAAGCCAGCTCCCGGCGGCCAGGGGCACAAACGGGCGCAGGTCACCGCGCGCCGCCGGCAGACGCCCGAGAAGCGCGGTGGCGCTGTCGAATGTGACGGCCGCGGTCATGGTCCGGACCTCTCGGCCGGGGCCTGCCCGGCGCCGCGGCGCGCGATCACCTCCGCCAGTTGCCGGGGAAGGGCCTGGGCCCAGTTGGTGATCGAGCCGGCGCCAAGGAACACGACCATGTCCCCGCTTTGGGCCAGATCGGCGATCCGCTCAGCAAGGGCGGCCTCGCTCTCCAGCTTTTCCGCGCCCCGGTGTCCGTGGTCGCGCAGCCCCTCCACAAGGGCGTCCGCGTCCACCCCGGGAATGGGGGTCTCGCCCGCCGAGTACACATCCGCCACCAGAACCGTGTTGGCGTCGTTGAAGGCGGTGCAGAAGTCCTCGAACAGGGTCTGAAGACGCGTGTAGCGGTGAGGCTGGACCACCGCCACAACCTCGCGCCGGGTGGCCTCCCGGGCGGCCTTCAGGACGGCGGCGATCTCCACCGGGTGGTGGCCGTAGTCGTCGATGATCTTGATGCCGTCCACCTCGCCGGTCAGGGTAAAGCGCCGCTTGACCCCCCGGAACCGGGCAAAGCCCTCTTTCAGCGTGGCGTCCGGGATTCCCAGCTCCAGACCGATGGCGAGCGCGCCCAGGGCGTTCAGGACGTTGTGCTGGCCGTACATGGGCAGGGCGATGTCGGGGATCAGGCGCTCCTCGCCGGTCTTGCGGTTGTGCACGATCACCGAAAAGCGCGCGCCGTCCGGACCAATCTCCACGTTGGTTCCCTGGACGTCGGCCTGGGGGTTGAAGCCGTAGGTCACCAGACGCCGGTCCTGGATGGTGGCGATCAGGCTCTGGACCTCGGGGTGGTCCAGGCACACGGAGGCAAACCCGTAGAAGGGCAGGTTCTGGATGAACGTGCGGAAGGCGTCGCGCAGGGTGTCGAAGTCCGCGTAGTGATCCATGTGCTCCGGATCGATGTTGGTGATCATGGCCACGGTGGCCGGGAGCTTGATGAAGGTTCCGTCGCTCTCGTCCGCCTCGACCACCATCCACTCGCCGCTGCCCAGATAGGCATTGGTGCCGCGGGCGTTGAGAATGCCGCCGTTGATCACGGTGGGGTCCATGTTGGCGGTTTCCAGAAGCTGGGCCACCAGCGAGGTCGAGGTGGTCTTGCCGTGTGTCCCCGCAACGGCGATGGACGCCTTGAGACGCATCAGCTCGCTGAGCATCTCGGCGCGCCGGACCACGGGAACGAAGCGGGCCCGGGCCTCCAGCACCTCGGGGTTGGTGGGCTTGACCGCGCTGGAGATCACAACGACCGCCGCCTCGCCCAGGTTCTCCCGGTCATGGCCGATGGCAATCTCGACCCCGAGACTGCGCAGGCGCTGCACGTTCGCGTTTTCCGAAAGGTCCGAGCCCTGGACCCGGTAGCCCAGAGTGACCAGGACCTCGGCAATCCCGCTCATCCCGATGCCGCCGATGCCCACAAAGTGAATGGGCCCGATATCAAGGGGGATCGTTCTCATCGGCGGGCTCCTTCACGGGCGGTGTCAAAAACAAGGTCGGCAAGGCGGTCGGCGGCGTCCGGAAGGGCCAGGCTGCGGGCGGCGGCGGCGGCCCGGGACAGGTCGTCGGGCGCGCCCATCAGGGCCTCGATGCGGGCGGCGAGAAGCGCAGGCGTCAGATCCTTCTGGCTCATGAGCCAGCCCCCACCCGCCCGGTCCAGAACCCGGGCGTTGGCGCTCTGGTGGTCGTCGATGGCGTGGGGGTACGGCACAAGGATGGCCGGGCGCCCCAGCACGCACAGCTCGCCCACGGTGGAGGCCCCCGAGCGGCACACCGCAAGGTGGGAGCGCACGAGCCGCCCCGGAAGATCGGAGAAGAACGGCGCCAGATCCGCCTTCAGACCCAGGGTGAGGTAGCGCAGGCGCGTTTCCTCCAGCCGCTCGGGACGGCACTGCTGGGTGATGTGAAGGCGGGCCCGGGCGGGCGCGGACAGGCGCCCCAGCGCCTCCGGCAGGAGGTCCGAGAACACCTGGGCCCCCTGGGAGCCGCCGGTCACCAGAAGCTCGAACGGACCATCCACAGCCGCCGCCTCGTAGGGCGTGTCCCGAAGCGCAAGGACAGCCGGACGCACCGGCATGCCCGTCAGGACCGTCTCGATCCCGGCGGCCGGTTTTTCCTGGGGGAAGCCCGTCGCAACCCGGCGCACCCTGGGGGCCAGCATGCGGTTGGCCCGCCCCGGGATGGCGTTCTGCTCGTGGATGACGGTGGGAAGCCCCAGACGGCTGGCCGCAAGAAGCGGAGGCAGGGAGGCATAGCCGCCAAAGCCCACCACCACATCCGGGCGCCATGTTTTCAGGAACCGCCGGGCCTCGAAGTAGCCCCGCGCCAGGTTCAGAGCCCCGGACAGGCGCCCCGCAAGGCCCCGGCCCGCGACACCCCCCGCGCGGATGCGCACGGTCTCCAGCGTCCCAAGCGTGCCCCCATAGGTCTCGCCGCGCCGGTCCGTGACCAGCACGAGCTCGGCGCCGCGGGCCGACAGGACGCCCGCCAGCGCCTCGGCCGGAAACACATGTCCGCCCGTGCCCCCGGCTGCGAGGGCCACCCGAAGCGGTGTCTGGGAACCGGATGGGGCGGTCATGGGCTGTCTCCGTGAGGTCGGTGCCGGCTGAGGGCCAGAAGCATGCCCATGGCAAGGGCGGTTGCCAGGGTCGAGGATCCGCCGTAGCTGATGAACGGCAGGGTCATGCCCTTGGTCGGGATCAGGCTGAGGGACGAGGCCATGTTGATCAGGGCCTGGAAGCTGATCAGGGCAATCAGGCCCCCGGTGGCCAGGATGGCGAACAGGTCGCGCTCCCCCCGCAGGCGCCAGGTGGCGCGCAGGGCGATGAACAGGAACAGCCCCGCGATCAGCAGGCACAGAAGAAGGCCGAACTCCTCCCCCGCGACCGAGTAGATGAAGTCCGTGTGGGCGTCCGGAAGCAGGGACTTGATGCGCCCCTCCCCGGGGCCGCGCCCCAGGAACCCGCCCTCGGTGAAGGCCCGCATGGACTGGGTGATCTGGTACTGGTCCGTGCTGGCCGGATCCAGGAACGCGTTCACCCGGTGGTTCACGTGGGGGATCAGCAGGTAGGCCAGATAGGCCCCCGCGCACCCTGCCGCCACCAGGCAGAACACCCAGAACAGGGACAGGCCCGCCAGGAAAAACTGAACGCCGAACACCGCCGAGACGATCATGGTCATGCCGAAGTCCGGCTGGAGGATCAGCATGCCCCCCAGCACTCCCAGAAGCCCGAGGGCGACCAGGTCTCCGGGAAAGCGCCGGTACTCCTTGCCGGCGGCGAAGAGCCAGGCGCAGACGATGGCGAAGAGCGGCTTGGCAAACTCGGACGGCTGGAGGGCAAACGACCCCAGCGAGATCCACCGGGTGGATCCCTTGATCTCCGAGCCCAGAACCGGCACGAGCGCAAGAACCCCCAGCACACCCAGGAAGCCAAGCGCCCCCATCCGGCGCAGCCACTTCAGGGACAGCAGGGATGTGCCCATCATCAGCACGATGGCCGCCAGGATAAACAGGATCTGGCGGTTGACGAAGTGCATGGTGTCCACGTTGATGCGCCGGGCCGCCGAGGGCCCCGCCGCCAGGATCAGGATGAACCCGAACACCACCAGGACCATCATGGCCGTGACCAGAACCCAGTCGATGGTCCAGCGCCAGTTGCTCACCACCGAGGTGTCAAGGCGGGTGAACATGGCCGGTGCCGCGTTCGGTCCGGAACCGGAGACAAAGCGCGGGGTGCCGTAAGCGGGTGTCCGGGATCGCAGATCGCTCATGAGCCCCCTCCTGCGGACGAGGGGACAGACGGGGGAGCCGACGAAGGCGAGGACGCGCCCGGGGACGGGGCGCCGCCGGGGGACGCAGTAGACGCAGGGGACGCAGCCGCCCCACCGGTGTCCAGAGCCAGGACGAGCTCACGGAACCGGTCGCCCCGATGCTCGAAGCTCTCGAACTGGTCCCAGGACGCAGCCGCGGGAGACAGAAGGACCACAGCACCGGGAAGCCCCTCCTCGCGGGCGGCGCGGGCGGCAGCCTCCACCGCCTTGTCCAGGGTTCCGCACAGGGTGGCGGGCACCCGGCCGTCCAAGGTCTCCCGGAACTGCTCCGCACAGGCGCCGATCAGGAACGCGTGACGGATGCGCCCGAACAGCGGCACGAGAGGCTCGATGCCGCCCTCCTTGGGCAGACCGCCCGCAATCCAGTAGATGGCGCTGTAGCACGACAGGGCCTTTTCCGAGGCATCCGCGTTGGTGGCCTTGCTGTCGTTGATGAAGGGAATGCCGTTCAGGGTCGCCACCAGCTCCTGGCGGTGGGCAAGACCCGGGAAACTCCGGATCCCGCGAATGATCGCGTCCGGCTCCAGACCGGCGGCCCGGGCCGCACCCCAGGCGGCGGCCATGTTCTGGGCGTTGTGGCTTCCGGGAAGGGCCGGCACCGAGGCCAGCTCGAGGACCGCCACCGGAGCGCCTCCGGTCCCGTCCACCAGCCAGCCGTCCCGCACGCCAATGCCGTTCTCCGGCAGGGTCGAGCCGGACACGGGAATGGCCCGCAGCCCGGGCTGACCGGACAGGGAGGCCAGAACCGCCCGGCTGTCCGGATCGTCCACCCCGACCAGGGCCACCCGGGCCCGGTCGCTGCGGCGCTCGAACAGGCGGGCCTTGGCGGCCACGTATCCCTCGAAGCCGCCATGGCGGGCCAGGTGGTCCGGAGTGATGTTCAGCAAGATGCCAATGTCCGCATCCAGGGACGGGGTCAGCTCCATCTGGTAGGAGGAGAGCTCAAGAACGAAGGTCTCGGCCCCGTCGGCGGGCTCGAAGTCCATAACCGGACGGCCCAGGTTCCCGCCCGTCTCCGCCGGCTGCCCCGCGGACGCCAGGATGTGGCCAATCAGGGCCGTCGTTGTGGACTTCCCGTTGGTGCCCGTGATGGCGATGGTCCGGGCGCCGGGACGCGCCTGCAAAAGAAGCTCCACGTCGCAGAACAGGGGAACCCCGCGCTCCCGGGCCTGAACGGCAACCGGGTTGGGCTCCGGGAAGGTGTGGGGGATGCCGGGGCTCCAGACGATCCCGTCCAGCCCGTCCCAGGCCGCGGCGCTGCCCGCCACGCCCGTCAGATCGCCAATCTCGAGCCCGGCCGCACACGCCGCCTCCCGGCGGGGCGCACTGTCGTCCCACACCCGCACACGGGCGCCGGACGCCACAAGCGCCCGCGCGGCGCTCAGCCCGGTCTTGCCAAGGCCCATCACCGCGTAGGTCCGGTTCCGGAAGGCATTGCTCGTGATCATGACATGCGACCCCAGTGGTTCATTCTCTGCCGTTTCCTCCCGGTCCTAGCGCAATTTCAGGGTGGACAGTCCGATGACTGCCAAAATCAGGGCGATGATCCAGAAGCGGATCACGACGGTGGACTCCGCCCAGCCCTTCTTCTCGAAGTGGTGATGCAGCGGGGCCATCCGGAACACCCGGCGCCCCGTGGTCTTGAAACTGATGACCTGAACGATGACCGAGACCGCCTCGAGCACGAACAGCCCACCCACGATGGCAAGCACCAGCTCATGGCGGGTGGCAATGGCCATGGCGCCCAGGGCTCCGCCCAGCGCGAGGGAGCCCGTGTCTCCCATGAACACCTGCGCGGGGGGCGCGTTATACCAGAGGAAGCCCAGCGCCGCCCCCACGATCGCCCCGCAAAAGACCGCCAGTTCTCCGGTTCCGGGAACGTAGGGGATCAGCAGGTACTTCGAGAACACGGCGTTGCCCGCCAGGTAGGCGATGAGCATGAAGACCACGGCGGCAATCATCACCGGCACAATGGCCAGCCCGTCGAGCCCGTCTGTCAGGTTGACCGCGTTGGAGGATCCCACCATCACGAACACGGCGAACGGAATATAGAACCAGCCGAGCTGGATAAAAAGCTCCTTGGTGAAGGGCACGGCCACGGCGGTGGCGTGGGCGTCGTCGGAGAACGACACGATCCAGAACGCCACCAGCGCCCCCATCAGCACCTGGGCCACCAGCTTCATGCGGCCCGAGAGCCCCCGGGTGTTGCGCCGGGTCACCTTGAGATAGTCGTCGGCAAAGCCGATCAGCCCGTAGCCCAGGGTCAGGGACAGCACCGCCCAGACAAAGGCGTTGGACAGGTCCACCCACAGGAGGGTCGCGAAGCTCATGGAAAAGAGGATCATAACGCCGCCCATGGTCGGGGTTCCGACCTTGGTGACGAGATGGCTTTCCGGGCCGTCGTCGCGGATGGGCTGGCCCTCGGCCTGCCTGGACTTCAGCCAGTTGATCACGAAGGGACCGATGATAAACGAGACGACCAGAGCGGTCATGACCGCGCCACCGGTCCGGAACGTCAGGTATCGGAAGACGTTCAGGGCACTCAGGACATCGGAGAAGGTGGACAGGTAATAAAGCATAAGTTTCAGGTCCGTTCGTATCAGGACTGCGGCGCGGCGGGGGCGCCGGTCGCAGTCCGGGGTTCGCAGGTCTCGAGCAGGGCGGCGGCGATCTTCCAGACACCCGATCCGTGGGAGCCCTTGAGCGTAACCACATCCCCGTCCCGAAGGGCGGCCACCAGGGGCGCCATCAGAAGCTCGGGGGCCGCGGTGTGCTGGCCGCGAAGGCGCTCGGGAAGGGCCTCAAACAGGCGGGCCATCAGGGGCCCGGTCGCAAACACAAGGTCAATGTCCCGCTCCGCCACCTGCCGGGCCAGCCTCTCGTGCAGGGCGTTTTCCTGCTCCCCCAGCTCCAGCATGTCGCCCAGGACCGCAATGCGCCGTCCCGTGGGCCCGACGGGCAGCATGGAGAGGGTGGCAATGGCCGCATCCATGCTGTCGGGGTTTGCGTTGTAGCTCTCGTCCACCAACTGGAAGGTGCCCTCGCCCGAGGGGAGCGCAAGACAGTGGCGCAGGCCCCGCCCGGCGGGGGCGCTCACCGAGGCCAGGCCCCGGGCCGCGTCCTCGAGGGACAGGTTCAGGGCCCGGATCACCGCCAGGGAGGCCATGGAGTTGCAGACCCACTGGACCCCCTCAACGGGCATGGAATAGCTGATGGGGCGGCCCTCGGCGCTGACGGTCACGTCCACACGCCCGGCCCCGAGCGCGTAATCCATCATGCGCACGTTGGCATAGGGGCTCTCGCCGAAGGACACGATGTACCAGGCATCGTTTTTCAGGGCCCGCTCCCGCAGGCGCTCGTAATAACGCCCGTCCCGGCCCAGAACGGCCGTGCCGCCGGATTCCAGGCCGTCGAAGATCTCGGCCTTGGCGTCGGCGATGGCGTCCAGATCCCGGAAGAAGGCCAGGTGGGCGGGGGAGATGGTGGTCACAAGCGCCACATCAGGGCGCACCAGACGGGACAGGGCGGAGATTTCCCCCGCGTGGTTCATGCCCATCTCGAACACGGCCACGTCGGCATCCTCGGGCATTCGGGCCAGACTGAGGGGCACGCCGATATGGTTGTTGAGGTTGCCGTCACTGGCGTGGACCCGAAGCTGGCAGCCGACCTCGATGGCGGTGCGGAGCATCTCCTTGGTGCTGGTCTTGCCGACCGAGCCGGTCAGGCCCACCACCTTGCCCCCGAAGCGGGTACGGGCCGCCCTCGCCAGCGCCTCCAGAGCCGCCTGGGTGTCGTCCACCACAAAGCAGGCCCCGCCGGCCGGAACACAGGACGGATCCGCCACGACAACAGCCGCGGCGCCCGCCTCAAGGGCGGCGCCCACATAGGCGTGGCCGTCCAGGCGCTCGCCGCGCAGGGCGAAGAACAGGTCTCCCGGATTGACGGACCGACTGTCAATCGACACACCCGTAAAGGCCGGGGCCCCTTCGCCCCGAAATGTCGTGCCGAGAGCCCCGGCAACAGTGTCCACAGTCCACAAAGGAGTCATGCCTCTTCCACCTTACGAATGGCTTGCCGCGCTTCCTCGGCGTCGTTGAAAGGATAAACCCGGTCACCCACGACCTGGCTTGTCTCGTGCCCCTTGCCCGCGATCAGCAGGACGTCCCCGGAGCCAAGCCCGGAAACAGCCTCGGAAATCGCAGCCGCGCGGTCGCCGATCTCCCGGGCCCCGGGGGCCTGTTCCAGGATGGCGGCCCGGATCAAAGCCGGGTCTTCCGAGCGGGGGTTGTCGTCCGTCACAATGACCCGGTCGGCCAGGCGGGAGGCGATCTCCCCCATGACCGGACGCTTGCCCGCGTCCCGGTCGCCACCGCAGCCGAACACGCACACCAGGCGCCCGGCGCAATGGGGGCGCAGGGCTCGCAGGGCGCTTTCCAGGGCGTCGGGTGTATGGGCGTAATCCACATAGACGTGGGCACCCAGGGGGTGCTCGCCCACCAGCTCGAGCCGTCCGGGCGCGCCCTTCAAGGTGGCCAGAAGCTCGACAATCTCGGGAGCCTGGGAGCCTGCAAAAGACTGGGGCGTGAGAGAACCGAGAACAAGCCCCAGCGCACACAGGACGTTCATGGCCTGGAAGTCCCCCACGAGGGGCAGGAACACCTCGGTCTTGTACCCCAGCACCTGAAGGCGCAACAGCTGGCCGTCCGGCGCGGGGGTGCTGTCCACCAGCCGGATATCCGCACCGTTGCGGCCGTAGAACCACACGGGCATGCAGCGGCGCTCGCCGATGGCCCGCAAGGTTGCGGCCTCGGGGATGTCGGCGTTGGCCACGATAATGCCGCCGCCGGGAAGAACCTCGCTGAACAGCCGGAGCTTGGCCGCCAGATAGGCCTCCATGGTGTGGTGGTGGTCGAGGTGGTCCCGCGACAGGTTCGTAAAGCCCGTAGCCGCCAGCCGGACCCCGTCCAGGCGGTGCTGCTCCAGACCGTGGGAGGACGCCTCCAGCGCCACCGGCCCGCCGCCGCTCTTGCGGATCTGGGCCAGCACCCGGTGAAGGGTCACCGGGTCCGGCGTGGTCATGGAGGTGTCGATATTCAGGCCGTCGCCCTGGACCCCCAGGGTGCCGATGGTCACGGCCCCGGTCCGCCCCATTCCCAGCCAGAGCTGGCGGGCAAAACTGACGGTGGAGGTTTTTCCGTTCGTGCCGGTCACGGCCACAATGGGGGACGGCTGGGGGCCGTAGAACTCGGCCGCCAGAAGGGCAAGAGCCCGGCGCGGGTTCGGATGGGTGAGCAGCACCACACCGGCCTGCGCCGCGCCCTCGGGAAGCATGGTGCCCGGCGGAGCCAGAACGACCCGAGCCCCCCGCTCGACGGCGGCGGCAATGAACGCGCGCCCGTCCGCCCGCACGCCCGGAAGCGCGGCAAACAGCCCGTCGGTGACCACGGTGCGGGAATCGGCGCTCAGCCCGGTGATGACCGGATCCCCGTCGCCCGAAACCGGGGCCGGGACCGCAACCGCCTCGTCGCCGAGGGCCTGGAGTGCACAGGACAGTTTCATCGGGCAGGCCCTCCCTCCGGCTCCAGGGTCTTGAGACCGACCTCCTGGATCAGGGACTCGTCAAAGAACCCCGACGGCGAGAAATACGAGGGCGCCACGCCCAGAAGCGGGGCAATCTCGGCAATCAGGCGGCCGGTGGACGGAGCCGCGTTCCAGCCGGCGGTCCGGTAGCCCCAGGTGCCCTGCACGGGCTGGGGGTCGTCCAGCGTGAACAGGACCACGTAGCGCGGGGCCGTCATGGGGAAGCCCGCCACAAACGAGGCCAGCACCGAGTTCCGGGCATAGCCCCGGCCCACCTGCTTGTCGGCGGTTCCGGTCTTGCCCCCCACGTAGTAGCCGTTGACGGCGGCGCTCTTGCCCGAGCCCGCCTCCACCACCAGCCGCATCAGGGCGCGCATGATCACCGAGTTGCGCTCGCTGATGACCCGGGTTCCCTGAACCGCCTGCCGGTCCTGGACCTTCAGGAGCGTGGGAGGAATGAACACGCCGCCATTGATCACGGCGCTGACGGCGCTGGCAAGGTGCAGGGGCGTGATGGACAGGCCATGGCCGAAGGCCACGGTCAGGGTGGAAATCTCCCGCCAGGGGTTGGGCACCAGGGGGGTGCCCCGCTCGGGCAGCTCGATGCGCACGGGCTCCAGAAGGCCCAGATTCCTCAGGAACTCCCTCTGGTAGGTCGTCCCGACCCGGGAGGCCATGCGGGCCGACCCGATGTTCGAGGAGTACATCATGATTTCGGGAATGGACAGGGGCCGGTTCTTGCCCTTGTAGTCGCTGATGGAGTGCCCGCCAATTCTGAGGGGGGCGCTGGCATCGAAGTACGACCCGAGCGGAATCCCCGACTCAAGCGCCATGGCCGTGTTCACCACCTTGAACACCGAGCCCATCTCGTACACGCCCAGGGTCGCCCGGTTGAAGCGCTCCTTGTCGGCGGGACTGCCGTTGCGCTCGGGCTCGAAATCCGGGAGCGAGACCATGGCCATGACCTCGCCGGTCGCCACGTCCAGAACCAGGGCCGAGCCCCCCTGGGCCCGGAAGTGCTTGACCGATTCCGAAAGCACCCGGTGGGTGATGTGCTGGACCCGCAGGTCAATGGACAGGACCAGGGGCTCATCCGAGGTGGTGAGCCACCTGTCGAAGTAGTTCTCGAGCCCCGAGCTGCCCCGATTGTCCAGGTTGGTGGTCCCCACCACGTGGGACAGGGCCCGGCCACCCGGATAGACGCGCTTCTCGGCGGTCTCGAACTCCAGCCCCGGGATGCCCAGGTCGTTGACCCGCTTCTGCTCGAACGGGGTCAGATGGTGGCGGATGTAGACGAAGGCCCGCTGGGAGTACAGATCCCTGCGCAGCTTCTCCGGATCCAGTTCCGGAAACAGGGCCGGGAGCGCGGCAATGGCGCGCTCGATCTCCGGGCGGGGAATGCCCCGGGTGTCGGCAAACAGGTTGACGGTGGGCAGGTCGGTGGCCAGCACCAGGCCGTTGCGGTCCACGATATCGGAGCGCTTGCGCACGGGCTCCTCGGCCATCTGGCGGGCCATGGCCGCGTTGGCGGTGCCCCGCGCCGTCTCGGGCGCCAGGATCATGATGTCCACAAGACGCCAGGACACAACGGCAAAAAGGGTCGCAAGGACCAGACACATGAACCGCAAACGCGCATGCCCGACCGCGACGGGCCGGGCTCGTTCCTCCGGTCCGGGCAGCTGGCGCCGGTCGCCGGGGGAGACCGGGCCGCCGGGCAGCCGGTCCCCGCCCTGCCCGACAAGGCGCGGACGGGCGCGTTTGCGGAAAAAGGCGTTCATCAACGGGCCCCCCCGCTGATCCGCCGGGTTGCGGAAACCGGGGTCACGGCCAGGGGCGCTGTCTCGACGCGGGCCATGGGGAAGGCTCCGTCCGCAGGCGGCTGGAAGTGCTCGATCTCCTGGGGCTCGCCCGGCTCGGGCGCAAACTCGAGCTGGTCGATGGAGATGTACTGGTCCGCCCGGAGCGGTTTCAGCCCGAGATGCTCGGTCGCCAGAAGATCAAGGCGCGCGGGCTCGTTCAGATAGCTCCACTCCGCGCGCAGGACCTGGATGTCCTGCGAGGTCTTGCGGATGTCCTCGCGGATAGACCCCAGAAGGGTTTCCCGCTGGTCAACCTCGTTCGCCACAAGAAACAGGAACGTCGAGATAAACACGACAGCGACGCCCCAAAAGAGATAGACGGATCTCATGGTTCGGCTCTCCTTGATGTCTCATGATGTCCTGCGGGCGCGTCGGTCCGGATGGCCGAGCGCAAACGGGCGGAGCGGGCACGGGGGTTGGCCCAGGCCTCCGCGTCGGTGGCAGAGCGGGCCTTGCGTTCCCCCAAAAGGAACGCGGGCTGAACACGGTCCTGCCCCGGATCACGGGGCTGGTGGCGGCTGCCTCCGGGCGCCTGGCCCGAACGCTGGCGCAAAAACTGTTTGACGATGCGGTCCTCCAGGGAATGGAAGGACACGACAACAAGACGCCCCCCGGGCGCCAGAAGACGCTCGGCCGCGTCCAGGGCCCTCTCCAACTCGCCCAGCTCATCGTTCACGGCAATGCGCAGGGCCTGGAAGGTGCGGGTGGCCGGATCGATCCCGTCCCGGGAGCGGGGCAGCTGGGAGCGCACAATCTCCGCAAGCTGGAGGGTCCGGGTGACGGGCGCCTCCGCGCGGGCGCGCACGATGGCCCGGGCAATGCGGCGCGAGGCCCGCTCCTCGCCGTACCGGTACAGGATGTCGGCCAGGGCGGTCTCGTCGAGACTGTTCACCAGATCGGCAGCGTCGGGACCGGTTCCCCCCATGCGCATGTCCAGGGGGCCGTCCGCGCGAAACGAGAAGCCCCGATGGGCCTCGTCCAGCTGCATGGAGGACACACCGATATCAAGGACGATCCCGTCCACCCGCTCCACACCCGCCGCCGCGAGCAGCGTCTCCATGTCCCCGAAGCACCCGGGAAGGAACGTGAAGCGCTCCCCGAAGCGTGTCTCGAGAGCCTGGGCCCTGGGCACCGCGGCCGGGTCACGGTCGATGGCCAGGAGCCGGCAGGGCGCCGCCTCCAGGATGGCCGTGGTGTAGCCTCCGGCCCCGAAGGTTCCGTCCACCATGACGTCCCCGGCCGAGGGGGCCAGAGCCTCCAGAACCTCGGCCAGCAAAACAGGAATGTGGGGTGCGCCCGCATCCGGGGCGGTCAGCACGGAAGGGCTCATGGCAGACCTCCCGGCAGAACGCCATGGCTGGACCTGGCCGCGTGCTGGGTCAGGCGGACCCGGAACGCCTCGTGACGCTCCTGGCTCCAGATCTGGAAGGTCTTGCCGCGCCCGACGAAGTGTACACTGTCCCCGGGAACCAGACCGGCCACATCCATCATGTAATCGGGAAGCACAATCCGCCCGTTACCGTCAAAGCCCGTATCCTGGGTCTCACCAATCAATTTGTAGTAGTACGCCATATCCGGATCCGACAGGTCGGGGGACACCCCCAGTTTCTGGCTGTACTCCTCGAGAAGCTCGTGTCCGAAGCCCTCCAGGCAGCCCCTTATTTCGTCAGGCCTTAAGCCAAAATTAAGAGTCCCGTCCTTAATGTCGTCCACGGGCAGCCCCTGGGAAATCGCGTGCTTGCGCGCGGCCTCCAGCAAAACGGCACGAAACTTGGCCGGGACGGAGACCCGTCCCTTCTGGTCAACTTTCGCAACCTGCCAGCCGCTGAAAAACGCCATGGATCGGGAGCCTTTTGTTTCGCCAGGGAAGTGAGAAATACGCAATCCGGGGGCAGACCGGACGCCGCAGCAACCAGAGTTCCACATTCGTATATGACATGGTGATAAGTGGGCGTCAATGGGCTGACATGGTCCAGCAAACCACCAAACAGCTAAGCCCATGGGCTGAAAACGTTTTTTAGAAACACTATCGGTTCTCGCGCGTCAGGCGCAAAAAGAACGGGAAACGCCCGTTAAATTTTGCCCCCATTCGCCATAAATTCTTTCTATGCTCTTTATTTGTTCTCTTCACGCACCCATAAAGGGAAATATATAGGAAACGCGACCGGGGCAATCGGCGCAAGCGGGGCCTGCAAAAGCCCGGACCCCCGCACACAACGGCGCCCTGATTCGGAGCGCCCCCGAATGCGAGTCCCGCCCCCCCCTGCACCGCGGCAAACACCCGGCTTTCCGGGCCCGGCCGGGAAATCGGCCTCCCCGAGTCTGGATCGGGACCGGTCCGGCCCATGCCAGCCCATGCCCCGGAGCCACCCATCCCAGCCCATGGCCCCCGGCCCCAGGCGCCCACCCACAGGCGGCGGGGCGGGGAAACGGGCGCTCGGTGGCGGGAAAAACGCCCCCGCAGCCGAAACCCGGGCCCAAAGCAGCCGGACGCACGGCAGGTCTTCCGCCACGGTGCGGTCTACGTTATAACAGCCCGGCCTTTATGCAAGGAGTGCGGGAGACCCATGGAAACGAGACACAACACCTATCGCAACGGCCCGGACGACCGGGGCCGCTTCGGCCAGTACGGAGGGCGCTTCGTGGCCGAGACCCTCATGCCTCTGATCCTTGATCTCGAGCGGGCCTGGAACGAGGCCCGGAACGACCCCGCCTACATCCGCGAGCTGAACGGCTACCTGAGCACCTACGTCGGGCGCCCCAGCCCCCTCACCTTTGCAGCCCGGCTGACAGAGGAACTGGGCGGCGCGAAGATCTACCTCAAGCGCGAGGATCTGAACCACACCGGTTCCCACAAGGTGAACAACACCATGGGGCAGATCCTTCTGGCCCGGCGCATGGGCAAGACCCGCATCATCGCCGAGACCGGAGCCGGGCAGCACGGCGTGGCAACCGCCACGGTCTGCGCGCTCTTCGGCATGCAGTGCGTGGTCTACATGGGCGCCACCGACATCGCCCGGCAGGCCCCCAACGTCCTGCGCATGAAGCTGCTTGGCGCCGAGGTCCGCCCCGTCACCTCGGGCGCGGGCACCCTGAAGGACGCCATGAACGAGGCCATGCGCGACTGGGTGACCAACATCGCCGACACCTATTATCTGATCGGCACGGCCGCCGGCCCCCACCCCTACCCGGTGATGGTGCGGGAGCTCCAGACCGTGATCGGCAACGAGACAAAGGCCCAGATCCAGGAGGTCGAGGGACGCCTGCCGGATACGGTGATTGCCTGCATCGGCGGCGGCTCCAACGCCATCGGCATGTTCCACCCGTTCCTTGACGACCCGGAGGTGACCCTGATCGGAGTCGAGGCCGCGGGCGAGGGCCTGGACCGGCGCCACGCCGCCTCCATGGCGGGCGGCACCCCGGGCGTGCTGCACGGGAACCGGACCTACCTCCTGCAGAACTGGGACGGCCAGATCACCGAGGCGTTCTCCATCTCCGCCGGCCTGGACTACCCGGGCGTCGGCCCCGAGCACGCCTGGCTGAACGACACAGGACGGGTGACCTACGTCCCCATCACCGACAGCGAGGCCCTGGACGGCTTCCAGCTTCTGACCCGGACCGAGGGCATCCTCCCGGCCCTGGAGAGCTCCCATGCCATCGCGCATGCGGCGAAGATCGCGCCGGGGCTTCCGGCCGACCACCTTCTGGTGATCAACGTCAGCGGGCGCGGCGACAAGGACATCGAGTCCGTTGCCCGGGCCCTTTCGGCCCGCAGCGAGGAGACCGCCGGATGAGCGCGACCATGACCCCCGCATCCAACGACCGCATTGCCCGGCGTTTTGCCGCCCTGAAGGCCGAGGGCCGGGGCGCCCTTGTGACCTACACCACCGCCGGGGATCCGGACGCCGCCCGGGCGCTGGAGATCCTGCGCGGGCTTCCCGCCGCCGGAGCCGACGTGATCGAGGTGGGCATGCCCTTCTCCGATCCCATGGCCGACGGCCCCACGGTCCAGGCGGCCGCCATCCGGGCGCTCGCCGCCGGCATGACCCTGAAGGGAACGCTGGACACCATCGCCGCCTTCCGCGAGGGGGACACGGACACCCCCGTGGTGCTGATGGGCTACTACAATCCCATCTATATCTATGGGGCAGAGGCCTTCGCCCGGGACGCGGCGGCTGCGGGCGTGGACGGGGTTCTGATCGTGGACCTGCCGCCGGAAGAGGCGGACGAGATGATCGGGGCCCTGCGGGCCCACGGCCTCTCGCTGATCATGCTCACCACCCCGACCACGGACGAAACCCGCCTCGACGAGATCCTTCGCTATGCGAGCGGTTTCCTTTACCATGTCTCGATCACCGGGATCACCGGCTCGGCCTCGGCCGAGAACGAGGCGGTGGACTCGATGATCCGCATGATCCGCTCCCGGACCGACCTGCCCGTGGTGGTGGGCTTCGGCATCAAGACGCCCGAGCAGGCCCGCGCATTCGCAGGCATGGCGGACGGCGCCGTGGTGGGCTCGGCGATCGTTTCACGCATTGCCGCGGACGAAGATCCGCTGGGATTCGTGAAAGAACTCGCCAACGCCGTCCGGGGGCGATAAATTCCAGGCGTCCGGCACTCTTGCGCGGATGTAAGTTTGACCGGGGCTGCGGGCGCAACTGGCTCTCCTGCCGTCCCCTCCTGTAGACAGAGCGTGACGACATGAACTGGCTGACAAACCTTGTGCGCCCGAAAATCCGGAACCTGGTTCCCAAGAAGGATGTTCCGGAAAACCTCTGGGTCAAGTGCCCCTCCTGCGAGCACATGCTGTTCCGCAAGGACGTGGAGAAGTCCAGCATGGTCTGCTCCCGCTGCGGACACCACATGCGCCTGCCCGCACGCAAGCGCCTGGAGATGCTGTTTGACGGGGGGAACTATACGGAAATCCAGCTTCCGGTTCCGGCTCCGGATCCGCTGAAGTTCAAGGATCTGAAAAAGTACCCCGACCGCCTGAAGGACGCCCAGACCAAGACCGGCGAGAAGGATGCCCTGATCGTCGCCCACGGCTGGCTTGCGGGCATGCCGGTGGTCGTGGCCGCCTTCAACTTCGACTTCATGGGCGGATCCATGGGCGTGGCCGTCGGCGAGGGCCTCGTCCAGGCGGCCGAGGTGGCCGTGCAGCAGCGCGCGGCGCTGATTGTGATCCCGGCCTCGGGCGGCGCCCGCATGCAGGAGGGCATCCTGTCCCTGATGCAGATGGCCCGCTCCACCGTGGCGGTGCAGCGTGTCCGGGAAGCCCGCCTGCCCTACATCGTGCTTCTGACCGACCCGACCACCGGCGGCGTGACGGCCTCGTTCGCCATGCTGGGCGACGTGACCCTGTCCGAGCCCGGCGCCGTGATCGGCTTCGCCGGAGCCCGGGTGATCGAGAACACCATCCGCCAGAAGCTCCCCGAGGGCTTCCAGCGGGCCGAGTACCTGCGTGACCACGGCATGGTGGATCTTGTGGTGCACCGCAAGGACATCAAATCCACGATCGCCCGGATCATCTCCATCATGACGCACCGGGACGCCCCCTCGGAACTGGCTCCCGCGTACCTCTCCACGGTGGAGGAGACCGACTCTCCCCTGCCCCTGCCGCCGCCCGGCGACCCCGAGGCCGCAGCCCGGGCCGACGGACGCCCGGCTGACCCCTCGGACGAGGTCTCCGAGGATGACGAGGGCCCGGAAGACCCGACCCAGCACGGGGACAAATGATCCCGGGAACCGAAGGGGGAGCCGCCCGGGTTCACGCCATCCTCGAGCGCCTGTCAGGTCTTCATCCCAGCCGGATCGACCTGACACTGGACCGGGTGTGGCGTCTGCTCGAGGCCCTGGGCAACCCCCAGGATCACCTGAACGCGCCGGTCGTCCACATCGCGGGGACGAACGGCAAGGGCTCGACGGCGGCCTGTATCCGGGCCGCACTCGAGACCGCGGGGCACACGGTCCACACCTACACCAGCCCGCATCTGGTGCGCTTCAACGAGCGCATCCGCGTTGCCGGAGACCTGATCTCCGACGACCGCCTGGCCGCTCTCCTGGAAGAGGTGGAGAGCGCCAACGCGGGCCTGCCCATCACCTTCTTTGAAATCACCACCGTGGCGGCATTCCTGGCCTTTGCCCGAACCCGCGCCGACGCCGTGATTCTGGAAACCGGCCTGGGCGGCCGCCTGGACGCCACCAATGTGGTGACGAAGCGCACGCTGGGGGTCATCACCCCCGTCGCTCTGGACCACCAGGCCTATCTGGGAAACACGCTTGAGGAGATTGCCCGGGAGAAAGCCGCCATCCTGAAGGCGGGCACGGGGGTCTCGGCCCGCCAGGAACCGGAGGTGCTCCGGGTGCTGGAGGCGAGGGCCCGTGACGCGGGCTGCCGTCTGCTTGTGGAGGGACGGGACTGGTCCGTCGAAAGCACCGGGGACGGCTTCCGGGTGCACCGGGCGGGCGGAGAGACCGCCGACTACCCGAGGCCCGCACTGGCGGGCGCCCACCAGAAGGCCAATGCGGCTCTGGCGGATCAGGTTCTTGAGGTTCTGGGGGATAGGGGCGGCACGGAAGGCGCCGGGCTGGCCACCACCACGGCCGAGCGCTCCCGGGCGTTTTCCCGGGAGGTGACCTGGGCTGCCCGCATGCAGCCTCTGGACCGGGGCCGGCTGGTGGAGAGCCGTCCGGCGGGAACCCGGGTCTGGCTTGACGGCGGGCACAACGCCCACGCCGCCGCCGCCCTTGCCTCACTGGTGCGGGAGTGGTCCCTGACAGGTCCGGTGGACATGGTCCTGGGCATGATCGAGACCAAAGATCCGAAAGGCTATCTGGAGCCTCTGGTGCCCTGGATCCGCCGCCTTGCGGTGGTTCCCGTCCGGGGCGGACAGACCGGCGCGGGCATGGACGCCGGGCTTCTGGCCCGCATCGCCGCCGAGACGGGCGCCCGCGAGGTCCGGGTGTTCGCGGACCCGGAGGAGGCCCTGGCCAGCCTCGATGCCCCGAATGTGCTGATTGGCGGCTCGCTGTATCTGGCGGGCGACATCCTGGAGCGCAACGGCACCCCTCCCTGAGGACCGGGACGCCTCCCTGAGGACCGGCACGCCTCCCTGAGATGCGGGGGCCACCCTGAGATGCGGGGCGCCACCCTGCGCACCACCCTACCACACGCACCCGGGCCGGAACCTTTTCGGGGACTGGGATGCGACCTCTCCACGGCCCCTGCAGCCCGTCCGCGGAACCGGCGCGGCGGGTCAACCGGCGGGGCTATACGACCGGGCCAAGCCGGACAGGCGCCGCAACGCCCCCCCACAGGGAACGGACGAACCACCGCCGTGGGAGCCCTGTTCAGGACCGCGCATGGGGCCGCTCCCCGGCCCGTACGGCCAGGACAGGCCTTCATACGCAGCCACGCCCCGCCGCCAGGAACGGCAGCCGGCATGGGCGGGGACAAAATCAGATGTCAGGAAATTTGTGAGGTCCGGGTTCCGGCGAACCTGCTTTGGGGCGACGCTCTGGTGCAGCCGCCTCCCGGGTCCGGGTGCCCCGTGCGGGGCCCGGACCGGAAAGGAACCTCGCCCCGTCATTCGGAGCGACAACCCGCCATGGACAACAGAGAACACCCGATGCAAAACACCCGGTGTTCCCTGGGTCCATGGCGGGGACCAAGGGTCTAGCGTCGGGCGGGGCCACCCTGGGACGCCCCCTCGGGGCTGCCCGTCTCACGGCTGACATCGCCGGAGCTCGGGGTGTGGTGCTTCGGATCAATGGTCTGGGTGTCCATCTTCTCCGGAGCCTCCATGCCCGTGGCGGGCTCGGCCTTCTCGCCGGGGGACGGCGTGGTCATGCTCGCGGGGGGGGCAACAGCGTCCTTCGCCTTGCTGCTCTCGGCAACGATGAGCGGGCGGTCGTTGAAGCTGATATCCTGGGATCCGGACGAGCCCAGGAGCAGGACGCCACCCAGAACGGCCGCGGCCGGAGCAAGAACGGAAAGTGTTGCGATTTTATTGCGTGTCCAGAACATAGGCAAAATCCTTATGGTTGTCGTCCAGAAAGCCGCGCCTCACAGGGGCGCGCTGCGACGAGAGACACTGAGACGCCTTTCAGGTTCCCTCCCCAACGCACGAGCAACGTCCATCCGGAGGGCCTCTGCTACCGTCCGGGTAATCCCATCACGATAGATCCCTAAGAATTTGCACCGGAGCGGGTTACATGTCAACATTGAAAAATTAAAGGGTTACACATACAGGTATGTTTTTCAGTGCATTACCTCGCAAGAATCTGCGACAGGGCCTGAAGCCGGCACCGGCAGTCCTGTCCGGCATCGCTGAGTTGCACCAGGTAGCGGGCAACGTCGCGCTGGGTGCTCCCGGGCCCGGGAGCCTCGGGCGCAGGGGCACAGCCGCGAAGGCTCTCAGGGATTTCCGGGCGCAGGTAGTGCACCGTCTCCACAGCCGGGAGTGCGCACGCGCTCAAGAGCCCGGCGCAAGACAGGAGCAACAGGACCGTTATCACCTTCCGGGGCATTCTCGATCTCCCTCATGGCTGCGTGCAGCGCCTCGGTGCGCTTCTTTTCGGCCGCATGGACCGACTCCAGGGTCTCGACCGCCTTTCGGGCGTCGGTGCGGACCGCCTCAAGGGTCACCACCAGGGCGGCATTCGCGCTTCGCAGGGACCGCTCCCGCCCTGCGGCCGCCTCCAGATCCCGCGACAGGCTGTACGACCAGGCCACAAGGCCCGCACACACCAGCGCGACCGCCAAAAGGGCGGGATTTCGCACATCCATAGCACTATCCTTTCCCGTCAATGCCTTGAACACCGGCAGACAGACGCCGGGAACGCCTCCCTGACCGAACGCCTCGCGACCACCGCGGCCCAGGTTATGCCCCCGAATGGGGCCAGCCCGGACCCGCGCCGGACGGGGGCACCCCCTGAAAAAAAGGAGAAACGCCATGCCACACCGTTCGACCCGGATCCTGTCCGGACTTCTGGCGTGCGCTCTGGCAGCGGGGAGTGCAGCGGGCTGTGCCGCACCGCCCGCCTGCCCCCTGCCGGCACCGGTCCCGTCAGCCCCGGGGCTCGATTCCCACAACGCACGCAACGCCCTCGACTGGGACGGCCTCTACGTGGGAGCGTCCCCGGAAGACACCCTGACCCTGTTCCCGGACGGCCGGTACGTGATGAGCGGAGCCCGGGCCGTCCTGCCCCCGGCGGGAGCGTTCGACTGGGATCCCTCCGGCAGCCGGATCCTGCTCCCGGCGGGAGACAGGCCTGCGGCAGTTTTCTTTGTGGGCGAGGGCTTTGTCCGGCAGATCTGCCCGCAAACCGACCCGGGGGCCGAACCGGTTTACCGCAAGGCCGGAGTCGCCCCGGGGCACCCTCCCCCCGGCACCCCGTAATCCGGGTGCCCCCTCGGGACCGGCGGGCCGGCGGGAGACGCCGGGGCGGAGCGGCCCGGAACACGACAGGCCACGACACGCCACCTGTCACTCCCCTGCCACAGCCTCCACCCGGTCCGTCCCTCCGCCCCCCCTCCTTGCCCCACCGCCCGCCATCACGGCGGCTTGCGCATCCCGGCGGCATGCGCCATCCCGCAGGCACCAGCCCCTCCGCGCGCCCAACGGCACATACGCTGTCCCCTCACCCCGGGGCGCCGGGGTCTCCGGACTGGCGTGGCCCGCCCGCGGCCGTCAGAGCCCGCGGCGGAAAAAATCCACCACGACCACGCCCTGCTCCCCCGGCTCTCCGGCGCCGCCCTTGACCCCGACCGTGCCGCCGTTTCCTCCGGCGCCATAGGCATAGGGCTTCTCGAACGGGGTTTCCCCCGGAGTGGAGACCATCACGCCGCCCAGGATCAGGGGGATGCTCCCCACCCCTCCCGCAGGACCGGAGGGCGCAATCGGCACCGGCCCCAAAGCCACCGCACGATCGGTCTTCGAGCCCGGGCGACAGGCCAGAACCTTCTGACCGGAGGCCGCCACAGGCGAACCGGCCCCCTCGGTCACGCCCTGGATGAGGACGGGGGGAATGGAGACCAGCCCCGAGCACGATGTGCGGGTCAGCGCCCCGGCGGTCCACGAGCCCCCCTGTCCGATCACCACGTCCAGGACATCGCCCCTGGCCACCGCCGCCGTCTTCTGAACCACGTATCCGGAGGGCCCCGCGCATCCTCCAAGAGACTGCCCGCCCTGAACGGTCACACTCTCGCCGTCCTTCCCCTCGCTCACCAGGGTTACGACAACGGTTCCGGCCGCCGGGGCCGTCCACCGCCCCGACGCGGACAGGACATGGCGCTCGTGCCCCGTGGCAGACCCCAGGGCGCCGGCCAGACCGGCGGGCGTCACGGCGCAGGCGGTGTCACTCCCCGCCCGGGCCTCGGCGACGGTGGCAAGCCGGCCCAGGCCCCAGACCGTCTCGCTGAAGCGGGGGATCCGGGAGACATCCAGCCCCCCGGTTTCCAGGATTTTCCAGCAGGTGCCGGGCGAGTCCTGAACCGGATCCCGGGGCCCGGTGCCGGTTCCCGGTCCGGATTCCGCCAGGGCCACGTATTTTTTGCCGTCCGATCCGTAGACCTCGCAGCGCACGGCGTAGTCCCGCCCCGAGGACCACTCGAAGGTGCCCCCGGACTGCTGGTAAAGCGCAAACTGGGACAGGTGGTTCAAGATGCCGTTGATGTCAGACCGGGTGGGCGGCACCCCTCCCGCCGCCACCGGCAGGGAGGTCCGGGGCGGGAACCCCGCGACAAAACTGGCCAGGTAGTCCGTGACCTGGGTGTCCGGTATGGAGTTCTTGTCCCCGCCCTCGGCAAACGGACGGGGGATTTCGGTCGGCCTCGACAGTGCCATGGTGTGCTACTCCGCTGGTGGTTCGGGGATCGCAACCCCGTAGGAAAACGCGCCCTGGTCAAAGGGCTGGAGCCCGGAGCCCGAAAAACCGAACGTGGAGCCCGGCTCGTGCTCCAGCCATTCGAAGCCCACTCCCGCGCCCCGGGCAAGCAGCCCCCCCTTGCGAAAAAGCGAGCGCTGCCAGGGCTCGAGAAGGAAGGGGAAAACGCACCGGATGCGCATCACCCCGACCTCGAGAACAAAAACCGGGAGCCCCCGGAACAGGCGGTTCAGAAGAGCGTTCAAAGTCGCCGCGTCCGCCGACGAGATGTTGGCCAGAGCCTTGAACATCAGCAGCTCGCGGAAGGGGGCGTCGGCCAGGGCAAAGGTGCGCGTCGCCGCGCCCGGGTTGAACACCCCGTTGTCAAACGCCCGAAGCCCCGACCCGTTGAAGCCAAGAACGTCGCCCTCATCCAGCTCCAGGCTCCGACTGATCCCGAGGATCCGGCCCCAGATGTCGAGCCCCGGACCGCGGGCGGTGCGAATGTCAAAAACAGTGCGGTAGAACAGGAGGATATCGTTTGCGGGATCCAGGCGCGCGGCCTTGCCCGCGACGAGCGACCGGATCACCGGCGAGGCCGAGTACTGGCTTTGGAGCGTTGCCGGAGGAACGTCCCGAATGTCCGGAACGCTGCGAAGATTGGGGATCGAACGGATGTTCATGCTCACCCCTCCGCGCACGCCACGGCGTTCCAGTCCCCATAGACAGGAAGGGGCGCCTGGACCCAGGAGAGTCCGTCCTCCGAGCACAGGGCATCGCCCCCGCCCCGAGCCATAAGGACAAAACGGCCCCGACCGTACCCCATGCAGTTCCAGTCCGCCTTGATCGGAAGAAGTATCTTCTCCCAGGTCACCCCATCGCGGGACCAGGCCCCGTTCCTGCTCCATGCCGCCGCGCTCACAAAGCGGTCCTTTCCAAACGCCAGGGCATACCACGACTCGTAGGTGGGCATCTCGCCCAAAGACCAGTTCACGCCATCGACAGATGAGCACGTTTCTCCGCGAAGGCAGGACACACCAACAAAACGCCCCATGCCCCAGCACACCTTGCTCCACCCAGAAAACTTGGTCGCGCTGCTCTGCCACGTGTCCCCGTCATCAGACCACAGGGTGGTGTCCATCAGGTAAGCAAGCACCGCGAACCGTCCGCCGCCATAGGCCACAGACCGCCAGTAGCCGTATCCCAGCGGCTCCGCCCGGTGCCACGACCGGCCATCCGTTGACCACATTGCACCCGTCGACGTGCCCGACAAGGGGTCCCCGACCGCGACAAAGCGACCGTTGCCGAAGGTGATGCTTGTCCAGTTCCCGCGAAAGGGCAGCTCCCCGGGGATCCAGGTCTTGCCGTCCGCAGACCACGCATACAAAGCGCTGCCCGCGGCCAGGGCGACAAAACAGTCTCCCCCCCAGGCCACCGCGCGCCAATTCAGGGCAGCGGGCAAGGAGGCCTGCATCCACGTCAGCCCGTCGTCGGACCACACGGCGTCCCTGCTGCTGTCCCCCACGGCAACAAAACGCCCGGCGGGCCCGCGGCGCCCGTAGCCGGGCAAAACAAGAGCCCCTGCCATTGTCTACACTCCCAACCGGAGAAGAACGCCAACACCCGTGGTGCCCGAACCGGATCCGGACAGCGTGAAGTCCACACTCCGCCCCCGGAACGCGGTCACGTCCACCGTGGCCGGCGCGGGGGGGATGGTGATTTTGGTGTCGCCGAAGGTCAGGGCTGCGGACAGGGAAAGGCCCGCAACCGATGACCCGCTCGGGTCAAGGGCCACAAGACTTGCGGTCCGTCGATCCGGCGGAATGACCGAACGCACCGGGTCGGTCTGGTTTGCATCAAAGTAAAGAGGGAGCCACGCCGGAGCAGCGAGGGCCTCCCGGGCCTGCGCCTGCGCCGCCTCCCCCGTCACCCGGGCCCGGTCTGCGGCCTCGGTTGCGCTGTCGGCACGGCTGCGGGCGGCGGCGGCGGCACTCGCGGCATCGGTGGCACTCTTTCGGGCGGCAGCGGCAGCGTCTGCGGCGCCCCGGGCACGGGTATCGGCTTCCCCCGCCCGGGTTAGCGCGGTCTCCACCCGGGTTCGGGTGGTCTCCAGAGCCGCCCGGGTCGTTTCCAGGGTGCTCTCGGCCCGCCCCACGGCCCGGGATGCGGCGCCCACCTCCTCGCGGACAGTCTCGAGCCCCTCCAGAGCCTGCCGGGCAAGCTGCTGGGCGGTCGTGGCGATCCCGGCCGCCTGGCGCGCGGCCGTGCCCGCCTCGTTCCCCACGGACACCGCATCACCGACCGCTCCCGCCGTCTGGGCGATCCGCGCGGAGAGATCCTCGGCTTTCTGCTCCAGGGCGTTCAGGAAGTCCGCGGTCTGGCGCTCGAAGGACGCACCCGGCAGGGCGCCCGATTCCGGAAGGTACCGGCAGGAAGACGTCATGGGAAACTCTCCTCAGACACTGGCGAAGGAAATGGAGGCCTCTGTCAGAACCGGCACACGATCGGCCGGGACCACAACCGAGCCGGCCCACTCGGGCGCCTCGTCGGTGGCCACCTGGAGGGACACCAGATTCTGGATCCCGGCGGACACCACCGGGCAGACGTAGGTCGTTGCGTAGACGCTCGAGGCAATCCGGGCTTTCCGGCTCCCGCTCTCGCCGTTGAAGGCGTCCACCAGAGCCTTGCGGGCCAGGGCCTCGATGTCCGCCGGGGTGGAGACCGTGGGGCGCAACGTGACCCGGAAGCGGAAGGACAGGGGGGTCGGCCTCTGGATACGATAGGTGTAGAGGGCGCCGCCGTACTCGTGATCCACCCAGGTGATTTCCGAGTCTCCGGCGGTGCCGCAGCCCGCATCCTTTTTCCGGTAGAACACCTCGGCAATGTCCCGGTCCCCGCCCCCGTAGATGCTGGCAAAGACCGAGTGCCCCGGAATGGTCACCCCCCACTTCACCACCGGAACCGGACCGGTGTTTTCCAGAACGCACAGGTCCAGAACCCCGTTCAGGTCGGCCAGGGCGCCATAAAGGGAGGCAAGGGTTCCGTGTCCGTTCCGGGCCACGCTGGCGGCCCGGCGGGTTTCAAAGTCGTGCCGCGTTTCCTCGTGCCGCCCGGGAACGCCGGGGGCCGGATTTTCCGCGCTGTCCCACCCGGGAATGGTGGTGACGATCCCCGTGACCAGGCGGGCGGGGACCGCAACCGGCCCCGGGGTATCGCAGGAAAACAGGATCTCCGCGGTGCCGGACGGCCCGATCACCTCCGCTGACAGGGCGGAGAAGGTCAGGTTTCCGGCCGCCATGACCCGGGCGCCCCTCGGGATGACGGTTCCGGGCAGCCCCCGGCACACCACCGTGATCACCGAGGGCTGGGCCGACTTGCGGGTCAGGAAATAGAGACTGGCCAGGGCCTCCTGAAAGATGCCGTCAGCGGTCTGGGGGTCGAACTGGCTGGCCAGGGCCAGAAGCTGGGCGTCCTTCTCGGCGATGAACACGGTCTCCGAGTCAACGAGCTGTCCCGCCGGGGTGTCCGGCGTGGTCTCCAGCGGGGGCGTGTCCTCACGCCCGAAGGCATTCACCCAGGCGGCGCGCACGCGCTCCCGGATAACGTCCGTGCTTTCGGCACGCAGGCCGGTTGTCGGGTCGAAGATCAGGGGCATTGGCTCGGATCCATGGACAGGGGGGACAGGAAGGAGGGGCAGAGACAGGGGGGCCAGGAAGCGAAAAGGAAAGGGAAAGGGGGAGAGAGGAAGAAAAGGGATCAGGGCCCGTGGACACGCCGGGAAGCGCGGACGGGGCGGGAACCGGGGACAGGGCGGCAGGCCGAACAGGCCGCCCCCCGCGCCGCGACCCGTTCAGGCACACCGTGGCAACCGGGCACCCACCACCGGACCGCAGACAAGGACGCGCCGACGCCCGAGGACCGCGGGCCCGGGGAAGCGCGGGGGCTCCGGTGCCTCCGGCCGGAAGCCCGGGACCGGAGGCGGAGGCGAAGGCGGAGACGAAAGCGGACGACGGAAGCCCGGCGTCCGGGCCCGTCAGGCGCTGAGGACCGGGTTCCAGCTGGTCTCGACGATCATGTCCTGGAAGTGGAACACCCAGGTGGTGGGTGCCAGGACCGGGTTTCCGGCCGGAACCGGAGTGGAGTCATGCAACACCCCGTTGGTCCAGGTGATCGTCTGGTTGATGGACGGAATGCGGGCCGTGAGAGTGACCGGGTAGATGGTGCGGGCCCGCTCCATGGCCCGGTGCAGGTCCACCATGGCCGGGAACGAGGGGCTGGAAGCCTCCAGCATGACCGTGACCACCTTGATGTTCGGCACGTAGCCCGCCACCATCTGGCCATCGACCCCCATGCGGGTCTCGGCGATCTGGTTCTGCTCCTGGGAGAAGCTCTGGTCGGTGGCGAACTGCTCCAGGCTCACCCCGGCGGGGAAGAGCTCCTCCACAACCATGGTGAGGGTTGCGTTGGCGCTCGTGATATTTCCAACAGCCATATGCGGATCTCCCTAGCTGAGTGCGGTCGAGGTGACGTCGAGTTTGTGAATGGCGCCCGCGTCCGTGTACCAGAGACTGACGATGGGGCTCTCGCGGCCCGCACGGTTGGCGGGCGGCGGATCGGACAGCCGGATGAAGTAGCCCTCCCGCTCGACATTGCGGGAGATGTCGGTTCCGGCCTCGCGGTTGATCCGGGCGCGCTGCCCCTCCGTGAGGGTCATGCCCGGAGTGATGGCCCCGTTGCTCAGGGCCCGGTTCACCGGATCTTGAATCCACGAGCGCACAAGGCCGTAGCCCCGCTCGGTGTAGGGCACCCGGGGGGTCTGCCTCAGGCCGTTGACCAGGGCCACCTGAAGCGCGTTGAACAGCCAGACCGCGTTGACGTAGGTGTCGATCCAGCGCCAGCTTCCAAACATGCAGCCGCTGTAGGACAGGACAAACTGGTCGTTGCGCGTGGCGAAATCGCCGATGTAGTTCACCCCCTGGGCCTCCAGCGCCAGGGCATCGCCCAGGGTCTCCACCGAGGCGGGCAGCCCCTCCTGGGCCTTGAAGGCAAAGGTGATGGAGCCGTCACGCCGCTCCCAGTCGATGGAGGCGGCCACCCCCGCCATGAACACCGCATAGCGCGCATCGCCCCACCACAGGGCGGTGGCGCCCGCGTTGGCCTGTCTCAGGGCGTGGGCCGAGGTCGTGACATTCCCCGGCTGGAGCAGGGCCGGATCGTTGTCCCAGGGCGCGTACAGGTAGGCGGTTCCCTGGTCGGCGGCCCAGCGGGCAAAGGCAACCATGTCCTCGTGGGACGCCTTCCACACGGTGGTGAAGGTCACCCAGTTGCGGGTCACGGCGGCGATGGCCGCCATCTGCTCCGCCGGGGTCATGGGCGCCGCCCCCTGGGACAGGACCGCTCCCGCCTCCCGGCTCAGGCCCA
This sequence comes from Phaeovibrio sulfidiphilus, assembly GCF_014861485.1. GTDB lineage: Bacteria > Pseudomonadota > Alphaproteobacteria > Rhodospirillales > Rhodospirillaceae > Phaeovibrio > Phaeovibrio sulfidiphilus. The sequence goes on along the minus strand of NZ_JACZHT010000005.1, from coordinate 62,018 downwards.
GCGGCCCGGCCAGGGAGCCGTCCGCGAAATCCACAGCCAGGTCGGCACCCGCGCGCCCGCCCGTGATCGTGAACGCCCGGAACAGGGACGACCAGGACACGCTGGCGCCGGTCCAGTCCTCGCCCCCGGCGGTGTGGGAGCGCAGAGCCTCCTGCACGCGCAGGGCGGCCTCCGAGGGGCTGGTGACCCCCGAGAGGTCAATGCCCGAAACGGTGGCCGTATGGGCCCCGAGCGTGAGGGTCAGGCTCCCGGAGGTCACCTGGCGGAGATCCTCCAGCGAGAGGGCCACCGGACCGCCCCGAAGGAACGGGGCCGCGGCCTCGTCCAGCCGTCGGGCGATATAAAGCACCCGGGGTTTCCGGTAGCTGCCCGTGTAGCCCTGGAAATAGACGCTCGCGAGGCGGTACTCCTCGGAATCCCGCCCGAAGTAGGCGCCGGCGGCGTCGGCGCTGGCGAAGGGCAGCACAAGGTGCCCGCCGGTGCGGGAGCCGGACACGGGGATGGAGGCGTTGCGGGTCAGCAGGAGACCGTTGAACTCCAGGCTGGTTCCTGCGGGCTCCAGAAGCCCCGGGTTGACACTGACAATATGGGAGGCGTTGATAGCCATGGGTGTATCACTCCTGTTTGGCAGCGGAACCTGCCGGCGACAGTGTGGGAGAAAACCGGACGTCCACAGGATCGACGGACAGCCGGACATGATCGAAAAACGGCACCTCAAGGCAGGCGTGGACCCAGTACTCCAGCCGCAGGACCAGAGCGAACCGGCACACGTACTGGCGCGTCTCGTCGGCCTGGCTGTCGTCGGTGGGGGCCGAACAGCCGATGACGCTGATCCCCCGGGGGCGGAAGAACGCCACCCCCGCCGGATCGTTGCTCCAGAGCTCGATCAGCGAGGCCACCTGGCGGGCGCGCTCCGGGTTCCGGGCGTGGACCTCCAGGCGCATGTCGCAGACCACGAGCTTGCGGACCTGAAGCGGGCCGGAGGGGGGCTCGGACAGGCCCCCGGACGAGCCCCCGGACGGGGCCTCAGACGGGGGGTCCATCTCGTGAACGTTCGAGCCCCGGCGCGTCTCGGACAGGACTGTCATCAGCACGAAGTCACTGTGCCCGCCCGGCAGGGGCACCCGGTTCTGGCGACTGCGCAACACCGCCCCGCACGGGGGATCCACGATGAAGGTGGTCAGGAAATCGTGGACCGCCCCGTACACGTCCGGGACCGGGCGGGAGGGCTCGACGGGCTCGGACCCCGGGGGGCAGCGCTTCCGTGCGCCCGGGCCGCTCATGGACGGTCTCCCGAATGCAGGACCGCGGCAGGGGGCAGGACCGGCGGACGCCGGGCCTCACTCCCGGAGGGTGACGCGGCACCGCACGGGGGCCGGCGCGCATGCCGGCACAGGCGAGGGGCCAGCGGGTCCGGAGCGCGGGCTCCGGGCCCCGGGTACCCGACAGGACACCTGGAAAAACAAGGGATCATGAGGACTGGTCCTTGTGTGGAGCATTGAGCTTTGAGCACAGAGCCCGGTCAGCCCGGGGCCCGGTCAGCCCGGGGCCCGGTCAGCCCGGAGCCCGGAACGGGAGGACGGAGGTGCTGCCATCCCCGGTGGTGACCCGGATCGTGGCCTGCAGGGCACGGCCCTCGAACCCGCTGACCCGGGTGTCGGCCCGGACAACGCCCGGCACCTCCCGGGCGGCCCGGTTGACCCGGGTGGTCAGCAGCGGCAGATTGAGGCGCCCGGAAATATCCGTCTCGAAATGCGCAATCCCCCGGGTCCGGTCGAGACAGGCATCCCGGGTGAACAGGCGCACGGCGCAGGCAACGTTCTGGAGGGTGGCGGCGGAGCCCTCGACGGTTCGGATGCCTCCGCGTCCGTCAAGCTGGAGATCCCAGCCCCCCGGGGTCAGACACAACGTGTGCGCCATGATCAGACCCCTCCGTGGGCGGATACGGCCAGGCCGGACACCGCCAGCCCGGACAGGAGCGCCCCCGCCCAAGGGGAGACGGATGAAGACACGCCCGGGGATCCGAAGGGGGACACGGATCGTGCCGACGGCCGGGCCACGCGGACACATGCGGGAGCCGGAGGAACGGGCTCCGGCGGAGCGTCCACTCCGGTGCCCCGGGCCTGGCGGACAAGGCGGACCGAGACCCAGCCCTCGGCCCCGGGTTCGGTGAAATCTTCCAAAACCGCGTCCACCAGCCACCAGCTTCCGTCCACACGCTCGATCAGGTCGCCGCCCCGGCCCTCGTCACGACGGACGCTGCACACCGCAGGGTCGGGCAGCAAAAGCCAGGCCTTCCGGGTTTCGGAAATCCGGGTCCAGTCGGCCTCAGGAATGGCCATGTCCCCGGCCAAAGGCTGGATCCAGGCCCGGATCTCGACGGGAGGCTCATAGAGGGGCTCCAGCTCACCGCGCCGGCTTTGGGCCCCCGCCGAGCGATAAAGCCGGACCCGCTCGGGCGCATTCACCCGAGCAATGGCCGACGCCACCAGGGGAAAAAGAGAAAATACGCTCACGCTCCATTCCTTTCAGGGGAAGAAGGAAACCGGCCCGGAGGGCGCGCCCGCGGACCGGAGAACACAGGCTGTGGGACGCCGGGCGGGCAAAAGCAGACGGCAGGGGGCCGGAGAGAGGACGCTGGAGAAAGGAAGCAGAAGGCTGGACGCGGAGGGCGGAGACGGAAGGCCAGGAAGGGTGGAGACCGGTCGGGCAGCCGGTGTTCCGCCTGACGGAACGGGTTCGATCGGGTTCGATCCGATCCGGCCCGATCGTCTCACGGAAGCTCTGGCCGATTCCGCCCGAGCCGGCCCGGTCGTCCCACAGGGGCTCTGGCCGGTTCCGCCCGAGCCGGCCCGGTCGTCCCACAGGGGCTCTGGCCGGTTCCGCCCGATCCACTCAAGGCACAGGCCTGCCCCGGGGTGCCCTCTCCAAAACAGCCACCCCGAAACAGCCCCCCATGGAGCATCCGCCTCCCGGGCGCCCCTCCACGGGATCCGCCCCCGGGACAGTGGCCCCCGGAGCCCCTCGGGAGCCCACCGAACCGCTGCCCCTTCCCGCTGCCGGACACCCGGGACGAACCGGAGCCGGCAGCGTCGGGGACGGGCCCGAACCAGACAGGGAGCGGCAGCCCCCCGCCCCTGCCCCGGCGGCCCCCCGCCCCGGCCCCGCAGACCATCCCGGGCGCCCGCAGAGTGCGCCCGGAACAGCCCCCCTCAGCGGCGCCGGGCCCGAACCAGACAGGGCCCGTTCCGAGGCAGCCTCCGCAGCAGAAGAGCCGCGAAGGCACCGCAACCGGTCTGCTCCAGCCAGGACAGGAACGGGTCCGGATCCGAGGCGGGACGACCGAACGACAGGCTGATGGAGCCCATGGTGGCCCCGGTCACCGGACCGCTGGCCCCGCCTTTCTGACGGGCCAGCGTGGCCAGATGGCAGACCAGCGCCTCAAGCAGGATCCGGCGCATCCCAAGGGACAGCGCCCTGTCGGGCGCGTTGCGGGCAAGGGCGCCGGACAGAAGAAGGTCCGCCGTCTGGACGTGGATGTTGAGAGCCTCATCCGTGAGGTCGTGGAACTCCGGGTGCTGGCTGCGGAAACGGTCGGGCTCGAAGGGCACCCCGGCCCTCTCCTCGAGCGAGCCGGTCGGAACGCTGTCCTCACCCGGCCCGGTCGGAACACTGTCCGCACCCGGGCCCGCCACCGCGCCCCCTGTCACATCCGCATCGGCAACCGCGTCCACAGTCCCAGCCCCGGCCAGGTCCGCATCCGGGGGCACAGCGCCCCCGGGCTCGGCCTCATGCGCATGACCGCCCATGGCCTCACCCCCTGTTCCGGGGCCCGCCGTCGCCGCGGGCGGGACGGGTCTTGGCCGCTTTCGGCGAGACGGGCTCGAAACCGGTGCGAACGTCCTCCTGCTCCCGGGCGCGGGCATCACCCCGGTCGCGGTTCGGCTCGACGAAAATCAGGTTCGAGTGGGGCCCCAGCAGAACGCTGTCCGCGTGCTCGGCCCGGATCCGCTCCCACAGGCCCGGATCCAGCGCGGTGACCCCATAGCGCCCGGAGGCCTGGGGCGCTCCGCTGCCATCGACCAGGGCAGAGAGGGGACGTCCGTTCAGGCGGACCGACGTCCCGTCGGACAGGAAGAACACATGGTCCCGCGGCAGGGCCGAGTAGACCTGAAGGGCGCCGGAGGCGCTGTTGTCCGCCCGGGCGGGGGTGATCTGATCCGTGGCTGTCATGCTCTAGACTCCGGTCATGGTGGCAATGGCGAAGGGGCGGTAGAGCTGGAAGCCCCAGACCCCGGCGACCCATTTCTGCTCTTCGGTGGTGTGGCGCACGAAGGGCTGGAAGGTGCGGATCTTCTCGGAATAGAGAAGCTCGCCCGTCAGCTGCCCCGTCACCTCGGGCGCATAGAGAAGGACCGTCTCCCCCGCCGTATCGCTTGCGAGCTCGGGAAGCGTGACCACCGTCAGGTCGCTGAAGTGACTGTGGAGCATCTCCAGCGCCGACGGGGAGGACAGGCCATCCCCCGCGCGGGAACGACGTCCCAGAAGCACGCTCGTCTCCGGCGACACCACCAGCTTCAGGGGGGTGGTCTCGTCCACGTGTCCGCCCGAGTTCCGGGCAATGCGCGAGAACAGGGTGGTCAGATCCTCGTAGATCGCCTGGGCATCCTTCCCGTTCCAGCGGGTGACCGGGGTCGCGGACCCGGGAGGGGTCCAGGGGCGCGGGGACACCGAGGGCGCATGGTCCGGGTGGTTCAAGATCCCGTAGACCGGCATCCCGTCCACACCGAACAGGTAGAAACGGTTCTCGTCGTGGGACAGGATCTCGGCCGCCGCCCGTTGCTTGTCGGAGGCGAGGTCGACCCCCGCCTGAAGGCTCATGGCCCGCTCGCGCTCGCCGAAGGCGATGAACGTCTGGTAGACGTAGTTCGCCACCGGCATCCAGGTGTAGTTCACCGACGAGGGCGCCGTGTCGGAGCGGTCGTCATAGGGCTCGGACGTCCCCACCAGCTCCCGCACCGGGTTCAGGGCCCGGGTGAGGCTCCAGTCCCCCAGGCGGCGCTCGGGAAACAGCTCCCGGGCCTTTCGGGGGGCGGTGCGGATCTCGATCACCTCCGGATCCACAAGGGTGAACAGGGACGCGGGGAAGCCCCCTCCCGCACCGGACACAGGAGCCCCGTCAAGGGCCAGCGGCCGGCGGGTGTCCCGGGCAAGACGCCGTGCCGTGGCGCCGTGGTCCCGGCGGTCGATCCAGTGGCGGGCCCCCGCAAAGGTGAAGCCCCAGGGCCGGATCTGGTTGAATGACGGAGTTCGCATGGTTACACCCACCCCCAGTTGCTGATCACAATGACATCACCGGCGTTGCCCCCCACGGACACCCGCCATCCGGTTTCAACGGCCCCCTCGACTGGGGTTCCCGGATCCGCCGTGGACAGGCCGGAGCCGTCCGTGTGGGCAAACACCGCCTGGGACACCGTCGCCGCCGTCTGGGACAGGGCGAACACGTCCCCGTTCACAAGGACGCGGACCGATGTTCCCTCGGGGACGCACAGGGCGGCCTCCGGGTCCGAGGTCATGGCGAGGTCGTCCGCCGGATGAGTCAGGGAGCGGGACACGATCCCCAGGGGAACTCCGCCGGAGCGGCCGGCGGTCGCCCCCACCAGGGGTGCCCCGGATCCCGCCGTTCCCCGGAGCCACACAAACCGGCCCACGGTGACCGGACCGCCCCAGGCGACCGGATTTCCCACCGCGTAAACCTCGGGATTGCGGCTTGCGCTGTCTCCCGGAATGCCCCGGGCGGGGGCCGTGCTGACAAAAGACTGACGTATGGTCATCTCGTTTCCTTTTTGGTCCTCGAGGGTCGGAGCGCCTCAGCGGCGGATGTTGCCAAGGTGGGCGAAGGGGCCCTCGAAGCTGGAGGGATCCGGCGCCGGCGTGAACACGTCCGACAGGCTCCGCCCCGCCCCCGCACTGAGAAGGACATCCACCATGCCCGCATACGCGGTCCGGGGATGGGCCCGGGGATCGATGCCCGAAGCCTCGAGGGCGCGCCGGTAAAGGGTGCTGGCATCGTCCAGGGCCAGAGGGTTCTCGATGTCCCCCAGGATGGGGCGGACCTTGCGGGCCGCCTCGATCAGACGGGCCGCGTGGCGAAGGGTGGCCCGGCGCAGGCGGCGGGCGTCCTGGGCCAGGGACGGCACCCCCGCAGGCGCGAGGTCCGGCCCCGCCCCCGCAGTGCCCGCCGCGGCCGCGCCCGTGTCCGGATCCGCCTCGCCCAGCAGAATTCTCAGGCAGTCGTGCAGGGCGTCGGCCATCTCGGGATCGCTCTCCTCGAGAGCCTCCAGAAGAAGCGCGAGCTTCTCCCGGGCCTCGGCCCGGTCGGGCCCGTCGGGCGGGGAAAGGGAGGCGGAGTCCGGATCCGTTTCCGGAACCGCTGCGCCGGGATCAGGGATGTGCGGCTCGTCTGAAAGAGCCCGGGTGGGAAAGGTCGTCACGTGGGAGCCTCCGGAAGCTGGAGAAGAGGAAGGCGCGCACGACCGGGGTGCGCACCGGTTCACGACAGAAAACGGCGATCCGTCACGGACATGGACATCCGGACCCGCACGCCCCTCGGCGACGAGGGCCACGTGATTGCCCCGGATGTTGGTCATGACGATCTCGTAGGGCTCCCCCCGGAAGGTGCCTCCGCGCAGGACCGGATCGAAGGCGTAGGCGCAGGAAAGCTCCCGTGCCGCGCCGGTTTCGATGGCCCGGATGGCGGTGGCATCCGTCACGATCAGGGTCGCCAGAAGGTAGGGGGCCCGAAAGCGCACCGATCCGGACACGGAGCCGATGCGGTGCTCCTTCTGCGGATGGCGGGCACTGTCCGGGTGGTGGTCCAGAAGAAGGGGCAGTCCCTCGAACGAGGCCGCCGCCGCCGCCAGTTCCCGGCCCGGGCGGTAGACCCGGTACACCCGGCCCGGATCCAGTCCGAGATCCTCCCAACCCGGGATTTCCTCCCCCAGGTAGGGATTGACGGCCTCCTTGCTGATGGGACAGTCCCGGATCCGCAGAAAACCGTTTTCATCAATGCTCCGTGCCGTGTGTGCACCACCGGACCCGGACCGGGCGCCGCCAGAGGCGGGGACGGCCCTGTCCAGTGCCAGGGAAAAACGCTCCATGGGCGGTCTCCATACCAGTGCCGCGCCCCCACCCCGACCCGGGGAGGAGTGCAGCCTTTTGAACGAAAAGGAGGGAGCGGCGTGCGGGCACCCGGGTGCGCCCGAGCGTCCCGCAGATACGGGGCCGGGGTCAGGCCGGGCGAAAGGCAACCCGGCGGAACGGGCGCCGGCGGAGGGGGCCCCGACGAAAGACGCCCCGAACCACGACCCGGGCAGACGCCCGGGTGCGCCCGGCAGGCGACCGTGAGCGGGCCGCCGAACGTCCCGGCCAGACGCGGGCCGCCTAGAGGGCGCTGTCCAGCCGCAGGGACGGCATTTTCATCAGGGCCGCGCGCATTTCCTGGGCCGTAATCGCCCCGGCCTCGACGCCCAGCGCCAGGGTCCGGGCCGCGAGCTCGTCAATGCGGGCCAGCTCTGCCTCGTTCTGCTCCTCGAGAGGGCGCCACTCAAAGGTCAGGGCCGGATCGATTTCCCCGAACAGATGAAGCTGAAGGACATCCAGCGCCTTTTCCAGGGGCGCATTCAGCTGCTTTTCCTGAAGATGCCCCACGTTCTCGTGAAAGTTCCTCAGGTCCGCATCCCCGGTGGCGTTCAGCCCGGAGGGGGAAATACCCAGCAGTTTCATCACCGGAACCCGGAAGATGGCGGCCACCATCTCCAGGCTCTGGCGGACGATCTCGGTCACGCCCCCGAGAGTGCTCTCGACCTTGATGACGTCCTCATCCTCCTTGTCGATGATGAAAAGGTCGTCGTTGGTCCAGTGGTCGATGGCGTACTGGATCCGGCGCTCCATGTCCGTGCCCAGACCGCCCGAGAGAACATCGTTCATGTTGGTCTTGAAGATCAGGCGCGAGAACTTGGTCAGAAGACGGGCCGCCGCCGCCCGGGTCTCGGTGAAATGGGCCACATAGTCCAGGGCCACCTCCGCCATGGGCACCCCGAAGAAGTTGTACGAGGGGCGGATCCGGGCCGGCAGATCCCCGGCACTGAAATACAGAAAGCGCGAGCGGTGAACCTCCAGCGTTCCGGCAATCTTCCAGGTCACGGGACGATAGTAATCCTCGGACAGGGGGTTGCGGGTGTCGCAGACCCCGGGGCTGACGGTTCCGGGCTCGATCAGGGTGAAGCGCTGCAAAGCCCCCTTCGGAAAGCTGAGGGGATGGTGGTCAAGGGGAAGCCTGAGCACATCCGGATCGCTGGTCCCCGTATCGATGAACACGAGGCAGCCGCCGAAATAGCCGATCATGCGGGCGGCCTCGGCGAAAACGTCCTGGAGCCCGAACGCACCCAGGGCGGTTTCCAGGGACGCGAGCTTGGCCCTCTGGGTCTCGTCCGGGTGACCGCCCAGGCATGTGAGCCGGATCCACTCGCTGGTCATGGCGTGAGCCACCGTGTCGATGCCCGCCCGGATCAGGCCATTGCGGCAGAGCCCGGCCAGAAGGGGGTAGTTCACGCTGCCTCCGATCCCCTCGACGAGGGACTCGGTTGCCGCGCAGGACAGACCGGCAGCACCGGAGCGGGCGTCGCCCAGAAGCGCCCGGTCCTCGGCCAGGCGGCGGATCAGGGCCGGCGAGACGCTCAACGGGCGCCGCTCCGGACAGTCACAGGCGGAAGGGGGCGAGGTCATGGGCAACACTCTCCTGACGGTAGGAAACACCGGACGGCGGGAACACAGCCCACCGAACGAGGGGGCGCTCGGGGACGAAGGGGCGGCGGCGCGAACAGGGCCCCGGACGGAAACGCATCCCGGGATGCAGCCGGGCCCCGGAGGCGCGCGCTCGCCGGGAGCGGACACGCCTAGCGCCGGCCATCAGACCGGGCGGCGGGCCGCGGGCCCGACACCAGCGCGGGATTGATCCGGATGGCCGTCCGGTTCCGGATGGTCTCGTCCAGGGCGTAGCGCAGGGCATCAATACAGTGGTCGTTCTGGTCGGCCAGGACCGGCAGAACGGCGCCGCTGACCCGGTCCACCTTGTAGGAATAAAGGCGCATCTCATCCGCCGTGTGAACGCACCGGGGATGGACAACGACCGTCTCGAACCCCCTGAGCACGGCCAGCCCGTCCTCCACCGAGCCGGGCCACTTTTTGGCCGGGGAAATATTGAAGCCCCGCCGCTTCATGTGGGCGATGGTCTCCGGACGCGCACTGTCCGCCCGGATCGGCCAGTGGCGGGCGGTGTCGATGGTGTCGAACAGGTCCGGCAGGCGATCAAGCTCAACGCCGATCCCCCAGGCCTCCCGGTCCACGTACAGGCGTTTCTCGTGGGTGAAGGCCCGCACCAGAACCGTGGGATCCCGGGCAAAGCCCCAGTCGGCGCCGTGAAGGAAACGGGCCACGGGCGGGGTCTCGAAGGCCTCGACGACGTACCGGTCCCGAAAGACCTGGGCGTCGGAAATCCGCTTGGGCTCCCCCTCCCAGATGTGGGCAAACGCGTCCGGATCCGTGCGGCGGCAGGTCTCCATCTCCGCCCTGAGGGTCTCGGGAAACCAGGGATTGTCCCGCCAGGTGACCTTGACGACGATGGCGTTTTCCGGCGGATGGCGGACAAAACGGCGGTAGGTGTCGTCATCCGGGTTTTCCGGATTGAACGAGACCCAGATCTCCGAGCCCTCCTTGCGGATGGTCGGCACAAGAAGATCCCAGCTGTTTTTTGACACGCTCTGGGCCTCCTCGACCCAGCAGATGTCCACGCCCTCCAGAGACTTGATTTCCGAGGCGTTGTGCCGCAGCCCCTTGAAGATGAACTCCCCCCCGGCGCGGGAGCGGATCTCGGACTTCTTGCGCTCAAAAAGCTCCCCGTAGCCGAGTTCGTCAATCTGGTCGCACAAGAGCCGGTGGACCGATTCCCGAATGGACACCTGAAGCTCGCGCGCGCACAGGACGCGGCACGGCGTGCGGGCGCTCAGGGCCACAAGGGCCCGGGCGAACGCCCAGGACTTGGCCGCCCCCCGACCGCCGTAGAACACCTTGTAACGGGCGGGGCGAAACAGGGGACGGAACGCCGGCGGAACAGGCGGGTCCTGGACGGGAGCCGAACTCGCGGCCTCCAAACGGGCACCGGATGCAACCGCGTCCCGGATCCGGTCTGTATCGGGAGGGACATGTTTTTCCATTATCCTTCCTTAACGGGCGGCCCGACGCTCACCGGACCGAAGGACGGAGCGCAAAGCCCCGCCTCTGGCCGACACGCCGACACGCTGGCAGATCGGCAGGTCAACTGGTCGTCAGGCCCGGATCCTCGGAACCGGTGCGCATCCGGCCAGCGCCGGAGCGAACCCGGCCTTCCCGGGAGACACGGCCTGCCGCGGTCAGCCGCGGTCAGCCGCGGTCAGCCCCCGGTCAGAAACCCGGCCGGACCCCGAACCCGGGAGGAACCGCCAGAGGACCGAACCGTGACCCCGGACGAGAGCACGGACCCGGCACAAAAAAAGGCCCCGGCCCGAAGGGCACAGAGACCTGCGCAGGGGGATCGGGGCCCGACGCCCTTTTCCAGCGATAGAAAAAGGATAGCCTGTTTTCCGTACCACCACAAGAGAAAAATGTACAAATTAGGAACAAAATAAAAACCAAGCACGCCGGGGCGCCGCCAGGACGAAACGCAGGGGCGCCGTTTCAGCGGACATCCCGAAGCAAACGTGGCCCTCCACCGGGCACACGAAGCCGGCGGGGCATCCGGACACCGGGCGCCGTCGCCCGGTCACCCCTCTCCCGGAATCAAACATCCGACACCCGCCATGCAGCACGGATCACCGGTCTGGGCACCCGCCTCCGCACCCTTCTGCCAAAGTGCAACAGGGCCCCCTTTCCGCCCGAACCCGCCCACGCCGAAGCAGGCACGCGCGCCCGGTTCACAGAAACGAAGACCCGAAGCAACGCGCAAAAAAAGAGCGCCCCCGTGTGGACGCTCTCCGGGCGGATCATGACCGGACCGCCCCACACTGACCGGGCGAAAAAGGGAGCAGAAAAAGACCGCTCAAAACGTGTGAAGGATTAAATTATCGCCTCCGACAATGAAAATGAGTTGCACGGTCGGGCTGTCTATAATATCACCAAACCACTCTTTATTGTCGACTATCGCGGTTTCCAGCCATGGATGCGTCTTTCGGCAGGTGCCAGGACACGGACGAAACGGAGCGGAGCACGCGTGAGTGTCTCTCAAAAATGCCAATACGCCCTGAGGGCCGTCTTTGAACTCGGGCAACGCTGGGGACAGGGCCTGGTCCCGGTATCCGAGATTGCCAGAGCCCAGGCCATACCGCCCCGCTTCCTTGAGAACATTCTGAACCAGATGCGCCAGGCGGGGTATGTGGACTCCCGACGGGGCAAGGGCGGTGGCGTCCAGCTGCGGCGCCCGCCGTCGGATATCACCGTGGCGGACGTGATCCGGACCATCGATGGCGAAATCTACTCCATCAGCTGTTCGGGGACGCCGCCCGTCCAGCCGTGCAGCATCAGGGGGACGTGCGTTTTCCTGCCCATCTGGGTCGAGGCCCGGAGTGCCCTGGAAGACGTCTACAGCAGCCGGACCATTCAGGATCTGATCGAGGAGCACGCACCGCTCCTGGAGCCCGAATACCACATCTGACCCCAAGCCTCCGGGCGTGCTGCCCCCGGAGTCAGAGGACTGAGCCCCGCTCGCGTCCCGTCTCCACACCAGCCAGGCGCCCCCAGGGCGGCCCAAGGCCCCTCCAACGCCATTCACACCCAAGTCCCCGGCGAGCAGGGAGCCGACACCCGCAGGCGTCCTGTCCTCCTCGATCCGCGTGCGCCTCCGTCCGCCCCGACACGCCCCACCGGCCCGCCTGGCTTCCGCCCGGCCGGACACGCACCACCTGCCCGCCTGGCTTCCGCCCGGCCGGACACGCCCCACGCCCCCGCAGCCACGGCGCGCGCCCACGGAAACGGCCTTGGTCCCAACCGGATCCGTCCCTCCCCGCACGCGGGGCTCAGGCCCCGTAGCGCTCCAGCGTCCGCTCGATGGACCCCACATACCGGCCGCCATACAGGCAGGCGTGCACCAGAAGCGGATACAGGTTGTAGAGATCCTTGCGTTCCTCGAAGAACCCGGGCTGGATGGGCATGAAGGTCTCGTAGGACTGGAAAAAGGCATCACCGAGAGTGCTGAACAGTGTCCCGAATGCCAGTTCGATCTCCGGGTGACCGTAGGACACCGCCGGATCGATCAGGGCCGCGACCCGCCCGTCCCGGACCAGGATGTTGCCGCCCCAGAGATCCCCGTGAAGCAGCGCCGGAAAGGCGGGCTCCAGAAGCCAGCGGTCCAGCCGGGACGCCAGCTTCTCGACCCGGGCCACCATCCGCCCCCCCAACTGCCCGGCTGTGTGGGCCAGAGCCGCCATATGCACCAGGCGGTGCTCGGCGAAGAACGGCAGCCAGCGGTCGGCGGGAACATTGGACTGGGGAAGACCGGCAATGGGCGTGGTCTCCTCGTAGCCGAAATACGGCCGGGGAACACAGTGGAGCTGACCGATCACGCGCCCCAGATCCTCCTGGGCCTGGGGACACAGCCGGGACACCCCGTCGATATGAGCCATGGCGAGGCAGGTCTCTGTGGCCAGATGAACGTCAGGAACCGGAGCCCCCTCGGCGCGCAGCCTCCGGAGCATGCGAGCCTCGACCGCCAGCTGGTGCCGGGGCTCGCCCTCCTTCATGACCAGACGACGGCCATCCTCCAGCGTCACGTCCAGGACCCTCAGCCCGTCACGCCCCCCAAGGGATGCGCACGCGGTGATCCTGCTTCCGCAGAGATGGTCTCTGCCCGTCATCGGTTCTGCCTCCAGCATGTCTCGTCCAGTTGGTGAGAAAAACAGTGGAACAAGCCCGGGCGTTTCCGGGATCTCCGCGAAGTCACGTGCCGGACCACTCGTCCGACCGACGTCGCAAAGGGGGCCCGAAGCCCTCCGCCGGATAAACAGCCGCCGCTGCCAAAGGATTGCACGCTGTCCAGTATACCACAAGCGGCCGTGGGCAGACACTCCCCATTTCCCGAAGGCCCGGGAGTCCGGGATGCGCCGCCAAAACCCGGCGCGCCTCTCGAGCGCGAAACGGATCACGGACCGCGACAGCCGCCCCCCCCTTCCGCACGAGCGGACGCCAGGAGAGCGGATCCCCGTCGGCCAGGAAACACCACGCCCGGCACCGGCGTCGGGCGTCGGGGGGCACGCATCGGCTCAGGACTGCCGGTGGGGCGGCGGGACGGCTAGTCGTCCTTGACGACGATGGAGTCCACCCGCGTGCCCCCGCGAACGTCGTCAATTCCCAGAGCCATCAGACGGTCGCGCTGACGGTCCATCAGGATCGGCAGAACCTCCAGCTGGGCCGGGGTCAGGGGCGAGCTTGTGTCCCCCCTGGCACGCAGGGACTCCCTGCGAACATCACAGACGGATCCGGGGCGCACCTTGTGCAGAACGGTCGCCTCGGGGATCCGCTCCCACAGGAAAACCCCCTGAACCATCTCGCAATAGAAGCTGCTCTCCAGACGGAGTACTCGCAGTTCCGGATCCTCGGGGAACCCGCCCACCGCATCATGGCACTCCCGGCGGATGGCGGTGTTAAACACCACACGCTCGGTCACCTGGGCCAGCCAGGTCAGGTCCACGTCCGCCGCCGTCGCAATGCCGGTCTTGACCAGGCCGAACTCGGGCTTGTCCGAAAGAACGTCGAGGCAGCGGTCCACGTGGGGCGGGAAAAACGCATCGCCCACATCCAGGAAAAAGAGGATCTCCCCGCTCGAGGCCTGAATGGCCGTGTTGCGGGCGGCTCCGGCCCCCCGGTTCACCGGATGGGCAACAACCCGGACCTGCGGATCGTCCCGGACGGCCTCCTTGATCTGCTGGAGGGAGCCGTCGGTGGAGGCGTCGTCACACAGGATGATCTCGAAGGCCTCGGGCGGCACATCCGGACGCCGCCCGGCGGCATGGGCAATGGCCTCCCTTGCCGACTGGAGGCTCGGAAGCAGGAACCCGGCCCCATTGAAAACCGGGATGATCACCGAGACGAGTTTCTCGAAGGGGGCACCGCTCATGGACTGACTCTCGAAAAAAAACAAGAAAGGCCCCCGCCCGAACAAGGGGCGAGGGCCTGTACGCGTGTGGTCAAACCGTGCAGGACTTAGGCCGCGGCCGCGTCCTGTGCACCGATGCCAATCTCTTTCCAGACATCGACCAGAGACGAGATCAGGTGATCCATGTGCTCGTCGGTGTGGAGCGGCGTCGCGGTGAGACGCAGGCGGGCAAGCCCCCGGCCAACCGTGGGGTACACGATGGGCTGGACATAGATGTTGTGCTTGCGCAGAAGCAGATCGGAAGCCTGCTTGCACTGGACCTCGTCGCCCACCAGCACCGGAACGATGTGGCTGACGGAGGGCATCGGCGGGATGCCGACCTCGCGCAGGCGACGCTTCAGGGTGTCGGCCCGCTCCGCATGACGCTGACGGAGCTCGTTGTGCTCGCGCAGGTAACGGATGCTCTCCAGCGCACCGGCGGCCACCGCCGGCGGCAGCGAGGTGGTGAAGATGAAGCCCGCGCCGAAGCTGCGGATGAAGTCCACGAGATTGTGGGAGCCCACAATGTAGCCGCCGACCACGCCGACAGCCTTGCCCAGGGTCGCCTGGATCAGGGTCAGGCGCTCGCGCACACCGTCGCGTTCCGCCACGCCGGAGCCACCCTCGCCATACATGCCCACCGCATGGACCTCGTCCAGGTAGGTCATGGCGTTGTACTTTTCGGCGAGGTCGCAAATCTCAGCAATCGGAGCGATGTCGCCATCCATGGAATAAACAGATTCGAATGCAATAAGCTTGGGGTGTTCTTTCGGATATTTCGCCAGGAGTTCTTCCAGGTGATCCAGATCGTTGTGGCGGAAGACCTCACGGTGAGCCCGGGAGTGACGGATGCCCTCGATCATGGAGTTGTGGTTCTCGGAATCCGAGAAAATAACCAGATCCGGGATGCGCGCCCCAAGGGTCATCAGCGTCGTCATGTTGGCGACGTAGCCGCTGGTAAACAGGAGGGCCGCGTCCTTGTTGTGCCAGGAGCAGAGCTCCTGCTCAAGAAGGACGTGGTAGTGGTGGGTTCCGCTGATATTGCGGGTTCCGCCAGCACCGGCACCGTTGTTACGGATCGCGCCAGACATGGCGTCCAGGACAACGGGATGCATGCCCATGCCCAGATAGTCGTTGGAACACCAGATCGTGATGTCATGGGACTCCCCGTCGCGAAAATTTTTCGCAGCCGGGAACTGGCCAACATGGCGTTCGAGATCGGCGAAGACGCGATAGCATCCTTCGTTCCTCAGATCGGACAGCTTGTCGGCGAAAAAGCCTTCGTAATCCATTGCCGAAATTCTCCTGATCTCAATCCTGATAAGCGTCGTGGCGGCCTTCCGCCTGACGCTCGCCTGGACCGGAACGGCGGGTGCCGCATATGCCGGACAGGCAAGTTGGGAATGGTTCGGTTGAGCGACGTCGTCCACCAGTTTGGGTTTTTTCAGCTGTCCCGGACTGTCCGGAGCACCCCTTTCCCGCCCTGAAAACCGCAGACTCCCTCGGCACGGAAGGAAAGGATAAACCGGAAAACGCCATTGTCCAGCGCAATGCGCCTTTTTTTCCCCGCTTTATTTTCGCCACAATTCAGCCCATTAAACACCCTAAAAAAAGCGAAAAAAAGACCCCGCACATGAGTCCCAACTCTATGTTTTAAAAAGATAAATAGAGGAAATTTCATCATTCTGCCATTACAACCTTATATTCCCGACTATTCTTCTACGGTATATCAACAGTAGCGACTCGAAACAAAAGCGGGCACAGCAAACGCCGATTCTTTCCTCCGTGATTCGTTTTGAGCCGCAACAAATGACTGGTTTTCAGGCAAAAAAAGAGGGGGCGGATCCCGATCCGCCCCCGTCGTTCCCATGCCGGGAGATCATATAAACTTATACCTCAGACGTACATCCGGGCCGCCCTCAGGCTGACGTCCGCCCCAGAAGGGCCCGCACCCGAGATGCCACATTCTCCGCCGTAAAGCCAAAATGGCGGAACAGCTCACCGGCCGGCGCAGACTCACCAAAGGTTGTCATGCCGATCACGTCGCCCTCAAGCCCGACGACCTTCCACCAGGGGTCGGGATGGAGCGCCTCGACCGCCAGACGGGGCAGGCCCGCAGGCAGGACGTCCGCACGCCAGGCCGCATCCTGGGACAGGAAAAGCTCCAGGTTCGGCATGGAGACAACGCGCACGGCGATGCCCTCCGTCGCCAGAAGCGCCTGGGCCTCCATCACAAGGGCGACCTCCGAACCGGAGGCAATCAGGACCGCGCGGGCGCGCGGCGCGTCACAGAGCACATAGCCACCGCGGAACGCCGCGGTCTTGCGTGCCGCGTCACGGGGCTGGGCCGGAAGGTTCTGCCGCGACAGCAGCAGGGCGCTGGGCCCGGTCTCCTTGCGCAGCGCCGAGGTCCAGGCCACCGCCGTCTCGAAACCGTCCGCCGGACGCCAGACCGACAGGTTCGGGATCAGCCGCAGGGAGGCCGCGTGCTCCACCGGCTGGTGGGTGGGGCCGTCCTCGCCAAGCCCGATGGAGTCATGGGTCAGGACGTGGATGACGCGGCGGTTCATCAGGGCGGCCATGCGGATGGCACTGCGCTCATAGTCCGAGAACATGAGGAAGGTGCCGGCAAACGGAATGAAGCCACCGTGCAGGGCCACACCGTTGAAAATGGCGGCGAGACCGAACTCGCGCACACCGGCGGACAGGTAGCGTCCGTCCGGGCCGTCATTGATGCGGGCCGCGCCCTTCCAGTCCGTCAGGTTCGAGCCGGTCAGGTCGGCGGAACCGCCCAGCATCTCGGGCAGGCTCAGGGCGAACTGCTCCAGAGCGAGTTGGCTGGCCTTGCGGGTCGCCACGGTGCCCGCGGCCTCGACCGCGTCCAGGGTCCGGGCCGCGAGGGCCTCGAAGTCCTCCGGAAGCGCGCCGGACATGCGGCGCTCGAACTCGGCGGCCAGGTCCGGGTAGGCCTTGCGGTAGGCGTCAAGACGGGCGTTCCAGGCCGTCTCGCAGGCGGCGCCGGCCTTGCGGGCATCGAACACGGCCCGGGCCGCGTCCGGAACCTCGAACGGACCCCAGGACCAGCCCAGGGCCTCGCGCATGGCGGCAATCTCGTCGGGCCCCAGGGGCGCGCCGTGGATGCCGGCGGTGCCCGCCTTCGAGGGCGAACCCTGGCCGATCACCGTGCGGGCACAGATCAGGGACGGCCGGTCCGTGACCGCCTGGGCCTGCTCCAGCGCCCGGGACAGGGCCTCGACATCGTGGCCGTCCACGTTCTCGACCACATGCCAGCCGTAGGCCCGGAAGCGCGCGGGCACGTCCTCGCCCAGCCAGCCGCTGACCTCGCCGTCAATGGAAATGCCGTTGTCGTCATAAAGGGCCGTCAGCTTGCCCAGCTTCAGCAGACCCGCAAGGGAGGCGGCCTCGTGACTGATGCCCTCCATGATGCAGCCGTCGCCCAGAAGGACAAACGTGTTGTGGTCCACAACCGGGTGGCCCGGGCGGTTGAAGTGCTCGGCCAGGAGCTTTTCCGCAAGGGCCATACCGACCGCGTTGGCAAAGCCCTGCCCCAGCGGTCCGGTCGTGGTCTCCACACCGGGGGTGATGTCCACCTCCGGGTGGCCCGGCGTGCGCGAGCCGTACTGACGGAAGCGGGAGAGCTCCTCCGCCGGAAGATCATAGCCGGCCAGGTGCAGCACAGAGTAGAGAAGCATGGAGCCGTGCCCGTTGGACACGACCACACGGTCGCGATTCGGCCAGCGGGGGTTGGCCGGATTGTGGCGGACAAAGCCATTGTCAACGCCCCAGAGAGCAACCGCGATTTCCGCCATACCCATGGGCATGCCCGGATGGCCGGAGGCGGCCTTTTGCACCGCATCGGCCGAGAGGAACCGAATGGCGTGTGCCGCCAGCTGCCGTGCGCTATTATCGACAGTCATGAGGGAGTCCTTTGCTCGCAGACAGACTACAACCGATATCTGAAAAACCGATCTGCGTGAGATACACCAAAGCGCCCGGGCAGGAAAGAGGAAACCCCGAATCGCGGGCACGAAAAAGGGGGGCCGGATTTGCCCCCCCTGGACTGGTGCCGCCGGCGCGGGCCTATTCGGCGGCGAAGGCCGCGAGGCGCCGGGGAATAAATTTTTTCGATTCCTGACGGATCAGGGCCCGGAGATGCTCGGCCCCCGCACAGTCGGGAACCGAGGCGGCCGCCTCCTCCACCAGGGACTGGAGACGGCGCACCGCCCCCTCGACCCCGAACTGGGCCACCGCGTTGGGGCGGTTGTTCGCCGCGTCCTGCCCCACGGGCTTGCCCAGGGTCTCGGCGTCCTCGGCCACGTCCCGAAGATCGTCCGCCACCTGATAGGCCTCGCCGATCCGGGCGCCGGGGGTCCACCAGGCGCTCACATCCTCCACACCGGCCGCCGCCGCACCGGCCATGGTGGCCGCCGCGAACAGGGATCCGGTCTTGGCCGCCTGATAGCCGTTGATCTCGATTTCCGGCTCGCTCTCCCAGGCCTGGCCCGCGGTGATGCCGTTGGGCACACCGACCGCGTCCGACACAATCCGGACCAGCGGAGCCAGGCGCTGCGGCACCGTGACCGAGGCCACGTCACACAGGACCTGGAAGGACAGAACAATAAGGCCGTCCCCGGACAGAACCGCCAGAGGCTCACCATACACCTTGTGAACACTCGGCTGGCCGCGGCGCAGGTCCGCATCGTCAAAACAGGGAAGGTCATCGTGGACCAGGGAGGCGCAGTGCATCATCTCGATGGCACAGGCCGCAGCGTCCGTCAGTGCGGGAGCGTCCTCCCGGCAGGCCATGGCCACCCCGACCGTCAGGCGCGGGCGGAACCGGCCTCCCCCGGGGAACACCGCGTGGTGCATGGCCTTGGCAAGAAGCGGAGGCGAGCCCAGTGCGTGCGTGCGTTCAAGGGCTTTTTCCAAAGCCAGGTCAATGCGGGCGCGAGGATCCATAAAAACCTCCGTTTGAGAGATATCAGGCACTGGAGGCGCCTTCTATAGTCGATTTCGACGACCGAGCCTAGGATGAAAGCGCGCAAGACACCAGAAGGGAATTGGCCGGTTCCCATTCCCGGACAGGGCCTTATAATACCGCCGTCGCGCCTGGCCCTCGGGCCCGCCCTGGTTCCGGGAACCGGGCAAACAGGCTTTCCTGCAACGTTTTCCTGATTTTCCTGGAGCTAGACCCTCATGACCTCGCACCCTCCCCCGTTGAAATCCGGCGGAGAGGCCGCGTCCACATCCGGGCGGCCGGACACGCACATGATGCCTCTTTTTTGCCCCGAAGCGACCACTTTTACCGACTCGGCGCCGGATTTCACCCTGCCGGTCCCCCCGGAGGGGTATGCCTGGTGGTACATGGATGCCGTTTCGGACGACGGGCGCCATGCCCTGACCGTCATTGCCTTCGTGGGCAGCGTGTTTTCCCCCTATTACGCGGTCACGGGGCGGCGGAACCCGGCAAACCACTGCGCCATGAACGTGGCCCTTTACGGGGACCACTCGGGCTGGGCCATGACCGAGCGCGGCAGCCGGGAGCTCGAGCGCTCGCCGGAGCGCATCGTCATCGGCCCCAGTTCCATGACCCTGGACGCCACGGGCCTGACCATCCACCTCGATGAGCGCACCTTCCCGCTTCCGGGGCGCATCCGCGGGCGCATCCGTCTGGAGGCCACCCACATCAGCCCGAACGCCTACCCCATCGACGAGGCGGGCCGGCACATCTGGCGCCCGGTCATTCTGAACGGCCGGGTCTCGGTCGAGCTGGACCACCCCAGACCCATCCGCTGGGAGGGAACGGGCTATATGGACTCCAACCGCGGGGACGAGCCCCTGTTCCGGGCCTTCCGGCGCTGGGACTGGTACCGGGCGGACCTGCCGGACGGCTCGGTGGGCCTGGTCTACGACGTGGAAGCCCGGGAAGGCCGGGGCAAGGATATCCTGCTGGCCCTGAAGGCGCCTCCGGGCGGCGGGCTGGAGAACGCGTGCGTGTCTGAGCGCATCCCCCTGAAAAACGGGCGCCACTGGCGGATCCGCCGGGCAATCCGGACCGACGGGGGCGCGGTGCCGTCCGTGGACCGCTTCCTCGAGGACACGCCGTTCTACACCCGGTCAGAGGTTCACGCCCCCCTGTTCGGGCAGGAGGCCCGCATCGTGCACGAAAGCATGGACCTGGACCGCCTGGCCTCCCGGTGGGTTCCGTTCCTGCTGCCCTTCCGCATGCCCCGGCGCCCCTGATCCGGCGCCCCTGAGCCTGCCCCTGATCCCGGGCCAACGCCGGCCAGGGAGCCGACCGAACACAGCCCCCGTCACGGCCCATCCGCCGTGGCGGGTGCGGGCCTCTGGCATTGATCGGGCCGCGTCCCTGCGGGGGCCCGGGAGAAACCCAAAGCGGACCCCGCGCCCCCGGGCAGACGGCCCCCCCCCCGCACCGGACACCGGCGCGCGGCCCCAAAAAGCGCACCGCTCTCCGACTGGGGCAGCCCGGCACGCCGGGTGCCGGACACCACAAAAACCGGCACAGAACAAAGGGTTCGCGGCCACGCATGCGCGGCGACGCCCGGAAACCGCAGACACGACAGGGGCACCCCCGTCCCGACAGGGACAGGGCCGGACAGGCGGCAGAGGCAGGGGAGGATGTGGTAGGCCCGGCAGGACTTGAACCTGCAACCGGACGGTTATGAGCCGTCTGCTCTAACCAGTTGAGCTACAGGCCCCCGACGCCCCTTCGTACCCGAAGGCGGGGGGCGACGCAAGAGCCTGGACAGGAATCCGTCTATGGAATCAGAGCCTGTAACCCCGTTTTTTGTCTTAACAATTGCTCATGTCAACGGTGATGGATTGCCGGGAAGGGCGCGGGCGTGTAACTTCCTTTCGTGAACGGCCCCGACGGCCGTTCTTTTTTCGTCCCTCCATGGAACCTCCCCCTATGACGAGCCAGCGCGTCAAACTTGACAGCATTGACCGAAAAATACTTGCAGACCTTCAGGACGACGGCCGAATTACAAACGTTGAGCTGGCCCGGCGGGCCGGGATCTCCGCCCCACCCTGTCTGCGGCGGGTGCGTGCGCTGGAAGAGGCGGGCTTCATCCGGGGCTATCACGCCGAACTGGACGGCGTCTCTCTTGGCTTTCATGTGACGGTCTTCGCCCAGGTCGGCCTGACCTCCCAGGCGGACGCCGATCTCAGGGGGTTCGAGTCCCTTGTGGCCACCTGGCCCGAGGTCCGGGAGTGCCACATGCTCGCCGGTGAAACGGACTTCCTCCTGAAGATCGTCGCCGAGGACTGGGACTCCTACCAGAAATTCCTGACCTCCCGGCTGACCCCGGCTCCGAACGTGGCCCAGATCAAGTCGGCCCTTGCGATCCGGACCGCGAAGCTCTGCCCCGGCGTGCCGATCCTGCCACCGGACGACGAGGAACTGGCCCGGGATCTGGAAGCCTCCGGCAGCTGAGGGCTGTTCAGGCGGCGCCGGGCGGAACCGCGGGCCGAAACGGGGCGGATCCCGTCCGGGCTCCCTGTGTGGCCCCGCCCCTGCGCACCACGAGCCCGCGCCCCCGGGCATGCGGGCGCAACACGGCCCCGGAGCCGACCGAAACCAGAGCCGCCCGAACCGGGCGCCTTGAGTGAAACACCTGCCCGGCCCCTGCCTCCGCGGAGAGCCCCTTGACGACTGTCACCCGTTTTGCCCCCAGCCCCACGGGCCTGCTTCACCTGGGGCACGCCTACAGCGCCCTTCTGGCCCAGGACGAGGCCCGCCGGACCGGGGGCCGGTTCCTGCTGCGCATTGAGGATATCGACCCGACCCGCTGCCGACCCGAGTTCGAGACCGCTCTTTACGAGGATCTGGCCTGGCTTGGGCTCAACTGGGAGACCCCCGTGCGCCGGCAGTCGGAGCATCTGGCGTTCTACCGGGAGGCCCTGTCCGGACTGGCGGCCCGGGGGCTGCTCTATCCCTGCTTCTGCACCCGCCGGGATATCGAGGCGGCCGCCGGCCCCGACGGGCCCCGGGGACCGGACGGGCTCCTCTACCCCGGCACCTGCCGAAGCGAAAGCCAGGCCCGCACACAGGCCCGGATCGCGGCTGGAGAGCCGTTTGCCCTCCGGCTGGATTTGCGCAGGGCTCTGGCCTGCGTGGACACCCCGCTTCTGTGGACGGACCTCGACGCGGGCGAACAGCAGGCCCGCCCGGAACAATTCGGCGATGTGATCCTGGCGCGCAAGGAAACCCCCACCAGCTATCACCTGTCGGTCACTCTGGATGATGCTCTCCAGGGAGTCACCCGGGTGGTCCGGGGGCAGGATCTCTTCGAGGCCACCCACGTGCACCGGCTGCTCCAGGCGCTTCTGGGCCTGCCGACACCCCTCTACCGGCACCACCGCCTTCTTGCGGGGCCCGACGGACGCCGGTACGCGAAAAGCGCCGGCTCCCTGTCTCTGCGGGCCCTGCGCGAGGCGGGAGAAACACCGGACTCCATCCGTGCCCGGATCGGCCTTCCGCCGGAGAGGGTGTAGGCCCGGAGCGCACGGAGGCACCCCGCCTCCTTACGGCCTGCGGCGATGGTTCCTGCGCCGTCCCGCCCCCACGGCCCGCGGCAGCGGTTGCCACGCCTTGGCTCCTCCCCTGGCGAACGGACTCCACCGGACACACGGACCCACGCAGGCGGAGCGGCACCGCCCCACGTGCCCAGTCGCACTCGGTGAGCCCTCAGGGCTGGAAGGGGAACACGACCGGCACCAGGAATACGGTCAGGACCATCACGGCCACGGTAAAGGGCACCCCGATCTTCACGAAGTCCATGAAGGTGTACTGCCCGGGACCGGCCACAAGGGTGTTCACCGGCGAGGACACAGGCGTCATGAAAGCCGCCGAGGCCGCCAGCGCCACCGCCATGCAGTACGGCAGGGGCGAGACCCCCATTTCCGTCGCCACCGCAATGGCAATGGGCGCCATGAGCACCGCCGTGGCCGTATTGGATATAAAGAGGCCGAACACCGCCGTGACCACAAACAGGGCCGCCACCATCACCTGGGGTCCGGCGTCCCCCACCGCCGTCCGCATGGCGTTGGCCGCAAGGTCGATCCCCCCGGTTTTCTGGAGCGCCAGGGAAAAGGGCAGCATGCCCACAATCAGGACCAGGCTCTGCCAGTGAATGGAGCGGTAGGCACTGGCCATGTCCACACACCGGAACAGGCCCAGAAGCAGGCAGCCGATCAGGGCCGCATGAACGTTGGGCACAACCCCGGTGACCATCATCGCCACCACCAGCCCCAGGACCACAAGCGCATACGGCGCCCGCGAGGGGGCGGGAACCAGGTCGTCCATCTCGGCGGGCATGTTGAGGACGATCAGCTCCTGCCGGTCCCCCTGGGAGATCTTCCGGATCGCGGACCAGGGCCCCACCACCAGAAGCGTGTCACCGATGTTCAGCTTCTCGGTGGCAACCATGCGCTCCATGGGCTTCTTGCCCCGCTTGATGCCCAGCACAATCAGCCCCCAGGTGGAGCGGAACGCCGCGTCCACCACGGTTTTCCCCACCAGATCGGAGTCCGCGGGGATCATCAGCTCGGCCATCCCGATCAGCTTGGACTGGTCGGTGAAAATCGTTCCCGTCAGGGGCATGCGCCGCAGACCGTGGCGACGGCAGAAGTCATCGATATCGAAATCCTTGGTGCCCACGTCCATGAACAGGACGTCGCCGGCCTGGATCTCGGTCTCCGGGTGGGGCTTGATGATCTCGGTGGTGAAGCGCTTCTTGCGCTCGATCGAGATGATGTTCACCCCCGAGCGGCTGCGCAGGTCCAGCATGCTGATCTTGCGCCCGGCAAACAGGGACGACGAGCTCACGGCCAGGCGGTACTCCCTCCCCAGAAGGTCATACTCCTTGGCCCAGGTGGCGAACCGGGGGCGCGAGGCCCGGGCCCGGGTCCGCTCGTCCCGCGAGACCAGCCAGCGCCGCGCGAACAGCATGTAGAGGATGGCCATGATCAGGATCGGCACGCCGAACGGGGTGAAGTCGAAAAAGCTGAACCCCTCGAACCCCCGGCGGTGAAGCTCGGAGTTGACCACAAGGTTCGGAGGCGTCGCCACCAGCGTCATCATGCCACTGATCAGAGCGGCAACAGACAGGGGCATCATCAGGCGCCCCACCGCCAGCCCCAGGTTTCCGGCAATGCGCAAAACGACTGGGATGAAGATGGCCACAACGCCGGTGGAGCTCATGAAGGCGCCCACACCGCCCACAATGGACATGAGAAGAACCGTCAGGCGGGTCTCGCTGCCTCCGGCCCGGCGGGCCAGAAGATCGCCCATGCGCTGGGCAACACCCGTGCGCACCAGCCCCTCGCCCACAACAAACATGGCCGCAATCAGAATAACGCTGGGGTCGGAGAAACCGGCCAGGGCCTCGTTGATGGAAATGATGCCTGTAAAGGGAAGCACCGTCATCATGATCAGTGCGACCGCGTCCATGCGGGGCTTGTTCAGGGCAAACATGATAATGGTCGCTCCCAGAAGCGAGAGAACCCAAATCAGCTCCATACTCATGTGTTCCCGGACCCTCCGTGCAATGGACGGGGCATTCTACATCAGAGCCCCTTCAATGTCCCCCTGACTTGCCGGAGGATTGATGAAAATCCGGAAAGCATCTGGAAAGGGCATCCGGGCCGGGGCGGTGATTTCCGGCCGCGTCCGGACGAAGCCGGGAAGCGGCGAAAAAGGCGGTCAGGAGGGGAAAACGGGCGCCGGGGCTCAGATCGCGGTGAGATCAAGCCGGGCCAGAAACTCGGGAACAACCCGGGTCGCCGGACCGTAGAACGCCTCGTCAAAGAGGGACGCGCCGTTGCCGGGCTCGAGGTTGATCTCCACCGTCCGGGCCCCCGCCTGCCCCGCGGTCCAGACAAAGCCCGCCGCCGGATAGACGGTGCCCGACGTGCCGATGGACACGAACAGGCGGCAGTGCTCCAGAGCCGTCTGGATCCGGTCCATCTCGAGGGGCACCTCCCCGAACCACACGATGTGGGGGCGCAACTGGCCAAGCCGCCGGCAGCGGTCACACGGGCTGTCGGGCGTCAGGTCTCCGGGCCAGGACAGGACCGCGCCGCAGTTCAGGCAGCGGGCCTTTTTCAGCTCGCCGTGCATGTGGATCAGCGCCCGGGAGCCCGCCCGCTCGTGCAGATCGTCCACGTTCTGGGTCACCAGGAGAACCTCACCCGGGAAACGGCGCTCGAGTTCCGCAAGAGCGATGTGCGCGGCGTTGGGGTGAACATCCGCAAGCTGGGCGCGCCGGGCGTTGTAGAAGCTCTGGACCATGAGGGGATCGGTCTCGAAGGCCTCCGGCGTGGCGACGTCCTCGATGCGAACCCGGTTCCAGGTGCCGTCCGCGTCCCGGAAGGTGGCCAGCCCGCTTTCCTTTGAAATCCCGGCGCCCGTAAGAACCACAATGGCCGGCCGCTCGGGAAGGATACCCGGCCCGCCGGTCGACCCCACAGGGCTTTGGGCATTGGATTTTACGGGCATCGGCGGTATCCTCCGGACAACAGAAAACAGGCGCCGCAGCATAGCATAAACGCCCGAAGGAGAGAGACCGTGAAACGCATCTTGTTCGTCTGCACTGGCAACATCTGCCGCTCTCCCACGGCCGAGGCGGTCTTCCGGAAAATGGCGGACGCCGCCGGCCTGGCTGTGGAGGCGGACAGCGCCGGCCTTGCGGACTACCACGTGGGGCACCCGCCGGATCCGCGCTCGCGCGAGGCCGCCCGGGAGCGGGGCTACGACCTGAGCAGCCTCAGGGCCCGGACGGTCAGCCTCCGGGACTTCACTGACTTTGACCTGATCGTGGCCATGGACCGGGGGCACTTCAACACCCTCATGCACCTGGCTCCGGATGACGCGTCGGAGCGCATCTGCATGATGACGGACTACGCGTCCCGGCCTCCGAAAAGCGAGGACGTGCCCGACCCGTATTACGGCGGCGCCCAGGGCTTCGAGGATGTGCTGGACCTGCTGGAGGACAGCTGCGCCGGCCTGGTCGCCTCGCTGAAGGCCGCTGTACCGGAGCCCCGCTGACCCCCAACGCCCCCCGCGGATCCCTTGCGGACCCACACACGTCCCGCAGACACCACGCGCCCCGCAGACCCCACGCGCGGCCCTGCGCCGCCCCTCTCGGAGCCAACGCCATGTCCCAGCGCGCGCCCTCCCGCCCCGGAATGCTGCTGCGTCTCGGGCTTGTGCTGGCCGCCGTGGCCGGGGCCGGATACGGCGTCCTGACCTACAGCAACGTGAACCCCTCACACAAGCGGGGGGAGGAGATCGACCGCCTGAACGGCGTCGCGGTCCACTACAACGGAGGGATCAACCAGGCCTCCGGACGGAACCTGTCCCCCGACGGCTACAACTACGGTCTGCGCTGGCAGTGCACCGAATTTGTCAGGCGCTATTACGACCAGGCCCTGGGACACCGGATGCCCGACACCTGGGGCGACGCCCGGAGCCTCTTCGACCCGGCCCTGGAGAGCGGGGCCCTGAATCCGGCCCGGGGCCTGATCCAGTACACCAATGGCACAAGCGGCCCGCCGGCCGTAAACGACCTTGTGATCTTCGCCCCCCGCCTTCTCAGGCCCTGGGGTCACGCAGCCATTGTGAGCGCGGCAGCGGGAGACGCGGTGGAAATCGTCCAGCAGAACCCGGGGCCCTTCTCCCCCTCCCGGGAGGTGCTTGCGCTTGACTGCACCGCGGGCGCCTGCGCCCTGCCGGACGGCATCCTGGGCTGGCTGCGCCTGCCGCCAACACCACCGGAGACCGACGCCGCAAGATAAGGATCGCTGATTCTTTCCGGCTTATTTCTGGACACTGGATTATTTTTGGTGATAGCGTGGTTCAAAAGGCCGGACCAACCGGCCTGCAGTCAAGGGAGACCGACCATGCTGGACGCTGAGTTCCCGCCACCCGTTTATCCCCATGCTGTCCCGCGAACCAGCGGGCGGGCTCTTCAGGCCCGGCTGAGTGCGTGCCGGAAACCGGACCCCGCCCGAGGGCTCCGGCCTTGCGTGAGCACCTCGCGCTCCCCCCGGCGGAACGGGCTTTCCCCTCGATAGCACGCCCCGAATGCACCCCGGCCCGGGCCCCGCCCGGCGCGGGCCCACTGTGCGTTCACCCCGCCCACCCGCGGGGCCCCGACACCGACCCCGCCCCCACCACGCAAGACCCGACACACGGGACGGCCCCTGTCGCCGCCCCCTGACGGCTCCGAAACATCCCTCGTGCCCGCATGCGAAACGGCCCGGACCTCCCGGGCGCCGCTTCACCCTGTTGTATCCACTCTGTTTCCTGGGAGTAACACCATGCATTCCCCCCCGGATCACACCTTGCAGGACACGATTGTACCGGCCCCCGGTGAACCCTCCATTGTCACGACCCCCCTGGGCAGGCCCCTTCCGGACGTCACCGTCACCGAGTTTATGGAAGCGGCCGTCAGGGGCTTCGAGGACCGGCCCGCCATGGATTTTCTGGGACGCAAGACCAGCTACGGCGAGTTGCTGTCCCAGATTGACCGGGCGTGCCGGGGCCTCCAGGACCTGGGGGTTGGGCCGGGGAGCCAGGTGGGGCTCTGCCTGCCCAACTGCCCCTATTATGTGGTCGCGTACTACGCGGCCCTGAAGGCGGGAGCGACGGTGGTCAACTTCAACCCCCTCTACGTGGAGCGGGAGATGCTGGCCCTGGCCCAGGACTCGGGCATCAGCATCATGATCACCCTGGACAACGCGGAGATCTTCGCAAAGGTCTCCACGCTCCCCGGCCGGACGGCCCTCGAGAAGGTGATCGTCTGCCCCCTGTCCGGCGCGCTGCCGATGATCAAGGGCTTTCTCCACGACATCCTGAAGTCCTCGAACGTTGCCAGGGTTCCGGACAGCCCCGTCTACATGACCTGGCAGTGCCTTCTGGAGAACGATGGCGCCCCGGACCCGGTCAAGCTGGATCCGAAAACCGCCGTTGCCGTGTTCCAGTACACGGGCGGAACCACCGGACTGCCCAAGGCCGCCATGCTGAGCCACTTCAACCTGGTCTCCAACGTGATCCAGTCCCAGGACTGGTTCCCGGAGATCCGGCGGGGGGAGGAGCGCATGCTGGCGGTCATCCCCTTCTTCCACGTGTTTGCCATGACGTCGGCCATGAACTACGGCGTGTCCATCGGGGCCGAGCTGGTCCTTGTGCCCCGCTTCGACGCGGAGCTTGTGGTGCGCACCATCATCCGCACGCGCCCCACCCTGTTTCCGGCGGTTCCCACGGTCTACTCGGCCATCCTGGATGTCCACGAACGGCTGAAGGGGGACATGTCCTCGCTGCGCTTTGGCATGTCGGGGGGCGCGCCGCTCCCGGTGGAGCTGAAAGAGACCTTCGAGCAGAAAACCGGCTGCCGGCTGATGGAGGGCTACGGACTGTCGGAAACCTCGCCCGTGGCCTGCTGCAACCCCTTCGACGGACGTCCGGTCAAGGCCGGATCCGTGGGGCTGCCTGTCCCCGGAACCACGATCGAGGTGCGCTCGCCCCACGACCCGGAGGTCATCATGCCGGCGGGCGAGAAAGGAGAGATCTGCATCCGGGGCCCCCAGGTCATGTCCGGCTACTGGAACCGGCCGGAGGAAACCCATGACAGCTTCGTCCAGGGAGCCCTGCGCACCGGCGACGTGGGCTACATCGACTCCGAGGGCTACCTGTTCCTGGTGGACCGGATCAAGGATGTGATCCTGTGCGGGGGCTACAACGTCTACCCGCGGGTGATCGAGGAGGCTCTCTACCGGCACCCGGCGGTGGCGGAGGCCATCGTCATCGGCCTGCCGGACGACTACCGCGGCGAGGCCCCCAAGGCCTTCGTGCGCCTTCTGCCGGGGACCGAGGCCTCGGGCGAGGACATCCTCGAGTTCCTGAAGGACCATCTGAACCGGATCGAGATCCCCCGGGAGGTGGAGATCCGCGACGACCTTCCCCGTACCGCCGTGGGAAAGCTCTCGAAACGGGCCCTGCGCGAGGAGGAGGCCGCCCTGGCCCGGGAGGAGGAGCGGCGCCGGCAGAAAAACGCGTAGGCATCTGCGGGGAAATCCGGACTTGACGGGTCTTTTGTCTTCGTGTTTACGTATACGTCATGCCGTTACCGGTCACGTCAATCCGATAGCGGAATCCTTTTTCCAGAAAGCCCGGAACCCCGCACATGTCTGAGGAGACCCTCTACACTGTCAGCCAGCTGGCCGCCCTTCTCGGGATCACGGCCAGAACGCTCCGTTTCTACGAGGACAAAAGCCTGATCTCGCCCCGGCGGGTCGGCAACGCGCGGGTCTACACGGACAAGGACCGGGCCCGCATGATCCTGATCCTGAGGGGAAAACAGCTGGGGTTTTCCCTTCGGGACATTCGGGAGTACCTGGACCTCTACCGGGCGGACCCGTCCCAGAGAGCCCAGACCCAGCTTCTCCTGGATCGCGCCCGGGAGCGGATCCAGACTCTGGAGGCCCAGAAACTGGCTCTGGAGACAACGCTCCGGGAACTCCGGGACATGGAAACCCAGTGCCTCGAGGTGCTGGAGGGGAAAAAGAGGAGGGTTGAAGCCCGCACCGCCTGACTCCCCGGACGGCGCCCCACCGGGCGCACGATCCGAACGCCTGCCAACAAAAAAACAAAACCGTCGAACAGGGAACTCAAACCATGACCGATGTTGTCATCGCCGGCTATGCCCGCTCAGCCTTCACCCCCGCCCACCGGGGCGCGTTCGCCAAAGTCCGTCCGGACGATATCGCGGCGAGCGTTGTGCGCTCCCTGGTGAAACGCTCGGGCATCGACCCGACCACCCTCGAGGATCTGATCATGGGATGCGCCTTCCCCGAAGGCGAGCAGGGAAACAACGTGGCCCGGCTGGTGGTCCTCCAGGCCGGACTGCCCCTCTCGGTGGGCGGCGTGACCGTCAACCGTTTCTGCGGCTCGTCCATGCAGGCGGTCCACATGGCGGCCGGAGCCATCCGGATGGGGGCCGGAGACGCCTTCATCTGCGCGGGCATGGAAAGCATGAGCCGCGTCCCCATGGGGGGCTTCAACCCCATGCCGAACCCCACGCTCCGCGAAAACCTGCCCGGAGCCTACATGGGCATGGGGCTGACCGCGGAAAACGTGGCGGAGCGCTGGTCCATCGACCGCCCCACGCAGGAGGCCTTCGCCCTTGAGTCCCAGAGGAAGGCCGCACAGGCCATGGCCGAGGGGCGCCTGAGTGACGAGATCGTCCCGGTGACCGATCCGAAAACCGGCGCCGTGGTGGACACGGACGGCTGCCCCAGACCCGACAGCACCGCCGAGGGACTGGCCGCGCTGAAGCCCGCGTTCCTGGAAACCGGAACGGTCACGGCGGGAACGTCCTCGCCCCTGACGGACGGCGTGGCGGCGGTTCTGGTCTGCTCGGCGACCTACGCCCGGGACCACGGCCTGACGCCCATGGCCGTTGTCCGCAGTTTTGCCATCAGCGGGTGTGACCCGGAGATCATGGGCATCGGGCCGGTCGAGTCCAGCCGCAAGGCCCTGAAGCGCGCCGGGCTGAACACGGGCGACATCGATATCGTGGAACTGAACGAGGCCTTCGCGTCCCAGTCCCTGGCCTGTATCCGGGATCTTGGGCTGGATCCGGCCCGCATCAACCTGGACGGCGGCGCCATTGCCCTTGGGCACCCCCTGGGCGCGACAGGCGCCCGCATTGTGGGCAAGGCGGCCTCGCTTCTGGTCCGCGAGGGCCGGCGTTACGCGCTTGCGACCCAGTGCATCGGCGGCGGTCAGGGCATCGCCACCGTCCTCGAACGCGCCTGACAGGGAGCCGGATCATGACCGATATCAAAAAGGCCGCGGTGATCGGCGCCGGGGTCATGGGGGCTGGCATTGCCGCCCACATGGCCAACGCCGGGATCCCCGTTCTCCTGCTCGACATCGTTCCCGAGAACGCCACCGACCGGAGCGTTATCGCCCGGGAGGCCATCGAGCGCCTGAAGAAGACCCGCCCCGCCCCGCTGATGAGCGCCGCGGGTGCCCGGCTGATGACCCCGGGGAACATCGAGGACGACCTGAACCAGCTCGCCGACTGCGACTGGATCGTGGAGGCCATCTCCGAGCACCCCGGGCGCAAGCAGGCCCTGTACGAGAAAATCGAGGCGGTGCGCCGGGATGGCTCCATCGTGTCCTCGAACACGTCCACCATTCCCCTGTCCGTGCTGACCGCCGGCCTCGGGGAGCGCTTCCGGCGTGACTTCCTGATCACCCACTTCTTCAACCCGCCGCGCTACATGCGCCTGCTGGAACTGGTCACCGGACCGGACACGAACCCCGCAAAGGTCGAGGTGGTCCGCGCCTTCTGTGACCGCTTCCTGGGCAAGGGCGTGGTGGACTGCCGGGACCGCCCGGGCTTTCTGGCCAACCGGCTGGGCGCGTTCTGGATGCAGGTCGCCGTGGTGGAGGCTCTGGAGCGGGGCATCGACGTGGAAACCGCCGACGCCGTTCTGGGCCGCCCGTTCGGCGTGCCCAAAACCGCCGTGTTCGGCCTTCTGGACCTTGTGGGCCTGGACCTGATCCCTGCGGTCAACGCCAGCCTGGCCGGCGCCCTGGAGCCGGACGACCCCTTCCGGGCCTACGCACGGCCCATCCCCCTGATCGAGACCCTGATCGCCCAGGGCTTCACGGGGCGCAAGGGGCGCGGCGGCTTCTACCGGCTGGAGCGCGACGGCGCGACCCGGACCCGTCTGGTCCTGAACCTGAAAACCGGAGACTGGGAGGCCGAGCGCAAGCCCCGCCCCGCCGTCCTGAAACAGGCCGGGAAAGACCTGCGCGTCCTTCTGGAGTCCCCGACCCCGGAAGGGGAGTACGCCCGGGCGGTCATGGCCCGCACCCTGGCCTATGCGGCCCATATGGTGGGGGACGCGACCGACGATCCCCACGCCATCGACCTGGCCATGACCCTGGGCTACGGCTGGAAGCACGGCCCCTTCGAGCTTCTGGACCGGATCGGGCCGTCCCTCGTGATTGGCCTTCTGGAACAGCTGGGCGAGGCAATCCCGCCGTTCCTGAAGACCCTGAACGGCCGCACGGTGTACACGGTCCAGGACGGCCGGCGCCAGGTGCTCCAGGGCACAGGGGCGGACGTGCCCGTCTCCCGTGCCGCGGGCGTGCTTCGCCTGTCGGATATCAAGCTGGCCGGAAAGCCCGTGTTCCGGGGTCCGGGCGGGAGCCTCTGGGATCTGGGCGACGGAGTGGCCTGCTTCGAGCTGACCTCAAAAATGGGCACCTTCGATGCCGGCGTCCTGAAGAGCCTGGCCACCTCCCTCGAGCGGGTGGGGCAGAGCTTCGGAGCCCTGGTGCTCTACAATGACAACGAGCGGGCCTTCTCCGCCGGAGCCAACCTGGGCATGGCCCTGTTTGCCGCCAACATGGCGGCCTGGCCCATGATCGCAAACCTGGTCGAGGCCGGACAGAAAACCTTCATGGCCATGCGCTCGGCACCGTTCCCCGTGGTGGGCGCCCCCTCGGGCCTGGCCCTGGGCGGGGGCTGCGAGATCCTCCTGCACTGCGACGCCGTCCAGGCCCACGCGGAAACCTACATGGGTCTGGTGGAAACCGGGGTCGGCTTTGTCCCGGCCTGGGGAGGGTGCGCGGAAATGCTCCACCGCTGGCAGACGGCTCCGGGCTACCCCAAAGGCCCCATGCCCGCCGTCGCCCGGACGTTCGAGATCCTGTCCATGGCCACAGTTTCGGAATCCGCACAGCACGCCAAGGAGCTTCTGTACCTCCGGAAAACGGACGGCATCACCATGAACCGGGACCGGCTTCTTGCGGACGCGAAAGCCCGGGCCCTGTCCATGATCGAGGGCTACGAGCCCACCGGACCCCGGGAGTATGTCCTGCCCGGTCCGGCCGGACGCACAGCCCTGGACCTGGCGGTATCCGCCTTCCTCAAGCAGGGCCGGGCCACCCCCCATGACGTGGTGGTTGCCGGAGCCCTGGCGGACGTGCTGACCGGCGGGCCGGAGGCCGACCCGAAAACGCCGCTGCCCGAGTCCGCTCTTCTGGAGCTGGAGGGCGAGGCCTTCCTGCGCCTCGCACGGACCCCGGCCACGCTGGCCCGGGTGGAGCACATGCTGGCTACCGGCAAGCCGCTTCGGAACTGATGTCTCACTCCGGGGCCGGAACGCCGGACCCCGGAGCCCTTCTCAAACACGAAAAACCACAACCCGGATTCCCGAACCGGGACTTCACCAGGAAGGAACAGGAAATGGCTGCGTACAAGGCCCCGCTGCGCGACATGCGCTATCTTCTTCACGACGTCTTCCAGGGGGCGAACCTTGCATCCCTGCCCGGGTTCGAGGAGTTCACCCCGGACCTTCTGGACGCGGTTCTGGACGAGGCGGCGAAGATCACCGAAAACGTTCTGCACCCCCTGAACCGCTCGGGGGACGAGGAAGGCTGCCGCATCGAGAACGGCCAGGTCCGGACGCCGAAAGGCTTCCCCGAGGCCTACCAGGCCTTCCGCGAGGGGGGCTGGACCTCCGTGTCCTCGGATCCGGCCTGGGGCGGACAGGGGCTGCCCCGCGCCCTCAACACCCTGATCGAGGAAATGATCTGCTCCGCGAACGTGTCGTTCAGCCTGTACCCGGGCCTGACCCACGGCGCGTGCATCACCCTGGGGCGCTACGCCTCGCCCGAGCTCCAGGAAACCTACCTGCCGAAGATGGTCGAGGGCGTCTGGTCCGGCACCATGTGCCTGACCGAACCCCACGCGGGAACGGACCTGGGCCTGCTGCGCACCACGGCCCGCCCGCTCCCGGACGGCTCGTACTCGGTGACCGGCACCAAGATCTTCATCACCGCCGGTGACCACGACCTGACCGAGAACATCATCCACCTGGTCCTGGCCCGCCTTCCGGACGCGCCGAAAGGCGTGGGGGGCATCAGCCTTTTCCTGGTGCCGAAGTATGTCCCCGACGCCAGCGGCAAGCCGGGAGAGCCGAACAACGTGGTCGCCAGCGCGCTTGAGCACAAGATGGGCATCAAGGCCTCCGCCACCTGCGTCATGAACTTCGATGACTCCCGGGGCTGGATGGTGGGCGAGCCCAACAAGGGCCTGCGGGCGCTGTTCACCATGATGAACACCGAGCGCCTTGGGGTGGGTCTTCAGGGCCTGGCCCTGGCCGAGGCCTCGTACCAGGGGGCGGCGACCTACGCTCTCGAGCGCCTCCAGGGCCGCTCGGTGGCCGGCCCCCGCTTCCCGGACCTGCCCGCCGACCCCATCATCGTGCATCCGGACGTGCGCCGCATGCTCCTGACCCAGCGCGCCTACGCCGAGGGCTGCCGCGCCCTGGCGGTCTGGGTGGCCATGGCCCTCGACAATGAGAGCCGCAACCCGGATCCCGAGGAGCGGGCCGCGGCCTCCGACCTGGTGGCCCTGATGACCCCCGTGGTCAAGGCCCTGCTGACGGACCTGGGCAGTGAGGCCGCCAACCTGGGCATGCAGGTTCTGGGCGGGCACGGCTACATCCGGGAGCACGGCATGGAGCAATACGTGCGCGACTGCCGCATCGCCCAGATCTACGAGGGCACCAACGGCATCCAGGCCCTGGACCTGGTGGGGCGCAAGCTCCCCGAGGGTCAGGGGCGCCTGCTGCGCCAGTTCTTCCATCCGGTGGAGGCCTTCATCGCTGAGCACTCCGGCAACGAGGCCCTGGCGCCGTTCATCGGTCCCCTCCAGAAGGTGTTCGGACGCCTCCAGCAGGCCACCGGCTTCATCGCCGAGCGGGGCATGGCCGATCCCGAGGAGGCCGGCGCCGCCTCAAGCGACTACCTGCGCCTGTTCGGCTTCACCGCCCTCGCCTGGCTGTGGGCCCGCATGGTGGTGGTCTCGATGCCGAAGGTCGGAACCCACGAAGACCCCACCGGCTTCCACGTGGCCAAGATCGCAACAGCCCGGTTCTTCATGGAGCGCGTCCTGCCCCAGACCTCGGGCCTGTTCGCCGCCATCATGGCCGGCGGCGGCTCCATGAGCACCTTCCCGGACGAGGCCTTCGGCGACCGGAACTGACCGGAGCCGAAGCCGGCCCGCCCGGCCTGACCACCCCCTGCGGGCGCCCGTTCCCGGTCCATCCGGCGCGGACGCCCGCAGCGCCGTTTCATCCGCATGGGAGGCCCCGGCCCGCCGCCGCCCTGTCCCATGCCCAGTTTCGGGGAGACCCCCATGAATCTTCTGTTTCGCCTGATGCGGGTTTTTCTCGTGTCGCGCTTTGTCCGAAAGCGAACCTTTCTCGAGACCGCCATCCTGTCCTTCCGGGTCTGGCCAACGGATCTGGACATCAACGCCCACATGACCAACTCGCGCTACTACTCCTTCATGGACCTGGGGCGGATTGATCATGTCCTGCGCACACAGGTGGGGGACTACGTCCTGAAACACCGCCTGAACTTCATTGTCGGCGGCGGCATGACCCGGCACCGCCACGCCATGAACCCGTTCCAGAAGTTCACCCTCCACAGCCAGATTCTGGGCTGGGACGCCCGGTGGTTCTACATGGAGCACCGCATGAAGTCCGAGGACGGAAAGGAGCTGTGCGTCTCGTTCTTCCGCAGCGCCTTTCTGCGCAAGGGGCGGATCGTTCCGCCCGCCGAGCTTCTGGAGCTGTCGGGCCTTGACCTGTCCTCGCCTGCCCTGCCCGACTGGATCGCCGAGTGGAACGATGTGGACCGCAAGGCGGCCGAGTACGTGCCCCCGTCGCCCGCCACACCGGCTGTGCGCGAGGCCGCCTGATCCCCGACCGGAACACGCGCGGCCCGGCACCGCTCGCGGCCCGGGCCCCCATAAAAAAACGGACCGCACCGCGCTGTCATGGCGGGTGAACGGTCCGTTTTCCGTTGGGCCCCCGTGGTGGGGGGCCCCGGACAGAAAACCGGCCCCGCGCGGCGGGGCCGGTGTGCCTGCACTCAGCGATCCTGACCGATCAGCTGCATCAGGTTCTGCAAGATCGCAACAAAGGCAATGTAGAGGGTCAGCGCGCTCCACACGGCGATCTTGTTCAGGTAGGCCGTGCCCTGGGCCTCGTAGTACTCGAAGCGCATGTCCTGGGTCTTCCAGGCCACAATGCCGCCGAACAGCAGGATCGAGACAAAGGACAGCGCCGCCACGAAGAAGCTGGAGCCCCAGCCCAGCACCCAGGCCATGATCATGTAGGCGATGGACACAAGCACCAGACCCCAGATGGCCATGAACAGGAACTTGCCCAGACCCGAGAGATCACGCTTGGTCGTGTAGCCGTAGATCGACAGACCCGCGAACGCGGCCGCGGTCAGGAAGAACGCCAGAACCGCGCTCTCGGTCGTGTAGCGCAGGAGCAAAATGGCGAGCCCCGCTCCGTCCACCGCCACAAAGAGCCAGTAGAAGATCTGGGTGGCCGAGACACTCCAGCGGTTCACCATGAAGTTGGCGAGCAGGATCATGCCCAGCGGCGCGAACACAAGAACCATGCCCGGAGGGGTGATCCCCACGAGCCGTCCGTTCATGACGATAAAGAACAGGTCACGAAGCGCCGGCGTGTACGCCACAAGAACCGCCATGATCCCCGACAGCGCAAGCCCCGAGGCCATGTAGTTGTACACACTCAACATATAGGAACGAAGACCCGCGTCGTAACGGGCCTCCACGCCTGTCCGCGTCCGGTACGCGGTTCCCTGATCATGGATTGCCATTCTTTTCCCTCTGACGTTTTTTCAAGGACTGGAGAAAATTCACACACCCTAGGATATGCGATCCGTACAAGAGCACGCAATAATCCGGACACATTAATAATTTGAAGGATCAGACCACAACAAGGGGACGTTCCCCGCGGTATTCCGGCTCGAACAGGCGCAGCCTGGGCTCGGGATCCACAAGGGAGACAATCATCTGGAGATGGGGAACACCCCGGGCCAGCTCCCGGTCCTCCAGGGAGGGGACCGCATCCGTGTGCGGGTGGCTGTGGTAGATGGCCACCAGGTCCAGCCCCCGCGCCCGCAGGAGGCGGGCGCTGTCGAACTGCTCCCGGGGGTCCAGACGGAACCGGTCCGGCGAGGCAAGGGCGTTGGTCAGGGGAAGGACAAGGCACACATCACCACCGGCCGCTCCCAGAAGACCGCAGGCCTCCTGGGGAGCCCGGGCCCGGACATCCGCAAGAAGGGTCCGGATCACAGAGGAGCGGAAGGTGATGCTCACATGCGGTAGACCTCGGCCTCGAGGGATGTGATGGTCGGGGTGCAGCCGCACACCGGACAGGCCGGATTGCGCTGGAGGCGGATCTTCCGGGTGGTCATGTCGAGGGCATCGATCACAAGCAGGGCATCGGTCAGCGGCTGGCCCACCCCGGTGATCCACTTCACGGCCTCGATGGCCTGGACCGTCCCCAGCATCCCCGCAAGCGGACCCAGAACGCCGGAGCGCAGGGCCGTGTCCACCACGCCCGGAGGGGGAAGGCTCTCGAACACACAGCGGTAGCACGTCGTGGACCGGGGCTTCACCACCATGGCCTGGCCGGTGTAGGCCACCACGCCCGCATGGGCCAGGGGACGCCCGCCCAGGACACAGGCGTCGTTGACCAGGAACTTGGCCTCGACGCTGTCGGTGGCATCAATCACGAAATCATATTCGCTGATAATGTCGAAGATGGTGTCCGGCGTGACAAAGGCCGGATGGATGTTGACCCTCACCCCGGGGTTCAGGGCTTTCAGCCGGTCGAGGGCGGACCCGGTCTTCGGCCGTCCGATATCCGCCGTGGTGTGCAGGATCTGGCGCTGGAGGTTGGAGACATCCACCACATCGCCATCCGCGATGCCCAAAGTCCCCACGCCGGACGCCGCCAGGTAGAAGGCGGCCGGTCCGCCCAGCCCCCCGGCCCCGATAATCAGAACCCGGGCGCGGGACAGGCGCTCCTGTCCCTCGGACCCGATACCGGCCAGGCGCAGCTGACGGTCATACCGTGCCAGGGGATCGCCTTCGCCGGTGCCCCCGTCAGACGGTGCCATGGGATGAGCCCTTCTGAGCCCAGCGCGCCGGATCGGGACGCATGGTCCCGGTTTGCGGGTTGAAGCGGGAGATGTCCGGATTGATGACCGCGGCTCCCGGGACCACAGCCCCCTTCATGATGACCTTCTCCCCCACCACCTGGACGCGGCCCTCGGAGACAAGGGCCAGGGCCTCGGAGTACAGCTGGTGCTCCAGCTGCAGCACCCGGCTTCCCAGGGTCTCGGGAGTGTCGGTGGGGCGCACGGGCACCACCGCCTGCATCAGGATCGGCCC
The DNA here is from genome assembly GCF_014861485.1 of Phaeovibrio sulfidiphilus. Classification (GTDB taxonomy): domain Bacteria; phylum Pseudomonadota; class Alphaproteobacteria; order Rhodospirillales; family Rhodospirillaceae; genus Phaeovibrio; species Phaeovibrio sulfidiphilus. Next base: position 23,441 of record NZ_JACZHT010000005.1, on the reverse strand, counting down.
CCCGTCCACCACGGGGCGCACCAGATGGACCGTGCAGCCGTGGAAGAGAACGCCGGCCTCGATCGCGCGCTTGTGGGTGTCGAGCCCGGGGAACGAGGGCAGAAGCGAGGGGTGAATGTTCAAAAGCCGGTTGTGCCAGCGATTGACGAACTCGGCGCTCAGGATCCGCATGAAGCCCGCGAGACAGACGATCTCGGTCTCCGCCTCCTCCAGACACGCCTGCAGCGTGTTCTCGAACGAGGTCTTCGTGGGATGGAGGCGGTGGTCCACCACCGCCGTCTGGATCCCGAGGGAACTGGCGATCTCCAGCCCCGGAGCCTCGGGATCGTTGGACACGACAAGGACGATCCGGGCCGGATAGCCCGGATCCATGGCCGCATTCGCCAGAGCCTCCATATTCGAGCCCCGGCCACTTATCAGGATGGCCACCCGTTTTTTTTGTGGGTTCGTCATGGCTTGGTTCCTTTTTTTTCCTAAACGAACAGAGTGCCGAGCGCGTCGACGACAACCGGCTCGTCGCCGGCCTCCCTCGGCGCGATGTGACCCAGATCGAAAACGGTCTCGCCCTCGTTTTCGAGCAGGCTCCGGGCCTCGGCAACCCGATCCTCAGGAACAACAACAATCATGCCGGCCCCGCAGTTGAAGGTGCGGAGCATTTCGGTCGCGGCAATTCCGCCTTCCTGCGCCAGCCAGCGGAACACCGGGGGCATCGGCCAGGAGGGGGCCGTAATGTGCGCGGAGCAGGTGTCCGGAAGGACACGCGGGATGTTCTCCCAGAAACCGCCGCCCGTGATGTGGGCGAAGGCGCGGGCCAGTCCGGCCCGGTGCAGGGCAAGGCACGAGCGCACATAGATGCGGGTGGGCTCGAGCAGGGCGGCCGCCAGGGTCTTTTCGGGCTCGAACGGGGCCGGGTCGCTCCAGGCGAGGCCCGTGCGCTCGACCACCTTGCGCACCAGGGAGAACCCGTTGGAGTGCACGCCGGAGCTGGCCAGTCCCAGAATGCGGTCCCCCGGGCTCACCTGCCTGCCGGACAGAAGCGCGTCACGCTCCACCGCGCCAACGGAAAAGCCCGCGAGGTCATAGTCACCCTCGGCGTACAGGCCGGGCATCTCGGCGGTCTCGCCGCCCACCAGCGCGCAGCCGGCAAGGGTGCAGCCCCGGGCAATGCCCTCGACCACCGAACGGGCCGTCGCCACATCAAGGCGACCGGTCGCGTAGTAGTCCAGGAAGAACAGGGGCTCGGCTCCCTGAACCACCAGATCGTTCACACACATCGCCACCAGGTCCACGCCCACGCCACCGTGGATCCCCGACTCGAGGGCGATTTTCAGCTTGGTTCCCACCCCGTCGGTGGAGCTGACCAGAAGCGGGTCGCGGTAGCCCGCGGCCTTGAGATCGAACACGGCCCCAAAGCCCCCCAGGGACGCATCGGCACCGCTTCGGGCTGTCGCTGCGGTCAGGGGCTTGATGGCCTGAACCAGCGCATTGCCGCTGTCGATATCGACACCGGCGTCCTTGTAGGTCAGACCCGAGGAGCCCGACCCGGAAAAATAACCTGAATTAGAAATGACAGCCTCACTTGTGACGGTGTAAACCTCAGGGGATGTGCCGGACCGGCTGGCAGGGCGCCACCCTGTTCCTTCTACCGACTGACAATAGCGCACCTCTCGTTTTTTTAAAATCCCGTCTGTCCGGATTGGCGGGGGATTTTCACGCAAGCCAGGAAACGACCGATGCTGAGTTCACCACGTTGCCGCCTGACGGCCCTTTTTGCGGGGCTCGCGGTGCTGCTCCTGTCCGGGCTCCTGCCCGGGAGCGGGGCACTCGCGCAGAGCAGCGGGGTCTACACCTCGCCGCCCGTACCGATCGAGGCCAAGTCCGACAGCCCCGCCCGGGCCCGGCAGGCCGCCCTCGACCAGGGACAGGCGAAGGCGCTTCAGGCGCTTCTTGAGTCCCTCACGGCCCCGCAGGACCATGCCCGCCTGCCCCGCATTGACGCCGCCCGCGCCGGTGCCCTGATCCGGGACTTCTCCATCGCGGACGAGCGCACCACGGCCAACAGCTATATGGCGACCCTGACGGCGCGCTTCGACACCGCCACGGTGAACACCATCTTGAATGCGGCGGGCGTCCCCTACTCCCTCCCCAGGACCGAGCCGGTTCTTGTGGTCCCGGTCTACAGCCCCTCGCAGGGGAGTTCCTCGGTTCTCCTGTGGGAGGACACGAACCCCTGGGCCCAGGAGTGGACCAAACGCACCGCGCAGCCGGGAGGCCAGGTGCCGGTGGTCCTGGCGCTGGGAGACGTGGAGGATCTGGACCTTCTGAGTGCCCGCACGGCCGCCGATGCGGTCCGCACCCGCACGGCGCCTCAGGACGCGGTGCGGGAACTGGCGCTTCGCAACGGGGCTCCGGACGCGGTGGTGGTCCTGGCCGAGGGCACGCCCGAGACCGGCCTTGAGGTCACTCCGATGGGCGTGGGCGTGTTCGAGCGCCTTGCGCCGTTTTCCGTTCCCCCGCGCCCGGACGCGTTTGACTACGCGATCAGCCGCGTTCGCTCCGAGCTCGACGACAGCTGGAAATCCCAGGGGCGCCCGGCGGACGGCGGCTACGGCTCCCCCGGCAGCGCCGGGAGCTGGACGGGCGCCAGCGCCGGTGCCGGTGCGGGAGCGCCCGGCGGATCCGGAGCGTATCCCGCCGAGGCGGGAGCGGACCCCTCCACCCTTCCCCCGGGCTGGATGAGAAGCGGACCCGAGGGCGCCCAGGGCGGCTACGGGACCGTTGATCCGGCCACGGGACAGCCCGGCGCCTGGGACCAGGCCGGTGACACCGCCCCCTGGGCGGGCGCCCCCCTGACCGTGATAGCCCGGTTCGACACGCTCAACGACTGGGTCAGCATCCGCAAGCGCCTCCAGGGGCTGCCCGGGGTCTCGGAGATGACCCTCCAGGCCGTCTCCCGCAACCAGGCCCAGATGAGCCTGCGGTTCGGCGGCGATCCGGACCGCTTGCGGGCCATCCTGGCCACCCGGGGACTGGATCTCTCCCGGGGCGACGATGTCTGGTACGTGGACTCCACAGGCCCGGGCAGGCCGCCCGACATGGACGGCTTCGGAACGCCGCCGGCAGCGGGCTACCCGGGCGCACCGGCCAACCCGGGACTGGACACGGGCCCCAGCAGCGAGGCGGCCCGTCCGGGCCAGCCGTTCCTGCCCTAGGGCAACCAAACACCTGCACCCAATAAAGTGGGGGGGCGCCAGACAGCGCCCCCTTTTCTTTCGCCCGGCCCCCTGCGGCACAGGACGGGGCGCACCCGGGCATCACGACGGGCCCGGGCCTGACGCTCCGACACCCGGGGGCCAGCCGGGCGGGTGCGTCACCCGTTTCCGGATCCCCCTTTCCGGGAGGCCGCGGAAAGAAACCCGGTTCCCGCGGGCGGCCACCTGCGGGCCAGCCGCAGGGCAACACTCACCAGCAAGACCAGGACCGGCACCTCGACCAGGGGCCCGATCACCGTCGTGAAGGCAACCGGCGAGGCCAGCCCGAACGAGGCCACGGCCACAGCAATGGCCAGCTCGAAATTGTTCCCCGCGGCGGTGAACGCGATGGCCGTGGTGCGCGGACAGTCAACTCCGCCAAGCCGCCCCAGAAAAAAGCTGACAAAAAACTGGATGACAAAATACAGGGCAAGAGGGACCGCGATCCTCAGCGCGTCCAGGGGCAGGCGAACCACGTCGGCGCCCTTGAGGCTGAACATGGCCACGATGGTGAACAGGAGCGCCACAAGCGTGATCCGGCTGATCCGCGGCAGGAACGCCGTCTCGTACCAGACCTCGCCCTTGCGGCGGATCAGGATCCTGCGGGTCAGGAAGCCCGCCAGAAACGGAATTCCCAGGTAGATCAGAACCGCTTCCGTAATCGTCCAGAAGCCCACGTCAATCACCTGGCCGTGCAGCCCGAACACCGGCGGCAGGACCGAAAGGAAAAACCAGGCGTAGGTCGAGAAGAACAGGATCTGGAAGAGCGAGTTCAGGGCCACAAGCCCCGCCACATACTGGTTGTCGCCCCGCGCCAGCTGGTTCCAGACCAGGACCATGGCGATGCAGCGGGCAAGACCGATCAGAATCAGGCCCGTCATGTACTCCGGCTGGTCCCTCAGGAACAAAACAGCAAGGCCGAACATCAGCACCGGCCCCACAATCCAGTTCTGCACCAAAGAGAGCGCCAGAACCCGCCGGTCGGCGAACACCTCGGGGAGGGTCTCGTAGCGCACCCGGGCCAGCGGAGGGTACATCATCAAAATCAGGCCGATGGCGATGGGAATGTTGGTCGTGCCAACGGAAAAGGAATTGAGCGCATCGGGCAGGCCATGAAAAACCGTGCCCAGCGTGACGCCCAGCGCCATGGCCGCGAAAATCCAGACCGTGAGAAAGCGGTCCAGAAACGACAGGCGGGCGGGAGGATCCGTCACGGCGGATGGGGTTGGGGAAATCGTCCGGGTCATCGGAATGTCCAGTTCAGCACAGCGCGCGGGCGCCTGACACCCGCGAGGGATTCCGCCCCACCCGGCTGCCGGATGCCGGAACACACGGCCGGGCGCGGGGCCTGCCAATCCTGTTGCCCGCCAGGGTGCACGCCGGAAGGAACGCGGCGTTGCAGGCCGGAGGACAGAGGATGTCCCCTCATCACGGTGATGGACCAGAGCACCGGAGGCCTCTCCGGGCCAAACGCATGGGGGACAGGAAAAAACGCGCCGCCGTCCGTTGCGGGGAAGAGCACCGCAGGGGAGCGGGGGCTTCGGCTTTTTCGTCACTTCAATAATACAACGTTCGTTGAAGCGTTTGTCAAGGGAGGGGCGGAAAATTCCTGACCGTCGGGGATGGGCACGCCTGCACAAAGGCCGGCCCGTGCCGGACAGGGCGCGGAAGACAGCAAGCGGGTGCCCGGGAGCGGCAGACCTCCCGGCCGCCCGCGATTCACCGCCGGTCAGGGTTCCGTTGTTTATCGACCCCCGCACCCATCCGCGATGGCTTCGTGACTGGCCCCAAGGTCTGGAACAGAATGGCCAGGCGAGTTACGAGGATGGCCAGCATGAAGTAGCCTGCCATCAGGTTCAGAGAGACCACTGCCATGCCCCAGCCGCTGGGCTCCCCCTCAGGACTGACGGCCACATTGATGTTGCTGAAACCCAGCGTGACCATGGTGGACGCTGCGAAGGACAGCATCTGCCAGAAATTGGCGACCTCCAGATCGAACCCGGCCCCGCCGAACAGCCTGCTAAAGTGAAAGAGCCAGTCAACCCGATCCGTGGGCAGCGGCTTGCTGCCAATCATCAGCCACTCGGGGAACAGGGTGTACAGCCCGGCAAACGTAACGATCAGCAGGGCAAAAACCCCGAGCACACGCCTTGTTGAATACCCGTAATCCGACAGCCACCAGAACAGGCGCACGGGTGACGTGGTCAGTTTCCGTTGCCATGTATCTCCATACCACTCGATCCAGGAGAGCCGGCGGATATTGCGCTCCAGAAACGCCCGGATCCCGGGCTCAACATTCACAGACACCAACGATGTGTTCGAAAAATTCGTCCGCTCATCGACTGCGCACTTGAACATACGTGTCTCATGGCTCAACCACGCAGTCGAAAAATCAGCACCCTGCAGCATCGACTTCTTAAAAGCTGCCGTTTCGCAACGGGTGCCTCTAAAAACCGAATCCCGGCAATCGGACACATAAAATTCAACAAAACTGCATGATGCGTTATGTAAATTAATAAACCTTAAATTGCATGAAAAGAAAACGGAATAATCACATTCTGACCATTTAAATCCAGATTTAAATAACGAACAAAAAGTAAATTTAGCATATTCTATATTAGAAAAATTAAAACAGGCATCCTCTAAAACTGTGTTGTAAAAATATGCCCCCTCACAATAGGCACTGTCGAAATTCGCTTCCTTCATGAAAAACCCTGTAAATTTTGCCCCCTGGAGCCGCACCTCCTCGTTCGGATTGGCGCGGCGCCACTCGTTCCACTCCGTCATATCTTGCCTGGCCGAGCACCGCTGGAGCATCCGGTACTGCTCGATGTTGCACCAGTGCCCTATGATCTTTTCCGGAATGTCCGCCATGGTTCCCCCTGCACCCTCTGCCCAGTATCCGGACGCTCCCCGCCGGGAAACGCTGCACGAAACTCCAGTGAACCCGGCACCCGAACACCACTCCGGCAACCATAATCCATAGGACACCCACCCCGCACCCCTAGAGTGCCAGAACCAACACACCTCACCCCCACCCCGCCCCCTCCACCCGGTTTCGGAGCCGCCCGTTTTCCCCCTTTTTCCGGCGGTTTTGAAAAAAAAGACGAAAACGAAAAAAAGGCCTTGCACCCGACCGCGTCAGGGGCTAAAAACCGCCTCGACCGGGCGCGTAGCTCAGCGGGAGAGCACTACGTTGACATCGTAGGGGTCACTGGTTCAATCCCAGTCGCGCCCACCATCGGGGTCTCAAGGCTAAACCTTGAGACCCCGTTTTCTTTTCCGGCCCGGACCGGGAAAATGCCCCTGCAGCCCTACCGGCTGTTGCGGGGGCTTGCATGATCCAGCCCATCTCTGGTCTTATGGATTTCCGGACGGGCAGGACACGGAACACCCCCCTGACATCACCGGCGACCCCCGCACAGACGGGAGCGCGGCGCCCCGTCCCGGAACCGGGAGTCCTGGACAGGGAGAGATCGACCATGCCTCATTTGCGCGCGCTGCGGCCCGGAAGGGCCCCGCTGCTGTGGTCGGCCGCACCGGCGTTCACACGGGCGCTGACAGTCGCGCTGGCAGTGGCGCTGACGGCAGCCTTGGCGCTGGCCCCGTCACCGGCCCGGGCGGCGGCTCCGGAGCAGACCCTTCTCAACGTCTCCTACGACCCGACCCGGGAGTTCTACCGCCAGATCAACGCGGCCTTTGCCGCCGCCTGGAGCCAGAAAACCGGGCAGAAAGTGACAATCCGCCAGTCCCACGGGGGCTCGGGCGCCCAGGCCCGCGCCGTGATCGAGGGCCTGAAGGCCGATGTGGTCACCCTGGCCCTGGCCGCCGATATCGACACCATCGCCACCCATGCCGGGCTGCTGCCCGAAACCTGGCAGTCCCTGCTGCCGGACAACTCGGCGCCCTACACCTCGACCATTGTCTTTCTGGTCCGCTCCGGGAACCCGAAGGGCATCCGCTCCTGGGGCGACCTGGCCCGGGAGGGACTCGAGGTCATCACCCCGAATCCCAAGACCTCGGGAGCCGCGCGCTGGAGCTACCTGGCCGCCTGGGCCTGGGCCTCGAGGGCCCACCCGGACACCCCGGAAGCCGTTCTCGACTACATGAGGGCCCTGTTTCGCAACGTCCCTGTCCTGGCGTCGGGCGCTCGCGGCGCCACGACCACCTTCACCCGCCAGGGCATCGGCGACGTGCTCCTGACCTGGGAGAACGAGGCCTTCCTTGCCCTGAACGAGCTGGGCCGCGGGCAGTTCGAGATCGTGGTGCCGGACCTGAGCATCCTGGCCGAGCCGCCGGTAGCCGTGGTCGAGGCCAACGCACAGGCAAGGGGCACCGGGGCCCTGGCCCGCGCCTACCTGGAGTTTCTGTATTCCCCCGAGGGCCAGGCCCTGGCCGCACGCCACGGCTACCGCCCCCGGCACATGGAGTTCGCCGCCCCCGAGGACCGCGCCCGGTTCCGGGACCTGGAGCTGGTCACCATCGCGGATCCCGTGTTCGGCGGCTGGCCCCGGGCCCAGAAAGAGCACTTCGCAACCGGGGGCGTTTTCGACCGCATTTACGAACCGGGGCCCCGCTGACCCATGGCACACCTTTTTTCGGCTGGGAAACGGTTTCGTGTGCTTCCGGGCTTCGGCCTGACCCTGGGGCTGTCCCTGTCGTACCTCGGGTTTCTGGTGCTGGTTCCGCTGGCGGCCGTGTTCCTGAAGGCCTCCGGGCTGGGCCTGTCGGGCATCTGGGACCTGGCCACGGCGCCGCGGACCCTGGCGGCCCTGAAGGTGTCGTTCGGAACCTCTCTGTGCGCCGCGTTCGTGAACACCGTCGCCGGGACGACCACCGCCTGGGTGCTGGTCCGCTACCCCTTCCCCGGACGCCGCTTTCTGGACGCCATGGTGGACCTGCCCTTCGCCCTGCCCACGGCGGTGGCGGGGCTGGCGCTGGCGACTCTGTACGCGCCGAGCGGATTCCCGGGCTCCCTGTTTGCCTCGGGCAGCACCCTGGGGAGCCTGTTCCCGGGCGGAGAGCTGAAGATCGCCTACGCCTGGCCGGGAATTGTGGTGGCCCTTGTGTTTATCGGCCTGCCCTTTGTGGTGCGCACCGTGCAGCCCGTCCTGGAGGATCTGGACCGGGAGCAGGAGGAAGCCGCCGCCACTCTGGGCGCCGGTCGCCTGCGGGTTTTCACCCGGGTGATCCTGCCCGTGCTGCTGCCCGCCATGCTGACGGGCTTTGCGCTCGCCTTCGCCCGGGCGCTGGGAGAGTACGGCTCGGTGATCTTCATCGCCGGGAACCGCCCGTTCCAGACGGAAATCGCCCCCCTTCTGATCGTGACCCATCTGGAGCAGCCGGACTACCCGGCCGCCACCGCCCTGGCTGTGGTGATGCTGGTGATGGCCTTTGCCATGATGCTCGCGATCAACCTTCTCCAGGCGTGGACGCGCAAGCGTCTCGGTCACCCGTGAGGCCCGCATGATGGCGCACCGTGTCTCCAGGCCTCCCCCGAGAGGCTGGCGCCCCCCCACATCCGAGGGCGCGCTCACCCGCCGGGTGCTGATCGGGATGACCCTGTTCTTCCTGGCGGGGCTCCTGCTTCTGCCGCTCTTCGTGGTCTTCTCCGAGGCGTTCTCCCGGGGGTTCGACGTGTTCCGGGCCTCGGTCACCGAACCCGAGGCCCTGGCCGCCATCCGGCTCACGCTCCTTGTGGCGGCCATTGCGGTGCCGGTGAACGTGGTGTTCGGGCTCGCCGCCGCCTGGGCAGCCGCCAAGTTCGAGTTCCGCGGCAAGAGCCTGTTCCTGACCCTGATCGACCTGCCGTTCTCCGTATCGCCGGTGATTGCGGGACTGATGTATGTGCTGCTGTACGGGGCGCCGGGCCTGCTGTGGCCCACGCTCCAGGCGCACGATATCCAGATCATCTGGGCGGTGCCGGGCATCGTCCTGGCCACCATGTTCGTCACGGTGCCCTTTGTGGCCCGGGAGCTGATCCCCCTGATGCAGGAGCAGGGAACCGCCGACGAGGAGGCCGCCCTGTCCCTGGGGGCCAGCGGCTGGAAAACGTTCTGGAGCGTGACCGTCCCCAACGTCCGCTGGGCTCTTGTGTACGGCGTCCTTTTGTGCAATGCACGCGCTATGGGGGAATTCGGGGCGGTTGCGGTCGTGTCCGGGCGGATCCGGGAGGAAACCATGACCATGCCCCTGATCATCGAGGCCCTTTACAACGAGTTCAACGGAGTGGCCGCCTTCGGCGTGGCGTCGCTTCTGGCGCTTCTGGCGCTGGTGACCCTGGCGCTCCGCACCCTTCTGGAATGGCGCTACGGAGCCGATCTCGCCGGCCGCCGGGCCACCCGCTAGGAAACCGCCATGCGCATCGAAGTCGAGGACCTGCACAAGAGCTTCAGCGACTACCCGGCCCTGCGCGGAGTGAACCTGTGCGTGGAGGACGGGGAGCTTCTGGCTCTCCTTGGCCCCTCGGGTTCGGGAAAGACGACGCTGCTGCGGGTGATCGCGGGGCTCGACTACCCGGAGCGGGGGCGCATCCTGTTCAACGGGCGGGACGTGGCCGGCGTCCCGGTCCAAAAACGCGGCGTGGGCTTTGTCTTCCAGCACTACGCCCTGTTCCGGCACATGCGGGTCTGGAAGAACGTGGCCTTCGGACTGGAAGCCCGGCCCCTGTTCCAGCGCCCCTCCCGGGCGGAGCGTCACGCGCGGGCCATGGAGCTTCTGGACCTGGTCCAGCTGGGCGGGCTTGGGAACCGCTTCCCCGGACAGCTGTCCGGCGGCCAGCGCCAGAGAGTGGCCCTCGCCCGCGCCCTGGCCATTGATCCGGCGGCCCTGTTCCTGGACGAGCCCTTCGGCGCCCTGGACGCCAAGGTCCGCCGGGAGTTGCGCCGGTGGCTGCGCGATCTCCACGACCGCACCGGGCACACGACCCTTTTTGTGACCCACGACCAGGAGGAGGCCCTGGAGCTGGCCGACCGGGTCGTGGTCATGCGCGACGGGCAGATCGAGCAGATCGGAACCCCGGAGGAAATTTTCCTCAGGCCCGCCACCGGATTTGTCTACGGCTTCCTGGGCGAGACCAACGCCCTCGATGTGCAGGTTTCGGGCGGGCGGGTTTTTCATGACGGGCTGGAGGCCCCCCTTCTTGAGGGCGCCGCGCGCCCGGATGGCCCGGCCCGCCTTTTTGTACGACCGGCGGAGGTTCTTCTCGAGCCGGTGCGCGAGACCGGAGCCCCGGCCAGCGGGCCCGTTGCGCGCGTGACCCAAGTGAGACGACGCCTTGAGAGCCTCCACCTGGACCTGGTCCTGGAGGCCACCGGCGCCAGCCTCGAAGCCACGATCGGCGGGGCGGACCCTGCCGGCCAGCCGACCCCCGGAGACCGGATGACCGTCCGGATCGGGGAGTGCCGGCTTTACGATCCGGAAACCGGATCCCCCCCTCGAGTGGAGAAAAAATAATGGACGGGAGTTTTCTTTTACCGCTTGCACTCTATCTGGCCTGCGGAGCCCTGGCCGGATTTCTCGGCGGTCTGCTGGGAATCGGAGGCGGTGTTTTTATTGTGGCTCTGCTGATCACGCTTCTGCCGAGCCAGGGTGTCCCCCCGGAACACATCTACACGGTGGCCATTGCCACGTCCCTTGCCTCGATTGTTGTGACGTCCCTGTCCAGCTCGATCACCCATTACCGCAAGGGCGCCGTGCGCCTTGATATTCTGAAGTCCCTTGCCCCCGGCATGTTCTTTGGCACCCTTCTTGGCGCCGGTGTCGCCAGCTATGCGCCGTCCCTTTTCCTTCAGACCTTTATTGTGCTGTTTCTGTTTTTTGTCGGCTCCAACATGCTATTCAACTTCCTCAAGCCCAAGGCCGAGCGCCCCCTGCCGGGACCGGTGGGCACAGCGCTCATGGGGGGCGGGATCGGAGCCGTGTCCTCGTGGGTGGGCGTTGCGGGCGGCGCGCTTACGGTTCCCTTCCTGACGTTCTGTTCGGTGCCCCTGCACACGGCCATCGGAACCGCGGCGGCGGGGGGCTTCCCCATCGCGCTGGGAGGAACCATCGGCTACCTGATCGGGGGCTGGAACGAGCCGAACCTGCCGCCGTTCATGTTCGGCTATATCCACCTGATCGCCTTTGCGGGAATTTCGTTCACCAGCTTCCTTCTGGCTCCCCTCGGAGCCCGCACGGCCCACCGCATGCCGGTGAAGACGCTGCGACGGATCTTTGCCGTGTTCCTGCTGGCGGTGGCGACCCGGCTTCTGTGGAAGCTGGTCGAGACCCTTGTGGACATGGGCAGCCAGACGACCGCAAGCCTGCCGGTCTGAGCCGGGAGCCCCGAACCGTGACGGAGCCCCGGCCACCCGGCCGGCGGCTCCGCCTTCCCTGTATCAACGGCTCCGCCTCCCGGATATCAACGGCTGCGCCTTCCCGGATATCACGTATACCGGGGTACCGGGCGCGCCCGGTAGGACAGCGCCTCGGCGATGTGGGGCGCACACACGCAAGCCTCCCCTTCCAGATCCGCAATGGTCCGCGCGACCCGCAGCACCCGGTGGTAGGTCCGGGCGGACAGGCGGAACTCCTCGGTCGCCCGGTTCAGAAGCCGCTGCCCCGCGTCATCCGGGGTGGCAAACCGCAGCAGGGCATCGCCATCCAGACCGTCGTTGGTGGAAAAGGGCTCCCCCGAAAGGCGGGCCGCCTGAACCGCACGGGCGCGGGCGACCCGGTCCCGGACGGCGGCACTGGGCTCCCCGGGCGCAAGGCGCTTCAGGTCCAGCGGGTTGACGGCGGGAACCTCGACATGCATGTCGATCCGGTCCAGAAGGGGGCCGGACAGGCGCCCCTGATACTCCTCGGCGCAGCGCGGAGCCCGGGAGCAGGCCCGGTCCGGATCCTCCAGATAGCCGCACCGGCAGGGGTTCATGGCCGCCACAAGCTGGAACCGGGCGGGATAGGTCACGGACAGGCGCGCCCGGGCGACCACAACGGTTGCGGTTTCCAGCGGCTGGCGCAGGGCCTCCAGCACCGAGCGCTGGAACTCGGGAAGCTCGTCCAAAAACAGGACGCCGTGGTGGGCAAGACTGATCTCGCCGGGCCGGGCCCTCGCCCCGCCCCCCACCAGTGCGGCCATGGTGGCGCTGTGATGGGGCGCACGAAACGGCCGGGCCCGAAGAAGCCGCCCCTCCTCGAGCAATCCGGCCACCGAGTGGATCAGGCTCGTCTCCAGCGCCTCCCGCGGATCCAGAGGGGGAAGGATCCCCGGAAGCCGACGGGCGAGCATGGATTTCCCGGCACCCGGAGGACCGGCCATAAGAAGATTGTGTCCGCCGGCCGCCGCCACCTCCAGCGCCCGCCGCGCGCTCTCCTGACCGCGCACATCCGCGAGATCCGCCAGAGGCGCACCCTCCCGGGCCACCTCGGGCTCGGGAGGCCCCAGCACCAGCGTCCCCCGGAAATGGGCCAGAAGCTCCCGCAGACCGGGGGTGGCCAGGATCTCGTTGGGCCCCGCCCAGGCGGCCTCGCCCCCCTGCCCCGCCGGACAGATCAGGCCCCGCTCCAGGGCCACAGCGGCCAGAGCGGCCGCGAGCACACCGGATACGGGGGCCAGCGTCCCGTCCAGCCCCAGCTCTCCCAGGGCCAGATAGCGCTCGGTCAGGTCGGGCTCCACCACGCCCATGACCGCGAGAACCCCCAGGGCAATGGGAAGGTCGAAGTGCGACCCCTCTTTCAGGACGTCGGCGGGCGCCAGGTTCACGGTCAGGCGCCGGGCGGGAAGGGCCAGCCCCATGCTCTCGAGGGCGCTGCGGATGCGCTCACGGCTCTCGGCCACCGCCTTGTCCGGCAAACCGACGATCGTGAAACAGGGAAGCCCCGAGCTCATGGACACCTGAACCTCGACCGGTTGCGTGTCGATTCCATGAAACGCGGTCGTCATAACCCGCGCTACCATCGTCCGGAGGCCTCCCTTCCTACATTTTACTCTTTCCAAGAGTGCTTCAGGGGCCCTCATCAGGCAAGAGAAAACCTGACGGAAAATTCAGCATCCGAACGTCGAGTCTTTTTTTGGCCTTCGCGTTTCCAATGTGCTAGCGTTCCCCCCCGCGATCTGCGGCCAGCCCCATGGACGGGCCGGGAGCGCCCTGGAAAAGCCCTTTCAGCAGAGGATCCGCCCATGCGTCTTTTCCCCTGTGCCCTTGCCCTGGCCGTGAGCGTGACAGCGGTTCCCGCGGCGGCCCAGACCGATTGCGATGCCCGCTCGGCCACACAGCTGTCCGCCATGGCCATTGTCGAGCACCGGCAGTGGATCACGGAAGCAAAGCCGTCGGATACGGATATTGCCGCCGCACAAAATGAGGTGGAGCGCCTCCGCAAGGAGACCCACACCAAATTCGAGGCCGGCGACACCGAAGCTCCTTGCGACTTTTACAGGCAAATTACCCGTTTCTATCGCGAAAAGCCGCGGTAAGCGTAACAAGTGTTTCGTCTTGCGCCGCCACCGCTGGCGTGCAAAAAAGACGCTGCTGAAAACTGCGGGACGCGCAAGCGTTCCGCACCGTCGATACATCTGGGTTTGAGGAGGACGTCGTGTCCCAGTCCGATTATCTGTTTACAAGCGAGTCCGTTTCCGAAGGTCACCCCGACAAGGTTTGCGACCGTATCTCCGATGCGATCGTCGATGCGTTTCTGGCTGGCGACCCGCTTTCGCGCGTGGCCCTCGAAACTCTGGCGACGACCAACTTTGTGGTTCTGGCCGGTGAGGTCCGGGGCCCGGAGAGCCTGACCCACGAACGCCTCGAGCAGATTGCCCGCGACGCCATCAAGGACATCGGATACGACCAGGAAGGCTTCTCCTGGAAGGACGCCCAGGTGATTTCCCGGGTGCACGCCCAGTCCGCCGACATCGCCATGGGCGTTGACGCCGGCGCGGAAAAGGACGAGGGCGCCGGTGACCAGGGCATCATGTTCGGCTACGCCTGCACGGAAACCGAGCACCTCATGCCCGCTCCGCTGGCCTTCTCCCACGCGATCCTGAAGTCCATGGCCGACGCCCGCCACGCCGGCGAGAGCGCCTTCGGACCGGACTCCAAGTCCCAGGTGACCCTGCGCTACGTGAACGGCCGCCCCGTCGGCGCCACCTCCATCGTGGTCTCGACCCAGCATGCCGAGGGCGTCTCCCAGGAGGAAATCCGCGAGAAGGTGCGCCCCCACGTCCTGAAGGCCCTCCCCGAAGGCTGGATGTGCCCGGAAGCCGAGTTCTACGTGAACCCGACCGGACGCTTTGTCATCGGCGGACCCGACGGCGACACCGGCCTGACGGGCCGCAAGATCATCGTGGACACCTACGGCGGTGCAGCCCCCCACGGCGGCGGCGCGTTCTCCGGCAAGGATCCCACCAAGGTTGACCGCTCGGCCGCCTACGCCGCCCGCTACCTCGCGAAGAACGTGGTGGCCGCCGGCCTTGCGGAAAAGTGCGTGATCCAGCTGTCCTACGCTATCGGCGTGTCCAAGCCCCTGTCGATCTACGTGGACACCTCCGGAACCGGCAAGGTGGACGAGACCCATCTCGCCAACGTCCTGATGGAAGTCATGGACCTCAGCCCGCGGGGCATCCGCGAGCACCTTCAGCTCGCCCGCCCGATCTACGCCCGCACGGCGGCTTACGGCCACTTCGGCCGCGCGCCCGAGGCGGACGGCGGGTTCTCGTGGGAAAAGACCGACCTGGTCCCCTCGCTGAAGTCTGCCTTCGGTGCCTGAGGCCACGGAAGACACGCGTTTCTACGGGCGGCGCAAAGGGAAACCCCTTCGTGCCGCCCGTCGGCATTTGTACGAAACGCGCCTGCCCGAGCTCGCGCTCCCGGACGGTGAGGCCCCGCTTGATCCCTCGACCTTTTTCGACACCCCGAAAAAGGCCCTCTGGCTGGAAATCGGCTTCGGGGGCGGAGAGCACCTGGTCACCCAGGCCCGCACCCGCCCGGACGTGGGGTTCATCGGCGCCGAGGTCTTTGAATACGGCGTCGGCAAGGCCCTGTCCGCCATCGAGGAGCACGGCGTCACCAATATCCGGCTCTGGCCCGAGGACGTCCGCCCCCTGCTGGAGCGGCTCCCGGACGGCTGCCTGGAGCGTCTGTTTGTCCTGTTCCCCGACCCCTGGCCCAAGACCCGCCACGCCAAGCGGCGCATGATCCAGCCCCACAGGCTGGACGAGTTCGCCCGCCTTCTGGTGGAGGGCGGGGAGCTCCGCGTGGCGTCGGATGACCCGGGGTATGTCCGCTGGACCCTGATGCACGCCACCGTGCACCCGTCCTTCCGCTGGGAGGCCCGCGGTCCCGCAGACTGGCGCACACCCCCTGCGGACTGGGTTCGGACCCGCTACGAGCAGAAGGCCCTGGAGGCGGGGCGCGCCCCTGCCTACATGATCTTCCGCCGGATCCGGCCCGGAGCCCCGGCGGACGGACCGCAGGACACCTGACGGACCCGGCCCCGATCCCATCCGGACCGGACCAAAGGGGACCGAACCCATCCGGTCCGGAACAAACCGGACGTGACACAACAAAAAAAGCCGGGACCGCAGGCACCTGCGATCCCGGCTTTTCCGATTCTGCCCCATCGTGACGGTGTCAGGCTCTGGCCGACTCTTTCGACCCGGCTCTGCATCCTCCCCGCGCGCCCTCCGCACGTGCCCGCCCCCCCCCCGAATGCAATCCGCCCGCCACCGACATGCCAACCGGCACGCGGATCGGCACAGCCTCATGCGGGCCGAAAGGCGCAAGCCACACCGCACCCCGCCCCAGCCCTTACCGCACAGCCTATCCCGCCGGTGTCCCGGTGGAGCCCCCCTTGCACCCGGGGTGAACGTGGGTCTCGAGGGTCACCCCGTTGCTGGACAGGCGCCCGCCCGTGTTCTTCACCCCACCCCGGAATGTGGCCCCGGAGCCCCGCGCACCGGTCTGAATGATCTCGCCCGCGATGCGGACCACCGGGGTGTCCAGCACCACCCCCTCCCCCGCAGACAGCCGGACCGTCTTCGGCGTGTGAACCGTCACCGCGCCGGAGGCGGTCATCTCCATCCAGATATCCGGCTCACCCCTCTTGCCCCCGCTGCCGCCTTCGCCCCCATCTGCCCCGTCCCCGCCAGTCTCCAGGCGCACCCGGGCCGGGCCACGGACGGTGACCTCGCCCTCGCCCGTCATCTCGACCCAGACGGTGGGAGCCCGGTTCACAATGCCGCCGATGTACATGGCGTCCGCCTCGCTGAACATGCGGAAGGATCCCGCCTGGACCGGGCGTTCAGCTCCGGTCCTCAGCACCGAGATGTCCCGCTTGGCGAAAACGGCAATCCCGATATCCCCGGGCTGGGGATCCACAATCAGGGCGCACGCGCCGCCCTGCACCCGGGCATAGGGGACGTGATGGATGGTTTTGGGCTCCAGCGCGTTGGCGTACGCGTCGGCCTGGCTGACCAGCGGCGTGACGGACACATAGCCCACGGGCCCCCGGCCTCCCGGCTCCACCGCGTCCACCCGGACCGGCAGGGCGGTGTTGACCTTCCGCTTCACCAGCGCCTCCATCATGAAGCTGAGAGCGTTGGTCGGACTGCCGGTCGCCGTCAGGGGCGCGGCTCCACGAACCTTAAGGGGTCTCGACATGGTGTTCTCCCGGGGCATAGCACGCCTCCACCTCAGAAAACCAGGCGCCCGAGCCCGGGCCGGATGTCTCCAGCCGGTGGGTCAGGCGCGTGATCTGCCACAGCCCGCTGGCGCGGGGCACGATACTCTTGAGCTGAACCAGCCCCGCATGAGCGAGGTTCGGATTGAACAGGCAGCGGAACGACACGCCCTCGCTGGTGAAGGTCGGATAGCCCACAAGGCCGCTGCGCGCGTCCAGAGCAACCGGCGCGCCCCGGCGGGCCCGGCCTGCGGGCAGCACGATCATCCGGTCGTCCTCCACAAGGAGGGTCTCCCCCACCTGGGCCGCCGCCTCCATGGCCTTCTCGAGGGGGGAGCCGTTCAGGACCGGATTGCGCAACAGCGCGGTGGAGCCATGATTTTCAAAGCTGTAGCCAATCCGGGCGGCAATTTCTCCCAGAAGGTCCGCAAGGGAAACGGAGCCCTCCCGGGACAGGGGTTCCTCGGCGATCAGGGACGGGAAAAAGCCCGACAGGGCCTCGATGCGCAGGACCGGATCGGGCGCCGTGTTGAAGTCGGCCCAGGACCGGACAATCTCCCCCATGAAGATGGACGAGAGGGGCGCCCCCTCCTGCCCCGCAAGAAGGGCAATCCGGTTGCGGTAGGGCTCGCCAGGCAGGAACCCCAGAGTGGTGAGCCGGGCCATGGTCTCATAGGACAGGCCCGAAATCGTGACCGAGGCACTTTCCTTGTCCGGAAGGCCGGGCCGCGTCACCGTGGCCGATGTCCCGAACGACCGCAGGACCATCGGCGGGGTGGCCGCCCCGAATGCCCCCTCCATCAGGGTGATGCGCGTCTCGATCACCTTGCGGGTGAAGCTGGTGCCGTGCTCCCCGTGCGCGCTCATGCCCGCCCTCCCCGCGCCAGCCCCTGAAGGGAACGGAACGCGGCCGGGGACGACAGCCCCTCACCGTCAGCGGGCGGGATCCAGTAGAGCCGCCACCTGTGGCCCAGCCCCTCGGGGCGCGGGGGAGCGCACGCGCCCTCCAGCGTGTCGATGAAGACCAGCCGCCCCTGGAACAGGTGGGTGCGCCGCCGCGGAAGCCCCACCCCGTGCAGACAGGGGTTGCCGCTGGCAATCCGGGTCTCGGCCACGTCCAGATCCAGATACAGGGTCTCGCCCGCCAGATACAGGCGGACGCGGCAATGCTGCCCCCCCAGGAGAACATGAAACTGCTGGGAGGGGACTGCGGCCAGGGTGATCTCCACCGCTCCGCGCCCGGGCTCCCCGGCCACCGGGGCCCCGGCCACCGCCGCCTCACCGCCAAGGGCGTGCTCGGGGGTCTCGGGGCCATGGAATGTGTTGATAATGAACGGATGTCTTGCAGAACTCACCATCTCGGTCCTTTCAGTCAGGGGACGGAGTGCCTCCGGGTCAGGCCGACGCCCCCGGCGCCCGAACGGGCCGGTGGCGAAAACGAAGACCCGGATTCGCAGGGGTAACGGGGGGAACTGGGGGGGGGGGGAACTGAGTGGAATCGGGGGGCTCGCCGGAACCCGGAGCAGACCCCTCCGGCGCCAAAAGAACGCACAGGGCCGGGACGCCAGCGGGGCGCGGACACGGGACGCCCGTGAAAGCCAGACCGCACAGCCCCAGGTCGTTGACTTGGAATTTTTTACATTTAATCTAATGTTGTATTCGGCAGATTGGTTTCAGTTGAAACCGGCCGCCCCGATTGCGGGGCCCATGGGCCCGCTCCCCGAGAGAGGATCCGACCATGTGGCGCAGTTTTACAGCGCTCGTTCTTGCGACGGCGCTGGTATCGGCCCTGATTGCAGGCCATCGTGCGCAGACCGACACGGCCCCGCCCCGGAAGCCGCCGGGGGAGCGGTGCCAAACGGACCGGGAGGTGCCGCCCGGCGGATTCTTCATTCGCCACACAGAAAACTTCCCGTTCATGATCAACGTGGTGCATGAAACGGATACCCAGGTCATGGCCCTTGTGAGCGGGAAATTCGGAGAGCTCTCGATGCTTCCCGAACCGGAAAACTGGCCCATCATCCCCCTGGTGCATGACAGGCTTGCGGCAAACGGCTTCGCGAGATGCAAGACGCTCAACCTGCTTTTTCATAATTGGGATGGAGTATCGAGCCAAAATTCATTCTTTCTTTCAGTTATCCTCGACGGCGATGACTACGGGGAGCCGGCTCACAGAGGCAGCATCCGATCGGCCACCCTTTCTCCTTTTCTACGCTGCACCCCGCCCGCCTGCCAGTTCCGCCCGCCGGGCTTCGGCCCTGTCCGGGTAAGCGAATTGGCCGAGATCTTGCGCACGACGACCGCTAACCAAAAACCCACTCTCTGGGCACTGCCCTTTGTACTTTCGTCTGTTATTCTTCACCAAGAACTGAAAACGGACACATGCCATCCCCATGTCATGCTGAAAGACTTCGAGGACAATTCAGCAACTGTCATTTTATACCTCACAGACATGCTGCACGTACCCGTAACAGAACAACATATGGATGGAAATGGACAGGCTGCGATTGTGAAAGCCTCACTAGGGATTATTTCCAAAGGGGAATACTACTACGAAGGTGAGATTGTAAAGACGTGCGGCACCCGTCAGGACTACCTCACACTCCGGTCAGAAAACCGGAAAAACCCCTGCCTGCCCCCCTGACCCCTCTCAGGCTGCGGAGAAAGGATCCCACCATGTGGCGCAGTTTCAAAGGGCTCGTTCTCGCGACGGCACTGGTGTCGGCCCCGATTGCGGGCCACCTTGCGTGGGCCGACACGTCCCCGCCCCGGAAGCCGCCCGGGGAGCGGTGCAAAACGGACCGGGAGGTGCCGCCCGACGGATTTATCATTGATGACACGCCTGACTTTCCCTTCTGGATTGAGGTGGTGCTCGAAACGGATACCCACCTCATGGCCGTTGTGAACGGGAAATTCGGAGACTTCTCCCTGCTTCCCGAACCGGAAAACTGGCCCGTCATCCCCCTGGTGCATGACAGGCTTGCGGCAAACGGCTTCGCGAAGTGCAAAACACCCAACCTGCTGTTCCGGAATTTGGGCGGAACAGGAGCACACAATTATTACTTCCTTTCGGTCACCCTTGGCGGCGATGACCAGGGGGTGCCGGCTCGCAGAGGCAGCATCCGTTCGGCCGCCCTTTACCCTTCGGTGCGGTGCACCCCGCCCGCCTGCCAGTTCCGCCCGCCGGGCTTCGGCCCATTCCGGGTGAGCGAGCTGGCCGAGCTCATGAACCCGACGCCCCCGACACGAAACAACCTTATCTTTTCACTGCCCCTTGTTCTTTCGGCCGTTATTATTGAAGAAAAACTGAAAACGGACACACAGCATCCCTATGTCATCCTGAAAGACTTCGAGGACGATTCGGCCATTATTCGACTCTACACAACAAGCATGCTGAATGTGCCCGTAACAGGGCATCCTCCCGATGGAAAAGGGCAGGCTGCGGTTTTTGAGGCCTCACTGATGTATTATGGACCGGGGGAGCTCCAATATGAGGGGGAAATCGCAAAGCTGTGCGGCACCCGTCAGGACTACCTCACACTCCGGTCAGAAAACCGGAAAAACCCCTGCCTGTCCCCCTGACCGCTGAGCGGAACCTGAAGAGACGCGCGCGTCTCCTAGGCTATCCGCAACGGGGTGTTGCTGACATCCAGAAGATGGGTGTAGTCACTTTTCAGGGTTTCGGCGATATCCCGGCCAATCCGGCGCCCGTCAGCGGCATCCGGTGTGTTGACCGTAACGTTGATCACCACATCGGTGGTGTGAGCGTGCATTTCCGATCCCGCCGACCTCTCAGTGGGGCAGCTCCAGCGCTCCGTCCCCGGGAGGCTGAGAGCGTAGAGCGGCAAAGCCGCTGCGGGCAGGGCACCCGGCGCCCGATGGTCCGGACCAGGCCCGCCAGGCACCAGAAAGCCGCTCTCCTCCCCTTTGGGCACAATAGCCCCGTCCCCGTTTTCCGGGGCGGACGCGGGCTCCGGAGTCTCCAGGACGCCGCCGGAAGGACGTGATTCTTCCGGACCCGAGTAGGGAGAGCATGCCCCCAATCCATTGGTCCTCATAAGAGTCGACAACGGTTTCATTTTTGCTGCGTGGGGCTTGGTTTGACCACGCCACCTGTTGTGGGGTCCCCTTGCTTTTGCAGCCTCCGTGGCTTCAGCAAGACTCTCCAGAAGTCCCCGCAATTCATCGGGGCTCCACCCTTCTAAATAATATTGCAGATCATCTTTTGTGATAAGATTGAATTTACCAATTCTCAAGTTTTCATATTCGAAGGCAGCAGTTGCAACGGAGGCGACCAGATCCGGGTCATAGTCGCTGCTTCGTGTTACGGAACACGACCGGCGATTGCGCTGATATCTGTCCCTGAGCTCCTTCTTTACACCTCCATCGACCATACCCCGCCCAATGGCGGCAGCGTCTCTGCGAGATTTTGGGACCATTGTCTCAAGCAAGTACCGGGCATCATCCGAATCTGTGCCGATAAGGTGTTCAATATCGCGCTGTCTGGAAGGCTCCGATCCTGCGGTACGGTAGACCCTGGAGAGATTTTCAACCGTCTGGAGAGGGCTCCACTTCCTGCCCTCTTGTGCCAAAAATTTGTAGCGTCCTCCCTCAAACGATGAGAGTTCGCCCGTTTTACCGAGAATACTGAGCTGAATGATCCTGGACAGAACCTTCCCGCGCTGGTCTGGTGAAATCCCTCCTTCCCCCAGAATCCCATCCACCCCCAGGACCTCATCGACAGCCTCGATTCCAAACCCGGCTTTCACCAGACGGTCTACAAGTCTTTCATAATAAAACAGGGTTTCCGAATCGACTGTTTCCGAAGAAGTCATGGTTTTCGAAAGTACGGCGGACGCATGAACCCCAGAACTTCCGGCATTCAACGAAGTGCCGACACCCGCGGAAACCACCGCTGAACGCTCCGACTTAATCGTCTGGACCGGACCGCCCGCCCGCTCCGACCCCTCTTCCCGGGACACTCCCATACGGCTCCGGATCCTGTCAGCAAACGCCTGCGTGGGCAGAAAGGCCTCCTCGATCCGGGCCTGAATCCGGCTCACCAGATCGTCATCAAACACAAACACAGACTCCAGCGCGCCCGCATCCACAGCCAGACCCCTCGCCGCCTGGGCAAGGGCCTCGGCATGGAGGCGGAACGTGTCCTCGAGGGAGCCAAGAGCAGCATCAAGAGTTTCAAAACGGGGCTCGATCCCCGCGCCCTGGTCCCTGGTGTGTGCGACCGACGGGCGGGAGATCTCACGGGCGTTGTCAGCGTCCTGCATGGCGACGGGCCTCCTGGCGGGCGAGGGCAGCGTTGTGCGTGGTGACGATCAGGATTTCGTAAAGGTTCAGGGCATCCTCCAAAGAGAGGGCGGACCCCAGGGCCTCAAGGGTGGCCAGACGGTGCGTCACGAGCACCGCCGTCACCGGGCCCACATTGGCGCAGACGGCCGTCCGCTGCCGGTTTACGCGCGGCTCCACGCCGGAGAGCGGCGGGAGATCCAGCGGACGGCGTCGCCAAAAAAACCGAAGTTGAGGGCCAGAACCTCCCGGCGCAACCGAAACAGGGTGGTCACCTCGGCGATGCGGCTGTCGACAAGGTCGGGCGTGAGGGGGGTCCAGCCCCCGTCGTCCCCGGCGATCTCCACGCCCTCCCACATGGCATCAAGGATCGGGCGCAGGTCGTCGTAGTCGATCCCGGACAGTGCGGCAACGCCCCGGGCCGTACACAGGTAACCCACGATCGCGAAGGGGCTGGCCGGATTTCCCGGAGCGCCCTCCAGGTCGGCTCCGGAGCGCACGAGAAGGTGGGCCAGGCGGCACACCAGATCCTCGGCCCGGGACGCCGGCATCTGGGTCATGCGGAAGCGGAGCGTACGCCCTCCGCTGTCTTCCGTAAGCGCCAGTTCTGTGGTTTTCAGGGGCATGGATGCAGATCCTCCGAAAGGGTGAGGGGAACCGTGGGCCTCAGGACGCCTCCCCGACCGGAAGGGCGTCCAGAAGGTGGCCGAAATTCAGCCGCAGAACCTCGCGGCGCAGGGCCAGAAGCGTGCGCACATCGGTCACAACCCCGTCGATGGTCTCGGGCTTCAACTGGACCGCCACGCCGCTGTCCAGCACCCTAAAGACGTTCTCCCACATCTCGTCCAGCAGGGGCTCGAGGCGATCGAAGGGAACGTCCGAGAGGGACGCCAGCCCCCCCGCCGTAAAAAGATGCGCGGGCAGGTGCAGCGCGGGGGTGCCGGCCGGCATCGCGCGCCCGGCGCGGGCCAGAACCAGAGCCAGGCGGGCAAGCCAGCGCTCCTGTTTGCGGGCGCCCATGGGGCGGATCCGGAAACGCAGCGTCCGGCCGCCATCGGTCAGGTCAATGTCGGTGTCCATTGAGGCCATAGGGAACGGTCTCCTTCCAGGGGAGGAAAAAGCGGTCACGGTATCGGAACGGCATGGGACGGGAGGGGAAGCCGCCGGGCGGGACGGCACGGGACCACGGGACCACGGGACCACGGGACCACGGGACCACGGGACCACGGG
>NZ_JACZHT010000004.1 GCF_014861485.1 Phaeovibrio sulfidiphilus | reverse complement strand
GCCCCACCCCCGACGCGCACAGACAGCACCGGAAAAGATGCAAGGGCCTGTTCCCGCAGACGCCCCGTCACCGGAGGTCGGGCCCAACGGGAAAATGGGAGATACCGGACCAGGCGCCCCGACCGCCACCCCCCCCCAGCCGAACCGGACGCCGAACACAGCACACACAGGAGAGAGGCCGGCTAGCGGCCAATGTCCTCCGGACCGGACGGAACCGGATCGGGGGACACATTGGGCAGCGAGGGAATCAGGCCCTCCGCCCGTGCCTCCCGGCAGAAGGGATAGCGCTGCGCATCCGGGCCCGCAGACAGGCAATACGCGAGCCAGGCCGAGCGAAGCGCGGGGTCCATCACCGTGTCGGGCGCCGGCTCAGCGTCGGGCGCCGGCGCGGCTCCTGCTGCGGACCCGACCGAATCCTCGGAAACCTCCGAAACGTCCTCGCCGGATGCGTTCACCGGAACCAAAGGGGCGGACGGGACAGGGGGCCGTTGAGCCTGCCTCCCCTGAGCGCGGCTCACATCGCAGCGATACCGCACCTCCCCGGTTTTCGGGTCAACAGACATCTCGCCGATGGAATCCGCTGTGCGCCCGGTTCGGGCCAGGCATCGGCGCAGAGCCTCGGCGACTCCCACTGAGAGATCGTCCTCCGCCGGCACCGCAGCCGCATCCGCAGCGGGGCGCCCGGCGGGCTCCCCCGATGAGGCCGGACTGGCGCCCCCCGGCAGGGCCGCGGCCCAACCGGCGCCGAGCACGCCCAAAAACGCGAGACGAGCCGTCCGGCCAAACCGCGGTGTCCAGTTCCGCTGAAGTCTTCCATATGGAGTCATGCGTCCCCCCAGTCAGCCCCCATGCGACCCACAGGCATTATACCCGCGGCTACTGTATACCAGAACGGGCGATACAGCAAAAATGCAACGAAGGGGCGCCTTTCAGCTTCGGGGGGACAGGGCCAGCGCCAGAGACTCGGCGCGAACGTCCTCGAGGCTCAGGGTTGAAAGATCCTCACGCTTCAGAATGACCACCCGGGGACCGCGGGGAAGGCAGGAGGGATTCGTCTGGCCGGAAATCAGCGCGACCGACGGCGCGCCCGAGGCGGCAATCAGGTGAAGGGGGCCGGTATCGCCACCGACCGCAAGCCGGGCCCTGCGCCCGAGCCGGACCAGATCCGCAAAGCCGGTCTGTCCCGTGAGGTCCACAGCACCCGGACACAGGGACCGGATGCAGGCCGCCGCCTCGGCCTCGATCGCCGTGCCCAGAACGACGGGGCGCAGGCCGTTCTCGAGGAGAGCCGCAGCCAGGTGCCCGAAATCCGGGGCAGACCAACGCTTGACCGACCGGTGGGACGACGCTCCCGGCACCAGCAAGGCCAAGTCCGAGGCGTCCGCCAGACGGGACGACACGGCCTCGGGGAGATCGCCGGCGACCCAGGATACGTCGGGAAGCGGCGCCGCGGCCGGTGTGATCACCCCCGCGAGGGCTAACTGGCTGTTCTGCCGCTCGGCAATGCTGAGGGAGAAGCGGTCCGGATGGCTCCAGCGCCGGTTGGCGGCGCGGGAGGTGGACGAGATCACCCGCCCCGGCCGGGCGTCGAGCAAACGGAGGTAGAGACCCGTGCGGTCCGAATTCTGAAGGTCGTAGACACAATCGTACCGGCCCTGCCGCAGCTGCCGCGCAAGGCGGACCCACCCCATGGGGCGGGACCACCGGGGACGCACATCCACCTGGACCGCGTCGAACCAGGGGCTTGAGGCCATGAACTCGGCATAGGGACGGGTCGTCAGCAAGGTGATGTGATCGCCCGCGTGATGGCGCCGGATGGTCTGGAAGGCGGGCATGCTCATGACCATGTCGCCCAGGGAGGACAGGCGGATCACAAGAACCCGCCGGCCGGATGCGGGCGCCCCCGCGGACCGCGCCCGGTCGGTCACCGGAGGCCTCCGCCAAACGACAGGGCCGTCGGAAGCGGCGGCATGCCCATCAGAAGCTCCCGATACACATGAAGCGTGTTGTCCAGCATCATCTTGCGCGAGAAGTTCGCACGGATGTGGGCCACCGCCTCCCGCGCGACCGCGTTTCGTGTGCCCTCGTCCATGTCCAGCGCCAGACGCAGAGCCTCCGCAAGGGCGTGCGGATCGCCCGGAGGCGTCAGCCAGCCGGTCGCCCCGGCCTTGATCACCTCGGGCGCGGCGCCGTGGTCCGGAGCAATGACCGGGCGGCCCATCGCCTGCGCCTCGGCCACGACGCGCCCGAACGCCTCCGGCCGGGTGGAGGTGGACGCCACCACGTCCGCCAGCATATAGGCCGCCGCCATATCCCGGCAGTCCCCGGCAAACAGGATCTGGTCCTCGACGCCAAGCCGGCGGGCCCGAGCCTGAAGGGACTCAGTGTAGGCCGTCCGCCCCTGGTCGGAGCCGACAAAGATCGCCCGCACATCAGGCCGGTTCAGAAGCGCGAGAGCGTCGATCATCACCCGGTGCCCCTTCCAGGCGGTCAGGCGACCGGGCAGCATGATCACGGGAACCCCGTCCTCGATGCGCCACTGGCGGGCCAGCTGGATCATCCGCTCCTGGGAGACCGCACCCGGGGAAAAGACATCCGTGTCGACGCCGCGGTGGATCACACGAAGAATTGATTCGTCGATGCCGTACACGTCACGGATGTGACTCGCGATAAATCGGGAAATTGCGATGACCCGATCACCGCGGGTCATGACCCGGTTGTAGGCCTTCTTCGCCTCGAGGGGGCCCAGGGTGTATGTCCCGTGGAACGTGGTCACAAACGGAATTCCAAGGGCTTTGGTCGCGCGCCACGCGCTCCAGGCGGGGGCGCGGGAGCGGGCGTGCACCAGGGAGACGTTGTGCTCCTGAATGACGCGCTTCAGCCGGGCCACGTTTCGGGCTATCGTGACCGGGTTCTTGGACTCAAGTGGCAGGGTAATATGAAGCGCCCCGGCCCGCTCGATGTCACGCACACGGTGACCGCCGGAGGACGCCACGATCGACGTCCAGCCCTGCTGGACAAGCGCGGCCGCCACATCAACGGTGCCGCGCTCGACGCCACCGGTCTGGAGCGCGGGCAGGACCTGAAGAACGGTGGGCGTCTCGAAAGAACGCCCGCGATCATGCAAAAAGGAATCAGCGGACACAGCGGATGCCTTGTTCAAAAAAGGTTCGGAAATCGGGTCACCGCCCTGGCCGCACCGCACGGGAGACGGAATTCCATGACTGATGACAGCAGACCAACGCCGCACAGGATACTGACCACGCCCGAAGGTGCAAGCCTCGCCTGTCGGCTGACCCCCGGAAAATCACCGGCGGTGGTCTACCTGCACGGCCTCCAGTCCGATATGGGCGGCGGAAAGGCCCGCGCCCTGGAGGACTGGGCCCGGCGCACCGGGCGCGCCTGCGTGATGTTCGACCAGCAGGGACACGGCCAGTCCTCCGGGCTGTTCTCCGAGGGATCCATCGGCCAGTGGGCCCGGGACACCGTGTTCGTCCTGCGCACCCTGACGAGCGGGAACAACATCGTCGTCGGCTCCTCCATGGGGGGCTGGATCATGATGCTGACGGCGCTGATGGCCCCCGAACAGGTTGGCGCCCTTGTGGGAATCGCTGCCGCCCCGGACTTTACAACCGCCATGACCCGGGACAATCCGCTGCACGCCCCCTTCCTTGATGCGGAGGGGAACTACACGGGCCCCTCGTCCGGCGATCCGGACTTCCCGCCCCTGATGCTGCGGCGCGCCTTTCTCGAGGACGGCAATGCCCACGCCGTTCTGACCCGGACACCAGCGGAGATCAACGTTCCCGTGCGCCTGCTTCACGGGCTGGAGGACGAGACCGTTCCCTGGCAGGTCGCCCTGAAGATCCAGTCCACTGTTCGGAGCCCGGATGTGGTCGTGACCCTGGTCAAGGACGCCGGCCATCGGATGAACCGCGACAGCGATATGGCGCTTCTG
Source organism: Phaeovibrio sulfidiphilus (assembly GCF_014861485.1). Classification (GTDB taxonomy): domain Bacteria; phylum Pseudomonadota; class Alphaproteobacteria; order Rhodospirillales; family Rhodospirillaceae; genus Phaeovibrio; species Phaeovibrio sulfidiphilus. The sequence goes on along the minus strand of NZ_JACZHT010000004.1, from coordinate 271,363 downwards.
CTGCGCGAGATCGAGTCCCTCGCCCGGGATCTGGACGCCCCACACGCCTGAGTGCGGGCGCCCGACAGGCGAGCGGGAGGGGCAACCGGAGGCGCAGAGCCCGGGAGGCCGGGACGCGGCGCCAGCGCGCGGGGGCTGACCCAACAGGGCCGGCTGGAGGACAGGCGCTCACCGGGAGGCGAGACCCTGCCGCGGTATCCAGACGGACCGGGAGGCGGGAACACAGAACCGGAAACGACAGGCCCGGACGCATTGGCAGCCTCTGGGCCCCCGCCACCTCGCTCCCGAACGGATGTCCCAAAACCGCGTGAGGGCCAGGGGACGTCACGGAAACGAAAGGCAGCCGGGGCATCGGACGAGAGGCAAACCCGTTCGTTGAAAACCCCGCGCCCGGGGCGGGTGCGCGTGGGATGCACGAGCCCGAGACCTGTGGGCGGACCGCAGGAAGCTGTTCACCGAATTCGGCTTTGTCATGATGCACGAGCCCGAACCCTGTGGGCGGACCGCAGGAGGCCGGCTGGCGGGGGGGCCACGCTCCGGATACCATCGCGGATGATGGGGGTGGACGGCCTGCCCGAGACCGACGCCCCCGACGTCCCGACCAGAAACCGGGACGCCCCTCCAGCCCGGGCGGGTGACCCGTGCCATGCGCTGGCGTGTCCGCGAGAGATGCAGTCGCCCGCCGGGACCCGCAACTCGGGCCACAACGCCCCCCTCAAGCCCGGTGGGGAGCGACCGGATTGTTCGTTGGGGCCCACCGGAGAGAGAGAGAGAGAGAGAGAGAGAGAGAGAGAGAGAGAGCCGGCCTTCTCACCGATCAGAGATGCCAGCTCGCCACGCATACCTTAGCGGACATCCCGCTCACCAGTCAGGGGCTCCACGACACCGGCCCCGTGCGTTCCGCACCGTGCCTTCCGTACCGGACCCCGGCTCACCGTGCGTCCCGTACCGGGCATCACCAGTCTGCGGCCAGCATCCATGAAAGAGGGCGTTCGGGCGCCGGGACACCGGTTCCCCGTGCGTTCCGCACCGTGCATCCCATACCGGAGAACACCGGCGGACCATGAATCCCGCATCGGGCATCCCCCATTCGCGGCCTGCATTCCTGAAAGCGGACGTTCGAACTCCGGGACACCGGCTCACCGTGCATCCCGTACCGGGCACCCCCAGTCTGCGGCCCTCATCCCTGAAAGCGGGCGTTCGGGCTCCGGGAACTCCGTCCCCGGAACCCAATGCGGATCCGGTGATCAGACCGGATCACCGTCCTTGCCGGCGTCATCCTCCGACTCCGGACCCGAGATCATCGCATCCGCAATCAGGCCGGCGTTGGCCCGGATGGCGTTCTCGATTTCCTCGGCCATGGCGGGATTGGCCTTGAGGTAGCTCTTGGCGTTTTCGCGGCCCTGCCCGATCCGGGTGGAGTTGTAGGAATACCAGGCACCGGACTTCTCGATAATGTTGGCCTTCACACCCAGATCGATGACCTCACCGAGCTTGGAGATTCCCTCGCCGTAGAGAATGTCGAACTCCACGGTCTTGAACGGCGGGGCGACCTTGTTCTTGACCACCTTGATGCGGGTCTGGTTGCCGACGATCTCCTCCTTGTCCTTGACGGACCCGATCCGGCGGATGTCCAGCCGGACGGAGGAATAGAACTTCAGCGCGTTTCCGCCGGTCGTGGTTTCGGGGTTTCCGAACATCACGCCGATTTTCATGCGGATCTGGTTGATGAAGATGATCAGCGTGTGGGAGCGGGAGACCGTTCCCGTCAGCTTGCGCAGGGCCTGGCTCATAAGCCGGGCCTGAAGCCCCACGTGGGCATCGCCCATGTCGCCCTCGAGCTCGGCCTTGGGCACGAGCGCGGCGACGGAGTCAATCACCAGCACGTCAATCGCCCCCGAGCGCACCAGGGTGTCGGCGATTTCCAGCGCCTGCTCACCGGTGTCGGGCTGGCTGATCAGCAGCGAATCGAGGTCCATGCCCAGCTTGCGGCCGTACACCGGATCGAAGGCGTGCTCGGCGTCCACGAAGGCGCAGTTTCCGCCCTTTTTCTGGGCCTCGGCAATGACGTGCATCGCGAGGGTAGTCTTTCCCGAGCTCTCGGGCCCGAAGATCTCCACGATCCGGCCGCGGGGAAGCCCGCCGACCCCAAGGGCAATATCAAGGGCAAGAGACCCCGTGCTGATGGCATCGATCTCCACCATCTGGTCCTGTTTGCCCAGATGCATGATCGAGCCTTTTCCGAACGACCGCTCGATTTGCGATACGGCGGCCTCAAGCGCTTTCTTTTTGTCCATGGTATCCTTGTCCACCAGCTTCAATACCGCCTGATTCATGACGTTTGCCCCTTTTTATCTCACAGTCGGGACCACCGGCGCAACCGGACACCTGGCGACCAGCGCTTTCCCGGACCCGGCGGCCACATGGCCCCGCCCGATCCCTGTTCCAGAGTGTTCCATTTCAGTTCTACCGTCAAGAACAAAAGAGGCTGTATTGAGAACAAATGGAACGGCCCGGGCAAGGGGCACGCGTGCCCATCCCAGTCCCGACCTTGCGCCCGGGCGAACAACGCGATACCAGAGAAAGACAGCAGAACAGAACCGGAGTGTGGACAGGTGAGTGATAGCAAAGCGACGCAGGAACAGGCTCTTGGCCTCCTGGATGATCTCGTGCACAGGGCGGTCCGCGCGGGCGCCGATGCCGCGGACGCCGTTCTCATCGACGGGACATCCCTGTCGCTCGCGGTCCGCAAGGGCGCGCTCGAGAAACTGGAGCAGGCGGAGGGCGGCGATATCGGGCTGCGCGTGCTTGTGGGCACCCGGCAGGCGCTGGTCTCGTCGGCGGACCGCTCCGGCCCCGCCCTGTCCGAGCTTGTGGACCGGGCGCTTGCCATGGCCCGCGCCGTCCCCGAGGATCCGCTGATCGGCCTTGCCGAGCCCGGGCAGATTGCCCGCAGCCTGCCGGATATCGACGGAGCCGCTTCCGGCGATGTGGACCAGGAGACCCTGCGCGCCCTCGCCCTGGATCTGGAAAATGCCGCCCGCTCGGTGGAGGGGGTCACCAACTCCGAGGGAGCCGAGGCCTCGTTCTCCCGCAGCATGGTGTCCCTGGTGGCGTCGAACGGGTTCGCCCAGGCCTATCCCATGACCCGTATCGGCATGGGGGTCGCGGTCATCGCCGGAGACAGCACCACAGGCATGGAATTTGACTACGCCACCCGCTCCACCGTCCACCCGGAAGACCTTGTCGCCCCGGCGGACCTGGGGCGCGAGGCGGGCGAGGGCGCCGTACGCAAGCTGGGGGCCCGCCGCATGACCACCGGCGAACGCACCGTGGTCTTCGATCCCCGGACCGCGCGCTCGCTTCTGGGGCACTTCCTCAGCGCGATCAACGGGTCGTCGATCGTCCGGGGAACCTCGTTCCTGAAGGACGCCCTGGGAACAGCCGTGTTCGGAAGCGGCGTGTCCATCGTCGAGGATCCGCTGCGCCGGCGCGGCCTGCTGTCACGCCCCTGTGATGCCGAGGGGCTGCCCACCCGGAGCCGCACCCTGGTGGAGAACGGCGTGCTCACCACCTGGCTTCTGGACCTGCGCAGCGCCCGCGCCCTGGGCATGGAGCCCACGGGGCACGCGAGCCGGTCGACCGGATCGGCGCCGCATCCGGCTCCGTCGAACGTGTGGCTGGCACCTGGGCCCCTCTCACCCGAAGAGCTGATCGCCGACATCAGGGATGGCCTTTATGTGACGTCCCTGGCGGGCCAGGGCGTGAACAGCCTGACGGGGGACTACTCCCGGGGCGCGTCGGGCTTCCGGATTGAAAACGGCGTGCTGACCACGCCGGTTCACGAGATCACGGTCGCCGGGAACCTGCGGGACATGTTCGCAGCCCTGACCCCCGCGAGCGACCTGGCGTTCCACTACGGAACGGACGCCCCCACGGTGCGGATCGAGCGGATGATGGTTGCGGGGGAACAGGCATGAGCGCGCGGCTGAAACGCGACGGGATGCCTCCGACCGGAACGCATCGAAACGGGATCCGGGCTTGGAAACGGGCCCCGGGTCGCCCCGGGGGCCGGGCTGGTGTCCGCACCCTCGTGGCGGCCGGCGCGGTCTGCGGGCTCTGCGCTGCCGCCCTCACGGCCCTGGCGTCGCCCGCCAGCGCGGCAAGCCGGGTCGGCTACTATATGTGCAACGACAGCGACTATGCGTTCCAGCTGCGGCTCTCGGAAACGGCGGAGGGCGTGCCCTCCCGAACCGCCACCGTGAAGTTCGACGGCGACGAGCCCATGGTCCTGACCCGGGACACGTCGGAATCATCGCTGGTCTACGAAAACCAGCACCTGCGCGTGACCATCTACCGGGAGGGTGTTGCGGTGCTGGAGGAACTGTCCCGCGGCAGACCCCTGCGGGCCTACGACTGCTACATGTAAGGGGGACCGGGCTCCGATCCCTCATCCGAAGCCGAACCGGGACAGCCCGCAGCCGGGCTCCGATCCCTCATCCGGATCCGTCCCCGGGTCCATTTTCCGAACCGCTCCCCCGGACTCGCCGGTGGCGGCAGCCCCGACATCAAAAAGCCCCGACACATCCGCCGGGGCTTTTTTTCGTGAGGCAACCGGGGGACACCGCCCCCAAACCGGGGTGAGCCCGGACGACCCGAACCCTGCCCACTCAGGGGGAGAGGCCCATCCCGACGGGCAGCGGGTGAAAGCGAACGGGGTGGCCGCCGGGTGCGCCCAGCAAGGTGTCCTCCCGCATCACAATCCGCCCCCCCACAAGGGTCAGCATGGGCCAGCCCTGAACCGAGACGCCGTCGAACGGGGTCCAGCCGCAGCGGGAGGCGATCCAGTCGTTGGTGATGGTGCGCCGGGCCTTCATGTCCACGATGGTCAGGTCCGCGTCGTAGCCGACGGCGATCCGGCCCTTGCCCGCGATCTCGTAGATGCGGGCCGGACCGGCAGAGGTCAGGTCCACAAACCGCTCCAGCGTCAGGCGCCCGGCGTTGACGTGGTCCAGCATGACCGGCACCAGCGTCTGCACCCCGGTCATGCCCGAGGGGCTCTCGGGGTAGGGCCTGGCCTTTTCCTCCAGGGTGTGGGGGGCGTGGTCCGACCCGATCACGTCCACAAGCCCGGAGTCCAGGGCGCGCCACAGGGCCTCGCGGTGCCGGGCATCCCGGATCGGCGGGTTCATCTGGGCGAGCGTGCCCAAGGTCTCGTAGGCCTCGGGAGCGGCCAGCGTCAGGTGCTGGGGCGTGACCTCCACCGTGGCCAGATCCCGGTAGTCCACCAGGATATCCATCTCATCGGCCGTCGTCACATGGAGCACATGCACCCGGCGCCCGGTCATCCGGGCCAGACCCAGCAGACGGGTGGTGGCCCGAAGCGCGGCCTCGGCATCGCGCCACTCGGGGTGCAGGGACACGTCGGCGCCACCGGCCACCAGGCTGTGACGCTCCCGCAGGCGGCCCTCGTCCTCGCAGTGCACGGCCACGCGACGGATGCCGCCGGCCAGGATGCGCTGAAGCGCCGCGTCGTCATCCACCAGCAGGGAGCCGGTGCTGGACCCCATGAACACCTTGACGCCCGCGCAGCCCGGCAGGCGCTCCCACACCCCGAGCTGCCCGGCGTTCTCGGCCGTGGCGCCCAGGAAAAAGGCGTGGTTGCACCACATCCGCCCCGAGGCCCGGTCGAGCTTGTCCGCAAGCCGCTCGGGGGTGTCGGTGTTGGGGCTGGTGTTGGGCATCTCGAACACCGCCGTCACGCCCCCCAGAACCGCCCCGCGGGAGCCGGTCTCCAGATCCTCCTTGTGGGTGGGGCCGGGCTCGCGGAAGTGCACCTGGGTATCGATCACGCCGGGAAGGATATGCAGCCCCGAGCAGTCAACGATCTCGGCCGCCGCGGCGGGGTCCACCGGACCGATCCCGGCAATCTTCCCGTCTTTCAGAAGGATGTCGGCCTGGACGGTGCGCCCGGGCAGAACAGCGGTGCCATTTTTCAGAAGGATGGAGGACGACATGCAAAACTCCAGAACATCAGGGTGCGTCCAGAAAAAAGGGGGAGAACCATGCTCTCCCCCCGCACTCTATCGTACTTTGGATCCTGGCGCCCGGACTGTGTGCCCGGACCGGACAGGGCTCAGCCCTTCGCGATGTTGCGAAGGACGGTCTGCAGGATGCCGCCGTTGCGGTAGTAGTCGATCTCGTCGAGGGTATCGATCCGGCAGACCGCCTCGAAGCTGCGGGTCGAGCCGTCGGCGCCGTGAACGACCACCTCCAGCATCTGGCGCGGCTTCAGGGACTCGAGGCCCCGGATATCGAAGGTCTCGGTTCCGGTCAGGCCCAGGGACTCGGCGGAGACGCCGTCCTGGAACTGGAGCGGAAGGATCCCCATGCCCACCAGGTTCGAGCGGTGAATACGCTCGAAGCTCTCGACGATCACCGCGCGGACGCCCAGAAGGTTGGTCCCCTTCGCCGCCCAGTCACGGGACGACCCGGAGCCGTACTCCTTGCCGCCGATGACCACCAGAGGCACGCCGTCCTTCTTGTAGGCCATGGCCGCATCGTAGATGGCCATCACCTCGCCCGAGGGCTGGTGACAGGTCACGCCGCCCTCCACACCCGGGGTCATCTTGTTGCGGATGCGGATGTTGGCGAACGTGCCCCGCATCATGACCTCGTGGTTGCCACGGCGCGAGCCGTAGGAGTTGAAGTCGGCCCGGCTGACGCCGTGCTCGGTCAGGTAGCGCCCGGCGGGGCTGTCGGCCTTGATGGATCCGGCCGGGGAGATGTGGTCCGTGGTGATGGAGTCCCCGAGAATGGCCAGCGGCCGCGCACCGACGATGTCCTGAACCGGCGCGGGCTCGAGACCCATGCCGTCGAAGTACGGCGGGTTGCGAACGTAGGTGGACTCGGGATCCCAGGCGTAGGTCTCGCCCTCGACCACGGTGATGTCCTGCCACTCCTGCGAGCCGGTGAAGACCGCGCCGTAGCGCTCGCGGAACATCTGCGGGGTGACGAAGCTGGCAATGGCGTCCGAGACCTCCCGGGCGGTGGGCCAGATGTCCTTCAGGTAGACGTCGTTGCCGTCCTTGTCCTGGCCCAGGGGCTGGGTGGTCAGGTCAATGTTCATGGACCCGGCAAGGGCGTAGGCCACCACCAGCGGCGGGCTGGCCAGGTAGCTGGCGCGGACCTGGGCGTGAATGCGGCCCTCGAAGTTCCGGTTGCCCGAAATCACCGAGGCGGCCACAAGACCACCCTCGTCGATGGCCGCCGCCACCTCGTCAATCAGGGGGCCCGAGTTGCCGATACAGGTGGTGCAGCCGAACCCGGCAATGTCAAACCCGAGGGTGTCCAGATAGGTCTGGAGGCCGGCCTCCTCGAGGTAGGCGGCCACGACCTGGGATCCGGGCGCGAGGGAGGTCTTGACCCAGGGCTTGGAGGTCAGGCCCTTCTCGACAGCCTTCTTGGCCACCAGGCCCGCCGCCATCATCACCGAGGGGTTGGAGGTGTTGGTGCACGACGTGATCGCGGCGATCACCACGGCGCCGTCCTCGAGACGGTACGCGCCGCCCTTGACGGGAACCGAGGTCACCTGGGTGCGGTCCGGCACAAACTTGCTCAGGGACTCCCCGAACGCGCCCGACACGGCGGCCAGGGTCACCCGGTCCTGCGGACGGGACGGACCCGCGAGGGACGGCTGGACCGTGCCCATGTCGAGGGACAGGGTATCGGTGAAGACCGGCTCGGGCGAGTTTTCATCATGCCACATGCCCTGGGCACGGGCGTAGGCCTCCACCAGGGCCACGGTCTCCTCGTCCCGGCCCGTGAAGCGCATGTAGCGCAGGGTCTCGGCGTCCACCGGGAAGAAGCCGCAGGTCGCGCCGTACTCGGGCGCCATGTTGCTGATGGTGGCCCGGTCGGTCAGGGGCAGGTGGTTCAGGCCCTCGCCGTAGAACTCGACGAACTTGCCGACCACGCCCTTCTTGCGCAGCATCTGGGTGACGGTCAGGACCAGGTCCGTGGCCGTGGTGCCCTCGGGCAGGGTGCCGGTGAGACGGAAGCCCACCACCTCGGGGATCAGCATGGAAACAGGCTGGCCGAGCATGGCGGCCTCGGCCTCGATGCCGCCCACGCCCCAGCCCAGGACGCCCAGGCCGTTGACCATGGTGGTGTGGGAGTCGGTGCCCACCAGAGTGTCGGGGAACGCCAGGGTGCGACCGTTCTCCTCGGCGGACCAGATCACCCGGGCCAGGTACTCAAGGTTCACCTGGTGGCAGATGCCCACGCCCGGGGGGACAACACGGAAGTTGTCGAACGCCTTCTGGCCCCAGCGCAGGAACGCATAGCGCTCGCCGTTGCGCTGGAACTCGACCGCGATGTTCTTGCCGAGCGCATCTTGGGTGCCGAAGTGGTCGATCATGACCGAGTGGTCAATGACCAGGTCCACCGGCGAGAGCGGGTTGATGGACTCCGGGTCTCCGCCCAGCTTCGTGACCGCCTCGCGCATGGCGGCGAGATCGACGACGGCCGGCACACCCGTGAAGTCCTGCATCAGCACCCGCGCGGGACGGTAGGCAATCTCGCGGTCCGAGCGGCGGTTCTCAAGCCACGCGGCCACAGCCTTGACGTCGTCCGTGGTCACGGACCGGCCGTCCTCGTAGCGCAGAAGGTTCTCAAGAAGGACTTTCAGGGAGTTGGGCAGGCGCTCGATACCCGAAAGCCCCGCCGCCTCCAGAGAAAAGTAGTCGTACTCTCGCGAGCCGACCTTCAGGGTCCGGCGGGTTTTCATCGTATCGTGTCCACTCAGGGCCATTGTCTCTCTCCTCGTTATCGCAAAAGCGTTGTTTTCATGCGCTCCCTGGAACGGAACGCCTGTTTTCGGTCCTTTCGGGCCCGCGCCCCGGGGCTGCATCGCTGCGCCCGCCGGAGGCACCGGCACCGGTCCTGTTCACCGCCCCGGAATACCCCGAAACCGGCTCCGGGACCACTGTCCTTTTCTCCGGTCCGGTCCGGCGGGACGGGGACGCCCCCTGGAACCGGCCCCCCGGATGGGGCGCGCCCGAAACCTCCCCTGCCCTAGGGCTCCACATCCCGGGCCGGGACCAGCGTCGCAAACCAGCCGTCCAGCGCGGCCAGGTAGGCCTTCTGAACCACCTCCGCCGGAATGACCTCCCCCCGGAACACCAGATCCCGGGTCGCACAGGCGTCGGGGACCAGGGTCACCGGCAACTCGTGGTCCAGAGCGGCCCGGACGGTCGTGTCGATGCACATGTGTGTCATCATTCCGCAAACCACAAGCTCCGTAACACCTTCTTTCCGAAGGGTTGCTGTAAGCCCGGTACAGGAAAACGCGGAGGGCGCGTGCTTGACGAACAGGGACTCGCCCACAGACGGCGCGATCCGCGGATGGATGTCCGCGCCGGGAGTTCCCGGACGGAAGAACGCCGCATCCGGCGAGTGGAACACGTGCTGCACATGAAACACCGGTTTTCCCGCCTTGCGGAACCGGTCCAGAACCTCGACGGCGCAGTCAAGCGCGGCGTCCGCGTTGTTCAGCTCCATCCGGCCACCGGGGAAGTAGTCGTTCTGGAGATCGACAAGAAGAAGGCCTTTGCTCATGGGAGTGGTCCTTTCTATCGCTGGGCACCGGACAGGACGGCCCGGGCCGACCCCCGCCCCCCCGGCCCGGGAGCCGCCCGCGCCCTGTCTGACAGAGCCCGGCCGACGCCCGCGGACCCGGGGTCCGGGGAAAGAAAAAGCGGAATGCACTCTTCCGAGGCACTCCGCTTTCCGTATTCACCCGTTTGACCCGATCACAGAGTCACCTACTCGGAGCGGTCGTACATCGCGATCTTGAGGTCCGCGATGGCCTTGCCCGGGTTCAGGTTCTTGGGGCAGGTTCCCGTGCAGTTCATGATGGTGTGGCACCGGAACAGGCGGTACGGGTCGTTCAGCTCGTTCAGGCGCTGATCCGTGTACTCGTCGCGGGAGTCAAAGACCCAGCGAGCCGCCTGCTGAAGAACCGCGGGGCCCAGGTAGCGGTCGTTGCGCCACCACCAGGACGGACAGGCCGTCGTGCAGCAGAAGCACAGGATGCACTCCCACAGGCCGTCCAGGCGCGCGCGCTCCTCGATGGACTGGAGACGCTCGCCGTTCGGCGGCGGCTGGGTGTCCGCCTTCAGCCAGGGCTCGATCGCCGCGTACTGCGCATAGATGTGCGTCAGGTCGGGGATCAGATCCTTCACCACCTCACAGTGGGGCAGCGGCGTGATGACCACGTCCCCCTTGATGTCGGCGATGGGCTTCAGGCAGGCCAGCGTGTTGTAGCTGTCGATGTTCATGGCGCAGGAGCCGCAAATGCCCTCGCGACACGAGCGACGGAACGTCAGGGTCGGGTCGATCTCGTTCTTGATCTTGTTGAGAGCGTCCAGAACCATCGGCCCGCAATCGTCCATGTCCAGCCGGAACACGTCCATTCTCGGGTTTTCGCCGGTCTCCGGATCCCAACGGTAAATCCGGAAGGTGCGGACGTTCTTCGCTCCGGAGGGAGCGGGGAACTCCTTGCCCTTTTTGATCCGGCTATGCTTGTTCAACAAAAATTCAGCCATGTCTCACTTCTCCGTCCTGTACGGACCCGGGGGTCAGTACACGCGTTCCTGGGGTTCAATGTAGGACACCTCGTCGGTCAGCGTGTACGTATGCACCGGACGGTAGTCCAGGGTCACCTTGTTGTTCTCGTCCACCTTCGCCAGGGTGTGCTTCATCCAGTTCGCGTCGTCGCGCTTGGGGAAGTCCTCGCGGGCGTGGGCGCCACGGCTCTCCTTGCGGGCCTCGGCACCGTGGATGGTGGTCAGCGCGCAGGCCATGAGGTTCTCGAGCTCCAGAGCCTCGGCGAGGTCCGTGTTGTAGACCAGGGAGCGGTCCACGAGCTTGATGTCCTTCATCTGCCCGGCGATGGCAGTGACGGCCTTGCAGCCTTCCTGCAGGCTTTCCTCCGTGCGGAAGACCGCGGCGTCCCTCTGCATGGCCTTCTGGAGGTCCATGCGGATCTCGGAGGTCAGGCGGGAACCGTTGGCCGTGCGCAGACGCTCCAGACGCGAAAGCGCCATCTCGTCCGCGTCCTTGCGCAGCGGGCGGTGCTTGGTGCCGGGCTTGACCAGCTCGGTCGCACGGATCGCCGCGGCGCGGCCGAAGACCACGATATCCAGAAGCGAGTTCGTGCCAAGGCGGTTCGCGCCGTGGACGGACACGCAGCCGCATTCGCCAACGGCCATCAGGCCCGGGAACACCCGGTCCGGATCGTCCTTCGTCGGCGCCAGAACCTCGGCGCGGTAGTTCGTGGGAATGCCGCCCATGTTGTAGTGGACGGTGGGCAGGACCGGAATCGGATCCTTCGTGGCGTCAACGCCCGAGAAGATCTTCGCCGTTTCCGTAATACCCGGCAGCTGTGCGTGCAGCACATCGGCGCCCAGGTGCTCGAGGTGGAGGTGAATGTGATCCTTGCCGGGACCGACACCGCGACCCTCGCGGATCTCGATGGTCATGGCGCGGGAGACCACGTCGCGGGACGCCAGGTCCTTCGCGTTCGGAGCATACCGCTCCATGAAGCGCTCGCCCTGGGAGTTGGTCAGGTAACCGCCCTCGCCGCGGGCGCCCTCGGTGATCAGACAGCCGGAACCGTAGATGCCGGTGGGGTGGAACTGCACGAACTCCATGTCCTGGAGCGCCAGACCCGCGCGGGTCACCATGCCGTTGCCGTCGCCGGTGCAGGTGTGGGCCGAGGTGCACGAGAAGTACGCGCGACCGTAGCCGCCGGTGGCCAGAACCGTGTTGTGGGCCTTGAAGCGGTGGATCTTTCCGTCCTCAAGACACCAGGCCACGACCCCCCTGCATTCCCCGTCCTCGATAATCAGGTCGATGGCAACGTACTCCACAAAGAACTCCGCCTTGTAACGCAGAGACTGGGAATAGAGGGTGTGAAGGATCGCGTGTCCGGTACGGTCCGCCGCCGCGCAGGCGCGCTGGACAGGGGCCTCACCGAAATTCCGCATGTGGCCGCCGAAGGGGCGCTGGTAGATCTTGCCGTCCTTGGTGCGGGAGAAGGGCACACCCTGGTGCTCCAGCTCGTAAACCGCGGGGATGGCCTCGCGACACATGTACTCGATGGCGTCCTGGTCACCCAGCCAGTCCGAGCCCTTGACCGTGTCATACATGTGCCACTGCCAGGAGTCCTCGGCCATGTTGCCAAGAGCCGCACCGATACCGCCCTGGGCCGCGACCGTGTGGGAGCGCGTCGGGAAGACTTTCGTCACACACGCCGTGCGCAGACCCGCCTGCACCATGCCGAAGGTCGCACGGAGCCCGGCACCGCCCGCACCGACGACAACGGCATCGTACTCGTGGTCAATGATTTCAAACGCAGCCATTGGGGATCAGCCTCCGATGCTCAGTTTCAATACCGCGATAGAAGCGAGAGCCGCCCCGAAGATCGCATACAGCTTGAGGAAGAAAACGATGAAGTTCCGGACAACAACGGTCCCGATGTAGTCGCCGACAATCACCAGAAGCCCCTGAAGGCCATGGTAGAAGCCCAGGAGCACCACCAGGATCATCAGCGTGGCGTTCAGCGGGTTGGTCAGGAAGTCGGCGAACTCGGCGTGGGAGGCTCCGATGTTTGGGATCACGGCACAGAAAATGAACCAGAGCATGAGCGGAATCAGGCCAAGAGCCGGCAGACGCTCCGAGAACCAGTGACCGGTGGCGGCCTCTCTGGACGGGCCGAGGCCACGGGCGCGCCCCAGAGGCGAACGAAAGGATTGCATATATTCCTCCCCAGTCAGGAAACGGCGTTAAACTGCGCGAAGCCAAGGTACCAGGCCAGCACACACAGAACAGCGGTAACAAAAAGAGCCGCCCAGGCGGTCTTGCGGAGCACGGACATCTCGAAGCCCACGCCCATATCCCACAGAAGGTGGCGGATTCCATTCACCAGATGGAACACAAGAACAACCGTACCCCCGACAAGCATCGCAACGCCAAACCAGGAGCCAAAAAACGCGGCAATCGCGTCATAGGCTTCCGGTCCCCAGGCGGCCGAGCCGAGCCAGAGAAGGAAACAGAAGGTTCCCACGGTCATCAGCACCGCGCCGAAAACACGGAACGTGATCGACGGCAGCGACGTGACCTTGGTGTGGAGCTTGTAAACCTGAAGATGGGGAGACATCGGCCTTGGGTAGGTTTTCATGAAATCGGCCTCTTGCGGTTGTCGGTGGAAACGAAAAAAGCACAGGGAAATAACGAATACTGACCGCACCGCTGGTCACCCTGCGCCTTCACTCTTTTTACCGTAATGCATAGCTTTCTTGTCGGTTAATGTCAATCCGCTCCAGATATCACCTTTTGTTTTACACGCCCTCGCCCGACCTTTATTTTGATCTTGATACTCATTATCATGTTTGCCAAAGTCTGCGGAGTCGGGGCGAACACGGCAAAAAAGACCGCGTGTGCGGATCCACGATCACAACCTTCGGAAAAACACAGGATCATGGCATAAAATCCAGGCGTTTGCCGTCCATTCTCGACAAACCGATGGAAACGTGATTGATTCAATGGTATTTAACACGTTTTTAGTGTCCTGAGAGGGAAATGGCAACCGCATGGCAACCGACTCTGTGTCCGGGCCAGGGATCAGCCGCCCCGTCGCCCCGGGCTCCGGAGCCGCCGCAGCGGACGCTCCGATGCGAAAAAACCACAGTTCTCCACCGCAAAAAACCGGACTTGCACTTCTGACGCCTTCCAATTCACATTCAAATAGGTCAATAATTGCCTACCCGACCCACTTCCCGGCCTGAGAGACGGCCCCTGTGAGAGATGGCCACATTGACGGACCTGTCATCCTGCACAATTCTTCTGGTCGACGACACCGAGGCCAACATCGACGTTCTCGTCGAGGCCCTTGGCCAGGAGTATGACATCACCGTCGCCATGGACGGGCCCTCGGCGCTGGAAATCGTGAGACAGTCGCCGCCGGACCTGATTTTGCTGGACGTGATGATGCCCGGGATGGACGGCTACGAGGTCTGCCACATTCTCAAGGAAAACCCCGAGACGGAGGGCATCCCCGTCATTTTCCTCACGGCCATGACCAGCCCCCAGGACAAGGCCCGCGGCTTCGAGGAAGGCGCGGTGGACTACATGGTCAAGCCCTTCTCGATCATCGAGGTCAAGGCCCGGGTCCATGTGCACCTGTCGCTTCTGATGGCCCGGCGCGAGCTGGCCCTGCAAAACCGCATGCTGGAAATGGAGATCCTCCACCGCACCCGGGAGCTCTCGGAAACCCAGGCGGTGATCATTGAATCCATGGCCGGGCTGGCCGAGACCCGCGACACCGACACCGGCGACCACGTCCTGCGGGCCCGGCTCTACGTCGAGTTTCTCTCCCTGAAGCTGATGGACCACCCCCGGTTCCAGCACTTCTTCGCCCACTCGCCCCCCGAACTGATCGGTCGCGCGGCCATCTTGCACGACATCGGCAAGGTGGGCGTGCCGGACGAGATCCTCCTCAAGCCCGGGCACCTGACGGCCGAGGAGTTCGAGACCATCAAGCTGCACACGATTTTCAGCCACGCGATTTTCTCCAAGGCACTCAGCCGCCTCGAGAAGAAGCAGTTCCTCTCGATCGTGGACGACATCGCCTACAGCCACCACGAGAAGTGGGACGGCACCGGCTATCCCAGGGGCCTGAGGGGGGACGAAATCCCCATCCCCGCCCGCCTGATGGCCATCGCCGATGTCTATGACGCCATGATCTCGGCGCGGGTCTACAAACCCGCCATGAGCCATGAGGAGGCCGCGGAGTACATCATCTCCCAAAGCGGCAAGCATTTCGATCCCGACGTCGCGGCGGCCTTCGCGGAACATCAGAATGTGTTCCGGAAGATCGCCTCAACGTATGGTCCCGGATCCAGTTTCGGCCAGACCCTGTCGGCCAGCGCCCCCATTGACTGGGACACGATCCTCGAAGACGGCTGAACCAGAAGGTGCCCGCAATGTCTTTCTCCCTGCTGAACCGCTCCCTGGAGTTCTACACCGTGCCGGTCTTTGCGACCGACTGGGGGGTGACGCAACTGAAAGTCTGGAATACGCCGTTCGCCGACCTGACCGGGACGGAGGACGAGGCCGCTCTGAGCGCTGACGCCCTTTTTGCGCCCGCGACCCGCGACGCCCTGCGCGCGTTTCTGGAGGTCGCCGCCCGCACCCACGGCGCGGGAAGGCCGCACGACGGGGAAAACGGGGGCGCGAACGGGGTGCTGCCGGTCGAGCTGAACGGCAGCGGCCTGTGGTTTGACGGCATGCTCTTCTACGCCTCCCGGGACGAGGACGTGGCCCTGTTCGGCCTGCGCACCCCCGAAACCCTCCCGGAAACCGGCGGGCAGGGCTCCGACGCCCTGTTCCGCCAGCTGATCGGGGCCGTGGACTACCGGGTGTGCTGCATCGGCGAGAACGGCCACCTGCTGGCCACGAATCCAGCCTTCCGCAGCTTTCTGGGACAGACCGACGAGACCCTTCTGGGCCGCCACTTCCGCGAGGTTCTGGACCCGGAGGTCACGGGCATCTTCCAGGACCTGCTGACCCGGACCCTGGAGACCGGAAAGGAGGTCGAGCAGAGCGAGGCCCCCCAGAACAGCGCCAACACGCCGGCCTTCCACGTGACGGCCTCGCCTTTGTTCATGAGCAACAACGAGACCCGGGCCTTCCTGTTCACGCTCCACCCGCAAGGGGGCACCGCCGCCATGGAGGAGACCCTCCAGAAGCGCGACGACCTGCTGCAAAGCACCAGCCGGGCGGCCCAGCTTCTTCTGTCCGACGCGGGGGACTTCGAGACCTCGGTGCTCAAGGTGCTCGAGATCCTGGGCATCGCCAGCGGCGCGGACCGGGTCTACGTCTGGTCGATCCACCGCAGCCCCTTCGACGAGAACGACCCCGAGCTCTACACCACCCAGCTGTTCGAGTGGTCCATGGGCGCCGAGCCCCAGCAGGATACGGACATCTGCACCAACCGCCCGGTGACCGACGCCATCCCCACCTGGATCGGCACCTTCCTGAGCGGCCGCTGCGTCAACAGCCTGGTGCGCAACATGCCCCAGGCCGAGCAGGACCAGCTCTCGCCGCAGGGGATCATCTCCATCATGGTGGCGCCGATCTTCTTCCACGGCACCCTGTGGGGGTTCATCGGGTTTGACGACTGCCACTCCGAGCGCACCTGGACCGTGCCCGAGGAGAACATTCTCCGGGCGGCGGGCACCCTGATCGGCACCGCCATCTACAACCGCCGCATCAACGACGCCCTGCACGAGTCCCAGAACCGCTTCCGCAGCGTCGAGGAGGCCACCGGAGAGCTGCTCTGGGCCACCGACGCCCAGCTGCGCTACACCTATCTGTCCGACCGCTGCCGGGAGCTGACCGGCTACAACCCGGTGGAGCTGATCGGCAAGAAGTGGGACTTCCTCTACACCGAGAAGAACCCGGTGGAGATCCCCTTCGAGCAGCGCGACGGCGAGAGCTCCCTGGTCAAGGACTTCGAGCAGACCATCATCTGCAAGGACGGAACCGCCAAGTGGATCCGGTCCTCGTTCAAGTACCTGTACGACGAGAGCGGGCGCCTGTCCGAGATCCACGGCAACAGCCTCGACATCACCCAGGCCCGGGAAACCGACGAGAAGCTGCGCAACACCATGGTCGCCCTGGAAAAGGCCAACAAGCAGCTGGCCCTCTCGGTGGAGGTCGCCAACAAGCTGGCCGAACAGGCCGAGCGCGCCAACCGCACCAAGAGCGAGTTTCTCGCC
Source organism: Phaeovibrio sulfidiphilus (assembly GCF_014861485.1). Taxonomy (GTDB): domain Bacteria; phylum Pseudomonadota; class Alphaproteobacteria; order Rhodospirillales; family Rhodospirillaceae; genus Phaeovibrio; species Phaeovibrio sulfidiphilus. The sequence continues at coordinate 254,519 of NZ_JACZHT010000004.1, read as the reverse complement.
AACATGAGTCACGAGATCCGCACCCCCATGAACGCCATCATGGGCATGGTGCACATCATCTTGCAGACCGACCTGACCCATGCCCAGCGCGAGCGCCTGGAAAAGGTGGACTTCGCGGCCAATGCCCTGCTGCGGGTCATCAACGACATTCTCGACTTCTCCAAGGTCGAGGCGGGCAAGATGGACATCGAGGAAACCGACTTCTTCCTCGAGGACGTCATCCGCGGCGTGTCCGACATCGTTGCGGAGCGGGCCCACAAGAAAAAGCTCGAGATCCTTCTGGCCATCGCGCCCCGGATCCCGAAAGCCTACGTGGGCGATCCCCTGCGCCTGTCCCAGATCCTGACCAACCTGATGACCAACGCCATCAAGTTCACGGAAGAGGGCGAGATCATCCTGTCCGTCGAGCTGGAGGACAAGACCGACGACGAGTGCGTCCTGCACTTCTGCGTCTCGGACACGGGGATTGGCATCAACGAGGAGGCCCGCTCCCGCCTGTTCACGCCCTTCACCCAGGCCGATGCCTCCACGACCCGGCGCTACGGCGGAACCGGTCTGGGGCTGGCCCTGTGCAAGAAGTTCGTCGAGCTGATGGGCGGCAAGATCTGGTGCAACAGCACGCCGGGCAAGGGGTCGGAGTTTCACTTCACCGTGAAGTTCCGCCGCCAGACGCCCCCCGTCCGGGACGGGCGCTGGCCGGAGTCCTTCCGGGATCTGCGGGTGCTGGTGGTGGACGACTCCCCGGCCGCCCTCTCGATCCTGTCCGAGCTGATGTATGCCCTCGGCTCCAAGATTGTGGACACGGCCCGCTCCGGAAGCGAGGCCCTGGCCATCCTCGAGGAGAGCAAGGGCAAGAACGCCTACGACCTGCTCATCATGGACTGGAAAATGCCCGACATGGACGGGGTCGAGACCGTGCGCCGGATCCGGAGACTTCTGGACGACTCCTCCCTGCCGGTGATCGTCATGAGCACCGCCTATGACCGCACCGAGCTCCAGCGCCTTGCCTCCGAGCAAAGGGTGGAGCAGACCCTGGTCAAGCCCGTGACCCTCTCGACCCTGTTCGAGGCCATCATGGAGGCGTTCGGCGAGAAATCCCACGTCATCAGGAAAAGCGAGGCCGAGGGCTGGTCCCTGGAGGAGCAGAGGAAAAAACTCGCCGGCCGGAAGGTTCTGCTGGTGGAGGACAACGAGCTCAACCAGTTCGTCGCCACCGAGTTCCTGCGCCAGACCGGTATCGAGTTCGTCATCGCCGGCAACGGCCGGGAGGCCGTGGAGATCCTCGAGAAAAACCAGAATTTCGACCTGGTGCTCATGGACATCCAGATGCCCGAGATGGACGGCATCTCCGCCACCCGCCACATCCGGTCCCAGCTGAACCTGAAGGATCTGCCCATTATCGCCATGACCGCCCACGCCATGACCGGCGACCGGGAGCGGTCCCTCGAGGCGGGCATGAACGCCCACATCACCAAGCCCATCAACCCGCCCGAGTTCTTCGCCTGCCTCGAGGCCTGGTGCTTCGATGCGGAGCGCCAGCAGGAAATCCTGTCGGAAACCGCCCGAAGCCTCCAGAAAGACCTGCACGGCATCAACGTGGAAACCGGCCTTCTGCGGGTCGCCGGGAACCAGGAGCTCTACCAGCGCCTTCTTCGCAAGATGCGCCAGGAGCTGCCCCGCATGCGCACCGGCCTGACCCGCGCCCATACCGAGGGGAACGCGGACGAGGTCACGCGCATCGCCCACATCCTGCGCGGCACCCTGGGAAGCCTGGGAGCGGAATTCGCCCAGGGGCTGGCCGGCACCCTCGAGGACCGGCTGCGCGCGGGCACCGCGCTGGAGGACTGCAACGGGTCCGTGGTCGAGCTCCAGGCGGCGCTCGTCCAGCTTCTGGACTCTCTGGGGCACCTTGATATGGACAGCCCGGACGAGCCGGAGCCACTGGAAGACCCCGCCCGGGAGCCCGTCTCCCCGGACCAGGCCCGGAGTTTCCTGGAAACCCTTCTTGAGCATGTGAGGGGCCGCAAGCCGCTTCCCTGCAAGCGCATGATGGAGACCGTCCAGGGACAGCAGTGGCCGGACGTCTGCACGGAAGACCTGTCCGAGCTCTCGCAGCAGCTGGCCCGCTACCAGTTCCAGCCCGCGCTCGACACCATTGCCCGGCTTCAGGACACCCTGAGGGATCTGTAGGGCGCCCCCGGTCCGCCCCTGGCGGCCTGGACTCCGCGCGCCTCTGGCGGCATGGCTCCCGGTCCCGAACCGGGGCGGGTCGCCGCCGGACGGGCGCCCACCGGAAGGGGCCCGCGCCACACGCTCCCGGCGGAGGATCCCAGCCGCCGGCCTCCCCCCGGTGCCCCCAGCACCCCGGCACGGACCTCCCCCGCATGGTGCACCGTACCGGGACTGTCCCCCGGCACGTCATGAGACCCGGGAACACGCCACCGACCCGACGAAAGGGAAACGGAGCGTCCACCCCCTTACCCCCTCACCCCACGCCCCGTGTGCCGGGCGGGTCCGCGCAGGCCCGGGCGCCGGGGCCCCGAAACCCGCGTTTCCGGTTGCACCCCGCAGACGGGAAGGCGATAGTGCCCCTTTCGTACCGTCACCCCGGGAAGGGAGCTCCATGACTGACCCCGCACCTTCGCATCCCAAAGCAAAGAACGACCGCACACGGGCCCGCCTGGTCTACGTGCTTTATGTCCTGGGCATCGGCGTGCAGCCTGCGGCCCTTCTGGGAGTGATACTGGCGGCGGCCACCTCGGACCGCACGGACCCGGTGGCCCGGGCCCACAACAATTATCAGGTGCGGCTGTTCCTGTGGGGCCTGCTGTGGATCACCCTGGGCATCCTCGCCCAGAACGGCGGTATGATGGAGCTTGCCATCGCCCTTCAGGTGGGCTGGTACATCTGGGTGCTGTTCCGGATCTCGGCCGTCCTGCCGCGACTTGACAGGGGACTTCCCCCCGCCGGAACGCCGGACGCCGCAGAGCCGCTGCCCGACCCCTCAACGGACCGGGCGCCCCTGTTTTCCGGATACGTGCTGCTTCTGTCGGGTCCGTTCCTGGGCTTTCTCCCCGTGTTCATCGCGGGAGTTCTGGCCCTGCTCAGGCGCGGCCGGACCCGGGGTGTGCTGCGCGGGCATTTCTCCTACCAGATCAGCATCGCCATGCATGCCCTGGACATGATCGCTGTCATGGCCCTGGCCTATATCTTCTGGCCTCCGGATTTCCCGAAGGAGGCGATGGAGCTTCCCATGACCCTGATGGACACGTCCGCGTACCTCAACCACGAGGGCTCGCGCCGTTTCATCATGGCCAGCGCGGTGGCGTTCTTTGTGTTCTCGCTTCTGATCTTGTATCGGTCGCTGCGGGGGCTGAACCGCCTGTCGAACGGCGAGAGCGTGCGGGTGCGCCCCTTCGCTCCCTGACCGGGGCGGAGCGGCCCGAAGCACAGAGCCCGAAGCCCCAACCCCAAAGCCTAAAGCCCGACACTCCGGGCCCCGGACCGTTGCCCGGGGTTCCCCGTCCCTCCCAATTCGCCCGGACCGCACCGGGCGGCCCCGGGCGGAACACCGCCAGCCGGTCGTGGCCGCCCTGGCCCTGTTGCCGGGCCCCGGGCGGTCACCGGACACGGCAGGGCGCTCTCAGCGGTCCCCGTCCAGATAGCGGCTCCGCAGATGGGCCCGGAAAACGGCCGGATCCAGGGGCCGGCCCGTGGCCTCCCGCAAGAGCTCCTCGACGCTCAGGCTCGAGCCCTTCTCGTGGATGGCCGTGCGCAGCCACGCAAGAAGCGGGCGGAAGTCGCCCCTGTCCAGCCCGTCCCCGATGGCCGGATCCCCCTTCAGGGCCGCATCGAACACCTGGGCCGCGGTCATGGCACCCAAGGTATAGGTGGGGAAGTAGCCCCACAGGCCATCGTACCAGTGGATATCCTGAAGGCAGCCCTCCAGGTCGTTGGACGGCCGGATGCCCAGAAGGCGCTCCATGTCGTCGTTCCACGCGCCCGGGAGATCCGCGGGCCGAAGATCCCCCGCGATCATGGCCCGCTCCAGCCGGGTGCGGACAAGCACGTGGACGGGGTAGGTGACCTCGTCCGCCTCCACGCGGATGAAGCTGCGACGCACGGCGTTGAGGGCCCGGCCGAAGGTCTCGGGCTCCCACGCGGGCCCGGAGCCCCCGAAGGCCTCGCGCCAGCCGGGCAGGAACGCCGCCAGAAACGCCCGGGAGTGCCCCAGCTGCATCTCGTAGAGCAGGGACTGGCTTTCGTGAATGCTCATGGACCGGGACTGTCCCACCGGCTGGAACACCAGGGCCTCGGGCAGCCCCTGCTCATAGAGGGCATGCCCGGTCTCGTGCAGGACACCGAACAGGCCGCTGGTGAAGTCGGCCTCGTTGTAGCGGGTCGCGATGCGCACATCCCGGGGCGTCCCGCCGCAAAACGGATGGATGGTGCGGTCCAGGCGCCCGTGGCGGAAGTCGAAGCCCAGGCGCTCCATCAGGTCGTGGGCCAGACGCTCCTGGATGGCCTCCGGGAAGGGGCCTTCGGGCAGCCCCGGATCCGGATTGCCCGTGCGCTGCTCGATCACCTCGGAGATGAAGTCCGGAAGGAAGCCCTCCAGCTCCGAGAACACCCGGTCGATGCCCGCTTCCGTGGCCCCGGGCTCGAAGGCGTCCAGAAGTGCCTCCCAGGGGCTGCACCCCAGAACCGACGCCTGCGCCCCGGCGGACTCCCGCACCCGGGCAAGCAGGGTCTCGAACGGCTCGCGCACCACCGCAAACGAGCGCTCCTCCCGGGCGGCGCGCCAGGCGGTCTCGCAGGTCGAGGCCGCGACGGCCAGGGCCTCCACCAGGTCCCGGTCCAGGATCGTGGCCCGGGTGTACTGCCGGCGCACCTCACGCAGGTTGGCCTGCACCAGGGCCACCTCCCGGGGGTCCGCGTCCAGGGTCCGGGCCTCGGCCTCGGCGGCCTCCAGCAGGTCTCCGGTCTCGGTCGCGGTGAGCATCTCGTGGGCCAGCCCCTCCAGGGCCGCACTCTCGAGGGCCCGGGTTCCGGCCGCCCCCGAGGGCATCAGGGTCGCCTGGTCCCAGTGCAAAAAGGCAAGGGCGTTGCCCAGGGCGGTCATCCGCCCCGTCCGGGTCCATAGGGCGCGAAGCGCAGGGGCGTTTTCCAGAGATGCGGGCACATTGTACACAGGTTCATCCTCCGCGGGGTTGACGGACAGAGCATTTGGGGCTCAAATATTCCATAATAACGTCAATGACCTCAACCATTCCCGGTTCAACCCCGACACTCCATGAGGTGTCCGATGACCAAACGCCTCCGTTTTGCCGTTGTCCTGTCGGGCTGCGGCGTGTTCGACGGCGCGGAGATCCAGGAAAGCGTCCTGACCCTTCTGGCCATCAGCCGCAGGGGAGGGGACGTGCAGTGCTTTGCTCCGGACATCCCCCAGCACCATGTGATTGACCATTACCGGAACCAGCCCTCGCCGGGCGAGACCCGCAACGTGCTGACGGAATCGGCGCGCATCGCCCGGGGCAAGATCCGGCCCCTGTCCGAGTACAGCACGGACGAATCGGATATCCTGATTATCCCCGGCGGGTTTGGAGCCGCCAAGAACCTGTGCTCGTTCGCGTTCGACGGCGCCTCGTGCTCGGTCAACCGGGACGTGGAGAAAGCCCTGCGCGCGGCCCACGCGGCGCGCCACCCCATCGGTGTGTGGTGCATCGCCCCGGTGGTGGTCGCCCGGGTTCTGGGGAACGTGACCGTGACGGTGGGTGCGGACGCAACCGTCGAGGAGGCCCTGGAGGCCATGGGGGCGGGACACCGCCCCGCCAGCGCGCGGGACGCCATCCTGGACCGGGAAAACCGGATCGTCAGCACCCCGTGCTACATGGCCCCGGCGCCCCTGTCCGACATTGCGGATGGGATCCAGAAGGCGGTGGACGAACTGGCCGCCATGGTCGGCACCTGAGCCATGGCCCGCTACCACGCCCAGTGCGTCTCCCCCTACCCGGCCGAACGGATGTTCGACCTGGTCGCCGACGTCGAATCCTACCCGGCGTTCGTGCCCTGGTGGGTCGATTCGAAGATCATCGGGCAGGAGGACGGTGTCTACCAGACGATCCAGACCATGGGCCTGGGGCCGGTGCGCCTGCGTTTTCTGTCCCGGACCACCATGGAGCGTCCGAACCGAATCCACGTCGCCGCGAAAGGCGGCGGCCTGAAACACCTGGAGCTGTTCTGGGGCTTCGAGGAGCTCGAGCAGGGCTGCCGGGTGTCCCTGTCCATGGACCTGCAGATGGCCTCTCCGGCTCTGGATCTGGTGGTGTCACGCCTGTCGCGGGATGCGGCCAAAACCATGGTGGACGCCTTCTGCCGAAGGGCGCATGCTGTATACCGGGAGAATTCGGGATTATCCGCGCCCCGGGTGCGTCCCGCTTGACATCGGCGGCGCGCCAGGTTCCTTTATGACGCCTTGCTGCCCGCCCGGCGCCCGTTGCCCACGTCGCGCAGCCCCGCCCCCTACGCTTTTTCGCGCGGGCCCGTTCCGGCCGTGACCCTCGACGGCCAGCCCTGTCCCACGGTCAGGGAGGTACTGCCTGCTCCGTGCCCGAACCCCATGGAGAGTGTTCGCATGAACAAGTCCAGCATAACCATGACCGCAGCAGGTGTTGCGATCGACGAATCGTACATCACTCCCATGTCCACCGCGTCGGCAAAGGACGCCACCCCCGAGGCCGTCGCCGGAAACCCGGCCATCCCGGATTATCTTGTGGACACCTACACATGGGCATACGTTCGGCCGCAGAATATCCGGTTCCTGGACCGGGGGATTGTGGTCGAGTCCATCCTGTGGGGCAACGGCCGCTACCTGATGGACTGGGCGTTCTGCGAGTTCGCCCCCGGTCAGGACATCATGCAGCCGGCCAGCGTCTACGGACCGTTCTCCCGCCGCCTTGCCAATGTGGTCGGGCCCGAGGGCTCGCTCGAGGTGCGTGACATCCAGCCCGTCCAGGTCGAGCACACCCGGGTCAAGGTCGCCGACTGCAAGCACGTCACCTTGAAGGTGGCGGACGCCTCCCAGCCCGTGGGCCGCGAGTTCGACGGCATCTGCTGCTTCTTCCTGCTGCACGAGGTTCCGGACGACTGGAAAACCCGCATCATCAACGCGCTGCTGGCCGGGGTCCGTCCGGGCGGCAAGGTGGTGTTTGTGGACTATCACCGTCCGGCCACGCTCCACCCGCTGCGCCCCATCATGATGGCGGTCAACCGGTTCCTGGAGCCCTACGCCGATGCCCTGTGGAAGCGCGACATCCGCAGCTTCGCCACCCGGGACGAGGGCTTCACCTGGACCAAGGAAACCTGCTTCGGCGGCCTGTACCAGAAGGTGGTTGCGGTTCGGGCAGAGTAGTCTCTCCCGGGCCGGCGCCGGGCACGGGGTGGACACGCCTCCCCGACACCGGCGGGCCGACGCCGTCCAGACGACCGGGGGGACAGGCCCCGCCGGGGATGCGTCCCGTATCCCCGCACGCCTGAAGCCCCGGGCATGTGCACACAGAAAACGCGCCGCCAGACGGCGCATTTTCCGTTTTTGTTGCCCGCACCGGTTCCCCGAGAGGCTGCCCATGATTTCCGGACGTCCCGCGAGACTCCTGCCTGCCCTTCTTCTTCTGCTCACCGTCCTGCTGCTGCCGGTCGCATCCCGCGCCCAGACGACGGTGCAGGCCCCGCCGGTCCTGTCCGGAACCTGGGAGACAGACTGTCTGGCCATCGACTTCCTGCCCGCCTACTGCGCCAAAGTCCGGGTGTGGTTCACCGGCGACACGATGAACACGCAGGCCACCTTGATGAGCTACGAGCAGGACCAGGTTCTGGGAACCATCACCTCCCTTGCCCGGCTTCGCAGCGCCGCGGTTGTCGCCTCGCCCTCGTCCTCCCCCTCGCCCACCCCCGCCGCGACGGGGGGCCGGGCCACGCTCTCGGTCCGCTATGCGATCGAGACCACGGACCTGACGCCCCAATCCGCCGACGGCGTGCTGTTTGCCAACCTGTTTGCCCTGGCCTGCAACGCACCGTCCTGGCAGTCGGGCAGCACCCGCTCCCTTCTGGGGCTCCAGTGCCGGGACTTCCTCTTTGCCCCCGCCGGGTTCGAGGCCGACGACCGGATCACGGTCTCCGGGTCCGACCTGACCTTCCGCTGCTACCCCTTTGTGAACCCGGTCGAGGGCCAGGACACGTGCAGCGCCCACACGCCTCCGGTGTTTCACCGGCTTGACAGCCGCCGCTGAGGCTTTTGGAAACAGGTGCGCCCATGACGGTCGTTCTGGTCGACGAGACCCTCGCAATCGATTCCAACACCATGCGGACGCGGGCCCTTGACGGGGCCGCGCGGGCCTTCGTCTGTCTCGCCGAGGCCATGGCGCTGAGGGGCTGCACGGTTGTGGCCCTCACGCGGACACCGCTTGCGGTCACGACCCGGGGCGTCCGCTGGGAGCCCCTGGCAGAGGACTGGGCCGAGGGCGGTCCGCGCACCGGCGCCGCGCCCCTGGTGGAGCAGGCCCGCCTGGTCATCGCCTTTCGCAACCCGCAGCTTCTGGGGGTGGTGCGGGAGGCGGGCACCCGGGTTCTGTATGCCCTTGGGCCGGGCGGCTATCTGAACGCGCCCCCCTGCCGGGAGGCCCTGGACCGCTACCGCCCCCGGGTCGTGCTTCCGGGAGAGGTGGCCCGCTATGCCTGCCCCCTCGAGGACGTGACGGTGATTGCCCCGGGCGTGGACCTGGCGTTTCATCCGCGCTCCAGCTCCGAGGACGCGCCCCCGCCGGTGGCCATCACCACCACCCACCCGTCCCAGGGCCTGGCCCCGCTTCTGGACCTGTGGCGCACCCAAGTTCACCGGGAGCTTCCGGAGGCCCGCCTGCACATCTACTCGGCCCTCCTGCACGGCGCCCTTCACGGCGCGAGCGTGGACGCCGAGATTGCCACCCTCGCGGAAAAAGTGCTGGAGCTGGGGGATGCGGGGGTCTCGGTCAAGGAGCCCCGCCCCGCCACCCGCATGGCCGAGGCCTTCCGGGACGCGCGGGTGCACCTGTACCCGGGGCACCCCAGGGATCTGGTCTGCTGGAGCCTGGCCGAAACCCAGGCCTGCGGCGTTCCGGGCGTTGCCCTCACCCGGGGCGCGGCGGGCGAGCGCCTGACCAACGGCGAGACCGGCATGCTGGTGCCCGACTTCGACGCCCTGTGCAACGTGGGCGTTGCGATCCTGAAAGAGGACAGCTTCTGGCGCTCCCTCCACGAGGGAACCCGGGTTTCCCGGAAGTACCCCCGCTGGGATCAGGTGGCCGAGCTGTTCGAGGCCCTGGCCTAGACCGGCACAACCGGACCTCGTGCCGGAAACCTTGATTTTTCTTCACGACAACCTGGACCGGATTGGGCTACTCTCCCTCCGGTTTGTCTACAAACTCTCTGGAGCACCCGATGAGCATGCGCGTCCTTCAAGTCATGGCCGGAGCCGAACACGGTGGCGCGGAACTGTTTTTCGAGCGTCTTTGCATCGCCCTGCACCGGGCCGGGCTTCAACAGCACATCGTGACCCGCCCGGCACCCGAGCGGATCCGCCGGCTCGTGGACGCCGGTCTGGCCCCGGTCACCCTGCCCTTCGGCGGGCGGCTGGACTTCCAGACCCCCATCCGGCTGCGCAAGGAAATCGCGCGCTTCAAGCCCCATCTGGCCCTGACCTGGATGAACCGCGCCACCCGCTTCACCCCGCCCGGAAGCTACGCCCTGTGCGGGCGCCTGGGGGGATTCTACGACCCGCGCTACTACCAGAACTGTGACTATGTGATCTGCAACACGGACGCCATCCGCACCCACATGATCAACAGCGGGTTCCCGGCGGATCGGGCGGTCCACCTTCCGAACTTCGCCCCGCAGACCCGCATGCCTCCGGTCGCGCGCAAGAGCCTCTACACCCCCGAGCATGTCCCCGTGATCTTCTCGCTGGGGCGCCTGCACGAGAACAAGGGCTTTGACGTCCTGCTGAAGGCCATCGCCCGGGTTCCGGAGGTCTACCTGTGGCTGGCCGGGGAAGGCCCCGAGCGCCAGGCCCTGGAACAACTGGCCTTCGAGCTGGGCATCAAGCCCCGGATCCGCTTCCTGGGCTGGCGTGACGACACGGCGGCCCTTTATGCGGCAGCGAACCTGGTGGTGTTCCCCTCCCGCCACGAGCCCCTGGGCAACGTGATGCTGGAGGCCTGGTCCCACGGGCAGGCGCTGATCTCCACCCGCGCCCAGGGCCCGTCGGCCCTGATCACCCACGGGGAAAACGGCCTGCTTGTCCCGGTGGACGACGCCCCCGCCCTGACCGCGGAAATCCGCCGTGTCCTCGCGGACCCGGCCCTCCTGGAGAAAATCGCCACCGGCGGCTGGAACACGTTCCAGGCCTCGTACACCGAGGAGAAGATCGTCCAGGCCTACCTGTCGTTCTTCGAGCGCGCGGTGTCCGAAAAGAACGGGGGCACGTTTGTTCCGGCCACGGTGGGGCGCCCCCACACCCGGCCTGCGGACATCGACCCGGCCGGAGCCGCCGCCTCCCACACTCCGGACGGATCGGGTTCCTGATCCGTCCCCCCTTCCCGAATCCCCCATTTTCCAGTATCCAGTACCCCAGTACCGTACCTGTTCCGGAGACGTAACCGTGAAAATTCGTCTTTCGCTTCTCATTCTGTGCGTCCTGTCCGCGGTTGGGTTCGGACTTCTGTCCGGCCCCGCCCGGGCGGAGGCGCCCTCGGCCGCCGACAGCGCGAAGTTCCCCGAGCATGTGATCGGACGGGCGGACGCGCCCGTCACGGTGGTCGAGTACTCCTCCATCCTGTGCAACCACTGCGCCACCTTCCACAAGGACGTCCTGCCGGAAATCCGCAAGGCGTACATCGACACCGGCCTGGTGCGCTGGGTGTTCCGGGACCACTCCCTGGGCAACCCCTGGGCGATGGTCGGCGCCATGGTCCTGCGCTGCGCTCCGGCGGACATGGACTACGCCCTGCGCAACTCCCTGATGGAAAACGCTGCCACCTGGTACGGCGCGACAAATCCCCTGGGCGCCCTGAAGGGTCTGGTGGCCCTTGCGGGCATGAGCCCCGAGGCCGTGGACGCGTGCGTCGGCAACCCCGCGGTCCTGGACTCCATCCGCGCCGGAGAGCAGGAGGCCACCCGCCTTGGCATCAACTCCACGCCCAGCTTCGTGATCTCCGGCATCGACAAGCCGCTCATCGGCTTCCAGAGCTTCGACAAGTTCAAGAAGGCTCTGGACCCGCTGCTGAAGAAAAAATAGCGGGGGCCCATGCTTCACGTCGTCCGTCTCCGGCTTGTGGGCTTCAAGTCCTTCGTCGAGGCAGCTGATCTCCAGATCAGCGACGGACTGACGGGTATTGTCGGCCCGAACGGGTGCGGCAAGTCCAACGTGGTCGAGGCCCTGCGCTGGGTCATGGGCGAGACCTCCGCCCGCCAGCTGCGCGGCGGCGAGATGGATGACGTGATTTTCGGCGGGACCAGCGCCCGCCCCGCCCGGAACCTGGCCGAGGTCACCTTGCTTCTGGACAACCGGGAGCACACCGCCCCGCCCCTGTTCAACACCGCCGAGGAACTGGAAGTCACGCGGCGCATCCGCCGGGGCGAGGGCTCGGTCTACCGGGTCAACGGCAAGGAGGTCCGCGCCCGGGACGTGCAGCTTCTGTTTGCCGACATGTCCTCGGGCGCCCGCTCGGCGGCCATTGTCTCACAGGGCCGGGTGGCCGCCCTCATCGGCGCGAAGCCCATCCAGCGCCGGGCCCTGCTGGAGGAAGCCGCGGGGATCGCCGGTCTCCACACCCGGCGCCAGGAGGCCCAGTCCCGCCTTGCCGCCGCCGAGGCCAACCTGGAGCGTCTGGATGACGTGGTTGGCACCCTGCGCAACCAGCTCAACAGCCTGGCCCGCCAGGCGCGGCAGGCGGCCCGCTACCGGACCCTGTCGGAAAAACTGCACGAAACCGAATCCATTGTCCTGCGCCTGCGCTGGGTGGAGGGGCTGCAGGCCCTGGACACCGCACGGCGGGTCTACGCCGAGCGGGAGCGCGAGGCCGCCACCGCCAGCGCCGCCGCCACCGCCGCGGGGCACCGCCAGAACGAGCTGTCCGAGACCTTCCCGCCCCTGCGGGTCGCCCACGGCGAGCTCTCGGCGCGCATCCAGCGCCTCTCCCTCGCGCGGGAACAGCTGGAGGCCGAGGACCGGGCCATCCAGCAAAGCCGCCGTGAGAACCTCTCCCGCCTGGCCCAGGCCGAAAACGACGCCCGACGCGAAAGGGAGCGGCTGGCGGATGCCCGCAAGGCCCTGGCCGACCTGGACGCAGAGGAGCAAAGGCTCCGCGCCGCCCTGGACGAGTCCCGGGACACGGTGCCCCGTCTGGAACAGCGCCTGGGCGAGCTCACCCGGGACGCCGCCACCCTGGAAGAGCACCTGAGCGCCGCCACCCGCGCCCTGGCCGAGCATCGGGCCCGGGACGACGCGGAGAAGCGTCTTCTGGCCCAGGCCCGCAGCCAGGCGGAGCGCCTGCGCTCCCGGCTCGGGGACGCCCGGCGCGAGCGCGACACCCTGGAGGCCGCCACCGTCCCCACGGCCGACCTGGAGGCCGCCCGCCAGGCGACCGCGCAGGCCGACGCGGCCGCCGATGCCGCCCGCTCGGCCCTTGAAGAGGCGGAAAGCGCTCTTGGGACCGCGCGCACCACTGAAGCGCAGGCCCGCAGCGCCCTTCAGGACGCCGAGAGCACGTTCGGCCAGCTGGACGCCGAGGCCCGGGGCCTTCAGGCCCTGCTGCGCCCCGCACAGACCCGCGGCACCGCCGATGCGCCGCCCCTTGTGGACCAGCTCCGCCCCGTCGCCGGTGTGGAAAAGGCTCTGGCCGGGGCCCTGGGGGATGATCTTCACGCCTCGCTGACCGACGGCGCCGCGGTGTGCTGGCGCGACCTGGACGGATCAGGCGCGCCCGCGGGCGGGAGCGACGGTGGGGACGAGAGTGACAGTGCCAGTAAGGGGAGCGGTGACAGTAGCGGTGACGGAGCCGACGGAAAGACCCGCTCGCCCGCACTCCCGGCGCTTCCGGAGGGAACCCGCCCCCTGGCCGGACAGGTGGACGCCCCCGCGGCCCTGTCCCGGATCCTGGGCGCCACCGGGATCGCCGACAGCGCGGAAGACGCCGCCGCCCGCCAGTGGCACCTGATGCCGGGGCAGCAGCTTGTGGATCCGGAGGGGGGCCTGTGGCGCTGGGACGGCCTGGTCCGCCGCCCGGGAGCGCGCGACAGCGCCCGGGCCGCCGCCGCGCGGCTGGAAACCCGCAACCGGCTTGAGGCCCTGGAGACGCGGCTCGACAGCGCCCGCCAGGAGCGCGATGCCCTTGCCGCCAGCGCCCGGGAGGCCGCCGCCCGGCTGGAGACCGCAACCGCCCGGGAACGCACCTGCCGCGAGGCCCTGCGGCAGGCGGACCGGGAGTGCCAGCAGGCCCGGGACCGGGCCGCGTCGCTGGAGCGCCGGGCCTCCGAAGCCGGGGCGCGCCTGAACAGCCTGGAGGACACCCTGGCCCACCTGGCGGCGGACCTGGCCCCGGCCGAGGCCGAGTGCGCCCGCCTGGAACAGGCCCTGGCCGCCCGCGGGGATGACACCGCGCTCGTGACCGAGCAGACCGCCCGCAAGGCCGCCCTGGACGCGCTGCGAGAGACCCAGCGTTCGGTGCAAAGCGAGCTGGACCGCGCCCGGCAGGCGGACCACGGGCGCCGCCGGCGCCTGTCGGGGCTGGCGGGAGAGCGGGCCTCGTGGCAGGAGCGTCACGATCAGGCCACCCGGCAGGCCACCGACTTTGAAACCCGCCAGCAGCAGGCCCGCACGACGCTCGCGACCCTGGACGGTCAGCCCGATGTGCTGGCCGAGCGGAAAGCCACCCTTCAGGACGATATCGCCGCCCTGGAGGCCGAGCGCAAAAGCCTGGACGATGAGCTTGCCCGGGCGGAAACCCTGCTCCGGGAGGCGGGGCTGGCGCTGAAAGAGGCCCAGAAGACCGAGGCCAGGGCCCGGGAGGCGCTGATCCGCGCGGAATCCGCTGTCGAGCAGGGCCGGAGCGCCTGCCAGGAGGCGGCCCGCCAGATTGCCGAGAAACGGCAGTGCTCCCCCGAGGAGCTGGTCCGCAAGACGGACCTGCCCCCGGATGCGGACCTGCCGGCCCTCGAGGTGGCGGAGCGTGAGCTCCTGTCCCTGGGGCGGGAACGCGATGCCCTCGGCCCGGTGAACCTCTGCGCGGACCAGGAGGCCGGGGAGCTGACCTCCCAGGTGGACACCCTGGACCACGAGCGCACCGACCTGGTGGAGGCCATCGCCCGCCTGCGCCAGGCCATTTCCGAACTGAACAAGGAAGGCCGGGCCCGCCTTCTGGACTCGTTCGCCAGGGTGGACGAGCACTTCCAGCGCCTGTTTGCCCGCCTGTTCGGCGGCGGCAAGGCCCACCTGACCCTGGTGGAGGACAGCGACCCCCTGGAAGCCGGCCTGGAGATCATGGCCAGCCCTCCGGGCAAGCGGCTCCAGAGCCTGTCCCTGCTGTCCGGCGGGGAACAGGCCCTGACAGCCCTTGCGCTGCTGTTTGCGGTGTTCCTGACCAACCCCGCGCCCATCTGCGTGCTGGACGAGGTGGACGCCCCCCTGGACGACGCCAACGTGGACCGCCTGTGCACCATGCTCCAGGAACTCACCGAGATCACCCGGACCCGGTTCCTTGTGGTCACCCACCACCGCATGACCATGGCCCGCATGGACCGGCTTTACGGCGTCACCATGGTGGAGCGGGGCGTGTCCTCGCTGGTCTCGGTGGATCTGAAAGAGGCGGAGCGTCTGGCGGGGGAGGATCTTCCGGAGGACGACGGGACGGACAATGCCTCTGCCCGCCGACGGGAGACAGCGGCCCCGGTGGCCTGACCCCGGCCGGGCCTACCGCGAACCGGGTATCCTGAACAGTATCCTGAGGGTTTTGAAGGTGTGGCCCACGTCGGCCAGATCCCCGGCCAAATCCCCGGACAGGCCCGCCCGTGAGGGGGTGTCCGAACAGCGGGACCGGCTGCGGGCGGGGAAGCCGTGCCCCCTACTTGCGCATGCCGATGGCCAGGCGATTGAAGGTGCTCATCAGCGCAATGGTGAAGCCCAGGTCGGAAATCTCATCATCGCTGAAAAGGGCCCGGACGGGATCGCACTCCCGATCCGAGGACAGGGGCCCGGCCGCCTCGATCCGGGACTCGGCCCACTGCAACGCGGCGCGCTCGCGCTCACTGAAAAGGGCGCTCGTGCGCCAGCCCGACAGACCGTCCAGCTTTGCGGCCGGGATCCCCCCCGAGCGCAAGGCGGCGGCGTACATTTCCTCGAAACAGGGGCAGCCGTTGATCTGCAAAACACGCAGGGAGACCAGCTCGAAAAGCTCTTTTCCAGAACTGTCGGTGGCCGGAGCCGTCGCGCCCTCCCCCGAGACCGGGCTTTCGTCAGACGAAGGGGGCTGAAACGGCAGGCTAAGTCTGTACATGAGGGGTCTCCGGAACACGATGCGGGAATGCAGGCTTCTGCCGGCGAGCCATTACTACCGAACATGGGGCGTGAGGGCCAGTGCTTCAAGACTGAAAAGCCCGTTCCACGGGAACCCCATGATGGAGGGGGCCTTTTCCTCGCTGGTTCCGTGGACCGGAATGCGGCCGAAGGCCCGGCCGGACAGTCGCACCGGGACGACTCGACACAGACGGACGGACCGCCTGTATTCGGCCGGTCTGGTTGCTCCGGTGGATCCGGACGTGGCCGAACATGGGCTGTTTCGAGGCGGACACTCTCGACATCCGGTTTGACAACGTCACGGGTGATTCGGATCGCCGGGAACCGGGCGCGGAAGCTGACCATAGCTGAGCCCCCCGCCACCCCGGACGGACGGGGCCCGTCTCAAAATAACTTCACGCCCTTGCGCGACGAGACCGGCCGCCTGTGGAACGTTCAGCGCATTAACGAGACCGGATCCAAGCGCTTCCTGACGGGCGGACGCAAGGCCGGACTTTTTCACCTTCTGGACACCCCCGGCGGCGCCACCTCCCTGGAAGACCTTGGCGAACGCCCGGTTTCCTCAATCATCATCGCGGAGGGGTACGCCACGGCCGCCAGCCTGCACGAAAACACGGGCTCCCCGTGCATTTGCGCCTTTGACGCGGGCAACCTGAAAGCCGTGGCCGAGACCGTGCGCTGGGTTCTGCCGGAGGCAGACATCGTGCTGGCCGCCGACAACGACCACACGCCGGATACCAACGTGGGCGTTGAGAGGGCCACCGAAGCCGCCCGGGCCGTTGGCGGGAGTGTGATCGTTCCGCCTCTGAATGAGGCCCAGAAGGCCGCCGGCATGACGGATTTCAATGACATGACATGACCCGCGCCATGGGCCCCAAGGCCGCGCACTGGATCCGCCAGCTGGTGGAGCAGGCCCGGGAGGACGCCCGCGCCCAGGCCCATGCGCCCCAGGAGCAAAGCCGGACGGCAACGGGAACTCGTGAGCTCAAGCCGGAAAAGGCCCTTCGGAAGGCCCGGGAGAACGCGCCGGACCGGCACCGCGCTCCGGGCCGCACGAATGAACTGGGCATGACGCTCTGACACCCTCCACCGCCGTCCGGGTCGCTGGCCCGGGCGGCGCCCTGCGACCGCCCCGCCAGCACGGGGCACACCGGACGAAAAGGATCCTGTCATGAAGCACCCTGCCTCACGTGCCTGCCTGCTGGCCGTCTCCATCCTTTGTGGAGCCCTGTCCGCAAGCCCGTCGCGGGCTTCGGCTCCGGCCTCCGAGCCCGTGCGCGTCGAGGTCTCCCGAGACCGGATCTGGGTCATCGATGGCGACACCATCTCCCTGGACGGCCGGCGCCTGCGGACCCTGTCGATTGACACGCCCGAGATCAAAGGCGCGCGCTGCGCCCGGGAACGCCTTCAGGGCCAGGCAGCACAGCGGCGGCTCATCTCCCTGGTGCGCCGGGCCGGGCATATCGAGATCGTCTGGTCCGGCCGGGAGGGCAAGTACGGCCGCCCCCTGATTGATCTGATGATCGACGGAAAAAACGTCGCGGAGACCCTTCTGGCGGAGGGGCTCGCCCTGCCCTGGGAGCCCGGCCGATCTGCCTGGCAGACCCGCAAGCGCCACTGGTGCCCCGAAGCCAGACAGGAGATAACCCGATGAAAAAAACACCACATCACGCCACGAGGAAGAGTTGTCCATCGCCCGTCTGGTCGGAGTGATCGAACATGAAGGTGAGCCGGGGGCCTGCTCTCTGGTATTTGTGCTGGAAACAGAAGAGGGAGAGATAGAACACCTCACCTACGGCACACTCATGGAAGCCTTGAAGTTTGCCGGAGAACGGTCAATCCTACCGCCTCTGTCGTCAAGCTGGTGGTCAAGGGTGTCTGAATACGATGGTTGTTCACTTTAAAACCAAGGCCGGTCCGAGCCCCGTTTATGAGATTACGCCGGATAATGTGGAACGCGTCCTGGGACGACGTTGGCCGTGGCTTCAAAAAGGGCGATTGCGGGAAGAGGCCCGGCATTTTGCCGTTTGCCCTTATTGTGACAATCCGATTCAAAACGCTGCACTCTATAATCGCAATGAGAACAGTCCCCGTCCTTATGGAAGGCACACAGGAAGCCAGATTGACGGATTTCCTTTTAACCTGACGGATCTCGAACACTGTCCCTGGACGCTAAAAAACACCTCACCCAAAAGAAGCGCGAGGCGGAAACCAGGGCCTGTTTCTGAAAACCTGATCACCATGGCGATTAATGAGTTTGATCGCATCATCCTCATCCTGCGGGAGGATTTCGGTTTTTCATTCTCAAAAAAAATCGCCGAAAAGATGCTGGAGCAGTGGTTTGACGAGAAAGCCTGGCTCTATACCGCCTCCCACCTTCGCAACCTTCCCTGGATGATTGCTTACTTCGCTCCCGCGACGACACTCTTCGGACAATACGTGGGACAGAATGACGATCTGGCCCATGCAATCAGAACGAAAGTCCCCAACGCGGAGCTCTCGGCCGAGGGCCAGTTGGGAAAGGGTCAAGGGTGGTTTTTTCTCGAGATGCAGTGTCTGGACCATAAAATCAAAATGCTCAGCGACGAAACTCTCGTGGAAAGCCTTTGTCTCCTAGTCCGGGACATGACGACAACCGACGAGCCCGTTAAGGCTCCGATCATTTACGAAAAGCGGATCACTTTTGATCCGACGCGTTTTGAACGGCTCGTCAACACGCCCCCGGATCGGGCCCGACGCGATGAAGACCTGCTGCAACGGGCAGCTGTTATTGCTGCAAAGAAAGGATACAAGGCCTGTGTTGCCCCACCAGACACACGTTAAACCGGATTTTGCTACACTATTCGAGTTCGAGGATCACCGAACGGGACAAAGGTTCGGGGTAACACTTGCGACGCTTCTACAGTGCCTATGCGTGGCCGAACAGCGTTTCCACGTTCCTCCCTTTGATCCCAAATGGGCAGAAGTCTGCATCCCACCGGCCTTGCGAGCGCACGCGACCGTCCTCTGCCAGGATGATCAGGATGACTGCACGTCGCAGGCCCGGTAAACCGGAACCTGGCTTTTTCGTCTGTCACGAGGTTATCCGGACGCAAGACCCTGTCAGCGTGACAGGCCCCATCCGCGCAAGAAAACTGCGCGTCCTTCTGGAAGCTTTTTACGAACGAACGAGTGCTGTTGCGGCCAGCCCAGTCACAACCGGACCGTCAATGAGCTCTGCTAGGGAAGCCCTCTTCCGAAGAGGCCGCTGCATCGCTTGCCGCGATGATCTCTTGGAGCGGTACCTAGGACAGCCACCGCTGTTTTTTTCCTCAGAGGCGGAATACGACATCAAGCTCATAAGAGCCGGGTAGGCGCCCGCCCACCTCTCCGCCCTGTTCGTAACAGCTTGAACTCCCTGACATACGAAATGAACACCGCCCACCTCTCACCGCAGTCTGAGCTATCAGTTCTGGATTCCGATTCGGACGTCTTTTGGAAACATGGTTGGCCAAGTGACGGGGACGACATATTTGTTTTAGAGAACACTCACCCCTAAAATGGCGCGCGGCTCAAGCCAATGAAGAGCTTTCTTGCAACGGCATTTTTTTGTTGGCATTCTCACTTTTAAGATTATCGGCGAAACCCTTTGCTGACGTTGAGCGGGGTACTTACGTGTCCATTGTATTTCCAGTCCTTCGACATCTAACCGTCGACGGCTATGAGCTCTATCAACCACAGAATTCCAAAGGCATTGATCACGTCTTTACAAAAGGCGTACACGTCATTGCGGGCATCAACGGCCTTGGCAAGACTACTCTTCTGAATATCATATATCGTGTCCTGCTCGGACCGAAGGACATGAACAAGGAGGACAGGGGACTTGCCTCAACGCAGCACAAGCTGGTCGACTGGCGGAACAAGGCATATTTTCGCGCCCGCGTGAGTGACGGGGCGCGAAACGCATACGTGACTGCTGAAATTGCGTTTGGCTCGCGGATTCTGACCGTGAGGCGATCACTTGCCACGCTAGAGGTTCAGTTCCTGGCATTGGATGGGGTGCCTGAGGCAGAGGTTACGCAGGAACATTACGAGAAATTGGCAGTTGAACTGTCGGGCACAGCTAGTTACTTCGATTTCTTCGCGATCTTGCGTTTTCTGATCTTCTTTCTTGAGGACCGGCCGGAACTGATCTGGGACAGGCGATCGCAGTTCGACATGTTTCGTCTACTCTTCTACGACCGCCAGGCTGCCCGAGCTGCCGCCGAGGCATATGACGAAGTGCAAAAACTCGATAGTCAGTACCGGAACGAACGCGGCCCGATCCGCAAGGCGGCGGATGAGCTCGCCTTTTACGACGCTGCCGAACAGTCCGGCGCCGCCGCCGAGATCAGAGGCTTACGACGTGCTATTTCAGCGGCACAGGAGAAAACTGCGGAATCTGGAGGTGCGATTGAGATCGCACAGTCTGAGTACGAACGCAAAAAACTCGAACGCGAGAAGTATCGACTGGACCTTGAAGAGGCAAGACGCGCGTTCGAAGCGGAACAGGAACTCTTCTATCAGGACGTCTTCCCAGACCTTGCTTCAACAGCTGAGCACGTATTCTTGAATCTTGCCGCAGGTAATGGCTGCCTTGTCTGCGGCAACAAATCAGCTTCGGCCAATGACAGGCTAAAGAAATTTGCGGCAAGGCACCAATGCCCGGTCTGCGAGAGCCTCCCCTCACAGCAGGAAAATGTAGTTAGCCGTGCGGTCTTCAGTCAGAAACGCCTCGACCGCGCGTCAGAAAAAATGGATGGCATCCGGCACAAATTACGTCAACTCGATCAGGAACTGGAAGCCGCAGACCAAGCTCTGCGCAATCAAATTGCTGATCAACAAGAATCGTACAATGAACTGCTGAAGCTACAAAGGAAGCTCGAGACTCTTCAACGTCAGGTCGCACCTGATTTAGCCGACGTGTTGGCTACGGACGACAGCGAAACAATCGCCCTCAAACGCAAGTATGTTGAAGAAGGCCAGGCGAGACTTTCTTCTCTTTTTGCTTTACGCACCAGTGCAGAGGAAAAATACCGCACCCTTAAGGATGGGCAACAGCAACGACTTTCAGAAAAACTTGGCATAGTGAAGGCGTCATTTGCGCGTATAGCCAAGTATCTACTTGCCGAGATATGCCTGCTTAGAGAGAGCAAGGACAGTCGTAAAATAGGTCAGGAAGGAGAAACCTTCGATTTTCCGATCCTCGAAGTCACGATGACTTCAGCGGTGTTCAGTGGCAATACCAGCCCACGCGAAGACGCAACGTCTGTGTCGGAATCTCAACGGGAATTTATCGACCTCGCGTTCCGAATGGCCCTGATGGAAACCGCATCCGAGGACCATAGCCCCACCATGCTGGTTATGGAAACGCCTGAAGCCAGCCTTGACAGCCTTTTTGTTACCAAGGCCGGCGACTTGTTTCGAGGATTCGCAGCACACGGCGGCGACCTTGGTAATGTCTTCATCGCCAGCACCAACCTCAATAACGAGAACATGATCCCCGCTTTGTTTGGCGCCGACTCTGTTCCACAGCAACAGCCGGTTAGTGCTGACGACGAGCTTCTATTAGGAACGGAATTGGAGGAGGAGCGAAGTGACGCACCTCCCGTGCCCGTCGAGGAGCGAAACGCACATGTAATCAACTTGCTTGCACTGTCCCTGCCAAATGCCGCACTGCGCAAACACAGGGGATACTACGAGGAGAAGCTGCGCGAGGCTGTGTATCGTGATCTCGACCCAGCCCATCGCCCATCGGGGCCGATAGGCTCGCATGTTGCGCCGGCTACCAGCGGCACCGGTGTTGAGGCGCGCAGACCATGAGTCAGCGTACCGGCGTTCTCGCAGCAAGAATGTGGTTACTGATGCTGCTGGATGCGTCTGAACGCATCGGTATTGCACCATTGTCCGCCCAGCGACTGCACCGGCTGGTGTACCTCGCGAACGCCATGGCGCCGGTCTATGACCTGCTTACGCCCGACGGATATCTCCTCAAGTATAAACGGGGACCTTTTTTTTCCGAGGTCCAATGGGACATGGATCGCCTCTGCGCACAAGGCCTGGCGGCAGCATCCAACTTCAAGACTCAAAGAGACGGCCTTGGGTGGTGGTTCGAAGCAGACTATAACCTAACCCCGGTCGGCATGAAGGCTGTCGACAGGGCGTTGGAGCTTTCGGAGATGGAAAAAAAAGCCATTTTTCTTAGAGAAGTGGTTCGCGCCTTCGCCAGCGTCATTAAGGATGAGGCCGTCAAGGAAGAGCAGGACGACATGGTCCTCATGGACGTCAGCTATGACCGCGCGGACGATGAGAGCCCCATCGATTTTCACACCGCCTCGCATAATCTGACTGTGCTTGCGGCGGACGAAATCGCCCGACAGGTCGGCAATGAAGAAACCGCAAGCCGACGTCAGACGGTCCATGTCTATCTACGCTACCTTGACAGGGTTTGGGACATTCGACGGGAACGAGCCGGTGCCTGAGAACCATGATTCGATATCGGGTCTGCTTGATGAACAGGCCCTCGCGTCATTGAAAGACGGGAAAACCGGACCATCATTCCCGGCTTCGAACGGAGGCCTCGAAGCCACGTTCTTTAGTAAATCAAGAACTTTCTTCCGCGATTGGCTAACCAGCAAGGGAGGATGCACGGTCGACGCAGCTCCGTGCGCCATAATTCTGTCTCGTGCAATCAAGCAGGACGTAGAGAGACAGTCAGCAGAATATCTTTGGCATTACACGCCGGACCTCGACGTCAAAGTTAACGGCCGAATATTGATTGCTAGCTTTGATCTTTCTGTCGCGGCATTGGTACCGAAAGTTCACTGCACCAGCAAAAATGAAATAGCCGACACGCTTTCCAAGCTTGGGTTTGAGGATTCGGTGCACTGCGTGTTTCTCAGCGATAGTGCTGATATATGTCTATGCAAATCAGGGGTCTACGGCGGCGTAATACAAGAGAAAATCAGTCTTGAGAGACCCATAAAACTCAATTCTGGCTCACTGGACAAACATTTATGGAATTTTCACTGCAAATACACTCAGACTCCATCAGGAGCAATAAAACCGTGGAAAGGAAGCCCAAAAGACCGGATCACGTGTGATAATGCAGAACCCAGGATTAGCTCTTTGCTTGGAATACACTTGCAAGGCATTGTTGGAGAAGATAATGTCGTTATTGAAGACCATAATTCTCACGGTCGAATCGATATAAAGATTTTGAAACACGCGATGTGTAACGGATTGGGAGCTTGCGTATTGGAATGCAAGGTCCTGCGATCACGCTACGAATTAGAAAAAGTCTCTAAAAATAAGACGATTTCGCAAGCGAGTGACGGTGTTCTCCAAGCAGCTCAGTACCGAAAAAATGTGGGGGGAAAGCTGGCCTATCTCTGCTGCTTCGATGCGCGTGATGAGGATGAAGATCAGCCCCACGTTGTTGCCTTGGCCGCCCAATATGATGTCCTGCTCCGAAGATATTATATGTACTCATCGACAAAAGACCATCGAGATGCTGAGGCCGCTGCGACTGCGGCCGGACGAACGTTATCCGGCGCCGTCGAATGACCATAAGACGCTTTTAGTTTCTGACCATGTGGATCAAAGTCTCGCCAAGATCGTAAGCGCCTCCCTGCTGGGCGCTTGATCGCATTGAACGCATGGCGGACAGGTTGAAGAGCTCGAACCCAAGCTCGCGCCCCAGTTCCACCAAGATAGTCCCGACATCAACAACAACGCCGGCGTACTGGCTGTCGCCCACCACCATCATCACTGAACCCCCCGGCACAATGATACGGTGAAGCTCAGCCAAAATGGCCACCAGATCATCGAAATACGCGCGGATCATCTCCGGAATGCTTCTATTCCACATATTGGAACGCCGCGAATCAAGAGCCAGCATGGTCAAATCAAGCGTAGGCGACGACGAAGACGCTTCGAAGGAACGCTTGATCTGAACATGAGAACGCAACGTTGCCTCGCGCAGTTTTCGATTGTCTTCCGGCGTCTTCAGATAGCCCAACATCCAGAGCTCGATGTTATAGACATCAGTGTAATCAAATGAATTCGGATATGGCGGAGAGAAAAGCGAGAAGTCCGCTGGCGGTGCTTGAGTCAGTGCGATACGAGAGTCGCCGCGAAGCAGCGTGTATTCCGGGCAGGGACGTCGTCCGAAACGGACAATGTCTTCAATGGCATTCAGGAAAGCGACCTCAAACATCTGATGAACGGCAGTTGATCGGACGGTTCTGCTCTGCCAGCCGGATCTGTAACGCCGCCCTTTGCCACTGATAATAACGTTGCTCAAGGGTATCAGTGCGGAGCCAAGCAAAACACGCAACAATCGTGCGTGAGCCGGATTGTCGAGCGCCTCGATCGCTTTTCGGTAGGCCAAAATACGCTCTGCAACCTCCAGAGAGTAGATCCATCGCCCACCAACCCCTGGCGCCACAAGCGTTTTGGGGCCCTCGGACAGTTCCCGCGCGGGGTCTGTTTTATTGGCGGTCGCGTGGTCGACAACCTGTCGAAAAGAAACGAGCAGGGGCTCTATCTCATAGGAAGCCAGTTTGGCCTCAATCAGATCAGCAAGGAACGGATTCACCTCTACGGTAGTAGGGCGAATGCCCAGAAACTGCGCGGTCAGCGCGGTCGTTCCACTGCCGCCAAAAGGGTCGATGCAGGTCGTGGGCGGGATTTCAAGCTTGCTGATGGCATCGACAACTGCGCGGGGAGAAAACGCTTCCTTGAAGCGATACCACCGCTGGAATGGCAAATTGTGAGTGTCCTGGTTTGTCGATGACGGGCCAAGGAATTCATGGCGAGCGAACCAGTTCTTAGCCAGCAACGTATGACTGGAACAGAGCCTTCCGGTTAACGTGCCGACATCGGCCTCCAGCTTCTCGCGCAACATTTCCACGTTCGTGCTCCCATCTTTTATGGTATTGCCATTTATTCGATTATGCGGATATTCTTCGCATATGGCAAGGCGCACTTCATTCGATATTGGCAAAGACCTGCGGCAATGGCTTACTGATCGCGGCATGACGCAACAGGAGCTAGCCGATGCTATAAATAACGAAAAAAAAGATAGAAAACTGGTGAGTCAGAGTTGGATTAACCGCATCTGCAATGGGCACTTCAAGCGGACAACACCTCAGGTTTTAGAGATACTAGGCTATGCAAATATTCCAGTTTATGCCGAACGATTCGAGGACCCCGATGGGAAATTAGCAATCGAGAAAGCAATTGATGATGTTTGGGACGGGTCAGCTGAGAATGCGCGCGCGATCGCAAAACTGTTGCGCAGCGCTCGCGCCTTGACCCCGAAGCCTTCGTAGGGCCGGCGAAATGTGGATAGAAAGAGCTCCCAATGAGACTTCGAATGCTGCGGCGCGAGCACACCCAATAGCCGAGGACAGAGGCGCCCACTTGCCACTGCGCCGCCATTGTGGACACAGAAGCCGTAGCCAACTTCACAGCGATGTCCGAGATTGGGGCCACAGCCTACTGGAGAAGCTCACGATCCGTCTCTTTCCACTGAGCTCTTGAAGCCATGGGCACTGAAGACACACCAAAACAAGGCGGATTATCTGCGTTCTGCCACATTGTTTGAAAAACATGTGTTCGCCGCGTGGACTCGCGATACAAGCCACAACAAAGCTATTGGTCCACGCATGTCAACGCATGGCAAGACAGGTCGAAACGCCCCCGGAAGCCCGTCCGGCCCTTGCCCGGGGTTCGCAACGGTGTCAGACTCCACATATCTGCAACGTGAAACGCCGCCTCTGGAATAGGAGAGACGACATGGCCTGGACGCCGGATTCCTACATGACAAAAGAGGACTACGAAAACGCCGACGCGACAAGCCGCCTTATGCACGATCTGATCATGGCGCAGGGGAGAGGTGATTGGGCTACAGCGGGAGAACTGCTCAAGCAGATTGATATCCCAGCCGAAGCCCTGATGGCTCTCAAGAGGACAAGTGGTGCGGAGCGGATCCGCGAGCTGGGTGTGAAGACAGCAACGGCGGAAGCGAAGTATGGAAAAGACTGGCTCGACCGATGACCGCCTGAAGAGGCTTGACCAGAACCTACTTGCGGAACGCTCGGCGTGGTATCGGCACCATGCCTGTGAAGCAAAGCCCGGAGAATGGGCCCGCTGTCTTGTCCACCTGAGCAACACATTGCGCGACATCGGTAAAACGGGCGACCTGAACCTGATTCTCGAAAGTGAGCGCCGGTGTCTGGAAAACGAGAAAGCCTTCGCCGACACACCGACCTTCCGGGGCAGCCTTGAGGTCTCCCTTCTGGAGCTTGAGGCCGCCCGGCGGCTCGCACATAAGGTCCGCGACCCGGAGGTCTACAGAACTGTGGATGCGGAAGCGACCCTTCCGAAAAACCGCGTCGGCGGCCTGCCTCGAGATGAAGCCCGGCAGTTCTACCGGTCCCACGCGGCCCGGTTCGTCAACCAGGACAAGCACCGCATGATCCCGGAGGAGCGGGCCCTGATGGAACAGCGCAAGCTGAACATCCGAGCCGCCGAGAAGACCTACGTTGCCCTCCAGGAGGCGGCTCTGGGCCGGGAGCGTTCGACCCCGACAAAAGGGTAACAAGCACTGGAGCGATAGTGCCGCGCAGGGCGCCGGCGCCCGACAGTCACGGTAAGCGCCACACTGTGCTTGCACCCCGGGGCCAAGACCTTCCGGAAGCCTGTCCGGATCTTGCCCGAGGCCCGGGATGGTGTCAGACTCTCCCCATTACACCCCAACCATAGCGGGGCACGCCCCCGCCAGAACAGGAGGAACCACCATGGCCTGGACAGAGGATTCCTATTTGACCCGTGAGGAGTACGATCGCCTGGCGCCGGATGACCGGACCCTCCACGACCTTATTATGGCCGCAAGGAAGAACGATTGGGAGAAGGGCGACGAGCTTCTCAAGCAAGTTGACTTCCCGCCTGAAGCGCTGATGGCGCTGCGACGCGTCAAGGGAGCTGACTACATCCGGGATCTCGGGGTTCGTACCCAAACAGCGGAGACGAAGTATGGCCGAAACTGGCTCGAGGCCTGATTATTCCCAGACGTTTTTCAAACTGTTCCTGATTGAGGAGCAGGCAATCCGCGCGCGAGATCAGTCCGTTCAGGCACGCGCAGCGGCCTCCGCGCAGTCGCTCATGAAAGATGCGCTTAAGGCCATTGGAAAGAGCGGAGATATTGACCTTATCCTCGCAACAGAGCGGCAGTTTCTTGAGAATGAAGTCGAGAAATACGCCTCGGGCGGAACTGCGAAGGGCAGCCTTCAGGAGGCTCTGGACGGTCTGCTTGTGACCGAAAAGCTTGTGGCCAAGGTTCGCGACCCGCAGACCTACCGGGCTGTTGATGAGGCTTATACCCGTCCGCGCAGCCGCGTGGGCGGTTTACCCCGGGATGAGGCCCGGCAGTTCTTCGGCTCCCACGCCGCCCGTCTGGTGAACCTGGACAAGGCCCGCATGACGCCCGAGGAACGCGCCCTGATCCAGCAGCGCAAACTGAACATCCGCGCTGCCGAGAAGACCTACATCGCTCTCCAGGAGGCGGCTCTGGGCCGGGAGCGCCCGGCTCCGGCGAAAGGCCCGGCACTGGAGCGCTGAGCCGCCGAGCTGCGAAAAAAACGGCTCCAGACCGGGGCGCGCGGCGGAAGGGATCTCTCCGATCACGCCGGCCCCGCACAGGATCCGGAACAGGAGAGATACCCCTATGGCTACGACCCGCACACGAATCAAGGTCTCGTTCACCGACGAAGAACTCCGGCAGGTGGACGCCTTCAAGGACCAGGTGCGCCTGTCGCGCTCCGAGCTGATACGCCGCCTGGTCCTTGGACAGCCCCTCCCCAACCCGGAGCGCTTTGCCCGCGCCGAGGCTATCCGTGACCTTCTGAAGGTCAACGCGGACCTGGCCAGACTTGGCAACCTCCAGAAAATGATACTGACCGAGGGCGAGGGCAGCTTGACCGACCCCGAAAAAGACCAAATTCTGAGCCTTTGTGACGCTCTCCGGGACACACAAGCCCACATCAAAAGCCTTGTTCTCGACCTTGATGGCCTTCGCCGACGCCCGCGCGAGCAGACTTCATGATTGCCCACAAGCCCCCCCGCAAGCCCGGTGTCCCGGACAATTACCGTCGCTTGGGCCAGTACATTGCCGACGCCCCTAAGGACGGCGAGAAGCTGCGAGATTTCTGGATCGAGAATTGCAATGCGGGTACGGACTTGGATGATCTTGACCTTGCCCTTGCGGAGATCGATGCCACCCGCGCCTTTAACACACGGTCGGAAGACCGCACCTATCACCTGGTTGTCTCATTCCGGCCGGGAGAGGAGGACCGTTTGTCCTTGCAGAACCTTCAGGACATTGAACGGGAGTTCGCCCGGGCTCTGGGGTTCACCGAGCATCAGCGGGTTGTGGGCACACACACCAATACTAATAACTTTCACATGCATATTGCATACAACAAGGTGCATCCGGAACACCACCTGTGCCACTCGCCTTCATGGGATTTTCCCGCGCTTGCACGGGTCTGCCGGGCTATGGAACAGCGCTATGGCCTCCATGTTGATGTGGAACGGGACAAGGAAAAGAACCGGCTGCCGCCCCAGGCCCGGGACCATGAGGCGCGGACCTGGCAACAGTCCTTCGAGCGCCACCTTCTGGAGCACAAGGAGGCCATTCTTGAGGCTCTGGGCGCAGCGAACACCTGGCAGGAGGCCCATGCGGCCCTGGCGAAATTCGATGTGGCCTTGAGGCGCAGGGGCGCCGGTCTGGTCTTCGCCGAAAGAGACGGGCAAAAGACCGTGAGGGCGTCCTGGCTGAACCGGAACTATGGCAAGGGCGCCCTGGAAAAACGCCTGGGACCGTGGGAGCCCGCCCCCCACACAAAGGCCGGGGACCAAAGGTCACGATCCGCTGCACTCGCCGGTCGGCGCCCTGCCCCGCGCTTTCCCTTCCGGGGCCGCCCGCTGACGCGCTTTCCCGGTCAGAGCAGGCTCTGGCGACAGTTTCTCCAGGAGCGCAGCGCGCCCGGCCTGGAGAAAGGCGCCGTGCGGATCCGTTCCTGGAAAGACCACCTCATGGCCGAGGCCCACCGGGATACCCTGGCCCTTGCCATTCTTCTCGCTTTCAAGGAGAACACACACAAAGGAGTTGTCACCCTGCCTCCCCGTGCCAGACGACAACGGATAGCCGACAAGCTCCAAAAGACACTCAAGGGCGAGAAATCCACTCTCGCTCCCGTCGTTCTGGAGGCCTTTGTCGAGGACGCCCTGTCCCTCGAGGACGCCATGGCGGCACGAACGGGTCACACCGGGCCCGCTCCGGCGGACGCCCGGAGCAAGCCGCCGACACCCACCCCGGGCGCCCCAGTCCCACCGTCGTCATCACCCGGAGATCAACGCTCCGGACGTCAACAGAACCGCCCGAATCGTAATCGGGATTTCGGCATGGAGCGGTGATCGCGTCCCCGACGACGCTCTTTCGAGGCTCCTTCGGGGGCCTTTTTTTGTGCCCGGTTTCCCGGGCGCCGCGTTGAGCACCCCGGTGCGAATAAGCTCCCTGCTGGAGGCACAGGAAAGGCCGGTGGGCCCACCGGCCATATCCTGCCAGAAGGACGACAGAGAAGAATACGCGGAAAAACGGAGCAAGGCACTCCCCGAAACGGAGCAAAACGGAGCAAAACGGGGTAGGGTGGCCCCGAAACGGAGCAAAACGGGGTAGGGTGGCCCCGAAACGGAGCAAAACGGAGCAAAACGGAGCAAAACGGAGCAAAACGGAGCAAGGCGCTCCCCAAAATGGAGCAAAACGGAGCAAGGCACGCCCATTTGGGGGATAATGATATGATTTTCGCGCCAAGGGTGCGTCGATTTCTTTGCATCGTTTTCGCCTTGACCCGGCGGGAGGCACCGGCTTGATTCACAACCGTTCTTCATCACTCTGTTAAGGGCGGCCATTCTTCCCTTATGACCCTCGCCATTTACGCCCGCTATTCGTCGGACCTGCAAAACCCAACCTCGATCGAAGATCAGATCGCGCTCTGCCGCGCGTGGTTGCGCTCGGCCGGTGAGGACGACAGTGCTGTCCGGGTGTTCACGGATGCGGCCTGCTCGGGCGCAACATGGAACCGCCCTGGACTGGCAGACATGCTTGAGGCTCTCGCAAAACGTGAAATCAGTGGTATCCTCTGCGAGGGTTTGGACCGGCTCTCGCGGTCGCTCGCGGATATTGCCCGGATCTTTGAGCTGGCGAATTTCGCAAACGTCCCCATTCGGACGGTTCAGGAAGGACTCATCAGCGAGCTGCATATTGGGCTCAAAGGGACAATGAACGCTTTGTTTTTATCGGACCTGAAAAACAAGATCCGCCGTGGACAGGAAGGACGGACCCGGGCGGGGTACGTGATGGGCGGCGCGGCCTACGGGTACAGCGTGGTCCGTGGGGTCACGGACGAGCGGGGACGCTATATCAACGGGCTGCGGGAAATCGTCCCCCACGAGGCCGCCACGGTCCGCCGCATTTTTCAGGAGTATGCGGAGGGCCGAACACCGACAGAGATCGTGGCCGACCTGAACGCCGAGGGCGTTCCGTCCCCCCGCAAACCCGCCTGGCGCATCTCCACTCTGGATAATCCGTCAAAGCCAATCCGGCATGGCATCCTCAACAACCCGATTTACGTTGGCCAGGTCATTTTCAACCGCTCACGACGGGTACTCAATCCTTCCACAGGGGCTCTCTCCGTGCAGCCCAACGATCCGTCCGCGTGGGTCGTGGTGGAGCGGCCGGAGCTTCGCATCATCGATGACGCCACCTGGGCCCGGGTCCAAGAGCGCCTGATCTCTCAGAAAATCAGCAAGCCGCAGAAAAAAAGAGCCCGTTACCTCGAGGACAACCGGATCAACACCCACAACCAGCACCCGCTCACCGGCTGGGTTGTGTGCGGCGTCTGTTCCGGACCCAAGACGATCGGCAACTCAACCCGCTACGTTTGCTCCAACTATCGGGTTAGCAGGTCCTGCCGCAACGCACGGGGCGTCCGTGAGGCTGTTTTGCTTGACGAGGCCTTTCTGGCGATTGAGCGGCGCCTGGCGGAGGCCCCTCCCCTGCGCCCCACTCTTGAGCCCCTCATTATGGCCCGGTGCGGGCCTTTGGCGAGCCTGCACAAAGAGGAAACCGACGTCAAAGCAGCCATTGAAAACTACATTGATGCGATTGGCCGCGGACTGGACCGGGACCTGGTCGTTGAGCGGATCCGGGAGCTCCAGATCCGCCAGAAAGAGATCCACCAGCTCCTGCGCCGCAGCGAGATCCCCCTTCCAAGCGAGGACGACATCCGCTCCAGCCTGTATCGCCTGATTATCGGCCTGTCCGACGGCAAGGGAAACCGGCGGGCAACCCGCATCCTGTTCGAATGCACCCTGGAACGGATCGTCCTGACACCCATCCCCGGCAAGGCCCACGGCGAAACCGTTGAGGTGGTTTTGCGCTCCGACCCCGACTGGGCCACAGTCTGGGACCAGGTCATCCAGAATGCGGACACCGGCGATTAACCCGACGCGCTGAAGCCGCCCGCCGGATCTCAAGACGACCATGGCCCGCGCGTCCGATCCGGGCTGTACCCCTTCAAAGCCAGACAGCTGACGCCGGCGTCATCGCACAACGGCCGTTCCGTGTCCCCGGGCTCGCGGTTGTCCGAAGGCTGGCGACCGGGCTCCCGGACAGACGCTCCCCCCCGGCCTGACGCCCCGGCACTCCCGGGTACTTACTGCCGCATGCCAATCGCCAGACGATTGAAAGAGCTCATCAACGCTACAGCAAAGGTGAGATCCGATATCTCCTCGTCCGTGAAGTGGACCCTGAGGGGAGCGTACTCCTCGTCGGGGGCATGGGTCTCGGCCACGTTGACAAGGGACTCCGCCCAGGCCAGAGCCGCGCGCTCCCGGTCACTGAACTGCGCGCTGACACGCCAGCCCGCAAGGCTGTCCAGCTTCACCTCGGGCACACCCCCGGCACGCAGGGCGGCTGCGTGCATCTCGAGGCAGAAGGCGCAGCCATTCATCTGGGACACCCGCAGGTAAACAAGTTCCACCAGCTGTTTTCCAAGGCTGCTCTTGTCCAGGGCTTTCTTGGTCATGCCCAACCCCTTGTAGGCTTCGGGCGAGAGGGTCGAGTAGGGAAGGCGAAGTGCGCTCATGGCCAGTCTCCGAAAAAGATCGAGTAAGAGGGAAGGCAGCAGGTTCCCGGGGGGCTAACCGCCCCGGGGGCCTCAACAGTACAAACACGGGTAGGCACAACGGACACGGGCCCGGGTGTGCTCCCGTCACAGGGTCGAACCAGCGGGAGGGCGCCCGCAGCGGATCCGGACGAAAAAGCGAAAGACGATGACGCCCCCATGGAGCCCCCATGGCCGACATCCGCCCGCCCCCACAGTGCCCCCACGGTGGCTGTTCGCCCGGACCGCGTCCCATCCGGGTGGCGGCCATCCGGGTGGCGGCGCGCCCCGAAAACCGGAGGGCTCCCGCCCGGGCAGCCTCTCGCCCCTGGAAACAGGAGCCCCGCCCGCTCCTACTGGAAAATGGCGACGCCCTTGACCTGGGCCCACAGATCGAGGCCCGGCGCAATGTTCAGGGCCTGGGCCGAGTACCGGGTGATCCGCGCCAGAAGCCCCGCGCCCCCCGCATCAAGCCGGACCATCAGGCTGGCCGGTGTATCCGCATCGGCCGTTTCCACAACCCGGACCGGAAAACTGTTGATGATGGACGACCGCTCCGGCCTGTCCAGCGTCAGGCTCACATCCCGCGCATCAATCCGCACACGCAAACGCGCGCCGGGGGGGCGGTCACTGCGCTCCACCAGCAGCGTCCCGCCCGCGAACTCCAGCACCGAGAGGTGGGAGGTGACATCGTGGGCCCGGACAACAGCCTCCACAAACGCGCACGCGTCAGGCCCGATCCCCAGGGGCAGGTCCAGGCGCACAAACACCTCATCCACGGACCCGTGAGCCCGCACACGCCCCTGATCCAGAACGATGACCCGATCCGCCAGACGCGCGATCTCGTCCGGGGCGTGGCTGACATACAGAACCGGCACGCTGGTCTGGGCGCACAGGCGCTCCAGATAGGGGAGGATCCCGGCCTTCCGGGGCGCATCCAGAGCGGACAGGGGCTCATCCAGCAGCAAAAGCCGTGGCCCGCACAGCAGGGCCCGGGCCAGGGCCACCCGCTGCCGCTCGCCGCCGGACAGGGTGTCGATCCGCCGCGCCAGAAGATCCCCAAGCCCCAGAAGGTGAACCAGCGCCTCGAACTCGACCGGATCCGGCGGAATGCGGGAGCGCTTGCGCCCGTACAGCATGTTGCCCAGAACCGGGAGATGGGGAAACAGGCTCTCCCCCTGGGACACCATGCCCACAGACCGCCTGTGGGCAGGCAGGAAGACGCGTCCGTCCTGCCAGGTCTCGTCCCCGATC
Source organism: Phaeovibrio sulfidiphilus (assembly GCF_014861485.1). Classification (GTDB taxonomy): domain Bacteria; phylum Pseudomonadota; class Alphaproteobacteria; order Rhodospirillales; family Rhodospirillaceae; genus Phaeovibrio; species Phaeovibrio sulfidiphilus. The sequence continues at coordinate 221,411 of NZ_JACZHT010000004.1, read as the reverse complement.
CGGAAGACGCCCCCGGGTGCCCGCTCCAGACCCGCGACACAGCGCAGAACCGTCGTCTTCCCGCAGCCCGAGGGCCCGAAAAGGGCCGTCACCCCCCGGGCCGGAAAGGTGGCGTTGAAGTCGAGGACGAAGTCCCCCCGGTCACAACGGAAGCGGGCCTCGATACTCATGCGCCCGGCCCCGTGATGCGCGCAAACCGGCGGTTCACCGCGAACACTCCCAGAAGCAGAAGGAATGAGATCACAAGCAGCACGCCCGCCAGGCCGTGGGCGGCCGCGTAGTCCATGGTTTCCACGTGGTTGAAGATGGCAATGGACGCGACCCGGGTCTCCCCCGGAATGCTGCCGCCGATCATGATGACCACGCCGAACTCCCCCATGGTGTGGGCAAAGGACAGGACCGCCGCACTGAGAAAGCCCCGGGAGGCCAAAGGAACCGCAATCGTGAAAAACCGGTCCAGCGGAGAGGCCCGCAACGTGGCGGCCGCCTCCATCAGGCGGGGATCCAGCGCCTGGAACGCGTTCTGAAGCGGCTGCATGACAAACGGCAGGGAATAGATCATGGAGCCGATCACCAGCCCGGAAAACGAAAACGCCAGGTGACCGAAACCAAGGCTCTCAAGGGCCCCGCCCACCACGCCCCGGGGGCCGAGCGCGATCAGCAGATAGAACCCCAGGACCGTTGGCGGCAGAACCAGGGGAAGGGCCACAATCGCCTCGAACACCGCCTTCGAGGACGAGCGCATCCGGGCCAGCCCCCAGGCAAGCGGCGTGAAGAGCACAAGCATCAGTCCCGTGCTGATCATCGCCAGCCGGAGCGTGACCCCTAACGCCGTCAGATCCGCCGGGGAGAGGAACCCGTCCACCGGAGGCTACTCCGTCTCGTAGCCGTAGCTGCGGATGATGGCCCTTGCCCCGGCGTCCGTGTGGACCCAGGCGAGGAACGCCCTTGCCACCTCGGGGGCAGCGGCGGAGCGGAGCAGGACCGCCTGCTGGCGTATGGGGGTGTAGTCCTGCGCAGGCGGCAGCCAGAACGAGCCCCTCACGGTCCCGCTTTGGGGGTCAAGAATCTGGGACAGGGCCACAAATCCCAGAGGCGCCGCCCCCGAGGCCACATGGCTGTACGTCTGGCCGATACTGGTTCCCACAACCAGCTTCCGGTCCCGGCTCATGCGCTCCCAGACCCCTGCCTTTTCCAAAATCTGACGGGCAGCGGCGCCGTAGGGCGCGGTGCCGGGATCGGCGATGGCCAGAAACCGAACCGTGTCAGGGTCCGGAACGGGGCCCTCGGGCGGAACGCTCCCCTCCTTCGGAGACCACAGGGCCAGAACGCCGACCGCGTAGGTGAACCGGGTGCCCTCCTCGGCCAGACCGGCCCGCTCCAGATCCTGGGGGCGCTCGATATCGGCCGAGAAGAACAGGTCAAAGGGCGCTCCGTTGACGATCTGGGCATACAGGGCCCCAGACGGTCCGGACGACACCACAATCCGGTTGCCGGTCAGAGCCTCCCACGCGTCGCCCAGCTGTTTCAGGGGGGCAAGGAAGTTGGCCGCGACAGCCACCCTCACATCCGCCGCAGCCGCCGTGCCCGGCCCAAACGCGGACAGGGCCACCGCACCGGACACGAGGCCCGAGCCCAACACTCTGCGAAGAAAATCTCTCATGGCGCCTGGTTCCTTTTCAAACGGCGGGCCCACCGTGTCGCACGGCGGCCCTACCGGTGTGGCGTGGCAGGCCCCCGTGGCGTGACGGGGCGGGCCCCAACGTGTCGCACGGCGGCCTTCGTGGCGTGGCGTGACGTGGCAACGCTCCCGGCGTGACGGGGCGGGCCTCACCGCGGCCTGCGGACCCGGCCCCGCGGGAAGCCCACATCGATCTCCAGGGACAGCTCCAGCGGATCCCCGTCCGGGGTGTCCGGGCGGCTGGAAAGGCCCGTTATTCTGGGATGGCGGGCCATCAGGTCTCCAAGGGCACCCCAGTCAACCAGAAGCTCCAGAGCGGTGGCGTCCACCTCCTCGAGGGACAGGACATCCTGGTCAAGAGACCGGGCCCTCAGCCGGATCTCGAGGCTGCTCCCGGACGGAAGCCGGGTCAGGGACGACACCGTCCCGCCGTCAAGAAGTCGGTCGCACTCGTCCGGATCGATCCGGAAACGAAGGCTCTGGCCCGATATGCGCAGGTTCATGGCTCTTCTCCCGTAAACGTCAACCAGTCCCCGGGCGTGTTGAGATTGACCAGCCCCTGCGCCCACTCGGCGGGCAGGGGCAACGAGGTCACCCCGGCGAAACGCTGGAATGTCCGGACGGACACGCCGCCGCGCCCCTCCTGCAGAAGCGTTTCCATGAGCGCGAGAACCCGGGCGTCCACCCTCAGCAGGAAGGGCATCGGGACCTCTCCGAAGCGCAGCACCGGGTTGCGGCCCATGGGCTCGGCCAGAAGGCGGGCAAGACTGGCGGGCTCGATCGCGGGCATGTCCACCGGCACGAACAGGTAGCGGTCATACCGGTCGCCCAGGGTCACGGGGACGCTGTAGATGCCCCCCAGAGGCCCCTGCCCGGGATACAGATCCTCGATACACCCGGGACCGCTGATGTAAACCGTCCCGAGACCGCTGGCCCGCAGCCTCTCGGTCATCCGCTCCAGAAGGGTGCGCCCCTCCAGGACCAGTGCGGCCTTGTCCTTGCCCATACGGCGCGACAGGCCTCCGGCGAGGACAACCCCGGCTGTGCGCCCCGGTGTCATGGCTGGATCGTCTCCCCGTCGGCCCATTTTTCAGGCCCGTCCTCGAAGTGCTCCAGCTTCCAGACCGGAGCGCGCTTCTTCACCTCGTCAATGAGGTAGCGGCAGGCATCAAAGGCCTCGCGCCTGTGGGGTGCCCCGACGGCAATGACAACGGCGTTCTGGCCCGCCTCAACCCGGCCGCTCGCGTGCACCACGTAGATCCTGAGGTTGAGCCCCAGACTGAGACGGGCCTCCCGGGAAATGGCCCCCACGACCCGGATAAACAGGGGCGTGAAAATGTCATAGGTAATGGCCGAGACGCGCGGCTCGTCTCCGGTGCTGCAGCGCACCTGACCACAGAAAACAAACGCCGCCCCGTTGGCCCGGTCGCTGACGAAGGCCAGCGCCTCCGAGGCATCGAGGGGCTCGGTTTCCGCGTTGCGGACATTGAGAAACGTGGCGCTGGTCATGGACCTACCCTCCCGAAACGGGGGCGATAACCGCAAGGATCATGCCCGACGCAAGGCGCTCGTTTTCCTGAAGCACCCCCTCCTCGGTCGCAAACCGCGAGCGGGCCAACAGGGGATGGTTCATCTCCACGCGGGCAAACGCCGCCCGGAGATCGGAAACCCGCGCGCCGTCCGGCAGATCAAAACTCCGCTCGGCGACGGTGGAGCGAAACGGACCATACAGGTGAACCCGAACTAGCATGACACGTCTCCCGCAAGGAACTCGACCGGCCGGCCCGGAACAGGGGACGCAATCTCGACCGGAGTTCCGGCCTTCAGCGCACCCCGGTTCTCGGGCAGGACGGCCCAGCAGTTGGCCTGCAAGAAGGGATGGATCTTGAACGACTCCTGCCCCGGAAGCAGACGGACCGTCAGCCGGCAGCCGTCATCCAGAAACGCCCGGGCTTTCTGGAACTGGCGAAGGCCCGCAGCCTTTCCGGGCTCCGGCACATCGTGGGCAAGAACAGCCCGCGGCAGGATTTCCGGGACAAGGCCCGTCAGCCGTTCCAGAAGGGGCCACACAAAGAACCGGAAGCCCACCGCCGTGGAGACCGGATTGCCCGGAAGGCCCAGAAACGGAACCCCGTTGGGAAGGGAGGCAAACACGATCGGCTTGCCCGGCTTGATGGCGGCTTTCCGGAAACGGATCCGGGCCCCCAGACGCTCCAGGGACGCGGGAACAAAATCCAGAGCCCCCATGGACACCCCGCCGGTGGACAAAACCAGGTCGTCCACGCTCATGGCCTCTTCCAGAAGGATCTCGAACCGGGCCGCGCTGTCGCCGACCGAGCCCGCGTGACGGGGGACGGCCCCCGCGCTGTCCAGGGCGGCCGAGAGAAACGGGGTGTTGGCGTCGCGAATGTGACCGGGGCCGAGGGGCAGGCGAGGATCGCCGGCCACCTCGGCACCCGTGCACAGGAGACCGACCGTCATCGGGGAATGTACAGTTACGGTGTCGATCCCCAGCGCGGCGCAGGCCATGATCTGGGAGGGAGTCATTCGGGTGCCGGCCGCAGCGACCGGATCCTGGGGGCAGTAGTCCTCTCCGGGCTTCCGGATGTTGGCCCCTTCACGCACAGGCTCCGCCACGGCAATGCGCAACGGGCGGCCCATGGGGTCCACGGCCATGACCGTGACGTCCTCCACCCTCACCACCGCATCGCAGCCCTCGGGAACGGGGGCCCCGGTCATGATCTCGCACGCGCCACCGCGCACGGGCCCCGGCGTGCTGCCGGCGGGAACCTGGAACAGGACGGTCAGGTCAACAGGGGCCTCCAGCGTGTCCGCGGCCCGAAGGGCAAACCCGTCCATGGCCGCGTTGGCAAAGGAGGGCACGAACACCCGGGCCTCTAGGGCCTCCGAGAGGATACGCCCGTTGGCCACGCCCAGGGGGACCGAACCGGACCGCAGGCGCGGAGGAGTCCGCCTCAGGATTTCGAGAGCATCAAGATAGGGAATCATCCGACGGATCCTTTCCTTCGGCCGCACGGGACGGCTCGTGGTCCTTTCCGGCAATCATCTCCAGAGCATGGGGGAGGATGCCTCCGATGGCGGCCAGCCCCTCGCGCACGGCCCTCTCGCTTCCGGGAAGGGCGACAATCAGCGTGTTGCTCCAGACCACCGCGAGACTGCGGCTGAGCCAGGCGTTGGGCGTGGCCCGGGCGCCGTCGGAGCGCAGAAGCTCGCCAAAGCCCGGCACAGGGCGGGCTCCGGGAAGGCTGGACAGCACGTCACAGGTGATGTCCCGCTGCCCGAGCCCCGTTCCCCCGGTTGTGACAATCAGATCCACGCTCCCGGCTGCGATCATCAGATGGGTTCTCAGAAGCTCGTGGCTGTCGGGCAGCACCCGATGGCTCCGGACCCGGGCGCCCGCCTCTTCCAGAAGGGACTGCACTAGCGGGCCGGAGCGGTCCGTGTAGTGCCCCGCAAACGCCCGGTCGGACAGGGTCAGGACATCCGCCGCAACACTCCCGAGGGGGCGGGCGGGCGCCGGCAGCAGACGGGCCACCGCCGGCGGAACCCCTTGCGGATGCACCCAGAGCCCCTTCTTGCCCCCCTGCTTGAACAGCAGACGGGTTTCACCCAGGCTGAGGGCCGGCTCCACCGGTTTCGTCAGGTCATAGATCGTGAGAAGAGCGGCCAGAACACCCGCGAGCGCCTCCATTTCCACGCCGGTCCGGGCCTCGGCCACCGCGAGGCAGTAGACGCTCACAGAGTGGCTCGCCTTCTGTGGCTCGAACACCAGCGCAACATGGTCCAGCGCCACCGGATGGCACAGGGGAATGGCCTGCGACGCGTTCTTGGCGCCCTGGAGCCCGGCGATCTCGGCCAGCTTCAGGGCGTCCCCCTTGGGCAAGGTGCCGTCGCGCACATGCGGATAGGCGACCGGGCCCACATGGATGGAGCCCATGGCCAGGGCACGCCGGAGCGTCGGGCGCTTTTGGCTGATATCCGCCATCGCCCAGCCGGATGTGGTGAACAGTTCCGCTATACCCGACATCGGTCCTCCTATCCCCCAATGGACGCGAGGTGATCCGTCACGCCACTGTCCCCGCTTGCGAGACGGTGGCCTGCGGGCTTGAGAGCGAGGCTCCGAAGCACCGTGTGCTGGAGAAGGGGACGCTGGCGGTCCTCCTGAAGGTAGGGGCGAAGGGAAACACCCTCCGTTCCGAACAGGCACAAACGCAGCTCGCCCGTCGCCGTCACGCGCACCCGGTTGCAGGCTGTGCAGAAGTCCCGGGAATAGGGCGCGATGATCCCGACACGTCCCCGGGAGTCGGGGTGGGTGTAGACTCGCGCCGGCCCATCATCGAAAGCCCGGCCCTGCCGCACCCACCCCAGTTCCTCAAGCTGCCGGACGAGTGTGTCCGCCCGCAGATGATGACGTTCAAAAAACGCCGCGTTGTCGTGTGTGCGCATCAGCTCAATGAAGCGCACATCAAGCGGGCGATCCCGCGCGAGATTCAGGAAGGCCCCGACCTCGCGATCATTCACGGTTTTCAGAAGAACCGTATTGATCTTCACCCGCTCGAACCCGGCCTCCAGGGCCGCCTCCAGGCCTCCCAGCACCTGGTGCAGATGGTCAACCCCGGCGATCCGGGCAAAGGTCTCCCTGTTCAGACTGTCCACACTCACGTTCAGGGTCGCAAGCCCGGCCTGCCTCCAGATGCGGGCATTGCGCTCCAGGCGGTATCCGTTCGTGGTGAGCGCCACGGTCCGGATACCCGGAGTGTGCGCAGCGGTCCTGATGATCTCGGCAAAGTCGCTCCGGGTTGTGGCCTCGCCACCGCTCAGGCGCACCTTGCCCAGACCGATCCCGGCAAAACCGGCCAGAAGGCGACCGATTTCCCGGACCGTCAGAGGACGCCCGGAACTCCGGCTGCCGGACCCGTCCGGCAGGCAGTAGACGCAGCGGAACGTGCACGCCGGAGTCACAGACAGACGCAAGTAGGCCAGGCGCCGGCCAAGAGAATCAGTCGGAGCCGTCCGGGGAACGGAAGTCATGGTGTGCGTCCCTTCCGAGGTAAAGACGTCCTCATGACCCCACCATGCTCCCCGAAAAGGGGGCCGGGTTTGACCTGGATCAAATTCCCGATTTTTTTATGCGGGCTTTGCGGTCTCCCGGCTCGCACCGCCGGAGTTCTCACACGTGTCCCGGCTGGGGCACTCCGCGGACAGCGCAGGATCACAGTGACCGCACAGGGCCGAGAGGGTCGGGATCACCACCGTGTTGCTCTCGACGCGCCATCCCTTTGCCTTGAGGCGCCCCAGGGCCCGGGAGAGGGTCTCCCGCTTCATGTTCAGTCCGGAGGCCACCAGAGACTTGTCGTAGGGCAGCCGAATCGAGCGGGACACGCGCCCCTGGTCGTTCAGAAGGCCCAGGAGGAAGTTCCCCAGGCGGTCGTCCACCGACTGGAGGCGGGAGCTCTCGATCTGACGGATCATCTTCTGGGAATTGCTGGCCATGCTTGTCAGCACCCCGAGAGCCAGGCTGTTGCTGGAGCGGATCTGCTCGCGCAGAACCGGAGCCGGAAGGGACAGAAGGGTTGCGTCCTGGGCGACCTGGACGCTGGCACTCAGGGGCCGGTCCAGATAGACGGACGACTCCATCAGCGCACAGCCCTCGCCCAGCATCTGGAGGACCGCCTCCTCTCCGTCCGGCGTCGCCTTGAACACCTTCAGCCAGCCACTCAGCACGATATACAGGTGGTGGGGCTGCTCCCCCTCAAGGAAAAGCAGGCGCCCCTTCGGCAGGCGGCGAACGGCCCCGTGGCGCAAAAGCCCGGCCAGCTCGGCGCCGGACAGGGCCGCAAACAGGGGCAGGGCCCGGATGACGGCCTCCTCGCTCCTCTGGCACGTGACCGGCCAGGTGTGCCCCGGATCGGGAGAGGTACTGGGCTCCCCGGTGTGGGGCAGGGCCTCCGAGATCAGGGTTTCGCACGAGTGCAGCGCGTCCACCTTCTCGGTCAGCAGGTCGAACCAGATTTCCGGCTCGAGTCCCGGATCCCAGGCGCGCCCGGGTTCGCGTTTCAGGCGCCTGTGGATCTGCTCCAGGGTCTTGCCCGAATCCGTCTTCAGGGCGAGGGAGAGGCGCTCCCTCAACGCGTCCGGCGCACAGGACAGGAAGGCGCGCTCGTGGCTTTCCTGCTCGGTCAGCAGGAAAAAGATGCGCTCGAGGAATTCCTCGTTGGCGAGGGCATTGGTGGCCAGGCCCCGCCCGCCCAGCGCCCGCTCCAGCCCCACGGTGTCTTTCCACAGAAGCAGGTTTTCGTAGGCGTCCACGGACGAGACCGGGACAGCGCCGCTGCGGGCAATGCCCGTCATCAGCCGGATGAACGGCGCGATCATGGTGTGGGAGCACGTGCTCAGACACTCGGACGGAGACAGGGACAGGTCCGAAACCGCCCTTCGGAACGTGGCCAGGTGAGAGCGGGTCTCCCCCAAAGTCGTGACCGGGGACCGGTGTCCCGGATCCGGGCCGGTCGGGCCCAGCGCCTGAAGCCGGGATGCCAGATCCTCGAGGCCGCGGTTTGTCTGAAGGCGGGCCTTGTCCAGTCGGCCGGAAAACAGTGTGGAACGGGACGCAAGATAGAGGGTCGAGCACCCGCGTTCCCTTTGCAAACAATGGACAACGTTTCCCAACACGGTGAGGAGCTTCTTTGCCATTACACCCACCATATGTTAAAGATGTCCCCGTTAATGGCAGAGATTATAGTTCAATAACTGGCAAGACTCCAGAAATTACATGCGCAACGCCGAACCTCACCCGAATCTATCAGGCGTTGCGAATCGATTATTTGTAGAGTTTTACGAGATTCGGGATTTTGCATTTTTTTGACCTGGGTCACAGAACCGCGAGGCCCCCTGACGCACCGTGAGAAGCATCACGAGGCGTTAGAGGACAGAAGCGATGACACGACTTCAGGATCGGGCGACAGCACTGGTTGCCTCGACAGCGGCGTTCACGGTGTGTTTTGCGGTCTGGACGATTTTTGCCATCATCGGTGTCCGGATCAAGGAAGACCTGGGACTGTCCCAGACGGCCTTCTCCATCCTGATCGGAACCCCCATCCTCACGGGGTCGCTTGTGCGGCTTCTCCTGGGGATCTGGGCGGACCGCTATGGCGGACGGCCCGTCTTCGCCCTGGTGATGATCGCGGGAAGCCTGTCGACCTTCGCCCTCTCCTACGCGACCACGTACCCCATGATGCTTCTGGCGGCCCTCGGACTGGGGATATCCGGAGGCTCCTTCGCCGTCGGCATCACCTATGTGTCCAAGTGGTATCCACCGGAGCTCCAGGGAACGGCCCTGGGGATTTTCGGCATGGGCAACATCGGCACCGCGTTTACCAAGCTCCTCGTGCCGCTGGTCATGGCCATCAGCATCGGAGGGCAGGCCATCGGCTGGCAGGGAGCCGCCCGGATCTGGGCGCTGGTCCTGCTGCTGACCGCCGTCGGCTTCTGGGTCGTCACGAAGAATGAGCCGGAGCTCCGCTCCCGCAGGCACACGGGGAACCGGTGCAAGACCCTCAGGGAATCCCTCAGGCCCCTGCGCCATCTCCAGGTCTGGCGGTTCTCGCTCTACTACTTTGTTGTGTTCGGGGCGTTCGTCGCGCTCGCCCTCTGGCTGCCCGACTATTTCCACGACCAGTACGGAATGAGCCTGCCCCTGGCGGGCGCCCTTGCGGCCACCTTTTCCATCGCCGGGTCCGGCTTCCGCGCCCTGGGGGGCTGGATGTCAGACCGGTACGGCGCCCGGAAGGTCATGTACTGGACGTTCGCGGTGACGGGCATCTCGTGCTTCCTGCTCAGCTACCCGCCCACGGACTATCTCGTCCACGGCATCGCGGAAACCAAAGCCTTCTCCATGGCCACCGGCGTCATCGGCTTCACCGTTCTGGTGTTCTGCCTTGGCCTGTTCATGTCCTTCGGCAAGGCGGCTGTCTACAAGTACATCCCCCACTACTACCCCGATGACGTGGGCGCGGTCGCCGGAATCGTGGGCCTGGTCGGAGGGCTGGGAGGCTGGATCCTGCCCATCTGCTTCGGCCTCATGAACGACCTGACCGACATCCGGACCAGCTGTTTCATGCTCCTGTTCGTCCTGATCATGGTGTCCCTGATCTGGATGCACATGACCATCCGCAGAGCAGAAAAGCGGATCCATCCCTCGCTGGATGGCCCGAAAGACCTGCCCGAGTTTGACCCCACCAAACCTCAGGACGTGTCCCCATGAAAACCAGAACAGCTCTTGCCCGCCGGGTTCCTGAAATCCCGGCCCCAAGAACAGATCTCGCCCGCTGGGATCCTGAAGATCCGACCTGCTGGAACGCGGGCGGACGCACCGTCGCCTGGCGGAACCTCTGGATCTCCACGTACTGCCTTCTGCTTGCCTTTGCTGTGTGGGTCATTTTCTCCGTCGTGACCGTGCACCTGGACCAGATCGGCTTTCGCTTCGACAAGTCCCAGCTGTTCCTGCTGACCGCCGTTGCAGGGCTTTCGGGTGCCACGTTCCGCCTTGTGTACTCGTTCGTCGTGCCGATCTTCGGCGGGCGGAACTGGACGGTCATCGCCACCGCGCTCCTGCTGGTCCCGGCTGTGGGCGTCGGCATTGCGGTCCAGAACCCCAACACGTCGTTTGCGACCTTCCTTCTCCTGTCCGCAAGCTGCGGCTTCGGGGGCGGCGCCTTCTCCTCGTCCATGGCCAACATCAGCTTCTTTTTCCCCAAGCGCGAGCAGGGAACCGCCCTGGGCCTGAACGGGGGCCTTGGAAACCTGGGGGTGAGCACCCTCCAGTTCCTGGCGCCCATGGTGATCACGGCCGGGGTCTTCGGTGCCCTGGGCGGAGAGCCCAGGATCACGCCCGACGGCCGGGAGATGTGGCTCCAGAACGCGGCCTTCGTCTGGGTTCCGCTGATTGTCCTGGGGGTCGTGGCCGCCGCCTTTGGCATGAACAACCTGAAGAGCTCGGCCACGCCCCTGTCCGAGCAGCTGGTGATTTTCCGGCGCAAGCACATGTACCTCACGACCTGGCTCTACATCATGTCGTTCGGATCGTTCATCGGCTACTCGGCGGCGTTCCCCCTTCTGATCAAGGACCAGTTTCCCGAGGTCAACCCCCTCGCCTACGCGTTCATCGGACCGCTTCTGGGGGCGCTGATCCGCCCGGTGGGCGGCTGGATCTCCGACCGCCTGGACTCCGGCGCCCGGGTCACGCTTGTGACCTTGTTCGTGATGATCGGCGCCGTCCTGGGGGTGATCTGGTTTCTGACCCCCGAGCACCGGAGCTTCCAGGGGTTCTTTGCCCTCTTCATGGTCCTTTTCATCACCACCGGCGTGGCCAACGGGTCGGTGTTCCGCATGATGGGGGTCATTTTCCCGCCCCGGGAAAAGGCCCCGGCACTGGGCTTCTCCGCCGCCATCGCGGCCTACGGAGCCTTCATTCTTCCCATGGTTTTCAGCGGGTCCATCCGCCTCACGACGGTCACCGACGCGAGCGGTGCTGTCGTGTCCCCCGGCTCGGCCCTGCCGGCCCTGTGGGGCTTCATCGCCTACTACGTCACCTGCATCGGAGTGACCTGGTGGTGGTACGCCCGGAAAAACGCTGAAAAGCCCAGTTGAGGGAGCAGGAGAGACACATGAGTCACATTCTCGACAAGCTGACCTACTTCACCCGCAAGGCCCCGGAGAAATATTCCGGCGGACACGGGATCACGACCGACGAGAACCGCCAGTGGGAGGACGCCTATCGCGGACGCTGGGCCCACGACAAGATTGTGCGCTCCACCCACGGGGTGAACTGCACCGGCTCGTGCTCGTGGAAGATCTACGTCAAGGGGGGGCTGGTCACCTGGGAAACCCAGTTCACCGACTACCCCCGCACCCGCCCGGACCTGCCCAACCACGAGCCGAGAGGCTGCCCGCGCGGAGCCAGCTACTCCTGGTACCTCTACAGCGCCACCCGCCTGAAATACCCCATGATCCGCTCGCGCCTGCTCAGGCTGTGGCGCAAGGCGCGGGAGGTGCACACCGACCCGGTCCTGGCCTGGGAGAGCATCGTGACCGACCCGGTGAAGACCGCGTCCTACAAGACCGCCCGCGGTCTGGGCGGCATGGTCCGCGCCGACTGGGACGAGATGAACGAGATCATCGCCGCATCCAACATCTACACGGCGAAGACCTTCGGTCCGGACCGGGTGTGCGGCTTCTCGCCGATCCCGGCCATGTCCATGATCTCGTATGCGTCGGGGACACGCTACCTGTCCCTGATCGGCGGCACATGCCTGTCGTTCTACGACTGGTACTGCGACCTGCCGCCCTCCTCCCCCCAGGTGTGGGGCGAGCAGACCGACGTGCCCGAGAGCGCGGACTGGTACAACTCGTCGTACATCATCGCCTGGGGCTCCAACGTGCCCCAGACCCGGACCCCGGATGCGCACTTCTTTACCGAGGTCCGCTACAAGGGCACCCGGACCGTGGCGGTCACGCCCGACTACTCGGAGGTGGCCAAGCTCTCCGACGAGTGGATTGCGCCCCGGCAGGGCACCGACGCGGCCCTTCTGATGGCCATGGGGCACGTCATCCTGACGGAGTACCACGCCCGGAACCGCTCGGAGTACTTTGACGACTACTGCCGCCAGTACACGGACATGCCCTTCCTGGTGCGTCTGGACAAAAAGGCCGGTGGCCTCCACGTGGCCGGGCGGACCTTGCGGGCCTCCGACATCAAGGGCGCCCTGGGGGCGGACAACAATCCCGAGTGGAAGCCGGTTCTCTGGGATTCCGTGACCGACAGCCTGAAAATCCCCAACGGCACCATCGGCTCCCGCTGGGGCGAGAAGGGGCGCTGGAACCTGGAGATGAAGGACGAGACCACGGGTGCCGAGATCTGGCCGACCCTGAGCCTCGCCGAGCGCCACGACGTGATCGTCGAGGTCGGGTTCCCCTATTTCGGCAACATCCCCAGCGACCAGCTCTTCGATCACACGAACCACGAGAGCATCCTGAAACGCCGGGTTCCGGCGCGCCGGGTGCTTCTGGCGGACGGCACCACAGCCCTTGTGGCGACGGTGTTCGACCTGCAACTGGCCAACTACGGCGTGGCCCGCGAGGTCTGTGGCGATCCGCCCCTGTCCAGCGACGGGGACGAGCCCTACACCCCCGCCTGGCAGGAGAAGATCACCGGCGTGCCGCGGGAGACCGTCATCCGTGTCGCGCGCGAGTTCGCGGACAACGCGGACCGCACCCGCGGGCGGTCCATGGTCATCCTGGGAGCGGGTATCAATCACTGGTACCACATGGACATGGCCTATCGGGGCATCATCAACCTGCTGATGATGTGCGGCTGTATCGGGAAATCCGGCGGCGGCTGGTCCCATTACGTGGGGCAGGAAAAGCTGCGCCCCCAGACGGGGTGGCTGCCCCTCGCCTTTGGCCTGGACTGGCACCGGCCGCCGCGCCAGATGAACTCCACCTCGTTCTTCTATGCCCACACCGACCAGTGGCGCTACGAGAAGGTGGGGGTGGACGACATCCTCTCGCCGCTTGCGGATCCGAAGAAATGGGAGGGTCAGACCCTCATTGACTGCAACGTCCGGGCCGAGCGGATGGGCTGGCTCCCCTCCGCTCCCCAGTTCCAGGAAAACCCGCTGAGGCTCACCGCCGAGGCCGAGGCCCAGGGCCGGGATCCCAAAGAGTATGTGGTCTCCCGCCTGAAAGACCGGTCCCTGGCCCTGTCGTGCGAGGATCCGGACAACCCGGCGAACTTCCCCCGGGTGCTGTTTGTCTGGCGCTCGAACCTTCTGGGCGCCTCGGGCAAGGGGCACGAGTACTTCCTGCGCCACCTGCTGGGAACCCAGAACTCGGTGATGGACCGGGACCTGGGCGAGGCAAACGCGCCCAAGCCCTCCGAGGTGGTCTGGCGCGACGAGGGCCCCAGGGGAAAGCTGGACCTGCTGGTGACCCTGGACTTCCGTATGTCCACCTCGTGCCTGTACTCGGACATCGTTCTGCCCACCGCCACCTGGTACGAGAAGAACGACCTGAACACCTCGGACATGCACCCCTTCATCCACCCCCTGTCCCGGGCGGTGGACCCGGCCTGGGAGTCCCGCTCGGACTGGGACATCTACCGGGAGATTGCCCGCCGGTTCTCGGAGATGTGCCCCGGACACCTGGGGCTGGAGAAGGATCTGGTCGCCCAGCCCATCTTGCATGACAGCCCGGGGGAACTGGCCCAGCCCTTCGGCCCCGAGGACTGGAAAAAAGGCGAGGCCGAGCCCGTTCCCGGGCGGACCCTGCCCAACCTCACGGTGGTCGAGCGCAACTACCCGGACACCCACCGCAAGTACACCTCCCTTGGCCCCCTGATGAAAACCATCGGGAACGGCGGCAAGGGGATTGCCTGGAACACGGACGCGGAGGTGGACTTCCTGGGACGCCTGAACGGCGTGTGCGCCGACGAGGGCGTGTCCTGCGGCCTGCCGAAAATCGAGACGGACATCGACGCCACCGAGGTGGTCCTGTCCCTCGCGCCGGAAACCAACGGCCAAGTCGCCCTCAAGGCCTGGGAGGCCCTGGGCGTCTTCACCGGGCGCGACCACACCCACCTGGCCCGGCCACGGGAGGACGAGAAACTCCGCTTCCGCGATCTCCAGGCCCAGCCGCGCAAGATCATCTCGTCGCCGACCTGGAGCGGTCTCGAGGACGAGCACGTCTCCTACAACGCGGGCTACACCAACGTCCACGAGCTGATCCCGTGGCGAACCCTCACGGGGCGCCAGCACTTCTATCAGGACCACGACTGGATGAGGGACTTTGGCGAGGGCTTCTGCGTCTACCGGCCCCCCGTCAACACCCGCACCGTGGCCTCGGTCATCGACACCCTGGGCAAGGACCGAAAGCAGGTCGTGCTGAACTGGGTCACGCCCCACCAGAAATGGGGGATTCACTCCACCTACAGCGAGAACCTCCTGATGCTCACCCTCTCGCGCGGAGGGCCCATCGTCTGGATGTCGGAGACGGACGCCCGCAAGGCCGGGATCCGGGATAACGACTGGATCGAGTGCTACAACGCCAACGGTGCCGTTGTCGCCCGGGCGGTGGTCTCCCAGCGCGTCCCCGAGGGGCTCGCCATGATGTACCACGCACAGGAGAAAATCATGAACACACCGATCTCGGAGACAACCGGGAAACGCGGCGGCATCCACAACTCGGTGGTCCGGATCATCCTGAAACCCACACACATGATCGGCGGCTACGCCCAGCTGGCCTACGGCTTCAACTACTACGGAACCGTTGGGTCCAACCGGGACGACTTCGTCGTGGTGCGCAAGATGGACACGGTCGAGTGGCAGGACGAGCCCGCCCTGGTCGCAACGGTGGAGGAGACACCATGAAAATCCGGGCCCAAATTGGCAAAGTCCTCAATCTGGACAAATGCATCGGGTGCCACACCTGCTCCGTGACCTGCAAGAACGTCTGGACGTCGAGAGCCGGCACCGAGTACGCGTGGTTCAACAACGTGGAATCCAAGCCCGGGGTCGGCTACCCCGTGGACTGGGAAAACCAGACGCGCTGGAACGGCGGCTGGACCCGGCTGAAGAACGGGGGCATCCGCCCCAAATCCGGGCACAAGCTCTGGCTTCTGGCCAAGCTGTTTGCCAATCCGGACCTTCCCCGGATTGACGACTACTACGAGCCGTTCACCTTCGACTACGACCACCTGCAAAAGGCGCCGGAGGTGTCCACGCCCCCGACCGCGCGCATGCGCTCGGCCATCACCGGCGAACGCATGGAAAAGCCGCTCTGGGGCCCGAACTGGGAAGAAATCCTGGGCGGAGAATTCGAGAAGCGCTCCCGGGACAGCAACTTCGAGGGCATTCAGAAGGCCATTTACGGCCAGTTTGAACACACCTTCATGATGTATCTGCCCCGGCTGTGCGAGCACTGCCTCAATCCGGCCTGCGTGGCGGCCTGTCCCTCGGGCGCGATCTACAAGCGCGAGGAGGACGGGATTGTCCTCATCGACCAGGAGAAGTGCCGGGGCTGGCGCATGTGTGTGTCGGCCTGCCCCTACAAGAAGATCTACTTCAACTGGCAATCCGGCAAGTCCGAGAAATGTACCTTCTGCTACGCCCGCATCGAGAACGGGGATCCGACCGTCTGCTCGGAAACCTGCGTGGGGCGGATCCGGTATCTGGGCGTCCTGCTTTACGACGCGGACCGGATCCGGGAGATGGCCTCGGTCGAGGACGAACAGGATCTCTACCAGGCCCAGCTGGACATGTTCCTGGACCCCCATGACCCCAAGGTCATCGCCCAGGCCCTCCGGGACGGCGTCCCCCACAGCTGGCTGGAGGCGGCCAAACGGTCTCCGGTCTACAAGATGGCCCTGGACTGGAAGGTGGCCTTCCCGCTTCACCCGGAGTACCGCACCTTGCCCATGGTCTGGTACATCCCGCCCCTGTCCCCCGTCCAGAGCGCCTTCGAGGCCGGACAGATCCCCGCCTCGCACGACGGGATCCTGCCGGATGTGAACAGCCTTCGCATTCCCGTTCGCTACCTTGCGAACCTTCTCACGGCGGGGCGGGAGGCCCCGGTGGTCGGGGCCCTGGAGCGGATGATTGCCATGCGCATGGTCATGCGCAACAAGACCGTCAACAACGTGAGCTCCGACCCCATCCTGGAGGCAGCGGGACTCACCGAGGCCACGGTGAGCGACATGTACCGGATCATGGCCCTCGCCGCCTACGAGGACCGGTTTGTGGTCCCCACGAACCACACCGAGTATTCGGGCCCCACGCCGTTTGACGAAGAACTCGCCTTCGCCCGGCGCTCGGAAAGAGGCCTCGCGTTCGGCAACCGGGAGTCGGAGGGCCAGACCCGGGCCTCCCTGTTCGGCTCGCCGACCCACGCGAACACCATGAGCGGCCGCCCGCCCCCGTCCACAGGCCGGAGGAACTGACCATGGAGACGTTCCGCATTCTTGGCCTTCTTCTGGATTACCCGAATGCCGAGGTGGTCGCCGCCGGCCCGGCCCTGATCGGGCGCCTGGCCGAAGAGGGGCTCCTCCACGGGGATCACCTCCGGGCCCTGGGGCTTTTCGTCGAGCGGCGGATGACCACCGACCTGCTGGAGATCCAGGAGGACTACGTCCACACCTTCGACCGGACCCGCTCCCACTGCCTGCACCTGTTCGAGCATGTCCATGGGGAATCCCGGGACCGGGGGACGGCCATGGTCGCCCTGCTCCAAACCTACGAGGACAGGGGCCTGAGCCCGGACAGCCGCGAGCTGCCCGACTACCTTCCCCTCTTCCTGGAGTTCCTCTCCCAGTGCTCCCCGGAGGAGGCCCGGGAGTTCCTGGGGGATGCCATCGCGATTGTGGCCCTGATCGGTCAGCGCCTGCGGGCAAAGGCCTCGCCCTACGCCTGCGTGTTCGACGCGCTTGAAAGCCTGTCGGACAGGGCCCCGGACGAGGTGCGGGTTGCCGCGCTGGGGCACACCGCCGGGGAGCGGCCCGACGACCGGCCCGACGACCGGGATGAACCCGACGCCAGCCGGGATGCCAACAGCGCGCTCGAAACGCCGTGCTTCCCGATTGGCACCGCCTCGCACCCCGGCGCTCCGTCGGGTGGTGTTTCGCCCTCGCCTCTCAAGGCTGGAGGTTTCCAATGATCCAGAGCTATCTGCACGAGTTCTTCTTCGGCTACTTCCCCTACCTCTGCCTGAGCGTGTGCCTTGTGGCCACGATCATCCGCTACGACCGGGAGCAGTACACGTGGAAGGCCGACTCCTCCATGCTCCTGAGAAGCCGGGGCATGGTCATCGCCTCGAACCTGTTCCACGTCGGGATCCTCTTCCTGTTCCTGGGGCATGCGGTCGGGCTCCTGACGCCCCATGCGGTCTACGAGCCGTTCATCAGCGCGCCCCAGAAGGCCTTTCTGGCCATGACGGCGGGGGGAATTGCCGGAATCGTCTGCCTTCTGGGGATGTCGTGGCTTCTGTACCGCCGGCTGTTCGACCCGCGGATTCGGGCGACCAGCAAACCCATGGACACCGTGGTTCTGGTCCTTCTTTACCTCCAGCTTCTTCTGGGACTGGGCACCATTCCCTTCAGCGCCCGGTCTCCGGACGGCTCCTCCATGATGGCGCTGGCGAACTGGGCCCAGTACATCCTGACCTTCCGAAGCGGGGCCGCAGACCTGATTGTCCACGAGCCCTGGGTGTTCAAAACCCACATCGTCCTGGGACTGCTGATCATCGGCCTGTTCCCGTTCACCCGCCTGGTTCACATGCTGTCGGGCCTGACGGCGCCCGTCCGCTACCTGATCCGCTCGGGGTTCCAGATTGCGCGCAAGAGAGGCTGAGCCCCCGGCGGGGCTCCCCGCCTGCGCGCCCGTGTTGATCCTGTCCGCTCGGAGCGGGCCCTTTCGGGCAGGATCCAATGTGCAGGACCCTTGGAAACCTGCACAGCGTGTTTTTCCTTTCCTGGCTCCGGTCGGGTTTCGGGGCTGAGCCGGGAAAACAGGAGAAACCGCATCGCCCCCGTTCCTAAGTTCTGACCCTCGGGAGCGGGGAACCTCCAACCCTGTGCGGGAGACCCTCCGGGATCCTGTGCAGGGTTTTTTTCTGCCCTTGAAGCCCGGAACCGCACGCCTGAGCGGGTGCCCGAACGCCCCCGGCCCCGACCCAACATTAATTCGTACCTCGAGGTAATCAATAAAGTTGACCCCGGGGTCATTTTAGAGGAAGGTGCTTCCAGTACGAGGCTTCCCCGGGGGTTCCCATGGTTTCGCTTTCCCGCTCGACGGCTTACGGCGTTCTGGTTCTTGCCGCCCTTGACCCGCAGGGGCAGGAGTACCGGGCAGCGGCCGATGTCTCGGCGGAGGCCAACATTCCCCGCCCCTACCTGTCCAAGATTCTGGCCCGCCTGCAGGAGGCCGGACTTCTGGAGGGCAAGCGCGGGCGCGACGGCGGCCTGCGGCTTGCCCGCGAGGCACACCGGATTTCCCTTCTGGATGTGGTGCACGCCATAGACGGGGAGGACTGGGCCGACCAGTGTCTTCTGGGACTGCCGGGGTGCTCGGGAAGCTGTCCGTGTCCCGTCCACGCCTTCTGGTCCGGGATAAAACCCAGGATCGAGGAGGTCTTGCAGACCACGTCCATCGACCGAGTCCGCGACTTTACCGACGCCGGCTGGAAAATGACCGCCAGCGGCGACTGACGACCGGCGCCCGAAAACCCGACCCGCCGCCCCGCATTCGCACTTTCACGCCTTTTACCCTTCGCCGGACCCGGTTTCCCGCGAAAACCCTTTCGCTCGCCCGCGTTCCGGCCACGTTCCAGGAGAGGTTTCCATGCTGTGCTTCCAGTGTGAACAGACCCGAAATGAAACCGGCTGCACGTCCATCGGTGTGTGCAGCAAGACACCCGAGACCGCCGCGCTGCAAGACCTTCTGGTCTATGCCTGCCGCGGCCTGGCCCGCGCCGTCCTGCACTCCGGCGTGTCCGGACCGGACCGGCAGGCCCAGGTCACCCGCCTCCAGGAGGGGCTGTTTGCCACCGTCACCAACGTGAACTTCGACGATGCGGTCCTTGCCCGCATGATCCAAACGACCATCTCCGAGCGCGACGCCCTGCGCCGGGCGAAAAAGGGAGGCCCGTGCTCCGGCGGGCAGGACTGCCCGGGAGCCGCCAGCTTCCTGCTGCCCGAGACCCTCGAGGGCCAGATGGCCCTGGCGGAAACCATCGGCATCCAGGCCCGCCGCACAGCCTTCGGAGAGGACATCGTCAGCCTCCAGGAGCTGCTGACCTACGGCCTGAAGGGCATGGCGGCCTACGCCCACCACGCCGCCGAGCTGGGCTTCCACGATCCCGAGGTGGATGCGTTCATGCTGGAGGGCCTGGACGCGCTGAACGACCCCGCCCCGTCCCCCGACGGGCTGCTGGCTCTTGTGATGCGCTGCGGCGAGGCCAGCCTCAAAACCCTGGCCCTTCTGGACCGGGCCAACACCATCAGCCTCGGCCACCCCGTCCCCACCCGGGTCCGGATGGGCGCGGTGCGCGGAAAGGCCATTCTGGTGTCCGGCCACGACCTTGCGGACCTGCGGGCCCTTCTGGAGCAGACCGAGGGGACCGGCATCAACGTCTACACCCACGGCGAGATGCTGCCCGCCCACGCCTACCCCGAGCTTCGCCGCTTCCCCCACCTGGCGGGGCACTTTGGCGGCGCCTGGATGCTTCAGAAGCGCGAGTTCCCCCAGTTCCCCGGCCCCATTGTCATGACCACCAACTGCCTGATGCAGCCGTCCCCCGAGTATGCGGAGCGCCTGTACAGCCGGTCCGTCGTGGGCTGGCCCGGGATCCGGCACCTTGCCACCCGGGACTTCTCCGAGGTCATTGCCGCTGCCCGCGCCCTTCCCGGCTTCGAGGCGGACCAGGAGCCGGTGCGGTTCCACTGGGCCGGCTTCGGACACAAGACCGTGACAGACGTCGCCGGCACGGTGGTCGAGGCGGTCAAGAAAGGGGACATCCGGCGCTTCCTGCTGATTGGCGGGTGCGATGGCGCCAAGCCCGGCCGCAACTACTTCACCGACATGGCGGAGCAGGCGCCCAAGGACTGGATCATCCTGACGCTGGGATGTGGGAAGTTCCGGCTCACGGACCTGGACGCGGGGGAAATTGCGGGACTGCCGCGCCTTCTGGACATGGGCCAGTGCAATGACAGCTACTCGGCCATCCGGGTGGCCCAGGCCCTGGCCGAGGCCTTCGGGACTGACGTCAACGCCCTGCCCCTGTCCCTGGTGGTCTCCTGGTACGAGCAGAAGGCGGTGACCGTCCTGCTGGCCCTGCTGCACCTCGGGATCCGCAACATCCGCCTGGGGCCGAGCCTGCCCGCGTTCGTGTCCCCGGGGGTGCTGAAGGTGCTGGTGGAGACGTTCAACGTCATGCCCGTGGGCCCCAGCGCCGCCGTGGATCTGGCCGCGATCGAGGGCGGAACCCTCCAGCCCGCCGCCTGACCCGGGCTTCCGGATCCCCCCCCTGCGTCCCTGCCCGGGGGGACGCAGACGTCGGGGACGGGGCGGCCCCATCCCCCGCCCTCCCCGACAGGACCGTCCGGCGCCTCCGCCGGGCGGTCCCGCCCGACACCCGCGCAACCTGACACCGGCGCCTGGGCCACTCCCACGCCAGGCCCCCGGGAACCCGGCGCCGCCCAACACCAGCGCCGCCCAACACCCGCCCAGCCTTTTCAAGCAGGAGCTCTCCCGTCTCCCCCTCACCCGCGCGGTATCCGCCCGGCGGACCGGAGACGACGGCATTCAAATGCGGAACAGGCGGTAGTCGATCGCGTACTTTTTCAGCCGCAGACTGAAGGCCCGGCGTGTCACCTGAAGCAGGGCCGCCGCCCGGGTGACATTGCCCCGGCTCCGGGTCAGGGCATCGACAAGGGCGCTCCGCTCCAGGTCGGCCAGCCTGCTACCGGACAACGCGGGTGCAGGGAGCCCGTTTCCCGGACCCGACCCCGGGCCCGAACCCGCACTCCCGGAGAACAGCAGAAGGTCTCCGGGACCGATCTCCGGGCCGTCACACAGGATGACCGCCCGTTCAAGCACGTTCTCAAGTTCCCGCACATTTCCGGGCCAGTGATGCTGCACGAGCAGGTCTTGCGCCGCTCGCGACACGCTCAGGGCGGGTTTTCCATGGGAGCGCGCGAAACGCCGCAGAATGCTCCCGGCAAGGGGCAGGATATCCTCCCGCCGCTCCCGAAGGGGGCAGACCGTGATGGGAAACACGTTCAACCGGAAAAACAGGTCCTCGCGGAATGTGCCCTCCGCCACCATCCGCTCCAGATCCCGGTTGGTCGCCGCCAGCACCCGGACATCCACCTCGACCGGGCGAGTGCCGCCAACGCGCTCGATCGTCTTTTCCTGAAGAGCCCGCAGGAGCTTTGCCTGCATGAGGAACCCAAGATCACCGATCTCGTCGAGAAACAAGGTGCCCCCGTGGGCCCGCTCGAACAGGCCCTTGCGGGTGGCCACCGCCCCGGTGAACGAGCCCTTCTCGTGACCGAACAGCTCGCTTTCCAGAACCGATTCCGGCAGGGCAGCACAGTTGACCGCAACGAACGGCGCATCGGGGTTCCGGCCGCCCTCGTGAATGGCCCGGGCCACCCGCTCCTTGCCGACACCGCTCTCCCCCAGGATCAGCACCGTTGTCGGCGCGGGGGCGACCTTTTCAATCAGCCGGAAGAGATGGGTCATGGCCGGAGCCGTGCCCAGCATGCACGCCGGACCGGATACCGGACCGGACGGCGCACCGGACGGCAGCGCGGGGACCGGAACGGCCCCGGTTCCACGCACAGGGGCCAGGACAGTGAGGGCCCCATCGGTGGACTGTGGCGGTCCTGCCCGTCCTCCGGATCCGGGAGGGAGCGACGGGACCGAAGGCAACGGGGGCGCAGGCAGCGAAACGGGATCCCAGCCGTCAGCCCCGGCCGCCACGTGGGGGGCCAGAAGGCAGGCCACAGCCGCCACCCGCTCGATGTCCTGGCACACCGGATCCTCGGCGTCATAAAGAGCGGCAACGGACACGACGCCCTCGACCCGGCCCCGAAACAGGATCGGAACACAAAACTGAACCGGACTGGGGTCACCATCCAAAGACAGGGCACCGGCTTGCAGGAGATAGATTTCCTCCCTGGAAATCGGGGCCGTGAACCGGGGGCGCCCGCTCTCCCGGGCCGCCCGGATCAGGGCCCTTCCCGGAAACAGGAAATCCCCCGACCGGCACACCGCCCGCCGGCCCACGGTCGCCTGGAAACGGACCCGGTCCGTCTCCCCCTCAAACAGCTGAACGGCCGCACACGAGAAGCCCAGATCGCGACAAAGAAGCGCAAGAACGTCCTCCAGCGCCTCGGACAGGGGCCCGAAGCGCGAAAGCCGTTCGGCAACGC
This sequence comes from Phaeovibrio sulfidiphilus, assembly GCF_014861485.1. Taxonomy (GTDB): domain Bacteria; phylum Pseudomonadota; class Alphaproteobacteria; order Rhodospirillales; family Rhodospirillaceae; genus Phaeovibrio; species Phaeovibrio sulfidiphilus. The sequence goes on along the minus strand of NZ_JACZHT010000004.1, from coordinate 198,726 downwards.
GGAAGAGAAGAGCGTGGGACCGGTCCCGGGGCCGGGTCCACAAACCCGGGAAAAAGGCCGGGCCCGAGCGATCCTCCTCACGCAAGGCATAGGAGCTCTGTCGGTACATCCCTGTGATCCATCCGGCACGAGGGGGCGGCTGGGTTCAGGCTACGCCGCCCGGTCCGGGGGGACAAGGGGCGTCTGCGGTCCCTTTCGCACTTTTTTGTACGTTTCTGACGCAGGTGTTCCGTTTCGTACTCTTTTTCGCTCGGAAAGCCCGCCCGGAGCCGGTTTTGCGGGAGTCCGCGGCCTGGCATCAATCTTGCTGTTAACCGGCACGCACACCGTGCGCCAAGAATCCCCGGCCCTGTTCCCAAGGGCTGGAAGCCGGGAGTACAGAATGGACAGACGTGCTTTCCTCAGCCTTTCCGGGGCCCTTCTGACGAGCCTTCCGCTGCTGCACTGGCCTGCCCCGGCCCGGGCCGGAACAGGGGGGGGAACGAGGGCGGTGACACCAATCCCCGCCCATGGACCGCCGCCGGAAACGGTCCGGCGCATCCTGTCTGCCGGGCCGGTTGCGGATGTTCTTCTGGTCTCCCTGGCGCCGGAAAAACTCATCGGGCTGTCGAGCCTGGACATGCCGCCCTGGCGGCGCAAATACCTGCCCCGGATCCCCCGGGATCTGCCGGGAACGGGGCGCCTTGCGGGCCGGGGCTCGACCCTGTCCCTGGAGCGGATCGTGGCCCTTCGCCCGGACATCGTCGTGGACGCGGGCGATGCGGACACGCACTTTATCAGCACCCTCGAACAGATCGCCGGGCGCACAGGCATCCCCTGTGTGATCGCCTCGGGGCGTCTGCCCGACATGGCGGCCATGCTCCGGGATCTGGGAGAGCGCCTGGGCGTTCCCGAGCGGGGGCAGGCCCTGGCCGATTTCACACAGAGCACCCTGGCCCATCTGGCCGGCATCCGGGAGCGGAGCCGTGAGCGCCCCCGGGTCTATCTGGCCCGCTCGGCCAGCGGGCTGGAAACGGCCCTGGGCGGGTCCATCCACGCGGAGGCCATTGAGCACTGCGGCGCCATCAATGTGGCCGCCCATGCCGGTCAGGCGCGACTGGCCCGGGTCTCGATGGAACAGCTGGTCGCCTGGGCGCCGGACATTATCGTGACCCAGAGCGAGGCGTTCTTTCAGGCGGCGCAGACGAACCCCCTGTTCCAGGCCCTGCCCGCCGTGAAGCAGAACCGGCTGTACCTGTCCCCGTCCCTTCCCTGGGGATGGCTCGAGAGCCCTCCGGGGATCAACCGCCTTCTGGGCCTGATCTGGATGACCCGGATCGCCCACGGAGCCGAATTTCCCGACGACGACTACACCGCACTGCTGACGGCCTTCTTCCGCCTGTTCTACGGCTGCATCCTGACGGACCGGGACCTGGCCGACCTGAACGCGGGTGTCGGGGCTCGTGGCCATGAGTAATCGGTCCCGGATCCTGCTTCTTCTTGGCCTTCTGATCCTCGCATCCCTCGTTTCCCTGCTGGTTGGCCAGCACGACATCAGTCCGGCGACGATCGTCCGATCGATGGGCCGCTCCCTCGCGGATCTGGGGGTGGACATGAGCTCCGGTGACGATGTGGTCCTCTGGAAGATCCGCCTGCCGCGCATTCTGGCGGCGGTCGTGGTGGGAGCCGCCCTGTCGGTGGCCGGGACCGCCTATCAGGGCATGTTCCGCAACCCCCTGGTCTCGCCGGACATTCTGGGTGTCTCCGCCGGAGCCGGACTGGGTGCCGTCCTCGCCATCTACCTGGATTTTTCGGTCCGCGTGACCCAGCTGTTCGCGTTCTCCGGAGGACTGCTTGCGGTCACGCTGGTGTGCGCCGTTGCCTGGTGCGCCCGCACCCGCTCCCTGATCCTGGCCCTGGTCCTGTCCGGCGTTGCGGTCGGCTCCCTGTTTGCCTCGGGGATCTCCCTGATCAAGATCCTGTCCGACCCGCACAGCCAGCTCAGTTCCATCACGTTCTGGCTTCTCGGGGGGCTCAACACCATCGGCGCGGACGATGTACTCGGGGCCCTTCCCTGGATCACCCTGGCCCTTGCGCCCCTGGTGCTGCTGCGCTGGCGGATGAACCTCCTGAGCTTCGAGGACGACGAGGCGAGAGCCATGGGCGTGGACGTCACCCGGACCCGCATCGCCTTCATCGTGGCGGCCACCCTCATGACCTCGGCGGTGGTGGCCATCTCGGGGGTCATCGGCTGGGTCGGCCTGGTCGTGCCCCACATGGCCCGCTTCCTGACCGGGCCGGATTTTCGCATCCTTCTGCCCGTCTCCATGCTCAGTGGCGCCCTCTTTCTGGTGGTGACCGATACAGCGGCCCGCACCGTGGCGCCCGTCGAAATCCCCCTGGGCATTCTGACGGCCTTCATCGGGGTACCGTTCTTCCTGGTCCTTCTGGTGCGCGGGGGGGACCGGCGATGACGGTCATGGACCTGCGCGCCCTCTGCCTGGGCTACGGCAAACGGGAGATCGGACGGGACATCACCCTGTCCATCGGCGCGGGGGAGATTGTCTGCCTTCTGGGGCCGAACGGGTGCGGAAAGACGACGCTCCTGAAAACGATCCTGGGCCTGCTGCCCCCGCTGGAAGGCACCCTTCACGTGAACGGAGCACCTCTGGCCGCCTGGACCCGGCGGGAGCTGGCCCGTTTCACAGGCTACGTCCCCCAGGCGCACGCGGCAGTCTTCCCGTTCCGGGTGGAGGACGTGGTGCTCATGGGGCGCACGGCGCACGTTGGCCTGTTCGGGGCCCCCGGTCCTGCCGACCGGGCAGTGGCACGGGACTGCCTCGCGCGTCTTGGCATCCTTCCGCTGGCCGGGCGCAACTACATGCACCTGTCCGGTGGCGAGCGCCAGCTTGTGATCATTGCGCGCGCCCTCGCCCAGGAGCCTGCCGTCCTCGTGATGGACGAGCCCACGGCCAGCCTGGATTTCGCCAACCAGATCCGGGTTCTCGAGCACATGAGGGGTCTGCGCAACCGGGGGCTCTCCATCCTTTTCACAACCCACCAGCCGGAGCACGCGGCCCGCACTGCGGACCGGGTCGTCCTGATGCGGGACGGACGGATCCTCGGGCTGGGAGCGCCCCGCGACATCATGACACCCGAGAGCCTTGGCCGGCTTTACGGCCTTTCGCAGGAAACCGTGGCCGAGAACCTGAGGCTTCCGTTTCCCGACCCCCGCCCCGTTTCCGGACCGGGGCCGCTCCCCTCTCCAACGTCTCCGGCCCACACGGAGAACACCAGGAAGGACTCACGTCGATGACACACAGGACACTGCTTTCCACCGGCTCCGCCCTCGCGCTTGCGCTGGCGGGGGGGATCTGCCTGGCCCCGCATCCCGGGCTGGCCCGGACCCCGCCGGCAACCGACCCCGCTCTGGCAACCGACCCCGCTCTGGCAGCCGACCCCGCTCCGGCAGCCCAGGACGGGATCGTCACCATCAACGTCTCGGACCGCAAGGACACCATGGACGTGGTCACCCGCACCGACATGGACAGGAAGAACGCCAACACCCTCTACGACGCCCTGCGCGGGCTGCCCGGAGTCACCCTGACCCGCTCCGGCGCCCGGGGCGAGGGCTACATCACCATGCGCGGCTTCAACCGCTACGATGTCACGATCTACGTGGACGGACTGCCGGTCTCCACCGTGTTCCGCAACGAGTTCGACTACGGCCGCATCGCCACCTTCGACCTGGACCGCATCGAGGTCTCGAAAGGCTACAGCTCCACACTGACCGGAACCAACAACATCGGCGGGGTCATCAACATCGTCAGCGCCAAGCCCCGCGAGGCGTTCGAGGCCACGGCCCGCTACTACAACTATTTCGACCGGCATCTGGCGGACCAGGGCCGGGTCTATGATGCCAGCGTGGGCACACGCCAGGAGAAATACTACGCCCGGGTCTCCTTCTCCCAGGACCGGCAATCGTTCTGGAGCCTGCCCGGATCCTTCCAGAGCACCGAAAAGGAAAACGGCGGGCGCCGTGACAACTCGGGACACAACGACCGCAAGATCAGCCTGATCGCCGGGCTGACACCCGTAGACACGGTGGATGTCTGGGTCAGCTACACCAACCAGTACTCCCGGAAGAACACGCCCCACCGGGTGGAGGGCCCCGGACTGGGAATGTCCCGGTTTCTGGTCAACTGGCCGGTCTGGGATACGGAGCGCCTCTCCCTGAACACCCTGATCGGCCAGGAGGACAACGCCTGGATCCGCGGCGCCCTCTACTATGACCGCCACGAGAACGAAACCCGCGCCCTGAACTGGAAGACCCGGGTTCTCGACCGGAGTTTCAGCAGCCACTACAACGAGCGCACCCTCGGCGGGCGCCTGGAGGGGGGCTGGCGGTTCAGTCCCATGCACAAGCTGGGGGCCAGCGTGGCCTTCCGCTCCCAGATGCACAAGGACTACACCTCGTCCCAGCTTCCCGCCCGCGAGCTGCCCGGCGCCCTCCAGCGCAACATCAAGGACCACACCTGGGACCTGGGCGCCGAGTACACCTTCAACCCCCTGCCCGACTGGACCCTGGTTTTCGGCGCCGCCTACACAACCGTGGGCACCGACCGGGTGCACACCCAGCTGAATTCGGGCAACGCCCGGCAGCCTCCGAGACGGGGCGAGAAAAAGAGCTACAACGCCCTGAACTGGCAGGTGGGCTCGTTCTACGATGTGGCCCCGGATCACCAGATTTTCGCGACCCTCGCCAGCAAGACCCGGCTCCCCACCATGCGCGAGCGCTATGGACGCGGGCGCCTTCTGGCCGGCGTCACCGACTCCCTGGATCCGGAAGAGGCCCTGCACTACGAGGCGGGCTACCGGGGCCTGGTGTTTGACACGGTCCAGATGCAGGCCAGCGCCTACTACAGCGAGGTCCGCAAGCGCATCATCTCCGTCGGCGCCCGGTCCGAGGAATTCGCCGTCAACGGAGGTGGAAAATTCCATTTCTGGGGAACCGAGCTGGGCCTTGAGGCCGCCCTGGACCCGACCCTGACCCTGGGGGGCACCATCAGCTACCTCGGCTGGAGCCACAGCGAGAAGGGCAAGGACAAGAGACGCGCGGCCGACGCACCCCACCTGACGGGCTCGCTTTATGGCGTCTGGTCTCCGCTGCCCGAGTTCCGCCTTACGGGCGCCATGTACACCACCAGTGACCGCTTCTACCTGTCAAACGACACCGGACGCCTTGACGGTTTCATGACCTTCGACCTGAAGGCCACATGGGACGTGGCCCGACACCTCACCCTGGAGGCGGGCGTCGAGAACCTTCTGGGCAAAAACTATTCCCTCTCCGACGCCTACCCCGAACCCGGCCGGACCTTCTTCCTTGGAATGGTGGTTCGCTACTGAGCGCCGCACTCACCCGGGCGGGCGCTCGGCGCCTGCCGTTCCCGAACACAGAAGGAGACCCTCACAATGACGGAACCGACCGAGACCCTCCTGGAGAGCCTTCATGCCTTTCTGGCCAAAAGCCTGGGAGAGAGCATGCGCCGGCGGACCCTTACCCGCGTGGTTGTGGGCCTGTCCTTTACGGCTGTTGAGCTGGACAACGGGGCAAGCGGCCTGTGTGCCACCATGTTGCGCTCGCCCGGCCCCCTGCCGGGGTGCGGCACGGGCCCCGGAGCGTCCGCAACCGAGGGCCGATCCCGGACCGGTCCCGAGCCCGGACAGTTCGCGGGGCTTCCCGTGACGCGCCTGTTCGAGGGCGGCATCCTGCGCCCCTCGGGGGTGCCGGGGATCCACAGGGTTGTGGCCATTGCGACCCTGAATGCCCTGGTGGACATGCTCCCGCAAAACGGCCACCCGCCCGGGCTCCAGAGCCCCGCGGAAAACCGGGATGCCTTTGATCTCCTGGACCTGAAGCCCCGGGACAGCGTCGTCATGGTCGGAGGGTTCAACGGCTATATCGACCGCCTCCAGGCGCGGGGGCAGCCCTTCTGGATCCTGGAGCTGGACCCGGAGGTCATCCGGCCCGACGCCCGATCGCTTTATGTGCCCGCCAGCCGGGCCGAGAAGGTGATGCACCAGGCCAGCGTGGCCATCATCACAGGAACAACGCTGATCAACGACTCCCTCGACGGGCTGCTGGCCTTCGCGCGGCCCGACCTGCGCATCGCCGTCGTCGGACCCACCACGCCCCTGGTGCCCCACATCTTCGCGCGCCGGGGCGTCAGCGTTCTGGGCGGCGTGCGCGTCCGGGCGGTGGACCCGCTGATGACCGTTCTCACGGAAGGCGGGGGCACCCGGTTCTTTTTCGACTCCCTCGTGGACCGGGTGGGCTTTCGCACCACTCCCCACTTTGAACTGGCAGGAGCCTGACCATGACCATCACACACCCGCTCACCACCATTACCGCCGTTCTGTGCGCGCACACCGCCGCCGCGCGGGAGCCGGAACACCCCGGAACCGGGCCGATCCAGGGAAGCGTCCGCATCGTCTTGGACGGGCTCATCTGCGAGGACGGCCGGGAGGAGCGCTACAGCGATCCGGACCGGGCGCTTCTTCACTACGCCTTCGACCATTACGCGGCGTGGCGCAGGCGCCTGCCCGCCTGTGCGGCGCTTCTGTCCGGTCCGGGCGCCTTTTCCGAAAACCTCTCCAGCCTCGGGATCACGGAGAACACCCTGTGCATCGGCGATGTCCTGAAAGTCGGGGCGGCCACCGTGCAGGTCACGTCCGGCCGGATCGCCTGCTCCACCATGAACGGGCGCTTCGGTTCCGACCGGATGGCGCCAACCATGCACCGCCTGTCCCGAACCGGCTGGTTCTACCGGGTTCTGGGGGAGGGGGATGTCCGCTCCGGGGATGCCCTGTTCCTTCTGGAGCGCCCCAATCCCCGGTGGAGCATCGCGCGGGTGGGCGCCGCCATCTATCGGGGCGAGATGGATCCGGAGGCTCTGGAGACCCTGGCCGGTCTCAAGGGGATGTCCTCCGAGTGGCGCCAGCTGTTCGAGCAGCGCGGGACCACCGGCGCCCTGGAAGGCACGTACTGAAACCGGTCGTTCCGGGGAGCCGGGATCTCCGGCCCGCCCCGGATGCGGAAGCCGAGCGGAAAGCGGAGTTGGAACGGGAACCGGCCCCCGGACGGGTCGGGACCGGGCACAGGGAGGAGGAACCATGGGACTGTCAAGAAACGTGGGCGTTCCGGCTCTGGTTCTTGCCTGTCACGGCTTTGCCGCATGGGCCTTCGTTGTGAACGCTCCGCCAGCGCCCGCAGGTCCACCGTCCTCCGGCCCCCCGGTGCTGAGCGTCGGCCTGGTGATGACCGGAGGCGAGGACACAGCGGGGAAGCAGACCCCCCGTCCGCCCGCCGACACCGCCGCGTCGGAGCGCAACGGGGATGGGGCAGAGCGCGGGGCAGCCGGACCGGCTCCGGCCGCCCCGACGTCCGAAGCGCCCCTGCCGGACCGGCTGCCGGATCCGGAGGTATCCCGGAACCCGGCACCGGCCGCAGCGCCCGCAAGGGGAGCGACGGTGGCATCCACAGTGGCGCCAAGGGTGGCACCGGCAATAACGCGCGCCGATGCCCCGCCCGCCGACCCGGTCCCGCGGACCAAACCCGCCCCCCCACCGGACAGGGCCACCCGAACGACGGATCAGCCCCGGCACCCCGCAGCTCATTCCCGGCCCCCGGATCCGCCACCGCCGGCGTCGCCACCACCGCCACCGCAACCACCGGCACCGCCACCGCGGCAACCCGTCGCCTCGCCGCCGGACGGGCGCCCCCCTGCGCCGGCCGTGCGGCCGCCGGGACATACGCCCGCCCGGGACCACGAGGGGCAACCCGGCACGGGGCAGGCTGCCCCGCCCGCCTCCGGAACAGCGCTCCGGCCCGCCATATCCCCCGGAAGGACCGGAGCCACACCGGGAACCGCAGGCTCCGGACGCGGCGAGGATGGGACCGGGCAGGCGTACACGCCCCCCGTGATCCGGTCCTGCGCCCGGCCCCCGTATCCCGAAGGCGCCCGCCACCGGGGAGAAACCGGGACCGTCATCCTGAACCTGAAAATCGATGCCTCGGGGCGGCTCGTCGACCGGGCTGTGGTCGTGTCCAGCGGCCACGCCCGCCTGGACACCGCGGCGCTGAACGGGCTCGCCCGGTGCCGTTTCGCCCCCGCAACGCGGAACGGCGTCCCGGAGCCCGGGTGGGTCAAGCTCCGCTATGTCTGGACCCTGGACTGAAAAGGAACCGCGTGATGATGAGACGTTTCCTCCCTGTTGCGGCTGTGTCTCTTGCCTGCCTGCTTGCCTTGCCCGCCTCCGCACAACGGGCCGACACCCCGAGCATCGGGATCCCCGGCGGCCTTGCGACCGGCCCGGTCCTGCCGGCTGCCGCTCCCGAAGTCTCCGGCCCGGTCCCAAGCACCTCCCCGGACGGGACGCAGCCCCATCCGGTGCAGGCTCCCAACCCGGACAGGACGCAGACCCATCCAGTGCAGGCTCCCAACCCGGACGGGACACAGACCCATCCGGACCCGACTCCGGAGACGGTATCCGGGCTCCGGGAGTCACCACCTGGGGAGAGCGCCGCCGACCCGGTTCCCGTCCCGGATCTGCTCAGCCCCGCTCCCCTCGGCCCGGATCTCACCGTGGCGGATCCCTACAGCCCCCGCCACGCCTGGGAGCAGGGCGACATGGTGACGCGCCTGACCTTTGTTCTCCTTCTGGCGATGTCCGTCACCACCTGGAGCATCCTGCTGCTCAGAGCCTGGGACCAATACGCCCTGGTGCGGGGCCTGCGGACGCTGGCGCCTCTGGACGCCCCCGCGATCCTGGGGCAGGCACAGGATCCGGCGCCGGGAGGACATCCCCGGCTTCAGGCCGCGACCGGCCGCCTTGTGGCCGAATACGCCCGCTACCGAAGCGCGGACCGTCCGGACATCTCGCTGCGCGACTGGCTGACCATGGCCGGAACCCGCGAGACCTCGGCCCTGGTGGAGCGCCTCCAGTCAGGACTGGGCCTTCTCGCGTCCATTGCCTCCACCGCACCGTTTGTGGGCCTGTTCGGAACCGTCTGGGGGGTGTACCACGCCCTTGTGGCCATCGGACTCAGCGGAGAAGCCTCCCTCGACAGTGTGGCCGGCCCGGTGGGCGAGGCTCTGATCATGACGGCCCTCGGGCTGGCGGTCGCCGTCCCGGCCGTGCTGGCCTACAACGATCTGGCCCGCCGGAACCGGCGCATCGTGTCCGCTCTCGAGCGCCTTATGTCCTGCGCATACATGGAGCTCCTGCGCACAACTCCCCCGAAACACGGAGGCGCGGTCCATGCCCCGACCCGATAAGACCCCCGACTCCGGCGATCTCCTGCTTGCGGACATCAACACCACCCCCCTGGTGGATGTGATGCTGGTCCTGCTGATCATTTTCATGGTCACGATCCCGGCAATCGTCTCCAGCGCCCCCGTGCGCCTGCCGGACCGCACCGCAGAGCGCCTGGCATCCCCGCCCGGAACACCGGTCATTACCCTTACGGCCACCGGCACCGTCTACTGGAACCGGGAGCCGGTCCCGCTGTCCGGGCTCGCGGCCCGCCTGGCCGGGCGCGGGCAGGACACCCCCGCCACCGGATCCGTCGAGCTGAGAGCCGACGCGGACGTCCCTTTTGAGCGGGTGAAAGCGATCCTCCGGCTTCTGGACCAGGCGGGGATCCGGCGGGTCTCGCTGGTTACGGGACCGATCCCCCCCGGCCCGGGCGCCCGCGCCATCCCGTCCGCGCGGATCGGAAACCGGCCATGACTCCCGCGGAACCCGAGGATCTGGCCACACTCAACGCCACACCGCTGATTGATGTGCTGCTGGTGCTCCTGGTCATGCTCATGATGGCCATTCCCCCGACACTGCACACAGTTGACCTGAGCGCCACCCGGGCACTCGACACCTCCCCGGAGCCGCCCGATGATCGGATCAACCTGTGCATCGGCCGCACCGGAACTGTGACCTGGAACGGGCAGTCTCTGGACGGGCTTGCGGACCTGGAGCAGCGCCTGGCCTCGACGCTCACGACCCCGGCGGGTCCGGACATTCGGGTCCATGTGGCGAGCAACACCCCCTACGGCCTGGTTCTTCCGGTCCTGGACCGGGCGCGCCAGCGGGGCCTGTCCTCCCTGTCCCTGGAGATCGGCGACCCCGTCACGGGGCCCGGAGCGGCCGCCTTCTGCCCCTGAGCATCCCCTGCGTGCCACTCTCCGAGGTTTGCCCTGAGACAGCCCCCCGGGCCCGGGCATCCGGCGCTGCCCCGGGGACAACAGCATTCCGATGCGCAACAGGCGGTAGTCGATCGCGTACTTTTTCAGCCGCAGACTGAAGGCCCGGCGTGTCACCTGAAGCAGGGCCGCCGCCCGGGTGACATTGCCCCGGCTCCGGGTCAGGGCATCGACAAGGGCGCCCCGCACCAGGCCGGCCAGCCTGCCACCGGAAAACGGGGGCGCACGGCAGGAACCACCGCCGCGGGCCCGCCAAACGGCTTTTTCCCGCTCTCCGGGCTCCGGCCGCCATCAAGTCTGTTGGAAAAAAGAGCCAAACTGGTCTAAGGTTCCTCCCCGTTGTTTCCTGCCCTCTTCCCCGGCCGCGGCACACCGACTTCGGGAGCCGGCTCCGGGCACGCTCCAAGCGGATGTCACGCATGCTCCCCAATGCCTATCCCGCCCGTTTTATCGGCCTGAGCCGCACCGTTGTCGTCTGGCTCGCGATCCTGACCGTTGTGGCCCTGGCCGTCGCCCTGCCCTGGGCGCTCTGGCTCTCGCCCCCGGACTACCAGCAAAAAGACACCATCCGGATCATGTACGTCCACGTGCCCTCGGCCTGGATCGGCCTTATGGCCTACGTGCTGATGGCGGCCTGCGCCCTGGTGTCCCTGATCTGGAAGAAACCCCTGGCGGACTACCTGGCCCGGGCGATTGCCCCGATTGGCGCCGTATTCACCCTGCTGTGCCTGGTGACCGGCTCGCTCTGGGGCCGCCCCATGTGGGGCACTTGGTGGGAGTGGGACGCCCGCATGACCTCGATGCTGGTGCTTTTGTTCCTGTACCTGGGCTACATGGCCCTGTCCAACGCGTTTGACGACTTCACGCGGGGCACCCGGGCTGCGGCTTTGCTGTGCGTCGTGGGCGTGATCAACATCCCGGTGATCAAGTTCTCGGTCGAGTGGTGGAACACGCTTCACCAGACCACGACCGTGTTCAAGAAACAGGGCCCCTCCATGGCTCCCGAGCAGCTGACCGCCCTGCTGCTGATGGCCCTGGCCTTTCACCTTCTGTTTGCCCTTCTGGTCCTGGTCCGGACCGAGACGGAAGCCACAAACGCGCGCCTGCGGTCCCTGGGCGCCCTGGGAACGGACTGAAACCCGAAGGAGCGCCTGCCATGACCCCCACCGACCTCACATCCTTTTTCGCCATGGGCGGCTACGGCGCCTTCATCTGGAGCGCCTACGCCGTTGTGTTCCTGATTGTGGCCGCCCTGACCGCTGAGAGCCTGTCCTCGCGGGCGAGGGCGCGGCGCCTTCTGAACCAGCTCGACACCGAAGGAGAAAACCGGTGAACCGCAGGAAACGTCGGCTTTACTTCATCGCCCTCGGGGTGATCACCCTTCTTCTGGCCGGCGTCCTGCTGCGCGCCGGGATGGAGGGGAACATCGTCTTCTTCTACAGTCCGACGGACCTGGCGGAAAAGGGCATCGAGTCCGGAAAGCGCTTCCGGGTCGGCGGACTGGTCGAGGAGGGCTCGGTGGAGCGCGAGGGCACCAGCCTTGCCTTCACCATCACGGACGGCCTGAACGAGATGCGGGTGGTCTACACCGGCCTTGTCCCGGACCTGTTCCGCGAAGGCCAGGGCGTCATCGCCGAGGGCCGGCTGGACGAGGACGGCAAGGTCTTCCGGGCGGACAACGTTCTGGCCCGCCATGACGAGAACTACATGCCTCCCGAGGTCGCCGACAGCCTGAAGGAGACCGGCCAGTGGCAGCACGCCACCCCGGACGACACCGGACTGCCCAAGTTCCTGAAAGACCATGAAACCCCGGACGAGGCCCGCCCATGATCGTCGAGCTTGGACACTACTGCCTGGTGCTGGCCCTGTTCGTGGCCCTGGTGCAGGCGGTCGTTCTGCTGACCGGAGCCGCACGCCAGCGGGCGGACTTCATGGCCACGGCGACGGGATCGTCCCTGGCCCTGTTCGCCCTGGTGGGCGCCTCGTTTGCGGCCCTGACCTGGGCGTTTGTGGTCTCGGACTTCTCGGTGCTGGTGGTGGCGCTGAACTCCCACACGGACAAGCCGCTCCTTTACAAGATCTCGGGCGTGTGGGCCAACCACGAGGGCTCCCTGCTGCTGTGGGTTCTGATCCTCACGGCCTTCTCGCTCGCCATCAGCCTGCTGGGCCGCAACCTGCCCCCCACCTTGCGCTCCCGGGCCATTGCGGTCCAGGGCCTGGTCACAGCCGGCTTCCTGCTGTTCATCCTGTTCACCTCGAACCCGTTCTGGCGCATTCCGCCGGAGGCCATCCCCCTGAACGGCCAGGGGCTCAACCCCCTGCTCCAGGATCCGGCGCTGGCCTTCCACCCGCCCCTGCTGTACGCGGGCTACGTGGGCTTCTCCATGGCCTTCTCGCTGGCGGTCGCCGCCCTGATCGAGGGCCGGGTCGACGCCGCCTGGGCCCGCTGGGTCCGCCCCTGGACCCTGGCCGCCTGGGTCTTCCTGACCCTGGGCATCGCGCTGGGAGCCTGGTGGGCCTACTACGAGCTGGGCTGGGGCGGCTGGTGGTCCTGGGATCCGGTGGAGAACGCGTCGTTCATCCCCTGGCTTGCCGGAACCGCGCTGCTGCACTCGGCCATCGTGGTGGAGAAGCGCAACGCCCTGAAGGTCTGGACCGTGTTCCTTGCGGTGCTGACGTTCTCCCTCTCCCTTGTGGGAACCTTCATTGTGCGCTCCGGGGTGATCACCTCGATCCACGCCTTTGCCTCGGATCCGACCCGGGGCGTGTTCATCCTGGTGCTGCTGGGCCTGACCATCGGCGCCTCCCTGATCCTGTTTGCCTGGCGCGCGCCCCAGCTTGAGGGCGGCTCCCTCTTTGCTCCCGACTCGAAAGAGGGCTCGCTTCTGGTCAACAACCTGCTGATGACCACGGCAGCGGCCACGGTCCTGATCGGTGTTCTCTATCCGCTGGTGGCGGACGTGCTGAACATGGGCAAGCTCACGGTCGGCCCGCCGTTCTACGAGCTGGTCTTCAAGTGGCTCATGATCCCCACCATTGTGCTGATGGCCATTGGCCCGCTGCTGCCCTGGAAGCGGGGCGACCTGCGCGGAGCCCTGCGCAAGCTCACGGTGGCGGACGCGGCGTTTGTCCTGACCCTGATTGCCGTGATCGTTCTGGCCGGAGCCGACCGCTACTGGACCGCCATCGGCCTGGCCCTTGGGGTGTGGCTCGCGACCGGAACCCTGACCGAGCTCGCCTTGCGCCTGCGCGGCGGGCGCATGCCGCCCCGGGCGACCTGGGGCCTGGTCCTGGGGCACCTGGGCATGGCGGCCATGGTGATCGGCATTGTCTGCGACTACTCCTGGCGGACCGAGACGGTCCAGGCCATGCGCCCGGGCGAGACCCGGCACCTGGCAGGCCGGGACTTCACCTTGCTGGAGGCCGATGAGGTCCAGGGCCCGAACTACACGGCCCTGCGCGCAACCGTCCGGCTCGATGAGAAGGGCCGCGAGGTTGCGGTTCTCCACCCGGAGCGCCGGGACTACGCCACCTCGACCATGCCGACGACCGAGTCGGCCATCGCCTCGAACGGGCTGGTGGACTATCACGCGGTGATCGGCGAGTCCTCGGGCGACGGCACCTTTGCCGCCCGCTTTTTCTATCACCCGGGTGTGCCCCTGTTGTGGTACGGCGCCGGCCTGATGGCCCTGGGCGGCCTGATCTCGCTCACCGACGGCCGCTACCGCGTGGGCGCTCCGAAACGCAACACCGCCACCCGGTCCCGGAAGACCCCGTCATGAGCACATCGACCCGCACCCTTCTGTTCCGCGTGCTTCCCCTTGTGGCCCTGGGCCTTCTTCTGGGGCTGTTCTACATCGGCCTGGACCGGGATCCCCGGAACCTGCCCTCGACGCTGATTGACGTCCCCCTGCCGGACTTCGCCCTCGAGCCCATTCCGGACCGGGGGAACGCCCTGACCCGGGACGCGCTTCTGGGCGAGGTGAGCCTGCTGAACGTGTTCGGGTCCTGGTGCGTGTCGTGCCGAGCCGAGCATGAGGAGCTTGTGCGCCTGCGCTCCGAGGAGGGCATTGCCATCCACGGCGTGGACTGGAATGAGAAGGATCCCCGGGACGGCGCCGACTGGCTGAGACGCAACGGCGACCCGTACGTTCTGGCGGGTCAGGATCCGGACTCCCGCCTCGCCATTGACCTGGGCGTGACCGGAGCCCCCGAGACCTACCTGATCGATCCGTGCGGGGTCGTCCGCTACAAGCACTCGGGCCCCCTGACGAAAGAGGTCTGGGACGACATCCTGGCGCCCGCCGTCAAGACACTGAAAGACGCCCCGTGCACCGCACGGGTGCCCGCACAGGAAGACGTGCCATGAGAAAAACCCTTCGGGCCAGCCTTCTGGGCCTGGCTCTGGTGCTGGGGGCCACCGCGAGCGCCCATGCAATCGGACCGGACGAGGTCATGGACGATCCGGCTCTGGAAAGCCGCGCCCGGGCCCTGTCCAAGGGGCTGCGCTGCGTCGTCTGCCAGAGCGAGAACATCGACGAATCAAACGTGGACCTGGCGCGGGACATGCGCCTGCGCATCCGCGAGTTGCTCAAGGACGGCAAAAGCGACGCGGACATCCGCAGCTTCATGGTCCAGCGCTACGGGGACTTTGTCCTGATGGAGCCTCCGGTCAAGCCCTCGACCTACGCCCTGTGGGCTGCCCCCGGGGTGCTGCTGGTCGTGGGGATATGGGCTCTGGTGCGCACACTCCGGGCCCGGAGCGCCAGCGCCGCTCCCGGCAGCGATCCCACCGCCCCCGCGCCCCTGTCCCCCGAGGAACAGGAACGCCTGCGCGCCCTTCTGGATGAAACACCGCAGGAGAACCGGTAATGAGCCTCCTTATGCTTGCCCTCCTGACGGTGGTGTCCATCGGCGTGTCCCTGCTTGTTGTGGCGCCGCTCGTGCGCGCGCGCCGGCCCGCCGCCGCGGAAGACCGGCAGGCCTGGGACCGGGAGGTCTACAAGGACCAGCTGGGCGAGATCTACGCCGACCGGGCCAGCGGACGGATCTCCGAGGCCGAGGCCGAGGCTGCCCGCATCGAGATTTCGCGGCGCCTGCTGACGGCCTCCGAGCCCTCGCCCTCCCCGAAGGCGGCCTCCCCGGACACAGGGCGCGGACCGGATACCCTCGGGCCGCTCTTTGCGCTGGGCAGCATCGCCTTCATCTGCCTTGGGGCCTTCGGGCTGTACGTGGGGCTCCTGGGGCAGCCGTCCATGCCCGACGCCCCCTGGAGCAACCGCCTCGCCCAGGCGCGGGAGAAGGCCGGGAACGAGACCCTGCAGAAAAAGCTGGCCGCCGCCCGCAAGGCCGTGGAGACCGACACCTTCAACGCGGGCCTGCGCATGAGCCTCGCGTTCCTGCTGAAAGAGGCCGGCAAGCCCAAGGAGGCGCGCTACCAGGCCGCCGAGGCCGTCCGCCTTGCGCCGGAGGATCCGGAAATCCTGTCCGACCGCGTGTTCCTGTCCGTCCTTCTGGATGAGGACACGGTCTCACGGGAGACCTGCGAGATGGCCCTCTCGGCCCTGGGCGTGGATCGGTCCCTGATGGTGCCCCGCCTGTTCCTGGGCCTGGCCCGCGAGCAGGCCGGCGAGTTCTCCGATGCCATCGCCATCTGGAAGGATCTGCGCGCCGAGCTTCCCGATAACAACGAACTGTCCATCAACCTGGACCAGCGCATCCGGGATGTGGCCACCCGCGGCGATCTGTCAGCGGCCGCGATCGTGGCCCGTCATCCGCTGGACTACCCGGCGGCGAGCTGGGCCGCCCTGCCGCTCCCGGCGGGACCGGCGGACACAGGCGCCGACACCGACGGAGCGGGCGACACCAACACCGCGGGCGGCACCGACACCGCAGGCGGGCCGGAGGCCGGAGCCGACAGACCCGCAGCGCTGTCCGCGCCGAAGGCGGCCGGTGGCCCCACCCTGAACCGCCACCTGACCCCCATGGAGCAGGCCATGATGGAAGCCATGGCCGAGGCCGGGCGGATCAAGGTGCAGGAGTCCCCCCGGGACTTTGCCGCCTGGATGCAGGTCGGACGCTCCCTTCGGGTTCTGGGGGACTATGACGGCGCCCTGAAGGCCTATCGCGGGGGCCTCGACATCCACCCGAGGGATATGGAGGCCCGCCGGGGCGCGGCCCTGTGCCTCACCGAAAAGGCAGCCGAATCCGGCTCCCCGGCGCCCCTGCCGAAAGAGGCCCTGGACCTGATGCGCGGCATCATCGCCGAAAACCCCCAGGATGCGGAAATGCTGTACTACCTGGGCGTGGACGCCGCCCTCAACGGCCGGACCGGAGACGCCCGCACGCTCCTGTCCCAGGTGCTGGTGCTGACCCAGGCGGGCTCCCCCCTTCGGGCCGGAGCCCTGCAGCAGTTGAACGCCCTGCCCGCCGAATGACGGCGGAGGCTCCCTTCCTTGTTATCGCCGGGCCGACTGCCTCCGGGAAGTCGGCCCTCGCGCTGACCCTGGCCGAGCGCCTGAACGGCACCATCATCAACGCCGACAGCATGCAGGTCTATGCGGACCTGCGCATCCTCTCCGCCCGCCCGGACAACCGGGACCTGGCCCGCGTACCCCACCGGCTTTACGGGGTTCTGGACGGATCGGAAACCGGGTCCGTGGCCCGCTGGCTGGAGATGGCCCGGGAGGCGGTGGCCGAGACCCGGGCCGCGGGGCGCCTGCCGGTGCTGTGCGGCGGAACCGGGCTCTATATCCGGGCCGCCCTCGAGGGCCTGAGCGCCCTGCCCCCCATCCCCGACCCCATCCGCGAGAGCACCCGCCGCCTGGCCCGCGACCTGGGCCCCGCGGCGCTGCACGCCCGCCTTCAGGACCGGGATCCGGCCATGGCCGCCCTCCTGCGTCCGGGAGACACCCAGAGAATCGTCCGCGCCTGGGAGATGCTGGAGGCCACCGGGCGCTCCCTCCGGGAGTGGTGGGCGGACCCGCCGGCGGTCCCCGGCCTGCCGGGACGGGGCGGCGTTCTGGTCCTGGACCCGCCGAGGGAGGACCGGCGCCAGGCCTGCGACGCCCGCCTTGAGGCCATGATCCAGGACGGTGCCCTGGACGAGGTCGCGGCCCTCCTGAAGCGGGGCCTGGATCCGTCGCTTCCGGTCATGCGGGCCGTGGGAGTCCCCGAACTGGCCCGGGCCGCAACGGGCGAATGCCCCCTGTCCGAGGCCCTGGACCTGGCGAAAGCGGCCACCCGCCAGTACGCCAAACGGCAGGCCACCTGGCTGCGTCACCAGTTGCGCGCGGACGTCTGTTTGCCGCTTCGCTGGCTGCCCGCACCCGAGGCGCAACATCCGGAAAGTTTGCCTCCGGATATGGCTAATTTTATTCGTCTCTTTCTGTTGACCGATGGCGTTTGAGGGACTAGTCTGCGCTTCCCCGAATTTATCTCCAGACATTCAGGTAACGTCCATGGCTGACCATAAGAAGACCGGCGCAGAAGTCGTCCTCAAGGCTCTTGTCGATCAGGGTGTGGAAGTCGTCTTCGGCTACCCGGGAGGCGCTGTCCTTCCCCTGTACGACGAGCTTTTCAAGCAGAACCACATCCGCCATGTTCTCGTACGCCACGAGCAGGGCGCGGTCCATGCGGCCGAGGGCTATGCGCGCTCCACCGGCAAGGTCGGCGTTGTGCTTGTGACCTCCGGGCCCGGAGCGACAAACACGGTGACCGGTCTGGCCAACGCCAACATGGACTCGATTCCCCTGGTGTGTCTGACGGGCCAGGTGGCCACGACCCTGATCGGCAATGACGCCTTCCAGGAGGCGGACATCACCGGCATCACCCGCCCGTGCACCAAGCACAACTATCTGGTCAAGCGCCCCGAGGATCTTGCCCGGGTTCTGCACGAGGCGTTCCAGGTGGCCTCCACCGGCCGCCCCGGCCCGGTCCTTGTGGACATCCCCAAGGACATCACCATGGCCGAGGCCCCCTACGTGGGCCCGTCCCGGGTGCGTCACAAGAGCTACCACCCGCAGGTCAAGGGCGACGTGCGCCAGATCGAGCGCGCCGTGGACCTGATCGCCCGCGCGAAGCGCCCGCTGTTCTACTGCGGCGGCGGCGTGATCAACTCGGGCAGCCATGCCTCCCAGCTGCTGTCCCAGTTCATCCGCACCACCGGCGCCCCCGTGACCCTGACCCTGATGGGCCTGGGCTGCTACCCGGCCTCGGATCCCCAGTTCCTGGGCATGTGCGGCATGCACGGCACCTACGAGGCCAACCTGGCCATGCACGACTGTGACGTCATGATCGGCATCGGCGTGCGCTTCGACGACCGTGTGACCTCGCGCCTGGATGCGTTCTCGCCCAACTCGACCAAGATCCAGATCGATATCGACCCGTCCTCCATCAACAAGAACGTGATCGTGGATGTGGGCATCGTCGGCGACGTGGGCCATGTCCTCGAGGATCTCTGCAACGTCTGGCGCGCCCGTCAGGCCCGCCTGGATCCGGAGGCCATGGAAAGCTGGTGGAAGCAGATCGACCGCTGGCGCGCCCGCAAGTCCCTGAGCTACGAGAACTCGGACAGCATCATCAAGCCGCAGTACGCCATCGAGCGCCTGGGCGCCCTCGCCCGGGATACGGGCCGCGAGGTGTACTACAGCACCGAGGTCGGCCAGCACCAGATGTTCGCCGCCCAGCACCTGTCCATGGAAAAACCCAAGCACTTCCTGACCTCGGGCGGGCTGGGGACCATGGGCTTCGGACTGCCCGCCGCCATCGGCGCGCAGGTCGCCCACCCCGACGCCCTGGTGATCGCCATCGCCGGCGAGTCCTCGTTCCAGATGAACATGCAGGAACTGGGCACCATCATGCAGCACCGCCTGCCCGTGAAGATGTTCGTCATGAACAACAACTACATGGGCATGGTCCGCCAGTGGCAGGAGCTGCTGCACGGGGCCCGCTACTCGGAAAGCCACATGGAGATGATGCCCGACCTGGTGAAGCTCGCGGACGCCTATGGCATGAAGGGGCTTCGGGTTGACAAGCCCTCGGAGCTTGATGCCACGATTCGCACCATGTTCGAGACGGATGGACCGGTGATCGTTGACTGCCGCATTGACCCCTCGGAGAACGTTTTCCCGATGGTTCCCGCCGGCAACCCCCACAACCAGATGTTGATGGGTGAGAACGACACGGACGCCATGCCCATCGACAAGGACGCCGGAGCCATCCTGGTCTAGGTCTCGCGAACAGATATCAAGAAGGAAAGACCTCCATGAAAATCAAGCAGGATCAGGGCGTCACCCGCCACACGATTTCGGTGCTGGTGGATAACGAGGCCGGCGTTCTCGCCCGCGTCATCGGCCTGTTCTCGGGCCGGGGCTACAACATCGAGAGCCTGACCGTCGCGGAAATCGACCGGGTCGAGACCCTGTCGCGCATCACGCTGGTCACCTCGGGCACGCCGATGATCATCGAGCAGATCAAGAACCAACTCGAGCGCCTGGTGCCTGTGCACAAGGTCTCGGACCTGACGGTCGAGGGCCCGCACGTTTCCCGCGAGCTGGCCATGGTCAAGGTGTCGGGCTCGGGCGAGAAGCGGGTCGAGGCGCTCCGGATTGCGGACATTTTCCGGGCCCAGGTCGTTGACTCCACCAACGAATCCTTCGTTTTCGAGATCGTTGGCAAGGCCGAGAAGATCGATGCCTTCATCGGCCTTATGGAGCCGCTCGGGCTGATTGATATTGCCCGCACGGGTACGCTCGCCATTGCGCGCGGCGTCTCGGCGTTATAGACAGTCGGACAGCGCGTTCCCGTCCTCGCGGAACGCAAGCGATTTACAGTTCTTCCTGCCTGCCGGAGCGGCTTGCGTCCGGCAGTCCCCGAGCCAACCGAAAGGATCCCTACCCAATGCGCGTTTACTATGACCGCGATGCCGACGTGAACCTGATCAAGAACAAGAAAGTGGCCGTCATCGGCTACGGCTCGCAGGGTCACGCCCACATTCTGAACCTCCGCGATTCCGGCGTGAAGGAGCTGTGCGTCGGCCTGCGCGCGGGCTCGCCCTCGGCCGCGAAGGCCGAGAAGGAAAACCTCAAGGTCATGACCCCGGCCGAGGCCGCCGCCTGGGCGGACGTGATCATGATCCTGACCCCGGACGAGCTCCAGGCCGACCTCTACAAGGATGACCTGGCCGCCAACATGAAGCAGGGCGCGGCCCTGGTCTTCGCCCACGGTCTGAACGTGCACTTCAAGCTGATCGAGCCCCGCCCGGACCTGGACGTGTTCATGGTCGCTCCCAAGGGCCCCGGCCACACCGTGCGCGGCGAGTACCTGAAGGGCGGCGGCGTCCCCTGCCTGGTGGCCATCTACCAGAACGCCTCGGGCAACGCGATGGAGATCGCCCTGTCCTACGCCTCCGCCATCGGCGGCGGCCGCTCGGGCATCATCGAGACCACCTTCAAGGAAGAGACCGAAACCGACCTCTTCGGCGAGCAGGCGGTCCTCTGCGGCGGTCTGACCGAGCTGATCCGCTACGGCTTCGAGACCCTGGTGGACGCCGGCTACGCTCCGGAAATGGCCTACTTCGAGTGCCTCCACGAGGTGAAGCTCATCGTCGACCTGATGTATGAGGGCGGCATGGCCAACATGCGCTACTCCATCTCGAACACGGCCGAGTACGGCGACTACGTCTCCGGCCCGCGCGTGGTCACCAAGGAGACCCGCCAGCGCATGCAGGAAGTCCTCGAGGACATCCAGACCGGTCGCTTCGTGCGCGACTGGATGCTGGAATGCAAGGCAGGGCAGCCGTCCTTCAAGGCCATCCGCCGCCGCAACGCGGAGCACCCGATCGAAGAGGTCGGCGCCCGTCTGCGTGGCATGATGCCCTGGATTGCCGCTAACCGTCTGGTGGATAAAGAGCGGAACTAATTGTAATTCGCCGTTGACACACGAGCGAATCGGCGATTCACTGTGCGGAACGTAAAACACCCTGTTTGCGCTTCCGCACAGTTTTTGCGTTTAAAGACGGGCCGTTTCCCGCGGTCCGCCGGGCGCTTGCCGGAAGAGCTGACCGGACCGTGCGTCACGCACCGGCCCGGGACGGATTGGATTAGTTGATCGCATGTCCCCGAATCTCCTCGTCGGGGTGGAGATTCCCTGTCGTCGGCGCGCCAGAACCCCGAGCGCGCGATCAAATCGGTGAGCAAACGCATGTTTTCCAAAATGACCGGCCTGCTTTCCGCAGACATGGCCATCGACCTCGGAACCGCCAACACCCTCGTCTACGTGAAGGGGCGCGGCATTGTTCTGAACGAGCCGTCCGTGGTTGCCATTGCTGATATCAAGGGCAAGAAGCAGGTTCTTGCTGTCGGGGACGAGGCCAAGCAGATGCTTGGACGCACGCCCGGCAACATCCAGGCCATCCGGCCACTGCGCGATGGGGTCATTGCGGATTTCGAGGTCGCGGAAGAAATGATCAAGCATTTCATCCGCAAAGTACACAACCGGCGGTCCTTCGCCTCCCCGCAGGTGGTGATCTGCGTTCCCTCCGGCTCCACCGCCGTCGAGCGCCGCGCCATCCAGGACTCGGCCGAAGCCGCCGGAGCCCGGCGTGTCTTCCTCATCGAGGAGCCCATGGCCGCCGCGATCGGTGCCGGTCTCCCGGTGACCGAGCCCACCGGCTCCATGGTGGTGGACATCGGTGGCGGCACCACCGAGGTGGCCGTTCTCTCCCTGGGGGGCATCGTCTACGCCCGCTCCGCGCGGGTCGGCGGCGACAAGATGGACGAGGCGATTATCGCCTACATCCGCCGCAACCATAACCTTCTGGTCGGCGAGAGCTCGGCCGAGCGCATCAAGAAAGAGGTGGGCTGCGCCTGCCCCACCGAGGACGGCATCAACAACACCATGGAGATCAAGGGCCGCGACCTGATGAACGGCGTGCCCAAGGAGATCACCATCAACGAGGTCCAGATCGCCGAGAGCCTGGCCGAGCCCGTGGGCGCCATCGTCGAGGCGGTCAAGGTCGCCCTCGAGCACACGGCCCCCGAACTGGCCGCGGACATCGTGGACAAGGGCATCGTCCTGACCGGCGGTGCGGCCCTTCTGACGAACCTCGACTACGTGCTGCGCGCCCACACCGGGCTTCCCGTGTCCATCGCCGATGACCCCCTGTCCTGTGTGGCCCTGGGGACCGGCCGTGCGCTCGAGGAAATGAAGCGCCTGCGCAACGTCCTGACCAGCATGTACTAGTCATCCCGCGAACGGCCTGGCCCGGGCCTCCGGGCCCGGCCCCGCCTGAACGCGACCGGGAGAGCCATACAAGCCGCCAGAGAGGAAATCTGTGAAACCACAGTCGCCCCAATCGACAAACGTCTCGATTTTGCGGCTTGTCCTGCAGAAGCTGTCTCTGGCTCTTTTGCTGCTTCTCGCCTTTGGCCTGATCCTCCTCGGCAAAACCGACACGATTTTCCTGCCCAAGCTGCGGGCCCTGATGGTGGACGCCACCGCGCCCGTGCTGGAGTTCATCGCGCCCCCGGCCAAGAACGTGGCGGGGGTGTTCGAGAACGTCCGGGACCTGGCCGAGCTGCGCGAGAAAAACGACCGCCTTGTGGCGGAAAACACCCGGCTCATGCGCTGGAGAGCCGCCGCCCTCGACCTGGAGGTGGAAAACCAGCGCCTCAAGGGCCTGCTTCACTTTGTGCCGCCCCCCGAGGCCCGGTTCATCTCCGCCAAGGTCATCGCCGACACGGGGGGCTCGTTCGCCCGGTCCCTGATCGTGCTCGCGGGGAAAAAGGACGGGGTCCGCAAGGGCCAGTCCGTGGTGGCCTCGGAAGGCCTGGTGGGCACCGTGGTGGACGTGGGGGAGCGGGCCTCCCGGGTGATCTTGCTCACAGACATCAACAGCAACATCCCGGTTCTGGTCGAGATCAATCCCAACAGCCCCGTGCTGCCGGAGACCAGCCGCGTCAAGGCCATTCTCAGCGGCGACAACTCCAACATGCCCCAGCTGATTTTCCTGCACGAGCCCGTGACCATCCGCCCGGGAGACCGCCTGGTCACCTCGGGAGACGCCCGGGTCTTCGAGCAAGGCATCCCCGTCGGCGTGGTCGCCTCGGTCAACGAGCAGACCGGAATCCGGGTGGACCTTTACGTCGAGCAGGGACGCATCGATATTGTCCGTATCGTTGATTTCGGGCAGACCGGAATCCTTCCGGATGAAGACCACGACTGACACCACCAGGACGGCCACACCGGCCACACAGACCGCCACGACGGACCCAAACCGGCCTGCCCCGGCAGGCCCCTTCATGTGAGTGCACCATGGCCCAGAAGGGGACACGCAGTTCTTTCGGATCGGATCGGCCGGGCCTCTGGGTCCGGCTGGACGACTTTCTGCGCGCCCTCGCCCCGGCCGGCATCACTCTGGTGCTCATTCTCATCAGCCTGACGCCGTCGCGGCTGCCGTTTTTCGTCCATGTGGCGCCCATGCTGTCCCTGATCAGCGTGTTTTTCTGGGCGGTGACCCGCCCCGGCTCCATCGGCTACGGGACCGCCTTCCTTCTGGGAGCCGCCGAGGACGCCCTGACCGGCGCCCCCCTGGGCAGCACCTCGCTGGTGTTTCTTCTCATGCTCATGCTGGTGAACTCGCAGGCCCGGTTCTTCATGGCGCGGACCTTCTTCCCCACCTGGTGGGTGTTCTCCGTGGTGGCCGTGACGGCGGCCGTGATGAAGTGGGGGCTGGTGTCCCTGCACAACATGCACGTCATGGACCTGCGGGCCATTGCCTTTTGCAGCCTGATCACCATCGCCATCTACCCGCTCTTTGCCTGGGCCCTGGGCTGGGTCAACGTTCTGATCTACCGGAGCCCGGAATGATTCCCCGCACTCCGCGCGATACCGATCCCACCCGGATTTTCACCCGTCGGGCCCTGCTGCTCGGGGGCGGACAGGCCGCGCTCATGGCGGTGCTTGTGGGGCGGCTCTACTACCTCCAGATCATCGAGTCCGACACCTTCCGCCGAGCCGCGGACCGCAACCGCTTCACGATCCGCCTGATCCCGCCGCCCCGGGGCGAGATCACGGACCGCTTTGGCGTCCCCATGGCCCTGAACCGCCGGAACTACCAGGTCAGCGTCATTTCCGAGGACATCATCCGCCGGGCCCGCACCATCGACGAGCGGATCACCGCCGTGAACGGCGTCCTGCGGCACCTGGGCCGGGTCGTCACCCTCCCCGAGTTCGATATCGAGCGGGTTCTGACCGAGGTCCGCAAGCACCGCGCCTTTGTGCCGATCCCCATCCGCGAGAACCTGACCTGGGACGAGATGGCCCGCATCCAGGTCAACAAGCCCTCCCTGCCCGGTATCCTGATCGAGGAGGGGCTGACCCGCTTCTATCCCCAGGCCGAGCTGTCCTCGCACCTTCTGGGCTATGTGTCGTCCGTCGCCGAGGAAGACCTGATGGACGACGACGACCCGCTGTTGCACCTGCCGGGCTTTCGCATCGGCAAGCAGGGCATTGAGCGGAGCTATGACCGCCCCCTGCGGGGTACGGCGGGGGCGCGGCGCATGGAGGTCAACGCCTATGGCCGGGTGATGGCCCAGCAGGTGACCCGGGAGGCCACCCGCGGGCAGAAGGTCGCCCTCACCATCGACATGCGCCTGCAGGAGTTCGCCGCCCGCCGCCTGGGCGAGGAAAGCGCCGGGGCCGTGGTCATGGATGTGCACACCGGCGAGATCCTGGCCCTGGTCTCGACCCCGGGCTACGAGCCCAACGCCTTTTCCCGCGGCCTGACCCCGGACGAGTGGAGCGCGCTGAGCAAGAACCCCCGCGCCCCCATGATCAACAAGGCCGTGGGCGGCCAGTACTCCCCGGGCTCGACCTTCAAGATGGTGGTGGCCCTGGCCGGGCTGGAAGCGGGCGTCATGAGCCCCAACGAGTACATCTACTGCCCCGGCCACACCCAGCTGGGCTCCCACCGGTTCCACTGCTGGAAGCGGGGCGGGCACGGCGCCGTGAACCTGGTGGCCGCCCTTGCCGGTTCCTGCGACGTCTATTTCTACGAGATCGCCCGGCGCTGCGGCGTGGACCGGATTGCGGCCATGGCCCGGAAGCTGGGCATGGGCGAGCTTCTGGACATCGGCGTGAACGGCGAGCGTCCCGGACTGATGCCCACCCGCGCCTGGAAGCTGGCCACCCGGGGCGAGAACTGGCACCCGGGCGAGACCCTGAACGTGGGGATCGGCCAGGGCTATGTCCTGACCACCCCCCTCCAGCTTGCGCTCATGACGGCCCGGATCGCCAACGGCGGACTCAAGGTCATGCCGACCCTGTGCCGCCAGACCCCGGACGAGCTTCTGGCCGGCGTCCCCGCGGACCGGACCCTGGCGGCGGCCGCGCCTGAGTCCCTGAACATTCCGAAAGCCCACCTGGACCTGGTCCGGTTCGGCATGTGGAGCGTCATCAACGGCGGCGGCGGAACGGCCCGCCGCTCGGCGATCCCCGTCCCGGGCTGGGAGCTGGCGGGCAAGACCGGCACCACCCAGGTGCGGCGCATCACGGCCGCCGAACGGGCCGCCGGCGTGCGCAAGGCGCACCAGCTGCCCTGGGAGCACCGGGACCACGCCCTTTTTGTCTGCTATGCGCCCTACGACGCCCCCCGCTACGCCTGCTCGGTCATTGTGGAGCACGGGGGAGGCGGATCCTCGGTG
This sequence comes from Phaeovibrio sulfidiphilus, assembly GCF_014861485.1. Taxonomy (GTDB): domain Bacteria; phylum Pseudomonadota; class Alphaproteobacteria; order Rhodospirillales; family Rhodospirillaceae; genus Phaeovibrio; species Phaeovibrio sulfidiphilus. Next base: position 172,784 of record NZ_JACZHT010000004.1, on the reverse strand, counting down.
GCGGCCCCCATTGCCCGGGATATCATGATGGAGGCCCTGCGCCTAGATCCCTCGGTGAAGGCTCCGGGGCAGGAACTGGCCATCGACGACCTGCCGCCAAGAGCCCGCGAGCTTCTTCTTGCGGCCTACGAGTCCTTCACGCCGGACGCGGGGGGCGCCAACGGGACCGCGCCGTCCGACGGGGCTGCCCAGCCTCCGGCCGGTGGCCCGCAGGGGGGAGTATCCGGCTGATGTCCTACGCACCCACGTTCGCCCACACCCGCCAGAGGCGCGGAGACCTGTCCTACCGGGAGCGGTTCTGGCAGATCAGTTGGTCCCTGGTGCTTCTGGTGGCCCTGACCTCGGCCATCGGCCCGATTGTGCTGTACTCCGCCGCCGGAGGCTCCTGGGAGCCCTGGGCCGACAAGCAGGCCATCCGCCTGGGGGTCGGGCTGGTGCTGATGCTGCTGATTGCCGCCACCGACATCCGGTTCTGGCTGCGCACCGCCTACGCCCTGTACGCCATCACGTTCGTTCTGCTGATTGTGGTGGAGATCAAGGGCTCCTACGGCATGGGGGCCCAGCGGTGGATTGACCTCGGGGTTCTCCAGTTCCAGCCCTCCGAGGTGATGAAGGTGGCCTCGATCCTGGCTCTGGCGCGCTACTACCACGGCCTGACCCAGGAGGAGATCGGACGCCTGATCTACCTTGTTCCGCCCCTTGTGCTCATTGCCGCCCCGGCGGCGCTCGTGATGAAACAGCCGGACCTGGGCACCGCCCTGATGCTGCTGGCCGGGGGTGTGATCATCATGTGGCTGGCAGGAGTGCGCCTGTGGGTCTTCCTGCTGGGAGCCCTGTGCGTCCCCCCGACCGCCGTGTTCGGCTGGTCCATGATGCACGACTACCAGAAACGGCGCATCCTGACCCTGTTCAACCCGGACAACGATCCTCTGGGCGCGGGGTATCACATCACCCAGTCCAAGATCGCCCTGGGCTCGGGGGGCATGTTTGGAAAGGGGTACATGAACGGCACCCAGTCGTCCCTGAACTTCCTGCCCGAGCGACAGACAGACTTTATCTTCCCCATGATGGCCGAAGAGCTGGGAATGATGGGAGCCCTCATCCTGCTCACGCTCTACGTCATCTTGATCCTGTACGGGTTTGTGATCGCCTTCCGCTGCCGGACCGCCTTCAGCCGTCTGGTGGCCATGGGGATTACAAGCACCTTCTTCCTTTATGTGTTCATCAACGTGGCCATGGTGATGGGCCTGATTCCCGTGGTGGGCGTGCCGCTTCCGCTGATCAGCTATGGCGGGACGGCGCTTTTGAACCTGCTTCTGGGCTTCGGGCTTCTCCAGTGCGTCTACGTCAACCGCGATGTGAGCCTCCCGAAACGGGGGGCCTTCGACATGTAAGCCCTCCGCCTTCGCCTTCCCCGTTCCCGACGCCCGCACGCACACGCACGCAGGTGGGCCGCCCTTTTCTTTTTTCCTTCCTTGAAGAGCAAACACCGTGACAAATCTCAATATAATTGTCCTGGCGGTTCTCCAGGGCGTGACCGAGTTTCTGCCCATCAGCTCCTCGGGGCACCTGATCCTGGTCCCCGAACTCACGAACTGGCCGGACCAGGGGATCCTCATGGACATGGCGGTCCACGTGGGCACCCTTGCCGCCGTGGTGCTGTACTTCTGGCGGGACGTTCTGGCCATGGCCCAGGGTACGTTGCACATTCTGGGCGGACGCCGGACCCCGGCGGCGCGCCTGACCTTCATGGTCCTGATCGCGACGATCCCGGTGGTCATCGCGGGCTTCCTGTGGAGCCGCTACGGCCTGACCGAATGGGGCCGCAGCGCCGCCGTCATCGGCTGGACGACCCTGATCTTCGGTATCCTGCTCTATGTGGCGGACCGGTTCTCGGTGACCCTGCGCCGCGTCGACCACATGACGGCCCTTGATGCGCTGATTGTGGGGCTGATGCAGTGCCTGTCCCTGGTTCCCGGCACATCGCGCTCGGGTATCACGGCCACCGCCGGACGCTTCCTGGGCTTCGAGCGCTCGGAGGCGACGCGGTTTTCCATGCTGCTGTCCATTCCGGCCACCGCCGGGGCCGGAACCCTGATGCTGGGAAGCCTCATGAAGGCGGACAATGTGGAGGTCAACTCCCAGGCGGCGCTGATGGCGGGCATCTCGTTCGTCACGGCTCTGGTGACCCTGACCCTGTTCATGTCCTGGATCCGCCGGGCCACGTTCACGCCGTTTGTGATCTACCGGATCTTCCTGGGCATCGGGCTTCTGATCTTTGCCTACTGGTCCACCGTGGGCCCGATCCTGGAGCCGCTGCTCGACTGGTAGGAACGGGGCTGCCCGCATTCCCGCCCGCAATCCCCGATGAAAAAAAACGCCGGTTCCCTTGCAGGAGCCGGCGTTTTGTCTGCGGGAGAGCCCCGTATGGCCCCGGCGGGCACGGGAGGGCGTGCGCGCCTCAGTCCTCCGACGATCCCCGGGAGCGCTCGTCCCGGATCCGGTCCCACCAGGCCAGGCGCTTGCGGATGTCGCGCTCGAAGCCCCGCTCGGGCGGGTCATAGAACCGGACCCGGGCCATGGCATCGGGAAAGCAGTTCTGGCCGCTGAACCCGTCCGGGTGGTCGTGGTCGTAGACGTAGCCCTGCCCGTAGCCCAGATCCCTCATGAACTTGGTCGGCGCGTTCAAGAAGGCCTTCGGAGGCACCAGCGACCCGGTTTTTCCCGCCGCCGCCCGGGCCGCCTTGTGGGCCGCGTAGGCCGCATTCGACTTGGGTGCGGTTCCCAGGTAGATCACGAGGTTGGTGATGGCCAGCTCCCCTTCCGGAGAGCCGAGCCGGTCATACGCCTCCCAGGCCGCGATGGCGTGGCGCAGGGCGTCCGGATCCGCAAGGCCCACGTCCTCCACCGCGAAACGGGTGAGGCGGCGCAGGAGATAGGCCGGATCCTCGCCCGCATCCAGCATCCGGGCGGTCCAGTACAGGGCCGCATCCGTGTCCGACGCCCGCAGCGACTTGTGAACCGCGCTGATCAGGTTGAAGTGGCTGTCCCCGTCCTTGTCGTAGCGCGGGGCGCGCTTCTGGACCAGGCGGGCGAGCTCGTCTGTCCCCAGCTCCGGGGTCTCGGGCAGGTCGGACAGCACCTCCACCAGGTTGACAAGAAACCGCCCGTCCCCGTCCGCCATGGCTTTCAGTGAGGCCCGGGCGGCCTCGTCCAGGGGCAGCCGGTGGCCGATCTCCGCCTCCGCCCGCCCGATCAGCGTTTCGAGGGCATCATCGGACAGGGGATTCAGCACCATCACCTGGGAGCGGGACAGAAGGGCGCTGTTCAGCTCGAAGGACGGGTTTTCCGTGGTCGCGCCCACCAGGATGACGGTCCCGTCCTCCACATAGGGCAGGAACCCGTCCTGCTGGGCCCGGTTGAAGCGGTGGATCTCGTCCACAAACAGGAGGGTGCCGGTCCCCGTCTCCCGGCGCTTTTTGGCGTCGGCAAAGACGCGGCGCAGGTCCGCAACGCCGGAGAACACCGCCGACAGGGGCTCGAAATAAAGATCCGAGGAGTCCGCAAGAAGCCGGGCGATGGTGGTCTTGCCACACCCCGGAGGCCCCCACAGGATAATGGACGACAGGCGCCCGCCGGCGATCATCCGGGCCAGCGGGTTGCCCTCGTCCAGCAGATGCCCCTGCCCCACCACCTCGGCGAGGGTCGCGGGGCGCAGGCGATCCGCAAGGGGCCGGGGCGCGCCCGCAGAAAAGAGGGAGGGCTCCCCCGAGGAACGGGCTTTTGCGTTCACGCGCAGATCTCCCGGATGAGTGACAAACAGACAGGCGCCAGAATAGCCCAAGCCCCCGCCCCGGACAAAGCCTCCCGGAGGCCCGGGCCGGACCGGGATCAAAAACCTAGTCGGTGAGGGGATGATGGGCTAGACTTGCCCTTCCACCGAGCACGAAAACGAGGCCCCGATGAACCCTGCCGAAATCCGGAAAATCCAGTCCTACCTCCGAAAGCTCTTCGGAAACGAGGACATCGACGTCAATCCTCCCCCCCGGAAAGAGGGCTCCTGCGAGGTTCTTGTGAACGGCGAGTTCGTTGGAACCATCGCCCGTGACGAGGACGAGGGCGAGGTCTCCTACGACTTCAACATGGTGATCCTCGACATCGATCTCTAGCCCGGCCGCCCGGGGTGGCGACGCAGGCACGATCGCATCCGCGAGAGGCCGCCCGACCACCCCCGCGCCGCGCACGGCCGGGGCCCGCTCGTCCGGACCCCGCCGCGCCGACGGCCTCCGCCCCTGTTTGTTCCCGCCGCAGTTTGTTTTCGCCCCAGTTTGTTTTCGGACGTCCCGGACGTCCGGCCCGGATACCAAAACACGTGACCCCAGACCGCTCCCCCACCCCCGCGCCCGCCCCTCCCGATCCCCGGACGCTCCCGCGCGCCGCTCTTGTGACCGGCGCCGCCCGACGTCTGGGCCGCGCCTGCGCCCTGGAGCTGGCAACCCTCGGCTTTGACGTGGTGCTCCATCACCGGGCCTCCCGCGATGAGGCCGAGGATACCGCCCAGGCGGTCCGCGCCCTCGGGCAGCGCGCCGAGATCCTTCAGGCCGACCTCTCGAAGGAAGACGAGGTGAGCGCTTTGGCCGAGGCCGCGGGCTCCGTGTTCGGGCCACTGGGCGTTCTGGTCAACAACGCCTCGGTCTTCGAGCTGGACCTGTGGGACACCGCCGACCGGGGCTCCTGGGATCTGCACATGGAGACCAATCTCCGCGCGCCGTTCCTTCTGTCCCAGGTCTTCGCCCGGTCCCTGCCCGCCGACCGGACCGGCCTGATTGTCAACCTTCTGGACCAGAGGGTCTGGAATCTGACGCCCTACTTCACCAGCTATACGTTGTCCAAGGCGGGACTTTGGACACTGACACAGACCCTGGCCCTGGCCCTGGCGCCGCGCATCCGGGTCAACGGAATTGGCCCCGGACCGGCCCTGCCGAGCCCGCGCCAGACAGACGAGGCCTTTGCCCGCCAGGCCGCCTCGGTCCCCCTTGGCCACGGAACCTCGCCCGAGGAAATCGGACGGGCCCTGCGCTTTCTACTTGAAGCACCCTCCGTAACGGGGCAAATGATCGCTCTGGACGGCGGACAGCACCTGGGCTGGGCGCAGCCCACGTCGCCTCCCCAGTTCATGGAGTGATCCGCGCCCCGCGCCGCTCCGTTCCCTTTTGTGGAGTCTCCCTGTCGTGTCCACACGCAACGCCCCGGTCATCAAGCCGCTCCATCACACCGAGCTGTCCCCCGCGATCCGCCATGTCTTTGTCCGGGACCTGGTCGTCTCCGCACGGGTTGGCGTCTACGACCACGAGCGGGCCAACCCCCAGCGCGTGCGCATCAACCTGGACCTGTCCGTCCGGGAGGCCACCGGCCCGCTGGATGACTGCCTCGACAACGTGCTCTGCTACGAGCAGATCATCGTCAAGGTCCGGTCCATCGCGCACGACGGGCATGTGAACCTGGTGGAAACCATGGCCGAGCGGATCGCCGCCATCTGCCTGCAGGACCGCCGGGTGGCCTCGGTCCGGGTCCGGGTGGAGAAGCTGGATGTCTTCGCGGACGCCGCCAGCGTGGGCGTGGAAATCGAGCGCACCAGCATCTTTTCCTGACCACCCGGGGCCTGAGCGCCCGGTGGCCCGACTTCCGGGGCTGCGGCCCCTGCCCGTTTCCGGGCGTCCGGCCCGATCCGGAGCCCGTCCCGGTGTCGCGGCCTGCCCCGGTCCCAACGGGCCTCTGACCCGGCCCCCGATGCCGCCCCGGGCACCGGCCTGATATCCACGCAGGTCTGCGACCTGACACCCACGCAGGTCTCCGACCAGACACCGCCCTTCTCACGTTCCGAGCCCCGAGCCCCATGCTTGTCGAAATCACCCCCGAGGCCTTTGACGTCCGCCTGGACCTCCGCTACGCCAGCGCCGACAACTTCACCGGACAGCCGGTCTACGGTCGGGCTGCCTGCTACCTTCACGCGGACGCGGTTCCCCTTCTGCAACACGCCATCGACCTGGCCGCCCTCCAGGGCTTCCGCCTGCGGCTCTTTGACGGCTTCCGCCCCTCCGAGGCCCAGTGGGCGCTGTGGGGGCACACCCCCGACGCCGAGTTCCTGGCGGATCCGCGCCGGGGCTCGCCCCACTCCATGGGCGCCGCCATCGACCTGACCCTCGAGGACGCCCGCACCGGAGAAATCCTGGACATGGGCACCGGCTTCGATGACATGTGCGAGGCCTCGCACCACGGCAGCACCGCCATCTCCACCGAAGCCCAGCGCAACCGCTTCCTGCTGCTCGGGATCATGAGCACCGCCGGATGGGACTTCTACAGCAAGGAATGGTGGCACTATCAGCTGTTCCGGCCCCGGGGCCGCTACCCGGTCCTGCGCGATGGCGAGGCCTGCCCGGCCCTGATGCCCCCCGGCACGCCACGGGCTCCGGACGTGGTCACCGACGCGGCGCCCGGCAGCCTCCCCTCCGGCGGGATCTGAGCCCATGACCCGCCCCGGACTCATTCTCGCCCTGGACACCTCCATGGGCGCCTGTTCCGTAGCTCTCGACGATCCCTCGGCACCGGAGCGGAGCCTCAGTCTCGTGCGGCCCATGCTGCGCGGGCAGGCCGAGGCCCTGGTCCCCCTGGTTGGCGAGCTTCTGGACCGGACCGGCGTCGACCCCCGCAGCGTGGAGGCCGTGGCCGTAACCGTAGGCCCCGGCTCGTTCACGGGCCTGCGGGTGGGACTGTCCACCGCCCGGGGGCTGGCCCTTGCCATGGGCTGCCCGGTCCTGGGCCTGACCACCTTCGAGGTTCTGGCCGACGCCGCCCTGGACGCCCGGCCCGACGCCCGGGTGGAGGTTCTGATCGACACCAAACGCGGCGACGCCTATTGCCAGGCGTTCCAGGGACGGACCCCCACAGGTCTTCCCGCCGCCCTTGGGGAAGGCGCGGTTGTGCCCCGCACCCTGGAGCGGGAGGCCGTCCTTCTGGTGGACGGCGAACCCCTGGAGTCGGACGCCATCCTGTATCCCGATCCCCGCCGCCTGGCACGCCTGGCCCGCAGCGAGCAGCGCCCCGCGCCCACCACACCCCTCTACCTGCGAAGCGCGGACGCAACCCCCGCGCCCAACGGGGGCCGGCTTTGGAGCTGACCCCTGCCTCCGTAACGATCCGCATCGCCGGGGCCGCCGACGCCCCCACCCTGTCCGCCCTGCACGGGGCCGCGTTCTCTCCCCGGGGCGAGCGCCCCTGGACCGCGGACGAGATCACCGCCCTGACCCAGCTGCCCGGCATGACCGCCTTTCTCGCCTCCGATGACAGCGGCCCCGTTGGCATGGCCATGATCCTGGACGCCGGCGGCGAGGCGGAAATCGCCGTGATCTGCGTGGACCCACGCTGCCAGCGCCTGGGCATCGGACGCCTGCTCCTGGACGAGATCGCCCACGTGCTGGAGGCCCGGGGAACCGAGGCCCTGCACCTGGAAGTGGCCCGGGACAACGAAGCCGCCATCGCCCTGTATACGGGGCGCGGTTTCCAGCACTCGGGATGCCGCCCCGGCTACTACCGGCGCCAGGACGGCACCCGGATGGACGCCCTGGTCTACACCCTGCCCCTGGCGCCCGCCTCACCCGCATAGGACCGGGCAGCGCGCACCCGGAAGGCTGGCGGCGGCACAACACTATCTGCCCGGCGAGAGCGCACGGCTCCGGCACCTCCGCCGCCCCCCGGGGCCCCATGCAGCAGCGGCCATCCCGGATACCTTGCAACGGCGTCCGCCCCGGTGCCTGAGGGCTCTCCCTTCTCCCCTTCCTTCCGACCGGCACCTCTCCCCATCCGACCAGCGCCATTCCCCTCCCGAGTCGGGGCACCGTTCCCCTCCCCGGCCCCCCGAGTCCCCGACTCCGCGCGCGCTCCGCGATCTTTGGCTTGAATACCGCGAATCCGTATGTTTCACTCGGCTCCGGGTTTTATATTCCAGCGCCAACCTTACCGGGATCGCCCCCAATCCCCCTGGCTCCCGTGCAAAAAGAGGGGTTCTCATGACCACCCTGCCCGCCGATTCGGACTTCATCTCCACGCTCCACCACTACATCAAGCTGGCGGACGCCTTCGTCTGGGGCCCCTGGCTTCTCATTCCGCTGCTGCTGGGTGCCGGTCTCTACCTGATGATCGGCCTGCGCTTCATGCCGCTGCTCTACCTGTTCCCGGCGTTCCGCTACCTGTGGACCGGGCGCAAGCACGAGGCCAGCCACAAGGGTGAGCTCTCCCCGTTCAACGCCCTGATGACCTCCATGGCCGCCACGGTCGGGGTGGGCAACATCGTGGGCGTTGCCACCGCCCTGATCCTGGGCGGCCCCGGGGCCATCTTCTGGATGTGGTGCACCGCCATCGTGGGCATGGCGACCAAGTACTGCGAGGCCTTCCTGGCCGTGCGCTTCCGGGTGGTGACCCACCGGGGCCGGTACGTGGGCGGGCCGATGTACTATATCCGCCTGGGGCTGGGCAAAAAGTGGACCTGGCTTGCGCTGCTGTTCGCCTTCTTCGGCGCGGTGGCGAGCTTCGGGATCGGCAACATGACCCAGGTCAACGCCATCTCCACCAACCTCGAGACCCTTCTGGACGTGCCCCCCTGGGCCACCGGAGCCGTGGTCTTCTTCCTGGTGGGCGCCGTTCTGGTGGGCGGCCTGAAGCGCATCGGCCAGGTGGCGGGGGTGCTGGTCCCCTTCATGGCGCTGTTCTATATCATTTTTGGCCTGACCATCATGATCATCCATTACGAGATGATCCCCACGGTCTTCCAGATGATCTTCACCCACGCCTTCTCGCCGGACTCGGTGGTGGGCGGACTTACCGGATCGGCCATCCTGGTGGCGATGCAGTACGGCATGGCGCGCGGCATGTTCTCGAACGAGGCGGGCATGGGCTCGGCGCCCATCGCCCACGCCACCGCCATCACCAACAGCCCGGTCCGGCAGGGCTTCCTGGGCATGCTCGACCCGTTCCTGGACACGATCGTCATCTGCACCATGACCGCCGTGGTCATCCTGCTCTCGGGGGTCTATGTGCCGGGCGCGGGATCCGGCTCCACCCTGACCATGACCGCCTTCGGCGCGGCCCTGCCCTCGATCGCGGGCTTCGAGGCCGGACGCTACATGGTGACCCTGGCCATCGTGCTGTTCGCCTTCTCCACCATCCTGGGCTGGAGCGTCTACGGCGAGCGCTGTGCCATGTTCCTGTTCGGGGAGCGCATCTCCCTGCCGTTCCGGATCCTGTTCACCCTGGTGGTGCCCCTTGGCGCCATGCTGGAGCTGAACTTCATCTGGGACACCGCCGACCTGTTCAACGGGCTGATGGCGCTGCCCAACCTGGTGGCCCTGCTTTTGCTGTCGCCGGTGGTGTTCCGCATGACGCGACAGTACTTTGACGACCCGGCCCACCGGTACCGCCGTCGCCGCTGGCGCTTTTTCTACCAGAACCCGCCCCGGCCCTGACCGTCCGGGAGTCGGACCCACCCTCCGGGATCCTGCCGCCCTGCGGCACCCCGGAGGCGACACCCCCGTGTGCACAACGCCCGGTTTTTCGCCTTTCGGGCTCATTTGTCTTGCACGCGGGTGCGTCTTTCGCTATAAGGCGACCTCTTTTGTGCGGGAGAGCGGTACCATGAAAAAAGATATCCACCCGGATTATCACGAAATTACGGTGACAATGACCGACGGCAGCGAGTTCAAAACCCGCTCCACCCTGAAGGCTGACACGCTTCGGCTCGACATCGACTCCAAGTCCCACCCGGCTTGGACCGGCGTCCAGCGCCTGATCGACAGCGGAGGCCAGCTGGCGAAGTTCAACAAGCGCTTTGCCGGGTTCGGTCTGAAGGTCTGATCGACCGTCACCGCCAAGACAACAAAAACCCCTCCGGTTTTCCGGAGGGGTTTTTTCATGCCCGGGGTCCGGGGCGGCAAGCGGTCCGCTCCCCGGAGGGAACGGCCGCTGCCGCAGGGGCCCGACTTACGAGAGGTGAAGCGTGGTCATCCCGCCAATCAGAAGCCCCATCCCCAGAACCGCACTCGGGCGCAGTCTCTGCCCGAAGAAGGCGGCTCCCATCAGGGAGGTGCCCAGGATCCCGAAGCCGCCCCACAGGGCGTAGGCCACCGAGAGATCCATGGTCCGAACCGCGTAGGCCAGGCCCGTGAAGGCCGTACAGATCAGGGCCACGGCGGCCAGGGTGTAGAAGGGCTTGCGGAAGCCCTGGGCCTTCACCAGAGCGGCGTTGGCCACGATGTCCAAGCCCGCGGCGGCAACCACCGCCACAAGGGCCAGGGAGAAAAGAGCGCCCATCTCGGTCATCCGACAGTCCTCCCGCTGGTGGCACCGGCCGTCAGGGGCTCGGTGGCCGTCGAGGACCTGCGGGCCACGCGGCCCTTTTTCTTCTTCGGAGTCATGGCGGTGCCGTTATGGATCAGGATCGCACCGGCCACGATGGCCGCAAGGGCCAGGAAGCGCTGCCAGGTGAACACCTCGCCCAGGGCGAAGATGCCAACCAGAGTAATCACGCTCAGGCCGATCCCCTCCCAGAAGGCATAGGCGACGCCAATGGGCATGCGGGTCACAGCAAGAGCAAGAAAAGCGTAAGAAAAGCCGATCAGGACATACATCAGCATCAGAGCTGAGGCCGGCGAAAGTCCGCTGCCCTGCATATGGGCAACTTTCATGGTAACGGTTCCGCTGACTTCCAGAACAATAGCCATCGCCAGGTAGAACCAGCTCCGGTTTCTGAAAAGAAAAGCCATGATTAATCTCGGGGTTGCGCAAGAAGTGCGCGTCATTCAAGACTGGGCGGCCACGCACAGTCAAGGCGTGCGCGCCTAGGGTTCTCAGGCGTCCGGCACAGGATAGAAGACCCGACGCTGATCAAAACGTGCTGAGCGGACGGAAACACCGGAAGGGGACCGGACTGGTTCCGCCGGTCAGGGAGCGCCCGAAACAGGGCCGGACGCTGCCAGGGGGGCAACAGGGGTGCCCCGGCCTTACGGTTTTCGTTTCGTCCTCGTTTTGAAAATCATATTACTTCCGTTTTTAAGAGGTCGAAAGTGAGTTCGACCCCGGATTATATGGTTATTTTTCCGGAAAAGAAAAGGGGGCTCGCGCAGAGAACGTGTCGCAGCCCCGAAATGAACGTAAAAATCACAGTGCGAATCGGCAGAATGCTGCGAACGGACGCTGGGTGCGGCCCCGACGCCGGAAGACGAGGACACGGGCCCCGGTGAGGGCTGGCCGGCCACCCGGGACGGGAGAATCGGACGGATGGTCGGACGGGCGCCCTGACACCGGGCGGCAGGCCCGGGGCTGGCACGCGGGGCGATTCCCCCGGACGGAGCGGGGGCAAAACCGGGCGGGGACTCGGGCAACGCGAAACATCGGAGAAAAAGAAAGGCCCCGAAAGGCCCGGGCCGGGCCTGTACCCACCCGGCGGGCCGTCGGGGCCTGCGCCTTCGAGCCTCGGGAGCCCCGGGCCCGCTGTCATGCGAACAGGCACCTCCCCGGACCGGACCGGAGAGGCGCCCGAAGTGTCAGGACGCTGCGCCGGTCCCGGAGCCGCTGCCCGTGCTGCCGGGCTTGGTGTCCGACCCGGCCGCCGCGTTCGAGCTGCCCGCCGCGCCGGGCTTTTTCTCGTCCTTGGCGTCGCCGGTAGCGATCAGGTTCGGGAACACCTTGGAAAAGAGCCGGGCCTTGGCCTCGAGGTGGGCCTTGTAGGCGTCCCGCTCCTCGGGGGTCATGGCGTCCAGGTCCACCTTCTTGCCCCGGAGCTCCAGAAGGGCCTCGCCCAGGGAGACGTCCGGCCCGCCCTCGGGCATCTTCTTGAAGATGATGTGGCTGGGGAACAGGCGCTGGCCCAGGGGGCGCTTCTCCGATTCCCCGGCATCGCCCCCGGTCCCGGGTTCGGCCTGGATCTCCTCGCGCAGCTGCATGCGGCGCTCGGCGGCGGCCCGGAAGATCTCTCCCAGCCCCCCGGCCTTTTTCGTGCCGTCAGAGGAACCGGCCGAGTCACCACCGGTCTTCTCAGCCGCGTCCTTCAGCTTGTCGCCGAGATCCTCGCTCACGTCGCGGATCTTGTCGCCCAGAGTCCCGCCCACGTCCTTCAGGGTCTTCGCAAAGACCCCCACGCCTTTCCTGAGATGCTCGCCAAGAGCCATGACTTCCTCTCCCAGGGCTTTTGCGCCCTCCTGCGCGGCGTCCGGCCCGCCGCTGGTGTTGTCCGAGCCGGATGCCCCCGACCGTGTCACAATGGGGCGGGCTGCCCCGGCGGTGTCAGCGCGGCCCGTCTCCATGGCCCAGCGGGCGGCCTCCTGCATGGACTGCTCCAGAGGCACCTGCGGGGTCCAGCCCAGGTCCCGGGCGGCCTTGTCGGTTGCGTAAATCACATCGAAGCGGAAGCGGTCCAGCTCCGCCGTGGTGGGGACGTCCGGCGAGAGCGCGTCGCGAACCGTCCCGCTCACCGGCAGGGCGCCGACCATCTTGCGGGTCAGGCCCCCGAACAGGTAGCCGTAGCCGAACCGGCCCATGGACAGGGGCGCAAGCTCCCCGAAGCCCAGCGCCGCATTATAGGACCGGAAGTAGTCGTTCCAGGACGTCACGGTCGGACCGCGCACGTTGTAGACGCCCCCCACGGTCTCGGGCGCGGTGGCCGCCGCCGCAACGGCCGACCCCACGTCCTGCGGGTCGATGGCGTTGAACAGGCCCTCGCCGAACTCGCCGATGGTGCCCCAGCGCCGCTCCGCAAGCCGACGGGCCATGGTGCCCGCCCAGTGGGTGGCGCCCGCCCCGAAGACCACCGGCAGACGCAGGACCACGACCGACAGGTCCGGACCCGCACACCGGGCACACAGGGATTCGGCCTCGACCTTCCAGAGGGTCTCCTCGTCATCGCTGTCCTGGATCGGATCGAGCGGCGCGTCCTCGGTCACGCTTCCGGTCGCCCGGCCGTAGACCGTCGCCGAGCTGAGGTGAACCACCCTTCGGACGCCCTTCGTGCGGGCCGCATCAAGAATGGCCTGGACACCGTTGACCGAAACCAGCCGGTCTCCGCGGGTCGCGTTGACGACCACATCCACGCCATCGAAGGCCTTTTCCAGGGATGACACGTCAAGGAGATCGGCCATGACAGGCTGGAACGCGGGGCCCGCGGGCAGGTCAACCGTGTTGCCCCGGTGGCCGACTCGCACGGTCATGCCGTCCTGTGCCGCCAGAAAACGGGCGATTCGGGATCCCAGGAAGCCGCCGGCTCCGAGAACGAGTATCGTCTTCATAGTGGTTTCAAGCCTTCCGCAGATTAACAACCCAACCAGATCGATATTCGGACCGGCGGACGGGCGGCACGTGGCACAGGGAACAGGACGCCCCGCCCCGGCCCGCGTGCGATTCGGCCTCCGGCGCGCCATCATACCACCACGATTTCGGCGGACGACCCCGAATTGAGGGTCCGGCGCAAAAAATCCGGCGCGGCCCACCCTGGAAATGCCGGACCTGCGGCGCCGGGACGTCCCAATCAGGGCTGCACCAGGACTGCGGAGCCACCACGAACCCGGTTTCAGGCGATTCCGGGCGGACTCCCGGGGGGTGAGCGGGGCGATCCGGGCCCCGTTTGACGCATTTCCGCCCCCCGAACCCGCCGGATTTAAGAGCGCCTTTAAAAAGATTAACGCTGGAAAAAATCCGGGGCGCCGGGAAAATCGCCCGTAACACCTTGAAAAACAAGGAAACATCCCAACCGCCCAAATGTGGCGATGTCATGTCTTTTTTCGGAAATCAGGTTGACACCTGCCACAATCCTGCTATTGTCCGTCTCACAGGCACCGGAGCAGTTCAATATTCAGGGCCGCCTGGTGAGGGTCAGGAAGAAGGTTCCATTCGCTTGTCGAAACCGGGAATGACATCCTGATCGTCTGTCGAGTGTCAGGGAGCAATTACGTTACCTGGCGTTACTCTAAGGGCTAATGTGCACTGCACTTTGGAGGGAAAATCCAATGGCTGACAATACCAAAGTTTACCCGTCGGGCCTCACTGAAAAAGAAGCGATGGAATTCGGTGAGTGGTACATGCGCGGCTTCGCCGGCTTCCTGCTGGGCGCTGTCTGCTTCCACGTCGTCGTTTTCAGCTACGTTCCCTGGTTCTAAGTTTTGCGCTCCGGTCTGACCGGATCTGCAGAATACACCACGGCAACCTTCTTTTTTTCGGAGAAAAGACCCATGTTCGGAGATAAAGGCATGTGGAGAGTTTGGCTCATCGTTAACCCGGCTCACGCGCTGTTCTTTTCCTCGGCTGTCGCGACCCTCGTCGCCATCGTCGTGCACCTGCACGTCTTCAACAGCCCGTTCAGCGAAACCCTCCTGAAGCCGCTCGTCGAGGGCTGGACCGCCCGGGGTCACTAATCCCCAGGTTCGGGTAGGGATGGTGTTCTTGTAACACCGCCTGAATGAAAAAAACCGCTCGGTAGCGAACGCGCCGGGCGGTTTTTTTTATGGGGCAAACGGACGGGGAGCTCGACAGGGGATCGGGGGCGGGACACGCCCTCGCGGGTTATCGGACCACAAACCCGACAGAAGATTGGCGGCCGGGCCACCCCGAGTCCGAAAGGACATCGGCGGCCGGGGCCACCCCGGCGTCCCAACGGCGCGACTCCATGCGGGGCACAATGAGGGGCGAGCTCTGAGAGAGGGACGGGAACACCACCAACCGGGACGCCACGCCCCGGGGGCACCCGCGCCCTCAGCAGGAACTTGTGTGGGCGCACGCCCCGCTCCCGGCTCAAACAGACCCCGGAGCCCCCACCCGGAGCGCCGGTCCCACGGCGGGAACGCCTGTGCCTCCGCACTCCACCTGGCGCGCAAGCGGCACGGCGCCCCCGGCCCGCGATGAACTGGACCTCAGCCCCAGCCGCGCCCTGAACCGCCCCGACCCTCAGCCGCCCTTGCGAAAGGGGAAGCCCAAGAACGAGCGCCCCTCCTTCTTTTCCGGAGCCGCAACCGGGGCCGGCTGGGCCAGCACCTCGGCCATGGTCGGAATGGGCGCCGCCGCCTGCCTCTCGAGGCTCTCCTCCGCCTGCGCCAGGTCATAGCGGGCCTGGAGGTTCATCCAGTACAGCGCCGTCGTGCCGAAAAAGCGGGCGAGACGGACCGCCGTGTCCGCGCTGACCGCCCGCTGCCCGTTGACAATGGTACTGACGCGCCCCGCGGGCACCCCCAGATAGCGCGCAAGCTGGTTGATCCCCAGCCCGTTGGGATCAATGAACGTGCGTTGCAGGACTTCTCCCGGATGCGGCACCCTGTTTTTTCGTTCCACGGCGTCGATTCCTCCCCCTTTTGAGCCGGAGCATGGTAACGATAACCCAAACGTCCCCTCGTGCAACGGCATTCCGGCCCCCATATTCACCGGGCGACGCACATCCGCGGACGTTCACGGTCCAGGTTTTTCTCACGAGAGTCGAATGAACGATCCCTTTTCGCTGGACGATGACCTCGTCCCGGCCCCGCCGGCCACGGTGACCCCTCCCTGGGTTGAGTCCCTGAACCCCGAGCAGCGTCAGGCCGTCACCACAACCGAGGGGCCCGTCCTTGTGCTTTCGGGAGCGGGCACGGGCAAGACCCGCGTCCTGACCACCCGGCTTGCCTACATTCTGGCCACCTGCGCGGTGAAGCCCTGGAACGTGCTGTGCGTGACCTTCACCAACAAGGCCGCCCGCGAGATGCACGAGCGCGCCGCGAGCCTGATCGGTCCGGCCGCCGAGTCGGTCTGGCTGGGCACGTTCCACTCCCTGGCGCTGCGCATCTTGCGCCGCCACCCGGAGCTGGTGAACCTGAAGCCCGGCTTCACCATCCTGGACACGGACGACCAGGTCCGGCTTCTGAAGCAGATCATGGAAGCCGACGACATCGACATCAAGAAGTGGACGCCCCAGATGGCGGGCGGGCTCATCCAGCGCTGGAAGGACCGGGGCTACCGGCCCGACACCCTGCCCCCCTCGGAAAAGGGCAACGCGTTTGCCGGCGGGAAGCTGGCCGCGCTCTACACCGCCTACCAGGACCGTCTGAGCATCCTGAACGCCGTGGACTTCGGCGACATCCTCCTGCACTGCCTGACCATCTTTACCGGCCACCCGGATGTGCTGGCCCACTACAACCGGCAGTTCCGCTACATTCTGGTGGACGAGTACCAGGACACGAACGTGGCCCAGTACCTGTGGCTCCGCCTTCTGGCGCAGGGCTCGGGGAACATCTGCTGCGTGGGGGACGATGACCAGTCGATCTACTCCTGGCGCGGCGCGGTGGTGGAGAACATCCTGCGCTTCGAGCACGACTTCCCCGGAGCCAGCGTCATCCGGCTGGAGCGCAACTACCGCTCCACCCCCACCATCCTGGAGGTGGCCAGCGCCCTGATCCGGGGCAACCGGGGCCGCCTGGGCAAAGACCTGCGCGCCGCCGACGACAGCGCCCCCGCAGGCGAGCCCGTGCAGGTGCTCAGCGTCTGGGACGGCGGCGAGGAGGCCCGGCGCATCGTCGAGGAGGTGGAGACCCTCCAGCGCCGGGGGCACGCCCTCAACGACATGGCCATCCTGGTGCGCACCGGCGCCCAGACCCGCGAGTTCGAGGAACACCTGATCCGCACCGGAGTTCCCTACCGGGTGATCGGCGGCCCGCGCTTCTATGAGCGCCAGGAAATCCGCGACGCTCTTGCCTACCTGCGCCTGATCCACCAGCCCGCCGACTCGCTGGCGTTCGAGCGCATCGTGAACCTGCCCCGCCGGGGGATCGGGGACGCCACGGTCCAGACCCTGAACCGCCTGGCCCGTTTTGAGCGCATCGGACTGGTGGAGGCCTCGCGCCGCATCCTCGAGACCGACGAGCTGCGCCCCGCCGCCCGCAACGCTCTCGGCCGCTTCCTCGAGGACGTGTCGCGCTGGAGCCTGATGGCCATGGACCGCAGCCCCTCGGACCTGTGCGCCCTGGTCCTGGACGAGAGCGGCATCACGGACATGTGGCGCAAGGACAAGGCTCCGAACGCCGAGGGCCGCCTGGAAAACCTCAAGGAGCTGGTGGGCGCCCTGCGGGAGTTCGAGACCCTGGGCGAGTTCCTGGAACACGTCTCCCTGGTCATGGAGAACGAGGCCCGGGCCGAAGAGGACGCCATCACCCTGATGACTCTCCACGGCGCCAAGGGGCTGGAGTTCGAGACCGTCTTCCTGCCCGGCTGGGAGGAGGAGACCTTCCCCCACAAGCGGGCCCTGGAGGAAGGCGGCGCCGACGGCCTGGAGGAGGAGCGGCGCCTGGCCTACGTGGGCATCACCCGGGCCAAGCGGCGCCTGTACATCACCCACGCCGGAAGCCGGCGCCTGTTCAATGACTGGCGGGTGTGCATGCCGTCGCGCTTCCTGGGCGAGCTCCCGGAGCATCTTCTGGAGCGCCAGAGCGAGACCGGCGTCTACGGCTCCGGAGCGCAGGGCTACCGCCCCGCCCCCGGGGGCTGGGGACAGGTCGGCGGCTGGCAGCAGCCCGCCCACCAGAGCCTGTCGCGCGGACGGGTGTTCGAGTCCGACGGCACGCCCTGGGCGGAGGCCCCGCGCAAAAGCACCGGGACCTATGCCCGGGGGGACCGGGTCCACCACGACAAGTTTGGCCCGGGCACCGTGGTCGATGTCTCGGGCGAGCGCCTGGAAATCGATTTCCGCCACGCGGGGCGGCGCAAGGTCATGGCCAGTTTCGTCCGCAAGGAAGGCTCTTGACCGAACCGGCCCGGCCCGCAATTCTCAGTCGTACCCATTTTTGCAGCACAAGGATTCTCCCGCCATGACACCGGCCGCCGAAGCCTTCAAGAACGCCCTCGGTTCGCGCTTTGCCTGCAAGGTCTTTGATCCCGAGCGGGCCGTGTCCGACGCCGACTTTGCCGCCATCCTGGAAGCGGGCTGCATGGCCCCCTCCTCCCTGGGGCTCGAGCCCTGGCAGTTCCTGGTCATCGAGGACCGCGGCCTCCGCAGCAAGATCGCCGAGGTCGCCTGGGGCGTTCAGCGCCAGATGCCCGGGGCCAGCCGGGTGGTCATGATCCTGGCCCGCAAGGGAGCCTCCCTGATGCCGGACAGCCCCTATGTGGGCAAAACCATCATGGCGGACACCCAGCATCTCTCGGGGGAGCCTCTGGCCCTGCGGCTGGAAAAGTACCGGGACTTCGTCACCAACGATTTCGAGCTGACCGGCAATGACCGGGCCTTTTTCGAGTGGGCCTGCCGCCAGTGCTACCTGGCCATGCAGAACATGCTGATGATCTCGGCCCTGATGGGGATCGATTCCTGCCCGATCGAGGGCTTCAACAAGGACAAGCTCGAAGCCCTGATGGCCGCCGAGGGCCACCTGGACCGGGAAACCTTCGGGATTGCCGCGATGGTCGTGTTCGGCTACCAGGCCGAGGGCCCCGCCCGGCCCAAGACCCGCCGCCCGGTGGAGCAGGTGGTGAAAGTGATCGCCTGACGCCTGTGACCACACCCGCGACCACTGGCCCACACAGGAGCCCTGCCGCGCCGGGCCGGGCGCTCCCGTGTCAGTCGATCAGATCCCGCGACAGGGGCGTGCCCCGGGCAATGTCGCACCGGGCCCGGCGCCCAAGAACCTCGTCATAATGACGGGTGTGCAGGCCATGCCCGGGCCGGATGGACCGCACATTTTGGGCCGTGAACGGCTCCCCCGCCCGCACATCCGCCACCACAAACAGCGACCGGCGGAACACCACCGATCCCTGCTCGGCTTTGGTGCGGTCGTAGGACACGGTCCCCAGCGCCGCTTCCGCGGTGCGAATGGCGTCCACCATGCTGCGGAACTCGTGCGGCTCCATGGAAAAGGCGGAGTCAGGCCCCCCGTCGGCCCGCGACAGGGTGAAGTGCTTTTCCACCACCCGGGCCCCCACGCATACCGCCGCCAGCGCCACGGTGCTGCCCAGGGTGTGGTCAGACAGCCCCGCCGGGCAGCCGAACGCTGCCGACAGGTGGGGAATGGTGCGCAGGTTTGCCTCCTCCACCGGAGCGGGGTAGGAGCTGGTGCATTTCAGCAGGACCAGCTCCGGCGTCCCGTTGTCGCGCAAGGTGCGCACGGCCTCGTCGATTTCCGCAAGGGTGGCCATGCCCGTGGACAGGATAACGGGCTTTCCCGTCCGGGCGATGGTCTTCAGAAGGGGGATGTCCACCACCTCGAAGGAGGCCACCTTGTGGAGCGGAACCCCCAGATCCTCGAGAAACGCCACCGCCGTCGGATCGAACGGCGTGGAGAAGCAGTCCAGCCCCAGGTCGGCGGCCAGCGCCATCAGGCGCGGATGCCACTCCCAGGGAAGGAACGCCTCCTGATAAAGATCGTGGAGAGTGCGCCCCTCCCACAGGGTGCCCTGGATCCGGAAGAACGGGTTGTCGCAGGCCAGGGTCAGGGTGTCGGCGGTGTAGGTCTGGAGCTTGACCGCATCGGCCCCGGACTCGGCGGCGGCACGGATAATGGCCTCGGCCCGCTCGATGCTGCCGTTGTGGTTGGCCGAGACCTCGGCAATCAGGTAGGCCCGGGGCGACGGGCCTTTCAGGCACTGGTCAAAGCGGGTGGCGTTCATCATCACTCTTTCCCGAACGTGGCGGCATCCATCGTGAACAGCAACAGGGTGCGGCCGCCCTCACCCCACTCCCGCTGGAGGGTGAACCCCGCCTGGCGGAACAGGCGCTCCGACGCGGCGTTCGATGCGACAACGACCGCCTCGACCCGGTCGGCGGCCCCGGAGGCGAACAGCCGGGCGAGGGCGAGGGAGAGGGCGCGCGCACCAATCCCCTTCCCCCGGACGGAAGCGGACAGGGCGATGCTCACGGTGGCCCGGCGCCCGCTGACGCTGAAGCGCACATACCCGGCAAAGCGGCCGTCGGCCTCCAGGATGTAAAACGGCTGCCCGGAGGCCAGCATGCGGGCAAACCAGGCCTCGTGCTCCGGGCGGGCGATGGCGTCCGTCGTCAGGGAGTTGCCCCGAACTGCCGGGTCGTTGGCCAGGTCCAGCAGAGGGTCACAGTCCCCCGGCCCCACGTCCCGAAGCGCGAGGGCAGGAGAGGAAAACAGGCGCATGAGCTCGGCCTCGCCCGCGCCCACACCCATGGCCAGCAGCCGCTCCGAAACCCGGGCGGTCAGGGACGGGGAGGCAAGGAACCCCGCCAGCCGGTCCGCGCTGAAGGGCCAGGCCAGGTCACAGCGCTCCAGCTCCCGGATGGCGGCCCGCTGGTTCTCGGCGATCTCGACGGTCAGGAACGGCACCCCGAGGGCGCACAGCTCCCAGCAGGTGGACCCGCCGGCGGTGATGCACAGGTCGGTCTGCTCCATCAGGGCGGGCATGTCGCGCACCTGGTAGAGAACCTCCACCCGGGCCGGGCAGTCCTCCAGGGCCTCCCGGACCTGGCGCTCCCTCATGGAGCCGCCGATCACCCGCAGGGTGCAGCCCGCCAGGCCCGGCTGGGCCAGCGCCGGAGCCAGGGACGGCAGGACGTCCGCAAAGCTGCCCCCGCCAAAGGTCAGCAGAAGGCTGCGCACCGGCGTCTTCCCGCAGTGGGGCGTGACGGAGCGCTGGGCCTCCCGGAACTCCCGGCGCAAGAGCGCATGACGCGGGCCGAACAGGCGCAGGCCGATGTCGCCGTGATAGGAGAGATGCTCGGCCCCCAGGTTCTGGTTCAAAAGCGCATCGCAGTGATACACGGGCTGGTGGGCGTAATCGTCCACCACCAGGACCCGGTAGCCCGCCTCGCGCAGGGCGCTCTGGCAGTCGGGGCCGAAGTGGTATCCGTCCAGGACGACCCAGGCCGGGTCCAGCCCCGTCTGCCGGATGTGCGCCAGCAGCACGTCCGGGCTTTCCTGGCGGGGAATGGCGTCGGACAACGGGGAAAAGGGGACTCCCTCGGTGGCCAGCCTCTCGCGCACCCAGGAGACATCCATCCGGCTCGCAAGGTGAACCGGGATGCCCGCCGCCCGGCAGGACTGGATCAGGGCGAGGGAGCGCATCACGTGCCCCGTCCCCATGCGGGGCGAGGTATCAGCGCAAATCAGGACGCCGCTGCGGGCACGGGGGCTCACGTCTCAGCCCTCCGCCGCCAGACGGGTGGCGATCCGCTCGGCGCGGATCCAGTCCTCCTCGGTGTCGATGTCCACCGCGCTGTCCGGGGGAACCTCGATCAGGCCCGTATGCTCGCCAAGGGCCAGCTCGTGCTCCAGGAAATGGTCCACCTCGAAGAAATAGGCCTGCCCCACATCCACGTAGGACTGCGGCATGTCCTGGGAGCGCATGGCCGCCTTGTCGTCAGGAAACAGACGGTAGAGACTGCCGGACCCGCTGGCCCCCATCAGCTGGAACACCGGGTAGGGAACGGGCACCACGGCCCAGAGGCTCCGGAAGCCGCCCCCGCGCAGGCGCTCCATTCCCTGCCTCAGGAGATCGGCCGAAAGCAGGGGAGCCGTCGGATAGATGTGGCAGAAATGGCGGATGGCGGGATCGGTCTCCCGCAGCAGCTCCAGCATGTGGCGGGCCGCCTTGTGGGCGGGGGCGTAGTCGTCCGCAAGATCCGAGGGCCGCAGCGCGGGCACCTCGGCCCCGGCCGCCCGGGCGACCGCGGCGATGTCCGGATCGTCGGTGGAGACCACAACCCGGTCGAACACCCCGGACTCCAGCGCCGCCCCGATAGGCCACGCGATCATGGGGCGCCCCAGAAACGGCCGGATGTTCTTGCGCGGGATCCGTTTCGATCCGCCCCGCGCGGTGATGATGGCAATGGCACTCATGCCCCGGTTCTCCCGAAAGACAACAGCCGCCCCGCATGACCCCGGAGCCGGGCAAAGGATACAGGCGAACACCACCCGGATAAACCCCGCCCGGTTGTTGCAGGACCACCGGGGAGACGGACGGCGCCCCCCTGCCCCCGGGCTTTCCCGGTGCCCCGCAGTTTTCCGACGCTGCCGGAGACGAAGCCCTAGGCCAGGCGCCGGAAGCCGGCCGCCGAGGGCTCGCCCTCCAGCCGGTCCCGGACCGTGCCCGACTCCCGGGCCTCCGCCAGGGTTTTGAACGAGCGGTCCACGGCCCCGAGGTACTGCTCCACGTCCGCATCCGTATGGGCGGCCATCAGGTAGCAGAGGTTGGAGGCCAGAATGCCCTGCTCCTTCATCAGCTGGACGAAGTACGCCTTGCTGGCGGCAAAGTCCGGCCCGTCGATGCTGAAGTGGGCCATGGCCTCCATGCCGTCCACCTGAACCGGAAGCCCGTGGCGCGCGCCCGCGTCCAGCCAGCCCTGCTTGATGGCCCGGCCATGGCGGGCAAACTGCTCGTGCACGGCCAGGCGCTGATGCTTGCGCAGCGTGGCAAGGGCCGCCACCGGGCCGATGCGCTCGGTCCAGTTGGTGGAGGAAATAAAGGTGTCCTGTGCCGCCTGCATCACGTCGGAGCGCCCCACGACCGCCGACATGGCGTAACCGTTGCCCAGGGCCTTGGAGAAGACGGCCATGTCCGGCGTCACCCCGTTGTGGAGCACCAGGTGGGCGCCTCCGGTGGTGTAGCGCAGCCCGGCGGAAATCTCGTCCATGATGAGCACGGCGCCGGTCCGGTCCGCCAGGGCGCGCACGGCCTCCACAAATCCGGGAGCCGGCGGACAGGAGCGAATGGGCTCCATCACGATGCAGGCCAGACGGTCCGGGTTGTCGGCGGCGATCTGCTCCAGTTCCTCCGGGTGGTTGTAGCGGAACGGGAACGCCGTGCCCGCAAGACCCCGGGGAACGCCGGCCGGATCCAGGCCGGGAATCAGGTGCCCGTCCAGGGCGGAGTCCCCGGCCAGGTTGGCCGCAAGATACCAGTCCATCCAGCCGTGATAGCCGCAGAAGGCCACCACGTCGCGCCGGGTGTGGGCCCGGGCCAGGCGTACCGCCATGGCCATGGCCTCGCCCCCCGAGCGGGTGTAGCGCACCATCGTGGCCCAGGGGTGAAGCGAGCACAGAAGCTCCGCAAGCTCGACCTCCTCCGGACAGTTCAGGGAGCTCGCCACCCCCTTGGAGATGGCCGCGCGGACCGCATCGTCCACCTCGTCGTCCGCGTAGCCCAGCACGCAGGCCCCAATGCCCGCGATGGACATGTCCAGGTACTCGCGGCCGTCCACGTCCCGGATCCGGGCGCCCTTCGCGCTCTCGTAGTAGCCGGGCCAGACGCCATAGCTGAACATGTCCGGGCGCTTCGACAGAAGCTGGGTCATGCCGGGAATGCGGGCGCGGGCCCGGTCCTGAAGCTGGCGGGAGCGGGACATGTCAGTGTCTCCAGAGCGAGGGGTTGAGCAACCGGTTCTCCTGGGGAGGAACCAGCCGGTCCAGGGCGGACAGGGTGTCCCCGGACAGGTGCAGGCCCCGGGCGGCGCGGGCGGTCTCGCGGACCTGCTCCGGCGTCTCGGCGCCAAAAAGAACCCGCGCGGACGGATAGCGCGCAAGAAGCCACCGGACCGCCAGAACGGCAACCGGAACCTCGAGGCTCCGGCACAGGGCATGAAGCGCCCGCACCGAGTCCGAAAGGGGGGCAAGGTAGGGCGGAAGATCCCCGGGAGCGAGGCAGAGAACACCCTGAAGCAGGGCGCTGCGGATGTGGACGGTCTTTCCCGCCTCCTCGGCGCGCTCGAAGACGCCGGCGTCCTCGAAGCGGCGGTCAAAGACACTCGCCGGGATCTGGATGGCATGAAGGAAAGGGTTGTCCAGAGCCTCAAGGGCCCGCTCCGGCGTGTAGACCGAGCAGCCCAGGGACCGGGTCAGGCCAGACTCCATCAGAGCCATGAAATAGACCACAAAACCCGGCTCTTCCAGGTACGCAAGGTGCTCCTCGCGGTGGAACATCAGGCAGTCCAGGCGCTCCACGCCCAGGCGGCACAGGGAGATCTCCACCATGGTGTCCATGTTTTCGGCGTCGGCCAGGGTCAGCTCGGGCGGGAGCTTGGTCACGATGCGCGCCTGCGCCTGCGCATCCAAAGCCCCGAGGGCATGCCCCAGAACCTGCTCGCTGGTGCCATAGGCCCGCGCCGTGTCAAAGCCCGTGACGCCGCACTCCAGCGCTGCCCGGACCACGGCGGTCGCCTGATCCGCGTCCGGCTGGCCGGTCCGGTTGGCAACCCCGTAGGGCTGGCCGAGCTGGGCCGTCCCCAGGACAAGACGCGAGGCGCTCACGACAGAAGCTCCCGGACAACCCGGTCCACCTCCCCGTCCTCCATCCCCGGCCAAAGGGGCAGCGTGAGGATCTCGGCAAAGGCCGCCTCGGACACCGGACACAGGCCCGGCTCGTACCCGAGGGAACGGTAGTAGGGATGCAGGTACACCGGAATGTAATGCACGTTCACACCGATGCCCGCGGCCCGCAGCGCCCGGAACCGGCTGTCCCGATCCGGCGTGCGCACCACGTACAGGTGACGGGCGTGCCGGATATCCGGAAGGGTCTCCAGGGGACGGACCGCCGTCCCCGCAAGGGCCGCATCATAGCGGCGTGCGAGAGCATTGCGCCGCTCCACCCAGCCCGGCAGGCGGGCCATCTGGCTCGTCCCCAGGGCGCACTGGATATCGCAGATGCGGTAGTTGTAGCCCAGACTGGTCATTTCATAGAACCAGCCCCCGGCGGCCTCTCTCTGGGCCGCGGTGCTGGTGATGCCGTGTCCCCGCAGATGACGCATCCGCTCGGCAAGGCCCGGGTCGTCGGTCAGGGCCATGCCCCCTTCGCCCGTGGTCACGGGCTTGACGGGATGAAAGCTGAACACCGTCACGTCCGCCAGGGTGCCCACCCGGCGCCCCCGGTATTCGCCGCCCAGCGCGTGGCAGGCGTCGGCCACCAGAGCCAGCCCATGACGGCGGGCCAGAGCCCTGAGGGCGTCCCAGTCGCACGGCTGGCCCGCATAGTCCACCCCCACAATGGCCCGGGTGCGCGGCGTGATGGCCGCCGCCACCGCCTCCGGATCCAGAAGCAGGGTCCGGGGGTCCACGTCCGCGAACACGGGCCTGGCCCCGCAGTACAGCACCGCATTGGAGGTGGCCGCGAAGGTCACCGGCGGCACGATGACCTCGTCACCGGGGCCGATGTCCAGGGCCATCATGGTCACGTGAAGAGCCGCCGTCCCGCTGGACACCGCCACCGCATGAGCGGCACCGGTGAAGGCGCACACCGTCTCCTCGAAGTGGGCGACCGCGGGCCCCGTGGTCAGCCAGTCGGATTTCAGAACCTCGACAACCGCCTTGATATCGCTGTCATCGATGCTCTGGCGTCCATAGGGAAGAAAACGTTCGCTCACAGCTTTTCTCCATCCGGGGCGGACACACAATGACGAACCGCACCGCGGCTCAGAGGGCGCATTCCTGCTGGCACAGGGTCCGGAGTTCCTCGACCGTCAGCCAGCGGTCGTTTGTCCCGGAGACATACGAGAAATCATCCGGGCAGGGCGTGCCCTCCGACACAAAGGAGGCGTCCCACCAGTTGAACTCGGGCTGGATCACGTAGCGGTCCGCAAGCTCCACCGTGTTGCGCGCGTCATCCGCCGTGATCATGGCCTCGTGCAGCTTCTCACCGGGGCGGATGCCCACAATGTCCACCGGAAGCCCCGGGCCGATGGCCTCGGCCACGTCCAAAATCCGGTAGCTCGGGATCTTGGGAACAAAGACCTCCCCGCCCCGCATGCGGCGGAAGCTGTCCATAACGAACCGGACCCCCTCGCCCAGGGTGATGGAAAAGCGGGTCATGCGCGGGTCCGTCACCGACAGACGGCCCTTCTCCCTCGCCTGCTTCAGGAAGAACGGGAACACCGACCCCCGGGAGCCCACCACGTTGCCATAGCGCACAACCGCAAACCGGGTCGGCGCGGTGCCGGACATGATGTTGCCCGCAACGAACAGCTTGTCCGAGCACAGCTTGGTCGCCCCGTACAGGTTGACCGGAGCCGCCGCCTTGTCCGTGGACAGGGCCACAACCCGCTGGACGTTGCACTCGATGGCGGCGGTGATGATGTTCTGCGCCCCAAGAACGTTGGTCTTGATGGCCTCGAAGGGGTTGTACTCGCACGCGGGCACCTGCTTCAGGGCCGCCGCGTGAACGATAAAATCGATACCCCGGAAGGCCGTGCGCAGGCGCTCGATGTCCCGGACGTCACCAATGAAATACTGGATTTCGGGCCGGTTGGCCGGATTGAACTCCGGCAGGTTGGCCATCTCGTACTGCTTGAGCTCGTCACGGGAGAAGACGACGACCTTGCGCGGCCGCGCGTGCTCCAGCAGATGCGAAACGAATTTTCTGCCGAAGGATCCGGTGCCGCCGGTAACCAGAACGGCCTTGTCGTCGAAAATCATGAGAACAGCCTTGTCACGGAGAGATCATGTCCGCCGGGACTCCGCCCCGGAGGAAGGCGCGTGGAGGCGCGCAGGGAGCATTTTTGCCAAACCGGACCGACACAAGGGAGGTTTTGATACCGGCCGGACGCCGGCTCCCCAGTCTGCTCCTGCTCTAGAACCGGGCCGGGGCTTTGTCAACATCCGCTTGGAAGCCCTGCGCCCTAGAGCCTGCGGGCCAGCTTCAGCGCGGCCAGAAGCGGCGCGAAACGCAAACGAGTCGAAGCCATGGAGGGCAAAACCGCCTCGCGACCCGGCTGTGAGAACGCCAGCCGGAGAACCCCGAGAGACAGCCCCCGCGGCCCCATATCCTTAACCGATCCTGCGTTCGGCCGCGCCTCGAATGCCAGAACATTCAGTCCGGCCAGAATCCCGTCCGAGACCGGCAGACAGACCCTCACGATCCCGCCCGTGCCGGGAAACCGGGTGAGCGAGTGTCCGTTGAGGGTCACCTCCACCTCCACTCCGGCCCGGGCGAAACAATCAACGGTGATCCCTGAAACCGGCTTCCCGTCCCCCGCCTGGAACGCCAGTCGGGCCGTGGATCTCTGGAGGGCGCGGTACCCCGCCCGGGGCTTTCGCCAGCCCCCCAGCACATAGGTCTGCCCGTTGCCGCCACGGGAGGTAAGGCGGATCACCCCGTCCGGAGGCAGGGCGTATGTCCCCCTCTCCAGCACGAGCCTGAGCCCCTCGCGCTCGATGTCCAGAGGCTGGCTCCAGATCCGGTCCTCGTCCTCCCGGGTTCGCGCCTGCTCGGCAGGACCGGGAAGACGGCGTGGCGGCGCGTTCGTCAGAACCGCCTCGCACAGGAAGTCCAGGACCGGATCACGGTTCGGGGCAAGCTCCCCCGGCTCACGCCAGGCAAGACGTGCGGAACGGGCGTTGGGCATGGCCACAAAGGGGAACGGAAAACCCCAGAGATTGCGGAGGGTATAAAGGAGCCGGAACGCCGGACGCTGGAAAGCCGCACTTCGGAACCCCTTGGGAATCAGAGCGTAACGGGCAAACGCCTCGGCGATGCTCTCGCGGGTGGTCAGAACCTCCGTCCCCCGGAACTCACTGAGGAACAGGCGCGAGCCGTAGCAGTTCTGCTTGCCGTGCAGCCCCATCTCCAGAGAACACGTGGAGGCATAGGAAAGCCCCACATCCGCGATTTTCATCAGGCCATAGGTGGAGAAGGGATCCTCTGCATCAATGACAGTCAGGCGCTCCCGGCCGCTCTCCTTGAGGGACTGGTAGAAGGCGATGTCCTCCCGGGCCTCACGGGTATAGAGGCCGCCCCTCGCCATGTTCGGATGCACACGCAAGACCACATGGACATGCGGATAGCGGGCAGCCTCATCCAGCACCCTCAGAATCCAGGCGTTCTGCTCGCCAGGGGGGTGAACTTTGGCAAACTCCGGATCGGCACTCAACTCATCGGTGGAGGACGGGAACACCGCCCAGACAGAGGTTTCCGGCGCGATCCCGAGCTTGCGATACAGATCCGCATCCGAATCGAAGTTCAGGCTGGCAAAGGCCGTCCCCCCCACCGAGGTCTGGCTGCCCCACTCCCGCTGGAACTGGTAAAGCACGATCTCCTCGATCTCATCGCGGGTCAGGGGGACGTCTTCCCAGTCCCGGACCAGTTCCGACAGGCGGGACGTGGCCCCCGTCGCGGTATTGCGGGCCATGATAATGGTTTCCGGAACCCACCCGGCCTCGTGGGTGTAGAAGGGGATTCCGCGCATCCCGGCAATCTCGCGGGAAATCCGTTCATTTGAATGGCGCCCGTTGAACAGCACGATCCGGTCATAGGCCTCACGGTCCAGAAGCCTCTCCAGCGTCAGAGCCCAAAGAAGGCCGCCCTCCAGATAGCGGCGGAAGGCTGCGTCCACATCCGGGTTGCCGGGCTCATAGCTTGCCAGCCGAAATTGGGACAGGACAGTTCCCACCACCCAGTCACCCAGGGCCCAGAGCCCGTAGACCGCACGGGAGAACATCTCCGGCGTCAGGGACGCTGCCCAGGTGCGGGCACAGTCCCGATCCCCGGCGGAAACCTGCGTGCAAAGCGAGCGCAGGGACAGCCCGGCCTCTGCGGCCCGGGCAGAGCCCCGGCGGAAACATCGCCGACAAAACGCCTCCTGCTCCTTGCGGGAACGCTCCACCGGGGTAACGGCGCAGATTCCGGACAGCGCATCACAGCCATAGTAGTCGACAGTCGCCCCACGAAGCGCGAGCGCCCTGAGCAGGGTGGCCTCCTGATAGCCGTGAAACCCCCACGTGTTCGACAGGGAGGCCAGACTCAAAACCTTCATACCAATTCAACGCTCCGGAGGAGAAGACAGGGGAAATCGGGCGCAGTATGAAACCGGACCCCGCAGGCAGGCAAGAACCCAGGCATTACATTACGAGCAAGACATTCAGCAGCATCCGGCGGGCCGGTCCGGCCGGTCCCTGCCGCTCCCTCCCGGCCGGGGCCGCACAAAACTGCGGGAGGCCGGAGACGCCCCGTGGGCAAGCCCCCTATCCCGGGATGGGCCTGTGCACGGGGGACAGCGGGGAGCCTGTGGAGAGCCGGAAACCGGCTGGGGGAGCGCGAGAAGCCTGCCCCTTCAGGGCATGAGCGCCCCGGCTCGCCCGACCGCGACACCCCGCCCGCTCAAGTCGAACACGTCCGAACCGGAGCACAGGGGGAAACATTGACGCGCGACGCCGCTCAAACTATATCTTTTTCTCAGCCTGCCAGGAGAAAATGCCGTGGAGCGACATATCGTTCTCGTTGATGATGACCGCAACATCCTGACCTCGATCTCATTGATGCTCGAGGAGGAGGGCTTTCACGTCACGACCTACAACGATGGAGCGGAAGCCCTGAAGGGTCTTTTGCGCCGGCCCGCCGACCTTGCGGTGCTGGACGTCAAGATGCCCCGCATGGATGGCATGGAGCTTCTCCAGAAACTCCGGGAGCGCACCCGCATGCCCATCGTCCTCCTGACCTCGAAGGACGACGAGGTGGACGAGCTCATGGGGCTGCGCCTGGGCGCGGACGACTACATCAAGAAGCCGTTCTCCCAGAGGCTGCTGATCGAGCGGATCCGCTCCCTTCTGCGGCGGGCGGACCTGCGCGGCGAGGTCGCCGAGACCGAGCCCTCGAAAAGCGCCATGGCCCGCGGGGATCTGGTTCTGGATCCGGACCGCCACCTGTGCACCTGGAAGGGTCACCCGGTGGACCTGACCGTGACCGAATTCCTGATCCTGCACGCGCTCGCCACCCGGCCCGGCCACGTCAAAAGCCGCGACCAGTTGATCGACGCCGCCTACGGCGAGAACATCTACGTGGACGACCGCACCATTGACAGCCACATCAAGCGGCTGCGGCGGAAGTTCCGGGATGCGGACCGGTCGTTCTCGGAAATCGAGACCCTCTATGGCGTGGGCTACCGCTACAAGGATCCGGCGGCGATCCGCGACCGGGACGACGGCATCGACGGGACGGACTACTGACCCATGGAGCCGGTCCGCCCCGAGCCCTCCTCCGGCGGCGGTCCCAACGCCGCAAAGAAGGCGACCTGGTCGCGCGGGCGCGGTCGTGGCCTGTTCCGCTCGTCCCTGACGCGCCGCATCCTGCTGATCAACCTGATCGCGCCCCTGTTCCTGGCGGCGGGGCTTCTCTATCTCAATCTCTACAAGCGGACCCTCTACGAGACCGCCTTCTCCACCCTGGAGACCGAGGCCTCCCTGATTGCCGCGGCCATCTCGCGGACGGTCTGCCCCCCGGGCACCGGGACCGCCGCCCACGCCCCGGATGACACAGCGGCCCCCCACCCGTTCCCCAACCCGGCGGAGGCCCGCGCCACGCTCCTCTCCATGGCGGAGTTGGCCCGGATCCGGGCCCGGATCTTCGCCGCCGACGGAACCCTGGTGGCCGACAGCCACCCCGGTGTCTCGGTCGGGGCCGAGGACGCGGACCAGGGCAGTGAGGGGGAGAGCCTGGGCCTGATCATGGCCAAGCGCCTGTACCAGTCCATGATCCCCCTGAAGCCCGACGCCCGGGGCCTGCCCCTGGAGCCGGACATTCCGCACCCCTCCGCCGCCGACTACCCGGAGGCCGTGAAGGCCCTGTCCGGCGCAGGGCCCGCCAACGCCCTGCGGATCACCGCCGAGCAGGCCCTGATCCTGTCGGTGGCCGTGCCCATTCCCGCGCTCTCCGTGCTGCCGGACGCCCCTCCCCGCTCCGCGGCCGGATCCCCGCCCGCGTCCCCTGTGGCAGCGCCCGGCGCCCAGCCGCCGCTGCTGGGAACGGTGCTCATCTCCAGCAACGGCGAGGACATCGTCCGCAACCTGTTTGAGATGCGGGTCATGGTCCTGGAGATCTTCACCGTCACCCTGATGATCACCATCGCCCTGTCCCTGTACCTTGCGGGAACCATTGCCCGGCCGCTGGTGCGCCTGGCCTGGGCGGCGGACCGGGTCCGCAACTCCCGGAGCGGCCGCTCCCACGAGATCCCCGACTACTCCAGCCAGAACAACGAGCTGGGCGACCTGTCCGGCGCCCTGCGGGGCATGACAGAGGCGCTCTGGGCCCGGATGGACGCCATCGAGGGCTTTGCCGCCGACGTGTCCCACGAGCTGAAGAACCCCCTCACCTCGCTGAAAAGCGCGGTGGAGACGGCCGCGCGCATGAAGGATCCCGAGAAGCAGAAGCGCCTGATGGACGTGGTGCTGCACGACGTCCAGCGCCTGGACCGCCTGATCACCGACATCAGCGACGCCTCGCGGCTGGACGCCGAGCTGTCCCGGGGCGGCGGCGAAACCCTGGCCCTGCGCCCCCTGCTAAAGGCCCTGGTCCAGCTTTATGAAAGCGAGGCCGAGCGGCACGGTGTGAAACTCCGGCTGGAGCTCGCCGAGCCGGACAACATCCTCGAGGTCCACGCCACCGAGGGCCGCCTGGCCCAGGTCTTCCGGAACCTGATTGCCAACGCCCTCTCGTTCTCGCCCCGGGGCAGCACCATCCGGATCGAGGCCGCGCAGATCGTGGACCGGGTCATTGTGACCGTGGACGACCAGGGCCCGGGCATTCCGCCGGGTGCATTCGAGCGGATCTTCACCCGCTTCTACTCCGAACGCCCCGCCGCCGAGGCGTTTGGCAACCACTCGGGCCTTGGCCTTGCGATCTCCCGCCAGATCGTCGAGACCTACGACGGGCGGATCTGCGCGGCAAACCGCAAGGATCCGGCGGGCGAGACCCTGGGCGCCCGATTTACCGTGGACCTGCCCGCGGCCAACCCTCCCGAACCGGAGGGCTGAGCGACTCCCCACCCCACCGTACTCCTGCCCACGGGCCGCCTTCCGCCCCCCGGAAGCCCGGCCCGGAACCCGCTTTTTCTCTGGTCACCGGAGCCCTCATTGGGCTATCACTTCGGAACCAGATTTCAACCGCGACAGGAAAAAATAAAGGACTCCCGAACATGGCCACGCAGTGGACGCCGGAGAGCTGGCGCTCGAAGCCCGCCCGGCAAATGCCCGAATACCCCGATCCGGAACACATCAAAAGCGTTGAGCAGATGCTGTCCAAGTATCCTCCGCTTGTGTTTGCGGGCGAGGCGCGCTCCCTCCATGCCGAACTCGCCCGGGTGGCGGCTGGAAAGGCGTTCCTCCTCCAGGGCGGCGACTGCGCGGAGAGCTTTGCCGAGTTCTCGGCCAACACCATCCGGGACACGTTCCGCGTCCTGCTCCAGATGGCGGTGATCCTGACCTTTGGCGCGGCCCTGCCGGTCATCAAGGTCGGGCGCATGGCGGGCCAGTTCGCCAAGCCCCGCTCGGAGCCGACCGAGAGCCGGGACGGCCTCGCCCTGCCCAGCTACCGCGGCGACATGGTCAACGCTATGGAGTTCGAGCCGGACGCCCGCAGGCCGGACCCGGAGCGCCTGCTGAAGGTCTACAACCAGTCGTCGGCGACCCTGAACCTGCTGCGCGCCTTCTCGAAGGGCGGCCTTGCGGACCTGAACCAGGTCGGCCGCTGGACCCTGGACTTCGTCAAGGGCAACCCCGCCGCCGAGCGCTACGCCGAATTCGCCGGCCGCATCGCCGAGGCGCTGGACTTCATGCGCGCCTGCGGCCTGACGCCGGAGTCCGTGCCCCAGATCCACGAGACGTCGTTCTACACGTCCCACGAGGCCCTGCTCCTGAACTACGAGGAGGTGCTGTCGCGCGTCGACTCCCTGACCGGCGACTGGTACGCCTGCTCGGCCCACTTCCTGTGGATCGGCGACCGGACCCGGAACCTGGACGGCGCCCACATCGAGTACCTCCGGGGCATCCGCAACCCGGTGGGCGTGAAGATCGGCCCCGACGCCTCGCCCGACGAGGTGATCCGCCTGTGTGACGCCCTGAACCCGGAAAACGACCCGGGCCGCCTGACCCTGATCATCCGCATGGGCGCGACGAAAATTGCCGACGCCCTGCCCGGACTGATCCGCGCGGTCGAGCGGGAGGGACGCTCGGTGGTCTGGAGCTCCGACCCCATGCACGGGAACACCATCAAGGCCTCCAACGGCTACAAGACCCGGAACTTCGGGGCCATCCTCCAGGAGGTGCGCGAGTTCTTCCGCATCCACCGCGAGGAGGGAACCCACCCGGGCGGCGTCCACTTCGAGATGACCGGCGCCGACGTGACCGAGTGCACCGGCGGCGTCCAGGAGATCACCGAGGCGCGTCTGGCGGACCGCTACCACACCCACTGCGACCCGCGCATGAACGCGAGCCAGTCCCTGGAGCTGGCCTTCCTGATCGCCGAGGCCCTGAAGGACGAGCGCACCCGGTCCCGGGAACGCTCCATCGCCGAGGCCACCCGGGCTCTCACCGGATCCTGCCCCCGATGACGCAGGGACGGTCCCCGGACGAAACGCACCTGGCCGAAGTCTGGCCGACCCTCGACCAGGTGCCGCGCTGGACGGACAAGTATTTCAGCCGGACCCGGGCCGTCATCGAACGCTACGGGGACGCGGAGGTCACCTACGCGGTGTTCATGCGCCGCCCGGTGGTCTTCGCGCCCCGGCTTGCCCTGCTGTGGCTCGAGACCCTCGCCCGGGAAAAGAACGCGGACGTGGCGATCGAGTGCCTCTACAAGGAGGGGGACTGGGTCGGAGCGGGTGAGCCGCTTCTGTACATCACCGGATCCTTCGCCGCCCTCGCCGAGCTGGAAACCCTGCTGCTGGGCAAGCTGGGGGCCGCGTGCGTGGCCGCCTACAACGCCTTCAGCATGTGCGTCGAGCTTCCCGAGGTCGCCTTCCTGGCCATGGACGCCCGCCACTGCGCGGGCACCGAGATGGCCGAGCTGATGGCCTACGCCGCCTCGGTCGGCAGCCGGGCCGCCCAGACCACCCGGGGCGCAAAGGGCTTTGTCGGGAACGCCACCGACGCCACCGCCCGGTTCTTCGACCAGGCCGAGGGCTTCGGGACCATGCCCCACGCCCTGATCGGCTATGCGGGCTCGACCCTGCGGGCCGCCCAGATGTTCCACGAGACCCACCCGGACGTGAACCTGGTGGTGCTGGTGGACTACTTCGGCCAGGAAATCACCGACGGCCTTGCGGTCTGCGCCCATTTCCCCGAGCTTGCGGCCCAGGGACGCCTGAGCCTGCGCCTGGACACCCACGGCGGACGCTATGTGGAGGGCCTGGGCCCCCAGCGGTCCTACGAGGTGCTGGACCGGAATGCACCGGGCGCCATCCGCGCCTACCGCACGGAAACCGAGCTGCGCTATCTGATCGGCACCGGCGTCTCGGCCGCCGCCCTGTGGCACGTGCGCGAAAGCCTGAACGAGGCCGGCTTCCCCAACGTGAAGATCGTGGCCTCGTCGGGCTTCTCCGCCGCCAAGTGCCGGGCCATGGGCTACGCCCGGGCCCCCATTGACGTGATCGGCACCGGCTCCTATCTGCCGGAAAACTGGAACGAAACCTACGCCACCGCCGATGTCATCCGGTACAACGGAGAAAGCCGGGTGAAAATCGGTCGCGAATTTCTTCTCACCCCCCGCTCCGGGCGCTAAAGGATCTGCAAGTCATGAGTTCGCCCTCTCCCGTTGTGATTATCCCGGCCCGGCTCAAGGCCACCCGTCTTCCCAACAAGCCCCTGGCCCTGATTGCAGGGGAGCCCATGATCGTGCAGGTCTGGCGCCGCGCCATGGAGGCCAACGTGGGCCCCGTGTTCGTCGCCGCCGGAGATCAGGAGATCGTGACCGCCATCGAGAAGGCCGGAGGCAACGCGGTTCTCACGGACCCGGACCTTCCCTCGGGATCGGACCGCGTCTGGCAGGCTCTGGGAAAGATCGACCCCGGCCACAGCCGCTTTGACGTGGTCATGAACGTGCAGGGCGACGTGCCCACGCTGGATCCGGCCATCCTGAGCCGGACCTACCAGGGCCTTCTTGACGCGCCCCACATGGACATCTCGACCCCGGTCTGCGCCATCACCGATCCCTCGGAAGAAACCAACCCCAACGTGGTGAAGGCTGCCGTCGGCTTCCGACCGGGCGAGACCAGCGCGCCGGCGCTCTACTTCTCGCGCACCCCGGTGCCCTCGGGCGAGGGTCCGCACTACCACCACATCGGGGTCTATGTCTGGAAGCGCGAGGCCCTGGAGTCCTTCGTGCGCTGGCCCACCAGCGTGCTCGAGCGCCGGGAAAACCTGGAGCAGCTCCGGGCCATGGAACACGGGCTGCGCATCCAGGCCGTCCTCGTGAACACCGCGCCCCTGGGCGTGGACACGGCCGACGACCTTGCCCGCGCGCGCCAGATGATGGAATCCTGAACTCCGAAAGGGGGTGCGGGCTCCGCGCCCCCCTGTCCCCTCCCTGCTCTCGGGTGACCCATGACGACGAAAAACGATCCTCTCCAGACCGTGGCCTTCCAGGGGCTTCCGGGCGCGTACTCGCACATGGCCTGCACGCAGCTGTTTCCCAACATGGCGGTGCTGCCCTGCCCGGCGTTTGAGGACGTCTTTGCCGCCGTCCGCGAGGGGCGGGCCCGCTATGCCATGATGCCCATCGAGAACTCGGTGGCCGGGCGGGTCGCCGACGTGCACCACCTGATGCCGGGCACCGGCCTGCACATCGTCCAGGAGTACTTCCTGAAGGTCTCCCACCACCTGCTGGTCAATCCGGGCACCCGGCTTGAGGACGTGCGCATTGTGCGCTCGCACATCCACGCGCTTGGCCAGTGCCGCAAGTTCATCAAGGCCCGGGGCCTGAACGCGGTCGTCCACGCCGACACCGCCGGAGCCGCATGCGAGCTCGCCGAGAACAAGCGCACCAACGAGGCCGCCATCGCCAGCGCCCTGGCCGCCGACATCTACGGCCTGGAGAGCCTTCAGGGCAACATCGAGGACGAGACCCACAACACCACCCGCTTCCTCATCATGGCCCGCGAGCCGGTGGAGCCCCGCAGCGACCTGGCCGCGGTCACGTCCTTCGTGTTCCGTGTGCGCAACGTTCCGGCGGCGCTCTACAAGGCGCTGGGAGGCTTTGCCACCAACGGCATCAACATCACCAAGCTGGAAAGCTACCAGGTGGACGGAAGCTTCGTGGCCACCCGCTTCTACGCGGACGTGGAGGGCCGCCCCAGCGATCCCCAGATGTGTCACGCCTTCGAGGAACTGCGCCACTTCACCCACGAGCTGCACATCCTGGGCGTCTATCCGGCGCACCCCTACCGGTTCGAGGCCCGGATCAAGGAACGTCTGGCCAGCCCGGACGGGGAGACCGCCTGAGGACGGCTCCGGCTCCAGGGACCATCGGGCGCGGACACAGCCTTTCCCACCGGTGTCCCCGGAAACGGAGCCCTCGCGGCTCCCGGGGGCGAGGGGGGGTCAGGAGGGGGCAGCCGCGGGTTCGCGCCCGCTCCGGCGCCGCCTTTTTGGTAGGACCACGGCATCATTCATGTTATATTTTTTATATTTCCATTTGGAGGATGTCTATGAACCTGAAACGTTTTTTCGAACGCATCGGTTACACCGGAAAAGCCCGCCCGGACATGGAAACCCTGTCCACCCTTCAAGAGCGTTTCCTGCTGTCCGTCCCGTTTGAAAACCTCGATATCCACTACGGCGCCAACACGATCACTCTCGATCTGGATGCGGCCTACGAGAAGATTGTCGAGCGGAACCGGGGCGGGTTCTGCTATGAGAACTCGATCCTGATGGCCTGGGCGCTCCGGGAAATCGGATTCGCGGTGGACTACATGTCGGCCCAGATGCTGCCGTCGCTCATGCACGACTACCTGGATGACCTCCACATGTTCCTGCGCGTTCCTCTCGGAGGCCGGAACTTCGCCGTGGACGTGGGCAACGGCCAGTCCTTCCGTCACCCGCTGTGCGAGCGCGGGGCCCTGGAGGACCGCATCCCCGAGGGCGAGCGTTTCCGCATCGGCCCCTACAAGCACGAGCAGAACCCGCAGGACGACTGGCTGGCCCTGTTCAAGGTCTGTGGCGAGTCGTCGAATGACTGCGAGGCCCGCTATGTCTTCGGGACGCAGCCCCGGCCCCTGCTGTTCTTCAAGGAGCCCTGCCGCTTCCAGCAGACGTCGCCCAAGTCCATGTTCGTCAAGAAGCCTCTGGCATCCCTGGCGCTCCGGGATGGACGCATCAGCGCGACCCCGAGAGCCCTGCGGCGCAACAAGAACGGCGTGATCACCGAAACCCTGTTCAAGGACGAGGCCGAGTTCCTGGCCTGCCTGAAGCAGGAGTTCTGCCTGGTTCCCGAGGGACCGCGCAGTTCCCCCTTCGGCGCCGAAGGCTGGGGCGATCCCGACAATCACTGGTAGGGGACTGGCACTGGTAAGGGACTGGCCCTGGTAAGGAACCGACACCGGTAAGGGGCCGGTTCCCGCCCGGGTGATCCCCTGGCACCTCCGGGGTGACAGACCTCCGAAAACGCGCCCCACGGGCGCGTTTTTTTGTGCGCCGTGCCCGACCGCACGCACGCGGGTTCGCCTCGGGAGCATCCCGACGCAACCGCCCCCACCCCGGGGCCCACGCGAGGACGGGCCAGAAACCGGAGCCAACACCGGTGTGGCAGCCAACGCGGCTTTGGGGGACTACTCCAGACCCACGGAGTGCACGCGAAAGCTGAAGGCAGCGGAGGCGCCGTCGGACGATAGAACACCGTAGACAGGGGAAAAACCCACAGGGGCCGGAGACAGCGTGCACTCACAGCCCCGGTCCGGGACCGGCCAGAAACCGGAAACAGGGCGACCCAGGCCCGCCGCATAGGAGCGCGGAGCCGGGGCAGGAACGCAGGCCCGGCCGGGAGACGCGACAGGGCTCTATCCCCCCCCGCCCGTTTACACAGGGCCCCGCCACCGGGGCACCCTGAACGCGGGCACACAGAGCGGCAATGCGGAACGTGGACGGGAAAAGGAGGCAGCCCCGGCCCCGCCACGGGCACGCCGGAGCGGCCACGCCCGCCGCAAAGGGAAAACAGCCCCAACCGGCGCAAGGGTATCCTAAAAGCAGTTACGCACCCCGTACCCCCGCCGTGCCCCCGCCCCCGATCACTCGGACGCGGGGGGCTGGATCTCGTCCCGGTTGGAAGCGCCCATGACCTTGTTGCGGCCCCCCAGCTTGGCCCGGTACAGGGCCTCGTCCACGCGCCGGAGCACCTGGTCCACATCGTACTCGCCCTCGTACTCGGCGACGCCGATGCTGACGCTGACCCGGACCTCCTGGCCGCCCGCGAAGAAAGGGCTGTCCTTGATCCGGGAGCGGATCTTCTCCGCCACAAGCAGTCCGTTCTCGAAGCGGGTGTCCGCCAGCATGATGACGAACTCGTCACCGCCCCAGCGCGCGGTCACGTCCTGACCGCGCAGAAGCCCCTTGATCCGGATGGCCACCTCGGACAGGACCATGTCCCCCGCGTCGTGACCGAGCGTGTCGTTCACCTGCTTGAAGTCATCCATGTCCAACAGCAGCAGGGTGAACGGCCGGCGGCTCTGGCGGGAGTGGAGAACCTCGTGCCCCAGCCTCTGGATCATGCCGCGACGGTTCACAAGGCGGGTCAGTTCGTCCACCACCACGGCCTTTTCCAGCTCGGTCTGGGCGCTGCGGCGCTCGGCGCTCTCGTTGACAAGGCGCTCGTTCAGCTCCCGCAACTCGGCGTTCCACTGGCGCATCTGGCGCTCCATATCCTCCTTGGCGGTGCGGAGCTTCTCGAAGGCCGCCTCCTCGCTGCGCTTTGTCCGGGCGAGGGCCTCGGCCAGCTTGTTGAACGACCGGAACAGGCGCCCGAGTTCCCGGTACGTGTGGTCGGTCAGGCGCACATTCAGGTTCCCGGCGGCGATGGCCTCACACTTCTCGACCGTCCTGTCGATGGGCCTCATCACCTGGGACGCCAGGAACCGGGCAAACAGAACCGCGACGATGATGGACACGAAAAGCCCCAAAAGCGCCGCCAGCTTCAAGGTGGCGTACTGCTCCATGACCGTGTCACCGCGCATGTCGATGCCCACCAGGTAGCGGCCCTCGCCGCCCTTGAGGGGCGCATAGCCGGACAGCAGGACACCCCACTCGTCGGCGGCGGGCGCATCGTCCACCGCCACGGCCGTGAACCCGCGATACAGGTTCGAGGCCTCGGGCACGTACTCGGTTCCCGGCAGGGCCTGGCGCTTGCCCTCATCCGTGTCCACCACGAAGAAGACCCGGCCCGCCTCGAGCCGCAGGATGTAGAGATAGGCAATATCAGGATCCAGATCCCGAAGAACCCGCAGCTGGCGCAAGACGGCCTGATAGTGCGGGTTGGTCACGGCCTCGGGGGAGCGGATGGCCTCCAGGTCACTGGCGCTCAGGGCCTGACCGATCACGGCGGCGCTGAACTTCAGGCGGCTCTTCACGCTGTTCCTCAGCTCGTCCATGGCGACGTAGTAGACACCGATCCCCACGGTTCCGAAGAGCAGGAGCAGGAAGGACAGGAAGCCCAGGAAAATTCGCGTTTTCAGGCCCAGTTGGAATTTGTCGGATCTGCTTTCCATAAAAATATCCGTTTCCTGATCACACCGGCGTGCACGGCCTGTCGCCGGCCCCGGAGGGCCCGGGCTCCGGTCATCCCGCCCCGGGCAGGGCTCTGGAAACCGCCTTGCGCGGTTCGGGCACGCCCGGACCGGCAGGTGAGGGCACCCTTATATTTAAACCGTTTCTGGGCATAAAACCAGAGTCACCCGTAAAACCCGCGTCCGGCCAGCCGGACCCGGACGCCCCACCCCGGAGGGACAAACGACAGAAAACCCGCCCTGCCGCCGGGAAATCCGGCAACCGTTTTTTCACCGCCGGGTTGCGCCCAACAGGGCGCGACCGGACCGGAGGGCACCCGGGCCCGGCCCGGCCAACCGGAGCGCCCTAGTTGCCCTCCCCCGGGCCGCAGAGGCTCCGAACCGCCTGCCAGTCCGTCCAGGACATGGGGCTCTCACCCCCCCGGGGCGCGGCATGAAGGGCCCGCATGCGCTGGGAGGACACGGGCTGGGTGTACCCCCAGGGGCGCAGGAGGGGGTCGTCCAGAGGCTGGTTGAAGGCGGGATTTTTCCGCGCATCCAGAAGCAGGACACCCAGCGCCCTCTGGCGGAACCCGGCGCCCCGCAGAAGGGTCAGCGCCGTGCGGTCCGCAGCCAGAAGATCATCGGGATCGGCCCGCACCGTGCGCAGCAGCGTCTCGAGGCGAATGCTCCCGGCGGAGTGGGCGCCGGTCACCAGCGCCGCAAGGGCCCGCACCCCCTGGCGCCGCAAGACCGCGTAAACCTCGCTGCGCCCGGCTCCCTGGGCCAGGGCCAGGGCCAGGGCCGCGGCCACATCGTCCGGAGACTCCAGCGCCCTCAGAAACGCGCCGGTGACGACGATATGCCCCCCCGGCAGCGCAAGGCACTGGGGCACGTCCGAGTGGACGGGCAGAACCGTCGCCGTCGCCTGCGGCCCCAGGAAGGCCGCGAGATGCAGGGCCAGGCGGTTCAGAACCGCCGTACCGTCCTGTCCGGTGCAGGCCCGAAGTCCCGAGCCCTCCAGCTGCTGGACAAGGGCGGTGCCCCACCGGTCCTCCATCCCACTGGACACCAGCACGGACAGGCGCCCGACCTGGGCCGGATCCCGGGCGAACGGAACCAAAGCCAGGGTTCCCGCCAGCACACACACGACGCAGGCCAGCACGGCTTTTTGCACCGCCGTCATGGGCCGGCGCTCCCGGGGCGCCCGGCCCCCGGCATCCCGAGCGCCGGAGTGAGGGCCGGGGCCGGGACGGCGGGCCTTTTGCCGGATGATGCGGCGCACCGCTCCAGGATCGGGGACGGGGCCAAGGGCGCTCGCGGTTTCGGCCGCAGGTCGCGGCGGCGCCGGAGGCGGCGTGGGGTCCGTCACCACAAGCTGCTGGGAGGGAAAGCGCCGGTCCGCAAGGCACAGCCCCGACATGTCCGGAGGCTGGGGCGGACGCACCACCACCACACCGGCCCAGTCCCAGGTGGCCATGAGAAAGCCGTCCTGATCGCGGATCTCGAGGCGCCGGACCGTTCCGGAAATGAGAACCGCCACCGCCGGAAAGCCCGGACCGGCCACGAACAGGCCGTTGAGGGTTCCTCCGTTCTCCAGGCCCGGAAGAGGCAGGGCGGAGCGGGAGCCGTTATTTGTGGGGGACACCATGAAAGGCCCTCTGTTCCTCTAGCCGTTGCCGTTGCCGGATCCCGTCGATCCGGCCAGACCCGGAGAGACCCGGATCCGAACCCGCTCCAGAACCCCGGCGCAGTACCGGGCAAACTCCGATCCCTCGGGCGCCAGACCGGCGGCCCGCTCCAGGAACGCCAGGGCCGTGTCCGGGAGGCTGCGGGACGCCCCGTGATGCCCCGGAGGCCCGTCCGGCTGGTCCGTCACCGGAATGCCCCAGGCGGCCTCCTCCATCTTCAGGGCCTCGCCCAGAAGTTCGCGGGCGTCGTCCCAGCGCCCGTCGCCGGCAGCCGCCAGCCCGAGACGCCCCAGAAGGCTGATCTCCCGGGTGCGCAGGCCCCGCGCCGTGGCCAGGGATAGGGCGTAGCGCCAGTAGGTTTCCGCCCCCGCCACATCCCGGGCGGACACATGGAGGGAGGCCAGAAGGTCGCAGGTGTGCAGCACACCGTGCACATCCCCCGCGCTTTCGTAAAGGGACAGGGCCTTCAGGAAGTGGTCCCGGGCCTGGGGGATCTCCCCCTCGGCCTCGTGGTGGACGGCCCGGGCCGTGTGCGAGCGGGCCACGTCCGCCGGATCCACGCGGGCCGGAAGGGGCGGCGGCTCGGGAAGCTGCAACGAAGCCGGACCGACGGCGGCGGAGCGACGGGCCCCGGATTTGGGCCCTGCCGCAGACGCGCCCGAAGACGACGGCGTGGCCGCGGATGCGACCGAAGACGGTGCGTCAGGCGTGCCCCCATCCCGGGGGAGCCCCCCGGCCGCGGGCGCGGACCCGCGGGGCGCGGGGGCCGACAGGGTCAGATCAGAAGCCCCGTCTCCGGCCCCCGGATCGGACACGAACAGCCGCCATGCAAGATAGCCGACCACGCCACCGGCAAAGGCTCCGGCGGGAATGATCCACAGGCCTGGCAAATCCTCCCACACTGCCCCGCCTACCGGAACGGAACATGTGGCGCGAGCTCGCGGTAGACCGCCGCGTACAGATCGCGCTTGAAAGGAACAATCTGCGCGTTCAGCTCCACGGGCGTCATCCAGCGCCAGGCGATGAACTCCGGGTGCTCGGTCTGGATATTGATGTCGGCGTCAGAGCCGGTAAAGCGCAGGGCAAACCACTTCTGGGCCTGGCCCCGGTAGCGGCCCTTCCAGAACTTGCCGACAGACTCCCGGGGGAGGTCGTAGGTCAGCCAATCGGGGGTCTCGGCAATGATCTCGGCCTTTCGGGTGCCGATCTCCTCCTCCATTTCGCGGTACACGGCATCAACGGGGTTCTCCCCCTCGTCGATCCCGCCCTGGGGCATCTGCC
Source organism: Phaeovibrio sulfidiphilus (assembly GCF_014861485.1). Classification (GTDB taxonomy): domain Bacteria; phylum Pseudomonadota; class Alphaproteobacteria; order Rhodospirillales; family Rhodospirillaceae; genus Phaeovibrio; species Phaeovibrio sulfidiphilus. The sequence continues at coordinate 130,358 of NZ_JACZHT010000004.1, read as the reverse complement.
AGGCGCCCCGGATGTCGAGGCGCTCCCCGGCGAAGACCCGGTTCTCGGCGTTGACCAGCATGATCCCCACACCGCGCCGGTAGGGAAGGTGGGAAAAAGAAGACGACACATCATCCATTATTTTTGTTCTCCCTCGGACGGTTCCGGAACCGGCAGGGGCACCGCCGGACCGGACACGGTGCTGGACACGGGGGCCAGAAGCACACCGCGCGCGTTCAGCCGATCGTACCAGTCAAAAAGGCAGGCCAGGGTCAGGGGGGTCGCCCGCAGGACGCCAATGGCGTAGCCGTTGATCAGGGCCTCCTCCTCCAGGGCCCGCAGCCGGGCGGCAATCGCCTTCTGGTAGGAGGGGTCATCCAGGACGGACATGACCTGGTTCAGGGCCGGCGTCACATCCGAATTCGCGTTGACCGCCTCGACGCTGCCCCGCTGGATGTACAGAAGGCCGCGCTCCTTCAGCTCGGCCAGCACCGGGCGCAACGCGGCCGGGGAGTCCGTGAAGGCTCCCGCATAGGCCGGAAGGACGCCCGCATACCCGGCGCCCACCACCATCTGGGAGCGCAGGCGGGCCACGTTCTGCTCGGCCGGAGCGGCGGCCCTCAGGGCCAGGGGGCCGGGATCGACCCGCTCGCCGTTCGCGCTTGCGGCGTCCACCGAGAGTTCTATCAGGGTCTCGTGACCCGCAGCCCGGGCCCGCTTCATCCAGTCTTCCGTAGACGATCCGTACGGCGAGAAGGCAAGGGTGATTTCCGACGGCGTGCGGTAGATGGCCGCCTTTGTCGCCTCGGCGTTGATGCCAAGACCCGTCAGGATGATCGCCACCCGGGGCAGGTCTTTGGGGTTCTCAAAGGGACGGGCATAGGTCTGCCACGGGGTCTTCCCCCCCGGACCAATCACCGGAAGCGCGCCCTGGTCCGTCTGCTCCACAAGGTCGGCCACGGGGGCGGGCGGCAGGGACTGGGGCCGCAGGGGCGCGGGCAGGTCCGCATAGCGCGGCATGCGTCCCGGGGTCTCGCCCGGCTCCAGGGCCCGCGGAGGAACCGTGGTCTCGATCCAGTCGGCGGCCAGCAGAAGGGGGGCCGAGACCGGCACGCCGGAGGCCAGGGCGCTGACCGGGCTGGTCTCGTGCACCGCCCCACCCGCAGCGGTATCCGCCGACGGGGGCTGTGCGGGCGAAGGGGCCTGGGTAGCCTCGGGAGCCGGGGCATCAGCACGGGGCTCCGGGCCTCGGGCGGCCCCGGCCGTGTCGGGCTGCGGGTCCGAAGCGGTGTGGGCAGTTCCGGTCTCCGGAGAAGACGCCCCCGGCTCCGGCGCCGGGCTCGCATCCGCGGAACCGGCATCCGGTGAGGGCGCGGTCCCGGGTGCGGCGGCAGGCGCATCCGCATCACCGGCAGACGCACCGTTGCCTCCGGCGGGCGCAGCCGTATCGCCGTGCGCGCTGGTGTCGTAGTTGGTGAGGTTGGACAGGGCCTCGGGATCAAGGTCATCCTCCAGCCCCATGTCATCCGCGGAACCGGCGCCGCGCCCGGCGGCGCTCCCGATGGGCTTGAAGATGCCCCCGGCGGAGGCATTCATCTGGGAAATCTCGACGTTCTTCCGGGCGGCCTCGTCGTCATGCAGCAGGAACCAGATCGCTCCCGGCCCGATGGACAGGACCAGGGCCAGCGCCAGCAGCACATAGGGCAGCCGGTGGGGTCCGGGGGCGGACGGAACCGCCGCCGGTGAGAACCCACCGTCGCGAAGGGCTCCCGGACGCCCGTCGTCGAGGGCTCCGGGAACCAGTTCCGGCATGGACCGGGGAAGGCCCGACGGATCGAAGTCCTTTCTCTCCCGGGACTCCCCTTTCAGGGTTGGAGGCAGCCCGAGGCCACCGCCGGACGCGTCGTCGGGTTGAGATGTGACAGGACGTCGGTGCATTCAGCCTCCCCGGGGGTGCGCAGGATGCGGGGCGTTACTGCCCCGCACCTCCGAGGGCCTCGCCCTTGCGGATCAGTTCGATGGCCTTCTTCATCTGGAAGTCCTCTTTCTTCTCGTCCTGCCCCGGCTTGCCGGAACCGGCGGCGCCCTTGTCCTTCTTGGACGCGGCATCCGGGCGGGCACCGTCCTTGCCCTTCTTGCCGGCGTCGGGCGCCACGGGAGCGGCCGCAGGCTTCACGCGCTCGTTCTCGGTCTGGGTGAGGGCGTTGGGCAGGAGCGCCTCGCCGTGAGGCACGGGCTCGTGCGCCACGCCGTCCGCGTCCAGGAGAATGTCGGGCGTGATGCCCACCGCCTGGATCGACCGGCCCGAAGGCGTGTAGTACCGCGCGGTGGTGATGCGCATGGCCCCGTGTCCGGGAAGCGGCATGACGGTCTGCACCGAGCCCTTTCCGAAGGTCTGCATGCCCACCAGCGTGGCGCGCTTGTGATCCTGGAGCGCACCGGCCACGATTTCCGAGGCGGACGCCGAACCGCCGTTCACCAGCACCACCATGGGGATGCCGGCGGCCACGTCGCCCGGGCGGGCGTCGAAGCGCTGGGTGTCGTTCGGATCGCGCGAGCGGGTGGAGACAATCTCCCCGCCCTGAAGGAACAGGTCGGACACGGACACGGCCTGGTCAAGAAGGCCACCCGGGTTGTTGCGCAGGTCAAGGATGATGCCGCGAATGGGCTTCCTGGCCTCTTTCTCAAGATCCTTCAGCGCCTTCGCCACGCGCTCACCGGTCTTCTCCGAGAAGGTGGTGATGCGGATATAGGCGATGTCGCCTTCCTCGAGATGGGCGCGCACAGACTTGATGGTGATCACCGCACGGGTCAGGGTGACGTCGAACGTGCGCTCCTCGCTCTTGCGGAAAATGGTGAGCCGGATGTCAGTGCCGGGCTTGCCGCGCATTTTCTCCACCGCGTCGGTCAGGCCCATGCCCATGACAGACACCCCGTCCAGGTGGGTGATCAGGTCGTTGGGCTGGATCTTCGCGCGCGCCGCCGGCGTGTCATCGATCGGCGAGACGACCTTGACCAGGCCGTCCTCCATCGTGACCTCGATCCCAAGGCCGCCGAATTCCCCCTTGGTCTGGATCTGCATGTCCTCGAAGTTCTTTGCGTTCAGGTACGCCGAGTGAGGATCCAGGGAGGTCAGCATGCCGTTCAGGGCCGCCTCGATAAGCTTTTCGTCGCTGACGTCTTCAACGTAGTCCCGTTTGACGCGTTCAAAAACGTCCGCAAACAGGTCCATGAGTTCGTAGGTCCGCCCGCCTTGCGCGAACGCCTGCGTATTTACCGAGTATCCCGCCGTAAACGCGAAGACGGCGATGGCACCTGCGGTGATCAGGGTCTTGAGCTTCATCCGGATGTGCTGCCTTTACTGGCCGAGAGCCAGGGAAGAGGGTTGATGGGTTGGCCTTTTCGTCTCAATTCCACATAGAGAACCGGCGGCGCCGAGCTAACCGTCGATGCGGGCATGATTCCTGCCGGCTCGCCTGCGGTGAGAGACTGACCAACAGACACGTCGATTCGGCCCAGTCCCGCAAGCAGGCTATGATAGCCCTCGCCGTGATCGACGATCAAGAGATTGCCGTATCCCTTGAACGGTCCTGCGAAAACAACCTGCCCGTCGTAGAGCGCCACAACCTGGGCCTCGAACCGGGTTGCGATGCGCAGGCCCTTGACCGTTTCGCCGGTCTCGAGTTTCTGGCCCCAGCTGGCCACCGTGTCGCCGCGGGCCGGGGACACCAGAGCCCCCCGCGCCCCCGAAAACGGACGGGCGGCCGAAGACGGATCCGGGGCGGGCGGGGGCGGCGGCACAAAGACCGTGGCCTGTCCGCTGTCCGGTTTGGTTCCGGTGGCCTGCTGCGCCTCGGCGGCTTTGCGCACGGCCTCGTCCCGGGCCTGCTGCGCGGCGCGGCGACTGGCCTCCTCCCGGGCCTGGAGTTCCTTTTCCTCGTCCAGGCGGCGCAGAAGGTCGCGCATGTCGCTGGCCTCGCGGGTGAGGCTGCCCATGCGCTGCTCCACGTCCTTCGAGCGCCGGCGCAAGTCCTGAACCCGGGACTGCTTGTCCCGGGTGAGGGTCTGCAGCGCCACGTGCTGGGAGCGGATCTTGTCGCCGGTGGAGCGGATCTGGGCTCTCTGGGCGCGAATCGCCGTGTCCAGGTGGTGCAGCGCCCCCAGCTGGGAGGTCAGGGCATCCGCATTGCGGCGAATGTGGGGAATGGCCTCCCGCAGAAGGATCGCCACCCGGACCGTGTCCGACGGCGACGTGGGCTGGGCCAGAAGCGTTTCCGCCGGGCGAAGCGCAAGGCGCTGGGCCGCCACCAGAACCCCGACGGTCTGATCCTGGCGCCGGGCAAGGGCATCGCGGATGGACTGCTCCTCGCGCTTCAGGGCCGAAAGCCGCTTTTCAAGGGCGGACAGGGCCTCCTCCTGGTCCTGGATCCGGCGGGCCAGATCCACCATCTGGGACGACAGGGAGCGGGCCTCCTCCTGGGCAGAGGCGGCCTCGCGGCGCAGGCGCTCGCCCTCCGCCTTCTGGCGGCTCAGCTCCTGCTCGACATTCTGGAGGTCGCGCCGGTCCACCGCCCACGCCGGATCTGCAGGCAGCAGAACCGCCGCCCCCAACAGCACACCGGCCAGAGCCCCGGGCACACCCCGGCCCCCGGAGACACGGGCACCGCGCAACTGGGCGGCTGTGGTCGTGGACATGGACACCATTCCTCGTTGTCGGTCGGGTCGGCAGGGTCAGGTTGGTCAGGTTAGGTCAGGTCGGGTCGGCGGGGTCGCAAAGCGCCCGCAGCGTGCGGACCGGCGCCCTGGCACTGCGTTGATTCGAATCGCACTGCATTGTGCCTGCACGAGGGCGGGCCGTCCACTGTGTCGCGGCACTCCCACCCAGTTTTCCGAAGCACCGGGAACGGGCGGTGCGAACCGGGCCGCCTAACCCCGGCTGCGGCCCCGGGGTCCGGACCGGGCCCGGCCCGGACAGACCGGCACGCTCTCCCCGGCGCCGCCGGCGGGAGCGCCAAAAGCCGGAGGGACCAGCAGCCCCGCCCCCGGGCATCAGGGGCGGGGAAACGGATCAGACGGAGCCGGGAGACGCCCCGGCCCGCGGGTCACAGCAGCCGTCAGTCGCGGCGCAGAAGGGAGCGCCCCGTCATCTCGGCGGGCTGCTTCACCTGGATCAGGTCCAGGAGGGTCGGCGCAAGATCCGCCAGCCGGCCCCCGTCCTTCAGGCCAACCCCCTCGGGGGCGTTGATCAAAAGCAGATCCACCGGGAACGTGGTGTGGGCCGTGTAGGGCTGTCCGGTCTCGGGATCGCGCATCAGTTCCGCGTTGCCGTGATCCGCCGTCAGCAGCATGGAGCCGCCCACCTTCTCCAGGGCCGGAACCACGCGGGACAGGGCCGCATCCACGGCCTCGGCGGCCTTTTCCGCAGCCTCGAGAATGCCCGTATGCCCGACCATGTCCCCGTTCGCAAAGTTGACGATAATCACGTCGAAGCGACCGCTCTCGATGGCCTCCACAAGCTTTCCGGCCACCTCGGGAGCCGACATCTCCGGCTGGAGGTCATAGGTGGGCACCTTGGGGCTGGGGACAAGAATGCGCTCCTCGCCCTCGAAACAGGTCTCCTGCCCGCCGTTGAAGAAGAAGGTCACGTGGGCGTATTTCTCGGTCTCGGCCAGGCGGAGCTGGGTCAGATGATGGTCCGCAAGAACCTGCCCCAGGATGTTCTTCAGGGACTCGGGCGGGAACAGCACGCTCATGAAGGCGTTGTGCTCGGCGGAGTACTCGGTCATGGACATGGCGGCGGCAAACTTCGGGTTGGCTACCGGGAAGCAGGCGAACCCGGGCTGGAGAAGCGCCCGCGTGATCTCGCGCGCCCGATCCGAACGGAAGTTGACGCAGAAAATGCCGTCACCGTCCGCCATGCCGCGGTAGTCGCCGATCACCGCGGGAATGACAAACTCGTCGCCCTTGTCGTGGGTCGCGTAAAAGGACTCAACCGCCGAAATCGCGTCGGACGCGGGCTGCCCCTCGCCCCGGACCATGGCCTTCCAGGCCTGCTCCACCCGGTCCCACCGGTTGTCCCGGTCCATGGCGTAGAAACGCCCGGTCACGGTCACGACGGGAACCTGGTCGCCGGCGTCCTCCATGAAGGTTTTCAGGAAGCCGGGGGCCGAGCGCGGCGGCGTGTCGCGGCCGTCAAGGAACGCGTGGACCTTCACCGGAATGCCCTGCTCCGCCAGGTAGCGGGCCATGGCGGACATGTGCTTCTGATGGGAGTGGACGCCGCCCGGGGACACCAGGCCCATGACGTGGGCGGTTCCGCCGCTTGCGCGCATGTTCGCGACAAAGTCCACCATGGCCGGAGCCGTCTTGTAGGATCCGTCCTGAACGGCCTGGTCAATGCGGGGCAGCTCCTGCATCACCACGCGACCGGCGCCCATGTTCATGTGGCCCACCTCGGAGTTGCCCATCTGGCCCTCGGGCAGCCCCACGGCAAGGCCGCTGGTCTGGATCAGCGTGCGCGGACACGTCGCGTAGAGGTGATCCCAAGTGGGGGTCCGGGCCAGGGCAATGGCGTTGTCCGCCTTGTCCTCGCGGTGCCCCCATCCATCCAGAATGCACAACACCATCGGGCGGGGGGTCTTACGGGTGGGGCCGGTCATGATCATGTCCCTGAAAATCGGTTCCGAAGGGCGGGGGCACACGTCCGGAGCCATTCGAAAGCGTGCCCTATGGTTTTGAGATAGAGGCTCTTCGGGCCAAGGTCAAAAAGAATCCGTGCCCACGCCAGCGTTTCCCCTGCACGCGGAGGGGAGAGCACTCCAAGGGGGGACTCAGGACGAGGACGGGACGAGGTGAGGGTGAGGGTGAGGGTGAGGGTGAGGGCGCCCCGCAGAGGGGGCGGCCCCCCGTGCGCGCCGAGCGCACCGCTCCATCGCACCGGCGGATCCGGCGCACCCACCGAACGCCCCGCTCCAGCGCCCCGGCGGATCCGGCGCACCCGGAAATCAGGGCCGCAGTCAGGGCGAGGCCTCGCCCTCCAGCCCGGCGACCGCCCCGCGACGACGGGACAGGAGGCACCTCAACGGCCGGGGAAGGCGGATCGTCCGGGTGTTCACGAGATAGATCGACAGGAAGATCAGGGCGCCGCCCGCGAAGAAACCGGGACCGGGCGTGTCCCCCAGCAGGACAACGGACATCAGGGAGGCAAACAGCGGCGCGAGAAACAGGAACGAACTGGTGAACGCCGGGCCGCCGCGCTTCAGGGCCACAAACCACAGGGTGAACGAGCCCACCGAGGCGGGGAGGATCAGCCACAGGAGATTGAACAGCCCCGCAGAGGTGATGGACGCCATGACGAAGCTCTCGGAGCGCAGGGCCGCAATGCCAAGAAGCACAACGCCGCCGATCAGCATCTGCCAGCCCGCCAGGGTGAACGGAGGCTTGTCAAAGCGCAGGAACCGGCTGGTGACCAGCGTGCACAGGGCCCAGCTCATGGCCCCCATCAGCGCGAACAGAAGCCCCGGTATGCTGCCCATGCCGTGAACCCCGAGACACAGGGCCACCCCGGCGATGCCCACCACAAGGCCAACGGCGCGCAGGGTGTGCATCCGGTCAATGCCCAGGGGGTGGGCCCCCAGCATGACCCACAGGGGATTGGTGAAGAACAGGACCGAGGCAATGGAGGCATCAATCCGCTCCATCGACAGGTTCAGGAAGCCCATGGCGGCGGTAGTCTGGAGACAGCCGATCACCGTCACCACCCCAAGGCCGCGCAGGATGGAGCCTCCGGACCGGGGCACCACGGTCTCGTGCCCGTAGCGCACAAGGCAGAAGAACAGAACCACAAGACCGGCGGAGACAAAGCGCCAGCCCGCCAGGAAAAACGGCGGCAGATGCTCGTGGGAGAGCAGAAACTTGCCCGCAGGGAACGAGGATCCCATGAAGACCGTCGCACACAGCAGCAAGGCGACAAATGAGAGCATCTCCTTGCGCGTCATGTTTCCCTCCCCGGCGCCGTCCGTTGTGCCCGGACCTGTGCGGCCTCGGACACGTTCCGGCCAGGCGGATCCGTGTCCCGTTTTGTGCTGGCTTTCCCAGTTCTCAACCGGAATCATGCTCACCGATATACGCAAAAGTCAAACCCAATAACCTCGAGTCGCACCGATTATGCCGGTTGCCAATACCCGGGGGCGACACCACAACCGGCTCGAGCGATTCAGGCGCCCGACGCCGCCTTTTCCTTCATCCGGGCGGCAAACGGGCCTATAAACGAACGGCGCGGTCCCCGGCGGGGCCCGCCCCGGACCCGGCGGGCGTGAGCGCCTCGGGACGATCACCATCGGGGCGGCGACCCGTGACGACCCACCCGGGACGACGCCGGGCCCGAGCGCCCGGAGCGCCCCCGGGCACCGCCAGTCCGTTTCGTTTTCTTTCGTTCCGTACCGTTCCACTCCGTCCGTTCCACTCCGGCCCCCACCGGCCCCGACAGGGTCGGGAACCCGGGGACGGCCCTCCAGCTCCGGAGACGCAGCCCATGACCCGCCTTGCCCGCGACACCCGGGATCCGACCCGCACCCTTGCCGCTCTCGCGCTTCTTCTGGCGACCGCCGTTCTTGGCGCGGCGCTCGTGATGGAAAAGGGGCTGGGCTATCCGGTCTGTGACCTGTGCCTTTACCAGCGGCTTCCCTGGTACGCGGTCCTGGGGCTTTCGGCGCTGGCGGTCATGGGGCGAACAGCCCCCGAAACCCGTGTCCGCCTTCTGGTGGCCAGCGCCCTGATTACCGGCGCCGGGGCAGTGCTCGCCTTCTATCATGTGGGCGTCGAGCTCCACTGGTGGGCGGGGGATGCCCTGTGCGCGGCCTCATCGCAAGCGCCCATCGAGAGCATCGAGGCCCTGACGCAGGCGCTGGACGCTCCGGGTCGCCGGGCGGCGCGGTGCGACGACACCCAGTTCCTGTCCGCCGGAGTGCCCATCACCCTGGCCCAGTTGAACGCAGCGGGGTCTCTGGTCTCGGCCCTGGGCCTCGGGATCGCCCTTCGGGCCCTGGGGACGCGCGCACCGAAGCCCTGAGGCGCACGCGTCCGCCCGCCCGGGCCGTGGGCGGACCGGGCACCCCGACGCCGGGCGCGAGACAGAAGACGAGGGACCGGGGCAACGGGAGTGGCACAACGGGCCCGGCCTGACACCGCGCCTGTCCCACGCCTGTCTCACGCCGGCCCACGGAACCGCGGCCGCACTGGCACCCGCGTCCGCCACCCGGGGGAACAGCCCGGTCAAACGCCCCGGGCGCGCGCGCCGGTCGTGCCGGCTAGAGAGCCTTGCGCGCCACGTAGACCGCGTAGCCGTAGTACGCGCCGTACTTCTCGTAGAGGCCCATTTCCCGTTCCTGGGCCTCGACGATGGCCCTCGCCTGGTCGCTGTCGCCGTGACGCTCGAGAAACGAGCCGAAGGTCTCCTTCAGCGGGTGATAGTAGTTGTCCAGCCAGCAGCGGTCCGGCAGCACGAAATAGGCGCAGGGCGTGTAGCCGTGCTGCTCGAGAACCCGCATCTTCGAGGACGTGGTGTCGATCTCGGGGTACTCCCACTCCCAGTAGGACTGGAGCTCCTGCGGCCGCCGGGAACCGAGCCAGGTGATCTCGGACACCACAAGGACGCCGCCGGGCTTCAGGAACCGGCTCCATGACCGGATCCCGTTGGCAAAGCCCACGTTGTAGATGGCCCCCTCGGACCAGATCACGTCGAACTCGCTGTCCTGGAACGGCAGGCTGTCCATGGACCCGGCCACCGTGGTGATCCGGTCCTCCACGCCGCAGTCCCGGGCCCGGGCGCGGAGATCCTCAAGAAACGGGGGAAAAATGTCCACGGCGGTCAGGGTGGCATCCAGCTCGCTGGCCAGAACCAGCGCGGAGGATCCGGTGCCGCATCCCAGATCCGCAATCCGCAGGGGGCGGGACCGGTCAAGTCCGGCCAGCTCCAGGGCGCGTTTTGTCTCGGCGTCGCCGCCGGGCCCCTGCCGCGCCACTCCCCTGAAAAAATCCACCAGAAGCTCTGTGCTGTTCACGGCCCTTGATCCTCCCTCACCCCCGCGGGGGCACGCACACGTCCGCAGCCGCCGGGCATCGGGCGTCGGGGGAGGGCTGCCGCCGCGGGCCCCGCCGGGCCAATGCACCGGATGGATCCCGGACCCGACCGCAGACCGGAGCCCCCTAGAGCGCCGATGCCTTCTGGAAATCCAGCATCTGCTTTTCAAACACGAAGTTGGAGACATCCGACAGATCCTGGCGGGCCTGACCGATCCAGGCGGACAGGGGCATCTTGGGATCCCGGGGGTACAGAACGGAAATAACGGACAGGGGACCGAACCGGGCCCGGAAATCGTCCAGGCTCTGGGTCTGGATCTGCCGGTTCTTGTCGGCGGCCTCGAAGATATCGCGGAAGACGGCCCGCAAGGTGCGGAAGAACTCGTCGATTCCGTAGGTCATGTCCTTGGGGATATTGGTCCCCGGACGGGCAATGAACGTGGCCGAGGCCTCCATCTGCCCCATCAGGGCGGTCGAGACCCTCTCCATCTTGGCGTTCATGGCGTTGAGGGGCAGCATCTTGATGCGCCCGGACACGTACGTTGAAAGCGAGCCGGACTCCAGGGACGCCGGGTTCATGCGCCCGGAGCGGAAGGCCATCAGGTCCGAAAGCTCGGTCCGGGTCACGGTGGTGATGATGGCCTCGATCCGGTCCTTGGTCGACGCGCTGCGCACGTCCGACAGGACGGCGGTCTCGCCGATCCAGCGCAGAAGCATGGTGGCGGCCTCGTCCAGATCCAGCCCGGAGAACGAGATCATCCGGCTGATCTTGGCCGCAACCGGGAACGAGGCCTCGGCAAAGTTCTGGAACATGGCCTCCATGCGCTTTTCCTGCTGGGTCTGGCGCGCATAGAGGTAAAGGACGTTGGACAGCTCCTCTTCCGTCCCCCGGAACTGCACCGAGCGGGTGACCTGCTCGTACAGCTGGGTGGCGGTCGTGGGGAACATCTCCGGCGTGATCTTGTTTTGCGCGAGGAACGACTCGAAACGTTCCTTCCCGGCCGGGCCCGACGTCCCAAGCTGGGCCTGAACCAGGGACTGGCTCATGGCATCGTTCAGATCGAGGCCATTGAAGTACTGGCCAATTGCGTACTCGGTGATCTCCTTGAACGAGGCCAGCGGGTTGCCGTACTTCAGCTTGGGGAGCTTGGCCCGGCGCGCCTCCAGGCACGAGCGGAAGGTGTTCACCGTCGCCGTGACCGCGGGCTTCTCCACCGCCACAACGAAGGGCCGGCCCCGCATGGCCACCTCAAGGTAAAGCCGAAGGGCGTAGACAAACGCGCCCTCCCACAGGGGGTTGCTCGCAACGTTCACCAGAACAAGGCGGTCCTTGAACGACAGGGCGTTGCGCTGGATGAACTCGCCAAACAGGGTGTCCATGATGCGGAACGCCCAGGACTTGGGGGTGTCGTCGGCGGAGAACCCGAAGCGTTCCGTGTTGTTGAGCTTGAGGAACAAGATCAGAGCGTCACGCACCGGATCCAGGGACCGGGGCAGCGTCACCGACGGCTTGCCCCCGACCGCCATGGACAGGAGGGACTCCATCACCGCGACCTGTCCCAGCTGCACCTTGTTGGTCTTGTCCACAAGAACCCCGGACTGGAGAATCTTGTTCGCATCCACCTGGGCGATCTCCGCCATCAGCGCGTCCCGGTCAAGGGAGCCGAACTTGGAGAGAAGGTCGAGGACTTTCGAGTTTACCGTGTCGCGATTCACGAAAAGTGCCTGTTCAGTACAAGTTGAATGGGCCGGATGACGACCCCGCTTTGTCCGTTTTCAATAGAATGCCATCCGAACCCAAAACCCTATCACAGTTTTTAGAGCGGGTCTCGTATCAACGCTTCCATAAAAGCGTCATACGCGAGGCACACCAAAACGAATCGCGCCAGAGCCGGACCGGCGCCCGGAAAACGCCGCGCCACGGCGAGAAAAGGGGGCCCGAACAGGGCAGAAACCGGGGACACACCTCCGAATCCACACGCATCCCCTGTGTCCGTGGCCGGTTTTCGCGTCCCGTCGCGGCCCTGTGCGCACCGGCGCCCTGCGGGTCCGCGGCCAAAGACGCGCGGCGGCGCGGGGGGCCCGAAACGGCAAGGGAACGGCACACGGGGAAGGCCCCGCGGGACCAGCGCGCAGCCCCTCCATACCCGACGGGGCGCGCAGGCCCGCCGTACCCAACCGGGCGCAGGCCCACCAAAACAGACGGGGCGGAGTCCCGTGACCCCGCCCCGCCCACACTCCACCGGCTAAGCGCGCGCCTTTACGCGCCCCGGATCTCCAGCCCGTCCGACCCGGCCGAGACCCGGATGGTCTGGCCGTCCGCCAGCTCGCCCCTCAGGATCCGGTCCGCCAGCACGTTCTCGAGGGACCGCTGGATGACCCGCTTCAGCGGACGCGCGCCGTAGGCGGGATCGTAGCCCCGTTCCGCCAGCCACTCGCGGGCGCTGTCGTCCAGCTCCAGGGTCATCTTGCGCTCCTTCAGCCGTCCGGCGAGGCGGGCAATCTGGATGTCCACGATGGCGGCCATGTTGTCCCGGAACAGGCGGTGGAACAGAAGGATCTCGTCCAGCCGGTTGAGGAACTCGGGGCGGAAGGCGGCGCGGACCACCTCCATCACATCGTTGCGCACGACGCTGGAGTCCTCGCCCTCGGGCTGGGCCGCCAGAAGGTCGGCCCCCAGGTTCGAGGTCAGGACGATCAGCGTGTTGCGGAAGTCCACGGTGCGGCCCTGGCCGTCGGTCAGGCGGCCGTCATCCAGCACCTGGAGCAGAACGTTGAACACGTCCGGGTGGGCCTTCTCGACCTCGTCGAACAGGACGACCTGGTACGGGCGCCGCCGCACGGCCTCGGTCAGGGCTCCGCCCTCGTCGTAGCCCACGTAGCCCGGAGGCGCCCCGATCAGGCGCGAGACCGAGTGCTTCTCCATGTACTCGGACATGTCCATGCGGATCAGGGCGGTCTCATCGTCGAAGAGGAACGCGGCCAGAGCCTTGGTCAGCTCGGTCTTGCCCACGCCGGTGGGCCCCAGGAACAGGAACGAGCCGATGGGGCGGTTCGGATCCTGGAGACCGGCCCGGGCCCGGCGCACCGCGTTCGAGACGGCGGTGATGGCCTCGGCCTGCCCGATCACCCGGGCGCCCAGGGCGTCCTCCATATGGACAAGCTTCTCGCGCTCGCCCGCCAGCATGCGGTCGACCGGAATGCCAGTCCAGCGGGAGACCACCTCGGCAATGGTTTCCTCGGTCACCACCTCACCCAGGGGGGTGGCGGCGTTCTCGTTGGCCTGGTCGGCCTCCTCCAGCTTGCGGGTGATCTCGGGGATCACGCCGTATTCCAGCTCGCCGGCCCGGGCCCAGTCCGAATTGCGCCGGGCGTTTTCCAGCTCGATACGGGCCTGGTCCAGCTTCTCCTTGAGATGGGTCGCCTGGGAGAGGGCGGTTTTCTGGCTTTCCCACTCCGCGTTCAGGGCCTCGGCCCGGGTTTCCAGAACCGAGAGCTCATCCTCCAGCTCCCGCAGCCGGGATTTCGAGCCCGCATCGTCCTCCTTCAGAAGGGCCTCGCGCTCGATCTTCAGCTGGATGACGCGGCGGTCCAGCTCGTCCAGAGCCTCGGGCTTGCTGTCCACCTGCATGCGCAGCCGGGAGGCCGCCTCGTCCATCAGGTCGATGGCCTTGTCCGGAAGGAACCGGTCTGTGATGTAGCGGTTGGACAGGGTGGCCGCCGAGACCAGCGCCGAGTCCGCAATGCGCACCCCGTGATGGAGCTCGTACTTCTCCTTGATGCCCCGCAGGATCGAGATGGTGTCCGCCACCGTCGGCTCGGAGACAAAGACCGGCTGGAAACGCCGGGCCAGGGCCGGATCCTTTTCCACATGCTTGCGGTACTCGTCCAGGGTGGTGGCGCCCACGCAGCGCAGCTCGCCGCGCGCCAGGGGCGGCTTGAGAAGGTTGGAGGCATCCATGGAGCCCTCGCCCTTGCCCGCGCCCACCAGGGTGTGCATCTCATCGATAAACAGGATGATCTGCCCGTCCTCGGCCGAGATTTCATTCAGGACCGCTTTCAGGCGCTCCTCGAACTCGCCGCGGAACTTGGCGCCGGCCACCAGCGCCCCGAGGTCCAGGCTCATGAGGGTCTTGCCCTTCAGGCTCTCGGGCACGTCGCCGTTGACGATGCGCAGCGCCAGGCCCTCGATGATGGCGGTCTTGCCCACGCCGGGCTCGCCGATCAGGACCGGGTTGTTCTTGGTGCGCCGGGACAGAACCTGGATGGTGCGCCGGATTTCCTCGTCGCGACCGATGACCGGATCCAGCTTGCCCTCCCGGGCCAGGGCCGTGATATCGGTGGCGTACTTCTTCAGGGCGTCGTACTGGCTTTCGGCGGTGGCCGAATCCGCGGTGCGCCCCTTGCGCATGTCATTGATGGCGTTGTTCAGGGCCTGGGGCGAGACGCCGGCCTCTTTCAAGATGCGCTCGGAGGGCGTGCCCGAGGCCAGGGACAGGGCCTGCAAAAGCCGTTCGGCCGTGACAAACGAGTCCCCCGCCTTCTGGGCAAGAGTCCCGGCCTGGTCCAGGGTGCGCATGGCGGACGACGTCCACGAGGCCCGGCTTGCGCCGCCCTGCACCTTCGGCAGCTTCCCGACCTCGGCGGTCACAGCGTCGAGCGCCCGGCGGGGATCACCGCCCGCGTTCTGGATCAGGGTTGCGGCCATGCCCTCCTTGTCGTCCAGAAGGGCCTTCAGAATATGCTCTGTGGTAATCTCGGGGTTATTCTCCCGCAGCGCGATGGTCTGGGCTGCCACAAGAAAGCCCTGGGTGCGCTCGGTCAGTTTTTCCATATCCACGGTGAAGTCCTTTCGTCTTTACAGATCACATGTCAAAGACCGGGGGGACGTTCCGTCAGCGGCAACGTCGCCCCACAGGAAAAGGATCGGGTCTTCCCGCTGGAATTTCAAGCCTTGCGCGTTCCGGTTTTCCCGAAACTCAGGGACGGACCCGGGGATCGGCGGTGGCGCCCACCAGCCAGGCGGCCACGGTGCCCAGGCTTCGGGACAGAACCTGCTCCTGGGCGGCCATCATGGAGGGCACGTCGACCCCGGTCGCCCCGGCACTCTCCGAGACCGTGACGCTCGAGAGGATGGTGCCCGTTTGCAGGTCCAGAAGACGGAACTGGCCTTCCAGGCGGGCCTCCGGCGGTGCCGAGGCCTTGCTGTCCGGGGACTGGCCCGCGTAGCGGAACTGGAAGGCGTAGATGTTCCCGATAACCACGTACCGGGCCGAGACCCCGACCGTGTCGTCCGAGACCGAGCCGAACGCCCCCGAGCGGTCCAAAGCGCGCACCAGCGCCTGCTGCACCAGCACGGGCGCCGGAGACGACCAGCGGTACCCGGCAAGGGTCCGGACCTCCCGGTCGTTGAAGACGAGTGCAATCCGCTCGGTGTCGATATCCCGCTCGGCCTGGAACGCCGTGACCACAATGGGCATCTTCCGGGACTTGGCGGTCCCGGCCACAGGATCCGGGAGGGTCGGATTCAGCTGGATCCGGGCCGGAGGCTCGCCGGTGAAAAACGAGGCACAGCCCCCCAGGCCGGGAAGCAGGACCAGCGCCGCCACAAGGAACGGCCGGACAAGAAAAGAGGACTTCACGGCGTGTACTCCTTTACCGGGTCTCCGAGAAGGAAGTGGCGGGGATCGCTCTCAAGCTGCTGCCCGATCCGGTTGAGGGTATGGGTCAGCCCCCGCAGCTCGGACACCAGCTGACGCACCTGGGGAAAGGCCTCGCGGGACAGGGCCCCGATCTCCTGGTTCAGCGTGGCGGAGAGAAGCTCCAGGTTCTTGCCCACGTCATTGTAGCGGCCCAGGGTGGAGGACGCCTGATCCATCACGGAATTGAACCGGTCCACCGCGGTTTCCACGTTCCCCAGGGTGTTCTGGAGGGCCTCGGAGCGGCTGGCCACCGCATCGCTGACGGTGGCCGCGTTCGCAAGGATCCGGCTGACGGCCTCCCGGTTTTCCCGGTTCGTGAGCTCCTCGAGGTTGAGCAGCACCCGGTCGATCCGGGCGGCAACGCCGGGGGCGTCCTTCATCAGCGCCGCCAGCGGCGAGGTTTTGGAGCGGATGGTCCCCACCTCTCCGGGCTTGAGGTCAATCAGGGGGCTCCCACGGGTTCCGCCGGTGATGGACACCACCGAAACCCCCGTGATCCCCTGGAGGGTCAGGCTGGCAACCGAGTCCGCGCGCACGGGAGTGTCAGCGCTGACGGAAACCCGGACCACGACGGCCCCGGGCTCCTCCTCCGAGATCTTGATGCGCGAGACAGTGCCCACCCGGATACCGGAAAACAGCACCGCGTTGCCCACGGACAGGCCGGTCACGCTTTCCTTGAAGCTGATGTCGTACTCGTCCATCACGGTTCCGGTGGTGTCGGACATCAGCCAAAGAAGCGTGAACAGGATGCCCGCCAGGGCCGCCAGAAAAAAGGCGCCCACGACAATGTAATTGGCCCGGACTTCCATCAGACGCCCTCCTCCTGTTCCTGTGTTGGGGTTTGCGCGGCGGCGGACCGGGCGTCCGGAGCGCCCGACGCCTGATTGCGCTCATAGGTTCCTTCCGCGGCGCGACCCCGCGGCCCCTGGAAGTACTCCCGGATCCAGTGATGGCCGAGCTTGACCAGATTGGGAATGGTATCAATTGCGTAGATCTTCCGATCCGACAGCACCGCAACCCGGTCGCAGGCCGCATAGAGCGTGTCCAGATCGTGGGTCACCAGGATCACCGTCAGCCCGATGGCGTCGCGCAGGGTCACAATCAGGCGGTCGAAATCACCGGCGCCGATGGGATCGAGCCCGGCGGTGGGCTCGTCCAGAAGAAGGATCTTGGGGTCCATGGCCAGGGCCCGGGCCAGCCCGGCGCGTTTGCGCATGCCTCCGGAAATCTCGCCCGGGAACTTGCCCCAGGCCGACTGGGGCAGGCCCACAAGCTCCAACTTCATGTGGGCGATGTCCGCCCGGAGCCCCTTGCCCAGGGACGTGAACTCCCGCAGCGGAAACTGGATGTTGTCACCAATGGACAGGGACGAGAACAGCGCCCCGTCCTGGAACAGCACACCCCACTGGCGGCGCACGGCGGCGCGCTCGCGGGGGGTGGCGGTCTCCATGGTGACGCCCAGGATGGTCACCGTGCCCTCCGCCTGCCTCTGCAGGCCGATGATGGTGCGCAAAAGCACGGACTTGCCCGTCCCCGAGCCGCCGATCAGCCCCAGGATCTCGCCCCGGCGCACGTCCAGGTCCAGGCCCTGGTGAACCGTGTTGGTCCCGAAGCGGTTGGTGATGCCGCGCAGCCGCACGACCACATCGCTGTCGGATGAACTGGAGCCTGCCCGGGGATCCGCCATGGCGCTAGAGTCCGATATTGACAAAGAAAATGGCGAAAATCGCATCAATGACGATGACCAGGAAAATGGCCTTCACCACCGAGGCGGTCGTCAGGAACCCCACAGACTCGGCACTGGTGGAGGCCTGGAAGCCGTGGTAGCAGCCCACAAGCCCGATGGCGAGGGCGCAGAACGGGGCCTTGATCAGCCCCACCAGGAAGTTATTGGTCTTCGCCCCGTTGTTGAACTGGGTGATGAAGTTCTCAACCGAGATATCCGAGGTCAGGCAGATGGCCGTGCCGCCGCCGATCACGCCCACCACATCGGCGATGAACACCAGCAGCGGGAATGTCAGGACCAGCGCCACAATGCGCGGCACCACAAGCAGGACCATGGGGGACAGGCCCAGGGCGCGGATCGCCGAGACCTCCTCGTTCGCCACCATGGAGCCGATCTGGGCCGTGAACGACGAGGCCGAGCGGCCCGCCACAAGCACCGCCGCCAGGATGACCCCCATCTCGCGCAGGATGGTGACCTCCAGCATCTTGATGGAGAAGAACTGGGCCCCGAACTTGGCCAGCTCGTTCATGCCCATGTAGGCGACCACCATGCCGATCAGGAACGACAGCAGCGAGACAATCGGTATCGCGCGGATGCCGGCCTGGTCCATGTGGAACGCGAGCGAGGTCCAGCGGATCTCCCCGGGACGGACCGCCAGGTACCCCAGAGTGCCCAGGAACTCCCCCAGGAAGGACAGCATGCCCAGGGACGAGCGCCCGACGTCTGTCAGGTTCCGGCCGACCTGGTTGACGAACCGCACCGGCGCCGGAGCCTGCGGGCCCGGCCTGTCCCCCTCGGGCACCGGCTTCGCCGTATTCAGAAGACGGATGAACTCCTCATCCGGACTGACCACCTCGGTGCGGCAGCGCCCGGCCCCGAGACGCGCCAGCGCCTGGTTGATCACCAGGGCTCCGGCCGTGTCGAGACGGGTCACGCCCGTCAGGTCCAGGGACACAGCGGCGGACTGGATGGCCCCGGCCTCCTGCAGGAAGCGCTCCGCCAGCCCCGCCAGGGTTTCGGTCACCCACAGACCGGTCAGGCGCAGGCGAACGGCGCCCTCCGCCCGCTCAACCGCAAAATCTCCCCCCGGAGCCGGTCGGTCGCCAGATAACGCCGGGCCGCCCGAGGGGCTTTTCAGGGGAAGGACAGTGGAGACGAGACGATCCGTCATGCTTTCGCACCAGATGGGAGGGAAGGACGGCGGGAACGGGTAATTATCGCTGAAAACGGGTTGATTTAGAAGAGTTTTCACAAGCCGTATTTTCGGGCGGCCCCGTGCGGGGCAAAGTCCCCGGAAGTCCGGCGGAGAGCCTCCCGGGCGCCCGGAAGGCCTGTGGTTCCCGACACCCGGCCCCGGACGCGCCCGACCGGCTTCCGGTTCCTGGGACGGGACGGCGCCGGAGCGCGGGCCCACCGCGCCCGACCGACACAACCAAAGGGAGCGTGCCCCTCCCGGCGGACAGGCGTGTAAAGGCGGGCCGGCCAGGGGCACACCCCACGGGGCGCGGCCGCCCCACCCGACCGGCGGCAGAGGCTCCGGGCATAAGAGAAGAGAGGACCGGCACCGGTCCGAAAAAAGCACGCGCCGTCCCGCTCCCGTCCGCCCGGAAAAGGCCGTTGCGCGGGCCCGATCCCGACGCCCCCGGCGCAGAACGGACCGGAACCTGACACCCCACGCCCGAACCCACCCCCACATTCCAGACAGCCGAAGGCCGACACCGGGCCGCGCTCGCCCGAGGGTGGGGCGGCGGTGTGCCGGAGGAAGGAAGGGGGAGGGAGGGAGGGATAAAGTCAGGAACGGGAAAACTGCGGGACGGTGGAGGGGGCCGCCGGATCCCCTCCCCGCGTTTCACAGGCGCGAAGGGAGGGGATCCGGGGCCCGGCGTCCTCAGGCGCCGGTCGTGCGGGCCAGGTGGTTGGCGGCCGACAGAACCGCCTTCAGGGCCGAGACCACGATGTTGGCATCGATACCCACGCCGTGGCGGATTGTGCCGTCGGCGTCATGGGCGCGCACATACGTGATGGCCTGGGCATCCGAGCCGGGGCGCAGGGTGTGCTCCTCGTAGTCCTCGATCACCATGGCGGGGCCGCCGTCGCCGCGGATGGCGTTCACCAGGGCCTCGATCGGACCCGAGCCCTCGCCCGCGATGGTCCGCACCGCGCCGTTCACCTTCACGTCGGCGGTCAGGGCCCGGACGTTCGGATCCCCGGAGGTGGGGATTGTGCGGTGCTGGATGAAGGCGTAGGGGTGATCCGAGTTCAGGTAGGTGGCCTCGAAGGTGTCCCAGATCATGGCGGGCACGATCTCGCGCCCGGTCTCGTCCGCGATCTTCTGGATGATGCCGGAGAACTCGACCTGGAGCGCCCGGGGCAGGCGGATGCCGTACTCCTGCTCCATGATGTAGGCCACGCCGCCCTTGCCGGACTGGCTGTTGACGCGGATCACAGCCTCGTAGCTGCGGCCGATGTCCTGCGGGTCGATGGGCAGGTAGGGAACCTCCCAGACCTCGGCGTTGGTCTCGCGCATGACCTTCATGCCTTTGTTGATGGCATCCTGGTGCGAGCCCGAGAACGCGGTGAACACCAGGTCGCCGCCGTAGGGGTGGCGGGCGTGGACCGGCATCAGGTTGCAGGTCTCCGCCACCGCCCGGACGTGGCCGATGTTCGAGAAGTCCAGACCCGGGTGGACGCCCTGGGTGAACATGTTCAGGGCCAGGGTCACCAGGTCCACGTTTCCGGTGCGCTCGCCGTTTCCGAACAAGGTGCCCTCGATGCGGTCGGCCCCGGCCATGATGGCGAACTCGGCCGCGGCAACGGCGGTGCCCCGGTCGTTATGGGGATGCGAGCTGATGAGCACGGTCTCGCGGTTCTTCACGTTCTTCGAGAACCACTCGATCTGGTCCGCATAAACGTTCGGGGTGTTCATCTCCACGGTTGCGGGCAGGTTCAAGATCAGGGGCTTGTCCACGGTGGGCTCGAAGACGTCCATGACCGCCTCGCAAACCTCGAGGGCGTAGTCCATCTCGGTGCCGGTGAAGCTCTCGGGAGAGTACTGGAAGCGCACGTCACCGCGGGCCTTCTGCGCCCCCTCGCGCACCATCTTGGCCCCGTCGATGGCCAGCTGGCGGATGCCGTCCCGGTCCATGTTGAAGACAACACGGCGCTGGAGCGTCGACGTGGAGTTATACAGGTGGACAATGGAGCTCGGGGCTCCGTCCAGGGCCTCGAACGTGCGGTCGATCAGCTCCTTGCGGGCCTGGGTCAGCACCTGGATCGTGACCCCCTCGGGGATCATGTCGTTCTCGATCAGATGGCGCAGGAAATCGAAGTCCGTCTGGGAGGCGGCCGGAAAGCCCACCTCGATCTCCCGGAACCCGATCTCCAGCAGCAACCGGTAGAGCGCCAGCTTGCGCTCGGTGCCCATGGGCTCGACCAGCGCCTGGTTTCCGTCACGCAGGTCGACGGCACACCACACGGGGGGGCGGGTGATCAGCGCGTCCGGCCAGGTGCGGTCCCGGTAGGCGAACGCGGGCATGGGAACGTATTTCTTTGCAGGATTGACGGCGTAGGTCATGGAAAAGTCTCCTCGGGAAGCGGGGCCGGGGTCTCCGGCATGTTCGGAATGTCTACGGCTGGAACGCGGGACGGCCGCCGGGCTGCCGCCGGGCCGGTCGGCCGGACGTTAGTCGCAGGATGCACGACAGGCTCCGGGAGGGCACGGGCGCGGGCAAGGTGCGCGCACGACGCCGGAACCGGGCGCAAAACGCCGGAGACCATGTCGGGCTGTGGGAAATGGAGGACTTCATGGATTCGGAAAACCCGTTTGCACAAGGGACGCCAGGGACGAGCGGCGGCCCGTTCGCGGGCCGCTTCAGATGAGGCGTAGGGTCAGGGTATTTCCGCAGTGTTTCATGACGAGACCACGTGAGTCCGGACTGATCCATAAAGAAGTCGGTCACCCATAGTGTTTTCCCGACCGGGCCGGGTCAAGCTTTTTTTGCGCCCGGGTTCCCGGGGGCGCCCCCTGCCCCCTTAGCCCCTGCCCCGGGGTCAAAAAAACGGGAACCTTTAAAATCGACAGAAAAAAACCGGAGGACGCGAGCAATAACACGAGCACAAAAAAGCGGAACAGCGTCCCTCCAGTAAACGCACACGCCATTCACCAATACCACGGCGCCATCAACTTTGATATTATGAGGACCGCCAGACGGGCTTCGGACTGGGTCGGGTCGCGAGGATGCGTGCGCCTGCAGGAGGCTGACGCTCGCGCCCTTTTTTATTGGGCACCGGACGGAACAAGGGTCATCGTGGAATGAACGCAAAATTCATCGCAAAAAGCACTTTTTTGCTTTTTCTCGGTCTCCTGCTCTTTCTTGCGGGTGCACTGTACGGATCCTGGATCGTGCTCAATCCGAAGCCTTTTGTTTACCAACCGGGCGACCACCTTGCAGAGTTTGGGCAAGAGGACACGATGGTGGTGGCGATTTCGGACGAGTCTCTGAACCTGACGGCCCAAAGATCGGTTCCGAATGACCCGTTTTCGGTTCTGATCACCTACAGCAACGGGGATGCGCCCCGCCGATGCCGGGTGAACCCCGATCTGTCGGGCCTGCTTGACTCCCTTACCCTCATTGTTGCACGAAAGAATGTGGAGCTGGATCTTTTCCAGACAGACTATCCGGTGTTCCTGGGCTATCTCGAACTTAAAAAAGAGGCAGTGGACCTCTTCAGCCCGCTCTACACACTTCGCCGGTCCCCGGACGGGCGTGTTGCGCTGCAAACTTTTACAAGCGTTGCCGAGATCGAGATCCCTGCCGAAACGTTCGAGCGCCTGAAAACACTGTGCGGTCCCCGCCCCCCGGGTGCGCCGCGCTAAAGGGCACGGTGCACCCGCCGCCGGGCCTTTTCCTGTACGGGCCAGCGAGGCTCCGGGTGGGACCGACACACACTCCCGGGCGATTCGGGAGAGCGTCCGCCGGCCCCTGCAGGTGACGGCTGCCGGTTTCAGAGTTCCGGAACCGGGGCGGACAACCGCTGCGCCGTGACCGGGCACAGAAACACCACCGCCGGACAGTAACGGGCCCCCGGTTTTTCAGCCCGTTCCAAATCCTGCCCGCCACCCGTGCGGCGCTTCACTGGCGCTCGACCGGGTGCCGCAGAGCAATCATATCCCCCCTGGCGTGACCACGGGCTGACATTTCTGAAACAGCGCCCCGTTCGTCCACACGTAACCCGATAAATCAGCGACTTGTTTCTCTAACACTCTTTATATTGTCTAAAGACTGGAAAACTGGCATAACGGGTGAAATGTATTTTTGGCTTGAGGCAAACGGCACCGGGCATGTCCCGGGACCGGCGCCGTCCCGGGAAAGGTTTCCATGAAATTTCCGCGAACTCGTGCAAAGGGCGTCAGTCGGTGTCGGCGCGTCAGCGCTGGCCGCTGTGTGTGCGCGTGCGCGGAGCCGGTCCTCTGGGTCCGGCAGGAGCAGGCCGGCCGTCCCCGCTGCGGGAGGGGACAATGAGCACGCGAAACACCCGTTTCCCGGATATGGTTTCGGTGGCGGGGTCGCTCTGGGACACCCGCCCCGACGAGCGCCACGCCGCGGCTCTGGCGGCTGCCTCCTATCCGGACACGGTTCCCCTTCTTGTGGCCCGCCTGCGGGTGGAAAAGGACACCCGGGTGTTCGGCGCCCTGGAAAGCGCGCTGGTGGCCATCGGCTCAGACGCGGTGGTGATGGGGGTTCTCCCCCTTCTCAGGGCTCCGGAGCCGGCGGTGCGAATCGTCGGTGCGGACATCCTGCGCGTCCTGGGCGCACGCAGCGAGCCCGTGGTGCGGGCTCTTCTGACGGACGAATCCCCCGCGCTTCGCACGATCGGCGTGACCATTGCCCGCGATCTGCCCAACCCCGAGGTCTCCCACTGGCTCGAGAGCGTTCTGGCCCGCGACCAGGATCCGGGGGTGTGCCGCGCCGCCCTGGATGCGCTGGCGAGCATGGCGACCCCGTCCCTTGTCCCCGTCCTCCACCAGGTGGAGGAGCGCTTTCCCGAGGTCTCCGACCTGAGGGAGAGCGTGCACTATCTTCTGGGGCTTCTCGATCTCGGCAACAGCAACCGCAACCGCAAAGGAGAGTGTGCCTAGGGCCCGCCCTCCCGGAGTGACCGTTACGGTCGTCCTCCCCCTCGGGAAGGCGACGCTTTGAAAACCTTTAATCCAAAAAAGGAATCGAAACATGGCAACCGTGGAAATCTATATGCGGCACACCTGTCCCTACTGCCGGCGCGCCCTCGCCCTGCTCGAGGAGAAGAAGGCGGAGCCCCAGATCATTGACATCACCGAGGAGCCCGAGCGCCGCGAGGAGATGATCCAGCGCGCAGGCGGACGCACCACCGTCCCCCAGATCTTCATCGACGGCCAGCACATCGGCGGCTGCGACGACCTGATGGCGCTGAACAGCCGTGACGGCCTCGACCCCCTTCTCGTGTCCTGAAAAGAACGGAGCAGACCATGACAAACGGGCTGCCGCATTCCAACGCATGTGTGGCGGCCCCTTTCGTGGTGGGCTGCGTCCAGATGACCTCCGGCCGGAGCCTTGCGGCCAACGTTGACACCATCCGGCTGCGGGTCCGGGAAGCCGTGTCCGGCGGCGCACAGATGGTCTTCCTGCCGGAAAACGCGACCCTGATGGACCGCAACCGGGACGCCCTCCTGGAGAGCATCCGCCGGGAGGACGACCACCCCGGCGTTGCCGCCCTGCGGCAACTGGCCCGGGACACCGGAACCTGGATCCACACGGGCTCCCTTGCCGTCCTTCCCGAGCCCTCCGACCAGTCGGAAACGGGCATCGCCCCGGGAGAGCCGCCACGGGCCCTGAACCGGTCCCTGGTTTTGGATCCGGAAGGGAACATCCGGGCCCGCTACGACAAGATCCACCTGTTTGACGCGGCCCTGTCCGGCGGCGAGGCCTACCGGGAAAGCCGGACCTTCGCGCCCGGCGATTCGGCGGTTCTGCTGCCGACCCCCTTCGGGACGCTGGGGCTGTCCATCTGCTATGACCTGCGCTTCCCGACCCTGTACCGGGCCCTGACCCAGGCGGGAGCGGACATGCTTGCGGTTCCGGCCGCCTTCACCCACACCACAGGCACGGTCCACTGGCACCCGCTCCTGCGGGCGCGGGCCATCGAGAACGGCGCCTGGGTCATCGCGGCCGCCCAGAGCGGGCATCACGAGGACGGGCGACGGACCTTCGGGCACTCGCTGATCATCTCCCCCTGGGGCGAGATTGTCGCCGACGGGGGCGAGGGCGAGGGCGTGATCCTGGCGTCCATCGATCCCGGACAGGTTCTCGAAAGCCGCTCCCGGATCCCGTCCCTGGCGCATGACCGGACCTTTACGGTAGAAAGACTATAAAACACGCCCTCCGGACGGGGTCTTTGGAACGTGAGGCAGCTCTTACTGATTGAAAAACTTTCCCAGCCGGTGCACTGTTGTGTGTACCGGGATCTCCCTGCCTGTGGGCGGGTTTCCCCAGGGTTGCACCGGGCGAACAGGGCCGGGACTCACCAACGGCCCGTCAAGAGGCTGTACACCCTTTCGTCCGGATCTCCGAAAGGACGCGGAGCCCGGCCTGGTCCGGCGCGCCGCCGGGCCGGAAGTTCTCCTGTTCAAGCCGTGCCTGATCCTGTATCGCAAGGCGGCCGCCGCTCGCCGGAACGGGCCGAACCATGGAGAGACGCGTGACATCGCAGACCACAGAGCAGACCGGAAAAAGACCTCCCTGCGGACTGGAGGAGGCCTTCTCCATCCAGTCCCACGGTGATTTTCTTCTGGCTGACGAGCGGGACTGCCGCGTCCTTGCCCTGTCGCGAAACCTGTACGGGCGCCTCCAGGCGAACGGGCAGGGCCACTCCGGCCCCGGCCCCGGCCCCGAGGCCGGACGCCCGGCACACCCGAAGGCCCTGTTCCTGGCCGACCTGCTGGACGAGGTGTCCCTGGCCCAGTGTCTGCGGCGCGCCGGGCACGTGACGCGCCTGAGCCCCCTGGACCCGTTCCGCCTGCATCTCGCGGACGGCACGGCCTGCGAGGCCACGGTCCGGAAGGTGGTGCCCTCCCAGATCATGATCGAGATGTGGCCCGCCGCCAGCAGCCGTCCCGATCCCCTGGTGCCGTTCCTGTTCTCGTTCGGCCGGGCCCCGGGCCTGAACGACGTCCAGTCCCTGTGCGAGAACGCGGTCCGGGCCGTCTCCCGGCTGACGGGCTACGACCAGGTCATGGTGTTCCGGTTCACCGACTACGGGGACGGGGACGTGGTGGCCGAGAAGCTGCGCAAGACCTCCCCGCTGCCGCCGTTCCTCGGGGGCCGCTTTCCGGCCTCGGATGTCCTGTTCAATTACCGGGACACGTTCTCGACCATGCCGCTCTCGGCGGTCCCGGATGTGGAGGCTCCCCTTCAGCCGGTGCTGAACATCGGCGGTGGCCCCATGCGGGCCTTCCCCCCCTCCGAGGCCCACCTAGCGGCGCCGCCGCTTGCCTGGCTCCAGTACATGCGGGGTCTGGGGGTCCGGGCCCGGCTGGCGGTGGCCATCCTGGTCGATGACCAGCCCTGGGGGCTCCTGCTGTGCCACCACCCCTCGCCCCGGCCCCTGGACCCGGCGGTCATGGGCGCGATCCAGGTGTTTGTGCGGGTCATGGCCGGAGAGATCCGGAACCTGGAAAATACCGAAAGCGCCGACCGGCGCGGCCGCCTGTCCCGGCTGGTGGAGACCCTCGACATCCGGATTTCGGAATCCACCCCCCTGGAGGACGCCCTTGCCGGCTCCCTTGGGGAGATCCTCTCGCTTTTCTCCGCGTCGGACGGGCTGCTGTCCCTGCGGGGCCGGTGCTGGACGCCCTCGGGCCCCTGGGACGGCCCCAAGGTCGCCTTCGCCGTCGACGAGCCCCTGGTGGTGACGGACACCTTCAAGGGACTGATCAAGGTGCCTCCGGACCTGGGCCCCGGCTTTGCGGGGGGCATCCTGATCCCCCTTTCGGACCAGCCCCGGGAGGACTTCCTGCTGATCGGCCGCCCGGCCATCCGCCAGAGCATCCACTGGGCGGGACTGAGACCGTCCCGCGGCGCGTCGGCGCCCCGTCCCGGCAACGGCTCGTTTGCCTTCTCCCGCTGGGAGGAGGACCAGCAGGACCGGACCCTGCCCTTCAGCTCCCTGGATCACGAGCTCGCGCACTCGCTGCGCATGTTCCTGTCGCGGCGGGTCTTCGAGGCCCGGGTCCGCAAGACCGACCCCCGGAGCGGAGGCGAGCCCCGTTCCTTCCCGCCCTGGCACGAGTCCTCCATGGACTGGTTCTGGGAAACCGACAAGGCCGGACGCCTGACCGACGTCACCAAGTTCTTCGAGGACGTGGAGGGCTCCAGCACACGGCCCGTCGTCGGGCACCGGCTCACGGACTTCCTGGTCGTCGCATCCGGCGGCGGCGAGAGCTCGGATCTGGAGGAGCTGCGCTCGGCCTTCTCGCGCCGGGCGGCCTTCCACGGGCTGACAGCCCAGCTCCAGCTTCCCGGCTTCGACCCCTGCTGGGTCCGCCTGTCGGGCTTCCCCATGATCGACACCCGGGGCAACCTTCTGGGCTACCGGGGCGCGGCCACCAACGTGACCCACCTGCGCGCCCTCCAGGAGGAGAACATCCGCTCCCAGCGGCTGGAGGCCCTGGGACGCATGGCCAGCGGTATCGCCCACGAGATCAACAACGTGCTCCAGCCCATGCTGAGCATGTCCTACCAGGCCGCCAAGCGCCTCGACGACCAGGAGTACGTCCGCGCCGCCCTGGCCGACATCGAGGAAAGCGGCCTGCGGGCCCGGGAGATCGTGAAGGCCATCCTCGCCTTCGGGCGCCAGGCGCCGTCGGACCGCCACGCCATCCGCATCGCCGCCGAGCTGAACAAGGCCCTGGCCTTCGCCTGCAAGGGCATTCCGCGCCTGCGGGTGGACACGGACATCGAGCCCACAGACGCCGAGGTCCTGGCCAACACCACCGAACTGTCCCAGGTTGTCCTCAACCTTCTGACCAACGCCGCCGACGCCATGGGGGGCCGCGGCGTGGCCACCGTGACCCTGCGCTCCCAGAAGGAGATCGGCCGGGTGCGCATCACCGTGCGCGACCAGGGCCCCGGAATGGACCTGACCACCTGCAATCGCATCTTCGATCCGTTCTTCACCACAAAGGCCGAGGGAAAGGGAACCGGAATGGGACTTGCCGTGGTACACGGTCTTGTGGAAGCATGGGGTGGCACCGTCGGAGTGGAAAGCGTTGTCGGCTTCGGGACAACGTTCTGGATCTCCCTGCCCGTTATCGCGACCTAACCCCCCTGGAGGTTCGGAAACATGTCGTCTCCCAGTGAAAGCAATCTGGTTCTTGTCATCGATGACGACCCCGCTGTCTGCCGGGCTGTCGGAGCGGGGGTCGAGGAACTCGGCTGGCACTACCGGGAGGCACGCGACGGTCAGGAAGCCCTCGAGCTTCTGGACACCGAGACCTTCGACCTGGTGGTTTCCGATGTGTGGATGCCCCGCCTGGACGGCATCTCGTTCCTGAAAAAGGCCCGCGAGAGGCATCCCGGTCTGCGGGTTCTGGCCATCTCCGGCGGCGGTGACGCGCCGGCGGCCCTCAGCCTCAAGATTCTCCAGATGCACGGGGCCTCGGACATTCTCTACAAGCCGTTTACCAGCGAGGAGCTGAAAGAGCGCCTTCTGGCCCTGGGAACGGCCCGGCCGGATGCCTCCTGACCCCTTTATGGTCCTGGCGCTGGACGAGGCCCGCGCGGCCGCCGCCCGGGGCGAGGTTCCCGTCGGCGCCGTCCTGGTCGGCCCCTCGGGCACGGTTCTGGCCCGCGCCGGAAACCGGGTGGAGGAACTCAGCGACCCCACAGCCCATGCCGAAATTCTGGCAATCCGGGCAGCCTGCGCCGCGGCGGGGGCTCCCCGCCTGCCGGACTCGGTGCTGTATGTCACCCTGGAGCCCTGCGCCATGTGCGCCCAGGCCATCGCCCATGCCCGCGTGAAACGCCTGGTGTTCGGCGCCTGGGATCCGAAAGGCGGCGGCGTGGACCATGGCGCCCGGGTGTTCGAGCAGACCACAACCCATCATCGCCCGGAGATCGTTGGCGGCATTGCCGCAGCGGACTGCGCCGCGCTTCTGGAGGAGTTTTTCCGGGCCCGGCGGTAACCCCGCGCACCGCCGCCCCCACCGAAACCCGGCGCGCGCCACACGGCGCACGGCCGGGGCAAAACCGGGACACGGCCCGCCCCGCGGCGGCCCCCACCCGGACACTGGAACCCGGGATCCGGGCCCTTGCCAAACCGGCACGAACGGCTCACTCTCGGGGCGTTTCATACCGTGAACAGGGAGTTGTCACACCATGTACAGAGACTGGAAAGCCTACGTCAAGGAACTCGCCGGAAACATGCAGAGCGTTGGAAACGGCATCCCGGACACCTGGAACGCCTTCCGCACCCTTTCGATGGCGGGCAAGGCCGACGGCGTTCTGGACGCCAAGACCAAGGAACTGATTGCCATTGGCATCTCCATCGCCAACCGCTGCGAGGGCTGCATTGCCTTCCACGTGCGCGAGGCGGTCCGCCTGGGAACGACCCGGGAGGAGATGCTCGAAACCGTGGGCGTCGCGCTGTACCTGGGCGGCGGCCCCGCCAGCGTGTACGGCACCTACGTGATGGAAGCCTTCGACCAGTTCTCGAAGGGCTGAGCCGCCTGCAGGCCGCCGGACCGGTCGCCCCCGGGCGGGCGGGTCCGGCGCACGCCTGCGCATCGGGCATAACCTGGCGTTTCCGGGCGGGCCCCGGGGCGCACGGGGGGCGCACGGGGGGCGCGCCGGAGGCGCGCCGGCGGCTCCAGGGGCCCGACCGCACCGGCGGGCCTCTTTCGCACGGCCCTGCACCGTTGCCCGAAGCGAATTCTTGCCTATACTGGAGCGGCGGGCGGCCGTTACGGTACACCCGCTCCCACTCCCCGGCCTGCGGACCCCTCTGGAGCCCTGGAATGCCGTTTTCCCAGACCCTGTTTTCTTTCGCGGTTCTTGCCTGTCTGGCCCTGGTCCTGAGCGCTGCAGGAGCGCCGGGAGGCGCCCGCGCCGCCGAGGGCGAGGGCTCGGGCCCGCCGATCCTCTTTGACGGCGACCTGCTGAGCGACATGGCCGGGAACCCGGCAGAGCGCAAGAACGCCCGGGGCCGCCGCACACGGGACCAGGCGGACCTGATCGGCGGCACCCTGTTCCAGCTGGAGCCCTTCTGGTTTCCGGTCCAGACCTCCAAAAAGGGCCCGGTCCGCTACATTGCGGGACGCATCCAGCTTGTTCCCGCCGAGGACAAGATCGTGGACGCCTGCTACAAGCTCCCGTGGATTACGGAGGCCCTGATCCTCCACTACTACCGCTCGCCCCTTGATCACGCGCCCGAGGAGGGAAACTCGGCGGATGAGAAGCAGCTCGCGCGCGTTGTGAACGCCTATACGAAGGTGCCCCTGTTCAAGACGATGCGGATTGTTCCCATTGACTCGATCCCCCGCCCGATCTCGGAGGAGGACCGGGAACTCAGCCTGGTCTGCAACTAGGACGCCGGACCGGCCGAAACACTGACCGTCACACCGAACAGCTCACGAGGACAAGGATGGACGAGGACGACAGGCGCGTGGTGGGGCTCTACACCGGGCTGGTGAAAGCCCACGGGCACTCGCACAGGGCGCTGGACTGGACCAGCACAGAAAGCCAGACCGGGCGGTTCCGTGTCCTCTCGGACATCGGGTTCGCGGGCGGCGACAGCGTTCTCGACGTGGGATGCGGCCTGGGGGACTTCCTCGCCTGGATGCGGGACAACGACCTCTCGGATGTGCGCTACACGGGCGTGGACATGACCCCCGCCATGATCGACCAGTGCCGGACCCGCTTTCCGGGGGAGCGCTTCTTCGTCGCCAACATCCTGGAAAGCCGCATGCCCTTCCGGGAGCGGCGCTTCGACTGGGTCGTGGCCAGCGGCATCTTCGCCCACCGCAAGGAAGAGCCCTGGGACTACATGAAAACCGCGATCGCCCGCATGATGGACCTGGCCGGGAAGGGCGTGGCCTTCAACTCCCAGTCCACCCTGGCGGGCCAGCCCCAGTACTGGACCCTGTTCCATGCGGACCCGGAGGAAACCCTGGCCTACTGCCAGTCCTTCGGCTGGGAGACCCGCCTTTTCCACACGCCGGACCGGACCGACTTCACCGTCTACATGTACCGCCCGGCCGACAGCGAGCCGCCGCCGCGCCGCCGTTTCAGCCTGTTCGGCTTCCGGTCCTGAGAGCAGTGGGGAGGACCGGAGAGACCGGGGAGAAGGCTCTCCGGTCCCCACCTCCCTGCCTGCGCCTGGCCCCGGGTCCGGTTCCACCGCGCGTCAGCCAGCGGGATCCGGCCAGCGCAACCGGGACAGCCCGGACCGGGCTCCCGCCCAAAAACCGGTGGGCGCTGCGCCTGCCCGCCCGGCTCCACGCGACGGTCCCTGCAACGGTCCCTGCAACGGTCCCTGCGCCGCCAACCGCGCCAGCCGCCCCCGCCCGGGACGGCCTCCCGGGCGGACCTTTTCGGCTCGTATCCTTTTGTTCACGTGTATTTTCCCCGCTCCTCTGATATAGCGCGCGGGGTCTCCGTGTCAGGAGCCCCGCACGTTCGGTCCGTTTCAGGGAGCCTTCCCCCAATGTCGTTTCTCCGGCGCAGCCTTCTCGCCCTTCTCGTTGTGTGCATCACCGCCGCTGTGCTCCCGATGTCCGGAGCCCGGGCCGGGGAGACGGATCCGGCCGCCGCAGTGGTCGAGCATTTCCACACCGTTCTGATCAACACGATGAAGGCCAAGGGGAAAAACGCCCTGGAGCGCCGTCAGATCCTGGCGCCCGTGATCGAGAAAACCTTCGATTTCCCCCGCATGACCCGGATCGTCACCGGGGCCTCGGCCTGGGGCGAGGCCGACGAGGCCCAGCGCCAGCGTCTGGTGAAGGCCTTCTCGGACCTGAACGTCTCCATCTACGCAGCCCAGTTCCATGACTGGAGCGGCCAGCGCTTCGAGACCGTGGGCGTGGAGCCCGGCCCCCGGCAGGCCCGCCTTGTCCACACCCGCCTTGTCCTGCCCAAGGATCCCGCCGTGGACCTGACCTATGTCATGACCCCCGCGGGAAAGGACGGCTGGCAGGCCAGCGACATTCTCATCAACGGCAGCATCAGCCAGCTTGCGACCCGCCGGGCCGACTACGCCCGGACCCTGGGCGCCGGCGGCCTCGACGCCCTGAGCGCGCTTCTGGAAAAGCAGGCGACGGACCTGACCAAGGACCGCCCCTGAGACCTCGGGACCGGGGGGCGACCGGGCGGCACCGGGATTACGGGCATTTCAGCAATCATACGGTTATGAAACGCCGTTTTTCTTCCCGATTTGCGCTTTTTCCATAATATATTCTTGTAAAGCGGGCGAGGCCCCGTTATGGTGCCCGTGATATTCCGTTGAAATCCCGGAAAAGGGGCTTTTTTGCCTCCTTTCACGAGAAACCCCGAGCCTGGCGCGCGCCTTCCTGTCCAACGGCGGAACGTGCGTGTCGCGGGAAGAGGAGCGCGCTTCGTCGGCGCTTTCTGTTCCCGATCCGGCGCGGTTTCTTGAGGCTTTCAAGCGGTTTTCAACGACGAAACGGGAAGGGCTGATCCGGCTTCGGGCTGTGACCGACTTTTCCAACTGTGGTTGAGTTCAGTTTTCGGTTGTTTTCCGCGGTTTTGCGCGGGTGCACGCCTAAATGTCTGCCAGATTCCGGGTTTCTCCGGTCTGGTCATGAGCACGGAAACGCCGTTGATGCCGGCCGTTGCAAACGGGCCAACCCCGGCGGCAACGGACTCCAACGGATCGAACGATGCGGTTTCGGGGCCTGGAACGCCCGAGTTCCACCTGATCCCGTACTGCGTTCCGCTCGGCTGGTCTGTGGTTTGACAGGATGATCCCTGCTGTCCCCCGTATCCCGGGGAGGCCGGGGAGAGGAACAGGGCCGTGCGCCCCTTTTTCAGGTCCGCGGAAGCGACCGGTTGCATCAGTTCGACCGGCGCAGGCGCTCTCGCCTTTTTTGCTCCGGTCCCGCGGAGACCAGGTCTTTATGACAAAACGCATGTTGATTGACGCCACCCACCCGGAAGAAACCCGGGTCGTGGTTCTGGATGGCTCCCGACTCGAGGAATTCGATGTCGAGACCTCCACGAAAAAGCAGAACAAGGGCAACATCTACCTCGCCAAGATTGTGCGGGTCGAGCCCTCCCTCCAGGCCGCTTTTGTGGACTACGGTGGAAACCGCCACGGCTTCCTGGCGTTCAGCGAAATCCACCCGGACTACTACCAGATCTCGGATGACGACCGCGCCCAGCTGATTGCCGAGCAGGAAGAGCTGGCCCGCGCCGAGGCCGAGGAGGAGGACGACGAGGACGACGCGCCCGACGACGACCAGGACAGCGTCGACGACGAGCCTCCCCGCCGGGAGAGCGGCCGGAACCGGCGCTCCAGAGGCCGCCGCGGACGCGACAGCAGCGCGCGCGAGGACGCCTCCGGATCCGAGACCCCGGACGGCGACGCCGAAAACGACGCCAACGGTGACGGCGACAGCGATGGCGAGAGCGATGCCCACGCGGGCGGCGCCACGTCCATGCCCCTCGCGGCGGACGGGATGCCCTCGATCTCGGAACCCGCACCGGCTGCCAACGACGATTCCTCCGCCGAGAACGAAAACGACGAGGACGACGGCGACGCCTCCGCCGACAGCGCCTCCGACACCTCCGCCGACCAGGGCGCGTCCCGCGGACGCGGTGGCCGTGGCCGGAAGAACGGGCGCAGCGGAACCCCGGCCCGCCCGCGGGCTCCGTCCAAGGTCTACCGGATCCAGGACGTGATCAAGCGCCGGCAGATCGTGCTGGTCCAGGTCGTCAAGGAGGAGCGCGGCAACAAGGGCGCGGCCCTCACCACCTACCTGTCCCTGGCCGGCCGCTACTGCGTGTTCGTTCCCAACACCACCCGGGGCGGCGGCGTCTCCCGCAAGATCACCAACGCGGCCGACCGCAAGCGCCTCAAGACCATCATGTCCGAGCTGAACGGCCCGAGAGGGAGCGCCATTATCCTGCGCACCGCCGGGTCCGAGCGCTCGAAGGCTGAGATCAAGCGCGACCACGACTACCTGCTGCGGACCTGGGAAACCATCCGCGAGGGGGCTCTGGCCTCGAAGGCGCCCTGCCTGATCCACGAGGAAGGCAGCCTGATCAAGCACGCCATCCGCGACATCTACACCCGCGACATCGACGAGGTTCTGGTCGAGGGTGATCAGGGCTACCGTGCGGCCAAGGACTTCATGCGCATGCTGACGCCCTCGCATGCCCGGAAGGTCCAGCCCTACAAGGACGACCAGATGCCGCTTTTCCACCGCTTCCAGGTGGAAAACCAGATGGACGCCATGCTCCAGCCCATCGCCCAGCTGAAGTCCGGCGGCTACCTTGTGATCAGCCAGACCGAGGCCCTTGTGGCCATCGACGTGAACTCGGGCCGGTCCACCCGCGAGCGCAACATCGACGAGACCGCCTACAAGACAAACCTCGAGGCGGCGGACGAGATCGCCCGCCAGCTGCGGCTGCGCGACCTGGCGGGTCTGATCGTGATCGACTTCATCGACATGGACGACCCGAAGCACAACCAGGCCGTCGAGCGGCGCCTCAAGGACGCCCTGAAGTCGGACCGGGCCCGCATCCAGGTCGGCCACATCAGCTCGTTCGGGCTGCTGGAGATGTCCCGCCAGAGACTGCGCCCCAGCCTCATCGAGACCAGCTTCCGTATCTGCCCCCACTGCCGTGGCACGGGCATGATCCGGTCCGTGGAATCGACGGCGCTCTACATCCTGCGCATGATCGAGGAAGACGGCATCCGCCGGAAATACGCGGAAATCACCGTCTGGGTGCCCACAGACGTGGCGCTCTACATCCTGAACCGCAAGCGCGACGTTCTGGGCGAGATCGAGGCCAAGTACGGCCTGCGGGTCTTCCTTGAGGGGGATGACTCCCTCCTGATCCCGGACTACCGGATCGAGCGCACCAAGTTCGAGCACGCTCCCGAGAAGGCTCCGGCCGCGGCCGTGGCGGCGGTTGCCGCTCCCGCCCTGCCCGCGCCCGTGGAGACCGCCGAGGTGCCCGCCGCAGCCGCCGAGGCGGACGCCGGCACCGAGGCCGCATCGGATGAACCCGCGAGCGAGGCCGCCCACACGGACAACGGCGACGACGGCGACGGACCCCAGTCCGCCTCGCGGAAGCGTCGCCGCCGGCGTCGGCGCAAGCGCGCGGACGGCTCCGACCATCCGGAGGACAACGGCCACGATGACGCCGACAACGGTTCGGGCGACGACAACGGGGCGGATGACACCCCGGCAGCCACCGAAACCGGAGAGGACGTCACCCCTGTCGCCCCTGTCGCAGCCGACTCCCTGAGCGCCGACGCGGACGCTGACGGAAGCCCGGCGGACGGCGACGACGCGAGCGCGGGAGCACCCGGAAACGGCGCGTGGGACACCGCGCACCGCCACGCGGTCGCCGCGGAGGACATGCTGTTTGTCACCGCCTCCGACGACCTGGAAGAGGACGCAGCAGCAGGTCCGTCGCCGGTCGACGCGCCGGAGGCCGACACGCACGCCCCCGAGCCCCGGGCGCACGAGGTCGTGGACCTGTTCCCCGCCCATTCGGACGTGCCGGACACCGTCGAGGCCGGGACCGCCGCCGACGAGCCGCTCACGCCTCCCGAGCCGGAACCCGCGCCGCGCCCGAAACGCGCCGGCTGGTGGAACCGCTAGGACCGCACCACGGATCCACGGACCCACGGTTCTAAAACGAATACTGGAAGCGCCCCCTGCCTTGGGGGCGCTTTCTTTTTTTTCCGGCGCCCCGGGGCCCGCCAACCGCGCACCAACGCGCCCCGGCCAGCCGCGCCCGCACGGCTCCCCGCACCGGATGACAATCGCGTGAGATAACCGCGCTCACGAGCGTTTCTCTTTTCTTCCGCCCGGCTCTTTGGGATACTCGGCCCTTCGCGCTGTCACTTCCCGAGGACCGGTTCATGCTGCCCTTTCACGCTCTCAGACGCGCCCGCCGCGCCACACTGGCCGTCCTGGCGGCTCTTGCGCTCGCCGCTCTTGCCCTGCCCGGCCCCGCGCGGGCGGACGACGCGCCGGCCCGGCCCCTCACCGCCCAGGAGCAGGCGTTCCTCAAGCAGGCGGAGGGCTACCTGAACACCTTCCGCATGGCCAAGGCGCGCTTTATCCAGACCGCCTCCACCGGCGAGACCCTGTCCGGCACCCTGGCCCTCGCCCGGCCGAACCGCCTGCGCATGAATTACGATCCGCCCTCCCCCCTTACGCTGGTGGCGAACGGCACCCATCTCATCTATATCGACGCGAAGATGGAGCAGGTGACGTACATCGATCTCGACACCACGCCCCTTTCGGTATTCCTTGCGGACCGGATTTCCTTTGCTGATCCGGCCATCACCATCACGAACGTGGAGACCTCGGACAAGCGCGTGGAGGTGACCCTTCACATGACCAAAGATCCCGGGATCGGATCCCTGACCCTCGCCTTCGACCGGGAGCCCCTAGCCCTTGCGGGCTGGCGCGTTCTGGACGCCCAGGGCATCAGCGTGACCGTCTCCCTGTTCAACATCGACCGCAACCCCACACTGGATCCGGACCTGTTTGTGTACCGCCGTCCGGACCCGAGAAATCTGCCCCGTTGAGTTCATGACCCATCACTCCCGGAAATCCGATGACCGTGCCACCCCCCGGAGCCGGACCGCGAAGCCCAAGACAGCCGAAAGCGGTCGCAAGAGGGTCATTCCGGACCTCGACGACCTGCTTCGCACCGAATCACGGCAGCCGCAACGCCGTGCCTGTGACCACCCGGGCTGCGAGGAGGAGGGGCTTCACCGGGCGCCCCGGGACCGGACCCTGAAGAGCTACTACTGGTTCTGCCTCAACCACGTTCAGGCCTACAACAAGGCGTGGAACTACTACGCGGGCCTGGATGAGGCCGCCATGGAGGACGAGATCCGCCGCTCCACGGTCTGGGACCGGCCCACGTGGCCGCTCGGGGAAAATGGCCCCAACAGCCCCCGGGGCCCGGCGAAAGGCGACCCGCGCGATCCGTTTGGCTTCTACGACCGGGAAATGGCACCAAAGGGGGCGCGGGCGGGCGAACGCCGCGGGCGCGCCCTCTCGGAGGGGCGGGTGGACGGGCCCAGGGCCCGGGCCATGCGGGTATTCGGCCTGGACGAGCCCCTGACCCACGACGCCCTGCGACGGCGCTACAAGGAACTGGTCAAGCGCTACCATCCGGACGTCAACGGCGGCGCCCGGGACGCGGAAGAGCGTTTCAAGATGGTGGGGGACGCCTACCGCGTCCTCATGCGCTCTCTCAAGGACCGCTAGAGCCCGGGCTCGGGCGTCGCGCCGCTGCCCCCGAGTGGCCCGTCTGGTTCACGGTGGACCCCAGCCAGCACACCCGTCACGGGTCTGTCTGCTGCCCGGCAACAGGCAGACCGGGCGCGACGTCTGCTTTTTATGCGCCAGCCAGCGAACACGGAGATCCCGGGGAAGCCCAATCAGGGAAGGCCGGTGGTCTCGCCCCTGCGGGGGCGTGGACCCGACACGATCCATCGGCGCCCCCTCGCCCCGAACCCACCGGGCGACGACCCCGCCTGATAGCGCAAGAAACGAGCCGGAAATATGCTGATGCTGCACCGGGTGCGGCACGCGGCCGCTCGTGACGGGCGCCGAAAGCATCACCCCCACGCACCTTGATCACCGACACGCGTGCCGCCAGACCCGGCGGCGCCAATCGATGACAAACACGCGTACCGCCACACCCGGCTGCGGCTACGCCCCTTTGCGCACGGAACGGCTTGCAGCTCACCCCAACCCCGCAACGATTGAGCCAGACAGCGGCACGACCCGTCCTGGGACACGCCAGCGGTTCTGTACATTGCCTGGCGGAAGAAGCAGCCCCCTGTATGCCGACCGCCAACCCTCTTGAGCACCCCCGTGCGCACCACGCCACGGCACCTCTCCACGCGCTGCGGCGACGGGTCCAGACGGCACCCCCGCTCCCACACGCGCGCAGGGCCGGTGGGAACGCTGAAACCCCACGTTCCGTACCTGTGGCCCCCACCTGCCGGGAAAAGGCGGACCCGCCCAGCTCCGCGCTGCATAACGCGGGCGTCTTCTGGCGCGGCCGGCCACACCGTCAAACAAAAAAAGGGCGGTACGCTTGCGCACCGCCCGTTTTTCCGACCTTGAGGTCTTGATCAGCTCAGCTTACTGGGCTCCCAGTCTCGGCATTGGCGGACCGAGCAACTGCGGGAAGTCGACCGTAAGGTCCGCACGGGTGACGCCGTCCGACATCAGCAAGGGAATAGCCTCGCCGTTGTGACAAGTACCGCAGTTCGCCTTGGGAGCATCGCCCATCTTTCCAAGACGGGAGAGACCCGTCCGGTCGGAGCCGAACTCCCAGGTAAACGTGTCGTTGAACGCCGCGTTGGTCTGGGCAATCCACGGAGCCGAGAAGTCAGCCGACAGCGGGGACAGCCAGTCGCGGTTCAGATCGCGGATCATGTTCATGCCTTCCCAGGCCAGAAGACGCTGCGGGCGGCTGAGCGACCAGTCAGCAAAGTTCTGGGTGTTGTGGCAATGGGTACAGTTGACGCCAAGGCCAAGGGAAATGCTGATCATGAACGAGTACGACTGTTCGGTCTGCTGGAGGGACTTGCCCTTGCCCAGCGTACCCTCAACCGGCAGGCTGGTCGTACCCATCACACGGATGGCGCGGGGGTCCGCCATGACATCGGCGATGTACGGGGTGTACGGGTCGCGATGCATTGCGGTCATGCCCGGAGACGTGGACTTGTTCTGGCCAACGTCGTTCCCAAGGCCGGTGCGGCCGTTCGGGGGCTCCTGGTACCAGACAAAGTTCGGGATCGCAACACCACGGTGGCAGGTCCAGCACGTAACCTTGGACTCCACGAGGTGGGCTCTCCACGCCGGGTTGCTGTTCAGCTCCTGGACCATCTCGATCATACGACGGGAGATGATCTTGGTGTACGGAGCCTCGAACTCCAGACCCTCGGCCACGTGACAGTAGTAGCAGCCCTGCGTGGGCGCAACCCAGTCCGTGATCTGCTGCATGAAGCCGGTAAAGGTGCCGTTGTCCATGTCGGCCAGCGCGGGGATGTGCACCTGCTGGTACATGGAGCCGGCCTTTTCACCGCCCTCCTCGGGGTAGAACTCGGCAGCGGCCGGGATGGCCATGGCCTTCTGACCCTTCTGGGTCATCAGCTGCATGCCGGTTCCACGGAAGCCGAGCTGCTGCGTGTTCACCGGGTCGTACGTCCAGTAGACGACGAAGATCCCGACGACCGCAAGGAGAGTGGCCCAGATACCGTACTTCCAGATGAGAGGCGTAGGACCAACTTTGTCCTGCGTCCAGGAGAAGGTGAGTTTGTCGCGATTCTCTTGCTTGAAGAGAGAGACGGCATCCTCAGCCTGCTTCTTAAACAAATCGAACATTATGGCGCTCCTCTCATCACTGCGTCAGCAGGGGATCGGTGACCACCGGGTCGGCAATCGGCGGATAGGTCGGAACCAGTCCGTGATCAATGCCCCAGAGGTACCAGTTTTCCACAACCGTGCCGGTCAGCAGCATACCGATAGCACCCGTCAGCGGCGTGAGGACCGCAAACCACCAGGCCCAGCGGTGGATGGATTCCATGGTCGCGTTGAAGCCCATGGTCCAGCGCCAGAACAGAGCGGCACGCTCAGCGGCCGTACCACGATCCGTGATCTGCTCGACCTCGCGGTCGCCACCCATGTGGGAGACGGCCAGAATGGTCGCGCCGTGCATCGCGAACAGAACGGCAGAGCCGTAGCAGAACGCAATGGTCAGCATGTGGAACGGGTTGTAATACAGGTTTCCGTAGCGCAGCGAGAACGCGGCAGTCCAGTCCAGGTGAGCGAAGAAGCCGAACGGAACGGCCTCGGCCCAGCTGCCCAGGATCAGCGGACGGATGATGAAGAACACCAGGTACAGCGAGATCGCCGACATGAACGCCCAGGCCATGTGGGTGCCCAGACCCAGCGACTGCGCCCGAGTGTAGATGTGCCACCACCAGACGAAAATCGAGATCGTCAGGCAGAAGCAGGCCATCTGCCACCAGCCACCCTCGTTCATGGGGGCCACGCCAAGACCGTCCATCACGGGCGGGTCAACGGCGAGCCAGGGGAGCTGGCGCACGAATTCGATGATGTTCCAGTCCACCATCGCAAGGAAGTTCATCATCAGGATGAAGCAGCACATTGCGAAGAAGGCACCGGCGACGATACCCGTGAGACCCAGGTGAATGGGGCCCAGCTGGGCATCACCGATCTTGCCGAGAAGCCAGATAAAGACCGGCTTGCCCTCGCGGGGCGTTTCAATCTCGGGAAGATCGACCCCCATGTGCGGCTCGGTACGAACCTGCACAGGGTTGAATATGTTTTGATATTCAGCCATTTTTCGTTCCCCTTGCCCCTATCCGATGAAACTGCCCGGGAACTGAAGCCACCAGTTCCACCACTCCGGCCAGCTCTTGGTCCAGAAGGGACCGCTGAGGAGGATGCACATGGCGCTCCAGAAAGCCGCGCTGATCGCAAGGAAAACACCCAGCTTGTGAACGCCCAGCGTTCCAATGGAGTAGCCCACGATATCGCGGAAGAAGGCGTTCTCGTGCTCGGGACCCTTCACCAGTTCTCCCTCCGGCGGATTGGCGGCCGACAGGATGACAGAGCCATGCATGCCGAGCGCGAAGCAGCAGGTGAAGAAGAAGGTGATACCAAGCATGTGAGCCGGGTTATAATGGAAGTGCAGGAACTGGTAGCCGATGTTCGACACCCAGTCCAGGTGGCTCAGAATACCATAAGGGAATCCGTGTCCCCAGGCTCCGAGCAGAAGCGGACGGACGACCACGAGAACAATGTAGGCAAAGACGGCGAAGCTAAATGCAAAGGGAATATGAAGCCCCATCCCGAGCTTGCGGGAAATCTCCACCTGACGAAGCGCCCACGAGACAAAGGCACCAACGGCGCAAATCGTGATCAACTGCCAGAACCCGCCCTCTTTCATCGGGGCAAAGCCCAATCCGTAGGACAGATCCGGGGGAGCAATGTTGATTCTGAGGGGGTTCCACGTATCCCCAAGAGCCGCTGCAAGAAGAATCAGTGCAGTGCCAAGGGATGCGAAGATAATCGTAGTGACCCCGAAGAAGCCGACGTAAAACGGCCCCACCCAGAAGTCAAACAGATCCCCTCCCACCAGTGTCCCGCCACGGACACGGTATTTTCTTTCAAAACTGAGCATGGCCATTTATGGACCCTCCGGTCGGGAGTCTTTAGACGACCGTCGCTCCACCGAGAGGCGACAGCGGGCGGTTTGGAAGTCTCACCAGGACCCTTCCAAGCGCCCGCTGCCGTCGGTATGCGACGTTACTGACGAAGCAAAACGCCTTTACGACAGAACGGAGGTCGAAACGACTTCCGACGTCTTCTGGGTCGCCGCCGGTGCGCCTTCCAGCCAGTTGAAGCGCGGAGCGCTGAGGCAGAGGAAGTGGATCAGCAGAGCAAGCACCGCCAGGAACGCGAAGAGGCCAACGAGGGCACGACGCGGATCAAAGAGCATCCAAATACGCCACATGGTATTGTCCTCCTTGCGAGTTACGACAGGAACGTCAGGGTCTGGGTCAGGGTGTCAAGAGCAACATAGCCCTCGGGACCCGGCCAGAACGGACGCCACATCCAAGCAAGGACGTGCGCAACGATTGCAACGGCGACGAACGCAGTGGCGCTGCTCGAGAAGACC
Source organism: Phaeovibrio sulfidiphilus (assembly GCF_014861485.1). GTDB lineage: Bacteria > Pseudomonadota > Alphaproteobacteria > Rhodospirillales > Rhodospirillaceae > Phaeovibrio > Phaeovibrio sulfidiphilus. The sequence goes on along the minus strand of NZ_JACZHT010000004.1, from coordinate 88,902 downwards.
GCGTGGAATTCCTTCGCTTCTTCTTCGTTAAGGGTAGTATTATCAACCATCTGAGTACCTCCTGATACTAGCCCAGAAAAGCCGTCTCGGCGTTCGTGACGCCACCCGGCGCCGGGAGCCCCCGGCATGCCCGCCCAACGGCTGAGGCGGACACCGGATCCGATACCCTTCTCCCCGAGGGGAGGAAGGGACCATCGAAACTCGACACCCCTGAAACAGGGGCGAAACTCGTCAGAACGGGGGTCAATGCACAGACCCTCCGTGGCGACCGAGGGAGCGCAGCACACTGGCGCTCACGACCTCGGCACCCAAGGCACGGGCAGCCTGCTCCGCCTCGTCACGGAGCCGCTTGGCTGCAGAAATACGGGCAACAACCGGCTCGGCCTCGACCATGCGGTCCAGGAGAAGACGGGCCTCGTCCTCCCACAGGAGTTCCCGGTGCATCCGCGAGGGCGTGGCCTCGACGCGGTCCAGATCGCTTCCCAGGGGAATGATGTTGAACAGGGCGTCAAACAAGGCGTTGCAGACCTCTTGAATCAGATACGTGGCACCCGCATATCCCATAAAGGGGGTTCCTGTGTGCCGGCGAATGATCGCGCCCGGGAAGGATGCCGGAATATACATGGCCCGTCCACCAGTTTCGGCCAGATACATTCTTTCGTTGTAGCTGCCAAAAACCACCAGGGGCGTTTTGGTCTGGACAAGTGTCCGCACCGTCTCATTATCGATCTTCTGACCCGGAATCCGGGCGACCGAAAAGTTGCACGGCAGACCCATCTCGTGGCTCAGAAAACCCTCAAGTCCGCGAGAATAGGTTTCACTGGCAACGACTCCGAAGCTTGCCGTTGCAAAGAAATCCTGGGTCACGGACCGCCACAGATCCCACAGCGGCTTGAGCGTGGAACGCTTCTCCTGCTCGATGAACGGCTCCGGATCCAGGCCCAGGGCGGCGCCCGCGGCCCGCAGGAAATTGGTGGTGCCCTCGATCCCGAAGGGAGCGCGCAGCCAGGGAATGTTCAGGGTCTCGCACAGCCCCTTGCCGAACTCGCGGTACAGGCAGACGGACAGGTCGGCCTCGCCCAAGCGGGGGATGTCCTCGATGGGGCAGTCCATGGGGAACACAAGGTTCACCTCGGCGCCGATGCCCTCGATCAGGCGACGGACCTCGGCCACGTCCGACCACATGTTGAACGTTCCGTAGGCGGCACCGATGATGTTCACTTTCGGACGGCCCGTGTCGGTCCCGGCCTTCCTCGCCGGGACTTTCTTTCCGGCACCGAACTCGTTCCAGAGCCACGTCAGGGCGCGCTCGGCGCTCTGCCAGTGGTCCTCGTCGATGGTGCGGGGAAGGAAGCGGCGGATGCCGGTCTCGGGGGGCACGACGCCGCCGCCGATCATCTCGGCGATGGAGCCGGTCACCACCACCGCCGGACGGGCGGGGTCGAGAACGCTGCGGGCGCGGACCAGGGCCTGCTCGGTTCCATTGCGGCCCAGCTCCTCGTCTCCGAGGCCGGTCACCACAATCGGAAGCTCGTGCGGGGGGAGTGCGTCGGTGTAGTGGAGCACCGCCGTCACCGGCAGGTTCTCACATCCCACCGGTCCGTCGATAATCACCTGCAGACCACGGACAGCCGCGAACACATACACGGCTCCCCAATATCCACCCGGGCGATCAAGATCCAGGACCAACATTCAACGCGCCTCCATGTACAGACGCCCCACCGCTCTGCGGTCGGCTTCAAACTTCTGCCACATTGTCCGAGCCAACGCCAGCAAAAAAGCGCTTCATCGTCTCAAATCTGCCCTTATTTGAAACGGCTCCAAGAATGACCGGGGCAAGGGAACCGGCCCCCGCAATCCCGAACAACGGGCGGGCCGAGATGAGGTTTGTGAAGTAAAGCGCGGGAATAGCGAGTTCTTTCGCTTTCTGCACCACCGGGGTTGTCCCGATGGCCAGATCAGGTTTGAACTCTTCCACGGCGCCAATATCCTGCTCCAAAGATGCCCGAGTCGCCACAATTACGCCCCGAGATTCGAGCCAGGCCCGGTCCGCCTCGGACCAGGGTGTGGCCGGAACCGCCGTGCTGACGTAGGGAATCTCGGCCCCGCTCTCGATCAGCAGGCGGGCCACCAGGAACTCCGAGCCCTCGTAGCCCGACAGGGTGATCCGGGCCTTGATCGGAGCCCGGGCCAGGGCCTCGCGGATCGGAGGCAGGATCGCGTTCTTTGTGGCGTCGATCCGCTCGCGGGACACACCGGCCGCCACACCGATGGCCTCCAGCCAGTCGGCCGTGCCCTCGCAGCCCACCGGCGCCGAGCCCACCACGGGACGCCCGGCCGTGCGGAACTCGCGCACCGCGCCCGTATAGTGGGGATGGACCGCCGCGCACACGGCGCAGTCCAGGGCCGCGTACAGCTCGCGCCACTCCCGAACCGGGACCGTCGGCCCCACGGCCAGGTCCATGGGGGCAATCATGGCGTTGATGCTCATGGGATCGGCGGGGAAGATCTCGCCCAGGATCGCCACGGTGGGCTTTTCCACCACACCGCCCCGGGGCGCCATCACCGGGCCCAGCTCGGCCTCCTGGCGCGCGTAGCGCAGCATGGCGGACGAGAGCACGTCCTTGGCCTCGGCATGGGTGGCCACACCGAATCCGGGGATGTCCAGCCCCACCACGCGCACCCCGTTGATCTGCTTGGGCAGGCGCTCCAGGGGGACGCCCGAGGCCGAGGGCACACACAGGTTGGTGACCAGGATCACGTCATAGCGCTCCGGGTCGGCCAGTTTCTCGACGGCGTCGCGCATGTCCTCGAAGACCTTGCCGGTCACCAGGGTTTCCGAGTTGAACGGCAGGTACCCGATGGTCCGGCGCGCACCGTAGAAATGCGCGGTGAAGGACAGGCCATACACGCAACAGGCCGAGCCGCACAGAAGCGACGCGGTCCGGCGCATCCGCAGGCCCACGCGCAGGGCCCCGAAGGTGGGGCACATGGTGGGTGCGCGGGAATGGGGGCCGGGAGGAACGGCAAAGGGAACCTTTCCGTGGCACTGCTGGCCTTCCGGGCTGCTGGTGCAGACCGTTCCGGGATCGCTCATGACGGCACCCTTTCCTTACGGCGTTTCGTAGACGATTTCGAGAGACGGGCGGACCTCGATCTTTCCGCCGTGCATGTCCTCCTGGGTCGCGGGGACCAGGGTCACATCACGCCCCACGTCCCCGGACTTGAACAGGCTGAGCAGCTCGTTCTGGGACAGGGACTTGGGATGGATGGGCGGAGCGCTGGCCACGTTGGTCGCGAGCTCGCCGAACAGCGGGCCCCAGGGACCGTCGGGATCGGCCACGATCTCGTAGGCGGCGCTCTTCTGGCGGATGTCCTCGTTCGCGGGAATGGTGGCCAGGACGGGCAGGCCCACCTTCTCGGCGTAGGCCTGGGCCTCGCCGGTGCCGTCCTCCTTGTTGATGACCATGCCGGCCACGCCGACCGAGCCGCCCAGCTTGCGGAAGTACTCCACCGCCGAGCACACGTTGTTCACCACATAGAGGGACTGGAGGTCGTTCGAGCCCACCACGATCACCTTCTGGCACAGGTCGCGGGAGATGGGCAGGCCAAAGCCGCCGCAGACCACGTCGCCCAGGAAGTCGAGAAGGATATAGTCAAAGTCCCAGTCGGAGAATCCAAGGCGCTCCAGGGTCTCGAATCCGTGGATGATGCCCCGGCCGCCGCAGCCGCGCCCGACCTCGGGACCGCCCAGCTCCATGGCGTACACGCCGTCGCGCTTGAAGCAGATGTCCGAGATGGTGAGCTCCTCGCCGGTCATGTTCTTGCGGGCGGCGGTCTCGATGATGGTGGGCGTGGCCCGGCCCTCGAACAGGAGCGAGGTGGTGTCGCTCTTCGGGTCGCAGCCGATGAGAAGCACCCGTTTGCCCTGGCGCGCCATCATGTAGGACAGGTTCGCAAGCGTGAAGCTCTTGCCGATCCCCCCCTTGCCATAGATGGCGATAATCTGCTTTTCCTTCTTGCTCATGGGGCGTCTCTCCAGTCGAGGATCATTTTCAGGCAGGCGGGGTCGGTGAACGCGATGTCGTAGGCGTCCTTGGCCTCCCGGGGTGTCCGCCGGTGGGTGATGAGCCCGTCCAGCGACAGCCCCCCCTCGGACAGGAGCCGCAGCACACCCTCGACATCCGAGGGCTTCCACTGGGCGGCAATGCGGATGCGCGCCTCGCGCATGAACGCGGGCGGGAAGATAAAGTGGAGCGGGTCCGTGTAGAACCCGGCCAGCACGATCTCGCCCCCGGGGGCAAGGCGGGCCACCAGCGGGTCCAGGATATTCGAATCGCCGCTCACATCGCAGATGGTGCCGTAGGCCTTTGTGTCATCCTGGTCCGGATCCACGACCCGGTAGCCCTCGGCGCCGTCCATGCGGGCCGGGTTTTTCTCCCAGACCACCGGAGCGCCCCCCAGGGCCACCACAATGCGGGCAATCAGGCGGCCCAGCACCCCGTGTCCGACCACCAGGTCCGGAAGCCGGGAGCCCGGCAGGGTCACCGCGTGATGGGCCGTGGCCGCCAGGGCAAACAGGACGCCCTTTTCCTCGGGCATGTTGTCGGGCAGGGGAACAAGGCGGGCGCCGGGCAGGACCACCTTCGAGGCCGCGCCGCCAAACAGGCCGCGCACCTCGCCGTAGCAGGTGGCACCGGGGACGAAGACCCGCTCGCCCACCGTCCGTCCGGACTGGGGGCCGGCCTGGATCACCCGGCCAACGGACTCATAGCCCGGAACCAGCGGATAGCCCATGCCCGGAAAGGGCGGCATCCGGCCGGTATAGAGCAGCCGTTCGGTTCCCGTACTGATACCCGAGTAATCGATTTCGACCACGACATCAGAGTCGGAGGGAGGCGTGAGAGGCAGCCGCTTTACCTCGAGGGTATCGGGCTCGACAATTACGACGCAGAGCGCTTCCATGAATCGGTCCTTGACCTTGCTGGGGGCACAGTGGGGACATCTCGAAACCGGGCCGTCATCCTAGTCTTCCCCTTGAAGCTGTCAAGGGAGGAACGTCGCACCGCCGACACGCAAAACCGCGCGCGGAGGCACGCCGGCACGGGATTCGCCGGACCGAATCCGCCCGGCGGACCGCCAGGACAGGCGACCGGATCCACGCCCTCCACCGGACGGTGTCCCCGGGGCCCGGCCGCCAAAACAACCCCAGGCTGTTGCAGGCCAAACCACCGGCACCCGAAGGGACGCGCGCGGCCGGATCGCCCCGGCCGTCTCCACGCGAACCACCCCGGCAGCGCCCCGGAAAGGCATCGGAAAGAAGAGCCGCGGAAGGGAGCCCTGCCGGTTTCCCGCGCCGGACCGGGGCCGGACGGCAGGACACGGGACAGCAGCGGTCCCGACGCTGCCCCACAGGCACCGCCCCTCGGGAACCGGGCGCCCAAAGAAGCCCGACGCGGACGACGGACACCTGTGCCAGGCGCCCGGACCGCCTCCCTGCGGTGCACCCCCCTGAATACACACCTAAAAGGCGACCGGTTACGCACAAAATGCGCCCGAGCCCATAACTTTTAGTTATTTAAAGCGGGTCAAAACCTCACGGCAGGGGAACATGCACCAAAGACCCTCGACCGGAAAGACACACTTCCGGCCCGGATCACCGAGGCGCCGCCTCAAAAAAGGCCACCCCTGCAACAGTATGGCGAGGCTCGCCTTATTCGCCGGCGGGCGGGCCTTTTTGGAACACGCCAGGTGTTGCTATTTTGCCACAAAAATAAAAAACAGAGATATCGTCATATATTATATTGACCCCCCTTTCCGGCCTTGCTTTTATCCGTCTTACGGAAGACGAGCCCCGCGATCCAGGTGCGGCAATGGGGTGTCCCGGTGAGAAGCAATAATCGCCCGACAACGGAGCAACGACATGAAAAGAGTACTTATCGGAGCAACTGCACTGATCGGAGCCCAGATCGCCTCGCCGGCGATGGCGGCCGAGAAGATCCAGCTTGAGCTGGGTGGCTACATGGAACAGTTCTTCGGCGGTGTTAAGGCCATCAAGGACGGCAACCTCGGTGGAGGATCCTCCGGATTCGGAATGGACCGCGAGACCCGCGTGTTCGTCCAGGGCAAGACCAATCTGGACAACGGCATTACCGTCGGCGCCCACATCAACCTCCGCGCCGAGGGCTCGAACATGCAGGTCAACACCAAGCGCCAGTACGCCTGGATGAGTGGCGACTTCGGCTGGTTCGGCATCGGTGAGCAGAACGGCGTGGTCGACCGCTTCGCCGTCACCGCTCCCGACCAGGGCGGGCGCAACAACCACGAACTTCTCGACTGGATGAACTTCGCGTACACGGGTGCGGGCAAGAAGGGGCACACCCACCGCATCCCGACCCTGAAGTCCTTCATTGACGACAACTCGCTGCGCGTGATGTACATCACCCCGTCGTTCCACGGCTTCTCCGCCGGTGTGTCCTACGCCCCCTGGGCCGAGGTCAACCGCAACAGCGGCGTCCGCGTCCGTGAGAAGCGTGAGGGCTCGAACGAGGTTCAGGTTGGTGTTGCCTACACCGGCTCCCTGGGCGAGATCGAGACCAAGTGGGACGCGTCCCTCTCCACGACCATCGACGGGGTTGACCGCTGGCTCTACCGCTCCGGCCTGTCGTTCGGCTACGCGGGCTGGACCGTCGGCGGCGCCTACCTCGGCACCTCCTCCTCCGAGTCCAAGCGTGGCAACGTCTGGAACGGCTCCGCCAACCACATCTTCAATGAGAACCTCATGGAGCTTGGCGCCCGTTACCTGTTTGGTCCGTATGGTCTCTCCATGACCTACGGCCAGAACGTCAGCAGCCAGGGCAAGGCCATGATGGCCCACGCCGCCGGCACCTACGAAATGGGCCCGGGCGTGACGCTCATCGGTCAGCTGTTCTACGGCGAGAGCGATGGCAAGATCAATTACGACACCGGCCACGGCAGCTCGACCTACCGCAACGGCGTCGGTGCCGTCTCGGCGATCCTCCTGAAGTTCTAGGCTCACGCCCGGACACGCGCACACCGGGCCGGGGCTCCCAAAGGCCCCGCCCGAGCGCCACCACCCTGTCCCCGGGGGCTGTTGCCCCCAGGACTCAAAACCAGAGTTCGACGGCGCCGGCCCCGGACACGTTCCGGGACCACAGGCGCCCCGAAGGGACACAGAGCAGACGTCCGCGCCGGACCCGGTCTCCGGAGCGCCCTGCCTGAAGCGGGACACAGTCCCGACGCGCCCGGCACACCCCGGACCCTCCTCCGGACACGAGCATCATCCCGGCTCGTCTGCGTGCCGGTCGCGCCCTTTCCGGGCCGACAGCCCCGATATTTCTCCCATCCCAACGCAAAAACGAGGCCCCGGACACCCGGCCGCACCGTGGCCGGAGCGCCACCGATCGTGGCAGGCGTCCGCCGCCCGCGTTCCCGGGGAAGCGCGGGAGACGGCGTGCGGTAAGCGGCCGCCACCGACGCGGCAAACAGGCACACAGCGCACAGCCACCAGGGCCCAAAACGCAGAAAAGGCCGAATTCCCGGAAGCGGGAGCCGTTCAGGCTCCGGCCGGGAACCGACCTTTGAGTACCCCTTCGCGGGCCCGGAAGACGGGCGGGAGGGCCTCCCCCGCCACCCGCTTCAGCAGACCGGACGGAACACTAGTCCAGCTTGGAGTCCAGCCACTCCAGAAGACGGGACTTCGGATGGGCACCGATTTTCGCGTCCACCAGGGCGCCGTCACGGAACAGCATCATGGTGGGGATGCCGCGCACGGCGTACTTGGCGGGGGTCTGGGGATTGTCGTCAATGTTCATCTTGACGATCTCGACCTTCCCGGCGCGCTCCTGGGAGATCTCGTCGAGAATCGGGGCAATCTGGCGACACGGGCCGCACCAGGGCGCCCAGAAGTCAACGAGAACAGACCCGCTGGCCTTGAGGACGTCCGCCTCGAATGATTCGTCAGAAACCTGCTTCATAGTACGTTCCTCCCAGCGCATGCGTGCGCCCAGTTCAAAAGTTCGTGAAAGTGCCCGACGCGCCCTGAAGCACGGCCCGGGACGATCCCTCGCAGAGGCGACCGGATAGACCTCCGGAACGCCGGTCCCATGGGAAGTTAGGAAGGGAAAAGCGCTTCCGTCAAGCATCGCGAGCACAGTTTTTTGAATTCGCTCCGAAAAACCTGCGGGCGCCGTGCCCGGGTTTTTACCCGGCGGCACTGTTGCCCGATGATCCGGCCCGATCGGGCTCCCGGAGGCGGCCGCCGGATCGCTCGCCCGGAGTCCGGCGCGGGTCCGGGACCGGTCTGGGCCCGGGGCTAAACGGGGGCTGGGCCTGGGCGGGAACCCGGGCTGAAACCGGAATCGGGCGGAAACGGAGACCGGGGCCGGAGGGGTCCGCGCTGTCGCCCAAGCTCCCTCACCCACACCCCGTCACCCACACCCGGTCACTCGGGCCCCGTCAATCCGACACCGCCAGCTCGACACCATGGGCCCGACGCCATCAGGCAGACCCGGTCACTGGGGCTGCCTCACCCACACCCCGCCCCCCCAGACCCGGTCACTCGGGCTCCGTCAATCCGACACCGCCAGCCCGACACCATGGGCCAGACGCCATCAGGCAGCCCCGGTCACTGGGGCTCCGGCGGCATCCGGGAATCCGAATAGGCGAACGTCGGATGATGCTCGTCATCGTCCTCCCCTATGGGATCCTGGTGGATGAGGATCTCCGACTGGGGGAAGAGCGCCGCAAGCCTGCGGTACAGGTCCGAGGTGATGTCGTGGGCCTGCGTGAGCGACAGGTTCCCGTCCAGATCCAGGTGCAGCTGGATGAACGTGGTCTGCCCCGACCGGCGTGTCCTCAGGTCGTGAACGTCCAGAACCCGGGAATCGTCGAAGCAGATATCCAGGATCCGACGGCGCTCGTCCTCGGGAAGCTCCCGGTCCATCAGCATGTTGATGCTCATGTGGCCGATTTCCCAGGCGCTGACCATCAGGAACAGGGCAATCACGATGCCCAAAATCGGGTCCATAAGGGGAATGTCGAAGTACAGGCCAATGACCAGGGAGCCGATCACCGAGACGTTCATCAGAAGGTCGCCGGTGTAGTGCAGGCTGTCGCCCCCCACCGCCAGCGAGCCGGTCCGGCGGATCACGTACTTCTGGAACGCCACCAGGCCCAGGGTCAGGACGGTGGACAGGACCATGACCACGATGCCGACCATGTTTCCGTGAACGGGCTCGGGCACCAGAACCCGCTCGATCCCGTGGATCACCAGAAACACGGCGGACCCGGAGATAAAGGCCGCCTGCCCCAGACCGGCCAGGGGCTCGGCCTTGCCGTGGCCGAAGCGGTGGTTCTCGTCCGCCGGGGCAAGGGACGCCCGCACCGCAAGCAACGTCAGCAGCGAGGCCCCCGTATCGATGATGCTGTCAATCAGCGTGGAGAGAATGGCCACCGACCCGGTCATGAACCAGGCGACGGTCTTGGCCACCACCAGGGTCAGCGCCACGCCGACCGAGGCAAAGGTGGCGGCGGTCAAAAGCCGGGCAACGGACCGGTCCCGGGCCTCCTTGCCGGAGAGGCCTTCCGTGGTCGTCTTCATTCCGTGACACTCCTGAGTATGGTCGGACGGTCCTCTGTCCCGTCAGGGATAGAGAGCCTCCACGCGCCAGTCTCCGTTCTCTCTCAGGAAGACGCGGCGATCGTGCAGGCGGAAGGGCTTCTCCTGCCAGAACTCGATGCGCTCCGGCACCAGGCGGAACCCGGACCAGTGGCGCGGCCGGGGAATGGTCCCCAGGGCAAAGCGGGCCGCGGCCGACGCAACGGCCTTCTCCAGGGCCCAGCGGCTTTCAAGGGGCCGGGACTGGCGCGAGGCCCAGGCCCCGATCCGGCTCTCCCGCGCCCGGGAGGCGAAATAGGCGTCGGCCTCCGCATCGCTCACGGGGACCACCGGGCCCTCGACCCGAACCTGCCGGTGCAGGGACTTCCAGTGGAAGCACAGGGCGGCGTGGGGATTGGCCCGGAGCTCTCCGCCCTTGCGGCTCTCCAGGTTTGTATAGAACACGAAGCCCCCCGTCTCGTCGTCCCGGGGGATCACGTCCTTCAGAAGAACCATGCGCACGCTGGGGCGCCCCTCGGGGGTGGCCGTGGCCAGAGCCACCGCCGTCGCATCGTCGATCTCCTTCTCCCGGGCCTCGGCCATCCAGGACTGGAAGAGGGAAAATGGATCGTTGTTTTCAGAACGGTTCATGTTTATCTACACTATAAAATAGAGGGCTGGACCCGACCACCAAAATGGAGGGCGGGCCCCGGTCACCGGTCCACAGACAGTGTTGCGTCAGGGGCGGGTTCACAACCCCCGGAAATCCTGTAAGATGGGGCCCGGACACACAAACGGGTGCAAAACGGAAGGAAACATGAGAGATCCCTATACCATTCTCGGTGTTCCCCGAACGGCAAACCACAGCGAGATCAAGAAGGCCTACCGCAAGTTGGCCCGGACCCGGCACCCGGACCTTAACCCGGACGACCCGAAGGCGGAAGAGGCTTTCAAGGAAATTTCCGCCGCCTACTCGCTCCTGTCGGACGAGCAGAAACGCGCGCGCTTTGACCGCGGCGAGATCGATGCCGAGGGCAACGAGAAGGGCTTTGGCGGAGGCTGGGGGCCCGGCGGTCCCCGCGGACCCCAGGGCTCGTCCCGGACCTGGCAGCGCTCGGCGAACCCGGGCGGCCCGGGGCGGCCCGGCGACTTCCGTTTCGACTCGATCTTCGGCGACCTGGACGAGGATCTGTTCTCCGACCTCTTCAGCGGGGGCGGCCGGGGCGGAGCGCGCCGGGCCTCGGCACCCAAGCCCGAGCGCGGCGGCGACACCCACTACCGGCTGCGCATCTCCTTCGAGGAGGCCGCACTGGGAGCCACCCGGCGCATCACCCTGACCAACCGCAAGACCCTCGACATCCAGATCCCGCCCGGCTGGGAGGACGGCGCCCAGCTCCGCCTGAAGGGGCAGGGAACCCCGGGCATCGCGGGGGGCGCCAGCGGTGACGCCCTGGTCGAGGTCAAGATCAAGCCCCACCCGGTTTTTGTGCGGGACGGCTTCGATGTGGTCGCCAATATTCCTGTGACCCTGAAAGAAATTCTTCTGGGCGCCAAAATCGTGGTCCCGACCCTGGAGGGCAAGGCCAGCGTCACCATTCCCGAGGACTCGAACACCGAGACCGTCCTGCGTCTGCGGGGCAAGGGCATCCCCCACGGCGAGGCCCGCGGGGATCTTCTGATCCGGCTGGTGATCATCCTGCCCGAGCCCCCGGACGAGACCCTGAAAGCCTGTGTGAAGAACATGCCGGACCCGGAAGAAGACCCCAGAACAAAAGCCGGTATCGCCTAAGCAATACGGATACACTATCCGGTCTGTAAACATCACGCGGAGACCCCCGAGAAACGGTGTCTCCGCGTTTTTTTCGGGGCGCGGGCGGTTGTTCGTTGTACCCCGGCGGCAAAACTCTGTATTGTATATGCCAGCACTTTATGCTCTGAATACGCGCGCCCGATACTGGGCCTCACCGCCCTGTCCCGCCCCCAGCCGGTTTTTGCCATGCTCGCACAAGAAACACCGCTTCACGTCGTCGTTGCGAGTCTGGACTCGTCGAGCGGTGCAAGCGTGGCCAACGACATCCGGGAGCACCTCCCCACGGCCCGGGTCGAGGATGTGGACCTGTCGCGCTTCCGCGACCGGCCCCTGTGTCCTCCCGAGGGCGACCATCCGTCGGGCCGGGTCGATCTTGTGGTTCTTGTCCTGCCCGAAACCTTCCGGGTTCCCGAGGGATCCCACGCCGCCCTTGCGGAAATGATCGGGCAGTTTGAGGCCTGTGGCCCGGTGCTCGTGGTTCTGGAACACCACGACGACGATCTGGGCATTGCCCTGCTGCGGGCCGGTGCGGACGACTGGGTTCTGCGCTCGGGCTTCGAGCCCGCCTCCCTTCTCTACCGCATGGTCTGGCGCCACCGGGTCCACCAGGAAACCTCGGACAGCGACATCTCGGACTCCCTCAGCGGCGAGGCCGAGCGGCTCCTGGAGATGCTCTCCCCGAACACGACCCCCATCACCACGCGCACCTTCACCTATGGAACCGTGCGCAAGGTCCTGCCGGACCTTTTTGCCACATTTCTCGAGAAACTGAACGCACTTGTCGACCTTGCTGTAGAGGACAGGATATACGGATCCTCCAGCCGGGTGGAAACCGACCTCATTGCCCTCTCCGAAAGTCTGGGCTTTGTGCGTGCCGGGCCTCGCGATGTGATCGACCTTTATGTTACAGTGCTTAAAGAGCGGATCGGCAACGGACCCGCCAAACGACAGGCACTGGTGATGGAAGAGATGCGGCTCCTGGTCTTACGCCTCATGGGGCACCTGGCAAACCACTACAGACTGCGCGTGATCGGCGCACCGCTGCGCAAAGGGGAAAGGGGAGATCAGAGATGACGCAAGCCATCCATTTGACCCTCTACATCTGCGGCGAGACGGTGCGGTCCCAGAACGCCCTGCGGGCCTTTGACCGCCTGCGTGACACGGTGGGGTCCGACGCCACGTTCCGGGTTGTGGACGTGGTGGTTGACCCGGACGAGGCCGAAACGGCCCGGATCCTGGCCACCCCGACACTGGTTCGGGAAACGCCACAGCCTCAGCGCCGGGTGATCGGCGACCTTGAGGATCTCGACCAGGTCCGCAAGATCCTCAGCCTCCCCCCCTACGACCGATTCACCCGATAGCCCTGTCCGGCCTCCCCCCGCTCTCCGGATCCCCCCACCCAGGATGGGAAAACACGCCATGAAGTACTCCACCGCAAGCGAAATCGACAAGCAGCACACCGGCATACCCGGCTTTGACCTCATCGCCTACGGAGGACTGCCGAAGGGCCGGACCACACTGCTGGTGGGAACCGCGGGATCGGCCAAGACCGTGTTCTCGCTCCAGTTCCTGGCGTCGGGGATCATGGAGTACAACCAAAGCGCCGTCTTCGTGACCTTCGAGGAGATGGTCGAGGACATCCGCCACAACGTGGCCGGATTCGGCTGGACCATCAAGGAGTGGGAGGCCGAGGGGCGCTGGGCGTTTGTGGACGCGGCACCGCGTCCCCTGGATGACGGGGAAATCCTGGGGGCTTTCGATCTGGGCGCCCTGCTGGCGCGGGTGGAAAACGCGGTGCGCCGGACCGGCGCGAAGCGGGTTGTCCTGGACTCGCTGGGGGCCATCTTCACCCGTCTGGGGGACGGGACCACGCTGCGCAACGAGCTGCTGCGGATTTCCGCCGCCCTGAAGACCATGGGCGTGACCACCGTCATGACCGCCGAGCGCGAGACCGAGGACGGGCCCCTGACCCGCTACGGCATCGAGGAGTTCGTTGCCGACAACGTGATCATCCTGCGCAACGTCAAGGACAACGAGCGGCGCCGCCGGACCTGCGAGATCCTGAAATTCCGCGGAGCCTACCACCAGAAGGGCGAGTTCCCCTTCGCCATCCTTCCGGGCACGGGCATCCAGGTGATCCCCCTGTCCGCCATCGAGCTGCGCCAGAGCTCGTCGGACCTCCGCATTCCCTCGGGCTCGACCGACCTGGACGAGATGTGCGGCGGCGGCTTCTTCCGCGACTCCATCGTCCTGGTGTCCGGCGCCACGGGCACCGGCAAGACCCTCATGTCCACCCACTTCCTCAACGGCGGCCTGAAGGCGGGCGAGCGCTGCCTGCTGCTGGCCTACGAGGAAAGCCGCCAGCAGCTGTTCCGCAACGCCCAGGGCTGGGGGGTGGACTTCGAGAGCGCCGAGAAATCGGGCCAGCTGCGCGTCTGCTGCGACTACCCGGAGGTGGCCTCCATCGAGGATCACCTGATCAACATCAAGCAGATCATTTCCGACTTCAAGCCGGACCGGCTGGCCATTGACTCCCTCTCCGCCATCGAGCGCATCTCGTCCGAGCGCGGCTTCCGCGAGTTCGTCATCGGCCTGACCTCGTTCATCAAGCACGGCGAGGTCGCGGCCCTGTTCACGTCGAACACCCCCACCCTCATGGGCGGGTCGTCGGTGACCGAGACCCACATCTCGTCGATCACGGACTCCATCATCCTGCTGCGCTACGTCGAGCTGTTCGGCGAGATCTCCCGCGGCGTGATGGTCCTGAAGATGCGCGGCTCCCACCACGACAAGGAAATCCGCGAGTTCAACATCGACGGGGACGGCATGCACATCGGACGCCCGTTCCGCAACATCACGGGCATCCTGGCCGGGCGGCCGCAGCACTTCCAGGCCTCGGAGACCGAGCGCATCGAGGGCCTGTTCATCGAGCCCAAGTAAGCGGCCCGAACGCCACACGAAAACCGGACAGGAGGCCGCAGCCGCGCGCCTCCTGTTTTGCTGTGCGGGCCCGCGCCCGGATTTTACCCGACAGGAACCCCGGCGGCACCCATGCCCGTCCCGGTCCTGACGCGGCCGTTGTTTTTGTCGTCTCTGGACACACCGGCGTGCATGGGCCATATCTTCAGAACAGGATTTCCCTTCAGGAGGCTCCCTTTCCATGACCGGCACACTGTCCACCGACCCCCTGTTTTTTGAACGCGAGGACTTCGACCTGGACACGGTCCGGAGCCTGACCGCCCATGCCCTGGACGGCGCCGATGACGGCGAGCTTTTCCTGGAGCAGTCCTACAGCGAGAGCTTTGCGTTCGACGACGGCCATCTGCGCCAGGCGGGCTACGATTCCTCGGGGGGCTTCGGGCTGCGGGCCGTTTCGGGGGAGACCGTGGGCTTTGCCCAGTCGTCCCTTCTGAACCGGGCAGCCCTGTCCCGCGCGGCGGACACGGTGCGCGCCGTGCGCACGGGCGCCGGCGGCGCACGCGCCCTGGATCCGGCCCCGCGCGCCACCAACGCCCAGCTGTACACCGAGGACAACCCCCTCGCCCTGACACCGTTTCCGGTCAAGGTTGCCCTCCTGGAAAAACTGGACGCCTGGGTCCGCTCCCGGGACTCCCGGGTGGTGCAGGTCATGGCCTCCCTGGCCGGCTCCTGGCGGGCGGTCCGGATCGTGCGGGCCGACGGCTCGGGCGCCGGGGACATCCGCCCCCTTGTGCGCCTGAACGTGTCGGTGGTGGTCCAGGACGCCGCGGGGCGCCGCGAGACCGGATCGTTCGGAACGGGCGGGCGGATCCTCTACGATTCCCTCCTGGAGGACAGCACCTGGAAGTACGCCTGCGACGAGGCCCTGAGAGCCGCCGTCCTGTCCCTGGAGGCCGTTGACGCCCCGGCCGGAGAGATGGACGTGGTCCTGGGTCCGGGCTGGCCCGGCGTTCTGCTGCACGAGGCCATCGGCCACGGGCTGGAGGGGGACGGCAACCGCAAGGGCACCTCGGCCTTTGCCAGCCTGATCGGCCAGCGGGTCGCCGCCGAGGGCGTGACCATCGTGGACGACGGCACCCTTTTGGACCGCCGCGGCTCCCTGTCCGTTGACGACGAGGGAACCCCCACCCAGCGCACCGTCCTGATCGAGAACGGCATCCTGAAGGGCTACATGCAAGACCGCATGAACGCCCGCCTGATGGGCCAGGTTTCCACCGGAAACGGGCGCCGGGAGTCCTACGCCTGCGTGCCCCTGCCCCGCATGACCAACACCTTCATGCTGGCGGGCGAGCGCGACCCGGAGGAAATCATCGCCTCGGTCAAAAAGGGCCTCTATGCGGTGAACTTCAACGGCGGCCAGGTGGACACCACCTCGGGCAAGTTCGTGTTCAGCGCCTCGGAGGCCTGGCTGATCGAGAATGGGAAGCTCACCGCCCCCGTGAAGGGCGCCACGCTGGTGGGCAACGGCCCGGATGTGCTGACCCGGGTCTCCATGATCGGCAGCGACCTGGAACTGGACCGGGGCGTGGGCACCTGCGGCAAGGAAGGCCAGAGCGTGCCCGTGGGGGTTGGACAGCCCACCTTGAAGGTGGACCGGCTCACGGTCGGCGGAACCGCCTGACCCCGCATCGCCGGAAACCGGCGGGACGGCGGACCGGCGGACCGGCGGACCTCCGGTCCCGGCGCGGACCGCCCCGGGCTCAACGAAAAGACAGCACTCCCGGGAGCGGGCGGACCCGCGCCCGGATCCCGGACCGGCCCAGGGGAGCCGCGAGCGCTCCGGCCAAAGCTGCCGCCCGTTCACGGGCCGTGGGATGCCCGTGCCCACTCCTGCCCAAGGCGCCGCCCCGGAACACGCACCCGCACACGCGGGCCGTTACGCTCGCCCGGACCAGCAAAGCCACGGAGCCGGCGCCCCAGGGTCAGGGGCCCGTCAGGGCACCCCGGGCCGGGCGGCGCGCTTCCGGGCGGCGGCTTAGGCAGGACAGACAGGATGAAGGCAGGGCCCCGGGCGCCGGGTGTTCAGACCCGGGCGCTGCCGGGCGGGCGGATGACGTCCAGAACCGCGCTCGCCACAGCCTCCGCAGACAGGGGCTGGCCGTTTTCGTCCAGGCGCGGAACCTCACGATACGCGGCAATGAAGGCGGCCGGATCACCGTCCGCAAGGGGAGTGTCCCATTTCAGAACCTTGCACGGGCCCCCGGGTGTGCGCACCGCAAGCGTCGCAAGGTGCGAGAACAGGGCCGTGACCTCGCTGTCATCCCGGTTCGCAAACCAGAAGCGCCGGCCAAGCAGGAAGTTCTCCCACAGGTCGGGCCAGCCCGCATACGCCCATTGCAGGGGAGGGGCAACCAGGCCCACGAAACTGTCCGCCTCCTTCCGGTTCAGATACCCGGCCCGGTACCCAAGGCAGACCACGTTCACAAAGCGCACCAGATCCCAGGCCAGGAAATGGACGTGGCGCATGCCGCCCGCGTTGGTGCGCACCGCGTTGGCCCGCCACAGCTCGGCGGGATCGGGCCCGGTATGGACCCAGCGGCGGTAGTCCACCTCGGACATGTCCGCATAGAAACGGCAGTCGGCGGTATAGGGAACCCGGTGCCCCCTGGTGAGCAGCCGGTACAGGACCGCCAGAAGATCGGCCCGGTTCCCGACGGACCAGTCCCGGGCCAGCATGCGGGCGCCCTCGCCCTCGGGCCCCTCGACAGGAACGGCGTTGCAGGGGTAGCCGTAGTACGCGGCATACAGGGCCCCCGGCGCATAGGGCCAGTCAGCCGCCGTAAGGGCCGCGACCTGCCCCCGGGCACGGGCTGTGTACTCCCCCCTGGCGGCCCGGTAGATCCGGTCGCTCCAGGGCAGGAACTCCACGCTCTTTTCTGTCGCCCCCCGGGAGCCGTACCGCAACCAGGCGACCACCGAGCCGCCCAGAGCGATCATCGCGAAGGCCACGCCCTCGAGCCAGCCGGGGAAGGAGCCCGTGTCCAGCATGAGCGGACTCCGGTCAGGAATCCAGGGAGCGGGCTTCCTCGACCAGCATGATGGGAATGCCGTCACGGATGGGGAACGCGAGGCCGCCCTTGTCGTCGACAAGTTCCTGGGCACCGGCGTCGTAACGCAGCGGGTTCTGGGTCACCGGAGCCACGAGAAGCTCCAGCAGGCGGGGGTCGGTCAGTCTCTCGGTCATTGGGTCTCTCCATCTGACGGTTTACTGTGTCGAATCGCTGGATAATGGAGAACGGAGCGAAATCTGCAAGAGGTTATGAAGCAGAACCGCCCTCGCCCGCAGATTCTCGGCCTCCAGAAGGGCCTGTTTCTCCCTGGGATCGAAGGGACAGGCCATGCACAGGGCGTTGACAAGGTTCTGGGCCGGAATCGAGCGCAGAACCTCGTGATCGAAACCGATGCTGTAGGTCTCGGCGTAGGCGGACAGGGTGTCGAAGAACGTGTCCAGATCGTCGAGATCGTCGAACAGGAACGCACTGTCCTGCGGCTCCCCGGCGGGCAGATCCTCGGCGCGCAGGGAAAAGCGGCGGTAGCCCCGGTCACAGGCCTGCTCATCCAGAAGGTGAACCCGGCGCAGGCCGAGAAGGCCGATCTCGTAGCGCCCCTCCCCCGTCTCGAGAAACGAGATGATCCGCCCGAGGCAGCCCACCCGGTACAGCCCCGCCTCGCCAGGACGACTGCTCACCGGCTGGACCAGAGCCATATGGCGCCCCTCGGCCAGGGCGTCCTCCACC
This sequence comes from Phaeovibrio sulfidiphilus, assembly GCF_014861485.1. Classification (GTDB taxonomy): domain Bacteria; phylum Pseudomonadota; class Alphaproteobacteria; order Rhodospirillales; family Rhodospirillaceae; genus Phaeovibrio; species Phaeovibrio sulfidiphilus. Next base: position 70,757 of record NZ_JACZHT010000004.1, on the reverse strand, counting down.
ATGGCGCAGTGGTGCGGCTCCACGATATCCAGAGGCAGCGTCGCCGACGGAAGCAGAAGAACGCCCGACAGGGGATAGACCGGCACCGCGTCCGGCAGGGTGAAGACGGTTTGTTTACGTGTCCCAGGCATCGCGCCTCCTGTTCCGCTGCGTCCGGACGGTCGGTTCCCGTGTCCGTCCGGTAGGGGCATTCCCCGTGGCCTGTCCCGGCAGGCTGTTGAAACTACGCAAGACCATCCCTCCCGGAATGCCCTGCATGGACCTCCTTGTGCACCCACCCGGCGCCGGTCACGACCGCCCGCCGCTCCGGGCCCTGGAGCCCTAAGGCCCTAGACCCGTGGCCCCCTCGCGCCGGCAGCCTTCGGGCGCGCCTCGTTCCGGCCCCCGGCCTCCAGGCACCAACCAACCGGCCCCCGGCCCCAACCCCTGGCCACCGGCTCCGCTCCGCCCCGTTCCAGACACCCGGCCCGACCCGGGGACGGGCTCAGGAAAACAGGCGACGGGGAAACCGCTGCCACGCCTCCCGGATCACCGGATTCGCCGGCCCCAGGACATCCGCCACCTTCAGCAGCAGCGTCTGCTCCGCGCTCGCGCTCCAGGCCGGATCGGCCCCGAACGGCTCAATAAGCAGGTCCACGGCACCGGCCGCATCCCCCCGGGCAAAAAGCCCGCACGCCGCATCCCGCCGGGCCTCGCGATCCGCCGGATCCCGGTGCAGCCGGTCCAGTGCGCCAGAGAGGGTCTCCTCCGATCCGGCACCGGCGAGAATCTCCAAAAAGGCGTGCACCCGCCGGAAGGGCTCGGCCCAGCGGTCGTCCTCGTCCAGAAGCGCCAGAGCCCCCCTCACGGCCTCCACCTCCCCCTGGGTGATGCGGGCCCGAAAGATGCCCGCAAGGGCCGGCAGGCTCCCCGGCTCCCGCCGCCAGACCCCCTCGAACAGGGCCAGGGCCCCGGCAGCATCCCCGGCCACCAGGGCCGTCTCGGCCCGGGCCAGCTCACTGTACAGGCCCCCGGGACAGCACCGGGCCACAAGCCCCCTCACAAAGGCCACCACCGTGTCCACCGGCTGCAGGCCGACAAAGCGGTCCACCTCCTGGCCGTTCAGAAAGGCGATGACGGTGGGCAGCGTATGGAGCCCCAGAAGGCCCGCCAGCCCCTCGTTATCATCCACAGCAACGTGAGCCACACGAACCCGCCCCTTCTTCCGGTTGGCCATCGTCTCGAGAAAGGGGGCCAGAACACGGCACGGAGGGCACCAGTCCGCATGAAAATCCACAAGGACCGGGGTCCGGTGGCTCGCCTCAATCACATCGCAGAAAAAATCCTCCCCGCCGGTCCCGATGACGTGGGGTACCTCGGACGTCTCGCGAGAGGGAGTCCCAGACGTCCCTCCAGAACACTCCGCCATTAAGCCCGATTCTCCTGATTTTCCTCATGAAGACACCTGTCATCCGGCAATGGCCCAGGTATCCTGACACTGCGTCCAGAGTAGAGGGAACAGACCCGCCGCGCAAGTTTGAAGCAACTCCAGGCTTGCGCCGCCCGCGTTTGAGGCGATAAGGTTGCGAGCCCCCAGGGTTGCGCCCACGACGGCGCACCCCCGGCCGGGATCCTGACGATCCTGGCCTGGCCCCACTCCCCCTCTCTTGAAAGGTCTCCTCCATGAGCCGTCGCTCCCTGTTCTTCTCGACCCTGCTCGCAGGCAGCCTGATGCTCCCGCTCGCGGCGAGTGCCCAGCCCTATTGCTGGGGTCCGAACGACGACTACGACAAAGCCATCACCGAGGCCATGAAGGGCGCATCCCTTGACCTGAATGCGGCCATCACGGCGGCCACCAAAAAAGTTCCGGGTGCCGTCCAGGGCGCCCGCCTCGCGGCCTTCGGGCTTCCGGGCGAGGAGCGCGTCACGCCGAAAGACCGGAAGGGTTCTGCCCCCACGTACCTGGTCACCGTCCGGGACGCGGACACCCGCACCATGGTTGCGGTCAACGGCCTGACGGGCGCCACCGACGTGATCGGCGAGGCCACCGGCGTGTTCGCCCGGGCCCCGTTCAACCCCAGCTCGGGCTGGCGTCATCAGGGCGGCTGGAAGGGCTGGGGCGCCCGCGGCTTCGGCCCGGCCGCGGACATGAGAACCGCCAAGGTCGATGCGGCCACGGCCCTGGGCACGGCGGCAAACACCGTCAAGGACGCGAAGCCGGTCATGGTCCGGGGCGTGGCCTCGGATGAGAGCACCGAGGGCACCGCGTGGATGGTCACGATGAAGAGCACCGCCGAGAGCGGCCCCCGCTCCATGTCCATCGTTCTGGTGGACTCGGTGACGGGCAAGGTTCTGGCCACCGAAAGCTTCGAGCCCGGCCGGTTCGGTCCCCGCATGGGGGGCATGCCCCGGGGCGGCATGCCCGGAATGATGGGTCCGGGACGCGGCGGCCCCATGCAGGGTGGCCCGATGCAGGGCGGCCCCGCAGCCAGCCCGGCCGCGCCGAAGGCCGAGTAAGCCGCCTCCGGCCGGACCGCTTCAGGGCCACAGCCACCCGCAACGGCCCCTGCGGTCCCCGGCACACTCTCTCGCGCAGCAAACGCCCCTGTCGAGACCCTTCGGCAGGGGCGTTCTTTTGCGGATCGGGCCCCGGACGGCAAACGGGGTCAGGGCGGCTCCCGCGGCCATTACTCCGCAGAAGGAAGAACGGCCCGGAGAGATGGCAGCGGATTTCCTGCCGCTCGCAGATGTCTCCACCGCCCGGCATTACGGGAGCCTCCCGAAGGAGAGGCAAGAGTGAGCAGACAGGACAGGGCCCAGCGCTGCCCAGCGCCAGCCGGGCCCGCCATGACGGACCAGAACAGGACGCGGGCGGACCCGGGCCCCGCACTGCCCGCCCCCCGGAGCGCCCCCGAAGCATCCGACCCACGTCACCGCTCACGTCACCGCTCACGTCACCGCCCGCCCCCCGGCACACCCGCCGGAGCACCCGAACCGCGTCTTGACAGCGGACAGGCGGCGCCCCTACCATGCCCGCCCCCGAAGGCCGGGAGCGGAGCCCAGGGCCCCCGCAGGTACGCGGACACCGCACCACCCCCGCCCCGGGCGACACGCATCCCCACCGCCCGGGCATGGCGGAACAGGTAGACGCAGGGGACTTAAAATCCCCCGGGTTATCCCATGCCGGTTCGAGTCCGGCTGCCCGGACCAGATCCTCCGCCCCCCCGGGGATCAGGGGGCCTTCCCTGCAAAACGTCCCATACGCCTGATGGTCCACCGCTGTGCCGGTGCGGTTTTGCCGACGAACCGCCCCACATCGCCACACGGATCGTGACCCGCAAGGAGCCACAGAACCGGGCAGGGTCCGGAAACCGGGCACGCCCCGGGCTCCGGCTTTCGGACGAACGCCAGCAAAAACGCGCACCAGAAAGACCTTGCGTTCAACCCGGGCTCACAATACACAAATCCAGTCGGGTTTGTGGTGTTGTTCAGGCGCTGCCCGTGGTCTCCCCCTGTACGGGGCGTTTCGGGAAACGAGCGTGGGCCGGACGTGCTCAGGCACACGCCCCTTCGCGTCTCCCCCTGCTGCGGGACAGCGCTGCGTGATGCCGATGCGCGGCTGCCACCTGTGGGCCGACGCCGGTTCGCCCGCACCCTCCGGATCCGGAGTGACGGGGGCCCGGGCCGGGAGCCCCGATGCAGGACACCCGCCGCCGTGCCCCGGCACGCGGACACACCAGACCCCGTTTTTGCGGATCGACAGGATATCCCCTTTGTCCCTTCGATCCGTTTCACCGGAACGAACCGGCGGCAAAAGCCAGAGGCCAAGCGGGCCGGACAAGAGAGACACCCTATGTTCTACCGTCTTCCCGAGACTTTGACTGACGAACTGGACGCCCTGAAAGCCGCGACCGCACAGGCCGCGTCCGGCGAAATGGAGGAAAGCACCCTGGACCGGCTGCGGGTCGCCTGGGGATCCTACGAGCAGCGCGGCCACGGCGTGCGCATGGTTCGTGTCCGCACTCCGGCCGGGGCCGTGACGCCCGCCCAACTGCGCGGCATGGCCGATATCGCCGAGCGCTACGGGGCGCCCTGTCTCCACGTGACGACCCGCCAGGAGTTCCAGATTCACGACCTGCGCGCCGAAGACGTCATCGCGGTCATGGAGGATCTGAAGGGCCTCGAACTGGCCACCCGGGGCGGCGGAGGCGGAACGGTCCGCAACGTCCTGGTCTCCCCCGATGCCGGTTTTGCGCGGGACGAGGTCTTTGACCCCAGCCCCCACGCCTTCGCCCTGACCAGCCGGATGATTGCCGATCCCACGTCCTGGCAGCTGCCGCGCAAGTTCAAGATCTCGTTTGCGAACGGGCCCAGAGACGGGGCCTATGCCCTGCTGAATGACGTGGGTTTCGTGGCCACGATGCGGGACGGCGCCCGTGGCTTTCAGGTGTTTGTGGCCGGGGGTGCGGGCAACAAGCCCGAAATCGCCCATGTGCTGCACGACTTCATTGCCGAAAGCGACGTCTGGCTTGTGAGCGAGGCCATCAAGCGCGTGTTCTCGAAGTACGGCGACCGGGAGAACCGGGCCCGCGCGCGGCTTCGCTTTCTGTGGAGCGCCCTGGGGGAGGAAACCTTCCGCCAGTATTACGAGGCCGAGTATGCGGGGCTGCTGCAAGAAAGCCCCGCCCCGTTTGTGCCCGGTCCCGTCGTGCCTGTTCCCGACAGCGACCCCTTCGCAGGAGCCGCCGAGCCCGACGAGGCCGAGCGGCTGTGGCGCTCGCGCTATGTGGAGTCCCAGCGCCAGGCCGGACGGTACTCCGTTGTGGTTCCGGTCCCCATGGGCAACCTGCCCAACGCGACCGCCCGGCGCCTTGCGGACTTCCTGGCGCCCATCGGGGACGACACCGTCCGGGCGACGTTCGGACAGAACCTCCGGCTGCGCCACATTCCCGAAAACCGGCTGGGGGCGCTGTTTGCCCTCTTGCAGGAGGAAGGGCTTCCGAGCGACCGGCCCCGCCTTTCGGGGGAGGCCATTGCCTGCACCGGCGCGGAAACCTGCAAGCTGGGCATCTGCCGCTCCAAGGGCCTGCTTTCGGCCATCCTGGAGGCGCTGGAGGCGTCCTCTCTGGACCTGGACCGGCTTGGGGACTTTCACCTGAACGTCTCGGGCTGCCCGAACGCCTGCGGCCAGCACCTGATGGCCGATCTCGGCTTCTCGGGCGGCGCGCGCCGGCAGGACGGGGTTGCGTTCCCGGCCTACACCCTGTTTGCCGGAGCCCGCGCCGGTGTGGGACACACCCGTCTGGCCCGATCCTTTGGCCGCGTTCCCGCCCGCGCTGTGCCGGACTTTGTCGTGGCGCTTCTGGGACTGTGGCTGACCCGCGACGAGGCGCCGACCGAGGCCTTCGGCGACTGGGTCCTGGGCGAGGGGGCAGACGAGGTGGCCGACCTGGTGGAGCGTTACGATGTCGCTCCGCCGTTTGCGGAAGACCCCCTGTTTTACCACGACTGGTCTGCCGACGAGCCGTTCTCCCTCAAGAAGGGCTGATCACCGGGTCGGGGTGTCCACCCGGAGACCCCGACGCCTGACGTCCTCCAGGAGGTCGGCCGGCGGCCGCTCCCCGCCGCGGCACAGCCAGACGCTCAGCCCGCCGTCGTCCAGGGCCTCCCGAAGCTCGGGATAACCGGGGGCGGAGGGCGTGCGCAACCGGGCCTCGCGGCGAAACAGGAAGCGGAAGTCCGCCAGGCACCGGGCATCGGCCAGGACGGTCCGCGCGGCAGACAGCTGGCGCACATCGCGCAAGGTCAGGAGATCCGGAGCCTCGGGGGCGTCCAGGACGAGCAGCCGGGCCTCAGGGGGCGTGGCCCAGGTCTCGGCAAATGCCGCCGGATCCGTTGCCCCCTCGCGGGACAGGGGAACCGAGGTCTCCAGGGAAAAGACGTGCTCCCAGAACGCGGACCACACCCGCGCGCGGGTGGCACTGTCCATCCCGGCCGCCTGAAGCGCCGACCGGACGGGCGCACTCCAGGCCACCGCCTCCCCCAGGTTCCCGGGCAAAAGCCCCTCCAGACGCTGGCGCAGGGCCCGCGCCGCCGCCGGCGCCTGGCCGCCCGTGGTGATGGCCACGAGAACCGGCGAACGGTCCACAAGGGCGCCGAAAATAAAATCGGACGCGTTCGGCTGGTCCACCACATTGACCCACGACCCCTGAGAACGGATGGCCCCGCCCAGCCGGGCGACCCGGTCCTGATCGGGCGAGTTCAAGATCGCAAGGCCCTGCCGGGGGATGTGCGCTCCAGCCTCATCCAGCGGAACGACGTCGGAGGCCCCGGCGTCTTGGGCCTCCCGGACACGGGCGGGCCCGGCGTCGCACGCAAGGGTGACCCGGGCTCCGGCGCGGGCCAGAGCCCGCACCTTGGACAGCGTGGCTCCCCAGGGCGCAGCGGCGCAGGCGACCACCAGGCAGGGCCGGTTTTCCAAAGGAAGAAAGACAGGCAGCACACTCACAGCGTCACCCCCCGCCGCCGGAAGCCAAAACAGTTCACAGGCGGCTCCGCCCGGACGGGAACCGAAGCCGGACGCGAGGTCCGGCAGGCCGTGAGGCGCCGACACGGGCCAGGGAACGCGCCCCCCCGACGCCCGGTCCGTGAGGCTGGGAACGCCAGTGCTGTCCGCGCCGGTCGCCGAGGACGCGCCCCGACCCGGTGTTTGGCAAACCCGGGTCCGGAGCCGCAGCGGGCGCCTTGCGCGCCGGGCTCGCGGTGTCGTGCCTCTGATGGAGCGTGTGTGTGCAAATCGCGATGTCGCTTCTCAAGGTTAGGGGGGCCTGTGTGCGGGTGGACTGTGGCCCCTCCGCCGCGAACCTGCCTCGCACGACCGGGCCCGACGCGGCCTCCCCATCACGGGGCCGGGGCGGTCCGCAACACCGGGCCCTTTCGGAAGGGCGCGGTGCAGGATCCACGGTGCACTGTGTCCCCCCGGAGATGTCCGGCTGGTCCGGTTCCGGCGCCCGGGGGATAGTAGTGCAGGTTTCCGCGTCTGGAAAGGCCGCACCGGAAAAGCGCCCGGCCCGGCCCCGAATAGTGTTTTGAAAACGAACACGTTTTGCTATTGAAGCCCCCGGAAAACATCTCGGGTGTGTCGGGCCGCGGATCCGGACTGTGGGTGATCCCTCACGGCAGATGCCCCGGGATGAACCACGTTGGTCCCGCCGTGGTTCGGCTCCGGATGACGGGCGTGAGCGCCGGAACCCGCCCCCCGGGGCCCGGGGAGCGGGCCGAGCCCTCCGGGATCTGACGAACACGGCGGCGATGGTCTCGCGCGCGCCTTCCTCAACCTGTTTTCAAGGAATTCCCATGACCGATCACCCGCCCGAAGCCCCCGTCCCGTCCTATGACCTGAAGGCATGGCGGAAAATCAACCGGCTGACCCAGGACCAGGCGGCGTTTCTCTTCGGGATAACCCGGAGAGGTTATGGAAAACTCGAAAAGAACCCGGAAACGGACGCGCGGACCCGCTACGCCGCCCTGTACCTTCAGGAGCACCCGGAGGAGATTATGGAGCGGCTGAAGACCTTCCAGCCCTCGCAGTAGGATCTCAGTTCCAGGAGCCCCCGAAGCCGGTTGTCGTCGGGGCGGGGCGCAAACACACCCCGCCACTGGGACGACAAACGGCTACCGGACCGGCAAACGGCCATCCGTTCAGCCGGACCACACCATCAGCCGGACCGCTCATTCAGCCAGTTGTCGTGAAGCCACTTTTCCGTCTGGCGGTGTCCGGGAAAGGCGATCCAGACAATATCGCGCTCGAAGACCATGGGTGTGCGATCGCCGCCGACGATCACCCAGAACCACGTGCCGTCCGCAAGGTTCCGGGCCTTCACCTTCATGCCAGTCACGGTGACCGTGGTCTCCGCGCCCCCTGTGCGATCAACGATGGTCTCGTCATGGGGCTCGATCCAGCTGATTTTCATGGTGGGCAACAGGTCCGGAGCATGGTCCGCAAGAAAAGCGCGGGCGATGTTCTCGGTCTCCTCACGGTCGGGAAGAGGCTCTCCGGCCAGGTCCAGGGACAGGCGGGCGAAGCCTTTCAGGCGACCGTCAGGCGCGTGGAGAACACTGATATGCTCTCCGAAAAGGCCCGCGTTGCGTCCATCGGAGCGCTCATGGCGCGTCAGCTCGGCGGGATTGCCGTCGATCAGGACCGAGGTCCGCCGGACTTCCCGGTGGCTGTCCATGGGGAGGAATGTCGGTGTGGGGTGGGCTGTGGCGGTTGTCATGGCAGAAAACTCCCTGGCGGCCGGCCCGTTGGCGGCGGCAGTGATGGAAAGGGAAGGCGAAACGAGCGCTCCCAGCGTCAAAAGCGAGAAGAACAGAGCTTTCATGGTGGTTTCCCTGAGCTCCGGGCCCGGAGGCGCAACGGACCCGTGGTGACGTCGACGGCGACGGATACGCCCCGGATCCGGTGTTTCAGGCGACCGGCGTGACTGCCCTGCGCTCGAACACAAGGAAGAGCGTGGCGGCCCCGAGAAGGGACGACAAAACAGCGAGCGTGGTTTCAACCGGCCAGCGCCCCAGCGCCTGGGCCAGCCAGGGGCCAAGGCTTGCCCCCACAAACAGAAGGAACGTGTACAGCGAGACGGCAAGCCCCCGCAGGGACGGGTCCACCGCTCCGGCAACACTGGCAATCAGCCCCGGCACGCTGGTTCCGACGCCGAACACGAACAGCACGCTGGCGCCAAGGAACAGGAAAACGTTCGGGTTTCCAGCGACAAGGGCCGCCACAAGAAGGCCGGCTGAGGCCAGCGCAAGACCCGCGATCACAACGCGCCGGGCCCCGAGCCGTGCAATGACCAGCGCGACGCACAGGGGTGCGAAGAACGCCGGAAGGGCGATTTCCCGGGCCATAAGGGGGCTGATGTTGCTGGCCAGAAGGGCAAGGCCAAGATGCATGTCCAGGGCCACATAGAACGCCACAAAGCACAGGAGCAGAAAAAATGCCGCCAGATAACAGCGCCGCAGCCCCGGGTGGGCAAAAAGACGTCCCGCGGATTTCCAGGCGTCGAACATCGGCCTGTCCGCAGCGGCCGGGCTCTCGGCCGGAGTGCGCAGCAAAGCCAGCGCCGTCACCAGACAGATCACAGCCGAGGGAAGGAAGGCCCGCTCCAGCCCCCAGCGCCCGCCAATCTCTCCGCCAAGAACCTGACCGACCAGACCGGCGGACAGAAAGGCCGTGCTGAGCCAGGCAACGCTCCAGATGCGCTGCTTCGGTGTTCCCCGCTCGGACAGATAGGCGACCACGACCGGCGGGAAGGCGGCGGCCAGAAACCCCTGGGCCCCGCGGCCAACCAGAAGCGGCCACGCGCTCTCGGCAAAGGTCAGAAGGAATGTGACCAGCGACAGCCCCGCCAGTCCGACGATCATGACGGTCCGGCGTCCGATCCGGTCGGAAAGCGGGCCGAACACCAGAAACCCGGCGGCGTAGGCAAAGCCGAAAGCACTGATCATGCCGGCCGCGCCCGCAGGGCTCAGGGCATGGCGAACCGCCAGTTCGGGAAGAACCGGCAGCGGAAGATACAGAAGCGAGACGACGGCCAGGGCACAGAGCACAAGCCACGCCCGCAGAAGAAAGGATGGGTTTGGGGTCGGCATCACGATCGCTCCCTGATTAACAGCCAGACACATAAAAACGAAAAAAAGACAGGGGAATGGATCCCCGTGACGGGCCGCCAGGCCCGCCGCGAACAGCGCCGGTCTGCCGTGAACGGCCCCGGCGTGGTGCTCAGGCTCCGGGGTCGCACCCGGGCCCCGAGCCCCGAACTTGCACCGGGAAAGCCACCGGGAAAGCCACCGGGCCTCGGCCGAAGTCCTTGCGGACCGGGTTCCGGATCCCCTGGAGCGGACCGGGCTCCTGCCGCTCCCGCCCCGAGGCGCGCCCCGAGCTGCGGCACGCCCGAAAGGCAGACACAGCGCGGTGGGCGGCGCGACAGCGGATGCCGGGCGCACGGTGCGCGGACCGCCCCACCGCCAAAGGACTCCCCTGTCCGACGCACGCCCGGCTTCGGGCCGGTTCCTACTGCGGATCGGTCTCCTGCCGTCCGGGCGGCGTGGTCTCACGCTCGGTCCGGGTGCGCCGGGAGGCGTCCAGCTTCGACACAAGATCCCGCAGCGTCGCCCGCTCCGTGGTGTCGAGGCAACTCATAAGGTCTGCAACCCACTGATAATGAAAGGGAAGAGCGACCTCCAGCATGCGATCGCCCTCCGCGGTCAGTTGGACCAGCTGGGCGCGGCGGTCCTGGGGGTCGGGCTCCCGACGGCACAGCCCGTCGCGCTCCATGCGGTCCACGACCCGGGTCATGGTCTGCGACGTGACAGACACACGGCTTGCAAGGGCACCAATGCCCAGTCCGTCCGGATTGCGCTTCAGCAGAATCAGGACAAACAGCTGGGTTTGGGAGATGCCGCAGGTTCTCTGAAGATTGCGCTCGAAGGCGGACAGCATCTCGCTGGTGGCCGAGGCCCACACAAGCCACGTCTCGAGCCCCTCCGCATCGGGGTTCCCGTACCGCGCTGCAAAATCGTCGATCGTTTTCCGGCTGGGCAAATCCCTGAGAGTGAACATTCACGCGCCTCCCTGTTGTTCCGGTATCTATGTAGGTGCCTAATATGTAGCTGTCAACATAAATGATCCGGAACCGCCCCCGGCCAGCCGGCCACGGCGGGCCCGCACAGAGCATTTCGATATCGGTCGCCGGGCGTGGTATAAGGGCGGCTCCCCGGCCTGTCCGGCCCGCCCGCCCGGGCCGCCGGACACCTCCGGACGTGCCCCCTGTGCCGGTCTCCCGGTCGCCCCAAAAGAGAGCCCCATGAACTACGACCACACCTTCCACGCAGGCAACTTTGCCGACGTTCTCAAGCACGCCTGTCTTGTGCTGTCCCTGCAGGCTCTGGGGGAGAAGGAGAAGCCCTACTTTGTCCTAGACACCCACGGAGGCCAGGGGCGCTTCGACCTGGCCAGCGACAAGGCCGGGCGGACAGCCGAGGCCGAGGCCGGTGTTCTCCGCCTGATGACGGCGGCCCGCAGCGGCGGGTTCCCGGAAAGCCTTCGCCCGTACCTGGACGTGGTGACCCGCCTTGGCGCGGCGGGGGAGACCCTGCGCGCCTACCCGGGAAGCCCCCTGATCGCCCGGACCCTCATGCGTGCGAACGACCGCCTGTGGGTGGCGGAGCGCCATCCGGTGTTCTTCCGCGCCCTTCGAGCCCTTCTCGGGCGCGCCCCCAACACCCGGATCGAGGAAACGGACGGGTATGCCTTCCTGAAGGCGTCCCTCCCCCCGGCCGAGCGCCGTGGGCTGGTCCTGATCGATCCGCCGTTCGAGAAAAAGGATGAGTTCGAGACCCTGGCCCGCTTCCTGGCCCAGGCCCTGCGGCGCTGGAAGATCGGGCGCTACCTGATCTGGTTCCCCATCAAGAACGAGGACGCCGTGCTGGCGTTTCAGGAAAAGGCCTTCGGATTTGGCGTGCCTGCCCTCATGGCCCGCCTGCGGATCCTGCCCGAGACCGCGCCGGGCATGGGGGAAACGGGGCTTCTGGCACTCAATCCGCCCTTTGCCCTGCAAAAGGCCCTGCCGGAGATCCTGCCGTTCCTGGCGGAGTGCCTGGGGCAGGATGGCGCGGGCACCTGGTCGCTCGAGGAGCACCTTCTGGGGGATGCCCCGGCGGGAGCGTGAGCAAAGCCTTCGGAAGGGATCGGGGGGCCCGTGTCAGGCCCCCCGGATCCGGTCTTTCGGAAAGGCCCGCCCGTCAGGCGGGCCCCTTCGTGAGCGCCCGGGTCAGGCAAGGCCCTTCGTGAGCGCCTGGGTCAGGCGACGGGCAAAGGCGATGGGATCCGCCGGGGCCTCGCCCTCCAGGATCAGCGCCTGATCGTAAAGAAGCAGAGCGGTCTCGGTCACATCCTCGCCGGGAACGGGCTCCTTTTCCAGGCGCTCGGACAGGGCGCGAATCACCGGATGGCGGGGGTTGATCTCCAGCACCCGCTCGTCCGGCAGCACGCTGTCCTGGTTCGCGCGGGCCAGCAGCTTGCGCAGGTGCGGGCTGATGGACCCCTCCTTCGGCACCAGAACCACCGGGCTGTCCGTCAGCAGGGAGGACACCCGCACATCCGCCACCCGGTCTTCCAGAACCGTGCGCAGGGCGGCCACCAGGTGATCACGGGCGCTGCCGTCCACACCGGCTCCGGTTTCCGGGGCGGCTTCGGCCTCGTCCGCACCGCCCACCAGGGGAAGGGCGTCCAGATCGCTGCCCGCCTCGCCGACCGAGCGCAGGGGCGTTCCCTCGACCTCGCGCATGGCGGCAACCCAGAACTCGTCGATGGGATCGGTCAGCAGAAGCACCTCCACGCCGCGGGCCCGGAAGCCCTCGACCTGGGGGCTGCGCGACAGGGTGTCGGCCCCGTCGCCGGTCAGATAGTAGACGGCCTTCTGGCCCTCCCGCATACGCCCGATGACGGTCTCGATGGACACGGGCTCGGACCCGGCGGTGGTGCGGAAGCGGGCCAGCTTCAGGATCTCGTCCTTGCGCTCGAAGTCCTCGTAGATACCCTCCTTGAGGATGGGGCCGAAGGTGTTCCAGAACCCGAGGTACCCGGCCTCGTCCTCGCGGGCGCGGCGGCCCAGCTCGTCGAGCAGGCGCCGGGTCAGGGTCGAGCGGACCTTGCGCAGACGCGGATCCTGCTGGATCAGCTCGCGGCTGACGTTCAAGGAAAGGTCCGAGGAATCCACGACGCCCCGAACAAAGCGCAGGTAGGACGGCAGCAGGCTCTCGCAGTCGTCGGTGATGAACACCCGGTTCACGTAAAGCTTCAGGCGCGGGGTGCGCTCGGTCGTGTACAGGTCGAAGGGCGCCTCGGTCGGCACGAACAGCAGGGCCGAGTACTCCAGCACGCCCTCGGCCCGGAAATGGAGGGTCATCCAGGGGTCGTCGTAGGCGTGGGAGACATGGCGGTAGAAGGCCGTGTACTGCTCGGGCGTGATCGTGTCCTTTGAGCGCATCCACAGGGCGTTGGCGGCGTTCAGGGTGTCGGAGGCCTCCTTGCCCTCGTCGTCGCGCCCCTCGAACACGACGGGGATGGCGATGTGGTCCGAGTACATCCGCACGATGGAGCGCAGGCGGCTTTCCTCCAGGAACTCCCGGGCGTCCTCGCGCATGTGCAAGATGATGGTCGTCCCCCGGGGGTAGCCCGACCCCTCGGTCACCGTGTAGGACCCGGTTCCCGAGGACGACCAGCGCCAGCACTCGTCCTCGCCCGCGTGACGGGTCAGGACGTCCACCCGCTCCGCCACCATGAAGGCCGAGTAGAAGCCCACGCCAAACTGGCCGATCAGCGAGAAGTCCGGGCTTTCGTCCGCCTTGCGGGTTTTCAGGATTTCCCCGAAGGCCCGGGTGCCCGAGTGGGCAATAGTGCCCAGGTTCGCGATCAGCTCCTGGCGGTTCATGCCAATCCCGTTGTCGGTGATGGCCAGGGTGCCCGCCTCCGTATCGACCCGCAGGGCGATCCGGAACTCGGCATCTCCGCCCAGAAGCTCGGGGCGGGTCAGGCTTTCGTAGCGCAGCTTGTCGCACGCGTCGGACGCGTTGGAGATGAGCTCGCGCAGGAAAATCTGCCGGTCGGAATAAAGGGAGTGAACGACGATATCAAGAAGCTGGGAGACCTCGGCCTGAAACGCCAACGTCTCTTCGCCGGAGGCCTGAAGAGTGTCTTCCGTCATAACACCTGTCCGGTAGAGGGGTTGAAAACCGGGAGAATTTGCAAGCTTTTATATGAGACAGCAGGCCCCCGAACTCAAGCATTTTGACAGCCCGGCACCCGCCCGGACGGGGCCTCCCACACGCCCCGCGCCTCACGGAAGCGCCTTGCACGTCGCACCCGGCTGTCGTACTTTGCGAGCACCGCACCGCCCGGGTTCTCCCCGTGTGCACCGGCGCCTGTGCCGGTTCGCTGCCCGCGGCCGTCTCCATGGAGTGCCCCGTGCCCGAGCTCACCCACCTGGACCGCCTGGAATCGGAAAGCATCCACATTCTGCGCGAGACCGCTGCCCAGTTCCGCAATCCGGTGCTTCTCTATTCGATTGGCAAGGACTCGTCGGTGCTTCTGCACCTGGCGCTGAAGGCCTTTTACCCGGGCAAGCCCCCGTTCCGGCTGATGCACGTGGACACGCTGTGGAAGTTCCGGGACATGATCGCCTTCCGGGACCGCCGGATGCAGGAGCTGGGGCTGGATCTTCTGGTCCACGTCAACGAGGACGGACGGCGCGAGGGCGTCTCCCCCGTGACCCACGGCTCGGCGGTTCACACGGACATCATGAAGACCGTCGCCCTGCGGCAGGCTCTGGACACCTGGGGCTTCGATGCGGCCATCGGCGGCGCCCGACGGGACGAGGAAAAGAGCCGCGCCAAGGAGCGGGTCTTCTCGTTTCGCACCGCGGCCCACCGGTGGGAGCCGAGGGCCCAGCGCCCCGAGCTCTGGAGCCTCTACAACGGCCGGATTGCGCCCGGGGAGTCCATCCGGGTGTTCCCCCTCTCCAACTGGACCGAGCTGGACGTGTGGCTCTACATCGCCCGGGAAAACCTGCCGGTGGTGCCGCTCTATTTCGCCGCCCCCCGCCCGGTGGTGGAGCGGGACGGCGCCCTGATCCTGGTGGACGACGACCGGCTGCCCCTCAGGCCCGGAGAAGTCCCGGCCCAAAAGCAGGTGCGCTTCCGCACCCTGGGCTGCTACCCCCTGACCGGCGCCATCGAGAGCACGGCCGCCACCGTCCCCGACATCATCCGCGAGATGATGGCCGCCCGCACCTCGGAGCGCCAGGGGCGGATCATCGACCGGGACGGCGGCGCCTCCATGGAAGCCAAGAAGCAGGAGGGCTACTTCTGATGAGCGTGACGAGCGATCCCGCCTTCGAGGCTCTTCTGAAGGAGCGCGAGAACCGCCCCCTGCTGCGCTTTCTCACCTGCGGATCCGTGGACGACGGGAAATCCACCCTGATCGGCCGCCTGCTGTACGACTGCCAGGCCCTGTTCGACGACCAGCTGGACAGCCTGAAGGCGGACTCGGCGCGCTTCGGCACCACGGGCCAGGGAGCCCTGGACCTGGCCCTTCTGGTGGACGGGCTCGCCTCGGAGCGGGAGCAGGGCATCACCATCGATGTGGCCTGGCGCTATTTCTCCACGCCCCGGCGGGCGTTCATCGTCGCCGACACTCCGGGGCACGAGCAGTACACCCGCAACATGGTGACCGGGGCCTCCACGGCCCGGGCCGCCGTGGTCCTGGTGGATGCCCGCAAGGGCCTGTCCACCCAGACCCGCCGCCACCTGGCCCTGCTTCACCTGATGGGCGTCCCCGATGTGGTTCTGGCAGTGAACAAGATGGACCAGGTCGGCTGGGACGAGACCGTGCACGCGACCATCCAGGCCGAGGCCGCCGCCTTCTCCCTCCAGCTTGACGGCACCGCCCCCGCGCCCCTGGCCATTCCCCTGTGCGCGCTGTCGGGAGACAACGTCTGCACCCGGACCGGCCTGGCCGAGGCCGCGTGGTATACCGGCCCCACGCTTCTGGAGTGGCTCGAGAACCTGCCCGTCGCCCGCGACGCGCAGGACGACCCGTTCCGCCTCCCCGTCCAGTACGTAATCCGGCCGGATTCCAGCTTCCGGGGCTTTGCGGGCCGGATCGCCGCCGGGCGGGTGCGCCCGGGTGACGCGGTGTGCGTCCTGCCCTCGGGGCAGCGCAGCACGGTGGCGCGCATCGTCACCTTCGACGGCGACCTCCCCGAGGCCGTCGCCGGGCAGTCCGTGACCCTGACGCTGGCGGACGAGATCGACATCACCCGGGGCGACATGCTGTGCGCCGCGCAGGAGCCCGCCGGGGTCTCGGACCAGTTCTCCGCCCGGCTTGTCTGGCTTTCGGACACCCCCCTGCTGCCCCAGCGCGGCTACCTGATGCGCCTTGGCACGGCCACCGCCGGAGCCCGGGTCATGCAGATCAAAAGCCGCACCGACATCGACACCCTGGGGGAGCGTCCGGCCTCCACCCTCGGGCTCAATGACATTGCCCGGGTCAGCCTGTCGCTGGACCGCCCGCTTGCCTTCGACCCCTACAGCGAGAACCGGGACACGGGCTCGTTCATCCTGATCGACCGCCATACCAACGAGACCCTGGGCTGCGGCATGCTGGACTTCGCCTACCGCCGCGCCGAAAACATCCACTGGCAGCCCCTGAAGGTGGACGCCCCCGCCCGCGAGGCCCTGATGGGCCACCGCTCCGGCGTGCTGTGGTTCACCGGCCTGTCCGGCGCGGGCAAGTCCACCATTGCCGACCGCCTTGAACAGAAACTCCACCACCTGGGCATCCACACCATGCTCCTGGACGGCGACAACGTCCGTCACGGCCTGAACCGGGACCTGGGCTTCACCGACGCCGACCGGGTGGAAAACATCCGTCGCTTTTCGGAAGTGGCCCGCCTGATGGCGGATGCGGGGCTCCTGGTTCTGGTCAGCGTCATCTCGCCCTTCCGGGCCGAGCGGACCATGGCCCGGTCCCTCCTGCCCGAGGGCCGCTTTCTGGAGATCTTCGTGGACGCCCCGCTGGAGGTCTGCGAGGAGCGCGACCCCAAGGGCCTGTACCGGAAAGCCCGCGCCGGACAGATCCCCAACCTGACGGGGATTGGCAGCGTGTACGAGCCCCCGGAAGCCCCGGACCTGCACCTGGAAAGCCACCGGGCCTCGGCCGAGGTTCTTGCGGACCGGGTTCTCGATCACCTGGAGCGGACCGGGTTCCTCCAGCTTCCGCCCCAAGGCGCCCCCTGAGCCGCAGCACACCCGGACGCCGGGCACAGGGCCCGCAGAGGCCGCCGGCGGGGGCGCGTGAAGGGCGCGCGGGGCGCGGAACGCCCCGGCGAGCCCCGGGCCCGCAGAGCGGCCCCCGTGCGGATGCCCCCGGGCACGCAGAGTGAACACACACGATCCGTCCGCGCGCCGTGATCCCGACCCGGGCCGACGGGAGCGCGATGGATAGCGTCGCACGGAAGCCGGGGCGCAGGGAGGTGGATGCCCGGCGAACCGGACCCACAGAGGCCAAACCGTCAGGGTTAAAAACGCACGCAGCAAAAAGGGGCGGGCCTGATGGCGCCGCCCCGTTCCTTTGCGAAGATCCCGGCGCCCGAAGGCGCCAGACCCTAGCGGGACATGACAATCACATCGGTGCGGTCCGGCTTGCCGTCCCGGGCTCCCTGCTCGCCAAGAGCCCGGACCTCGATCCTGTCGCCCGGAACGCCCCGGCCCAGCATGAAGGTCCGGATGGCCAGCGCCCGGGTCAGGGAGACACGCCGGGCCCGGTTGGGGCCGGTCTCGTCGTTGGCTCCGGCGTAGGCCTGGATCAGCAGGCGCCGCTCCCCGTTCTCCAGAACCAGAGCCGCAAACCGCTCCAGCAGGGCCACATCGCTCTCCGGAATGGCGGTGGCCTCGGGGGTGTATTCCACAACCGCCTTCGCGACCTCGACCGGCGCCGCAGCGGACGACCCGGCGGCCGGGTCCACGGCGGGAGGCTCGGGCGCCGCGGTCACAGCCGGAGCCACGGGGGCCGCGCTGGATGCGGGGTCGGGCACAAGCGGAACCGGACCGGGGGCCTGGCTCTGCGGCGCGGGGCTCTGCGGAGCGGGACGGGACACCCCGGGAATGCCGATGGCCCCGGTGATCTGCGACGACGACGCGGACGGGGCCGATACCGGATCGCGGTCCGGCGCGCTTGCAGGCGGAACCGCCGCAGCACCGGTTGCCGCACCGTCCGGCGCCCGGGAGGGGGCCTCGGGGGCCGCGCTGCCGGGGAGCGTCATGTCCATGGCGTCTTTCTGATACCCCGGCGCGACGGTCATGGCCCGCCCGGGAAGAGGCGTCTGGGCGGTGATGGACATCCCGGGGATAACCGGGTCGTCCAGCTGATCCAGGGACATCATGCCCATGACAAGCGGCGGACCGGGCTCGTAGACCTTCCGCTCCACCACCGGAGCGGGGGGCGGCGTTTCCGCCACGGGCTCGGGTCCGGCCTCCTGGCGGGCCTTGTGGACGCGCTCGGACGCGGTGCCCGGGACGGCCACCGCCGGCGGAGACACGGACGGGAACAGGGCCAGAGGCGGCAGGGCGGCCTCGCCGTCCAGGAACGGCTGAATATCGGGCGCGGGCGCGGGGGCCCGGGCAACGGGCTGCGACGGCGGGGCCTCGGGAGCCGCCGTGACGGCCGGGGGCGCAACCGGAGCCGCCGGAGGAGCCTCGGCAACCGGCGGGCGGCGGATGGGCTCGGACCGGGGCAGGGACCGGAGATCCGGAACCTCGGGCGGGGACGGCGGAGCAACAAGCGGCGAGGCCGAGGACGGGCGCGACACGGGCGGGGGCTCGGGAGCCGCAGGGGCTGCGGGAGGCGCCGGGGTCGGCTCGGGCTCTGCGGAGGCCGCCATGTCCTCGGGCTCGGGCGCCGGGGCAGGGGCCGGATACCGGGACGCGGCCGACGGGGCCGCAGACGCCGGGGGAACCACGGCGGGAACACGCTCAGCCGGCGGATCGGGGCGCTCGGACACGGTGCGGGGCGCGGAGACCGGCTCGGACGCTGCAGCCGACGGGGCCGCACTCCCGGCTCCGGGCCCGGACGAGCGCGAACGGTGGGCGTTGGGCTGGGATCCGGGCAGGAACGAGCGGGACACGGGACCGCGGGACGGGGGCCGGGCGTCGGAGCCCTCGGGCCCGAAATCGTAATACCCCAGTTCCGACGGGCCGTAGGAGTTCGGGTAGCGTCCGTCAGGCATGAGGAGCCCGCCGTCATTGACCGGAACCACCAGGGACGGGCCCCCGGCCGGAAGCACGGACCGCACATCCGCATTCCAGGCGGCCCCGGCGTCGGAAGGAAGTGTCGCAAGAAGCGGCAGGGACGCCGAGACAGCGAACAGGCGCAGGATGCGAGAGGTCACAACGGTCACGAAAAGCTTCTCCATTATGAGATAACGGAATGTTTTCCGTCGCTTTATAACAGCACTATACTCACGCGCCGGACTGTCATCAAGAACAGTGCGAGCCTGTTGATGGTGTCCTCGTCTATCGACCCTGAGCCAGGGACAGACGATAACTGTACGCCAGTTCGCTCAGATTGAGCATTGTTATTTCAAACTCAACACTCTCTCCGGGCTGGAGCACCTTCCTGGACACCTCGCCCCGGACCCACTGGAGCATCGTGTCGTCCGCCCCGAACACCTGAAGCAAAATGCCGTCCACGGGAAGCGGCGTCGTCTCCGAGGGGTTGTGCAGATAGCCCCGAACGGTCAGGGACCGGGGCTGCACTCCCGGAGGCGAGTTCTCCTCCACCGTGTTCTGGAAGATAAGCCGGTCGTCCACCGCGGACAGCGGCACGCCCAGAAGAGCATAGACCCGCGCCGTTTCCGGAATCAGCCGCGCAATGGGGTCGCGCAGGAGAAGAAACGAGATACAGGCCACGTTGACCACTATCAGGATGGCCGCCAGAACCTCAAGAACCCGCCGGCCCCGAACGGACCGCGAGGGAACCGGGCCGCTGCTGATTTTGGGAAGCCGTCCGTCGGCTGCGGGCCCGGACGCACCGCGCTCCCTGGCCGCATCGCCCGTTGCCGGGGCGTCCGGCGCCGGGGCGGCGTCCGGCCGGGCTCCGGCCCGGGGGCGGAGATCCGTGCGCAACGGCCCGGAGGCTCCCTCCGCCTGGTCAAGAGCCTGCTCCAGCCGGGACAGGGCCCGATCCAGCGGCGTGGCCGGCATCTGCACCTCGGGCTCGGGCTCGGGCTCAGGCTCGGGATCGCCGTCGACAGGACCGAAAAACGGCCGGCGCTCGTCACCGCCCTGCTGGGAGAAGCCCGCATCCTCGTCCCAGGGCCCGCCCTCGAACACAGGGGGGGCCGGGACAGGCCCATCCGCCTCCGGAGCGTCGGAAAAGGAAAAGAAGCTGTCCGCGCCCTCCTCCGAGCCCGCAAGGGGGCGCGGAGCGGGAACCTCCGGTTCCGGTTCGGGGCTGCTGGACAGAAGGGGATCGTTGCCAAACGGATCGTAGGTCTCGTCTTCTCCGGCGTCGGACGGCGCCAGAAGATCCTCGGGGGTTTGGAGCGTGTCGAACTCGGCAAACCCGTCAACCGCCGGCCCGGCAGGCGGCGGGGGCAGGTCTTCGGGGACCGAGGGGAAGGGGGCACGCTCGGCGTCGGGCCGGGTAAAGGACAGGATGTCGTCGGGGCCGGACACGGACGTGCCGTTCGCCGGAACCCGCCCCCCGTCAAAGGGGGCCGACAGGGTCGAGGCCCGGGCACCGGGCCGGGATTCGCCCTCCGACACGGTGCTGCCGGGCAGAGACGGAGACGGCGACGGGGACGGCGGCGCGGGCGGGGGCGGGGCCTCATGGGATGCGGCGGGATCAGGGGCCGCCCGGTCCGGGGCCTGCCAGGGCGCGCTGTCGGGAGAGCTCTCCCCGGTCCCGTACTCGGGCCGGGACGCAGCGCCTGTCATGGCGCCATCCGGGACGCTCTCTGAAACACTGTCCGAAAAACCGCCCGACGGGCTGCCCGACGGGCCAGCCGCACCATGGCCACCAACCGGCTCCGGCGGTCCTCCCGCGGGCGTTTGCGCCCCCTCAGGCGGGAGAGGCGCCTGAAACCAGACGTGGTGACACTTCGCGCATTTCAGCTTCCGGCCTCCGGAACCCAGCGCCGTTTCCGGCACCTCGAACTTCGTCTCACAGTTCGGGCAGGTGATGATCATGCGTTTCTCAGGAATCCGGAGCGAGGGGACTGATAGCAATTCTGTTATAAGGGCTCACCCGCCGCAGTGACAAGCGTGCTGAATTATGCTCTATAAAAGGGGCCAATCGGGATTCGCACGCCGATTTATAGCACATCGCCGCACACGGACCAAGTTTCGCTGACGGAGCACTCTGGTGTAATGAGCATGACAAACCGGGAAACAAGCACAGACCGGTCCCGGGAGCCGGCGGCTGTCCAGTTTGAGAACGTATCCCTGCACTATGAATCCGGCCCGGAAATCCTGAGGAACATCAGTTTCGAGCTCCCCCGCGGATCGTTTCACTTCCTGACAGGGCTGTCGGGGGCGGGGAAATCCTCCCTGCTCTCCCTGGTTCATCTTGCGCGGCGCCCCACCAGCGGCACCCTGAAGCTCTTCGGCGTGGACGTCACCCGGGCGCCAAGGGACGTGCTTCCCGATCTGCGGCGCCGGGTCGGCTTTGTTTTCCAGGACTTCCGCCTGATCGACCACCTCAGCGCCCTGGAGAACGTGGCCCTGCCCCTGCGGGTCGCGGGCCTGCGGGACCGGGACATCCGCCGCCACGTGACCGAGCTCCTGGACTGGGTCGGCCTGCGCGACCACATGGACGCCCTGCCCGCCACCCTCTCGGGCGGCCAGCAGCAGCGGGTGGCCATCGCCCGGGCCGTCATCAGCCGCCCGGACATCCTCCTGGCGGACGAGCCCACCGGCAACGTGGACGACACGATTGCCGTGCGGCTTCTCCATCTCTTTGTGGAACTGAACAAGCTGGGCTCGACGGTGCTGATCGCAACCCACAACGAAGGCCTGGTGGACCGCTTCAACGCGCCCCGCCTGCACCTGGAGGACGCCGCGATCTACCGGATCGGGCCGCCCTCGGGACTTCTCTCGGAACGGCTGGAACAGGCCATCAAGGGAGGGGGCTCGCTGCGATGAGATGGTTCCGCTCGACGCTGCCCATCCCGGACGGGGGCGCGACCAAGTCCCTGATGACCATTGCCGGGGTCATGGTGTTTCTGGCGGTGCTCTGCCTTGCGGGCGCGCTGGTGGTCCAGAACATGATCGGACGCTGGCACACCGAGGTCACGGGCACCCTGACGATCCAGGTCATGCCCCGGTTCGGCGACCCGGCGGAGGCGGACGCCCTCACCAGCGCCGACGTGGACAACGTGGTCCGCGAGGTCACGAAGATCCGCGGCATCCAGTCGGTGGACGTGCTGGGGGAGGCCGACATCCGGGCCCTGCTTGAGCCCTGGCTGGGCTCCTCGAAGATGGTGGCCGACCTGCCCCTGCCGCGCCTTGTCTCGGTCACCCTGAACGAGGGGGTGCGCCTGGACGTGCCCACGCTCCAGACCAGCCTGGAGGCCATCGCCCCCGGCGTCCAGGTCGAGGACCACCGGCGCTTTCTCTCGGGCCTGATCGTTCTGGCCCGGGCCCTGTCCGCCCTGGCCTGGCTCCTGGTGGCCCTTGTGGCCGCCGTGACCTCGATCACGGTGGTCAACGCGACCCGCTCGGCCCTGACCAACCACTGGCCCATGATCGAGCTTCTCCACGCCATCGGGGCCCACGACCACGCCATCGCCCGGCGCTTCGAGTGGCTGGGGGCACGGGCAGCCCTGACAGGGGGCGGAGCGGGGCTTGTCCTCGCGTCGGGCGCGATTTTTCTCATCGGCGGTCTTGCCCGGAACGTTCAAAGCGGTATCATCCCCGACCTGACCCTCGGGGCGGGCGACTGGGTTGCCCTTGCCTCCGTCCCGGTGTGCGCGGCCCTGCTGGCCGTCGCGGCAACCCGCTGGACGGTCCTGCGGGCCCTGAAACGCATGCTGTGAGAAACGGACCAGACCTGTGAGACGGCGCTCTCCCTTCCTGCTGCGGGCGGTGAACGTCCTTGTGCGCACGACCCTGCTGCTTGCGGTGGCGTTCGGCGGAGGGCTTCTGGTCTTCGCGGCCCTCCTGCCCGACACGGTCGCCGCCCCCGACACCCCCACCGACGCCATCGTCGTCCTGACGGGGGGCTCCATGCGGGTGTCCACGGGCATCGCCCTGCTGGCCGAGGGGAAGGCGCGGGCCCTGTTCTTCTCGGGCGTTGGGGAACACGCCACCCTCGAGGAGCTGGAATACGCAGCCGACGACCTGCACGCCGTCCTGCCCCCGGACCTGCGCTCCCGCGTGGTCCTGGGCTACGAGGCACAGGACACCTTCGGCAACGCCCGCGAGACCGCCGCCTGGCTTCAGGCGTGCGGCTACCACAGCATCCGGCTGGTGACCGGCAGCTACCACATGCCCCGGTCCATCGCGGAGTTCCGGGCCGTCATGCCCGACGTGGAGATCGTCCCCCACCCTGTCTTCCCCGGACACGTGAAGGTCCGGGAGTGGTGGCGCTGGAGCGGGACCGCCCGCCTGATTGCCCACGAGTACGTAAAGTTTCTCGCCGCCTGGATCCGGACCCGCCCCGGGATTTTCCCCGGCCCTCCGGCCCCGGCGCCCCATGACGGAGTCGTCTGCCCATGAACCTGTTCCGATCCGCCCTCTATTCGGTGTATTTCGCGGTCTGGTCTGTCCTCTTCTCGCTTCTTTTCCTGCCGGTTCTCGGGTGGGCGAAGCTGACGAAAAACCGCAAGCTCGTGCAGAAGTCGGCCCGGATCTGGACCGGGGGCCTGGTCGGAGGGCTCCGGATCATCACGGGCATCCGCTACGAGGTCCGCGGGCAGGAGAACATCCCCAGGGACGCCGCCATCCTGGCCGTCAAGCACCAGAGCATGGCCGAGACCTTCCTGTTTCACCGGCTCGTGCCGGATTCGGCCTACGTCCTGAAGCAGGAGCTGACGCGCATTCCCATTGCCGGATGGTACCTTCTGGGCTCGGGGGCCATCTCCGTGGACCGCAAGGCCGGCGGCAAGGCGGCCCGCGCCATGCTGAACGAGGCCAAGCAGCGCGTGGACGAGGGCGCCCAGATCGTGATCTTCCCCGAGGGCACCCGCGTTCCCCCCGGCGAGCGCAGGCCGTTCCAGCCCGGCGTGGCCCTGCTCTACAGCCACACAAAGGTTCCCGTTGTGCCGGTGGCCCTCAACACGGGCCTCTACTGGGAGGGCCGGAGCTTCCGGAAGCATCCCGGGACCATGGTCATCGAGTTTCTGGAGCCCATCCCCCCGGGCCTTCCCCAGCGCGAGTTCCTGAAACTCCTCGAGGACCGCATTGACCGCCACTGCCAGGCCCTCCTGCCCGAGGCCCTCCGGAGCCCCCGCCCGAATGCAGAGGATCCGGTCACAGACGGCCCGAAGCCGGACAGCCAGAGCCCGGACAGCACGAACCCGGCCCCCTCCCCCGAGCCGGCCCCCTGACGGCCAGGCGCCCGGGGAAGCGCCCCGCCGGCGCCCCGCTCTTCCCGAACACCGGCCCCGGTCCGGAAACCCGGGCCCCGGGACTGACCAGCCCGCCCCCTCAGGGCCGCAGATGCCCCCGCGCAACACCGGGCCCGGACGCCCCGCCCCCGGCGGCCACACAAACAGGCCAGGCCGGAGGGCGGGGCCCCGGGTCCGCCAAGGGCCCGATGCCTCCCGCACCCTCCGGTTGGGCCCGCACAGCCCCGTCCCCCCTCGGGAGACCCGGCAGGAGCGGCTCGGACCCGGTTCCGCCCGGGCAGACCGGATTGCGGAATTTCCACTCGCTTGCCGCCAGACTTTTTTCTGGACCCACACCCCCGGACGGAGCACGATGAATCGGAGAACGGGACGGACATCCCCGTGAACGCGTGACAGCGGGTGGCAGACCCGGTCCCTTCAGAACACACCCGGCACGACCACAAAACACGCACCAACAAGAGAGAACCCATGTCTTTACCTGTCACTGAAGAAACCAGCCAGTCCCTGCAGTCGCGGGCATTTCTGGAAAGCGAGGGAGACCGCTGGTTTGAGCGCAACCGCTCCGCGCTCGCCGAAAAGCCGGTTTTTTTCGACACCGAAATGATCAAGCGCGTGCTCGCACCGTTTCAAAACGACATAAACACGGTTCTCGAAATCGGGTGCGGCGGCGGGGCCAAGCTCAATGAGCTCTGCCAGTTTTTCAAGGCCTCAGGGTTCGGGGTTGATCCTTCCGCCAGCGCGGTCGCGCATGGAAACGCAACCTACAGCTCCTGCCAGCTGTCCGTGGCCACCGCCTCGAAACTGCCCTATGAGGATGATCAGTTCGACCTCGTCGTGTTCGGCTTCTGTCTGTGCATGATCGACCGCCGGGACATCCTGAAAGCGGTCGCCGAGGCGGACCGGGTTCTCAAACAGGGCGGCTTTCTGGCAATCCTGGACTTCGATCCTGCGTTCCGGCACAAACGCCCCTACCATCACCTGCCGGGACTGTTTTGCTACAAGGGCCCGTATCCGGATCTCTTCACCGCAAGCGGCCATTACCACCCGGTGTGCAAGGAGAGTTTTTCTCACACGGCGCCCCAGTTCGACAAAGACAGCAATGAGCGGCTGTCCCTGTCCATTCTGTACAAGGAGCCGGATGCGTATCCGACGCAGGAGCTCACTGCACCGGCGCCCTGACGCCTGACGCGACGGGCCACGCGCAACACCGGGCCCCGGTCCGGAAACCCGACCCCCGCAGGGCGCACACACCCGCGCGCAACACCGGGCCCGGGCACCCCGCCCCCGGCGGCCACACAAACAGGCCAGGCCGGAGGGCGGGGCCCCGGGTCCACCCCGGGTCCGACGGCTCCCGCACCCTCCGGTTGGCCCCGCACAGCCCCGTTTCACCCCCCGGGAGCCCCGGACAACATCCTCCCGTTGTCCCGCCCCCGGGCTCCGGAGCGCAAAACCGCACCCCATGCGTGCGCGCCCGAAGTCGGGACTCGTGAAAGATGCCCCGTTGCTTTCCAATCCCCCTATCCGTGAACCACACAGAACACGCAACCGGGAGATGACGAAAAACAGGGGCTCGAAACAGATCTCCGGCTTCGATATCGATTTCAGTAATGAACTTGCATAAGGCGAGCCTTTTTCGTCTCTTTCTGTCGTTTTTCCCTAGGCACGCGCATACGGTTTTGCATACACTCCGCCGCTCCACAGCCCGGGGGCGAGACAACACCCACCGTCTCCGGAACCCGAATGCAACTGACAGGGGCCTGAACATGGGAAAATACGACGAGGTCTATCACCGTTCCATCACTGACAAGGAAGGGTTCTGGGGCGACGCGGCCCGCCAGATCGACTGGATCAAGCCGGCGGACAAGGTGCTCGATGACTCCAACCCGCCGATCTACCGCTGGTTCCGCGGCGGCGTCCTGAACACGTGCTACAACGCGGTGGATCGCCACGTCGAGAACGGTCGCGCGGACCAGACGGCCATCATCTACGACAGCCCCGTCACCAACACCAAGCGCCAGGTGACCTACCGGGAGCTGCTGGACCAGGTCTCGCGCTTTGCCGGTGTCCTGGCGGCGAACGGCGTCACGAAGGGCGACCGGGTCATTCTCTACATGCCCATGATCCCCGAGAGCCTTGTGGCCATGCTGGCCTGCGCGCGCCTGGGTGCGATCCACTCGGTGGTGTTCGGCGGCTTTGCGGCGAACGAGCTGGCGACGCGCATCAACGACTGCACGCCCAGAGTGATCGTGACCGCCTCCTGCGGCATCGAGCCCAACCGCGTGATTGCCTACAAGCCCATGGTTGACGAGGCCATTGACCTCTCCACCCACAAGCCCGAGGGCGTGATTGTCTTCCAGCGTCCCCAGGCGACGGCGACCCTGGACCGCCCCGGCGACCGGGACTGGATGGAGGAAATGGCGAAGGCCGAGCCCCACGCCTGCGTGCCGGTTGAGGCAACGGATCCCCTGTACATCCTCTACACCTCCGGCACCACCGGCCAGCCCAAGGGCGTCATGCGCGACAACGGCGGCCACGCGGTGGCACTGAAGTGGTCCATGCAGGCCATCTACGACGTGAACCCGGGCGAAGTGTTCTGGTCCGCCTCCGACGTGGGCTGGGTCGTGGGCCACTCGTACATCGTGTACGCGCCGCTCCTGCAGGGCGCCACGACCATCGTGTTCGAGGGCAAGCCCGTGGGCACGCCGGACGCCTCCACGTTCTGGCGCATCATATCGGAATACAAGGTGGTGAGCTTCTTCACGGCCCCGACCGCGTTCCGCGCCATCCGCCGCGACGACCCCGAGGGCGAGTTCATCCGCAAGTACGACCTGTCCTCCCTGCGCACGCTCTTCCTTGCGGGCGAGCGCGCCGACCCGGCCACCATCCAGTGGGCCGAGGAGCACCTGAAGGTGCCCGTGATCGACAACTGGTGGCAGACCGAGACCGGCTGGGCCATTGCGGCCAACTGCCGCGGCATCGAGCTCCTGCCGGTGAAGTTCGGCTCCCCGACCCGGGCCGCCCCGGGCTGGGACGTGCAGGTGCTGGACGAGGACGGCCACCCGATGGAGGCGGGCAAGATCGGCTCGCTGGTGTGCAAGCTGCCCCTGCCTCCGGGCACGCTGGTGTCCCTGTGGAACGCCGAGAAGCGCTACGTCGACAGCTACCTGACCGACTTCCCGGGCTACTACAAGACCGGTGACGCGGGCTTCCTGGACGACGACCACTATGTGTACGTGATGACCCGGACCGACGACATCATCAACGTGGCCGGACACCGCCTGTCCACCGGCGCCATGGAGGAGGTTCTGGCGAACCACCCGGCGGTGGCCGAGTGCGCCGTGATCGGCATCGCCGACGAGCTCAAGGGACAGATGCCCCTCGGCTTCGTGGTGCTCAAGGCTGGCATCACCACCAGCCCCGAGGTCATTGAGAAGGAGTGCGCGGCTCTGGTGCGCGAGCAGATCGGCCCCGTGGCGGCGTACAAGCAGACGGTGGTGGTGCAGCGCCTGCCCAAGACCCGCTCGGGCAAGATCCTGCGCGGCACCATGCAGAAGATCGCGGACAACGAGGAATACAAGATGCCCGCGACCATCGACGACCCCGGCATCCTGCCGGAAATTCAGGAGGCTCTGGAGGACATCGGGCTCGCAACCCGCCGCCAGGGCTAGGCCGGACACGGTCTCCGGGTGCCGGCATCGCGTTCCGGCTCCCGGGTTCGGGCAGCTCCGGCCTCCCCGGTCCCTCGGGCGAGAGGATCGGGAACCGCCGGTGTCCACGCCCCGACCCACCCCCTGCCCCAACCGGCAGGGGGTTTTTTCATGGGCCGGCGCCGGACGCAAACGGACGCAAACGCAGGCACCGGTTCGGACCCGGCCACCGCCCCCTTCGCCGCCCCACCCACCCGAAAAACACCGCCGCAGCACGCGCCCCGTCCTGCCGTCTTGCGCGGCGGCGCGTTTGCGCTCAAAATCAGCGCCAGCCGGAGCCCTTGTCCCGGGATGCGGGGCCAGCCCCTCCGGCCGCATCGCAACGCTTTTTCAGGAAGGTTCCTTTCGTGTCTCGCAACGCCAGCAGTGACTCCCGCCCCGTCAGCGCCATCTGGGGAGGCCGGTTCGCCAGCGGCCCGTCCGCCGTCATGGAGGCCATCAACGCCTCGATCGGGTTCGACAAGCGCCTCTACGCCCAGGATATCGCGGGATCGAAGGCCCACGCCGACATGCTGGCCGCCTGCGGAATTCTGTCGCAGGAGGACAACGCCGCCATCCAGGAGGGCCTGGACCGGATCCGCGAGGACATCGAGGCCGGCCGCTTCGAGTTCTCCACCCGGCTGGAGGACATCCACATGAACGTGGAAACCCGCCTGCGCGAGAGGATCGGCGATGCCGCCGGGCGGCTCCACACGGCGCGCTCGCGCAACGACCAGGTGGCCACGGACTTCCGGCTCTGGGTGCGCGATGCCATGGACCACATCCAGGGCCTTCTGCGGGATCTCCAGCGCGTCCTGATCGACCGCGCGGAGGAGCACTTCGACACGGTCATGCCCGGCTTCACCCACCTGCAGACCGCCCAGCCCGTCACCCTGGGACACCACCTTCTGGCCTATGTCGAGATGTTCGGCCGGGACCGCTCCCGGTTCCGGGACGCCCGGGCCCGCCTGAACGAGTGCCCTCTGGGCAGCGCCGCCCTGGCCGGAACCGGCTTCCCCATCGACCGGGAGCAGACCGCCCGGGCTCTCGGCTTTGACGGCCCCATGCGCAACTCTCTGGACGGCGTCTCGGACCGGGACTTCGCCCTCGACTACCTCTCGGCGGCCAGCATCTGCGCCGTCCACCTGTCGCGCCTGGCCGAGGAGCTCGTGATCTGGACCTCGGCCCAGTTCGGTTTCGTGCGCCTGCCCGACGCCTACTCCACCGGATCGTCGATCATGCCCCAGAAGCGCAACCCGGACGCGGCCGAGCTGGTCCGGGCCAAGGCGGGGCGCGTCATCGGCAACCTTAACAGCCTGCTGGTGGTGATGAAGGGCCTTCCGCTGGCCTACTCCAAGGACATGCAGGATGACAAGGAGCCGGTCTTCGAGGCCAGCGACACCCTGGAGCTCTGCCTTGCGGCCATGACCGGCATGGTCGAGCACATGATGCCCAACGTGGCCCGCCTGCGCGAGAGCGCCGCCCAGGGCTTCACCACCGCCACCGACCTTGCGGACTGGCTGGTCCGGGAGCTGGGCACGCCCTTCCGTGACGCCCACGGCGTGGCCGGAGCCATTGTCCGCATGGCCGAGGACCGGGGCGTGGGTCTGGAAGACCTGACCCTCGAGGACATGCAGGCCGTGGAGCCCCGCCTGACGGACGAGGCCGTCCGGGTTCTGACGGTGGACGCGTCGGTCTCGGCGCGCTCCAGCTTCGGGGGCACGGCGCCCTCGCGGGTGCGCGAGGCGGTCCGCGAGGCCCGGCGGCGCTTCCTGGAAACGGAGGACACCTGATGGGTCGCCTTCTCGTCTGCCTGCTTGTTGTGGTGACCCTGGCCGCGTGCGCCAAGGTCGCCCCCAACAAGCGCCCGCCGGAGGGAGCCTATCCCCGGCAGTACCCCTACGAGCCGCCCGACCTTTATAACCCCACCTACCCTCCGGACTCCTCCGCCCGTGACGCCCTGCGGCGCGAGGACATGCGCGCCAGCGGCTCGGTCTTCGGGAAATGACCGTGCGCCGTGTGTTTCGGGCTCCGGCCCCTCGCACC
Source organism: Phaeovibrio sulfidiphilus (assembly GCF_014861485.1). GTDB lineage: Bacteria > Pseudomonadota > Alphaproteobacteria > Rhodospirillales > Rhodospirillaceae > Phaeovibrio > Phaeovibrio sulfidiphilus. Next base: position 40,858 of record NZ_JACZHT010000004.1, on the reverse strand, counting down.
CCCTCCGCCGCCCGGGCTGTCCGCGTTGTGACAGCCCTTGTGGTCCTTCTTGCCGTCGCGGGCCTCACCGTGCCGGGGGCCCGGGCGCGCAGCGGGCCCTTTATTGTGGACCTGTCCCGACACCAGGTCTCCATCACCACCGCCTACGCCGGCACCGAGGTGCTGCTGTTCGGAACCGCTGATGTCCGGGACGCGGATGTGGTGATGGTGGTTCGCGGACCCGCGGGAAGCGAGACCGTGCGCCGGAAAACCCACAAGGGCCCCCTGTGGGTCTATGGCGAGTCCGTGGACTTCCGGGACGCACCCGGCTTCTACCAGGTTGCGAGCACCCGGCCCCTTGATGCCATTGCCGGGCCCGCCGTGCTGGCCGGAAACCAGATTGGCACCCGGGACCTGGAGCTGGCCACCCGCACGTCGACCCCGATGGATCCCGAGACCCTTGCCACCTTCCGCGAGGCGTTCCTGTCCCTGAAGCGGGACCAGGGGCTCTATGCGCCGCAGGATGTGGGCGCCACGCCGGACACCACCATCACGGTCTCGGGCGACACCCTGTTTCAGAAGCCCATCCGCTTTCCCGCCAACGCGCCCCTGGGCCGCTACACGGTGGACATCTACCTGTTCCGGGACGGGAACCTGGAAAGCGTGCGGCAGACCCCCCTGTCCCTGGACCGGTCGGGAATCAGTGCCGACCTGTACGACCTGGCCATGAACCGCCCCTATGTCTATGGGATCAGCTCGGTCCTGGTCGCCCTGCTGGCCGGCTGGCTGGCCGGTCAGCTGGCATCCCGGCGCACCTGACGGCCGCGGGGGCCCCGCCCCCCGGCCCGCCACCCGGGGCCTCTCCGGAAACTGTGAAAGGAAGACCGCCATGACATCGACGGACAACAGGCCCACGTCCCCCGGAGACACCCCGGCCCCGGACTGCGCCCGCTGCGGCCCCAGCCCGCGCACCTTCCTGGTTCTGGTGGACGATTCCGAGGAAATGCACGCGGCGCTGGCCTACGCCTGCCTGCGCGCCCGGATCGCCGACGGGCAGGTGGCCCTTCTGCGGGTCATCGAGCCCCCGGCAATCCAGAGCTTCGCCTTCATCCGCAAGGCGTTCGAGCGCGAGACCCTGGAGGAGGCGGGACAGCTGCTTCAGCGGATGGCCGGAGAGGTCAACCGCCGCTCGGGACACATCCCGGTTCTGTACGTGCGCGAGGGCGACACCGCCGAGGAACTGGTCTCCCTGATCAGGGATGAGCCCGCCATCTCGGTGCTGGTCCTGGCGGTGGGGACGGGCAAACGCGGGCCGGGGCCTCTGGTGTCGGCCATCAGCCAGGGGCTCTCGACCCGTCTGGGAGTTCCGGTCACCCTGGTTCCGGGCACCTTGAGCGACGAGGACATCGAGCGCATGGGCTGAGTCCGTTTCGGCTCGAAGGCAATTATTCAGACGCGAACACGCTCAAGTCCACGCCCCATGGGTGTTTTTGAGAATGAGTGCTAACCGCCTGATTCCTCGGCAAAACGCACACTTTCTCCACAGAGTTATCCACAGCCCCCGAACGGGGAAAGCCCATATTAATCAATAGACTGACTTTCCACAGGGGGTGACAGGGGGCGTTTTTCCACGGACTCTCCGCACAGCCCGATTCCCGGCAAGTTGACTCCCGAAGCATAAAAAAAGGCCGGCTCCCCTTTTCTTCGGGAACCGGCCTTTTTCCACACTAATGGGGCCCGGCATCCACAGGTGTGGCAGGCCCCGGATCCCGTGATTACTCGGAGCCCGTTTCCAGCCGCGCCTGACAAGCCGCCAGGGTGTTGTCAAGCAGGCAGGCGATGGTCATGGGCCCGATCCCGCCGGGGACCGGAGTGATCGCCCCGGCCACCGCCCGGGCGGCCTCGAAGTCCACATCCCCCACCAGGCGGCCCTTCGGGTACTCCTCCGTCGGATCCAGGCGGTTGATGCCCACGTCCAGAACCACCGCGCCGGGCTTGATCCAGTCCCCCTGGACAAAGTGCGGCTTTCCGACGGCGGCGACCAGGATATCCGCCTGGCGCCCCAGCTCCGCGAGGTTCCGGGTGCGGGAGTGGGCAATGGTCACGGTGGCGTTCGCAGCCAGAAGCAGCATGGCCATGGGCTTGCCCACGATGGTGGAGCGGCCGATCACCAGGGCCGACTTTCCGGAGATGTCGCCCAGAGTGTCCTCCAGCAGCATCATGCAGCCCTTCGGAGTGCAGGGCACCGGACCGGGCAGACCGATGCTGAGACGGCCCGCGTTCACCGGGTGGAAGCCGTCCACATCCTTGTCCGGGTCGATGGCCAGGATGACCTTCCAGGAATCGATGCCCTCGGGAAGGGGAAGCTGGACCAGAATGCCGTGGATGGCGGGATCCGCGTTCAGGTCGGCGATGGTTTTCAGCACCTCCGCCTCGGCCACGTCGCCGGACAGGCGGTAGGTGACGGAGTGAAAGCCGGCCTCCCTGGCCTGGCGCTCCTTGGAGGCGACATAGACCCGGGACGCCGGATCATCGCCCACCAGGACAACGGCAAGCCCGGGCACAACGCCCTTTTCGGCCTTCAGGCGGGTGACGTCGCGGGCAATCCGCTCCCGGGTTCGCTCGGCAAAGGCTTTGCCGTCGATCAAGGTTGCGCTCATAAACGGTCTCCTGAAAAGAATACGGGGAAAGGCTTTTTTTCATCGGACGACTTGCCCCCGGCGTCAAGGACAAAGCGGCACACGGCCACGCTTAGTGCTGGACGCGATCCGGTCGAAGCGGTAAACAGCTTGCACTCCTTTTTGCTATCGGGTGAGCCATGTCCTCAGAACGTCTGCACAACGGGGATCCCCGCGATTCCCTGATCCTGACCGTCACCTGCCCGGACGGCTTTGGCATTACCGCTGCGGTCAGCGGCTTTCTTTTCGATAACAACGCCTTCATTACAGAAACCGCGCAGTACTCCGACCCGGATACCGGGCGTTACTTCATGCGCACGGTGATCCGCTCCGACACCCCGGACCTTCCGGATATCGAGGTTCTGCGGGACAAGTTCACCGCCGTGGCCGAGCGCTTCCAGATGAAGTGGCAACTGTTCTCCGCCCGGGAGCGCCAGAAAATGGTCATTGCGGTGTCCAAGTTCGGCCACTGCCTGGACGACCTGCTGCACCGCTGGCGCTCGGGTCTTCTGAACGTGGACATCCCGGCGATCATCTCCAACCACCCGGACATGGCCCAGGTGGCCGAGTGGCACCAGATCCCCTACTATCACCTGCCCGTGACCCAGGACACCAAGGAGCTTCAGGAAAAGGCGTTCCTGAAAGTCGTCGAGGACACGGGGGCTGACTTTGTTGTGCTGGCCCGTTACATGCAGATCCTCTCGCAAGAGGCGTCCCGTGTCCTGTCCGGGCGCTGCATCAACATCCACCATTCCTTCCTTCCCGGATTCAAGGGAGCCAAGCCCTACCACCAGGCTCACGGCCGGGGCGTCAAGCTGATTGGTGCCACCGCCCACTACGTCACCGACGAGCTGGACGAGGGCCCCATCATCGAGCAGGAGGTCGCCCGGGTTGACCACACCTTCGGAGTCCGTGACCTGGTGAACGCCGGTCGCGACATGGAAACCCTTGTTCTGGGGCGCGCCGTGCGCTGGCACGTGGAGCGCCGGATCATGATCAATGGTGCCCGGACGGTTGTTTTCCATTAAGGTGCTCCGGCTCCCATCGAACACGAGGCCCATACCCATGACTTCTTCACGAACGAGTTTCGCCCTTGCAGGACTTCTGTGCCTCCTGATGACCGTTCTGGCTCCGGCCCCATCGTGGGCCTACGCGGATCCGGCGGGCGTTCTCGTCGCACAGGCGGACACCGCCCGCGAGCGCCCGGGAACCCTCCCCGCGCCGCAGGCCGTTGACCCCGACGCTGTCCGTGCCGAGGCGGCCGACGTCGCCGAGCCCGCCGTCCAGACGCCCCTGTCCCAGGCCGAGATCAAGCGGCGCAACTCCCTTGCCATGTTCGAGAACGTTTTCTACGTCTTCTCCATGCTTCTGCTGGTGGGCGGCGCCCTCGGGGTGACCCTTCTCCAGTCGGGCCTGTCGCGGCCTGTGAACGCGGCCTCCCAGGCGATCAACCTGGCGGGACTTGGAGCCTTTGCCTCCCTCGCGTTCCTTCTGGCGGGCTATCCCCTGATGGTCCCGGGCGGCGCGGGCGGCCTTGCCGGTTTCCTGCCCTCGACGGCCCAGGGCGACCTTGCGGGTATTCTGGCCTCCCCCGACTGGGTGAGCCTGAACGCCGCGCGCAACATGCTCTCCACCCAGGTGGTGATTGCGGTGCTGGCCACGCTTCTGGTGGCCGGAGCCGTCGCGGAGCGTGTCCGCTTCTGGCCGCTGGTCCTGTTCGGGGCGGTGTTCGCCGGAGTGATCTACCCGCTTCAGGCCGGCTGGCTTCTCAAGGAAGGCTGGCTGGGCGAGGCCGGGGCCTCGCTGGCGGCCGGCGGTCCCCTGTCGGTTCACGCGGCCGCCGGGTTTGCCGGGCTTGCGGGACTGCTGATCGCCGGAGCCCGCCGCGGCCGCTTCCACCCGGACGGCACCGCCACCTACCTGCCGCGCTCCAGCGTGCCCCTCTCCCTTGCGGGGGCGAGCCTTCTGGCGCTTGGGCTGCCGGTCCTGAATGATATCGCCGCCGGGTTCTTTGCCGATCCGGAGTACATGCCCAGAGCCTATCTCCTGCTTCAGAACCTGTCGTTCCAGGCCATCGGTCTGGCCGCCGCCACCGCCGTGGTTGCCGCCGCCGTGGTCAGCCAGATCATCTACCGCCGCATCAATGGCGTGGCCCTGGTCCTGGCCGGTCTGGGGGGCGTGGTCTCGGTCAACCTGGTGGAGATCCCGTTCTACAGCGTGTCCGGAATCACCGTGACCACCGTGGCGGGGGCCCTGGTGGTCCTGACGGTGGCCCTGATGGACCTGCTGCGCCTGGACGATCCGGTGGGCGTGATCCCCGTGCACCTGGTGTGCGGCATCTGGGGCACTCTGGCCGCCGGTGTGGTCTCCGGACAGTTCGGGGGGCAGCTTCTTGCAGTGGCCGCGGTCGGCGGGTTTGTGTTCCTGTCGTCGGCCCTTGTGTGGCTGGTCCTCAAGTTCACGGTGGGGCTGCGGGGCTCGGAAGCCGAGGAGCTTCTGGGCTTTGACCAGCCCGCACCGCCCGCGCGATGATCACGGCGGGGGCCCACGCCGGGCCCCGGGGGCCGGAGACCGATGCTCCGGCCCTGCCGGGACCGCTCCTGCGCGACGAGGCCGCGGCCCTGGTCCGGGCCGCCAGCCGTCGCTATCTGGACGGCCTGAACAGCCGAATTGACCCCTTCATCGAGAACACCTGGTCCTTCGGGGCCAGCCTCGATCTTCACCGGGTGGCCCTTGGCCCGGACATCGTCCGCGCCCCGGTGAACGCGCTTCTGTCCATCCCCCAGGCGCTTATGAACCTCTCGGGGGTGGCGCTGCGCCACTCGGGACTGCGCTCCCGGCGGGTCCGGCACCTGTCGGACCGGCTCGTGGGCACGAACCTCATCCTGCCCACCGATGTCACCCGGGAACTGACCTTCCTTCTGTACCGCGATTTTCTCCAGCTGCCCTGGGACGGCGGCGAGGGACGGCGCACCGACGTCGACGCCCTTGCCCGGGAAATCGCCCGGGATCCGGAGCTGCTCCGGGTGCTGGACGAGACCCGCTCGGCGCTGCTCGCCCGGCAGGGGGACACCGGGTTTCAGGACCGGCTGCGCGACACGGTGGACCGGTACATGGGAACCCGGGCGGCAGCGGCCAACGTGGTCACCTCCCTGCTGTGCCTGGGAACCGGCGTGGTGACGACCCAGCACATGACCCCGGGCGCGCTCGGGCTGTCGTCGGCCCTGTCGGGGCTTGTGCTTCAGAAGGCGGCGGCAGGCGGCGCGGCGCTTCCGGCTCTTGCCGGAGCGGGGGCGACGGCGGTAACGGCCCTGTCGGTTCTGGGCGCCGTGGCCGTGGCGGGTGCGTTCTCCGGCGTCGTGGCCGACCCGATCCAAAGCCGCCTGGGCTGGCACCGGAACCGGCTCCGGAAGGTGGTGGCCTCCCTGGAGAAAGACCTTCTGGGACCGCAGGCCGAACCCGTGGTCCTGCATGACCACTATGTGGCCCGGGTGTTCGATGTCCTGGATGTCCTGGCCGCCGTCCGGATGATGGCCCTGAAGCCCTGAAGCCATCCCGAATCCGCATCCGCCAGCCTGAAAAAAACCTGGGGAGTGTCCGGCGCGCGAAGACCGGTGCACTCCCGGCGGACCTGCCCTGTCCCGCGCAAAGGCCTGTGCGCCGCGGTGTCCCGGGACGCACGGAAGTCGCGGCGCCAGGCGCAAATGCATCACCCCGGTCAGGCGGCCGAGGGGTCTCCGGGACCGTCCAGGTGGACACACAGCCGGGTCCGGGGCCCGCACAGCGCCAGCACCTGCCGCAGCGCCTCTTTCTCAAGGGCCACGCAGCCCTGGGTGGGGCGGCCCTCCGGCGGCGCCACGTGCAGGAAAATCGCGCTGCCCTGGAACGGCACCACAGGATCGTCGTTGTAGCCAATCACGCACAGCAGGTCGTAGAGCGCGTCCTCGCGCCACAGAACCTCGTGGGACGGCGCGAAGGGCAACGTCACCTCGCGGTTATAGGCGGGGTCGCGGGGATCGTCGCACCAGCCCTGCTCCGGGCGCAAGGGCGCAACCGGGAGCCCGGTTTCGGGCGGGCTCTCCCGGTCCGGGCGGTAGTACACCTGGCGCAGGGAGAAGCAGCCCAGGGGGGTTTTTCCGTCGCCCTCGACCCGGGCATCCGAGACCCCCGTGCGGCCCAGGGTACAGGGGAACACCAGGGCGCCCGCCACAAGGGTTCCGGTGGTGGCGCCCACGGACGACACACTCACCCGGATCGTGTCACAGAACGGGGAGGCTCCGGCGACGGGAGGACGGGGTGCGGACACGTCAGACATCCGTGTTCAGGGCCGCCGCGCCGGACGTGGCCGCCTGGTTGCGGCGATAGGTGTCCAGATTGCGCATCATCTGCTGAAGGCCCCAGAGGGCGGAATCGGACTCGAACCGGGAGGCCGTCGGCCCCGGTGCGGACGACGGGGGCACCGACACGCCGGCGGTTCTGTTTGCCCGGGCATCCGATCCGGGGGACGCGGGCACCGGGGGCGGGAGGGAGGCGAGCGCAGGAGCCGACGCAGGCGCGTTGGCAAGCGAGCCCGCGGGGACGGAGGGCCGGGTGCCGGAACGGGAGCGCGAGCCCCTGTGATTGGCATCGCCGGTCTCCCCGGTCGGCTCGCGGGAGGCCGTGACCGTGCGCCGGTCCGGACCGGAGGCCCCGGCCGCGGCGCCGGCCGGCGCCACCACCCGCACCCCGGCAGGAGGCGCCATGGCCTGCATGCGCAGTTCCAGAAGCTCCATGGACGTGCGCCCGTCCGTCAGGGAGCGGGGCAGGGACGAGGGCTTCCCGGACAGGTCCGGAAGGGACGGGGGCAGCTTGTCGGCCAGACGGCCTCCGGGAGGACGGGGCCCCAGCGCAACCCCGAGCGGATCGGCCGCAAGGGCCGCAGGCGACGGAGGCGCCGCCGGAGACGGGGCCGAGGACGCCGCGCGGATCACGGGCGCGGAGGCACTGCCCGGCATCGCCCGGTCGTGAATGGACTCCCGGGACAGGGCTCCGGGGCCCAGATCCGCAGGACCGGGGAGACCGCCCGGATGGGTGCCACCCAGCCTCGGTGGCGGAAGAGAGGCATTGCGGGCGTGAACCACCTCCCTGGGATCCCGGGGGCCGGGAACCCGGTCCGGGGGCGCCATGACGTTGGCGGCCAGGGGCGAGAAGCCTCCCACGCTCGCGCCCGGCGCCGACAGGGGGGCGGGCGTCCGCAGATCGGCCCGAAGCTCCAGCGCCGGTACGGCCGCCGGTGCACGCGCGGGCGCGGTGCCCCCGTCTGCAAGGCGGTCCGGAGCCCTGGCCCGAATATCAAGACCGTCAAAGGGAACGGATGCGGACCCCGGAGCCCCCACCAGGGCGGTGGGGCCGTGGGGGTTCACCGTGCCCCAGCCCTCGGGGTAGTGGTCATCGCGCCCTCCCCCCAGGATGGCGGGGCGGAGCGGCTGGGAGCCGGAGGCCGACAGGGTTTCGGGCTCCCCCTCGAACAGGGCAAACACGTGCTCGCCCGTGTCCCGGCCGGTGGTTTTCTGAAGAGCTACCTCGAAGGCCGAGCCCGCAAGACCGATCCAGCTGCCAAACAGAAAGCCCCCCGCAAGACGGGGGCCGGATTTCAGCTCGTCGCCGGAAAAGTGCCGGTAGACCGGGCCCACAATGGGCAGATGATGAAGGGGATTGACGACGTCCAGAAGATCCCAGAAGGACAGCCCGTCGAACAGGCCATCGTCCTCCTGCGCCCCAACGGGCGACGGGGCCGCAGGCGAACCAGCAGCAGCCGGAGTGCGCGAGGCTGCGGAAACGGCATCGACGGCCATGGGACAGCATTCCTTTCGGGGACCAGGAACCCGAGCGGACACAGGGGTGCCGCTCCAGAAAAAGTGAGGCTTTTCCGGGAGTTCGTCAACCATGTTACCGTATGGGAAATTGTTGCCGACTCGGCGCCCGCCGGGAGCGGGGGGCCCACAGGCCCCATGTGACCGCCCCAAGGGGAAAAACCGGCGCCCGGGAACCCGGAGCCGCAGCCAGGGCGGCAAAATCGGCCGCCCCGCGCCGGACAGGACGCGGGAGGCCGACAGCCTCAAAAGGCGGCGAATCGGGCCCGAGCCCAGCCGGATCAGAACGCCTTGGTGAACACCAGGCTGGAAATGTTTCCCTGGGTTGCGTTGCGGTTGCCGAACTCCCACTGGGAGCGCACGGTCACATCCAGGCCCCAGGGCTCGATGGTGTAGCCCAGCTCGGGGCCGACGGCGAAGGCCCGCGCCCGGTCACCGCGAGAGCCCGAGCGGGTGCGGTCCCCCTCCAGCTGCCACTCGCAATAGCCGGTGACACCAACCTCGAAGAACGGGGTCAGCCGCTTGCCCACACCCCACTCGAAGTGAAAGTCATCGCCGATCTCGGTCTTCGTGGTCCGCTGCCTGGTCAGATGATGCTCCCAGCGGGCCAGGAGGGACGCGCTCCAGGTCTTCTCGGCATCGAAGTACACCGTGCCCCCTCCGGAGACCATGCTGGACCAGTAGCCTTTGCCGGCGCTCGCGGGCTTGGAGGCCTTGTAGTCCCCGACCGGAAGATACAGGCCCCAGATCAGGGCCGCATCCCAGCGGGCGCCATGCCAGGCCAGAACAAAGGGCTCCACCAGGATGTCGCCCATGCCGACGCGGCTGTTGCGCCCGGCCGGGAAGCCGGCGTCCAAGCTTGTGGAGGTGAGGGGCACGATCACGTCAAAGCCCCAGTTTCCGCCCAGAACCTCGACCTCGCTGGAGTAGATGAACCGGTTCACAAACGCGAACACGTCCACGTCCATGCCATGGCGGTCACCGGCGTCATCAACCTGGGTGTTCGCGGTGTACAGAACGTTGTACGTCCGCCAGTAGGCCCCCGGCGGCGGGAAGCTGGCAACCCGGAGCCCCTCGACCCCGCTTGTGTAGCGGGCGTGCCCTGCCAGCGCCGGACCGGAATGAAGAAACGAAAGGCAGACAACGGCAAGCAGCAGGCGTTTCATGGGTCAATACTCCGGCACATAAAGACTTTTATCTCGGACGCCCGCTCCACGGCGAGCCTCCGGCCTGCATACGCCGCGCTCCGGAGGCTTTCAAGCCCTCGCACCGCCGGATTTCCTTTTTCCACAAGACAGTTGCACACCTGCAACACCCGGCCTCCGGACCCCCGAAGCCCTGCCCGCAAAAGCCCGCAAACCCGCCATTTTTTCCCCTGTTAAATGACCGTTAACCGCCATATGTGAATATAATGCGGAGCGCTTTTTCTGAACCGGGAGACCCGCACCCGCGGCCCCCGACGTATTCCTGACTGCGGAGTGGTCTATGCGCCTCAAGTGCTACACGGCCGAGAGCATGGCGGAAGCCATGGCCACAATCCGGAGCGAACTGGGAGACGAGGCCATCATCGTCTCGACCCAGCGCGCAGCGGATGGCAGCGGCGTGCGCATCACCGCAGCCGTGGAGACCTCCAGCCGTGAGGATGACATCCAGGTCGCTCTGGGCCGGGCGCGGCGGACCCCCATGGCCGACCTCGTGCGCGAGGCCCTGACCTTCCACGGCACTCCGGGCCGCCTGACCGAGATGCTCGTCAGTCTCGTCCTGTCCAGCAACGCCCCCGACACCCTGAGCGCCTGCTCCCGGGCCCTTGAACAGGCGTTCGGCTTCACCCCCACCGCCACCGGACCCCTTCCCCGCCCCGTTCTTCTGGTGGGGCCGCCGGGAACCGGAAAGACCATCGCGGTGGCAAAGCTGGCCGCCCGGGCAAAGATGGCCCGCACCCAGACCGCGGTCATCAGCACCGACACCATCCGGGCCGGGGCGCTGGACCAGCTGTCCGCCTTCACCCGGATTCTTGATATCGACCTCCAGAAGGCCCGGGATCCGGGGATGCTGTCCGCCCTGCTGATCGGGCTGCGCAGCCGCCCGTGCGCCGTCTTCATCGACACCCCGGGGCTGAACCCCTTTTCCGCCGAGGACATGGCGTTCCTGGGAGCCCTGACCCGCTCCGGCCCGATGGACATCGTCCTCGTTTTGAATGCCGGGGTGGACCCCATGGAAGCCATCGACATCGCCGAGGCCTTCGCCGAGGTGGGAGCGACCCGGATTCTCGCCTCGCGGCTCGACATGGCCCGCCGGCTGGGGGGGATACTCGCGGCAGCCGAGGCTGGAAAACTCGCGTTTGGAGATGTCTCGATCAATCCCCATGTTGCAGATGGACTGTATGCGATTGCCCCCGCCTCCCTTGCGCAGCTCATTTTGCCCGCGGACGACCGCCCGCCTCCGTCGTCCGGGCCTGACTTTCAAATGGAACCGAACTGATGGTGCCCCGGTCCTCTGATCACGGCAGGAATGCCGCGCCGACGCTGGCGGCCCCGGTGGCTCGGGGCCCCCGTCCGGGATCCAATTTCATTGCCATCGCCTCCGGAAAGGGCGGTGTGGGGAAGACGTGGCTTGCGGTCACCCTGTCCCATGCCCTGGCCCGCAGGCGCGAGCGGGTGCTTCTGTTCGACGGAGACCTGGGCCTCGCCAACGTGGACCTGCACCTGGGGCTGATCCCCCGCTACGACCTGGGCAGTGTGATCTCGGGCGAGCGCACCTTGAACCAGACCGTGACCCCCTACCCGGCCGGCGGCTTCGAGATCATCGCCGGGCGCTCGGGCTCGGGGAGCCTGGCCACCCTGCCGCCCGGACGCCTCCAGATCCTGATCGAGGACTTGCTCCTTGTGGGACGGGGCTACGACCGCGTGATCCTGGACCTGGGCGCGGGCATGGGCCGCTCGAACCAGATGCTGGCCGCCGTCGCCCGGCGCATCGTGCTGGTGGTCAACGACGAGCCCACCTCCATGGCGGACGCCTATGCGTTCATCAAGCTCAACGTTCTGGACAATCCCCAGGTGGATATCCGGATCGTGGTCAATGCCTCGAACTCGACCCGCGAGGGGGAGCGGACTTACCAGACCCTGCTCAAGGCCTGCCAGAGCTTCCTGAAGTACTCGCCGCCCCTGCTCGGCATCGTGCGCCGGGACACGCGGGTCCGCGAGGCCATCCGCAACCAGGTTCCCCTGCTGACCCGCTCGCCGAATGCGGACGCGGCCCTGGATGTGGAGGCCATTGCCGACCGCCTCCACGAACTGGGCTGACCGACCGGACCGACAGGGCACCCGGCGGACCCTCCAACCGGACGCGGTATTCCCGGACGCAGCGAGATCGCGAGCGCGGGCGCCCTGCGCAAGCGGCCCCGCGTCCGCCAGCTTCCCTTTCCCCGCCATCTCCCCGTGACCGTGAGCAGACCCGGCCGGCGGTTTGGCATCCACCCGCTTCCGTTTTCCGGCCACCTCCCGAAAACGCCGGAGCCCCGGCCCCCTGTCCGTTCCGGGATCAAAAATGATAGTCCGGCATTCATAACGTCCGCCTCTTGTGAGGGCTGTACGCGCGCTGGTATTACCCGGCGTTCACGATCTCGCGTGGCGCTCGCCCCTTTCATGCAAATGATACGCAGTGTCATGACCGGATCTTGTTTGAACCCCTTTGGCGAGGGAGGCCGGCATGAGCAACTCACGTTTCCGACACCGTCCAGCAGGTGCGATTGCAGCACTGCTTCCGCCCCTGTTGCTTTGCGGCACGGCTTCTGCCCAGACGACTGATTTTACAGACAGCTACAGGACCATCGAGGACGCCGCGCCCCGGGCCGTGTCCGAAGCGGTGGCGACCGACGACTCCATTTACCTGGATCCGGTGTTGGTTTCAACGCGCGGCCGGGTCGAGCGTCTCCAGGACGCCCCCGCCAGCGTCAAGGTCATGGGCGCCCGGGAGTTGGAAACCGGGCGGCGCGACACCATCGACCAGGTGATTGCCGCCACCCCGAACGTGACCTTTTTCGACGAGGGCAGCATGATGGCCCCCTCCATCGCCATTCGTGGCGTGGGCGGCACCATCGGCGCCATCGGAATGGACCGCCAGCAGGGCGCGGCCATGTTCCTGGACGGCGTCTACCTGGCGCGCCCGGCGGGACTGCCCTCCTTCCTGATGGATGCCGGGGGCGTCGAGATCGCGCGCGGCCCGCAGGCGGTTCTTCACGGCCGAAGCGCCACCGCCGGAACCATCAACCTGACCCCCATCGCCCCGGGCCCCGTTTTCGGAGCGGACCTGGAACTGAGCGGAGGCCTCCACGCCTTCGGACGCGCCCAGGGGGCCGTGGACGTTCCGGTCTCGGACAAGCTCCAGACCCGCACGTCATTTTCCCTCACCCGTCAGGACGGATCCGTAAAAAACTGGGACGGCCGGCGGTTCGGTGACGTGCGCAACGGCTCGGTCCGCCTGATTGCGGACATGACGCCCTCGGACAACACCACCGTGCGCGTCTCCGCGGACTACTCGATCGACGAAAGCGACGGCTGGCTGGTCGGCGGCATCAAAGATGTCCTGAAGGACCGGGTGAACCTGAGCATACGGCCCGTGGAAAACCGCGAGATTGCCGGGGCAAGCGTGCGCGCCGAGCACGATTTCGGCCCCGTCACCCTGACCTCGATCACCGCCTTTCGCGGATACAATTACGATGTGATGATGGATGGCGACTACCAGCCCCGGGACGTGCTGCGCCAGGCCCAGTGGCAGCGCCAGCGCCAGTTCACCCAGGAACTGCGCCTGGCCGGTGACCTGGGCGAGCGCCTCAACTGGATGGTCGGCGGCTTCTATCTTTGGGAGAGCCTGAAGGGCGCCGACATGTTCGACTGGTCCCAGGTGCCCCGCAGCCAGATGTCCGGCCAGGGCCTGGACAAGTACACCAACAGCCTCTCGGGTTTTGCCCAGCTTACGTGGCAGGCGACCGACGCGCTCGAGGTCGAGGGGGGCGTCCGCTACACCTACGAGCTTCAGCGGGGAACCGCCACCGTCACGGCAACGCCGCAAAACCCGGCCCAGTGGGTCGCGGGGCGTGCCTCGGCCAACACCAGCTTCAACGCCATCAATCCCGAGCTGACCCTGCGCTACCGGTTCAGTGATGATTTCATGACCTACGGCCGCATCTCCAACGGCTGGCGGGCCGGAGGGATCGGGCAGGGGATCGGAAACGGCGCCGTCAACATCTACGCCCCGGAAAAGGTCTGGTCCTACGAAATCGGCGCCAAGACCGAATGGCTCGACCGGCGCCTGAACCTGAACGTTGCCGCCTTCTACAACGACTGGTCGGACCTTCAGGCCATCAAGGCGATCTCGCCGCTCCAGCAGATCGTGTCCAACGCGGACGCCGGGCGCAGCTGGGGCTTCGAGATCGAGGGAGCGCTCTCGATCACCGAGCACCTGAAAACCAACTTCGGCTACGGCTTCACCCACGCCAAGTTCACCGACTACAAGGATCCCATCCTGGGCGTGAACTACGACAACAAGGACATCCCCCAGGCGCCGCGCCATACGGCGACGGTCGGCCTGTCCTACGAGAGGCCCGTCAGCGCGAATGTCCGCTTCCTTGCCGGAACCGACTACAACTACACCAGCAATTACTACTTCATGGCGGACAACGCCCACTCCCGGGGCCCCGTCAACCTGGTGAACATGCGTATCGGCTTTGCCGGCGACGACTGGAAGGTTCTGGGCTGGATGAAGAACGCCCTTGATGACCGGTACCTGACCAGCGCCTTCACCGACTTCCAGGGGCTCACCCTTGGAACCGCCGCAGAGGGACGAACCCTCGGCGTGACGGCAAGCTACACGTTCTAGCCTGCCGGTGCCGGGCGGGGCCACTCCCCCCATAGTGCTCCGCCCGCTCTCCCCGACCGGGGCGCAGTCCCTCTGCGCCCAGCGCCTCTGTCGCCCAACGTGGCGGCGGCCCCCACTGGAGCCGGGGGCCCAGCCGCCCGCTGCCGGGCGGAGCCCTTCCCGGAGGCTCCGCCCGATCCACTCCCCGCTGCTGATGCCCCGCCCCCCTCCCACTGCACTGCCGCGCTCCCGGACACCCCTGTCCAGCCTCCGCCCGGGAACCCTCCGCGACCGGGGCCCGGCCTGCGGCACGACCAGCACCCACGCCCTGCCAAAAGCACCTCCCGGCCTCAGCGCCCGGGCATCCGCACCGGGACGGGTCTTCGGGCAGCGCCCTGCCGCTGGACGGCGGGTCGCCCGGGCCGGTCCAGTCCCTGTTTGACAGGCGCGCCGGATCATGCATGATAACCATTCGCATAACCGGTGCGGAACGGGGACCATGGCATCAGATTCCGAAGCTCTTGAGCAAGTCGAACCCGACGGCGTGTCCTGCGCGCCGACGCCCGATCTCCTGATGCACCCGCTGTCCCTTCCCCGGGGTATCACACTCCTCAGGCACTGCCTCCAGCCCGGCACCGAAGCCGCGCCCATGGACGGCAGCCTGCCGCCGGGGATCCGGGTCGGTGTCATGCTGTCCGGATCCCTGGATATGTATCCACGCAACCGGGCGCGGCCTGTGACCCTGTCCAGCCCCCTGCTTTACCTTGCGGCCTCGACGGAGGGCTACCCCACCCGCTATGTGCTCCACCCGGGAGAGCCCATCACCTATGTGTCCATCCAGTTTTCCTGCCTGAAGACGGCCGGAATCAACATGGAAGACCTTGCCGAGGCCCGAAGCCCCCATGATGACGACCCGCTGCCCCGGGTTCTTCTGCGCCCGGCGGACCGCACCTTGTGCTCGCTGGCGCGGCAGCTCCTGAACTGCCCCCTCAACAGCGCCTCGGGCTCGCTGTACGAGACGGCGAAGGCCCTGGAGTTCGCGGCCCTGGCCATCGAGGGCCTGGTCTGCCGCAAGGACACGGCCGACACCGCCGCCCTGAGCGCCCTGGATGTGACCCGGGTGCAAAAAGCCTGCGCCATTCTCGTCGAGCACATGCAGGCGCCGCCCTCGCTGCCCGAACTGGCCCGCCAGAGCGGACTGAACGTGCGCAAGCTCACCCGGGGTTTCCGAAGGCTGTACGGCGACAGCCCCTATGCGTACCTCAAGCGGCGGCGCCTCGAGCGGGCCTACCAGCTCCTGGCCGCCGGCGAGATGAACGTCTCCCAGACCGCCTTCAGTGTGGGCTACACGCTGCCCCACTTCTGCAGCCTCTTCCAGAAACACTACGGACACCCCCCGGGGCAGATCCGGCGCACCCATCCCTTCTAGTCCGGCGGACGAAAAGAAGAGTCCCGCATTCGCAAGCCCCCCTCATTGCGGCCAGCGGTCCCCAGTTGCGACTATCTCGCAAGATGTCGTCCGGCAACCGGGGCGCGGAGGCCTGCGCGACGTCGGGCCCGACACACCCCCAGCGGCCAAAGGAAAGATAAAAACAATGCCATTGCGATTGGGATGTGTTCTTGCGGGCCTGTATGCCGCCCAGGGGCTGGTGGTCGGGTTCATCTGCTCCACCTTCCCCACGGTCCTGCGCCAGGAGGGGGTGAGCCTGTGGCTGGTGGGACTGTCCTCCCTGGCCATGCTGCCCTGGGCCCTGAATGTGTTCTGGGCCCCGCTTGTGGACCGGTTCGCCCTGTGGAACCGTCCCCACCGGAAATCCTGGATCGTCCCCTTGCAGCTGACCCTGCCGCCCCTGTTTGTGCTTCTGGGGTTCCAGCTGGGCGCGGGGCACGTCTACATCGCCCTGGTTCTGCTGATGCTGGCCGGGTTCGCGGCCTCCACCAGCGACGTCGCGGCCCACGGCCTGGCGGTGGACCGCCTGAAGCCCTCGGAGCGGGGAACCGGAAACGCCCTCCAGGTCGGGGGCTACTGGGTGGGCAGCCTTGTGAGCAGCGGCATTATCCTCATTCTGGTGCCCACCCTGGGGGTCGAGGGCGCCGTCGGGCTGTTCGCCCTGATCGTCGGGCTCACGGTGGTTCCGGTCTTTTTCTTTCCCGAAAAGGGGCGGGTGGCCCCGCCCTCCCGGGTGACGCCCGGGGTCATGGTCTTCCTGAGGCGCCCGGACGCCCTGGCCATCATCGCCCTCATATTCCTGTTCCATCTGGGGCGCAGCGCCTCGATGACCATGGAATCCCCGTTCCTGGTGGACATGGGGCTCCGGTCCGAGTCCATCGGCCTGCTTCGGGGGGTCTTCGGCGTGTGCGCCGGCTTCGGCGGCAGCCTCCTGGGCGCCCTTCTCCTGCACCGGATGGACCGCTACCGGGCGCTGATTGCCGTCATGATCCTTCAGGCCCTGTCGACCCTGGTCTGGTGGGGTGTCGCTGCGGCCGGTGTCCACGATTTCTGGATCCTGGCGGCGGCGTTTGTCTTCCAGTACCTGGTCACGAGCATGGCCATCGTCGTGATCTTGTCCCTGATGATGGACCGCTGCTGCAGCGCCCAGGCCGCCACGGACTTTACCGTGCAGTACTGCATCGGAAACCTGGTGCAGATGCTGGGAGGGGCCGTGAGCGGCTTCAGTGCCGAGACCCTGGGCTACTCCACGCACTTCGGGCTGTGCTTCGTGCTCTGCCTGGTGGGCGTTGCCGCCGCGCCCTCGCTGTACCGGCGGATCCAGCGCCATCCCGTACCCGGACCCCTTTTCCCCGCGGCCTCCCCTCTTGCCTCAGGAGGCACCCCATGACGGCCCGCCCGCCCCCGCGCGCCCTGCGCCCCTGAGCGTCGAGCTGTCCGGTGTGCCGGAAAGCCTCCCCATGCCTGTGGGCTGGGGCGACCGAGCCCCTCGGGCCGGACGTGATCCGGTGACGGTCCGGATCCTCCGGGAGCTGGACTGAGCCTTTGTCGCCCGGCGGAAGGGCTGGGCAGGGTCGGGAAGGGAGGGCACGCCAGAGCCCGCGATAACGGGGCCCGGAAAACCTGTGCCCCGCTTCAGGCCGGAGCCCTCCCACCCGAGAACAGGAACAGGAGCATGTGAGACCCTCGGGCCCGACAGCCTGCCCCGTGATCCGGTGGCAAACCGGAACACAGCGGAACGGGCCCGGGGCGGGCGGGGTGCCCACCGGAGGCCCGTACCCCAGCCCAAATGGGGACACCACCCGGGCGCCCCCGCACTCCTTTGGCCCCCACCCGGTGGGTGAGACCCTCCCGGGCGTGGAGGCCCCTGTCCACCACCGGTGCCGGGACGCCTCCCGCTCAGGACGAGGCGTCGCCGATGGTCCAGCCCTCCGCGCTGACGCGCCTGTGCCACAGGCGGGCATAGAGCCCCTCCCGGGCCAGCAGGCCATCGTGGGTTCCCTCCTCCACGATCCGGCCCGCATCAAGGACCAGGATCCGATCGGCCGCCCGGATCGTGGACAGCTTGTGGGCCACCACGATCAGCGTCCGGTCCCTCACCAGAGCGGCCAGAGCCTCCTGGAGTGCACACTCGTTGATCGCGTCGATGGCCGCGGTGGCCTCGTCCATCAGCACCACCGGCGCATCTTTCAGGAGGGCCCGGGCAATGGAGATCCTCTGGCGCTCGCCCCCGGACAGGGTCGCGCCCCCCTCCCCCACCGGGGTCGAGAAGCCCTCCGGAAGCGCCATGATGAAGTCCAGCGCCTGGGCGGCGCGGGCGGCCTCGCGCACCTGCTCCATCGTCGCGCCCGGGCGACCAAGCGCGATGTTGTCGAAGATCGTGCCCCTGAACAGGTAGACGTCCTGGAATACAACGGTCATCAGCCCGGCAAGGCGCTCCGGCGCCAGGTCACGGACATCCACCCCGCCAATGCGCACCGCGCCCGCATCCACATCCCAGAAGCGGGACACCAGATTGAGGAGCGTGCTCTTGCCCGACCCGCTTGGCCCCACAACGGCGATCATGGCGCGCTCGGGAGCCTCGAAGGACACATCCCGAAGCACCGGGTTCTGCGGCTCGTAGGCAAAGCTCACGCGGTCAAAGGACACCCCGAAGCCCTGCGGCTCCGCGGGCTGCGCCGCCTCGGCCATGGGGGGCGACTGCACAATCCGGTCCATCCGCGCAAGGGAGGCATCCGCAAGGCGGGTCAGCTCCATCACCGCCACCAGCCCCAAAATGGGCGCGTACATGGTCAGAAGCAGGACAAGAACGCTGAGCAGGGTGCCCGTATCCATGGACCCCGACAGGAACAGCGTCGCCGAGCCCGCAATCACCAGCGGCACACCCGCCATGACAAGGGAGGCAAAACCCGCCAGCGGAACCGTCAGGGCCCGGACCATGGACACGGAAATGTCATGGAAGCGGTCCAGGGCCTCCCGGAAGGTCCGCCCGGCCCGGTCCAGCCCGTTGAACGCCCGGATCACGGGCATGCCCCGCACAAACTCGATCATGCGGGCCCCGGCGTCGGCCTGGCTGTCCTGGCGCCGAACCGAGAGCGCCGCAAGCCGCCGGCTGGACCACACAAAGAAGGGAACCGCGACCGCAAGGGACACAACGCTGAGAAGCGCCACCGTCAGATCCCGAAAGCACAGGAACACGAACAGGGAGACGGGCAGCCCCAGGGCCTGGGCAAGGCGGGGCAGGGTGTCCGAGAGGAACATCTCCACCGTCTGCATGTCCGACGTCAGGACCGTCAGGGTGTCGCCCCGGCGGGCGGACAGGTGAAACCCCATGGGCAGACGGCGCAGATGATCCAGCAAGAACAGGCGCAGAGTCCCGGCGGCCTCGTAGCTGGCGGTCCAGGTGTCGCGCACGGACAGGAAGCTGAACGCCATCTGGGCCACCAGGGACAGCGCCATGATCCCGGTGGCCTGCCAGGCCCAGGCGGCGGTCATATCCCGGCCGTCGGCCAGCCCCGTCAGAACCCAGATGACCACCATGGTGGAGGCCCCCAGGGCCATGGACTGGAGAAACCGGAACACAATGCCCCGGACCAGGCGCCCCCGGCACGGGCCGGCAACGCGCCACAGGCGCAGGAAACTCTGGAGGCCAGAGGACGGTGTGGGAGCGTCAGCGGTGGAACACATTATGCACCCTCCCCGGGGACAGCGGACGGAACCGTTTGGGTCCGAAGCGAGAGGCTCCGGGCCCGTGTGTAGTTGTCCCACAAAGTTCGATAGAGACCGTCCTGCCCCAGCAGGGCCTCGTGGGTGCCGCTCCCGGCGATGCGCCCCCGGTCCAGCACCACAATGCACTCCGCGGCCGCAATGGTGTGCAGGCGGTGCGCCACCACGAGAAGGGTCTTGTTCGCCGAAAGCGCCGACAGGGCCTCCTGGATTGCGGCCTCGTTGTCCGGATCGGTGAAGGCGGTCGCCTCGTCCAGAATGACAACGGGTGCGTCCTTCAGAATGGCCCGGGCGATGGCCAGCCGCTGGCGCTCGCCCCCGGACAGCGCCCGACCGCGCTCCCCCACTGGCGTGTCATACCCCTGCGGCAGGGCCATGATGAACTCATGAGCCCGGGCCGCACGGGCGGCCGCCTCGAGCTCCTCCCTGGTGGCGTCGGGCTTGCCCACCCGAAGGTTCTCTGCCACCGTCGCCGCGAACAGGAACGTGTCCTGGAAAACGAACGCCACGGTCTCCATCAGTTGCTTCTGGGGAATGTCGCGCACATCAACGCCGCCCAGGGTGATGCGCCCCTGCCGCACGTCATGAAAGCGTGCGGCCAGGGCGGCCACCGTGCTCTTGCCCGAGCCGCTGGGGCCCACCAGGGCCGTCACGCTCCGGGAGCGGGCGCGAAACGAAACATCGTGAACCACGTCCGGCCCGTCGTAGGCGAAGCACACGCCCTCGAAGACGATATCCGTATCCGGCAGGTCCACCCGCCGGGTCGCATCCGGCTGGGCGGGCGTCCCCAGCACCTCCTCGATCAGGGTCGAGACCATGGAAATGTGGGCGAAGCGGTGAAACACGTTGAACAGCTTCAGAAGCGGGACACTGTAGTTCCCGCCCACAATGGCAAAGAACACCAGGGTCTGCGGGTCAATCCAGCCCGCGTGAAGCATCCACACCCCCGCCGGAAGGATCACCGTGATGTTGGCCAGGACAAGCGCCTGAAAGGTCCCACCTCGGAGGATATACTGCCGCCCCATGCGGGTCTCGATGGCGGTGTAGGCCCGAACCGCCTCGGCCGTGCCTGCAAAACTGTCTCCCGTCCGGTTGAAGACCTTCAGCACCGGCATGCCGGCCAGGTATTCCACAATGGCGCCGTTCATACGCCCGAGCGCCCCCTGGTAATCGGACGCCAGAGCGCTGGACCCGGCGAGCGCCCGGCTGAGGATCAGGAACGACACCGGTGTCAGAACAATGGTGGCAAGAGCCATCCGCCAGTCCACAAGGAACAGCCACACGCTGACCCCAAGCCACATAAACAGGGCACCAAGGCCCTCGGGCAGGGCATGGGCCGTCAGGATCTCCAGCTGCTCGGGATCGTCGACCACCAGCTTCTTGGCCTCGCCGCTGGCCCGGGTCGAATACCAGCCGAGGGGCAGGCGGGACAGATGATCTGCCAAAGTCTGGCGCACAGTGCGGATCAGCCCAAACGCCACCAGATGGCTTTTCGTCGTGGAAATCCCGAAGGCCAGCTGGCCCAGAAGCACCGACGCGAGGACAAGAAGGCCGTTCTCCAGAAACACCGCCGCCGTGATGGTGCCCTGAAAGACCGCGGCGCACAGACGCCAGATCCCCCACACGAGCAGAAGATCCAGAGCCACGAACGCAACCGAGAACACCACCGCCTGGAACAGGGGCCAGCGGTATCCGGCGCTTTGACTTTTCAGAAGCCGAAGAGCCGCAAGGTAGTCGGGCCGGGCCACGGACGAGGCATCCGCAGCGGCTCCCCCGGCACCCGCACACGTGGGGCTTTCCGCCATTCCATTTCCTCACTGGAGAGAGACTGAAACCACCCTGCGCGCTGGCCCGGAGGACATCGCGCAACGATTGTGCGTATCATTCTCATCTCGATCTGGCAAGGCGGCAACCTTTTGTGCGCCGGGCTTTTGTTTACGGAGGGAGTGCTGAGGGGGCGGCGGCCAGGGCACGGCCCCCAACGTGCCGGCCAACCCATTCGGGAGGGCACGAAATCCGATCCCTCAGCCTCCCCTGGATTGACGCATCATCTTGCCTCGCCACCGTATTGCTCCTAAAGTTTCCGTGTGTAAACCCGGACACACACGCAAAAGGGCGACCCGACCTGTCACCGCCCCTTGCAGGTCAGACACCACGGGCACAAGGCAGACTCCGGCCACAAACCGAGCCGCACGAGTGACCGACGGCACTGAAAAACAACCTGGACAGCAAGGGTAACAACCAACAGGGTAAACTCAGCACTCTGAGGGGGACGAAATGATGAATATCAGGAAGCGGAATGGGCCGACGGCAGCTGCGCTGGAACCCCTTGCCCAGAAGACTGGAAATCAGGCTCCAATCATCCGCAACGTTTCTCGCGTCGCATTCAAGATCGGTGGCGACCGGGCCTTTGAGGAAACCATCCGGTGCGTCGTCTCCTGGATGAAAAATCGGTCGCCAGGGATTCCCAAAACCGCCTTCGAGGGCGAACCGTTCGACGTTGGCGGTGGAGGTGAACACCCCGCTGAGGCCGTTCGACTTGACGATCACGGGTCACGGCTCTGGGCAGCCATTTTGGACTACCCCTGTAAGGACGTCGCGCAGCGCACCTGGGTGACCGAGCTCACCGTTGGAGAGAGGGACGGGCGCACGGCGTTTGGTGCGCGCCTGTTCAATGTGACCAAGGGCAACGATGCCCACTTCGTTCCCTCACGTCCTGGAGTAGTTCACGGCATACTCGATAAACTTGCGGTAGAGGACGACGGCGTCCTGTTGCTGCCGCGCGTCAAATCCGTTCAGAACGAGGCGGATTTCGAGCAGTTCCGGACACTTCTGCTCAATCCCAATCGCACGCTTCCTCTAATCGTGACAACAGCGTCGCCGGAAACGTCCCCACCCATAAACCTCCATGAGATGTGTAGGAAGATCTCTGGGCTAGCGCATCTGGTTACCCTCACCGAGGATGCGGCATGGCAATTGACCGACATCGTTGGAAAGAAGCTATCCGTTTATGTTGACGCAAAATCGTCCGTTAACGGCGCCGTCCGCATCTATGGCCCCGATTTTGATCCCAACGAATCAAACCCTTTCGACCACAGTTTGTGGCTTGGGCGGCCAACTGACGGCCCGGAGGAACAGGAGCGTCGCCTGGATCAAATTATCCGGTGGACGCTGACGAACTCGGTACGGTCCAGCCATATCCCCGATTTTCCTCGCTATTCCGAAATTCGCCGTTGCTCTGACGAAAGGCGCAGTAAAGCAGTCAAAAGCCAAGGGCAGTCAGACGCAGTTCTGGTTAAACTCTATGAAGACGAGATCGATAAACTGAGGAAAGACCTCGAATCCGAAAAAGCTTCGAATAATGAACTTCTTGCTCACGCTAGCGCGGACATTAAAACCGCGGAGGCGCAGGAGAGGGCCGTGCGCGAAGAAAACCGCTCGCTTCGCCTCTGTGTTGAAGCGCTTCGGAATGCCCTGCGTGCCAATGACCGCGATATCCCATGCGAGCCGCTGGAGAAATACGACGACATTGAGACCTGGGCCGAACAGAACCTGATTGGTTCGGTGTGGATCGCCCCCAAGGCACTGCGGGAAACCCGCAAAGCCAATTTCAGAGACATCGAACGCTTCTCGAAAACCCTCCTTTTGTTGAGAGACCTCTATGTGCCAATGCGTATAAACCCAAGTCCGACCGCACGGGAGGCATATAATGACGCTCTATCGGAATTGGGGCTTGAGGATTCCGCTTGCTTCAGCAACCGTAACGACATCAAGAATTTCCCCGAGTACAAGGTGACTTACGGGCGGGACTGTTTCTTGTGCCACGACCATATCAAATATGGCGGCGGATACGATGGCCGCGATATGTTCCGCATCTACTATCACTGGCACGAGGAAGAGCAGAAACTGCTGATCGGGCACATGCCGACACATTTGGACAACATGCGGACGAGCTGAACAGTGTGAATACGCCCATGCCACTCCCAGATTTCCAGACCTGAGTCGGCGCACACCACGCTGGCAGGTTGTCATCGAGTATGTGCGTTTTCTGCCCGGGGTGTTGCCAAGCGTGGGAAGAGGGTAGACCTCCCCGTGACCGCTGCATTGGCCCTGTTTTTTTTGGCGCCGTCGCTGTTTTGAGGACGGCAAAAAGCCCCCCGGATTGTGATCCGTGGGGGCTTTTATTGGTTGCGGGGAGAGGATTTGAACCTCTGACCTTCAGGTTATGAGCCTGACGAGCTACCGGGCTGCTCCATCCCGCGCATTTGCTCTTTTCCTTGTTTTCCAGCGCATTATAATGCCAAACGGACGCTGGCAAGCATGGGAATGACCGCGCCAACGCCCACAAAATGCCATCTATCTGCGGACACAGTACGGACACGATAGGGCTACGCATCATGGCATCCGACAAACTCACGGACAGGATTGTCAAAGCCCTGGCGACACCGGCCAGCGGCAACACCATCACCTACGATTCCGACGTCAAAGGCTTCGGCGTCCGCGTCACCGCCGCCGAAGCCAGAGCGTTCATTTTGAACTATCGCATCCATGGCCGGGAACGCCGTTACACGATTGGCTCCTTCCCAGATTGGCCGGTGGCGGACGCCCGCGAGGAGGCCAAGCGGCTCAAGCGGGACATTGACCTGGGCCACGACCCGCTCGGGAAGCGCATCGAGAACCGTGAGGCCCCGACCGTTGCCAACCTATGGCGCGAGTACGAGAGCAAGCACCTACCAACCAAGAGAGCGCGCTCCGCCGCCGACGACCGCTCCATGTGGGAGAATTACATCCTCCCCAAATTCCGCTCGGAAAAGGTCCGCGCACTCACTCCCCAGGACATCGACGCACTGCACGCCGAGATCGGCAGCACGAAGCCCATGCGGGCCAATAGAGTGATCGAAGTTTTCCGCAAGGCGGTCAGCAGCGCCAGACGCCGCCCTCAACCGCGATCTACGAACGGGATGACGTGAGCAGCAATGCCACCTTCCATGCGGCTCCGATACTTGAAATAAGCCGGGCCAATGTTTCGCCACTGGTCAGCGACGACCGTATCTCCATAGTTCTGCTCCGCCGCAGCACCTACCACAGGCTTCGGGGGCCTGGGGAAAGCGTCCTCTTCAATAACCAACTGAACGACATCGTTGATCAGTGCCTCCACGAGCATCTGCAGGCGAGAACCTTTCTCATACCGAATCGGCTTTCCATTGAAGCCAACGGCCTTCCATCCGTCGAAAAGGCGGCACACGCTCCACACCAACATTTCCTTGGGTGACAACATCAGCGATGTGCCGCCCGTCTTCAACTTATCTGCTTCATTGTACTTCTTCACCGCGTCGAGCAGCTTGTTCCCCATGAGAACGTATGGGGAGCCTTCGGGTAGACACCTCAACAGTATATCCTTGAAATTTTGAAGCATGTCTGCCGCGTACTTATGACGGTATTCGGTGAGAGTGACTGGACCGACATATATTTCGTCCTCGTCAGGGTCGAGGGGAACTGGCGCGCACAGGGCTGCCTTACCCGCCTCAACTTAAAGCCGAATGCCTTCCAACTGATCAGCCGGGTCTGGTTCCGGAAATAGGACGTTACTGCGCAAGTTTTCAAAAACCGGAGGCAGCGCATCCGATGCAGCGGCCATGAAGTTCTTGGGATAGACCATGTTCTCAGAAACGGCGGCAAGCCCCCTTAGTTGGGTAGGGTCTCGCTCCTCAATCTGCTCCACCATTGAACGGGCCAGAGCTTCGGCAACCGCCTCCAAGGCGTTCACCGAAACAAGGTCTGCCTTCATCTTGGTGCGCGCTTCGGAAAACATCTGCAACCCGTCCCCCAGCGTGGTTAGAGCCTTGCCTATCTCTTCCACACGTTCTCGGGTCTGAGCGACCGTCGCGCCACTCTCCTCCGCCTGACACATCCGCCCATACACGACAAAGCAGGTGGCGAGGTCCACAGCCAACAGCCGAACTCTCTCTCGGTCTCCCCTCACTTGGAAGACTGAGGCCCAGGGATGGTGAAGGGACCCTTCCCTGCCCAGAGCGGCGTCAAACTCATCCACCAACCCGACGCTTTCCCTCTCTCGAGCCGATACGAGCAACAAATCGGCCTGCCGGTAACGGAGAAAATCGAGGTCCACGGCCACTCTCTCCAAACTTTGGGGCGGTTTACGCACCCCTTCAGGTCGCACCGATATCGGTTTCAAGGAACCGAGCATCTTTCGGCAAGCCGGTTGGCAGACAGACAAGCCAACCACCCAACAGCCGAAAGGAATGCCAATGGTTATGGATTTGATGCGCCCGCTCATCAAGCCAGTGCCCAAGGGCCAAACCGAGTTCCTCTTCCTCACCTCTGGAGGGGAAATACGCCCGGTGGACGCTGAAGCACCCTGAGATCATCGAATACCTCACCGACACCGAGGAACACGTTTCCTTTCTGCCGGAAAAGGCCCGCCCCGGCTATGTCCGCAGCTTCGTCCGCCACATGTTCACGGCTGACCTCGCTAACGAGGACGCCTACTAGTGGCTGAAGGAGGCCGTGGTCTGGCTCGCGGCCCGGTCCAGCTACTGTATCCCGCTCCTTAGCGGTCAACTCGCCCAACGCGCCTGCGTGGTGACGCCCCCCGAGGGCGACGGACAGCCCCCGCGCCTGCACATCCTCGGCATTGACCGCAGCGGCGTCAGCCCCGCCCACCATTAAGGAGCACACACATGTACGAGATTACCCACATCAGCTTGGGCCAGAAGTCGCCCTACGGCCTCATTCCCGGAAATGTCGGAATCATCAGTACGGCTGCGAGGTTCAGCACCTTTACCAACGTTGGCCGACGTCTGACGCCGCCATGCGCGCTGCCATCCGCGCCGACCTGAGCGCTTAACCTATCGACACAGGAGAAAGCCCATGAACACCAACAACTCTCCCGCCAACGGCGTTATCCTTTGGACGGTGACTGACGGCACGTTTACCGTCGAATGGCACACCCACCCCGCGTTCCTGGACATCGGCGTGAATGAGGCGCTGACTTTCCTCAAGGACGTGCCCGAGGAAGATCACCGCGAGTCCGCTTGCCGGTCCTTGGGTTCCCTCTTCCACGTCTACTCATGTGTCGGCAGCGGCTTCGGCTACCACGTCGCCGCTCTCTGCCAATGGCTCGCGGTCACCGGCCCCTATGGCAGTGACGTTGAGGACAGCAAATTCGCCCGCATCAGCGTGCAGTTGGGGCGTCACCTGGGTGGCGGCTATCGCGTCGAGGCGATTTATGGTGAGACGCCTGATGGGCGAACTGTCGTGATTGACGGCAGCGCCCCGAAGCCACCGCGATGGCCTCGTAGTGAAAAAGCTACAGCCGAAGCCGAACCTCGATAAAGGGCGGTGCCGGAGGGGAACAGCCTCTCCCCGAATGCGGCACCGCCCCGCTATCCCTCAGCCTTTCCTTGCCTTCTCCACGGCACGCCAAATGGCCAGCGCCACGCGGTATGGATCGGAACCGGCAAGCCACTTATCCTCGTCGATCATCCGGACGGCTTCGGCGACGATGGCCTCCCGGTGGGCGAGGAACAGGCTATTGCTGTGCGCCTCAAGCCTGACACGCCGGAGAAACTCTTTCCGGGCAAATTGCGACGTTTCAGTATTCCTCTGCGCTCCCATTGCCTGCTTGGCTTCCATTTTGGCGATCAGCGCAAGCACCGCTTCCAAGGTTGCCAGCTTCCATAGATCGCGGGATTCGTCCGCAAGCTTGGCAACAACTGCCTGATCAAATTCGGGCCGAACCACGATAACAGCCACGACCAAAGCGCGGGTACGCCGGGCTTGTTCTACGCCCATCACCATCGCACGATCCGGCAGTTCGCCAGCCGCGTAGTGCAGAGCGGCGTATCGCCTCGCCTCTGCTCTGAGATCATCAGGGACCGCATCCCAAATCTGCTCAGACACCAGCGGAGGCCCCTTTACTTCGCCCTCGGCTGAAGTGGGGGCAGGGACAGTCGGAACCGGATTGGACCGCGAGACCGGGCGGGTGCGCGCCGCCGCATTGCGGCGAGCCTCAGCGGTCTGCCGCACCCACGCCGGAATGGCGTCGGAGGCCGAGGCAGGAATGGGGTGTTGGGGAAGCTCTTCCCAAGCGTCATAAAAGGTCAGTTCGACTGACGTATCCGCCGGAAATTCGACCCTATTATTAAATAGAATAGCCGGGTCTAAAATCTGGCCTATAGGGTCGAATTTCCAGCGGATTTGCGAGTCATTCGCAGCACGGTCCACCAGCCCCTTTTCCTCGGCCCCTTTCTGCCTCGTTTGTCTGTCACGCCAAGTCCGCTCCGGTATACCGAGGGCCTCCCGGGGTCGATCCTCCCGCTTAGGCCGTCCCCGGCGGCCAGAGCTTCCCTCGGCAGACCTGCGCAGTTTGAAGCGCACGCGCTCCCCCAACTAGGGTCGTTAGCCCGAGCCGATCCGCTTCGTCGTCTTCGATTTTGAAGCAGGTGCGGCACTCGTCGATGGTTACGTCGGGGCGCAGATCATCCCCACCTGTGGCGCTTTCGACCGCTTGCGCCAACAGCGCCGTCCACTCAGGCCCTGCGAAGTATTGCTCGACGGCAGTGCCCGGAACGCAATGGCGGGCCAACCAATCCGTCAACCTCTCCCGCAACTTCATGACCGGCTCGATGCGGGCAGGCAGAACCGCCACTAGCCCTATTTGCTCCTCGCTGATCTCTCCAGCACGCGCGGCTTCCGCCCCAGCACCTTCCCGGCGCGACGGGCGGCTTGAACACCGGCAATCACCCGCTCCCGGATCACCTCGCGTTCCCAATCCGCCAAAGTGGCGAGCAGACCCAGCAGAAGCCTGCCGGTCTCTGGTCAACCTGTCCACCCCATCCGCGATGGTGCGAATACGGATATCTCGTTCTGTCAGGGTGCTGGCCAGGGTGGACAGGTTGACCAGAGACCGCCCCAAACGATCAAGCCGCCAGCAGATCAGCGTGTCACCCTCCCGGGCCTCTTCCAGCAAAAGATCAAGACCGGGCCGACGGGCGCGGGCACCGCTGACACCATGATCGGCGTAGATCAGGTCATTGGGGCCCCCCACCGCCCGCAATGCATCAAGCTGAAGATCAAGGTGCTGGTCGGCGACGCTGACACGCACGTAGCCGAGAAATCGCCCCTGCCCTTTGTCGGCACTTCCACTCATGCCCGCCCCGCTTCTGCTCATCGGCCAAGGCCAAGGTAGCGCGGGCGGCAGAGTCCTCCGACAGGCGCTTTGGCTGTCGCACCGGACTGATGATGAACAGCCCCTGAATGTAGTCGTAACGCCGGAGCGTCTCCTCAAGCGTGAGCGCTCTCAATAGCACTTTCGCCGCGATGCATGGCAACAAGTCTATCAAATGGCGCTGCCGCACCTTGCCTCTCCCGAAAGTTGGTCTTACAGTTTCCATTATTCGTTTGCAGGGCGGGGATCATGGGGGCCGTTTCACACAATTTCAGTTTTCTGACCAGCCACGCCCAGCTTGTCCAATTGGGCACGCTGGCGGAACGGTATTTCCGCGAGGACGGCAACACAGCCCTGATAAAGCTGCGCCAGTTCGGCGAAGTGATGGCGCAGATCATCGCGGCCGGGGTGGGCGCATATCAGGGGGAAGGCGAAAACCAAAAAGACCTGCTGCACCGGCTTGAAGATCGTGGCGCGATTCCCCGCGATGCCGCCCGTCTGTTCCACGAACTCCGCATGGTGGGCAACAAGGCGACCCACCGGGGTTTCGGCGACCAGAATTCGGCGCTGACCGGCCTCAAGATGGCCTGGCAATTGGCGATCTGGTTTCACCGCGCCTATGATCGCAACCGCGATTTCCAGCCCAAGCCCTTTGCCCCTCCCGCCGATCCCCGCCGGGTCGATGCCGTCGTCGCGGCGGAACTGAAGCGCCTGCGCGAACAGCACCTGCAATCCCTGTCGGTGGCCGAGCGCGCCCAACTGACGGCACAGGAAGCCGAGCAGGCCCGCCAATCTGCCGAGGAAAAGGCCCGCGCCGAGGCGGAAGAAAAGGCCGCGTTGCATAAGTTGCTGACCGAGGTCGGGGCCAAGCACGCCGCCCTGCAACAGGAGCTTGAGGCCGCCCAGCGTGCCGCCGCCGCCGTGCCTGCGACCGTCGAGACGATAGTCGAGGCCGCCAAGGTCGCCGCCGCAGCCATCGACTTGGACGAGGCCGCCACCCGTACCATCATCGACCGCCAACTGCGCGACCGGGGATGGGAGGTGGACAGCCAGGCGCTGACCTTCAAATCCGGTGCCCGCCCGGCCAAGGGCAAGGCCATGGCCATTGCCGAATGGCCCACCGAATCCGGCCCCGCCGATTACGCCCTGTTCCTCGACACCCTTTGCGTGGGAATCGTCGAGGCCAAGCGCAAGCGCAAGAATGTCTCGGCGGCCATCGACCAAGCCGAGCGCTACGCCAAGGGTATCAAGACCACCGAGAGCATGGAGCTTGCCGGTTCGGCAGGCGAATTCCGGGTGCCCTTCGTCTACGCCACCAATGGCCGCGAATACCTGAAGCAGATCGAGACGGAATCCGGCATCTGGTTCCGCGACACCCGAAAATCCACCAACCGCAGACGCGCATTGAGCGATTGGCCGACGCCCGATGGCCTGCGCTCGCAACTCACCATGGACCGTGACGCCGCCCACGCGGCGCTGACGGTCATGCCGCTGAACTTCGGCTTCGACCTGCGCCCCTATCAGCGCAAGGCCATCGAGGCGGTCGAAGCGGCCCTGGCCGACGATCAGCGCCAGATGCTGGTGGCCATGGCCACCGGCACCGGCAAGACCAAGCTGGCCATCGCCATGCTGTCCCGCCTGCTGGAGGCCAAGCGCTTCCACCGTGTTTGCTTCGTCGTGGACCGCAACATTCTGGGCGAGCAGACCGGCGACGAATTCAAGAAGACCAAGGTGGTGGGCGTTCGCACCTTCGCCGACATCTTTGGCGTCCAGGGGCTAAGCGACATAGACCCCGAGGCGGAAACAAAGGTCCATATCTGCACCATCCAGGCCCTGGCCCGCCGCGTTCTCGACATGGACGATCCGGCGGATTCGCCCGCAATGGACCAATACGACCTGATCGTGGTCGATGAATGCCATCGCGGCTATCTGCTGGACCGTGAACTGTCGGACCAGGAATTGGAATTCCGCGACCAGGCCGACTACATCAGCAAATACCGCCGGGTGCTGGAGCATTTCGACGCGGTGAAGATCGGCCTGACCGCCACCCCTGCTCTCCACACCGTCCAGATTTTCGGCGAGCCGATCTATAAATACAGCTACCGCGACGCCGTCGCCGACGGCTACCTGATCGACCACGAACCGCCCATCCGCATCGAAACCCTGCTGTCGCGGGACGGCATCAATTTCGAGAAGGGTGACAAGGTCGATCTGCTGAATACCCGCGACGGCACCATCACCACCGCCTTTGTCCCCGACGAACTCGGTTTCGAGGTTGAACAGTTCAATCGCCGCGTCATCACCCGCGAATTCAACCGTGCCGTGGCCAAGGCGCTGGCCCGCTACATCGACCCCAGCCTGCCCGACAAGACGCTGATCTTCGCCGTCAGCGACGGCCATGCCGACATGGTGGTGGAGGAGGTCAAGAAGGCGCTCGAGGAAGCCTATGGCGGCATCGACGATTCCGATGTCAAAAAGATCACCGGCACCGTGGACAAACCGCGCAAACTGACCCTGTCGTTTCGCAACGATCCGCAGCCCAAGATCGTCGTCACCGTCGATTTGCTGACCACCGGCGTGGACGTGCCCAAGATCACCAATCTGGTGTTCCTGCGCCGGGTCAACAGCCGCATCCTCTATGAACAGATGCTGGGCCGTGCCACCCGCAAGTGCGACGAGATCGGCAAGGATGTTTTCCGCATCTATGACGCGGTGGATTTGTACGCCACCTTGGAAAACATGACCGACATGAAGCCGGTCGGCGTGGAACCAAAATTCACCTTCACCAAGCTGCTCGATGAACTGACCTCCGTCACCGACGACCGTCACCGCGAGACCGTTCGGAGCCAGATCGAGACCAAGCTGAAGCGCCGCGCCAAGCTGCTGTCCGACGAGGCGCGTCGGATGTACGAGGACGCCGCCGGGGAAGCGCCGGAAGCAACGGTGAAGCGCGTCACCGATAGCGATCCCGCTGATCTGGCTGCGTGGTTCCGCGACCGCCCGCGCCTTGGCCAAATCCTTGATTGGCGGCCCGACCGCCCCGGCGATCCCATCCCCATTTCCGAGCACGCGGACGAAGTGGTGTCCATCACCCACGGCTACGGCAAGGACGGCAAGCTCACCCGGCCCGAAGATTACTTGGACAGCTTCACCGCCTGGGTGCGCGACAACGTCAATAAGATGGCTGCACTCAATATCGTGGTCAGCCGCCCCCGCGACCTCACCCGCGATGACCTGCGCCAGATCAAGCTGATGCTGGACGAAAAGGCCTTCACCGAGGCCGCCCTGCATCGCGCCTGGGAACAGGCCAAATCCGAGGATATCGCAGCCTCCATCATCGGCTATATCCGCCAGGCCGCCCTAGGCGACCCGTTGCGCCCCTATGCCGACCGCGTCCGCGAGGCCATGGCCCGTATCCTCAAATCCCAGGACTGGACGCCGGTTCAACAACGCTGGCTGAAGCGCATCGGCGACGACGTGGCGAAAGAGGTGGTGGTGGACCGAGACTTTCTCGATTCCGGCCAGTATAAGACTGACGCGGGCGGTTTCGACCGCCTGAACAAGGTGTTTGGCGGCAAGCTCGAAGCGCTCCTGGGGGATATCCGGGAGGGTGTTTGGAGGGTGGCGGGGTGACGGCGCTGATTTCCAATAAGAAATACGTCGATCTTTCAGAGCCTGACAAACTCATAATGGCTTTATCTCAGGGGCTTGCCGGGTGGGCCAGCTTTATGAGCTTCGGCTTTAGAAAGAGGACATACAGCGAGTATTTGTTTTATTACCCGATTTACGAGATGGCTATTGGCAGGCGATGGCAGATACGGCCACAGGCGGAAATAGCGTCTGACACAACGTATTCAAAAAGCAAATCCGTAGATTTTGTCTTCTACAAATCGGCGAGGCCAAAGGCCGGTTTGGAAAAATGTTCCGTCGCCCTTGAGGTCAAGTACATAAAGAATCCTGCATCATTCTCCGGTTCAATTGAATCTGATGTCGAGAAGCTGTCAGGTTTGAGCGCTGCCCACCTTGGTGTGGAAAAATATGGCAAACCCAGAAAATACATGATGATTGTCGGAAAGCAGAAACATCTTTCTGAATTTTTTGATAAGTATCCAAAAATTGAACTCAAGAAAAAGGTTTATGGGCAGGTGCGAACCGTTTTGTCAGGCCGTGAAAACCTAGCATCTCCTCATGGGTGGTACGCGCTCGGCGTAGGCAGCACAAGCAATCGCTTCTGCGTCTGCGTTCTTACTGAACAGGATTATTGGAACGAATGACCATCACCACCGATATCGTCGCCAAGCTGTGGCGGCTATGCGACATCCTGCGCGATGACGGCATCACCTATCACGAATACGTCACCGAACTGACCTACCTGCTGTTCCTCAAGATGATGGCGGAGACTGGCCGCGAGGATCAGTTGCCCGAGGGCAAGCGCTGGAATGATCTGGTGCGGCGCGAGGGCATGGAGCAACTGACCTTCTACAAGCACCTGCTGCTGGACCCGGGCACCAACGGGCGCGGCTTGGTGCAGGCCATCTTCGCCGACGCCCAAAGCCGCCTGAAGAAGCCCACCAACCTGAAGGCGCTGGTCGAGGCCATCGATGGCCTGGATTGGTTCAGCGCCCGCGAGGAGGGCCTGGGCAATCTGTACGAAGGCTTGCTGGAAAAGAACGCAGCGGAAAAGAAGAGCGGCGCTGGCCAGTATTTCACCCCCCGCCCGCTGATCGACAGCATCATCCGCCTGATCAAGCCCCAGCCGGGCGAGGTGGTCCAGGACCCCGCCGCCGGAACCGGCGGCTTTCTGGTCGCCGCCGACCATTACATCAAGTCTCACACCGACGACCTCTACGACTTGGCCGAGCCGCAGCGCTTCTTCCAGCGCAACAACGCCTTCATCGGCTTGGAACTGGTGCCGGACACCCATCGCCTGTGCCTGATGAATCTGATGCTGCACGGTATTGGTGGCGAGGCTGGTTACGGCGTGCAACAGGGCGATACTCTGTCGCACGAGGGCGAGGCGCTGGGCCAAGCCGACGTGATCATCACCAACCCGCCCTTCGGCACCAAGAAAGGTGGCGGCAGGCCGACGCGCGGCGATTTCTCAGTCACCGCCGACGTGTCCAACAAGCAATTGGCCTTCGTCGAACACATCATCCGGGCGCTGAAGCCCGGTGGCCGCGCCGCCGTGGTGGTGCCGGACAACGTGCTGTTCGAGGACAATGCGGGCCGCGCCCTGCGCCAAATGCTGCTGGACTGGTGCGACCTGCACACCATCCTACGCCTGCCCACCGGCATCTTTTATGCCCAGGGAGTCAAGACCAACGTGATCTTCTTCACCCGTGGCAAGGCAGCCAAGGGCACCACAACTGCAACCTGGGTCTATGACATGCGGGCCGACATGCCCGCCTTTGGCAAGACCCGCCCGCTGACCGTCGATCACTTCACCGATTTCGAGACCTGCTTCGGCACCGACCCGCTGGGCAAATCCCCTCGCACCGACCAGGGCGAGGCGGGCCGCTGGCGCAAGTTCACCCGCGCCCAAATCACCGAGCGCAACGATAACCTGGATATCGCCTGGCTGCGCGACGACAGCGCCGACCCCGAGGACGGCCTGACCGAACCCGCCGACATCGCCGCCGCGATCATGGGCCACCTGCAAACCGCCCTAGACGAAATCGCCGCCCTGGCCGAGGAAGTCGGCGGGGAAGCGGTCGCAGTCGAGGAGGCTGCGGAGTGAGCAAGGAACTACCGAGCGGATGGGTCTTCGCGCCGATTTACGACACTTTCGCCCCCCTTGCCGATGGCAAGATTTTGCATCAGGGTTGGAGTCCGCAATGCGAAAGGCAACCCGCCGACAATGATCAACAATGGGCTGCACTTAAAACAACTGCGATTCAATACGGCTTCTTCGATGGTAGGCATAACAAAAAGCTACCAGACCACTTGGAGCCACGCCCCCACCTTGAGGTAAGAACAGGCGATATACTGCTGACCTGCGCGGGTCCGAGGGAACGGTGTGGAGTGTCGTGTCTGGTCAAAGAGGCGCGCCCAAAGCTCATGATATCCGGAAAAATGTACAGATTCCGTGCGAATGATGAGTTAGTGTCGCCGAGTTACTTGTCGGCATTTCTTCGCTGCACTCAGTCAAAAGAGCAGATCGACGAGATGAAGACAGGGATCAGTGAAAGCGGCATGAATTTAACTCGTGCCCGCTTTTCACAGATTCAGGTGCCAATCCCCCCTCGAAAAGAACAAGAGCGCATCACGCGCACAATCAATTCCGCTTCTGAGCGTTTGTCGCGGGCACGGGACGAACTCGCCCACATCCCCAAGCTAATCGACCGCTACCGCCAGGCCGTGCTGAAGTCGGCTTTCCGGGGCGATCTGACGGCAGATTGGCGCAACGGTGAAGGTCCGAAATGGCGAGAGGTTGAAGCCCTCCGGTTATTTGACGAGGGACCGACTAATGGGTATTCGCCGAAGGCTGCTGCGGATGCTGCGGGCACCAAGAGTCTGAAGCTAAGCGCCACCACCACCGGCACCTTCATTCTCAACGACCAGACCACCAAGCGGCTTTTAGAGGAAGTCTCGCCAGAGGCAAAATTCTGGCTACGCCCCGGCGACATCCTGATCCAGCGGGCGAATTCGCTCGAATATGTCGGCGCAACGGCGATTTTCGATGGTCCCGCAGGGCAATACATCTATCCCGATCTGATGATGCGGGTCCGCATTGCCTCGCCCACGACACGCCTGTTCTTTTGGCGCTACATGAATAGCCCCAGCGCCCGCAACTGGCTGAAAGATCGCGCCACCGGCACCGCTGGCAATATGCCCAAGATCAGTGGCACGCTTCTGAAGGTGCTTCCCGTTCCTCTTCCGCCCGAAGAGGAACAGGCGGAAATCGTGTCGCGGATCGAACAGCGTTTTGCCGCCATCGAGACCATCGCCAACGAATTCCGTCAGGCGGTCAAACATGTTGATCGCCTCGACCAATCCATCCTCGACAAAGCCTTCAGCGGCAGGCTAGTGACGCAAGACCCCACCGACGAACCGGCCTCCACACTGCTGGAGCGCATCCAGGCGGCGCGGGCGGCGGCACCGAAGGTGAAACAGGGACGATCCAAGACGGTTGAGTAATGGCATGCCTCAACCAGCCCGCATCCCATTGCTGACCCATTGGACCGGCGAAATCGGCACGGTCGTTGAGATTTTGCGGCACGGCTTTCTGATGCCCCGTCATGACCGCAGGGTCATGAACAAATTGCGACCAGACCTGCCGATCAAGCACGAGCCACAAGCCTTCGGCATGGTCTGCCTCACCGATCTGCCCTTGGCACAGGCGGACAGACACACCCGCGATTATGGGCCGCCTGGGGTCGTCATGTCGCCTGGTTGGGCGGCTCGCAACGGTGCCCGGAAGGTGCGTTAAATCAGCCCGGATGATCCCGACTTTGTCAGCCTGCAAAACTGGGCCAAGGCTGCCGCCATAGACGTTGACAGGCGGATTTTGTATCCCGACGATGAGTTTTGGAAACTCGCCCAAATGAACGCGAATGCAGCGGCGGCCTTGGGGGCCGTCACTCAAATCAGCTTCCTGCGGGAACTCGAATTCATGCAGGGGGCCGAGGATAGCTGGGAAGCCGAGTGGAGGATTGTCCAAAGCGAACCTCTGAGCTTGGGGACAGAGACCGGCAAAGAACAGATTCCCGCCCTTATCGCGTTCCCGGACACTTGGGGGCGAAAGGGAAGCGCAATCCGTGTCAGCATGGATGTGGACCCCGAGGACGTGTTCAAGCTGCTTTGCCCAGCGTCCCATCTGAATGCACTGCGCGAGGCGTTGCTGTCAGCCGAATTGCTGGCCGCCTATGACGAACATTGCATACCTTATGGTCCTGACTTGGTGGAGAGCGAATAGTGGGCATCCCCGATTTCCAGACCCTGATGCTGCCCGTCCTGCGCGTCGCCGCCGAGGGCGAAGTCCGCATCTCCGACGTGGTGGAACGGCTGGCGGACGAGTTCGCGTTAACGCCGGAAGAACGCTCCCAGCTTCTTACCTCGGAGCGGCAGACCACCTTCGCCAACCGGATCCATTGGGCCAAGAGCTATCTGGGGAAGGCCGGACTGGTGGAACTGACCAGACGCGCCCATTTCTGCATCACCGACCGGGGCCGCAAGGTTTTGACCTCACCGCCCGAGCGCATCGACATCAAGTTCCTTGGCCAGTTCCCCGAATTCCAGACCTTCCGTGAAGTCACCGAGGACGACAGCGTCGCCGCGCCCGCTGTCGAGGTCGCCAGCACCCTGACCCCGGACGAGATCATGCGCAGTGCCCACCAGCAACTGGATGCGGCCCTGGCCGACGACCTGCTTCAGCGCATCCACTCTGGCACCCCGGCATTCTTCGAGAGCCTGGTCGTCCGCCTGCTGGTCGCCATGGGCTATGGCGGCTCGGTCACCGACGTGGACAAGGCCCTGGTCGGTGGCCCGGCGATAGCGGCGTCGACGGCGTGATCGACCAGGACCCGCTTGGCCTCGACCGCATCTATGTCTAGGCCAAGCGCTATGCCGACGGCAACAATGTCGGGGCCGGGGCCATCCGCGATTTCTTCGGCAGCCTGGATATGAAGAAGGCCAGCAAGGGCATCTTCGTCACCGCCTCGTCGTTCTCGCCATCCGCCAAGCAGACCGCCGAGGCTTTGGGCAAGCGCATCGTCCTCATCGACGGCCCGCACCTGGCCCGCCTGATGATCCGCCACGACGTTGGTTGCCGCGTCGAGGAAGCCCTGACCATCAGGAAGGTGGACGAGGAATTTTTCGAGGCGTAAGGGGCCAACCCGCATCGCCACTCGTCAACAAAACACGATTTAGAGCTGTAATTTTCCGCTTGCGCAGGACACGGCAGCTTCATACTTCCCCCAGAGAGAACAAAAACAGAAAGCCAGGCATGACAGTATCCGCGCCCGCATTGGGGCGCGGATACTGTCAGGTCCTGGGCTGGGGTCCCCCCCGTGCACCCCGAAGGCGAAAGAACAAAAAGGATGCTAATGCCGGGAGAACGAGGATCAGAACGCAGGCGATTGGCCGATCAGGTCTTGGTGCGGATGTCGCCTACCCTGGCCGCTGCCGTGCGTGCCGAGGCCGCCGAACTGTCGGCCAGCGCATGGATTCGGCGACAGCTTGCCGATGTTGTTCACCAGCCGGATGCAGTGCATCCGACACCGCCAGCCAAGAAAAGCCGCCCGGTGTTGAGCGAGGCGGTGGTCGAGATGCGCCGCCTTCAAGGTGTGCTGGGGGAGACTTGCGGAGCTACGGTGCAGCTTTGCAAAGACCTCCGAGAAACCGGCCATGACGGCGTCCACGACGAGGCAGAACGAGTCCTTACCGCCTTGCGAAGTGGCTATGCTCAGGTCGTGGACATGCTGCATTGGCTGAGGGAGGGCGAAGCCTGATGGCACTGACCGGCGCAACCCGAGGCGCGGGCGGTGCCGCCCTGGTTAGGCACCTGCTTCGCACTGACGACAACGAAGAAGTTCGCCTTGGCCCGTCGCGCGGCCTCGT
Source organism: Phaeovibrio sulfidiphilus (assembly GCF_014861485.1). Taxonomy (GTDB): domain Bacteria; phylum Pseudomonadota; class Alphaproteobacteria; order Rhodospirillales; family Rhodospirillaceae; genus Phaeovibrio; species Phaeovibrio sulfidiphilus. Next base: position 2,569 of record NZ_JACZHT010000004.1, on the reverse strand, counting down.
CGCCGAGGGCGACCTTCACGCCCAGAGGAGGGAGCTTGAGACCCTGGGGGCACATGGCCGCACCAAAAAGCCGCTTTACCATCTTCACTTCAATCCGGCCCCCAATCACCCGCTCCCGACCGAAGAGCAGCGCGCCGACTTCTGGACCCGCCTTGAAATCAAGCTGGCGCTGGATCGGCAGCCCTATGCCGCCGTCTACCATGTCAAGCACGGGCGCTGGCACGAGCACCGGGTTTACTTAACCGTCCGTGAGGACGGCACCACCGTCAGGCTTTCCCATGATTTCCCCACGCGCGAGGCGGTTCAACGCTGCTGGGAATTTGACCACGGCATTCCCTTCGGTCCCGGTTGTCACGAAAAGGCCGTCCTGACCACCCTTCGCCAGGAACGCCCCGACGTGCACCGCGCCCTGGTAGATGGAGGGTACGCCTTCGGCCAGCGCGCCGTCGCGTCTCTGACGCCAGATGAACGGCATCATCAGGAGCGCACCGGCATCCCGTTGGCCGAGGTCCGCGCCATGGTGCTGGACGCCTGGACCGCCACAAGCACTGCCAATGACTTCCAAGCCACCCTCGCTCACCAGGGCCTCGCATTGGCCCAGGGCGACAAAGGGCCGGTGATTGTTGACCACGCGGGTGCGGTTCACAGCCTCACCCGAGTTATTGGCGCAGCCTCCCGCGCCGCCACCGGCCAGCGAATCACCGCCACCCAGGTGAAGGCCCGCCTCGACGGCTATCCCCTTCCCCGCCCTCCCGAGGCCAAGAAACAACAACAGGAGAACGCCCATGCCGCCAACCAAAGCTACGCCCTGAACCATTGCCCACCTGAAAGCGGTCCTCTACCGGGAAACGCGCGCGGAAGCAACCAAGGCCCTCGACCCTTCGGGCCTCGATCCAGCGAGATACGGGGCGATGCAGGGGGAGGTGACCGCCGACGCCATCCCCGCACTGCTGGCGGAGGCGCTGGCCGGGGATGGCGAGGACCGCATAGCGCTGGTGATCGAGTTGCTGACCAACCAAACCACCTTGCTCCGCGAGATCAACGACCAGCTTGGTGCGATGCTGGCGGCACAGGTCGAGATCAGGCAGCGGCCATCCGCAGCCTAATAGCGGATGGTTAACTTGCCCGCATTGGCTCCGGACTTATTCCGGAGCGCCAAAAGGTTTGCAGCGCCCTCCGGCAGACCCAGGAACGTCGTTCGTTGACGGATGCCCTGCGCCAACCCTTGTCCCTTGCATGGCCTCAGCGAAACCTCAGAGGAGAAGAAACTAAGCAAAAAACCATCAACATGGACAGGAAACAGGATCAGGTGTGGGGGATTGGCTCCTCCCAGCCGAGCGTGACATGGGACTGGGAACCAATCACCGACTATTGGAAGCGCCTTGGTTACGAACCTCAGCGTAAGCCCAACTGCCTGGAGATCGAGACCGACACCGGCCACGTCATCCGCGACCATGGCAGCCGAGTCGAGATCAGCGGCGGCCCGCCCACAGACCAGCAAATTGCCCAGATGGTCGCCGCCGCCAAGCAGCGCGGCTGCCGCGACATACGGTTCTTCGGCAGTTAGGTGTTCAAATACGGCGCGAAATTGGAGGCCCTGCGTCAGGGATGGCCGCCGGAGGCCATCACCCTCGAATGCGAGCGGAACCAGCCGCCGCCGATCACCAGCCACGAGATGCCGGAGCACCTGCGGAAACGCCTTGTAATCAGGGAAAGCTTGCTCCACCCTGCGCCAATGGTGCTGGACTCAGCGCGAGGGCGATGGGGTCGCAACGGGGAAGAATGTGGGAGACACCCCGGCAGCGCCGCCCCGTGGCAGGACGCAAACCGGAAGCAGGCAGACCGCTTCCATTGGGCCTTGTGGGCCATCCTCGCCCGCGCAGTGCACGCCATCATTTACGGACATGGCACGGACACAAAGAAAAACGCCCCGGACAGCATCCAGGGCGTTGCGTGGCGACGTGCGTGTTGGCGCGCCCTTGCGCCTGTGCTGGTGCCCTGTCCGCTGGCTGCCTTAGCAATGCCCCCTGCGCCCTGCGCTTGCTCGAGGTCCGGGTTTGTGGGGATGCGCTGCGCCCCGGTCCTTTGTATTGGGGGTGAGGCGCGCCCATGGTGGCGCCTGAAGCTGCCGGTGCGGGCAGTCTTGGGGGCCCGTTTACATGTGCCCGATCGCTGTTTTGAGGAAGTGAAAAAGCCCCCCGGATTTTTGGTCCGTGGGGGCTTTTTTGGGTGCGGGGAGAGGATTTGAACCTCTGACCTTCAGGTTATGAGCCTGACGAGCTACCGGGCTGCTCCACCCCGCGTCAAGGGCGCTGTGTGCGAGGCCTTTGGGCCTGTCTCCGGTTTCCGGCGACGGCTCCCGCGCTGTGCAAGGGAGGCCTCCGGAGGGGCGGCACCGCCTGTACCCTGAGGAGGCGCTGTGCGGGTCCGTCGGTTCCCCGTGTGTGCTCCCGGTGTTGGGGGAGCGTCTCGGGGTGGTTGGCGCCTTTGGGGCGTCGTGCGAGGCTTTGGGCCGTGACTGTATGTGCGCATCAAAAAGCCCCCAAGACTTTGTGATCCGTGGGGGCTT
>NZ_JACZHT010000031.1 GCF_014861485.1 Phaeovibrio sulfidiphilus | reverse complement strand
GTCTCGGCGGCGGACAAGGAGACCAACTACACCCCGGCCACCCGGAAAATGGAGCTGACGGGGAACGCCAGCGCCACGTTTGATGTGAATCTGGACTTTGCCAACGGCTATAGTATCGCCACGGATGCAACGATGATCGTTCGGGGGCAGTCCGTTAAGGGTGACATTGCGAACGCGGGCACCTTCGTTTTTGATATCGGTGCGGGCAAGGAGCTTGCCTACACGGATAAAATGTCCGGCGGTGGCAAGGTCTTCAAGGAGGGTGATGGCAAAGTCCTCCTTTCAGGCGACCAGTCCGGCGCAAC
>NZ_JACZHT010000030.1 GCF_014861485.1 Phaeovibrio sulfidiphilus | reverse complement strand
GGCGTCCTCGCCGTCGGCAACCACCTTGCCATTGGCGTCAAGACGCACCTGGTCCAGGCTCAGGAACGGCAGGTCCGCCGCCTTGTCCAGGATCGAGAACGTGCCGGTCACTTTCCGGTTATCCTCCCGGGCCACCAGCACCGTGTAGATCTTTTCCGACGCCCAGCCGCTTCCGATGGCCTTCACCACCTTCAGGGTGGAGCCGTCCGGGACGCTCACATCACCCGTGCGGACCTCCAGGAGGTCGCTGCGATCCGCCGTGACCCGGACCTGGAGCGTGAACGTCTTGTCGTTCGTATTGAACCCG
>NZ_JACZHT010000003.1 GCF_014861485.1 Phaeovibrio sulfidiphilus | reverse complement strand
CGGGGTTTACACCCGCCACGGCATTGACAGCCGCCGCACCGCACTGGGCGAGCGTCTGAAGGCGGACTACGGGGCGAACGTGTTCCAGGTTGTGGGCGAGGCCGCCTGGCGGATCCAGGCGACGGACGCCCTGATGGTGGAGCCGTTTGCCGGAGGCTCGTGGACCATGGGTTATACCGGGGGCTTCTCGGAGAGCGGCGGCGTGGCGGGCCTGCGCGGGCACAGCCAGGCGAGCCACACGGGGGTCTCCACGGTGGGTGTGCGGATGGACGCCCGGGTGCATGAGAACGCGGTCCTGAAGCTGGACCTGGGCTGGGAGCATGTCTACGGCGACATCGACACCGCCAGCCGGATGATGTTCCTTGCGGGGTCGGATGACTTCCTTGTGCGCGGCACGCCGGCGGACCGGGATGCGGCGGTGGTGGGCGTGGGCGCCGAGGTGCGCCTGGACGACACCTGGGGGCTGACCGTGATGTACGACGGGGCGTATGGTGCCCACACCACCTCCCACGGGGGCCGCGCCCGTATGACGTACCGCTGGTAGGACGGCACACCCGGACCCGGATCCCGGGGCCGGGGCGTTCGACCCCGGGCCACACCGGCACAAGCCCCGCCCCGCAGGCGGGGCTTTTGTGTTGATGCGGTTTTGTGGGTTACCGGGAGGGGTTCCCCGAGCGAAGGGGGCCCGGGCAGGCCGCGCACAGGAACCGGGGCTTGCGCTTCGATCCGGTCCGCGCAGGACCGGTTCCGCATGGTCCCGAACGGGTGCGGTCACCTTTGGGTGCAGTCCCGGGGGGCCGGGCTCCGGCGAGCGAACGGGTCGGCTTCCCGCGGGGCCGGGGCGCCGGGCGCGACGCAGCGAGACCCGGGACGAACCCCGGGTCTGTGCAGGCGCGGTTGCCCTTTAGTCCTCGGTCAGCCGCTCCCAGGTCCGCGGGGCGGGCTGGCTGGAAAGGGCAGCGAGGTATTTCTCGACGGCCTCGGCCACCAGGGCGTCCTTTGTGCGGCCTTCCAGGATGGCGGCGTCCACAAGGCTGGCTTCCAGGGCGTCGGGAATGTTCACGGTTACCAAACCCATTTTTGTAACTCCGTTCGGTGGTTTTGTGATGAGGCTACGATAGGCCGTGGTTCCGGGCAGGTCTACGGAAATTCTGTTTGTGGGGGATGGCGTTTTGGACAGGTTTCGAGTTTTTCGACCGGTGGCGGGCGTGGCTTCCGGCAACCGGTGCGCGACAGCGCTGCGGGCGCCGCCGGTTCGGTCGGGGAGCGGGGGGCGTGCCCGTTTTGGGGTAAACGGGGGTGAATGTTCCCGGGGCGCGCGGCCTGTGGGGCTCCGCGGCGTTCCCAGCTCCGGGTCCGGGCTTTTTTTCGGTGGCGCGCGCGGGGGCTTCGGAGAGGCCCCGGGGACGCCCCGGGGACGCGTCATGCGGGAGTGGCCGCGGGCGCGGTTCACGCCCGTGCCCTGGGAGCGTGAGGGTGCGGCGTGAGAGTGCCTTTGCGAGGTCGGTCGGGCGTGTTCCGGGGATGACGTCCCGGACAAGTGCCCCGGCAGTGCCCGGGACAGCGCCTTCGGACAGTGCGCCCCTTGAGCGGGCGCTGAAACAGAACCTCCCGGGAGGGCTCCCCCGGGAGGTCGCGTCGTGCCGGTGGAACGGGTTCCGCCGGGAGGTTGCGTCGTGCCGGTGGAACGGGTTCCGCCGGGAGGTCGGGGTGTGGGGCCGGACCCGGGACGCTAGGGACGCCGCGACACCCGGGCCGGACCCGGGATGCCCCGGAGAGACGGGGCATCCGCGGGAAACCGGGGTGAGGCCGCCCGGCTCAGGCGTCCGGCTCCACCCAGCTCATGGCCCGGGTCACGGCCTTCTTCCAGCCCTTGTAGCGCTCGATCTGCTTGTCCCGGTTGTCCGAGGGCAGGAACTCCTGTTCGATGCGCATGCGGTTTTTCACGTCCTCGAGGCCGTTCCAGTACCCGACCGCCATGCCCGCAAGGAACGCGGCTCCGAGGGCTGTGACCTCCAGCACCGCCGGGCGCTCAACGGCCACGCCCAGGATGTCCGCCTGGAACTGCATGAGGAAATTGTTCGCGCTCGCCCCGCCGTCCACCCGGAGGGTTTTCAGCTCGATGCCGGAGTCCGCGCGCATGGCCTCCAGCACGTCCTTGGTCTGGTAGGCGATGGACTCCAGCGTGGCCCGGATGATGTGCCGGGCGTTGGAGCCCCGGGACAGTCCGACGATGGCGCCGCGGGCGTAGGGATCCCAGTAGGGCGCGCCCAGGCCGGTGAACGCGGGCACCACATAGACGCCGTTGGAGGTCTCGGCCCGGTGGGCGAAATAGTCCGTGTCGTAGGCGTCGGAGACGACCTTCAGCTCGTCGCGCAGCCACTGGATTGCGGATCCGCCCACGAAGATCGAGCCCTCGAGGGCGTAGTTGACCTCGCCCCTCGGGCCGCAGGCCAGCGTGGTGACCAGGCCGTTCTTTGACAGTACCGCCTTCTCGCCCGTGTTCATGAGCAGGAAGCAGCCGGTGCCGTAGGTGTTCTTGGCCTGGCCGTCGTGGACGCACAGCTGTCCGAACAGGGCGGCCTGCTGGTCTCCGGCAATGCCCGAGATGGGGACCCGGGTGCCGCCGCGGCCGCCCAGGTTCGTCTGCCCGTACACGCACGAGGACGGCCGGACCTCGGGCATCATGGAGCGCGGGATGTCGAGCGCCCTCAGAAGGTGGTCATCCCACTCCAGCGAGTGGATGTTGAACAGCATGGTGCGCGAGGCGTTGGTGTAGTCGGTCACATGGACGCGCCCCTGGGTCATGTGCCAGATCAGCCAGGTGTCGATGGTGCCGAACAGCAGCTCGCCCTTTTCGGCGCGCTCCCGGGCGCCCTCCACGTTGTCCAGGATCCACTTGATCTTGGTGCCCGAGAAGTACGGGTCCAGCAAAAGCCCCGTGTTCTCCCGGACATAGTCCGCAAGCCCCTGTTTCTTCAGCTCCTCGCAGATGGCGGCGGTGCGCCGGCACTGCCAGACGATGGCGTTGTAGACCGGGCGCCCCGTGGCCTTTTCCCAGACCACGGTGGTTTCGCGCTGGTTGGTGATGCCGATGCCCGCGATCTCCTCGGTCTCGATCCCGGCCAGGGCCAGGGCCTCGGTCAGCGTGGCGCTCTGGGTCGCCCAGATCTGCATGGGGTCGTGCTCGACCCACCCCGAGCGGGGGTAGATCTGCTGGAACTCCCGCTGGGCGACCGCAACCACGTTGGCGTCGTGGTCCAGGACCACCGTGCGGGAGCTTGTGGTGCCCTGATCGAGGGCGACGATGTACTTCTTGCTCATGTTCCTTGACCTTTGTCTCGGGTTATCCGGAGGCTTTCATCCCCAGGGCGCGGGTGACGAACACCCGGTACAGACCGGCACCGACGCAGGCGCCGACGATGGGGGCGATCAGCGGAACCAGGAAATAGGGAATGGTGATGTTCTCGCTCAGGGGATAGCCGGTCATCACGTCCGGGCCCCAGCCCGCCAGCAGGGCGAACAGGCGCGGGCCCATGTCGCGCGCGGCGTTCATGGCAAATCCGGTGAGCGGGCCGAAGGTGATCCCGATCAGGGCGATCACAAGGCCGATCAGAAGCGGCGCAAGCGGGCCCCTGGGCAGGCCGTTGCCGTCGTCCACCAGGGCCAGGATCAGGGCCATCAGCATGGCGGTGATGAAGACCTCGGTCATGAAGGCCTGGGTCATGGTGATGTTCGGGTCCGGGAAGGTGCAGAAGATCCGGGCCATGTTCAGGGTTGCCACCGGGTCTCCCGCGACGTTGCCAAGGGCGATCTCGAACAGGTTCTGATAGAGGAACCAGACCACCGCGGCGGCGACAAAGGCCCCCAGGGTCTGGGCGATGATGAAGGGCAGAACCTTGCGCCAGGGGAACTTTCCGAAGACCGCCAGGGCCACGGTGACCGAGGGGTTGATGTGGGCGCCCGAAACCCCGGCGCACAGGTAGACCGCCATGGCGACCGCAAGGCCCCAGGCGATGCTGATTTCCCACTGGCTTACGGACCGTCCGGTCAGGAACACGACGGCGACAACGCCGAGGCCGAAGACAATCAGGAGAAAGGTGCCGAAGAACTCGGCCAGATACTCGGAGAAGTCACGTTTTCCCGAACTCATGTGCTCGTCCTTTCCAACTACGTTTTCGGGCCGGCGCGAAGGGCGGGGAGACGCCCTCAGCCGCCCCGGATCGAGCGGGCAAACAGGGTTGCCGGGTGCTCGCATTTTTTTGATGTCGACATCTCGATCTGCCACTTGCAGGTTTCGCAGTCGCAGACGACCAGGTCGGCGCCGGAGGCCTCGATCAGCTCGAAGAGGGAGGCACCGATGGTCTGGGAGGTGTCGTAGTTTTCCTTCCGGAAACCGTAGGTTCCGGCGATCCCGCAGCACTGCTGGGGCAGGACCACAACCTCAAGGCCGGGGATCTGCCGGATAAGATCAATGGAGTAGCCCGCCCAGCCCAGCCGCTCCATGTGGCAGGCGGTGTGGTAGACCACCTTCATGTTCAGCGGGTGGAGCGTGGCCGTGCGCCCGGCGGTTCGCAGCCGGTGCAGGTGCCGGGTCAGAAGCTCGACCCTCGGGCGCCAGCGGCTGATGTCCATGTCCAGGATGTCGGGGTATTCATTGCGCAGGGTCAGGGTGCAGGTGGAGGCCGGCACCACCACGGACAGGCCCTTCTCCGCCACCGCCTCGTGCAGCGAGGCCGCGTTGATCCGGGCGTTGGCCCTGGCCTTGTCGAGAAACCGCGCCGCAATGAGGGGGGCGCCGCAGCACTGCTCGTCTTCCAGAAGCTGCACCCCCACGCCAAGGGCGTTCAGCACCGTGAGGATGTCCTGCCCCAGGGCCGGGTTGTTGTAGTTCACGTAGCAGCCGTGGAACAGGGCCACCTGGTCCTTGAAGAGCGCCTGGGCGGCGGCGGCCTCCTTCCCGTACCAGGCGCGGAAGGTCTGTCGGGCGTAGGAGGGGAACCGCCTCTTTGACGCGATGCCCAGAGTGCTCTCCAGAATCTTTTTCACCGGAGGCAGCGCTGCCAGGGCGTTGGTCACGGGGGCAAGGCGGTTTGCGGACAGGCCTCCCACCAGGTCGGTGTGGCTCAGGATGAAGTCCCGCACCGGGCGGCGCGAGGTGTCGCAGGTGTTCCGGGCCAGCTGGATGATGTCGCCGATCTTCACTCCCGAGGGGCACGCCACCTCGCAGCGCTTGCAGTTCGTGCAGTGCCTCAGGGCGCTGTCGTAGAAGGCCGGGTCTTTCAGGCGCAGGCGCTCGCCGTCCGGTCCCGCGTGCTTGGGGCCGGGAAAGTCGGGGTTGGCCTCGGACACCGGGCAGTACTCGGTGCAGATGGTGCACTTGGTGCAGGCCTCGAAACCGGTGTCGTCAAGAACGCTCATGGCCGTCAGCCTTTCGTGCCAAGGATCCGGTCCGCCACCGCCAGAGCGGTGACCAGGGCCACGCCGCCCCCGCAGCCCAGGTGCACGGGGTCAAATCCCCCCAGAACCAGTCCGGCCACGTGGAGGTTGGGAACCGGGTTCCCGTTGAGCTGGCCGCGAAGGGTGGCGTCGGTCCGCACGCCGTAGTGCATGTAGGGCTGGGGATCGAAGACGCTGGCGGAGGTCCAGGCCGCCCGGTCCTGCGGCGCCTCGCGCAGGTCCAGGTCGAAGAGGGTCTCGCGCACCGCGTGGGGGCCGGAGGTCAGTCCGCCGCTGAAGAAGCTGCCGGTGGCCAGGACGAAGTCGTCGGCCTCCAGGGGGATGTCCTCGTGGCTGGCCGTATAGATCCGGGCGAGGGACGGGCCGTTCCAGTCGTGCCCGGTGACCCGGTCGCCGTTCATGCACACGCCGCCGTCCGCAAGGAAGCGGTTCAGGAGGATGCGGCTGAAGCGGGCCCCGATCAGGGACGGCGGCAGGGTGGGGACAACCCGCACCGGCACACCGATCTGGCGGCTCAGGGTGGCCACCGGCTCGTTGGAGCGAAAACCGAGGCAGGCGGGCAGCACGACAGCATCGACGTCCCGAGCCAGGGGGGCCAGTTCCGCGGCCAGGGTGGCCAGGGCCTCGGGGTGGTCCAGAACCCGGGCGATGTTCACCGAGCGGAACTCGCTCGGGTTGGTGCGCAGCCGGTCCAGGACAGGCAGGCGAAGGGATGCGCTCCGGATTGCGGCCTCGGTGGTGGCCCCAGTGGCGGCCAGGTGGCTGGAGAGCACATCCGCTCCCAGGTCCAGAAAGCCCTCCACGGTGGCCACCAGCAGGCGTTTCCAGGGGAGGGCACCGGTGGCCGGGTCAAGGCCCAGGGCCTCGGAGGCGCCAAGCCAGGTGGGCACGGTGGTGCCCAGGGGCGTGATGCGCAGGCGGTTCCCGGCGGCCAGGGAGCCGTCCAGCGCAAGCCCCCGGTCCCGCAGGAAGGCTTCGGCGCGTTGCCCGAGCTCCAGGGTCCGCTGGCGGCCCAGAAGGGCGTAGGGGTGATCCGGGGCCTGGTCCGCCAGGGCCTCGAGGGCGTCGGGCGCCCGGGAGACCGGGGTGCCGTCCGGCAGGTGCCCCAGGAAGTCGAATGCGCCCGAGGAGAAGTGCAGGGCGCTCTGTCCGGCGTTGACCAGGGCGCAGGAGCGTCCTCCCTCCAGCACCCGGAGCCCCGCCACGAGGCCCGCCAGTCCGGCTCCGATGACGATCACATCATAGCGCATGGCCACCTGCTTTCCCGTCGGGGGACGGTTCGGGGTTGGGGGTGCGGGCGTGGGTGGTCCCCCCGTCCGGGGTGGGTGCGGAGGCCCCGTCCGGGGAGGGTGCGGAGGCTCCGTTCGGGGCATGCGCGGAGGTGCCGGGCGTGGCGTGGCTTGTCACCCCGTTCGGGGCGGGGGCCAGCGGCATGGCCCCGCTGGCATCCGGCGGCGATCCGGCTGTGATGGGCCCGGGTCCGGGGCCGGGCCCAGGGTTGGGGCCGGACGGTCGGCCAAGGCCGCAGACCCCCTGATAGAGCCACAGGGTGAACTCGCTTTCCCGCAGGGCGTCGGCCCAGGCAACGGGGCGGATCCCCTTCCAGCGTTCCTCGAGGAGGCGGGCCAGGGTGTCGGGCATGCCCGCGGGCGGGGTCACCCCCTCCTGCACCAGAAGACCCGCGGCGCGGCATGCGCACAGCTCGCCCTGGCAGGTACCCATGCCAAGGCGGGTGCGCCGGCGCAGGTCCGTCAGGCTGTGCACGCCCAGGGTCTCGATCGCGCGGACCACCTCGCCCACGCTGACGCTCTCGCACTCGCACACCAGGCTCCGGCTTCCGGGGCCGCCATCCGCCAGGTCCTGGGCCTCGTCGCCGTAGCGTCCCACCACCGACCGGCGCTGGGTCACGGGCAGGGCTGCGAGCTTTTTCAGGGTCTCGGCCGTGGTCTCGCGGGAGCCGGGCAGGGGGACCGTGGCCGTGTCGCACCGGGCGCTCACGCCCAGCTTCGTGCAGACCAGGTCGGTGGTCATTTCCGCCATCAGCCGGTAGGTGATCAGCTTGCCCCCGGAGATGGTGATGAACCCGGGGCAGCCGTCCCGGCTCTCGTGGTCCAGAAGGACGATGCGGCGGCTGATGGAGCGGCCGGTGGCGTCGTCCTCGTCGGCGATCAGGGGCCGGGCCCCCGCGTAGGCTCGCAGCATGCGGGTGTCCGCAAGAGCCGGAGCCAGCAGCCGGCCCTCCCGGACCAGCAGGTCCACCTCCTCGGTGGTCACCCGCAGGTCGTCCACCTGCTCGAACGGGACGGGGGTTGAGGTCGTGCCGATCAGCGAGACCGTGTCGCCGGGCACCAGGATGTCCGCGTCCGCAGGCTTGCGGCAGCGGTTGATCACGACGGTGTTCAGCCGGTGCCCCAGGATCAGCAGGGCGCCCCGGGTGGGGAACATGCGAACCTCGACGTCTGCCATGCGGGCGATGGCCTGGCCCCAGATCCCGGCTGCATTAATGGTGAGGGGCGCGCGGAACTCCCGGGTCTCGCCGGTCAGTGTGTTGCGCACCCGCACGCCGGTCACCGCCGGGCCCTCTTTCAGGAGCCCGGTCACCTCGTGGTAGGTCAGGCAGCGGGCGCCGTGGGCGGTGGCGTCCAGAATATTGGCAAGTGTCAGGCGGAAGGGGTCCACCGCCCCGTCCGGAACGTGGACGGCACCGGTCAGCTCCGGGTTGACCGAGGGCTCCAGGCGCCGGGCCTCGGCCGGGTCCAGGGCGCGGGCGGGGATGTCGGCTTTGGAACATGCATCCAGAAATGTTTTCTGGAATGCAAGGTCGTCCTCGGGGAGCGAGATGAACAGCCCTCCCGTGTCCTCGACACAGTGGCGGGCGATTGTGCGCAGGATCCGGTTTTCCTCGATGCACTCCCGGGCGGACTCCGGGTCCGTGACCGCGTAGCGGGCGCCGCTGTGAAGAAGGCCGTGGTTGCGCCCGGTGGCGCCTGTGGAGTAGTCGCGGCGCTCCACCAGAAGGGCGCGCAGGCCCCGCCGGGCGCAGTCCCGGGCAATTCCGGCTCCGGTGATCCCGCCGCCGATGATGATGACGTCCGCGTCACCGCTGGAAGGGCTCGCCTGCATGGAGGCGTCTCCGCACTGGGTAGCCGGAGGTCCGCTCGGAGGGGATCGGGAGATCCCTCCCGCCGGGACGGCACCGGCTCTCGATTTAAGTGACTTTAAATTAAGAGTGTTGGCAAGACAAGGGCATGCACGGTCAGAAGTATGGCTGAAACTGGCAGAATACGTCTTTTTGGAGGCCGACCTTCGGGAGGGGGTGTTGTCGTCTCGCGCTCTGACAGTGTGGTGGACCGGGTGCAACCGGGAGCGGGATGTTTGGGCCCGCCCGGATGGGATGTGCGCCGGTTTCGTGACGCCAGACGCGCCGGAGTCGCGGCGCCGGAGCGAGGGGGCGGGCAGGCGGTGGGGGGATGCGGGCGTGCCCGAGGGGCGGGCAGCCGGTTACTGTGGCGCGGGCAGCCGGTGGGGGGATGCGGGCCTAAGGGGCAGCCGGTTGGGGGGGACGCGGGTGTGCTTGAGGGGCGGGCAGGGCCGGGTGCCGGGCGACAGTGCCCGGGCTCCGTCGGGCCATGGGTATGGTCTTTAGATGGTATTCACGGCATAGGCCCGGGCATCCGCGTACCACCCGGGGCGGGACGGTGGCGTGTGGATGGACACCCGTAGTGTGGCACCTGCGCTGCGCTGGTGTGGAGCACATGTGCGGCAGCGCCCGCGTTGTGCCGTGCGCGGGCGGGGCTGGCGGCACGTCGTTTTTGTGGGGAAACGCAGAAGCAGGCGTGGCCGGGTGGTGTATGTATGGGGAGTGGCCCGGGGCTGCCGGCCGGGCGGGAGGCGGAAGGGTGGCGGTTGGACGGGGCCTCTCTTTATGACCGCCGGATACTGGCGTGACGGGAGTGGCCCGGGGACCACCAGGCCGGGCCGGGGTGGGAGGCGGAAGGGCGGCGTGCGGCCCGGGGTTGGCGGGCCCGGGGCGGGGCGGTTCCCCTGTCCCCCGTCATCCGGTCCCTCCGGCGTCTTGCTCCCCGCCCTCCCGATCCCCCCGGGCCTTACCCGGGCGGTTCCTCGGATCTGGCCGCTCGCCCGTCGCCCCGATGGCCCGGGCGCCCGTGTCAGGCGCTCTCGCCCAGGAAGCCTCCGCTCTGGTGCGCCCACAGCCGGGCATAGACGCCGCCTTTGGCGAGCAGGCTTGCGTGGGTTCCCTCCTCCACAATCCGCCCCTCATCCAGCACCACCAGGCGGTCCATGGCGGCGATGGTGGACAGGCGATGCGCGATGGCCACCACGGTTTTTCCCTCCATCAGGCGGTAGAGGTTTTCCTGGATCGCGGTTTCGACCTCGGAGTCCAGGGCGCTGGTGGCCTCGTCCAGGATCAGGATGGGGGCGTCCTTCAGCATGACCCGGGCGATGGCAATTCTCTGGCGCTGGCCGCCGGAGAGGGTGACACCGCGCTCCCCCACGTGGGCGTCGTAGCCGGTGTGTCCCGACGGATCGGACAGGGCTCCGATGAACTCGTGGGCCCGGGCGCGCTCGGCGGCGGCGACCATCTCGCTTTCGGTGGCGTCGGGGCGGCCGTACAGGATGTTCTCCCGCACCGAGCGGTGCAGCAGCGACGTGTCTTGCATGACCATGCCGATGTGCTGGCGCAGGGAGTCCTGGGTGACCCGGGTGATGTCCTGACCGTCGATCAGGATGCGGCCCTTCTGCATGTCGCGGAAGCGCAGGAGAAGCCCCACCAGTGTGGACTTCCCGGCCCCCGAGCGCCCCACCACACCGATCTTCTCGCCGGGCCGGATGGTCAGGGTGAAGTCGTCGATGGTCGGGGCCTCGCGGGTGGGGTCGTAGCGGAAGGTGACCGCCTCGAAGCGGATCTCGCCCCTCGGCACCGTGAGGACACTGGCGTCGGGGTGGTCGGTGATCTCGGGGGCTTTCGAGAACATGCCCACCCCGTCGTGGACCGTGCCCACGTTTTCAAAAAGCTGCATGCTTTCCCACATGATCCAGTGGGACAGGCCGTTCAGGCGCAGGATCATGGCTCCCACCGCCGCCACGGCGCCGATGCCGATCTCGCCCATGCCCCAGCGCCACAGGGCAATGGCCCCCGCGCCCAGGATCAGCAGCAGGAACAGGAGCTCGTTCAGGATCTCGAACAGGCTCACGTTGCGCAGGAACCGCCGGGCCGCGTCCAGAAAGACGCCCATGGCGGAGCGGGCGCTCTCGGCCTCCCGGCCCGCGTGGGAGAACAGCTTCACGGTGGCAATGTTGGCGTAGGCGTCCGTCACCCGCCCCATCATGACCGAGCGGGCGTCCGCCTGCCTGCGGGCTCCGTCCGACATGCGCGGGATCAGGAACCGCAGGACCAGAAGATAGCTCAGAAGCCAGAGCCCGAACGGAAGAGCAAGCCACGGGTCGAACACCCCGAAGGACAGGGTCATGGTGACAAAGTAGATGCTGGCGAAGACCAGGATATCCACCACGATCATCGTCATGTCCCGCAGGGCTGCGGCGGTCTGCATGACCTTGGTGACGATCCGCCCGGAGAACTCGTTCTGATAGAAGCTCATGGACTGGTCGAGCATCAGCCGGTGAAAGTTCCAGCGCAGGCGCATGGGGAAGTTCGCTGACAGGATCTGATGCTTCACCAGGGTCTGCAGGCACGCCAGCAGCAGGGATCCGCACAGCACGCCCGCCACAATGAGAAGCGTGCCCTTCTCGTCCGCCCAGATCCGGTCGGGCGGGATCTTCGAGAGCCAGTCAACGCCGGTGCCCAGAAGAACAAACATCACGGCCTCGAACCCGCCGATCAGGGCCGCCAGAAGGGCGGTGGCCAGGATGTAGCCCCGGACGCCCTGTGTTGCCTGCCAGAGAAACGGATAGAAGGCCGCTGGCGGCGTTGAGGGACTGCGGTCCGGAAAGGGGGTCAGTTTGCGCTCGAACCAGGAAAACATGGGGGTCTCTGCATCTGGGATGGAAACGGGTGAGGGCGGAGCGTGACCCCGGTCTCCGGCAGGGGGAGCCAGGGGGCAAACGCGCAGGCGAGTGCTCCGGGCGCGCTCGGTGTGCGGGCCCGGACCTCCGGGTGCCGGACGGGTGGGGGCGGCTGTTGATGCCCTCCGGCCTCACAGAACCGGCTGAGGGGGCGCCGTGGGGAACTGACTATAGAAGCCCGCCCCGTGCGTGTCGAGCGGGGAGGGGCCGGGAATGATCCGGCAGTGCTCCGGCAATGCCCCCGCCCGATGTCGAGTCGCTCAAGCAAAACCGCCAGAACGCACTGTGAGGAGCCTTGATGGGACCGTTCGCGCGGGGCGCGCGGCGCCTGTCGGGTGTCCCTTTCCGTGTTCGGAGTGCGATTGCCGCTCAGGGTTTGGAACCGGGGCGCGGCCGGCGCCGCATGCCCCGGGGGCCGGGTTTGCCCGTCTGCGGGCCGACCGGACAGGGCGCTTTTCCGGCCCTGCCTGTGGGGTTTGGGCGCGCCGTATGGGAGGGCGGGCTGCCCCCGCGGGGGCGGGTGATGCCGGCCTCGCGCCGCGGGGCTCCGCCGGGAGGCAAGGCCCTGTGAAAAAAGGGGAAGCTGCGTTCGCGAGTTCACTTTTACGTGCACTGAATGTGTGTTAATTTCTCGTTGTGTAAGTGATGGTTGCAGGGATTTCGTCCCCTGTTTCCGGTGGTCGGGCTTGCCCTGCAGAGCCCTTTGATGCCGGACGTGTCGGGGGTGCGTTTCGAGTGAGGATCTTATGACACATGCTCTGAGAATAAACGCCGTTCGCGCTGCATTTGTCGGCGTTTCGGTGTTTCTTGCGGCGGCGTTCTTGCAGGCGCAGGCCGCGCAGGCTGCGATCTCCAGCCTCAATGTTGATCTGGGAGTGATCAGCAAGACGACCAAAACGTCGGACGGGGTTTATGACCCCAAGACCGGCGGAACCCTTTTCGCCAAGTATGCGAGCACGGCGACCGGAAAGACCGAGGGCACCACGGTGCTTCAGGCCTTTACGGAAGGGCCCAAAGGCCGGGTTAAGGCTCCGAAGGCGGAGCAGGGGCTGTGGGACCAGGACCGCAAGCGTTCGTTTAGAAACGTCTACAAGTTTTCCCTTCACGAGACAGCGTCGCTGAAACTGGACCTGACGCGGCTGTCTCCGGGCGTGAATAGCTGGGACAATTTCATGAACGTTGTCCTGGAGGACAAGAACGGGAACACTATCTTCTCCAAAAACGTTGGGATGGTGGACTGGAGCCACACCTGGTCCAAACTTGCCGCGGGGGAATACAGTCTGGTTCTTCGGGGTAACTACGGCTTCATGAATGCCTCGGGCGACTTTGATCGGGAGATGCTTCACGGTTACAATGCCAAGTTCTCGGTGGACAGCCCCAACCCGGGTGATGTTCCCCTGCCGGGTGCCCTGATCCTGCTGGGGACGGCCCTTGCCGGCGCCGGTGTGTACGGTCGCAGGAAGGTGGCAGGCAAGAGCAAAGCCTGACAGCGGCGTGCGTGTCTGCCGGTTCGCCGGTCTGCCGGTGCCCTCTCCGGACACGGATGAGCGCGCACCGGCCGGAGATCGGCGCTCCTCACAAGAATGATCCCCTCTGCGCGGGAGCCACCGGTTCCGGCCCCCGCGCAGGGGACATCCCCGCGGTAAGACAAGATTTCGTCTGCGTGGGAGCCTCCGGTTCCGGCCCGCGCGCAGGGGCTTCCCTTGCGGGGTAGCGCTTTACAGGACGCTGGGACGGGCGTTCGGATTTTGCCCTTGAAACCGGGGGCCGGCGGTGCTCCAATGGGGCCGTCATACAACTGCATGACAGGGACTGCATCCTAGGGGGATGTGCCTGTCCTCATGCCGGAGCTTTTGCGCTCCGGCTTTTTTTTTGACTCGCGGGAACCGCGGGACTTTTTGGCTCGCGGGCACAGCGCGAAAGGAGCGGCAATGGCGTGGGGACTTCTTCTTGTGGCAGGCATTCTGGAAATCGGCTGGGCGGTGGGGCTTCGCTACACCGAGGGCTTCACCCGGACGGGCCCTTCTGTCGTGACTCTGGTCCTGCTTGTGGGGAGCTTCGTTTTGCTGAGCCTGGCCATGAAGAGCCTGCCCGTGGGCACGGCCTACGCGGTCTGGACGGGGATTGGCGCCGTGGGCACGGTAATCCTGGGGATCATCCTGTTCGGTGAGCCCGCCACCCTGATGCGCCTGGGCTGCATCGGCCTGATCGTCGCCGGGATCCTGGGCCTGAAGTTCTCAACAGCCTGAGGCGGCGGGTCCGCGGTCGGGGAGGGGGCAGGTCTTCGTCTGTCGGGCGGTCGTGTCCCCGGCCTGCCGCGCTTCGGGATGCGCACGTGTCGCGGCCCCAAAGCCGGCCCCGCCCCGGATCCCGACAGGGGCGTTCGCAGCCCCGAAGACCCGAGCCGTCCCGGTTCGGGCAGGGGGTGGGTGTGGACCCGGCCCGCCCCGTTTCCCGGGCTCCCGTTCCTCGCGGCCCCCGGTTCCCGTGCCGCCGGTTTCAGGGCCCTGCACGGAGGCGCACCGCGCGCCCGGTTCGGGTTCGGCCCGGTCTATTCCCGGTGATAGGGGTGGCCCGAGTGGATGCAGGCCACCCGGTAGAGCTGCTCGGCCACCAGGGCGCGGACCAGCATGTGGGGCCAGGTCATGCGCCCCATGGAGATGGTCATGTCGGCGCGCTGGAGGACGGCCTCGCCGTGTCCGTCCGCACCGCCGATGGCGAACGCCACCACCGGAAGGGCTTCCTCGGACCAGCGCTTCAGGCACCGGGCCAGGGACAGGGTGTCGATGTCCTGACCCCGTTCGTCCAGGACCACAAGCCGGGCGTTGCGCGGCAGCCGGTCAAGAAGAAGCTCCGCCTCGCGGAGCTTCCGGGTCTCGACGGGCAGGGGGCGCTTTTCCTCGACCTCAACAAGGTGGAGGCGACCCCTCAGCCGCATCTGGTAGTGATCGAACAGCGCCTGCTCCGGGCCGGGCCGGGCCTTTCCCACAGCAAGGATTGTCCAGGCGGTCATCCGACGTCTGCCGTGTTTCCGGGCTCGCGGACCGGATCGAAGTCCGCCCGGGCGGAGGCCTCGGGGGCGTCCCCGGCGCCGGTTCCGGTCTCACCGTCCCGATGGGCGGCAAGGTGGGCGATGGCCGGTCCCCACATCTTTTCCAGATTGTAGTAGGTCCGCACCTCGGGGCGGAACAGGTGGACAATGATGTCCCCCGTATCCAGAAGCACCCAGTCGCAGGAGGGGAAGCCCTCGATGGTCGGGCGCACGCCCACATCCCGCAGGCGGCTTTCCAGGTGGTCGGCAAGGGCGCCCACATGGCGCGCCGAGCGGCCGCTGGCCACGATCATCTGGCGGGCGATATCCGTTTTTCCCTCGAGGGGCAGGATCACAATCTCTTCAGCCTTGTTGTCGTCCAGGGTCTCGAGGACGAGGGCAGTCAGCTCTTCGGGCGCGGGGACCGCGCGCTTGTGCACGTGGGAAATGGTCTGTTCCTCCGGAAAGGGGGTGATGTCTGGCCCTAGGATGCGTCCATTCGGTCTGCCGCGCAAGCGGGAAGCGACGTCTGGGCATCGTGGCCCAGTTCCTGGACCCAGCCCTGGCCCAGGGTGGCCCTGAGCGCGGTCGCCGACGCCGAGTGGGTCCGGACCGACAGGAACACCCAGGCGGGCGGGGCCATTCCGGCCAGGGTTCCGGCCTTGCGCATGGGCACGCGCTCGGCCCGGTAGCGCACGGCCATGCGCCCCGACAGCGCCCGGTGTGAGTAGGGCGAGCGGTCCACCACCGCGATGGGCATGGTGCCGACGATCTGCTCCCAGCGTTCCCAGCGGGGCAGCTGGACGAGGTTGTCCGCGCCCATGATCCAGACGAACCGGGCATTCGGGAAGCGGGTGCGCAGCACCTTCAGGGTGTCGGCGGTCCGGACGGTTCCCCAGTCGGTTTCCAGGCACAGGGGCACCATCTGGGGACAGCCGCGCACCACCTTGCACGCCGCGCGGTAGCGCACGGCCTGGGGAGCCATCCCGGCGCGTGACTTGAGCGGGTTGCCCGGGCTGACCAGCCACCAGACGAAATCCAGGTTCAGGCGCTCGATGGCGACCTGGCTGATGTGGAGATGCCCTTCGTGGGCGGGATTGAAGGAGCCCCCCAGGATCCCGATGCGGGCCCTGCGGCTGTCCCCCCAGGCGGAGGGGACAGCACGGGCCACAGGGCGCCGGATACGGGTCACGGGCGGACCTGACCGTTGCCCCGGACCTTGTATTTGAAGATGGTCAGCTGCTCGACCCCGACGGGGCCGCGGGCGTGCAGCCGCCCGGTGGAGATGCCGATCTCGGCCCCCATGCCGAACTCGCCGCCGTCCGCGAACTGGGTCGAGGCGTTGTGCATGACGATGGCGCTGTCCACCTCGTTCAGGAAGCGCTCGGCCGCCTCGGCGGACTCGGTGATGATGGCCTCGGTGTGGCTGCTGGAGTGCCGGGCGATGTGCCCGATGGCCTCATCCAGGCCCTCCACCACCCGGACGGCCACGATGGCGTCCAGGTACTCGGTGCTCCAGTCCTCCTCTGTGGCCGGGACCACATCGGGGTCGATCACCTCCACCAGCTCGTCGCCGCGCACCTCGCACCCGGCGGCCCGCAGGTCGTGGATGATGGAGGGCAGAAGGCGCTCGGCAACGCTGCGGTCGATCAGGATGGTCTCGGTCGCCCCGCAGACCCCGGTGCGGCGCATCTTGGCGTTCAGGATGACGGAGCGCGCCTTGTCCGGGTCCGCATCGGCGTGCACATAGGTGTGGCAGACCCCCTCAAGGTGCTTGAAGAGGGGAATGCGGCTGTCTGCGGTGATGCGCTCGATGAGGCTGCGCCCGCCGCGCGGCACGATCACGTCGATGTCCTCGGACATGGACAGCATGATGCCCACCGCCTCCCGGTCCGTTGTGGGGACCATCTGGATGGCGTCCGCGGGCAGTCCGGCGGTCTGGAGGCCCTCCATCAGCCGGGCGCAGATGGCCCGGGAGCTGTAGAAGCTCTCGGAGCCGCCGCGCAGGATCACGGCGTTGCCCGCTTTCAGGCACAGGGCGCCGGCGTCGGCGGTCACGTTGGGGCGGCTCTCGTAGATCACGCCCACCACGCCCAGGGGGGTGCTAACCCGCTCCAGCTTCAGGCCGTTGGGGCGGTCCCATGCGGCCATGACGCGGCCCACGGGATCGGGCAGGGCGGCGATCTCCTCAAGGCCTTTCGCCATGGCCTCGATGCGCGCGGGGGTCAGCTCCAGGCGGTCCAGCATGGCGGCGGACAGGCCCTTCTCCCGCCCGGCCTCCATATCCCGGGCGTTCTCCTGCAACAGAAACGCCATGTCGCGACGAAGGGCGCTGGCGGCCTCCTGCAGGGCCCGGTCCTTTGGGGCCCGTCCCGTGGTGGCCAGCACGCGGGCGGCCTGGCGGGCCCGCTTTCCGATGGATGCCATCAGGCCGGGAAGGTCAGCGAGTGTTTTTTCGCAAAAGAGAGCGTCGCTCACGGGATCATCCTCACGAAGGAACAACAAACCGGAAAGGCCCCATGATACGGCTGGAATGAAGCCGTGACTAGGCCGTCAAGGACCGGCGGGGGAAGTTCCTGTCGTGCGGGGCTTTGGCGGGGGCGTCTCAGGGGGCTTCGTGGTAGTCGGGGTTCCATTCCCAGGGCCAGGGGTGCTCCAGAAGCTCGCGGAGCACCGCGGCCTGGGGCGAATCCGCCGTGACGGTCGTGCCCACCCAGGGCCACTCCATCCACGAGACCGGGCGTTTGCGCGACCAGGGCATGGAGCGCACGTCCAGGGGCACCGTGCGCTCCCCCGACTGGGCATGGTGAACCCGAAGGACCGTGTCCGAGAGCCGGACCAGCTCCAGCGCGGGGAACCGGTCCCAGGAAAGGCGCAGGGTCAGGCTCTGGAAATCCACAACGCCCAGGAACGGCCTCGTGACCGCGTCCGGTCCGCTGGCCCGGGCGGTGAAGGCCCCGAAGCGCCCGTCGGTGCTCTGGAGAAATGACGTGTCCGCCACCGGGCCCAGAAAGACGGCCCGGGAGCCCGGGTGGTTCACAAAGGCGCAGCACAGGGTGCCGGTTGCGGGGTCTTCCAGAAACAGGGGCGCCGGGAACATGTCCGTAGTCTCTGCTGTGGTGGGGTGGTCCGAAGTCATCAGGGAACTCCCGAGATCCTGAGCAGCCCGGACGGTATGGGCCCGGGGCAGGGGGGCAAGAAGGGCGGCGCGGGGCCGGAGGTGGTCCTGCCGCTGTGGTGTCTCGCGCAGGCCGCGCGGGGCGTCGTGTCTGCCCCGCTGCTGCTGGAGCGGGGGCAGGGGCGGTTGTGTGCGGAGCCTCTCCGGCAAGGGAGGGGCCGCGCGGGTCCGGAGGCCGGTCCGCCGATCCGGAATGGCGGGGCCGGTGTGGGGCGGTCATGGCCCCGTGTTGTGGTGTCCGGATCGCCCTCCCGCCGACCGTATCGCGGGAGGGTCTCCGGCAGGCGCCGCAGGTGCCGTCGGCCCGGTCCGGGCACCCGGGCGGATGGGCTCCCGGGCGTCGGGCGAGGTCGGGCGCTCCGGGCCGCGCCTAGCGCCCCAGGCCGCGCAGAAGCCCGCGGGCCGCGTCCTCGAGGGCCGGCCGTCCCGAGGGGCGGTCCTCCGCCCCCTGTCCGTCCCGCGGCGCAGTGGAGGCCCCCGTGTCTCCGGTTCCGTCCCCGGCGTCGCCCGTGTCCCCGTTCCCGGGGGTGGCCGGTGCGTTGTCGGGCTGCCGGCGTTCCTTGCCGCCCAGAAGCTCGTTCACGAGGCCTCCGGCGCCGGGCAGAACCTTGTCCACCTTTCGCTCGAGACGCTCGCCCACCTTGTCGCTGATCCCGGCCTTCAGCCCGTCCTCCAGCGAGCCGCCTCCCAGGCCCAGGGAGCCCAGGGAGATGTTCGGGCTGTCGAGGGAGCCGCTCACCCCCACCGTCACGCTTTCGGGGATCTTGACCGGCAGCTTGCGCGCCAGGGCTCCCAGAAAGGTGGGGCTCAGCGTGAAGTCACCCGAGGTGCTGATGGCCCAGCGGGGCAGGTCGATGGAGCCCCCCATCGCCCCCGAGTACAGGGGCGAGGTCAGGGAGACCGGAGGCTCCAGGGACACCACGCCGTTGGCGATGGAGAACACACTGGACACCGTCACCGGATTGGCCCCGGCGCCCGCGCCGCCACCCAGCCCGTTCAGGGCGCTGATGACCTCCAGCACCGAGCGCAGCACGCCGCCCTTGCCCCCCTTGCGCAGGGTCAGGTCCAGCTTGCCAAGGTCCAGCGTGCCCGCACCGTTCAGGGACTCCACAAGAGCCCGGGTGGACTCGCCGGCGGCCTTCAGGTCCAGGCGGGCGGCCATGATGCCGCCGCCCTCGGCCGTGCTCTCCAGGAACTGGGAGACCACCACGTTGGCCACGGAGGCGTTCAGGGTGGCGCTTGTCCCGGGGCGTGTCAGCACCGACAGGGCGCCGTCGATGGTGCCGCCGTGGAAGCCGCCGCGCAGGGAGGGAATGGAGAGGGCCGCATTCCGAAGGACGACCCGGGTATCAAGGTCGTTCAGGGTCATGTCCGCCACGGTCACGGAGCGGGCTTTCACCCCGATGTCCGCATCCAGTGCGCCCAGGGCCGCCTCCAGCCCCAGGGGGGCGCTGGACCAGTGCTCCGCGCCCTTGCCCCCCTTGGAGCCGGGGCCCGGGTTCGCCCCGTGCTTGCCTCCCGACGACGCGGAGGAGGCGCCGGATTTGCCGCCCGCGGGCAGCAGGGCGTCCAGGTTCAGGGAGTCGATGGCCAGGGATCCGGTGATGTCCGGACGTTCGGCAGCCAGGTTGACCACAAGGGCCGCACCCAGCGCGTTCGGCCCGAGCGTCACGTTCAGGTCCGGCAGCTCGATCCGGGCCGGGGCGCCCTTGGCCGTCATGTGGACCCGGACCTTCGAGGTGGCCTTCAGGGCCCCCGTCGGTCCGGCGGGCGTGTAGGTGCTGCCGGCCAGGCGGGCGAGGCGGGTCAGATCCTGGGCCTCCAGGCGGATGTCGAGATCATGGGTGGCCGTCTGGGACTTGTCCCCCGTGTCGAGGACGCCCGAGGCCCCCAGGCGGACCCCGCCGATGGACACCTGCGCGCCGATTCCCAGGCGGGCCAGGGTGCCTTTCAGGGTGGCTCCCACGGACACGGGGCCCTCGGGCAGGCCCTCCGGGGTCTGGAGGCTGCTGTCAAAGCGCCGGGCGATGGCGAACAGGGCGTCCGCTCCGGGGGCGGTGACCGTCAGGGCGGTGTCCTCGAAGACCGGCTCGCCGCCGAAGCCGCGAAGGCCGCCCGAAAGGCTCAGGGACGTGCCGCCGATGCCCCGGCTGTAGCCCGAGGGCTTGGCCAGGGTCAGGACGCCGTCGGACAGGGTGCCCTTCAGGGCAACGCCGGAGAAGGTGCTCTCGAGGGCCTTCAGGGTGCCCACGGACACGTCCACGTTGGCGTCCAGGCCGTTCAGCATCCCCAGACCGGCCAGAAGCGGTGCGGCCGGTGCGGACCCGGCCGTGCGGGACGCGCTGTCCTTTGGGGTGCCTGTGGCGCTAGTGGTGCTTGTGGCGCCCGTGCCCTTGGCCATCCCGGGGAGCCAGGCATCCATGTTCACCGTGTCGGCGGCGAGGCGCAGCCCCAGGGCCGGACGGGGACCGGGCCGGAAGTCAGCGGCGCCGGTTACCGTGATCTCGTCCAGGGCCAGCCGGGTGTCGCGGATCCGGATGTCGGCGGGTGTGCCGCTGACCACGGTCTGGAGGCTGAGTGTGCGCAGGCGGTCCGCCGGGATCGACGACAGGTCCACCCCCAGCCAGCCCAGAAGCGCGCGCGGGTCGCCCGAGGCGGCCCCGATCCCCAGGGCCAGCGTCGCGCCGTCCTTCGTGTTGGTGACGTTGCCCTTCGCCCGCACGCCGGTGGAGCCCGGCAGGTCCGCAGACAGGGTGCTGATGTCCAGGGTTCCAGCGGATGTGAGCCGGGCATTGATTTGGACGTTCCGGATCGGCTGGGCCCGGTAGAGGGCCTCGGCGGCGGCAAGGCTCACCGTGGCCTCAAACCCGGTGGGCAGGGCAAGGGGGCTGGCCTTCTGGGCCGGTGCCTCCGGTCCCTCCGGTCCCGGGGCGGAGCTGGCCGCGTCCGGGGTGCCGGGCCGCGCGGGAGCGCCCTTCGCGGGCGCCGTGGCCGGGAAGGCAAGAAGGGAGTCCAGGTCCACATGGGCGGCCTCGAGGGACAGGGTCAGGGCCGGGGTCTTGCCGGTGCGCAGGTTGGCCGTGCCGTCGAAACGGGTCTCTCCCAGGGTCAGTTGCAGGTCATTCAGGGCAAGGCTCCCGGGGTCCGCCTGCACGGTGGCCGAGGCCCTGAACGGGCCGTCTGTTGCCTCCGGGAGGGCGGGGGCCGGAACCTTGAGGGCCTGGAACACCTCGCGCAGGGTCTGCCCCGCATGGCGCGCCGAGATGGTCACGGAGCCGGAGACCGGCGTTTTGGGGCGGGTTCCGGTCATGGTGCCGTCCAGGACCACGAGATCCTTTTCGGACCCGAGCCCGAGGCGCGCCTTGAAGGCGCCGTTGTTGTCGCCCAGGAGCCGCTCGACCGAGGCATCCACGCTCAACGGCAGGCCGTTCCAGGTGAACGTGCCCCTCACCGAGCTGGGGGCGGAGACCAGCCAGATCGAGGCCTCCACGTTCACGTCCGAGAGCGTGTGGGATGTACCGTCTGTGCGGTCCACGTAGCGGACGGTGCCGTCTTTCAGGCGCAGGGAGGCAATGCCCAGATCCGGGACGCTGGAGGCGCTTTGCGGTTTTTCCGCTCCGGCGCTGGCCGTGTCCGCGGGCGGTTCTGTCCCCGCCGCGGGGGCGCTCGCGTTTTTCGTGGCTTCCCAGCCCATCCGGCCGTCTGCCCGTTTCTCCACCAGGATCGTGGGCCGGACCAGGTCAATGCGGGAGATGTCGACGGCGCCGCGAAGAAGGGGCAGCCAGGACAGGCGCACGGACAGGGCGTCCGCCGACGCCAGAAGAGGCTCGTCCGATCCGGGCGGGTTGGAAACCGAGATGTCCCGAAGCGTGACCGACAGGCTTGGCACAATGGAGACCGACAGGTCTCCGCCCATGACCAGGTCCAGGCCGCTGCTGTCGTGGAAGGCGTCCGCGATCTGGCTCTTGTAGCGGTTCCAGTCCACAAAGAGGGGGATCACCAGGGCCAGAACCAGGACCAGGGCCAGGAGGGCACCGGTGCCAATTCCCAGCCGAACGAGCCATGTGCGCATGAGCATGCCCTTCCTGAAGAATGCTGTTTGTCCTGGAGTGACTTTAACGTATGCTCCGGGGTCTGCGAAAGGATGTTTGTAAAAAACTCCTGATTGCGGCGGGTTTGCGGCCCCTTGTGCGGGGCCCGGTGTGCGGGATGTGGTCTTTCGGCTGGCTACCCGGGCGGGGCCGCCACTGCGGGACCGGGATGGCCGCCACTGCGGGGCCGGCTTGCGGGGCATGTCGGGCGTTGGATGCCCTGCGTTGGATGCCGGGCGTGGGGGTGGCGGATGCCTGCCCTGCACGCGCTTTGGTGCCTGGCCCTGCATGCAAGACCGGGTCTATGGCCTGCGGTCTGTCTGCCCCGCTCGCCCGTGTCCGCCCCCGTCCGCTCCTGTCGGTGCCGTGGTTTTTTCTGGTCCGTGAGGTGTCCGCTCTCCATGCAAGATCTGACTGTGGGACGCCCGATCCGCCTGATTGTGCGGTTTGCCCTTCCGCTGTTTGCGGGGAACCTCTTCCAGCAGCTGAACCTGATGACGGACACCTTGCTTGTGGGGCGTCTGATCGGGGTGGACGCGCTGGCCGGTGTGGGCGCGACCGGATCGCTGATGTTTCTGATCATCGGTTTTGTCCAGGCCATGACCGTGGGCTTTTCCATCGTGACGGCCCAGCGTTTTGGTGCCCGGGATCCCCAGGGCGTCCGGCGCAGTTTCCTGGTCAGTCTTGTGCTGGCCGCCAGCGTGAGCGTGGTTATCACCGCCGCCATGTACGGCCTTCTGGATCCGATCCTGCACGCCATGAACACCCCGGCCGAGATCCTGGACCACGCCCGGGCCTTTGCGGGGACGCTGTTCCTGGGCGTCGGGGCGGTGGTGTTCTACAACCTTCTGGCCAACACCATTCTGGCCTTTGGCGACGCCCGGCCGCCCCTGATGTTCCAGATCCTGGGCAGTGTCCTGAACATCGGGCTGGTGCTCGTGTTCATTCCCGGGCTGGGCCTGGGGGTGGAGGGCGCGGCCCTGGCCACCATCACCTCCCAGATGTTCGCCGGGTTCCTGTGTGCCCTTTACATCGTTTTCCGGCTGCCTGCGGTCCATCCGGACCGGCCCACCGCCCGGAGCCTCCGGCTCCCGGACTTCTGGCGGTCCTTCCGGCTGGGGCTGCCCATGGGGTTTCAGATGTCCATCATCGCGGTCGGGGCCATTGTTCTCCAGACTGCGCTGAACGCGCTTGGGCCGGTCTCGATTGCGGCCTATACCGCGTCCTTGCGGCTGGACGTCTTCTCCATCATGATTTTCCAGTCCCTGGGGCTCGCGGTCTCCACCTTCACGGCCCAGAACTGGGGCGCGCGCAACATCGCCCGGATCCGCCGGGGCGTGCGGGAGACGGCGCGGCTCTCCGTGTCCATCGGCCTGGTGACGGGCGCCGTGCTGGTGTTTGCCGGCCACTACATGGTCATGCTCTTCGTCGGCCCCGACCAGACAGAGGTTCTGAGGCTTGCCCGGATCTACCTGACCATCAACGGCTCGACCTATGTGTTCGTGGCGCTCCTGTTCGTCTACCGGGGCACGCTCCAGGGGCTCGGGCAGACCGCGGCCCCCACGCTGGCCGGCCTGATGGAACTGGTCATGCGCGCCGTAGCCGGGCCCGCGCTGATCGCCCCCCTGGGGTTTGCGGGGGCCTGCCTGTCCAACCCCCTGTCCTGGGTCGGGGCCCTGCTGCCGGTTCTGGTGGTGTACATGCTGTCCATCCGCCGGCTGGCGCGGGCGTTCCCCCCTCCGGCCGGGGAGGGCCAGTCCGGCCCGCCCGCCGCGGGGCAACCTCAGGATGGGCCGGAAATGTCGGGGCAACCTACACGCAGTGCTTGACATTTATTCGTCGATCCCCTCCTTTTTGGTGCATGAGTGAGGATGAGATCGAGCGCATCGGGGACCGGCTTTCCCGGCACACCGGCTTCTGGGAGCACTGGGGGTTTTCCCCCTGGGCCGAGGGGCCGTTCCGGGGCGTGGCCCGCCACCAGCGGTTTGTGAAGTCGGGAGTCCTTGGACCGGTGGCCGAGTACGGCGCGCGGGACGTGATCGTGTGGTCCTGCGGCACCGGGGCCGAGCGCGAGGCCCTGTGGCGGTCGGTGCGGCCGGTTCCGGACGTGATCACCCAGCGTTTTCTTTTTCTCCTCCCCGAGCCGTGGACCGGGCGGCGGATCCGCTCTTTTCTGCTTGGTTTCCGCGGATATGTGGAGTTTTATGCGGTTTCCCCCGGAGGCGCTCCGGCGCACCGGCGGGTCCGTGACCTGAGCGGACTGGTGGACCTGGCTTTGGGGCTGGACGCTCCCGCGTAGGCGGGCGGCGGCGGGCCTCCGGTCGTTCCACCCCGTGCAGGGCCTTGCGCGCCCCAAAGGCGCGTTCTCGAACAATCGGATAAACGGTCCCGGACCGCTGCCCCGCGGGGCACGCCCAACCGGGCCTGGCAGGAGGGTCTTCCGTGCTGGCTGTTCTGTTCATCGGAGCCGTCGTTTTCTTTCTGGCGAGCTACCGTTATTACGGGCGTTTCCTGGCCCGTACCCTCGGGATTGACGACCGGCGCAAGACGCCGTCCGAGACCCAGTACGACGGCGTCGACTACGTTCCGACGCATCCCGCCATTCTTCTGGGACACCACTTCTCGTCCATTGCCGGAGCGGGCCCCATCATCGGCCCCATCACCGCGGCCGCGTGGTTCGGCTGGGCACCGGCGTACCTGTGGTGTCTCGTGGGCTCGGCCTTCATGGGCGGCCCCCATGACACGGGCTCGCTTGTGGCCTCGATCCGCCACCAGGGGCACTCCATCGGCACCGTGGTGCGCAAGTGGATCGGGGAGCGGGGGCAGATCCTGTTCCAGACCTTCTCGATCCTGACCCTGATCCTGATCGTGGCCGTGTTCCTGCAACTGGCCGCGGACACCATGGCCAAGAGCTCCCTGGTGGCCTTCTCCGCAACCGTGTTCATGGTGGCGGCGCTGGTGTTCGGGCTTGCGGTCTACAGGCTGGGGCTTTCGTTTGTGGTCTCCACGGTGGTTCTGGTGCCGGTGGTGTTTGGCTCCTGCTACCTGGGCTACGCCTACCCCGCCATCACCGAGCCCTTCACCTTCAGCCTGGACACCTGGAAGCTGATCCTGATCGGCTACATCCTGGCGGCGTCCCTTCTGCCGGTGTGGCTGCTTCTGCAGCCGCGGGACTACCTGTCCTCGTTCTTCCTGTACTTTGCGGTCGGTATCGGAACGGTGGGCATGCTGGCGGGGTCGTTCATGGGGGTCGAGACCACGCTGCCGGCGTTCATGGATCCGGTGAGCGAGGCGCCCGACGGCTCCAAACGCTATCTCTGGCCTATGCTGTTCGTGGTGGTGGCCTGCGGGGCGATCTCGGGCTTTCACTCCATGGTGGGCTCGGGCACCAGCTCCAAGCAGTTGCGCCGGGAGTCGGACGCCCTTGTGATCGGCTACGGCTCCATGCTGCTCGAGGGCATGGTGGCGGTCATCGCCATCGGAACCGTGATGATCGCGGGCGATGTCCTGTCCAGGGGGCCCATTGCGACGTTCTCCGAGGGCTTCGGGCGCTTCGCCGGCCTGATGGGCATGAGCCCGGTTCTGGGGGCGGCCATGGGGGCTCTGGCCATCAACGTGTTCATCCTGACCACGCTCGACACGGCCACCCGCCTGACCCGCTACCAGATCCAGGAGTTCTCCGGTCACCGGATCTCGAAGTACTCCGCCACCCTGATCGCCGTGGGCGCGGCCATGCTGCTTCTCATGTCGAAGAGCGGTGACACCCCGGTCTGGGAGATCATCTGGCCCGTGTTCGGTGCGGCCAACCAGCTTGTGGCGGCCCTTGCCCTTCTGGGCGTGGGGGTCTGGGCGAAAAAGGCCCTGAAGGTGGACAACACCTTCCTGATGGTGCCCATGGGCTTCATGCTGGTCACCACCGTGACGGCCCTTGGCTTCCTGATCCGCCAGGAGCTGGTGAGCGACACGCCCAACTGGGCCCTGTTCGGGGTCTCGCTGACCCTGGTCATTCTCGCGGTTCTGATGGTCTACGAATCCCTGCGGGCGCTGGGCACCGGTGCCGCCGCCGCCGGGGAGGCCCCGCCGCGCTGATCCGTGCCGGACCGCTCCCTCGCTCAATGTGTGGGAGCGGGAGCGGTCCGGATCTGTTGCATGTCGCCCTTCCGGGTCCGGGCCGCTGAACGCGCCGGGGCGGAGGGGCAGGAAAGGTGTTTGATGGATTTTCCCGTTCCCCTGACCCGCGGCCGCCTGGTGCGCCGCTACAAGCGTTTCATGGCCGATGTGATCCTTGACGACGGCGAGACCGTCGTGACCGCCCACTGCGCCAACTCCGGCTCCATGAAAACACTTCTTGTGCCGGATGCCCCGGTCTGGCTGTCCGCCGCCGATGACCCGAAACGCAAGCTGAAGTGGACCTGGGAGATCATCCAGATCGGCTCGGCCTTCGTGGGCGTGAACACGGGCACCCCGAACAAGGTGGTCCGCGAGGCCATCCAGGCCGGGGTCATCCCCGAGCTTCGGGGCTATTCCCGGATCCGCTCCGAGGTTCCCTACGCGGGGCGCTCGCGCATCGACATCCTTCTGGAGGATGACGACCGGCCGCCGTGCTACGTGGAGATCAAGAACGTCACCATGAAGGAGGGGGACGCGCCCTCGGGCGCCGTGGCGTTTCCCGATGCGGTGACGGCCCGGGGAGCCAAGCATCTCGAGGATCTGGCGGCTATGGTCGCCCAGGGCTGCCGCTCGGTGATCTTGTATTTCGTCCAGAGAACCGACGGCGACCGGGTTTGCCTGGACGGCCAGATTGACCCGGCCTACGTGACCGCCTTCCGGGAGGCCTCGGCCGCCGGTGTCGAGGTGGTGTGCGTGGGCTGCGACGTGGATCCGGCCCGGGGCGTGAGCGTGAACCGCATGCTGCCCTTCGAGGCGCCCTGAGCGCACGCCGGGCCCGTCGGCCTGGAAAGAGGCCGGGTGTGCGGGTGCCCCCTGGGTGCCCTGCCGGCTGCCACCCGACGGGTGCCACCGGCGACCTGCTGGAAAGCTCCGGAGGCGTCCCGCGTGCGCAGTGGTGCGTGACACCCGCTTCGTGGCCCGTGCCACCCGCTCCCGCCGGATGTGCCGGGAGGAAGGCGCGCGGGGCACCCGGTCCGGGCCGTGCGCGAGGGCCGACTCTGCCTCCCGCTTTGGGGGAGTGCCGGGGGCGCGGCCGGATGCCCGTTCCCCGTTTCCCTCCGGCAGAGCTCCCCTGTCCGCTGCCATGGGTTCCGGGGGGCAGACGCTTCTGTCTTTTTTCCGGGTTTTCTGTCAAAATCCTGACAATCGGCGTTTGATGCCTTGCGTAACAGTCCACAAAAAGGCAATTTGCCGTTCCAAACCTCGAACCGGTCCGGTGGGGGCCGTGCTGTGCTGCCCGAGAACCCGGACGCACGGCACGAGACCTGTGTCGCCGGTCCGAACCCGCTTTCAGACGTATTCGCATACCCCGAGTGCCCGGGGCGGATATGGTCTCAACCCCCCAAGGAAACAAAGAAGGGTGACGTATGAAGATCGCCATTCCTAAAGAAAGACGCGCCCTTGAGTATCGCGTCGCCGCCTCGCCCGAGGTGGTCAAGAAACTCAAGGGGCTGGGCTTCGACGTGATCGTTGAGAAGGACGCCGGTCTTGCCTCCTCGATCACCGACAAGGAATTCGTCGAGGCGGGGGCCACCATCGCTCCCACCGCGAAGGACGCGCTTGCCCAGGCGGATATCGTCTGGAAAGTCCGCGCGCCCATGACCGCCAAGGAAGGAACGGACGAGGTCGCTCTTCTGAAGGAAGGCACCCTTCTGATGGCCAGCCTTGGTGCCATGACCAACCCGGAGCTGCTGGAGGCCCTGGCAAAGCGCAAGGTTGACGCCTTCGCCATGGAGCTGATGCCCCGCATCTCGCGCGCCCAGTCCATGGACGTGCTGTCCTCCCAGTCCAACCTTGCGGGATACCGGGCCGTCATCGACGGAGCGGCGGTGTTCAACCGTGCGTTCCCCATGATGATGACCGCCGCCGGAACGGTGCCTCCGGCGCGCATTCTGGTGTTCGGCGCGGGGGTGGCCGGTCTCCAGGCCATCGCAACGGCCAAGCGCCTGGGCGGTGTGGTCATGGCGACGGACGTCCGTCCCGCCACCAAGGAGCAGGTCGAGAGCCTGGGCGGCAAGTTCATCACCGTCGATGACGAGGCGATGAAGAACGCCGAGACCTCCGGCGGCTACGCCAAGGAAATGGGCGAGGAGTTCCGCAAGAAGCAGGCCGCGGCCGTTCTGAAGGAGCTTGTGCGCACCGACATCGCCATCACCACGGCCCTGATCCCGGGGCGTCCCGCTCCGGTCCTGATCACCCAGGAGATGGTCGAGCAGATGAAGCCCGGTTCCGTCATCGTTGACCTGGCGGTCGAGGCGGGCGGCAACTGCCCGCTGTCCAAGCCCGACCAGATCGTCGAGCACAAGGGCGTGAAGATCGTGGGCTACACCAACATGGCCGCCCGGGTCGCGGCGGACGCAAGCCCGCTGTTCGCCAAGAACCTCTTCAACTTCGTTGCCCCCCACGTGGACAAGGAAACGAAGGCTCTGAAGCTGAACTTTGAAGACGAGACTGTGGCGCAGACCTGTGTCACGAAGGGCGGCAAGGTGGTCCTGAAGACCGCGGCCGCGCCTGCCTCTGCCCCGGAAAAGAAGGGAGCCTGAACCCATGGCTGATACCATTACCGCCACGGAAACCCTTATGGCTGCCGCGACCGTCGCGCAGTCCGGGGGCAGCGACTTCTGGTGGCTCATGACCGTTTTCGTGCTGGCCTGCTTTGTGGGCTTCTACGTCGTGTGGTCGGTCACTCCCGCGCTGCACTCGCCGCTGATGGGCGTCACCAACGCCATTTCGTCCGTGATCATCGTCGGCGCGCTTCTTGCGGCCGGGTCGGCGTCGTTCTCGGCGGGCGGCTGGGCGATGGTCCTGGGCCTGCTGGGCGTGTTTCTCGCCAGCATCAATATCTTCGGCGGGTTCATCGTGACCCAGCGCATGCTGTCCATGTTCAAGAAAAAGACAAAGTGAGGGGCCGCTCATGATCACCGGTTTCACCATGGCGGCCTACATTGTCGCCGCCACCCTCTTCATCCTTGCGCTCCGGGGGCTGTCGCACCCGGAAACCGCGCGCCGGGGCAATATGTTCGGCATGCTGGGTATGGCGATTGCGATCGTCACGACCCTGGCCTCGCCGGTCGTTGAGTCCTTCATCTGGATCTTTATCGCCGTTGCCGCCGGTGGCTACATCGGTGCAATGATCGCCCGGAAGGTCGTCATGACCGCGCTGCCCCAGCTTGTGGCCGCGTTCCACTCGCTGGTCGGTATGGCGGCGGTCCTGGTCGCCACCACGGCGCTTCTGAACCCCGAGGCCCAGGGCATCGGGTCCGTCGGAAGCATCAAGATGTCCTCGCTGATCGAGATGTCCCTCGGTCTGGCCATCGGTGCCATCACCTTCTCCGGGTCGGTTATCGCCTTCGGAAAGCTGCAGGGCCTGATTTCGGGCAAGCCCCTGGTGTTCGCCGGGCAGCACCGCCTGAACGCCTGGCTGGGCATTGCCATGCTGGCGCTGATCATCCTGTTTGCCGCCAGCGAGAGCCACACCCTGTTCTACATCCTGATGGTGGTGGCGTTTGCCCTTGGCTTCCTGCTGATCCTGCCCATTGGTGGCGCGGACATGCCGGTGGTCATCTCCATGCTCAACTCGTACTCGGGCTGGGCGGCGGCCGGTATCGGCTTCACCCTGGGCAACCCGCTGCTGGTGGTCGCGGGTGCGCTGGTGGGCTCGTCGGGTGCGATCCTGTCCTACATCATGTGCAAGGGCATGAACCGCTCGATCTTCAACGTGATCCTGGGTGGCTTCGGCGGCGAGACCGCCGGTCCTGCCGGTGGCGCGGGCGGCGACCGCTCGGTCAAGTCCGGCTCGGCCGAGGACGCGGCCTTCATCATGAAGAACGCCTCCAAGGTCATCATCGTCCCCGGTTACGGCATGGCCGTGGCCCAGGCCCAGCACGCCCTTCGCGAGATGGCCGACGTGCTGAAGGCCGAGGGTGTGGACGTGTCCTACGCCATCCACCCGGTGGCGGGGCGCATGCCCGGGCACATGAACGTGCTTCTCGCCGAGGCCAACGTGCCCTACGACGAGGTGTTCGAGCTCGAGGAGATCAACAACGAGTTCGCCCAGGCGGACGTGGCCTATGTGATCGGCGCGAACGACGTCACCAACCCGGCGGCGAAGACCGATCCCTCCAGCCCGATCTATGGCATGCCCATCCTGGACGTGGAGAAGGCCAAGACGGTTCTGTTCGTCAAACGCTCCATGGCTTCCGGTTACGCGGGCGTGGACAACGAGCTGTTCTTCCGTGACAACACCATGATGCTCTTTGGTGACGCGAAGAAGATGACCGAGGAAATCGTTCAGGCCATGAACTGATTGCCCTCAGGCAGACGCGTATGAAGCGGCCGGCCCGGTGTCCCCGGGCCGGCTTTTTTTGTGGGCTGGCGCCGGGGGGTGTTCAGGGGGGTGTTCAGGGGGGTGTTCAGGGGGGTGTTCAGGGCAGGTGTGGGGACTGGCGTGGACGGGGAGGGGCTGCGCGGTCTGTGGAGGGGCTGCGCGGTCCGTGCGTGGGCTTTGGCGGGGCGGGCACGCGAGTGCGAACGGGGGCACTGCCAGCGGCAGGGGAGCACGGTTCCTGGTGGCACTGGAAGCGGCCACGAGAGGGGAGGGGTTTGCGTCCATAGCCGCCCCAAGGCGCGGGGAGGGGCATGCTCCCGCGCGGGCAGGGGTGTTCCGCCCCGGGGTGAGGTGCAGGTGATGTGGGGTGGCTGTAGCCCCGCGCGGGCAGGGGTGTTCCGGCCCGGGGTGAGGTACAGATGACGGGGAGGCGGCTGCAGCCCCAATCGGGCAGGGGGTGTTCAAGCCCGGGGTGAGATAACAGGTGTCAGGAAAGACCGGTGCGGTCCGGCGCGCGGGGCGCGCCGGTGCCTGCCGGGATCAGTCGAGGGGGACCGAGTCCGCGCCCTCGGGCGCGTCTGCCGGGGCGGAGCCTCCGGCCGGAGCGGCCGCGGACGGCGCCGGCTTGCCGGGCTTGTCGGTGCACTCCAGCACCCACACGTCAAACACGCCGTGGTCCATGGCCGAGAGGGAGGGGCTCGAGGCCAGCATCCAGCCCTGGAAGATCAGGTTCGGCGCCCCGGGGCCACGCTCCACAATCTGCATGTAGGAGGCGTTTTCCGGTTCGTCCGGAGCGGTGCGGCGCAGGCAGGATTTCACCGAGATGGTCAGGACGCCCAGGTCCGTGGTTTCCCCGACCGGCACATCCAGCTCGCCCACGCGGGCGGTGGTCTTGTCCAGCCATCCCAGGCGGGCAATCTTTGTGGCCACGGTGTCGGCCGCGGCCGGGCCGCCCAGAAGAACGCACCCTGCGAGAAGTCCGGAACAAAACGCAATCAGTTTCACGGTCCGGGCCCTCAGGGCTGGGTGGCGAGGAAGATGATCTCGCCCACCATGTCCTCAATGGAGGTGAAGTTCCGGGTGTTGTGCAGCGTGGCCCCGCTTTCCAGGGTCGTGCTGGAGTGTCCCGGCTCAAGGCGCACATACTGGCCCCCCAGGAACCCGTCATTGACGATGGAGGCCTGGGTGTCGTCGGGAATGTGGACATCCGGCGCGATGGACAGGGTGGTCTGGACCTCGTAGCTGGACTCGTCGAGGGCCAGGCCCGAGACCGTGCCGATCTTCACGCCGTTGAGGCGCACGTCGGCGCCCACCTCAAGGCCGCCGACCTTCTGGAAGACGGCGGTCAGCGGGTAGGCCTTCCCGGTGGGGCGGAAGTCCGCCGAGGTGTAGGCAAAGCCGAGAAAAAGGGCAGCCGTGACGAGAACCACCGCGCCCATAAGCGTTTCGACAGGGTTGCGTTTCATGAGCGGTCAGTTTCCTGGGGTCTGGTCCGGGGCGGAGCCCGGGGTCCTGGCGGGGGAGCTGTTCGGTGCGGCCCTGTCCTGTGCCTCCGGTCCCGCGGGCGGGACGCTGGAGGGGGCCGCGTCGGGTGTGCGGATCGGGTCAGGGGAGGGGCTCGCGGACGGGTTCGTGGGCGGGGGTGACACGGTGGTGGACGCGCTGCCTGCCGGGCCCCCGGATGCGGGGGCAGAGGGGGGCGCTGTCGGGGCCGCCGTGCCCACGGGCTCCGCCGTGGGGGCCGCTGGTGTCGCACCCGTGGCCGGGTGGACCCCCGGAGCCGTGCCGGGCACCAGAGCGGGTGCCGCTGCCGCAGGGGCCTTCGCGGGGAGCGCCGCCGCCGGAGCGTGCTTTCCGATCTGGTCCATGGCCGGGAGGGTCGGATCCAGGCCGCGCCGTGTTTTCGCCAGCGCGACGATCTGTTCCAGAAGATCCTCAAGGAGCAGGGAGTCCTGGGTCATGTCCAGGCTCTCCCCCGAGGGGATGGTCCCGTACATGCCGCCACCTGTGGACAGTTCGATGTACTTTCCGCCGAACAGTCCGGTGGTCAGAATGGCCGCCGCCGTATCGTCGGGCAGTTCGTGCTTCAGGTCGAGTTGCATGGTGACCACGGCCCGGTAGTGGTCGTCCAGCCTGTAGCCGACGACCTCGCCGACCCGGACTCCCGCCAGCCGGACCTCGGAGCGCAGTCCGATGCCGTCGGCCTTGTTGAAAACCGCCGACACCTCGTAGACGCCGCTGGGGCCCTTCGACGAGATGCGCGTTCCCACCATGGCTCCGACCATGCCCACAACAAGGGCAAGGACCAGCGCGCCGATCAGGGTTTTCTGGGAATCCTTGGCCGGGGTCATTGCGGTCCTAGGGCGTCCAGGGCGTGTAGTCGCCGGTTGCGGCCGGGCGCTGGCCCAGGGCACGGGGATCCCCGTCGGGGAACCATGCGCTTGCGGTCCCGGTTTCGTTGGCGGCGGGCGCCGTCTTCAGCCAGGGGCGGTTCAGCGGGGCCAGGGGCTCGTCCACCAGATACTGGAGCCAGGGGTACCACTCGGGCGCGATGGTCAGAGGATTTTCCTCGCCCTTGTAGATCACCCAGCGGCGACGGTGGTAGAGCGGCCGCGTTTTCTTGCTGCGCGCCTGATAGTAACGGTTGCCGTTTGCATCCTCACCGACGAACTCACCTTTCAGCTTTGTGAAAAGCCAGGTTCCGAAATTGGCCATGATGCATGGTTCTCCCTCATGCGTGGTCCTCAGCGGCGTGAGTTTATTCCGATCCCTTTGCAGGGGTCCAGACATTAATTGTTGTCGCCGGTTTTCGCTGGAAAGTACGGGTGGCGCCTGCGTTTTTTCGGCCCCGGGCGGGGCGCGGGCGTACCGCTTTTGCGCGGTGTCTGATACACTTCCCGGCTTTCGTGCCGGCGTGTGCGCACGACCGGAGCGGGGCGACAACAGCGACACCAGGAAGGGGGCGCCGGTGCAAGGTCAGGGCCAGGGTCAGGGAGACAGGGGCATGAGGGTATGAGGGGCACGCGGGCAGGACATTCGGTTTTCCGGTCGCTGGTGGCCGTTCTGTGTCTGGGTCTTCTGGTCTGCGGGGGCCCGGACAGTCCCTGGGCGGGACCTGCGCCCGCCGCCGCCCACGGGGGGCAGGGGGCCCGGACCGCGACCCCTCCGCCCGAGGACATGGGCGCGGGGCGTCCGGCGGCCCGTGCCCGCGCCACCGATCCCAGACCGCTTCGGGCCAAGCCGGCGGCGCCCGCCCTGGATCCCCAGGCGCTCGGGGCCCGCTACCGGTTCTCGCCCTCGGACTTCGGCTTCGTCCTTTATGATCCGGCCACCGGGGAGTGGCTCGAGGCGTGGCAGGACACCGGCGCCTTCATCCCGGCCTCGGTGGCCAAGGTTCCGGCGACGGTGGCGGCGCTTCAGGTTCTGGGGCCGGCGTACCGATTCGAGACCACCTTCCGGTCCGAGGGGACCGTGTCCGGGGGCGTGCTGCACGGTGACCTGTATCTGGTGGGGGGCGGGGACTCCACCATGGACGAGGAGCGCATGGCCCTGCTGGTGGACCGGCTGGCGGCCGCCGGCATTTCCGCTGTCGAGGGGCGCTTTCTTTATGACGACACGGCCCTGACCCCGGCCCCCGAGATCGAGCCCACCCAGCCCGGGTACCTGGGCTACAACGTGGGTGTTGGCGCGCTCGCCATGAACTTCAACCGGGTCGAGCTCTTCTGGAACCCGGCGGACGGCCCGGCCATCCGCAGCGCGCTCCGGCGGGACTACCCGGCGGCCCATGCGGTGCGCATCGCCCATGAGAGCGAGCCGGTGGACCCGCAAAACCGCTACTCCCCCCGGTTCGAGAGCGTCCTTCTGCTTCCGTCGCGTCGCGAGACCGGTATGGAGGTGGCCCCGGAATCCTGGGTTCTGCCGTCCCGCTGGAAGGGGACCGGCTCGATCTGGCTTCCCGTCAAGGTTCCCGGCGCCTATGCGGCCATGGTGTGCCGCGACATTGCCAAACGCCGGGGCCTGGCCCTGCCGTCGCCCCGGTTTTCTCCGGTGCCCGAGACGGCGCGGGTTCTGGCAGCGGTGTCCGGGGGCACCCTCGAGCAGGTCGCGCGCGGGGTTCTGGAAAGTTCCAACAACCTGACGGCGGAGATGCTGGGCCTTGCAGCGGCAGCGGCGCTTACGGGGGCGCCGGCGGACATCGGATCCAGCGCCTTCGTGGTGCAGAGCCTTCTGACCTCCGCCATTCCCGACCAGGACTGGACCGGCTTCCATCTGGCCAACTCCTCGGGGCTCAGCACCGCCAGCCGGGTGAGCCCGCGCCAGATTGTCGGGATCCTGAACTACGCCCTGTCCGAGGACGGGCTGCCCGGCGTGGACTACGCGGCGCTGCTGCCCAAACTGTCCTGGACCCTGGAGAACGGGAAGTCCGGTGGCGCGGCTCGGGTGGTGACGGTCCGGGCCAAGACCGGGACCATCTATTACGGCCGGGGCCTTGCGGGCCTTGTGGAAACCCACTCGGGGCGGCGGCTTCTGTTCGGGATTTTCGTGACCGACGCAGCCGCGCGCGAGGCGTTCGACAGCACCAACGCCCACGAGGACGGGGCCCAGGTCTCGAAGGCGCGGGGCTGGCTGGGGCGGGCCCGGGCCATGGAGCGCGATCTTCTGTGGAACTGGACCAGCCGCTACTAGCGGGGCGCTGCCCGCATAGCTGATGGTCGGGCCAGTGCCCGGTCGGTGGGTGCTTTGTCGGTGGGCGCTGTGTCCGGATCCGGACGGGCGAGCCTGATGCCTGCCCGGTCGGGGAGGCTGCGGGCCAATGCGCCCGGGGCGGGTGCGGGCCCGCTCAAACAAGCCCGCCGTCACGAAAAGTCGCGATCAAGCCCGCTCAGTCGTGGTCCCCATCCCGCGCTGTCGTGTGCGGCGCTGTCGTGTGCGGTCGGGGTGCCCGCTACCGGGCGGGGGCAGCGCCGGGGCCGGGGCCGGAGCCGGGATGCCCGCGTGGCGGGGCCCCGGTCCGGCCGGTCCGGCGTGTGTGATCAGGACACCTCGCTGGCCGCGACGGTGGCCATGTGCAGGATGTCCGAGACGGTGGCGCCCATGGGCACGATCTGGCACGGCTTTGAAAGGCCGATCAGAAGCGGTCCGATCATGGTGGCGCCCCCCATCTTGCTCATGAGGCTGGCGCTGATGCTGGCGGACTGCAGTCCGGGCATGATCAGCACGTTGGCCGGAGCCGACAGGCGGCAGAACGGATAGTGGGCCAGCAGGTCCGCATCCAGAGCCACATGGGCGGCAATCTCGCCGTCGAACTCGAAGTTGGGGTTGCGCCGCTCCAGGATCTGGACGGCCTGGCGGGACCGGTCCGGCGTCAGGCCGCGGGGCGCCCCGAACGTGGAGTACGACAGCATGGCAACCCGGGGCTCGTGCCCCATGCGGCGGGCGAGGGCGGCCGTCTGGATGGCAATATCCGCCAGCTGCTCGGACGTGGGGGCCTCCAGGACGTTGGTGTCCGCAAGGAACACCGTCCGCCGCCGCGAGATCATCAGGGTGACCGAGAAGACCAGCTCGTTGGGCGTGGGCTCGATCACGCTCTGGATGTCCTCCAGGCAGGCATGGAAGTGCCGGGTCGTTCCGGCCACCAGGGCGTCCGCGTCCTCGAGGGCCACCATGCAGGCGGCGAACACAACCCGGTCCCGGTTCACCAGGCGGGTCACGTCGCGTTGCAGGAAGCCCCGGCGCTGGAGCCGCCGGTAGAGGAACTCCGCGTAGTGGCGGGTGTGCGGGGACAGAAACGCGTTCTGGATTTCGATTCCATCGACCTTGCCCCGGATGCCCAGCTCCCGCATCTTCTCGCGGATCAGCTCCTCGCGGCCCACCAGGATGGGGGTGCCGTAGCCCGCGTTGCGGAAGGCGAGCGCGGCGCGGATGACCTTCTCCTCCTCGCCCTCGGCGAAGACAACCCGCCGCGGGTTGGCGGCGACCTTGGCCGCGAAGGCCTGCATGGACACGGCGGACGGGTCCAGCCGGGCCGACAGCTCGCGCTTGTAGGTCTGGAGATCGAAGATGGGCTTGCGCGCCACGCCCGAGTCCATGGCGGCCTTGGCCACCGCCGGGGGAATGGCGGCGATCAGGCGCGGATCGAAGGGCACGGGAATGATGTACTCGGGCCCGAAGCGCAGGGTGCGTCCGGCGTAGGCGGCGGCGACCTCGTCGGGCACGTCCTCCTTCGCGAGGGAGGCAATGGCCCGGGCGGCGGCAATCTTCATCTCGTCGTTGATGGTGCGGGCCCGCACATCGAGCGCGCCGCGGAAGATGTAGGGGAAGCCCAGCACGTTGTTGATCTGGTTCGGATAGTCCGAGCGCCCCGTGGCCATGATGGCGTCATCGCGCACGGCGCGGACCTCCTCCGGGGTGATCTCGGGATCCGGGTTGGCCATGGCGAAGACAATCGGGTTCCTGGCCATGGTGGCGATCATGTCCGGCGTGACCGCGCCTTTTGCCGACAGGCCGTAGAAGGCGTCCGCACCCTCCAGGGCCTGGGCCAGGGTGCGCAGCGGCGTGTCGACCGCGTGGGCGCTCTTCCACTGGTTCAGGTCCTTGCGCCCCGTGTGGATCACACCCTTGGTGTCACACATGATGACGTTTTCCGGGGGCACGCCCGCGGCCTTCACCAGCTCCACGCAGGCGATGGCCGCCGCTCCGGCGCCGTTGACCACAAGGCGGACGTCGCGGATGTCCCGGCCCGTGAGCTCAAGGGCGTTGAGCATGCCGGCGGTGGCGATAATGGCGGTGCCGTGCTGGTCGTCGTGGAAGACGGGAATGTCCATGATCTCGCGCAGGCGGCTTTCGATCACGAAGCACTCGGGGGCCTTGATGTCCTCGAGGTTGATTCCCCCGAACGAGGGGCCCAGGTAGCGCACGCAGTTCACGAAGGCGTCCACGTCGGTGGTGTCGACCTCGAGGTCGATG
The DNA here is from genome assembly GCF_014861485.1 of Phaeovibrio sulfidiphilus. Lineage (GTDB taxonomy): Bacteria > Pseudomonadota > Alphaproteobacteria > Rhodospirillales > Rhodospirillaceae > Phaeovibrio > Phaeovibrio sulfidiphilus. The sequence goes on along the minus strand of NZ_JACZHT010000003.1, from coordinate 263,443 downwards.
GCGTCCACGTCGGCGAAGGTCTTGAACAGGACGGCCTTGCCCTCCATGACCGGCTTTCCGGCGAGGGCGCCCAGGTCTCCGAGACCCAGGACGGCGGTTCCGTTGGAGATGACCGCAACGATATTGCCCTTGGCGGTGTAGTCATAGGCCGCGTCCGGGTTCCGCTGGATCTCGAGGCACGGAAAGGCAACTCCCGGAGAGTAGGCCAGGGACAGGTCCCGCTGGGTGGCAAGGGGCTTGGTTGCGTGGATTTCGACCTTGCCGGGACGGCCCTTGGAGTGAAACAGGAGCGCCTCGCGCTCCAGGCTGTTGTTCTCTTTTTTATTCGACATCGGATAAAGTGCCCAAACAGTGTGCAGGGGGACGCGGCTGTCCTTCCGGCAAGGCCGTGCTGATTCTGCGGGAGAGCCCATACAATCTTTGATTCCCGGTCCGAAAGCAAGCGGTGAACCGGGGTCGGCGGGGGTGCGGGTCCGGGGTGCGGGGCGTTTCAGGCGCCCGGAAGCACCCGAGGGGAACCCGGCAGGAGTTGCCGTCCCCACGCGTTTTCTTCCGCTCCGATCCCGGTGTTCTGCGGACGGAGCCCGGCCCCGGGGGGCGCTTTTCGGGAGAAACCGCCCTGCGCCCGGGTGCCCATGCATGTGGCCCGCTTCTTGCATAAACTTTCAGACCTGTGCTTTTTTGGCACATGAAATTTGCGTAAGGGCACGCCCGGTCAGGTGTGCCGGTCAGATCCTGCCCTCCCGGCGTGCGGGATGCGGGGCGGGGCGGTCCAGTGGGGAGCGGTGACGATGAGCATTCAGGGCGCCATGAACAACAGCTCGCTTGCAATGCAGGCGCAGTCCATTGCCATGGAACAGATTTCGACGAACGTCGCCAACGTTCGGACCGTGGGCTACAAGCACGAGGTCGTGAACTTCCGGACCCTGGTCTCGGGCACGTCGTCCAGCCTCTTCCGCTCGTTCTCGGCGGCGCCTGCCAGCTACCGGGTCATGGAGCAGCAGGGCTCGATCCAGGTCACCAGCATTCGCACCGACGTGGCCATCAACGGCCCCGGCATGTTCATGGTGAGCCGGACCCCCGCCGGTGATTCCGACACCTACTACACCCGGGACGGGGCCTTCCAGAAGCGCCTGGTGATGGAGGACGGCAAGGAGGTCGCCTATCTGACCACCGGGGCCGGCTACTTTGTCCAGGGCTGGCGCGCGGACCCCACCCGCACACCGCCCTTCAACACCGCCGACGCGCCGGAGGCCATCCGCTTCGACCCGAACTCCTGGCTGGAGGGGAAGGCAAGCTCCCACCTGAAGCTGACGGGCAACGTCAACGCCGAGACCAGGAACAACTTTGTGGCGGCCAATTTTTCCTACATCGGCACGCCGGTGAAAAACGACGACGGAACCGAGACCTGGCCGGTCCGGGGCGTGCGCCTGATGTTCCGCAAGTCGATCCCGGACCCCGAGGCCACCAAGGCGGCCCGGGACGAGGCGGTCAAGGCCGCCCAGGAGGCCAAGGGCAGCCCCCTGACGGATGACGAGATCAAGGCCGTCACGGAGAAGATCAACCTCGAGAAGTCCGCCGGGCAGAACAAGTGGTTCATCTCCCTCGAGGACTCCTCCGGAAAGGCGGTCGGCACGTTCGAGGGCATGGGCGAGAACCCGATCGTCGAGTTCAACAGCAAGGGCCGCCTCGTGAAGCCGGAAAGCGGCGCGCTGACCGCGGACATCACCTACACCCAGGCCAAGCTGGACGCGGACGGCAAGCCCGTTCTCGACGACAAGGGCAACCCGGTCCTGGAGGACATCGCGGCGCCCCAGACCCTGACCATCGATATCGGCGACATCACCCAGTACGGCAGCAACAGCACGGCGTTCGGATCCAGCTTCACCGCCACTGCGGATGACGGCTACGCGGATGGTCTGCTCACCGACATCTCGTTCGAGGCGGACGGCACCCTTCTGGCCAACTACACGAACCGCAAGTCCCTGGCGCTCTACAAGCTGGCCCTTGCGGACTTCCCGGCGCCGCAGAAACTCCAGCTTCTGTCGGAGAACCTGTTCATGGCCTCCGACGAGGCCGGAGAGCGCCGGATCATGGAGCTGGGCACCAAAAGCGGCGGCAAGACAAAGATCAATCCGGAGGCTCTGGAGGCGTCCACCGCGGACATCGCCGAGGAATTCACCCGCATGATCATGACCCAGACCGCCTACAGCCAGGCGGCAACCGTCTTCCGGACGTCGGACGAGATGTCCCAGGTGGCCTCGGCCCTGAAGCGCTAGGCGCGGCGGGTCCGGTCCCGGGCCCGATTTCTTCCCAAGGGCGGGTGAGGCTCCGGCGCCCCGGTCCCCGGGTCAGACGCACGCCTTGGCCGGACTCACGTCCTGCCCGGACGCGCGCGGATCCGGCGTGGTCCGTCTCCGCTGTGGGATCCTCTCCGGTCACGCGCCCGTGTCGCATGGCCGTGCCGCGTGGCCGCCCCGGCCTCTGGCGCGTGGCCGTCCCGGCCTCTGGCGCGTGGCCGTCCCGGCCTCTGGTGTGGGGCCGTCCCGGCCTCTGGCGCGGGGCCATCCCCGCCTCTGGGATGCGCGGCTGCTCCATGGTTGCTTCCAGGGCCGCTTCCCGGGTGCGTCCGGGCCGCCTCAGAAGCCGCTCTTCCGTTCTCCAGTTCCGGTCCTCACCGGCGCCCGCCGGCACGCCATTTTCCGGGGCGCGGTCCGGACGCGTGCCGTGTCCATGTTTTCCGCCGGGAGTGGCCCGGTCCGTGGCGCTTGCTCTTGCAGCGGGTTCGCCTATAGCCTATAGAGGAAAACCGCTGGATCGCCCTCGTTGTCTGGAGACGCTCATGACCGGAAATGCGCTGAGAGAGCATATCGTTCGCTCTTATGACAACGAGCTGCGCCGTCTGGATGAACGCATCGCCCGCATGGGCGAGATCGCCATCAACCAGACCCGCGACGCCATCGCCCTGATGGTGCACGGCGACGAGCAGACCATCCGCCGGGTTTTCCGCTACGAAGAGGAAATGAACGAGCTGGAGTATGCGATCAATCTCCATGCGGTGCGTCTGATTGCCCTGCGCCAGCCCATGGCCGGCGACCTGCGCCTGGTGGTGACCAGCCTGAAAATCGCGGGCATGCTGGAGCGGGTGGGGGACTACACGGCCAACGCGGCCCGGCGCGCGCCCCACGTTCTGGACCACCTGCCCGAGCTTCCGGTGGCCGCCCCCATTGAGCGGATTGGCGAGAAGATCATCTCCATGCTCGAGCAGGTCATGACAGCCCTGCGGGACCGGGACGCCAGCCGCCTTGAGCGTGTGCGCGAGGAGGACGTGGAGGTCGATACCCTTCACACCGGTCTTTTCCGCACGCTTCTGGAGATCATGGCCTCGGACCCGTCGAAAATTCCGGCCTGCTCGAACCTGATGTTTGTCTCGAAGAGCCTCGAGCGGATCGGGGACCAGGCCACCAACATCGCGGAGGCCGCGTTCTACCGCATTACCGGACGCGAGCTTCCGGCCGAGAGAGCCAAGAAGGACACCTCGTCCAGCGACATGATCGAGTTTGTGGCCCAGCTTGCCCGGTCCTGACCGGGGCAGGGCCTTTTCCCATCGCCAGGCCCCGGCGCTCCCCGAGTGCCAGCCGGGTCTCCTGCACTCGCCCGGTGCCGGTCCCGGCGCTGATCCGGGGGCGGCGGTCCCGGGCAGATCGGCCCGGCGCGGGGTGGTCTGGCCCGGCGCGGGGCGCCCTGAAATCCGGGTTGTTCGGGAGCGCTCTTTTCGCTAGAGTCTCGAAGAGTTCCGGGTGCGCCGCAGCCCGTGTGTCCTGACAGGGCGCTGCCGGTTCATCCGTCCGGGTCTTCCCGCTGGCGGCAGCGCGCCCGGCGACCGGAACAGCAGGGCATGATGTGAGCCCCGTGCTCCTCGCGGGGTGGCCAAAGACAGTTTTTCACGATTGTACCGGAAAACAGCAGTGGGATCCTCTCCGTTCGAAGCTGACCGTACCCGTCCCGGCTCCCATGTGGGGGAGCTGTTGCGCTCGACCCGCGAACGGCTGGGCGAACCCCTGGAATCCGTGGCCTCGGCCCTGCGCATCCGCCCGGGGTATCTGGAGGATATCGAGGCCGGGCGCTTTGAGTCCCTTCCGAACGGCGCCTACGCCGTCGGCTTCATCCGCGCCTATGCGGATCACCTGGGCCTCCACTCCGAGGAGGTCGTGCGCCGGTTCCGGAACGAGAACCAGAAGGTTGCCCCCTCCACATCCCGGTCGCTTCCGGCGCCCCCCAGCGACGGCCCCATGCCGCGGGGTGTTCTGATCCTGAGTGCGCTGGTGCTGGCCGCCTGCGCCTATGGCGGCTGGTACTGGATGTCCATGTCCGAGCGGACCGTCTCCGAACGGGTTCCCGATCTGCCCGAGCGGCTCAAGCCCCTTGTGGACGATACCGATGGTGCAGCCGGGGGCGCGGGAGCGCCGGGAGTTTTGGGCGCGGGAGCGCCCGGGGACGCGGTGTCCCCTGTCGCCGAGGCTCTGGCGTTCGACGCTGCGGATGGCACGCACGGGGCCGGGCAGGATGCGGCCCTGGAGGGCGGGGCTTCGGGCACGTCCGAACCCGCGCAGGACGGGGTTGGCTGGAGCAGCGAGGCCGGCACCGCAGATGACGTGACGGCTGCGGACGAGACGGGGGGCGGGGGGCTGCCCTCCGACGGCACGCCTGCAGACGCCTTGCCTTCAGGCGCCCGGGACGTGTCTCCCGAGGCCGATGGTGACGGGGCCCCCGCCGTGGGGCCGGACACCTCCGCCGGGAGCGGTTCCGACGCCGGGTCCGTGCGTGCCGGGGCGGCTACTATCGGGGCGGCCAATATTGGGGCAGCCAATGGCGGGGCAGGCAGCATCGGGGGCGGTTCCCGGTCCGCAACGCAGCCGAATGCGACCTCCGCCCCTGTGTCCGGGCCCTCGGCAACGGACGGCAGCCCGGCCCAGGCGGCCGGTGCCCTTGCGGGCGCCATTTCGGGCGCACCCGTGGTGCGGGCGGAGGGCTCCACCGGCTCCCGGGCGGGCTCCGGTGCGTCTTCGGATCGCCCCGCTGCGGCGCCGGTGTCGTCGTCTGCGCCGTCGTCTTCATCTTTGTCTTCGTCGGCTGCGGCGCCCGCGGCGGCAGTTGAGCCCCCCTCCGCCCGGGCCGGGTCGGATCCGGTCCGTTCCCGTGCGGAGGCTCCGTCCGCGCCTGTCGCGGCCCCGGCCAGTGCCGCGTCCCCCGGCGCCGGGGCTTTGGCAGCCTCTTCCGCTTCTGCGCCCTCCGCTTCCGCTCCTGCTGCCGATGCCCGGCCCGCCGCGCCCGACCCATCGCCGGCTGCCACGGCCGGAGCGCCGGAAACCGCAGCCCCTCTGGCCGGAGCGCCGGAGACCGCAGCCCCGCAGGGCGGGGTCGATGCGACCGCGTCCGCCGCGCCGCCCGCCGAGCCGCGCATTGTTCTGCGGGCGTCCCGGGACTCGTGGATCGAGCTGCGGCGCGACAGCGTCCTTCTCACCCGCAAGTTCATGCGGACCGGAGATGTCTATATTGTGCCGGAAGGCGACAGCCTCACGCTCAGCGCGTCCAACTCGGGCGGGCTCGAGGTCTACGTGGACGGTTTGCGGGTTCCGGCTCTGGGGCCCCCCGGTGTTGCCCGAGAGGCCATCCCGATGATCCCGGACCGCCTCAGGCGCCTTCAGCCCTGAGGTCCGGTTTCTGTCCCCCACCCGACTCACGTGGCCCCGCAGGGGCCGGTAAGGAAGATTATGTCTGCTCAGCGCAGTTATCGTGAAATCAAGCGGCGCGTCTCGCGTCAGATCCGTGTGGGCTCCGTGCTGGTGGGAGGCGACGCCCCCATCTCGGTGCAGACCATGACCAACACGCTGACCCCGGATATCCAGGGCACCATCGCCCAGATCCAGAGCGCCGAGGAGGCCGGGGCAGACCTGGTGCGGGTTTCCTGCCCGGACACGGACAGCACGGCAGCGCTGGCCACCATCGTCAAGAATGTGAACCTGCCCATCATTGCGGACATCCACTTCCACTACATGCGCGGGATCGAGGCGGCCGAGGCGGGCGCGGCCTGCCTGCGCATCAACCCGGGCAACATCGGATCCATCGACAAGGTTCAGGAGGTGGTCAAGGCCGCCCGGGACAACGGCTGCTCCATGCGCATTGGCGTGAACGCAGCGTCCCTGCCCCGGAACCTTCTGGAGAAGTACGGCGAGCCCTGTCCCGAGGCCATGGTGGAAAGCGCCCTCGAGCACGCCAAAATCCTCGAGGATCTGGACTTCCGCGAGTTCAAGATCAGCGTCAAGGCCTCCGACACCTTCCTGGCCGTGGCGTCGTACCGGGCCCTGGCGGCGGCGTGTGACTACCCGCTGCACCTGGGCATCACCGAGGCGGGCGGCATCCGCGGCGGTACCGTCAAGTCCGCCATCGGCATCGGCGCCCTTCTTTGGGACGGTATCGGCGACACCTTGCGGGTGTCCCTGTCGGCCGCCCCGGCGGAGGAGGTCAAGGTCGGCTTCGAGATCCTCAAGGCCCTGGACCTGCGCCACCGCGGTGTGCGGATCATTTCCTGCCCGTCGTGCGCCCGCCAGGGCTTTGACGTGGTGAAAACCGTCGAGATCCTGGAGGAGCGCCTGTCCCACGTGCGCGAGCCCGTCTCCCTGTCCGTCATGGGCTGCGTGGTCAACGGCCCCGGTGAGGCCCGCGAGACCGATATCGGCCTGACCGGCGCCGGCAACCTTGCAAAAGCTGCGGCCAAGAACCAGGTCTACATTGCAGGCGAGGCGGATCACCACGTGGACAACCAGTCCATCGTCGACCACCTTGTGAAGCTGGTTGAGGAGAAGGCGGCCGAGTTGCAGGCCCGCAAGGCGGCGGAGAAAAAAGGATGACGACGTTCGTCAACCCGGTTTACGTGGCTCTTGATACGGCGGACACGGCCGAGGCGGTGCGCCTTGCCACCGCGGTTCAGGATTCGGTCGGCGGGCTCAAGCTGGGGCTCGAGTACTTCTGCCGCAACGGCGCCGACGGCATCCGCGCGGTCCGCGAGGCCAACCCGCTGCCCGTGTTCCTGGACCTGAAGTTCCACGACATTTCCAACACGGTGGCGGGCGCGGTCCGCTCGGTCCTGCCCCTTGCCCCCCGGTTCCTGAACGTCCACGCAAGCGGCGGCCTGAACATGATGCGCCGGGCCTGCGAGACCGCCCGCGAGGAGGCCGCCCGCCTTGGGGTGGAGCCGCCCCTGATGCTGGCGGTCACCATTCTCACGAGCCTGGAGGCCGCGGACGTGGCCGAGGCCGGGTTCACTCCTCCGGTCGAGGATCTGGTGCGCCGCCTGGCCGCCCTGTCCCGGAAGGCGGGCATGGACGGTGTCGTGTGCTCCCCCCAGGAGGCCGCCCTGCTTCGTCAGGACAACGGCCCCGGGTTCCTGCTGGTGACCCCCGGGGTGCGCCCCGCGGGCAGCGCCATGGGAGACCAGCGCCGCACGATGACGCCCCGCGAGGCTCTGGACGCCGGTGCCGATGTCCTGGTGATCGGCCGTCCCATCACGGAGGCGCCCGATCCCGCAGCCGCGGCCCGCGCGATCTGCGAGACCATCCGACCGGCCGCGGCTTAGGCGACTGCGGCGGGCCACAGCACAAGACAGGCACAACAATGCCCGGACCGGGCCTCCCCCGACAGGCCGGGGCGGGGCCCTCCGGCGGCAGGGAGAGAGTACGATGACCGGCGTGAAAATCTGCGGTCTGACCGAAGAGGATGGCCTGGTGGCTGCGGTGAACGCCGGAGCGGACTGGATCGGCCTGGTGTTTTTCGAGCGCTCCCCGCGCGCGATCACGCCCGATGAGGCCGCGCTGCTTCTGGACGGGCTGCCCCCGTCCTGGGAGGGCGGGCCCGAGCGTGTGGGGCTGTTTGTCGATCCGGATGATGCGCTTCTGGATGCGGCCGTCGGCTCGGTGCGCCTGGACATGATCCAGTTGCACGGCTCCGAGACGCCGGACCGGGTGGACGAGATCCGCGACCGGTTCGCCCTGCCGGTCATGAAGGCCCTGCCCATCGCGACCCGCGAGGATCTGGCCGCCGCCGACGCCTATGCGGACGTGGCGGACTGGCTGCTTCTGGATGCCCGGGCTCCGGCGGATGCGGGGCGTCCGGGAGGCAACGCGGTCGCCTTTGACTGGTCCATTCTCGACGGCTGGGAGGCACCCCTTCCCTGGATGCTTGCGGGCGGACTGACGGTGGACAACGTCCGCGAGGCCCTGCTGCGGACCCGGGCTTACGCTGTCGATGTCTCCAGCGGGGTGGAGCGGGAGAGGGGCATCAAGGACCCGGAGCTGATCGAGCAGTTCGTCCGGGCGGTCAGGGAGGTGTTGCCGTGAGTGTCTTTCGTGAGCATCCCCAGCGCGAGGCCCTGGTCCGGGAGCTTCACACCCGCCTTGCGGACGAACTCGAGGCGCCGGCCCAGATCAGCAGTTTCGCCATCCTGACGGGCGCCCGCACCAGCGGGGCGGTCAGCCACATCGTCAACCTGTGTGAGCGGATGTCGCTGCCGCTTCCGTCCCTGAACTCCAACCACTTCACCATGGATCTGGCCGGGGTGACGCTGCGCTTCGAGCAGCACACCGAGTTCTGCTGCTACACCCTGGTGCGGCGGTCCCGGACCGGTCAGTTGCCGTTCTCCTCCATGCCGCTCGCGGCCCTGCCGGTGGACTGGCTGGCCTCCCTTCCGGGGGAGCTGGTGTCCGGGGTTCATATCGTGCTGGAGGACCGGAACGATCCGGACTACCCCATGGCCGAGGCCAGCTTGCGCCACTTCGACGGCAACCCGATCATCGGGGCCCTTGTGGGCGGCGATGTGGCGCTGGTCTACACGGATCTCCAGCTTCACGACGACCGATTCCACCGCATTCTGGTGCGCGACATCGACCAGAAGCCGGCCCAGGCCGGGCGCCTTGTGCAGCGCCTGATCGAGATCACCCATTACCGGGCCCTGTCCCTTCTGGCCCTGCCGCTGGCGCGCCATGCGTCTCCGATCCTGCGGGAGATTGACTACCAGCTGGCGGACATCGCCAAGCGCATGGCCGAGACCGAGGCCAGCGAGGACGATGCCCTTCTGTTGTCACAGCTTTCGGACGTCACCGCCCAGGTGGAGGCCATTGCCACGGCCAACTCGTACCGGTTCGGGGCCTCCAAGGCCTACTACCAGATCGTTCTGGACCGGCTGGAGACCCTGCGGGAGAAGCGCATCGGGGAGATGGTCTCCCTTTCGGTCTTTCTGGACCGCCGCCTGACCCCGGCCATGGCCACCTGCGCCTCCATCGAGCGGCGGACCCGGGAGCTCTCCAATCGCGGGGCCCGGGTGGCGAGCCTTCTGCGGGCCCGGGTCGAGGTGGACCTCCAGGCCCAGAACAAACATCTGCTGGAAAGCATGGACCGGCGCGCCATGCTGCAGCTGCGGCTCCAGCAGGCGGTCGAGGGCCTGTCGGTGGTCGCGATCTCCTATTATATGATCGGCCTGCTCCAGTACGTGCTCAAGGCCATGCAGAAGGCCGGACTGCTGGGCCCCGTGTCCGACACGGTTGCCACCGGCATCCTGGTCCCCCTGGTGTTCATCCTGGTCTTCCTGGGGCTCAAGCGCGCCAAACGGGCCCTGGGGCTGCACAAGGAAAAAAGCTGATCGGGCTGATCGGACGCCGAGACAGAAAACCGCCGCATCGGGCAGAACCGGTGCGGCGGTTTTGGTATGGGGTCCGGAGCTCCGCGGTGCGGTGTCCGGTTTGCGCGGTCCGGAGGCCGGTATCTGCCCCTACTGGGCCGGCTGGGGGGCCGGCAGGGGGGCGGTGCCGTCCTTCAGGGCCGCGACCTTCTCGCGGAGCACCGCGTTCAGGCCGTCCATGGATCCGGTGTTCTTCAGAACCGCCTGGTAGTCCGAACGGAAGGTCTGGAGCATGGAGACGCCCTCGACCTTGATGTCGATCAGGCCCAGGCCTCCGGTTCCCGTGGCGGGCTGGAGAGCCACCCAGTTCACGATAATCGGCTTGCCCTTGCCCGTGCTGACGGTGGAGGTCACCTCGTGGATGGTGCCGCCCCGGGTCTCCTGGGACTTGACGCCCGTGACCTCGATCGTCTGGTTGTCGTACTCGTTGAAGCGCTGGCCCCAGGTGTAGATGTTCATCTCGCGGAACAGGGACGAGAACTCGGCGCGCTGTGCGTCGGTGGCCTGCCTCCAGGCGGCTCCGGTGACGAAGCGGGAGATGTAGTCCATGTTGAAGGCCGTGTCGACCAGCTTGGCAAAGCGGGCCATCTGCTCGTCCTTCGTGAGGGACGGGGTCAGGATGTCGTCGATGGCGTAGTGGGTGACGCCGTCAACGAAGGCTTTCGGATCCGAGGAAAATTGCTGTGCAGAAGCGGGGGCGCTCAGTCCGACCATCAGAAAGACAGCCATCATCGGCGCAAGTGCTCGACGAAACATTCGATCAACCTCTTTGTGTCAGACAGAGCGCTCGGGGTCCGGTCCGGTGTGGTCCGGCGCTCCGGATGTGCAGGTCCGAACTCCCGCCGGAGCCGGAACAGGGAAAAGGTGGAGATCGGGTGGACAGGGGGTACACCCGGTCCGGTCCCGCAAGAAATCTCTTCAGGCGATGAAAAGAACTAGCACGGAAAATGGCTGGAAACCAGACGTTTCCGGGCTCGTGCGCGGGGCGGGTGCCGGATTTTTGCCGGAGCGTCCGCTTCCCGGGCTCGCGATGTCAGCTCATCCCCTGATTGTGCTTTATTTTCAGGCTCCGCCGTGCGCGAGTTGATAGGGGTTGCGTCAAATATAATGATATGTGTATATCCTTATGGTCTGGCGCCGGTGCGCCAGCGCATTCCGTTGTGGCGATCCGAATCCGGCCACCGGGATGGGGTTCGGCACGTGGTCAGGATCCGGCCTGCGGGCGGTTCAGTCAGGGAGTGGCCCTTTATGGATGGTGTTCTCTCCGCCTTGCGGGCGGTTGCCGAGGTCACACGTCTGCGCATCCTCGCCCTGTGCGCCGGGGGGGAGCTGAGCGTGTCCGACCTGGTGGACATCCTGGGCATTTCCCAGCCCCGGGTGTCCCGGCATCTCAAGGTCATGGTGGACGCCCGTCTTCTGGAGCGCCGCCCCGAGGGCGCCTGGGTGTTCTACCGGTTTGCGGGCTCCGGCGTGGGGCGTGACATCGCCCGGGGGTTGCTCGACATCCTGGAGCGCAAGGGCGACGCCCTGACCAGCGAGACCCTGCGGGCCGATCACGGGCGGCTTCTGGCCCTGCGCACTGAGCGGGCCGAGGCGGCCATGCGGTACTTTGGCGAGATCGCCACCCGCTGGGATGACCTGCGCCGGGTGTCCGGGGTGGAGGAGGCCGCCGAGACCGCCCTTGTGGAGCGGGTTGCCCGCGCGGGCGCCACCGATCTTCTGGACATTGCCACCGGCACGGGCAGCGTGCTTGTGCGTGTTGCGCCCCACGTGGGTCACGTGGTGGGCATCGACCGCTCCCGCGAGATGCTGGCCCTGGCGAGGGCCGGTCTGGACCGGGCGGGCGTGCGCAATGCCGAGGTGCGCTATGGCGACATGTACAGTCTGCCCTTCCAGCCCGACAGTTTTGATCTGGCGCTGCTCTACCAGGTCCTGCACTTTGCCGAGGATCCGGCCCGGGTCATTGCCAATGCGGCCGGTGTCCTGCGCCCGTCCGGACGCCTTCTCATCGCGGACCTGGCGCCGCACGGGATCGAGGACTACCGGGTGCGGCACAATCATCGCCGCCTGGGCTTCTCCCACGGCGAGATGGAGGCCTGGTGCACCCGCGCCGGGCTGACAGTCCAGGAGACCTTCGATCTTCCGGGACCGGAGCTGACCGTCCGGTTCTGGGTTGCCGGAGGACCGCCCGGATCCTGAGGCCCCGCCTTGCTGACGAGAATCCGCCGACTTGAACCCGCCGAACCGAAACCACAGTGTCCAACGCAGTGACATCAGACCGGAGATACCCAGAGTGACCACCTCTTTCCTGCCCCGCATTGCTCCGCCCGAGAGCGCCCCGGACGTCCGCGTCTCCTTCGAGTTCTTTCCTCCGAAGACCGACGAGCTCAACGCCCAGCTCTGGGACTGCATTACGGCTCTGGAGCCCCTGGCGCCGGATTTCGTCTCGGTCACCTATGGCGCCGGCGGGTCCACCCGGGACCGGACCCACGACATCGTGGCCCGGATCGCGTCGCACACCGGCCTGACCCCCGCCGCCCACCTGACCTGCGTGGGCGCCACCCGCGAGGAGGTCGACGAGGTCGCCCGGGGCTACTGGGACGCCGGCGTGCGTCACATCGTGGCCCTGCGCGGTGATCCGCCGGACGGTGTCAGCGAGTACGCCCCCCACCCGGGCGGCTACGCCTATGCGGCCGATCTGGTGGCGGGTCTCAGAAAGATCGCCGATTTCGAGATCTTCGTTGCCGCCTACCCGGAGGGTCACCCCGCCGCCCGGAGCCTGGACGACGACATCGACAACCTGAAGCGCAAGCTGGACGCGGGCGCCACCACGGCCATCAGCCAGTTCTTCTTTGACGTGGACCATTTCCGGCGCTTCATGGACCGGGTCGCGGCGGCGGGCATTACAGCGCCCGTGATCCCGGGTATTCTTCCGGTGATGAGCTTCGCCACCGTCCAGCGGTTTGCCTCGGTCTGCGGGACGGCCATCCCTGCCTGGATGCCCCGGCTCTTTGACGGGCTGGATGAAAGCGTGGAGACCCGGAAAATGATTGCGGCCGCCCTCGCGTTCGAGCAGTGTCGCGCCCTTCAGGATGACGGCCACACCCGTTTCCACTTCTACACCCTGAACCGGCCGGACCTGACCCGCGCCATCTGTCACATTCTGGGCCTGCGGACCGCTCCCGCGGCCTGACGTCCCTGCGTTTTTGTTGTTTTTCCTGTCCGGAGCATTCCCCTCATGAGCACCTTTCTCGAACACCTGAGCCAGCGCGTCCTTTTGTGTGACGGCGGCATGGGCAGCCTGATCCAGGCCATGGACCTGTCCGTGGAGGAGGACTTCATGGGGAGGGAGAACTGCACCGAGGCCCTGAGCCTCACCCGCCCGGACGTGATCCGGTCCCTGCACGAGCGCTACTTCGAGGCGGGGGCGGACTGCGTCGAGACCAACACCTTCGGGGGCTCGCGCCTCACGCTGGAGGAGTTCGATCTGGGCGACCGGGTCCGGGAGATCAACCGCCGGGGCGCTGAACTGGCCCGGGAGGCGGCGGAGCGCTTCTCCGACGACCGCAGGCGCTTTGTCCTGGGCTCCATCGGGCCGGGGACGCGCCTGCCCAGCCTGGGGCACGTGTCCTATGACCGCCTGAAGGACAGCTACGTCGAGCAGGCCATGGGGCTGATCGAGGGCGGGGTGGATGCGGTGCTGATCGAGACCTGTCAGGATCCCCTCCAGTTCAAGGCCGCCATCAATGGCGTGAAGCAGGCGCGGGCCGTTCAGGGCGCGGTCCTGCCGATCCTTCTCCAGGTGACCATGGAGACCACCGGCTCGCTTCTGGTGGGGACGGACCTCTCGGCGGTGATTGCCATTGCCGCGTCCCTCGAGGTGGACTCGCTCGGCTTCAACTGCGCCACCGGCCCCCGGGAGATGAGCGACCACCTGCGCCAGCTGTCGGAAAGCTGGCCCGGCTTCCTGTCGGTCCAGCCCAATGCGGGCCTGCCCGAGCTGCTGGACGGCAAGGCCCACTACCCCCTGGGCGCGGACGAGTTCGCCGACTGGCACCGCCGCTTTGTCACCGAGGACGGCCTCAACCTGGTGGGGGGCTGCTGCGGCACCACCCCCGCCCACATCGGGGCCACCAACGCCATGCTGACGGACCTTGCGGGCGGCGCGGTCCGTCCCGCCCCGGTCCGCCGCTCGGTGCATTTCGTGCCGTCGGTGGCGTCGCTGTATCACGGCGTTCCCCTGCGCCAGGAAAACTCGTTCCTGTCCATCGGCGAGCGCCTGAACGCCAACGGCTCGAAGAAGTTCCGCACGCTCCAGGAGTCCCAGGACTGGGATGGCATCGTGGCCATGGGCCGGGAGCAGGTCCGGGAGGGTTCCAACACCCTCGACGTCTGCACCGCCTTCGTGGGGCGCAACGAGGTGGCGGACATGACCGAGGTGGTCAGCCGCCTGCGGGGCTCCGTGCCCACGCCGCTCGTGTTCGACTCCACCGAGACCCCGGTTCTGGAGGCGGCCCTGAAGCTCTACGGCGGCAAGGCCATTGTGAACTCCATCAACTTCGAGGACGGGGAGGGCGAGGCCGAAAAGCGCCTTGGTCTGGCCCGGGAGTTCGGAGCCTCGGTCATTGCCCTGACCATCGACGAGGAGGGCATGGCCAAGAGCGCCGATGACAAGCTGCGCATTGCCCGGCGTCTGTATGAATTCGCGGTCGGCCGTCACCACCTTCCGGCGTCGGATCTGCTGTTCGATCCCCTGACCTTCACCATCTGCACCGGCGTGGAGGAGGACCGCACGCTGGGGGTCGAGACCCTGGAGGCCATCCGCCGCATCCGAGACGAGATGCCCGAGGTCCAGATCATTCTGGGGCTGTCCAACATTTCCTTCGGCCTGAAGCCCGCGGCCCGGGCGGTCCTGAACTCGGTGTTCCTGGACGAGGCCATCAAGGTGGGCCTGACGGGGGCGATCGTTCACGTCTCCAAGATCCTGCCCCTGCACACCCTGGCCCCGGAGGAGGTGGAGACCGCGCTTGATCTCATTTATGACCGCCGCCGGGAGGGCTACGACCCGCTGCACGCCTTCATCGCCCTGTTCGAGGGGCGCACTGAGGTCCGCACGGTCGATCGCACCGACCAGACGGTGGAGGAACGCCTCAAGGATCGCATCATCGAGGGCAACCGCCTGGGCATCGAGGAGGATCTGGAGGAGGCGCTGAAGACCCACGCGCCCCTGGACATCGTCAACGAGATCCTGCTCGACGGTATGAAGGTCGTGGGCGAGCTGTTCGGCTCCGGCAAGATGCAGCTGCCGTTTGTTCTCCAGTCGGCCGAGACCATGAAGGCCGCGGTGGCGGCTCTCGAGCCCCACATGGAAAAGAAGGATGCCATGGACACCCGCGGCACCATGGTGCTGGCCACGGTCAAGGGCGACGTTCACGACATCGGCAAGAACCTGGTGGACATCATCCTGTCCAATAACGGCTACCGGGTGATCAACCTGGGCATCAAGCAGCCCCTCCCGGCCATCCTGGAGGCCGCGCGCGCGCACAACGCCGACGCCATCGGGCTTTCGGGCCTGCTGGTGAAGTCCACCATCATCATGAAGGAAAATCTCGAGGAGATGGCCCGCGAGGGCTGGAACACTCCGGTGATCCTGGGGGGCGCGGCCCTGACCCGGCGCTTCGTGGAGGACGACTGCACCCGGGCCTACGGCAACCACGGGCGCGTCGCCTACGCCCGGGATGCCTTCGACGGCCTGGACCTGATGGGCAAGGTGGTCGCCGGCGAGTTCGATGCCTACCTGGCAGCCATCACGGCCCGCAAGGCCGAGCAGGCGGCCGCACCGGCCCTTGTGCCGGGCGCCCAGGCCCCCCTGAGCGCCCAGGAGGCCCGGACCCAGGCCCGCGGCGTTCTGGAACGTCCGGTGGGCCACGATGACTCGGACCTGCACCGGGAGGATCTGAAGCGGGCAACCGATGTGCGCGTGCCGCCGTTCTGGGGTGCCCGGGTGCTGGAAAACGTGTCCATCAAGTCGGTGGTCCCGTTCGTCAACGAGAAGACCCTGTTCGGCTTCCAGTGGCGCTACCGGCGCGGCGACCGGCCCGCCGACGAGTGGAACGCCTGGATCGACGCCAACGTCCGGCCCATCTACCACGACTGGCTGAAGAAGGCCGCGACCGAGGAGCTGATCGTCCCCAAGGCCGTGTACGGCTTCTGGAAGGCGGCCAGCGACGGCAATGACTTGATCCTGTTCGCGCCCGACGGTGTGCGGGAGGTGGGGCGCTTCAGTCTGCCGCGTCAGGGGAAGTCCGGCGGCCTGTGCATTTCCGACTTCGTTCTGGATGTGGCCCTGGGCCCCGAGTGCCGGGACGTGATCGGTCTTCAGGCTGTGACTGTGGGGGCTGCGGCCTCGCGGGAATCCGCCCGCCTGTTCGAGTCCAACGCCTATCGGGACTACCTCTATTTCCACGGCCTGTCCGTGGAGGTGGCCGAGGCCATGGCCGAGTACGTGCACAAGCGCATCCGCGCGGATCTGGGATACTCGGGGGAGGACGCCCGGGAGACCGGCGATCTGCTGCGCCAGAAGTACCGCGGCGCCCGCTACTCGTTCGGCTACCCCGCCTGCCCGAACCTGGAGGACCAGGCCCAGATCCTGGAGCTTCTGGGAGCCGACCGGATTGGCCTCTCCCTGACCGAGGAGTGGGAGCTGGTGCCGGAGCAGTCCACCTCGGCGCTGGTGATCTTGCATCCCCAGGCGCGCTACTTCAGCGTCTGAGGCTGCGCACGGGCCGCAGGAGGTCCGCCGCCAGGGGCACGCCGGAAACGGTGTGCCGCGGGCGGATCCCGGACCGTTGCGGGTCTTCGGTGCAGGGAACCGGTCGGGCGCTCAAAAGGCTTGTCCTGTCCCCGTGTCCGGACACCGGGGGCACGCGCCCCCTGACCCGGGCACCCCCGGGCCGCGTTCCTGATTCCTGAGCCCAAGGGCTCGCCCCCCAGGGACCGGAACACCGGGGGATTTGCCGCGGGTCCGTATCGGTTGAACAGAACAAAGACGGTTTCCAGCTTTGGGTGTCTTCACGGCGGCGCCTCACCCCCGGGTGTGATCCGGCGTATCCGCCAGCCGCCGCTCTCGGGGAGGGCCAGGGCGGTTTCCGTTTGAGTGTTCTCGCGGGCCTGCCCTTCGTCCGTGATTCGGAAGATCAGGCGTGCGGAATGCAGACACCGGCCGGATTTCCGGAAAACACGCGGTCCGCGAACGCATCAACAACAAAATAACGCAAGGGTATCTCCGTACCGGACTCGAGGGGTGTGAAATCGCGCCCGAAGACGCCTGGGGGCGGGGACTCGCCGGATTTTCGGGGCCCGGGCGGTGTGCTCCTTTGGCGGTTTTCCGGGAAAATCCGCCCTTCCGGCGGGTGCGCAGTATGCTGGAATATGGATCCTTCAACAACTCTTCCGGTTGGGCGTTGCACTGCGGGGCATAATCTACCATAACTTGGTGGTAATTTCTTTCCCGGATGAGGCAGCCCCATGTTCGAAGCGATCCCGGATCTGGCAACGGTCTGGACAAACGCCTCCGGTCTTGTGCGCGCAGGAATTGTGGTTACGCTTGTTTGCATCTCAGGCGTTATCGGTATCCTGGTCCGCAGCGCCTGGGACCGTCGGCACGCCCCCGACATTTTGGACGCGTGTGACGGAATGGCCCGGGAGGCTCGGGATCTGGCGCTCCAGGGAGCCTTGCAGGAGGCCCTGGACCTGCTGACGAAAGCCATCCGCAAGGCGTCCAGGGTTTCCGGGGCCGACGCCATCGGATTTCGGATCCAGTACGCCGATGTTCTTCTCTCTCATGGGTTGCAGCACGAGGACGGGGAGTCCCTGTGCGCCGCAGCCCAGGGGTACCGGGCCCTTCTGGCCTCGCCGGATGTGGCGGACCAGGCCCAGGTCATGGACTGGTGCCGGGTCAGTCTTGCGGACAGCCTGAGGACGCTGGGGATGCTTCACGGCGACTCGCAACTTCTCGGCGAGTCGGCTTCGCTCTACCAGCTGTGCCTGGAGGCTCCGGTTCCCCGGGAGATCCACGACCAGGGCTCCCTGTACAACAGCCTGGGGGTGACCCTGACGGCGCTGGGGGAACTGGAAAATGCGGCCGGGCGCTACGCCCTGGCCGTGACGGCCCTGCGATCCGCTCTCAACTGCTTTGGCCAGCAGGAGGTGCGCTCCGAGTACGCGGGAATCCAGGCCAATATCGGAAACGCCTTCCTGCGCTGGGGCGAGACAACGGGCGAGATGTCCTGCCTCGAGGAGGCCGAGCGCGCCTGCCGCGACGGTCTGGCCGCTGTGACCGAACACGAGACCCCGGCGGTTCTGGCCAAGCTCCAGACCACCCTGGGGATGGCTCTGGTCCAGCGGGGGCTCGAGGGCGGCTTGGTCGATCTGATGGAGCAGGGGCTTGTGGCCCTGCGGGCGGCGGCGCACCAGGAGGTGCCGCCGGACATGGTGTTCCAGCGGATTTTGCGCCAGCTGGATTTGGGGCTGGCCCTGCGCCAGGTTGCCGAGCGGGTGCCGGGCACCGCCCACCTGGAGGAGGCGCTTGCGGTCTACGAGGCGGCCTGTGCCGGGCTGTCCCGGGACGCCATGCCCGTGCAGTGGGCCATTGTGACCTCGCGCATCGGCATGACCCTGTGGCTGATGGCCAGCCGCACCGGGGCGCCGGAGCTGTTCGACCGGGCGGCCGGGGCCTTTCGGGGCGCTCTTGCGGTTCCCGAGTTCCGCAGCGCCCCCGAGGATCTCTTTCCCGCTCTGGCTGCCTTTGGTGCGCTTCTCGCCACCCGCAACACGTCGGACGCGCGCCGGGAGGCCATGACCATCATCCGCGAGGCCCTGGAAGCCCCGGAGAGCAGCTTTTCGTCGGACATTCGGGCGGGCCTGCTGGCCGACCTGGCCCGGCTTCACGAGATGGTGGCCCTGCAGCGGGGCAGCGGCGAAAGCCTGGAGACGGCCGCCGGTCTGTACCGCAAGGCCCTTGAGCTTCTGGACCGCAGCAAGGATCCGGCCCAGTGGGGCTCGCTGCAGCGCTCCCTTGCGAATGCGCTGTTGCTTCTGGGCCAGCGTGAGACCCGGGTGGATCTGCTTGAGGCATCGGTGGCCGCCTCCCGGGCCTCTCTCGAGGTGTTCACCCGGGAACAGTCCCCCGCCGACCACGGTGCCTGCCTCAACAACCTGTCGTCGGCCCTCGCCTTGATCGGACATTTCAGCGGCAAGGCGGACCTGTTGCGGGAGGCGGTCGCCGGGTTCGAGGACATCCTGCGCCAGAGGGGCGACACGGCCGATTCCTGGCAGTACGCCACCATCCAGCACAATCTGGGGAGTGCCCTGGCCAACCTGGGGCTGATGGAAAAGGATCCCGCAGCCCTGGAAAAGGCGGTCCAGTCGTTTCGCAGTGCGGGGGAGGCGACCTCCGGCCGCGGGGCCCGGGAGTGGGCCATGTCCCAGATCAATCTGGGCGCCAGTTTGCGCCAGCTGGGGCAGATGAGGGGGGATCAGGCGGTCCTCGAGGAGGCCCTGGAGGCGTACGGGAATGCCGTCGAGGCGTTCCCCGGCGCCGAGGGGCACTCTCTCGTGGAGATGGCCCGTGCCGGGCAGAAACAGGTTGGCGAGGCCCTGAAGCGCCTGGATCCGGCGCGGAGCAAGGACGGGGACGGGGACCGGACTTTGGATCCGGATCCCGGCTGAGGCGTCGACCGCCGCCGTGACCGCATCCGCCTCCGCGTCCGGATGGGCTCCGGCGCCCGGGCAGGGGTGCCACGGGCCCGTCATCAGTCCTGGAAAAGGTGCCCCTGTCCCGGGGAGGCGCGGCGGGGGCGCGGTTGCGTCACCCGGTCGTCCGGCCCGGGGGCGTCGCACAGCATCGGGGCCCCGGGGTCGTAACGGCCGAGCCGCTCAAGCACCCGCCCGCGGGACGGATTGGCATAGCAATACAGGCAGCCGTGCGGGCAGGTTCCATAGTGCCCGATATCCACGCTCCGGTCGCAGGCACAGGCGGGGCGCTGTCCCGGATCCCTGCGCGCGGCCGGCGGTGCCTCTCCCGGGCGGGCCAGCTGGCTGGCGTCAATGCAGCGGGCCGGAGGCAGTCCCGCGGCCCGGAAGGCGGGCTCGCAGCAGGCACTCACGGTGATCTCGTGCGCGGCCCCGAGCGTGTGCAGGGCCCGCGCCAGGTCCGCAGCCTCGCCTTCGGACGGCGCCCGGACCCCGAGGGCCAGCATGGGCCGGCGGATTTTCGCATACAGATCCAGAACGCTGATGACGCAGCGGGTGGTGCTGCCCGCCAGCTCCCGGCACAGGGCTTCAAAGGTCTCCAGATGAAAGGCCACGGGCCAGGCGGGGCTCAGGATTATGGGGTCGTAGCGCCAGGTCACGCGATCCGGTCCGATCCGGGCGGCGAGTGCCCGGAAGGTGTCCAGACGGCGGGCGCGGTCCGGAACCCGGGGCTCCAGGTCGGGCCCGTAGCCGGTCAGGGTGAACTGGACGTAGAACGGCCAGCCGTCCAGGGCGCCAATGTGCTCCAGAAGGGGGGCGGGGTTTTTCGTCCAGAAGACGATGCCGTCCACAGCCTCGCGCGACAGGTCAACCCGGGTGATGGAGCGGGGATTGACCGGATTGCGCACCAGGGCATGGCCCTCGCGCAGCCGGTTCAGGAGCCAGTCCATATGGAAGGCGGGGATGTCGGTCCGGCGGCTGGCGCTGATGATCAGGGCAGGGATCTCCGGAAAACGGTGTTCGGACCCGTCCGGTGGGAGGCCGGGCCTGGTGTCCTGTCGGAGGGGCGTTTGTTGCCGGTTGGTCGCGCCGGGGATCCCCCTCCGGTCCGGGAACCCCCGGATCAGGCCGGAGGGGCCGCCATCGGCCCGCTCCGGGTGTCGTGTCAGTGGAGGCGTTCCAGGTCCATCAGCGAGCGGGCGAAATCCTGGGCCGCGAAGGGACGCAGATCCTCGGCGCCCTCGCCGACGCCCACGTAGTGGACCGGCAGGCCGAACTTCTCGGCGAGCGAGACCACGACGCCGCCCTTGGCCGTGCCGTCCAGCTTGGTCATGACCAGGCCGTTCACGTCGACCATCTCGCTGAAAATCTTCACCTGCTGGTGGGCGTTCTGGCCCACGGTGGCGTCCAGAACCTGAAGGACGGTGTGGGGCACGACGGGATCGATCTTGCGAAGCACCCGGACGACCTTCTTCAGTTCCTCCATCAGCTCGGACTTGTTGTGCAGGCGCCCGGCGGTGTCGATCAGGAGGACGTCCACACCCTCGGCCCGGGCCTTTTCCAGGGCCTCGTAGGCCAGGCCGGCGGCGTCCGCGCCCGTGTCGCGGGCCACCACGGGGGAGTTGGTGCGCTCGCCCCAGATCTTCAGTTGCTCGACGGCGGCGGCGCGGAAGGTGTCTCCGGCGGCCAGCATGACGCTGCGGCCTTCCTGCACCAGCTGGTGGGCGATCTTGCCGATGGTGGTGGTCTTGCCCGAGCCGTTCACCCCCACCACCAGGATCACGTGGGGACGCAGGGACGGATTGATCTCGAGGGGGCGGGCCACCGGCTCCAGCACCCGGGCGATGCCGTCCGCGAAAAACTCCCGGACCTCGCGGGCGGAGACTTCCTTGCCGAAGCGGCTGCGCGACAGATCCTCGACCAGCTTCGAGGCGGTCTCCGTGCCCAGGTCTCCGGTGATCAGCAGGTCTTCCAGATCCTCGAGGGTTTCCGCGTCCAGCTTGCGCTCGGTCAGGAGGCTGTTGATGCCTCCGGCCAGGCGCCCGGCGGTGCGGCCCAGGCCCTCGCGCAGGCGCACGAAGAAGCTGACGGGCTCGGCGGCGGGAGCAAGGGTGTCCTCGGGTTGGGCAGCGGGCGGCGGTGCGGCTGGCGCAAGGGGCGCAGGCGCGGGGCCCGCGGCCGGGGGTGCTGCGGCCGGGGTGACGCTGGGGCCGGCCGGTGCCGGAACCGTCAGGCTGGGGGCGGCGGGGGCCGTCCCGACGGACGGGGGCACCAGGACCGGGGGAAGCTCGAAGGTTCCTGCCGGTCCAGCGAGCGGGGCCGTGGCCGCCGGGGCCGCGATCCGGGCGGGAGGCTGGAAGGCCACCGGTCCCAGGATGTTCCCCAGAAGCCCCCGGGAGGAATCCCAGCGTTTCGGGCGCTCGGTCGAGTAGGCGAACGCGCTGGCGCCGGCCGTTGCCGGGTCCACCGGGTCGCCGGACAGGAGAGCCGGAACGATGACGGCGGCAGCGCCTGCGGCAGGGGCCGGATCAAAGGAGCGCGGCCCGAAAAGTCGGGAGAGAAAGCCCTGGCGTTGTGCTGTATCGTTCATCGCTTTGAAATCACCTTTCCGAACAGGGATGCCCCGTCCCGCTCATCGGGTTCGAGGCACACCCGGACAATATCGCCGGGGAGGGCGGCGTCTTCCTCCAGGCGGACGGGAAAATATTCCTCTGCATGCCCGAAGCCGGGCTTTTCCACAAGAACGTTTGTCTCCGAGCCGATCCGCGCGTGCAGGAAATCCCGGAATGCCTGGTCCGCCCGCTCGCGCAGGAGCCGGGCGCGGTCCTTCACAAGACCCGGATCCAGTCCCGGGATGAGCGCCGCCTTTGTTCCGGGCCGGGGACTGTACGGAAAAATGTGGAGATGGGAAAGCCCCGCGTCCCCGATCAGCTCCAGGGTCTGGCGGAAGTCATCCTCGCTTTCCGTGGGGAAGCCCGCAATCAGGTCGGCCCCCAGGGCCAGGTCGGGGCGGGCGTCGCGCAGGCGCCGGGCGGTGTCCACCACCAGGGCGCGCCGGTGGCGCCGTCGCATGCGCTTGAGGATCAGGTCCGAGCCGGACTGTACGGACAGGTGCAGGTGCCCCATGATGCGGGGCTCGCGGGTCAGAAGGTCGAAGAGCGTGGAATCCGTGGCCAGGATGACCGGATCCAGGCTGGAGAGGCGCAGGCGCTCCAGGTCCGGCAGGTCGTCCAGCAGGTGGCGCACCAGATCCCCCAGCGTGCCCGAGGCACCCGCCTCCCGTCCCCAGGAGGCCACGTCCACCCCCGAGAGCACGATTTCCCGGACCCCGTCCGCCACCAGAAGGCGGATCTGCTCGAGAATGTGGTCCTTGGGCAGGGAGTAGCCCGGACCCCGGGCAAGGGGCACCACGCAGAAGGTGCACGCGTGGTCGCAGCCCTGCTGGATGTGCACGAAGGCGCGGAAGCGGCCATCGCGCTCCCGGATGAAGGGGGGCATGTCCTCGGGGATTTCGGCGATGGAGGCGACCTGGACCCTCTGGCTGCGGGCGTCCAGGGCCTCGCGGTAGAAGTGGGCGTGGAGCTTCTCCCGGTTGCCCAGAACCCGGTCCACCTCGGGCATGGACTCCCAGCGCGAGGGGTCGATCTGGGGCGCGCACCCGGTCACGATCATCAGCGCATCCGGGTTCTCGCGCCGCAGACGGCGGATGGTCTGGCGCGCCTGGCGCTCGGCCTCCCGGGTGACCGCACACGTGTTGATCACCACGGCGTTGTGGGCACCGGCCAGGGTGCACTGCTCCCGGATCATGCGGGATTCACTTGCGTTCAGGCGGCAGCCGAAGCCCACAACCAGAGGGGTCGGGGCGTCGTCGCGCCGGGAGGTGTCGGTCACTGGCCTGCGTCCGGGTCCGGCTCCTCCGGACGGCCCGCATTGAGGGTCACGCCGGAGAAGGCTGTGGTGGCGGCGCCGGTCATCAGGATATGACCGTCGGTGGGCCGCTCCTCGAGCATCAGGGTGCCGCCGTCCAGGATGACGGGCGTCGGTCCGGACCGGCTGACCAGCCCCCGCATGCAGGCCGCGACGTAGGCCGCGCACGCTCCGGTGCCGCAGGCCCGGGTGATGCCGGTTCCCCGCTCCCAGACCCGCATGCGCAGGGCGCCGTTCTCCTGGACCGTGACCACCTCGACGTTGGTGCGGTTGGGAAACAGGGGGTCGTGCTCGATCAGGGGGCCCACCGCCGCAAGATCGATGGCGTGGACGTCGGGGACGAAAAACACCGCGTGGGGGTTGCCCATGGACACGGCCACCGGGCCATCAAGCGGGCCGACGCTGATGGGCAGCTCCAGGACGTCGGCCTCCCGGGACAGGGGGATTTCTCGCCAGTCCAGACGGGGCAGGCCCATGTCCACCCGCACCTGGCCCTCCGCGGCCCGCTCCACCTGGAGGAGGCCGTTGATGATTTCCAGGGTCAGGGACTCGGTGCGGGTCTCGGCCAGCAGCAGCTTGCCCACGCACCGGGCCGCGTTGCCGCAGTTCTCCACAAGCGAGCCGTCGGCGTTGCGGATCCCCATGTGGGCGACGCCGCCCTTCCGGGGGGGCTCGATGGTGACCAGCTGGTCAAAGCCGATGCCGGTGTTCCTGTTTGCAAGGGCGCGGACCTGTCCGGGGGTCGGGCGAAAAGGATGCTTGCGGGCGTCAACAACCATGAAGTCGTTGCCCAGCCCGTGCATTTTGAAAAAGGGTGTTCCTGCAATACTCATTATCGAACTCGGGGTTGCGCGACACCGCATGCGACGGAAAAACTGCGAGGCAGGACGGGGCGTCGTTCATCGTTCAGGGTGGGTCCGCAGGCGGGTCCGGAAAGTGGGGACGCTCCGGGCTGCCTGGGAGGAGGGGCGGGCCCGCCGGTCGGGCCGGTGGCTGGGGTTCAGCCCTCCGGCCGGTGACGGCCCGTCCCGGGTGTTCAGCCTCCGGCTTTCGGGTCCGGCGTGGCACCGCCGGAGGCCGCGTCCGCCTGGCGGGCGGCCTTCTCGGCCTGGCGGGTCTCCCACCAGAAGCGCAGGTCCGCGGACCGGTCGTTCAGGCGCAGGGACGCAAGGGCCACCAGAAGGGAGGGCGTGCGCAGGATCCGGGCTTTCGGCCAGGAGGTGTGCGGGATGGCGGCCAGGGAGTCAAAGCGCTCCTCGGTCTGCCGGATGGCTCTGGCCATGACCTGGCCGGCAAGGCACGCCATGGGAAGCCCGTGACCGCTGAAGCCGTGGGCGAACAGCACGTTGCTGCCGTCGCGCCCGAAGTGGGGCAGGCGGTTGCGGGTCGCGGAAATGGAGCCGCCCCAGGTGTGGGTGACCTTGATTTCCTTGGGGATCTGGGGGAACAGCTCCCGCATCTGGTCCATCAGCGCATAGCGCATGTTGAAGGGGTCGACGGTGGCGCCGGTGTAGATCCCGTTGATCAGAAGGCGGTGGTCGCCGGTCAGGTGCAGCCGGTTCGGGGCGATGTTCATGTCGATGGCCGCGTGGTTGCGCGGGAAAATCGAGCGCGCCAGGTCCGGGCCCAGGGGCTCGGTCACGGCACAGAACGTGGCCACGGGCAGGGCGGTGGAGGCGGGAACCTGGTCGCGCTCCCACAGGCCCGCGTTTCCGGCGATGATCAGCCAGCGGGCCCGCAGCCGGGACCAGGGCGTCCGGACGCTCACCGTGCCGTCTTTCTCCCGGGAGTGGGCGAGCCAGGGCGTGTTCTCGTGGATGATGACGCCGCGTTCGGTTGCCACCCGGGCAAGCCCGGCCACCAGCTTCAGCGGGTTCAGGTGTCCTCCCATGGGATCGACAAGGGCCGCCGGGAAACGGCCCGAGCCCACCACGGCCTCGACCTCGCCGCTCTCGTACCAGCCCAGGTCCGTGTGGCCGCAGGCCTCCATCAGGCGGGCAAGGAGCTTGAGCTCGTCGATGTGGCGGGGCCTGGTGGCCAGGCGGACGTGTCCGGTGGGCTGGTAGTCGCACT
Organism: Phaeovibrio sulfidiphilus; assembly: GCF_014861485.1. Taxonomy (GTDB): domain Bacteria; phylum Pseudomonadota; class Alphaproteobacteria; order Rhodospirillales; family Rhodospirillaceae; genus Phaeovibrio; species Phaeovibrio sulfidiphilus. Next base: position 237,957 of record NZ_JACZHT010000003.1, on the reverse strand, counting down.
CGATCCCCGTGTCCGCAATCAGGGTGCGCAGGGTCTCGAGGGCGTCGGTTCCGGCCTTCCAGGCGGTGAGCATGTGGGTCGAGGGCTCGGTCAGGGTCTCCGCCTCGGATTCGGGCAGGAAGCCCCGGGCCGTGTCCACCATGTCCTGGAGGCGCCGGAAGGGCAGGCGCAGCGGAGGCGCGTTCCCCTTGCGCGGGAAAAAGGGCAGGGCGCAGCCGGGCATGAGCATGCCGCCCGCGTTCCCCGAGGCGCCGAAGCCCACCGTGCGTGCCTCCAGCACCCGGACCGAGAGCCCCGCGGCCGCAAGCTCGAGGGCGGCACTCAGGCCGGTCAGGCCGGCGCCGACAATGCAGACGTCCGTGCTCTGCTCCCCTTCCAGGGTCGGAAAGGAGGGCAGCTGGGGGGCAGTGGATGAATACCAGCAGGCGGGATGGAAGCTCATGGGTGTGTTCCCTCATGGTTCGCTAGGGCGTCGACTCTCCGCACACTCTTATCACATTGAAAAGCGCTTCGTCATGGCCGAATAGACGCGGGCGGCGGGTCGTGCGCAGGCAGGGCAGGCCCGTGTGCTCGGGGCGGACGCGTTGGGGCGGCGTGTTGGGGGACGGTGTGTTGGGGCTGCTCGCGGTGGCGGGGTTGTGGGGGATGGGTGCGCGGTCCGCTGACCCGGGAGTGTTGAGGGGCGGGGGGTGGCCTGCTCACCCGGGAGTATTGAGGGGCGGGGTGCACAGGCATGTCGGGTGGTGGGCCGGGGCCTGGGGTGCGGGTCGTGTGGGCCGGGGCCTGGGGTGCGCGGGTCGTGCGCAGGCGGGGCGGGCCCGTGTGCGCGGGGGGCTGCCCGCCGGGGCCACCTGGTGGGGGACGGTGTGTTGGGGCTGCTCGCGGTGGCGGGGTTGTGGGGGATGGGTGCGCAGCCTGCTCACCCGGGAGTATTGAGGGGCGGGGTGCACAGGCATGTTGGGTGGCGGGCCGGGGTCTGGGGTGCGGGTCGTGTGGGCCGGGGTCTGGGGTGCGGGTCGTGCGGGCCGGGGGCAGCGGCACACCCCCACCGTCCCGGCGCGTGCGGATCCGAAGTCCCCTGTGATGGTGCGGCGGATGGCGCCGGCGCGGACCGTGGGTGCCGGATGCGGACCCGGGTGCGCAATGCGGGGCCCGGGCCGGGGCGTAGGGGCGCGGCGGGAGCGGGAAAAGGGCTTTTGGCCCGTCTTTGCTCTTTGCCCGGGGGCAAACACGCGCCATATTGACGGTCCACCTTTCCGGTGTGCAACCGGGCCGGTTTCCGTGCTCGGTTTTCGCCCCGAAGGGTCCGGTTTTTCGGCCGCATCCGCTCCGCCATCATCCAGAGGGTTCCATGAGCATCCGTTTCTTTGAGACCGCAGCCCCGGGTTCGTCCGGGAACCGTCCGTCCGGTGACCTTCCCCGGTGGGATCTCTCCGATCTCTACGAGTCTCCGGAATCCGAGCGGCTGAAAGCCGACATGGCCGCCATCGAGGCGGACGTGGGCACCTTCCGCAGCGCCTACCTGGGGCGGGTGACCGGCCTGGACGGGGCCGGGCTGGGCCTGGCCGTTGCCGCCTACGAGAGCATTTCCGAGCGGTTCGGCAAGATCGCCAGCTACGCCCAGCTTCTGTATGCGACGGATGTGACCGATCCGGCGGTGGCCGCGTTCCAGCAGGGGATCCTGGAAAAGAGTGCGGCCCTGTCGAGCCAGCTGGTGTTCTTCACCCTGGAGCTCAACCAGATCGACGACACCACCATGAAAGAGCGTCTCGAGGCGCCCGAGTTCGCCCGCTATGCGCCCTGGATCCGGGATCTGGCCCTGATGCGCGACCACCAGCTGTCGGACGAACTGGAGCGTCTTTTCAATGAGAAGGACATCTCCGGGCGCGCGGCCTGGGTGCGCCTGTATGACGAGACCCTTGCGCGGCTGCGCTTCCAGGTGGGCAACGAGACCCTGACCCTGACCGAGACCCAGAACCGCCTGTCCGATGCGGATCCGGCCCGCCGCCGGGAGGCCGCCCGGTCCCTGGGAGAGCGCTTCGGGGCCGAGCTCCCCCTGTTTGCCCACATCACCAACACTCTGGCCGTGGACAAGCGGGTGGACGATGCCTGGCGCAGCTTTCCCACGCCCCTGAGCTCCCGGAACCTGTCAAACCGGCTCGAGGACAACGTGGTCGAGGCGCTGGTCGACACGGTCCGCGGCGCCTATCCCCGGATCTCGCACCGCTATTATGCGCTGAAGGCGAAATGGTTCGGGGTGGATCAGCTGAACTACTGGGACCGCAACGCGCCCTTGCCGGAGTCGGACGAGACCCTCTGGTCCTGGGACGAGGCCTGCTCCCTGGTGCGCGAGGCCTACGAGGCCTTCTCCCCGGACATGGCCCGGGTCGCGGACAATTTCTTCACCAGGGCCTGGATCGACGTGCCCCCCAGCCCGGGCAAGGCCTCCGGCGCGTTTGCCCATCCGGTGGTGCCCTCGGCCCACCCGTACCTTCTTCTGAACTTCATGGGCCGGACCCGGGACGTGATGACCCTGGCCCACGAGCTGGGGCACGGCGTCCACCAGGTGCTGGCGGCCCGGCAAGGCGCGCTCCTGTCCGAGACGCCCCTCACGCTGGCCGAGACCGCCTCGGTCTTCGGTGAGATGCTGACCTTCCGCCGGCTTCTGGACCGCACGACGGATCCGGCGCGCAAGCGGGTGCTTCTCGCGGGCAAGGTCGAGGACATGATCAACACGGTGGTGCGCCAGATCGCGTTCCACACGTTCGAGCTGGCGGTCCACACCGAGCGCCAGAACGGCGAGATCCCGGCCGACCGCCTGTGCGCCATCTGGATGGACGTCCAGCGCGAGAGCCTGGGGCCTGCGTTCCGGTTCGACGAGGAGTACCGGGCCTACTGGACCTCCATCCCGCACTTCATTCATGCGCCGTTCTATGTTTACGCGTATGCGTTTGGTGATTGCCTTGTAAACGCCCTTTTTGCCACTTATCAAAGTGGGAGGCTTGATGATTTTCAGGGCCGCTACCTGGAGATGCTCGCTGCCGGAGGATCCTTGCACCACCGCGAGCTTCTGGCTCCCTTCGGGCTGGACGCATCGGATCCGGAGTTCTGGAGCCGGGGCCTCTCCGTCCTGGAGGGCTTTGTCGACGAACTCGAGGCGGTATCCTGAGCGGACACCCCGGCCCCGCGCCGGGACAGGGCGGACACAACAGACACATCGGGCAGACCGGACACAACGAAGCAGGTTGGTGAGCAAATGAGTGAAGGCAATACGTTTGGCGGGCGTGTGAAGCGCTACGCCCGGGTTTCCACCTCTGTGGGCGGACTGGCGGTGCGCGCTGCCGGAACCCGCTATCTGGGCCTGAAAAAGGATGAGGCCCGGTTTGCCCAGGACATGCGCCAGGTGCTGGGGAACCTCAAGGGCCCCCTGATGAAGGTCGCCCAGATTCTCTCCACGATCCCGGACGCCCTGCCGTCCGAGTACGTGTCGGAACTGGCGCACCTCCAGTCGGACGCGCCCCACATGGGCTGGCCGTTCGTCAAGCGGCGCATGGCCGCCGAGCTGGGGCCGGACTGGGAAAGCCGCTTCGGCAGCTTCGAGCGTGAGGCCGCCGCCGCCGCCTCCCTGGGCCAGGTGCACCGCGCCACCCACAAGGACGGCCGCCAGCTGGCGTGCAAGCTCCAGTACCCGGACATGTCCTCGGTGGTGGAGGCGGACCTGCGCCAGCTGAAGGTCATCATCAGCCTGTACCGGAAATACGACGGCACGCTGGATCCGTCGCTGCTCCATGCGGAGCTGGCGGACCGCCTGCGCGAGGAGCTGGACTACGCCCGCGAGGCGAAGAACATGCGCCTCTATACGATGATCCTCGAGAACGAGAAGGATGTTCACATCCCCGAGCCGGTGGACGACCTGTGCACCGACCGCCTGCTGACCATGACCTGGCTGGACGGCAACAAGCTGCTCAGCTTCAAGGACCACGACCTGGAAACCCGAAACCGCATTGCCTACAACATGTTCCGGGCCTGGTACGTGCCGTTCTACGAGTACGGTGTCATCCACGGCGACCCGCACCTGGGGAACTACACGGTTCGTGACGACCTGTCCCTCAACCTGCTGGACTTCGGCGCCATCCGGGTCTTCCGCCCCACCTTCGTGAAGGGCGTGATCGACCTCTATATTGCCCTGCGGGACAACGACCGGGACCGGGCGGTCCACGCCTACGAGAGCTGGGGCTTCGGCAACCTGGACATGGAGATGATCGATGTCCTGAACCAGTGGGCCAGCTTCGTTTACGGACCGCTTCTGGAAAACCGCATGCGCGCCATCCGCGACGACCTGCCCCAGGGCGGCCAGGTGGGGCGCAAGGTTGCCGAGAAGGTTCACGAGAACCTGAAGAAGATCGGCTCCGTCACCCCGCCGCGGGAATTCGTCCTGATGGACCGGGCCGCCATCGGTCTGGGCAGCGTGTTCTGGCATCTGGACGCGCGCATCAACTGGTACGAGATGTTCCACGAGCTGATCAACGACTTTGACGTGGATCGCCTGGCCCGCAAGCAGGCCGAGGTGGTCCGGGCCGCGGACCTCGAGGGGGTTCTGGAGATGGACCGCCACGAGATCGCCGCTCCGGGAGCGAAGAAGTCCTCATGACCGCTCTGTCTGCGGGGCTTCCGCTGTTTCCCCGGGGGCTTGCCGAGATCGCCGGGGACTACGACGCCATCCTCCTGGACCTCTGGGGGGTGGTGCACGACGGCGAGCGTCCCTATCCCGGTGCCGTGGACACGCTGGAGGCTCTGGCGCGGCTTTCCAAGCCTGTGTGCCTGCTCTCCAACGCGCCCCGGCTTGGCGGGGTGGTGGTCGAGGCCATGGAGCGCATGGGCATTGCCCGCAGCCTCTATACGGCCATCCTGACCTCGGGGGACGTGGTCAACCATGCCCTCGTGGCCCGCTCGGAGCCCGAGTTCCGCGCGCTGGGGGACCGGTGCTTTTTCATCGGGCCCGAGCGCGACTGGAACCTGCTGGACGGGACGGGCATTGCCCCCGTGACCCGCGAGCAGGACGCGGACTTCGTCCTGTGCACCGGCCCCGTGGACCTGACCGAGACCGAGGAGGACTACCGCCCGGTTCTGGAGGCCTGCGCCCGGCGCCGGCTCCCCATGGTCTGTGCCAACCCGGACAAGGCTGTTGTGCGGGCGGGAAAGCGCGTCATGTGCGCCGGAGCCCTGGCGTCGGTCTACGAGTCGCTCGGGTGTCCCGTGATCTGGCGGGGCAAGCCCGAGGTCCACATCTTCCACGAGGCGGTGCGCCTTCTTCTGGGGGACACCGGCTCGGGCCGCGTGCTGATGGTGGGCGACGGGCTCCATACGGACATCCCCGGGGCCCGGGATGCGGGCATTGATGCGGCGTTTGTCGCGGGTGGACTGAACGCGGCGGACCTGGGAACCCGGCACGGGGACCGGCCGGATCCGGCCCGGGTTCTTGCGCTTCTGGATGCCCATGGACTGTCCCCGCGTGTGGTTTTGCCGGCGCTGGTGTGGCAGGATACCTGCGGGTTTTATTGAACGTGCGCGGTTTCGCGCCCATTTTTAAGGTTGGCTGACACCTCCGTGTCGTCCTTTTCAGGAGGCTCCCCATGGCCATACTCCCCATTCTCGTTGCTCCGGATCCGCGGCTGAAGCAGGTCGCCCGTCCTGTGGAACGGGTGGATGACGAGTTGCTGTCGTTTCTCGACGACATGCTCGATACCATGTACGCCGCAAAGGGGCTGGGTCTTGCCGCCCCCCAGGTCGGTGTGCTGAAGCGCGTGGTCGTTCTGGATCCCGCCCGGGACGAGGAGGAGCCCTGTCCCCTGCGGCTCATCAATCCCGAGATCCTGTGGTCGTCCGAGGATCTGACGTCCTATCGGGAGGGCTGCCTCTCGGTGCCCGAGCAGTTTGACGACGTGGTCCGCCCCGCCCGCGTGGCCGTGCGCTACACGGACGAGACCAACAGTGTCTGCGAGATCGAGGCCGAGGGACTTCTGGCCGTGATCCTCCAGCACGAGATCGATCACCTGAACGGAGTCCTCTTTGTGGACTACCTGTCGGCGCTGAAGCGCGGCATCATGCTGCGCCGCGTGCGCAAGGCCCGTCGCCAGACGGGTGATGCGGCTTAGGAAGGAACCTCCGGCGTGAGCCTTCGTGTTGTTTTTATGGGAACTCCCGACTTTTCCGTGCCGGCTCTGCGGGCGCTGGACCGGGAGTTCCAGGTTGTTTGCGTGTATTCGCGCCCGCCCCGGATTGCCGGGCGGGGGCAGACCCTGCGCAAGAGTGCGGTCCATACCGTTGCCGAGGAGCTGGGGATTGCGGTGCGGACCCCCACCACCCTGAGGGACGCCGCCGAGCAGGAGTCCCTGCGGGCGCTCGAGGCGGATGTGGCCGTGGTGGCCGCCTACGGGCTTTTGCTGCCGTCCGAGGTGTTGCAGGCCCCGCGTCACGGCTGCATCAATATCCATGCCTCGCTTCTTCCGCGCTGGCGCGGTGCGGCGCCCCTTCAGCGCTCCATCCTGGCCGGTGACGAGGAAACGGGCATCTGCCTCATGGCCATGGACGAGGGCTTGGACACGGGGGACGTGATCGCCACCGGGCGGGTTCCCATCACTGCGGAGACCACGGGCGGCTCCCTGCACGACGAGCTGGCCGAGCTGGGCGCCTCCATGATCGTGGACGGCGTGCGCTGCTGGTGCTCGGGCACGTGCGGGGCGGTTCCCCAGGCCCACGAGGGCGTCACCTACGCGGCCAAGATCGACAAGAAGGAATCCCGGATCCTGTGGGAGATTCCGGCCCGGTCGGTGGATCTCCAGATCCGGGCCTTCTCGCCCTATCCCGGCGCCTGGTTCGAGTGGAACGGCGAGCGGATCCGCGTGCTGAGAAGCCGGTTCGAGGACCGGCGGTTTGCCGCGCCCGGACAGCCGGGGGAGGTGCTCGACGACGCGCTGCTGGTCAACTGCGGTGACGGCCGCTGTGTGCGGCTTCTGGAACTTCAAAGGGCGGGCAAGTCCCCCCTGGACGCGGACGCCTTCCTGCGGGGCCTTCCGGTTCCGGTCGGCAGCGTGTTCGGCTAGCGCCCGTCCATGCCCCGCTACCGGCTTTTGCTCGAATACGACGGCCGGCCGTTCTGCGGCTGGCAGCGTCAGGACAACGGCCCCTCGGTCCAGCAGACCCTTGAGGAGGCGGTCTATCGCCTGTGCGGCGAGACGGTCCGGGTCCAGGGCAGCGGGCGGACGGATTCCGGCGTCCACGCCCTGGGGCAGGTGGCCCATGTGGACCTGTCGCGCCCGCTGGAGCCGAGAGCCGTGCTGGGCGCCCTGAACGCCCACAGCCGTCCGGCGCCGGTGGTGGTCCTGGCCTGCTGCCAGGTGGACGAGACCTTCCACGCCCGGTTCTCGGCCCTGGAGCGCTCGTACCTGTATCGCATCTTGAACCGCCCCGTGCGCCCGACCCTGGACGAGGGCCGGGTCTGGTGGCACCCCAAGCCCCTGAACGCGGCGGCCATGGATGCGGCCGCCCGGGTGCTCGAGGGCTGTCACGACTTCTCCAGTTTCCGGGCCGCCGAGTGCCAGGCGGAAAGCCCGGTGAAGACGCTGTCCTGCCTGCGGGTCTTCCGCCAGGGGGATGAGGTGATTGTCCTGGCCCGCGCCCGCTCGTTCCTGCACCATCAGGTGCGCAACATGGTGGGCACCCTGGCCCTGGTGGGGCAGGGCAAGTGGACGGCGGCCGATCTCGAGGCCGCGCTCCAGGCCCGGGACCGGGCCCGCGGCGGGCCGACGGCTCCGGCCCAGGGGCTCTATTTCCGCTCCGTGCGCTATGAGGGGGAGCCGCCCCTGTCGGATACCCTGTAGCGGCACGCCCCAATCCGGGCGCTTGACACTTGACTTTACCCGTCGCGCGGTCATACTCGCGGCCTCGCTTTCCGGGAACGTGGGTGCACGAAATTAACGGCGTCACCCCGCCTGCTCCCAGTCCCCTGTTTTTTCAGGGACTGTCGGTTCCTCACGGGGCCCCTGGCAGGACTACCGGGTCACGAACAACACTCCCGGGTGCCCGTTCCAGGGTGCCCCGATAAAGAGGATGTCCCGATATGGGCAAGAGACTGAATTCTAAGCATAAAATTGACCGCCGTCTTGGCGTTAACCTCTGGGGCCGCCCCAAGAGCCCCATCAACACCCGTGAGTACGGACCGGGCCAGCACGGCCAGCGCCGCAAGAAGCCGTCCGACTACGGCACCCAGCTGATGGCCAAGCAGAAGCTCAAGGGCTACTACGGCAACATCAGCGAGAAGGCGTTCCGCAAGTACTACGAGGAGGCCGTCCGCCGCAAGGGTGACACCTCCGAGAACCTCATCTCCATTCTGGAAACCCGTCTGGACGCGGTGGTCTACCGCATGAAGTTCGTCCCGACGGTGTTTGCCGCCCGTCAGGTTGTCAGCCACGGCCACATCCTGGTGAACGGTCGCCGTGTCACGGTTGCCTCCTACCGTCTCCGCGAGGGTGACGTGGTCGAGGTCCGCGAGCGGTCCCGCCAGATCCCCCTGATCGCCGAGGCGATCAACTCGAACGAGCGCGATCTGCCGACCTACTACGAAATGGACTCCAGCGGCTTCAAGGGAACCGTGGTGCGCATTCCGAAGTTCGACGACGTGCCGTACCCCGTGCACATGGAACCGAACCTGGTCGTCGAGTTCTACTCGCGCTAAGGCGGGTTCTACTCGCGCTAAGTCGAGTTTCATTCGCGCCACGTTTGGCGCGGCCGGTCCTGTGACCCGATTCCGCCCTGCCTCGCACCCGCTGTGCGACCCGGCAGGGCTTGGAACCGGAGGTCCGGACCGGACAGCGGATGGACAGACAGACCCCCGCCGGGTATTCCGGGCGGGGGTTTTTCGTGTTCGGGCCAAAGGGGGTGTGGCGTTGCAGGTCGGCAGGTCCGGGGTCTCGCACCCCGGGGCACGGGTCCGGTTCACGCGCGGCCCGGGATTCGCGGTCCCTGCCGGGGGGGCGGCTGCGGGCCGGTGGCTTCGCGGTCCCTGCCGGGGAACAGCTGCGGGCCGGGCTTCGCGGTGGCGCAGGCGGGCGCCCCCGCCCCGTGTGGCCCCGCCCCGTGTGCCCCCGCCGGGCGGGCGTCTCAGGCGGCGGTCTTGTCGGGGTAGAGGCAGACCTCCCGGATCAGGCAGCGCGGGCAGTCCGGCTTGCGCGCCTTGCAGACATAGCGCCCGTGAAGGATCAGCCAGTGGTGGGCGTTGTGGAGCCGGTCCGCCGGTGTGACCTTCAGCAGGGCCTCCTCCACCGCCAGCGGGGTCTTGCCGGGAGCAAGGCCGGTCCGGTTGGCGACCCGGAAGACGTGGGTGTCAACGGCGATGGTCGGCTGCCCGAAGGCGATGGACAGCACGACGTTGGCGGTCTTGCGCCCCACGCCGGGCAGGGACTCGAGGGCCTCCCGGTCGGCGGGAACCTCGTTGCCGTATTCGCGAACCAGGATCTCGGACAGGGCAATGACGTTGCGGGCCTTGGTGTTGTGAAACCCCAGCGGGGCGATGGCGGCGCGCAGCCTGTCCTCCCCCAGATCCAGCATGTCCCGGGCCGAGCGCACCGTCTGGAACACCGGAGCGGTGGCCTTGTTCACCGCCTTGTCCGTACACTGGGCGGACAGGACCACCGCCACCAGAAGCGTGAAGGGGTTGGTCCAGTCCAGCTCTCCCTTCGGCTCGGGGTTGGCCTGCGCCAGGGTGTCGTAAAGGGTCCGGATCTGCGTCCCGGTCAGTCGTGAGGGTGACATGGGATTCTCCACTTACGGGTTATGGCAAAACACTTTACCATACGTGCTCCCCATTTCTCCTTTCTTCCCGCTTGATGGATGACCGACAGGCCGACATGACCGCTGGAACCCCGCTTCTTCTGCCCCTGGATCCGCCCGATGACTCGACCCCGCTGATGGCCCAGTACCTGGCCATCAAGGCCGAGCATCCGGACTCGCTTCTGTTCTTCCGGATGGGCGACTTCTACGAACTGTTCTTCGACGACGCCATCCGCGCCTCCGAGACGCTGGAGATCACCCTGACCAAGCGGGGCAAGCTGCGGGGCGAGGATATCCCCATGTGCGGTGTTCCCGTGCACACCTGGGAGAACTACGCCGCCCGGGCCATCCGGGCCGGCCACAAGGTGGCAATCTGCGAGCAGCTGGAGGATCCGGCGGAGGCGCGGCGCAAGCGCGGCTACAAGGCCGTGGTGGAGCGGGGCATCGTGCGGGTGATGACCCCCGGCACCCTGACCGAGGACTCGTTGCTGGAATCCCGCAGCGCCAACTACCTGTGTGCGCTCAGCCGGGTGCGCGACGGCTTCGGGCTGGCCTGGGTGGATGTGTCCACCGGGGAGCTGGCCTGCGAGGCCCTGGAGGAGGGCGGTATCCTTCCGGCGGTGGCGCGCCTGGCCCCCGGCGAGATCCTGCTGCCCGAGGCCCTGTTCCAGGACAGCGGCTTTCGGGAGCTGTCCCGGGACGGGGCGGCTCTCACGCCCCTTGCTGCCGCGTGCTTCGACAGCGAGAACGCCCGCAAGCGTCTGGAGGACTACTTCCAGGTCGCGTCCCTGGACGGGTTCGGGGCGTTCAGCCGGGCCGAGGTGTCCGCCCTCGGGGCCGTGCTCGACTACGTGCGCCTGACCCAGGCGGGCCGCATGCCCCGGCTTCTTGCGCCCCGGAGACTGGAGCCGGGCAGCATTCTGGAAATCGACCCGGCGACCCGGCGCAACCTGGAGCTGGCGGAAACCCTGTCGGGCTCGCGCAAGGGCAGCCTGCTTGCCTGCATTGACCGGACCATCACAGGGGCCGGCGCCCGGCTTCTGGCGTTGTGGCTGTCCGCGCCCCTGACGGACCCCGAGGGCATCAACCGGCGCCTGGATGCGGTCAGCCTTCTTTTTGACGCGCCCGACGTGCGCGCGGACCTGCGCGCGGAGCTGGCGGGCTGCCCCGATGTGATGCGGGCCCTGACCCGGATCTCCCTGTCGCGGGGCTCGCCCCGGGATCTGGCGACCATTGGCGACGTTCTGGCCCGCATTCCCCGGATCCGGGCCCTGATCGGCCGGACCCGCCTGCCCGGTGAGGCCGCTGCCGCGCTGGACGATATCGACCGGGATCTGGGCACCCATACCGAGCTCGTGTACGAGTTGTCCCGGGCTCTGGCCGACGAGCTGCCGCCGCTCGCGCGGGACGGGGGCTTCATCCGGGCGGGCTACAGTCCCGAGCTGGACGAGCTGCGCAGCCTGCGCGACGAGAGCAACCGCCAGATTGCCCTTCTCCAGGCCAAGTACATTGACGAAACCCGGATCCAGACCCTGAAAATCCGGCACAACAACGTGCTGGGCTACTTTGTGGAGGTTCCGGCGGCTCGGGCGGATGCTCTGATGACCTCGAACGTCCTGAAGCGCCCGGAAGGCGGCGAGGACGCGCTTCTCGACGGGGCCGGGGGCGAGGCGGGGGAGAAAACCCTGTTCACCCACCGCCAGACCCTGGCCAACCAGGTCCGGTTTGTGACGGTGGAGCTGTCGGGGCTGGAGGACCGGATCCGGGGGGCCGCGGACAAGGCTCTGGCCCTCGAGCTGTCCTTGTTTGCAACCCTGTGCGAGCAGGTTCTTGAGCGGGCCGACGCCCTGAGCCGGGCGGCGGAGGCCCTGGCTCGTCTGGATGTGTTCCAGGGCCTGGCCGAAATCGCGGGGACATGCGGCTGGACCCGTCCGGTTCTGGATACCTCCCTCGATTTCCATATTGAGGGAGGCCGCCATCCGGTGGTGGAGGACGCCCTGCGCGCCAGTGGCGAGAGCGCCTTTGTGGCCAACGACTGCGATCTGGGCCCCGGAAACCGGCTCTGGCTGCTGACCGGTCCCAACATGGCGGGAAAGTCCACCTTCCTGCGCCAGAATGCCCTGATTGTGCTTTTGGCCCAGACCGGCTCCTTTGTTCCGGCCGCGCAGGCCCGTTTCGGGATCGTGGACCGCCTGTTCTCCCGGGTGGGCGCCGCCGACGACCTGGCCCGCGGGCGCTCCACGTTCATGGTGGAGATGGTGGAAACCGCCGCCATCCTGAACCAGGCCACGGAGCGCTCCCTGGTGATCCTGGACGAAATCGGGCGGGGAACCTCCACCTTCGACGGGCTCTCCATCGCCTGGGCGACCGTGGAGTCCCTTCATGACGTGACCCGGTGCCGCTCCCTGTTTGCCACCCACTACCACGAGCTGACCGCCCTGAGCGCCCGGCTGGACCGTCTTTCCTGCCATACCCTGCGGGTCAAGGAGTGGAAGGGGCAGGTGGTCTTCCTGCACGAGGTGGGGGAGGGGACGGCCGACCGGTCCTACGGCATTCATGTGGCCCGTCTTGCGGGCGTGCCGGCCAGCGTCCTGGCCCGGGCGGAGGAGGTTCTGGCGCACCTGGAGCAGGGCGAGGGCAGCAGCGCCAGCGACCGTCTGGCCGAGGCCCTGCCCCTGTTCGATGCCAACGCGCCGTGCCCGCCCCAGGGGGGGGCGGCGGGCGGCACCGGGCGCGGGGCCACCGGTCCCGGCCCGGTGGAGAGGGCCCTGGCCGACCTGAACCCGGACAACATGAGCCCGCGGGAGGCTCTGGAGGCACTCTATCACCTGAAGGCGCTGGAGGCGGGGGAGGCCTGAGACGCTGGAGGCGGGGGAGGCCTGAGACGCTGGAGACGGTGCAGACGCCGGAAACCTCGGTTTTCGAGCCGTGAGAGCCCCCCAAAGGCCCCGGGGGCCGGGCGCTTGCGCAGACGTCCGCCGCCCGGGCGGGATCGTATCCCGGTTGTCCGGTGCGAGGGTCTGTCTGTCGGGCCGTCGGGCCGTCTGGCTGTCGGCCTGTCGGTCCATTGTTCGGGGCGGTCGTCAGGTTTTCTTCCGGGGGCGAGTTCCCAGACTCGCGCGGCCTGGCGGTGGCCCCGATTTTCCCCCGGTTTCTGCCGGTCCCCATGTCGGACCATCGCGGTGCGCGTGTTCTGTGACCGGGAGAGGTCGGAAAAGGCGAGAGACGCGAATGACACCGAAGTTATGTTGGAACCGCCATCAGGGCTCCTGCTTGCAAAAACAAGCGCTCCTCTGGTAATTTTATGTTGCGAAATCCATCAGGCACGAAACATTAATTCTTTTTAAAAAAAACGAATTGTGGGTGTTTTTCGGGGGCGCGAAAGGGGCTATATTAACTGTACACGTTGCGTCCGATTTTAGGTCGTCGCCTCTGGTGCTGCGTTCCGTGTTTGCAGAACCTGGTGCCCCGCTGACGTGCTCTTTGAAGGGCGGGGCCTGAGGTTCGTAGTGAGGGTATCATGAAAATTTCCATGTTTCGCGCCAGACCGGCGCTTGTTGCAGCGCTTGGAGCTCTTGCGCTGATTCTGACGTCGCTTGCCTCGCCCTCGTCTGCGTGGGCGGCGTACGTCAAGGACGTTGATCTGGGGAACATTTCCGTCAAGACGGATACCTGGAATCCGGAAGAGAACATCGTGCGGATCTCCGCGCACTTCAACTTTGATGGAGCCGGGGGCGTTAGAGGTAGTGTTCTGAACTCGTCTGGCCAGTCGAGGTGGAGCGACAGGACCCAGACCGGCAGCCAGTTCACCATGAACTATCGCTTTTCGCTCTATGACCAGGCCTCCATCGCGTTGTTTGGCGGAAACGTTATCAAGGGCGTAACGCACGAATACAACGTCACGCTTACGGGGCCTGAAGGGGATGTGGTCTATTCGGGTCTGAGCACCAAAATTCCCCTGCTGTCCGGACTGAAGGGCGGTGAATACGTTCTTACGTTCGACGGGAAGGTTCCCAGCCCCAAGGATATGATCTTCGAGTTCTCGATGAGCACCTTTGGCGGTACTCCGGGCGACGTTCCGCTCCCGGGCGCGCTTGTTCTGCTGGGCACGGCTGTGGCCGGAGCCGGGGTCGTGGCTCGCCGTCGGGCGGCCAGGGCCAAGCAGGCGGCCTGACGCGGTGACGTTAACCCTGTCGGCGTCCCTTTGTTAAGGTGGCGACCGGTCAGCGGGGTCTCTCGGGAGACACGGTCTGACACGACAGGATGAGGACAAAAAGAGCCCTGCGCTTTCCCAAGCGCGGGGCTTTTTTATGCTCGGGCCAACCGGTTCTCCCCACTTTTCCTGGGCCTCCCGGACGTCGGGCACGGCAGCGGCAGGTTTGTGCCGGACGCGGTAAACGCGCCTTTTGCGGGGCCGCGGAGCGTGGGGTTGGAGGGGCGGGTCTCGGGCGCCGATATCCGGATTTGAACGCAAGCCTGCGCCCACGCTCTGGCCCGTGGCCCGGCGGTTGGGCCACGGGGGCGGTCGCGTCATGTGCGGTCGGACCGCCCGGAGGTGTATGGATCCGGGGCCGGAGCCCCGGAACAGGGGAGGCTACCAACGCCAGTACAGGCGGGCGCGGCCTCCGTGGGAGAGGGTCTCGGAACCGTAAGCACCGTCGTACATCACCCCCAGCGACCAGTCGTCCGTGAGTGTGACCTCGGCCCCGACGCCCACCACCGCCACATGCCGGTCCGCCCGCACGCCCCAGACGGTGTAGGGATCGGATCCGGAGGCAAACGCAAGCCGGCTGGTGGGGTCAAGATCCCCGAAATTGTATTCCCAGCCTGCGTCAAACTTCAGGGCCACGTTTTCGTGGACCCGGGCGTCCAGACGGATGCCCGCGGTGGTGCTGCCCGCGCCCGAGGTCCAGGAGCGGCTGCTCAGGGCGGCGGCCCCGCGGCTTTCCCGGAAGCCCTCGCTGTGGGTCCGGTTCCAGGAGGCGCCGGCGAAGGGCTCCAGCATCAGGGCCTCGCTGACCCGCACGCGCCAGGCCACCTCGCCCAGCACCTGGACCGAGTCCGCGCCGTAGTCCGCCTTCAGCCGGTCGCCCAGGACGCGCCGGCGGCTGTCCACGTCGTGGCGGGTGTAGACCCCCGCCAGGGTGGTGCGCAGGGTGCCGGGCCCGGTGCTCCAGGTCTTGCCCCCGTAGACACCGCCCGAGACGCTGCTGATATCGGCCTTGAAGGCCCCGCGGTTGGCGACGGTAACCTCTTGCGACGCGTAGCGGACCAGGCCCCCGGCGAACCAGCCGTCGTCGAAGCCGAAGGAGGCTCCCACGGTGGCGTCGATGCCGCTGGAGGTGATTTTCGCCGCGTTGCCGTCGCTGTCGCGCTGGTCGCGGCCCCCGGACATCCGTGTCCAGACCCGGTTGTTCCGGGGCGAGGCTCCGGCGGGGGACAGGGTGACCGGGTCCGTTGCGGCCACCTGGATGCGCCCCTCGTTCAGCACGCCGTCCGAGTCCGGGGTGAGCTGGGACAGGGTGCTCAGGAGCGTCCGCGACAGGCGGGGCGCGCCCTGGCTCAGGACACCGGCCACGTTGGCGTGGGCGTCGCCGGAGAGCTCGTCCAGAAGCCCGAAGGCGCGGTCCCGCGGTGCGTTGATGAGGGCGTCCTGCACGGCGCCGGGGCCCATGCTGGCGATGGCGCGCCCGGTCGAGATCTGGTTGCGCGTGGCGCCGTCCCAGGGCGAGGGCGGAGTGGGTTTGGGATCCGGCTTGGGATCGGGTTTGGGATCCGGTTTGGGATCCGGCTTGGGGTCCGGATCGGGTGTCGGCCTGGGATCCGGATCGGGGGGCGGTGCCGGTTTAGGAGGCGCGTCCGGGCCGTTGAATTTTGCGAGGAGCGCAATGGCCTGAGCGTCCTCGCTGTCGGCGACCGGTTTTTCGTCCCCGTTCAGGCGGACCTGCTGGATAGAGACGAAAGGAAAGTCAAAATTGGCCTGGATATTTTTGAATTCCCCGTCGATTTTCCTGGTACGATCCTCTACCCGAAGGATCACATACGTCTTGTCCGTTGAGAGCGCTCCACCACCGTTGTAGACAGTGACTGTCGAGTCCGTGCCCAGAAACACATCCCCGGTTTTCACCCACAGGGTATCACTGCGCTCCGGTGTTACGCGGATGTAGAGGTAGAGTTGGTTGTTGCTCGTTTCCAGAGCCCGGAGGCGCATGTCGCCCACGCATGTCTTTGCGCCCGGCGCCAATGTAAGACCGTGTGTCCCCTTTACAGTCCCATCGTAGGAGAAGTCTCCGGCCAGTATTCCTCTCTCTACGATGAAGTCTCCGGTCGCGCTGTGCTTGCCCGACAAAAACAGCACACCCTGCCCGGTTTTCTGGAACGTTCCGTTTCCGGACAGGCTCTCGTCTTTGCCTCCGTAGGAAAGACTGCCCGCAAGCTGACCGCTACCGGTCGAAGTGTCATCGTCCACATAGAACTCAAAGGTTCCCGTGTTCCGGATGCTGCCCCGCAGGGATTCTCCGGCGAACACCATTGTGCTGCCGGTCTCCACGTCGTAGCCGTTCTCGAAATCCAGGCTGACGTTGAAGGTAGCCTTTGTCTTGTCTCCCCTGACGGCAAGCGCTCGGGTCAGTCCCTCTTCCGGCGTGGACAGTGTTGTTTCCTTTGGGCGGGCCGAAACAATGGTGGAGAAGTGATTGGACTGGTCGCGTGTAAAGGTCACGCTCTGGCCCCCGCTGACGGTCATGCCCGCGACAACAACTCCGCCTTTGTTCACGACCACCTTGCCCTCCGTGGCGAAGACAACGGCGTCGCCGGGCAGGAATGTTTGGCCGGTTTGTGCGTTCACGGTCCAGTTTGCGTCGATCGTGCCCCACTTCGCGCCGTCCGATCCGCTCCATGTGGCGACCGTGTTTTTCTGGTTGCTGACGGTGATTTTGCTTCCGTCCCCGGCGACCTTTTGGAGCGTGTCCCCCAGACGGGTTCCGCCCTTCACCGCTTCCCCGCGATACTGGAGGACCACATTTCTGTCTGAAACAGTGATCGCGTCATTCGCCTCCTCGAAACGGAAGAGCGCGTGGGTGGTGTCCGCTGTGACCGGGTCAAAATGAAGCAGGTTGACAGTGAAGGTGTTGGTGCCGGTGGGCAGATCAAACGTAGCGGCTTTCATCACCAGCATTGGGGTGTCGGGATTGGGGGCGTGCTGCGACAGGTCAAGGGCCAGGGTGGCTCCCGGTTTGATCACGATTACGCCTCCATCCTGTCCCCCGTTGTTTCCGACGGTGATGGTCTGGAGGCTGCCATTGATCTGCACGGTGGCTTTGTCGAAGATCGCGAATATGGATCCCGCGCCCGCAAGGGAAAGGTTGGCCGAAGTTCCGGGGGCGTTCCCATCGGCGTCGAGGCCGGGCGACACCAGAGCCAGAACGCCCGTTTGGGCCGTGAAATTGGTTCCGCTGTTCGGGTCGTTGTCCGCTGTAAACGCGCTGTTTCCGTTCAGAAGCCATGAGGGGCTTGGTGTCCTGTCGCTCCCGTCCATGGCCACAAGGACGGGTACCCCGTTTTCAGATCGTCCAGCCATCGGATCCTGGCTCATGTCAACAAGGCCATACCCGGCGATGCTGAGGTACGCCCGGCGGTCCTGCCCTCCCTCTTTTCTGCTGTCCAGGTAGACGCTGTTGGGAGCACCCCCGGCCGTGTTTCCCGAAAACGAGGTGATCTCACCCGGGCCGGGGTGCAGACAGACCGTGCCGCCCAGGCTGTAGATGGCGCCACCTTTGCCGGTTGCGGTGTTTCCAAGGAATGACACGCCCCGCTTCAGCTTTATCGTGGCATTTTTGGTGTATATGGCCCCGCCATCGCCGCCTGTAGCGTTGTTTCCATCAAATCGGACTGTATCAAGCGTGCCTTCATATGTTCCTGATAAGGGCTCGATAGTAATGTAGGCACTGCCGCCGTCCTTCGATATGTAGATTGCGCCGCCGGATTTCGCTTCATTGCGGGAGAACAGTATGGGAAAAGCCCCCATAAATGAAATTGTCCCTGTTCTCGTGTGGTGGATGGCGCCGCCCGCGGTGGTTGCCCGGTTTTGTGTGAAAATAGAGGAGGACTGAAACTTGAGGGTTCCGCCGTCATTGGCGATGGCGCCCCCGAAGCCTTTCGCTCCCGTCGCCTGGTTTCCGTCAAATGTTGCGCCGAACTGGAAGTCGAACTCGCCGACGGTGCTGTTATAGATCGCGCCGCCATAGGCCTCTCCGTTTTCGGCCGTGGCCTCGTTTCCCGAGCACGTGATATGTCGGACAACAAGCTGCGGCTCGGCGGAAAAATTGGCGATCGCACCGCCCCGGGCGACTGTTCCGATCGCGTTGCCTGTTGCGATGGCTCTGTTGCCATTGAAGACCACATCCCGGTTGAAGATCACTGCCCCGCTGTCAATCACCAGGGCTCCACCTGCCGCCTGTCCAGTCCCTTGTGCGGTGTTGTTTCGGAAAGAGACGGGGCCGGAAAAGGTGGTCGTCCCCGCCGTGTTGAAGACGGCGCCGCCCGACGCTTTCTCCCCCGTCACGGAGTTGTCGACAAACTCGTAGAGACCGGGCCCATCGAACGTGGCGCTTTCCGCGTTGTAGAGCGCTCCGCCGGAGACAGACGAGCGATTCCCCGAAACGCTCAGCGTTTTGTTTTCCGCGACCTTGAAGGTTGCCGTCTCCCCGGTGGCGACATGAAGTCTCTGGTCCGCCGTGCCCGGTGTGGCGGCGAGGGTGAGGCTTTCATTGAACGTGAGCGTCGCGCCCGCCCCTCCAAACGAGAGGCCTTTGAGTGTCGGTGTGGCTATCCCGGCGTTTGCGGCGGCCGCCTTGAGGGCCTCCCACGTCACCGTCTGACCGGCGGGGAGTGTGCAGGCGGCTTCCGAGCAGGTCGGCACCTGAGCCCGGGCGGCCCCTGTCACCACGAGAGCCAGGGCGAGCGCGGTACAGGAAAGGGGCGCCGTCGAGCGCCGCAGAAACAGGGAAAGCCGGGACGGGCGTCCCTGCACGCGAACAGGGAGGGCTCTCGGGAGTACAGTCATAAGTCGTATCTCCGTCGCAAAAATGCGTCCTGACGTTTCAGGGACCGGTTCACAGGGCGGATCCGGGACGCCGTGCCGGACCACCGGGAAAGACCGGGCAATCCTGGCGAGGAGAGGTCTTCCCTGTAAGGATTGGGCCTGAAACTCAGGCAGATCTGTGTACAATTATAAATGAAAATCACAGAGATTTCAAAATATTCAGTCCACGTTTTGAGGAGGCAAATATCCGAGATTTTCTTTGGGTCTTAAAAACACAAGGCGTCAGTTAATTGCTGGCTGTTCATTTGCAATTTTTGTTAAACATCGGGACCGTGTGAAATCTGGGGTATCCGGATGCCGTGGTTTGCGTGTCTTCGCTTCCGGGTGCTGCCGGGTTTCGGCGGCTTGCCCGGGAGGCGCTTGCGCCGAAGCCTTCGACGCCCGGGCGTGGCCGTGCGCTGCCCGGGCAGGTCGCTGTCGGAGCCCGGGAGGCACCTGTAACCATGAGGCCGAGGGCGAGTGCGGTTGCAGGTTGTGCCCCGGACCTGATGACGCGTCCTGGACCGTGAGAAGGGGGTGCGCTTTTTCGGTCTTCCCTTCGTGCAGGGTGCGCTCTCAATGGGCCCATTCCCCGAGTCGGAAGAACTGTGAGGTCCGGTAACATGACGGCGGTACCCCTCCTCTTGCGTCGGGGCTGGATTGCCGGGCGCCGTCGCTCCCGGCAATTTAATTGCATTTCCGGAACATCTATTGACATGTTCGTTATGTCATAAAAAATTAATCCACACTGTATTTTGCTCCGGAAAAGGCGCATCATTAACACATCAGTGGTGGTGTGTTTCCCTGCCAGTGGAATCGACGCCAAGTGAGATGTGTTAGGCCCTGCGCGCGAGACTGGCTGCCTTTTCCCGGCGCTGACATATCGGGGCTGAAGTGAGGGTATTATGAAAGTTCTGTCTTCTCACACAAGATCCATGCGAGCGGCAGCTCTGGGGGTTCTCGGCCTGTTTGCTGCCATGCTTGCGACCCCGGATTCGGCTGAGGCTGCCTATGTCAGGGACGTCGATCTGGGCAACATTTCCGTCAAGACGGATACATGGGATCCGTCCGTTGACAAGGCGTCCTCCGTTCTCAAGTTCCGCTACGGTGAGAATAAACGTGTTGAGGGATCGACCTGGACGGCCGCCGGCGAGACCGTGTGGACTGACCCCATTGCCCGGGGGGAGAATTTCACGATCAACTATCGTTTCTCCCTCTATGATCAGGCCAGCATAAAGTTCTACGGGGGGATCGTTGACGACGGACGCATGTGGTCCCGGGACATCACCCTTACGGGGCCTGACGGGACAGTTCTGTACTCCGGTCCGAGCTTGAAGCTTGATACGCTTTCCAATCTCGCAGGGGGAAACTATGTCCTCAGTCTCAGTGGAAGCCACTCGGCTTACACGACGGACTATTACTACTACTACCTCTCCCTTAACGCGTTCGGGGGAAATGCGCCCGAGCCCGGCGATGTGCCTCTGCCCGGTGCACTTCTTCTCTTTGGCTCAGCCCTTGCCGGAGCCGGGGTTGTGGCTCGCCGGAGGGCGGCTAAAGCCAAAATGGCGGCCTGATTCCCAGGAAGTGAGGGGGTTCCGGTCTGTTTTCAATGGAGACAGGCCGGACCCTGTTTTCGGGGTGGGCGTGTTGCGGAGGCTCCGCAGAGAGGCGTTGGGGCGGTCGTTTCGGTCGGTTCCCGGGGCCCTGAGGCCACAAGGAATGGGGGCCCTGCACGGATCAGAGTGCAGGGCCTTTTTTCATGGGGGACGCCGGATGTCGGGCGTTGCGTCCCGCGCGCCGGTGCTTCTGCAGATGGTGTCTGTCCCCTGACCGGACGCCCGGGCTCCCACCTTTATGCGCATCCCTAGCCGAACGAGGCGCGGGAGTTCACCTGCTGGCGGAGCATGTACTTCTGGATCTTGCCCGTTGCCGTGCGGGGCAGGGTCTCGAAGTAGATCTGCTTGGGCATCTTGTAGCCGGCCAGGTGCTGGCGGCAGTGCTCCAGGATTTCCTCCTCGGTCACCTCCATGCCGGGACGCAGCTCGATGAAGGCACACGGGGTCTCGCCCCATTTCTCGTCGGGCGCGGCAACCACAGCGGCAATGCTGACCGCCGGGTGAGTGTAGATGGCGTTCTCCACTTCGATGGACGAGATGTTCTCGCCGCCCGAGATGATGACGTCCTTGGAGCGGTCCCGGATGTGGATATAGCCGTCGGGCATGGTGACGGCCAGGTCGCCGGACCGGAACCAGCCTCCCTCGAAGGCGTCATCTGTGGCGGTGGGGTTCTTCAGGTACCCCTTCATGACCAGGTTGCCCCGGAACATGATCTCCCCCATGGTTTTTCCGTCCCAGGGAACGGGGTCCAGGGTCAGGGGGTCGCGCACGGAGATGGCGTCCAGCGCCTGTCCCCGGACGCCCTGGCGGGTGGCGAACTCGAGGCGCTCCTCGAAGTCGGCGGTGGCAAGGCGGGGGTGGCGCGCGCAGATGCCCACGGGGCCGTAGGTCTCGGTCAGGCCGTAGATCTGGGTGAGCTCGAAGCCGATCCGCTCCATGGCCACCAGCACGGACCGGGGCGGGGGAGCGCCCCCGAACAGGGCGCGGACCGTATGGCTGACGCCCTCGCGCATCTCGTCGGGAACCTCGGCGATGGTCTTGTGCACGATGGGGGCGGCGCAGTAGTGGGTGACCCGGTGGCGGCGGATCAGATCCCAGATGGTGGCCGCGTCCACCCGGCGCAGGCAGATGTTCACGCCCGCATGGGCGGCAATCGCCCAGGGGAAGGTCCAGCCGTTGCAGTGGAACATGGGCACGGTCCACAGGTACACGGGGTGGTGGGGCATGGCCCAGTTCACCAGCTGGGCCATGGCGCCCAGGTAGGCGCCCCGGTGATGGTAGACGACGCCCTTGGGGTTGCCCGTGGTTCCCGAGGTGTAGTTGAGCGCGATGGCATCCCACTCGTCATCGGGGGCCTCCAGGGGCTCCCGGGGATCGCCGGTGGCCAGAAGCTCCTCGTAGGTCATGCGCCCGATCCGTTTGCCCTCGCCGGTGTACTCGGGATCGTCCACATCGATCACCACCAGGTTCGGGTTGTGGAGGATCCTCACGGCCTGCTCTGCGGCGCTTGAGAACTCCCGGTCGGTGATGAGCACCCGGGCCTCGCCGTGCCCCAGGATGAAGGCGATGGTTTCCGGATCCAGACGGGTGTTGATGGTGTTGAGCACGGCCCCGCACCCCGGAACCCCGAAATGGCATTCGATCATCTCGGGCGTGTTGGACAGGAGCACCGAGACGGTCTGGTGCTTGCCCACCCCCAGTTTCCGCAGGGCGGAGGCAAGGCGCCGGGACCGCTCGTAGGTCTGCTCCCAGGTGAAGCTCCGCGAGCCATGGATAACGGCCGGGAGGTCGGGGAAGACCTCCGCCGTGCGCTCGATCATGCTCAGAGGCGTCATCGGGCTGTGGTTGGCGCGGTTTTTCTGCAATCCCGTCGTGTAGATGCTTTCGGTTTCAGCGTTCATTGTGATGCTCCCTGTTGGTCTGCTTTTTGGTTTTATGGGGTCGGGTGGGGTGCGGTGTGGTCCAGCCGGACAAGGAGGGCGTTGTTCTCCACCTGGTCGCCCGGGCGGGCCAGAATCTCGACAATTGTGCCGCCGGCCGGAGCGCTGACGGCGTGTTCCATCTTCATGGCCTCGACGACCAGCAGGGGATCGCCCTTGCGGACCCGGTCCCCCACCGACACGTGAATGAGGTTCACGCAGCCGGGCATGGGGGAGCGCACACTGTCGGTCTCGGTGTGGTCGTCCGGATCCGCGTCCAAGGCGGCGCACTCGATCCGGTGGATCCCGCCGCCGGTCTCCAGGGTGAACCCGTCGCTCACGGGGGCGGTCGTGAAGCTCAGGCGCAGGCCGTCGATCTCCGCCACCGTCGCATCTGTGGTGTCGGGCAGGACGATGCGCAGCGTGCGCTCTCCGATGGTGGCGGTCCAAAGCGCATCCCGTCCGCACAGGGTGACGGTGCACGACGTGCCGGCGATCCCGAAGCTCAGGGTGGTCTCGATCGGGCCGAAGGTCCGGAAGCCCCGCAAGGTGTCCCAGGGATCCGGGCCGGAGGGCGTCCGGAACACGCCCGCAAGGACCAGGGCGGCCAGGGCCTGCACCGCGTCCGAGGGGGCGGGCCGGGCGGTGAGCGTGTCCAGGGACCGCTCGATCAGGCCCGTGTCCGGGAAGCCGGCCTGCACCGCCGTGTCCTCCAGAAGGCGCAGGAGAAACTCCCGGTTCGTGTCCACGCCCGAGAGCTCTGTGCGCGCAAGGGCCGTGTGCAGGCGCGCAAGCGCGGTGCGCCGGTCCGGCCCGTGGGCCACCAGCTTGGCGATCATGGGATCGTAGTGGGGACTGACCGTGTCGCCCGCGGTGACGGCGGAATCCACCCGCACCAGGTCTGTGGGGAAGGCAAGCCGCTCCAGGGTTCCGGTGGCCGGAAGAAACCCGGCTTCGGGCTTTTCCGCGTACAGCCGGGCCTCCACCGCCCAGCCCGAGGGCGGGGGCAGCGGGTCGCCGAGGGGCAGGGGCTCCCCGGCGGCGATGCGCAGCTGGAGCTCCACCAGGTCCAGGCCCGTGATGGCCTCGGTGACCGGGTGCTCGACCTGGAGGCGGGTGTTCATCTCCAGGAACCAGAAGCCGTCCGCCCGCAGCGGGCCGGAGGCGTCCACGATGAACTCCACGGTGCCCGCACCCGTATAGCCGATCTCCCGGGCGGCGCGCACGGCGGCCTCGCCCATGGCGCTGCGCAGCTCCGGGGTCATGCCCGGCGCGGGGGCCTCCTCGATCACCTTCTGGTGACGGCGCTGGAGCGAGCAGTCCCGCTCGAACAGGGGGACGGTCCGGCCGTGGGTGTCCGCGAGGATCTGGATCTCGATATGCCGGGGGGTGGTGATGTACTTCTCGATCAGGCAGTGGCCGTCGCCGAACGCGGCCTGGGCCTCCCGCCGGGCGGCCTCCAGGGCGGCGGGAAAGTCCCGCGGGTCGTCCACCCGGCGCATGCCGCGCCCTCCGCCGCCGGAGCGGGCCTTGATCAGCACGGGGTAGCCGATGCGGGCGGCCTCGTCGGCCATGCGTTCGGGGGACGGGTCCTGGCCGTCATAGCCCGGAACCACCGGAACCCCGATGGCGGCCATGCGCTGCTTGGCGGTGTCCTTGCGTCCCATGGCCCGCACGGCGGCCGACGGGGGGCCGACGAACACCAGGCCTGCGGCCTCCACCGCCTCCACGAACCCGGCGTTTTCGGACAGGAACCCGTAGCCGGGGTGGATGGCCTGGGCGCCGGTCCTGCGGGCGGCCTCCAGGATCCGTTCGGTGACAAGGTAGCTCTCCGAGGGGGAGGCGCCGCCGATATGGACGGCCTCGTCCGCCTCACGGACCGCAAGGGAGCGGGCGTCCGCGTCCGAGTACACGGCGACGGTCCTGACACCCATGGCCCGGGCTGTGCGGATGATCCTGCGGGCGATCTCGCCCCGGTTGGCGATCAGAAGTTTCTCGAACATCGTGTCCTCACATGCGGAACAGGCCGAAGCGGGTTTCCGGGATCGGGGCGTTCCGTGTGGCCGCCAGGGACAGGGCCAGGACGCTGCGGGTGTCCCTCGGGTCGATGATGCCGTCGTCCCACAGCCGGGCCGAGGCGTAGAGCGGAGCGCTTTGCTGCTCGAACTGCTCGACGGTGGGGCGCTTGAAGGCGTCCTCCTCGTCCTGGGACCAGGTGCCGCCCTGGCGCTCGATCCCCTCGCGGCGGACGGTGGCGAGAACCCCGGCAGCCTGCTCGCCCCCCATGACCGCGATTCGGGCGTTGGGCCAGGTCCACAGGAACCGGGGGCTGAAGGCCCGGCCGCACATGCCGTAGTTCCCGGCCCCGTAGGAGCCGCCGACCACGAGCGTGATCCGGGGCACGGCGGTGGTGGACACGGCGGTCACCAGCTTGGCGCCGTGGCGGGCGATGCCGCCGGCCTCGTAGCTTCGCCCCACCATGAAGCCCGTGATGTTCTGGAGGAACAGCACCGGAATTTTCCGCTGGGAGCACAGCTCGATGAAGTGGGCCCCCTTGACCGCGCTTTCCGAGAACAGGACGCCGTTGTTGGCCAGGATGCCAACGGGCATGCCGTGGATCCGGGCAAAGCCGCAGACCAGGGTCGGGCCGAACAGGGCCTTGAACTCGTCGAATCGCGAGCCGTCCACCACCCGGGCAATCAGCTCGCGCACATCCCAGGGGGTTTTCGGATCCCGGGGCACGAGCCCCAGGATCTCGTCGGGATCGTGAACGGGGGCCTCGATCCGGTCATCGGGAAGGAGGCGTGCGTGGGTTGGGGCGGGCGTGTTGGCCACGCAGCGCCGCGCCAGCTCCAGGGCGTGGTCGTCGCTGGCGGCCAGGTGGTCCGCCACACCCGAGTGCCGGGCGTGGGTGTTGCCGCCCCCCAGCTCCTCGGCGCTGACGATCTCGCCGGTGGCCACCTTTACCAGGGGCGGGCCCGCAAGGAAGATGGTGCCCTGGTTGCGCACGATGATGGTCTCGTCGCTCATGGCCGGGATGTAGGCCCCGCCGGCGGTGCACGAGCCCATGACCACGGCAATCTGGGGAATGCCCTCGGCGGACATGCAGGCCTGGTTGTAGAAGATGCGCCCGAAGTGGTCCCGGTCGGGGAAAACCTCGTCCTGGCTGGGCAGGTGGGCGCCGCCCGAGTCCACCAGGTAGACGCAGGGCAGCCGGTTTTCCCGGGCGATTTCCTGGGCGCGCAGGTGCTTTTTCACCGTCAGGGGGTAGTAGGTGCCGCCCTTCACGGTGGCGTCATTGGCGACGACCATGACCTCGCGGCCCGCGACCCGCCCGATCCCGGTGATGAGCCCTGCGCCGGGTACCTCGTCCCCGTAGACCCCGTGGGCAGCGAAAAGGCCGACCTCCAGGAACGGGGAGCCCGGGTCCAGAAGCCGCAGAACCCGGTCCCGGGGCAGGCGCTTGTTGCGGGCCAGGTGGCGGGAGCGCGCACTGTCCCCGCCGCCTTCCAGGATGCGCGCCGCCGCCGCCGCTGCCTCCCCGAGACGCGCAAGCATGGCGTCCCGGTTCTCGCGGTAGCTGTCGGAGCGGGTGGAGACCTGTGATGACAGGCGGCTCATCACGCGGTCTCCCGGAACAGCTCGCGGCCGATCAGCATGCGGCGGATTTCCGAGGTGCCCGCGCCGATCTCGTAGAGCTTGGCGTCCCTGAGGAACCGCCCGGTGGGGGTCTCGTTGACGTAGCCCATGCCGCCCAGGGTCTGGATGGATTCCAGGGCCAGGTGGGTGGCCGCCTCGGCGGCATACAGGATGCATCC
Source organism: Phaeovibrio sulfidiphilus (assembly GCF_014861485.1). Taxonomy (GTDB): domain Bacteria; phylum Pseudomonadota; class Alphaproteobacteria; order Rhodospirillales; family Rhodospirillaceae; genus Phaeovibrio; species Phaeovibrio sulfidiphilus. Next base: position 211,694 of record NZ_JACZHT010000003.1, on the reverse strand, counting down.
GGCCGCATCCTTGCGGGTGGTCTCGCCCCGGTCCGCGGCGGCGGCGGCGGCGTAGACATAGGCCCGCGCGGTGCTGGCGGTGACGTACATGTCGGCGAGCTTGGCCTGCATCAGCTGGAAGGTGCCGATGGGCTGGCCGAACTGCTCCCGGTCGTGGACATAGGGAACCACCACGTCCAGGCAGGCGGCCATGATGCCGAGCGGGCCTCCGGCCAGGACAATCCGCTCGTAGTCGAGGCCGCTCATGAGCACCCGCACGCCCTCGCCGGGCTCGCCCAGGAGGTTTTCCGCGGGGATCTCGCAGTCCCGGAAGATCAGCTCGCAGGTGTTGGATCCCCGCATGCCCAGCTTGTCGAGCTTCTGGGAGGTGCCGTACCCCGGCGTGCCCTTTTCCACGATGAAGGCCGAGATGCCCTTGGCGCCGCTGGTGCCCTCGGTGCGGGCGTAGACGACCAGGGTGTCCGCGTCGGGTCCGTTGGTGATCCACATTTTGGTGCCGTTGAGCACGTAGCGGTCGCCCTTTTTCTCGGCCCGGAGCTTGAGGGCGGTGACGTCGGATCCGGCCCCGGCCTCGGACATGGCCAGCGCGCCCACGTGCTCGCCGGAGCACAGCTTCGGCAGGTAGCGGGCCTTCTGCTCGGGGGTGCCGTGGCGGCGGATCTGGTTCACGCACAGGTTGGAGTGCGCGCCGTAGGACAGGCCCACCGAGGCCGAGGCGCGGGAGATTTCCTCCATGGCGACCACATGGGCCAGATAGCCCATGCCGGAGCCGCCGTACTCCTCCTCCACGGTGACGCCCAGGAGCCCCATCTCGCCGAACTCACGCCAGAGCCCGGACGGGAAATCGTTCTTCAGGTCTATGGACTCGGCGAGCGGCGCGATCCTCTCGCGGGCAAAGCGTCGCACAGTATCACGCAGCAGTTGTGTTTCCTGGGAAAGTCCGAAGGTCAGTCCGCCATTAAACATCGTCGTGTCTCCCTCTTCGTGTTCCGGAACGTTTGACCCTCTTTCGGGGCTGCTCCGGTTTTTTCGGTCCTGCCTTGTGCGCAGGATCCATGTTCCCGTTTTCGGGTGTTCTGTCAGCAGGCGTCCGGGCCCCGGGGCGCCCGCAGGCTCCCGGGTTCCAGCCCGACGGCGCGGGACGCCATGTCGAGGTAGATGTCCTCGATCTCGGCGATGCCCAGCCGTCCGTCCGGGCGGTACCAGGTGGTCACGCCCGTCAGCATGGCGATCAGGGCGCGGGAGGCCACCGCAACGTCCTGCACCCGGAACACATCGGCACCGGCGTGAAGGATGGCCTGGAGCACCTGCTCGTAGCTGCGGCGCAGAAGCTCCACCTCCCGGAAGTTGTCCGGCTCCAGGCTGCGCAGTTCCATGTAGGCGATGAACACGGCCTCGGGGCGTTCAAAATGGAACCGCACATGAAAGCGGACAAAGGCCTGGAAGCGCACCTGCGGGGGTGCGTCCAGCGGGTCCACCGCCCGCCAGGCGCCCAGAACGGTCTGCATGTGGGTGACCATCAGGTCATGCAGAAGGGCCTGCTTGGTGGGGTAGTGGTTGTAGAGACCGCCGACGCGAATGCCCACGGCGTCGGCGATGTCCCGCATGGGAACCGCCGCGTAGCCCTTTTGGGCAAACAGGCGCAGGGCATGCAGCCGGATGCTGGCGGCCCGGGCCGAGCGCCCGTAGGACAGGCGCAGCCCCTCCGTCGCGGGCGGAGGTGAGGCCGGGGATGCACTGGCCCCGGACGCGGCCGGAGCCACGTTGGCCCCGGGCGCCGCCGGAGGCGCGCTGCAGTAGGATGCGGCCGGAGGCGCGCTGCACTTGGACGCGGCGTGCGGTTCACGGGCCCCGGTCGCCCCCGACGGCGGGCCCGGCGACAAGAATGAACGATCATTCACATCGCGCCCAAAAAAAGGGGAGGCCGCCGGAGAGCTCCGGTTGCTGTCCGCATCGCCCACCGGCCCCGGCTCCGCAGGAACGGCGCCGACGGTGTCCGTCAGGGCGTAGACCTGTGTGCTGTAACGCGGGAGTCCCATCGGGGATGTTCCTTTCTTCCGTGTAGGGGCTGTGGGCCCGAGCTAGATATTTACCTTATATCCACCTTTTTAAAACCGCAAGCCCCATGCGATCAAGTTATAATGTTCCCGTCCCGGTGGGTGGAAGCAAGGTCGGAAGGCACGGGAATGCTCAGGTCCAGGAGCATCTGGGCCATACCTTTTCCCAGGGCGTCGTCCCGCAGGCTGGCCATGCCGCCGCCGCCCAGGGCCCGCTCGATCAGGAAGTTGAAGCCTCCGATTCCCGGAACCTCGAACCGTCGGACCGGTCCCTCCGCCAGGTGGGCGAAATAGGCCGCCACCCGGTCGGTGGTCAGTTCGCGGCGCAAGAGCTCGGTGTACTCCGGGCGGCGCGGGATCACGCCGATGTTGGAGCGGTCGCCCTTGTCCCCAGCCCGAACCCAGGCCAGCCGCACGAGGGGAAGCTCGCCCGTGCCGGGGTCGGCGGGGGCCGGGCTCCGTTGGGGCGACTCGAGCCCGCCGGCGAGGGGATCCGCGTCGAAGTGCGCGGTGCGGGGAAGGGGGACGCTCCAGCGTTCGTCGTCGATGGTGACGACCGGCTCCGGCAGCCGCTCCTTCGGGAGCTGGAACGAGAAGAGCCGCACCACGGGCGAGGGCCTGGGCCGGCCTCCGGCAAAGCCGGTGGTTCCGGGGGCGAAGCTGGTGACCGCCGAGGCGACCTCGTTGCCCAGGATCTTCAGGGCCTCCGGATCCTCGTGCTCCGCGGCCAGTTTCATGACGACCTCCCGGGCGGCACGGGCCCGGCTGTGGGGGCCGTAGATGGATTCGCTCCCCAGGATCTCCACCAGGGTGCGCCGGAAGTCCGCATAACCGCGCTCGCGCAGCAGCCTGCGGGCGCGCTCCAGGATGGCGTCCGCGGTCCTCTGGGCCTTTTTGGCCGCATCAATTCCGATGATCGAGAGGGTGCCGAAAAGCCGCGCCCCGTCCACAAAGGTGGTCGAGACCTTGTAGCACGACGGCGAGGGCCGTCCCCGGGCGGGGGAGACCCAAACCCGGTTCTCTCCCTCCTGCCGCAGGGTGACCCGGGAGAAGTCCGCGGTGACATCGGGCAGGATATAGGCCTCGGGATCGCCGATCTCGTAGAGCATCTGCTCGGCCACGGAGGACGTCGTCACAAGGCCCCCGGTGCCCTCGGGCTTGGTGAGGGTGAAGCTGCCGTCCGCGCGGCACCGGGCGATGGGGTAGCCGATGTTGGCCCAGTCCGGAACCTGCTCCCAGTCGGTGTAGTTGCCGCCGGTGGTCTGGGCGCCGCACTCCAGGATGTGCCCGACAAGGCTGCCGGAGGCCAGCCGGTCCCAGTCGTCGGCCTGCCAGCCGAACTCGTGGACCAGGATGCCCAGGGCAAGGGCGCTGTCCACCACCCGGCCCGTGACCACGATATCCGCGCCCCGGTCGAGGGCGGCGGCAATGGGCCGGGCGCCCAAATAGGCGTTGGCGCTCATGACCGTCTCGGGGAACGGCTCGCCGGAGAACATCTCGCGCCGGTTCTCGGCCCGCAGCGCATCAAGAAGGGGCGAGACGTCGTCCCCCTCCACCGCCGCGATTTTCAGGTCCAGACCGGCCTCCCGGGCAACGGCCGAGAGGGCGCGGGCGCACGCCCCGGGATTGACGCCCCCCGCGTTGGCCACAAGCTTCAGTTTGCGCTCCCGGAGCGAGGGCAGAAGGGCCCGGACCACGTCCACGAAGTCCGTTGCGTATCCGGCCTCCGGATCCCGGCTTCGGGCCTTGGCCAGAATGGACATGGTGACCTCGGCCAGGTAGTCGAACGTCAGGTAGTCGACGCTGCCGCACCCGGCCAGTTGAAGGGCCCCCTGGGAGCTGTCCCCCCAGAAGCCCGAGGCCCCGCCAATGGATACAATCTTGTTTTTCATGAGTTATGTCCCTGTCCAGTTGGGTTGACGCTTCTGCGTCGCCGCCTCAAAGCCCTCGGCCGCGTCCGGGGTGAGGGCCAGAACGCCGATCTGGGTCTCGGTGAAGGCGAGACACTGCTCGAACGTCATGCCCGCTAGCGCGGCGAGAGCATATTTCCCCCGGCGGATGGCCGAGGGCGACTTGTCCACAATGCGCGAGACCAGCCAGTCCGTGCGGGCATCCAGCTCGGGGCCCGGAACCACGTAGTTCACAAGCCGCATGGCGCAGGCGTCCTGTGCGCTCACCGGCTCGCCGGTCAGGCACATCTCCTGCAGGTCGGCGTGGGGCATCTTGTCGCGCAGCACGGCCAGCACCTGCATGGGAAAGACCCCGACCTTGACCTCGGGCAGCCCGAACAGGGCGTGGTCCGCGGCCACGGCCAGGTCGCACAGGCCCAGAAGGCCCATGCCCCCGGCCATGCAGGTGCCGTTGATGCGTCCGATGATGGGCAGGCGGCAGGCCCTCGCCGTGCGCAGAAGGTTGGCAAGGGGGCGTGTGGGCTCGACGAGGTCGGTCCCGAAGGTGCCCGGCCCCACGGACAGGTCCATGCCCGCACAGAAGGCCTTGTCTCCGGCTCCGGTCAGGACGATGGCCCGGACCGGGCGGCTCTCGGCCGTGCGGAAGGCGGTGTCCAGAAGCCCGATCATGGGCTCGGTCAGGGCGTTGCGCTTGTGGGGGCGATTGAGGGTGATCCAAAGGACGTTTCCGCGAACCTCCTCGGTCACCGGGGGTGCATCGGTCATGCGTGTCTCCCGACGTGTCTCACGGTTTCGTGGTCTCCCGGGACCGGTGTGCGCCGGAAGCCGGGAGCGCCTCCTCTGCGGGAGGCTTGGTGTGGCCAGAGGGGGTCTCCGGGGCCGGTGTCCCGGCCCCGGAGCCTGTGGCGCAAGGAGCCGCGCTATCACGCGGCCCTATATGTGAGGTGCTTTGGCGGTCTTGTGTCAAGACGATTTGCATAGCGCCCGGTGGCGTGGGCGCGCACGGGCGGACATCTGCGGAATGTCCGGATGGGGTCTTGCGGCCGGACCGGGGCGAAGTGGAGCGGGGTCCGGATCCGGCGGGACGCGGGGCTGCGATCCACCGGCACCCGGGGTATTGCGTGGGGGGGCATGGGTTTGGGGAGTGCAATGATGGGGTGTCCACCCTCCGCGAGGGGCGGGATGAGGCTGCTCCGCGCACGTCTGGGGGCATGTTCCGGGAGCCCCGGCGGGAGGTGCTGGCAGGCCCGGGTGCAATCACGGATCAGCGACGTGCTGTCGGGGCCCGGGCGCGTCCATGGGGCAGAAAGGCCCGCGTGGCGGTCATTGGGTCCGGCACCGGTTGGCGTGGCAGGGGGGGCGGAGGATCGTCCGGCGGCCCGGCCCGGGGGGGCTGTCGTCCCGGGGAGTGGGGCGGGCCGGGCGTGGAGCCTGCGCCCCTGGCCTGTTCGGGGGCCGGGCGCAGGCTCTCTTTTCGTTTCCCCCCCAAGAGGCCGCTTGCGTTCACGGTTCCGGGGGTATGTCCCGGGTGTGACTATTCCACGTCGAAGCCGGCGGACTGGACCGCGTCCTTGATGGCCGCCAGGTCTCCCGGGGGCGAGACCCGCACGACCCCGTTGTCCATATCGATGTGGACGCTTGCTCCGGGGGCGGCGGATTTCACCGCCCGTTCCACCGAGGCAAGGCATCCGCCGCACGTCATGCCGCGTACTGTGAAAAGCTGTTCGTCCATCAGGGGATCCTTTCCTTTCGGGTTTCGGTACCGTGTTGGGAGACAAGGGTTCCCGGAGCCTGGGCCGGCGTGCGGGCGAGGGCACTGACCGGCACAAGGCGGATCCCCTTGTGCTCGAGGGTGGGCAGCCAGGCCTGGAGAGCGATGATGGTGCCCTCCCTGGGGTGGCCGATGGCGATGGCGTGGCCGTGGCGCCGGGCGGCGCGCTCCAGTTCGTCCAGCTGTTTCAGGACGCTGGCGCTGTCCGCGTCGTTGTCCAGGAAAACGGTCCGGCTGGCCCAGGGGACGCCCATGGCAGCGGCCGTGACCGCGCCCTTGGTCCGGGCGGAGGTCACCGAGTCCACCCACATCAGTCCGCGCCGGGAGAGTTCCTCCATGACCAGCGTCATGGCCGCCGCGTCCGCGGTGAACCGGGAGCCCATGTGGTTGTTGATGCCCACGTAGCTCTCGCCGCGGTCCAGGTTCTCCCGCAAGGTGCGGGTGATGTGCTCGGGGGAGTCCGCAAGGCGAAGGGCGCCCGGTCCCGGGTCGGCCTTCGGGTTCAGGGGCTCCATGGGCATGTGCAGGAGAAGCTCGTGCCCGTTGCCCCGCGCCGCGCGCATCTGCTCGCGCAGGTTCCCGGCGTAGGTCAGGTACGACAGGGTGAGGGGCCCCTCGAGCGCGGCAATGCGCCGGGTCCGGGGCCGGTCCAGCCCCATGTCGTCGATGATGACGGCTACCGCCGGCCCGTGTCCTGCCGGGGCGGGGACGGCGTGACGCTTCCAGGGCGCCACGCTACCGGTGGCTGAAGCCGGGCCGGGGCCCAGGGCAGCTGTCCGGGTCTGATCCGTTCGCTCGGGCGTGTCCCGGTGCGAGAGGCCGGGCGCAGACGGAGCAGCCGGGTCGGCTCCATGTTCCGTCCCTGTGACACCGCCGCGCCAGGAGTCCGGAGCTCCGGCAAAGCGGGCGTCCGCGATTTCCGAGCCGCGCTCCGCCAGCCCGTCCGCACGCTCGTCCGGGTCCGCCGCCGGGGCCGCGGTCAGGGTCTGGAACAGGACGTCCAGAGGCCCGTCGGGATCCGCTGTCGGGGCAGCTGCCACCGTGGCCTGCGTGTGAGCCGGAGCCTGTGCGTAAGCCTGAGTCTGTGCCTGTGCCTGCGTTTCGGTCTCCGGGGCGCGAACGCCCGTGTCCGGCTGCGCAGGCGCGGCCCGGGAGGCGGCGTCCGGACCGGGGCCGGTGCTTTCGGTCGCCTGTGTCCGGTCCTGGAGGGCGGCGAGCAGTTCCGTGCTGCTGGAGGGTGGCAGGACAAGGGGGCGGGCGGGTGCGCCGGTGCTGGCCGGAGCCGGCCCGACAGCCAGGACCGAAGACGCCGTCGGGGCGAAGGCCGCGGATGTCGCCGGGTGTCCGGCAGATGCGCGCCCAAGGGAGGAGGGCACGTCACGGGTTGCAGCCGCGGGGGGCGCGTCCCGCATCACAGTTCCGGTCGTTGCGAACGGAGCTGCGGCGGGCGGAGCCGGATCTGTCAGGAAACCCGACAGGGATCCGGGTGCTCCGGTCTTCACGCCCGGTGCTGGGCCCCCGTCCAGTCCTGCAAGGGCAAGCAGGGTGGTGCGGGTGTCTGCCGAGAGGCTGGCGCCAACAAGCAGGCCCGTCACAAGCGTGGCGATTGCAACCCAGGGAAGCAGTCCGGGCCGGGAGCGCCGGTGGTTTCCGGTGCTCCGGGCGTGCTGCCTGCTCTGTGTTCCGCGCCGTGCGCTGGACATGCCCCAGTCCCTCCAAATGTATGAGATCGGGGAGCCCCTGGCCGGAGTGCTCCCCACAGAGGTGCAAGATATCGTAGTTCCCTGCCCAAGTCGACACTACAGAGGTGGTATCAGACGCCGATTCCGGCCCGTTTCCGGCGGAAAAGGCGCCATTTTCACTCTGGACGCCAGCGCCGCAGCAGGAGCGAGCTGCTGACCACCGAGACGCTGGAGGCGGCCATGGCGGCGCCCGCGATCATGGGGGAGAGGACGCCCAGCGCCGCAAGCGGAATCGCCACCACGTTGTAGGCAAAGGCCCAGAACAGGTTGATGCGGATGCGCCGCAAGGTGGCCCGCGACAGGCTGATGGCGTCGGGGACCAGCGCGGGGCTGGAGCGCATAAGGGTGATGGCGGCGGTTTCCATGGCGGCGTCCGAGCCCCCGCCCATGGCGATGCCCACATCCGCCTCGGCCAGGGCGGGCGCGTCGTTGATGCCGTCTCCGGCCATGGCCACCACGGCGCCTTGGGCCCGCAGATCCCGGATGGTCTCGGCCTTGCCCTCGGGCAGCACGCCTGCGCGCACATCCCCGATGGAGACCTGCTGTGCAATGGCCCTCGCCACGGGCAGGCTGTCACCGGTCAGCATGATGCTGCGGACCCCCAGCGTCTCCAGCGCGCGGACGGCACCGGCGGCGTTTGCCCGGGGCGGATCCGCCAGCATGAACAGGCCCAGAAGGACGGGCGCGGGGGCGGATGGCCCGGCGTCCGCCAGGCCGGTCCGGGGCGCGCCCCGGTCGCCGGATCCGTTCAGGGGGGCGGCGGCCATCCACACGGTGGTGCAGCCCCGGGCCTCCATGCCGGCCGCCAGGGTTTCCGCCTCCGGGGCCCCGCCGGCCCCGATGCGCCTCATGTAGGCCCGCGAGCCCAGCCAGAACCGGCGCCCGTCAAGGCAGGCGGTGATCCCGTAGCCCGGCTCCTGGTGAAAATCCTCCACCGGCAGGGGGGTAAGTCCATGCTCCTGTGCGGCGGTGCGCAGGGCCGCCGCCAGGGGGTGGGTCGCGCTCTGCTGGAGGCTGCCCGCGATTTCCAGAAGGTACTCCTTTTCGGTGTCGGCGTTCGGATCGGTGGCGCTGCGGTAGTCCACCAGCTCCGGGTGGCCGGTGGTCAGGGTGCCGGTCTTGTCGAAGACGACGGTATCGACGCCGCTCAGGCGCTCCAGGGCCTCGGCGTCCCGGATCAGGATCCCATGGCGGGCTCCCAGTCCGGTCCCCACCATGACGGCGGTGGGCGTGGCAAGGCCAAGGGCGCACGGGCAGGCAATCACCAGCACCGATACGGCGGCGGTGATCGCCGTTTCGTGGGATCCCAGGGCAAACCACCAGATGGCAAACGTGATTCCGGCAAGAAGGACCACAACGGGGACAAACACGGCGGCAATGCGGTCCACCAGGCGCTGGACCGGAGCCTTGGCGGCCTGGGCGCTCTCCACCAGCCGGATCATGCGGGCAAGGGTGGTTTCCTGGCCCGTGGCGGTCAGGCGCACCCTCAGGGCCCCGTCCACGGCCAGGGAGCCGCCGATCACCCGGGCGGTCTCCTCCCGCAGGACCGGGACGCTCTCGCCGGTCAGGAGGCTCTCATTGACCAGGGAGCGCCCCTCGATCACCACGCCGTCCGCCGGGACCAGAGCCCCCGGGCGGACCCGCACCACATCGCCGGTGCGCAGCTCCGAGGCGGGAACCTCCTCGGTCCGGGTGCCGTCGTCGCGCTCCCGCAGGGCCATGTCCGGGCGCAGCGACATCAGGGCCCGGATGGCGTTCCCGGCCCGGTCCCGGGCGCCCGCCTCCAGGAGCTTTCCGAGCAGGACCAGGGTGATCACTACCGCCGCGCTCTCGAAATAGAGCCCCTGGCCGGTCTCCCCCATGACCACCCGCCAGGCCGAGATGAGGAAGGCGGCGCTGGTGCCAAGGGCGACCAGCGTGTCCATGGTGCCGTAGCCGGAGCGAAGGGCCGTCCACGCCCCGCGGTAGAAGCGCAGGCCGGGGCCGAACTGGATCAGGGAGCCGATGGCCAGCTGCCACAGGGGGGCGATGGTTCCCGGAAGGCCGGCCATGTGGGCCACCATGTCCCACATCAGGGGCAGGGAGGCGGCAGCGGCCACCAGAAACATGACCCGCTCTGTTTCCCGGGCCCGGTTCCGCTCCCGGGCGCGCGTGCTGGCGTCGTCCGGGTCGTCCCGGTACAGCCGGGCCTCGAAGCCGGCCTTCCCGACGGCGTCGATCACGTCCTGGGCCCGGGCAGCGCCGCCCACCATCTCGAGGTGGGCCCGTCCGGTGGCCAGGTTGACCGAGACGCTGTCCACGCCGTCCAGCCGGGAGAGAACCTTCTCCAGCCGGGCGACGCAGGCGGCGCAGCTCATACCGGATATCTCGAAATCCACGGACGTCTCACGCATGGGGCTGCCCCTCCCCGGGCACGGCTTGATAACACACACACAAAATAATCCGGGCCCCCGGGCCCGCTGGCGGCAGGACGCCCTGCATAACCCGGGTCCGGCAGGACTCCCGCTGTCCCGGGAGATTGCCCCGACCGGCGGCCATGCCGGCCGGCGGGCGGCCCGTCGGGACCGTTTGCCCCGAGCCCCGCTCGGTTCCCGGTTCGGTCCGGCTGCAGGGCCGGCGGCGATGGACGGACGGCCCTGAACCCGGGATCCCCTCCGGGACGGCGGCGCGTGCACCGCAGCGCACCGGAGCGCACACCGGAACGCGAAAAGCGCCGGGAGTTCCGGCGGCTCTTGACGCACCCCTGTCAAGTCGGCACTGTAGCGGGCCCTTCAGGGGGACGCACTCAGGCCCAGCAAGTTGACCATGATTATCATTCCACTTCAAGCGTCCAGATTTCCGGTTTTCCTGCGTGCCAGCGCGTCTGCGCCGGGCAGGTGCCGGCGCCTTTCCGGAGTGCGCAGGCGCCCTGTCGGGCAGGGGGCGCGCAGGCGCCCGGTCTGGCAGGGGGCGCGCAGGGCCGCTGGCGGATCCGGAGCCGCGCCCGAGGGGGGACACCCGCACCGGATGGCGCCGCCGGGGCTCTCCCGGACAGGGGCTCCGGCCCCAATGTGGACACCCGCCCCCAGGGCCAGGGGTTTGAGCGCCCCCGGGGCGCCGGACACCGACAGACGATCATCCCGGAACAGGCAGCGGACAGAAAATTCATGACAGACGAAACCGAAGATCTCCAGGTCGAGGACATTGACTTCAAGCCGCTGATCGCCCTCGTGGCCTCGGGGCAGACCCTCACCGAGCGGGATGCGGAGCGGGCCTTTGACATCATCATGACCGGCAACGCCACCCCGGCGCAGATCGGAGCCTTTCTCATGGGGCTGCGGGTCCGGGGCGAGACGGTGGACGAGATCACGGCCGCCGCCCGGGTTTTGCGCTCGAAAGCCGTTTCGGTCCAGGCCCCCGAGGATGCCATCGACGTGGTCGGCACCGGCGGGGACGGTGTGGGAACCTATAACATCTCCACGGCGGCCTCGATTGTTGCCGCTGCCGCCGGAGCCCGGGTCGCCAAGCACGGCAACCGTGCGGCCTCGTCCCGGAGCGGCTCGGCCGACGTTCTGGGGGAGCTGGGGCTCAACCTGGACGCCCCGCCGGAGGTGTTCCTGCGCTGCATGGAGGAAACCGGCATCGGTTTCATGTTCGCCCAGCGCTATCACGGAGCCATGAAGCACGTGGGCCCCATGCGCTACGAGCTGGGCGTGCGGACCATTTTCAATCTTCTGGGGCCGCTTGCGAACCCGGTCGCCGCCACCTTTGAGCTTATGGGCATCTACAGCGAGCAGTGGCTCGAGCCCATCGCCGAGACCCTGGGACGCCTGGGGCTGAAGCGGGCCTGGGTGGTCCACGGCAGTGACGGCCTGGACGAGATCACCACCACCGGTCCCACCCACGTGGCCGAGTTCCATCAGGGAACCGTGCGCCGTTTCCAGATCGTGCCCGAGGACGCGGGCCTGCCCAGGGCCTCGCTCGAGGATCTGAAAGGGGATGACGCGGCTTTCAACGCGCGGGCCATCCGGGATCTGTTTGCCGGGGTGCGCTCGCCTTACCGCGACGTGGTGCTGCTGAACGCGGCGGCGGCCATCGTTATCACCGGCCTCGAGGACACCTTGCGCGACGGCGTGGGCCGGGCGGCTGCGGCCATTGACTCCGGCCGGGCGGGGCAGGTACTCGACCTGCTTGTGCGGCTCTCCAACGAGCCGCCGCCCGCCGGGGAGGCTCCCTGACCCTCCGCCAGACTTCTCCCCGACCCGGGCTCCGGCGCGGGGATCCCGTTTCCGGACGGGCGCCCGCCGGGTTGGCCGGGCCCCGGTCCGGACCTGACAAGGGCTGAACTGACCTGAACCGAGTTGAGCCTCACCCCTGTTCCGAAAGCACCGGAGTCCGGATATGACCCTGTCCATCCCCGACGTTCTGAAAGAAATCTGCGCCACCACCCGCGAGAGTGTGGAGGCCCGCAAGGCTGTGCGCTCCGAGGCCGACCTGCTGGCCGCCATTCAGGGGTCCGGTGACGCGCCCCGGGGCTTTGCCCGGGCTCTGGGCGCCATGGCGGAGCGGGGCCGCCCGGCCCTGATTGCCGAGATCAAGAAGGCGTCACCGTCGGCGGGTCTGATCCGTGCGGAGTTCTCGCCGCGGGATCTGGCCCTGGCCTACGAGCGGGGCGGGGCCGCCTGCCTGTCCGTCCTGACCGAGGAAACCCGCTTCCAGGGCTGTGAGGCCTATCTGGTGGAGGCCCGCTCGGCCGTGTCCCTGCCGGTTCTGCGCAAGGATTTCATGATCGATCCCTGGCAGGTTCTGGAGGCCCGGGCCATGGGTGCGGACGCGATCCTTCTGATCATGGCCTGTCTTGACGACGCGCTCGCCCGGGATATGGAGGCTCTGGCCGCGGCCCACGGCATGGACGTGCTGGCCGAGGTCCACGACGAGGCGGAGCTGGAGCGCGCCCTGACGCTTCTCAACACGCCCCTGATCGGCGTGAACAACCGCAATCTGCGGACCCTGGTGACCGACCTGGCGGTGACCGAGCGTCTGGCTCCGCTGGTGCCGGCGGACCGGGTGCTTGTCTGCGAGAGCGGCATCCGCACCCGCGAGGACATCGCCCGCATGCGGACCGTGGGCGCCCAGCGTTTCCTGATCGGCGAGACCTTCATGCGCCAGCCGGATATCGAGGCGGCGGTCACGGACCTGATCGGTCTCTGACGCTCCGGTGCCGGGCCCGCGGGCGGGTCGGGTTGGTCGCGGGCCCCGGGCTCCGCTTTGAGAGCTGTCCCGGTTCCGCCCTGCGGCGCGTGCCGGGGGATCTGTCGTTCCGGGTGGCCTCCGGTGCACCGGGTGGTGCCCAGCGGGATCCGGTGGCGGTCGCGCGGTCGGGTTGGCTGCGGGCAGCCGTCCTTTCGGTTGTTTTTGGTCAGGTATGTGTTGCCAGGGTGTGGTGGGCTGATTATGAAAGATCAGGGGCCGGTTCTCCGCGTGTGACTGAGGGCGAGGGGCCGGCGGCTAGCACGGGGTGTTTTTGCCATGAGCCTGCGCCGAACGATCCGCCGTAACCGCTTTTCCGTGATCCTGACTGTTCTTGTCCTGGTGTGCTCGACAGCCCTTGTGGCCGGGTGCGCCTCGAAGCGCCCGGGTGTTGTGGCGGGCGGAACGGTGGCGGGCTCCTCCAGCGGGGGCAAGGCGGCTGTGATTTTCGACTGGTAGCCGCCGTCCGGCCTGTTTGCGGGACGCTTTCCGTCCGAGGGCAGGGGCGGGCTGCGGGCCTGCGCCCAGGGCGCCCGGACGTCCACACCGCTGACCCATAGCACGGACCTATGACACGGACCCACGCCACTCGACCGGCCCGGGGGCGGGATGCCCGCCGCTCCGGAGAGGGGCGGGGGCGTGACCGTGTGAGCCTGGCCCTTTGGACCGGAACCATGGAGAACTGGCTTCGGGGAGCCCCGTCCCGGGAACTCCGGCCCCCGGTCCTGGCCGCCTGGCTGCGGACGTTTGGTTTTTCGGCCCCGGGTTTGGGAGGCTTTCCGCTTCTGCTGTCGTGAATCCTGCGCCTTCAAGGGCGGGGCAGGACGGGGCCTTGGGGTCAGCGCTCGGGGTCAGGGCCTGGGGTGGGGTGTGCCGGGCATGCCGGGCATTCGACCGGGAGCCGGCGGGGCGGGCTCGCCTCAGAACCAGCCCCGTGCGCGGCCGTGCTGGCGTACGAACCGGTGTTCCGGAGACACCCGTGCCAGGGTCAGGACATCAACCCGGGTGACCCCGGCGGCCACCAGGGTCCGGGTGCAGGCCTCCATGGTGGCCCCGGTTGTCATCACATCATCCACAAGCACCACGGCCCGTCCTTTCAGCCGCTCCGGGTGAACGGCCTCGAACGCGTTGCGCACGTTTTCCATGCGCTGGGCGCGGCGCTTGCGCCCCTGGGGGGCGGTTCTGCGGGTGCGCCTCAGGCCACGCAGGTCGGCCTCCAGCCCCGTTCCCGAGGCGATGGCCCGGGTGATCAGGCCGGCCTGGTTGTAGCGGCGCAGGAACAGGCGGCTCCAGTGCAGGGGCACGGGGATCAGGAGGCAGTCCGGCGTCAGGAGGCTGCGCCCCGCGTGGGTCATCCAGCGGGCGAACAGGTCGACCGACTCGGTCCGGTCCGCGTGCTTCAGCTGGAGCACAAGGGGAGCACTTTCCTCGTCATACAGAAGGGCCGCCCGGGCACACCGGTAGAGCGGGCGCCGGGTCAGGCACTCGGGGCACAGCCGCGGTGCGCGGTCGTCCCCCGGCTCCTGGGCCAGCGGAAGCCCGCAGCGCCAGCACACCGGGCCGTCAATAAAGGACAGGCGGGCAAAGCACGAGGCACAGAGCCCTTGATGCCCCGACACGATGTCTTTACATCGGGGACAGGTATGGGGAAGGATGGCGTCCACGAGCGTGCGCCCGAAAACCTCGACGCACTGCCGCAGCAGCCCCATTGTCCCGAGCGATTCATGACCCGACGCCATGGCGGCGCCTCCCGGCAAGAAAATCGTCCCTGTTCAACCCCTTATTCTAGCACAGAGCATGACCGATATCGCGACCCTTTTTGATGCAGCCGCCGTCCGGCGTAACCGGGAGCGGGCCGCCCGCGCGCCCGAAGGTGCGGACTTTCTTGTTGCCGAGGCCGCCGAGCGTCTGCTCGACCGGCTTGATGACATCCGCCGGTCCTTTCCGGTGGCCCTGGACCTGGGGTGCCGCTGGGGCCTGCTGGGCGAGCGCCGGGGCGCCCGGGGCGGGATCGGGCACCTTGTCCAGTGCGACACGTCCCCCGCGTTCTGTGCGCTGGCCGGGGCACGCAATCCCGGGTCTCCGGTGGTTTGCGCCTCCGAGGAGGCTCTTCCCTTCGCGGAACAGTCCTTCGATCTGGTGATCTCGAACCTGTCGCTTCATGCGGTGAATGATCTTCCGGGGGTTCTGGTGCAGATCCGCCGGGCGCTGAAGCCCGGGGGCGCGGCCCTGATCAGCGTCCTGGGGGGCGAGACCCTTGTGGAGCTGCGCCAGTGCTTTTATGACGCCGAGGTTTCCCTGGGCCGGACCCCGAGCCCGCATGTGGCTCCGGTGGTGGATGTGAAGGATCTGGGCGACCTTGCCGCCCGGGCGGGCTTCACCATGCCGACCGCGGACCGCGACGGGATCGAGGTGCGCTACGAGGAGCCCCTGAATCTGTTTCGGGATCTGCGTCAGATGGGCGAGGCGAACGCGCTGGTCCGCCGGTCCCGGGGGGGACTGCGCCGGGATGTCCTGGCCCGGACCCTGGAGCTGTACCGGGAGCAGTTCGCCGGCGAGGACGGCCGCGTCCCCGCCACCTTCCAGATCCTGACCCTGACGGCCTGGGCCCCGGAACGCAGGGTCCGGAGCCAGTGACCCTTCTGTCCGCCGACACGCTTCTTTTCCTGGTATCCCCCGCGTTGCTGGCGGTGTCCCTGTGCTACACTCCCGGCCCCAACAACACCCTGGCTCTGGCCACGGGGCTGGAGCGGGGTGTGGCGGCGGCAGCGCCTCTGGCGCTGGGCTCGGCCCTCGGGGCGAACCTGTCGCTTCTGGCGCTGGGCTACGGACTGGGGGAGGTGTTCCGCCTGTATCCGTTCGCCCTCGAGGGGCTGCGGGTCGCGGGAACCGTGTACCTTCTCTGGCTTGCGTGGCGGATTTCCGGCCTTCGTCTGCCGTCGCTCCGGGCTGTGCGCCCGGGCCGGTGGATCCGCCGCCCGGCGTTGGTTCCGGCACGGCCCGCAGACGGAAGCGATCCGGGGCCGGAGGCAATGGCAGATCCCCGGGGGCAGGCCCGGGTTCGCCTGCCCGGTTTTTTCGGCGGGTTCCTGCTCCAGCAGGTCAACATCAAGGCCTGGATCACCAACCTGATTATCGTCAGCACCTATGTGCAGACCGGCGAGGGGCGGGAGCTCCGGCTCTGGCTGATTGCGGCCCTGTTCACGGTGGCCGGGATCGGGGCGGTGTTTGTCTGGGCAGCCCTGGGGGCCCTGATGCGCCGCTTCCTGACAGCAGAAACGATCCGGCGCGCCAATTATGTCTTTGCGCTGTTTCTCGTCCTTTCCGTTCTTCTGCTTTACCTTGACCCTCTGTGACGGCGGCGGGGCCCGCGGAGGCAGGCGGTCCTGCAAGGGCGGGTCCGGGCGCCGGGGCTAGCGGAAGTCCCGGGTTGGAACACGAAACCCCGTTGCCTCTGTGGGGGTGGGCTCCGCCGGTCCGCCAAGCTGTCCCAGCAGGGCCGAGAGGTCGGTGATGCGCCGGGCCACCAGGTGCACCACCTCGCCCTCCCGCTGGATCGAGCCCCGCACCCCGATGAGGGGGGCCGTCAGCAACGTGCGCCGGAACTCCTCGTAGACGTTTTTCCAGACGACCACGTTGGTGATGCCGGTCTCGTCCTCCAGGGTGACAAACAGGACGCCCCGGGCGGTTCCCGGACGCTGGCGCACCAGGACCAGGCCCGCGATCTCCAGCCAGCGCCCGTCGTTGGCCGAGGTGGCCTCCTCGCAGGTGACGATGCGCCGCTCCGAAAGTGACCCGCGCAGGAACGAGACCGGGTGGGCCCGCAGGCTGAGGCCCACGGTGCCGTAGTCGTGGAGCACCTCGCTGGCTGCGGGCATGGGGACAAGGTCCATCTCCGGTTCCCGGACCTCGGCGATGCCGGTTTTCTCCCGGGCGCTGGCGGCGCGAAACAGGTCCAGGGGCGCGTTCTTCAGGGCCCGGACGGCCCACAGGGCCTCCCGGCGGGGCAGGCCGAAGGCGGGGCGGAAGGCATCCGCGTCCGCCAGCCGCTCCAGGGTGGAGGCCCGCGCCGTGCACCGGGTCCGCAGGTCGTCCAGGCTGTCGAAGGGGCGTTCGGTGCGGGCCAGGATCAGGGCGGCCATGTCGGTGTTGCTCAGGCCCCGGATCATGCGAAAGCCGAGACGCACCGCCAGTCGCCGGGTCTTTCCCGCCCCGGAGGGCTCGAGGGTGCAGTCCCAGCGCGAGGCGTTCACACACACGGGCCGGATCTCGACCCCGTGGGCGCGGGCGTCGCGCACGATCTGGGCCGGGGCGTAGAAGCCCATGGGCTGGGCGTTCAGAAGGGCGGTGCAGAACACCTCGGGGTGATGGCACTTCAGGTAGGACGAGGCATAGGCGATCAGGGCGAACGAGGCCGCGTGGCTTTCCGGGAACCCGTAGCTGCCGAAGCCCTGGATCTGCCGGAAGGTGGCCTCGGCAAACCCGCGCTCATAGCCGTTGGCCACCATGCCCTCCACCAGCCGGGTCTCGAAGGTGTCCACGCCGCCCCGGTTGCGGAAGGTGGCCATGGACTTGCGCAACTGGTCCGCCTCGCCCGGCGTGAAGCCCCCGGCCACAATGGCCACGCGCATGGCCTGCTCCTGGAACAGGGGCACGCCCAGGGTCTTGTCCAGCACGGTTCGCAGATCCTCGCTCGGGTAGGAGACACTCTCCAGCCCGTTGCGCCGCCGCAGGTAGGGGTGGACCATGTCGCCCTGGATGGGCCCGGGCCGGACAATGGCCACCTGGATGACCAGGTCATAGAAGGTCCGGGGCTTCAGGCGGGGCAGCATGGACATCTGGGCCCGGGATTCGATCTGGAAGACCCCCAGGGTGTCGGCCCGGGAGATCATCGTGTAGGTGGCCGGATCCTCGGGCGGGATGCGGGCCAGGTCGAGGGGGATCCCCTTGTGACGGGCCAGAAGGTCGAAGGCCCGTCGCAGGCACGAGAGCATGCCCAGGGCCAGGCAGTCCACCTTCATGAATTTCAGGGCGTCGATGTCGTCCTTGTCCCACTCGATGACCTGGCGGCCCTCCATGGCGGCGGGCTCGACGGGGACCAGGCTGTCCAGGGGCTCGCGGGTGAGGACGAAGCCCCCCGGGTGCTGGCTGAGGTGGCGCGGGGCGCCCGCAAGCTGCTCCGACAGCTCCAGGGCCAGGCGGATGCGCCAGTCCTGCAGGTTCAGGGTGCAGCCCTCCAGATCCTCCGGGCGCAGGCCTGTGTCGGACCAGCGGGAGGTCAGCTCCAGAAGGCGGTTCAGGGTGTCGCTGTCCAGTCCCAGGGCCCGGCCCACATCCCGCAGGGCGCCCCGGGTCCGGTAGCGGATGACGGTGGCGCACAGGGCGGCGTGGTTTCGGCCGTAGGTCTCGAAAATCCACTGGAGCACGATTTCCCGGCGGTCGTGCTCGAAGTCCACGTCGATGTCCGGCGGCTCGGCACGCTCCTCCGACAGGAAGCGCTCGAAGAGCAGGTCGCTGGAGGCCGGGTCCACCGAGGTGATCCCCAGCACGTAGCACACCGCCGAGTTGGCCGCCGAGCCCCGCCCCTGGCACAGGATGCCCCGGGAGCGGGCAAAGCGGACAATGGCATGAACCGTCAGGAAATAGGGCGCGTAGTCCAGCTTCCGGATCAGGGCCAGCTCGTGGTCCAGGGTGCGGCCGACCTTTTCGGGAACCCCGTCCGGGTAGCGCCTGCGGGCACCCTCCCGGGTCAGATCCTCCAGGTTTTCCTGGGGCGAGCGGCTCGGGTCCGCCCGCTCCTCGGGATACTGGTAGACCAGCTCATCGAGCGAGAAGCGGCAGAGATCCGCAATCATCCGGCTGCGCTCCAGGGCCTCGGGGTGGCGGGCAAGAAGGCGCTGCATCTCGGCTGGCGCCCTCAGGTGTCGGTCCGCATGGCGCTCGCGCCGGAAGCCGAGGGCGTCAATGGTGGTTTTCAGGCGGATGCAGGTCAGCACATCCTGGAGCCTGCGGCGCTCGGGGCTGTGGAACAGGACATCGCCGGTGACCACCGGGCGTACGCCGGCCTCCTGTCCCAGGCGCTCGATCCGGTGCAGGCGTACGGCGTCGTCCGGCCGGCGTCGCGGCGTCAGGGCCACAAAGCCGTCCTGTCCGAAAATCCGGGCCGTGTGCCCGAGGGCGGAGCGCAGGGCGTCGTCCGGCTCCCCGCTCACCAGGATGGCGATCAGGCCGCGGGCGTGGGTGTGGACGTCCTCCCAGCCCAGGTCGCAGCGGCCCTTGCCCGCCCGCGCCTTGCCCAGCGAGAGCAGGCGGCACAGGCCCGAGTAGGCATCCTTGTCCCGGGGGTAGACCAGAAGGGACGCGCCGTCCCGGAGATCCAGGCGGGCGCCGACAATCAGCCGCACCCCGGTGGCCCGCGCGGCCTCGCGGGCGCGCACCACGCCCGCAAGGGAGTTCCGGTCCGTGATGGCAAGGGCCCTCATGCCCAGGCGCCGGGCGGTCTCGAACAGCTCGTCGCAGGAGGAGGCGCCCCGCAGGAAGCTGTAGTGGGACGTGACCTGAAGCTCCACCCAGGGCGGGGGGGTGCCGGATCCACCCGGGCTGCGGGGGCCTTGCGGACTGTCGGGCCCGGTGTGCCAGGACGCGCTTCGGGGGGGCGTGTCGGGCGGCCGCACGGGCAGGCGGGTGACGGTCGGGCTCATGCGAAAAACCCCTGCAGAAACCAGCGGCCCGAGCCCGTGTCCGGGTTCTCCCCGTCCCCCAGGCGGTAGACCCAGTAGCGCTCCCCGGTGTCGGTTTCCAGGCGGAAGTAGTCCCGCACCGCGTCCTGCTCGGCCGGGCGCTTCCACCACTCCCCGAAGATGCGTTCGGGGCCGTCGGCGCACACGACCCGGTAGCGGGTGCCCCGCCAGGTGAAGGCCCTGGGGGGCCTGTCCGGAAGAAGGGCCAGCGCGTCGATGGATTCCGGTGGCGTGAGAAGGCGCACGGGCCGGGGCCAGGGAGGGGCCGTCCCTGTGCCCGCTCCGGAGCCCGGCGGCGGATCCCGGTCGGACCGGGACAGAACCGGGATGCGCACCACCGAGCGCTCGGGCACGTCGCTCTCCACGCTCCGCAGGGTGTAGACCCGCTGGCCGCCCAGGCGGTTGACCAGGATGTCCACAAGCGGGGACAGGTCGCGCACGGAGGCCGGGCTGCCCTCATCCCCGTCGTCGGTGGTGGTCTGCCGGGCGGGCGCAAGGGGGAGGGTGGCCGTGGCCCGGAGGATCATGGTCTCGATGCCGAAGCCGGGATCAAGCGTGTCGATGCGCTCGCGAAACAGGCGCGCAAGCCGTGCCGGGTCGTGAAGGGCGGTGGAGGTCCGGATGCGCAGGCTCACCACCCGGTGGTCCACCCGGTGGCAGAACAGGTCGAACACCCGTCCGCCCAGCCCCCGGTTTTGCAGGGTGTGGCAGAGGCTCCGGGCCAGGAGGTTCGCCGCCGCCGCGATGGACTCCCCCGTGCCGACGGGCTCGGCAAAGGCCATGCGGGCCTGGGGCGTCTCCCGGGCGCGAAGGGGCCGGAACGGTTCGTCCACGTCCCCCAGGGCCTGGTCCAGCCGCAGGCTGATCACGGGGCCGAAGCGCCGGGCCAGGGGCGCGCGGGGGCGCTTCAGAAGGTCGCCGATCCGCTCGAAGCCCAGGGTGAGAAGGCCGTCCCGTATGGTCTCGGGCAGCCGGAGGGCCTCCAGGGGCAGGGGAGCCAGGTGGGTCCGCGTGGTGCCCGCAGGGGCAATGGTGCAGGTGCGGGCGCCGTGGCGGGCCAGAGCCCGGGCCGCGGCCGGGGTGTCGGCCAGGGCCAGGCGCGGCGTCAGCCCCAGGTCGCGGAGATAACGCTCCAGGGCCTCCATGAGGGCGGTCTCTCCCCCGAACAGATGGTCCACGCCTGTGGTCTCGAGAAGAAGGCCGTCCGGAGGGTCCACGCCGATATGGGGGGAGAAGGTCTCCAGAAGCCGCAGGCCCAGGGCCTCAAGCCTGCGGGCGTCGTCCGCAGGTGTGGCCGGGATGACCGTCAGGGGCTCGACCAGGGCCCGGGCCCGGGTGAGGCTCATGCCCGGGCGGATGCCCAGAGCCAGGGCCTCCGGGCAGGCAGCGTGGACCCGGTCCCGGTTCCCGCTTCGGGCGCTCAGGACCAGGGGGGCGGGCTGGGCCGTGCGGTGTTCGTGCAGGGGGGCGGTCGCACAGGGGGCTCGCGGTCCCTCGGGCGGGGTTCCGTATGCGGTGCGGGAGTGGTGTGCGGCAGCACGCACGGTGCGTCGTTCGACCGGGACAGGGGGGGAAACCCGGGTGCCCGAGGGGGGCGGGGGGCGGAACACAGAGTGTAAGCCGGACTGCGCGGTCGAGGGGGGCTCGGGGTGGAGCATGGGGTGTAAGGCGGACTGCATGGCCGAGCCGGCGCCAGGGTGGGACACGGAGGGGCCGGCGGAGTGCACCGCGGAAGGGGCGGTCGCGTGAGTGGCCCAAACAGTGGCGTGGCCGACCGAGGGGGGCGCAGCGGGGGGAGCCGGATGAGCGACGGAGGTGTGTGTGGCGGAGAGGTTGGCGGTGAGCCGTGGGGCGGAGGGAGTGGGCGAGCAGGTGGCTGAACGGGTGGAGGAGGGAGTGGCAGAGCGGGCTGCAGACCGGGTGGAAGCTGAGTCGATGATGTGGGCACCCGAGGGGGTGACCACGTGGTTTCGCGACGCGGCGGGGTGAACGCTCGAGGGGGGCGTGGGGTGGAGCACGGGGTGTGGGTGTGACGCGGCCTGTATGGCCGAGCCGACACCAGGCTGGGGTACAAGGGGGGATGCGGACTGCGCGGCCACGGGGGCGGCCGTATGGGTGCCTGATGTGGCCAGAGTGCTTCCATGCTGCGGGCGTGCGGCATGGGCACCGGCATGGTCCTGGGTATGGGTGCCGGTATCAGGACGGGAGCTCTCATCGGTGGTGGTGGCCGTGAAGGTGCCGGCATCAGCACCGGGACGGGTTCCGATGTTGGTGCTGGTGCCTGTGGTGCCCTTGGCACGATTTCTGGTGTCGATGCCTGTTCCGGCGCAGGTGGTAGCCGCGGGGCGGGTATTGGGGCTTGTATGGGATTGGACATGGGCCGCAGCATGGGCCGCAGCATGGGCCGCGGCGTCAACCGATGTGACAGGGGGGGCTGCCGTGTCGAACGGTGCCCGGATGGCAGGCTGTGCCGGCTTGCACTGCATTCCGGGTGCGGGGCAGCAAGCGTGCCCAGTCTGTCGAAAGGTTGGGGAGGAAGGCGCGGGGGCACCGCTTGCCTTGCGGGCGGAGTGGCTTGCGCACCCTGGCTGTGAAGCGGGCGCATCCGCGACTGCGGAGCGGTATGCGTGCCCAGCCTGGCAAGAGGTTGGAGCGGAGGGTGCGGGGGCACCATCCGCCGCGCGGGCGGAGTGGCTCGCGCATCCTGGCTGCGAAGCGGGCGTATCCGGGGGTGCGGGCCGGCATGCCCGCCCTGTTCGTGATGGGTCGGGATGTGCGGGTGCGCAGGTGCTATCCGGCTCGGCGCCGGTATGGGGCCACGACGGCATGTTCGTCGGCGCCATCCGGTGTTCCGGCTGTCGATGGCCCTCGATGGCCCAGAAGGGAAACCAGACCGAGGCTACCCGTTTCATCACATTCTTCCACCTCGAATTCACCGGGCCGTCCGCCCCGGCAGCGTACCAGTTCCAGATGCCAGCGCCCCCGCCCGACCCCGGGCATGCCCAGCGGTTCTGTGGGGCGGGACGAGACCGTCCACCGGGTGGCCGCCGCGCCGGGCTGGAGAAAGGGATGGGCGCTCCGACGGGAGCGGGGCGGGCGCCGGATGGCAATTCCCATGCTCTTTCCCTGTTCGGCCGCCAACTGGAGCCGCCGGGAGGCCGTCAGGGACAGGGCCGTGACCTCGCCAATGACCACGGCCGGACCGCCGTGCCGCAGCCCCTCCTCGAAGCAGGAGAGAAGGGCGGTGTTGTCCGGAGCCTCCGCATAGACAATCCGTTCCTCCGTCAGGCCCGCGCGGGCCAGGGCCGGGGGGAACAGGTCGGGCTGTCCCAGGCACCACAGAACCGGTCCGTCCAGCCGTGAGGCAATGCCCGCAGCGAAAAGTGTTGCTGCGGCTGCGTGAGCGGGGCCCGGTTCCCCTCCGGCAACCTCGTGCAGGGCATGGAGGGCCAGCCCCCCTCCCGGCAGGCACCCGTCAAGGGCCGCAAGGCCAAAGGGAAGGACCGTGTCGGAGAGGTGCTTGCGTCCCTCGATGCGCTCGATCCCGGCACGCAGGGCCGCAAGGGCGGGGCAGGGGGTGGGCATGGTCTGGTGCTCCTGAACAGCCGGTTCGGGGTCTGCGCTCCTGTTCCCGCAGCCCCCCGTGGGTGCGGGCCGGGGATGAGGGTGGCCTGGGGCGTTTTCCACCGGGGGCGCTGCCATCGCAGTGGGGCCTGCTCCCGGGGTGTTGGTCCCCTGGCCGGGCGTCCGTGCGCCCCGGGCGGGGGCCTGGTCAGAGGGTTACAGAGGCGTGGTCAGGCACAGGCAGAGGTATGGGCTCGGGCAGGTATGGGCTCGGGCCGGATGGAGAGGCTGCTTCCCGGCAGAACAGGGCGCGGATCCGCACACGTTTTGTTGGGAGACCGGTCGCCCTGATGGCCAGCAGGCTTTTGCCGGGAGACCGGTCGTCCTGCGCCCGGCAGGCTTCGGGGCGAGCGGATGCCTCGGGTTTCCGAAGGTGTGGCCGGAGGGCTCCTTTCGTTCTTGGCCGGGCGCCTCCTCCCGCCCCCGCGGGGCGGGCCCTGCCATCCCTGCCGGAGCCGGGGAGCCTTCCGCCCCAGAGAGTATCCGTGTTTTGCGTTCTTTCCTGTCCTCCTGCCGGACCCCGGTTCCATCCCGGCAGCCCGGTCTTTGGGCGGTTTCCTCCCGCCCGCACTTCGGGGCAGACGGAGACGCTCCTGTACTCCGGGGCGGTGCCCCGGGTGCGAAGGGTGGAGGGTGCCCGGATGGTGACGCCCGGGGCAGGGTCCGGGTCCGCACAGGGGATTTCTCCGGGAGAGAGGGGCGGTATGCCTCCAGCCCGGCGTCCGGTGCTGGTTTCCCGGCCCGTGTGACAGCGGGAGCCTGCCTGTGTGTGCGGAAGTCGTGCCCGGCCTGCCCGCATCGCCTGTGGCGTGGCGGGAGACCCCATTTCATTCGATTTTTGTTCTTTTCGAGTTTTTGGGGCCACGGGCATGGGAGGTTTCCCCTGCAGAATAAACACGACACAGGAAGCGGTTCGGAAGGGCGGGGCAATGGCCCCATGCCCTTACGGTATTCCTGCTACGTTCTCATGTCAACCACAAATGTTCTCTTTTGTGTTCTGTGTTCTCCTGGGCCGGAGGCGTGCTGCCCCGTGCCGCCCTTTGCCGCCCGCCGCAAGTCTGTCGCCGGAAGCAGGTCCGCTGCCCGTCGGGCACCGCCCGTCGCCGTTTCCGGTGGTCCGCACCCCTTCGCCGCCCGTTGTGCTCGGACGTCCGCAGTTCGCATCAGCACTCTGTCGTCTGCTGCCTCCCGCCCGGCGGCCGGAAGCCATGCCGGCACGCTCAGAACCGGGCCGAGGCCGAGAGCGCTAGCAGGGCGTCCAGGTCGAGGGTGCTTTCCAGGTGATCCGCGAGGGCGTCCAGGGTGGCCTCGATCCGGGCCTCGAAGCCCTCCAGTGCCCCGGCGTGGCCGGTCACGCTTTTCAGCCAGGAGGCCCGAAAGCCGTCCGAGGCCAGCAGGCCGTGAAGGTCGCTTCCGCCCACCCGTCCGCAGGCGGACACAGCGCCTTCCCGGTGTACGGTGCCGTCCGGCAGGGCCAGGGTCAGGAAGGGGCGCGACAGGTCCGCCCCGCTGACAACGGCCCGGTCCGTCCGGTAGCCCGAGACCGGTACGCCGAAGCGGGTGTCCCGCCCCTCCAGGGTGGTTGCCGTCGTCCCCCCGACCAGGCAGGTGTCCATGTCCAGAAGTCCGAGCCCCGGCGTGTCCCCCGGCGGGCCCTCCAGCCCCTCCGGATCCCGGATCACATGCCCCAGCATGCGAAAGCCCGCGCCGAGTCCCAGCACATGGCCCCCGTGGCGCACGTGGGCGTGCAGGTCGTGATGCCAGCCGCGGGCGTGCAGGAACTCCAGATCCGCGCGGGAGGAGCCCGAGCCGGGCAGGATCACCACCCGGGAGTCTTGCGGGATGGGCTCGCTCCCCCGGACCCAGTGCACGTTCAGGGCCGGATCCAGGGCCAGGGGGTCCAGATCGTCGAAATTGGCCACATTGGGAAAGCGGAGAACCGAAACCGGCACGGTGCCGTCGTCGGATCCGGTCGCCGGGCGCTCCAGGCTCAGGCTGTCCTCGGCGGGAAGGGCGCGGGCCCGGTCAAACCAGCCCGCAAGGCCCGCACACGGCCACCCCGTGCGCTCGGTGATGGTCCGGCAGGCGGGCTCGAACAGGGAGAAGTCCCCGCGCATCTTGTTGACCAGGTAGCCCCTGACCCGCTCGCGCTCGTGAGGCTCCAGAAGGGCGTGGGTGCCCACAAGGGCGGCAATGGCGCCGCCCGGGTCCACATCCCCCACCATCAGGACCGGCAGGTCCGCGGCGGTGGCCAGAGCCATGTTCACAATGTCCGAGTCCTTGAGATAGGTCTCCACCGGGCTTCCGGCGCCCTCGACGACCACCAGGTCCGCGTCGCACCCGAGGGTCTCCAGGCTGTCCAGAACCAGGGGCATGAGCCGCGGGCGCAAGGCGCCGTAGTCCCGCGCCCGGTACCAGCCCAGGGGCTGCCCGCGGGCCACCACCAGCGAGCCCGCCCCCGCCCGGGGCCGCAGCACAACCGGGTTCATGTGAACCGAGGGGGAAACACGGCACGCCCGGGCCTGAAGCGCCTGGGCCCGGCCGATTTCCCCCGTCTGCCCGGGCACATCGGACTCCGGCGTCACCGCCACATTGCCGGTGATGTTCTGGGCCTTGAACGGGCGCACCCGAAGGCCCCTGCGGGTCCAGGCCCGGCACAGGCCGGTGACAAGAAGGCTTTTTCCCACGTCCGAGGCCGTGCCCTGGAGCATCAGAAAGCGGGTTGTTCCGGTGGTGCTCATGATTCGGCGAAGATCTCCGGGTTTTCCGACAGGGCGCGGATCGCCTCCCACGCCGGGCGCAGGGTCTGGGCCTTGCCCCCCCTCGGGTGCCCGGGAGCGGACTTGGGCTGCCAGGCGAACAGGTCCACGTGGGCCCAGGGCACCAGGGGATCAACGAACTCCTTCAGGAACAGGGCGGCGGCAATGGCACCGGCGAAGCCGCTGTCCGGAGAGTTGGTCAGGTCCGCAACCGGGCTGTCCAGCATGGACCGGTAGCCGGGCCACAGGGGCAGGCGCCACAGGGGATCGTGGGTGTCCCGGCCGGCACGCACCAGGATGTCCGCAAGGGCGTCGCCGTTGGAGAACAGGGCCGGAAGGTCGGGCCCCAGGGCAACCCGGGCCGCGCCGGTCAGGGTGGCAAAATCCAGAAGCAGGCGGGGGGGCTCCTCGCAGGCGGCGCACAGCAGGTCCGCAAGGACAAGGCGCCCCTCGGCGTCCGTGTTGCCGATCTCCACAAAGGGGCCCTTGCGCGAGCGGATCACGTCACCCGGGCGCAGGGCGTTCCCGGAAATGGCGTTGTCGGCGGCCCCAATCAGGACGCGCAGCCGGACCGGCAGCCTCATGCGCATGATGAGGCTCGCAAGGCCGAGAGCGTGGGCCGCGCCGCCCATGTCCTTTTTCATCAGAAGCATGTTGGAGGACGGCTTGATGTCGAGCCCGCCGGTATCAAAGCACACCCCCTTGCCCACAAGGGTGACGGCCGGATGGTCCGGCTCGCCCCAGCGCAGGTCGATCAGGCGCGGCGCGCGGGAGCTGGCCCGGCCGACGGCGTGGATAAGCGGATAGTTCTGCTCGAGGAGGGCGTCGCCCTCCACCACGGTCACGCTGGCGTCGAAAAGGCGGGCCAGGCCGAGCGCGGTGTCCGCCAGCTCGGCGGGGCCCATGTCCTCGGCCGGGGTGTTGACCAGATCCCGCACCAGGCGGATGGCGTCACACAGGGCAAGGCAGAAGGACGTGTCCACGCCCTCCGGAATCACAAGACGGGGCGGCTGCCAGGGAAGGGAGCGCCTGTCCGGCACCTTGTAGCGATCGAAGCGGTAGCACTCCATGGCCCAGAAGAGCACAGCGCTTTCCAGGAACTCCGGCGAGAAGCCCTGGGTGTCCAGCTGGTAGAGGCCGGAGCGCAGGCTTCGGGCCGCGTGAGCCATGACCGAGGGATCCCCGCCGTCCCGTCCCTGGCCCACGACGACCTCCCGGAGGGTTCCGTCCTCCGAGGGCATTTTGGCCACCTCACCATGATGGGCCCGGAACCCGTAGGTATCGAACCAGTTGGTGGCAAAGGGCCCGGCCATCGTGAGCGAGCGCAGGAACGTGACGTTGTCGAGAAGGCGGATCGTCACGGGTGGGGGCGACCCGGGCTCCGGGGCCAGAACAAGACTCTCTTTCACGGACGGTTCTCCTGTAGGGCGTTCCGGATGGACTCCCGTGGGTGGGCGCACGCGGGTGGCGCATGCGGAAACGACGGCGGAAGACCCTATCATAACGGGGAACCCCCTCGAGGTGAACATAAGGGGGGGACGCCTGGCGCCGCAACACGGGCGGCGGGGCAACACCGGCGGCGGCGGGGCCCCCTGTGCGCCCTCCTGCTTCCCTCGCACTGCGCGCGCGGACCGAGGCCGGGCCGTTGCCCCCGTCTGTGGTCATGCGCCCTCTGACGCGGGCTCCCGGAGTGAGAAACAGCAGCGGGCAGGGCTGTCCGGCGCGGCTCACGGTCTCAAGCTGTGTCGCAGGGTGTCCCGCTGTGCCGGGGTGTCCCGCCTTGTCGCGGTGTCCCGCCGTGTCCCCGCCTCCCGTCGTGCCCGCCCTTTCGCCGGCGGGCGTTTTTTCCGGATTCGAGACCGGAAAATTCCCGGGCCAGTCTGCCCTGGCGAATAATTTGCTCTCGTTTCGCCGCATGGTTGATTTTTTTCACGCATTTTTTGTGCGAGTCGCTTCGGGATCCTGGAAAAAATCCCTTCTTTTTCGCCCTTGTGCGCGGCAGGGTCGTCCGGATCCGCGCAGGAGCCGGGGCGCGATGCCAACAGAATCAACTGTCTGATTTGTAATGGAAAAGCGGTAACAGAAGGCCGGTTTATGTTTGAGGGCGATTCTCACCCGCAGCGCTGCCCCCATGATTTGGGGGTGACTGTCCTCATTTTTTCTACCATGAGGTGCTTTGCTGCCCTATTTTAAGCCGTTGTCATAAGTTTTTTTTTGGTCTAGAGGTCAGGCGTTCTAGTTTGTAACATCCTGAAACAACTCCCCCCCGGCTGGTGACGGTCTTTTTTCTCGTGTTCGTCTGCCGGTTCCGGGACAAGAAATGCCGGAGGATATGGTCAATGGGAAAGCGGACAAAAAAGCTCGCGCTTGTTGCCGGGGGCGTTGCCGTCGCCAGTCTGTTCGGGGCCGTCCCCGACGCGAGGGCCGAGGGTTTCGCGCTTTATGAATACGGTGCAAGGGGTCTGGCGCTGGGTGGCGGCATGATGGCGCGCAAGCCCGATGCCTCGGCCATTGCCTACAACCCCTCCCAGATCACCCGTCTTCCCGGGACACAGATCATGACGGGAGCGGCGGTGGTGAACCCGGGCGGCAAGATGCGAACCATCGATTCCAAGGGGAACCGCCAGAACACCAGCCTCAAGGACTCCTACTGGCTTATGCCGCATGGTTATATCTCGCAGCAGATCAACGAGGACTGGTATTTCGGTTTCGGGATGTTCTCCCGCTTTGGTCTGGGCTTCGAGTATCCCCAGGACTGGCCCGGCCGCTACAACATCACCAGCGTTGTTCTCCAGTCCGCCTCGGTGAACCCGAATATTGCGTGGAAGGCGACGGACAAGCTCTCCCTTGCCGCCGGCGTGGAGGCCCTGTGGGTGAACCTTGATATCCGGCGCCGCGTTCCGGTGTCCGCGTTCGGGGGCAAGTACAGGACCGACCTTGACTCCAAGATCACCGATGCGAATGACATCGGCTGGGGCTTCAACGTGGCCGGCCACTACCAGTTCAATGACGAGTGGGCCTTCGGGGCCCAGTACCGCTCCCAGGTGCGGGTCAACGCCTTTGGCACCATCCGGATGTCGGACAAGGGCGCGGGGAAGCTGCCGGATCACCACGGCTCTGCCCACTCCTCGGTGAAGCTGCCGGACTCGGTTGCGTTCGGTCTGGCCTGGACCCCGCGCAGTGATCTGTCCTTCGAGACCGGCGCCGTCTGGACCCGCTGGAGCAAGTTCAACGCCCTTGATATCAGCATTCCGGGCAGCCCGTATGTTCCGGGCGGTCTGGCGCCGTCCCGCAAGGACTGGAAGGACGTCTGGCGGTTCAACGTCAGCGCCGAATACGATGTGTGCGACTGGATGAGCCTGCGGGCCAGCTACATCTACGACCAGTCCCCCATGCCGAACTCGACCCAGGACTACCTGATCCCGTCGGACGGACGGAACATCTGGGGCATCGGCGCCGGTTTCCGCTACGAGAACTGGACCGCGGACCTGTCCTACTCCTACGTCGATCCGTTCTCCCGGTCTTACCGGGCGGACCCGTCCACGGGTGTTATGAACTCCAAGACCCTTGACGGCTACACCCACATCGTGGGGCTGTCCCTCAGCTACCGCTTCTGATCTCTCCGGGGCCGTCCTGCGGTCCGGGAGCCTCAACGGGAACAGCCGCCGGACCCTCCGGCGGCTGTTTTCGTGTGTGAGGGCCGGCCGGGGGCTTGGGGGAAAGTCTTGCAGAGGTGTCGGGGAGGTGGTGTGGGGCGCGGAGAAGTGTCGGGGGTATGGCCGTGGGGCGCGTGTGCGGGCTCCGCGTGGGCCCGGGGGCACGTCCGTGGGTCGCACTGTGCGGGCGGAGGCTCTGCGCTGCCTCCCGGCGTTTTGCAGCCCTGTTTGTCTCCCTGTTCCGTCCCCACAGTGGTCCCCGGGCCCGGCCCCTGTCTGCCCCCTCCCGACAGCAAAGGGGGGCGCCCTTTCGGACACCCCCCCCAACAGTTCAATCCCCTTGTTCAGTCGCTCTGTTCAGTGGATCTGTTCAGACCCCCTGTTCAGGCATCCGGCCTAGTAGCCCTCGACCAGGCTCTTTCGCACCTGCTTGATCGTGACCGGAGAGGCCTGGTTCCCCCAGGACTGCCGCAGGAAGGTCAGGATGCCGGCAAGCTGCTCGTCCGACATCTCGGAGCGATAGGCAGGCATTGTGAGGGGAACCCGCGCCTCTGTGGCCGGAGACTTGCCCCCGTAGGCCACGATCTTGATGGTGGTGGCCGGATCCTCGGCGACCACCAGGCGGTTTCCGGCAAGCGCCGGGACCACGAAGGGGATGCCCTTGCCCTGCGGCCCGTGACACATGGCGCAGTACTCGGCGTAGTCCCGGGCGCCCCGGGCGACGGTCGTCTCGGCCGGTGCCGGTGTCTGGAGGGACATCAGGTAGGTGACGATCGAGTCCATGTCCTTTTCGGTCAGGTGCTGGGTGCTGTTCGTGACCACCAGGGACATGGGGCCGCTGATGGCGTTGTGGGCGCTCAAACCCTGCCGCAGGTCCGCCTTCAGTTGCTCGGGGGTGAAGCCGGTCGGCCCGGTGAGGGGGACTGAGTACCAGCCCTCGAAGACCGCACCGCCGAGGAAGTCCTTGCTCTTCTCGTCCAGCCCCTTTTCCGCGAAGACCAGTCCGCGGGGGGTGTGGCAGGTGCCGCAGTGTCCAAGGCTCTGGACCAGGTAGGCGCCCCGGTTCCACTCCTCGCTTTTGGTGGCGTCGGGTGTGTACCGGCCCGGGTCATTGAACACCGTGTTCCAGATGCCCAGGGGCCAGCGCATGCTGATCAGCCAGGGGATCTCGTTCTTCTTGTTCTCCACGGCGAGGGGCGCCACGTCGTTCATGAAGTACTCGTAGAGCCCGCGGATGTCGTCGTCACTGATCTTGGTGTACGAGGGGTACGGCATGGCCGGATACAGGCGCCCGCCGTCCTTGCGGACGCCGTCGCGAACGGCCCGGGTGAACTCCTCCAGGGTGTAGGTGCCGAT
Source organism: Phaeovibrio sulfidiphilus (assembly GCF_014861485.1). Classification (GTDB taxonomy): domain Bacteria; phylum Pseudomonadota; class Alphaproteobacteria; order Rhodospirillales; family Rhodospirillaceae; genus Phaeovibrio; species Phaeovibrio sulfidiphilus. The sequence goes on along the minus strand of NZ_JACZHT010000003.1, from coordinate 180,850 downwards.
GCCGTAGGTCGGATCCGGCGTGATGTTGGTGGCGTACATGATGCCGATGGGGGTGTGGAAGCTCGTGCCCCCGGCGAACGGCTTGTTCGGATCCGAGGTGTGGCAGGCGACACAGTCCCCGAGACGCGCGAGGTATTCCCGCTCGGCCTTCGTGTGGGTCAGCCCGGCTTCCCGGTCTTTGGCACCGGCGTCGCTGTTCTGGGCTCCGGCGGCCAGCGGCGCGACGCACAGGGCGGCTACGGCAAGCGTAAGGATTTTCGCTTTCATTCGTCTGACCCTCCCGTCGAACCGGTAATGATTTCCTCCACGGCGCGCCAGCCCTCGTCGATTGCGGAGTGGGCGTAGGGGCTCCAGGCCGCGTCGGAGTTGGCGATGTGGATGTTGCCGTGGGGTTGGCGCGCAAGGGCGATGGTGCTCTCGCTGAGCGCGCTGTCGTCCCACAGGGAGCTCTCGGCGTAGGCGTAGCCGTGGGGCCAGCGGTTGACCGTGATGGCCAGGATGTCGCGCTCGTGGTCGAACCCGGCGGGGCCGAACATGTCGTGAAGCTGGGAGCGCACCATCTCCTCGTATTCCGAGAACGGCTTGGCCAGCAGGATGCCCCGGCCCATCCGGGCCTGCTCCCGGGGCGACAGGCCGCTTCCGGGCATGGTGGGCACGTGGATCATGTGCAGGCCAATGGCGTGGTCGGGCGAGGCCGAGTGCTTGTAGCCGCCCATGTTGACCGGGTAGTCCAGCTTGACCACGCAGAACGGCGCGGCCGGACAGTAGAAGTAGTGGGCGCCGACCTTCATGAAGGCCTGCCAGTTCCGGATGGCCACCTTGGTGTAGACAAGGGGGGCCTTCACGTTGCGCAGAAGGGCCTCGCGCTGCTTCTCGGGCAGGGAGGGGACGATGGACGGGATCATCATGTTGTAGCCCGCCATGATGACCTTGGCGGCCTTCACCTTCCGCATGGTGGTGTTCTTGTGGATGTAGATCACCTCGGCGTTGCCGTCCGCGGTGTTGTCCACGTGCAGGCCGATGGCGTTCAGGCGCAGGCGGACGGGGGCGTTCTCCCGGTCCAGGGTGCTGTAGTCGAACTTGGCCAGGACCACGTCATCCATGCCCGAGCCCGGGGCGACCTCCGGAATGAGCTTGCGCACCAGAAGCCGGGCCAGGCTCGCGTTGCCGTCCGGGAAGTGGTGGATGTAGGGCTCCTCCAGCTCGGCCTGGTCCTCGGCGCTCAGGGGGATGCCCAGGCCCTGGAAGCCGGGCAGGGCGCACAGGCGGGCGTCCTCGCAGGACAGGGCGTCGATGCCCACGGCCTGGAAGTCGTTGCTCCGCTGCTGGAAGTACTTGGCCGCGAGGGGCGACAGGCCGGCCTTGTCCCGCAGGAACTGCAGGTAGGAGTGGGAGGCCAGATATTCGGTCTTCTCCTCGATGCTCATGCCCTCGAGGTAGTCCACGTTGCCCGTGTGCAGGGTGATCAGGGCCTTGCGGTCCTCCTCGGGCATGGGGAAGTCGGAGATGAACTCGGCGTAGGTCCGGCCGTTCAGCTTGTCCTTGGTCAGGTCGTCGTCAACGATGGAGCTGGGGTCGCCGGTCACGATGCGGTTTTCCCCGAAGTTCTCCCGGTCGAAGAAGACGCCGCGGCTCAGGCCCAGCCCGTGGTAGAAATTGGTGTCGAAGGCGTCACCCAGCCGGTCCACCGACACACCCAGGTCGTCCAGGAGTCGAAGGGCAACCTTGCTCCAGGCCGTATTCGGGGACTGGAGCGACTCACTTCCGCCGTAGCCAAGGATCATGCCGTCGGGGGTGGTGAACTCGTTGCGCTTGGCGTGTCCGCCGAAGTCATCGTGGTTGTCCAGAAGCAGGACGCGTTTGTCCGCTCCCGCGTGCTGGCGGTAGAACCAGGCGGCGGCGAGCCCACTGATACCCGCCCCCACGATCACAAGGTCGTAGGTCTCCTCGACGGGCAGTGAGGCCGCGTTGAATTCCTTGCCGGCCCGGGCAAGGGCGTGGGCGCTTTCAAAGGATCCGGGGTGGCTGCCCCGAAGTCCTGTGAGGGCCGGGGGGTAGTAAACCGGGCCTGCCGCCGTTTCCGCTCGGGCGCGCAGGAGTGTGACAGGCGCTGCGCCGGCGACGATGGCCAGTGCAACGCCGTTCAGAAAATCTCTACGGGTGATATCCATGCCGATTGTCCTTGGGTGTAAGGCTGGGGTGTACAATCTCAAGTCGCATCAGGTTACAACTATTAAAAAATTTAACGGATTGGTCAAGTATTTGCGCGGGGAACGGGGGCTCGGGAAGCACATTTTTTTTGGTGTGTCGGAGGGGCTGCGGCGCCAGGCGCCCGCGCGCTGACCCGATTTACGGCCCCGGACTGTGCCTTGCCGCCATTTCCGGCCGGGGCCGGGTCGGCAGGGGGGATCCGGAGGCTTCGCACCCCGCGTCCCGTCGCTCCGAACCCAAGGCAGGCTCTGGCCTCCGCCGGGGTTGTCGGCCCGGTCACGGGGCAGAGGGAGCGTGTGTGACGCTCCTGGCCGAGTCGCGCCGAACTGCCCGCCAGGGGTGTTCCGGGGCGGTTTCCTGTGCGGGTTTTGATCGTTTTTGGCCCGTTATGATTGCACTGGGGCGGTTGTGACCGGGGTCGGGACGGACGGGCGGACGGCGCCCGGGACCGTGGTCCACCCTGTGCCTCCGGCCGTCATGACGGGGGTCCGGATCGCTACCTTTGGGCGAGTTGCGGCGGGCGGGAGGAGTTCGGTGGGGAAGGGGGGTGACGCGGGGAAGGGGGATGGCGCGGGGAAGGGGGCTGGTGGAGCAGCCACACCGCCAGGCTCAGCGCGGCTTCCCGGGTGCGTCCCGCGTGGCCCCGGGTGCATTCCGCCCGGCCCCGGGTGCATTCCGCCCGGCCCCGGGTGCCGCCGTTCCCGGCCCGGACAGGAGCGTGAGCAGTTCCCCGGTGGTCAGGAAGTAGGGCAGGACCGGCTCCGTCAGTCTCAGGGCCTCGTCCAGGAGCCTGTGGTAGGAGGCCCGGGGGATCTCCCGCGCGCCCATGGAGATCAGGTGTTCCGTGGTGAACTGGGTGTCCAGAAGGATGAAGCCGCCCTTGATCATGCGCGCAATCAGGTGGCACAGGGCCACCTTCGAGGCATCGGTGACGCGCGAGAACATGCTTTCCCCGAAGAAGGCGCCGCCCATGGCCAGGCCGTAGAGGCCGCCCACCAGCCGGTCGCCCTGGAAGCACTCCACCGAGTGGGCGAACCCCAGCCGGTGAAGCTCCACAAACACATCGCGGATTCCCGGGTTGATCCAGGTCTCGTTGCGGGTGGGGTTGTCCGGCGTCAGCTCGGCGCAGGCGTCGATCACCGCCTCGAAGGCGCTGTCAACGGTAACCCGGAACACGTCCTTCCGAAGGGTCCGGCGCAGGGACCGGGAGGGGGAGAAGCGGTTCAGGGGGATGATGCCCCGCTCGATCGGATCCACCCAGACCACCTCGGCGTCGGTTTTCGAGCGCGCCATGGGGAAGACGCCCCTGCTGTAGGCGTAGAGGATCAGTTCCGGGGTCAGTTCTAGGGGCTGGCGGGTCATCATGGGGGGCCTCAGGACAGGGGGGGCTGGTCCTGCCCGGCCGTGCGCCCGGCGGCGCGCTCAGCGGGGTGCGGCTCTCCCGCGTGCCGTTCTCCGGCACGCCCGGCGGGACGCTCGCCGGGACGCTCCCCGGGTCGGGGCACGAGGCCGTAGGGCTCGGCCTGTTTCCAGACGTGGGCCGGCACCATGGACTTGACCCGGGCGGGCTGGAAGCGGCGCAGGTTGACGATGGCCTCCAGGGCTTTCATCTCCACCCGGGTGCGGGCGAACTCCAGGCCGCGGGGGCCGGTCTTCGGCATCAGCCAGGCCACGATGGGGCGCAGGAACGAGGGCATGCGCCGCAGGGGAAGCCCGCCGGCCGCGCGCTCCACGTTGTCCAGGAAGCCCTTCACGGCCGTTGCCCGCTTGCCCTTGTCGCCGGGGCGGCTCAGGCGGACCTCATCCCCCAGCAGGTCCAGAAGCTCCTGGCCCCTCGCGTTGCGCACCACGAGCCACTGCTCGCCCTCTCCGCCCATGTAGCCCACGGTGATGTCCGCAAGGGTGTTGGGGTAGTCCACGCAGGCCCGGCAGGTGAGGGGGAAGAAGTCCGTCGGCAGGGTGGACAGGGGCAGCATCAGGAAGGGGATGCGTTTCTTCTTTCCGCCCTGGAAGCGCATTTCCACGTGGTAGTCCGGGTAGAACTCCAGGTAGGTGACGGTTTCGGGCCGGTCGGTCAGAAGGCCAAGGAAGGTGTGGAAGTTCTCCGTGGTGGTGTTGTCCGAGCACGGAATGCCGATCACGTACAGCTTCTCGAACCCGAAATGGTCCTCGAGGGCGCGCACCGGATGGACCTGGCAGGGCACGCCGATGAAGGCCACCCGCTTCAGGCCGCGGGCTTTGGCCTCGGCAAGCTGCTCCACGAGGGGCGCATAGCCCATGCGCATGCCCCGGCAGGCGGCCATGTCGGCGGCGGCGGTGACCAGGGCGGCTCTTGGCTTCCAGATGTCGTCCGCATCCGGGGCGATGGCAACCACCGCCTCGACGGTTCCGGTCTCCAGAAGGCGCTCGGCAATGCGGGTGGTGATGCCCGTCCACTGGGCGCCCGGCCGCGGCGATGTCAGCGCAGCCCGGTGCATGGCCTGGAAAACGCCGAAGAACAGCTCGTCCGGGTTTGCGTCCGGGTTCCGGGTGCGTCCGTGCACCGAGCGCTCCAGGGCCTCGTAGTCGGGCCGGATGAACTGGCAGGCTACGCCGCAGGCCCGGCTGTCCGGCAGGCGGGACACGCCGCAGTCGGTGCACAAGGTGCGCTGGGGTGCGGCGGTAGCGGCAGCGGCGGGGGACGCGCAGGGCGCGGTCGGAGAGGTCGCGGTGGAGGCGGTCGCAGGGGTGGCGCCGGGGACAGTCATGGTGAAACTCTCTTTCCAGCAGGAGCGTTCAGGACACAGGCCCGGTCGGGGACGGAGCGGGCAAGGCCGGTCGGGGATGGGCGGGCCCGCATCGGGCTTGGGGACAGACAGGCGGCCAGATGCAGAGATGGGCGGGCGGTCAGGCGGATTGGGGCAGGCAAACTCAAGGGGGCCGGATGCAGGAGTGGGCAGACACAGAGATGGGCGGACTCACGAAGGCATAGGCGGGGCCGTGCAGGCTGGCGGACGAAGGACGCGGGCAGGTGGGGACGGGCAGGCGGGGACGGGCACGCGGGCGCAGGCGGCGTGTCTCGAGCGACGGACAGGCGCAGGGCCACCCGCCCGGGGCCGGGCCACGTGGACGGAGCGGGAAGGCGCTCAGCGGTCCACCCAGTGGTCCGGCAGCAGGTCGCACAGGGTCTTGATCTCGGTTTCGGACACAAGGATCCGGGTGTTGGCGACGTTCTGCACGTCCACCTGGGCGAGCAACTCGCGGCAGCGTCCGCAGGGCGGCAGCACCGTTCCGCGGTCCGAGACCGCAACAATCAGGTCCACCCGGGTTTCCCGGGTCTTCAGCATGGAGGCGATGGCCGAGTGCTCCGCGCAGAAGCCGATGCCGCAGGCCAGAACCAGGTCCACCCCGGTGTGAAGCGCGCCGCTGTCGGTGACAAGGGCGCAGCCCACATTGGCGGCCACGTTGTGCTTGAAGCCGCTGAGAGGAAAGGCTCCGGCCAGGGCGCGGGCCTCGGCGATCAGGGCCTCCGGTGTCATGACCCGGTCCGGCGTTCCGGGCCGGCCTGATCTGCCGCCGCCAGACGCAGGAAGTCCGCGGCTGCGGCCACATCGGCCTCCAGGGCCTTGCGGCGCTCCAGGGCCTCGTGGTCCGCGCCCCATTTTTCCTCCTGGTACAGCTCGTCGATCTGGCTGGCCAGGAAGGCTTCGGCCGGATCCAGCCGGCCCCGGTGGAGGGCCAGGGCAATCACAAGCGAGCCCAGGGTTGCGGTCAGGGCCTGGACCGCGGTCAGGTCCAGAAGGCTGAGGCGCTCCAGAACCGTGCGCAGCCCGGCAAGGGCCTCGGCGGGCTGGTCCACGGGCAGGATGCCGGTGGTGGTTTTCAGGGCCACGCCCTCCTGCCCGGCCAGGTCGTCCAGAAGGGGCTGCCAGGCCCGGTGCTGGCGCAAGACCAGATCCTCCGGCGCCTCCGCCCGGTAGCAGACCAGGTCCGAGTTGCCGTACTCGAGAAGGGCCGAGATCACCGCGTCCCGGGCCGGGGCAATCCGGTCGATGGCGGTGTTCAGAAGGGTGGTCAGGGGCATGGTCTCGGGGGCGATGTGCTCGCCCTGGGCGTCCCACTCCCGGGCCACGGCCGCCGCAAGGGCGGGGCCGGGGGCGCTCAGGCGCTCGCGACCCGGTGTGCGCACGGTCCGCCCGTCCAGGAGGATGTCATGGCCTCCGGCGGGGTTCGGGTTCGTGCCCACGGTCTTGTAGAAGCGCTTGCGGGTCAGGCTCGAGAGCGGCTTGTCCACCTTCGAGGACGTGGGAACGGGGATGGGGGTGCTGAGTTCCTTTCTCATTTCGCCACGTACCGTCCTTCCCAGGGGCACATGTCCAGAAGGGACTCCAGGCCCGCCGCATTGCCCGCCACGACATAGGCGCCGGCGCTCTTCAGGGCCTCGGGGGGCTGGTTGCCCCAGCTGACCCCGATGCCGACCACCCCGGCGCTGACGGCCATCTGCATGTCGTAGACCGCATCGCCGATCATGACGCTGCGGGCGGGATCGGCGCCGACCACGTCCAGGGCCTCGCGGATCATCCAGGGGTTGGGCTTGCCGGGGCCGTCGTCCGGCGTGCAGACCGAGACGAACCGCCCCTCAAGGTCGAAGCGCTTGAGGAACGCCTCCACCCCCCGGCGGGATTTGCCGGTGGCGATGGCCATGGGGATTTCCCGCTTCTCCAGGTCGTCCAGGATCTTGGCCATGCCGGCAAAGAGGTCTTCCTGGAAGTCCGGGCGCGCCCGGGTGGTGAAGTAGATATCCCGGTAGACATCGGTCACCTCCCGGGCCCGGGCCTTCTGGGGCTCGGGGAGGAGGTGTTCGATACCCTCGGTCAGGGACAGGCCGATGATCGCGCTGATGCGGTCGATGGAGGGAACCTCCAGCTCGCAGCGGCGGAACGACTCCGTCATGGTGTCGAGAATGAACTGACGGGAATCCACAAGGGTTCCGTCCACGTCCCAGACGACGAGTTCAAGCGCCATAGTCTTTGTCCTATGCCTTGTCGGGAGCGGCTGCGGCCGCGCCGTCGCCGGAGCCCTTGCGCGAGCCCCCCTCGGCGGCCCGGGGCGGAAGCTGGACCCGGATGTGAAGTTCCCGGAGCTGCTTTTCGGTGACCGGGCTGGGGGCCTGCATCAGAAGGTCCTGGGCCTGGCCGTTCATGGGGAACAAGATGACCTCGCGGATGTTGGGCTCGCCCGCCAGCAGCATGACGATGCGGTCGATGCCCGGGGCCGAGCCACCGTGCGGAGGCGCACCGAAGCGGAACGCGCGCAGCATGCCGCCGAAGCGGGCCTCGACCTCCTCGGCCGGGTAGCCGGCGATCTCGAAGGCCTTGAGCATGATGTCCGGGCGGTGGTTCCGGATGGCGCCGGAGGACAGCTCCACGCCGTTGCACACGATGTCGTACTGGTAGGCCTTGATGTCCAGCGGGTCCATGGTCTCCAGCGCCTCCATCTCGCCCTGGGGCATGGAGAACGGGTTGTGGGAGAACTCGATCTGGCCCGTGTCCTCGTTGCGCTCGTACATGGGGAAGTCCACGGTCCAGCAGAAGCGGAACACGTCCTTTTCCCGCAGGCCCAGGTCGTCACAGATGCGCTCGCGCACGAGACCGGCGAACTTGGCCGCCTTCAGGGGCTTGTCACAGGCAAAGAACACCGAGTCGCCGGCCTTCAGGCCCATCTGGACCCGCAGGGCCTCGACGCGGTCCTCTTCCAGGTTCTTGGCGATGGGGCCCTTGGGGCCGTCCTCGGCGAAGATGATGTAGCCCAGACCGCCGGCCCCGTTCTCGCGGGCCCAGTCGTTGAGCTTGTCGTACCAGCCCCTGGGCTGTCCGGCGGCGCCCGGCGCCGGGATGGCGCGCACCACCGAGCCGCCCGCGATGCCCCGGGCGAACAGGCCGAAGCCGCCGTTCTCGAAGTGGGTGCTCACGTCCGCGATCAGAAGCGGGTTGCGCAGGTCCGGCTTGTCCGAGCCGTACTTCAGCATGGCCTCGTCGAAGGGGATGCGCGGGAACGGCGCCGGAGTGACGGCGCGGCCGTCGGCGAACTCCTCGAAGATCCCCTGGAGCACGGGCTCGATGGCCGCGAAGACGTCCTCCTGGGTGACGAAGCTCATCTCGAAGTCGAGCTGGTAGAACTCGCCCGGCGAGCGGTCGGCGCGGGAGTCCTCGTCGCGGAAGCACGGGGCAATCTGGAAGTACCGGTCAAAGCCCGAGACCATCAGAAGCTGCTTGAACTGCTGCGGCGCCTGGGGCAGGGCGTAGAACTGGCCCGGGTGCAGGCGCGACGGCACGAGGAAGTCGCGCGCGCCCTCGGGGGAGGAGGCGGTCAGGATCGGGGTCTGGTACTCGAGGAAGCCCTGGTCCGTCATGCGCCGGCGCAGGGACGAGATCACCCGCGAGCGCAGGACCATGTTGGCGTGCAGCTTCTCGCGGCGCAGGTCCAGGAAGCGGTAGGTCAGGCGCAGATCCTCTGGGAATTCCTGGTCTCCGGCGACCTGAATGGGCAGCACCTCGGCCGCCGAGAGCACCTCGGCCTCCCGGGCGCGGATCTCGACCTGGCCGGTGGGGATGTCCGGGTTTACGGTCTCGGCGGTGCGGTTGACCACCTGGCCCGTGACGCACACCACGCTTTCAACGCGCACCCGCTCCAGCGTCGGGAACACCGGGTCCGACTGGTCGCACACGATCTGGGTCAGGCCGTAGTGGTCGCGCAGGTCGATGAACAGGAGGCTTCCGTGGTCACGCTTCCTGTGGACCCAGCCGGACAGGCGCACGGTCTGACCCGCCAGAGCGGGATTGGCCTCGGCGCAGGTGTGGGTACGGTAACGGTGCATGGGCTGGAATCCTCTTGGTCATTCGGTTGGAGCGGCGCCGGCGCCGGAATGCGCCGCGACGAAAATAGGGGAGCCCTGTATATACGCAATGTGCAGCACAAGCAAAAGCCCTCTGAACACACGCCCCGGGATTCCGTTTTTTTTCGGCGCGGGCCCCTTGCTCCGCCGTGATCAAACCGTTACGTTACGCACCATGCTCATATCAACGACACAAGATCTCAAAGCCTTCTGTGACCGGCTTGCGGCGGAAACGTTCGTGACCGTTGACACAGAATTCATGCGCGAGAAAACCTACTGGCCGAAGCTCTGCCTGATCCAGCTCGGAGGCGAGTCGGAGGCCCGATGCATCGACCCGCTGGCGGAGGGCATTGACCTCTCCCCGGTGTTCGAGCTGATGGCCAACGAGAAGGTTCTGAAGGTTTTTCACGCCGCGCGGCAGGACCTGGAAATTTTCCTCCACGAGTCGGGCCAGATGCCCACCCCGGTGTTCGACACCCAGGTGGCCGCCATGGTGTGCGGCTTCGGCGACAGCGTGGGCTACGAAACCCTGGTCAGTTCCATCGCGAACCGCCGGATCGACAAGACCCTGCGGTTCACCGACTGGGCGCGCCGTCCCCTGTCCCAGAAACAGCTGGCCTATGCCCTTGGGGACGTGACCCACCTGCGCACGGTCTACCTGTCCTTGCGCGACACTCTGGGCCAGTCCGGCCGGGAGTGCTGGCTGGACCAGGAAATGGCCTACCTTCTGGATCCGGCCCATTACCGGGTCGTCCCCGAGGAGGCCTGGAAGCGCCTGAAGGCCCGGTCCCGCTCGCCCCGGTTCCTGGGGCTTTTGCGGGAGCTTGCCGCCTGGCGCGAGCGCACGGCCCAGGAGCGGGACATTCCCCGCAACCGTCTTCTGCGGGATGAGGGTCTTCTGGAAATTGCGGCCAGCGCGCCGACCACGGTCGAGGCCCTGTCGGAGCTGCGCAGCGTGTCGCGCGGTCTGGCCGAGGGCGCCATGGGCGAGGGCATTCTGGCGGCGGTCCGCCGGGCCCAGAAGCTGACGGACCGGGATCTGCCGCTGCTGCCCGAGCGTGAGGAGCTGCCCCACGGTCTGGGCGCGGTGATCGACCTTCTGCGGGTTCTGCTGAAAATGCGCTGTGACGAGACGGGTGTGGCCCAGAAGCTGGTGGCCACCTCCCACGACCTGGAGCGTATCGCGGCCGACGACAACGCGGATGTGCCCGCCCTGGACGGCTGGCGCCGCACCGTGTTCGGCGAGGATGCTTTGAAGCTGAAGCACGGCAAGCTGGCTCTTGCGCTGGCGCCGGACGGACGCTCGCTGCGCACCTTGCCGGTCGAGGACTGAGGGGCCCCACGGGCTCCGGTCCGGTCTTGCACCGGTCCTGGCCCGGCCTTGCACCTGTCCTGGTCTGGTCCTGTCCTGTCTTGGCCGGCCTCGGTCCTGTCCTGTCGTTTCTGTTCCGCGTTCGCCGGCGGTTCCCTGTTCCGCGTTCGCCGGCGGTTCCCTGTTCCACGTTCTCCTGTTGCCGGTTCCCGGCGCCTTTCGAGCCCTGCACCCCCGGTGTGGGGCTTTTTGGTCTGCGGATCCGGCCCCCAATATCCGGCCCCCAATATCCTGCTGCCGGTATCGGTTGCCCGGTATCCGTCCTCTGCGGATGGGCTGTTCCCGGAACCCCCCGTCGGCCACGTGCGGCGGTCCTCCGGCTGCCTGTCCGGGGGCGCCCGTCGGGTTTGGGCCGCGCCCGCTCTCCGGCGCCGTGCGGCCTGTCAGCGTCCCGGGGTGAGGAGCCAGCGCACCAGGCGGGTCACCGGGTCCGGTTTCACGGAATCGTACGGGCTCGCATCCGGGGTGCGCTCCGGTTCCACGGGGCGGGCGTCCGTGCCTCCGCCCGGTTCCGGGGGGTCGGACAGGGGTGTGGCCGGACGGACGGCGTCCGGTTCCGGAGGCTCCCCGGCGGACTGCACTCCGATCAATTGCACCCCGTTTGTCCGTACCCCGCCCGGGGGCAGGGAGCCGACCACCGGGTGCGCGGTCCCCGGCGCCGGCGGCGGCAGGGTGCGGAACATCTCCCGGTCCATCCGGTAGAGCACGTGGCGGCGCAGGCGGTGTCCGGCCGCGATCTCCGGGTGGTCGAAGGCGCCCGCGTCGTCCCGGCGCATGCCGATGCGCTCCATAACCCGCCAGGAGGGTTCGTTGACCTCCGCCGTGAACGAGACGATCTCCCCCAGCCCCAGATCCTCGAAGCCGTGGCGCAGGGCCTCCCGGGCCGCCTCCGACGCCAAACCCCGGCCCCAGAATTCCGGGCTCAGGCGGTAGCCCAGCTCGACGGCGGGGGCAAACGGGGCATCAATCTGGAAGTTCAGCAGCCCGCACAGACCGACAAATGCGCCGCTTTCCCGGTCCTCCAGCGCCCAGAGGGTGAAGCCGAACCGGTTGCGGTGATCGAAAATCCGCTGGAGAAAATTGTCGCTGTCCAGGTCTCCCATGACCGAGGGAAAGTGGCGCATGACCCGGGGATCCGCGTTCAGCCGGCGCAAGGTGTCCCGGTCCGCGTCGGTGACGTGGCGGAAAATGAGGCGTTCTGTGGGGCGGGGCAGGGCTGCGCTGACCATGGGGGCTCTTCTCTTGTCTTGACCGCGGCGGGGAAAATAGTCTAACCCGCAGGATGGTTTTTTACGCGCCTTTTAAGTCTCCTGTCATGAAAGACCCCGATGCGATGAACAGAATCTTCTCGGGCATCCAGCCCACCGGAAACCTGCACCTTGGCAACTATCTGGGGGCGATCCGGAACTGGGTCGCGCTCCAGGACGAGTTCGAGTGCGTGTTCTGCGTCGTGGACCAGCACGCCATCACGGTCTGGCAGGATCCGAAGGATCTCCTTCGCCACACCCGCGAGATGGCCGCCGCGCTCATGGCCGCCGGTCTGGATGTGGAGAAGCACATCCTGTTCAACCAGTCCATGGTTCCGGGGCACTCCCAGCTGGCCTGGATCTTCGAGTGCGTCGCCCGCATGGGCTGGATGAGCCGCATGACCCAGTTCAAGGAAAAGGCCGGAAAGGACCGGGAGCGTGTGTCCCTGGGGCTTTTTGCCTATCCGGCGCTGATGGCGGCGGACATTCTCCTGTACCAGGCCACCCACGTTCCCGTGGGCGAGGACCAGAAGCAGCACCTGGAGCTGACCCGGGACGTGGCCCAGAAGTTCAACAATGACTTCGGCGTGGAGTACTTCCCCATCACCGAGCCCCTGATCCTGGGCGAGGCCACCCGGGTCATGAGCCTGCGCGACGGCTCGAAGAAAATGAGCAAATCCGACGCCTCTGATTTTTCCCGTATCAATCTGACCGACGATGCGGATACCATTGCCCAGAAGTTCCGCAAGGCGAAGACCGACCCCGAGCCCCTTCCCGCCACGGTGGAGGAGCTGGAGGGCCGTCCCGAGGCCTCGAACCTTGTGGGCATTTACGCAGCGCTTGCCGACATGACGAAAGCCGGTGTCCTGGACCAGGTCGGGGGCCGGGCCTTCTCGGAATTCAAGGGCGAACTCACGGATCTGGCGGTTTCGGTTCTGGAACCCATCAACACCCGCATGAAAGTCTACCTCGAGGACACGGACCGTATCGACGCCGTGTTGCGCGACGGGGCCGAGCGGGCCAATGCCATTGCCGAATCCGTGATCCGCGATGTCTACGACATCGTGGGCTTCCTGCGGGTCTGACCGGCCGCTCTCCGGTATCACACGCGTGCGGGGCTTCCGTGTCCGGGAGCCCCCGCCGCCTTTCAGAGGTTCGGTTCCCATGGACCATTTCTGCTATCACAACGGCGTGCTCCACGTGGAGGACGTCTCCGTCGAGGCCATCGCCGCCGAGGTGGGCACCCCGTTCTATGTCTACTCGCGGGCCACGCTGCTGAGGCACTACGAGGTCATGCGCGACGCCCTCTCGGGGACGGACTCCCTGGTCTGCTTTGCCATGAAGGCCAACTCCAACAAGGCGGTGCTGTCGGTTCTGGCTGCAGCGGGCGCGGGGGTGGACGTGGTGTCCGCGGGCGAGATGCACATGGCGCTCGCGGCCGGGTTCCCGGCGAACCGCATCGTCTTTTCCGGCGTGGGCAAGACCCGCGCCGAGCTGGAGGCCGCTGTCCGGGCGGGCATCCACCAGATCAACGTGGAGTCGGAAAACGAGCTCTATACCCTGGCCGAGGTGGCGCGGGGTCTGGGCAAGCGGGCCGCCATTGCCTTCCGCGTCAATCCGGACGTGGGGGTGGACACGCACGAGAAGATCGCCACGGGCCGCAAGGAAAACAAGTTCGGGATCGACTGGGAGCGCATCGTTCCCCTGTACCAGCTGGCCTCGGGCATGCCGGGCATTGATGTGAAGGGGATCGGGGTCCACATCGGATCCCAGATTCTCGACCTGGTGCCGTTCCGCCGCGCATTCGAGCGGGTGCGCGATCTGGTGGCCACCTTGCGGGCCTCGGGGCTGAAGGTGGAGCGGGTGGATCTGGGCGGAGGCATGGGGATCCCCTACCGCCGCAACATCAACGACCAGGTGGGGCCGGAGCCGAGGGACTACGGCGCCCTTGCGCTGGAGCACTTCCGGGGCATGGGGCTCCAGGTCATCTGCGAGCCCGGGCGCCTGATCGCCGGCAACGCGGGCATGCTGGTCTCGCGCGTCGTCTACATCAAGAAGGGCGAGACCCGCACCTTTCTGGTTCTGGACGCGGGGCAGAACGACCTGATCCGCCCCACGCTCTATGATGCCTATCACGAGATCATTCCGGTCCACCAGGCCGATGCGGGGGCGCCCCTGCTTCCGTTCGACGTGGTCGGACCCGTGTGCGAGACCGGGGACACGTTCGCCCGGCAGCGGCGCCTGCCTCCGCTCGAGGAGGGGGATCTGGTGGCCTTTGCCACGGCGGGGGCCTATGGCGCGGTCATGTCCTCGACCTACAACGGCCGCCCGCTGGTCCCCGAGGTTCTGGTGAGCGGGGACCGTATGGCGGTTGTCCGCCGCCGTCCCACCCTGGAGGAGATGACCGCTCTCGAGAGCGTTCCCGACTGGCTCTAGCGGGGGCGGCCCGGTGGCCCGCCGATGACCGTAATCACGCGCCCCTGTGCCCCCCGCACGGGGGCGTTTTTCTTGCGCGGGTCCGCGCGGCGGGCAGGTGCGTTGCCGTCAGCGGCGCGGGCTCGGGCGGGTTCTAGAGAGCCGCGAACTCGGCGCACTGGGTCAAGTCCTTCTCAAGCTCCTGGCGGGTCACGTCGAACCCGTAGACCAGGACGGCGGGCGCTCCGGTGGACCGGTCCCGGGTTCGCAGGGCTCCGATCTGGTACCAGGCGATGTCGTCAATGGTGTTGAGGGCCAGCAGCCGGATGGCGGTCTCGCCGTGGCTCCAGGCAGCGTCGATCAGGGTCTCGATTTCCCGGCGCTCGGTGAAGCGCTCGAAGAAGGGGACTTCGTCCAGGGATCCGAAGGTGGTGTCCGCGGCCATGTTCTGGAAAACGGCGGTGCCGTCCACCAGCAGGAGGGTGCACACCACCGGCATGTCCTGGAGCATCCCGAGGGAGCGGGTGTGGCGTTCGCCCTCCTCGGAATCCCGGACGTTTTCCGGGTAGGCCTCGAACAGGATGGCGTTCTCGCCCTCCCACCCGATGCCCGAGCAGCGGCAGAACACCGTGGTGGGCTCGTCGCGGGGGTAGAAGGTCCAGCGCTCCCAGATGTCCTCACCCGACTGGAACAGCTTCATGTAGTGCTGGAAGCGCCGCTGGATCGCGGGGGAGACCGGCGTCATGTTCCGGCGCCGCAGCCCGCTGACCGACTCTGCCTTCCAGAACGCGAGAGCCGAGGGGTTGGCCCACAGCACCCGCCCCTGGTCGTGGGAGAAGATCCACACCGGCGTTGCGAGTCGTTCCAGGATCGGGGGAAATTGGGCAGGAGTCATATCCGACATCGGGTGTCTCTCTTTTTTGCTTTTCCGGTGCCGGGCGGCGGCAGGACAACAGTGATGTGGTGTTCAATCAGGACGGTGTACCGGGAAAACAGGGGGGACTTTCACCGGGCGCGGGATAATATTATCACCAAAACAGTTTAATGGAACGGGCTACTGTGCATTTCGTGCGCCCGCTCCGTGTTTGCCGGGTCCGTGTCACGAAAGGCCCCCGGCGCGTCGGCGCGGCGGGGTGTTCCGCGCTTGCCTGGAGGGCCTGACTCGGGTACAACCGCCCATGCGCCTGCGGAACCGTGCGCGGCGGCACGCGTGACCGGGATCCGGTCCGCCAACCGGACGACACGGCCCGGAGGGTGCTCAGGGCCGTCCGGCCTCCGCCGGCCGTTTTCGGCCCGGCTCCGGTGTCGGCTGTGTGGCCGGAGATCGCACCGGATACCCCTCGGGACAGGTCAGCATGCGGACGTTTCCAACCCTAACGGTCTACATTGCGCGCAACTACCTCGGAGCCCTGGCCTGGGTTCTCCTGGTGGTCGGGGGGCTTTTGTTCCTCTTCGACAGCATCGAGCTGATCCGGCGCGCGGGCTCCCGCGAGGTGAGGATGGAGACCATCCTTGCCATGGCCCTGTTCCACCTGCCCACGCTGTTGCAGTCCACCCTGTCCTTTGTGTTCATGGCGGCGGGACTTCTGTGTTTCTGGCGGTTTTCCCGCTCCAGTGAGCTGGTCGTCTTTCGGGGCATTGGCCTGTCCGCCTGGCGGTTCCTGGCTCCCGTGATCGGGACCGTGGCCGTGCTCAGTGTGCTGAACGTGACCGTGTTCAATCCCGTGACCGCGGCGCTCTACAAGCGCTATGAGCGGCTCGAGCCCGTGCTTGAGGGCGGGCGGGTGGCGCCCATGGCCGTGTCCAGCGGCGGGTTCTGGCTGCGGGAGGTGACGCCCGACGGTACCGTTGTGACCCACGCCCGGGGCGCGCGGCAGGAGGGCCGGGTTCTGTCCCTCAACGATGTGACGGTGTTCCGCTTTGATCCGGCTGGCAAGTTTCTCGAGCGCACGGACGCGCAGACCGCCGTTCTGGGCCATGATGAACTGCTGCTGTCCAACGTGATCGAGACCCGGCCGGGCTTCGCGCCGGAACGCTATGAAAACCGGTCCCTGCCCACGGACCTGACCCTGCCCAAGATCCGGGAGAGTTTTTCCTCGCCCGAGACCATTTCCTTCTGGGGCCTTTTGTCGGTCATCCGCTTTTTCGAGGCGGCCGGTTTTTCCGCCAACGATCACCGTCTGTACTTCCATTCCCTTCTGGCCTCTCCGGTCCTTACGCTGGCCATGGTGCTTCTCGGGGCGGTGTTTTCCATTGGCGCGGCCCAGCGGTCCGCGAACTGGCTTTTGCGCCTGTCGGGGGCGACCGCGGTCGGCTTCGGGGTCTACGTGCTGGAGCGGGTCACCCTGGCCCTGGGCCGGTCCGAGACCCTGCCGATCGCTCTGGCGGTCTGGGCCCCGGCCTTCATCGCCCTGTTTATCGCGCTTTTCTTTATCTTCCACATTGAGGACGGTTAGGGGTGACAGTCTCCGCCACACGTGACTCCCTGATGGTCCGGCTCCTTTTCTCGGGGCCGGGCTTTCTTTCTGTTCTGGGGCTTCTGGGCGCTGGCCGCTGGCTTCTGGCCCGGGCCAGTGCCTTCCCCCTTTCGGGGAACGAGGCCCTGCTCCAGGAGCGCGGGCTGGGCCTTTTGTCGTTCCCGGGGCTGCTGTCCGGCCTGTCCGACGGCCCGCCTCTTGTGCCGCTGGGGTTCGCCGCTGTGGGCGAGGGCGGGGCCGGGGGGCTTTTGTGGTTCACCTGGGCGGGGCTGGCCGGGGGACTTCTGGCGGCCGGTCTGGTGTGGCTTCTGGCCCGGGAACTGGTGGACTCTCGCCGCGCGTTCTGGGCGGCCCTTCTGTTTGCCACCCTCCCGGTTCTGGGGGCGGAGGCCCTGGTGTTTGATCCCGCTCTGGCGGGGGCGGTGTTCTGGGGGCTGGCTCTTGTGCTTCTGGCCCACGCCCTGAGGACAGACCGGGCCCTGTTCTGGGCGGCCTTCGGGATCGTGGCCGGTGTCGGGATCCTGGCCCACTGGGCGGTGGCCCTTGTGTTTCCGTGCCTGGCGGTCTTTACCGCGGTCGCCCCCGAGATGCGCTCGCTGTGGCGCCGGCCCGGGGTGTGGATTGCCCTGTGCCTCGCGGCGCTTCTGGCGGCGCCCCTTGCTCTTTCCCTTCCGGATGCCCTGGATCCCGAGACCCTGCATCTGGCCTGGGCGGCGGCGGGCCGTGTTCTGTGGGGACAGCTGGCGCTGTTCGGTCCGCTGCTTGTGGCGCTGGTTCTGTGGCTTGCCCTTGATCCTCGCGGGCGTCCGCGCCTCCCCGAGGACAGTCCGCCCGCCGATCAGCGGCGCATGACGGCCCGCTCCCGGTTTTTCCTGTCCTTCTGCCTGCCGGTTCCGGTTCTTCTGGCCGCCTGTGCCCTGGCGGGGCTTGAGGTTCCCCTTCAGGCCGGTCTGTGTGCCGGGGCGGGCGCCTGTCTTCTGGTGGCGGACCGCCTTGCGGGCGCCCGGGTGTGGCGTGCGGCGCTGCCGGTCCTGGTTCTGGCCCATGCGGCCCTTTCCCTGGGCTTCCTGTTTCCGGAGGAGGGGCGTTTTCGCTCCGCGTTCTGGAGCCTGGCCGCAGACCACGCCCCTCTGCCCGACGACCGCAGCGCCCGGGAGGTGGCCGCATGGCTTGAGGCCCTGTGCCAGCGCCCGGATCCGCTTCCGGTTCGCATCGGGGATCCGGCGGCGCGTGCGGTGCTGGGGTACGCCCTCGCCCTGGGCGACAGGGGGCGCGACGCCTGCGAGCTGGCCCCGGTGTCGCCCGGGCAGGACTCTTTTGATCGGGTCATCGAGGTGGAGCTGGCCCGGACCTTCGGCCCGTCTCTTCCCTTCCCCCAGGGGGCGGAGCCGGTGGGGTATCTGGCCCTGGAGACCGAGCCCCCGAGGGGCGCGACGACCCCGGCGGACCGATGGATTGTGGCCCGGGCCTTTCTCCTGGACGGCGCCCCTGGGGCGGGTGCGTCCGGGATGCCCGGCCCGGCTGTGATGCTGCCCGCGGATGGGGGCGAGGGTGAGCCCGAGGGCTCCGACCTTTCCGGCGGTGTGCCGGGGGCGCCCTCCCGTCCGGTGGTTCCCGGCTCTTCGGACTGATCCGACACCCGGGCCGCGTTTCGAGCCCTCTGCATGAGCGGGGGCTTTATCCCCGCTCTCCCCATTATCCACAGTCGTGGTGCCGCTCTGTGGAGACCGGTGCGCAGGCGGCGCTCCGGCCGGGCGGGGCTTATCCCCGCTCTCCCCGTTATCCACAGTCGTGATGCCTGTCTGTGGAGACCGGTGGGCTGGCCGCGCTTTGCCCGGGCGGGGCTTTTCCCCGCTCTCCCCGTTATCCACAGTCGTGGTGCCGGTCTGTGGAGACCGGTGGGCTGGCCGCGCTCAGCCCGGTCGGGGCTTTATCCCCGCTCTCCCCGTTATCCACAGTCGTGATGCCGGTCTGTGGAGACCGGTGCACCGGCGGCGCTTTGCCCGGGCGGGGGGTTTCCCCGCTCTCCCCGTTATCCACAGTGGTGATGCCGGTCTGTGGAGACCGGTGGGCTGGCCGCGCTTTGCCCGGGCGGGGGTTTTCCCCGCTCTCCCCGTTATCCACAGTCGTGATGCCGCCCTGTGAAGACCGGTGCGCGGGATGCGCTTTGCCCGGGCGGGGGCTTTTCCCCGCTCTCCCCGTTATCCACAGGGGCGGGCGCTTGCGCCTACCACACCCCCGTATTGGGCATGGAGGCCCAGGGCTCCCGGGGGGGCTGCGGGTCGCCCGCCTGCAGGAACTCGATGGAGATCCCCTCGGGGGAGCGGACAAAGGCCATGTAGCCGTCCCGGGGCGGGCGGTTGATGGTGACGCCGCGGTCCATCAGGCGCTGGCACACGGCGTAGATGTCGTCCACCCGGTAGGCCAGATGGCCGAAGTTCCGGCCGCCGGTGTAGGCCTCCGGGTCGTGGTTCCAGGTCAGCTCCAGCAGGGGGGCCTGGTCACGCTGGGCGCGTTCCACGTCGTCGGGGGCGGCCAGATAGACCAGGGTGTACCGGCCGGCCGGATTCTCGGTGCGCCGGACCTCCACGAGCCCAAGGCCGTCCCGGTAGAAGGCAAGGGCCGCGTCCAGGTCGGCGACCCGGACCATGGTGTGCAGATACCGCATGGGCGGTGTCTCCTCGTATAGTGTTTTGTGACGGGTTTTGTGTGTGCCCGGCGCAAGGGGGCCGGAGGGCGGGGCCCGGCGTCTGCCGGATGCCCCTCCCGGTCCGGTCCCGTCAGGGAGCCGGATGGTGTGCGGTGTCGGCGCCCCGGGAGCTCAGGGCGCAGGGGTCGGTGGCGTCGGGCTGGGCGAGGACGCTGCATCCCTCTCCCGTGTCCCGCACCTTGGCGATCCGCAGCGTGTTGGTGGAGCCCGCGTATCCGAAGGGAACGCCCGCGGTCACCACGATGGGCTCGCCCGCTGTTCCGAACTTCTCGCGCAGGACCACGCAGTTGGCCACGTCGATCATTTCCGAGAAGCTCTGGATGTCCCGGCCGACGATGACCGGGTGGATGCCCCACACCAGTTTCATGCGCCGGGCCACGGCCTGGTGCACGGTCAGGCACAGGATCGGCACCACCGGCCTCTGGCGCGAGACCCGGATGGCGGTGGAGCCCGAGGTGGTGTAGGCCACGATCAGGCTGGCCTTCAGGGTTTCGGCGACCTGGCTTGCGGCGGCGGCGATGGCATCCGCGTCGGTGTCCTCGGGGATCTCGCGGCGGTTGGCACGCAGGTGGCGGTAGTACTCGTCGGTCTCCACCTGCTTGATGATGCGGTCCATGATGGCGACGGCCTCCACCGGGAACTTGCCCACGGCGGTCTCGGCGGAGAGCATCACCGCATCCGCGCCGTCGTAGATGGCGGTTGCCACGTCCGAGGCCTCGGCCCGGGTGGGCGTGGGGGCGTTCACCATGCTTTCCAGCATCTGGGTGGCCACCACCACCGGGCGCCCGGCCTGGTGGCAGGCCTGGAGAACCTGCTTTTGCAGGATGGGAACCCGCTCGGGGGGGACTTCCACGCCCAGGTCACCGCGGGCAATCATGATGGCGTCCGACAGGTCGATAATGTCCTCCAGCTGGTCGAAGGCCGCGGGTTTCTCGAGTTTCGAGATGATGGAGGCCCGGCCGTCGATCAGCTCGCGCAGCTCGGCGACGTCGTCCGGCCGCTGGACGAAGGACAGGGCGACCCAGTCCACCCCCAGATCCAGCCCGAACACCAGGTCCGCCCGGTCCTTTGCGGTCATGGCCGAGATGGGCAGGGTGGTGTTGGGCACGTTCAGGCCCTTGCGGTCCGACAGGACGCCGCCCACGATCACCCGGGTGACGATGCTCTTTGCCGTGACCTCCTCGACTCTCAGGTGCAGCTTTCCGTCGTCCAGCAGCAGGTCCGAGCCCTCGGTCAGGGCCCGGAAGATCTCGGGGTGGGGAAGCTCCACCCGCTGGTCCGTGCCCAGGTCCGGGTCCATGTCGAGATGGAAGGTGGCGCCGGTCTCCAGAAGGATCCGGCCCTTCTCGAAGGCGCCGACCCGCAGTTTCGGACCCTGGAGGTCCATGAGGATTCCGATGGGCGTTCCCAGCTTCCTCTCGAGGCTCCGCACGACATCGTAGTTGGCGCGGTGGTCATCGTAGGAGCCGTGGGAGAAGTTCATCCGGACCACGTCGGCTCCGGCCAGAACGAGACGCTCGAGCATCTCGGGGGAGCTTGTGGCCGGACCAAGTGTGGCCAGTATTTTCGCAGACCTGTTGCGTTTCATCAGTTGAGAGTCCAGTTTTTCAAGGGGATCGCCGGGAACGCAGGTAGGGATCCTCGGGTTCAAACAGGGAACGGAAGGGCGTGCGGCGCAGTTCGTCGTCCAGGCGCTGGATGAACTTTTCCGCATAGTCGGAGGGGTCGGCAACCCGGAGAACGCTGGAGAGGACCATGCCGTCCTCCGGGGCAAAGGCGGTATCAAGGCGGGAGCGCAGGTCCGAGGAAAAGGACCGGAAGGCCTCGTCCAGCGGTTCCCCCTCCACGGCCCGTCCCAGGACCACAAGGGACGCTCCCCCCATGGCCCCGGAAAAATGCATGGGGTTGTCCTCAAAGCGGGGCAGTCTCCTGGCCACGGATTCAAGGGCCCGGGTTGCCCGGAGGATGCCGCCCAGACGGCGCAGCGTGACGTAGCTCTCCAGATAGATAAGGGCGCCGAAAACCGCACCCCCCTCGGTCCGGGAGAGGGCAAGAAAATCGTCGAGGCGACGCATCAGGGTGCTGCGGTTCAGCATCCCGGGGATTTCGTCCTGCTCCATCCGGGTGAGCAGGTCCATCTCGCGCTGCTCGGCGGCGGCCAGTTTCTCCCGCAGCGTGTCCAGGAGCTCCACAAGGGAGGTGACCGCGGTTTGGACCTCGCCGGTGAACAGACGCGGAGGCAGGCCGAAGGCGTTGACGTTGACCCGGTCCTCCGGGGTGTCGGCGGCCGGGGGGCGGGCCGGGCGCGCGCCCTGGGCCTGGGTTTGGGCCTGGGTTTGGGCCTGGGACTGACCCGGGGTCCGTGCGGGCGCGGCCGGATCCGCCCCGGCGGTCTTGCGCAGGGCGCGTCCCGTGTCCAGGGCGGTCCTTTGGGCCGCGTCGGCGGCCTCGGGCGAGGGCGGCGGGGCCGGGCGCCAGTGCTCAGGAGCAAGGGCGCTGGAGGGCGGCACCGTGCCGAAGGTGTCCTCGAAGTTTCCGAGCTGGCGCCCCGCGTCGGCCGAGAGCTCGATGCGGTCGCCGTCCGTATCCTCCCCGTAGTCCGCCCGGAAGGGACTGCGGCTGCGCCGCCTGCGGTCGCGCTGGCGCGGATCCGATTGCCCCTCCCCGGGCTGGGGGATGCGTTGGGTGGGTAAAATGGAATCGGCCATTCCCGTATCCTCGTTCGGCGTTCTCCCGGAAAACCGGCCTGGAAGCAGTAAAAACAAATATACACCATTCCTGTCCGCAAGAAAAACCGGCGAAGCGGTCGGGGATGAAATTTCAGCCCGGGTGCCCGTGAAGGCCCCGTCAGGGAGGCACCGGCGCGGGCTATCGCGCTTTACGGGTTTCCCTCGGGCCCGGGATGCACTATTTTGGGCCGCCCCGGTCGTGCTCACGGCCCGGGCCAAAGCCGGGCATGGCCCGTTTTCGGGGCCAGGACGGTCCTTCTTTGTCAGGTGTTCCCTTTATTCCGGCCCCCGGGCAGTGGCGTCGCCCTGTGTGCGGGTGGGCCCGGCGTTTTCCGGCCCCGCGGTGTCCGGGCCTCCAACAGGTAACGGCGAATGCAGTCATCATTTCAGCGTATGGGGGCAGCCCCTTTGCGTGCCGCCCCCGACGAGGGGCGAAGCTCGGGACGTTTTGTCCCCCCGGGAGGCGGTCGCCCCGATCCCCAGGCGCGGGATTACTTTGGCCCGTCCGGCCCCTATCCCGAGGTGCCTTTTCAGGCCGCCTACGCCGCCGGGCCCGAGGCCGAGGGCCCCTCTGTCCTGCGCACGACGCCGTTCCAGTCGGTCGGGCGCACGCTGCGGGACTCCATGCGCTACCTGTTCGAGACCCATGCCCGGTATCTGACCCTGGCGCTGCTCCTGTTCATGGGGGTTGCGGGGGCGCTGCTGGTTCTGGGCTGGGCGAGGGGCTTTCCCATCACCTCGTCCGAGGCCTGGTCGATTCTGATTCTGGGCTACGGCGCCGTGGGCTTCCTGCTCGCGTTCCTGATCAGTCTTGTGGTGCTGCACTGGCTGACGGTGTGGCTGTCGAAGACCCTGACCGGCGCCCGGCTTTTCCGTCCGACCCCTCGAAAACCGCTGGGGGAGCGCCTGTTTTTCCTGGTGACCTTCATTGCCTCGGTCTGGGGCGGGTACACCAGCTATTACGGCTTCCAGATCGTGTTTTTCTCCCCGGAGGAGGGAATCCGCTACTGGCTGGTGCCCCTTCTGGCCGGGCTGATCGCGTGCAGCTTTGTCTTTACCTTCTGGGTGACCCTGTTCGAGCGCATGGAGATGTCCAGCCTCTGGCAGAAGCTGGTGCTGCTGCTGATCATTGCTCCCGCCGGGGCCGCCATCATTTTCGGCATGTCCACCGCCACGGGGGTGCTGGGCATCGGCGGCGATGCGGCCATCACCTATCATATGCGTCTGTCGGTGGACGCGATGCAGGACACCCTGAACGACATCCGGCAGGAGCGTGACCGGGAGTATGACCGCCTGATCCCCATCATGACCCAGACGGCCCAGCGGTTCGAGCGCCTGGCCGACGAGGAGGAGCGCCGGGGCACCCTGACCCAGGCGGCCGGAGCGGGAGCGGTCTCGAATTACCTGCGGGATTTGGGCCGCCAGGCGGAGGCCACCGCCCGGGATCTGGAGGAGCAGCGCCGGGTCGAGACCCTGAACATGATCGAGCTCAACGACAACATGCGCAAGCTGCGCGAGGCCTTCGGCAACCGGGGCCGCAAGTTCCGGGCCCAGCTGGAGACCCTGGTGCGGGACATGAACGCGGTCCAAAGCGAGATCGGCAAGGTGATCGGGGCCTCTCCCCTTGATCTTGTGCGCTTCCAGGTGGCCTCCATGCGGGGGATCCGGCCCCTGACGCCCAGCTCGGTGAACCGGGCCTTCGCCGACAGCCAGAAGGAGGTCATGGCCAACCTGGAGGGGGAGAAGAACAGCACCCTGTCCGAGATCGAGCGCAGCCTCCAGCAGCTCCAGAAGGAGGCCTCCCGGAAGCCTCCCGGCTTCATGGTCATGCACGACCTGGAGGCCATCGTGGTCTACTGGCGTCAGGTCTGGCTTTCGTGGGCCATCTCCATCGCGGTCGACATGGGCCCGTTTCTGTGGATTCTGGTGGCCGCCGTGATGCCCATGGGCAACTATCTCCAGAGCCAGAAGGCCGAGGAGGCCTGGATCGAGAACAACTACCCCGAGGCCCAGGCCTGAGGCCCGTGTCCCGGGGCTCTTGTGTCCGCCGCTCTGGCGCCTGTGTTTTCCGGAGTGTTCGCCCCCGTTCGGGGCGCCTCTCCGCTGTGATCTCCCCTGCCGGATGTCGGGCGGGCGTTCCGCGTCCTGGGGGCGAGTCCTTTTCCCACGGTTCCCGGGGGTCATTTTTGCAGGAAAATTTCGTAACCCGGCGTTTCGGGGAACGATAGTTTCCTGCCAATTCCGACAAAAAAATGAGGTTTCTGAAAAAAAAGATTTAAACCCCCCGGAAGCTGTGGCAAAACGGGGTTCCTTTTTTCCCGATAGGGGCCGGCTTCTTTCAACCGGCTGAAGAGATCGCGCTTGTGTTTCCGAGGGAAAAACGGGAGAAGGGTCCGTCTCTCTCGCTCGGGTTCGGACAGGGCCCGGGCAGGACGGCTCCTTTTTTCCGGGTGTTTCCCGACTTTCACCCTCTCCGGGTCCGCGCCGCGTGACCAGGAGGGCGGTCGTTTGCCGGGTTCGACCCAGGGCGTCGCGCACAGACCGCCTGCGGGGGCCAACAAATAACAAGGGTAGGAAGCGTATGCATATTGTCGTTTGTATCAAACAGGTGCCCGATAGCGCACAGAT
The DNA here is from genome assembly GCF_014861485.1 of Phaeovibrio sulfidiphilus. GTDB lineage: Bacteria > Pseudomonadota > Alphaproteobacteria > Rhodospirillales > Rhodospirillaceae > Phaeovibrio > Phaeovibrio sulfidiphilus. The sequence continues at coordinate 156,187 of NZ_JACZHT010000003.1, read as the reverse complement.
CCGTGTCCATCCGGTCACGAACACGATCATGCGCCAGGGAGTGCCGACGATCATCAATCCCTACGACCTGTTCGCGCTGGAGGAAGCTCTGCGCGTCCGGGACCGGTTCGGGGGCAAGGTTACGGTTCTGACCATGGGCCCGCCCATGGCCGAGGACAGCCTGCGCAAGGCTCTGGGCTATGGCGTTGACGCCGCGGTTCTGCTGACGGACCGTGCGTTCGCGGGCTCCGACACGCTGGCCACGTCCTTCGCGCTGGCGACCGCGATCGAGAAGCTCCACCAGGAGGATCCGGTCCACATCGTCTTCACCGGCAAGCAGACCATCGACGGTGACACGGCGCAGGTCGGTCCGGGGATCGCGCAGCGTCTCAAGCTGCAGCAGCTGACGTACGTTTCCGCAATCCGCGACGTGGACTCTGCCGGCAAGAGCATCACCGTGGAGCGTCGGGCCGAGGGTGGCACCCAGGTCCTGAAGACCACGCTGCCGTGCCTGATCACCATGCTGGAGGGCACCAACACCCTTCGCCGCGGCTCCATGGATGACGTGTTCCGGGCGGTTCGCTCGGAGGTCCGCACCTGGAGCGCCCGGGACGCCGGTGTCGAGGACATCACCAAGTGCGGTCTTCGCGGCTCTCCCACCGTCGTGAAGAAGGTGTTCGCTCCGCAGCCGCGCATGGAGAAGGCGCAGCAGATCGACGCCCTGGGCAAGAGCCCGGCGGAAATCGCGGACGAGACCATCAATATGCTGTTCACGGCCAGCAACCAGCTCGGGGACGATATCCTCAAGCTGACCGAAGCCATCTAGGGAGCAAAACATGACGGAGAAAAAAGCGGCGCCTGCAGCTCCGACCCGGGCGTCGGCCAAGAAAGAGCTGCCGGAACACTTCAAGGACTACAAGCACGTCTGGGTGTTCATCGAGCTTGAACGGGATGAGGTTCACAGTGTGTCCTGGGAGCTCCTGGGCGAGGGCCGCAAGCTGGCCGACACGCTGAAGGTGGATCTGTGTGCTGTTGTTATGGGCCCTCCGGGCGAGGGCCTCGAAAAGGCGGTCCGGGAGTCCTGGGGCTACGGCGCTGACGTGACCTATGTGGTGGCGGATCCGATTCTCGCGGACTACCGCACCCAGTCCTACACCGAGGGTCTGGAGACTCTTATCAATACCCACAAGCCGGAAATCATCCTGCTGGGCGCCACGACCCTTGGCCGTGACCTCGCCGGATCGCTGGCCACGACCCTGAAGACGGGTCTGACGGCGGACTGCACCGGGCTCGAGATCGACGACGGCTCCCTTGCGGCCACCCGTCCGACGTTCGGCGGCACCCTGCTGTGCACCATTTACACGCTGAACTTCCGCCCGCAGATGGCCACCGTGCGTCCGCGCGTGATGGCCATGCCCGACTTCACCGAGGGCCGGAGCGGCAAGCGCATCGATTTCCCGCTGAACATCAAGGAAAACGATATCATCACCAAGGTTCTGGAATTCATTCCGGATACCACGTCCGACAAGGTCAACCTTGCCTACGCCGACATCGTTGTCGCCGGCGGCATGGGTCTTGGCTCGGCGGCCAACTTCCAGCATGTGATGGATCTGGCCCGGGTGCTGGGCGCCGACTACGGCGGCTCGCGTCCGACGGTCCAGAAGGGCTGGATCCCGGCCGAGCGCCAGATTGGCCAGACGGGCAAGACGATTCGTCCGAAGCTCTACATCGCGGCCGGCATCTCGGGGGCGATCCAGCATCGGGTCGGTGTCGAGGGTGCGGACATGATCCTCGCCATCAACTCGGATCCCAATGCTCCGATCTTCGAATTCGCGCACTACGGCATCGTTGGTGACGCGACCCAGATCCTCCCTGCGCTGACGAAAGCGTTCGAGCAGCGCCTTTCGAAGATGCGCAAGGCGGGCTAAGCCCGGCCAAGCCCTAAAGAGCCGAAAAAGGACCAGGAAATTATGGCCGAGAAATTTGATGTTATTGTCGTCGGCGCGGGGATGGCGGGCAATGCCGCCGCCTATACGCTGGCGAAAGCGGGAGTGAATGTGCTCCAGATCGAGCGCGGTGAGTACGCGGGCTCCAAGAACGTTCAGGGCGGAATTCTCTACGCCCAGGCGGTCGAGGCGCTGATCCCCGAGTTCCGGGAATCGGCTCCGCTGGAGCGCCACATCATCGAGCAGCGCATCTGGGTGCTGAACGACAAGTCCTACATCGGGACCCACTTCCGCTCGGACAACTTCAACGAGGAGCGCCCCAACCGCTACACCCTTGTTCGCGCCCAGTTCGACAAGTGGCTGAACGGCGAGGTGAAGAAGGCCGGTGCGACCGTGATCACCGAGACCACCGTTCTCGAGCTCCTGAAGGACGAGACGGGCAAGGTCAACGGTGTGCGCTGCGACCGCGAGAACGGCGAAGTCCGCGCCGACTGCGTTATCCTGTGTGACGGGGTGAACGCGCTTGTGGGCTCGCGCTCGGGTGTGCGCAAGGAGATCAACTCGAAGGAGGTCGCTCTCGCGGTCAAGGAAATGCACTTCCTGCCGCGCGACGTCATCAACGAGCGCTTCAACATCCAGGAAAGCGAGGGTGTCGTGATCGAGATCCTCGGCACCGTGACCGAGGGCATGCTCGGGACCGGCTTCATCTACACCAACGGTGAGAGCCTCTCGGTGGGGATCGGCGTGATCGTCTCGGATCTGATGAAGAACCGGATCAACCCCTCGACCCTCCTCGAGAAGATGAAGTCCCACCCGTCGGTGGCCCCGCTGCTGAAGGGCTCCGAGGTCAAGGAATACTCGGCGCACCTGCTGCCCGAGGGCGGTTATGATTCCGTGCCCGAGCTGTCCGGCAACGGCTGGATGGTCTGCGGTGACTCCGCTCACCTGCTGAACGCGATCCACCGCGAGGGCTCGAACATGGCCCTGACGTCGGGGCGTCTGGCGGCGGAAACCTATCTCGAGCTCCGGGACAAGGGTCAGCCGATCAACGCCGAGAACCTGAAGAAGTACAACCAGAAGCTCGAGAACAGCTTCGTTCTGAAGGATCTCAAGAAGTACCGCCGCATGCCGCACATCATGCTCGAGAACAAGCAGTTCGTCACGATGTACCCGGACCTGCTGGCCGGGGCCGCCGAGACCCTGCTGCGGGTGGACGGTGTGGACAAGAAGACCAAGGAAAAGAAGATCACCAAGGACTTCCGCAGCGCGCGGGGGATTTTCGGACTGGTCGGGGACGCATTCAAACTGGTGAGGGCATGGCGATGACACAGACTCAGTCGCAGAAAATCGAGGAAAAGCTCTATCAGAACCGCTATCGGGTCGAAGAGGGCAAGCCGCACATCACCATCGTTCCGGAAAAGGCAACCGCCCAGGAACTGAAGATGATGGCCGCGATTTGCCCGGCGGCCTGCTACGAGGAAACCGAGAACGGCAAGGTCGAGATCATTCCCGACGGCTGTCTCGAGTGCGGCACCTGCCGTGTGGTCTGCCAGGGCACCGGGTCGCTGACCTGGAACTACCCGTCGGGCGGATACGGCATCCTCTTCAAGTTCGGCTGAGCCCGGCGCGTCCGGGGCCGTCATCGCGCGGCTCCGGTCGGACGTCCGCCTGCCTCGCGGGACCGGGCATGTTCCGGAGCCCTGCGGATCCGGTGCGGATGTCCGGGGTCTGCCTACTCTTGAAACCAGATCTCCGCCGGGTGACCGGCGGAGATTTTTCGTACCCGCTCTGTTAGCCGCGCTCCTTGAGGCCAGCCCTGGCCGGCGGTGGTGTCGTTCGTGACGGACGCCCGCCCGGGTGTGCCGGGTGTGCCGCCCCCTCGCCGTGCCGGGTGCGCTGTCCGTGCGGGGCGTTCGCCCGCGCGGTCCCGTTTCCCCTGCGCGTTCGGGCCCCGGGTGTCCGGTTGCCGTCTTGCGCGCCCATACCCTTCTCGGGCATACTCGCCTCGTGTTTATTCTTGTTGAATTCGGAGATTACCGATGACCGACTCCCCTCAGACGACCGCCTCGCAGGCGGAGCTTGCCAAGTTTCAGGCCATGGCGGACGCCTGGTGGGATCCGAAAGGGAAGTTCCGGCCGCTGCACGACTTCAACCCGGTGCGCCTCGACTTCCTGCGCGAGAAGCTGCTCCAGCACTTTGGCCGCGACCGCAGTGTTGACCGTCCGTTCGAGGGCCTGACCCTTCTGGACATCGGCTGTGGTGGCGGGCTTCTGGCCGAGCCTCTGGCGGAGATGGGCTTCACCGTGACCGGCATTGATGCGGTTGCGAAGAACATTGGCACGGCCAGGGCGCACGCGGACAAGAGCGGCGTTCCCGTGGAGTACCGTGTGGCGCGCCCCGAGGAGCTGGTGAGCGAGGGCGTGACCTTTGACGTGGTCCTGGCCATGGAGGTTCTGGAGCACGTGGCGGACGTGGACCTGTTCTTGCAGACCCTGTCCGACCTGATGCGTCCCGGCGGGGCCCTGGCCATGGCGACCATCAACCGCACGGTTCGCGCGGCGGTGTTCGCCAAGTTCGCCGCCGAGTACATCCTGCGCTGGATGCCGCCGGGCACCCACGACTGGAACAAGTTCATCAAGCCGAGCGAGCTGGCGGCGGACCTGCGCCGTTACGGTCTCGAGGCCCGGAGTGTGGAGGGTGTCTCCTTCAATCCGCTCGGGGCCACCTGGCGCCGCTCGTCGGATGTGTCTATGAACTATCTGATGTTCGCGGTGAAGGGCTGACGGCGCGTCCGGCCGGTCCTGACGATACGGTTTTGCGCGGGGCAGGGGGATGGATCCCTCTGCCCCGTTTTGCGTTGGGGGCGGCGTGCATCGCGGGGCGTCCTGTCCGGGGACGCGTCCGGACCCCGGTCATGGGATCGGAACGCGGCCCGATTCATGGATCCGCCGTCTGTAGTTCAGGTCTAGAACTCGATTATGGAAACCGCGCGCGCCGGGAGAGACCGGGGCACCCCGTCTGTATGCAGCGCCGCGTCGCTTAGAGCTCCACCGTCTCCCGGGCACCGGGCCGCTTCCCTCCGCGCTGCGCCCGCTTAGAGCTCCACCGTCTCCGGGGCGTCCGGGGGCGTCCTGTGCAGCTCCAGAACGGCGCCCTTCACGTGGCGCGTCTTGCGGAGCATGACCTCCATGAACTGGGCCAGCGCCTCCAGGTCCGCGACGGTGTGGGTATAGAAGCGCAGGGTGCGGGCGCTCTCGGCGGTGTCGGTTTCTCCCGCCTCGAAGAATCCCATCCCGCGTTCGAACACCATGTCCAGGATGGCCTCCTCCGCATCAAGGGTATCCTCAAGGGTGCCGGGGGTGCAGGTGTAGCGGACCACAAGGGTGGGCCGGGAGGGCGGCTCCGACGGCAGGCCCGGGGCGTCTGTCGAACCGGGGGATGCCGCGGGGCCGCCGTTCCTCGCGCCGGCGACGTCCACCTGGATCAGGCCGCGGCTGCCGTTGTCCGGGTCGTCGCCGATCTCGATATCCGGACTGACCGCCAGAAGGAAGGCGGCGATGGTGATCATCTCCGCGTCCGACTTGCCCCGGGGCGACAGGCGCAGGGCCCGGGGTACGATGTCCCGGGAGTTCAGGTCATCCCGGGTGGCGGCCCAACTGGCCAGCAGGTTCCCGGACAGGCTGGCAACGGTCCTCTCCCGGGAGCGCAGCCGCGCCCAGACCGGCGCGGGGGGCCAGGCCGTCCCCTCGGCCCAGGCTTTGATCTCCGGGACCGGGGTCTCGAGAAGGGCGGACGCCTCCTCGTGGGACAGGCCGACCCGGGACAGGGCAGCGGCGAAAAACGAAGGAAAGCGGCTCGGTACGGCTTTCACGGTCCGGCTCCTTTGCAGGAGAACAACAGGGGCATGGTCCCCGGGGAAGCGACCGGGCGCGAGCCCGGGTGGGCCCGGCTGGCCGCGATCGGTTCGGGGCGTGGGTCGCCGGGGGCGGAGGGGCGGGTTTTCGGGCCGGGGCCACGAGGTGGAACCCTGGCCGGCGCGGCGCCGGGCTGCCGGCGGGCGCCGGGCAGTGCGCGCGCCCACCCGCCCGGTGCCGGGATCCGCTGGGCCTACCGGTCCGAGAAGCTGGGCTGGCGCTTCTCGATGAACGCGTTCATGCCCTCCTTCTGGTCCGCGGTGGCGAAGGCTGCGTGGAACAGCCGGCGCTCGAAGCGCACGCCCTCGGCCAGGGTGGTCTCGAAGGCCACGTTGACCGCCTCCTTGACCATCATGGTGGTGATCCGGCTCTTTGCGGCGATGGAGTTGGCGATTTTCAGAACCTCCTCGCGCAGGTTGTCCAGCGGCACGACCCGGGACACCAGACCGCACTGGACGGCCTCCTGAGCGTCCATCATGCGGCCCGTGAGGCACATGTCCATGGCCTTGGACTTGCCCACAAACCGGGCCAGACGCTGGGAACCGCCGATGCCCGGCAGAACCCCCAGATTGATCTCCGGCTGGCCGAAGCGGGCGTTGTCGGCGGCAATGATGAAGTCACACATCATGGCGATCTCGCAGCCGCCGCCAAGGGCGAACCCGGCCACTGCCGCGATGATGGGCTTGCGCAGGGTGGAAATGCGCTCCCAGCCCCGGGTGATGAAGTCCTCGCCGTAGGCCGAGACAAAGGTCTTTGCGGCCATTTCCTTGATGTCGGCTCCGGCGGCAAAGGCCTTCTCATTGCCGGTGAGGACAATGACGCGCACCGTTTCGCTGGCCTCCATCTCGTCCAGAGCCTGGTTGAGCTCGGCGATGAGGGTGCTGGACAGGGCGTTCAAGGCCGCCGGGCGGTTCAGGGTGATGATGCCGACGGGGCCAGAGGTTTCGACAAGAATGTTCTCAAAGGCCATGTGAAGGGTCTCCGGGTGGGATAGACAGGAAGAGAGACAGGGGGGACGGTCGAAAGACAGCCCGGGGCGGGGCAGATGTGCGGGCCGCGTGCCGGACAGGAAAGGAAAGGGGAGGGGGCTCAGTTGCGGGGCGACAGGGAAAACCGGACAATCAGTCCCCGGGGGCCTGCGGTAAAATGGATCTCCAGCTGCTCCGAGTCGCGTACAAAAGCCTGATTTCCGCTCGGCGACCAGCCAAGCTGGGGCAGGGTCTGGCGGTAGAAGTCCAGAACCTCGCCCGCGTTGCGGCCGGTGCGGGCATAGGACTCCACCAGCCTGCCACGGGCGGTGGCGAAGGAGAGCCCCTTTCCCGGAAGCGGTTCAAGCCCTCCCATAAGGGGCACATCGTCCATGCCAGTGACGAAATCCGCGCCGAACGCGGGGATTCCGAAGCACACGATCCATCCGAAAACAGCGAGAGCCGCGAAAGACCGGGCTTTCAACATGGTCTGCCCCTGATGAAAAGGATTTCAAAACAAGTGACCATACCGTAATCCGGGGCCCGCAGGGAGAGAAATTCGCTCCCCGGCCACCTGGGTCTTGATCTTCCGGCCCGTTTGGCCGAAAAATCGTGCTCCGGTCCTGAATGAAAGCAAAAAAGATACCGCCATGACACAGAATTCGAACGACGAGATGACCCATTTCGGCTTCCAGTCCGTGAGGGCGTCGGAGAAAGCCGCGCGCGTGCGCGAGATTTTCGATTCCGTAGCCTCGCGCTACGACGTGATGAACGACCTGATGAGCGGCGGTGTCCACCGGATCTGGAAAGACGCCTTCGTCAGCTGGCTGGACCCGCGACCCGGGCGCCAGTACCTGGACGTGGCCGGTGGCACCGGGGACATTGCGTTCCGGATCCTGCGCTCGGCGGCCCGCCAGCCCACCGGCGGCCAGCCCCCGGCGACGGTCACCGTGTGCGACATCAACGAGGAAATGCTGAGGGTCGGGCGTGACCGGGCCATGGACCACGCCCTGTCCGACGGCCTGTCCTGGGTCGTGGGCGATGCCCAGGCGCTGCCCCTGCCGGACCGCTCGGTGGACGCGTACACCATTGCCTTCGGGCTTCGCAACGTGACCCGCATCGAGGACGCGATCGCGGACGCCCGCAGGGTGCTGCGCCCCGGCGGAAAGATGATGATCCTGGAGTTCTCGAAGGTGGTCATCCCCGTGTTTGACCGCCTCTATGACCTGTACTCCTTCAAGGCGCTGCCCCTGATGGGCCGCTTCGTGGCCGGGGACGAGGATGCCTACCGCTACCTTGTGGAGAGCATCCGCCGCTTCCCGCCCCAGGATGAGCTGGCCCGGAAAATGGAGGAGGCGGGTTTCCGTCAGGTCCAGTACCGGAACCTCACCGGCGGCATTGCGGCCATGCACGTGGGCTGGCGTCTCTAGGTCCAGCCTTGTGCCCGGGCGTTGTCCCGGGCACGCATATGGAACGGGCTCCCGATGGGGCTGCCGATGTTTGCGGGACACGGTCCCGCGGGCGTTTCGATCCAAAGGGTGACGGCCCGGGGACGCCCCGGACGGTGTCACAAGGGCGCCCCGGCGTGGGCTGCCCGCCGTGGGTGGCGACATATCGGAAAGCGCGGATTTCGGTCCGCGCTTTTTCTTTTGGGCCGGCCTGTGCGCGCGGTCCCGGCCCTGTGCAGGGCTGGTGCGGCGGCGCTAGCGGGGCGACGGGTCTGCAGGCTGGGAGGCATCCGGAAAATGTGCGGCCTTTCGGCTGGCAGTGATCCGGTTTCGACCGCTCTCGCCCATGGAGTACAGATCCATCTCCCCTGTAATGGTCATGAGCTTCAGTGCGACCGTATAGACGTCCCCGGGGTTGAGTGTGTGCGCCGTATCCGACGTCCGGATCCAGGAAAAGGGGCTGGGTCCGCTGTAGGAGGCCGTGACGGTTGCGCTTCCCATGCGTGCACCGGACTTGAGTTCCGGATTGCTGTCCCCGGGCTGGAGGGCATTGTACGTCACGGTCAGGGTATGCTCGCCGGGCAGGACGTCCACAAGGTAGACCGAGGTGTTGGATCCCGGCGCTACACGGAGTTTGGGATTGAATGCTCCATCCCGGTCCCTGACGGGCACACCGTCAACGCTCACCCCATAGGAGGCTGGGACCACGAGCGTGGCAACCCGGGCCTGGTCCCGGATCACCTCGGGTCCGGAGTAGGCCAGAACCAGGGGGGCACCTTCGAGGCTTGGAGTCACCATGCCGGTCATTATGGTGGCGCAGCCGCACAGCAGGAGCGCGGTCGCACTCATCAGGATCAAGACAGCTCTCATGGGTTTCCTTCCTTTTGCGGGGAGTCCGGTGGTCCGGAACAGGCGACTGAAACGGAAAAAGGATCTGAAAGCGCACGTCAGGGCCGGATCGGGTTCCGTGGAAAAACGCGATCTCCTTGAGGCCCGGGCGCAATGCGGGGAGCGTGTCGGGCCCCGCCTCAAGGGAGCCACCTGCGGGAACGCCCGGAACGGGACACATGGGCAGCACGTCCGCGCTGTCCGCTGAAGACGGATAACCGCGCGACCCGAGTGCCGGAGCGTCGGGGGGGGCAGGCCCGCTGTCTGCGCAGCGGTCAGGACATGTCCCGGTGATACAGGGGAAAAGGTACGCGGAAAGGGGCGCGGCGATGGGGAACGGTATTGGGGAACGGTATTGGGGTAATATGATACTGGACGCTTCGGGCCATTGGTGCAACGGCGGAAGGGGGCCAGGATCAAAAAATGACGGATTCCTGTCGGCGGGGACGGGGATCGGTTTGACCGGGCTGGCGGCGGGGCCCCCGGTTCAGGAGCCCTTGCGGATCTCCGTAACGCTTCGCCCGCCGATACCCCAGTTGTCCATGTCGACCTCGTCGATCACCACAACGGTCGTGGCGGGGTTCTTGTTCAGAACCCGGCCCAGAAGCTCGGTCACGCCCCGGATGAGCTCGGCCTTTTGCTCCGCGGTGGGGGCCTCCCGGCCTCCGGTGACCTTGATGTTGACGTAGGGCATGGGGCAAGACCTCCAGGTGTTGTCGTGAAACGGCGGAGCGGTTCAGCGTCGGCCCTGTGCGCCCCGGCCGTCGACCGGTGTGGCGCGGCGTCCTTGCGCGCCACGGCACCCGGCGTCTCGAGGACGGGCGCAAGGGCTCCGGTATGGACGTGGGCGCCAGCCGCCCCGTCCGCCTAGTTCAGGGACGACAGCCCCTCTTTCACGAGCTTCTCGCGGTATGTGGACAGGTACGAGCCGAAGCGGTCCGCCTGCTGGACCTTCTGGTTCAGGGTGACCACGTTGGTGCGTCCGTAGTCTCCTGGGCTGGTGATCAGGTCGAACGCCTCGAAGACCGGCGTGTTCTCCAGCGCCGGGCGGTAGCGTTTGCGCAGCAGGCCCAGTTGGGGTTCGTCTCCGGCCAGATAGAGGGCCGTGGCCCAGTCCAGCACATCAAGGGCTGCGTCGTCGGACAGGGTCTCCCCCCGGGCGGGCACCGGAACCAGGCGCGCGATGTTGCGGGCCACCTCTTTCCAGTTGCGGGCCTTCCAGTTGATCTGGGTCCGAAGGGTGATGGCCTCGCGGGAGTTGTCGCCCTCCAGCAGGGCGATGGCCCGGTCCGGCTGGCCCAGGTCCGCGAGGGCGCGCGCGGCAATGCGGTTGCGCTGCTCGTGCAGGGCCAGGGGCATGGCGGGATAGGCGGAGCTCTCGATGGTGGCGAGCGCCTGGCGGGCCAGTCGGGCGCGGCGCTCCGGCTCGAACTCGGACTGGGCCCCCAGCAGGCGCAGCAGGGCAAGGCGGGCGCCGATCTTTGCGCGCTCCTCCCCCGGGGTGGTGAGGCGGGTGTTGAGCTGGTGGTCCAGCAGCAGGGCGGCCTGGTCCAGAAGATCGACGCGGGCGAGCATGTCGGCGAGGTTGCTGATCATCTGGTCCCCGCGCTCGTCCATGGGGGTCAGGATGCGGAACTCGTCGTAAAGCGCGATGGCCGTGGCGGGCGCGAGGGCGTTGGCGCCGCCGTTCAGGTACAGATCCTCGAAGACGGTTTTCATCTCGTCGCGGTATTCCGCGGCTTTGGGACTGTTCGGGAAGTACTCGGTCGCAACCCTCATGACCCGGAGCGCCCCGCCCGGGTCGCCGTTCTGGAGGTAGAGATCCTTGAGCTGCCCCAGCACCCCGAGCTCCAGCTCGTCGCCGCGCCAGGAGTAGCGGATGTGCTCGAGCCCGCGGATCAGATCCTCCACCGGGATCAGGCCCAGGTCGTACTCCAGGGTCAGGCGGGAGCGCAGCGCCTGGAGGTACCACTTCTCGGAGGGCATCCGCTCCACGCTGCGGTAGGTGTCCCGCGCGGTCTCGTAGTCCGCAAGAAGCTCCTGCTGGCGGCCCTCGAGGTAGGTCAGGTGGGCGGTGTCAAAGGTGGTGTTGTCCTTGGGCGCAGTGGCCAGGTCCAGCAGGATGCTCGCACCCCGGCTGTCCTCGATATCGATGGCGGCGGTGGCCGCCACCAGGGCCAGGGGCGTGCGGACACCCGGCGGATAGTCCCGGATGAGCGCGCTGTTTTCCGCCAGGAACTGCTTGACCTCTTTTGTCGCGTCGTCCTGGTTGCGCCGTGCAATGGCGGCCGAGCGCCAGAACCGGACGTCGTCGTCCACGTCCAGCTCCGGGTCCGAGAGGGACTTGATGGCCTCGTCGTCCCGCCCCATGAGGAACAGGGCCGCGCCCTTCAGGGCGGCGGCCTCCGCGCCGTCCACAAAGCCGCGGGTGACGGCGGAGTCCAGGAGGTGGGTCGCGCCCAGGGCCTCGGCTCCGAGACCGTTCGCCAGGTAGAAGTGCGCCATGTCCATGTTCGCCTTCGAGCGTTCGGCGGGGGAGCTCAAAAGATCCTGCACCAGCGCGCTCAGGAACGTGTTCTGGCGGGAGGGGAAGGGCTCGTCGCGTTTCTCGCCGAACCAGCGCGGGAAGTCGTAGACCTTGCGGTAGTCCCGGCCCATGACGGTTCCGGGCAGGGCCTGGGCTCCGGCTGTGGTGGTCTCCGACAGCACAAGGCCCTCGTCGGCGGTGATGACGATGCCCTCCCGGGTGGAGGCGACCGTCAGCTTTTCACGGATCGGGGAGACCACAATGCCCTGGGCCGTGCGATCCAGGGTCAGGTCCGTATAGCGCTCGGTGCGGCCGATGCCGTTGCCCACGGGCGAGATGCAGACTACGTGGAAGGGGGTGCCGTCCTCCGGGTCGAAGATCTCGAAGACGGAGCCACCCCCGGGAACCGGGATGTACAGGCGTGCGGTATCCGGGGTCTGGCCTTCCTGGGCGATCACGTCCAGCGGCGAGACCGGGGCCAGGGGCTGGGCTGTCAGCTCCAGGATCCAGGTCAGGCCGTCGCGCCGGAAGCTGGGGTTGATCCCGTCTTCCAGGATCATGCGCAGGGCCGTGACATCCGAGCGCAGCTTGACCTGCTGGACGAACTCCACCGCATCGCCAAAGGCGCCCTTGAACGCTTCGACATCGACGCTGGAGGCCTTGTCAAAGACCACCCAGACGTAGCTGTCCCGGCGGAAGGCGGCGGCGGACGAGGGCTCGTCCCAGTGGAACGCCCAGGTGGACGGGCCGAACTGGTCGTGGGGCACGGCGCCGGCGGCGACGGCCTCGGTGACCGGGGTCGAGGGGGCGGCCTCGGGCATGGGGGGCTCAACGTCCGGTCCGGAGCCCGGCGCGGGAGCCTGGAGGATGCCGCCTGTGGTCGCCATGCGCGGTGCCGGGGGCTGGGCCGTCGCGCCCACGGGTGAGGGCGCTCCCGGAGTGGCACCGGGTGCCGGGGCGGGTGCGATCGCTTCGGGAGTGGCGGGGGCCGTGGCCGCCGTGGCGTCCGTGGCGTTTGCCGGTCCGGTGGCGGTGGCGGCGGGCGCCTTGGCTCCGGCAGCGGCTGCGGGGGCCGGGGCCGGGGGAATGACGGCGGGCGGACGTCCCGTGACGGGATCGGGGCCGGTCACGGCCGGGGTGGCGTCCGCCGGTGCCGTCCCCGGGGCTCCGGTCTGCGGTGCCGGTGTGGCCGGAGCGCTCCCGGATGCGTTTGCCGTGGCCGTGGCCGGGGACGCGGGTCCGCTCGGGCCCCCTGCGGCGGCCTCCGACGCGTTGGATGCGTTTTCGGTGTTCGGGGTGTTTTCGGCGGGGGCCGAGCCCGGGGCCATCAGGTCCAGGGCGACCGAGTTCCCGGAGCGGAAGTGGCGCACCGGGTTCCCCGCGGGCAGCGGGAAGGTCAGGGTCAGCGCCCCGTCTCCCTGGCGGGCGCTCACGCCTTTCAGGCCCTCGGGCAGACGGGCGTTCAGCTGGGTGAGGTCGACCCGCCCCGGGCTCTCGAACCGGGCAACAAGGGCGCCGTCCCGCGTCTCCACGGTGTAGGGCACGGTGCGGGGCCAGTCCAGGACAACGCGGAAGAAGTCCTTGTGGGCTCCGGTCCGCACCGGGATCAGCCGGGGGTTGGTGGTCTGGGCCGCCGCCGGTGCGCTGTCCGCCGCTGCCGGTGAGCCGGAGGCGGGCGACAGGTCAATGACCGCGGCACGGGCGATCTCGCGGGTGGTGGCCCGGAACTCCCCCTTGAGGGGAAAGGTCACGGTCTGGCGGTCCGGACTGATTTTGGCCGGGCCGATGTAGTCCTTCAGGCGCGAGGGCAGGGCGTCCAGGGAGGCGGTGACCGGGCGGTCAAACTGGATCACCAGGGTTCCGGAGACCACGTCGGCCTTGAAGGTCACGGGGGTCTTCCAGTCGAACACCAGGCGGCCATACCCGGGGTGGGCACCGGCGCGCACCTCCTGGGCCAGGACCGGGCGGTCCGGACAGGCAACGGCGACCGAGGTCAGAGCTGTAATAACGAGACCGGAAGCAAGGTGCTTCGTTACGGGCTCTTTCCGTTTCATGGTTCCTCGCCCTCTGCCAGAATATACAGGTAGACACCCTCTCCGGACGTGGATGCCGCCAGCTGCGATTGTATGTCAACAGGCGCCAGAAAGCCTGCTTTTTTCAAATTGTTTGCGGTTTTTGCCGCATCGTCCAGACCCCGGGACCAGGCGAGCGCGCTTTCGGGGTCGGGGGCGCGGCAGCCGCTGACAACCACCTTCTTTCCCAGCCGGTCCAGGAAGCGGGCAAGCGGGGACAGGGGCTCCGGATCGCCGGGGTTTGCGGGGCGTGCGTCCCAGACCCCCGGAGGGAGTTTCAGGGTGATCACGTCGGGATAGATCCGGATCACGATCCCGTCAAGGCCGGGCGCGTCCTTCAGCATGTCCTCGAGAAGGGCGCCGAAATAGGCGGTCTCGAACGCTGCCGGGGGCAGGACCGCCTCGATGTTCCGCTCCTGGCGCGCGGGCGTCCGCTCGATTCCCAAAGGCGCATCCACCCGGGTGGACAGGACGTCGCTGGCCGCTGGCACGGCCGAGGCCTCCGGGCTCAGGGGAACCTCGGTGGTCATCATGGCAAACAGAAGCACGAAGAAGGCGAACAGCAGCAAGATCAGATCCGTGATGGTGATCATCCAGATGCTGTCGGCCAGCCGGGGCCGGGGCTGGTCCGGACCGTTTCGGGGTGCGGAGGTGAGGGGGTCGGGGAGCAGCGTCATGGCGGGGCCGAGCGCTCCAGCGGGTTCTCAAAGTCGATCCGGAACGTGAAGACGATGTAGCCCAGAGGCCCGGGGGACAGGCCGATTTCCACGGTCCGGGGCGAGGCGCCGCGCCGGAAGGCCAACTCGCCCAGGGCCACGGCCCGGCGGTGCTCCAGGGAGGCATCCCCCGCATAGGGGCTGTCGCTGGCGTCGCCGGTCAGCACGGTCATGGTCATGCGCCGGGGAATGCCCGCGTCCTCGCCGTAGGCCAGGGCGGCAATGAGCCCGTCAAACAGGCGGGTGCGCAAGGCGCGCGGCGTGTCATCGTTCTTCTGGAAAAACTCGGAGGCGGGCAAGGTGACCTCGAGCACCCGACCGGGGGTGGGCTCCTCCACCCGGGCGGCCGGGATCTCGGACTGGAACAGGGCCCCCAGGTCCGCAAAGACCTGCCGGGCCACCGCCAGCACCTGGCCTGACTGGGAGATGTCCTCGACGGCGGAGCCGGGAAAAATGGACGAGGCCGAAAACGCCCCGAGAACGCTGCCGACCGCCTGGCGCGTGCGGTCCAGGTTCAGGGTGGACACGCCGACAAGGGCAATGAAAAAGGTCAGAAGGATGATGTAAAGGGACAGGTACAGCGACGAGCCGCTGTCAAATCCCCCTGCGCCGTGCGTGTTCGCCCTCTTGTCCTCCATGAACGACCGTGCCCGAAGGTGCTGGGCCGACGGGAGAGCCGCTCACGCAGGCCTGAGCCCGCGGAGCGATCCGGCGGCGGAATGGAAATCGTGGGGAACACCACTCGGGTGAGGATGTCCCGTGCGCGCAACCTCGCAGGGTAAGGTAGCGGGAACCCTGGACGGTTTCCAGAAAAAACTCAGGAGGCCAGTTCGTTGGAGCGATCGGCGGCCGCTTTCATGGCTTTGGCCAGGAGGGGGCCAAGGCCGGTCCCGGTATCCATGAGAACCTCGAGGGCGGCGGCGGTGGTGCCTCCGGGACTGGTTACATTGGCCCGCAAGGTGGCGGCACTGTCCGGGGAGGCGTCCATCAGGGCGCCGGCTCCCACGACAGTTTCCCGGGCCAGGACCATGGAGAGCTCCTCGGGAAGGCCCAGGATCACACCCGCCCGGGCCATGGCCTCGACCAGGTTGAACACGTAGGCCGGTCCGCTTCCCGACAGGGCCGTGACGGCGTCCATCTGGCTTTCATCGTCCAGCCAGACCACGGTGCCGACCGCCTCCATCAGGGAGCCGGTGACGGTCTTCAGGGCCTCGGACACCCGGGGGTTGGCCAGCAGGGCGATCACGCCCTTTCCAACCGAGACCGGCGTGTTGGGCATGCACCGGATCACCGAGGCCGGGCCGCCAAGGAGCGTCTCGAGGGTCTCGAAGGACTTGCCCGTGACGATGGAGAAGAACGCGGTCCCGCGCCGGGCGAGCGGCATGTAGGCGGGCAGGATGTCGTCGATGACCTGCGGCTTGACCGCCACAACGCAGAGGTCCACGTCCAGGGCCACCGAGTCCGCGGGGCTCACAAGCCGCACGCCGTCGGGCAGGGTGCTGCCATCGATCATGGGATCGACAACGGTGACCGTGGAGGGGTCCAGCCCGCGGTTGAGCCAGCCGTCCAGCATGGCCCGTCCCATGCGGCCGCAGCCAAGGAGAAGAATGCGCTCTGCGCTCAGGGTCATGTCTCAGGCCTCCCCTTTGGTGTCCAGCAAGGCGGAATCCAGCGCGTCCCGGGCGCAGTTGCCGCCCCACAGCGCGAACTGGAACGCGGGGTAGAAGCGCTCGCACTCGGCCAGCGCGATGTCCACGATCTCGTCCAGGTCTCCCGCGCAGACCCGGGATCCGGACAGCAGCAGGGTGTGGCGGAACCGCGGCATGGAGGTCTCGTTCCACAGGCTGAAGTGGCCGACCCACAGGCGCTCGTTCAGGAGGGCCAGAAGCTCGTACAGGACGGCGCGCCGGCTGTCCGGCACCCGGATGTCGATGGCGCAGGAGAACTGGAGGGCGTCCAGGTTCTCCGACCAGAAAAAGACCAGCACGCAATCACACCAGTACCCCGGCACCTGCGCGTAGACACTGCGGTCATCGCGCCGTTCGATGGTCCATCCCTTTCCACTCAGGAAGGTCTCGACCTGGTCCACGGGGTTGGAGCAGGACGGCTCTATGGACAGCGACGTAAGCGGCATGCGAAAGCTCCAGGGTGTCGGGGGAGAGACAGTCCGGACGACGGGGACCGTGGTCCGGGCACTATGAAGAACGGGGGACAGTGATGCAACCGGACTCACGCCCCCGGATCAAGCAGGGAAAGCCCCTCGCGCAGGCGATCGGCGGGAATCTGGCCCGGAGCCGAGGCCCGGGTGCCCGATCCGAACGTCAGCACCGAGCCGCAAAGCCCTGCACCGACCCGCGAAATCAGCCCCAGGGGGCCCATGGAGATGGAAACCGGGGGAATCGGCGATGCCGAGTCGGCATAGGTGCGTGACGCATCCATCAGGGTGATCACGTCCGCCGGGGTCTTGGGCATGACCGCAATCTTTGCGAGCGCAAAGCCGGCGGGATGGTCCGCCATCGCGTGGAAGAGGTCCAGAAGCTCCTCTTTCCCCGGGGTGCGGTGGAAGTTGTGGTGGCTGGCCATCAGCACCGTCGGCTCGGCGGTGAAGCCCCCCTCGAGGAAGGTGACAACCCGGCGTGTCTCCTCCGGGAAAAGGTTCGCCTGGGCCAGCTCCACATCGATCACATCCACCGCGTCACTGATGGCCGCATGGTAGAGCAGGTGCCCCCAGGCGGGATCATCGGCCGGGAACTGTCCGCCCTCCCGGGTGGTTCGCAGGGTGAAGACAAGCGGAATGTCGCCGACCACCGCGCGGAGCTCCATCAGGGCCGAAATGATCCGAAGTCCATGAAGGACATGCTCAAAATGGTCCGCGCGCCACTCCAGGAGGTCGGGTTTCATGGCCAGGCAGGCCCTGGCCTCGTCCAGAAGACCCGGAAGGGTCGGAGCGGTCAGCGGGAGGCAGATTTTCGGTCGCCCCTCGCCCAGGACAACGGAGCGGAGGCGGACGGTGGGAGCACGGGTGGGCATGGTGTACCGGCAGGTTTGAGGGTGTTTCCGGCCTTCGAGGATAGGGGGTCAGGGGCGCGAAATCGAATCAAACCGGGAAAAAGGCAACGCCCGGAGCAGGGCCCCGGGCGTTCCAGACGGTTTTGTGCGGATTTGCGCGTGCCGGGGGTGCCCCGGGGCGCCGCATCAGGCGATGCGGGCCAGCGCGTCCTCCAGTTTCTGGCGGGTCGATTCGTAGTCGGCCCGCTTCTCGCGCTGCTCCTCGATCACCTCGGCGGGCGCCTTGGCGACAAATCCCGGGTTGCCCAGCTTCTTGTCAATGCGGGCGACCTCGTCGGTCATCCGGCGGATTTCCTTCTCCAGGCGGGCCCGTTCCTGGTCCAGGTCGATCACGCCCTCCAGGGGCAGGACCAGCGTGGCCTCACCCAGAACCGCCTGGGCGGATCCCCTGGCCGGCGGGGCCTCGGTGATCGCGATGGAGGACAGGCGGCCAAGGCGCTTCAGGAGAATGTCCCAGGTGGCCAGACGCTCCCGGGTGAGGGCGTCTGCATCCCGGACCAGAAGCGGAATCTGCGCACCCGGGGGCACGTTCATCTCGGCGCGGATCGAGCGCACCGAGGTGATCAGGGACACGACCCAGTCCATGGTGTCCTCGGCGTCGGCATCGGCCTGGCTGCCGGAGCCGCCCGCGGGCCAGGGCTCGCTGATGAGAAGGCGCTCGCGCGGTGCGATCTCGTTCCACAGCTCCTCGGTCACGAAGGGGACCATGGGGTGCAGGATGTGGAGGATCTGGTCCAGAGCCCACGCGGTCACCGCACGGGTTTCGCTGCGGTCGGCCGGGTCGATCCCGTCCGCGTTCTGGAGCAGGGGCTTGGCCATCTCCAGGTACCAGTCGCAGAACGTGTTCCAGACAAACGAGTAGGCAATCTGGGCCGCGTCATTGAACCGGTAGGCGTGGAAGGCCTCGCCCACCTGGGTGGCGCACTGGCGTGTCTTGGCCACGATCCAGCGGCTGAAGGTCAGGCGCACGCTGTCGGGATCGAAGCCCGCGACCGGCACGCACTCGTTCATCTGGCAGAAGCGCGCCGCGTTCCAGAGCTTGGTCACGAAGTTCCGGTATCCGGCAACCCGGCTCTCGCTCATCTTGATGTCACGGCCCGGAGCCGCCATGGCCGCCAGGGTGAAGCGAAGGGCGTCGGTGCCGTAGGTGCCGGTCAGCTCCAGGGGGTCGATCACGTTCCCCTTGGACTTGGACATCTTCTGGCCCTTCTCGTCGCGGACCAGGGCGTGGATGTACACGTCGCGGAACGGCACGTCGCCCATGATGTAGTGGCCCATCATCATCATGCGGGCGACCCAGAAGAAGATGATGTCAAAGCCCGTCACAAGGACGTCGCCCGGGTAGTAGCGGGCGAGTTCCGGGGTGCTCTCGGGCCAGCCGAGGGTCGAGAACGGCCACAGGGCGGACGAGAACCAGGTGTCGAGCACGTCCGTGTCCCGGGTCAGGGAGACGTCGCTGCCGTAGTGGGCCCGGGCGGCGGCGATGGCCTCCTCCTCGGTTTCCTCCACGAAGATGTGCCCGTCCGGTCCGTACCAGGCCGGAATCTGGTGACCCCACCAGATCTGGCGCGACACGCACCACGGCTGGATGTTTCGCATCCACTCGAAGAAGGTCTTTTCCCACTGCTTGGGGACAAAGCGGGTGCGGCCCTCCTCGACGGCCCGGACCGGCGCCTCGCAGAGGGTTTTCGCGTCCACAAACCACTGGTCCGTGAGCCAGGGCTCGATGATCACGCCCGAGCGGTCGCCGTAGGGCTGGACCATGGGGTTTTCCTCGATCCGCTCGACCAGGTCCAGCGCCTCCAAGTCCTGGAGGATCCGCTCGCGGGCCACGAAGCGGTCGAGCCCGCGGTAGGCCTCGGGGACGGCGTCGTTCAGCCGGGCATCCGCATCCAGGATGTTGAGAAGCTCGAGGTTGTGGCGCTTGCCCACCTCGAAGTCGTTGAAGTCGTGGGCCGGAGTGATCTTCACCGCGCCCGAGCCCTTCTCGGGGTCGGCGTACTCGTCGGCGATGATGGGGATGGGGCGCCCGGCCAGGGGCAGCATCACCTGCTTTCCGATCAGGTCGCGGTAGCGCTCGTCCTCGGGGTTCACGGCGACGGCCATGTCACCGAGCATGGTTTCCGGGCGGGTGGTGGCGACCACCAGGAAGCGTCCCTCCTCGCCGAGGACGGGGTAGCGCAGGTGCCACATCTTCCCGACGGTCTCGCGGTTCTCCACCTCCAGGTCCGAGATGGCGGTGTGCAGGATCGGATCCCAGTTGACCAGGCGCTTGTCGCGGTACATCAGGCCGTCGCGGTGGAGCTTCACGAACACCTTGCGCACCGCGTCCGAGAGGCCCTCGTCCATGGTGAAGCGCTCGCGGCCCCAGTCGGGCGAGCAGCCCAGGGAGCGGAGCTGGCGGGTGATGGTGCCTCCGGACTCGGCCTTCCACTCCCAGACCCGGTCGATGAAGCTGTCCCGGCCCAGGTCATGGCGGGAGATGCCGCTCTCGCCCAGCTGGCGCTCGACCACCATCTGGGTTGCGATGCCCGCGTGGTCCGTGCCCGGCTGCCAGAGGGTGTCGCGGCCGTTCATGCGGTAGTAGCGGATGAGAATGTCCTGGAGGGTGAACGTGAGCGCGTGCCCCATGTGCAGGGAGCCGGTCACGTTCGGGGGCGGCATCATGATGGTGTACGGCCGCGCGTCGGATCCGGGATTGCAGGCAAACGCGTTGGTGCTTTCCCAGCGGCGGTAGAGCCGCTCCTCCACATCGGCGGCGTTGTAGTTCTTTTCCAGCATGACAGGTCGCGCCCCTCGCAAGACAACAAATATCCCGCGCCTCCGGGTCCGGCCCGAAGACGCTCCAAAAGGGCGTTACTCTAGAAGAGTGGGGCAGGGAATCAAGAGTTTTCCGCGCGTTCCACGAGCCGCTCGATTTCCTTCTTGACCAGACGCTCGGTCATGGCGGGCAGGTTCTGGTCGAGCCAGTCCCTGAGAAGCTCCCTGAGGATATCGCGCACCAGGGCCTCGAGGGTCAGGGATCCGTCCCCCAGCGTCAGGTGCCGTTCCCGGGCGATCTGGGAGGCCAGGTCCGCGATCATCCCGCCCGCCAGGGCCTCCGTGTCACTGGAGATCAGGCGCTCGTCAGGTCCGGTCCCCTCGGGGTGTGCATGGGATTGGGTCACAGCCATCTCTTCCGTCAGTTCAAAAACATCGTCATCCGCGGGCAGGCCGAACTGGGTCTCGGGCTGCGCCTCGGGGATCGGTTGGTGCAGGGGCACGGGTTCGGGGAACGGTTCCGGCCCCGACAGGGCATCGGGCCGGGGCTCGGGCTCCACGACGGGGGCAAGCTCCTGAACGGGGAAGGGCGCCGGTTCCGGAGGCTCGGCAACAGGGGGCGCGGCCGGCAGGTCGGCCACGTCAAACCGGGTCTGGGGGGCCGCAGGCGCCGGCTCCAGGTCGAAGACCGGCGGGCCCTCCCTCACGGGTTCGGGCTCGGGGGCACGGCGCGTGTCCGCTGCGTTCTCCGGGCGTTCCGGATGGGCCTCGTCCTCGCTCTCGGACAGGATCTTCCGGATGGACGTCAGGATGTCTTCCAGCGACGGCTCTGCTGTTTGAGTGTGTTCTTCGCTCATTGCCGGTTCCACTGCCCCTGGAGCGCCGCGGACGATGTGCAGGCACCCATTACTATCTCCTCC
Organism: Phaeovibrio sulfidiphilus; assembly: GCF_014861485.1. Classification (GTDB taxonomy): domain Bacteria; phylum Pseudomonadota; class Alphaproteobacteria; order Rhodospirillales; family Rhodospirillaceae; genus Phaeovibrio; species Phaeovibrio sulfidiphilus. Next base: position 134,980 of record NZ_JACZHT010000003.1, on the reverse strand, counting down.
GGTCGCGCGCCGGGTCGTCCGGGCGTTTCCTTCCGTGGCGGGCGAGAGAGATGCACAGTCTGCCGCCTGCCGGTTGCAACTATACTATTTTTCACAATATCTGGGCGCGGTGCAACAAAATGAAGTGTCTTTCGGGCGATCTTTGCCGAAATACCCCTGGGGACAGGGTTTTTCTGCCATGTTCCTCTGCGGTTGACGGTGATTTCCACCCGGTCCGTTCGCGCCGCGGCGACGGGGGCACGTCCCGGGAGTGCGGGGTGGGGGGAGATTCGCCCCGGTACCGCCCTCCGGCCAGTGCGCCCACGGGCTTTCCGCGGGGGTCGGGAGCACGCCGGCGTGGACCATCGGCTGTGCCGGGTCTGTCATCCGGTGTGTCATCCGGTGTGTCCGGTGGTGGGGTCTGCGTGCCCTGAGCCTGTGCGGTTGATGGGGCGGCGGTTCCACCGGATGGCGTGCTGGCGGTGGCCCGGGCGGGCCGGTTCCTCCGGCCGGTGTGCCAATCCGCGGCTCCCGGGGTGCCGCGCTGCGCGGTCACCGGTGGTTCCTGCCGCTTTTGGTCCCGGGCCATCCGTTCCCCCGGCTCACCCTGGCACGCCCACGCTCTCGCGGCCCTCCCTGTCCCACGGGGCGGGAGGCGCGCGCCCGTGGCGGCGAACCACGCGGCCTATCGCTCCCGGATCCCCCCGCATGCCCGGTGGGCACATAACCCAGCACGCCGGCAGCGCATGAAACCGGCTCCCGCGGGCATAAACGCCGCACGCCCGCAGGGCACAAAAAAGGGGGAGCTGTGGGCTCCCCCTCCTGTACTCGTGTCCCGAAAGCGTGGGAGCCGCCAGCGGCCCCCGGGTCACGCCTTACGCCTTGGGCGCCGCGGTCGCGTTCTCGGGAAGCTGCTCCTTGCCGCCACCGCAGGCCATGATCTTCTGCGGCTCCGCACCGGCCTCGGGCATCTGCTCGTCCGTGCCGCCGCAGGCCTTCATGGCCGCCGCCGCGTTCTGGAACGCTGCCTTCTTGTGCTGGGGCGCGCTCTTCCAGCCGTCCTCGCTGGACAGGGCGCGGGTCCGGCTTTCGTCGAAGTTGAACTTCGTCTTCTTCTTCGTGTGCGGGCCCCAGTAGCCGAACTTGCCAAGGTCATAGAACTTGCGCTGGAAGGCCGAGATCAGGAACGCCTTCAGGCAGCCGATCAGGTACTTCCGGCGGGTCGGTTCCTTTTCCCAGATGTAGCCGAACAGCATCTTGTTCATATAGAAGCGGCGGTAGTTCTTCATGGTCAGGTCAAGAAGCGTCGCACGGTCCATGGCGGCGGGCTTCATGATGGGGGTGACGAAGTTGTACTTCTCGAAGTCGAAGACCTCGACCTTGTCACCCATTTCCTGGAAGAGATCCGAGAACGGCCAGGGCGTGAACATGGACCAGTTGGCCATGTCCGGGTTCCACTCGCGGCAGAGCTGGTAGGTCTCCTCGAGGGTCTCCGGGGTCTCGTTGTCGAGACCGACGATGAACTGGGCCTCGGTGACAATGCCGTTCGCGCGCAGAAGGTCGATGGCCTTCTTGTTCTCGGCGACGGTGGTCTCCTTGTTGAACAGGTCCAGCTTCAGCTGGGCGGCCGCCTCGGTGCCGAGCGAGATGTGGATCAGGCCGGCCTTGCGGTAGAACGGCAGCAGCTCCTCGTCGCGCAGGATGTCGGTCACGCGGGTGTTGATGCCCCACAGGACATCAAGCTTGCGGTCGATCAGCTCCTGACAGAACTCGATGAACTTCTGCTTGTTGATGGTGGGTTCCTCGTCCGCAAGGATGAAGAAGCCGACACCGTGTTCCTTGACCAGCACCTCGATCTCGTCGACGACCTTCTTCGGGTCGCGGACGCGGTAGTCGCGCCAGAACTTCCACTGGGAGCAGAACGAGCACGTGAAGGGGCAGCCACGGGCCATGTTGGGAGTCGCCACAGGGACGCCCCAGGGAATGTAGATGTACTTTTTCCAGTCGAGAACCGACCAGTCGGCCACGATGGAGTCCACGTCGCGGATCGACGGCTCCGCCGGAGTGGCCACGATCTTGTCGCCGTCGACGTAGGCAATGCCACGGATGGAGTCGCGCTCCTTCGGCCAGCGGCCCTCATCCACAGCCTTGACGATGTTGAGCGTGACCGCCTCACCCTCGCCGCGCACGATGGCGTCGATCCAGGGGGCCTCGGTCAGGATCTGCTGGAACATGAAGGTCGCGTGAATGCCGCCCAGAATGATAACGGCGTTCGGGCATTCCTCGCGGGCAATCTGCAGCATCCGCTGCGCTTTATAAATGGCCGGCGTCACGGCAGTGGTGCCGATGATGTCCGGCTTCTCCTCACGGAAGACGCGACGGAGATCGTCCTCGTCCAGGTCGTCGGTCATGGCGTCGACGAAGCGCAGGTTGGAGTAGCCCCCCGCCTTCAGGTAGCCGGCAAGGTAGGCAACCCAGGCCGGAGACCATTTTCCCGCGACCTCGGCGCCGCCGGAGTGATAGTTGGGGTGGAGCATCAGAATACGCATGAAGGAACCCCTTGCGTTTTATGGTAGGGCCCGCCGCCCCGGCGGGTTGGGAAACAAAGTGCGGTTCGCGCGGAATTTGGGCGCACTCTGGACGTCGTGTCAAGCGCTGTTGGCGGGAATGGCCGGGTTCGGGGGACAAACCGGCAAAAAGGCTCCCTTTGTCGCCCTTCAGGGCTACATCCGGAGGTGTGTGCCCTAAACCCGACTGAACGAAAGTGTTATTTTTGTGTCCAGGAAGAAAATTTCCGTCGGAACTGTGCGCCGGGACAAAAAGAAACCCAAATGGGATTGGGGGGGAAACTTCCGAACGGAGGGGCGAAAAAAGCTGGTTTCGGGCGCTTGACTTTTGAGTGACCCCAAGGCTAATCATCTTCCTCCCACGCCGCCGGTGCCCGAACATCCGGAAACCCGGCAGTGCGAGCCTGACAAGTGCCGAGTACAGCGAGAAGGGAATAAGCCGCTCATGAGCGCTGTCATCGTTGAGTATCTGCCGATCCTCGTTTTTGCCGTGATCGCATTTTTTGTGGCGGGTGCAATGCTGGCGTCCTCCTATATCATTGTGCCCCAGTCGCCGAATCCCGAAAAGAAAGCTCCCTACGAGTGCGGGTTTCCGCCGTTCGACGACGCCCGTTCCCGGTTTCAGGTCCGGTTCTATCTGGTGGCTATCCTTTTTATCATCTTTGATCTGGAAATCGCCTTCCTGTTCCCCTGGGCCGTCGGTCTGAAGGGGCTGGGAGCGGCGGCGTTCTGGTCGATGATGGTGTTCCTCGCCATCCTGACCGTCGGGTATGTCTACGAATGGAAGAAGGGAGCCCTGGAATGGGAATGAACCCCCCGGCCCACGGACCGGGTCCGGCCGACGAGATCGCCCTCCAGGCGGCGTCCGGCGCCCTGCGTGACAAGGGATTTGTGCTGGCCAATGTGGACAAGGTGGTCAACTGGGCCCGCTCGGGGTCCATGTGGCCCCTGACCTTCGGTCTGGCCTGCTGCGCCATGGAGATGATGCACTCGGCTGTGTCCCGGTACGACCTGGACCGGTTCGGCATCGTCTTCTTTCCGAGTCCCCGCTCCGCCGACGTGATGATCGTCGCCGGCACGCTCACGAACAAGATGGCTCCTGCCCTGCGCAGGGTCTATGACCAGATGCCCGAGCCGAAGTGGGTCATCTCGATGGGGAGCTGTGCCAACGGTGGCGGCTACTATCACTACTCGTATTCGGTGGTGCGCGGCTGTGACCGGGTGGTTCCCGTGGACGTGTACGTCCCCGGATGTCCGCCGACCCCGGAGGCTCTCATTTACGGCATTCTGCAGCTTCAGAAAAAGATTCGCCGGACAGGAACGCTGTACCGCTAAGGAACGAAAGTACCCGATGTCATGACTGGAACTGTTACCGAGCGACTCGATAGTCTCAGGGATATCGCCGCGCGTCTGGAGAGCGAGCTCGAGGATGAGGTCATCCGCGTGTCCTTCGAGAAGGACGAGCTTGTGGTTCTTGCGGTGCGCTCGACGGTCCCGCAGGTTCTGTCCTTCCTCAAGGAGGACGCGGCCTGCCTCTTCGAGCAGCTTGTGGATGTCTGCGGCGTTGACTACCCCGAGCGCGAGGAGCGTTTCGAGGTCGTCTACAACCTCCTTTCCATGCGCTACAACCTGCGCATCCGGGTCAAGGTCCACGCGTCCGAGGACACGCCCGTGCCGTCGGTCGTGTCCGTGTTCCCCTCGGCCAACTGGTTCGAGCGCGAGACCTTTGACATGTACGGCGTGATCTTCTCGGATCACCCGGACCTGCGGCGCATCCTCACCGACTACGGGTTCGAGGGGCACCCCCAGAGAAAGGACTTCCCCCTGTCGGGCTTCAAGGAAATCCGCTACGACGAGGAGCTGGGCCGGGTCGTCTACCAGCCCGTGCGTCTGGTCCAGGACTTCCGCGACTTCGATTTCGCAAGCCCCTGGGAGAGCATGGACGACCAGGTGGCCCGGGCCCGCGGCTGCGCTGCGCAGCTGCCCGGTGACGAGAAAGCGACCGAAGGGAAGGGGGCCTAGGACATGGCGCAGGTCGAGATCAAATCCTACGAGCTGAACTTCGGTCCCCAGCACCCGGCGGCCCACGGCGTTCTGCGTCTGGTGATGGAGCTTTCGGGCGAAATCATCGAGCGCGTCGATCCCCACATCGGGCTTCTGCACCGCGGCACCGAAAAGCTGATCGAGACGAAGACCTATCTTCAGGCGATCCCGTACTTTGACCGTCTGGACTACGCGTGCCCCCTGAACCAGGAGCACGCCTTTGTCCTTGCGGTGGAAAAGCTGCTGGGCATCGAGGTGCCTCCGCGGGCGAAGTATCTGCGCACGCTGCTGAACGAGATCACCCGGATCGTCTCCCACATCATGAACACCACCGCCACGGCGATGGACGTGGGGGCGCTCACGCCCATGCTCTACGGCTACGAGCCCCGCGAGCACCTGCTGGGCTTCACCGAGCGGGTCTCGGGTGCGCGCATGCACGCGGCCTGGTTCCGCCCGGGCGGTGTGGCCCGCGACGCCACCCCCGACCTGTTCGAGGACATCCTGGCGTTCTGCGACAGCTTCCCCAAGTACCTCGACGACTTCGAGACCCTTGTGGACGAGAACCGCATCTTCAAGCAGCGCATGGTGGATATCGGCAGGTGCACCCGCGAGGAGGCTCTGGACTGGGGCTTCACCGGTCCCGTGCTGCGGGCCACCGGGGTTCCCTGGGATCTGCGCAAGTCCCAGCCCTATGACGCCTACGACGAGATGGACTTCGAGGTTCCGACGGGCAGCCACGGCGACTGCTACGACCGGTATCTGGTCCGCATGGCGGAGCAGAGGGAATCCATCAAGATCATGCGCCAGTGCATTGAAAACATGCCCGAAGGCCCGGTCCGGACCCAGGACTTCAAGGTGACGCCGCCCCGGCGCAAGGACATGAAGTCCTCGATGGAGTCCCTGATCCACCATTTCAAGCTGCACTCGGAGGGTTTCCGGGTGCCGGCTGGCGAGACCTACACGGCAGTGGAGGCCGCGACCGGCGAGTTCGCCGTCTACCTGGTGTCGGACGGAACGAACAAGCCCTATCGCTGTCACATCCGCTCGCCGGGCTTTGTCCACCTTCAGGGGCTGGACCTGATCAGCAGGGGCCACATGCTGGCCGACATCGTGGCCAATATCGGGACGATCGATGTGGTGTTTGGAGAGGTTGACCGATGATTGAGACGAACACCGCGGCGGCCGGGACTGCGCCGTTTGCGTTCACGCCCGAGAACCAGGCCGAGGCCCGGAGCATTCTCGCGCGCTACCCCAAGGGCCGGGAGCACTCGGCGGCGCTTCCGCTTCTGGACCTGGCCCAGCGCCAGCAGGGCTACGTGGACCGCTCCGCCATGGAGGCGGTGGCCGGCCTGACCGGTCTCGCCCCCATCCGCATTCTGGAGGTGGCCACATTTTACACCATGTTCCGCCACGCCCCCGTGGGCGAGCACCACTTCGAGGTCTGCACCAACATCTCGTGCTGGCTGCGGGGCTCGGACGAGGTGCTGCGCGCCCTTCGTGACGAGCTGGGGCTCGACCCGGGCGGCAAGAGCGACGACGGCAAGTTTTCCGTGCAGGAATGCGAGTGCCTGGGGGCGTGCGTGAACGCTCCCGCCGTGCGCGTCGGTGACCACTACTTCGAGGATCTCACCTACGACAACACGGTGGCCCTCATTCGCAAGCTCCGGGCGGGCGAGAAGGTGGTCCTGGGCTCCCAGACCGGCCGGGTCGGCTCCGCCAACGCGGCCGGCGCAACCGCTCTTGCGGGGAGGGCCTCCTGATGCTTCAGGACAAGGATCGGGTTTTCACCAACCTCTACGGGTTCGAGGACTGGCATCTGGCCGGGGCGCGGGCGCGCGGGGACTGGGACAACACGAAAGCCCTGCTGGACAAGGGCCGCGAGTGGATCATCGAGGAGATGAAAGCCTCCGGCCTTCGCGGGCGCGGCGGTGCGGGCTTCTCGGCGGGCCTGAAGTGGTCGTTCATGCCCAAGACCGTGGGCGAGCGTCCGCACTACCTTCTGATCAACGCGGACGAGGGCGAGCCCGGCACCTGCAAGGACCGGGACATCATGCGCTTCGATCCGCACAAGCTGATCGAGGGCTGCCTGGTGGCCGGGTACGCCATCAACGCCCATGTGGCCTACATCTACATCCGCGGCGAGTTCGTGCAGGAGGCCATCCACCTCCAGACCGCGATTGACGAGGCCTACGAGGCCGGCCTTCTGGGTGACAACGCCTGTGGCACCGGCTGGAAGATGGACGTCTACGTGCACCGCGGTGCGGGCGCCTACGTCTGCGGCGAGGAAACCGCCCTGATCCAGTCGCTCGAGGGCAAGAAGGGCCAGCCGCGCCTGAAGCCGCCGTTCCCGGCGGGTGCGGGCCTGTACGGCTGCCCCTCCACGGTCAACAACGTGGAGACCATCGCCAACGCCCCCACGATCTTGCGTCGCGGGGCGTCCTGGTACACGTCCCTGGGCCGGGAGAACAACCACGGCACCAAGATTTTCTGTATCTCGGGTCACGTGAACCAGCCCTGCAACGTCGAGGAGGAGATGGGAATCCCCCTTCGCGAGCTGATCGAGAAGCACGCGGGCGGCGTCCGCGGCGGCTGGGACAACCTGCTTGCGGTGATCCCGGGCGGTGCCTCGGTCCCGCTTCTGCCGGCGGCCCTGTGTGCGGATGCCCGCATGGACTACGACGGCCTGCGCGAGCTGCGCTCGGGTCTGGGGTCGGGCGCGGTCATCGTGATGGACCGCTCCACCGATCTGGTGGCGGCCATTGCCCGGCTGTCCCGGTTCTTCGCCCACGAGAGCTGCGGCCAGTGTACGCCGTGCCGCGAGGGCACCCCGTGGATTTCAAAAATGATGGCGCGCATGGTGACCGGTGATGCGGAGCCGGGCGAGATCGATGTTCTGGAGGATGTGACAAGGCGCATGGAAGGCCGGACAATTTGTGCTCTGGCGGACGCGGCGGCGTGGCCCGTGCAGGGTCTGATCCGTCACTTCCGCCCGGAACTTGAGCGGCGCATTGCAGCCCGGAAGGATGCCCCGTCGTCCTCCGCGGCGGCGCAGTAGGGGAGGGAGTCATGCCAAAACTGACGATTGACGGCATTCCCGTTGAGGCCCCGGAGGGCGCCACCGTTCTCCAGGCGGCCGAGCTTGCGGGGATTGAAATTCCCCGCTTCTGCTATCACGAGCGCCTGTCCATTGCGGGCAACTGCCGCATGTGCCTCGTGGAGGTCAAACCCGGACCGCCCAAGCCCGCAGCCTCCTGCGCGCTGCCGGTCTGCGAGGGCATGGAGGTCTTCACGAACTCCGAGATGGCCCGGGCGGCCCGCAAGGGGACCATCGAGTTCATGCTGGTGAACCACCCGCTGGACTGCCCCATCTGCGACCAGGGCGGCGAGTGCGATCTTCAGGACGAGACCGTCCTGTACGGTGAGGCCGCGTCCCGCTTCCGCGAGGACAAGCACGCCTTCGCCGACAAGGATCTGGGTCCGCTGATCAACACGCGCTTCACCCGGTGCATCCACTGCACCCGCTGTGTGCGCTTCTGCGACGAGATTGCGGGCGTTCCCGCCCTCGGGATGATCGGCCGCGGCTCGAGCTGCGAGATCATGCCGTGGGAGGAGGGCGTCCTTCAGACCGAGCTGGCCGGAAACCTGGTGGACGTGTGCCCCGTGGGCTCCCTCACCAACCGGCCCTTCGCGTTCCGCGCCCGGTCCTGGGAACTGACCAAGACCGACAGCATCGACATCATGGACGCCATGGGCTCCTCGGTGCGCATTGACAGCCGCTCGAACGAGGTGCTGCGGATCCTGCCGCGCCTGAACGACGCGGTGAACGAGGAGTGGATCGGCGACCGGTCCCGTCACTTCATCGACGGCCTGCTGGAGCGCCGCCTGGACACTCCCTGGGCCCGTGTGACCCGGGGCGCGGCCCTGCGCTCCGTCAGCTGGGAAAAGGCCCTCGAGATCCTGCGCGAGCGGGTCGAGGCCCTGGGGGATGCGCCGAAGGTCGGCGTCATCGCCGGAGACCAGACGGATCTGGAAACCCTGACCGCGGCGAAGGATCTGTGCGCGGCCCTGGGCTCCCCGAACATGGACTGCCGCCAGGACGGTGCGCGTCTGGATGCCTCGGTGCGTGCGGGCTACCTGTTCAACGCCACCATCGAGGGGCTGGACCAGGCGGATGCGATCTTGCTGATCGGCTCCGACCCGCGCAAGGAGGCCCCGGTGCTGAACGCCCGGATCTTCCGTCGCGTCCGAAACGGCCAGGCGGCCGTGGCCCGGATTGGCGTCCCCACGGACCTGACCTACCCGGTCACCGAGTTGGGCAACACCCCGGGCGAGGCCCTTGCGGCCCTGCGCGCGGGCACCCACCCGTTTGCCGAGGTTCTGCGCTCGGCGAAGCACCCGGTGATCATCGTCGGGCAGGGCGCCCTGCGCCGCGAGGACGGCGCGGCTGTCCTGAACGCGGCCCGGGACCTGGCGGACGCCCTGGGCGTCGTCCGGGAGGGCTGGAACGGCTTCAGCGTTCTGCACACGGCGGCCGGCCGGGTCGGCGGTCTGGATCTGGGCTTCGTGCCGGGCAAGGATGGCCTGGATGCGGGTGCCATGGTTCAGGCCCTGGGGTCCGGATCCCTGGATGTGCTGATCCTTCTGGGCGCGGACGAGTTCGACACCTCTGCCCTTGCAAACCGGTCCACCCGGGATGCGCTGGTGGTCTACATCGGCTCCCACGGGGACGCGGGCGCCGCGGTTGCGGACATCGTGCTGCCGGGCTCGGCCTGGACCGAGAAGACCGCGACCTGGGTGAGCATGGAAGGCCGGGTCCAGCGGACCTTGCGCGCGGTCAGTGCGCCGGGCGCCGCCGTCGAGGACTGGGTGGCCGTGGCCCGTGTGGCCCGCGCCCTCGGGCATGCGCTGCCGTTCTCCTCGGTGGAGGACGTGCGCGCCCGCATGGCGGCGATCAACCCGCTTCTGGGCACCTTGTGGACACTCACTCCCGCCCCCTGGGGCGCTCCGTTCGGAACGGAGGGTGCGGTGTCGGCCGAGCCCTTCACGCCGGCGGTGCCGAACTACTACATGACCTGCCCGATCTCGCGCGCGTCCCGGACGATGGCCGCGTGTGTGGAGGCGCTTTCTGGAACCGAAGACGAGCGGACGGGAACCGATGGCTGAGGCAATGCAGGAACTCTTTGGCCCCGCCGGGGTCTGGATCACGTGGATCCTTCAGTGCGTCGCGATCGTCGCGCCCCTGATCGTGTCCGTCGCCTATCTGACCTACGTGGAGCGCAAGGTCATCGGCGCCATGCAGATGCGCAAGGGCCCCAACGTTGTGGGCCCCCTTGGGCTTTTGCAGCCGTTCGCCGACGCCTTCAAGCTTCTGTTCAAGGAAACCATCGTGCCTACGGGCGCGGACCGGTTTGTGTTCTTCATGGCGCCCATGCTGACGCTGCTGCTGGCCCTGGTGGCCTGGGCGGTGATCCCCTTCCAGGAAGGCTGGGTCGTCTCGAACATCAACGTGGGAATGCTCTACATTCTCGCGGTGTCGGGTCTGGCCATCTACGGTGTCATGATGGCGGGCTGGGCCTCGAACTCGCGCTATGCGTTCCTGGGCTCCCTGCGGTCGGCCGCCCAGATGATCTCCTACGAGGTCTCCATGGGCCTGATCATCATCTCGGTGATCCTGACGGCGGGCTCCATGAACCTGACGGACATCGTGCTGGCCCAGAAGGGCGTCTGGTTCGGTGTGATCCACTTCCCCATGTTCGTGCTCTTTGTGATCTCGATCATGGCCGAGACCAACCGTGTGCCGTTCGACCTTCCCCAGTCGGATGCGGAAATCGTGGCGGGCTTCCACGTGGAATACTCGGCCATGGGCTTCGCGCTCTTCTACCTGGGTGAGTACGCCAACATGATCCTCATGAGCGGTGTGTGCGTCGTCCTGTTCCTGGGCGGCTGGCTGCCCCCGCTGGACATGGCACCGTTCACCTGGATCCCGGGCATTGTCTGGTTCTTCCTGAAAATGGCGGTGATCCTCTTTGTGTATATCCAGGCGCGTGCCACGCTGCCGCGATACCGGTACGACCAGCTCATGCGGCTGGGCTGGAAAGTGTTCCTTCCGCTGTCGCTTCTGTGGCTGGTTCTGACCGCGTCGGTTCTTTTCTTCACGGGTCTCTGGCCTGAGTATGGGGCGTAAGGGATGTTCAAGAGACTGATCAAAACCTGGCTTCTGACGGATATCGTCTCCGGCTTCTGGCTGACCTTCCGGTACATGACCGTCCGGCCCAAGGTGACCCTGAACTATCCGTACGAGAAGGCGCCGCTGTCGCACCGCTTCCGGGGCGAGCACTGTCTGCGCCGCTACGAGAACGGCGAGGAGCGCTGCATTTCGTGCAAGCTCTGCGAGGCGGTGTGTCCCGCCCAGGCCATCACCATCGAGGCCAGTCCGCGGGCCGACGGCTCCCGTCGCACGACCCGCTACGACCTGGACATGACGAAGTGCATCTTCTGCGGTCTGTGCGAGGAGGCCTGCCCGGTGGACGCCATCGTCATGGGGCCCAACTACGAGTATTCAACGGAAACGCGCGAGGAGCTGATGTACAGCAAGCAGAAGCTTCTTGCGAACGGGGATCGCTGGGAGCCGGTCCTTGTCATGCGTCTTGAGAAGGATGAACCGTACCGATGAGACAGGACCATCTGAACCGGGGGGCTCTCTGATGACGCTCGCTGTTGACGCTGTTTTCTATCTGTTTTCCATTGTGTGCGTGGTGTCCGCGCTCATGGTGGTGGTGTCCCGCAATCCCGTTCATTCGGTTCTCTGGATGATCACGGTGTTCATCAACGGGGCCGGCCTGTTCGTTCTGCTGAACGCCGAGTTCCTCGCCATGGTGCTGGTGATCGTCTATGCGGGCGCCGTGGCCATCTTGTTCACCTTTGTGGTCATGATGCTGGATCTCGACTTCACGGGCCCGGCGCTGCGCTCGAAGCAGACGCTTCTGGTGGGCCTGGCCGTGGGCGCGGTCCTGCTGGGAGACCTGTTCGTGATGCTGAGCGAGTGGTCCGTCTCGCCGAAGGCCGAGGCCCTGAGGGCCAGCCCGACGCCGGATCTCTCGACGGTGAGCAACACCGTGGCCCTGTCGCGCATCCTGTATACGGACTATATCTTCCTGTTCCAGACGGCGGGCCTGATCCTTCTGGTCGCCATGGTCGGTGCGGTTCTGCTGACCTTCCGCCGCCAGCGCCACCAGCGCCAGGATGTGTCGGTGCAGCTTGCCCGCAGCAAGTCCGAGACCCTCAAGATGAACCGGGTTGAGAACGGCAAGGGAATTTCGTGATGACTGTCTCTCTTGTTCACTATCTGACGGTGTCGGGCATCCTGTTCACCATCGGTGTGGTTGGCATCTTCGCACGGCGCAGGAACCTGGTTCTGATCCTGATGTGCATCGAGCTGATCCTGTTTGCCGCCAACCTGAACCTGGTCGCCTTCTCGGCGTATCTCCAGGATCTGGGCGGGCAGATCTTCACCATGTTTGTTCTCACGGTTGCGGCCGCCGAGGCCGCCGTCGGCCTTGCGATCGTTGTGGCGTTCTTCCGGGCACGCGGGACCATCGCGGTCGAGAACATCAACGAGCTGAAAGGGTAGGAACCGATGCTTGCCGTTACCACCGTCTTCCTGCCCCTGCTCACGGCCGCGCTGGTGGGCCTGCTGTCCCGGTCCTTCTCGGATCGGGTGGCATCGGTCGTGACCTGCTCGGGGCTGGGACTGTCCGCCCTGTGCTCGTGGCTTCTGTTCTTCCAGATCGTTCCGGCCGGGGAGGGCTTTGTCCTCCCCCTGATGACGTGGGCCTCGTCCGGCGCTCTTGCCTTCGACTGGGCGCTGCGCATTGACACCCTCTCGGTGGTGATGCTGACCACGGTGACCACGATCTCGTTCCTCGTGCACGTGTACTCGGTCGGGTACATGGCCAAGGACAGGAGCGTGCCGCGCTTCATGGCCTACCTGTCCCTGTTCACCTTCTTCATGCTGATGCTGGTGACCGCGGACAACCTGATCCAGCTGTTCTTCGGCTGGGAGGGTGTGGGCCTGTCGTCCTACCTGCTGATCGGGTTCTGGTTCGAGCGTCCGAGCGCGAACGCCGCCGCGGTCAAGGCCTTCCTGGTCAACCGGGTTGGCGACCTGTTCTTCCTGATGGGCATCTTCTGCATCTTCTGGCACTTCGGCTCGGTCCAGTTCGCGACCATTTTCGAGGTTGCCCCGTCCATTGCCCACCACACCGTCCACTTCCTGTGGACCGACTGGAACGTGATGACGCTGGCGTGCGTCCTGCTGTTCCTGGGCGCCATGGGCAAGTCGGCCCAGATCGGCCTGCACACCTGGCTGCCGGACGCCATGGAGGGCCCGACGCCTGTGTCCGCCCTGATCCACGCCGCCACCATGGTGACCGCCGGTGTGTTTCTTGTGGCGCGGATGTCGCCCCTGTTCACCCTGTCCGACACCGCCATGACGATGGTGACCGTGGTCGGCGCCGCGACGGCCTTCTTTGCCGCGACCGTGGCCTGCACCCAGACGGACATCAAGCGGGTGATCGCGTACTCCACGTGCTCGCAGCTGGGCTACATGTTCTTTGCTCTGGGTGTGGGCGCGTTCGGGGCCGGTATCTTCCACCTGATGACCCACGCCTTCTTCAAGGCCCTGCTGTTCCTTGGCGCCGGTTCGGTCATTCACGCCATGAGTGACGAGCAGGACATGCGCAAGATGGGCGGCATCTGGAAGCTGATCCCGCTGACCTATGCCATGATGTGGATCGGCTCGCTGGCCCTGATGGGGATCTGGCCCTTTGCCGGTTACTTCTCCAAGGACACCATTATCGAGGCGGCCTATGCGGCTTCGGGGTGGCACTCGGATGTGGCGTTCTATGCGGCCATTGTGGTGGCGACGCTGACGGCCTTCTACTCCACCCGCCTGATCGCGCTGACCTTCCACGGTGCGCCGAGGGCGGACGAGCGGGTCATGGACCACGTCCACGAGAGCCCGCGCGTCATGACCCTGCCGCTGGTGCTTCTTGCGGTGGGCGCCGTTCTGGCCGGTGTTCTCGGCTACAACTCCTTCGTTGGCGACGGGCGCTTTGCCTTCTGGGCCGGCTCCATCGTGGGCACCCCCGGAGACGTGACCGACCTGGCCCACCACGTGCCGCTTCTTGTGAAGCTGGCGCCGCTGGTGTGCTCGCTGTTCGGTGTGCTGGCCGGCGTTGTGTTCTACGTCTGGAAGCCCTGTCTTCCGGGTCGCGTGGCCGGAGCCTTCCCGCTGGCCTACCGTTTCCTTCTCAACAAGTGGTACTTCGACGAGGTGTACAACGCTGTGTTCATTCGTCCGGCCTTCGCCATCGGCCGCCTGTTCTGGAAGACCGGAGACCGTGCTGTCATTGACGGGCTTGGCCCGGACGGCCTCTCCCGGATCACGTCGGGAGCCGCCAGCGTGTTTTCCCGGATCCAGAACGGCCTGGTGTCCCGCTATGCCTTCGTGATGATTTTCGGTCTGACCGGCGTCGTCACCTGGCTTCTGATGACCGCTTTCCGATAGGACGAGGGTTCGATGAGCGCTTTTCCGCTACTTTCGATCATTACCTTTCTGCCGCTTGTCGGGGTGCTGGGCATCCTCCTTGTGCGCGGAGATCAGGAACACCTGAGCCGGAATGTCCGGAACGTGGCCCTTCTGACCACCACGTTCACATTTCTCCTGTCCCTTGCGCTGTGGTTCGGGTTTGACCCGGCGCACCAGGGCTTCCAGTTCGAGGAACGGGTCCAGTGGCTGCCGGCCTACAACATCGGCTACCACATGGGCGTGGACGGCATTTCCGTGCTGTTCGTTCTGCTCTCGACGCTGCTGTCGGTGATCTGCATCGTTGCCTCGTGGAACACGGTCAAGGAGCGCGCCAAGGAGTACATGATCGCGTTCCTGGTCCTGGAAACCATGATGGTGGGCATGTTCTGTGCCCTGGACTTCGTGCTCTTCTACATCTTCTTTGAGGGTGTGCTGATCCCGATGTTCCTGATCATCGGCGTCTGGGGTGGTCCGCGGCGCGTGTATGCGGCGTTCAAGTTCTTCCTGTTCACGCTTGCGGGCTCGCTGCTGATGCTTCTGGCCCTGCTTGCGATGTACCTGAGCGCGGGGACCATGGACATTCCCACGCTCATGACCCACCACTTCCCGGCGGCGATGCAGACCTGGCTCTGGCTGGCCCTGTTCGCGAGCTTCGCGGTCAAGGTTCCCATGTGGCCCCTGCACACCTGGTTGCCGGACGCCCACGTGGAGGCCCCGACGGCGGGCTCGGTCATCCTGGCCGGTGTGCTGCTGAAGATGGGCGCCTACGGGTTCCTGCGCTTCTCGCTCCCCATGCTGCCGCTTGCGAGCGCGGACTTTGCGCCGCTCGTGTTCGGCCTGTCGGTGGTGGCGGTGATCTACGCCTCCCTTGTGGCCCTGGCCCAGGAGGACATGAAGAAGCTGATTGCCTACTCGTCCGTGGCCCACATGGGCTTTGTGACGGCGGGTATCTTCTCGGGCACCATTCAGGGCATTGAGGGCGCTCTGGTGCAGTCCCTGTCCCACGGTATCGTGTCCGGCGCCCTGTTCCTCGGGGTGGGCGTGGTCTATGACCGCCTGCACACCCGCGAGATCGCCCGCTACGGCGGCCTCTCCACCACCATGCCCCGCTACGCGCTGGTGTTCATGGTGTTCCTGCTGGGGTCGGTCGGGCTTCCGGGCACCTCGGGCTTCGTGGGCGAGTTCCTGATCATGTCCGGCGTGTTCCGGGTCAACACCTGGGTCGCGCTGCTGCTGGGTACCGGCATCATTCTGGGGGCGGCCTACATGCTGTACCTGTACTGGCGGGTGTTCATGGGCAAGGCGGTGCGCGAGGACGCGCGCCTGATGCCGGACCTGTCGGCCCGCGAGATCGGCATGTTTGTGCCTCTGGTGGCCATCGTCCTGTGGATGGGTGTGGCTCCGGACAGCTTCCTTGATTTCATGCGGGTTTCGGTGCACGACCTTGTTACAAACTATCAAGCCGCGCTGGCCGCGCGTTAACCCGAAGGGCAAGACGGATGGACATTAATCTTGTGCCCGCCACGCCGGAGATCGTTCTCGCGGTTTTCGGCCTGGCGCTTCTGGTGATCGGAGCCTTTGTCCGCAAGGATGCGGGGGCCCTGGTCTCGCGGCTCGCGTTTGCCGGTTTCGGGGTGACCCTGGCCCTGGTCTGCCTGATGGCCGGGTGGACCACGGTTCAGGAGGGCCTGAACGGCCTTTTCATTGACGACGCCTTTGCCCGCTTTGCGAAGATCCTTGTGCTGGCCTCGGCCATGATTGTCCTCGCCATGAGCGAGAGCTGGTTCCGCCGGGACGACGCCCTTCAGGCCGAGTTCCCGGTTCTGGTGGTGTTCGCCGTCGTCGGTATGATGGTGATGGTGTCCGCCAACGATCTGATGGCGGTCTACATGGGCGTCGAGCTCCAGTCGTTCGCCCTCTACATTCTGGCGGCCTACCAGCGCACCAGTGCCAAATCCACCGAGGCCGGTGTGAAGTACTTCATCCTGGGCGCGCTTGCGTCCGCGGTGATGCTCTACGGCATGTCGCTCGTGTACGGCTTTGCGGGCACGACCCACTTTGCCGGTATCGCCCATGTGGCGGCGGACGGCGCGCGGCCCGTTGGCATCGTGGTCGGTCTCGTGTTCGTTGCGGCGGGCTTTGCCTTCAAGGTGTCGGCGGTTCCGTTCCACATGTGGGCCCCCGACGTCTACGAGGGCGCTCCCACCCCCATCACCGCCTTCTTCGCGGTGGCGCCGAAGATCGCAGCCCTGGCCCTGTTCGCCCGGGTCATGGTCGATCCCTTCGGCCCCTGGATCAAGGACTGGCAGCAGGTTCTTCTGGTTCTGTCGATCCTGTCCATGTCCCTGGGGGCGGTTGCGGCCATTGCCCAGACCAACATCAAGCGTCTGATGGCTTACAGCTCCATCGGCCACGTGGGCTACGCGCTGATCGGTATCACCGCCGGAACGCACGACGGGATCCGGGGCATGCTGGTGTACCTGGCGATCTATCTGGTGATGAACGTGGCCACCTTTGCCCTGATCTTGTCCATGCGGCAGGGCGGGCAGCCGGTGGAACGCCTGTCCGATCTGGCGGGCCTGTCGCGCACGGCTCCCTGGGCGGCGGCGGCGGTGACCGTGCTCATGTTCTCCATGGCCGGTATTCCTCCGCTGGCGGGCTTCTTCGGCAAGTTCTATGTGTTCATGGCGGCCATTGACGCCAAGCTCTACACGCTGGCCATTATCGGTGTGGTCACCTCGGTGATTGGTGCGTTCTACTACCTGCGCATCGTGAAGATCATGTACTTCGACGAGGTGGGCACGCCCCTGGACGAGTTCACCTCCCGGGTCAACTCCAGCGTCCTGTTCGGGGGCTCGGCCCTTGTGCTTCTGGGCTTCCTGGGGATGGACTGGCTTGTGACGTCGGCCCAGTTTGCCGGTGATGCGCTTCTGAAGCACGCTGCGGCGGCGCTGTTCTGAGCCGGACCGGCGATTTGCAGGGCGAAACGCCGGTCCTGCCCGCGGGCTGGTCGCTCTCCTGTTTCGAGGAACTGGAGAGCACCAGCCGGACCGCCCGCGAGCGGGTGGAGCGGGGCGAGGCCTCGGACGGCCAGATCATCTGGGCCCTGTCCCAGACGGGCGGCCGCGGACGTATGGGCCGCGGCTGGTCCAGCCCCAGGGGCAATCTCTACCAGAGCTGTCTTGTGCGCGCTCCCGCCGATCCGGCGCGGGCGGCCGAGGCGTCTTTCGTTGCGGCTGTGGCCACGGCCAGGGCTCTGGAGATCCTGTGTCCGGCCTCCCAGCCCCGCTGCAAGTGGCCCAACGACATCTTCTGTCAGGGGGCCAAGGTCTCGGGCATCTTGCTGGAGCTGGCCCGCGGGCCGGGCGAGGGCGGTGAGCCGTCTCCCTGGCTGATTGTGGGGATCGGGATCAATCTGGCTCTGGCCCCGGACACGCCCTCCCTGTATCCTGCCGCGGCGCTTGCGGATTTCGGCGTCGAGGTCTCGCCGGCGGCGGCGCTGGAGGTTCTTGCGGACTGCCTGTGCGGCTGGCTGTCCGTGTGGCGGACCCAGGGCTTTGGTCCGGTGCGCGAGGCCTGGCTGTCCCGCGCCATGGGGCTGGGCGAGCCGGTGGAGGTGCGTCTGGGGGCAGGGCAGGTTCTTCGCGGCCACTTCGGCGGACTGGACACGACGGGGCGCCTTGCGCTGACAGGCGATGACGGCGTGACGATCGAGCACTATATTTCAGCCGGTGACGTCTTTTTCCAGGGGATGTGAGACATCGGACGAGGGACAGGGACGCAACGTGCATTCTGTTTTGGCAGGACGCCGCGCAAGGTGGTACACACTTTGCGGGGTCAGGCCTTTGTTTTCCGGGGACACTCATGCTTCTTGTGATTGATGTTGGGAACACCAACAGCGTTTTTGCCGTGTACGAGGGCGAGACGCGGCGCGGCCAGTGGCGCGCTGCCACGAACGTCAACTCGACCGCCGACGAGCTGGGCATCTGGCTCTATCAGCTGTTCCGGCTGAACGGCCTGCGCCCCGAGGACGTGCAGGCGTGCATTATTGCCTCGGTGGTTCCGGCCTGTGTGTTTGCGCTGCGGCTTCTCTCGCACATCTATTTCCGCTGCACGCCCATCGTGGTGGGCGAGCCCGGCGTCGAGCTGGGCATGAAGGTTCTCACCGATCACCCCGAGGAGGTCGGCTCCGACCGCCTGGTGAACGCGGTGGCGGGGTATGCCCGCTACGGCGGCCCCCTGGTGATCGTGGACTTCGGCACCGCCACCACCTTCGACGTGGTGGACGAGGAGGGCAACTATCACGGCGGCGCCATTGCCCCGGGCGTGAACCTGTCCCTCGAGGCGCTGCACGGGGCCTCGGCCCAGCTGCCGCGGGTTGCCATTGGCCGTCCCCGCAGGGTGATCGGCAAGACGACAGTTCAGGCCATGCGGTCCGGGATCTATCTCGGTCACGTGGGCCTGGTGGAGGGCGTTGTGCGCCGTATCATGGGAGAGTTTGGACGGCCGATGAAAGCCATTGCCACCGGAGGACTTGCAAACCTGTTCGCCGACGCCACCGATGTTCTGGACGGCGTGGACCCGGACCTGACCCTGCGCGGTCTTGTCATCATCCACCAGCGCACGCTGGCCGCCCGCGCGGAGTCCGGGGAATGAGCCGGGGCGAGACACAGACGGAAATCCGCGTCCCCCGGTTCGAGAAGGACGGCCTCTACTGCGTTCCCCTGGGCGGGGCCGGCGAGATCGGCATGAACGCCACGCTGTACGGCACGGCCGGGCGGTGGCTTCTGGTGGACCTGGGGCTGATGTTCGGCAACGAGCGGACCTCGCCCGGCGTGGACCTGATCCTTCCGGACACCACGTTCATCGAGGAGCGCCGGGAGGCCCTCGAGGGGATCGTGATCACCCACGTGCACGAGGACCATATCGGCGCAGTTCCCTACCTGATCGCCGACCTGGAGTGTCCGGTCTACGCGTCTCCGTTCACCGCCGCGTTCCTGCGCCGCAAGCTCCAGGACGAGGGCGTGATGGACGAGGTCACCATTATCGAGGTGCCCCAGAACGAGGCGTTCCGGGTGGGGCCCTTCGAGCTGGAGCTGGTGTCCACCACCCACTCGACGCCGGAGGCCAGCCACCTTGTGGTCCGCACCTCCCGGGGCACCGTGTTCCATACGGCGGACTGGAAGAACGATCCGGAGCCCCTGGTGGGCCCCCCGGTGGACGAGGACCGTCTGCGGGAAATCGGTGACGAGGGCGTTCTGGCCCTGGTGGGGGATTCCACCAACATCTTCAACAAGGAGCCCACCGGCTCCGAGGGCGAGGTGCGCCGCTCCCTGATCGAGCTGTTCGGACGTCTGGACAAGCGCATCCTTGTGGGCTGCTTTGCCTCGAACATCGCCCGCGTGGAGAGCATCGCCATCGCGGCCCGGGAAAACGGCCGGGAGGTGGCTCTGGTGGGCCGCTCCCTGTGGCGCATGGTGGAGACGGCCCGCTCGGTCGGCTACCTGAAGGACGCGCCCCGGTTCCTGACGGACGAGGAGAGCGCCCAGTTGCCCCGCAACCGGGTGGTTCACATCTGCACCGGCTCCCAGGGCGAGCCGAGAGCCGCCCTGCGGCGCATCGCCATGGACGCCCACCCTTGGGTCCGGCTGGACTCGGGCGACACGGTCCTGTTCTCGTCGCGGGTCATTCCCGGGAACGAGCGTGCGGTCCTGGACGTCCAAAACGAGCTGGCGCGCAAGGGCGTCTCCCTCATCACGGCGCAGGATGCCCTGATCCACGTGTCCGGGCATCCGGGCGCGCGGGAGGTGCGGGCACTGTACGAGGCGCTCCGGCCCCAGATCGTGCTGCCGGTCCACGGGGAGCCCATGCACCTGAACGAGCACGCGGCCGAGGCCCATGCCCTGGGCGCCCGCCACGTCCTTGAGGCCTTTGACGGCGATGTGGCCCGTCTGGATGTGTCGCCCCCGTCGGTTGTGGGGCGGGTCTTCTCCGGGCGCCTGGCTCTGGACGGCGAGCGGCTGATCCCGCTTGAGAGCGAGCTTTTGCGCGATCGGCGCAAGATGGCGTTCTCCGGATCCCTGGTGGTGTCCCTGCTGCTGGACCGCAAGGGGCACCTGCGGGGCGAGCCGGCGGTGTCCGCCCGCGGTCTTCTGGATCCCCGGGACGACGACGAGGATATGGACGACCTGTATCAGGAAATCGCCCGGATCGTGGCCCACGCCAAGCCCGCCGAGCGGCAGGACGACCGCCTGATGGCGGAGACCGTCCGCATCGGTGTGCGCCGGTTCTTCAGGATTCTCCAGAACCGCAAGCCCATGGTGGACGTGCACGTGTTCCGGGCCTAGGGCCGCTGCGGTCGGGGGGAAACCCTTGGGATGGCGCACATCCGGTGCGGGCTTTTCGGAGTTTCCGGGACCGCCAGCAATGAATACGAAGCAGGCCGTGCCGGGTATCCGGTGCGGCCTGTTTTCTTTGGCGGCCTCCGGCGTTCTGGTTCGGCATTCCGGCTTCGCGGGCTGGCTCCGGGCCGCCGTGCATCCGGGGGTGCGTCTGCGGGCAGGGGGACTTCGGTCCGCGCCCTCTTTGCGCAGTGCCGGGTGCACCCGGAATGCCGCTCTGTCCGGTTCCGCCGTCGTGCCCTGGCAGGTCTGCGGTCGTGCTTTGACAGGTCTTCGCTCGGGCCCGGATACGCTCCGGGGGGCACCGCTGCCTCGCCGGCAATCCGCCCTGACACGCTCCGGGGCACCGCTGCCTCGCTGGCATTCGGGCAAAAAAATACCGGGGGAACCCTGACGAGCTCCCCCGGATTTCTGGAACGTTGCGCACGTTCCTCTCAAGTGTTCGTGGCGTGAGCCCCGAAACTACTCGAGAACGATCACAGCACGACGGTTCTGGGGCTCGCGCACGCCATCACCGGTCGGGACCAGAAGGTCAGCCTTGCCCTTGCCGTACACGGCGACCTGCGAGCGCGGGATACCGTTGCGCTCCAGCTCGGCCTTGACGGCGTCGGCACGACGCAGGGACAGCTTCATGTTGTAGGTCTGCGAGCCGACGGTGTCGGTGTGGCCGGTGACGGAGATCACGCTGGTACCGGCGGTCTTCGCATTCTCAGCAGCAGCGGCGATGATGCCGGCGGCTT
This sequence comes from Phaeovibrio sulfidiphilus, assembly GCF_014861485.1. Classification (GTDB taxonomy): domain Bacteria; phylum Pseudomonadota; class Alphaproteobacteria; order Rhodospirillales; family Rhodospirillaceae; genus Phaeovibrio; species Phaeovibrio sulfidiphilus. Next base: position 113,661 of record NZ_JACZHT010000003.1, on the reverse strand, counting down.
CCGGGGTCACGCTCGACTTGTCGAAGTCGAAGAAGACCATGTAGCTTTCCGGGGGAACCGGGGACGCAGCAGGCATCGCGGTGACCGGCGCTTTGCAGCAGGCGCTGAGGACGACGGCCGCAGCAATCAGAGTAGCAAGTTTTTTCATTTTTACCTCGACTGTGGATCCAGAGCATTGAGGTCGAGCCGCAGGCAACGCCCCCATGCCACGCAGTGGAAGATAGACATGGACCCCTATGGCGCCGGGCCGTATCTACCTCCGGGGATAACAAAAGCTAACAGAAAAAAGTCTAGGGCGATACCTCTTTTAGAATTCCTCAAAGAGTTGCGCCTTTAAGGATACGATACACAAAATAAGGTGTTATTGGCCAGCTTTTCCCGCTTTTGGTTAAAAGAAAAGCTGTTTTCTCGTGAAGTTGCAGGCTATTTCTGCCCGGAGTCGGCGCGAATCGGGCCAAAAATCACGCTCCGGTCTCAAAAGAGGCCGACCCGGCGCCCCGGACGAAGGGAAATGACCGGCTTCAAGGTGGGCGGAACAGGGGAATCGGAGACACGATCAACGTCCGGTTGGAAGAGCTTGAGGTCGAAGAACTCGCCGGTGCAGACGCTGTCGCCCAGGCCGGGCTCGCCCAGAGCCCCCCAGATCTCGATGCGGCCGAGGCGGGTCAGCAGGACTCGCTGGGACCGGGTGCGTTCCTGGAGCAGGGCAGGGACCGGGGAGTCCGGCTCAAAGACCGAGCGACCGGCGCAGGCCCGCAACTCCCGGATGGTCTCGTCGTCCTCGACCCGGATGCAGTAGTCGATGTGCGAAATGCCAAGACCCAGGTCAAACAGGATCGAGGGGCGGTCGCGCACCCTCAGGGCCTCCGTGTCCCAGCCGATCTCGGTCAGCACGGTGCGCCGGGACATGAAGGCCCGGTTCTCGTAAAGGCACAGGTCGATCCGCGACAGGCTGCCGGTTTCCGGATCCGTGGTGCCGATGGCCTTGATCTTCTTGCCCCGGTGGTCCAGCACAACGCGGATGCCGCCGTAGGCGCCCACCGCATAGCCGCCGTACTCCCACAGGCGGGGCGAGATGGCCACATTGCCCTCGGAGGGGCAGAAGGTGGCGTTGGCGCCCGGCACACCGATGGACCACCGCGCTTTCGGGTCGTCCAGGGATTCCAGGAACAGCCGGTCCAGGGTGGCCATGGGCAGGCCCAGAACCGGAACCCCGAATCCGGTCTCCTTGCGCCGCTGCACCAGGGCCTCGAAAATCCGGGATTTTTCCTCGGCACCCAGGTCTCCCCAGCCGTCGATTTCGTCCCGGGTCCGGGCGCATCCCCTGCAGTAGAGGCCGTCATCGGGAATCTCGCACAGTCCGACGCACGGTGAGGGCATGAGTACAGTCATGGGTGTCTTCCTCGGGCTGAAGGGGAACTGCCCAATTGCGCACGTTTTTTGCTGTTCACGCAAGGGGAAAAACGGCCCGCCGGGTCTGGAGGGGCGGCGGCTGGCGCTGCCCGGCGGTGCCCGATGCTGCGGCTGGCGCTGCCCGGCGGTGCCCGGTGCTGCGGCTGGCGCTGCCCGGCCGGACCCGGCCGGACAAAAGGAAAGGGCCCGGTCAGGGTCCGGGCCCGTTGTCGGTGTCAGTGGCAATGTCAGTGCCGGTGCCGGTGCCAGTTTCAGCGCCCTGGTCGGCCGGCGGTCGTTGTCAGGCGCGCGGGCGGGCGGTTTCCTGCCGGGGAGCGCCGCGTTCTGCAGACCGGGGCGACCAGGCGCGGGCCCGGCAGTCCGCGATCAGGCCCCGGGGGCACGACAGGGCGACAGACCCGTCGGGGAAGCGCCAGCGGCACTGCCGGTCTCCCCGGGCAAGGAAATTGACGGCCTCGATGTCTCTGGGGGCCCCGCCGAATCCCTGGGCCACGTCCTGGGCCACGGCTGCAATGGCCGGAGCGGACACATCCGTGTTCCATTTCGGACCGTAACGGTGTTTCATAAGCGAGTGAAAGAGAAGGACCGCGTTCTGCGCGGTGGACTTTTTCCGGGGCGGGGACATCCGGCCTTCCGGCTCGGACAGTCGCGATACCCCGGGCGGGACGCCGGGGGATGCTGCGGGGGACGAGAGTTCGGTCATTCGAGGATAGACTCCAGGCCGTGTCCTGACCCGTGAGTGCGGCATCATCGGTCACACTGCGCACTCTTTCGGGTGTGGGGGTGTGTGGGGGACAACCAACAGGATATAAAGTCCATACCGTTGTACCTTTTTGCGGGTGAAGATGCCACAGAAATCGACCGCAGTCTGTCCCGTGTTGAGTGTGACCGGTTTGAAAGTCAACGCTTTTTCCTTTCGGTTCGGGATCTTGTCCCGGTTTTCTGAACGATTTTGCGAGCCGGGTCCGGGAGCCGGTTTTTCAGTCAGGATACCCTCATATGGCTATTAAAAAGGACACGGCAGTGACCCGGGGCGGTCGCGACTCCGTGCGATTCGAGGGGGCCGTCAATCCCCCCGTGTACCGGGCCTCCACCATTGCCTTCGAGAGTGTCGAGGATCTGGATGCGGCCTGGGCCCGGCGCTTCGACCGGCCCTATTACGGCCGCTACGGCACCGTCTCCACCCTGGCGCTCGAGCAGGCGCTTGCGGCGGCGGAGGGGGCGGAGCACGCGGTCGTGACCGCCTCGGGCATGGGGGCCATTGCGGGGACGCTTCTGGCGATCCTGCGGCCCGGCGACCATCTGCTGATGGCGGACACGGTTTACCAGCCGGCCCGGGATTTCTGTGACACCCATCTGGCCCGCTTCGGGGTGGCGACCACGTATTACGACCCCCGCGCCGGGGAGGGACTCCGGCACCTGATCCGCCCTGAAACCCGGGTCGTCTATTGCGAGTCCCCCGGCTCCCTGACCTTCGAGGTCCAGGACATTCCGGCCCTGTCGCGGGTGGCCCGTGAGGCGGGGGCTCTGGTGGTCATGGACAACACCTGGGCCTCGCCCCTTGGCTTCCCGGCTCTGGAGCGCGGCGTGGATATCGCGATCCAGTCGTGCACCAAGTATATCGTGGGCCATTCGGACGCCATGCTGGGCTCGGCAGCCCTGAACGACCGGGGGCTCTATGAGCGCATCAAGGAGACCCTGTGCAGCTTCGGCTATGCCTGCGGCTCGGAGGAGGCGTTTTTGGGCCTGCGGGGCCTGCGCACCCTGTCCGTCCGGCTGGAGCGCCACATGCGCAATGCCCTGGAGGTCGCCCGCTGGCTCGAGACCCGCGACGAGGTGGAGAGGGTTCTCTACCCGCCCCTGGAGAGCGATCCGGGGCATGCGCTCTGGGGCCGGGATTTCACCGGGGCCGGAGGGCTGATGGGGGTGATGCTGAAACCCGCACCCGCGGCCGCCGTGCGGCACATGGTGGACGGGCTTTCGCTTTTTTCCCTTGGCTTTTCCTGGGGAGGCTACGAAAGTCTCGCCCTTGTGACCACAGGGCATATCCGGCGCACGGCTGTTCCCTGGACTTACAGCGGCCCGGTTCTGCGTCTGCATATCGGGCTTGAGGACCCGCAGGATCTGATCCTGGACCTGGAGCGCGGCCTCGCGCGCCTGCGGGATGCACAGGCACATGGCAAGGGATGAGAGCACCATGGGAGTGTCCGACACCGCACCGCTCTGGGAGCGGGTGCGTTTTGACAGCAACGGCCTGATACCGGCCATCGCCACCCAGTCCGGGACCGGCGAGGTTCTGATGATGGCCTGGATGAACCGCGAGACCCTGCGCGAGACCCTGGAAACCGGCCGGGCCGTCTACTGGTCCCGCTCCCGGGGGAGGCCCTGGCGCAAGGGCGAGACGTCGGGCCAGATGCAGACCGTCCTTTCGGTCCGGCTGGACTGCGACGGTGACACCCTGCTGCTGGAGGTGGACCAGAAGGGTGTCGCCTGCCACACCGGGCGGCGCTCGTGCTTCTACCTGGAGATCGACCCGAGCGGAAACGTCCGGGAGCTGTGTGCTCCCGAGGTGGATCCGGCGGTTCTCTACGGGGACGCGGCCAAGGGCTGAGGTCAGGGCTGAGGTCAGGGCTGAGGACAGTGGCCCCTGCGGCGGGCCCCGTCGCAGCTGCCCCGGGAGGGCGGCCGCCGGGGCGCCCGGACGCACAGGGGATGACCGGGTGGCTCCATGAGGGCCCCAGGGCCGCGGGCAAGGCGCGGTTTTCGGGCCGCGGGGAAAGCGCGGCTCTTTTGGCCCCCGGGTAAAGTGCGGCTTTCGGGCTTCAGGCACGATGGTTGTGCGAGGGCCGTCCGCCGGGCGGGCGGAGCGGGGCCGGGGGCGCCGGCTCAGCCGCGGGAACGGCCGGTCAACCGGGGGAATGGCCGGAACGGTCGCAGCGGCCGGTCAGTTCTGCTCCCGGGGGGCGTCCTCACCGCTCAGCAGGGGCGGCAGGGGACGGTAGATGGTCTCGTCAAACAGGGCGGCCACCGCAACGGTCCGGAACTCGGTCGCTCCGCTCCACTGCCGGATCAGCCGGACATGGGGCGGCATGTCGGGAACATTGATAACCTCGTCCACGACCCAGACGCTTGTTCCGTTCTTTTCCGCTTTCTCGAAGCGGTCCATGGGGCTGACCGAGTGGCGGCGGAAGTAGGTCTTGACCAGGTTGAAGATCGACACGGGCGGGGACTCCGGAAAAAGGCGATCAGAAAGGAAACAGGGGTGCAGTCCGAACGGCGCGCCCCTCACGACAGGTGCCGCCATGGGGGAGCGTGCGACGCCCAGCATAAGACCAAAAAACACTTAATACAAAGTGTGCGCGTGAGATCCAGGCTTTTTCGCGTCCGCTCCGGCAGGGGGCGTGCCGGGTACGGCCTTTGGAGCGCGAGTTGTCATCTTGGGGTTGTTTTTCCGGCTTTTTAATTGTGTCGGCGGGGCCGGGGCGGTACCCTTGACGGGTCAGGCGAGAGGCGCCGGACGTGTCGGCCTCCGATTTTCCGAATCGGGCCGGTGCAACCGGGGATGTCTCGCCCTCCGCAGGGAGTCTGTCCCATGAGTGTCTTCATCACGCCCGAGACCGTCCGCGCGATTCAGGCCCATGGTCGGGAGCCGGGCGCCCATGGCCGGGAGCCACCGCCCCGCAGCCAGACCTGCCAGAGGTGCGGTGCGACCTTCCGCTGGGAAAAGGCACAGGGCGGCTACGTCATGTGCCTTGTGTCCCCGTCGGAGACCTGCGATTGCGGGTACGGGCAGGCCGGGTCCGGGGCCGGGGAGCCGGAACCGGAGGCGTGAGCGCAACCTCATGCGTGCCCCCCGGCCGCGGTCCGGACGGGCTCTTCCCGGGATGGCGGTTTTGTTGCGATCTGCCCACGCGGCAGGCGGTTCGGGGGGCGGTGATCAGAGCCTCTTGTTGCGGGTGGTCCCGTGGTCAGCCCTGTGGCGAGTGGCGACAGCGTCCCGTGTGACGGTGTGCGCCCGGGATGGGTGACGGCGTGAGCCCGTGACCCCGGGTCCGGTTCGCCTGTCCACCCACACGTCTCCTGTTCCCACGCCGAGGGTACCCGCCCGTCAGGACGGATAGAAGGGCGAGGTGACAATCGGCCGGATCAGGGCCCAGAGGCTTGTCATCAACCCCGCCGCAACCAGAAACAGGGCCGCGCTGCCGACAAGCAGCGCCCAGCGCCGTCGTTGGGCCCGGGCGCGCCGGTGGGCCTGTTCATCCCGCCGGGTCCGCAGCGATTTCGCCAGAACCGGGAACGGCGCGGGCTCTCCGGTGCGGGAATACCGCCGGTTTTCGGGGCGCTCGCACGCATCGATCCGGGAGGGCGTCGGGCGCCCGTCGGGGTTGCTCTGAATTATTTTTAACATCATGTGATGGTGTTTCTTTTCGTTTCCGCAAGTTATGATACGATAGTCCGTACTCGGGCGGAACCGCAGAGGTGTGTCCACCGGGCGATCGGGTGACCGGGCCAGTTTCTTCGGGCCGTGTTCTGCCACCCCTTGCCCCGCGCGCCGTCCCGCCCGTTTGTGCGCGCTCGGACCCGAGGGGCTTGGTGCCCCGGATCCGGCACCGGTCCCGAAGGGCCTTTGCGGTGTTGGTCCCGCAGGGGCCTGGTGGTTCGGTCCCATAGAACCGTGGCGGCGCCGGCCGGTGTGCGCCCGAGTGCAAGGAAACAGAGCCGGGAGATCCCCGACGCAGGAGGACAAGGTGGTCGCAAAACGTCCCTATCGAGTGTTCGCGGTGGAGAAGAGTCTCCAGAAGCGTTTTGCGCAGCAGGCTCAGACAACCATTGATGCCGCCCAGAGCGTGATTGACGCGGCCACCCCGGACCTGGTGGTGTCGGACCAGACGGTCCCCCTTCTGGTGGAGGCGATCAACTCCCTTCGCGAGGACATTGCCCGGATGACCGGCAGCCTGTCGGCCCCCACGCCTGACGGGACGGATCGTGCGCCCGGCGGGGCGGTGCCCAGGACGGACCCCATGTCGGAGGACGAGGCGGACGCGCTGGCCGCATGGGAGGCCCTCGAGCCCTCGGCCGTTGCGTCCCTGTCACCGCAGCCGTCCCAGGTGGACCCCTCAATGGGTCCCGAAGCCCTTCCCACGGGGGTGGGCGACGACGACGCCCAGCTGCTGCGGCGCGAGGTGGCCAGCATGATCCGCTCGCTCGCCGCCGCCAAGCGCGAGATCGCCGAAATCAAGCACCCCGTCGGCGGGGACGACCGGATGAAGCGCGCCACCCTGGAGCTGGACGCCATCGTGGGCGCCACCGAGGAGGCGACCGAGCAGATCCTGGGGGCGACCGAGAGCATCAACGCCAACGTGGACACCATCCGCGCCTTTGCCTCGGGCAGCGCCGAGGTTCTCGCCTCCGTCGAGGTGATCGAGCACGACGTCACCCGCATCATGGAGGCCTGCACCTTCCAGGACATCACCGGCCAGAGGATCACCCGCGTCATCCGGACCTTCGAGTTCATCGAGGACCGCCTGCGCACGATCATCGAAACTCTGGGTGTTGATTCCTTTACGGAAATTCCTGTCTCGTCCGCGGATGTGGTCATCCACAGCGGGGACGAGCTGGTCAACGGTCCGCAGCTTGGGGGCTCGGCCCTCAGCCAGGACGACATCGACGCGCTGTTCGGGTAGGCCCATGAAAACACGAGCCCCACACACGACCTTCACGCATGCCCATCCCGGCCCACGGGATCCGGCTGCCGGTGGCGGGCGGGCGGCGCGGGTGCCGGGCGTCCTGGTTCTGGCCGCGCTGGCGGTCGGGGCGGGGGGCTGCTCGGGCGCAAGCGTTCCCTATATCTATTCGTCCGTCGAGCGGGAATACACCTACTCCCGCTGCGAGACCCTGCGCACCAACATGATGGCCGCCACGGATCCGGTGGAGATCCGCTACTGGGAACTCCGTGTCGAGGATCTCAAGTGCCCGAGCCCGCAGGCAATCATTGATCACGCGCGCTGACAGGAAGGTGATGGTCCTTCTGGGCGGACTGACGTTCGTCCTGTGCGTGGTTCCGGGTGCGGCGGCGGTCTGGATGGCCCAGCAGGTGGCCGCCCGTGATGCCCGGATCGCGGTCCTTGCACCCGAGCTGGAACGCCTGCGCGCGCTGGAGCGTGTGTTCGACGACGAGCGCACGGTTCTGATGGACCAGCTTGTCCTGGTGGAGCAGGAGCGGGACCGGGCCCGGGCGGACCTGGCCCATGAGCGCACCCGCCTCGCCGACCTGGAACGGGAGGTCGTTGAGACCATGGTTCCCCGCGAGATCCTTTCCGCCGCCGATTTCCCGGTGGAGCGGGCCATGGCCCGGGGCGGGGAAACCCTGGAGGCCTTTGCCCTGCGGGAGCGCACCACCGTTCCGGTGCTGACGGCCCTCAATCCCTGGCTCAAGACCGGCTCGACCCTCTCGGCGTACCAGACGCTCTGGGTGCCCCGCACGCCGCGCAAGTGAGGCGCCCTGTGCGAGCGGGCGCCTGCGGCTGCCTGCGGCGCTCGCGGTGGTCCGACATGCTTTGCTACAAGGGAATGCCCCACGCTCCCGGGCGACGGATCAGGCTCCGGTGCCCACGGGGGCGCTCAGGCTCCGGCGGCGCGGTCCGGGGTGTCCTCCAGCCAGTCCAGCAGGGCGGGGCAGGTCTCGAGCACCACATCGGCGCCCAGGCTGTGGTGGGGATCCAGCGCATATCCGTGGGTGAAAACGGCCACCGGAACTCCGGCGTGCCGGGCGCAGCGCACGTCGGTGGCGCTGTCCCCCACAAACAGGGCCTCCGCGGGGGCAATCCCCATGCGCCGGAGGGTCTCGAACAGGGGCGCCGGGTCCGGCTTGCGGGTGGGAAGCGTGTCCCCGCCCACAATGGCGTCCAGAAACGGGGCCAGGCCAAGGTGCGCCAGCAGGGCGCGGGCGGGGGCCTCGGGCTTGTTGGTGCACAGTCCCAGGGTCAGGCCCCTCGCTTTCAGGGTCTCGAGCATCTCCCGGGCGCCGCTGTAAAGGGTGGTTCCCGTGAAGGGGTCGGCGGAATAAAGGGCCAGAAACTGCTTCAAACGCCGGGCGTGGCGCGGATCGTGGCCGCTGGCGTCGCCGGCATCCCGGGCGGCAAAGGCCCGTGCCACAAGAAGCCCCGCGCCTTCCCCCACCATGGCCTGGACTTCCGCCGGATCCAGCGGCGTCAGCCCGTCCTCGGCGAACAGGGTGTTCAGCGCCCGGGTGAGGGAGGGAACCGAGTCAATCAGGGTGCCGTCCAGGTCGAAGACAAGGCCGGAAAAGGATTTTTGTCCCTGCCAGGGGGTTCCGGCCGAGACTGCTCCCGTGTTGTTTTTCATTTTCATCCCCCGTTTTCCTGAGAAGCCACAAGAGCTTCCCGCTGGTTTTATTTGAGTTGGCGCGCCAGTTATGTCACGCTGCGTGCCATCTGAAAACCCGTCTCCAGACCTGCGCCGTCGAAAAGTCTTCCCATGAGCCAAGAAATCGCTGTCGTTGTTCTCGCTGCCGGGGAGGGAACGCGGATGCGCTCCTCCCTTCCGAAGGTTCTTCACCGCCTTGCGGGGCTTCCGCTGGTGGGGCATGTGCTGTCCAGTGGCCGGGCCCTCGGGGTCTCGCGCACCGTGGTCGTGATCGGCCCCGCCATGGACGAGGTCGCCGCCGAGGTGGCTCCGGCCACGACGGTGGTCCAGAAGGAGCGCCTGGGCACGGCCCACGCCCTTTTGCAGGCCCGAAAGGCGCTGGAGGGCTTCACGGGCACGGTGCTGGTGCTGTACGGCGACACGCCCCTGATCTCGGTCCCGACCCTCGAGGCCCTGGTGCGCGAGCGTGCGGCCCCCGACAATCCCGCGCTTGTGGCCCTGGGCTTTGATGCCGACGATCCCACCGGCTACGGCCGCCACGTGGTGGGGGACAACGGCTGTCTTGCGGACATCATCGAGCACCGGGACGCCACGCCGGCCCAGCGCGCCATCCGCCGCTGCAATTCCGGGGTGATGGCCTTTGACGGCGCCGTCCTGTTCGATATCCTGGACCGCATCGGCAATGACAACGTGCGCGGCGAGTACTATCTGACCGACGCTGTGCGGATCGCGAACGCGATGGGGCGGATCTGCCGCGCCGTGGAGGGACCGGAGGAGGAGTTCCTCGGGGTCAACTCCCGGGTCGAGCTGGCCCGCGCCGAGACCCTGTTCCAGGACCGCATGCGCCGCAAGGCCCTGGAGGACGGGGCCACCCTGGTGGCGCCTGAGACCGTCTTCTTCTCCTGGGACACCTGCCTGGGCCGCGACGTGACGGTTCACCCCTTTGTGACCTTCGGTCCCGGGGTGTGTGTCGAGGACAACGCCACGATCCGCTCGTTCTGCCATCTCGAGGGCGCGCGCATCGCCGCCGGCGCCGAGATCGGACCCTATGCCCGCCTGCGCCCCGGCGCCGAGATCGGGCCCAACGCCCGGGTGGGAAATTTCGTCGAAATCAAGAAATCGACGCTGGAAGAGGGTGCGAAAGTCAACCACCTCAGCTATATCGGGGACGCCCGGGTGGGGGCCGGAGCCAATATCGGCGCCGGAACCATCACCTGCAATTACGACGGGTTCGGAAAATACCATACGGATATCGGCCGGGGGACGTTCGTGGGCTCCAACAGCGCCCTTGTGGCCCCGGTGCGCATCGGTGACGGAGCCATGATCGGTGCGGGCTCCACCATCACCCGGGATGTGCCGGGGGGCGCGCTGGCCCTGACGCGGGCCTCCCAGGAGACCCTCGATGGCTGGGCCACCGGGTTTCGCGAGCGCAGAAGCGGGAACGGACCCAGGCGCTAGCGTCCTGTCCGGGCGGGAGCGTCCGCCCGGGACCGGGTTTTTCGGGTCGTGATTTTCGGGTAGTGAATGATACCAGCCGGGCGGTTCGCCCGGTTCCGGGTCCAGGTCCGGTGTTCCGGGGGCGCCGTGCGCCCGCCGGGCTCGTCCGGAGTCCCTTATAACGCAGAGAAAGAGGCCCCCATGTGTGGAATCGTTGGCATTGTTGCCAGAAGCGGAGACATCGTTCCCAACCTGATGGACGGTTTGCGTCGCCTTGAATATCGGGGATATGACTCGGCCGGGATTGCCGCGATCCGGGACGGTCATCTGGAGACCCGCCGCGCCAAGGGGCGCATTCGCAATCTTGAGGCCCGCCTTGCCTCGGAGCCGCTGTCGGCCCCCGTGGGCATCGGTCACATCCGCTGGGCGACCCACGGCGCCCCGGACGAGAGAAACGCCCACCCCCAGAGCGACGGGCGGGTGGCGGTCGCTCACAACGGCATTATCGAGAACTACCTGAGCCTGCGTGAGAAAACCACAGCCGATGGGGCGGTGTTCACCTCCGACACGGATACGGAGGTCGTGGCCCACCTCATCACCTACCATCTGAAGCGGGGCCTGGATCCGGACGGGGCCGTCCTGGCCGCCATCCGGGAGCTTGAGGGCGCCTTTGCCCTCGCCATCCTGATTGCGGACGCCCCGGACCGCCTGTACGCCGCCCGGAAGGGCAACCCGCTGGCCATTGGCGTGGGGGATGCGGGAGCCATGTACCTGGGCTCGGACGCCATGACCCTGGCGCCCTCCACCCAGCGGATCGTCTACCTCGAGGACGGGGACTGGGCCTGCCTGCGGGCGGACTCCTTCGAGATCCGGGATCTGTCGGGCGCGCCCGTCCAGCGGGTCGAGCAGATCTCCTCGGTCTCGGGGGCCATGATCGGCAAGGGCGGCTACCGGCACTTCATGCTCAAGGAAATCTACGAGCAGCCCCAGGTCATCGGCGACACCCTGAGCGCGTTCCTGAACCCTCAGGCCCGCACCCTGTCCCTGCCGGACCTGCCCTTTGACCTCTCCCAGGTGCAGCGGGTTCAGATTCTCGGATGCGGCACGTCCTATTACGCGGGTCTGGTGGCCCGCAACTGGATCGAGCAGGTCGCCCGGGTGCCTGTCGATATCGATGTGGCCAGCGAGTTCCGCTACCGGGCGCCCCCGCTGACCCCGGGCGGGCTCGCGATCTTCATCAGCCAGTCCGGCGAGACCGCCGACACGCTGGCCGCCATGCGCCACTGCAAGGAAGCCGGGGTCTGGTGCGTGGCCGTGGTCAACGCGCCGGAAAGCACCATGGCCCGGGAGGCCCACGCGGTCCTGAACACGCTGGCCGGTCCGGAAATCGGTGTGGCCTCCACCAAGGCCTTCACGACCCAGCTGGTGGTCCTTGCGGCCCTGTGTCTGGTTCTCGGCCGGGAAAAGGGTGTGCTGTCGGACGAGCAGGTGGCCGAGTACGCCGAGGCCCTGGCCGAAGTGCCCGCCCGCGCGGCCGATGTCCTGGGACACGACGCCCGGACCCGGGATCTGGCGGCCGGGCTGGTGGAGGCCCGGGATGTCCTCTATATGGGCCGCGGCCCCAGCCATGCCATCGCCATGGAGGGCGCTCTCAAGCTCAAGGAAATCAGCTACATCCACGCCGAGGGCTACCCGGCTGGCGAGCTGAAGCATGGCCCGATCGCCCTGATTGACGAGACCGTCCCCGTTGTGGTGGTGGCTCCGGGCGATGCCCTGTTTGACAAGACGTTCTCGAACGTGCGCGAGGTTCTGGCCCGGGGTGGTCGGATCATCCTTCTCACCGACGAGCGGGGCGTGGCCCAGGCCGAGGGGCTGGCCGGGGTGGAGCTGATTGTCCTGCCCGGGATCCACGCCTTCACCGCGCCGATCCTCTACGCCATCCCGGTCCAGCTTCTGGCCTACCACATCGCCGTGCTGAAGGGTACGGACGTGGACCAGCCGCGCAACCTGGCGAAAAGCGTTACGGTGGAGTAGGCCGGAGACAGGCATCACGCGCACGGGGACATACCCGGACGCAAACTTTTGGGGCCACGGGGCCGGCGGATGTGCCGGTTTCGTGGCCTTTTTTCGTGAGGCGCCCGCGCGGATGCCCCGTCGGAGGGGACAGGCCGGGGGTGGGCGAGGGGGGTGCCCGTCCGACGTGGCAGGCCCGGGTGGGTGAGGGGGGGCGAGCGGATTCCTGGGCAGCCGTATTTGGTCGTGGTGGGGCAGAGAGTGTGGGGCGGGAGGTGCGAGCGGCCGGGTGAGGGGCTTTCGCCCGGCGTTCGCGTCTGCGCCCCTGACCGCACGGGGCGGGCCGGACGCGAGGGATCCGCTGCCCGCGATCCAATTGTGCCGGGTGGTGGGCGTCGCATCCCGGTGCCTTCCGAGACCGGGAGACCGCCTCGTAGCGTGCCGTCCCCCTGTTTCCGGCCCCGGGTGTGTCTGGCCTGCGCTTTCCGGTGTTGGTGGGGTTCGCTGACCGGTCGGATCCACGAGGGCACGCCGGATCACCCGCAGCTCCCCGGTGCCCCCGGGTCGCGGGGTCGGCAGCAGGTGTGGGCTCAGATGTGCTGGGTTACGGGATTGCGGGCCACGATGAAGATATGGCGCAGGGGGTAGACGATAATTCCGTTCTCGTCGCTCTGATAGACGCCGCGCACCTGTTCAATGTACTCATCCAGGAAATCATAGATCCCGTCCGACCGGGTGCGCGGGGCCTCCAGGCCGATGGGTTCGGACTGGCCGTTGGGGGCGCCCTCCAGGGGGTGCTGGCTTTTCACGACCGCGTGGTAGACCGTCTCCCAGATGTCCAGCTTGTGGACCCGGGGGGTCAGGATGCGCGAGTAGCGGATGGCGGGCGCCAGGGCGACGGAGGCCCCGACATGCTCGGTCCCGTCGAACCAGGGGAGCCCGCGGACCGCCGGGGCCGCCCGTTCGTAGGGCTGGCCCTCCACGTTGCGGGGCATCATGACCGCGAACACGCCCCACGGGGACAGGAGCTTGAGGAGGCTGGGGAAAATCCGCTCATGCCCCGGGAGTTTCTGGAACAGCCCGCAGGAGAAGACCACGTCAGCGCGCCCCAGGGTGTCCCACTCGTCGGGCCTCAGGTCCACGAAGGTGATGCGCCCGTCAGCGTCGCCCTCGCGCCGGGCCCTCTCCAGGGTCTCGGGGTTGATGTCCACGGCTGTGATGCGGGTCTCGGGAAAACGCTTCGCCAGCATGCGGGAGCTCAGGCCGCTGCCGCAGCCCAGGTCGATGATCCTGGCGGGATGCTCAAGCCCGATTCGTTCAATCAGGTCTTGCAGAGACCGCTTGCGCGTCACGTCTACGGACGGGGCAACAGCCAGATCCCATGCAATCATTGTCCTGCTCTCCTCAAGGTTCTCAGAGGCCGGGGCGCTGGGGAAAGATCGGTCCCGGGCTCCGGGAAATCACCTGGCAGTGCGGGGCGGACACCCGTCTCTGGTATTACAGGAGAATTGTATCAAAACTACAGGGGGCGAGCGAGTATTATATTTTCTCCTTATAGGAGCCCCACATTGGAATATATCATGAAATTTTGTTTTGAGGGAGTCTTATCCTCCCGCTATTGGCGCGCTGTAGCTGTAAAGAAGTGTCCCGACGACCAGGTTCCACCCGTCCACCAGGACAAAGAAAATAATCTTGAAGGGCATGGCCAGCATCATCGGGGGCAGCATCATCATGCCCATGGACATGAGAACCGAGGCCACCACCATGTCGATAATGATGAAGGGAACGAAGATCAGGAAGCCGATCTCGAAGGCCCGGCGCAGCTCGCTGATCATGAAGGCGGGCACCAGGGACAGGGTGGAGACCTCGTTCACGTCGCTCACGGTCTCGTTGCGGTAGTCCATGAACAGCTGCAGGTCGCTGGCGCGCACGTTGGCCAGCATGAACTGGCGGAACGGCTCGATGGTCCGCTCCAGGGCCTGTTCCTCGGTGATCTGCTCGGCCACAAGGGGCGCGATGCCCTCGTCCCAGGCCTGCTGGAAGGTGGGCGCCATGATGTAGAACGTCAGGAACATGGCAAGGCTCACCAGCACCATGTTCGGGGGCGTGGACTGGGTTCCGACGGCCGTGCGCAGAAGGGACAGGACCACCACCAGGCGCACGAAGCTTGTGGTGGTGATGATGATGCCCGGGGCCACCGAGAGGACGGACAGCAGGGCGATGATCTGGACAATGCGGGCCGTGGTGGAGCCGCCCCCCTGGCCCAGATCGATGTTCAGGGACTGGGCAAGGGCCGGAGCGGCGAACACGCTGGCGCCCAGAAAGAAAAGGCCCAGGGTTGTCAGGGCCAGCCCGGCCAGCAGGGCGGTCCGGTGGACGCGGCAGGCGGAGCGGAGGGGAGCGGGGCGTGATCGCGTCATGGAGCGGTTCCGGGCTTCTCGGTCATTGCGCTGGGGGAAACGGTTTCATCGTGCAGGAAGCGGGCGAAGTCCCCATCCCCCGACACGGACGGGGCGCTGCCATCCGCCGGGAGTGTCTCCAGCAGGATGTCGTTGCCGCCTCCGATCAGGACAAGATGAAGGACATCGTCCCGCCTGACAAGGAGGACACGCCTGCGGGCGTCGAGTGCCAGGCTTTCCTCAACCCGGAGTCTGCGTTTCGCGCCGCGGCGCATCAGGGGGCGGAACGAGGCGTCGCCGCTCACGAACCGCTTCAGCACCCAGGCGAGGGCGAGCATGGCGCCGAGAACGAAAACCAGCGCGGCCATGTAGTGAAAGTAACCGGTTGAGTCCATCTGGGGTTCCGTCGGGTCCGTGGTCGGGGTCGTGTCAGGTGCGCCGTCCGGTCCCGGAGGGGGCGGACGGGGGAGGGGGCCGTGTGCCCAGGCGCTCATAGGCGGCCCGCACGGTTGCCGGGGCGTGGGGCGCGGGGGGCGTGTCCAGAAGGCCGCTGGCCCGGGCCCGCTCCACAAGGGCGGTCTCCAGCGTCTCGTAGCGCCCGAGAAGGGCCTCAAGGACCGGGACAAACGCCTGCGCGGTCGTGCGGTCCAGGGACTGGATATCCCCGCAAATGCTGGAAACACCCCGGGCGAGGGGCCCCAGGTCACACAGAACGCCGTCGTTCAGCGCGGCCAGGGCCTCGTCCATGAAGGCGCACAGGGACTCCAGGTCCAGCAGGATCCGGTCCTCTGGGGTCATGGGAGGGTCCAGAGGGGGGCGCTGGGCCCCGTCGTCGGGCGGGGCTGTCATCCGCGCTCTCCGCCCGGCGGCGCGGACCGGGGTGCGCGCGGATCCCCGAAGGGCCACGTGGCGTTGGCGTGGTAGACATAGGCGAGGATTTCAGCAACCGCCATGAAGGCCTCCAGTGGGATTTCCGAGTCGATGTCCACGGCGGACAGGACTTCCACCAGGTCCGCATCCTTCCGGACCCGGACCCCGTGGGCGAACGCCAGCTGCAGGATCTGCTCGGCTATGAAGCCGCGGCCGCTGGCAACCACCCGGGGGGCATTGTCCCCGGCCAGAGGGTCATAGTCCAGTGCGACGGCCACCGGAA
The DNA here is from genome assembly GCF_014861485.1 of Phaeovibrio sulfidiphilus. Taxonomy (GTDB): domain Bacteria; phylum Pseudomonadota; class Alphaproteobacteria; order Rhodospirillales; family Rhodospirillaceae; genus Phaeovibrio; species Phaeovibrio sulfidiphilus. The sequence continues at coordinate 97,860 of NZ_JACZHT010000003.1, read as the reverse complement.
CCGTTTCCCCGGCGGGTTCTTCCTCCTGTCCCTCGAAAAAGACCGACGGGTCGGCCAGCGGGGGCGGCAGGGACGGGGGACGGGGTTTTTCTGGGGGGGCCACAGCTGATGTCTCCGGTCTCGACTGTGATCGTCGGGTCTTTCAACCTTTGCCCCGTCACGATACACGATCGCGCTGGATTTGTGGAGAAATCTGGGGCATCGGGTTTCGGGGGCTTCTCAAAGATGCAGACCGGTAGTATGTGGGTTCTGGACAGTGGCTTGGGCCGCAACAGACCCGGAGAGGTATCAATGACCGGTCAGAGAGAATTCTTTTCGTCCCGTATCGGCTTTATCCTGGCAGCGGCCGGTTCGGCGATCGGCCTGGGAGCCATCTGGAAATTCCCCTACATGACCGGGCAGAACGGCGGCGGCGCCTTTCTGATGGTCTACCTGGCGGTGGTCGCGCTGATCGGCCTGACCATGATCCTGGCCGAGATGGCCCTGGGCCGCGCCACCCACACGGATGCGGTCGGGGCGTTCAGGCGCCTTGGCGGTGGCCGGTGGCGCTTTTTCGGCTATTTCAGTCTTCTGGCGGCGTTTCTGATCCTGTCCTTCTACTGCGTGGTGGGGGGCTGGACGGTGGGCTATCTGGTCAAGGCCGTGAGCGGAAGCCTGTTCGACGAAAGCGCTGGAGACTTCAAGGCCCGCTTCCAGAGCTTTGTGGGCCATCCGCTTGAGAGCCTCTTTTACTTTATCGTTTTCATGGGCATGACCACCGGGGTGATCCTGGGGGGCGTGACCCGGGGCATCGAGCGCCTGAGCAAGGTGCTGATGCCGCTTCTGTTCCTGTTGATGCTGGTCATGATCGTCCGGGCCCTGACCCTGGACGGCGCCATGGAGGGCGTGCGCTTCTACCTCACGGTGGACTTCTCCAAGATCACGGGGCGGGTTCTCATTGACGTGCTGGGCTTTGCCTGCTTCTCCCTGTCCCTTGGCTTTGCGGGGATGCTGACCTACGGCTCGTACATGCAGCCCGGCGAGAGCCTGATCCGCTCGGCGGTGTGGGTCGTGATCCTTCAGACCATCTGCTGCATCCTGGCCGGGTTCATGGTTCTCCCGGCGGTGTTCGCCTTCGGGTTCCTGCCCTCCGAGGGGCCGGGCCTGACCTACATCACCCTGCCGGCCGTGTTCTCGAAAATGGTGGCGGGCCAGTTCTTTGCGGTGGTGTTCTTCTCCCTGTTCCTGATGGCGGCCCTGACGTCGTCCATCTCCATTCTGGAGCCCATTGTCACCTGGCTGATCGACCAGTTCCGGATGACGCGCAAGGCGGCGGGGGCGCTGGTGTCGGTGGCCTCGACCCTTCTGGGGATCTCGGCGTGCTGGTCCTTCGGCGCGGTGGACTGGACCTTCGGGGTGGCGGACCTGCCCGCCTGGCTCCGGCTCACGCCCTTCGAGTTCCTGGACTACATCACCCTCAACGTCATGATGCCGGTGAACGCCCTTGCGGTCTGTCTCCTGATGGGCTGGGTTGCGGACGACGCCTTCCGCCAGCAGCTGTACCCCGCGGGTACGGCCTTCGGTCCGAACGCGGCCCTTCTGCCGCGCCTGTCCTGGCTCTACAGTGATCTGACGGTTCGTTTTGTGGCGCCTGCCGTAATACTGGTGATCATGGCCTCGAGTGTTGTGGATGCACTGAAAAAGGCACTTTAGATCCTGCCTGCGCGCGTTTTTCAGGCACTGTCCGGCGCCTGTTCAGGGGGGCGCCGGGTATTGCCCCCTTTTTTCTGGAAATTGTTCAGGGAGAGAGTTAGAGTGATGCTTGTTTTCCTGTCCGACGGCACTGTCTGCTGTGGAGGCCCTGCACCATGTCTCTGAACAACCTCGCGATTTTTCAGATGGCGAAGATGCGCCTGGACTGGGCCGCCCAGCGTCAGAAGGTTCTGGCCCAGAACATTGCCAACGCGGACACGCCGGGCTATGTGGCCCACGATGTGAAGGCTCTGGACTTCAAGAAACTTGCCGCCTCCCAGGAGCACCGCACCACCATGGTGCGGACCCACGTGGCGCACCAGCCCTCTGTGGCTCCGTCGCCGGGGCCCTACCGGGAGTTCCGGGAGCGCTACCCCTTCGAGAGTTCGCCCGACGGAAACGAGGTGATTCTCGAGGAGCAGATGACCAAACTGTCCGAGACCTCGGACCAGTACAAGATTGCCTCCGAGCTTTTCAAGAAGCACCTGTCCATTCTGAAGTCCGTTTCCCGCAGCCAGCGCTAGCGTGCGCTGCCCCGCCGGTGGCGGTGCGGCCCGCCCTCCAGGGAGGAGGAAAGACACGTGGATACCCTGAGACTGTCCTCAAAGATCGCCACCTACGGGCTGAAGGCCCAGGCGGAGCGTTTGCGGGTCATTTCCCAGAACCTGGCCAACGCCAACTCGGTCGCGCCCCGGCAGGGCGAGGATCCCTACCGGCGGCAGGTGATCACCTTCCGCAACGTGATGGACCGGGAGCTGGATGCCCGCGTGGTGAAGTCGGTCCGGGTGGGCGAGGACATGTCCCCGTTCGACCGGCTCTATGATCCTTCCCACCCCGGCGCGGACGAGCAGGGCTATGTCCTGGCTCCCAACGTGAACATGCTGGTGGAGATGATGGACCTGCGGGAGGCCCAGCGGACCTACGAGGCCAACCTGAACGTGATTACCCTGTCGCGCGAGCTGACCGGCGCGACCCTTGACATGCTGCGCTGAGGCGCATTCGGCCGGCCCGGCTCTGCGGGGGGTGAAACCCACTCCCGGCGGGCCCGCGGGCGGCCCGTGAGGTCCGGACGTATGAGGGCCGGACCTGTGAGGACCGGACCTGTGGAGACCGGACGTGTGGAGACCGGACGATGGCGATTGATTTTGGAAGTGCGGTTGGGGCCTATGACTCGGTGGCGCGGATGTTCACGTCGCCGGGCGGCGCTGTGGACAAGGCCGGGAGCCTCAATCTCCCCGGGGCCTCGCCCGAGGCTCAGGGTCCGTCCTTTACGGATGTGCTGAAGACCAGCCTGCGCTCCACCATCGAGGACAGCCGCAAGGGCGAGGAGTTGACCAAGCTCGCCATCGAGGGCAAGGCCGACCTCCAGGACGTGGTCATGGCCGTGAACAGCGCCGAGGTGTCGCTCCAGACCGTTCTGGCCGTGCGTGACAAGGTCGTCTCGGCCTACGACACGATCCTGCGGATGCCGATCTGAGCGGCGGTCGTCCCGATCGCTCCAGCCTGATGACAAAACGGGGGAACCGGTGACCGAGGGGGTCGTTCTGGACATCGCGCGCGAGGGCATCTGGATGATGCTCCTGCTGTCGCTCCCGCCCCTTCTTGTGGGCATGGGGATCGGGCTGGTGCTGGCCATTTTCCAGACCCTGACCCAGATCCAGGAAATGACCCTGGTGTTCGTGCCGAAAATCCTGCTGGTGTTTCTGACCATCATGTTCACCCTTCCCTGGATGGTGATCCAGCTCACGGATTTTGCCCGCAGGCTGATGGATATCGCCACCCGGCTGCCCGGGGGCGGGTGACCGGCATGGGGGTGCGCCGTGCGCCGGTCCCGCATCTGCCCGGCGTGTCCGAGGACGGTCCGGCGCCTGCGCCCTTGCCTGTGGTGCTGATGCGTGTGGTGCTGACACGGGCTTCTGGTCCTGCATCTGCGCCCGCCCTGTCCGGGGCTCACCCTTCCAGCGTTTGGCCCAGGCGAGCCCGCGGGGGGCGTGCCGCCTCGCGCCCGCCTGTCCGTCGCCGGCTGTGGGGCGGGGGTGCCCCATTCCCCGCAGACGACCTGTCCTGGCGTGCGGCGTTCCGGCGTGCGGTGTGCCTGCCGGAGCCTCGGGGGTGTGGCCGTGCTTGAGCACCTCCTGACCCTCAACGTGTTCCACTTCGCGCTGGTCCTGACGCGGATCAGCGCGGCCATGATGCTGCTGCCCGGCTTCTCCGCCGAGTATGTGAGCACCCAGATCCGGGTGTTTCTCTCCCTTGCCCTTGCTCTGGTGTGTACACCCGCGGTGTCGGCCGGCCTGCCCGAGGTTCCGTCCACCGCCCTTATGGTGGGGCTTCTGGTGGGCATGGAGGCGATCGTTGGCCTTTTTCTCGGGGTCTACGGCCGCTTCCTGCTGGTGGTGCTGTCCTTCATGGGGCACGTGGTCGGCTACAGTTCGGGCCTGATGATGGCCCAGTCCTTTGATCCGGTGACCTACCAGCAGGGCTCACTGATCACCCGCTACTTCAACCAGGTTCTGGTGGTCCTGATGTTTGTGACCGGAATTCACCAGATCATGGTCCTGGGGGTGCTCAACAGCTACACCACCTTTCCCGCCGGAGCGGTGCCCGACACTGCCGATACGGCCCGGCTGTTCACCTCGCTTCTTTTGTCCGGATTCCGGGTCGGGCTTCAGCTTGCGTCACCCTTTATGGTTTACGCTATTCTCTTTCAGGCCACTCTGGGTATCATGGCCCGGCTGATGCCGCGCCTGAACATCCTGTTCATTGCCCTTCCGGCCCAGATCATGCTGGCCTTTGCGATCCTGATCACCGCCGGAGCCTTTATCCTGCGCAGCATGATCGACTACCTTGAGCGCGGGTTCGGGTATCTGGCGATGCCCTGAGGCCACACGGCCGCCCGGCGTCCGCCGCCCACAGGGACCGTGGGGTCCGATCCAGACTGAGGGGCCAAAAGCCCGACCCGGGGAGCCGCGATGGCGGAAGAAGACAGAGACTCAAAAACAGAAGAGCCGACAGAGAAAAAGCTCTCCCAGGCACGGGAGGAGGGCCAGGTTGCCCAATCCCAGGAGATCAAGAGCTTTTTCATGTTCCTGGCGGCGCTTCTTGTGGTCGCGGCCTTTGCACCCTGGATCACCCGGGAGCTGTCCCGGGTGCTGCGGTTCTTTCTCGAGAATGCGGCCTCCCTGCCGCTCTCGCCCTACAATCTGCGCTACCTCAGCCTCGAGACCTTCAACAAGGTCACGCTTCTGCTGTTCATGCCCTTCCTGATTTTCATGGTGGTGGGGGTGCTCGGCTCCATCGTGCAGTTCGGGTTTATCTGGGCTCCCAAGAGCCTTGCCCCCAAAATGAACAAGATCAGCCCCATCGCCGGGGCCAAGCGCCTGTTCTCCAAGCGCTCGATCGTCGAGGGGCTGAAGTCCATCCTGAAGCTGTTCCTGGTCTCGGGGGCGATTTTCGTTCTGGTGGGCCCCCACTTCTCGAACCCCGAGGTGTTCATGGGGCGGGATGTGGCCTACACCATGAGCGACCTCTATGACCTTCTCGTGCTTCTTCTGATCGCGACCTGTATCATCGTGGGCGTGATTGCGATTATGGACTTCCTGTTCCAGAAGTACCAGTTCACCCAGGACCAGCGCATGACCAAGCAGGAGGTCCGTGACGAGCACAAGAACATGGAGGGTGACCCCCATGTGAAGGCGCGGATCCGGTCACTGCGCATGCAGCGCGCCCGGCAACGGATGATGGCCGCCGTGCCGGAGGCGAGCGTGGTGGTCACCAACCCGACCCACTACGCGGTCGCCCTGAAGTACGAGGCCGACAGCATGGCCGCGCCGGTTCTGGTGGCCAAGGGAACGGACCTGATCGCGCGCAAGATCCGCTCGCTGGCCGAGGAGAACGGCGTGCCGGTCGTGGAGAACCCGCCGCTCGCAAGGGCCCTGTTCGCCTCGGTGGAGCTGAACCAGGAGGTGCCTCCCGAGCACTACAAGGCGGTGGCCGAGGTCATCGGCTACGTGATGCGTCTGGGCCGCCGGCGCAAGCCTGCGGCTGCGGACATGAGACCGCCGGGAGGCGATGGCGCAGGGGACGGTGGCCTTGTCTAGACAGTTTGTTCTGCCTTTTCTTTCCGGGCTGGCCCTTCTGGGAACCGGCGGGCTTGGTGTCCTGGCACTCCTGGACGGCGCCCTTGTGACCGGTGGGCTCATCGTGGCCCTGAGCCTGGTGGCTCTGGGGCTGGCGGTTGCCCTGGGCGTGCTCTACGGGCGCGAGCGGGCAAGGGCCGGGCGGGGGCGTGATGCCCTGGTTTTGCTGGACGGGGACGACCGGGCCCGGTGCGTCAGTGACCCCCGGGGGCGGATTGTGCTGGCCAACCGGGCTGCCCGGGACAGCTTCGGGGACCAGGACCTTCTGCCCTGGCTGGAGCGGCGCCTTGTGGTGGACCTCCCCGAGGACCGGGAGCCTCTGGACCGTCTGAAGGCCGCCCTCGACCGGGGCCTGGGGCTGGAGACCGAGCTGGTCCTGGAGGAGGACGGCGAGAGCCGTTACGTGCATATCAGCCTCGAGCCCTCGGAGGCGGGGGACCGGCGGGTGTGGTCGGTGGAGGACATCACCTCCAAGCGCATTATCGACGACCTTCTGGTGCGCGAGCGCGAGGAACTGGCGGATTTCCTGTTCTTCCTGCCTGTGGGCCTGTACTCGGTCGATGTGGACGGGCGCCTGTGCTACGTGAACCAGATGCTGGCCCGATGGCTGGGCGAGGAGCCGGGCGCCCTGGTGGGCCTGCTTCTGGCCAACCTGACGGATGGCCCGGTCCCGGAGCCCGACGGCGTGTGGGAGGGGCGTCTGCGCTTTGCCCCCCTGAACGGGCCGCCGTTTGACGGGCGGGTGTTCCAGTCCACCTATGATGACGCGGGGCGCATCCGCACCCGCTCGGTGGTGCTGCGGCCCGGCGCGCCCGAGGATCTTCTCATTGCCGAGGAGCCCCGCAACGCCCGCGAGCGTCTGTGGCTCTTTGACGAGGCTCCGGTGGGCATCGCCCTGACCGATCCGGAAGGCGCCATCGTGGACTGCAACGCGTCGCTTTTGGGCCTTCTGGGGGAGAACCGCGCCGATGTCCTGGACCGGCCCCTGGCCTCGATTGCGGCGCCGGGGGACCGGGGCCTGCTCTCGACCCAGGCGGCCCGGGTGATGGCGGGGGATGTGGCGCGGGCCCGCTGCGACGTGACCCTGGGCCACTCCGGCTCCGAGCGCTCGGCCGCGCTTTTGCTCTCGCGCATGGCCCGGCAGCTGTCCGACCCCTCGGACGGCCTGATCGTGCACCTGATTGACACCACCGAGCAGAAGAACCTGGAACAGCAGGTGGCCCAGGCCCAGAAGATGCAGGCCATGGGCCAGCTGGCCGGGGGCATCGCCCACGACTTCAACAACCTGCTCACCGCCATGATCGGATTTTCCGACCTTCTCCTGCAGCGGCACGGGGTCGGGGATCCCAGCTTTGCCGACCTGATGCAGATCCGCCAGAACGCGAACCGGGCGGCGAACCTGGTGCGCCAGCTTCTGGCGTTCTCGCGGCGCCAGCCCCTGCGCCCCGTGCTTCTGAACGTGACGGACGCTCTTGCCGAGCTGTCCCATCTCCTGCGCCGCCTGCTGGGCGAGCGGGTCAGCCTGCGTCTCCAGCACTCGCGGGAGCCCTGCTACATCCGGGTGGACCCGGGCCAGTTCGACCAGGTGATCATCAACCTCGCGGTGAACGCCCGCGATGCCATGCCGATCGGGGGCGGCAGCGTCCAGATCGACACCCGGGTGCGCAAGGTGGCCCGCCCGGTCCGCCTGGGGGGCGAGACCATGCCTCCGGGCGAGTACGTGGTCATTGCGGTGTCCGACACGGGCTGTGGCATCCCCCGCGAGGGGCTGGGGCGGATCTTCGAGCCCTTCTACACCACCAAGGCCGAGGGCACGGCCGGGTCCGGCACCGGTCTGGGGCTGTCCACGGTGTACGGGATCGTGAGGCAGACCGAGGGTTATATTTCCGTCGAGTCCACACCGGGTGAGGGAACGACCTTCACCATCTGCCTGCCCCGGCAGGAGGCCGCTCCCCGGGGGATCGACGCCCGCGCCCGGACCGGGGTTAACCGGGACGGCGCACCGGAGCCGCCGCTTTCCGGGGAGCCGGGCCCTCGCAGTCCCGCGCGCACCGCAGGCGCCCGTCCCCGGGATTTGAGGCAAAGCCTGCCGGAGGCGGGCCGGATGGGGCAGGGCCGGGCGGGCCAGGGCCAGATGGATCCCGCCCTGGTGGACCCGGCGAGGGCGGACACCGCCCGGAGCGCGGCGGCGGCCCCGGCGGGGTCCGGATCCTCCGGGGCTCCGGCCCGCTCCGACGGGCCCCGGGCGCCGGAAGGTGGGGGTTCGGTCGACGTTCCGGCCGACCTGGCCCGCAAGGCCGTGATCCTGTTTGTCGAGGACGAGGATGCGGTGCGGGTCTTCGGATCCCGGGCGCTGCGCAACCGGGGCTACGAGGTCCACGAGGCCCGCGCGGGGGAGGGGGCGCTCGAGACCCTGGCGGGGGGAACCCAGATCGACCTGCTGATCACGGACATGGTCATGCCCGGCATGGACGGTGCCGAGCTGGCGACCCGGGTGTGCGAGAGCCATCCGGATATCCCGATCATCCTGGTGTCCGGGTACTCGGAGGACGTGATCCGGGGCGACCTGATGAGCCGGCCCAACACCCACTTCCTTCCCAAGCCGTTCTCCCTCAAGGCCCTGACCGCCAAGGTCCAGGAGGTTCTGGCCGGGGTTCCGTCCGGCGCGGAGCCCTAGGCGCCCCGGACCCGGCGTCCCGGGCGGCCAGGCTCGGGCAAGCCTTCGTGTGCGGGTGATCCCGTGCGAGGGATCGTGTGCACCTGATCCCATGCGGTTGGTCCGTCGCGTCCCTTGCCTCCCGTTGCGTCCGGGTCTCCGGACAGCCTCCGGGTGCGGCGGGGCCGGGAGCCGGGTTCCCGACTACAGACGCGGGAGGGGAAATGTCGTCGTTTTTATAGCCACTCCAGTGTAATTGGAGTAAAATCCCTGCCAGACCCGGGGGCATCTTGATTTCCTGGTTTGGTCCCCTGTATGTCATTTTCCTCGCTACGGGTTTGTAGCGATTCCCAATTATCCCAAAGGAGGAAGCCAAATGGCTGTTCGTGTCGCGATCAATGGTTTTGGACGGATCGGTCGTCTTGTGTTGCGGGCGCTGATTGAGTCCGGGCGCAAGGACATCCAGGTCGTCGCCATCAACGACCTGGGCTCTGCGGAAGCCAACGCCCATCTGCTGAAGTATGATTCCGTGCATGGCGTTCTGCCCGCAGAGGTTTCCGTCACCGGCGACACGATGACGGCGGGCCCCGACAGCTTCCGCGTCCTGGCCGAGCCCGATCCGAAGAAGCTCCCCTGGGGCGAGCTGGGCATCGACATCGTCTTCGAGTGCACCGGCCGCTTTGCCGATCGCGACATGGCCCAGGTTCACCTTGATGCGGGCGCCAAGCGCGTCCTGGTCAGTGCTCCGTCCAAGGGCGCGGACCTCACCGTTGTGTACGGCGTGAACGATTCCAAGCTGACGAAGGACCACCTGGTGGTCTCCAACGCCTCGTGCACCACCAACTGCCTCGCGCCGGTGGCCAAGGTTCTCCACGAGAACTTCGGCATCGAGAAGGGCTTCATGACCACCATCCACGCCTACACCGGCGACCAGCGGATTGTGGACACCCTCCACAAGGATCTTCACCGCGCCCGAGCCGCGGGCCTGTCCATGATCCCCACCACCACCGGTGCCGCCAAGGCCGTCGGCCTGGTGCTGCCGGAGCTGGCGGGCAAGCTGGACGGCACGTCGGTGCGCGTTCCCACCCCCAACGTCTCCGTTGTGGACTTCAAGGCCGTCGTCGCGAAGAACGCCTCCGCCGAGGCCATCAACGCGGTCATGATGGACGCCGCCAACGGTCCGCTGAAGGGCGTTCTCGCGGTCAACAGCCTGCCGCTGGTGTCCATCGACTTCAACCACAACTGCCACAGCTCGATCTTTGATGCGGGCGAGACCAAGGTCATCGAGGGCAATCTCGTGCGTGTCATGTCCTGGTACGACAACGAGTGGGGCTTCTCGAACCGCATGCTCGACACGGCTGCGAAGATCGCCAGCCTGCTCTGATCGGAGCCTCCCGAACAGGCATCCTGCGTTCCCGGAACCCTGGCGGTTCCGGGGGCGCGCGGGCCCGATGTCCGTGGGCTGTGATCCACGGGATGTGATCCATGGCCGTTCCACGGCTGTATCCGGGCGCCCGTACACGCGCCGTGTCCTCTTCCTGTGTCCTTGCCGTGCCCGTTTGCGGGGACTCCGGGCGGGAAACGGCTTTGCAGGCCGCCTGTCTTTTTTGCTATTGTCCAAAAAAACCAACACAACCCCGGCCGGGTTATATGACCTGTACCTCCCTGACAGTGAAAGGCGAACTCATGGTGGCGTTCAAGAAGCTTGAGGATCTGGATGTCAAAGGAAAACGCGTGCTTGTGCGCGCCGATCTGAACGTTCCGATCCGCGATGGCAAGGTCACCGGTCTGAGTCGCATTGTCCGTGGTGCCGAGACCCTGCGGGAGCTGTCCTCCCGGGGTGCCCGTGTGGTGGTGTGCTCCCATCTGGGCCGCCCCAAGGGCGAGCGGAACATGGAGTTCACCCTCCAGCCGGTGGTGGAGCCCCTGGCCGAGGCCCTCGGGCGCCCGGTGGCGTTCGCCGACGACTGCGTTGGCCCCGTGGCCGAAATGGTGGTGAACGGTCTGGGAGAGGGGGACGTGGCCCTTCTCGAGAACCTCCGCTTCCACCCGGAGGAGGAAAAGAACGATCCGGAGTTCGCCCGCAAGCTGGCGACCCTCGCGGACCTGTATGTGAATGATGCCTTCTCCACGTCGCACCGGGCCCATGCCTCCACCGAGTACATTGCCCACCTGCTGCCCTCGGCCGCGGGCCGGCTCATGCAGGCGGAGCTGGAGGCCCTGAGCGCAGCCCTTCGCAGCCCCAAACGCCCTGTGGCCGCCATCGTGGGCGGAGCCAAGGTCTCGACCAAGCTGGAGCTTCTGGGCAACCTCATCACCCACGTCGATGTTCTGGTGATCGGCGGAGGCATGGCCAACACGTTCCTCTACGCCAAGGGGATTTCCGTCGGCAACAGCCTCTGCGAGAAGGAGATGGCCGACACGGCGCGCGCCATCATGGAAAAGGCCGAGACCGAGGCCGGCTGCCGGATCATCCTGCCCATGGACGCGGTGGTTGCCCGCGAGTTCCGTGAGGGTGCGCCCTCGGAAATCGTGCCCATCCGCGACGTCCCCGAGGACAGCATGATCCTGGACGTGGGGCCCGCCTCCGTCACCCGGATCGAGGAGGCCCTGGAGCCGTGCCACACGATCGTCTGGAACGGTCCGCTGGGGGCCTTCGAGATCCCGCCCTTTGACGCGGCCACCGTTGCCGCCGCGAAGTGGGTGGCCGAGCGCACGAAGGCCGGCAAGTTCCTGACCGTGGCCGGCGGTGGCGATACGGTCGCGGCCATGGCCCATGCGGGTGTGACCGGAGACCTGAGCTACCTGTCCGCTGCCGGTGGCGCGTTCCTGGAATGGCTTGAGGGCAAGACCCTTCCGGGCGTCGCTGCACTGGAGGGGTAGGCGTCGTATCGACTTCGGCGGGGCGGCGGTGAGCCGCCCCTTTTCGGACTGATGACAAAAAAGAGGTACGCCTTGCGGTTCCGTTTTCTCCCTTTTGTGACAGTCCTTGTTACTCTTGCCCTTCTGATCCCGGGTGTGGCCGGCGCGGCGCGTCTGTCCGCCTCGGACACCGCCATCTACAACGCCGCCTTCAAGGCAGCCGATGCCGGAAACTGGGGGCAGGCCCTGCACCTGGCCGGGAAGGCATCGGACCGCACGCTGCGCGAGGTGCTGATGTGGCGCTACGTCCGCGCTCCCCTGACCGGGGGACCGGACCTGGCCACCCGCCTTGCGTTTCTGGACGCCCATCCCGACTGGCCCACCGTCACCGGGTTGCGCCGGGTGATCGAGACCCAGCTTCTGACCGAGGCCACTCCGGCCAACCGTGTGATCGATATCCTGGGGCGCTATCCCCCGGTGTCCGCGGTGGGCAAGCGGGCCCTGGCCCAGGCGTATCTCGAGAAGGGACGCAAGGAGGAGGCCGGGCGCCTGTTCCGTGAGGCCTGGATCGAGGGGGATTTCTCCAAGGACAACGAGGAGAAGTTTCTGGCCCAGGCCCGCCCGTTCCTGAGTGCCCGCGATCATATCGCCCGGACGGATCGCCTGATCTGGGACGGCGTGTATGATTCCGCCCGGCGCATGATTGTCCGCCTTCCCAAAGACCAGGGACTTCTGATGCAGGCCCGCATCACCCTGGGCTCGGGCAAGGGGAACCCGACGGCGGCGGTGAACGCGGTTCCCGCCCAGCTCCGGAAAGACCCGGGCCTGGTGTTCGAGCGCATCCGCTGGCGGCGCAAGAGCAAGCTCTACGATGAGGCCATCGAGCTGCTCCAGAGCGCAAAGCCCGTCGCGGGCTATGAGCGGCTCTGGTGGACCGAGCAGAACGTCCTGATCCGTCACGCCCTCTCGAAGGGGCATATCACCCAGGCCTACCGGCTGGCCTCCCGGCACGGGCACACCGCCGGGGCCCACTCCATGGACAGCGAGTTCCTGGCCGGGTGGATCGCCCTGCGGTTCCTGAACGATCCGAAGGCCGCTCTCCCCCATTTCCAGCAGATCCAGAAGAACGTGGAGATGCCCATCTCCCTGTCCCGGGGCGCCTACTGGATCGGGCGCACCTACGAGGCCATGGGGAATACGGCCCAGGCCCAGGAGTGGTACCGCAAGGCCACCGCCTATCCGGCCACGTTCTACGGCCAGCTTGCAGCCTCCCGCACGGGCGTGTCCCTCAACCGGCTGATCTCCGGGCAGGATCCCGCGCCACGGGCGCCGTCCGGAAACACCATGGCCCGCGCGGTCGAGCAGCTGGGCGAGCTGGGGCGACATGATGAGATGCTGCCGTTCCTGATCGTGCTGTGCGACAGCGCGCCGGACCCGGCCCTGCACGCGTTCCTGGCCCGGGCCGCCGCTGCCGCCGGGCGCAATGACTTTGCCGTTCAGGTGGCCCGCCGTGCGGCCCGCCAGAACACGCTGCTGCTGGAGTACGGCTATCCCGTTCCTCCGGGCCTGGACAAAGCCATTGCCCGGCAGGCCCAGGCCAACGGCTTCCCCCAGGCTCTGGCCTACGGTGTGATCCGCCAGGAGAGCAATTTCTATGACCGGGCCCGCTCCGCCGCCGGGGCGCTGGGACTGATGCAGCTCATGCCGGGAACCGCAAAGGACACGGCGAAGAAAGAGGATGTGGCTTACCGTCTGGCCGCCCTGACCGACGAGCCCGCCTACAACACCCGGCTGGGCAACCGCTACCTGGGGGACCAACTGCGCCGCTTTGACGGCTCGATCATTCTGGCGGCCGCGGCCTACAACGCGGGGCCGGGCCGACCGGTGAGCTGGATCAACGAGCACGGTGATCCCCGGTTGATGCGCAACACGGATGATATCATCGACTGGATCGAGCGCATTCCCTTCAGCGAGACCCGAAACTACGTGATGCGGGTCCACGAGGGGGCCCTGGTGTATCGGGTCCGCCTGGGCGAGAAGGTGGATGCGAAGGCGCCGGAGCTCCATCTCCGCCGCGCGGTTCACTAGGGCGCCCGGAGACCGGCGGAAAAAGGGTCCGGCCGGTGCGCCCGGGCGTTCCGCTCGGTCCGGGCCGTTTGCGGGGCAGGCTGGGGCGGGGCAGGTCTTGGACCCCTCGCGGCCCACGCTGAAGGCGGGGCAGGCCTGGGCTCCCTCGGTTCACGCTGAAGGCGGGCCGGGCGTTCGGCTCCGCCCGTTCCTTCCGCTCTGTCACGCGCGGTTGGCCCTGTGCAGTCCGCCCTGCCGGAGCCTCTGTCACGCGCGGTTCGCCCTTTCCGGTCCGTCCTGTCGGAGCCACCGTCCCGTTCGGTCGGTGCCTCCGTTCCGTCCGGGGCGTCAGGTGGGACCGACACCCAGGCCGAAGGCTTCCAGAATGCGGGTCGCGGCCAGGGTGGCCGTCGTCTGCCCCTTGTCCAGCTCCGCCTGCAGCTCCGGCAGGAGGGCGCGGACCTCAGCCTTCTCGTGGACGGCGTCCTTGATCCGGTCCTCGACCATGGACCACATCCAGTGCACCAGCTGGGAGCGTCGCCGCTCGGCCAGGCCCCCGTTTACGGTCATGATGCGGCGGTAATCGCAAATCCGCTCCCACAGGATGTCCAGTCCCTCGCCGGACAGACCGGCACAGGTCACCACGGGAGGCTCCCAGTCCGGGTGCTGGGGCGCAACGATGGACAGGGCGGCCCGGTACTGGGTCGCGGCCAGTTGCGCGGCGGTGTGGTTCTCGCCGTCGGCCTTGTTGACGGCGATCATGTCCGCAAGCTCCAGGATGCCTTTCTTGATGCCCTGCAGCTCGTCGCCGGCGCCCGGCAGCATGAGCACCAGGAAAAAGTCCACCATGTCGGCCACAACGGTCTCGTTCTGGCCGGTTCCGACGGTTTCCACCAGGATGACGTCAAAGCCCGCCGCCTCGCAGACCACCATGGATTCCCGGGTGGCCCTGGCCACGCCCCCCAGCCGCCCGCCGGAGGGGGAGGGGCGGATAAACGCGTTGGGGTCGGAGGACAGGCGCTCCATGCGGGTCTTGTCCCCGAGAATGGAGCCCCCGGTTCGCGAGGACGACGGGTCAATGGCCAGGACCGCGACCTTGTGCCCCTTGGCGGTCAGCTTGCAGCCCATGGCCTCGATGAAGGTGGACTTGCCCACCCCCGGGACACCGGACAGGCCCACCCGGTGGGCGTTGCCCGCATAGGGGAGAAGGCGGGTCAGCATCTCCTGGGCCATGTGCTGGTGGTCGGGCCGGCGGCTCTCCACCAGGGTGATGGCCCGGGCCAGAAGGGTTCGGTTGCCCGAGAGCACGCCCTCGACGTAGGCGTCCAGATCCGGTGTCCTCATGATAAAGCGCTCTCCCCGGGCTTGAGGGGGCTGACGCTGACCGCCGTCCCGTAGACCAGAACCTCGGCCGCGTCATCGGTCACCGAGGACGTGGAGAAGCGGACCGCCACAATGGCGTTGGCACCCATGGCCTCGGCCTGTTCGGTCATGCGCTGCACACACTGCTCCCGGCTTTCCACCAGAAGCTCGGTGTAGCCGAACAGCTCTCCGCCAACGATCTTCTTGAGGCCGGCCATCAGATCGCGTCCGATGTGCTTGGCGCGCACGGTGCTGCCCTGCACCAGTCCGTGATGGCGGTCGATACGATAACCGGGCAGTGTGTCCGACGAGGACAGAAGCATCGGGAATCCTCCAGGTGCCTGCAGGGAAAGGAAGAGGGAGGCGGTGAGGCCTCCCCCGGAAGGATCAGATTACGTGAGCCGGGTCCGGTGTGGGACCGGACCCGAAAAAGGGGACCGGGACCGGAGTTCGCCGCGGAGGGCAGGCCCGGCCCGGCCCGACGGCCCCGAAACCCGTGAGGGCCCGGAGCCGCTGTTGGGTGTCACGCCGCTCAGGCGGCGCGCTCGGGGCCGTAGCCCAGACGCTCGTTGAGCTTGGTGACCAGGTCGCGGGCGCACTCGGTCACGTTGGAGCCCGGCGGATAGATCGCCGACGCCCCGGCCTTGTAGAGGGCATCGAAGTCGCCCGGCGGGATCACGCCCCCCACCACGATCATGATGTCCTCGCGGCCCAGCTTGTCCAGTTCCTGACGGAGCTGGGGCACCAGGGTCAGGTGACCGGCGGCCAGGGACGACGCGCCAACCACGTGGACGTCGTTCTCCACGGCCTGGCGGGCGGTTTCCTCGGGGGTCTGGAACAAGGTGCCGATGTCCACATCGAAGCCCAGGTCCGCGTAGGCCGTGGCGACCACCTTCTGACCCCGGTCGTGCCCGTCCTGGCCCATCTTGGCAATGAGCACCCGGGGGCGGCGGCCGTCGTTCTTCTCGAACTCGTCCACCATCCGTTTCACGCGGTCGATCTCGCCTTCCATGCTGCCCGCCTCCTTGCTGTAGACGCCGGTGATCGCGCGGATTTCCGCCTTGTGACGGCCGTAGACCTTCTCAAGGGCGTCGGAGATCTCGCCCACGGTGGCGCAGGCACGCGCGGCGTCCACCGCCAGGGCCAGCAGGTTGCCCTCGCCGGTGTCGGCGGCCTTCGTCAGCGCGTGCAGGGCCTGCTCCAGGGCGACCGGGTCGCGATCCCGGCGCAGGGTCTCGAGCTGGGCGATCTGCTCGGCCCGGACCTGGGCGTTCTCCACCTTCAGAACCTCGATCTGGGCGTCGTCCTCGACCTGGTAGCGGTTCACACCCACCACGGTCTGGCGGCCGGCGTCGATACGGGCCTGGGTGCGGGCGGCCGCCTCCTCGATCCGCATCTTGGGAATGCCGGTCTCGATGGCGCGGGCCATGCCGCCGGAGGCCTCGACCTCCTCGATGTGCTGCCAGGCGCGACGGGCCAGATCCTGGGTGAGCTTCTCCACGTAGTAGGAACCGCCCCAGGGGTCGATGATCTTGCAGGTGTTGGATTCCTGCTGCAAGAACAGCTGGGTGTTGCGGGCGATGCGTGCGGAGAAGTCCGTCGGCAGGGCCAGGGCCTCGTCGAGCGCATTGGTGTGCAGCGACTGGGTGTGCCCCTGGGTGGCGGCCATGGCCTCGATGCAGGTCCGGGCGACGTTGTTGAACACGTCCTGGGCCGTGAGGGACCAGCCCGAGGTCTGGCTGTGGGTCCGCAGCGACAGGGAGCGCGGATCCTGCGGGTCGAACTGCTTGATCAGCTTGGCCCACAGCAGGCGGGCGGCCCGCATCTTGGCGACTTCCATGAAGAAGTTCATGCCGATCGCCCAGAAGAAGGACAGGCGGGGGGCAAACTTGTCAATGGACAGGCCCGCCTCGATTCCGGCCCTCGCGTACTGGACGCCGTCCGCCAGGGTGTAGGCCAGCTCCAGGTCGGCGGTCGCTCCGGCTTCCTGCATGTGGTAGCCGGAAATGGAGATGGAGTTGAACCGGGGCATGTTCTCGGACGTGTAGGCGAAGATGTCCGAAATGATCCGCATCGACGGCCCCGGGGGGTAGATGTAGGTGTTGCGGACCATGAACTCCTTCAGAATGTCGTTCTGAATGGTGCCCGAGAGCTGGGACGGGGACACGCCCTGTTCCTCGCCCGCCAGGATGTAGAGCGCCATGATCGGAAGCACGGCCCCGTTCATGGTCATGGAGACGCTCATCTTGTCGAGGGGAATGCCCCGGAACAGGGTGCGCATGTCCATGATGGAGTCGATGGCCACACCGGCCATGCCCACGTCGCCGGCCACCCGGGGGTGGTCCGAGTCATAGCCCCGGTGGGTGGCCAGGTCGAAGGCCACCGACAGGCCCTTCTGGCCCGCAGCCAGGTTGCGTCGGTAGAAGGCGTTGGACTCGGTTGCGGTGGAGAAGCCCGCGTACTGGCGCACGGTCCAGGGCTTGGTCACATACATCGAGGGGTAGGGGCCCCGCACATAGGGGGGGATGCCGGGCAGGGTGTCGAGAAAGTCGATGCCCGCGCGGTCTGCCTCGGTGTAGAGGGGCTTGACGGGAATGCCTTCCGGCGTGGTCCAGAGATAGGACTCAGCATGGCTTCCGGTCCGGCTGACGAACCGGCCGTCCCAGTCGGCCTCGGAGGCGGACGCCCGGGTCCGGCCCAGATCGACGCTGGAGAAATCAGGGATACGGGACATTACTCTTCTCCTTCGTCCTGGTCGTCGGCGGGGTAGACCCCGAGACACATCTGGAGTTCCTCGAGGACATCAAAAACCGGGCAGCCCATGTGGACAAAGGCGTCCACTCCGGCGTCCTGGAGAGCGGTGTCCGGTTTTCCGGCCAGGTACAGGCGCGGCAGGCCGGCCTGCTTCAGGGCCCGTGCCACGTCGGCTGCAAGAGCCTCGTAGCGCTCGTCCGAGCCGCACAGGACGGCCGCTCGCGCGCCGGTCTTTTTCCAGGCGGCGACGGCGTCGTCGGCGGTTTCCAGCACACCCCCCGGAAGGGCCTCGATGCCGCCGGCCTCGAAGAGGTTCTGGGCAAAGGTTGCGCGGGCCGTGTGCTCGGCCACCGGGCCAAGGGTCACAAGGAAGATGGACGGATAGCTGCCGTGCTCGTCCTTCCAGGCGTCCGCGTTGTCACGCAGGGCCTCGAAGCCCTCGGCCAGGCGCACCACATCCAGGCCGTCGCGGATGTCCTCCTGGTTGCTGTCGGTCAGCCGGTTGGTCACCGGCAGGAACGGTGCCCCCGCGCGGACGGCCTTCAGCACGTCGTCCGTCGGGCTGGTCTTTCCGTCCAGGGCGTCCAGAAGCTCCCGGGTGGTCCGGGCGGCCGCGCTCATGCGACCGAGCGCCTCCTCCTCGAGGGTGTCCCAGTCGGGCTGGAGCGTCTCGACCTTTGCCTCCCGCAGGTTCGGGAATTCGCTCACCCCGGTGACCGGGATACGGCGCGAGGCAATGGCGCTCTGGCGCTCGGAGCAGGTCTTGCGGATCGACGACAGGAAGGCGTCGCCCTCCAGAGCCCGGACGATCCCGCCCTCGCGCTCGATGCTCTGGAACGCATCCCACGAGGTTTGGGCCAGCTGTTCCGACAGGCTTTCCACCGCCCAGGAGCCGCCCGCCGGATCGATGACCCGGCCCAGGTTGCTCTCGTCCTTCAGCAGGATCTGGACGTTGCGGGCGATGCGTCGTGCGAACTCCGTCGACAGGCCCGCCGCCGCGTCAAACGGCGTGATGGTGATGCTGTCCGCGCCGCCCACAACCGAGGCAAACGTCGAGACCGTGGTGCGCAGCATGTTCACCCAGGGGTCACGCTCGGTCAGCATGCGCTGGGCCGTCTTGGCCGCGATCCGGATGACGCGCTCGTTTTCCGGAACGCCGCAGGCCTCGAGAACCCGGCCCCAGAGCCGCCGGAAGGTGCGCAGCTTGGCAATGCCCAGGAACTGGTCCGCATCCATGGGGATGCTGAAGGTGATCTGGCGGGCGGCCCGGGTCGCATCCAGTCCGGCGGCCTCCATGGCGCGCAGGTAGGCCACGCCGGTGGACAGCATGGCGCCCATCATCTGGGATTCGGAGGATCCCGCACTGTGGTAGACGGCGCCGTCCACCTGGGCCGTGGTGGCGTTGGGCCAGCGCGCGGCCATATGGGCGGCCAACTGCCCCAGACGCGCCAGAGCCCGCTCCGGGGTCACGATCACGGTCCCGCCGTAGGCGTAGTCCGCAATGGGATCGGCGTTGAGGCCGCCCCGGGCCTGCTCGGGAGCGATGCCCTTTTCCTCCCACAGGGCGGTGAGGGCCAGACCCGCCGCCTCGAAGGAGTGCCCGGCGTTCAGGTAGACCGGCGCGGCGTCCAGGTGAACGCCCTCCAGGGCCGTTCTCAGGTCTGCGAGCGTCTGGACAAACACGCCGTCAAAGGCCAGGCCGGTTCCCTCGCCGAAGCAGGCCTGGTTCAGGCCGGACTGGGTGATCCAGTCCAGGCTCAGCAGCAGGGCGGTGGCCCCTCCCTCCAGCTCGCTGAGGGCCTGCCGGGCGGCTTCCTTCGGGTCGGGGTGATTGATTTCCTGACAGATTTCCCAGCCGCCGACGCTGGCGCCCTCGGCGCTGGCACCGCGCAGGAAGGGGGCAAACCCGGGAAGACCCTCGGAGACGGGAAGGGCGGCCTCGTCGGCCCGTGTGTAAAGCGGGTGGAGCGAAAACCCCTCAAAGGTTTTGGTGAGCATTTTCTTGTCAAAAGGTGCGCCGTTCAGCGACTTCTCGACAAGGGTCTTCCAGTCTTCAAGGTCCGGTGTGGGGAACTCGGCACCAAGGGGAAGGTTGTCCTGTGTCATGGGATACCCGGAAGTTTGAGGGCAAGAAAAACGTCCAGAGAGTAAAAATGAACGCTCGACAGAAGGGCGGATTATAGCCGAGAGCCCGAGGCCCGTTCAATCCCCGGAAGCAGGCCGCTGCCGTGGGTTTCCCACGCGTGTGCCCCGCCCCGGGGCGCAGGAGTCGGGCCTTTGTGGTCCCGCTTCGGGCAGCCGGTCAAACCGTCCGGCCTTCGGTGCTCCGGTGGACCGGTGTGGGGGGGCGGGCCCGGTGCGGGGATCCGCCCTGTGCGTCCGGCTTCGGTGGGGGGGGGGGCTGCGGCGCGTCGGGCAGGGAGCGCCGGTTGGGGGGGGCCCGGTGTTGTGGGGCTTCGGTGTCGGGGTGCTTCAGGCGCGTGAAACCGGCGCACAAAAAAAGCACCCGCCGGTGGGGCGGGTGCTTCGCAACAGGGTATCCTCGCGGGTTCGCGAAAACGCCGGATCAGCGCTTCGAGAACTGGAAGGAGCGGCGGGCCTTGGCCTTGCCGTACTTCTTGCGCTCGACCGAACGGGGGTCACGGGTGAGGAAGCCTTCCGACTTCAGCGCCGCGCGCATGTCCGGGTCGTAGTTGCACAGGGCGCGCGAGATGCCGTGGCGCAGCGCACCGGCCTGGCCGGAGAGACCGCCGCCCTTCACGGTGCACATCACGTCGAACTGGCCGGCGGTGTTGGTGACCACAAACGGCTGGTTGATCAGCATGCGCAGCACCGGACGGGGGAAGTAGACGTTCACTTCCCGGTCGTTGATGATGATGCGACCCGTGCCGGGCTTGACCCACACGCGGGCGATGGCGTCCTTGCGTCGGCCGGTGGCGTAGGAGCGGCCCTGGGCGTCACGCTTCGGCTCGCGCTTCACGGGCGCCTCCTGGGCGGACACCGGAGCGACCTGCTTGAGGTCCTCGAAGGATTTGATTTCTTCGGACATCTATCAGGCGCTCCTTTTGTTTTTCGGATTCAGGGCGGCCACGTCCAGAACTTCCGGCTTCTGGGCCTCATGGGGGTGTTCGGTCCCGGCGTAGACGCGCAGCTTGCCAAACTGGGCCCGGCCAAGCGGTCCCTTCGGAATCATGCGCTGCACGGCCTTCTCGATCAGGCGGTTCGGGTGGGCCCCGTCGCGGATCTGGCCGAGGGTGCGGCTCTTGATGCCGCCCGGGTAGCCGGTGTGCCAGAAGAAGCGCTCGTCGCTGGCCTTCTTGCCGGTCAGGTGCACTTTTTCGGCGTTGATCACGATGACGTGGTCACCGGTGTCGATGTGAGGCGTGTACATGGGCTTGTTCTTGCCACGCAGAATGTCTGCGATGATCACGGCAAGACGACCCAGAACGACGCCGTCCGCGTCGATCACGTACCACTTTCTCTCCACCTCGCTCGGCTTTGCGGAGTAGGTTTTCATATTGGCTGCGTTCCCTGGGAGCGGGAGGCGTCCGCCGCGACACGGCGAAGGCCTCTTGATTAAGACGGCGGAACTATGCCAGACGGACGCTGAAAGTCAAACGATAAATATCATTTAAAATCAACATGTTATAAGTATGGTATTATTATACCATACGGTAACGGCTGCGGGGACAAGGGAAAACCCGGGATCCGGGGCCGTCCGCGTTCGTGCCTTCGTCTTTGCAGCGGAACCGGGAGCGATTTGGCGACCCGGCTGGAGGCTCTCTCTGCTTTCCGGGCCCGGTTCCCGAAACCGGGCGCTTCGGGTGGCCTGTCAAAGGGTTCGGAGCCGGTTTGGGGGGGGCGGGGTCGCCCGCGGTCCGGCGCCCTTGCGTGCGTTGCGGACGCGTTGGGTGCGGCCGGGAGGGGGGCTCCGGGGGGCGCGCAGGCGGTGCGGGGGAGAGGCTCCAGGTGGGGAGAGGCTCCAAGTGGGGAGGGGCGGTCGTGTTGGGGCTCCGGCGCAGCATTTTTTGCCCCCGCGGTGGCCTGGCGCCCGGTCCGGGTGATCGAGTCGGGGCGTTCCGCATCCGGCCAATGCGGAGTCTCCCGGATCATGGGATGCGGCCTGTCCTGCAAAAAACGCCTGAGTAGAGATGATCAAGCGAAGGTTGTGGGCAGGTGTGTTTTTTCCGATCCCAAATCATCCGGAAGACAACTCACGCGGGACAAGTCGCGAATATTTTTACGTTTTCTCGTGTCATTGTAGTCATTTTAATATGTTCCTTTACGGCACCCCGGATTTTGGATTAACTCTATATAACGCAATGGTTGTTTCTGTGTGACCCCGGGCTCGCCGGGGTCTGCGAGTTTCAGGGAAGGGCCGTGTTATGGGTCGTGCTGTCTGCAGATCGTCCACCGGTCTTCTGTCCGCACTGGCACTGGCGCTGTCTGCGGGGGTCGCCGGTGCGGCGGCCGGAGCCGTTCCCGGTGACGGGACCGCGGTTCCTGCCATGGTTCCGGCTGTGTCCGGCCCTGCTTCCGCCGCCAGCCCGGGGGGTGCCCCGGTGTCTGAACGCGGGGCATCCGAGGGGAAGGGGGTGGAGGTTCGTCCCGGCGCGCTGGGGCAGGGTCTGTCGTTTCGCATCCGCTCGGACCGAACGGGGGCGCCACGGCAGACCGGGCAGGATGCGGTTTCGCCGGGCGCGGAGGGCGCACGGGAGGCGGGGTCATCCGGGGTGGATGCCACGCCCGGCGAACCTGTTTCTGGGGTCCGTTCGGCTGCCGTCCCGTCCATCGTGGTTCGTGACCGCGGGCCTGTGGCCCGTTCGGATGTGGTCCCGCCGTCCGGGGGCCGCGCGCCCGAGCCCGCGCCCCGCTCGGCGGCAGCGCCTTTTTCCGGGGCCCGGGAGCCCGGTGTTCCCGCCCGCGCCCGGGAGCCGCGTCCGCTTGATCCGGCGGAGCCCGGCTCTGCAGCCCGTGCGGGGGAGCCGCGTCCGGCGGTCCCGGGGGACGCTGCGGTTTTTGGCGGGATGACCTTCCGTCCGGCTCCGCCCCTTTCGGCCCGGTCCGGGGGTGGCCTCGGGGTTGGATCCGGGGCAGGGGTGCGAGGGACGCCCGGCGAGGGAGACGCCGTCCGCGCTGCTGTGCCGGAGGACGGCGCGCAGGACGCCCGCCGCCCCTCCGCCGTGCGGGAGGCCCGTGTGCAGGAGGCCGGTGCGCCGCCGGCCGGTTTCCATGCGGGCGATACCGGGGCAGTGAACTCCGGCGGTGCGGGTTCCCGCCCGGACCCGGATCCGGGGGAGCCTGAGGCTGCGGCCTCTCTCGCCTCTGGCGCGGAGAAGCGGGAGACCATCTTCTATCCCGACGCCAGCCTGCCCCCGACCCTGGCCGGCACCGGGGTGCTCCGCACACCGGATGAGGAGAGTCCCCCACCGGAACCGGTTCCGTCCTTTCCCACGGATGTGGCGATCGTGCCGGGTGTCCGCTCGTCGCTTCGTCCCGGAACGGGGTCGGATCCCGCTCTCCCGCTTGATCGCACCCCGAGCCGTGATCCCGGGGCCGATGCCGGCTCGGAGGCCGCCCCGGAACCCCGGGACGGGCGGGAGCTTGCCGCCGTGGCCGGGGACGGTACCGCGGGGGCGGGGGCAGACGCCCCGGCTTCAGACGCCGCGAGCGCACACACCTCGGGCGCAGAGCCCTTCGGCGTGGAGCGCGCCGGGCCTGCCTCGCCGGCGCCGGGCGCAGACGCCCCGGATCCGCTCCGGGAGGAAACGGCTCCGTCCCGGGGGGAAGCGGCTCCGTCCCGGGGGGACGTGGCGCCGGGGGCAGTCGAGCCCGTGCAGTCTGCCGCAGTGGAGGCCCGCCCCTCAGGGCAGAGCCTGGCGTTCCGGGCGTCAGGGGCCGGCAAAACCGGTGCTGCTGCGCCTGCGGAGGTCGGGACCGAGTACATGGTGGACGCCCGCGCGGGAATGGTGATGACCAAGACCTATGAAAAGGATCTTGTGGTTGACCGGAGGTATCTGACCACCGGTGACGGTACGGGTGTTGTCGAGGTCAATCGGACGCTTCGTTTTGGCGGGGTGAAGGGCGCGGAGGTGGCACTGCAGTCCCGGGGCGAGGGCAGCGGGATGACCGTCCGGGACGGAACCCGGGTGGAGGGGGACGGTCGGGTGGTCGTTGCGAAGAAAAACACCGTATCCCTCGGGGATACCTGGGTCGCCCCAAAAACGACCCTGGAATTGAGAGGGCCCGATGATGTCTCTCTTGGGGCAGGGAGCGCCACGATGGGCCATCTGATCCTGGAGAAAGAATCGACCATTGTCCTGGGGCGCGCCCATCAGGCGCTCGAGAGTGTCTCGCTGACCGGACTCACTCTTGTGGGAGCCGGTTCCCTGTGCGTGGGGGACGTGCCCCTGGCCATTGCTCCGAGCCCGCGCGCAACCCTGACCCTTGTGCCTGATGAGGCGACCCTGAAGCCCATGTTGGTGATGAACAGCCCGCAGAGCGGAAGTCTGACGGGGCATTTTGCCCGGATTGATGTTGCAACGCCGCAAGAGAGGCAGTTCCTGGCGGGTTCCGTAAAGGCCACCGGATCCGTGGGCGCCGGTTACCGTGTCATTGAGGGCTATGAGGGAACCCTTCCCGCGGGGCTGGGGTTCGAGGTCGCCGGGGAGCGCTATACGTTCGTGGTGACGGGGGGAAACCTCGTCTTGCAGCGGGATGCCGCCTATGACGGAAAATACACCGACACCTACGAGCGGCCAAAAACCTTGGGGAAAGACCGGGTCTGGATCGCCGGGGGAACGGGTGACAATACGTCCGACGGCGGCTCGGATTTCTCCGGTGGCCTGCGGGAGGTCCGTTTCCGGGGGGATGTGACCCTGGAAGACGGGGCCCGGGCCGAGTTCCGGAGCGCTCCCGGCAAGGATCTGGCGGTTACGTTCGCTGCAGACCTGAGAGGCGCGGTGCTTCTGGACGCGTCGCCGGCCCCCGGGGCAACACTGATGACCTCCATTACCCGGCTGGATGCCACCGGACAGGATGCCTCGGTGACGCTCAGGGGCGTGGCAAAGGGGGAGACGCGCATCGCCGGGGTGGCGCTGGCGGGCGGGCATTCGGTTCGTCTCAGCCGGGACGACAGCTCCACCGCACCGTTTCTGATCTCGGGCTTCCATTTGGGGGACGGCGGCGGTCGCTTTGATTTCTCCCACCCGATCCAGGCGGAAACGGGGTTTTTCGCTCTCGACCTCACGGTTGCCCCCAAGGCCGCCACGGGGTCGGACGTCCTGTTCCGGGCCTCGGGAAGCGCGGGGTTCTCGGGGGTGACGGCCGCGTCCTTTGTGACGTCGGAGGCCTCCCGCCGGGCCCTTGCCACCGGCGCGAACCGGGGTGGCAGTTTCATCAACGTGATGGACGGCCTTCCGGGCGCCACAGGGGGCAATCCCCTGGGCTTTGGCTCCGAGCCCCTTGTGGCGCCGGCCGGGGACGGGACGGATTCGGGCGAGTATGTCCTGTCCTCGGTGTTTGCCCACAACCGCCTGGTGGCCTATGTGAGCCGCCTGGAGGTCGGGGACATCACCTACGCGTCCGACCGGCGGTTTGATCCGGTCTACGGGCGCTATACCGAGGTGGTGCAGGGGGTCATGACCCTCGAGAAGGGGGTTGCCCTTGACTACTCGGCAGTGTCGGACGACCGGACCGCGCGCCTGGACCTGTCCGGCGCCCGGGGCGTGAGCGTCTCGGGGTTCGGAAACCGGCTGAAGGTGGGTCCGGGCTCGAAAATCGACCTGGCCGGGAAGGCCCTGACCTTCCTGATCGACGCGCCGGTTGACCTTGCAGTTCCCATGCTCGCCATCTCCTCGCCGGGCGCGGTGAGCCTGGCCGGCGCCCAGGTGTACCTGGATGCCACCGCCGCCGGGAGCGCGGCGTTCGACGGGGACGGGCTGACCCTCCTGTCCCTGGACGGCGGGGGGCTCCTGGACGGTGAGATTGCAAAGGCGGTCCTGCGGGACGGGCTTGTGCAGTACAGCGGGCTCGAGGTTCTCAAGACCGCCGACAGCAGGTCGCTGCTGGCCCGGTTCGGCCCCGGGGGAGGGGCGCCGGACACCAGCGGCGGTCATGGCTACATCCTGGGCGCGTTTGCCACCGGCTCGGTGCTGCGCAGCGCGGCCGATGCTCTTGCCGAGGCGGGGGGAACGGTGGTTCCCCTGCCGGGCACCGAGGTCTGGTGGAACGGGGAGTACGAGGGGGTTGGGTTTGCCACGCTCCGGGGATACCGGGAGACGCTGGAGCCGGCCTCCGAGGTGCGCACGACCGGCTTTTCCTTTGCGGGCGGCGCGGGCGTGCGCTGGAACCACGATGCCGGTCCGCTGGCGGTCCTGGCGGTTCTGGAGGGCGGGCGCGGCAGTTACGACATCGAGCACACCTTCGCCGGCTTTGCGGCCTCCGGCGGGGGCAAGGTCATGGCCATGGGTGGCGGCCTTCTGGCCCGGCAGGATTTCCTGAACCGGCTGTATCTGGAGGCCTCCCTCAGGGCGGGGCGGGTGGAGAACGAGTACCACAACCACGGTGTGGCCGGGGGGAGGGACGTGACCCTCAGGAGCGCCTGGTTCGGGGCCCACGTGGCGGCGGGCTATGAGATCCCGGTTTACGAGGACATCGGCTCCCTGGATCTTTCGGCGCGCCTGCTGTGGACCCGGATCGGCTCTGGCAGCGGGGACGTGGGAAGCGGCCAGAGGGTGCGGATCGACGCCTCGGATTCCCTGCGGCTTCAGGCCGGACTCCGCTACACCCAGGTGCTGGCCTCCCAGGTGCGCGGGTTTGTCGGGGTGGTTCTGGAACAGGAGACGGACGGCGAGGTCACCGGCTCTGTCGTCCGGGCCAATGGCCAGGGGGTGCCCCTTCCCCCCGCGGATCTCAAGGGGACCACCGCCCTGTTCGAGGGAGGTGTGAACTGGCATCTGGAGAGTGGCCTGACCCTGGATGCCCGGCTTTTCGGTTCCGTTGGGGAGCGCGAGAGCATTGGCGGGCGGGTGTCGGCCAACGTGGCGTTCTAGGGTCGCGGCGTTGTGGCTCTGTGCTTGCGCCCCTGCCGGGACATGCGGGCGGGGAGGGGGCCGAATCCTGCGCTCCGGAGGCCCGGGCTCCCGACGTCCCGGCCTCCAGCCGTTCCAGGGGTGACGGGCGGCCCCGGGCATGAGCGCTGGCGGGTCCGGGTGCGTTGGGGTCAGCTGCCTCGGCCGCGCCCGGGATCAGGTGTTACGGGCCGTTCCAGGGGTGACGGGTGGCCCCGGGCGTGAGCGCTGGCGGGCCCGGGTGCGTTGGGGTCAGTTGTCCTCGGCCGCGCCCGGGATCAGGCCGTGCCAGCTTTCCACGGGGATGAAGCGCTCATTCCACAGCCCGCGGCCTTTCTCGCGGGCCTCGCGCATGGCGTCCATGTAGGGGCTGTCCGCCGTTATGGGCAGCGCCCAGCCCATTTCCACCATGAGCCGGTTGATCTCCTGGTTTTCCACCTGACAGACGGCGATGGTGTTGCCCTCCGCGTCCTGGGAGTTGCCCTCGCAGGACAGCTCCCGGCCCTTGATGATCTCGGTCAGGAAGAACGCCGCCCAGGTACCGCAGCCGTGCTTGTCCCCGCAGGTCTCGGACAGCGGGGGCACGAACACGCTCCCCAGGACCACCGGCACTCCGCCGGTGCACTTCCCGTAGGCCCTGCGTCCGTTCACCACGATGTGGCTGCCATCCGATATGCAGGCCTTTCCCGTGATTGGGCCACTGGCGGCTTCTGCGGTTCCCGGAGCGGAGCCCGCGACAGCAGCAAGGAAAACAGCAGAGCAGACCGGAAGAAGCTTTTCCACAGCGTGTCCCCAGAACGGAGTGATCGGAAGGTGCGAAAGGCCCGGGCCCGGGGCCCGGGCCGGAAAGGAAGGCGCGCCCTCAGCAGCCGAAGCTCAGGAGCGCGTCCACATCGAGAATGAGCATCAGCTCGCCCTGGAGACGGACGACCCCCACGGACACCGAGCGCCAGTTGGCCAGCATGGTGGTGGGGTTGGGCTCGATGTCCGACTGGGGCAGGGTCAGGACGTTCCCGACCGTGTCCGCCATCATGGAATAGAGCTCGTTCCCCTTCTCGATGGTGACGCACATGGCGTTCTCCCGGTCCTCCTTGGGGGGCAGGCCCAGGCGCGCGGCCACATCGATGACCGTGACAATCCGGCCCCGGAGGTTGATCGTCCCGGCGACCTCGGGGGGCGACAGGGGGATGTTGGCGATTTTCTCCGGCGAGAGGATGTCCTGGACACGCTCCACCGGGATGCCGAACAGCTGGTTGCGGACGTAGAAGGTGACGAACACCTGGTCGTCGGGTTTCATCAGGGCTGTGTTCTGGCTGCTCGGGGCCAGGGCGCGGCTCTGGTCCTTGACGCTGGTGAGTTCATTCATGGACGTGTTCCTGCTTGTGTTCCCGACGGTCGGTTCCACCGTGTCTCTCAGAGTCCCGGCAAGTCAGAGTTCGTATCATAATGCCTTTTTTCTTAACAAATTTGACCTTTTCTTTCAATGAATTTCAGGTAAACCTGTCCGGGTGTCGCGGCCCCACGGCAGGCCGAACCCGCGGGGCGGGCCGAATCGGCTTCCGGAGAGCCCGGGTTTGTGGTAAGCCGTTCCGGTACAACGACAAGGCGATGGAAAGATCACGCTATGAAGTATTCGGATACGGATATCCTCGAGGCGCTGGAAAGCGGGCAGATCGAGATCGATCCCCCGGTTCCCCCGGAGGGAATCGGCGCGGTATCTGTGGATCTTGCGCTGGGTGACCATTTTCGCGTGTTCCGCTCCACCTTCACCGGAGCCATTGACCTGGCCCCGCCGGGAACGGGTGGGCCGGCCATTGACTTCGACCGGATCATGGATGATCTGGTGGTTCCCGAGGGGGAGGCCTTCGTCCTGAACCCGGGAGGGTTCGCGCTCGGGATCACGCGCCAGAGGGTGCGCCTGTCCGCGGGCCTTGCCGGGCGCCTGGACGGCCGCTCGTCCCTGGCACGGGTGGGGCTGATGGTTCATGCCACCGCCCACACCATCGATCCGGGCTGGAACGGTCGGATCACCCTCGAGTTCTTCAACTGCGGCCCGCTTCCCCTGATGCTGAGGCCCGGCATGCGGATCTGCGCCCTGTCCTTCGAGGTCGTGAAGACGCCGACCTCCAAGCCCTATTCCAGCGCGCCCTCGTCCAAGTACAAGGACCAGCACTCTCCCATCCCCTCGCGCATCACCCGCGACCGGCAGGACGGGTGCGGCTCCGATACGGACACAGGCGCCGCCTGATCCCCGGGGGACGATCCCGTCCCCTCGCACACGGAGGGTGTGGCCAGCCCGGGGCGCTGTTCCCGAGGCGGGCGGCTGCCCGGGTTCCGTCTTTCCGGAGGAAATCATGACGACAGCGAACGAGATGGCCCGCCGGTTCCCGGGGGCGCATATCCTGCCCTTCAACGGCATCTGGCCGAAGATTGCCGAGGGTGTCTTTATTGCCCCCGGGGCCGTGGTGGCGGGCGACGTGGAGATTGGTCCCGGATCGAGCGTCTGGTTCGGCTGCGTCCTGCGCGGCGACGTGAACGTGATCCGCGTCGGTGCGCGCTCCAACATCCAGGACGGAACCGTGGTGCACGTGACCGCCGGCGGTTGGGGAACAACCATCGGGGACGATGTGACCATCGGGCACCGGGCGGTTCTTCATGCCTGCACGCTGGAGAACGCCAGCTTCGTGGGCATGGGCGCCGTGGTGCTGGATCAGGTCGTGGTCGAGGAAAAGGCCATGCTGGCCGCCGGAGCCCTTGCCTCGCCGGGCAAGCGCATCACCGCGGGGACGCTGTGGGCCGGATGTCCCGCCTCCGAGAAGAGGCCCCTGCGCCCGGCGGAAATGGACGGTTTCCTGGACTCCGCGCGCAACTATGCGGCGCTGGCCGCCAACTACCTGGACGCGGCCGCCCGGGGCTGAGGCCCGGGCTATTTCCTGACACCGGCGGGCCTGTGCGCCCTTGCAGGGGGCGCCGGGTCTGGTCCTGGCGGCGGTTTCCGGTCTCGCACCGGTCGCCGAACCCCTTCATCACACGATGCTGCGAGCCTCCCCGGGGGCGCCACTGCCCGGCTTCGCCGTTCCCGGAGCGGGCCGGACAGGCCTCGCCCCGCACGGTGGGCGACCGTACAGGGGCGGCGTTCTGTCCATCGGGTGTGCTGAGGTTCCGGTGTGCGGTCGTCAGCCCTGTCTGGAGCCGGCAAGCGCCGTGCGCAGGGTCTTTTCCGCCGCGAAGGCATCGCGTGCCAGGCGGATGACCGGCGCCACGCGGGGCGGGGATACGGCCAGAGCCTTCAGCAGGGGCATGACCCGGGTTCGTCCGTGCTTGTCCACGCCGCCCATGATCCAGGGGGGGACCGAGCGCCCGGCCGGGTCCGCAACGGCCCGGATCACACAGAAGGGGACGGCGCAGGCCTGGGCCTCCACCGCAATGGCGTGGCTTTCCATGTCGGCGGCCACCGCCCGGCTGGACTCGAAGAGGGAATTCTTGTCCGACGGCCCGAAAAGGGGCTCGTCCACGCCGTAGAGGATGCCGCGCTCGGCGCGCTCTCTCAACTCGGGGGGGAGCAGGCTCTCCAGCAGCCGGGGATCCGTTTCCGCCTCGCCGCCCTGCCAGACAATGCGCTCGGGCAGCAGCAGGGTTCCGGGCGCAAGACCCGGAGCCAGACCGGCCGCCGTTCCGAAACTCACCAGGGCGTCGCAGCCCTTGACCAGCAGCCTGTGGGCGGCTTTTTTGGCTTTCCGGGGGCCCGGGCCAAGACACAGAACCCTGGAGCCGGCGGGCAGCAGCGCTGCCTCTCTTTCCAGACCACAAACAAATCCGGGAATCATGACCTCACCTGTGGGATACGCCGGACGAACGCCGGACTGGACAGGAAGTCTGCGCCAGTCGCGGAAAAAAAGCGAGGACATAATCACCCTCGCCCATTGCGGGAGCGGGGGTGAAGGCCCGGGGCACCCACAGAAGGCCCGCAAACGCAGCGTGATTGGGCGGGTGAACGCGGGGTGCTGCACGCCAGGGGGGCACGGACGCGCGTCCTGTCGGGCGGGAAACACAGGCGCGGTCCGGCGGGACGCATCCGTGTTGCGGACCGAAAAAAAAGCGGGGAGAGTTGCCTCCCCCCGCGGGCTGTCTGCCGGTCGGGACCGCCCGTGTACCCGGCCCCGGGGCGCCTCTGGTGTGTGCCCCCGGTAACGGGCTCTGCCATGGGGCGCCGGACCCCGGTCCCTGCCGTCGGTCCTTGCCGAGGGCGTGTGCCGCCGGTCCCTGCCGCCGGTTCCTGATATGGATCCCGGACGGCAGGCCGTCGCGTGGTCCTACATGCCGCAGAAGGGCTGAAGCACGGCGCCGCGGGTCTGGTTGCGGTAGCGTGCAAGGGCCCAGAGCGGGAAGAACGCCGGATAGCCGTAGTAGCGCAGGTAGAAGAAGCGCGGGAATCCGACGGCGTTGTAGTAGAGCTCGTCCCACTTTCCGCCGTTGCGCGGTGCGTTCAACAGGTAGTTGACGCCACGCTCCGCCTCGGGGGAGTGGACCTCGCCCGCCGCCATCAGCCCCATGAGGGCCCAGGCCGTCTGGGTGGGGGTGGAGGCCTTGACCTCGGCCTTGCGCTCCTCCCAGTAGGACGCGCAGTCCTCGCCCCAGCCGCCGTCCGGCTGCTGGCGCCCCTTGATGTAGTCCACGGCCTTGCGCACGCGCGGATCGTTCTTGTCCACCCCGGCGGCGTGCAGCGCGTTCAGCGCCGACCAGGTGCCGTAGAGGTAGTTCGTGCCCCAGCGGCCGAACCAGGACCCGTCCTCCTCCTGGTGGGAGAAGATGTAGTCCAGCCCCTTCCGGATTGCCGCCTCGTTGCGGGCGTCCGGGTCGTTGCGCATCTTGCCCAGCTGGACCAGCATGCCCACGCAGCGGGCCGAGACGTCCACCGTCGGCGGGTCCAGAAGCGCGCCGTGGTCGGCAAAGGGAATGTAGTTCAGGAAGTAGTGGGTGTTCTCGGGCTCGAACGCACCCCAGCCGCCGTCGGACGACTGCATGCCGATGATCCAGTCCTCGGCGCGGCGGATGGACTCGTCGTTGACCGCGCCCTCTTTCGAGCGGTCCATGGCCATGACCACCACGGCGGTGTCGTCCACGTCCGGGTAGTGGTCGTTGCGGTACTGGAAGGCCCAGCCGCCGGGGACCACGTCCGGGCGGCGCGAGATCCAGTCTCCGCGCACATCCAGGATCTGGCGCTCGCGCAGCCACTCGTTGGCCTTGCGGATGGGCTCGTCCTTGCCGGACAGTCCCGCCTCCTGAAGGGCGTGGGAGGACAGGCACGTGTCCCAGACCGGCGAGAGACACGGCTGAACGTACTCGATGTCCCCGTGGCGCACGCACAGCAGGTCCACGGCCTCGCGGGCGATCCGGTAGTTCGGATGGTCCTTGGGCAGGCCCAGCTCGTGGTAGGCCATCAGGGTGTTGGCAATGGCCGGGTAGATCCCGCCCAGGCCGTCGCGGCCGTTCAGGCGCTCCTCGATGAAGTCGAGGCACCACTTCTCGGCCTTCTTCTGGAACAGCCGGTGCAACAGCGGCTCGGCCGTGCGCAGAACCTTGTCAAACTGGATCAGGGCCCCGCCCATCCAGTGGCCGGTGGCGTTGGTCATCCACTTGCGGAGGGTCCAGGGATCCTCGCGGAAAAGCTCCCGCACGCCGATGCCCGTCGGGTTGACCGCCTTCGCCTTGCGGGTGCACAGGATCATCAGGGGCGCCATGACCGTCCGGGACCAGTAGGCCACCTTGCTCATGTGGAAGGGCGCCCACTTCGGCAGCAGGACCACCTCGACCGGCGTCGAGGGGCAGGCCTTCCAGGGAACCTGCTGGAACATGGCCAGCGTCATGCGGGTGAAGACGTTGGACTTCTCGGCCCCGCCGTGCTTCAGGATCGCCTCGCGGGCGCGAACCATGTGGGGCGCGTTGATGTCGTCGCCGATCAGCTTCAGGGCATAGTAGGCCTTGACCGAGGCGGACATGTTGAAGTCGCCGTCGTAGTACAGGGGCCAGCCGCCGTGATCGCCCTGGATGGCGCGCAGATAGTTTCCGATCCGGGCCTCCTGGGCGGGGTCGATCCCCTCGTTCAGGTGGTGGTTGAGAAGAATGTACTCGGAGGGGATGGTGGCATCGGCCTCCAGCTCAAAGACCCAATGG
Source organism: Phaeovibrio sulfidiphilus (assembly GCF_014861485.1). Taxonomy (GTDB): domain Bacteria; phylum Pseudomonadota; class Alphaproteobacteria; order Rhodospirillales; family Rhodospirillaceae; genus Phaeovibrio; species Phaeovibrio sulfidiphilus. Next base: position 65,044 of record NZ_JACZHT010000003.1, on the reverse strand, counting down.
CCGTCGGACTTCTGCTGGTCGAGCAGCCAGCGCGAGGCCTCGTCGATCACAGAGTCCAGACGGGCGTCATCCACGCCCGTGCCGCTGGACTGTCCGGCCGCGTGCGCGCCAGGCGCACCGGAAGCGCTCCGGGCGGAAACCGCCGGGTTTTTGAGGGCCTTGCCCTCTCCTGTAGCTCCAATCCATTCCATTTTTTTCACACACTCTTCTTTCGGTTTGGGCCGGACCGCACACGGGTCGGGCACGATCTGGTCCGGCAGACCTTCCGGGAGACGGCACGGATCGCCGTGCAGGTCGGGATCACGGGCGAGCCCGCGTGAAACCGTCGTGCAGGGAAATCCATGCGGCGCACAGGCTCGGAAAGACCCGCGTGGCACTGGATCGCGGGCTGGTCCGGATGTCCGGATCCGGGAGCGACCGGGCGGTCGCCATACAAAGCAGACTTACGTATGGAAAAAAACCGTCCCGCAAGTCAAGTGAGCCGCTGGTGCAGTGCAGCATAAAATTGGTCCACTGAGACATTTTTGCAACAATTGATCGTTGAGGGGCGGGGGAAAAACGCGTTTCCGTTTGGGCCGGGCCCAGGATTGGGGGTGGTCGCGGGGGGTATCCGGCGGGAAACGGACAGGACTGCGGCGGGGGACGGGTGTGGGGGATGGCGTCGCCAGCGGCGGGCGGAAGGGGATGGGGAATGGCGTTGCCGGCGGCGGGAGGAGCGGGAAGGGGAATGGTGTGGCGGGAAGGTGGCGGGCGGAAGGGGACTGCAGGGTGCATGCCCGGTGCGGAGCCGCACAGGGGGACGGGTATGGGAATGGCGTTGGGGACGGCGAGCGGAAGGGGAAGGGTGTGGGGAATGGCGTTTCCAGGCGGCGGGCGGAAGGGGACCTGGCAGGATGCGTGCCCGGTGCGGAGCTGCACAGGCGGAAGGGTATGGGAATGGCAATGGGGTGGCACGGTGGGGTGGTGCGGCAAGGCGGGGGCCGCCCCCTTGCCCTCCGGTCCCCTGGTCGCTCGCTACCTGTCCCCTGTCCCTGTCCCCTGGTTCCCCGTCCCCTGTGGTTCCCTGTCCTCTTGTCCTCTGTCCCCTGTCCCCTGTCCCCTGTCCCCTGTCCCCTGTCCCCTGTCCCCTGTTCAGCCCTCACTCCACCAGCATCATCCAGCCCCCGTCGGACAGGGGCACCACCTGGTAGTTCACGATGCGCCCGCTGCGCAGCATCAGGGAGGCATCCCCGGAGCGGGCGTTCAGGTGGTCGCGCAGCATGGCCGCATCCGCCCCCGAGCGGATTTCCCGCAGCATGCGCTCCAGGAAGCTCATGATGGTCAGGGGCGGCAGGGGGGATCCGATTTCCAGGAACAGCCCGAACGCGGGGCTGGCCTGATGCAGAACCCCGTTGGCGTCGAACAGGGCCACGCCCTCGCGCAGGTGGCCGATGGTCTCGCCGAAAATCGTGCTGATCTGGGAGTAGGCCCGCTCCTTGGCCAGGCTGTCGGTCACGTCCTCGGTGGTGATGATCAGTCCGCCCAGGGGGTGGGCGGCCACGACCCGGCGCAAGGTGGCCCCGTCGGGCAGGTGGAGGATCTCCTCCTTGGGGCTCATCATCCGGGTGAAGAACGCGATCTCGCCCGCCTTGTAGGCCGGGAAGTCCGCCACCTCGGGGAGCCTGCGGCCTTCGCGCAGGCGCTCGAGGACGTCGCCGTAGTCCGGGCCCGTCTCCAGCCAGCGCGGATCGAGCTTCCACAGCCGCGCCCAGGCCCGGTTGAAGAAGCGCAGCTGGGTGTCGGCGGAAAAGAAGGCCACGCCGGAGGTCAGCCGCTCCAGCACGGCGGCGTTGGTGTCGATCTCGTTTTCCAGCCGGTCCTCGACCTCCTCGATGGCCGAGATGTCAATGGCCTGGCCCACGGTGGTCCGGTGGAGGGTTCCGACACCCACGGGGCGCTCGGTGACCTCGAACAGGCGCCGCTCGCCCTCGACCACCGCGTGGAAGCGTCCCCGGGCCGGGGCCATGCGTGCGCGGGATCCGGCGGCCAGGGCCCGCAGCTCCAGGGCGGCGGTGCCGTCCACCAGTTCGCGGCGGCTGGCCAGGGCCTGGGTGCGTCCGGGCACGTCGAGCGCCCGCACAAAGGCCGCGTTGCACTCGGTCAGCAGGAGTTCCTCGTTGCGGGCCCACACCGGTGTCGCGAGCGCGTCCAGCATGCCCCGCAGCCGGTCGCGCTCCTCCCCAAGCGAGGCCAGGGAGGCGTTCTGCCGCTCCCGCGAGGTTTCCTCCCGGGTGATGTCCCGCATCCAGAGCACCGCGTCATAGGGCTTCGTGCGCATGGTGCCCACGGGCTGCCCCGTGATGCGGATCCGCCGCCCGCTGAGGGTGTCCCCCAGCTCGAGGGTAAAGGTTCTGGCGTCGGAGCGCACCGCCTCGAAGGCAGTTTTCAGCGCCCGGGCGTCGTCTTCGGAAAAATGTTCCAGAATATCCTTAAAGGAGGCCTGCTCCCCCGCGGCCAGGTCCAGAAGCACCGCAAGGCGGCGCGAGCAGTGGGTTGTCCCGCCTCCGGCCGTGAGCGTGCCCGGGGTTTTCCCGGGGCCTGCGGTGCCTCCCTCTGATCGCCACAGGAACAGCCCGTCCGGGCAGGTCGCCAGCAGTTCCCGCAAGTCCTCTGTATCCTTGCGGCTGTGTTGCAGGGCTTTCGTCCGGGCGCGCCGGTGGGACACAAGAAGGGACAGCCCCACCCCAAGCAGGCACAGGACCAGAATGCTGGCGGAGACGATCCAGGAGGACGGCACGCTCGCCGGCAGGGCGAACGGGACCAGGCTGTCCGTGGGGACCAGGGTGCCGGTCCGGGTTTCCGCGGGGGCGGGAGTGCCGCCGGGAGCGGCGAGGGCGGGAGTGGCGGCGGGAGTAGTGGCGGCGGGCCCTGCCGCTCCGGTAACGGCCACAGCCGGGTCTGCTGCCGGAGCCCCTGTGGCCGGAGCAATTTTGGCGGGAGCCGATGGGGCCCTGGCAGCCTTCGGGCCCGTGTCAGCCGCCGGGGCTGCCGAAGGCGCGGGGTCGTGAGCTGCCGGCGGTTCGGGCAGATCCTCGGTATCGGTCTGGGAAAGGACGAAGCGGTCCGGGTCCATCGGCGGGTCTCGGCTGAGGGAGGTTCAGGGTTGGGTTCAGGCTCGGTTTTCGCGCGAAAAAGTCAAGCATCTTTAGGCCCTGGGTGTCTGTTCCCGGAAAGGACGGGGCGTTCGGTGGGGGCGTCCCTCCGTGCGCTCCCGCTCCCCCGGCTGTCCCGTTGCGCAGGGCGCCCCGGGTCCGCTATGATCGGGGCACGCGGCCGGTGGTCCCCAGCCGGGCCTCCCGCCTTCTGTCCTTTCCGTCCAGTCCGAGCAAAAAAATGAAACTTCAGGAGCTTGCCGATCTTCTTGGTGGAACTCTTCATGGGGATGGCTCCCTGGAGTTCGCGCGCCCCCTTCCTCCGGTCGAGGCGGGGTCGGCCGATCTTGCGGTTGCCATGCAGCCGGAGCTCCTGGGCGATCTGGGCCGCTCGCCGGCCCGCGTCGGCCTTCTCGCCAACGGGACCGAGCCGCCGGAGGGCACCCTGGACGCCTGGGTGTGCGTGGGCCGTCCCCGGTATGCGCTTCACCGGCTGACGGGGGCGCTGGGGCAGGAGCCGTTTGTGGCTCCGGGGATCCATCCCACCGCGGTGGTGGAGCCGGGTGCCGAGGTCTCTCCGGATGCCTCTCTCGGGGCCTTTGTGTATGTGGGCCCCCGGGCGCGCATTGGCCGGGGCGCGCGCATTCTCAATCACGTCTCCATCGGTCAGGATGCGGTCATCGGCGAGGACACCTTGCTGCACCCGGGCGTGCGGGTGGGCGAGCGGGTCCGTATCGGCGCCCGGGTGATCATTCACTCCAACGCGGCCCTTGGCGCGGACGGCTTCAGCTTTGTCACCCCCGAGCCGGGATCGGTGGAGCATGCCCGCTCCAGCGGCTCAGGGAAGGTCAGTTCCTTCAACGAGCACATCGCGCGCATTCACTCGCTCGGCTCTGTGGTCGTGGGCGACGATGTGGAGATTGGCGCCAACACCTGCATCGACAAGGGCACCCTGACGGACACCTGTATTGGCAGCGGAACCAAGATCGATGACCTGGTCATGATCGGCCACAACGTCCGGATCGGCATGCTGTGCATGATCTGCGGGCAGGTGGGGATCGCGGGCAGCACGGTGATCGGAAACGGCGTGGTTCTTGCGGGGGGCGTTGGCGTGGCTGATCACGCGAAGATCGGGGACCACGCGGTGGTGGGCGCACGCTCGGGCGTCATGGGCGAGATCCCGGAAAAAGAGGTCTGGATGGGCTATCCCGCACGGCCGCGCAAGGAGACCATGGAGATTTTCGTCTACCAGTCCAAGCTGAAGGCCCTGTTCCGCGAGGTCTCGGACTTCCGCAAGGCGTTCGCCTCGTTCCTCGAGGACGGCCGGGGCAAGTAGGCCCACGGGCCGGGCTTGCCGCCAGGCTTTTCCCCCGGTCCGAAGCCGGGGCCGGGGGTGTGACGCGGGGCACGGGCTCGTGCTGCCAGCGGTCGGCGCGACGGTCAAGGGTCGGGGGCGTGCCGGGGGTGCGCTGCCGTGTTGGCGGCGGTTACCGGGCGGTTCGGGGTTTGCGCCCGAGTGCGGTGGTGTCCCGCTGTTGCCGGTCGCGGGACCGGGGTGCGGGTGTCCTGCCGGGGAGCGGTTCTGTCCAATTGCTCCGGTCCGGGAGTCTGGTTTACACTTTCTGTCTGTAATGCGGGCGCCTGCAGCCCGGTTGGAGTAGGGGCTGCCTGCAGCCCGGGGCCGGTTCCGCGGGCGGACTGTTCGGGGGCGGGGTGTGCAAGGGAGACTGTGCGCGTGGTGCTGAAGAGCCGGGGTGTCCTGTTGTCAGCCCTGGCGCTGCTGTGTGCGGCGCTGGTTGTCACGCCTGCCCGGGCGGCGTCCTGCCGTTCCGTCGATGCATCCGGGGTCGCGAAGAGCCATCCCGGCCCGGTTCCCTTCTATCTGAACGGTGCGTGGGGCTTTGTGTCCTCCTCCGGCGCGCTTGTCATCCCGCCGCGCTTCCAGGCGGTCCGGGATTTCACGGCCTCGGGCGTCGCTGCGGTGATGGAGGGCGGGCGCTGGGGCTTTGTGGACACCTCGGGGGCCTGGCGGGTGGCACCGCGCTTTGAGTCCGCAAAGGATGTGGAGGCCGCCTCCCTTGCGCCGGTGCGCCTGGACGGTTCCTGGGGCTACGTGGACCTGTCGGGAGAGTCCGTGATCGGGCCCCGGTTCGAGGACGCGTGCCCCTTCGAGTCCACCGGGATTGCCCGGGCCAGGGAGCGGGGGCTTTGGGGCTTCATTGACCGGACCGGTCGCTGGGTCATCCCCCCCATGCTGGAGGCCGTGACCGGTTTCCACGAGCGGAATACGGCTCTGGCGCAGGTTCGGGGGCGCTGGGGAGTGATCGACCGTCACGGCGCCTGGGTGATCCGCCCGCGGTTCGACGCCCTGAGGCCCTGGGGAGGCTCGGACCTGACCCCTGCGCGCATGCGCGACGGCCGCTGGGGGCTGGTGGGCCCCTCCGGCGATCCGGTGAGCCGGGAGACCTACGATGAGGCCGGAGCGTTCTCGGGCTCCGAGCCCGTGGCGCCGGTGCGGGTCGGGGAGCGCTGGGGCCTTGTGGGAACGGCGGGACGCATCGTCATCAAGCCCCGGTTCGAGGACATGCGGGCGTGTCATGGCGACGGCCTGTGTTTCGCGCGCGAGGGCGGGCTCTGGGGCCTTGTGGGGCTGAGCGGGGCGTGGGTGGTCAAGCCCCGCTGGGAGAGCCTGGGCCTGCGCCTGTCGTCGGAGGGGCTGCTGCCCGCCCGGCAGGACGGCCTGTGGGGCTACATTGATGCCCGCGGCACGTGGGTCATTCCCCCGGCCTACGACGAGGCCCGGGACGTTGAGCCCGGCGGCCTGGCCCGGGTCCGGCTGGGGCAGGAGATCCGTTACCTGGACCCTTCGGGCCGGGTGGTGCTGAGGCTGGAGCCGGTGTGCGGGGCGCTCCGGGTTGCGAAGGCTCCCGACGGTCGGGTTCTGTGGCCGGCGGACCCGAAGGCCCTCCGCTGTGCGAAGCCGGAGTAGGGAATGGACCATCTTCCTGTGCCGGACCGCGAGGCCCGGATTGTTCCGCCCCGTTCGGGTGCCCGGCGCGAGGGGTCCGGGCCGCGCCTGCGCTGGCTGCGCTTTCGCCTGAACCATCCGTCGCCGCGCCCGGGCCGGTCCTTCCGGCCGCTGGCTTGGGCTCTCAAAGTGGTTGCCGGCGTTCTTGTCTTCGCCCTGCTGGTCTGGCCCCTGCTGGGGGTGGCCCTGTGGTCTGTGCTGCCGGTGCCCCTGACGCCCCTCATGGTCCAGCGCAGCCTGGCCGAGGCCGAGTGGCCCCAAAAAAGCTGGATCTCCCACGACCGGATCCCGGACACCCTGCGCCGGGCGGTCCTGGCCAGCGAGGACCAGCGCTTTTGCGAGCATTCCGGGTTTGACTGGGCCGAAATCGGGAGCGCCTGGGGGGAGTACCGCTCGGGCCGGCGCCTTCGGGGGGCCTCGACCATCTCCATGCAGACCGCGCGGACGGTGTTCCTGTGGGGCGGCCGCGACCCGGTTCGCAAGGGTCTGGAGGTCTGGTATACGGTCCTCCTGGAAACCTTCTGGAGCAAGAACCGCATCCTGGATGTGTACCTGAACACGGTGGAGTGGGGGCCGGGCATTTACGGTGCCGAGGCCGTGTCCCGGCACTATTTCGGCATTCCCGCCCGGCTGCTCCACCGCTCGCAGGCCGCGCGGCTGGTGGCGGTGCTGCCCAATCCCCGCCACCGGGATCCCCGCCGGGAGACCGGCCCGGTTGCCGGCCGGGCTGCCTGGGTGGAGCGTCAGGTGGGCGCCATGCCCGTGCGCGACGGGCGGGCCTGCCCCTGAGCGGCATCCGGTGGCCCCAGGATTCCGGCGCCTGGCTCCTGGCGCCTGATGCGGGGCCCGAGGGTCAGGGCTGGCGTTCGGGGCCGGTCATTTGGAGCCGGGGGCCAGGGACGCCGCGCTGTGGCCGGGCCCGTGCGGGTCCGGTGTTGCGGCATTCCTGTGGGCGCCGTGGCCGGGCCCGTGCGGGTCCGTTCGCTGCCCGGTGTCCCGGGGTCAGGCGGTTCCTGTGGACCCTTCGTGCTCAGGCCGTCCCTGTGGATCCGAATCCGCCCGCGCCCCGCTCCGACTCCGGCAGGGTGTCCACCGTCTCGAACGGCATGTGGGCGACGGCGGCCAGAACCGCCTGGGCGATCCGGTCTCCCGGGGCAATGGTGTGGGCGACCGGGGAGATGTTGGTCAGGATGGTCTTGACCTCGCCACGGTAGCCGGAATCCACGGTTCCCGGGGCGTTTGCGACGATCACGCCCTTGAGGGACAGCCCGGAGCGTGAGCGGACCTGCATTTCAAAACCCTCGGGGATTGCGACACAAAACCCGTTGGGAATGGCGGTGATGGCCCCCGGCTCCAGGGTCACGGGCTCGGAGATGGCGGCCCGGAGATCGAAACCGGCGTCATGCTGGCGGGCGTAGGCAAGCGGGCCGTACTGGTCGAAATCATAGTGCTCGAGGTAGTGGACAAGGAGTTTCAACGGCAGGTTTCCTTCCGGATTCGGTATTGGGGCACCCATTTTGGGGTGTGGACCCCGGAGAACGGCCTCGACGGGGGGTTCCGTATCGTTTTATAAGGTTTCCGCACGAAAAAACAGACGAGAGGACGCGATGCCCCCACCCATCGACATGCTCTTCAGGAACAACCGCAACTGGGCGGTCCGCCGGGAGGAACTGGAACCCGGCTATTTCCGAAGGCTCTCGGCGATCCAGGAACCCAAGTATCTCTGGATCGGCTGTTCGGACTCCCGGGTTCCCGCCAACGAGATCGTCGGCCTGGATTCCGGAGAGCTCTTTGTCCACCGCAACATTGCGAACGTGGTTCCCCACTCCGACCTGAACTGCATTTCGGTCATCGAGTACGCCATCAACGTCCTCAGGGTCGAGCACATCATCATCAGCGGCCACTACGGCTGCGGGGGCGTGCGCGCGGCCCTGTCCTGCCGAAGCTACGGCAAGATTGACCACTGGCTGGCCTACATCAAGGACGTGGCGAGCCAGCACCGGGTGGAGCTGGACGCCATCGAGACCCCCGAGGCCAAGGTGGACCGCCTGTGCGAGCTGAACGTCATCCACCAGGTTCAGAACGTGGCCCGCATGCCCCAGGTCCAGAACGCCTGGCACCGGGGGCAGGAGCTTCAGGTCCACGGCTGGATCTACTCCCTGAACGACGGTCTTGTGCGTGATCTCAACGTGACCATCACGGGCCCCGAGGCCCTGCCGGACATGCTCCGGCTGGATGTGTCCTCCCTGAACGGGGTGAGCCCGGTGGTCACTCCGGATCCGGAGGCGGTGGCCGCCGCGGAGGCCCCGCCTGCAGACAGTGCGGATCCCGCCGCGCCCGAGGCCGGGGAGGCTGCGGAGGCTCAGGGGCAGACAACTGCGGAGGACCGGGCTACGGTTCCGCTCGCGCCGCCCAGTGCCCGGGATCTGGCCCCCGAGACCGCCGAGGAGCGGGAATACGCGCCGGTCGTGTCCAGGGATGCCCGGAGCACCGCTCCGGAAACTGCGGAGGAACGGGAGTACGTGCGGGTCGGGTCGCCGACGGAGGAACCCGGTCGGGCAAGGTGATCACCGGCCGCACGGATTCCTGACGGGCGCAGGCCAAGGGCCGGTCCGCCCGGGTCCGGTGGTGCCGGGCCCGGTCCGATCCGGTGCGCAGGCGGTCCGATCCGGCGTGGTCTGTCCGGTCCCGGGGGAGCCGCCGCTGTGCCCGCCTTGACCGCCATGGCCCCGGCTGTGGCGTCCGGCTCCGGTCCGGGGAAGGCGATCACGTCCCTGCAGCCCTCGGCCATGGCCCCGGCTGTGGCGTCCGGCTCCGGTCCGGAGCTCAGGTGGGGTTGGCGCAGACCGGCACCCACAGAACGTCGTCAATGGTGGCGGCCCCGGCCAGCAGCATGACCAGCCGGTCAAAGCCCAACGCAATGCCCGAGCACTCGGGCAGGCCCTGCTCCAGCGCCGCAATAAAGTCCCCGTCGATGGGGTAGCGGGTGCCGTACAGGGCCTCACGCACGTCCATGTCCGCTGTAAAGCGCCGCACGTGTTCCTGCGGATCTTGCAACTCGCCGAAGGCGTTGGCCAGCTCCAGGCCGCCCACATACAGCTCGAAGCGCTCGCAGGTTCCGGGCTCTGCCTGCGAGGGGCGCGACAGGGCCGCCATGCACAGGGGGTAGCCGTACAGGAGGGTGGGGCGCTCGCAGCCCAGGGCGGGCTCGATGTGTTCGAGGAAAATCCGGAAGAACACGTCGTCGAAGCGATCGTGCTCCGCGCTGTTCAGGGCCAGGCCCCGGTCCCGTGCGGCCGCGGCCAGGGGGCGGGGATCGGGCTCCATGGGTCTGCCGCTCAGGCGCACGCCGGCCTCAAGGGCCGCGTTCAGGTCGAGGCCAATGCGCGCGAAGGCGCCGGCGGCGCTCAGGCGCTCCCAGGGCTGGTGCGGATCCACCCGGTGTCCGTTCCAGGTGAGGGTGTCCACCCCCACGTCCCGGGCGACGGCCTGCACCAGGGCCTCGGTCTCGTCCATCAGGTCCGACAGGGAAAAGCCGCTGCGGTACCACTCCAGCATGGTGAATTCCGGGTGGTGGGTGTCGGAGCGTTCCTCGTTGCGGAAGACCCGGGCCAGCTGGAAAATGTCGCTCTCCCCCGCGCACAGAAGCTTCTTCATGGCGAATTCCGGGGAGGTGTGCAGGTAGAGGGTGCTGCGCCCGGTCTCGAAGGGCTCGGCCAGCTCGGTGGCGAAGGCCGAGAGGTGGGGCTCCAGCCCCGGCGAGGCCTGGAGGGCCGGGGTCTCGACCTCCAGCACACCGCGGGCCTCGAAAAAACGGCGGAGACTGGAGACGGCTTTTGCCCTCAGAAGCAGGGCGGGGCGGCGGCGGGCGTGGAGGGTTCGGTCAAACCAATGGCGCGTGGCGCCGGAACGGGAGGTCATGGGGCAGGGCTACCGGAAGAGAAAAACAGCACAGCACCAGACCCGGCACAGGCGGGACAACCAGCCCGATGTTGCGCCACGGGCCCGATCCTGCTAGGGTCCGCTTTTTGCGGACGACAATCTACGGACAATTTCCATGAAAATGCAAGCCAACCAGATTCGCCCCGGGCACGTTCTCGAGCACCAGGGCAAGCGCTGGAGCGTTCTGAAAATCCAGCTGATCCAGCCCGGCAAGGGCGGCGCCTTCATCGCGGTCGAGATGCGCGACCTTGAAAGCGGCAACAAGACCAACGAGCGCTGGAGAACCGCCGACACGGTCGAGCGCCTGGAAGTGCGCGAGCGCGACGCCCAGTACCTGTTCCAGGACGATCACGGCTACACCTTCATGGACAGCGAGACGTTCGAGCAGTTCACCATGCCCACCGACATGATCGGCGAGCGTGCGGCGTTCCTCCAGGAGAGCATGCAGGTCACGGTCGACCTGATCGAGGGCCAGCCCGTCTCCATCAACCTCCCCTCCCAGGTGATCCTGGAAGTGGTCGAGGCCGATGCGGTGGTCAAGGGCCAGACCGCGTCCTCGTCCTACAAGCCGGGCGTTCTGGAAAATGGCCTCAAGGTCATGATCCCGCCCTTCATCGAGGCCGGAACCAAAATCGTGGTCAGCACCACCATTCCTCCGGAATACGTCGAAAGGGCGAAGTAGGCGGACATGGCTCTGCGTTCTCCCAACCTCAATGTCATGGTCAGCGCGGCCCGTATGGCCGCGAAGGGCCTGATTCGCGATTTCGGCGAGTTGGAAAACCTTCAGGTGTCCCGCAAGGGGCCCAGCGATTTCGTGACGGTCGCCGACACCCGGGCCGAACAGATCCTGAAGGCCGAGCTGAGCCGCGCCCGGCCCGACTATTCCTTCCTGATGGAGGAAAGCGGAGCCCAGGACGGGGCCGACAAGACCCGGCGCTGGATTGTCGATCCCCTGGACGGCACCTTGAACTTCATGCACGGGATCCCGCACTTTGCCATCTCCATCGCCCTTGAGGAGAAGGGAGAGATTACGGCCGGTGTGGTCTACAACCCCGTGACCGACGATCTCTACACCGCGGAGAAGGGCGGCGGCGCCTATCACAATGACCGCCGCTTGCGTGTCGCGGCCCGGACGAATTTCGCGGAGAGCGTTTTCGCCACCGGCATTCCCTTCCAGGGGCGTCCCGGACACCGCGAGTTCCTGATGCGTCTGGCCCGGGTGATGTCCGTGTCGGCGGGTGTGCGCCGGTTCGGCGTGGCCTCGCTGGACCTCGCCTTCGTGGCGGCGGGCCGCATGGACGGCTACTGGGAGGAGACCCTCCAGCCGTGGGATGTGGCGGCGGGCATCCTGCTCGTGCGCGAGGCGGGCGGCTACGTGACCACGGTTCAGGGAACGGGCAATCCGGTTGCCACCGGCTCGGTGGCGGCGGCGAACGCGGCCCTGCACCCCCAGCTTCTCAAGGTGCTGAAAATCGACGAGGGCGGGGCCGCCTAGGGTCTCCTTCCTGGTCGTGGCGCTGTCCGGGCCCATCCGGGCGTGCCGGGGTTCCCCGGCTTCGGGTGGGGCCCCACGCCTTCGGACCCGCCCTGCGTCGCTTGAAGCGGCGCTCGCGGGTGGACCGGGGGACCGGCACAGGCTGTGCACCGGCTTACACATGCAGACCCAGGGGGGCCTTCGGGCTCCCCTTTTTCGTGCCCGGTCGCGCCGGAGGGGGGGCGGGATGTGCGGTGGCGCGCCGTGCCCCGTCGTGCTGGGCCGCACCCCGTTGCGTCCTGCGATGGTGTGCCATTGCGCGCGGTGCCGTGCCGCCGCGCCGCGTCCTGCTATGGCACGCTGTGCCACGCGCTGTGATGTCGTTCCACGTCCTGTCGTGCCGCCCCCTCCGTGTCCTGTCAGCGCGCGCCGTGTGTCTGGCGCTCCCTCCGGGTAGCCCTTGGGTGACCGGTGTGCACGGCCCGCGGCGGAGCGATGTCCGTCGCCCCCGCACCTTGCCGCATACCCCGCGTCGCATACCCCATGTTGCATACTCCATGTCCGGCGCTCCGGTGTACTTTCCGGCGGTTGGGAGACGTTTTCGTCTGTTTCTTTTCAGGGTTGTTCTATACCATAAGGGGAGCGTTGGCAGGCATTCCTGCCCCCGGAGGAGCGGGCGGGAGCCACGCTCCGGCACGGACGAGCAGGAGACCACAGTGACAGGTCAGGACCATACTTCCATTCCCCCGGACAGGGCGGCGGCCCGCAGACGGCTGCTGCAGACCTGGCGGGGACTGGCTCTTCGCGAGAAGATCGCGATTCTGGGCGTCCTGATCGCAACGGTTGCCATTGTTGGCAACCTCTCCCTTTACGCCGAGCAGCTCTCGCGCGGTGATGTCCAGAAGGTCCAGATCCGTGGCGCCGGAAACCTGGTGGCCGGGCCCGGATCCGTGGTGACGGTCTCGAACACCAGCCATCTGGCGGGCGCCGGCCGCGTGCCCGAGGCCGTTGTTCAGAGTATCCTCGACGGTGCGGATGCCGAGGTTCGCGCCATGGACGAATCCCGCAAGGCCGCCCTTCTGGAGCGCACAACGCTCGACTACCGGGACATGACCGTCCACTGGCGCGGAGTTCTGGTGATGGATCCGGTCGTGAGCCGTTTGCGGGGCGCGGCGCTGTCGGCCCTCGAGGAGGGGCGCTTCGATGCCGCGCGCTCGTTCCTGCGGGAGGCGTCCGACCATGTGCGCTCGACCCGGGGCGGCAACACCTCCCGGTCCGGAGCGACCGCATCGGCGGAAGCCCGGCGGACGGGCCTTCTTCTCGGACTTCTTGCGGGGGAGGAGGCGGACTCCTACCGGCTCCAGCCGAGTCGCCATAGCTATCGCACCGCCATACGCCTCTACAGCGAGGCGGCGGAGCAGGTCGGGGATGCGGGGCCGAATGTGGCCCGGGAGTTCCGGATCCGGCAGGCTCTTGCCCTGTTCAGTCTTGGCGAGGAATTTGGCGACTCTCCGGCCCTGCTGGAGGCCGTCCAGCTTCTGAGGTCGATGCTCGCCCCCGGCGCGCCCGGGGCCAGCGGGGTGGTTGGGGCCAGCGGCACGGGCGGGGAGCCTGTTTCGGATGCCGCCCGCATTCACACCATCCTTGGTATGGTCCTGCGCTCCCTCGGGCACCGGGAGGACGGAACCGCGCGGCTGGAGGAGGCCGTCACGGCCTACCAGTCGGCGCTGGAGGCTTTGGAGAACGCTCCCGACCTCGCGGTGGAGGCCGAGGCCTGGCACGCCCTGTGCGGGGCCCTGCGCGTCCTGGGCGAGCGGGAGGACAGCGTGCCCCGGCTGGAGGCGGCGGTGGAGGCGTGCCGCACCGCGCTGACCGGGCGTATCCATGAGTTTCCCCGCCTGCAGTGGGGGGCGGCCTGGACCAACCTGGGGCGGGCGCTTCTGCGCCTGGGGGAAAGGGACGGCGGCACGGACCATCTTGTGGAGGCGGCGTCCGCCTGCCGCACCGCGCTCGAGGGGCTGAACCGCGAGGGCGACACGGACCAGTGGGCGGTGACCCGCATCACGCTGGGGGACGCCCTGCGGCTCAGGGGGCTGCGGGAAAACGACCCCGCCCTTCTGGAGGACGCGCTGGCGGCCTACCGGCCCGTTCTGGCTTCGGACGTGCGCGAGCGTGTGCCCCGGCTCTGGGCCGGCGCCAAGATCAACACCGGGATCACCCTGTGGGAACTGGACAACCGGGACAAGGCTTCAGGCCGCCTTCCGGGCGCGGTGGAGGCCTACCGCAAGGCGCTCGGCGTCTTTACCCGGGAGAGCCACCCCCGGCGCTGGGCGGAAATCCAGAACAATCTGGCCATTGCCCTGCGGGATCTGGGAGACCGGGAGAACGACACCCGCAGCCTGGCCGAGGCCGTGACCGCCTGGCGCGCCGCGCTGGAGGGCAACACCCGCGAGCATGATCCCCGGCGCTGGGGCATCCTTCAGGCCTCACTGGGGGGAACCCTGTTTCGGATCGGCGAGCACACGGAGGATCCCGCCACGCTGGCAGAGGCGGCCGACGCCTATCAGGCGGCTCTTGGCGTGATGTCCCGCGAGGACGCCCCCGCGGACTGGGCCCGGGTTCAGAAAAATCTGGGCGCGGTGCTGCTTCGCCTGGGCGAGCTTGACCGGGAGGGGCTCCCGGATGCCGGATCGGGCTCGGGGAAGGCCTCCCGCGCGGGGTCGGGCTCCGGATCGGGGTCGGGCGCCGGGACCGCCCTCGGGACGGCCTCTGACGCGCCGTCGGTCGCCGGTTCTGGCGCCGCCCCTGCCGCCGGTTCGGCGGCGGGTGCTGCTTCTGCCGCCGGTGCGGTGGGCTCCGGGACCGCCCTCGGGACGGCCTCTGACGCGCCGTCGGTCGCCGGTTCGGGCGCCGCCCCTGCCGCCGGTTCGGCTTCGGGTGCTGCTTCTGCCGCCGGTGCGGTGGGCTCCGGGACCGCCTCGGGCTCTGGCGCGCCGTCGGTCGCCGGTTCGGGCGCCGCCTCTGCCGCCGGTGCGGCTTCGGGTGGTGTCTCAGCGTCCGCCTCCGCCTCCTCCTCTGCCTCCGGCGCGGGGCAGGGCGGGGCCGAAGGCGCGGGCGGGGACCGGCTTGAGCAGTCCCTGGCCGCAAGCCGGGCCGCTCTCGAGGTGTACACCCTGGAGGATGCCCCTCTGGACCGGGCTGCGACCCTCTACACCCTCGGGCGGGCCCTGCTGGCCCGGGGTGTGCGCAGCGCGGATCCGGACCGGCTTGACCAGGCGCTCAAGGCGCTGGGCGAGGCCCGGGAGGTATTCGCCCGTCAGGATCCTCCCGACCCCCTGGCCACCTGCTGTGACGAGTTCATGGATTCCGCGAGAGAGGCCCTGAGCCGCCTCCGGTAGCTCCACCGGGACGCGGGCTGGCACACACCATGCCGCGGGGCCCGGGGCGCACGGTGGCACCCTGAACCGCGTGCCGTGGTGCCCGTCCGCCTGCCGTCCGTTTGTCCGGCTCCCGGCGGTGTCCCGCGCCGCCAGGGAAAAACTCTTTGGCGGGGTGCGGTATCCCCGTGGCCGGGGACAGGGGCCAGTCTCCAGTCTCCGGGCTCCGGGCGGCCTTCTTCCGGCAAGCGCGGGCGCTCACGTGTTGTGCGCTCCCGGGGCCTCCCTTTTTCCCTTTCCCCGTTCCCCTCGTGTCGGTCCCGGCTCCGCAGCCGGCCTGCCGAGGTGGCGGGCTCTGGCTGGGGCCTTTTCGGCAGGGCGCGTCCTGTCCGATGACGCCCCGGGATGGGCTGGGCCTGTCGGGCCCACGGTATGCCGGTACGGATATTCTGACCCGCCCCATGACTTTTGATGTATAATGAATAAATTTCCACCAGAGGGAGATGTCGAGCCATGTCCAGTTCTCCTGACAGGGAGACCCCGCCCGATAACGCGAGCGCCGGAGGCACCGGCGCCCCGTCCGGTTTGCCCCCCGGTGCGGACCAGGATCCTGCGTCCGCAATGCCGGCCGGCGCGGCATCCGGCCCCTCCTCACAGCCGGGCCCCGAATCGGGCCCGGAACCGGATCGGGACGCGGGACTGTCCGCCTTCTGGCGACGGCGCTTTGCCCTGATCGACCGGGCCGGCGGCTGGGACGGGCAGAGGCTTGCGAACCCGAAGGCCCTGACAAGCTGGGAACTCGTCCGCGTCCAGGTCAATATCTGGGCGCTTTTGTTCGGGTGCCTCTATTACCTCTTCAAGGGAATGTGGAAAAAGGGCCTGGTCTTTCTTCCGATCTCCCTGATTATTGGAAATGTCTCCTATTTTCTTGGGCTTCCAATGTTCAGCGCGGCTTTTGTGGCTGCCGTACCCTGTGCGGTGTTCGCAAACGGGGACTACTACCGTTTTCGGCGGTTCGGCGAGACCATGTGGCCCGTCGTTCGGGTGCTGGACCGGGTGGCCGTTCTTCTGCCGTCCTCGCTGGGGGCTGTTTTCCTCACGATGGCTCTGTTCACGGTTCTGGGGATCGAGCAGGAGTACAGCTGTTCGTCGGAGAGGGTGACCGAGGGCCTGCGCGATCTGCTGCACGAGAAGTGGGACGTGCCCCGTTCCGGGCTGAGCGTTGAGAATATCCGCACCGTGGGCGAGGGGTTCACGCCCGGCAGTCTTGCCTGTGGGGCTCTGGTGCGCGGCGTGGTCCCGGAAGCGCCCATGGTGACGTTCTATGTCCTGGAAAAGGGGGAAGGATTCGGCGACATCACCATTTCCGTTGTCGGGAGGTAGGGCGCGGCTGGCAGGCTTCGGGTATCATGATCCTGCCACAATCACCGTTGCCCGCGCGGGTTTTCCCCTGCTGCGGGGTTCAATGGAAAAAAGCACCTTCGGCGGGCGTTTTGGTCACGGCACGATTGCCTCTTTGTGTGAAACGGGTCAAAACTACCGAAAAGGGATCCTTCGACCCGGACCCCCTTCAGCGAAAGGTGCGCATGACAACAGAAAGGCTTGAGATCACCGCCCCGATTTTTGACGGGCAGTTCATCGTCAGCAACGCGGAAAAATACGTCTTCATGACCTGGACCCGTGAGCACATTGCCCAGGGGTTTGTCTGGAGCCGTGACAACGTGGCCCTTGCCATTCCCAGCCACATGGCCGGTGATTTCCGCATTGGTGTCAACACGACCGCGACAGAGCGTGTGGTGCGGCCGGATGCCTTCCGGGCGATTGTTGTGCCGTTTCATGCGGGCCCCAGGGGGGTTGCGCTGCGCAATTTCGACTACAACCTGGTGACCCTTGATCTCCCGGAGGGCAGCTACGAGCTTCTGTGGCAGCTGTCCCTGCCGGAGACGAGGGAGCCCTCGACTGTGGCGCTGCGGCTGGACTTCTCGTTTGTGCGCACCGACACCCCGCGGTTTGGCATCCTGCGCCGGGACCGCGAGATTTCCGCTTCCCACGTTCTGACAACCGAGGGCCATAACGTGGCCGTCTCGCTGCTGGAGCGGATCAATACCCTTCCCCTTGAGGCTCTGCGGCCGGAAGAGCTGCGAGAGATCAAGGAACTGAAGAAAAACCTCATGTTCTGAGCCGGAT
The DNA here is from genome assembly GCF_014861485.1 of Phaeovibrio sulfidiphilus. GTDB lineage: Bacteria > Pseudomonadota > Alphaproteobacteria > Rhodospirillales > Rhodospirillaceae > Phaeovibrio > Phaeovibrio sulfidiphilus. The sequence continues at coordinate 47,905 of NZ_JACZHT010000003.1, read as the reverse complement.
GCGAAACCATGCCTGTTCTTCCCCTGGAGGAGTTCCGGAGCGCGCTTCCGGCCATGCGGTGTCTTGTGGGGCTTGACCCCGGCACCCGCACGATCGGTGTGGCGGTTTCCGACCTGACACGCATGATCGCCTCCCCCGTGACCACCATCCAGCGCACGAAACTCCAGCGGGATCTGGAGGAGCTCGGCGCCATCCTTGCCGACCGCAATCCAGCGGGGCTGGTGATGGGGCTTCCTCTCGAGATGGACGGGGGCGAGGGCCGGCGGGCCCAGTCGGTCCGCGCCTTCGGGTCGAGCCTGATGAAGGCGTTCGACCTGCCTCTTCTGTACTGGGACGAGCGGCTGTCCACCTCCGCGGTGGAGCGCACCCTGATCGGCGAGGCCGACCTGACCCGCAAGCGCCGCAAGGAGGTCGTGGACCGGGCTGCGGCGGCCTACATTCTCCAGGGCGTTCTGGACCGTCTGTCGATGGGGTTCTTTTAGGCTGGAGCGTCGCTCGACGGCGTTCCTTCCGGGGCCTTCGGGCTGCGGCGGTTCCGGACGGCTTTGCCCGCGCGTCCGGCCGGTCCGAGGGAACGGCGGGCCCGTCATCCGGTTAGTGGTGTGTCCCGGGCCCGGGTGCGCGTTCGCTGGTTCCGTCAGGGGAGCGGGATCGTGAGCCCCTGGTGCGCCCGTGTGCTCCCTGGTTCCGCACCTGTGACATCCGTGTCCCGGCGTGTCCCGGGGGCTTGGTTCCCATCGGCGGGGCGTTCCGGCCCCGTTACGGGTTCCCGGTCCGTGAGCCGGCGCCGGTGCCCGTGCGCTCCGCGTTTCCGCTTCCGCTTCCGTCTCCGGCCTCATCCCTGGAGCCGCTGTCCGTCCCGGTTCTCTCCGGGGCGACGGCTGCCCCTTCACGTTCAGGGGAACCCCCGTCACCGGTGGCGCCGGCAGGCAGCGTGTCCCCGGTCATGTTGTCCCCGGCGGGAGCATCGTTTTGCCCATTGCCGTCCCGTGCGTCTCCCTCCCGCACCGAGGCGAGAAGGGCCGCAATCCAGGGATTGCGCAGCGACAGGTTGGCGCTTCTCAGAAGCCGGTCCAGAAGGTCGTCCCGCGACAGGTACTCGATCTGCAGCCAGAGGTCCACATAGGGGATGCGGGCGAAGTCGTCCCCCGCGAGGGCGGCAAGAACGGGCCAGTACACCAGGGCCTCGTCATCGCCGAACCCCCGGGCCCGGGCCTCGTCCAGCCGGACCATAAGCCAGTCGTCCAGGTCGGCGGGCTTCCGGGCTCCGAAGCGCTCGGGAAAGGCAAGGCCCAGAAAGCGGGCAAGGCGGGCCCGCAGCTCTGCGTCGTCGGCGGCGTTGGGCTCCCAGCCCAGAAGAAGGCTCCGGGCGCGCATATCGTCGAAGGCCTCCGGGGCGATCTCGCACGGCGCCACCCACTGGGGCTTGCCCACCTTGGGCCAGGGGCCCCGGTACTGTCCGGCGGCCGAGCTCATGTCCCCATCCAGGGACGGCGGCCAGATGGAGCGCCAGGCCAGCAGCAGAAGCGCGTTCTCGTTCAGCAGATCCCGGGGCGGCAGGGCCGCCATGGCGGCCGGGTCGGGCACGGGGCGCGTTGGTTCTGTTCCCGGCTCCGGCTGGGGCTGGGCCGCATCCAGGAACCAACTGGCCTCGTTTTCCGCGAGCGGGGTTTCCAGGCGGATCCGGGACAGCAAGGTGGCCCGGTCCAGGTCCGGCTCGAAGACGGTGACCTCGTCGTACTCGTTGAAGAAGGCGATGTTGTCCGCCTGGTCCGGGAAGCGCTCCACAAACCGGCGCACGAAATCCAGGGTGAAGTACTCGCAGCCGTCCTCCTCGAAGCGGATGGAGCGCCGGTTTTCCGGGATGAAGCCATGCACACTCAGGCCGTCCAGCCCGGGCAGGCCGGTCAGGTCCACCTCGAAGCGCCAGGAGGGCACCGAGGTCTCGCGCCAGTCCTCGAAGCGCCAGGCGGTGACGGCCCAGTTCTGCCGGAAGAACGTCTCGAAGGCCTGGATGTCCTCGATCAGGGGACGCGCCGGATCCCGGGCCATGATCGAGCCGCTCCAGAAAAACTCCAGGGCCGCGGTGTCCGGGGAGAGACCCTCCGGGGCGCTTCCGGCTCCGGCTGCGCTGGCCTCGTGTCCTCTCTCGTGTTCGGTCTCGTGACCGGCCCCGGTGGCGCCGCTGTCCGGGAGACCGTCCGCGTCCTCGAGCATCCGGCTCGCGGCCGGGTTCGGAGTCCGGGCGGGAGCGGGAGCGGAAGATGCGCGCTCCGGCGCCGGCGCTGCGTCCGCGCCCCACGGGAGCAGGCCAGGCAGGACCAGCGAGACGAGGCACAAGGCAGGAAGGATCAGGGGACGGGACCGGACCATGCGGCGGGATTCCTGGCAGGCGGGGTATCGGGGCAGGAGTTCGGCAGGGGGCGCGGCTCCGGGTGCGGGACCGCACGGGACACGGCGTGGACCACGGAGCCTCTGCAGGACACAGACCATAGCAAAGAGTGCGGGTGTGCGCGACTCCTCATCGAGTGCGCCGGCCTGTGGGACGCCGGGGGGTATCCCGCGGGCCGAGGGGCCCGGCACCGGGGCCGGGGCGCGCCCCCGTGCCAGTGCTTTTGCCCGTTCCCGAGCCCGTGCCTTTGACCGGGCCCCTGTCTTTGGCCGTGCCCCTGCCTTTGCCCGTGCCCAAGGTGGCGCCGCTGGCGGGACCGGCTCCGCGGGCGGACGTCCGCCAGGCCGGCGTGTCGCGCACCGGGCCGGTGTCATAGCGGGCCGCCGGGACCAGGTGGCGTTTCGAGGGGCCGATCAGGTCGGTGCGGCCCATGGCTTTCAGGGCCTCCCGGATCAGGGGCCAGTTTTTGGAGTCGTGCCAGCGCAGAAGAGCCTTCTGGAGCCTGCGCTGCCGCAGGCCCTTGGCGCTGGACAGGGCCTCGAAGGCGCCGTCACGGCTCTGGACCATGGGGTTGGCGCCCGCGTGGTACATGGCGCTGGACAGGGTCATGGGCGTGGGCAGGAAGGTCTGGACCTGGTCCGGGCGCACGTCATTGCGCTTGAGCCACAGGGCCAGATTGAGCATGTCCGCGTCCGTCGTGCCCGGGTGGGCCGCAATGAAATAGGGGATGAGGTACTGCTCCTTTCCGGCCTCTTTGGAGTACTGCCGGAACAGGGTGCTGAACTGCTCAAAGCGGTCCATTCCGGGTTTGAGCATCAGCTTGAGCACGCCGGGCTCGGTGTGCTCGGGGGCGACCTTCAGGTAGCCGCCCACGTGGTGGGTGACCAGCTCCCGGACATACCGGGTGGAGCGCAGGGCAAGGTCGTAGCGCAGCCCCGAGGCCACCACCACCTTCTTCACCCCGGGGATGGCGCGGACTTTCCGGTAGAGATCAACCAGCGGGCCCTGGTCCGTCTCCAGGTGGGCGCAGATATCCGGATGCAGGCAGGACCAGCGGCGGCAGACCGCCTGGAGAGCCGGGTCGCGGCAGCCCAGCTGCCACATATTGGCCGAGGGGCCGCCCAGGTCCGAGATGACGCCGGTAAAGCCCTCGGTGCGGTCCCGGACCCGCTCGACCTCGCGCTCGATCGAGGCGGTGGAGCGGCTCTGGATGACCCGGCCCTCGTGGCTGGTGATGGCGCAGAACGAGCACCCGCCGAAGCACCCGCGCACGATGGTCACCGAGTGGCGGATCATCTCCCAGGCCGGGATCGTGAGGGAGCCGTAGGACGGATGGGGCGCCCGGGCATAGGGAAGCTCGAACACCCGGTCCAGATCGTCGGTAGGCAGGGGCAGGGGCGCCGGGGTCACGACCAGGTCCCGGTTCCCGTGGCGCTGGACAAGGGTGCTGGGCCGGAAGGGGTTGCTCTCCCGGTGCATCTGGCGTGAGGCCTCCAGGTAGGCCTGCGGGTCGGCGCTGACCTCCTCGAAGCCCGGGAGCCGCAAAAGCGTGCTGTGGGGCACCAGGGCGCCGGAGGCCTCCTGATGCTCCTCCAGCGACCCGCCCAGGGCAAAGGCCGCGCCCCGCAGGTCCAGCATGGACGAAATGGGCTCGCCCCGGGCCAGCCGGAAGGTGAGGTCCACCAGGGCCCGCTCCGCGTTGCCGTACAAGATCACGTCCGCCTTCGAGTCCAGAAGCACCGAGCGGCGCACCGTGTCGGACCAGTAGTCGTAGTGGGCGAAGCGCCGCAGGGAGGCCTCGATGCCCCCAAGGACCACCGGCACATCCCGGTACGCCTCGCGGCAGCGCTGGGCGTAGACCGTGGCGGCCCGGTCCGGCCGGCACCCGGCCTCGCCCCCGGCGGTGTAGGCATCCTCGCGGCGCAGCTTGCGGTCGGCGGTGTAGCGGTTGACCATGGAGTCCATGTTCCCCGCCGTCACGCCGAAGTACAGCACCGGACGCCCCAGAGCCCGGAAGGCCTCCGCGCTGGTCCAGTCCGGCTGGCTGATGATCCCGACGCGAAAGCCCCTGGCCTCCAGAAGCCGCCCGATCAGGGCCATCCCGAAGGACGGGTGGTCCACGTAGGCATCACCGGTCACAAGGACCACGTCGCAGGCGTCCCAGCCGAGGGCATCCATCTCCGCGCGGGTGGTCGGCAGGAAGGGTGCGGGCCCCAGGCGGGAGGCCCACCAGGGTTTCCGGGAAAACAGGGACGCGGGGGAGGACATGGTGGGACGCCGATACAGTAAGGGGGACAGTCGGGAGGACGCCTTCAGGGGACAGGCTTCCAACACGGTTGGAAGTACATATCGCGCGTGTTAGCCTGCGCGCTTATGAAATGACCCGCCCGTGCAGGGCCCGTGGTCACGCGCGCGGGCACCGGGTTCGGATCCGGACGCGTTGGTGCGGAACAAAAGGGAATGACACATGGAACCCGGCAAGGACAACTGCTTTTCTGTCCCGGAGCACACGGCTCTGCTCGACCGCGAACTCCTCGACAAGACCCTGGGAGGACATACGTCCCTGATCATCAAGTCGATGGAAATGTTTTTTAAAACGGCTCAGGATCTCATGGACGGCATGCGCGCCGCCATCGCCGCCGACAACAACGGGGATCTGGAGACGAACGCGCATTCGTTGAAAGGCATCGTGGGGTATTTCAACCAGGGTGTTGTACACCGTCTGTGTGCCGAGCTTCAGTTTTCCGGTCGGGACGGGTCGCTTCCCGGGGATCACGCCAGGGTTGAGAGGGAGTTCCAGAGGCTCGAGGCCCTGATCCGGGATCTGTGTGAGGAAATGAAGGAGGAGATGGTCCGGCTCGCCTGATGCCCGGCCTGTCCCCCACCCGGTCGTCCGGTGCCCGTTCCGGATGTTTACCCGGATGGTCTGCCGGATTTCCCGCGTTTTTCGGCGCATCTGCCCGAGTTCCGGTGCTCCATGCGCCGGGTGTGCACGGGCAGTTCCCGTAGTCGCGGTCCGGTCCCGGCCTGGGGGCCGTTGGGGGTCGCGCCGCTCCGGCAGGCCCCTCCGCCTTCCCGAATGCCCGGTTTGGGCCCCGGATCTCCGGTTTTCTGCTCGCTTAGCGTGCGCCCCCGTGCTCCGGTCCGGGGGCATTTTTTTGCCGTCCGCTCCGTTCCGAGTCGCTCCGGACGCCCGGCTTTTCCTGCTCTCAAGGGGTGTGTTTGTGTTCCTGTCCCCGCAAGGGGCGTTGCCGGGCCCTGTGGACCCGGGACAGATTTCAACTTTTTTTCACCGTGGCCGCAGGTCACCGGACCGGTCGCGGGCCGGAGTGCGGACCGGTGCCGGCGCCGGGCGCCTGTAGCGGCCCCGGGCCCCTGTTACCGGCCCCGATCTCAGGGGGTGGGGGCGGGATCCTCGCGGTAGTGGCACCCGAGGGAGGTTTTGTTGCGCAGGGCGGCTTCTGTGATCAGGCAGGCGGTCTGGCAGCCGTGGAACAGGTCAATCAGCGGCTTGGAGAGCGGCGTGCTCTTGTAGAACGCGTTCAGGGTGCGCGACAGATCCCGCAGCTCGTCAAAGGCCCGGTTCAGGCGCGCGGTGGTGCGCCGGATCCCCACGTAGTTCCACATGGCGTTGCGGATGGTGGCCCAGTCCTGGGCAATCAGGGCCGGGTCGTCGTTGCGCTCCGTTCCCGAATGCTCCCAGTTGCCGATGGCCTCGTGCACGGCGCGGTCCTCGGACAGCTCGCCGCGCTCGATCCGGGCGGACACGTCCCGGGCCGCCTCGACGGCCCAGAGCACCGCCTCCAGCAGGGACGTGCTGGCCAGGCGGTTCGCCCCGTGGATCCCCGTGCACGCGCACTCGCCGATGGCATAGAGGCGCTCCAGCGTGGTGCGGCCGCGCAGGTCCGTGAGGATACCGCCGCAGAAATAGTGGGCGGCGGGGACCACGGGAATGGGCTGGACACGGATGTCCAGGCCCCGGTCCATGCACGAGCGGAAAATCAGGGGGAAGCGCTCCTCCAGATCGACGCCGGTGGCCCGGGCGTCCAGGAAGGCGCACGGCTCGCCCGTGGCCAGAAGCTCGTCCATGATGGCTCTCGAGACCACGTCGCGCGGGGCCAGCTCAAGGCGCGGGTCCACGGATTCCATGATCCGCCGACCCTTTGCGTTCAGCAGAAGGGCGCCCTCGCCGCGCAGGGCCTCGGTGATCAGAAGGCGCCGGGGCTCGATATGGTAAAGGGTCGTGGGGTGGAACTGGACGTACTCCAGGTTCTCCATGCGCACGCCAGCCCGGCTGGCCATGGCAATGCCCGAGCCGACCGCGCTGGCCGCGTTGGCCGTGTGCAGGTAGATCTGCCCCACGCCGCCGGTGGCCAGCAGGACCACATCGGCCAGGTGGGTCTTGATGGTGCCCGTGGCCTCCTCGTAGACGTAGGCGCCGCAGCAGCGGTTCTCCAGCTCGTAGCGCCAGGTCATGCCCCGGGTGTGGTGGTGCGAGGTCAGCAGGTCCACCGCCGTGTAGCCCGGCATCAGGGTGACCAGGGGGTGGGCGGCCAGCGCCTCGGACAGGCACTCCATGATGCTCTTGCCCGTGTGGTCCGCCACGTGGGCGATGCGGGCGCTGGAGTGTCCGCCCTCCCGGGCCAGATCCCAGCGGGCCTCCCCGCCGGCGGAACCGTCGGCGGCGCTGTCGAAGGGGACGCCCAGACGGTGGTGGAGGATGGCCTCCAGCGCGTCGGGTCCGTGGACCGCGAGGTGGCGCACCGCGCCGGGGTTGTTGTGGTGGCGCCCGGCCTCCAGGATGTCGGCGATCAGGCTCTCCGCATCCCCCGGCAGCCCCGAGCGGTGGATGATGCCCCCCTGGGCCAGCCAGGAGTTGGCGTTCTCCGGATCCTCGGAGGCGCACAGGACCGTGACCGGAACGCCCCGGTCCGCAAGACACAGGGCCGCAACGCCCCCCGCCAGCCCCGAGCCGATGACCAGGGCCCGGCTGTGAACGCGAAGATTCCCCATGATGTCCTTCCTGTCAGGCGCAGACGCGCAGCATGGTTTCCAGAGCCTGCCGGGCGCCGGGTTTCAGCGCCTCGGGAACGTGGGTCGCGCACGGGAAGTCCTCGCCCCGCACCAGGGTGCGAAGGGTGTCCTCCAGGCTGGTTTCCGTGTTCTTGGCCATGTAGCAGCAGCTGCTCGGCCGAAGCGGGAGCACGCGAAGGCGGTTCGCGTGCTGCTGGGCCAGGCGCTTCACAAGGTTGATTTCCGTTCCCACGATCAGGGTCGTTCCGTCCGGCGCCTCGTTCGCATAGCGGATCAGGAACGAGGTCGATCCCGCCGCATCCGAGGCCTGGACAACCTCCCGGCTGCACTCCGGATGGACAATGATCCGGGCGTCCGGGTACTCGGCGCGGCTGGCGGCCACGTCGGCTGTCTTGAAGCGGGTGTGGATCGGGCAGTGTCCCGGCCACAGGAGAAGCGTCTTACGGGCGGCCGCGTCCGTATCCAGCCGGCTCCCGCCGCCCCGGATGTCGATCACAAGGCGGTCCTCCTCGGGGAGGCCCAGCCGGTCGGCGGTGTTGGTGCCCAGGTTCTTGTCCGGCAGGAACAGGACGCTGTCGCCTTGCTCCAGGGCCCAGGCGAGCATCTTCTCGGCGTTGGCGGAGGTGCACACGGCGCCCCCGAAGTCCCCGACCACCGACTTCAGCTCCAGGGTGGAGTTCACATAGGCCAGAGGGATCACCCGGCGCCCATCCCGGTTCAGGCTTTCCAGAACGGTGCGCGCAAGGGGCCCCGGCGACATGAGCGCCATGGTGCATTCCGCGTCGGTTGCCGGGATGTGGACCGTCTGGCCCGGCGCGGCAAGAAGTGCTGCGGTTTCGGCCATGAAGTAGACGCCGCAGAACACGATGTGCTCCGAGGTGACCTCGGAGGCGACCCGTCGCGCGAGTTCCAGGGAGTCCCCCCGGATCTCGGCGTGGCGAATGACCTGCTCGGACTGGTAGTGGTGAGCCACGATGGTGACCCGGTCCCCCAGTTCGGCGCGCAAGGCTCCGATTGCTTCCGTGCCCATTTTCACTGCGACCTCTCTTGATCTTTTATGTTTGACCGGTCTGCGGTTCCGGGGGGCCAGCGGCGGCCCTTGACGGTGTCCGGGGTGTCACTCTGCGGCAAACAGCATGGAAAAATCAGCGGCGACGGCAGAGTGGGTGAGTTTTCCTACAGAGACGAAATCCGGCGTGCGCACGGCTCCTGTGTAGTCGAGGGCGCTGATATCCTCAAGCGACACGCCACCACTGATTTCGATCTCGATCTCCTGCGGTATCATGTTCAGGGCCCGGACCGCAAGCTCGCGCGTCATGTTGTCAAGCATGATCCGGTCCACCCGGCAGGCCACGGCCTCGGCCACATCCTCGAGTGTGCGGCACTCCACCTCCACCGGGAGGGGCGGGTCATAGGGCGCGCGGACCTTCTCCACCGCCTGGCGCAGGCCTCCGGCGGCGTCGATGTGGTTGTCCTTCAGCATCAGGTAGTCGGACAGGGACATGCGGTGGTTGGTGCCCCCTCCCATGCGAACGGCATACTTGTCCGTGTAGCGCAGGCCTGGCATCGTTTTTCGCGTGTCCAGAAGCCGGATTCCCGTGCCCTCGAGCCGGTCCACGTAGCGGCGGGTCAGGTTCGCGACCCCCGAGAGGCGCGACAGGAAGTTGAGGATGATCCGTTCGGCCCGCAGCAAGATCCGGGCGCTGCCGGTCAGGGTCATGATGACCGTGCCTTTTGCCACGCGGTTCCCCTCGTCGACCAGGGCGCGGGCGCCCCACTCGCCGGGCTCCAGGCGCGCGGTTTCCTCGAGGATCAGGGGCACCAGGGGCAGGCCGGCGACCAGGGTGTCCTCCTTGGCCAGGATGGTGGCGTTCATGGTGTCATCGGGCCGGAACACCGCGTTGGTGGTCCGGTCGGTGCCGTCCTCGTCCAGAGCCAGCCGGATGGCCCGGATGAGACAGTCCCGGGCGTGCCCCTGAAAAAAGGTGTCGAACAGTGCCGCAGTCATGACGCGCCTCTGAAGTGAAGGGAGTTTGAATGGAGGCGGACGCTACCACAGCATGGCGGCAAACCCAATACTCTCGCGCGCTTCGGAGCGCGAATTCCTCACTTTTAAGGTGTGGTGGCCGTAGAGTGCGGCCTGGGCGTGAGGATCGGGGCTGCGAGCTAAAATAAATCTATATCTATTGTGGTTTTCCGGGACCGTATTAGGGGGCGGGAAAACCCGATTGAACGGGGGACGTGCCGGAGTTTTCTTCACGTCTGTTCAATCGGGCCGCCACTATTGGCGTGTTGGGTGTGCGGGCGTCTCCAGTAGTCCCTTTTCAAGGGGGTGCTTTCCGCGTCGGGATCTTTCGGTGGCGGGGGCTTTGTCCTTATTGGTCCAGCGGTTTCACAAGGAGCCTTTTTTCCCTCATGTTGAACTGGACTGCAAAACGCTCGAAGAAGTCCTGTCCCAGCAGGCCGTCCAGGCGGAAGTCCTCGGGCAGGCCCTGCCAGACCAGGGCGTAAAAGACGGGAGAATCGTCGATCCCGGCCACCTTCAGGGGGGTGAACCGGAGCTCACCGGTCTGCGGGGCCCCGCTGTTGCCGCCGCTCCCGGGGTTCGGGGAGGCCGGGCGTATCGCGTCCAGGGGCACGCGCGGCGCTCCCTCGGGCAGGATCTCAGCCTTGACAAGGCTCGCGCTGGCCGCCGTGTCCAGCACAAAGGGGTAGGTCCGCGTGCCGTCCGTCATCATCACCACCAGCCCCTCCTCATCCAGGCGGTAGGGCAGTTCGGTCCAGCCGTCCCGGGACAGGGGGCCGCGGTCGCCCAGGGTGAGGCGGTTGTTGGGGAGGTCAATCAGGGTCCAGAGGTCTTTGAAGAACTCAAGACCCACCACCGGAACGCCTGCTTCCGGCGCGCTGTACCCGCCGATGGACAGACCCCAGGGCTTCAGGGCCACTCCCTGGACATCACGGAGCGTCAGGTGGCCCAAAGACAGGCGCGGAATGACGAACCGGTCCGACTCGCTGACTGTGCCGGTCAGGTCCAGGGAGCGGGCTTTCTCGCCGGTCCAGCGCAGGCCCGGGATGGTGGCGCTCAGGGACGCGGGGAGATGGAGGGCGTCCCGCGATCCCGTATCAAGGATGAACCGCTCCGTCGTGCCGCCAAGGGGCATGTCGACGTTGGCAATCCCCAGGTCGTCCGTCTGCAGGGGCAGGGATGTGGTGGCGGAGCGGGCCTCGTGACCCGGAAGCAGGGACGCGGCCAGCGCCAGGGCGAGCGCCAGGCCCACGGTCCGGGCCAGGGCCGGGGTGCGGGACGGGCGCGGGGCCGGAAAAGAGCGCCGTATCAGGGGGGCGGAGCCCGGGAGCTTCGAGAAAACCGTCATGGGGGCCTGCCGGTAGCGTGAGGGTGAAAGGGGGGCGTTGGGTCGCTCCGGATGGGAACCCGGGTGAGGGGGATGTCCCGTGTGGTGCCCGGGGTGTGCTCAATCCTGGAATGGCCGGAGTGTGCTGCGTCCTGCCGGGGGATGTTCCGCAGTGCCCGGGGAGATCCGTGTCACTCCGGGCGCTGTGTGGCCTGCCCGGAGCGAAGTGGTCTGCCGGGAGCGGGGGCGTTCCGCCAAGGTGCGGGGCGTTCCGCAAAAGTGCGCTCTGTCCTGCCGGACGTGCGGTGTTCGGCCGGGTGTGGGCGTCTCCCGCCAGAGAGCGGGGGGCGCCGGGGAGTGGCCGGGGCTCCCAGTAAATTTCGAGGGCCTCCGGCGTGCTCCGGTCCGGCGGCACCGCACGACCCGCCCGGTGGCGCGGCCCGCTCCTCCCGGGGCGCGATCCGATCCACCCGGGGCAGCACAGGAACCAGCGTACACGAGGCCCCGCCTCGGTGCCATGGGCTCGGACGCCCCCCGGAACCGCTGGGTCCGGCGGCACCGCACGACCCGCCCGGTGGCACAGCCCGCTCCTCCCGGGGGCGTGATCCGATCCACCCGGGGCGGCACAGGAACCAGCGTACACGAGGCCCCGCCTCGGTGCCATGGGCTCGGACGCCCCCCGGAACCGCTGGGTCCGGCGGATGGCGGTCAATCCCGGGGCTCAGACCTTGCGGTGGACGGAGCGCACGCTCTCGAACCCGTCGTCGTCGTGCACCACCTCGATGTCGGCAAAGATCCGCGGCGCGAAGTCCTTGAGGCGCCGGGCCATCAGGCAGGCGAGGCGCCGGATCTCCAGGTCCGCGTCCGCGTGGCCCCGCAGCTCGATCACATGACGGGCGGCGCGCAGGTTCATGGTCCAGACCATGCGGGTTTCCGCCGCGTTGGGGAGCATGCACCGGGCGGCCTCGTTGGCCCGCTTGCGGATAACCGTGCCCTCGCAGCAGTTCATGGTGGAGAGCTTCTCCTGAAAGAGCTCCTGCCACTCGGTGTAGGACCGCAGGGCCTCCCGGCAGTCGGACCGGAAGCGCTCGGTCAGGCAGAAGGCGGCGTCCGAGTCCCCGTTGTCCGCGAGGTCATGGATCTGCTGGACCAGAAGCGGCGGCACCACAAACCGGAGCTCCTTCGAGTCCACATAACGCTGGCTCTCCTGGGACACCGCGGTGCCCGCCCGGTGGCGGATCAGCTCGTGGGTCAGGGAGCGGGAGATGCCCGAAAGCGCGAACGAGATGTTCACGTGCTCCAGGACCGAGCCGTGGCCGCTTTCCAGGATGTGCTCGACGTACTCGTCCGACCCGCGCCCCCGGCGGAAGGACCGGTAGCAGAAGCGACCGGCAAACTCGGGCAGGGCCTCCGCACCGCGCCCCTCGGAGGCCTGGCGGGCCAGCTGGGACAGGGGAGTGCTGCTGTCCTCGAAAATGTCCGTGTAATCGCTTTCCGCTGCCCACTGCATCAGGGCGTTGTGGGCCAGCTCCGTCGCGCCGAGGATGACGGCACCGGGCGCGAAAACCAGTCGGGGAGTCTGTTCGGGCATGGATACGATACTCCAGTTTGCAAAGGTTCCCCGGCTGAAAACCGGAAGGTGTACGGGCAGGATAGTCCACTCTGGCGGGTTTTTGAAACCCGGATTGGAACGGGTCCGGAAATCTGCCGGCTCCGCTGGGCTGTGTCGGGCTCCCCGCGTTCTTGTGTCGGGTTCCCCGCGGCTTTGTGTCGGGTTCCCCGCCGGGCCGCGTCGGGCTCCCGGTGCGGCCGGTCGGGTCTGCGGTTTTGCCAGGACGCTGTTGGCGCCGGTCGGGCCTGTAGCGCGGGGGGGTGACGGGGTCCGGTCCGCGCCGTTTCGTCCCCGGGTCCGTGGGAGACGCCCCGCAAACCGGGCCCGGGAGGGATGTCACGGGTCAGGGTCACGGGGCAGGGTTGCGAGCAGGGTCACGGGGCAGGGGAGCGGGCCGTGCAGCTCACCCGGCCGGACCGAACCGGCGGGGCGCGCCCTGCAGGACGCCCCGGCTCTCCGGCTGCGGCCGTTCCCTGCTGTTGTCCCGTCGGCCTAGAGGGACATCCAGGCGGTCTTGTTGTTGCGTGCCCAGGTGGCCGCGTCGGCGATGCTCTTGTGGAGGGGGACCGAGGGAGTCCAGCCCAGATCGCGGGTGATGGCCTCGGTCGGGTACACGGCCTTCAGGCGGTAGAGGTCCAACTCGTAGAACGAGGGGGCGCCCAGAAGGGCCTCGCGCGCCTTCGACCGGAACAGCGGAATGGTGTCCGAGACCGCCTTCAGGGGCCCCGCACCCAGCACCCGGAAGCCGATCATCTCCATTTTCATGTCCCGGGTGTAGGGGAACTCCATGGCCTGGTTATACTTGTCGAAGAAGGCGTTCCAGGTGATCTGCTCGGGGCCGTTCACGTTGTAGGTCTTGCCGGCAGCCTCGTCGCGCAGGATGGCGGCCTCCACCGCGGCGGCCAGATCCCGGATGTCCAGGATGTTGGCGGTGCCCTCGCCGGCGATGCCGATCCGGCCCCACTTGCGGGCCCGCAGGCGCTGGGTCAGAACCTTGCCCCAGGACGAGATCCCGCCGTGGGACAGCACCTGGGCGGCCCGCAGGATCACCACCGACATGGAGGATCCGGCCGCGGCCCGGCACAGGCTCTCGACCTCGGCCTTTTCCCGGGCCTCGATGGTGTGGTCGTCATGCTTGGGGGGCGCGGCCTCGTGGACGGTTCCGCCGGTCAGGCCGTAGTAGCTGGTGCAGCCCAGGTAGATGAAGCGCCTCACGCCCTGGTTCCGGGCGGCTGTCAGCAGCGCCTGGGCCCCGTTGACCGAGACGGCCCGGGATCCGGCGGCACAGAACACCACCGTGTCCACGCCCTTGAGCGGGGCTTCCAGCGTCGAGGCGTCCTGGAGATTGAAGGGTGCGGTTGTGACCTTTTTGGCGAGGTCTTCGGAAAGCGGCGTGGTGTGAAGGCCGGCGACAACGGAAAATTCGGGATGTCCGGCGAGGTGGGCGGCGATCTCGCGCCCCGTGAAACCGGAGGCTCCGGCAACGAAAATTTTCTTCATGGCGTCGCAACACTCCCCTGAGGATCAAGCCTGCCGGGCTGGCGCTCCAGCCCTGTGCCGGGGGGCGGATCCTGTGGCCCGGCACCGTTTTTTATTAAGCCACCCGCTCGGGTGTGGCAACACTCCTTTGATACCTGTCCCCGGCGGCGGCGTGGGAAGAATGGTGCTTTTCCATTCGGTGTCCGGTCCCTATAATCACACACGACGTTGACCAAAATCTTCGCAGCTCTTCCGGGGTTCTGAAATGAAGTCGCATCCGACACTGATGAAAACGCTCAGTCTTTGTCTTCTGGCTGCCGCCCTTTTTATGGGGCCGATACCGCGTGACGCCTGCGCGGATCCTCTGGCGGAGCCTGACGGGGTCGGATTTTCCGGGGAACAGGCCCAGTTTTCCTGGCCCGTGAGCGCATCGGACCTTCTGAACCTTCCGGTGCGGATTTACGGCGGGGCTCCGCCGGTCTCGGTCGTGGATGACCTTCTGCTCAAGGCGGACGGGCGCGTTGTACGGGTCATCATCGACAACGGCCAGTTCCTGCGCATGGGGCTGGACGGGAAGCGGGTGGCTCTGCCCTATGAGGGCGCCATCGTTCCCGGAGCCGACGGCGAGCCCGCGTTCTTGCGCATCAACATCGCCGCCAGCTATGGCGAGGTGATCCGCGAGTTCCGCTACGAGCTCATGTCCCCCACCGACTACTCGATGAAGGCGATTCTCGGGGCGCCGGTGTCCACGTCGGACATGCCGGGGGCCGGGTCTCTCCACACCCTGTGGGTGAGCGAGGCCGGAACCGTGGAGTACGCGGATGTGGATCTCTCGGTCCTTCCGGGCCAGCTCTCGAAGCGGGTGCGCATTCCGTTCACCGATCTCCGGCTGTCCCGGCTGGGCCCCATGGACGAGACCCGGGCCTTTGTGGACTATCCCCTGCTGGATCTGAGGACCATGTCCGAAGCCGTTGGGGCGCCGACGTCCCCGGACACCCCCTAGGCCGGGCGGGCCTGTTCATCTTGTGGGGGCGGGGCCGGGTCAGGGCGGGTTGGGCCGGTCTCCCTCCCGCGCCACAAACACCAGACAGTCGGAATAGCCGTCATTGTGAAAGTGGTAGGTGGTGTCCGGTTCGGCCCGTCCCGTCGGGTCGTGCAGGTTGAAGCCCTGCTTTGCAATGCCTGTCAGGGTGCGCCGCCCCGGTCCGGGTCCGAAATAGCCGATATAGAGCCGGTCCTTGCGGATCTGGTTGAACATGCCTTCCCGGCAGCTTCGGGACAGGGCCGGATCCAGCGTGCCGACCTTGCGGAAGGTGCTTCCTGTCAGGCCGTAGAGGGTGGTGCGCTCCGACGCCACCGCGTCCCCGGCGGCCATAAACAGGGACAGGCCCGCCACAGCGGCCAGGGCTAGGCACAGGCCCGAAAGCGGGCGTGTTGCGCGTGATGTGGGCATGGGTGTCCCCGGGTATCTGTTGGCGTGCATGTGTGCGGCGTATTCCCCGCAAAGGATGCCTCGCGCAGGGAGCCCGCGCAAGGATGTTGGGGGACTCTGCCCCCGCCGTGATCTCGGAGGATGGGAATGCGGGCGGTACGGGGGGCTCTGCCTGCCACCCCGGTCTCGGAGGATGGGGATGATGCGGCCCTGGGCTGTCCACGCCCACGTCCGCGCCCAAGTCCGCGCCCACGCCGCGCTCTCCTGTCGCCCGCGCCCGTGGCACATCCCGGTTTTGGCGGTTGCATCACGTCTTTTGTTTTGCGCGGGAGTCGGGTATACAGGCGCCTTCCCTGTTTCTGCTCGTGCGATAAACAAGAGGCCAGCATGTCCCTGTCCAAAAATATCCTGTTCCTTCCCGGTGACGGAATCGGCCCCGAGGTCATGACCCAGGTGCGTCGTGTGATGGCGTGGTTCAACGCCTCCGGCGCCACCGCGTTCGAGATCGAGGACGGCCTCGTGGGGGGCTCGGCCTACGACGCGCATGGCACGCCGCTCCATGACGACACCATGAAGCTGGCCCTGGACGCCGATGCGGTTCTCCTGGGCGCGGTCGGTGGTCCGAAGTGGGACAACCTGGACTTCTCCGTGAAGCCCGAGCGTGGTCTCCTGCGCCTGCGCAAGGAGATGGAGCTGTTTGCGAACCTCCGTCCGGCTCTGGTCTTCGAGGCGCTCGCCGAGGCGTCCTCCCTGAAAACCGATCTGGTGGCCGGTCTGGACATCATGATCGTGCGCGAGCTGACCGGCGGCGTGTACTTCGGTCAGCCCCGGGGCATCGAGACCCTGCCCAACGGCGAGCGCCGCGGCATCAACACCCAGGTGTACGACACCCACGAGATCATCCGCGTGGCGCGGGTGGCCTTCGACCTGGCGCGCGCCCGTGACAGCCGGGTCTGCTCGGTCGAGAAGGGTAACGTGATGGAAAGCGGCCTGCTGTGGCGCGAGGAGGTCACGAAGCTGGGCGAGTCCGACTACGCCGATGTGGCCCTGTCCCACATGTACGCCGACAACTGCGCCATGCAGCTGGTCCGCCGGCCCAAGCAGTTCGACGTGATCCTCACCGACAACCTGTTCGGCGATCTGCTGTCCGACTGTGCGGCCATGCTGACGGGCTCGCTGGGCATGCTGCCCTCGGCCTCTCTGGGCGCGAAGGACGCGAACGGAAAGATCCCGGCCATGTACGAGCCGGTCCATGGCTCGGCTCCGGACATCGCGGGGCAGGACAAGGCCAACCCGCTGGCCACGATCCTGTCGTTCTCCATGATGCTGCGCTACAGCTTCGACCTGGGCGCCGAGGCGGATCTTCTGGACGGGGCCGTCAACGACGTCCTGAACGAGGGCTTCCGCACGGGGGACATCATGCAGCCGGGCAAGACCCTTGTGGGCACCACCGGAATGGGTGACGCGGTTCTGGCGGCGCTGGACCGTCGCGCGGGCTGACGCCCTTTCACAGGTGTCGTGGTTCGGGGCTGCCCCGGACCGGCCCCTGAAAAAAGGAACCGGGACAGGGGAGCGGGCGCCGCACGGCAGCCGGTGTCCCCGTTCCGGGCCTGTTTTCCGGAAGGGAGCCCCAGGGCTCCCTTTTTCGGCTCCGGGTTCCGGGTGTGCCGTTCGGGCGGCGGGCCCGGCCTGCGGGCCGGGGAGAAAAATCATGCCTGAACTTCCCGAGGTGGAAACCATCGCCCGGACCCTCGCGCCCCGGGTCTTCGGCCGCCGGGTCTCCGGGCTTCGCGTGCTTTTGCCGAAGTCCTTTCAGGATCCGGAGCACCTGGCCGCGTGCCTGGAGGGCGCCGGGATCGGCGCGGTCTGGCGCCGGGCCAAGCTGCTGATGATCCCGCTGTATCCGGCGGCCTCGGCCCGGGATCCGGAGCCTGCGGCCCTGGTGATGGCCTTTCACCTGAAAATGACCGGCAGCTTCTTTGTCCATCCACAGGGCACGCCGCCCCTGCGCCACACGCGCCTTGTCTTTGACCTGGACAACGGGGAGCGCCTGTTTTTTGACGACATCCGCACCTTTGGCTGGGGCCGCCTGATGCGCGCGGACGCCCTGGGCGCCTGGCCGTTCTGGGCGTCGCTGGGGCCCGAGCCCCTGGAGCCCGCGGCCGCGGCCCTGGGGAGCGCGCTGGCCACCCGCCTGAAAGACAGCCGCCGGGCCATCAAGGCCGCCCTTCTGGACCAGACCGTGGTGGCCGGGGTTGGCAATATCTACGCGGACGAGGCCCTTTTTGCCGCCGGGCTGGATCCGTCCACTCCGGCGGGGCAGATTTCCGGGGCCGGGTATCAGGCTCTGGCCGGGTCGCTCCAGGGCATCTTGCGCCAGGCCATCCGGGAGTGCGGCAGCTCCATCCGGAACTACCGGGATGCGGGCGGCAATGCGGGCGCATTCCAGAACGCGTTTGCCGTCTACGGCCGGGCGGGGCAGCCCTGTATCCGCTGCGGAATGCCTCTGGAAAGCCGGCAGATCGCCGGGCGCACCACGGTCTGGTGCTCCCTGTGCCAGGGAAACCGCTAGGGCAGGTCGTCGATGGTTCCGCCACCCGGATTGAGCCCCGAGTCATAGGACGGCGCCGGAAGGGGCGGCGGTGTGGCCAGCCCGGGGCCCCGCCCGGTCCCCGGAAGGCCGGGAGAGCCGCCCGTCGTGGTGCTGCCGGACAGCGGCGGGGGCAGGGCCAGGCCCGCATCGGGCATGGTGTCGGGAAGTCCGGGCATGCCTCCGGTCGCTGTGCTCCCGGGAAGGGGAGGCGGCGGCGCCAGGCCGGGATCCGGCCGGCTGGAGGGTGTCGTAGGAATGCGCCCAGGGGAATCGGGGGCCCGGCCGAAGGCGTCCAGAGGTTCCCGGATCTGGCCGGGCCAGCTGTCGGCGGTGGTCTCCGGCAGCACCGCTTCCGGCCCAAGGGGAGAGTTGCTCCTGTCGGCCGAATCCCGGGTGCAGGAGCTTGCCGCCTGGTTGCAGCCGGACTGGCAGGCCGCCAGCCGGTCCATCGAGGGGTCCAGGTCGGATTCGCAGGAACTCAGGCAGGCTTCCAGGGCGCTCAGGCAGGGATCGGCGGCGGACGCCTGGGCATGCGCCACAGGCGCCGGGGCGAGGGCGCCCAGAAGCGCGATCACCGGCACGATCAGGGGTATACGCCGTTTGGCGCGGGGAAGGGCGCGTGGGGCCATGGGGGCTCTCCTGTTCCTGTCGGAGCTCGGACCGGGGCGGGCGGATGCCCGGGTGGCGGGCCGGTCGGCGGCTTCGGGTTCGCGTACAGGCTGGATATGGGGTCGTGTTTCCCCCGTTACTATGGGGTTTGTGTGTGAAAACGCCAGCGAAAACACGCCATGGTGGTTTTTCCGGGACAGGCAGTGACCCGAAGCCCGGGCATCCACGAATCGGCAGGCTCGGGCGCGCTGGCGGACCCGGCGGGTTCTCGGTGGATTTCACGGTATCCTGGCCCCTTGCGCCTTGACATTGCCGGGCCGGGGGGCTACACCGTGCCATCGGTTTTTTCCTGGATTTGAAGACCGGGGCCGTTTTTGTCGTCTTTTTTTGGAAAGACGCCTCCGAGGAGGTCCGCCAGTCCGCGAGTGTCGCGCACTGGCGCCGTTTTCGTTTGGCCAAACGCCGGGCGGGACGGAACCCCTCTCCGGCAGGGATGTTTGTCCGGCCCCCGGGTCGTGCGGATGTCCGGGAACGCTCCGACAGACACCCCGTCAGGGGCAGAGGCAGGCACAGGATGTTTGATGGTCTTTCCGCCCGTCTGGGCGACGTATTCGAGAAGCTTACACGACGCTCGTCCCTGTCCGAGGGTGACGTGGACACCGCCCTGCGCGAGGTCCGTCTTGCCCTTCTGGACGCGGACGTGGCGCTGCCGGTGGTCAAGGAGTTCGTCGCCCGGGTTCGCGAGGACGCTGTCGGCCAGCAGGTGATCAAGTCGGTCACCCCGGGCCAGATGGTGATCAAGATCGTCCACGACGCTCTTGTGTCCATGCTGGCGGGCGAGGGCGAGGACGAGCCCGATCCCATGGCTCTGGGCATCGACATTGCCCACACGGCGCCGGTTCCGGTGCTGATGGTCGGCCTCCAGGGCTCGGGCAAGACGACCACCTCGGCCAAGATCGGCCTGCGCATCACCAGCCGCGAGAAGAAGAAGGTTCTTCTGGCCTCCCTCGACGTCTACCGTCCGGCGGCCCAGAAGCAGCTTGCGGTCCTGGGCGAGCAGACCGGCGTCGACACCCTGCCGGTGGTCGAGGGGCAGATGCCCGTCGAGATCGCCCGCCGCGCCATGGACGAGGCCCGCCGGGGCGGCTACGACGTTGTCATTCTGGACACCGCCGGACGCCTTCACGTTGACCAGGAGCTGATGGCCGAGGTGGCCGCGGTCCGGGATCTGGTGAAGCCTCGCGAGACCCTGCTGGTCACGGACGCCATGACCGGTCAGGACGCGGTGAACGTGGCCGCCGAGTTCCAGGAGAAGGTCGGTATCACCGGTATTGTCCTGACCCGTGTTGACGGTGACGCCCGCGGTGGTGCCGCCCTGTCCATGCGGGCGGTGACCGGCGTTCCCATCAAGCTTCTGGGCATGGGCGAGAAGATGGACGAGCTGGACTCGTTCCATCCGCGCCGCGTGGCCGGCCGCATTCTGGGCATGGGCGACATTGTCTCGCTCGTGGACAAGGCCGCCCAGACCATGGAGATGGAGGAGGCCGAGCGCCTCGCCAAGCGCATGGAGGCCGGCAAGTTCGACATGGACGACCTGCTCGTCCAGCTCCGGCAGATCCGCAAGATGGGCGACATCAAGGGGATCATGGGCCTGATGCCCGGGATCTCGAAGATGCAGCGCCAGATGGCCGAGGCCAAGATCGATGACAAGCTCATCGTGCGCCAGGAAGCCATCATCCTGTCCATGACCAAAAAGGAGCGCCGCAACCCGGATCTCCTGAAGGCCAGCCGCAAGAAGCGCATTGCCCTGGGCTCGGGCACCTCGGTTCCCGAGATCAACAAGCTGCTCAAGCAGTACGAGCAGATGGCCTCGGTCATGAAGCGCCTCAAGAAGCTGGGCGGCCGCAAGGGGCTGATGAACATGTTCAAATCCCTGGGCGCGGACGATCCCGACAACCCTCCCGACATGTCCCAGCTGGCCAAGGCCCTGGGCGGCGCCGGGACGCCGGGCGGTCTTCCCCCCGACCTCCTGCGCTCCATGGGGAAGCGCAAGCGCTAGGTTCCAGTTTGCTTTCCGGTCCTGCGCCGGTCTGCTCCCCCGGGGAGCCGGTCAGGTCCGTTTCCGGTTTTCACGATTTTTCTACACGACCCTCACAGGAGTAATCGAATGTCTCTTCGCATCAGGCTCGCCCGCAGCGGCGCCAAAAAGCGCCCGTTCTACCGGATTGTGGTCGCGGACTCCCGCTCCCCGCGCGATGGCCGCTTTATTGAGCGCCTCGGCTCCTACGATCCGATGCTGCCGGCGGACAACGAGCGTCGCCTTGTGCTGAAAAACGAGCGCATCCAGTACTGGCTGGGCTGCGGCGCCCTGCCGACGGACCGTGTGGCCCGCTTCCTTGGCCAGGCCGGTCTGACCGCGCCGCGCGCCATCCCCGAGCAGACCATCAAGAACCAGCCCGGCAAGAAGGCCCAGGAGCGCATCCGCGAGGCGGAAGAGCGTGCCCGTCAGGCCGCCGAGGCGGCTGCGGCTGAATCCGCAGAGGCTTGAGGAACTCGGATCTCCTCATGAGCGAGCGGCTGGTTGTGGGCATTGTTGTGGGAGTGCATGGCGTAAGGGGACTGGTGCGGGTCAAACCGTTTACCCTGGACCCCTTCGCCCTGGGCGACTATGGCCTGCTTTCGGACGAGAGCGGGACACGGTCGTTCCGCGTCACGGTCAAGAATGCCCTCAAGGACCAGCTGCTGTGTTCGGTAGAGGGTGTTGCGGATCGGGATGCGGCCCTGGCCCTCAAGGGCACGCGGCTGTGTATCGAGCGTGACCGCCTGCCGGACGACGCCCTCGACGAGGACGAGTACTACCACGCTGACCTGATCGGTCTTCCGGTCGAGCTTGCGGACGGAACGCCGCTGGGCTCCATCCGGGCCGTCGAGGACTATGGTGCCGGGGATCTCCTGGACATTGTCCGGCCTCAGGGACAGGCTCCGGTCATGGTGCCCTTCACCCGGGCCTGTGTCCCGGTGGTGGACCTGGCCAACCGGCGCGTGGTTGTCGATCCTCCGGCCGGGTTGCTGGACGATCCCGAGAACCGACCCCGTCAGGGGACGCCGGGCAGGGGGCGCGGATGACCTTCCGGGCCTGTGTTCTGACCCTGTTTCCCGAGATGTTTCCGGGTCCGCTTGGATCCTCCATCCCCGGGCGCGCCCTGAAGGCGGGGCTCTGGGAGCTGGAGGCTCTGGACATCCGGGACTTCGCGACGGACCGTCACCGCACCGTGGACGACACGCCCTTCGGCGGCGGAGCCGGCATGGTTCTGCGGCCCGACGTGGTGGACGCCGCAATCGAGGCGGGCTGGCCCAAGACCGGTCCCCTGGTCTATCTGACCCCGAGGGGCCGTGTTCTGGATCAGGAGCTGGTCCGGGAGTTCGCGGCCCAGCCCTCGCTGACGATCCTGTGCGGGCGCTACGAGGGGGTGGATGAGCGGGTGCTCGAGGCGCGGGAGGTGACCGAGGTCAGCCTTGGCGACTTCGTCCTGTCCGGCGGGGAGCCTGCGGCTCTTGCGCTTCTGGACGCGGTGGTCAGGCTGCTGCCCGGTGCGCTCGGGGCGACGGACTCGCTCGACGAGGAGAGTTTTGAAAACGGACTGCTGGAGTATCCGCACTACACCCGCCCCGCCGTCTGGCAGGGCCGGAGTGTTCCGGAGGTTCTGCTGTCCGGCCATCATCAGAAGGTTTCCGAGTGGCGAAAAGCCCGGGCGGAGGCCATTACCCAGACGCGGCGCCCCGACCTTTGGGCCCGCTACACCGCCCGGCGGGCGGAATTCACAAACACCGCCGTCGGCGGTCCCAACGGAGAATGCGGACAATGAATATCATCGAACAGCTTGAGAAAGAGCAGATCGAAAAATTCCTCGCAACGCGGACTGTTCCCGAGTTCCGTCCGGGCGACACCCTCAAGGTGCACGTCAAGGTGACGGAAGGCAACCGCGAGCGTATCCAGGCCTACGAGGGCGTGTGCATTGCGCGCCGCAACTCGGGCATCAACTCCTCCTTCACGGTTCGCAAGATCTCCTTCGGCGAGGGTGTGGAGCGTGTGTTCCCGCTCTACGGTCCGGCCATCGACCGTATCGAGATCGTCCGTCGCGGTAAGGTGCGTCGCGCGAAGCTGTACTACCTCCGTGACCGTCGTGGCCGCGCCGCCCGCATCCTCGAGGACACCAACGCCACCCAGAAGGCGCTGGCTGTCGAGCGTGAGATCACGCAGGAGCGCAAGCAGGCGGCCCGCACCGACAAGGCCTGATCCAGGCCTGTCCGCGTTCCGTTTGTGGTGGACGGGCCCCCGGGGCCCGTTCTGCCGCAGCGTATCGGGGGGGTCTGCGACCGGACCCCTTTATCGGAGTGTGCCTTGTTCCCACCTGTAGGGAACAGTCCCGGACGAACCAGTGAGGAGAAACGGTGCCATGGGCAAGCCGACCACGCTCTTTAACAAGATCTGGCAGAGCCATCTGGTGGAAACCCAGGAGGACGGGACCTGCCTGCTCTATATTGACCGGCATATGGTCCACGAGGTGACCAGCCCCCAGGCATTCGAGGGACTGCGCATGGCGGGCCGCTCGGTGCGTCATCCGGAGGCAACCCTCGCGGTGGCCGACCACAACGTCCCCACCGAAAACCGCAAGCAGGGCATCTCCAACGAGGAGAGCCGCATCCAGGTCGAGACACTGGAGGCCAACGCGGCCAGCTTCGGTGTTCCCTATTTCCCCATGTCCGACATCCGTCAGGGCGTGGTGCACATCGTCGGCCCCGAGCAGGGCTTCACGCTGCCCGGCACGACCGTGGTGTGCGGTGACTCCCACACGGCGACCCACGGTGCGTTCGGCGCGCTGGCGTTCGGCATCGGCACCTCCGAGGTCGAGCACGTGCTCGCCACCCAGACCCTTCTCCAGAAGCCTGCAAAGGACATGCTGGTCCGGGTCACGGGAGAGCTGAAGCCCGGCGTCACCGCCAAGGATCTGGTCATGGCCATCATCGGCAAGATCGGCACGGCGGGCGGCACGGGTCACGTGATCGAGTTCGCCGGCGAGGCCGTGCGCAACCTGTCCATGGAAGGCCGCATGACCCTGTGCAACATGGCCATCGAGGGCGGTGCCCGCGCGGGTCTGGTGGCTCCGGACGATGTGACGTTCGAGTACGTCCGCAACCGTCCCCTGGCGCCCCGTGGCGACGAGTGGAACCGCGCTGTTGACTGGTGGCGGACCCTGAAGACCGACGAGGGTGCGCACTTCGACACGGTGGTCGAGATCGATGCCTCCGCCATCGAGCCCCAGGTCACCTGGGGGACCAGCCCCGAGAACGTGCTGCCCATCACGGCCAAGGTTCCCGACCCGGAGAAGGTCGAGGATCCCGCCCGCAAGGCCGCCATGCGCCGCGCTCTCGACTACATGGGTCTCAAGCCCGGCCAGAAGCTCACGGATGTGAAGATCGACCGGGTCTTCATCGGCTCGTGCACCAACGGACGCATCGAGGATCTGCGCGCCGCCGCCGCGGTGGCCCGTGGTCGCAAGGTGGCCGAGGGCGTGCGCGCCATGGTGGTTCCCGGCTCCGGCCTGGTCAAGGAAATGGCCGAGGACGAGGGTCTGCACACCATCTTCAAGCGGGCCGGCTTCGAGTGGCGCGAGCCCGGCTGCTCCATGTGCCTTGCCATGAACGACGACCGTCTTGAGCCCGGCGAGCGCTGCGCCTCCACCTCGAACCGCAACTTCGAGGGACGGCAGGGACGCGGCGGACGCACCCACCTTGTCAGCCCCGCCATGGCGGCAGCGGCAGCGGTGACCGGTCGCCTGACCGACGTGCGTGATCTCTAGGGGAAGGAAACACGATCATGGAGAAGTTCACGACTCTGACCGGGATCTGCGCTCCCTTGCCTCTGATCAATATCGACACCGATATGATCATCCCCAAGCTGTTCCTGAAGACCATCAAGCGGACCGGCCTCGGGCGCAACCTGTTCGACGAGATGCGCTACAACGCCGACGGTTCGGAGCGGCCCGAGTTCGTTCTGAACCAGAAGGAGTACCGCGAGGCCAAAATCCTCGTGACCGGTGCGAACTTCGGCTGCGGTTCCTCCCGTGAGCATGCCCCCTGGGCGCTGGCGGACTTCGGGATCCGGGCGATCATCGCGCCGTCCTTTGCGGACATCTTCTTCAACAACTGCTTCAAGAACGGGATCCTTCCCATTGTTCTGCCTCAGGCTCAGGTGGACCGGCTGATGAATGCGAATGACCGCACCGTCACCATCGACCTGGAGAAGCAGGTGGTCCGCGGCGCGGGCGACGAGTTCCGCTTCGAGGTGGACCCGTTCCGCAAGCAGTGCCTTCTGGAGGGGCTGGACGACATCGCCCTGACCCTCAAGAAGAAGGCCCGGATCGACGCGTTCGAGGCGGAGCGTCTGCGGGACATGCCGTTCCTGGTGGCGGGCCAGCGCAAGGCCTGAGCCCCCCGGTTCTGATCGAGAAAAAGCCCCGCGGTTTCCCCGGGGCTTTTTTTTGTGGCATTCTCGGGCACCGGCACCGGCACCGGCGGGCGCCGTCTGTGCGGCGGGCGGTGCCGGTCCCTTTCTGTCCGGCGGGAGGACCGGGCAGGCGGGTTGCGAAACCTTCGGCGCGGGCCCATGTGGCTCGCCAGGACTGACAAGGACTAAACAGGACAAACCAGGGTCCGGGGGCTTCCCGGCACCCATGTGGAGGACAACGCGGGTCATGACCAGAGAGCCGGGATCGCCCCGGCCCCCGGGAAGCGGGGCAGGCGGGGACGGAGCAGGCCCCAAGGCGGGCCCATCGCGGGGGCGCACGCCTCCCGGTCCGCTGAGGGCCGGCCCCCGGCCGGAGACGTCCTCCAGCCGGAAGAAACCCGCTGCGCCAAAGAAAAAGGCAGGGACTGCGGCCCCGGCGCCCAGGCGCTTTCGGGGGCTGAAGCGGCGCATTGCCACCTGGCTGGCGGTGGCCATGATCTGGGGCCTGATTCTGGCAGCCGCGGCCCTGGTCTGGTTTTGCTATGACATTCCCAATCCGGTGCGCGAGGCCGCTGTCACCCGTCGCCCCTCCATCACCCTTCTGGCGGCGGACGGCACGGAGATCGGCACCTGGGGCGACCTTCACGGGGATGTGCTGCGGATCGGCGATCTGCCCCGGCACCTGATTGATGCCATCCTGGCCACCGAGGACCGGCGGTTCTACTCCCACTTCGGGCTGGATCTGGTCGGCATCGCCCGGGCGGCGGCGGCCAACCTGCGGGCCGGGCACGTGGTCCAGGGGGGCTCCACCATCACCCAGCAGGTGGCCAAGAACCTGTTCCTGACCCACGAGCGGACCTTCCGGCGCAAGGTCCAGGAGTTCGTCCTGTCCCTGTGGCTGGAGAGGATCTTCACCAAGGACCAGATCCTGATGCTCTACGTCAACCGGGTGTACCTGGGGGGCGGAACCTACGGGGTCGATGCGGCGTCGCGGCGCTACTTCCAGCGACCGGCGCGGGCGGTCACGGTCTATCAGGCGGCGATGGTGGCGGGCCTGCCCAAGGCTCCGTCGCGCTACAATCCCCACGCGGACCCGAAGGCCGCCCACACCCGGGCGAGGGAGGTGATCGGCAAGATGGTGGAGGCGGGGAGCCTGACCCGCCGGGCGGCCGAGGCCGCGCTTGCGACGGCTCCGACCGCGGTCCAGCCCTCCACCCGGAGCGCGGCCAGCGGCTATTTCGCCGACTGGATTCTGGAGCAGGTGGGGGACTACGCCAACATCCGCGATCAGGATCTGGTGGTGAGAACGACCCTGGTGCCGGGGCTCCAGCGGGCGGCGGAGGAGGCCCTGGAAGGGGTTCTGGCCGAGAAGGGGGCGGCGTCCCGGGTCTCCCAGGGCGCCGTGGTGGCTCTGGACGGGGCGGGAGCCGTGCAGGCCATGGTCGGCGGGCGCAGCCATGCCCGCGCGCCCTTCAACCGGGCCGCTCATGCGTACCGTCAGCCCGGGTCGGCCTTCAAGCCCTTCGTGTTTCTGGCGGGGCTGGAGGCGGGCCTGTCCCCGGACAGCATTCTCGAGGACACGCCGGTTGCCATCGGATCCTGGAGGCCCGGGAACTACGGGGGCCGCTACCGGGGCCCCATCACCATGCAAGAGGCTCTCGCCCACTCGTCCAACGCGGTGGCCGTGCGCATTTCCGAGCAGGCGGGGCGCATGGCGGTGGCGGGCGTGGCCCGGCGGTTCGGGATCGGGCCGGCCGGGGCGGTGCGCCCGTCCATCGCGCTTGGTGTGTTCGAGACCACACCGCTCGCCCTTGCGGGAGCCTATGTTCCCTTTATGAACGGCGGCCTGCGGGCGCGGCCCTGGGGCATCGTGAGCATCGCCACCCGGGACGGGCGGCTGGTCTACCGGCGCAGTGTGCCGACCGCGCACCGCATCGTGGATCCGGGCCACGCAGAGTCCCTGCGGCGCATGCTGGCGGCGGTGGTGTCCTGGGGAACCGGGCGGAACGCGGCTCTCCCCGGCGAGGCGGTTTACGGCAAGACCGGCACCTCCCAGAACTACCGGGATGCCTGGTTCGCGGGCTTTGTTCCGGGCCGGGTCGCGGTGGTCTGGCTGGGGAACGATGATTCCAGCCCCATGCGGGATGTGACGGGGGGCGCTCTGCCTGCCGAGGTCTGGCGGCGCTTTATGGAGCGGACGCTGCCCCGGCCCGCGCCCTGAGCGGGAAAGGGAGCCTTGGGTTTACGCGGGGGCGTTCCAGGGGGGGCGCCTCTGTCTGCCAGTCCATCGTCCATCCCTGCGGCCCGGCGTTCCGGTCCCGGGGCGCCTCTGTCTGCCTGTCCATCGTCCATCCCTGCGGCCCGGCGTTCGGGGGGCGTGACCCGGGCCGGTTCCTGTGGGGCGCCGCTGCGGGGCCACTCCGGTGTCCGGGGCCTGTCCGGGGCCTGTCCCGGGCCTGATCCGGGGAGGGGTTCCGGGGGAGCTCTGTCGCCGTCGCGCCGGCCGGGCCCGTTTTTTCGCACGGCGGGGGGCATCACACGGATTGTTTTTGACGCCAAAGTGGGAAACACTCGCCGTCAGGTTCCCTCATCCCATTTTGGGGTGTCCGCCTTCCGTCCGGGGGTGTCCCCGCCTTCCGTCCGGGGGTGTCCCCGTGTTCCGTTTTGGGGTGGTCCGTCCGTTTTTAGGGGCCGCGTCCCCTCCGCCCTGTTGCCCCGCATGTTTGCCTCTGTTGCCAGGAGTCGCCTATGAGCCCGTCCGCCCGTTCCGGGAGCCCCCGTGAGTTTGTCGTCTTCTCGGGAGGCGAGATCATTGGCGACGGGATGTTCAAGCTTCCGTTCGTCCGGGCTTTGCGCGCGGCGATGCCCGAAAACAGCCGCCTGGTCTGGATGACCACCGGGGACACGGTCTACCGGACCCTTCTCAAGGATCTGACCGAGGGCCTGGTGGACGAGTACCTGAGGCTGCCTCCCCTTCGTGTCGGGTATCGGGATCTGCTGGGTCCGCCGGTCCTGGACCGGCAGTTCGACACGCTCATGGACACCCAGCACAAGATCCGCCGCACCCTGTGGCTTCGCAACCGCCTGAGCTCCCGAACGTTTGTTTCCGGCAGCCTGAGGGGCTTCCTGTCCTCTCCCCTGTCGAAGGCCCGTCCGGCGGGGCCGCCCACGGCGCACCTTCTGGACCGGCTGTTTCGCATCGGAGAGGCCGCCGTCGGCGCGCCCCTGAAGCCCGTGCCTCTGGTCCTGCCCGACACGCGCTGGGACGAGACGGCCCGGTCCCTTCTGGATCCGGAGCGCCCCTGTGTCGGTCTCGTGCCGGGCTCGGGAGATCCGAAGAAACGCTGGCCGCTGGAGCGTTTTGTGGCCCTTGCCCGGGGTCTGGTCCGGATCGGGATGCAGCCGGTGTTTGTTCTGGGTCCGCAGGAGGCCGGTATCGCGGCCACATTGCGCGAGCAGGTGCCCGAGGCGCTCTTCCCCCTGGAGCAGGTGCCCGGGGCCGATCCGTGCCTGACCATTGCACTTGCCCGCAGGCTTCACGCCACGGTTGCGAACGACAGCGGCGGCAGTCATCTTGTGGCGGCGGCGGGACGGCCCATGGTGTGCCTGTTCCGCTCGGCGAATGTTCGCGACAAGTATGCCCCGCGGCTCGAGGTGGTGCGGGCTCTCGCCCCCCAGGACTTCGGGAAGACCGACATGGGGGGCCTGACGGTCCGCCACGTGGAGGAAGCCCTGTTCGCCGTTCTGGGGGCGGCCGCGCCCCCCCCTCCGGCCTGAGGCCCCGGGAGCGGCTGCACTCCGGCCCCGGGAGGGTTCGCGGTTGCGTAATCCACACCGATTCGCGGGGTTGTGGAGACGTGTTCCGGACTCTTGCAATCCGGGGCGCATTCCCCGATAACCAAGGAACGCATCCCTCCCACATTGTCCAGCTTCGGGGCTCCCATGACGGAAAACAGCAATTCTCCAGTGTTGCGCACGCCGGATTTGAAGCGTCTTTACGAGAAATGGCGCGAGCTGTGTCACAGCGGGGCCATCCCCATGGCTGTGGACGTGGACCCGGCGGATCTCCGCCCCTGGCTCAAGAACCTGGCCGTGATCAAGGTCACGCCGGACGGCCAGTACGTGTACGGCTACTACAGCGCCGGGTACGCCGAGATCTTCGACGGCGACAAGGTGGGCAAGTCCATCGATTCCCTGCCCGCGGCCCAGCGTAACATCCTCCTTCAGGAATACGAGACCGTGAGGCAGGAGCAGACCCCCGTGTCCCGCACCTACACCGCCTTGTTCGACGGCGAGGAGCAGACCTGGGAACGCCTTGTCCTTCCCTTCCTTTCGCATGGCGGCGAGGTGGAGAAACTCCTGGTTGCCGCTTACAGGGTGTCATGATGAGAAACACGGGTTCTGAGGATACGGCGTCTTCGCTGCCCCCGACGGAAAAGGGATCGGCAGCGGACGAGTTCAACCTCTGGTGTGCCATGAACGATCGGCCGTTTGCCCTCCACCTGACCGAGTGGCCGGCGGACACCCGGGAGTGGTTTATCGAGGTTGACCGGGGCTGTCCCCAGGTCGCCGCCATCTGGGGAACCGGAACGGACGACGAGGCCACGGCTGCCGCCATCGCCTACGCCTTCGTGGCCGGGATCGAGTGGGCCGAGAGGGACCGCGACCATCGCAGGGATGACGTCGAGCCCGAGGTCGGCGATGACTCGGCCTTCGGGGGGCAGTGGCTCGAGACCACCGACACCAGCACCGCCTCCTGGTCCGGGGTACGGGGCAACGCACCCCTGGCCGCCAAGATCCTGGGCGGCGTGACGGCGGGCCAGGTCGAGGCCAGCCTGATGCCGTGCGGCTTCGGCTCGTTTGCGCTGCCTGCAGGCGACGCCTTTGGTCTTGATCCGCAGGACGACCCGGACGACGCGAACCGTGACGGGGATATCCCCTCGCCGGACGATGCGGACCTTGCCGACGCCGAGGGTGGCCTTTCGGCGGACGCAGGGGCCGGGTCCGGTGAGGTGGGCGCGTTCCCCGCGGACTTTGCCGCCTCCACAGAAAACGACGGGGCGGATGCGGACGGGCAGGACTTCCCGGACGCCGAGGACGCCGGGAGCCCGGATGGCTCGGAGGCCGACCCCATCGACGAGGAGCGGATGTGGGCCTTTGCGCCGCCGCCCGTGTCCCAGCGGGGCCGGGCCGGGGCCACGGATCCCAAGGCCGCCGTCGCCGGTGATGTGGACACGCCGTTCATTCCGGAGCCGCCTGCGGACCCCGGCTCCCTTGAGGAGCTGTTCGAGGCAGCGGGCAGCGCCGCCACGACCGGGGAGGCTCCCGCAACCGCCTCGGCAGCCGCCTCCGCGCCGGAACCCGAGTCCGCTTCGGCCTCCGCGTCCGGGGCGGCGACGGCCCGTACGCCTGCGCCGTTGCCCCGTCCGTCCGTGGCCCTTCTGTCCTCGCCCCCCGAGGACCGTCTGGCCGGGGACAGCGACGAAAACGAACTGGCGGGCAAGGCGGCCAAGCTGGAGACCGTGCTCAAGAACTTCCGTGTGCGCGGCGAGATCATGGAGGTCCGTCCCGGACCCTGCGTGACCCTGTTCGAGCTGGAGCCGGTGCCGGGAACCAAGTCCTCCACCATCATCAACCTTGCGGATGACATTGCCCGATCCATGAGCGCGGTCACGTGCCGTATTGCCCTGGTTCCGGGGCGCTCGGTCATCGGCATCGAGCTGCCGAACGAAACCCGGGAGATGGTCTACCTGCGCGAGATCCTGGATTCCCGCGCCTGGCGCGAGTCCCGCGCCCGCCTGCCCATGGCCCTGGGCAAGGACATCGGCGGCGAGCCCGTGGTCGTGGATCTGGCCCGCATGCCCCACCTGCTGATTGCCGGGACCACGGGGTCGGGCAAGTCGGTGGGCATCAACGCCATGATCCTGTCCCTGCTCTACCACCTGGAGCCGGAGCAGTGCCGTCTGATCATGATCGACCCGAAGATGCTGGAGCTGTCCGTCTATGACGACATTCCGCACCTTCTCACACCCGTGGTCACCGATCCCCACAAGGCGGTCTCGGCCCTGAAGTGGGTCGTGCGCGAGATGGAGAACCGTTACCGCGCCATGGCCCTTCTGGGGGTGCGCAACCTGGATGGCTACAACGCCCGGGTGGCGGACCTGAACGCCCGCGGCGAGCAGGTGACCTCCCGCGTCCAGGTGGGCTTCGACAAGGAAAAGCGCGAGCCGATTTTCGAGGACCGCATCGTCCAGCTCGAGCCGCTGCCCTGCATCGTGGTGGTGGTGGACGAGATGGCCGACCTGATGCTGGTGGCTGGAAAGGAAATCGAGACCCTGATCCAGCGCCTGGCCCAGATGGCGAGGGCGGCGGGCATCCATCTGATCATGGCCACCCAGCGTCCCAGCGTGGACGTGATCACGGGGACCATCAAGGCCAACTTCCCGACGCGCATCAGCTTCCAGGTCACCAGCAAGATCGACAGCCGCACCATTTTGGGTGAGTCCGGTGCCGAGCAGCTTCTGGGGCAGGGCGACATGCTGTTCATGCGCGCTGGCGGGAAGATCTCCCGGGTTCACGGCGCCTTTGTCTCGGACCACGAGGTGGAGAGCGTTGTGGCCTATCTCCAGGCCCAGGGGCAGCCGGACTACGTCTATGCCGTCACCGAGGATGAGGACGGCGAGCCGCTGGACCTGTCCGGTCCCAACGGCAACGGGGGCTCGCCCCTGGAAGAGCGCTTCACCGACGATGGCGAGGACGGGGATCTCTACTCCCAGGCCATTGCCGTGATCCTGCGCGAGGGCAAGGTCTCGGTCAGCTTCGTGCAGCGTCACCTCCAGATCGGCTACAACCGGGCCGCCCGCCTGGTGGAGCGGATGGAGAACGAGGGTGTGGTCAGTGCGCCCAACCACGTGGGCAAGCGGGAAATCCTGCCCGGAGCCCGCAGCTACTTCGCCGGACGCGAGGGCTGAGCCTTCGCGCCTCCGGTTCCCCTCCGGTTCGGCCCGCGTTCCGCTTCGGCGCATGCGCGGCCGGCCGGGGCTCCGGGATGCCCTGAAGCCGTGACGCCGTGGCGCGACACCGTGACGCCGCACTCTGGCGCTCCATGGATCCCTTCCGGGCCCCCGCCTGATCGCGGGGGTCTGTGCGGGGCGTATCCACCCCCGTCCAGGCCCGGTGCCCGTCTTTCCCCAAATTCTGGCCCGCTGCCCCGGCTGATCGTTTACGTTCGCCGGCTGCCGTGTTGCGCATGCGGACGCCGGGTGCGCGTGCGCGGGCTCAGGCTCCGCCCAGGGCAAACAGGCGGGCAACCTGCTCGTCCAGGCGTTCGGCCGGAAGTTCCATAAGCCGTGGCCCGTCGGTCCACACGATAAAGCAGCGGACCGTTTTTTCCGGGAAAATGTCCTCGAGCACCCGGCGGTAGGCGGCCATCTGGCGGAGATAGGCCACCGCCACGCCGTCGGCGGTTTTGGGGGGCGGGCGGTTGGTCTTGTAGTCGGCCACCAGGACCTCGGTTCCGGTCACGGCAAGGCGGTCGATCTGCCCGCTGACCACGTGGTTTCCGATCCGGCCGGTCAGGGGCACCTCGGCGCGTGAGCCGTCCGCGAACAGCATCCGGCAGGAGGGGTCCTCCAGCACCGCGAGAACCTCCCGGGCGAGGGCATGCGCGTCCTCGGCGCTCTGGTCCTGGCCCCGCAGGGTCAGCCAGGCGACGGCGGCCGCCTCGCGCTCGCTGGGGGGGAAGTCCGGCAGCATCTGAAGCAGACGGTGGATCAGGCGGCCCCGCTGGAAGCGGCTGGCACCGCCGGCTTCGGCCTCGAGGGGAGAGCGGCAGGGCGGTGTCTCGTCAAACAGCTGGGACGGGCGCAGGGGGATGCCCGGCAGGCGGGGCTGGGGCGCCGGGCGGTGCAGCCACACGGGCGCCGGGACGGCGGGGGCTGCGGCGGGCGCCGGGGTGGGGGCCACCTCGCGTTTTTGCTTGCGCTCGTAGCGCAGGACCGGCTCCGTCGGCAGGCCGTCCCGGACCAGGTGTTCGTCCTCGTGCGGAGTGGCGATGTCCTCCATGGCGCTGCGCGTCAGGGCGTACCAGCTTTCCGTTTCCGCGTCCTTGCGGGTCTGGCGGGTTTTCCAGCCGCACACATACAGGCGGTCGGCGGCCCGGGTCATGGCCACGTACAGCAGGCGGCGGTACTCGTGGCTCCGCTCCCGGGCGGCCTCGTCATACAGCTCCTGGATGCGCTCCTCCCGGTCGGCGGCGCGCGGACACCACAGGCCCACGGGGCGTCCGTCCCGGCTGCGGGTCCAAAACAGGGTCTGGAGCCCCCTGGGCAGGGTGCAGGTGTCCGGCAGGAACACGATGGGCGCCTGCAGTCCCTTGGAGCCGTGAACCGTCATGATCCGCACCGCAGACGCCGCCCCCTGGTCCAGGTCGCGCTTGACCTCGGCCTCGCCGCGCTCGGTCCAGTGCAGGAAGCCCTGAAGCGACGGAACCTCGGTGTGCTCGAACGACAGGGCAAGGGCGAGGAACTCGTCGATGGCGTCCTCGGCCTCCGCCCCCAGGCGGGACAGGAGCGCGGTCCGTCCCGCCGGCGGGCCGTCCAGAACGTGGGAGTAGAAGGCATACGGGGTGACCCGGGCCGCAATGGCGCGCAGGGGCTCGAGGAAGGCCAGGGCCCGGCCGCTCGCGGTGTCCGTCCCCGCCCGGAGCCGCAGACGGCTCCACAGGCGCTCGCCCCGGCGCCGCCCATGGGCCAGCTCGAACAGCTCGTCCTCCGAGACGCCCCCCAGCGGGCTTTTCAGGAACGCCGCCAGGGACAGGTCGTCCTCGGGCAGAAGCATGACCTTGCCCAGGGCCATCAGGTCCATGATGGCAATCTGGTCCAGCAGCATCATGCGGTCCACGCCCGCCACCGGAACATCCAGAGCCTTCAGGGCGCTGACCAGATCGTTCTCGAACCCGCTTCTCTGGCGCAAAAGAACCATGATGTCCCCGGCCCCGATGGGGCGGCCGCGGCTTTCCAGAACCTCGCCGGAGGTGATCATGCGCCGGATGCGCGAGGCGACGGCGAACGCAAGCCGCCCCCGGGCGCTCTCTCCGGCCAGAGCCTCCACCGGCGGTTTCCAGGGCAGGGGTGGCTCCTGTCCGGCGGGGACAATGCAGGGCCACAGCTCCACAAGGCCTCCGTCGCCGGTGCGCGCGGACAGGTGGGTGATGTCCTCATCGGGCTCGGCCACGCCGTCCCGGGCGGGGCTGGTACGGAAGACCTGGTTGACCAGGGTCAGCACCGGCTCGCTGGAGCGGAAGGAGGTGTTGAGGGGAACCGTCTCGAAGCGCCCCTCCAGGGCCTCGATCTGGTCGGCGAAGTGGTTTCGCATGGCGTCGAAGACCCGGGGATCCGCCCCCTGGAACCCGTAGATCGACTGCTTGCGGTCTCCCACGGCGAAGATGGTGCGCGGCTGTTCGGCATCCCACCGGGTGAGGTCGTCGAAAAAGGCGTCCGCCAGCATCCGGGCGATGGACCACTGCTCCGGACTGGTGTCCTGGGCCTCGTCGATGAGCAGGTGGTCAAGGCCCCCGTCCAGCTTGTAGAGAACCCAGGCGGCCGCGTGGCGCTGGGTGAGCAGGCGCCGGGTGGAGAGGATCAGGTCTTCGTAGTCCAGGCGTCCGAGCGCCTGTTTTTGCCGCGCGTAGTCCCCCAGCATGACCGAGGCCACCCGGAACAGGGCCGCACTGGAACAGGCCACCGAGGCGGCCCGCAGCCGGGACGACAGCTCCAGCACGCGGCGGGCTTCGGTCTCCAGGATCGCCCGGCTGCCGGGCGCGCGGTCCTCTGTGGGCTTGGTGCACAGGGTCTTGCGGATCTCGCCCGATGTTTTGGTCACGAAGACGTCCGCATAGTCGTCGAACCCGGCCACGTCCAGCGCGTCCGGCTCAAGGGCCAGGAACTCCAGCAGGCGCTGGCCCTTCGCGGAATCTGTCGCGGAGGTGGTGCACTCCAGCATGGCCCGGGCCACATCCCTCAGGCTGTCCCGGTCCAGGGCGTCGGGCGCGAAGGCGGCCCGCACCAGGGCTTCGGGGGTGTCCCCGGGCTCCAGCCCCATGGCCTCAAAAATTGCCTCCACAAGCCCGTCGATGCCCCCGTGCTCGGCCAGGGCGGACTCGAGCGCATCGCGCCGGGTCATGAGCTCCCCGAGAAGGCTCTGGAAGCGGTCCTCGTCCAGTTGCAGGGATAACGTGGTCCAGGCATCGACAAGTTCGGGAGCCTCGTCCCGGGACCGGTCGATGACGTGGGCCAGGTTTTCCCGGACACCGGTTTTCAGGGCCTGCGCCTCGCGCTCGGAGAGGATCTCGAAGTGGGGAGGGACGCCGGCCTCGAGGGGGAAGCGCTTCAGGACCGTCTGGCAGAAGCTGTGGATCGTCAGGATCCGCATGCCGCCCGGGGTATCGAGGGTGAGGGCAAAGAGCTGGCGTGCCCGCCTCATCAGGTCCGCGTCCCCGGGAGTGTCCGGGTCCGGCTCCCGCCCCAGAAGGTCCGTCAGCCGGGCCCGCAGCCCCGCGTCGTCCAGGATGGTCCAGTCCGCGAGGACACCCGAGATGCGTCCGGCCATTTCGGCAGCGGCGGCCCGGGTGAAGGTCAGGCACAGCAGCCGCTTGGGGTCGGTGCCGTTCAGCAGGAGGCGCAGAACCCGGTCCGTGAGCACCTTGGTCTTTCCGGTGCCCGCGCTGGCGCCCACCCACACGCTGGCGAGCGGGTCCGAGGCCTGGCGCTGGGCGCGGGCGGCCCGCTCCAGGGGCAGGGTCACAGTACTGTCAGTCCCCATCGCCGGTCTCCCCGTCCTCGTCACTGGCCCATTCGGCGACCCGGGCCAGATGCTGGTAGGCGTTGAACCGGGGCGCGT
Organism: Phaeovibrio sulfidiphilus; assembly: GCF_014861485.1. Taxonomy (GTDB): domain Bacteria; phylum Pseudomonadota; class Alphaproteobacteria; order Rhodospirillales; family Rhodospirillaceae; genus Phaeovibrio; species Phaeovibrio sulfidiphilus. Next base: position 11,994 of record NZ_JACZHT010000003.1, on the reverse strand, counting down.
ATCCCGGGTGCGGACGCGCGATGTAGGGCGTGTCCGGGTTGTCGAAGGCGGCCACAAGGCCCCGCACGCCCTCCAGGGCTTCGGTGGCCAGGTCGGCCGGGGTCTTGGTCTTCCTGTCGAGGGTGAGAGGCCTGCGGACCTCCCCGGGGCGACGGCCGCCCCGCAGGTGCCAGAAGGCGAGGTCCGAGATGCCCGGGACAGTCCCCACGGTCCCGAAACCTCCGGCCAGGGCGATGGCGGCCTCCAGCGCCAGCTGGGGGGCGTAGCCGGCCCAGACCTCCCGGGTGGAGGGGGGCGTGCCGGTCTTGTAGTCGATGATTTCCAGGGTTCCGTCCCTCATGACGTCGATGCGGTCCGCAATGGCCGACAGGGTGAACGGTCCGGCGGGGCCCTCGATGCTGATCTGCCCGGCCTGCTCGGCCAGGCGCACGGTGACTTTCGGCGCGCGCTCCCGTTCCTGGTCGGCAAACCAGGCGGCGATGGAGCAAAAGCGCGGTTCCCAGATGGCGCGGACACCCGGCGGCAGGGCCGGATCCTGGAACCGGGCCCGGCCCAGCTCCAGAAGGCGGGCTTCCGGGTTCTCGGGCAGGGCGTGGCGGCACTCGGTCACGAAGTCCTCCAGAATCGCGTGCACCAGCGAGCCATAGGTGGCGCGCGACGGGTCCGCCTCCAGCGGGTCCAGCTCGTCCAGTCCCAGAATGTAGCGGGCATAGATGGCGTACGGATCGCGCATCCAGGTCTCGATCCGGGTGGCGGGCAGCTTTCTCGGCCGGGCGGCCACCGGAGGGCAGGGGTGGGGCTGGCCTGTGCGCCGGGGCGGCCCCTGGGGGATTTCAAGCTGCCGGGCCAGGTCGAGCCAGACCGTGCCCCGGCGACGCGCGTCCTCGAAGGCTTCGGCCAGCCCCGCGGCCCGGGCGGTGGTTTCCAGGCGGACCCACCAGCGCGACGGCAGGCACGGCGAGCCCTCCACCCGCCGGGAGCGGCTGAGGATCACCTCGGGGGCGTGCAGGGCCTGGGAAACGTCGTGGGCGGACAGGCCCGTGGCGCGCTCGGGCTGGGGCAGGCCCAGGCTGGCCAGCATGGGGCGGCTGAGCCAGGGCCCGGTGTCGGGAAACGAGGGCCAGGTGCCCTCGTTCAGCCCTCCCAGGATCAGCACATCCGGGCGCTGGAGACGCGCCTCCAGCGGGCCCCAGATGGCCAGGTTGGGGTGAACGTCCCGCCGGGGGCGCACGACGGCCGAGCTCAGGAAGAAGTCCAGAAGCGCCGGGTAGTGCGCGGGCCGGATGGGGCCCAGGGACTCAAGGGCAGCCGACAGGTCCGCAAGCAGGGGGGCGGCGGTCTCTCCCGCCTCGCCCGCCCACAGGCGGTCCGCGCCGGCCACCGGCTCGCCGTCGATCCGGGCTGCGGCCATGGCCTCGGCGAACGCCACGTGGGCGTCCAGAAGCGCCTTGCCCTCGGCCCGGGGTGTCTGGAAAAGGGAGAGGAACGGCCCACAGGCGTCCGTGAAGCGCTCCAGCCAGCTCTGAAGCGAGGTGCGGGTGCGCGGATCCCCAAGGGCGCCGATGGCGGCCTCCAGGCCCGCCGGTCCGGGGGCGGGGCGGGGGCCGCGCAGGACGTCCCGGTTGAGGCGCCGGATCCGGGTGCGAAAGCGCCCCGGTGCCTCCCCCAGGGCGGAAAGGGGGTGCTCCAGAAAGGCGAGAAGGGCCACCGGGGCCAGGCCCGAGGCCACGGCCCGCGCTCCCAGCCGCAGGTACAGCCCGGGCGCCGTGTTGCCCAGCGGGGTTCCGGCGCTGTCGTCGATGGTCACGGACCAGCGGTCCAGAGCCGCGGCCACCCGCCGTCCCAGGGTCCGGTCCGGCGTGATGAGGGCGGCGGTCCGGCCTTCGGTTTCCAGAACCTCGCGCATCACGAGGGCAATGGCGGCCGCCTCTTCCCGCTGGCCCGGGGCCTCGATCAGGGTGACGCCGTCCAGCGCCCCGTGCAGGGAGTCCGGCTCCAGGGACCGCCAGACGTCCGTCGTCCGGGCCGGGCGAAAGGCATGGGAGACAAAGGCCTCCCTCGCCCGGGCGGATGCGGGGGACGGGGGCGCGGGGGACGCCGATGCGGGCGGGCACGGGGACGGGGGCGCGCTCAGGGACCAGGACCCGGTCGGGGAGGGGAAATCCCGGACCTCCTGCCGCTCCACCCCGAAGCGGGCCAGAAGCCCCTTCAGTCCCGCCTGGGGGTGGGTGTCCTCCAGGGCGGCCCAGCTGTCATCGTCCATGGTCCGGTCCAGGCCGGGCAGCAGCACCAGCCCCCTGGGGAGCCCCGCCACCACCCTCATCAGGTCGGCAGCGGCGGGAATGGAGCCCGTGGAGCCGGCCGCAATCACCGGGGTGTCCGGGGGGAAGCGTGTCCACGCCTCGGCCTGGGCCCGGAGGACCAGGTTCCGGTGCAAGGACGGATCCACGCAGCCCCGGGCGCTCAGGATCCCGGGCCACACGGTGGTGATCACGTCCAGGAAGTCCAGGGTCTTCTGCCAGTGCTCGGAAAACTCGGGCTTGCGGTCCACCAGGCTGGCAAGGGCGTCCAGGCTGGCGCCCTCGGTGTGGGCCTGGTCGATCAGCCGGGCCAGCTCCGAGCCCAGAGCCAGGGCCTGCGCCGGAGAGATTGCCGCATCCCGCGCCATGATCAGCCGCGCCAGCAGGCACAGCCTCTCCACGTCCGTGACCGGGGTCGGCAGTCCCGCAAGGGAGGTGGCCGCCGGTCCCGAGAGGGAGTCATGAAACAGGGCCTCGTCCTCGGCCACGTCGCCCAGAGGCACAATGCGGGGCAGGAGGATGGCCTTGCCCCCGGACTGGCGCAAAAGGGCGTCTTGCATGGCCCGGGCGGCCCGGCGGGTGGGCAGAAGCAAGGTGGCCCGGGTCGCGCCCAGGGGATCCGCATCGGCGGCTTCGGTTCCCAGGAGAGCGGGAAGCGAGGCCGCCAGCGTGTCCAGAAAGGGCAGGCTGGCAGGGATCGAGGCGACACGAAGGGGCATACTGTCCACCTGTGAAGGGACCGGGTTCGGAACAACGGAGGCCCATTGTCCGGGGGAACGGCCCGGTTCTTCAAGAGGAAAACGTCGTCCCCGTCCTGTCCGGGACAAGGGGAGCCCACCGCGCCGGTGTCCCCGGGATCCGGTCCCGGGGATGGGTGTGCACCGGGGTGCGGGTGTCAGTGGCCGCGGGGCATCCGCTTGCGGCACAGGGCGTCCTGGGCCAGCTTCAGCGAGGGCATGGTGCCGATGTGGTACCAGTCGCCGTCATGGGCGATGGTGCCAAGGCGCTGGTCGTTCAGGGCCCGGTCATAAAGATCGTTCAGGGAGAACGGGGTGTCCGGGGTGTCTTTGAACAGGCGCGGGTGCAGGATCTGGATCCCCGCAAACACGAACGGCGCCATCTGGCCGGTCTTCCGGCGGTGGACCTTACCCAGAGGATCCATCTCGAAGTCGCCCTTGTCGGTGTACCCGTGGGCTCCGGCCAGCGGCTGGAGCAGCAAAAGGGCGTCCATGGTGTCCGGATCCCAGGCGTCGGCCAGGCGCTGAAGCGCGGGCCGGGTTCCGTTGAGCCAGATGATGTCCGAGTTGATGACGAAGAACGGATCGTCACCCAGAAGGGGCAGGGCCTTTTTCACGCCGCCGCCGCTTTCCATCAGGCGGTCGGTCTCGTCCGAGAACACCACGCGCGGGCGCTCCTCGCGGTTCTTCAGGTGGGCGACAAGGATGTCCGCAAGGTAGTGGACGTTGACAACCGCCTCCTCGACACCGGCGCTTTCCAGGTGATCCAGGGACCAGTCAATCAGAGGCTTGTCGCACACGCGAACCATGGGCTTTGGCAGGCTTTCGGTCATCGGCCGCATGCGGGTGCCCAGTCCGGCGGCCAGAATCATCGCCTTCCGGGGGACGTGTGCGGTGGAGCTGCGTGTCATGGTTCGGCCCTTTCTTTTAGTTGTTTCGCCTCCAAACACCGATAATAGGGTTGGCTGTGGCGCGGGCGCAAGATGAGTTTCCCGAACACAGGACCGCCTCCGGACACCACTGGGGTGTCCGGGTGCGCGGGTACCGGAAAGGCCAAAAAATCCTGGAACGGGGTCAGGGTGCGGCTGTGTCGTGCGGGCTGACGGCGCGGGCGTCGGGCGCGGGCGCGTTGGTGGCGATCCAGTCGGCCAGCTCGGACAGGATCGGATGGCCCAGGGCCGCGTCCAGGAGCCTCCAGCGCCGGGGGATGTCCTGCAGGTAGGCGGGTTTGGAATCCCGCCGGTCCAGCCGGGTGAAGACCCCGATCACCTTGATGTGCCGCTGGGCCGTGAGGATGGCGTAGCTGGTCTCGAAGGTCTCCGGATCCAGGGAGCGCTGCGTTCCGGTCAGGTAGCGCTGGCGGAGCCGCTGCTTGACCACGGCGGGCAGGTCGTAGCGGTCCTCGAGGAGGCTCATGATGTCGTAGGTTACCGGCCCGCCCAGAGCGTCCTGGAAGTCCAGGAAGGCACACTGGCGCAGCCCGGTTTCCCCGGCCTTCAGCATCAGGTTGTCCACGTGGACATCCCGCAGCACCAGGGTCTGGGGCACATCGTTTGCCGCATCGGAGAGTTTGGCCCAGATATCCCGGAAGTCCGCAAGCGCGCCGGGAGACGGGGGCATGCCCACCGCGGGAAGGTACCACTCGGCAAAGAGCATGGCCTCCCGGGTCAGGGCCGCGGTGTCATAGGCGGGCAGGTCGGCCGGGATGGACCGCTCCGGAGGCAGGCCGTGGAGGTAAGCAAGGGCGTCCACGGCCAGGCCAAACAGGGCCTCCGGATCGCGGCCCGCGTTCAGGAGCACCCGGAAGGTGTCGTCTCCCAGGTCGTCCAGCAGCAGGAAGCCCGCGTCCGTGTCCGAGGCGCTGACCCGGGGCACCGAGAGCCCCAGTGTGGTCAGGTGGGCGGACAGGTGCATGAACGGGCGCACGTCCTCCAGCGGCGGAGGGGCGTCCATCAGCACGGCCCGGGCCCCGTCCGGCCGGACCAGGCGGAAGTAGCGCCGGAAGCTCGCGTCCGCGGCCAGGGGGACGCACGGGGCCGCTCCCCAGCCGGCGTCGGCCAGGAACGCGGCGATTTCGTCCATGCGGTCCGTTTCCTCGTCCCCGTTTGCCGGGTCGTCTGCCAGAAGGGCGGCGTTTTCCATCATGTGTCCTCGAAAGCCGTCAGGAGAACCGGGAGCCGGGACGCCCAGGACGCCCCGTGGGGCTCGAGCGTTGCCGTGCGCAAACCGGGATTGTCCGCTCCGTCCGGGGAAAGATCAAGAACGATATCAAGGCGCCGGGACGGAAGGTGGGGGCCCAGCTGTCCGGGCCATTCCAGGAGCGACACCCCCAGGCTGAAGGCATCATCGATGTCCAGGGCCGGGGCCTCGTCCGGATCCTCCAGGCGGTAGAAATCAAAGTGCCAGATCAGGGCGCGCTCCGGATCGTGGGGCTCGTAGGTCTGGACCAGGGTGTACGTGGGGCTGGGAACGTCCTCGTCCGGTCCGGTCAGGGCCCGCACAAAGGCCCGGGCCAGCGTGGATTTTCCCGCGCCGAGGTCACCCCACAGGGCGAACACGTCGCCCGGCCGGGAGTGGCGGGCCAGCACAGCGCCCAGCCGCTCGGTGGCGTCCTGGTCCGGCAGGAGAAGGCGGGGACGGGGCGGGGGCGTGGTCTCGGGCAGCATGGGCAGGTCCAAAAAGCAGTAGGGGGAGGGGGCGTTGGGAGGCGGGAGCCCTGGTGCGGGCGCGGCGGGTGATCGTGTAGGGCGGCGCGGCGTGATGGCGCCGGGAGGCGCGGACTGGTTCGCCGAACGGCGGTGGGCGTGGTGTCGGGCATTGGCGCTCTGGGGCCAGCGCTTGCGCTGATTATGGCTGAGCCTGTTGGCGGGGCTTTGGGTGGGTGCGCTGGCGGCCACCCGCCTTTCCGGGCGCCGGGTGCGGTCCCGTCAGCGTGACCGGGTGCGTCCGAGCGTGCCCGGAGCGGCAGTGTCTCACAGCCGCCGGGCCCTTTCTAGAGGTAGAACAGCGCGTCCCCCTCCCACACGGCCTCCAGATCGTCCCAGTCCATGGACAGGGGGCCGTCGGCGGTGGTCCCGTCGTCGCGCTCCTCCCGGATCAGGAAGGTGGCGGCGCTGCCGTCCGGGCCCCCGGTGATTCCCTCGACAAGGGCGGCGGAGCGGTCCTTGAAGACGATCAGGAACGGATACGCCGGGATGTCCGAGACCGGAACGCCGCGCCGGAGCCGTCGCCGGATCCCCGTGGCTCCCCGACTTTCCCCCAGTTCCACAAGGCTGTCCAGCGTGACCCCGTCCAGGATCAGGCTGGCTGCCGCGGTGCCCCGGTTCCGGGCCGGGCCGTATCCCCGCTCGGACAGGAGGCCAAGGGCACGTTGCAGGACGCAGGGGTCCAGCTCATCGTCGTCGCTGTCAGGAGCCATCGGACGCTCCCGGTGCCGGGCGGGTGAAGGTGCCGGGCTGGCGGGCCTCGGCCGTGACGGCGGCCCGGATCGCGGCGCCCAGGCGGGCGATGTCGTCGGCGCTGGAGACAAAGGGCGGCATCACGTAGACCAGGCGGCCGAAGGGCCGGATCCAGACTCCGTTCTCAACGAAAAAGGCCTGGAGGGGCGCCATGTCCACGGGGTGTTCCAGCTCCACGACGCCGATGGCGCCCAGAACCCGCACGTCCCGGACCGTGCCCGTGAGGGCGGCCAGGGGCTCCAGTTCCTGGCGCAGGAGCCGCTCCAGGTCGCGAACCGTTTCCTGCCAGGGGCCGGACACCAGAAGGGACAGGCTGGCCTCGGCCACGGCGCAGGCCAGCGGGTTGCCCATGAAGGTCGGGCCGTGCATGAGGCAGCCTCCGTCCCGTGAGACGGTCTGCGCGACGTCGTCGGTGCACAGGGTCGCGGAAAGGGTCATGGTGCCGCCGGTGAGCGCCTTGCCCAGGCACAGGATGTCGGGCACCACGTCCGCATGCCGGAGGGCGAACATCTCGCCGGTACGGCCGAAGCCGGTGGCGATCTCGTCGAAAATGAGCAGCAGGCCGTGCTGCGAGCACAGCTCCCGGGCCTCCCGGAGCCACTGCGGGTGGTAGAACCACATGCCGCCGGCGCCCTGGACAACGGGCTCCACGATCAGCGCTGTCAGGGTGTCCCCGTGCTGCGCGAGGGCGGTACGAAGGGGCTCCAGGCTGGCGGGATCAAAGGGGGCGTCAAAGCGGCAGGACGGCCGCTCGATGAACACCTGCCGGGCCAGAAGCCCGGTGAACAGGCCGTGCATTCCCGTGACCGGATCGCACACCGACATGGCGCCGGTGGTGTCTCCGTGGTAGCCGCCCCTAAGCGCAAGGAACCGGTTCCGGCCGGTTTCGCCCCGGCTCATGCGGTACTGGAGCGCCATCTTGAGGGCAACCTCCACAGCCACCGAGCCGGAGTCCGCATAGAAGATCCGGTTCAGCGCCGGGGGAACCAGGGACAGGAGCCTCTGCCCCAGGGAGACCGCCGGGTCATGGGTCAGGCCCCCGAACATCACGTGGGACATGCGCGCCGCCTGCCGGTGCAGGGCTCGCACCAGCTTCGGGTGCGAGTAGCCGTGCACCGCAGACCACCAGGAGGACATGCCGTCCACCAGGGAGCGCCCGTCCTCAAGGACGATGCGGGTGCCTGCCGCGCGGCGCACGGGAAACACCGGAAGCGGGTGGGTGCTCGAGGTGTAGGGGTGCCAGAGGTGATCGCGGTCGAAGGACGCCAACTCGCCGGTGCGGGGGGGGGCCTGCGGACGGACAAGAGCCCGGGCCAGGGGCTCCAGAAGGGCCGCAAGGGGATCCGTGCCCGCGGCCCCGGCGCCCGTTTCGCTGCCGGCCGTCCGGCCGTTGTCGCGGTCACTGCCGGAGGACGCCCCGGCGCCGGTCCCGTTCGGTGCAGAACGGGGGGCCGAAAGGTGGTCGGGCAGGGGATCCAGAAACGGGATCTCCAGAACCCGGTCCCCCAGTCCCGAGTGCCGGGCAATGGCCTCGCGGTTGTGGTCGCGCACGCGGGCAGCCGTGTCGTCTTCCGGTGCCTCGCCGGGCCCGGGGCGGTTCAGCACAATTCCGGCGGTCTCAAGCCCGTGGCGGGCCAGGGTGTCGGCGGCCACCAGGGTCTGGCTGATGGTGCCCAGCCGGTTCGGCGCCACAAGCACCACCGGCAGGTCCAGGGCTCTCATCAGGTCCAGCAGGGTTTCCCGGTCGTTCAGGGGGACCATCAGTCCACCGGCCCCCTCGATCACCAGGACATCACAGGAGGCGGCGAGCTCCGCGATCTCCCGGCTCAGGCTCTCCACATCCAGGGTTTGGCCCTCGCTTTGGGCGGCCAGATGGGGTGAGGCGGGCAGCGCGAAGCGGTGCAGCGTCACCGGGGGCAGGCACCGGGCGGGAGCCACCAGGGCGGCGGTGGCCTGCCCGTAGACGGCCGCGTCCGCGTGCCGGTCCCCGTCCTCCGGCGCGACACCGGTCTGCACGATCTTCACGCCGCGCAGGGTCGTCCCCTCCGGCAGAACCGTGGCCAGGGCGCGCAGAAGGGCGGCGGTGACGAGGGTCTTGCCGACCCCCGTGTCCGTGCCTGTGACAATCACGCCCCTCATGGGGTGGCCACCTCCAGTCCCTGGCCTGCGATGAGGTCCAGGTCCTCGACCAGGGCCGAGCCCCGGGTGGTGAGGTAGTCCCCGGTCATGAGCGCGTTGGCGCCCGCCCGGAACATGTCCCTCTGGCGGTCTCCCAGAACCGCCGGGCGGCCGCCGCAGATGCGCAAGGTGGCCGCCGGCAGGATGTGGCGCAGAAGGGCAATGATGCGCAGGGCCTCCTCGGGGGCCATCTTCGGCATGTCGCCAAGGGCCGTGCCCGAGTGGGCCGTCAGGAAGTTGACGGGGATGTTGTCCACGCCCTCGTCACGCAGGCGGAAGGCAAGGTCGATCCGGTCCTCCCAGGTCTCGCCCATGCCGAACAGGCCCCCCGAGCACACGGGAATGCCCGTCTTCAGGGCCCGGCGCACGGTCCGCATCCGGCTTTCCCAGGTCTGGGTGGTGCAGATCTCGGCGTAGTGGCGTTCCGAGGTTTCCATGTTGTGATGGTAGCGGGAGATGCCCGCGTCCCTGAGGCTCTCGAGGTGCTCCTGGTCCAGGCGCCCGAGAGAGCCGCAGACCCGCCCCTGGAGCTCGGCGGGCAGGGTCTCGATGATGCTTCGGACCCGCTCGAACTCGGCGCCCGAAAGCGCGCTGCCGCTGGTCACAATGCCGATGTTGGTCACCGGCAGGCGTCCGAGAGCGGACAGCCGTTCCCGGAGCTCCTCCTCCTCGTACAGGTCGAACGTGGCGATGGGCGCTTGCGACCCCTTCGCCTGGGAGCAGAAACGGCAGTCCATGTTGCAGTTTCCGCTTTTTGCGTTGATGATGGCGCAGAGTTCGATCCGGTTTGAAAAGTTCTGGATTCTCAGAGCGTTGGCGCTGTCCAGCAGCGCGTCGAGATCCGTGTCCCGGGCGAGTTTCAGTGCACCATCCCGCGACAGGCCGGTACGGTCCTTATGCGTTGTCGTGTCCAGAAGGCTGGGCATGGCTGGTGTGCTCCGGTATTTTTTTTGGGGAAATCCGGTCTTGAGGTAGCGCACCCGGAGGCGATAAACAAGGGAGCGTGATCCGCTGCGGGACAATATCACGGTTCTGCCGCAAAAGCTGTCCCGACCGCCGGTGCACACACAGGGAGGCATCCATGGCACACTCACGGTCTTTGGGGTTCCGGGCGCTGGAGGCGGCCCGCAGGTCGGCCCCTGCCGTCCTGTTGTGCGCGGCCCTTGCCTGCGCACCCGGTGCCGCGTCTGCCCGGGGCTCGGGCTCCGGGGCTGATGCCGGAGCCGGGACCGGGACGGGCGCCCCCGCTCCTGCCCCCGAGGTTCTGAGCCCGTTCGAGAAGTCCGATCTGCTGATCGAGTGCTGGGACGGTCGCAAGCTCCCCTTCCTTGTGGAGGAGGCCACGACCCCCACCTTGCGCTCCCTGGGGCTGATGTACCGCACGAGCCTGGGCGCGGACGAGGGCATGCTGTTCGTCTGGGAGGACGACCAGCCCCGGACCATGTGGATGAAAAACACGCCCATCTCCCTGGACATGCTGTTTCTCAGCCGTGACGGCATTGTCCTTCACATCGTGCGCAAGACGACTCCCGAGAGCGAGATGCTGATCATGTCCCCCGAGCCCGCCCGCGCGGTGCTGGAACTGGGGGCGGGAACCACCGATCTGTTGTCCATCGAGCCCGGGGACCGGGTGCTCCATCCGCTTCTGGGGGCGACACCCGAGGACATGCGCCGCCGCCCGCCGCCGGTTCCGTCACCCGACGCGGGGCCCGCCTCCCGCGTGCGTTCACACCCCGACAGCGCGCCCTGAGCCGGCGCGCCCGCCCGCCCGGGAGCATCCCTCCCGGGGAGATTGTCCCAGCAGGAGACCCCTTCCGATGTCCGAAACGGAGACCGCCGATCTGGAACCCCTGACCGAGGAGGAGTGCCGCATTCTTGAGGGCACCCCGTTTCCGGGCCTTCGCCCCGGCGACAACCTCTGGCCCGAGATCAATATCGTCGATGTGCGCTCGGGCCATTTTGTGGGGGACGGGGCGGTGGTGGACCGGATGATCCGCCGCCAGCTTCTTGTGGGGGAGCCCATGTGGGCGGGAAAGGCGGACCGCCATCCGTCCGAGGGCTTCCGGATCGACTTCCCCTACATCTACCGCATGAGCACCGGGGCCGCCCGTCTTCTGGAGCAGGCCCGCGGGCGGCGGCGCGGCTGAGAGCCTTCTGTCCGCCTGCGTCTCGCGCGGTTTTTCAGGCCAGTGCCCGGCTCGAGCTGCCGGCCCGCTCCGGGCGTCGTTTTGCCTGCCCGCTCCGGGCGTCGTTTTGCCTGCCCGCGCCGGGCGTCCTTTTGCTTGCAAACACCGGACACAGGTTTTAAGAAATAGCGTCCGTCGGGGTGTAGCTCAGCCAGGTAGAGCGCCAGCTTTGGGAGCTGGATGCCGGAGGTTCGAATCCTCTCGCCCCGACCAGTACCGGGGCCGGACCCCCACCGTTTCGCCCTGGTCGTGGCTCCCGGTACAGGGGGCGCCTGCGCCAGGCTGGAGAACTGTTATGACCCGACGTGTCCGCCTTTCCCGTCCGTCCGTCAGTGTGGCCCAGTCCGCATCGGGGAACAGCCGCCTCTGGCAGCTGACCTTCGAGCCCACCGGGCAGCGCGTCAACGATCCGCTGACCGGCTGGTGCGGCTCCCGCGACGTGGCGCGCCAGGTGACGCTCCGCTTTGAGACCCGCGACCAGGCGCTCCACTATGCGCGCAAGCACCGCCTTGTGGTTGAGGAACTCCCGGTGCAGACCCGGGCCTTCCGCCAGCGCGCGTACGCCGACAACTTCGCCTTCCGAAAAGTGTCTTGAAACTGTTCGCCGCATCCGTTTAAGGTGCGGCCCGGCTGACCCGGCCCCGCCGGGTCTTCCCGCTCGGACAGACCCCGATATGCGTCCTTAGCTCAGCTGGATAGAGCAACGGCCTTCTAAGCCGTAGGTCACAGGTTCGAATCCTGTAGGGCGCACCATTCTTCTTAAGGGGTTATGGGCTGTTGCGCACAAAACCGGATGCCGGTTAGACACCCTTTTCCGAAAAGTTAGACACCCTCATCCCCTGACTCCCCTGAACTCCCCGGAACCCGTGCCTTTCGGCCAGCGGACGGCTTCGCTCGCCCGCGCTTGCCGCGTTGCCGCCCGGCAGGGGCGGGGCGGCTGCCTGCCTGTGTTTTCGCTGCGGATGGCACGCAGGCAGGTCTGACACCGGTTGGGTCGGGGCGGGGAGGTGCAGGGGAGGGAGGGAGACCCGCGGGGACGCGGGGGCGGATTTCCGGTGCGAGGTCCGGGGCGGGAGCCCCGGAACAGGGGACTACCAGCGCCAGGACAGGCGGGCGCGGCCCCCGTGGGAGGTGC
>NZ_JACZHT010000029.1 GCF_014861485.1 Phaeovibrio sulfidiphilus | reverse complement strand
TATGCGGGCCACGGCGGGCGGACCAAGGAAAACGACAGGCGCACACGCCGGCCCAACGGCCAACACGCAAGGCCCAACGGCCTCGCGCGACGCCTCAAAGGCGCCAGACCCCCGAGACGCTTCCCCAACACCGGGAGCACACACGGGGAACCGGAAACAGGCCCCACGGCCACTCGCATACAGCACCCTTGACGCGGGGTGGAGCAGCCCGGTAGCTCGTCAGGCTCATAACCTGAAGGTCAGAGGTTCAAATCCTCTCCCCGCAACCAAAAAAAGCCCCCACGGATCACAAAATCCCGGGGGCTTTTT
>NZ_JACZHT010000028.1 GCF_014861485.1 Phaeovibrio sulfidiphilus | reverse complement strand
GCGGCCATCGGCCTGCGGGCCACCTACCAGGGGCCGAAGCCCGGTCCTGGCCCTGGTCCCGGTCCGGGGCCCGGCCCCGGTCCTGGCCCCGTGCCGCCGTCTCCCTGGGAGGGCTTGACCCCGAACGAGATCGCAACGGCCGAAGCCATCGGCACCATGGCTCCGGGTCCGGTCCAGAACGCCATGATCAACGCATCGCGCAGCGAGGGCTTGCGCCTTCTGGATCTGTTCTCCGGCGACGGGCATGCCAACGTGGGGCACATGATCCGCCACGGCGCCCTGGAGCTCTCCCGCACCCTGATGAACACCCTGTCCGACATGGCGCCGTCCGTGGACGGGATGCCGGGCGGAGGCCGT
>NZ_JACZHT010000027.1 GCF_014861485.1 Phaeovibrio sulfidiphilus | reverse complement strand
CGGTGAGGTCCGGGGAAGGAACTCCCCGCTCTATGGTGCCGGACCGCGGACCGTCTGCATTACCGTCTCCGGGCCGCCCCCTCAGCTGTTTAAACGTGGGGCGTCGGGGCCTGGGCGGGAACGACGCGGATCAGCACGCCCGGGCCGGGGGGAAGATGTTCCGGCCCACTGGCCCGCCAGCGACTGCTGAGGGCCAGTGACCGGTCCGGGCCAGAGTCCGGGTGCGCTGGCGTCAGGCTCGGGCCTTCGCTGCCGGTATTACCAGCGATACGTCACGCGGGCGCGGCCGCCGTGGGAGGTGGTGTGGGCACCATACGCCCCGTCGTACATCACCGTCAGCCCCCAGCTGTCGTCCAGGCGC
>NZ_JACZHT010000026.1 GCF_014861485.1 Phaeovibrio sulfidiphilus | reverse complement strand
TTTTTTGGTTGCGGGGAGAGGATTTGAACCTCTGACCTTCAGGTTATGAGCCTGACGAGCTACCGGGCTGCTCCACCCCGCGTCAAGGGTGCTGTGTGCGAGTGGCCGTGAGGCCTGTCTCCGGTTTCCGGCGACGGCTCCTGCGCTGCGCTAGGGAGGCCTCCGGAGGGGCGGCACCGCCTGTACCCTGAGGAGGCGCTGTGCGGGTCCGTCTGTTCCCCGTGTGTGCTCCCTGTGTCGGGGAAGCGTCTCGGGGTCTGTGGCGCCTTTGGGGCGTCGTGCGAGGCCCTGGGGCCCTGCGTGTTGGCCGTTGGGCCGGTGTGTGCGCCTGTCGTTTTCCGTGGTCCGCCCGCCGTGGCCCTTCTG
>NZ_JACZHT010000025.1 GCF_014861485.1 Phaeovibrio sulfidiphilus | reverse complement strand
GGAGGCCACCTCGAGACGGCCTCCCCCCGGCATTCCGTCCGCAGACGGGGCCATGTCGGACAGGGTGTTCATCAGGGTGCGGGACAGTTCCTGTGCGCCGTGGCGGATCATGTGGCCCACGTTGGCGTGGCTGTCGCCGGAGAACAGGTCCAGAAGGCGCAAGCCCTCGCTGCGCGATGCGTTGATCATGGCGTTCTGGACCGGTCCCGGAGCCATGGTCCCGATGGCACGGGCGGTGGCAATCTGGTTCGGCGTGGCGTTCGTCCAGGGGGACGGAGGCACGGGACCGGGCCCCGGACCGGGACCAGGGCCAGGGCCGGGTTTGGGATCGGGCCCCGGGCCAGGACCGGGTCCAGGGCCGGGCCCATTGTAGGTCGCCCGAAGGCCGATGGCGGATGCGACCGCACCGTCGGCAACAGGCTTGCCGTCCGCACCCAGGCGCACCTGCTCGAGGCTCAGGAACGGCAGGTCCGCCGCCTTGTCCAGG
>NZ_JACZHT010000024.1 GCF_014861485.1 Phaeovibrio sulfidiphilus | reverse complement strand
CGCATCGGGGGAGACCGTCAATCTGGACATCCTCTCCTTCAAGAACGTTGTGGGGACCGAGTACTGGCTTCTGGACGCGGGCGTGGACCTCACAGGCAAGATCACGCTCAAGTATCGGGGCGAGGACTTTGCCGACACGCGCCTGGCCGACGTTCTGGAGGGCAGGCTGAGCGACGACAAAAAGGTCCAGCACCTGAAAGTCGTCCGGGCTCTGGAAAACCGGAAGCTGACCTGGGTGGGTGCCAGCGGCGACACCTGGAACCTTAGGGAAAAAAACAAGTGGAAGCTCCCGGACAGCAGCCTCACCCAGTTTGCCCCCGGGGATGCTGTCGTGTTCACCCGGGACAACGTCGGCGACGTCAACGTCAACAAAGGCGGTGTGGTCGTTGCGGGCATGGAGATCACCGGCGGCACGTTCGTGTTCAAGGGCGGCGAGATCGTCTCGGCGGCGGACAAGGAGACCAACTACACCCCGGCCACCCGGAAAATGGAGCTGAGCGGGAACGCCGACGCCACCTTCGAGGAGAGCGTGAAGCTGA
>NZ_JACZHT010000023.1 GCF_014861485.1 Phaeovibrio sulfidiphilus | reverse complement strand
GCCCCCTTGCGCAGGGCCAGCAGCTCCAAAATGGCGTATTCCTTGGCCGTCAGGGGGACCATCTCGCCGCCCACCCGGGCGGTGTGGGAGGCCAGGTCGATCTCCAGGCGCCCGATCTGCACAACGGAGCGGGCGTGCCCCATGGACCGGCGCACCACCGCCTGGATCCGGGCCACGAGCTCGCTGCGGTCATAGGGCTTGGTGACATAGTCGTCGGCGCCCACATCCAGCCCCCGGACCTTCCTCTCGGCCTCGCCGTAGCCCGACAGGATGACCACCGGTGTCTGGACCCGGGCCGCGCGCATCCTGCGGATCAGGTCGATGCCGTCCGTGTCCGGCAGGGACAGGTCGACAATCAGGGCGTCGTACTCGTAGGCTCGCACAAAGTCGAACGCCTCCTCGCCGGTCGATGTGAGATCGACGGCCCAGCCCTCACGTTTCAAGATCAGCTCCACCGCCTTCTGGGTCGAGAGATCGTCTTCGACAACGAGAACGCGCATATCAACCTCCGTGCCAGAAACCCGGGGTGCAGGGACGGGCTTTG
>NZ_JACZHT010000022.1 GCF_014861485.1 Phaeovibrio sulfidiphilus | reverse complement strand
GCTTCGAGGAGAGCGTGAAGCTGAGCTTCGCCAACGGCTATGACATCGCCGGCGGCGCGAAGATGACCGTGAAGGGCGGGGCCATCGAGGGCAATATTGTCAACGCGGGCACCTTCGTTTTTGATATCGGTGCGGGCAAGGCGCTTGCCTACAGGGACACGATGTCCGGCGGTGGCAAGGTCTTCAAGGAGGGTGATGGCAAGATCCTCCTTTCAGGCGACCATTCCGGCGCCACCGGTCCCTTCACCCTGAACGGGGGCACGCTGGGCGGCGCCTTCACATGGGGTGGCGGGCTGATCTTGGGCAACAATGGCACCACCGTGGCGCCGGGCACCTCCGACACGGTCGGTACCCTGTCGGTCAATCGCTTCAACACGAACGGCAAGACGTTCACCCTCGAGGTCCGGGTCATGGCCGATCGCAGCGACCTCCTGGAGGTCCGAAAGGGTGATGTGAGCGTCCCGGACGGCTCCACCCTGAAGGTGGTGAAGGCCATCGGAAGCGGCTGGGCGTCGGAAAAGATCTACACGGTCCTGGTGGCCCGGGAGAACGGGAAGAAGGTCGAGGGCACCTTCAAACA
>NZ_JACZHT010000021.1 GCF_014861485.1 Phaeovibrio sulfidiphilus | reverse complement strand
ACTTCGAGGAGAGCGTGAAGCTGAACTTCGCCAACGGCTATGACATCGCCAGCGGCGCGAAGATGACCGTCAAGGGCGGGGCCATCGAGGGCAATATTGTCAACGCGGGCACCTTCGTTTTTGATATCGGTGCGGGCAAGGCGCTTGCCTACAGGGGCACGATGTCCGGCGGTGGCAAGGTCTTCAAGGAGGGTGATGGCAAGATCCTCCTTTCAGGAGACCATTCCGGCGCCACCGGCCCCTTCACCCTGAACGGGGGCACCCTGGGCGGCGCCTTCACATGGGGTGGCGGGCTGATCCTGGGCAACAATGGCACCACCGTGGCGCCGGGCACCTCCGACACGGTCGGTACCCTGTCGGTCAATCGCTTCAACACGAACGGCAAGACGTTCACCCTCGAGGTTCGGGTCATGGCCGATCGCAGCGACCTCCTGGAGGTCCGTGCGGGTGATGTGAATGTGCCGGACGGCTCCACCCTGAAGGTGGTGAAGGCCATCGGAAGCGGCTGGGCGTCTGAGAAGATCTACACGGTCCTGGTGGCCCGGGAGGACAACCGGAAAGTGACCGGCACGTTCTCGAT
>NZ_JACZHT010000020.1 GCF_014861485.1 Phaeovibrio sulfidiphilus | reverse complement strand
GGGCGTCTACACCCGCCACGGCATCGACAGCCGCCGCACCGCACTGGGCGAGCGCCTGAAGGCGGACTACGGGGCCAACGTGTTCCAGGTTGTGGGCGAGGCCGCCTGGCGGGTCCAGGCGACGGACGCCCTGATGCTGGAACCGTTTGCCGGAGGCTCGTGGGCCATGGGTTATACCGAAGGCTTCTCGGAGAGCGGCGGTGTTGCGGGCCTGCGCGGCCACAGCCAGGCGAGCCATACGGGAGTCTCCACGGTGGGGGTCCGTATGGACGCCCGGGTGCATGAGAACGCGGTCCTGAAGCTGGATCTGGGCTGGGAGCATGTCTACGGCGACATCGACACCGCCAGCCGCATGATGTTCCTTGCGGGGTCGGATGACTTCCTCGTGCGAGGCACACCGGCGGACCGGGATGCGGCCGTTGTGGGCGTGGGCGCCGAGGTGCGTCTGGACGACACTTGGGGGCTGACCGTGATGTACGACGGCGCCTACGGGGCTCACACCACCTCCCACGGGGGCCGCGCCCGTATGACGTACCGCTGGTAGGACAGCACACCCGGACCCGGATCCCGGGGCCGGGGCGTTCGACCCCGGGCCACGCCC
>NZ_JACZHT010000002.1 GCF_014861485.1 Phaeovibrio sulfidiphilus | reverse complement strand
AAAAACCCCACCCCGCCCCACCCCCGACGCGCACAATTCACAACACCCAACACGACGCACAAGCCGGGCGGACGAACCTCCGACACCATTCACACTCGCGGTGGAGGACAGCCTGCCCAGAGCGCACAGCTCCTTGAGCACAGGACGGGGAAGACTACTCGTGGTTCGGCTGCGCGAGCGGAAAGCGCCAGAGTCTCCGACGCCCGGAAACGGTCCGAAAAAGGCAAACATGAATCCCCATATACCGCTTCCCACACGCCGGAATCAGCTCAGGGTCAGAGGCGAGCGCCAGATCCGCCCGACGCTCCGTCACCGGGGCTCGAACCAAAAGGGGAAAAGGGAAGAGGGAGACGCCAGACAGACACCGGCATACACAGGCAGACCGATACAACGCCGATCCCGCACCAACAGGGCCGACGGCCCGGAAACTCACCGGGAAAAGCAGGCCTGTACAAGAAGACGCGGAAAACTCCGGAGAGACCGGGACAACGCCGATCCGGCCCGGACCGACAACCCTGTTGCCATAGGGGCCACGGGAGCGAGACACCACGCCACAGCGTGGCATCAGAGCTGGGGCCGACGCCATGCGGGGGCGTCGCCTGAAACACGGAGTGTGGGTTCGGGCCCTGCGGCAAGGAGAGCGTTCCAGAATGAAACATCCCCTGCCGTAGACCCCGCCGGCCGAGAAGCCGCCGGCTTGCGGGACAGGAACCTGCCCTACCCCGAGATACTGAACGATCCCGCGGGCATCACCCCGGCGGCCGAACCGGACGCGGACGCCTCTTCGGTATTTGCCGCCGGCGCCCGATTCCGACTGGGGCCAGCCGTCGCGCCGTCCCCGAGATCACCGGACAGCCCGAGGGCAATGTTCTCATCAATGGAGATGAGCACGTCCAGCTTGGAGGGATCGAGCGTTGCCAGGGCATCAACCGACTGCCTGTCAACAAACAGGGACAGACTGAGAATGTTGGCCTTGAGCTCGTCCGGAAGGGTGTTCTCCGGAGTGGTGACATCGGCCTGCATGATGGTCCAAAGGACGGCGTTCAGGCGAACCGCATTGCGGTACAGTGCCCGGTCCCCCTGGTTTTCCTTGGCCTCGCGCAACATGGAGGCGGCCTTGAAAAAGGCCCGGGCCTCGATTTCCCGCGGACTCTGCGACGTCTTCTGGACCGTCGTGTAGGCTTCAAGTGCGCTTTTCGCCATTTTTCAGAAACTCCTCTTCATACTCGATCAGCTTTCTGCAGTGCTTCAGAGCCCTGTAATGGTCTCCGGCCACCAGGGCCGAAGACATGTCATGCATGACCTCAAGCGCCTCGTCGGACAGGGACATCTCGACGATCTGCCGGA
The DNA here is from genome assembly GCF_014861485.1 of Phaeovibrio sulfidiphilus. Classification (GTDB taxonomy): domain Bacteria; phylum Pseudomonadota; class Alphaproteobacteria; order Rhodospirillales; family Rhodospirillaceae; genus Phaeovibrio; species Phaeovibrio sulfidiphilus. The sequence continues at coordinate 468,948 of NZ_JACZHT010000002.1, read as the reverse complement.
TCAGGAGGGAATACACCTCGTGGTAGTCATGTCCCTGATCGGACGACGTGTACATGTTCAAAATCGTGTAATAAAGCTTCCTGGTAACCGTTGTCGCCTCTTCAAGAGTCATGATGTCTTTCTGACGAAGAACCGGCACACGATTCAGGATGACGATCTCAGATTTCGTCGGACCATTGGCAAGAACCGCCGTCCCGACAAGAATCTTTTCTCCCGGCTTCAGGGTCACTTTCAGTGGCATGGGCAATCCTAAACAATACCCGCAGTTCCGGGGAAATAACCTGAAGGCCCCGAATCAAGACGCGATCTACACAAAATCCAGAGGACGGTCCGGAAAACCCCGGACCGGTCTGTTCAACGAGAGTACCAGATTGGCGGCACGCTCTCCAGTTTGGATTTTTTTTCATACGAGGATATATGAGCGAACCCCGCCGGGTACGCAACTTTATATACAGGCAATTAATGCAAAAGTTCGATCCGGGGTGGAAACCGCGGAAAACCGGCGCGCGAAACGGGCGCCGCGAGCCGGGAGCCTGACGGAAAGAATCCGCGACAGGGCGCCGGCCTCTTGCGCGCACGCGGGCCGGAGCCGGGACAGGCCCCGCGAACAGGATGGCATAGACCAGGGTAAGAAAGAGCGGCCCGCACGACCGCGAGCGGGAGCCCGGCACGAAGACCGGGCCCGGGCCTCCAGAACTCGGGCCTCTAGAAGAGGTCGAGGATTGACGATGCGGACCGGGGGGCAAGGGCGGGAAGATCCCGCGCGGCCCGAAGGCTTGTCCCCACGGAGGACGCCATCCGCAACGCGTCCGCATCAGACAGGGGCTGGCCGGAGTGCGGCAGAAGCGTGCTGCTCACGGTCTCGATCATGGTCCGGACGAAATCGGCGCGCTGCACCAGGCTCTCAAGATGCTGGCGGTACCGGAGCCCCTCCTGATGAAGCCTCATGGACACCAGAGCCAGTCGGGAGGCCAGTTCCTGACGCTCCTCATCTGACGGCGGTCCGGACGCCCCAAAGGACTCCGGAAGGCAGACCGCATCCCCCTCAAGAAGCCCCTCGAAGAACGCGAGAACCGGGGTCCGGCCAATGACCGTGGCGGGCGCGTCCGCAACCGCAATCTCCATACCGGCGGGCGCGCCGTCATCCTCGTCGCCATGCAGAAGGTTGAGACCGTCAACCACGGCCCCCCGGATGGTCTCGATCGCCGCGGCCAGGGCGGCGGCAATCTCGCTCCCCAACGGCTCCCGCGTCGGAGCGCGAGCCTCGTCCGCCACCCCGAGGGCCACGTCCCCGGCTCGCGCCACACAGCCCCTCGCCTCGTCCAGGGCGTCACAGGTTACGGACAGAACGTGAAGGCCACGGTCAATCTCCGTGCGCGCATTCTGCATGTCGCGAACACGCTGGCGGGCCTCACGGATACGACGATCCTCGTGTTGGGGAACCCCGGCAGACTTTCCATGCACGACATCTCTCCTCGGATGGACCTCGATTACGCCAATCAACTATAACGAAACTGAAAATGCAAGCTAAAGGTGTTAAATGCCTGTTTTTTGCCGATTTATGTAAAAAATGACCACCGGAGGTTGATTTCCGGTGGTCACAAGAGGTCTCAGATCTGTCTCAGGGCCGGCGTGCGGCCGTGGTCAGAGGATGTCAGTGCTCGACGTCCCGCCAGATGTAGGTCTTCAGGGCGTAGAGGAACCCGGCCAGAACGCCAAGGTACACCAGAACCCAAAGACCCATGGTCTTGCGCGCCTCGAGGTTCGGGTCCGAGGCCCAGTTCAGGAAGGTGATCACGTCGATCAGGCCCTGTTCCTGGGTCGGGCTGGAGCCGTCCTCGTAGACAACACCGTCAACATACTGCGGGGGCATGGAGATGGCATGACCCGCAAAGAAGTTGTTGAAGTACTTGTCCGCAGGGAAATCGTACTCGCCCGTCTTCGGATCGGCGAACTGCTTGATCCACCACTCGGGGGGCTCACCCTGGAAGTCCGACGGATAGCCGGTCTGGATTCCGAACACGTAGTCCGGGCCACGCTTTCTCGCCTTGGTGATCATCGAGAGGTCGGGAGGCGCAACACCACCGTTGGCAGCCTTGGCCTGCTCTTCGTTGGCGTAGGGCTGCTGGATGGGATCCGAGGGGATGCGGGTGCGGAAGAACGGCTCACCCGCGTCATCGAACCCGTCCTGAATTTCCTCGGCCGCTGCGGCCAGCTCCTCGGTCTGGGCCTTGGTGAGACCAATGCCCTCCAGATCGCGGTAGCGCAGGTACTTCACCGCATGGCAGGCCGCGCAGACTTCGGAGTAGACCGTCCAGCCCCGCTGGAGCTGCTTCTGGTCATAGCGTCCGAACAGACCGTCCCAGGTCCAGGTCAGACGCTTGAGCGAGGGAGTGGTGTCAATCCCTGCCGCGTGGACCTGGGTGCTCCCGATGGCAACCGTAATGGCGGCGACCGTCAGGGCGTGCGTGATGATACGTTTCATCTTTCGTTTGCTCCTTGCTTCGTCGCCATCAAGCCCGGGACGTCACCGGCTCGGAAATGCTGTCCGGCAGCGGGTCGGGTTTCTCGTACTTGTTCAGCAGCGGAAGGACCACGAAGAAGTACGCGAAGTAGATCACCGTCGCGATGCGGATCAGCGTGATGTACGGCTCCTCCGCAAGCTGCGCACCAAGCCAGCCGAGGAAGAGGCAGTCAGCGACAAAGATCCAGAACGCCCAGCGGAACAGGGGACGGAACGACCCCGAGCGCACCGGCGAGCGATCAAGATAGGGCATGATGTACAGCACCAGGATCGAGGCCAGCATCAGCAGCACGCCGCCCAGCTTGGAGTCCACCGCACGAAGGATCGCGTAGAACGGCAGGAAGTACCATTCCGGCACGATGTGCGGAGGCGTCAGCAGCGGGTTTGCCGGGACGTAGTTGTCTGCCTCGGCGAAGAAGTTCGGCGAGAAGAAGACAAAGTAGCTGAAGAAGATCAGCACGATGGTCAGGAAGTAGAGATCCTTCACCGTGTGATACGGGTGGAACGGGATGGTGTCCCGCGGACCCTTGATGTCAATGCCCAGCGGGTTGCCGGACTTGACCTCGTGAAGCGCCCACATGTGCACAAACGCCAGCGCCGCGATGATGATCGGGAACAGGTAGTGCCATGCGAAGAAGCGGTTCAGGGTCGGCTGGTCGACCGAATGGGCGCCCCAGATCCACTCCACCAGCGGCTGGCCGATACCGGGAATGGCGGTCGCCAGCGAGGTGATCACGGTCGCGCCCCAGAAGGACATGTTGCCCCAGGGGAGCACGTAGCCCATGAACGCCGTCATGATCATCAGGAAGAGGATGGTCACGCCAATCCACCACAGAACCTCGCGGGGGGCCTTGAAGGACCCGAAGTACAGTCCGCGGAACATGTGGATGTAGACGAGAATGAAGAAGAGCGAGGCCCCGTTCATATGCAGGTAGCGCAGGAGCCAGCCGTAGTTGACGTCACGCATGATGCGCTCGACGGAATCGAAGGCCAGGCGCGTGTCCGCCACGTAGTACATGGCCAGGAAGATACCCGTCAGCAGCATGATGACGAGGGCCATGGCCGACGCCACACCGAAACACCACCAGTAGTTGATGTTACGGGGGGTCGGGTAGACGATCAGATGCTTGTGCATCAGCGTTATGGCCGGCAAGCGCTTGTCGAACCAGCTAACGTACTTGTTGTTCCATTGCGGGGGAGTATACGTCGACATGTTTCAACGGCTCCTAACCAATTTGAATTGTCTGATCGTCCAGGAACTCGTAGGGCGGCACGGCGAGATTGCGCGGTGCCGGCCCCTTGCGGGCCCTTGCAGACGTATCGTAGTGGGACCCGTGACACGGGCAGAACCAGCCGTTGAAATCCCCCTTGGGGTCACCGGGCTTCTGGCCGAGAGGAATGCAGCCAAGATGGGTGCAGATTCCAACCACAATCAGCCACTGCTCGTGGCCCGGCTTGACGCGCTCCGCATCCGTCTGGGGATCCTTCAGCTGCGAGAGGGGAGTGTTTTCGGCTTCCTCGATGTCCGAAGCCGTCCGGTGACGAATGAACACCGGCTTGCCCTGCCACATGACCGTAATGGCCTGCCCCTCCTCGATGGCGGAAATATCCACCTTCTTCGTGGCAAGCGCGCGCTGGTCGGCAGCGGGATTCATGGAGTCAATGAACGGCCACGCGACGAGCGCCACGCCAGCCGCTCCCAGACCGACGCTTCCGTAAATCAGGAAGTCGCGTCTGGGGTACGTCAACCCCAAAATTTCTATTGTATCGTCGGCATCAGCCATCCTGGTCGTCCTCACGTTAGTAGCCTCTGGCCCCGGAACAATCGGGCTGCCGCCCTCCGGAGATCAAGGCGCCCCTTTTTCGCCGGAGCGAAAAAGATTGACCCTGGTGCATAAAACCACAAGCACGAACACACAGACACCCATGGAGGTCTGCGAGATCGTGCACTATATAAAAAACGTGGTCCCCGACCGGCCTGCCGCCTGAAAATATGGGCGGGCCCTGGCGCAAGGTGCGCGGTGGACCCGGGCGAGCTGTTGGCTGGGGACCAGCCTGCATGACGGGCACACCGAACACGAAACCCGCTCGCAAAAAAGTTGTATTTCCCACAGAAACAAAATGAATCCGCAAGGAAACACAACCAAATGAGCGAACGGCACGGTTCGGACGCACCCTATCCAGTTGAAGTTATAAAGCAAAACTTCAGGCCTGCAAAGCCAAAAGCAGAAAGGGGCCGCGGTGAAACCCGCAGTCCTTTTAGCAATTTCAAACAAAAGCACAGACATCCGCCGTCTTTGCTGGTCTTTTAGTTCGATATTGATAATCATTATCATGTCATCTTCAGCATGACGCCGGAAAGTGCCCCCGACAAATCGCACTGCCAGACCAGGACTCCGCCTGCTACCCTGAATCGCCGTCCAGGAACCGCCGGGGAGACACCCCGGGTTGCCAGACCCCGAAAAGATCGTCCCGGGACAGGACGCCACCGGACTGCGCCCACACCCTGCGAAGGCCCCGCAGCGTGGCCCCCACCTCCGGTCCCGTCAGGCCCCAGGCCAGAACATCCCGGCCATTCAGGGGAAACGGGGGCGGATCCCAGGAGTGGGCCATCTCAAGCAGGGCGAGCCAGGCATCGGTGCGCGCCCCGTGGGTGGCGGCCGCGTCGCTGCGCTCCACAGCCCACTTCAGCACCAGCCGGTCGGTCACCGCCTCGCGGCCCAGTGTGTCCAGAAGAACGCGGACGTGGGCCGTGTCCGTCGAGGGGTCCGGCCACAGGTCCGCCGACGGGGTCAGAAGCCCCTCGAGCCGACGGGCCTCGGCCACCGTGAGGCTCAGCCGGGCGAAGGTCTCTGCCGAGTACGGGACCGGATCCGCGCAGCCGGCCCCCATCAGGCAGGCGATGCGCCGGATCGCATCGGGGCGGAGCGTCCCCCCCGACACACCTCGGTTTTCCATCATCACCAGCACCCGCAGGGCCGCCAGATCGGTTCGGGCCGGAAGGATCCTCTCGAGGGTCCGGGTACCGCGCATGAGAGCCAGAGTGTCACACGGATCCGGCGCCTCCATCAGGCGCAGGAACTCCCGGCGCACACGCTCGGCGGACAGGCGGTCCAGCCCCGCGGCCTGGGCCTGACAGGCGGACACGGCGTTCGCATCCGCCGGAGGGCGCCCGAGCCAGGCGTGAAACCGGAAGAACCGAAGGATCCTGAGAGTGTCCTCCGCAATCCGCTCCATGGGCCGGCCCAAAAACCGGATCCGCCCGTGGGCCAGATCCCTCATGCCGTCCACGTAGTCCGTGACCATGCCGTCCGCATCGGCGTAGAGGGCGTTGAGCGTGAAGTCCCGGCGCATGGCGTCATCAATGAAGCGGTCGGTGAAGACCACCTCGGCGTGGCGCCCGTCGCACCGGATATCCTTGCGCAGGGTCGTGATCTCGTACGAAAAAACGCCCTCCCCCACCTGCACCGCCCCATGTCCGGCGCTGTGCATCCGGGGCTCGAACCCCGCCGCCGACAGACGCTCGACAACCTGCTGCGGATGGAGGGTCGTGGCAATGTCGATATCATAGGGGCCCGGGCCCGTGCGCCGCATCAGCGCGTCGCGCACGCAGCCTCCCACGAACCGTGTCCGCGCCCCATCCTCCGACAGGGCTGCCATCAGCCGGCGGGTCTCCGGAGCCACAAGCCAGACCTCGGGCCCGATCTGCCCGACCGGCTCGCGCTCGTCTGAGGTATGGAGGGGGGGATGCTCCCCGTCGTCGGCCATGGTCAGAACACCTCGGATGCCGGACGCACGTTCTTGTCCTTGTCCTGGGACTGCACCGGCACGTAGGGGGTGCCCGGGGGGCTGCCCCGCTGCACACCGGAAAAGGACAGGATACCGATCATCAGGATCGTGAGCACACACGACACCACAATAAGAAGCCGGAACGGAACCCGGGGCGGCCCGCTGTCGGGAAGCCCCCTCCACCTGCGAACAAGCCGGGCCAAAAGCGCCCAGGAAAACCAGACAACAAAGGGAAGAACCAGGGGAAGGGCGATAGCCAGTGCCGGACGAATCATGAGTGCAAACACGCGCTCCAAACGGGTTCATGTTTCTTTTTTGAAGAGTACCAGAAACCGTCCGTTTGGGGCGGTTTTTTTTGAGACCCGGACCGGGCCCGCCGGGGGCTGGAGTCGCCGGGTCCGCGCGCGTGAAAACGGCGCAATCCCGGGCGTTGCAAGACCCACCGGGGTCGGCAGCGCCCACCGGAACCGGGGTGCCACGTCGCTACGGAGCCAGGGACGCAGGGGCCTGACTCGGCGGCCGGCACGCCGGCACCCGGAAGCCGCACTCACCCGGGGTTGCGGATGTGTGGACGCTCAATTTTTTATCTGGTTTAATAACACCCGCACGATGGACTTTGGCCTTCGGGAGTGACCTGATGCTCAGTTTCTTTTCCGCCTCTGCCCGAAGCGCGAACACGGACCGTGCGGTCAGCGACTGTGTGGACACCCTGCGGGAGTCCGGCCTGCCCGAGGGCCCCGTGTGCCTGATCATCAAGGCCACCCTTGGCCACCCCCTCGACCGGATTGCGGCCTCGATCCGCCAGCGCCTGCCCCAGGCCACCCTTCTCGGGAGCTCCTGCTCGGGCGTGACCGGTCGGCACGGCGTCGGGGAGAGCATGCACGACATCGCCCTCATGGCCATCAGCGGCGGGCCATCGGAATGGAACTGGGCGTCGGTCGCGGACATCCGCGGGGACAACGCGGCGGAAAAAGGACAGGCCCTGGCCCGATCCCTGCGCGAGAGCGTCCCCGACGCAACCGCGATCTACCTCCTGTGTCCGGGCATCGACATCGCAAACGACCGGGTTCTGGAGGCCTTTGACCGGGAGTTCGGCGGGGACATTGTCATTTTCGGAGGCACCTCCTCCGACACCATGCGCGGCGTTGCCAGCTACCAGTACACAAACGACCGGATTGCCGAGCACTCGGCCTGGGCCATTGCCTTCTCGGACCCGACCCTCACGGCCTTCACCCGGGCAACCCACGGGTTTTCCGCCTACGGGGAACCGCTTGTGGTCACCCGGGCCCACGGACACCGGATCTTCGAGTTCGACGGAAAACCCGCCTGGCAGGAGTACACCGCCCGGCTCGGCGTCTCCCCCGAACCCGACACCTGCTGCCACACCACCATACCCATCGGGGCCCTGGCAGAAGAGCTGCCCAAAGCAGTGGCGGACGAATACGGGAACACCCATATACTGCGCGTCATCACCCGTTATGACGGGGACGGGACCGTTTACTTCCCGGTCACCTGCGAGGCCGGGCTGAAGCTGTGGCTCACCACACGGGACGAGGCCCTGATCTTTTCCGAGCAGGAACGGTCCCTTGACTATCTCGGGAGCATGATCGGCGGGCGCAGGCCCGTGGCCGTGTTCCAGACGGACTGCCTTGCCCGCGGCCGTTTCCTGTTCAATCGCGTCGTCAAGGACGAGATCATGGGGATGATGCACAGCGCCTTCACCCGTGACGGCGAGATCCCCCCCTGGATCGGAATGTACGGATTTGGAGAATATGCCCGCCTCGACAACAGGAACACCTACCACAACTACTCCACGGCCCTTATGGTCCTGTGCCGGTAGGCCGTCTTTGGACACCTCGCGCCCCCTTTCCCTCACAGTCCGCACAAACGGGGGCGCCCTCCCCCGGCGTCACGGGACCAGTCCCGGACGATGGCGCCTGAACGGCAGAGTGCGGCCCGGACTCTGGACACACCGGTGAGCAAGGACAGACAAAAGGAAATCCGGCGCCTCCAGGCTCTGGTCAGCGACCTGCAGTCCAGGATCGTCCGTTGCGAGCGGGTGGAACAGAAAACACGGGAGGTCCAGGAGCGTCTGGACTCCCAGATCGACATGTTCCGCAAAATCTACCGGTATTCGCGCAAGGCGTTCCAGTCCGTCTCGGCGGCGGACCTGTGCGCGACCATCGCCGAGGGTGTCGTCGAGATTTTCCAGCTCGAGCAGGGGGCCGTCCTCACCCTGTCCGCCTCCGGGGACACCCTGCTGGTGGCGGGCGGCTGCAACCTGCCCCTGGACAAGGCCCGGACGGTGGCCCTGCCCCGGGGCTGGCTCAACCGCGAGGAAATCTGGAACCCGCACAAGATCAATGCCCTGCACGAATCCCCGCCCTGCAGTGGCTCCCCGTTCCAGGAACTGGGCTTTGCCCATGCGATCTACTTCCCCCTGATCAACAACAAACGGGAAATCGACGGCTTCATTGCCGGAGGCATCAGCCGCGACGCGGCGCCGTTCTACGATTTCCGGCCCGGGGATCTGGGCCCGTCCTTCACCGTGTTCGGGCAGCAGATGGCAGGAATTTACAACAACTTCCATGCCCTCGAGGAAACCCGGGCCGCCGCCTCCGCGAAAAGCGCCTTCATGGCCAATCTCAGCCACGAGATGCGCACCCCCATGAACGCCATCATCGGCATGGCCCAGATCGCAGGCCGGACCGGCAACATGCTGGCAATCCGCAAATGCCTGGGCCAGATCGAGGTCTCGTCAAAGCACCTCCTGGATCTGATCAACGACGTCCTTGACCTGTCGAAGGTGGAATCCGGAAAGCTGGAGCTGGTCCCGGAGCCGTTCTTCCTCAAACAATGCGTGGACAACGTTGTCAGCGGGATCTCCCCCGAGGCTGTCCGGAAAAAACAGATTCTTTCTGTTCATTACAATCCGCTGACCTCCTCCCATCTGGTGGGGGACGCCCTGCGGCTGTCCCAGATCCTGATCAACCTGCTGTCGAACGCGGTCAAGTTCACGCCGGAGAACGGCCGGGTCACCCTCGACATCACGGAGCGGGCCTCGGACACCCGGAAGATCCTGGTCCAGTTCTCGGTCTCGGACACGGGAATCGGGATTTCCAGGGAATTTCGTGACCGCATGTTCCGCCCCTTCGAGCAGGCGGACAGCAGCGTCTCGCGGAACTACGGGGGCACGGGCCTGGGCCTGGCCATCTCCCAGCGCATCGCCGGACTGATGAACAGCGTCATCCAGGCAGACCCGCTGCCCGCGAAGGGCGCGCGTTTTTATTTCAGCGTCTGGTTCGACCTGGCCGACACCGATGCCGCCATGGACGAGACCCTGACGGTCCCGCTGGAAACCGTGGACCTGACCGGAAAGCGGGCCCTGATTGTCGACGATGTTCCCCTGAACCGGGATGTGGCGGCGTTCTTCCTTGCGGAGGCGGGCATGCTCATCGAGGAGGCCGGCAACGGGCGTGATGCCATAACCCGTGTGGCCAACTCGCCCCCGGGACACTTCGATGTTATCCTGATGGACGTGCAGATGCCGGTGATGGACGGCTACACCGCCACCCGCGAGATCCGGGCCCTCGACCGGCCGGACGTTGAGGCCATGCCGATTTTAGCCATGACGGCCAACGTGTTCCGGGATGATATTGAGAAATGCCTTCGGGCGGGAATGACCGGACATGTGGGCAAGCCCATCGAGTCCGGGGCCCTGCTCAAGCTGGTTTCCAGGCAGATCCTGGGCGCCCGGGCCCGCCGGGGGGTGACAAAGCGGAAAACCCGGCGCGAATAGGGGCCCCACACACGCAAAAAAGCGCTAGACTGCACCGTGTGTGGGTCCACCACCTTTTTTCAGGGAATCCTCTATGGCAAGAGATCTTTTCCAGTTCCTGGCCCGGGGCCTGAGGCCCGGCCTCTGCGCCCTTGTCATCCCGGGCGCCGTGGCCTCGTGCAGCCCCACCGTCAGGGTGGAGGCCCCGGCCGAGCCCATCCGCATTGACCTCAACGTCCGGATCCAGCAGGACGTCTACATCCGTCTCGAACGGGAGGTGGAGGAACTCCACCGCTCCAACCCCGGCATTTTCTAGAGAGGACACACCAATGCAACGCACGTTTCCTCTGCTTTCCTCCGGCCGGCGGGGTCTCGACATCCGGTCTGTCCGGCTGGCGGCGGCTTGTCTTCTGGCGTCCCTGGGTCTGGCCCTGCCCGGACCGGCCTGGGCCCTGTCGCTTCAGGACGCCCGCTCGCGCGGCGCGGTCTGCGAGACCACCGACGGCCTGGTGCGCGCCACCACGCAGAGCCCGGAGGTCTCGGCCCTGGTCAGCGAGACAAACGCCCGCAGAATGCAGGCCTACAAGGCCGAGGCGGCACGCCACGGCGTTCCGGTCTCGGAGATCCAGGGCGTCAGCGCCACCCAGCTTCGCGACCGTCACGCCCCCTGCCCCTGAGCCCCTGCGCCAGAGCCTGTGGCTCCCGAGCGTCAGGGCCCCGATCATCCCGCCCCGCAGCCGGCCACTTGGCCTGCGGCGGGCGGATGACGGCGCCCGGACGCCACCGCCGGGGCTGAACCGCGGGCAGGCAGCCTAGATCAGGCGGCGGGCCACGACGGCGAACTCGTCCTGGACCTTCTCGAAAATCTCCACCAGGGCCGGATCGAAATGGGTGCCGCTGCCGTTGATGATGATCCGGGCCGCCTCCTCCGGCGGGAAGGGCTTCTTGTAGGGGCGCGTGGACACCAGGGCATCGTAGACATCCGCAATCGCCATGAGCCGCCCCTGAAGCGGAATATCCTCGGCAACCAGGCCATAGGGATAGCCGGTCCCGTCCCACTTCTCGTGATGGGATTCCGCAAACAGCCGGGCGTGGGTCAGGAAGTCATGCTCCTCGGTGAGGGACTCAATGCGCTCGACCGCCTCGGCCCCCACGGTGGTGTGGGTCTTCATGATCTCGTATTCCTCCTCGGTGAGCTTGGAGGGCTTGTTCAAGATCAGGTCACTGATGGCGATCTTGCCGATGTCATGCAACTGGGCGGACGGGATGACGAACTCCAGTTCCCAGGACAGGATCTCGTCCAGGTAGACGTTTTCCGACAGCATCTTGTGGACCAGAAGCAGAAGGTAGCGCTGGGTCCGCTCGATGTGGGCACCGGTGGCCCCGTCCCGGGCCTCGACCATCTCGGCGAGCGTGCTGATCACCGCGTTCTGGAGCCGGACAATCTTGCGGGTCTGCTCGGCGACCATCCACTGGAGATTGTCGTTGTAGTCGTGGAGCTTTTTCTGCTGGGCCACCATCAAAAGATGGTTCTCGATCCGCTTCAGCAGAAGGGCCGGCGAGAACGGCTTGGTGATGTAGTCGATGGCCCCCAGGGTGAGCCCCTCCAGCTCGGCGCCCGGATCGGTTTTCGAGGTCAGGAACATGACAGGGATGTCCCTCCAGCGGTCCTCCTCCTTCAGGATCCGGATGGCCTCGTAGCCGGTCATCTCGGGCATCTCGATATCGAGAAGGATCAGGTCCGGATACACATTTTCCAGCAGCTCGAACAGAACCCGGGCCGAGGGAACGGGAAACACCTCGTACTGGTCCTTCAGCAGGCTCTTGCCGATTTTCAGGTTTGTGCGACTGTCGTCGACGAGAATGATCTTGAGACGGTCGTCTGCCATGGTGTCCTGGTTCCCGAACGGCTGGGGATGGTTCAGCCTGCATGGAGGAGGTGCTGCAGGCCCTGGAAAGAGATCCGGCTCCCGGAGGCGCGACACCCATCGTGAGAATCCACCCCGGGTTCCCTGACCCTGAAACATGTCGGCGGGGACGGACCGCCGGACGGGGAACCCTGCCCCGCCACCGGAGAACGCCCCGCCCCTTCACGGGGATCCGTTCGCACTCCGAACCATTCCATTTTTTTACCACACAAAGACCCCGTGCTGCCATGGGGAATTGACCGGGTGCGCGTTTTGGGCGGATTCCAGGATCCGGTCCGGGGCGAACCCGGGCGGCCGCGCGCCCTGCCCCTCGCGTGCCCCCAGCCTGCTCCCAAGCGTGGGCCTAGCCTCCGAGGCGCTCGATGATGGCGCCGAAGCCCATGACATCCGCCTGCTCGCGCAGCCAGACCACCAGATCGTTGTCATTGCCATAGGTGCAGGCCTCGAGCTGCTCCATGGCCGTGTCCACACCATCCATGTCCCAGGTCCGGCACGCGGCGACCAGCGCCTCGAGGGTCCGGGGATCGGGGGCGTTCCGGAAGGGTTTCTGGATCCCGGAGTCGATCTTTCCGATAATCTGGTTCAGGGCAAAAATCAGGTCATTCGCATCGGCGGCAAAGTTGCCCGTGCTGTTTTGCACGTAGGCCGCGTCGCCCGAGCGGGCGGCCATCTCCAGAACCCTGGCCTTCTCGCCCACGTCATGGGCGCAGATCCCGAGGCTGCTGCCCTTGATGCCGTGAACGATGGTGGCGTAGGCGTCCAGGGCCTCCATGACCGGCTCGGTGGCGAGCTTCTCGAGCAGGGGCGGCGTGTTGGCGGCAAAGGACCGGAGCACCTCCAGGTAGGTGGCGGAATCCCCGCCAAAGCGCTCCAGGCCCGCGCGCAGGTCCATGCCCACGATGCTGAAGGTCAGAAGGAACGGGCGGATCCGGTCCCCGGCCGCGTCAGAGGGCACGGCCCCGCCCTCCTCCTGCGGATCCGGAATATGAAGACCGCACTCGATCTCCTTGTCCCGGTTACGAATCCAGCGATTGATGGCCGCATCCATGCGGTTGATGTCGATGGGCTTTGCCAGAAACGCCTGGAAGCCGTTCTGCAAGAACAGATCCTCGCTCCCCGCAATCGCGTTGGCGGTCAGGGCAATGATCGGGATGGTGCGGGCATAGTCCGTGTTGATGTCGTTGCGGATGATCCGCACGGCCTCGATGCCGTCCATTCCGGGCATCATGTGATCCATGAAAATGGCATCGTAGCGGATCGTCTCCTCGCGGATCAGGTCCACGGCGGCCTGGCCGCTGGTGACGCAGTCGATTTCCATGCCGTAGGGCTTCAACATGCCCCGGGCCACGTCCAGGTTCGTCTGGACGTCGTCCACGACCAGAACCCGGGCGTAGGGAAGCTGGATACGGATCAGCTTGGCACTGCGGTCACGCTTGCGCACCGCATAGGCAAAGCTCCTGAGGCTGTCGACGATCTCGGGGCCGATCCGTTTGTCGGTCGCGAACACCTGGCGAACCCGGAAGGCAAAGGTGCTGCCCCGGCCGTACTCGCTGGACACGGTGATCTCGCCCCCCATGATCTCCACCAGCTTGCGGGTGATGGACAGGCCAAGCCCCGTCCCCTCGATGGCACGGGAGCTGCCGGCATTCAGCTGGGTGTACTCCAGGAACAGGTTTTTCATGTCCTCGGGCCGGATCCCGACGCCCGTGTCCGCGATCTCGCCGCAGAGCCAGACCGTGTCCCCCTCCCGTTCGGAGAAGATTTTCAGCGTCACCGAGCCCTGGTCCGTGTACTTGAAGGCGTTGCTCAGAAGGTTGCTGAAGATCTGCTTGACCCTCAGCTCGTCCCCCACCAGGCGGGCGGGCAGATTCTCGTCCACCTCGATATTGAAGGTGATGGGCTTTGATCCCAGGCGCATGACGTTGAGGCTCAGGGTGTCGTTGACAAGGCTGGGGACATCGTACTCCTCGGAGACCACGTCGAACTTGCCGGACTCGATCTTCGAGACGTCCAGAATGTCGTTGATGATCCCCAGAAGGGTCACGCCCGAGGAATAGATCTTCTCCAGGTTCTCCGCCTGGCGCCCGCTCACGTCGCCGTTGCCCAGCATGAGCTCGCTCAGGCCGATAATGGCGTTCAGGGGAGTGCGCATCTCGTGGGACATGATGGCAAGGAAGGCGCTCTTGGCCCGGGTGCCGGCCTGGGCCTCCTCCTTGGCCTCCAGAAGGCGGGCCGCCATGGCGCGCTCCATGATGCTGGAGATAACGACCGTCGCGCAGGCCCGCACCGCCGAGAGCCCCTCCGACCCGGGCTCCCGGGCGCTGCACCCGAGCACCGCAAGGAACCCCTGGAAGCGCCCCCTCAGGTGGACCGGAACCAGCAGCAGGGACTGGAACAGCGCGGGAAGGGCGCCGGCCTCCGTGGGGTCAAGATCACCTCGGGTCAGGTCCAGAACCTCGCCACGGGCAAGGGTCGCCAGCCAGCGCCCGGGGAGCGGCCCCTCAAACGAGGCCTCCGGCAGATCCGGAAGGGCGGACCACGAAAACCGCCGCTCACACACAGCAGCCGGATCCTGGCACGCGTCGCACATCCACACGGAGCCATGATCACCGCCCACAAGTCCCGCGATCCGGGCCAGGGCGTCGGGCACCGCCTCGGCATAGTCGTTCCCGTGGAATGCCAGAAGGGCGTCGGCGACGTCCCTGACCACATCCAGTGCGTCCGTCCTGTCCTTCATGTCCCTGTCCCCCTGTGTTCCAGGTATTCCGGATGCTCCCGCTGTGCCGGCATCCCGTCCCGAAGGCCCGCCGTCCTCCGGGGCCGTGCGTGCCGGGGCCGCGCCCCGGGTCTCGTCCGAACCCACCGGTTCCGGATCTGCGCCCTGCGTATCTTCCGGGGACACGGATTCCGAAGCCGTGTCCCGCCCGTCGTCCCTGTCGTCCGGGGCAGCCGGTTCCGGATCTGCGCCATCGCCGCCGCAGGCCGCCTCCCCCGCCAACGGTCCCCCAACGGTACCGGAACCCGGCTCCGGGGCAAGCGCCCTGTCAGGCGCCGCGGGAGGCTCCGCCGGGGCTGTATCCGATGGCCCGCCCTCGGGCGGGAGCGGATGTGCCGCCACCCCGGCCGGGCCGAACACAGCCGGCACCCCGGGCTGAACGGGCGAGACCTCGCGGCGCAGGAGGAAGTCGTCCAGCGCCAGCATCCTGTCAAAGGCTGCAAGCGCGCGCCCGGCAACGGACCGGGAGCGCCAGGCCATCCGGGCCTTCCGCCAGGCATGCCGGCGCGCCCGGACCACAAGCGGCGACGGGTCGGGCGAACTCCCGGGCCCGCCATCACAGCCCTCCTCGCAGGTCATCACGTCCAGAACCCGCGGGCGCAAGGCTGGATCCGCATCGGCAAAGGCCGCAAGAAGCTCAAACGCACGGAGCCCGGTCACGCTGTCCACCCGGATGTCAGGCCCCATGAAAAACTCGAGATTTTCCGCAAGCCCCCCGGGAATGGACAGGGTACTGCCCACCCCAACCTCAAGGTGGTCGAAGCCCCGGGTGCTCTCCGGCAGCGCGATGTTCCTTTCCTCCAGGAAGCGGAGCAACGCGTTGAAGCTGATACGGTAGTCCGGCCCGTGGGGCATCTCTGCGTCCGGCGCCGGGAAATAGCACGGGGACAGAAGGGCGATCTTGCCGGTCACGCCCCGGTAGCGGCGCATGTAGACGGCCGTTGCCTCGGCCGGCGTCAGGACCGGAGACAGGAAGGCCGAGAGCTCCGGGCGACAGGACAGGCAATAGGACACGACCGGAGGACACAGGCCGGCAACAACCGCAGGCGGCTGATCGCGCTCCAGATACCGGAGCCAGGCCCAGACGCAGATGTCGCCCCCGAGGGACGCGTCATACACCAGGCGGACACCACGGGAGCGAAACCAGGCCAGCACACCGGGCCAGCCCGGGAACACGGTCCTGAGGGACGGCTCGACGATCAGGGAGACCGGCACGTTGTCCTGAAGATCGGACAGGAGGCGGACGAGATCTCCGCCCGGGCTTTTCTCAGGGGGAACCGACTGCATCGCCCCGTTGCACACGCGGCACACCCCGGACGCCTCGGCGCCTGCCGAGCGGATCACACACCCGTCGACAGCCGAGATTCCGGCACAGTCCCGGCAAAGCCCCAGACACCGGCAGCACGTGGTGCACACGGCGTCCCCGGAGCGCGGATCCAGCTGGTTCTTCCCGTGCAACGCAGTGTTCAAGCAACAGTTTCCCCGGAAAACCACCTGAAAAAAAGGCACGAAACAAGCTGGGCCGGTGTCGGGCACCCGCCCGGGAACGCGCTCCGCCCCCACATCCGAACATGGTAGCGCCTTCCCCGGCCCCTCGCAATAACAGTTAAAGGAACGGCTGCAGGATCCGGAACCTGAAGGATTTGTTCTGTGGCGGCACCCGGGCTGCACACCGCCTGTCCCCCGATCGCGGACATCGGGAGCACCCGGAGAACGAGGAGACCCGGACCGCGCGAACGGCGAAAAGGACCATGCGCCCGGACACTGCTCCTCAAGCGGGGCGGCCATGGCAGGCCGTCTGTTACCGGGACACGGCGCCGGGTGCCGGGCTTGCGCGCCGGAGCAAATCCCCATACCCTTTTCACGGGGGCCCCTTCCCCCGCTTGCCCCGAACGCGCCTCCGGAACGGACGCGGATCTTTGCAGTCCGGAGCACGGGTCTGCCGCCCGGGTTCGGAGCACGGGCGGCGCGCGGGCGGCGTGCCCCGCTGCGGCTCCGGACGCGGCTCACCCTGGCACCCCAGGCTCCCCTGCCACGGCCTGGCGCCCCCGGCGCCCTGCGACAGCCTGACCGGAGCCCCGCCGGAACCACCCGGGGACACCGGACACCTCAAGGGGCGGCAGGCCCCCCGGCGAACACACCACCGGGCCGCCCACCCGAAAAGGAGCGCGGATGACACACATGCCCCCATACCCCCGCCGTCTGGCATACCCTCGCCTTCTGGCAGCGCTTGTGCCGTTTCTTGCGGTTGGAACAGCCCTCCCCGCCGACATCCGTGCGCAGGACGCTCCGCCCATGCCGGCCGGGGCCTCGCGCCCGGCGCCAGTTCCGGCAGCACCCCCCGGTCCGGACGCAGGCCGGACGGTAACCATGAGCCGGTCCGACTGCCTTCAGCTTCTGACCCGCCACGTTCCCCGCGCTGACGTCAACGCCTCGGGCGGGCGCGATGTGCGGGGAAAGCCGGTCAAGGGCGCGGACCTGGAGGACTGGTCCCGCTGGTCCGGCGGCGTGGAGAACGGGTTCACGTTTCTGCTCTACGTGGATCCCTTTCTCTACCGGAAAGGACAGTTTCCACGGGGCGTCACCTCCACCGACATCCCCATCGGGGTCATTCACTACGATGCCCGGACGGGAGACCTGTCCCTTGACGGCGAAGTCGTGAACGACGGGGACCGGGCCCAACTGGTCCGCCAGTGTACGGAGGCCCTGGACCGCCCGCGCTGACCCGCCGGGCACCCTCCGTTCCCCGAAGACAGCCTCCCCGGATCAGCCGCCCCCAGGCCCCCCTGCAAAAAACAAAAAAGGCGCCGGGCGAGACCACCCGGCGCCTTGTGTCACGCCCGCAGGGGCGCTGGCTCCTAAAGCTCGTTGAGCATCTTGCGCGCGTCCTCGATGCCGGGATACTCGGCACCCTCGACCACGGCAGCCTCAAGCTCCTCCCTGGCCTGGTCCTTCATCCCCTTCTTGTACAGCGCCGCGCCATAGTGATAGTGCAGCTGGGGCTCGCCCGGCATGGCCGCAACCACCCGCTTCAGGTAGGTGATGGCGCGGTCCAGCTCGCCCTGGCGGTAGTAGACCCAGCCCAGGGTGTCCAGCGCGATGGGGTTCTCGGAACTCTGGAAACGCTCCGCCAGACGCCGGGCCCGCTCGAGAGCCTGGGGATCGGTGTACTGGAAGTCGGAGATCAGCGCCGCCAGGTTGTTAGCCGCCAGATCGTACTCGGGATTGACCTTCAAAATGCCGTCGTAGATCTTGATGGCTTCCGTGTAGTTCTTCTCGGAGGTCAAAATCGAGGCCAGCATCATGGGAATACGCAGATCCTGGGGATCGCTCTTGATGCCCTCGTTCAAAATACCCTTGGCCGCCTCGACATCGCCTTCCTGCGCACGGATCGAGGCCAGCGCCAGATAGGCGGCACCCGTATTCGGGGCCTCACGGGCGATGTCCTCGTACAGGGTGCGGGCCTCATCGAGCTTGCCCTGGGCAATGAGCACCTCTCCGGTCAGAAGCCGGATGCCGATGTCCTCGCTTTTCAGGGAGCGAAGGAACTCCAGAGCCTGGTCATACTGACCCGAGCCGCTCCAGGTCTGGACCAGGGTATTGAGCGCCCGGTCGCCCAGAGGCGAGGTGGGATCCGAAGAGGCCACCTTTCTCAGCAGCGGAACGGCCACATCCGGTTTCCCCTGACGGAGATCCAGAACACCCTGGAGGTAGTCCGCAAGAAGGGCCTGCCCGTCCAGGCGGCGCAACTCACCGATGGCCTTGTTCACAAGGTCATACTTCTCCTGGGCAATTCCGATGCGGGCCATGCTTTCCCAGCCGACGGGGTAGTCGGGTGTGTTCTCGGTCACCTGCTGGAGAATGTCCAGCGCCCGGGTGGCATCCTGGTGCATGTCGTAGAACTGGGCCAGACGGACCTTTGCGGCCACGTCCTCGGGCGCCGCCGTGACCAGAGCGTTCTGCTCCTCGATGGCCAGATCGACGCGCCCCTGGGCAAACAGGGCCTCGGCCAGAAGACGCATGGCGTCCACCGAGTCCGGCTGATCCCTCAGGATCGTGCGGGCGTCGGACACCACCTCCTGGAAGAGCCCCTTGTCAAACGCCAGACGCGCCCGCAGAAGAAGGGCCGCGGTGTAATCGGGCTTGTCCTTCAGGATGTCCCTGACCATCTGATCCGCCTCGGCGGTCTTGCCCCGCTCATAGGCAATCTGGGCAAGAACGGTGCGCGCGCCAAGTCGGGTATCCTCATCCCCGGAACTGGACATCTCGCGCAGCAGGCTTTCGGCGCGGTCCGCCTCCCCGCGACGCAGGAAGATGTCCGCAAGCCAGAAATCCGGGTTGGCTCCCCGGGCCTCGGACTTGATCTGGGTCTTGGCGAGCTTGACCTCGGCCTCGGCCGCGTCCAGCCCCCGGGTCTCTGCCAGGAAGTAGACAAGGGCCTGATGCAGGGCCACCGAGGACGGATCCGCCTTGATCCCCTCTCTCAGGGTGCGCTCCGCGTCATCCACCCGCCCCAGCTGGAGATATTTCTGGGCCATCTCCGAACGGCGGGCCACGTTCGCCGGATCCTTCTGGAAGATCTGGCGGTAGGCCTCCTCGAAGCGTTCGATATTGTCCTGGCGCTCCGCCACCGAGGCCTTCAGAAGCAGGAGCCCCTCGTTGTCCGGACTGGACTTCAGCCCCTCGTCAACCACCTGGTTGGCGCGCTCGGGCTCTTTCTTGGCCATATAAAGACCGGTGAGCACGGAGATGGCAATCATGTTGCCAGGCTCTTTCTCGAGGGCAAACCGGGCCTCGCGCTCCGCACCCGCATAGTCCTCCCGACGCAGGTTCAGGGCCCCCTGGACCGCATGGGCCTCCACGTTGTTGGGGTCCAGGTCCAGAACGGCTGTCAGGCGGGTCTGGGCCTCGTCATAGGCACCGCTGGCAAGGGCGAACTGCGCAATCTTCAGGCGGGCAGGCACATAGGACGGGTCTTGCATCTCGGCATGCAGGTAGTTCCCGACGGCGTTGCGGATCTGCCCCTTGGCCTCGTCAAGAACACCGAAATAGTAGTAAACTTCCGCACTGGTCGGATTGATCCGTGCCGCGTTCCGGAATTCAACCCGCGCCTTGTCATAATCGCTTTTCTCAAGGTACTGGATGCCGCGCTCCATGTACTTTGTTTCCTTGTCCTCTGCCGAATCGCAGCCAACCAGAAGAGCGGCCGCAAGCGCTGCTGACAAGGTGAGAGTTGCATATTTTCTAGCCATGCTTTTCCTGTCACCCCTTATGGACCCAAACAAAAACCGGGAAACCGCAGTCACCCGTATCAGGGGAAACTATGTCAGAAAAGCCCGCCAATATCATTAGATAATTTATAAAAGAGAGCTGTGGTTAATGAGAAGTAATCGTGATTTCACAAACGCCCCGCCCGCACCCGCTCCCCGGGTGCCCCGGGAGCCCTCCCACCCGTGTGCCCGCCGCCTTCAGGCCCCGTCCCGCCCGCTCCGAAGGGGATCCTGGCCCGGGCAGGAGATGCAGAGCGGGCCACGCGACCACGAATTGGCGTTACAGGACGGCACATCCCTGCGCGCCAGGCCTCGACGAACGCCTGTCTTCCGCTTATATGGCAAGACACGCACGTATCAGTAGGCCCCCTGGGGTGGAGCACGAAAAACACAGGGCTTTCCCTGAGGGACCGGGGTATGGTGTGGGCCCGGCGGAACGGAGCCCCCGCCCGGCCGCGCCCCGCCCGGGCCGGGCTGCACGGCGCCCCGGACTGATCCGCAAACAGCACCGCTGCAAGGAAAGGTGCCCGGCCCTGTCCCAGTACCCCGCCGGCTCCGGGGACGCCCCGAGGAACGCACGGCTTCTGGAAAACCGCCCATGAACAGCTTCACAAAGCCCGACACCCGTCTTCCGGATCCACGCCCGGACTCTGCGGACCCGACACCTTTAGCCCCCGGGCGCCAGACGACCGGCCTCCCCATGGCGCGCCCGACGGGCATTCCCGTGCCCGGGGGCCCGACAGGCGCCGGAGGCCTCCGCACGCGGCTCGCCCTGCCCCGGTTCGGGTTCGGGGGCCCTGCGGACTCCCGCCCCACGGGGGACACCGCCGGCGCGGAGACCCCGGACTCCGGAACCAGCCGGGACGGCGCTCACAGCACGGACAGCCCCCCGGGACGGACCGGACTGGGCCTTCCGGGCCGGGACGCAATCCGTGAGCGGTGGCCCGAGTACCGCAACCGCTTCCCGAGCCCTCCCCGGGCGCGCGCTGAGACAGGGGAGAACGGGACCGGCGGGCACAGCACACCCGGCCAGGGGGACACCGGGTTGGCACCGGGACGCATCGGCCTCGCCCCGACACCGGCTCAGCCCCAGACCGACCGGGAAGGCCCGGCTGCGGCACGGCCGTCCGGGCTCTGGCGTGGCGTCATCCCCCCGTCGTCCAGTCCCCGCCGAGCTCCCCCCGACCGAGGCCTCGCTGTTCCCGAGGCGGGCAACGAACGGCGCTATATCGCCATCCTTGGGGCCATGGTCCTGATCCTTCTGGCCCGTGAGGCCTGGGGAGCACCGATCCGGGCCTACATTCCCCAGATCTGGTATATTCCCGACCTCATCTTGCTCGGGGTTCTGGGGTACATCTCCTTTCACCAGAGCCGCCGGCACCAGACGGGAATCCCGATCGCCCTCTTTTTGATCCTTGCCTGGTGCCTGCTGTCGCTCCTGTCCCTGAAGGTGGCGTCAATTGTCCATGCGGCCCGGTTTTTCCTGATGTTTATCCTGGGGTTTGCCGCCGGACAGGCGGGCGCCCTGGAACACCAGCCTTTCTGGCGGCGCGTGCTCGCGCTTGTTGTCGTGGTCTGTGTCATCGGAGTGCTCTACGACGCCCGCATCGGCTTTCACTGGCCCACCAGCACCTTCGAGGGAACACTGCGCTCCTCGGCGGTCACGAAGGTCTGGAGCATCTCCGGCGTCCGAAGAATTGCCGGACTGGGGCTCGGCTCACCCAACACCGCCATTTTCCTGGGCTGTGCGTTCCTGGCCCTGTGGCCGGCCAAAGGCCAGCGCTATGCCATGGGAATCCGGCTGCTCATTGTTGTCGCCGGGCTGATGTGTTTTGAGCAAACGCGCCAGCGCGCCTTCGAGGTCTGGTTCTTCTTCTCCCTCGCCCTCATCAGTTTTGCCACCATCCACGACGGGCAGAACTACAGGCTGGCCACACGGTTCACAAAGCTGGTGACCCTTGTGGCCCTTCTGGGCGGCATGCTGGCACCGTTCATCCTCTATCAGGTGGACATCGCCGGACTGTTCGGGAAGGTGGCCACATCCCTGTGGGAGCGGACCTTCATCGTCTGGCCCAATGCAATCTCACGCCTCGTGGCGTTGCCCACGCTCTTTATTGGCGACGGGATCGGCTCGGTTGCGATCGCCGGATCCCTGACCCACTGGTCCCTGGGCGGACACCCGGACAACCTGTTCCTTGCCCTGGGCATCACCATGGGGATCAGCGCCATGGTCATCTTCTTTCTGGCGGGCCGGACGGTCTTCAGGGCCGACTTCAGCGCCAGCCGGGTTTTGACCTACGCGGTGATCCTGAACTTCATCCTCCTTGGCGGGGTCACGGACAGCGTCATGTTCTCGACGGCGTCCATGGTGTTCGGCGGCTACGCGGTCGGCTACCTGATGTCAAACGCCAGGCGCCCGTCCGTACCCGCCCGGTAGGGGCGGCCCGGACCCGACCAGCAGCCGCACCTGCCGGACCAAGGGAGCCCTGTCGGAGGGCCAGGCCAGCGCGGCCCGCACGACGGCCCCGCTCCCGACCCGCTTCATTCGCCGGCCGCCAGACGCTAAACTGGGGCCGGCCCCGGGCCCGCCGGTCCACCGGCACGTGAAGAAAGGCCGGTCCACCGGCACGTGGAGAGAGAGTGAGAGACCGCATGCGCATCCTGATCGCAAACCGAAATTTTGACCGCAAGGGCGTTGTCTGTGGCGGCGAGATGTCCGTGCGCGCCCTGGGACGGTCCCTGCGGGACATGGGGCATGAGATCGGCATCCTCTCGGTGGACGACCACACCGCAACGCGCCTGCACGAGCCCACCGGATTCATGGATTTCCGGGTCAAGACCCGAAATCTCTACCTGGACGGGGACCATCCGGCGGCCCAGCGGCTTCTCTTCCACATCAATGACCGGTTCCGCCACCTGATGGATGACGACTATGTCCGGGTTCTGGAGACCTTCCGCCCGGACGTGGTGAACACGAACACCCTCGCATCCCTGTCCCTCGGGGTCTGGCGGGCGGCCTTCCGCCTGGGGATCCCCGTTGTGCACACGGCCAACGACTACTATCCCGTCTGCACACGCTCGGGAATGATCCGCAAGGACGGAACCAACTGCGCAAACGTCTGCCGGCTGTGCCGGATCTTCGCCCGGAACCGCTCGCTGCCCCTGTCACGGAAGGTCTCGCACGCCATCTACGTCAGCGAGTACATGAAATCGGTCATTCATGACCGGGAGGGCCTGTTCCCCGACTGCGCCCAGAGCGTCGTCAGCCGCTCCTACGCCCCCCCGGACGGGCTGCCGGCGCGCAAGGGGCTGCTCGAGCCCGACCGGCTCAATATCGGCTTTATCGCCCGCCTCTCCCCCGAGAAGGGACTGGAGTCCCTCCTGGGCACGCTGCGGGAGTTTTTCCCACGATCCTGGCGTCTTCATGTGGCGGGAAACGGCAATCCCGATTACGTCGCCCACCTGAAAGCCCTCGCCCGGGATCTGCCCGTGGAGTTTCTGGGCCAGCAGAAGCCCGAGGATCTTTACGCCCGGGTGGACGTGACCGTCGCCAACGCCCTGTGGAACGAGCCTTCCGGGCGCACGGTCATGGAGAGCATCCTCAACGGTGCGGTGCCCATTGTCACCAACCGGGGAGGGCTTTTCGAGACGGCCGGAAACGGGGCATGGGGCTTCTGCTTTGAGCCGGAGCGCCCCCGGGACTTGATTCAAATCCTGAATCACATCCGACAAACCCCATCCGTTCTTGATGAAAAACGGCTCGAGACCCCCAAGGCCCGACAGCTCTTCGATCCCACGCGGATCGCGGAGCGGACCCTGTCCGCGTTTGAGGACGCCATTCAAAACAACCGCAGTCGCGTGTAATATGGTCGCGTGACACGCACGCCACCCTGTCCTGCCCCGTCCGCGTTCCCGCCGGCTCCAGGAGACCTGCCCATGCCCCGACGGCTTTTTGGAAAATTCCTCCGACGCGCTCCGGGCCCGCGCCCCGGAGCTGTTCTGCTGCTCTGCGCCGTGCTTGCGGCCGTTCTTCCGGGAGCGTCCTGCGCGGCCCCTCCGGCCCAAAACAGGGCGCCGGGCCCCGTCAAACCGCAGGAGACACGGGAGCCCATGCCCTACCTTCTGGGCGTCAACACCCATCACGGCACCAACCTCGGGGTTCGGAAGCTCTTTCGGGGAGGGCCGGGAAACGGGTACGGCTATGTCATCAAGGACACCCTGTCCTGGTTCCGGACCCTGGGCTTTGAGTCCATCCGGACCGAGATGGTGTGGTCCGAGGCCCCGGGCTATATCCTGCCGGAACGGGGGACGGCCTTCCCCTCGGGGCTCACACCGGTGAAAGACCTTCTCGACGGGCTCCCCCGGGGAACCGGGATCCTTGCGGTTGTCTTTGCCTCGAACCGGAGCGCCAACGAGGGCCAGTTTCCCACCACGCCCGAGGCCATAGGCCGTTTTGCCTCCCGGGCGGCGGCGGCGGCCCGGATGGCTGCCGCCTACAGCCCCTCGCCCTACATTGAGCTCTGGAACGAATGGGACATCGGCGGAGGCACCTTCCCCGCGGACCGGAAGAACGGCACCGCAGCCAGCTACGTGGCCCTGACCCGCGCGGCAATCCCGGCCGTTAGGGCGGCCAATCCCAACGCCAAAATCGTGGTGGGCGCCTTCAGCCTGGACAAGGGACTGGACTGGGTGAGGGAGGCCCTTGACCGTGGCGTTCTGGACGGCGCGGACGCCCTGTCCGTCCATGTCTATGCCCACTGCGCGGGGGCGCAAAAGCGCGGCGCGGCTCTCGTCATCAACAACCTCCAGGCTCTGGGCGCGCTCGTGCGCGAAAAGACCGGAGGACAGGATGTCCCGATCCTGGTCACCGAGACCGGGTGGCCGGACACGGTGGGACCGTGCGGGTTCACCGTGACCGGGCGCATCGACCACACCGCCCAGCTCCTGCTGTGGATGCCCAAGCTGGACTTCATCAGGGGGGTCTGGATTTACGAGCTGAAAGACAAGCTTCAGGACAAGCATACCCTCGAGGCGGTCTTCGGGCTCCTTGACTTCGACTACAGGCCCAAGCCCTCCCTGTGCGGGTTCACCGATGCCGCCTCCTTTCTCCGGGGGGCCACATTCGTGCGGGAAAATATCCTCCCGAACGGCATGATCGAGATGGTCTACACCCGCAGGGGAGACACGGTCTCCGCCCTGTGGAACCCGGCTCCGGAGGGGACGGAGCGGCCGCCCTACACCCTTGGATCCGGCAAGAAGGGCTACTACATCTGTGACGGTCTCAGGATCGAGCCCGGTGAAACCCGGCCCATTCTCCGGCGCCCCCTTCTGGTCATGCCCGAAAACCATCCCTGGGAGCCCCCCTCGGGCCGCCAGCAGACCGACCCGGCCTTTCACTGACCTCACCACCCGGCCGGGCGCAAAAGCCGGACGCAGGCGCCCGCCGGGACAGCCCCCGCACTCCGCAGGGAGACAGGGAGACAGGGAGACAGGGAGACAGGGAGACAGGGAGACAGGGAGACAGGGAGACAGGGCAAACCGCCAGAACTCAACATAAAAATAATAAAATCAAACTATTGCAACCCGATACCGACACGCCACCTGAGAACAGGCATTCCCCCTCCGGACACATCCTGGAAAACGATTTGATCCCCACACAGGCCGGCGGCTACACTCCGGGGTTTACCGTCCAGTTCCACCCCAGTGTTTTCCATAGCACGGACAAACCGGGTTCATGACACGCCCCACATCCCCCAGACATCTGCGTCGCCTCCCCTGTGCACCGACGATCCGGAGGCACCGGTCATGACCCCTCGCGGACTCCTGAGGGATCCCCGGCTGCTGTCCATCGCCGGTGCCAGCTTCGGCCAGATCTTTCTTCTGGGGGCCATGATTGTCGTCTCCCGGGCGTTCAGCGAGGAGCAGCTGAGCGAGTACGGAATTGTCTTTACCCTGTTCAGCATTTTTCAGGTGTGCGTGACCCTGCATCTGGACTCGGGGCTGGTCTACGAGAAAAAGCCGCACCACGCCGCCGCCCTCGCGCGAGCCGCATGGCTTGTCATCCTGCCGGTCTCGCTTGTGTGCTCCGCCGGAGCGGCCTTTTACCTTGCCCTCAACCCGATCACATCGGAGCGCGCGCTTGTCCTCACCCTGATGCTTCTGACAACGCAGGCGGCATCCGGAGGCATCCGGATCGTCTCGAGCCTCATTGCCCGGGCCGACCGCTTCCATTCCCTTGCGCTGCTCAGCTTCTTTCGACCCACGACCGTTGCGGCCACACAGATGATGGTCCTGGCGTTCGGGGTGGGCTTTGGACGCCTTCCCTTTGCGCTCGCCTGCTCCCAGCTTCTGATGCTGGGCCTGGTCTTCGGGCTGGCCTGGCGGACCGGCGCCCTGCCCGCGATCCGAACCACGTTTGCCGACGCCCGCAAGGCGTTCCGCCGGAACCGGGACTTTCCCCTGTACACCCTGCCGCAAAACCTGATTTCAATCATCAGCGAGTCCCTGATCCCCCTCTCGCTCGCCTTCCTGTTTCCCGCGGACGGCGGCGCGGTCGCCATGTTCTGGCTGGCAGCCCGTTCCATCTCGGCCCCCGCCACGGTTGTCATCGATTCCATCCGCATGATGGTCTACCGGACGGTGGCACGCCTGGGCCGCACCGCCGCCGCCTATATCCTGAAACTGAGCACCCTTCTGGGCCTTCTGGCGGTGGCCGGCACACTGGTTCTGGTGGTGGCGGGAGACGACCTGTTCGCTTTCGTCTATGGCGAACGGTGGCGCGAGGCCGGCCCCTACGCCATCATCCTGGCGCTGCGGGTCGCCCTGAGCATGTGGAGCCTCCCCATCACGGGCGTTCTCCCCGTCCTGAGGCTCCAGGGCTACAATTTCTGGAGCGAGCTCGTCGCCGCTCTTGTCCGCACGGGCACCTTGTTCCTCATCCCGTGGGAGACGCCGCTCCAGGCGCTTGCGTGGACGACCATCGCCTTCACGCTGGTCCGGGGCCTGTCCTTTCTTTACGTTCTGTACGCCGCCGTCCGGTACGGGAAACAGGTGCCGCCCTCCGGCGATTCCGCCGGGACCGCCTGAGCCCCCCGAGCCGGCCTGTCACCCGCCCCCGGGGCCGCCCCGCGCCGACCGGACACCCCCGCGCCGTGAGCGCATCCCCGGCAGACCGGATCACGGCCTGCCGTGCGTGGACCGACACGCCATTGGGCCGGCGCTCCTGCCCAGTGCCCTGAGGCCCGCCCGCGGCAAGGCCAGTGAGAGAGACACTCCCGACAGCCGACTGCCGACAGCGCTGCCCCTCCGGGCACACACAAAAAAAGGAAGGGAGCTTGACGCTTCCCTTCCTGAACGCCTTGCACCGGAGGGCCGGTCCACCATCCGATGGACCACCCGAGCCGGGCCTGTAAAAACAGCCAGCCTGCTTCAACAAAGACGAGGGGCAGACAGATACGCCCTGCCCTGTCTCGGAGGTAAGAAGCAACCGGCCAGGAGCAGGAGCCTGCTCCATTCCACTCTTTAGTTCAGGGCGTCCTTCAGAACCTTGCCGGCCTTGAACTTCGGCTGCTTGGAGGCAGCGATCTCGATCGGCTCACCCGTGCGGGGGTTGCGACCGGTCGATGCCGCACGCTCGGACACCGCGAAGGTGCCAAAGCCGATGAGACGAACCTCATCGCCAGCCTTGAGGGCATCCGTAATGGCATCAAACACCGCGTCCACCGCTTTCGTCGCGTCCGCTTTGGACAGTTCGCTGCGCTCGGCGACAGCGGCAATCAGGTCATTTTTGTTCACGAGAGAAACTCCCTTTCCATTTGGGTGATATGGTCTGCAATTTCGTCCCGAGCCGGGTACTCGGTCTTTCCTGTCCTGTCATGCCCCGTGCGGACAAGTGATCCTCTTTGGTGTACCCGACTCTCCGGCCTACCTGTTTCCGGGAGAACCTCCGGCGATGGAGGGTGGCCAGAAACAATAAAAAATCGAATTTGAGCAAAAATCAATGGGTTATGACATCACCATCGATTTTTTCCGACTTTTCGCCTGAAAGAGGCTCTTCCGGGGCCCATTCAATCGGAACAAGAGGCCGAGTCAGCGCGTGCTGGAGCACCTCGTCCACATGGGTCACCGGAATGATCTCGATTCCCGTTTTCACGTTTTCGGGAATTTCGGCCAGATCCTTCTCGTTTTCCTTCGGGATCAGGACCACCGTAATTCCGCCCCGCAAGGCCGCCAGAAGCTTCTCCTTCAGCCCGCCGATGGGCAGGACACGGCCACGAAGGGTGATCTCGCCGGTCATGGCCACGTTGCGCCGCACGGCCACACCGGTCATGGCGGACACGATGGAGGTACACATGGCGACGCCAGCCGACGGCCCGTCCTTGGGGGTCGCGCCCTCGGGGACGTGGACGTGAATGTCACGCTTCTCGAACAGGGGCGGCGCAATGCCGAAGGACACGGCGCGGGAGCGGACATAGGACCGGGCGGCCTGCACCGATTCCTTCATCACGTCGCCCAGCTGTCCGGTCAGCGTCACCGCGCCCTTGCCGGGCATCATGACCGCCTCGATGGAGAGCAACTCGCCCCCGACCTCGGTCCAGGCCAGGCCGGTGGTCACGCCCACCAGATCGTCCTGCTCCGCCTCGCCGAAGCGATACTTGCGAATGCCCGCGTAGGTCTCGAGGTTGTCGCGGTTCACCTCGATGGCCTTCTTGCCCTCGCCCTTGTGGAGAAGGATCTCCTTGGTGGCCTTGCGGGTGAGGTTTGCGATTTCCCGCTCGAGGGACCGGACACCGGCCTCCCGGGTATAGGTGCGGATCAGGTCGCGCAGGGCGTCATCCGTGATGGACCACTCCCCGTCCCGAAGTCCGGCGGCCTTCATCTGCTTGTCGATGAGGTGGCGGCGGGCGATCTCGACCTTCTCGTCCTCGGTGTAGCCGGACAGGCGGATGATCTCCATCCGGTCCAGCAGCGGCGCCGGCATGCGCATGGAGTTCGCCGTGGTGACGAACATCACGTCGGACAGGTCGTAGTCCACCTCAAGGTAATGGTCGTTGAAGCTGCCGTTCTGCTCCGGATCCAGAACCTCGAGAAGGGCCGACGAGGGGTCACCCCGCCAGTCCGCCCCCAGCTTGTCGATCTCGTCGAGCAGGAAGAACGGGTTGATGGTCTTGGCCTTTTTCATGCCCTGGATGATCTTGCCGGGCATGGAGCCAATGTAGGTGCGACGGTGCCCGCGGATTTCGGACTCGTCACGCACCCCGCCCAGGGACACGCGCACGAAGTTCCGGCCCGTGGCCCGTGCGATGGACTTGCCCAGGGAGGTCTTGCCGACGCCCGGAGGCCCGACCAGGCACAGGATGGGGCCCCTGTTCTTGCCGGTGCGCATCTGGACGGCCAGGTACTCCAGGATCCGGTCCTTGACCTTCTCCAGGCCATAGTGGTCCGCATCCAGGATGGCGCGGGCGGCCTCCAGATCCTTCTTGATCTTTGTGCGCTTGTTCCAGGGAATGGCGGTCAGCCAGTCCAGATAGTTGCGCACCACCGTGGCCTCGGCGGACATGGGGCTCATGTTGCGGAGCTTACGCAGCTCGCCCATGGCCTTCTCGTTCGCCTCCTTGGACAGGCGGGATTTCTCGATCCGCTCCTCCAGCTCCTGGAGCTCGTCACGCCCGTCCTCGCCCTCGCCCAGCTCCTTCTGAATGGCCTTGAGCTGCTCGTTCAGATAGTACTCCCGCTGGGTCTTCTCCATCTGGCGCTTGATGCGGGTGCGGATCTTCTTCTCCAGCTGAAGCTGGCCGATCTCCGCCTCCATGGCCCCGTAGACCATCTCGAGGCGCGCCGAGACGGCGGTCGATTCGAGAATCTTCTGCTTTTCCTCGATTTTCAGAACGAGGTGGGAGGCAATGGTGTCCGCGAGCTTGGCCGGATCCTCGATCTGGTTGATGGAGACCATCACTTCGGGAGGGATCTTGCGCTCGGGCCGCTGCCCGTGATCGTTGTTCAGCTTCAGGTAGGTCTCGAACAGGCTGACAACGGAGCGTGCCAGCACCTCGACCTCACGTTCCTCCCCGGCCTCGTCGGAAACCTCCTGGGTCTCAACCTCGAAGCACTCGGGGGAGTCCAGATACCTGCTGATCCGCGCACGGCGCATGCCCTCGACCAGCACCTTCACCGTGCCGTCCGGAAGGCGGAGCAACTGAAGAACCGTGGAGATGGTGCCCATCTCGTAGATGCCGTCCGGGCCGGGATCCTCGTCTCCGGCAGACTTCTGGGTGGCCAGGAACACCTGCTTGTGTTCATTCATGACCTTTTCCAGCGCGCGAACGGACTTCTCGCGCCCGACGAAAAGCGGGACGATCATATGAGGGAAAACGACAATGTCCCGAAGCGGCAGCATCGGAAGGGAGACAGGAGAGCCGGTGCCCAAAGCCTATCCTTTCATTAGATCATGAATGACATCTGTGATTGAAAACCAAACACCGCCAGGACACAAGGCCCCCTTTTTAAAAAAAGGGGGCCTTGCGAAACCCGGGACGTCTGGTTCAGGGACCGTCAAGGCACCTAACCGCCGGTTCCGTCGCCGCTTTGCGACCGGTCAGCGTAGATATAAAGGGGAGCGGCGCGCCCCTCGGCAACCTCCCGGTTCACCACGATCTCATCCACGCCCTCGAGGGAGGGGAGATCAAACATGGTGTTGAGAAGGATACCCTCCATGATGGACCGCAGGCCCCGCGCGCCGGTTTTCCGGGCAATGGCCTTCTGGGCAATGGAATGGAGCGCCTCGTCCGTGAACGTCAGGTGCGTGTCCTCCATCTCGAACAGCTTCTGGTACTGCTTCACAAGCGCGTTCTTCGGCGAGGTCAGGATGTCCACAAGCGCGGTCTCGTCCAGGTCGTCGAGCGTGGCCAGGACCGGCATGCGCCCGACGAACTCTGGGATCAGGCCGTACTTCAGAAGATCCTCGGGCTCCACCTTGCGAAGGATCTCGCCGGTGCGGCGCCGCTCGGGATCGCGCACCTCGGCTCCGAAGCCGATGGACGAGCCCTTGCCCCGGGCGGAGATGATCTTCTCCAGCCCCGAGAACGCACCCCCGCAGATAAACAGGATGTTGGTGGTGTCCACCTGCAGGAACTCCTGCTGGGGATGCTTCCGCCCGCCCTGGGGAGGAACGGAGGCCACCGTGCTTTCCATGATCTTCAGGAGAGCCTGCTGCACACCCTCGCCCGAGACATCCCGGGTGATGGAGGGGTTGTCGGACTTGCGGGAGATCTTGTCGATCTCGTCGATGTAGACGATGCCGCGCTGGGCGCGCTCCACGTTGTAGTCCGAGGCCTGGAGCAGCTTCAGGATGATGTTCTCGACGTCCTCGCCCACATAGCCGGCCTCGGTCAGGGTCGTGGCATCGGCCATGGTGAACGGCACGTCCAGGATGCGGGCCAGGGTCTGGGCAAGGAGGGTCTTGCCCGAGCCGGTGGGCCCGATCAGGAGGATGTTGCTCTTGGCCAGCTCGACGTCCGAGGACCGCCCCTGGTTGCTCAGGCGCTTGTAGTGGTTATGGACGGCAACCGAGAGCACCTTCTTCGCGTGGGACTGGCCGATAACGTAGTCATCGAGAACCTGCATGATTTCCCGCGGCGAGGGCACGCCCTCGTGGGTCTTCACCATGGAGGACTTGTTTTCCTCGCGAATGATGTCCATGCACAGCTCGACGCATTCATCGCAGATGAACACGGTGGGGCCCGCAATCAGCTTGCGGACCTCGTGCTGGCTCTTTCCGCAAAAAGAGCAGTAGAGCGTGTTTTTTGAATCTCCGCCTGTCGAACGCGGCATGTTGGATCGTCTCCTGATCGTTTCGGTGTCCGGCTTTCCTGAAGATGGCGTCTGCAACCGCGCCAGACAAGACCCGCCCTCAAAAGGCTGCGCGCCGGGGCCGCCGGAGTGTCACACATGCAACCTGTGCACATCTGCGTCCACACGGGGCCCGAGGTATCGTATCCGCTCGCGGTCCGGAAGCACAATGTAAAAGCGCCCATAAAGGGCCAAATCGTGCAAAAACGCCGGACCGTCCGCAGAAAAACCGGAAGAGGGGGATCGCCGGCCCGGGGCCGGCGCCGTCCCTACTCGTCCTTGTCGGCGGGGGCCTCGGGTTCGGCCGCGCGGCTCTCGATCACCTGATCGATCAGACCGAACGACCGGGCATCCTCCGCGGTCATGTAGTTGTCACGGTCCATGGCCTTCTCGATGTCCTCGAGAGCCTTGCCCGTGTGCTTGACGTAGATGCGGTTCAGCCTCTCGCGCAGGGCCAGGATCTCGCGGGCCTGGATCTCGATATCCGAGGCCTGTCCCTGGAACCCGCCGGAGGGCTGGTGGATCATGATCCGGGCGTTGGGGGTGGCAAAGCGCTTGCCCGCATCGCCCGCGCACAGCAGCAGCGATCCCATGGACGCCGCCTGGCCGATGCACACCGTCGAGACCTGGCAGCGGATGTATTTCATCGTGTCGTAGATCGCCAGACCCGACGTCACAACACCGCCCGGCGAGTTGATATAGAACGCAATATCCTTGCTCGGGTTCTCCGACTCGAGAAAGAGAAGCTGCGCGCAAATCAGGCTCGCCACCGAATCATGCACCTGACCGGTCAGGAAAATGATCCGCTCCTTCAGAAGGCGGGAGTAGATGTCATAGGACCGCTC
The DNA here is from genome assembly GCF_014861485.1 of Phaeovibrio sulfidiphilus. GTDB lineage: Bacteria > Pseudomonadota > Alphaproteobacteria > Rhodospirillales > Rhodospirillaceae > Phaeovibrio > Phaeovibrio sulfidiphilus. The sequence goes on along the minus strand of NZ_JACZHT010000002.1, from coordinate 436,191 downwards.
GCCCCGGTTTGTCTGCTCGACGACCATGGGAATCAGGGTATTGTTAAAAACCTCAATGGGATCGCGTTCGCGCATGTGTGTCTCTCGTCGTGGACCGGGTCCAGAACCCGGCGGAACAAACTCTTTCGCCTACAGACTGCAGGGGGGTGTGGCCGGATTATACAGGCAACCTGCTACGGGAAACAACGCCTGTTGTTCAATCCGCAACGAGAATACGGAAAAGCGGGTATACCGGACCTGTCCGGAACTCCGGTTCGCGGAAATCCGCCCCGAAGGCACTCCGGGCCGGAGGGCCAGGGCCCGGTCGCACGGACAGAAACGACGCCCGAGCCTGCGCGGGCACGGTCCGGAAATGGGGCTGGGCCAAAGTCCCGCCCGCCCGATCCGGAAGAAACGCACAAAAAAAGGACGCCACCAGGGTGACGTCCTTTTCAATGGTAGCGGAGGAGGGACTCGAACCCCCGACACGCGGATTATGATTCCGCTGCTCTAACCGACTGAGCTACTCCGCCGCTGTGACCGGTTTCTCGGTATGGCCACGGCCTGTCTTTCGACCGCCTGTCCACCGCCCGGGTCCGGCCCGTTCCGGGTGCCCCCGGCTGCGTGGCGCTCTATCTACCGGAGGGAAAAACCCCTGTCAATGCCTGTTACAGCATGAATGTATTTTTTCGTGCCCCCGCTCGCCCCGGAGCGGTTTTCCGTGCCCTGTTCCGGCGCCCGCAAGCGCCCCGGAACGCCCGGCCCGGGTCCGATCCCGCCCCAGGACCAGGAGCGGAACCGGCGGAACACCGAACACCGAACACCGGTTCGTCCCAGCACCGGACACGCACACAAGCCCGCGCGACGGCCTCACTGCGGGTCCGAGGTGCGGGCAATCCAGCCGCCCCCCAGCACCCTCTGCGCCGAAACGCAATCATAGAAGACCGCGGCCTGCCCGGGCGCCACGCCCCGCAGGGGGGAGTCCATCTCGACACGGGCGCGGGTTCCGTCCGCGCTCCAGAGCACCCGGGCGGGCGCCAGGGGCGAAAGGTTGCGGATCTTCACAAACACCCGGAACGGCCCGGACGGCGGCGAAGCGCCCTCCCCCAGCCAGTTGGGCTCGAGGACATCGAACCGGAGCCGCTCCAGCTTCTCCGCCGGACCGACAAACACGCGCCCGCCGTCCTCCGGAGCCTCAAGGCGGGTCACATAGAGGGGATCGCCCCGGCCGCCCAGCCCCAGGCCCCGGCGCTGCCCCACGGTGTAGTGCAAAAGGCCCCGGTGATGCCCCACCACCTTGCCCGTGGTCTCGTCAACGATATCGCCCCCCCGGACCGCATCGGCGCGCAGGCGCATGACCAGATCCGCATGGCGCCCGCTGGCCGAAAAGCACAGATCCTGGCTGTCCGCCCGCTCGTGAACCGGGATGTTGAAGCTGCGGGCCAGTTCCCGGGTTCGGGCCTTCGAGGGAAAGTCCCCCAGAGGGAACATCACCGACGGCAGACGCTCCTTGGGCAGGGTGAACAGGAAATAGCTCTGGTCCCGGCTTTCGTCCCGGGCCCGCCACAGCCCGATATCGCCAGGCGGACCCTCCAGCTTCGCGTAGTGGCCGGTGGCCAGCCGGTCCGCGCCCAGGGCCCTCGCCTCCTCCAGAAGGCGCCCCAGCTTGACCGAGCGGTTGCACAGCGCGCACGGCAGGGGGGTGAGGCCCTGAACATAGGCCTCCGCAAAGGGGGAGATCACTTCGCGGGAGAACACATCGCGCAGGTCAATGACATGGTGCCCGATTCCCAGGACCCGGGCCACCTCGGCCGCGTCCTGCGCGATGGTTCCCGAGTCATCGAGAAGGCGCATGGTCAGGCCGAACACCTCATACCCCCGGCTCTTCAGCAGAGCCGCGGCCACAGCGGAATCAACACCCCCGGAGAGGGCAACGGCAACGGGCCCGCCCTCGGGCCGGCCCGTGTCCGCAAACGTGGAGTGAACCGGGCCCGCCATTCAGGCCCCGCCGACATCAGTGGCCATCAAGCCCGGCCTGCCAGAAATCCGCTTCCAGGAGAGTGGCCTCGCGGAACGTCCGGATCAGCCCGGGCATCCGTCCGGGACCGCCGCGCTCCTCCATCAGGCGGTCGAGGCGGGCAACCGCTTCCTTCGCCGCACCGACAAACCCGTCCGAACAGTAGGTCTCGATCCACTCACGGTAGGGGTGGTCGGGATGCACGCTGGGCTGAAGCGAGAGACCGATCTCCGCGTAGCCGATGATGCAGGGGCTCAGGGCCACGTGAAGGTCCAGGATGTCCCCGCTCACGCCCCGCTCGAGAACATAGCGCGTGTAGGCCAGGGTCGCGCGGGCCTCGGGCAGCGACTGGAGCTGCTTTTCCGTGATTCCCCAGCGCTGGCACAGCTTCACGTGCAGTTTCATCTCGTCGAGAATGACGGCCATGGCGGACGCGGAGTCGCGCATGCTGTCCAGGGTCTCGGACTTGTAGGTTGCAAGGGCATAGGCGCGGGCAAAGTGGATCAGGAACAGGTAGTCCTGCTTGAGGTACTGCTGGAAACAGCTCTCCGGCAGCACGCCCTCGCCCAGCGAGCTGACAAAAACGTGCCGGACATAGCTGTCCCACTCCGGCTTGCAGGCGGTTCTCAGACGGGCAAAAAGCGTATCGCTCCCCGAAAGGCCGGGAACGGCGTCTCCTTTGTAGCGGTGCATGGGGTTCTCTCGCCTCCGTTTACATGCGAATGAGACCAGTATCCATTTTTGGCAGCCGCCTTTCAAGAGATGTGCCGAAGTCCATGTGCAAAAACCGTACCGGGACGCGGACCGGCCCGGTGTCCGGAAAACGCCGTTAAAGCGCAGAAAAACAAGGAAAAAGGCGGCGGGCCGCTGTGCACCTCCCCAGGGGGCGCGGGACGGGGCACGGCACGGCCCGGGTTTTGTTTTCGGGCTGCCACGGGCGACACCCGTACGGCGGCCAATGCCCTGTGCGCACATCCTGCCGGCCCCGGGAACACGCATCCCGGGACGCCCCGGGTACGGACGTTCCACGCCGGCCCGGGGGCCGCTGCCCCGGCAGGATCGCCCCGAGGATCTCGAGCCGCCCAACATTCCCCGCTTCCGGGTTGTATTTTCTGTCCAATTTTGCGTCCGTTCCCGGTACAATTGGCGGGACACCCGCGGGGAACACCCGGAGCGCGAAGGCGCCCGGGAGACACGGTCGCCCGGGGGCTGCACGTCGGCTCGGAGACCCCCTCTGCCCGGCTGTGGACATGCCCCGCCTGACCGGACCGCCAGACACGCGAGAAAGGAGTGCCGGAGAACGGCGATCCATGGCACGGGTAACCTGTCCCTACTGCGCAACGGCCGTTTCCGACTCGCAGCCCCGGTGCACGGGCTGCGGGGCGTCCCTGCGTGCGTCGGGCGGCACGGTTCTTGATCGCATGACATACCGGTACGCCCTCGGGGACCAGACCCTGGCCCCTGCTCAGGATCACGCGCAGGTTCATGTGCAGACCCCGGCCCGGGCGCCGGATCAGGTGCAGGCCCGCGCCCCAGCCCGGGCGCCGGTTCAGGTGAGGGCCCAGCCGTCCGCTGCACCCACCGGTGGGCAGGACGGAGACACCTGGCAGTCACAGGCTCAGCGGAGCCCCGCACCCCGGCCTTACCCGCACCGAGCGCCACCGCGCCCGACGTCATCGCATCAGGTGTCACCGCATCAGACGTCCCGCCGCCAGCTCTCCCCCCACGAGCCCTTGCCGCGCCAGATGGCCCGGCCCCTGTCGGACCTCTACCCGGCTCCGGACCCGGAGAGAGCCCCCGCCCGCCGGGACACCCCGGGCCGCCAGCACAGCGCCCACGCACGCCCGACACCCGGTGCGGTACCGGCGGACCCCGCAGCCGGCCGGGCACCCCGGGCCGCGCGCCCCCTGTCCCCGGCCCGGCCGATGCCCCCGCCGCCACATCTGACGCCGCCCGTCCCAGAGCCCGGCTCCGACGCCGGATCCGGAGACCTGCTGGCCCGCATGATTGCGCGCCGCGCAACCCGAAGCATCTCCCGCACCCTGGAGGACCTCCCTCCCCTCCCGCCGGACCGGGCTTCCCCCACAGAACCCCGGCCTCACCGAGAGCCCACCCGCCCGGGTGCGGACCGTCGCCCCCACCCTCCGGAAACGGGCCGGACGGATTCCGCCGAAACGGCACCCCGTGCCTCCCGGGGCCGGCTCCAGGCCGGGAGGGAGCACACCCGCACCCGGCCGCCGGGACACCGCGCAGGCCCCGGCAACGACACGGAGCCCGGCCACCGTGAGACGGCAGTTGATGCGCCCCCGGCACGAACGGGCCCCACACCGGCACCACAGCACCGTGACGCGCCGTACGGCGCCGGGCACCCGCCCTATCCCCATGGCCTCGCGCAGACGTCTGCTGCGGTGGTTCCGGGTTTTCCCCCGCCTGCGGAGCCGGTCCCACTGACACCCTGGGGCACACCGGTCCTGCCGCCGACCGCGGACGCCGCCCCGGGAGACCCGACACCCGGAAGCCTGTCCGCTGTCCTGCAGTCCCTGGGAACCGCGAGAGGGGACACCCGGCTCGCCTACGAGGATGTGCGGCCCCTTCCCCTTCCCGTGGCCACCGCCCGTGCACCCTTTCCGCCTGCCGGCGGCTCCGCCGGCAGCGCCGTCACGCACGGCCCGCCCCCGGCACCGGAGGCGCTGCCCCTCTATGGCAGCGACCAGGCGCGGGCCCTCTATCGGACCGCGGGCGGAGAGCGCAGCCCGGTGTATCCGTTCATCACCCCGGTCGTGCCCCCGGGGGACCAGGGGCTCCCCGCCCTGGCCGGGATGTCGCCGGACATGGCACGGCGCCTCTTTCCGCCCGGCACAATCCTGCCCGGTTACGCCGACAGCATGACCGCACCGGCCCGGGAGCCGGCCTCGCCCGTGCCCCGCCCCGGCCTTGTGGCCAGACACCGGCGCGCCGTGTTTTTGCTCTCGCTCCTGCTGCTTGTGACCCTGGCGGTCGGCTGGCACCAGATTGCCCCCCATATCCACTTCCCCCCGGGCCGCCCGGACAGGGTCGAGGACACAGGTCTGGGCATTACCGCGAAGGTGGCCCAGTCCATCGACGGCCGTTATGTCCTTGTGGAGGTCTCGGGGGACATGACAGACCGGCCGGCCGAGTTCTACGGTGAGGCGACCACCCGTCTGCTGCCCTCCTTCCTGCGCGACGAGAGGGAGGCCCAATTCGCGTTCTACGAAACGGGCCAGGGCTACCCGGACGGCGTTCCGGTCTGCGTGGTGGAAAAGACGGCGGGCTCCCCGTCCCTGCAGATTCTTGAGGTCCGGGGGTCGATGGCTGCGGCCAACCCGGCGCTGGCCCGGTATCTGGCCTACACCGTCACCCCGTTTCAGCTGGTCCAGGAATTCGAGCGCGACGACGTCCGGGCCCGCAAGATGTACATGGAGCAACCCCTGATTGTCAGGGGCACGGTTACGGACATCGCGTTCGGAGCCAACGGCGCACCATTCGTGGTGATCGGCGCCAGCCCGGCCGGCGTCGGGGGCGTCCGGGTCTCGCTGAAAAACAGCGATCCCCTTTTGCAGGACGTCCGCAAGGGGCGCACGGCGGTGGTCCGGATCCAGCCCCGGCTCTTCCTGAACAACCGTGTCGAGGCGTCGGGCGAGATCCTGTCGCTGCGCTAGAGCCGCACCCCGGCCGCCCCCGTGCGGACCCTGCCCGGAGACTGCGCTCGCCTAGCGGGAAAACCACAGCAAGACCTGTGCAGGGCGTGCAAATCACCCCGGAACACCGCAGCCGGGCGGAATAATGGCACCCCATTCCCGGAACGATCCCAAAACAGGGGTTTCCTTTTGCAGGAAGGCATTGCAAAATTCGGTTCTGCGGAACCGTCACGGGGATCGGGAAATACCCCCGACGGGAATTGTGCATTAAGAACCGGTTAAAGGGTGGACGATATACTGAATCCAGAGTTTACCGGCGGCAGGGGCGAAGTCTCCGCACGACGGGTTCCCCCCGCACAGGACGGGGACCGGTTCCCTGCCGGAGCTGCGGCGCCCGGGCCTCTCCCACCGGCCGGCATTGTCCGCGATCAGGAAGCCTCACAGTTGTATGGAACGCAAGAGGGGACGGTTATGACGACACGAACGATAGGCGCTCTTTTCCTGGGTCTGGCCCTGGCTGCGTGCTCCTACCTGCCCTCCGCCCCGGCGCCGGCCCAGACGGACGCGGGAACCGCGGGCCGCTCCGCCCCGGTGGACAGCCACCAGCCGAGCGCTGTTCCGGGCTCCTCCTACTTCCTGGCACCCGGTGACGTGCTCCAGATCTCGGTCTGGGGCGAGGAAAAGCTGGACCTGGAAGTCCTTGTCCTGCCCAGCTCCCAGATCTCGTTTCCGCTTGTGGGCGAGCTCAGCACCCGGGGCAAGACGCCCGACACCCTGCGCGACGAGATCCGCGACCGGCTGAAGGTCTACATCCCGAACGCGGAGGTGACCGTCAGCGTCAAGGCGCCCCTCGGCCACGCGTATCACGTGGTGGGCCAGGTGAACAAACCCGGCGAAATCGTGAACAGCCGCAATATCACGGTCATGCAGGCCCTGAGCATTGCCGGCGGCGTCACACCGTTTGCCGACGAGGGTGGCATCATCGTCCTGCGTCGCACCAGCGACGGTGAGGTCTCCTTCCCGTTCCCCTACAAGGACGTGATCCGGGGCCGGTCCCTGGACCAGGACATCGTCCTGAAGCCCGGGGACGTGATCGTTGTCCCGACCGCGGGTCTCCTTTTCTAGGGGGCCGCAACGCTCTCCCGGTAGGGGGCCCGCACGCCCCACACCGGACACGGCCCGTTTTCCGACCTGAATCCCTTCGGCACCTGCCCCGCAAATGACCGGACCCGGCCCGACCACACACCCGGGCCCCGGTCAAGGAGCGGGAGACCAGTTGAGATCCATCATGATGCCTGCAGACCGTTTGAACGACACTCAGACACTCCGGGGGCGGACATCGGGCCCGCTGTGGCTCGCCGCGTGCGCGCTTTGCATCCTGATCCCCGGACCGGCCGAGGCGGCAAAACGGAACATCCGGGCCAGCGTGAGCCAGAAGTTCGAGCACGACTCGAACCTCCTCCTGCGCTACAAGAACCCGGAGTCAACGACCGGCTGGATCACAACCCCGCGCGTGGAGCTCTCGGCAGAAACCCCCACCAGCGCCCTGTCCGCGGCCCTGAAGGTATCCAACGCGATCTATAACCGGAAAGGCTACGGCTCCACCGACGCCCATGTTGACGTCAATGGACGGACGGGCAGCGAGACGTGGTCGGCGGGCATGAGTGTCCGCTATGACCACGACACAACCCGAACCAGCGAGCTCAACTCGGGTGACATTTATATCGTGAGCGGAATCCAGCACGAACTGGTGGCCCTCGCGCCGAGCTTCACCAAAATCCTGACAGAACGCGACCAACTGAGCCTGGACGGAAGCGCCCTGTTTTCGACCTACGAAAAAAAAGGTGGGTATCAGGACTACAATCAGTACTCGATCAACCTTACATGGAGCAGGATGCTTGACCAGAAGAACACGGCCACGGTCGGCTTCCAGGGCAGCCGCTACGAAACAACAAGCGGTCGCAGCTCCAGTGTCGACAACGTCGGGATGTCTTTGGGCTGGCGTCACCAGTTCTCGGAAACCCTGAGCGCGGGGATCCAGTTGGGTGGCTACCGGAAGATGCCGAAGTCGGAACTCTACTTCTGGGAGGAGCCGGTGGTGAACACCTGGGAGATGTCGTTTGACGCCTCCCTGTTCTACAAGACCCAGGACGTCATGGTGGATGCCTGGGCCCGGCGCTATCCCAACGCCACGGCATCAGGATACGAGAGTGACACAACGGATTTCGGAATGAACTCCAGCTACTACGTCAGCGAGCGCATCCGGCTGGGCCTGGACGCCCGGTACCGGCTTTACGAAACTCCGACCGCCGGAGGAACCTACAGCACGAATGTGTGGTCGCTGTCACCCCACGTGTCGTACAAGCTGTCCCGTGACTTCTCCGTTATCGGCAGCTACCGGTACTCGGAAAAGTCCACGGACCTGATCAAGGACACGGCGACGTCCAATGCATTCCTTCTGGAACTGACCTACCGCCCGTCCGAGCTGTCCATCGACTGGTAAACCGCGCCCCAGCGGTCCTGTATTTGAAACATCTTGCGGCAGCCCCCCTGGCGGGGCGGGCCGCACTCCAAGGAAAATCCCGACCATGAAAGAAATGGGGGTCAAAGACTATATCTCCATACTGACTCGGAATTGGAAATATTTTACAGTTTCCTTTTTCCTTGTGCTGATTCTGTCGTTTGTCTTCACACTGAACTATGACCGCTACAAGAGTACGGTCACCGTCCAGATCCAGAGCCCGGAAATCGCCGAGAACATTGCCTCCCTGACCTTTGACGGGGCGGCCCGCATGGCCGAGGCCCTGGCGGACCAGCGGATCAACCAGATCCAGCAGCGCGTGACCTCCACCTCCGGGCTGATCGAGGTCATCAACAAGCTGAACCTCTACCCCGAGGATCGCAAGAGAATGCCGCTGGCCGAGGTGGCTGCGGACATGCGCAAGAAAATCCAGCTCGACATGGTCAGCACGAGCCTCGCGAACCCGACCGCGGCCCAGCGGGCGTCGGCGGGACAGCTGTCGGCCATCGCCTTCAACCTGACATTTGCCTACGACGACCCGCTGAAGGCCCAGCAGACCACCGACGAGCTGATCTCACGGTTCCTTGACGAGGATTTGAAGCAGCGCCGGGTCCAGGCCACCGAGACGAATGCCTTCATTGCCTACCAGGTGACGGCCCTCGAAAAGACCCTCGAGGAGCAGGACAAGAAAATCGCGGAGTTCCGTGCCCGGAACCCGAATGCCCGGCCCGAGTCCCTGGCCTTCAACCAGCAGATGCTGGCCTCGACGGAATCAAGCCTCCGTGAGGTCAACACCCGGATTTCCTCCCTCGAGAAACAGCGCGGCGACCTGAAGGGCCAGTTGGCCCTTGTTCAGCCCTACTCCATGGCCGTGATGGACGGCCAGGTGCTGACCTCCCCGGATATCCAGCTCAAGGCCCTGCGCTCCCAGCTGGCCATTCTCAAGGGGCAGTACAGCGAACGCCACCCGGACGTGATCCGGGTCGAGAAGCAGATCCAGCTGCTGCAAAAGCAGGTCCGCCCGACCCGGCCGCGCCAGGACACCTCCAAGTTCCAGTCCCGGCTGATCGACGCCGAGACCCGGCTCAAGATCCTTGAGGAAACCCGGTCCCCCGATCATCCGGACATCCAGAACCTGAAGGGGCAGATTGCCCAGCTCAAGCAGAAGATCGCGACCAGCCGCGCCACCAGCATGACCGACGAGATGGTGCAGGACGCGGACAACCCCACCTATCTGATGATCGTCTCCCAGATCCAGGCGACCGAGGCCTCCCTTGCGCCGCTTCTGGACCAGCGCACGGAGCTGGAGCGCCAGATCCAGGAGTATCAACGCTCCATCGCGGAAATCCCCAAGGTGGAGGAGGAGTTCTCCGCCCTCACCCGGGACTACGAGAACACCATGATCGCCTACCGGGAGCTCAGAGCCCGGCAGCTCAGCGCCGAAATGAGCGAGAAGATGGAGGCCGACCACAAGGGCGAGCGCCTGGTGGTCATCAACCCGCCGGAACTGCCCACGGACACCTCGCCGGGCCGGAAAATGCTTCTTCTTGCCGGCATCTTTCTCGCCACCCTGTCGGGCATCGGGACGGTCTTCGTCATCGAGATCCTGTCGAGCGTGATCAACGGGCAGAACCACTACTACCGCCTGACAGGCACCCTGCCGCTTGTCTCCATTCCCTACCTCTACACGGAACGGGAAAGGCAGAACCGCAAGCGCCACCTCCTGTATATTGCCGGAGCCACCGTCGCCTTCATCACGGTGGTGCTGGGCAGCTTCCACCTGCTGATCATGCCGCTTGAGGTCGCCTGGACCCTGCTCCTGCGGAAGTTCGGAATTTACTAGCGATACCGGGACGAAGCGCCGCCCCCTGCCCGGGACCACGGCGCTCCGTCCCCTCGCCCCCTGCCGGACCCGGGCTCCCTCCCGCCGGCAGACAGAAACGGATTGTTTGGATTGCCATGGACAAACTGACCAGAGCTCTGGAAAAAGCACGCCAGAAGCGCCTCGCCCGGCTTTCATCCGAGCACGGGGGCGCCGGTGAGCTTCTGAAGGGCGGAACCCCGAACCCGGACGGCACGCTTCCGGTTGACGGGGACGACCCGGGAAGCCTTCCCGCGCCGGTGCGACGCAGCCGGATCTTCCACATCTCCGATACCCAGCTCGAGGCCAACCGCCTGATCTCCAGGCGCCTCCAGGACCGGAACGCGGACCTGTTCCGTGTCCTGCGCACCAAGGTCATGCAGGAAATGGGCCGCATCGGCGCCCGAACCCTGGGCGTCACCAGCCCGGTCTACGGCGACGGCAAGTCCATTATTGCCGCGAACCTGGCCCTCAGCCTTGCCCAGGACGTGAACCAGACGGTTCTTCTGGTGGACCTGGATCTTCGCGATCCCAGTGTCCAGAGGAACTTTGGGATTGACGCGGAACTGGGCCTGGGGGACTACCTGAAGGGCGACGCCCAGGTGCCGGACTGTATGGTGGGCCTTGATATCGAGCGCCTGAGGCTTCTGCCCATCACCCATCCCCTGGAGGACTCCTCCGAAGTCCTGGGGACGCCCAAGATGGCCGCCCTTGCCCGGGAGCTGAAAAACCGCTATGCGGACCGCATTGTGATCTACGACATGCCTCCCCTGCTCACCCAGGCCGACACCATTGCGTTTCTGCCCCATGTGGACGCGGTGCTCCTGGTCCTGAGGGACGGAGGCACAACGCTTGAGGACTTCGAGCGGTGCCGGGACGCGCTTGCCAACTTCCACGTGGTGGGTGCCGTCATCAACGACCGCCGGTTCAAGCTCATCTAGGCGCCACGCTTCCCCGGACCGCCGCCCGCCCGCACTCCGGTTCCCTCTTTGATACAGGCCATGCAGCAGCACACCCTCCCTCCCGCCGACACACCCCCCGTCCGCCAGTGCGTTATCGCCCTGGATGAACGCCCGGATCCGGATCTGGCTCCCGCCACCGGCACCTCCCCGGCCCCGAAAACCCCGGACCGGACGGACGGGGCGGACAGCGGGCGGCCTCTGGTGGATTTTCTCATCGCGGAGGCGGCTCGCCAGGGCTTTGATGATATCGTGCTTCTGGAGCGGGATTTGCCCGGGGCAGCGGAACAGTACGTGGCCCGCTTTGAGCCCTGCGCCCGCTTCGGCGTCAGCGTCACAGTAAACCGCACGCCGGATGCCTTCGGGCTCCAGGGGGCTCTGAGGGGCGCCCTGCCCCTCCTTGACGAAACGTTCCTGTTTCTGGACGGCCGCACCTGGCTGGACGGCAGTTGGCGGGCTCTGGCCGCCCGTCTGGCGGACTGCCCGCCCGAGGTGGCCGGTGTGCGCGCGGTCCTTCCGGCACCCGAGGGACAGGCAGGCCCGGACACGCCTCCGGCCCCCGGCTCCCGCTGTGACGGCGGGGTCTGGGTTCTGAGACGCGCCGCCGTCGAGACCCACCCGGACCTGCTCGGCCACCCGACAGGCACACCCGCCCCTACGACCTCCGTGACCACCAACCCTGCCGATACCCCCACGGCCGCAGCCACCGGCCCGGCTGACCGTCTGGTCACGGTCGCGTGCGCCGGATCGCACCTGGACGCCCGCACCGTTCGGACCTGCCCGGACCTTGTGGGCTCCCCCCATCCGGGGCGCCCCCTCAGGCCCGCCGTGTTCCTGGACCGGGACGGGGTGCTGAACGTGGACCACGGCTACCAGTACCGCACCGACACCCTCGAGTGGATGGACGGCGCCATTGATGCAGTCCGGCGTCTGAACGAGCTGGGGTACTACGTCTTTGTGGTGACCAACCAGGCCGGCGTGGCCCGGGGGTACTACGGCGAGGAGGACGTGCGCACGCTGCACCGCTTCATGAGCGAGACCCTGAACCGCCACGGGGCCTTTGTGGACGACTGGCGCTACTGCCCCTGGCATCCCGAGGCCACCCTTCCCGCCTACCGGGGGGTGCATCCCTGGCGCAAGCCCGCTCCGGGCATGCTTCTGGACCTGATGGAGTCCTGGCCCGTTCGCACGACGGGCAGCCTTCTCGTCGGGGACCGGGACACGGACATGGAGGCCGCCCGCGCCGCGGGTATTCCGGGCCTTCTCTTCACCGGGGGCAATCTGCTCGAGGCGCTGGAGACCAACGGCCTTCTGACGCCCCACAGGCTCTGTGCCTGAGGGAAAAACACCCCGTGCAGCGCAACGCACACGCTGCACGGCGGAAGAATCATCCCGGCTTGCGTTCAGGGGTGGAGTGCTTTACACAACCATCTGCCGCACGGCTCCTGTGCGCGTGGCGGCCGGACCGGCCAGGGACACACCCGCCGGGCCTGCGGTTTGAAAAACAAACGGGAAGCGAACAATGGCGCGAATCGTCATGAAATTCGGCGGCACCTCGGTGGCCGATGTCGAGCGGATCAAAAACGTCGCGCTGCGGGTCAAGAAAGCGGTGGACGCAGGCGATCAGGTCGCTGTCACGGTCTCGGCCATGGCCGGGGAGACCAACCGCCTTGTTGCCCTGTGTGATTCCGTCTCGGAACTCTATGACGCGCGCGAGTACGACACGGTCGTCTCCACCGGCGAGCAGGTCACCTCGGGCCTTCTGGCCATGGCCCTTCAGGACCTGGGCGTGGACGCCCGCTCCTGGCAGGGCTGGCAGATCCCCATCCATACGGACGACGCCCACGGAAAGGCCCGCATCCTGGGCATCGACACCGACGTCGTGAGCCAGAGGCTGGACCAGGGCCAGGTCGTGGTCTGCGCGGGCTTCCAGGGGCTGGGCTCGGACAACCGGGTCACCACGCTGGGCCGGGGCGGCTCGGACACCTCCGCCGTTGCCCTCGCGGCCGCACTGGGCGCCGAGCGCTGCGACATCTACACGGACGTGGACGGGATCTACACCACCGATCCCCGCATTGTTCCCCATGCCCGCAAGCTCTCGAAGATCACCTACGAGGAAATGCTCGAGCAGGCGTCCATGGGCACCAAGGTGCTCCAGACCCGCTCGGTCGAGATTGCCATGAAGTATCATGTCCGGGTGCAGGTTCTCTCCAGCTTCTCGGACACCCCCGGAACCCTTGTGTGCGACGAGGATGAAATCGTGGAAAAAGAAGTCGTTAGCGGTATCGCCTACTCCCGCGACGAGGCAAAGATCACCCTTCTGTCCGTCGCGGACCGTCCCGGCGTTGCGGCAGGGGTCTTTGGCGCTCTCGCGGACGCCAACATCAACGTGGACATGATCGTCCAGAACGTCTCGGCGGACGGCACCACGGCGGACATCACCTTCACCCTGCCCCGGACCGACCTGCCCCGCGCCCTCAAGGTGCTGGAGAAGGGCCAGGAGGACATCGGCTACGCCCGCCTCGAGGCGGACAAGAACGTGGTCAAGATCTCGGTCATCGGTGTGGGCATGCGCTCCCACGCGGGCGTCGCCCAGACCATGTTCCGGGCGCTGTCGGAAAAGGGGATCAACATCCTCACCATCTCGACCTCCGAGATCAAGGTGTCGGTGCTGATCGCCGAGGAGTACATGGAGCTGGCCGTGCGCGCGCTCCACTCCGCCTACGGTCTCGACGCACAGTAAAAAACCGGAACCCGGATCGGATCAGGAAGAGGATGGAAACCATGACAACGATGGATGCGGCCACACAGGCACAGGCCCGGGAAAGACTGGACGCCCTCTGGGCCCGGGGCTGTGAGTTTCTCGGATGCGAGGTCGCCATTCTTGGCGGCGCCATGTCCTGGATCTCGGAACGCAACCTTGTCAACGCCATCTCGCAGGCCGGCGGGTTCGGTGTGATCGCCGCCGGCTCCATGCCCGCCGAGATCCTGCGCACCGAAATCCGGGAGACCCGGGCCCTCATGGAGGCCTCGGGCGGACTGAAGCCCTTCGGCATCAACCTGATCACCATGCACCCGGATCTGGATGACCTCATTTCCGTGTGCCTGGAGGAGAACATCTCCCACGTGGTTCTGGCCGGGGGACTGCCCACGGGCGAGTCCATCCGCCGCCTGAAGAGCGGCGGCATCCGGGTGCTGTGCTTTGCCCCGGCCCTCGCCCTTGCCAAGAAGCTGATCCGCACCGGCGCGGACGCCCTGATCATCGAGGGCACCGAGGCCGGCGGCCACATCGGCCCCGTGGCGACCTCGATTCTGGCCCAGGAAATCCTGCCGGAAATCCGGGACGTTCCCGTGTTTATCGCCGGCGGCATCGGCCGTGGCGAGGCCATTGTCTCCTACCTGGAGATGGGCGCCTCCGGGGTCCAGCTGGGCACCCGCTTTGTCTGCGCCACCGAGTGCATTGCCCACCCGAACTTCAAGCAGGCCTTCATCCGCGGTCGCGCCCGCGATGCCATGCCCACGCTCCAGATCGACGAGCGCTTCCCGGTCATCCCGGTGCGCGCCCTGCCCAACGAGGGCACCCGCCTTTTCATGGAAAAGCAGCGGGACGTTGTGGCCCGTTTCGAGCGCGGCGAGATCGACCAGAAGGCCGGCCAGATGGAGATCGAGCATTTCTGGGCCGGGGCCCTGAAGCGTGCCGCCATCGACGGCGACGTGGAGAACGGCTCCATCATGGCGGGGCAGAGCGTGGGGCTGATCACCTGCGAGCAGCCCGCCCGCGAGATCATTGCCGAGCTGTGCGAGCAGGCCGTTCACTCGCTTGCGGCGCGCCCGGGCGTGGGCGCCTGACCTCCCGGCCAGCCAGGCGGACCCGGGCGACCGGATCCGCCACCAGACTCTTGTTTTCACGCAGTCTTTCCGGCACACTCGTGCTCCGTTCTTCCCGGACCCCTCCGGACCTAATGCGCCCGGTCAACTAGGGCGAGGCTTATGGCGTTACGCGACGAGACCTCTCGACAGCTTCTCTTCCGTCTTCGCAATGCGATGGCGGAAAGCGGAACCATCCAGGACCGTATGGACCTGACGACCCGCCTTGTGGCGGAAGGCATGGGTGCCGACGTGTGCTCGTGCTATGTGCTCCGCCACGGCGACCTCCTTGAGCTCTATGCCACCTTCGGCCTGGCCCCGGGCGCGGTCCACAAGACCCGCCTGCGTATGGGCGAGGGCCTGGTGGGGCATGTGGCCTCGTCGGCCCAGGCCCTGCGGGTCCGGGACGTGTGGTCCGACCCCCGCTTCGTCTACCGCCCGGAAACCGGCGAGGACAACATCTCGTCCTTCATCGGCGTCCCCCTGGTGCGCGGCGGCCACGTCATCGGCGTTCTGGCCGTGCAGAGCCAGGAGCCCCGCTCCTTTACGGAAATCGAGCAGGAGGTTCTGGAAACGGTCGCCATGGTGCTGGCCGAGATCCTGGCCCAGGAGGCGGAAATCGCCCGGGCCGAGACCTCACCCCTGGTGGGCAACGCCGTGCTGCCCATGCGCCAGGAGGGAACCGCCCTCATCCGCGGCATTGGCCTTGGAACGGCGGTCTACCACCAGCCGGAGGTGACCGTCACGACCCTGGTGGCGGAAAACCCGGAACACGAGATCGAGCGCCTGAAGATGGCTCTGGCCGAGATGCAGGCCAATCTCCAGACCCTGTTCGACGCCCACGCCAACCTGCCCGACGAATACCGCGACATCATGGAAACCTTCCAGATGTTCGCCGAGGACGCGGGCTGGGTCAGCCGGATCCAGGAGCACATCCACGCCGGCCTGACCGCCGAGGCCGCCGTGCGCAAGGTGGACAACGACATGCGCCTGCGGTTCTCCCGGGTTCATGATCCCTACATCCGGGAACGCCTGCACGACCTGAAGGATCTGGGCAACCGCCTGCTGCGCCACCTCACGGGGCAAAGCTCAACGGCGGCCGGGCAGAACCTCCCGGATCACGTGGTTCTGGTCTGCCGGACCCTGGGCCCGGCCGAGCTTCTGGACTATGACACAAAGCGCCTTCGCGCCGTCATCCTGGAAGAGGGAACGGTGGGCATGCACGCGGTCATCATTGCCCGCGCGCTGGACATTCCGGTCATTGCCCAGGTGCCCCACCTGTTCGAGAAAATCGCGCCGGGCGATCAGGTGATCGTGGATGCGGACCACTCCCAGATCTTCGTGCGCCCGAACGACGACGTCCGGGAGGCGATCCTGGACGGACTGCGCCAGCGCAGGGAACGGCTGGAGACCTACCGTCAGCTGCGCGCCCTGCCGGCCACCACAAAGGACGGCACCACCGTCTCCCTGATGGTCAACGCGGGCCTGATGATGGACATGGACTGTGTGCGCGAGACCGGCGCCGACGGTATCGGCCTGTTCCGCACCGAGCTCGCGTTCATGAGCGCCTCGTCCCTGCCCGATGTGGAGATGCAGCGCGGCATCTATGAGCGGGCTCTGGACCATGCCGACGGCAAGCCCGTGGTCTTCCGCACCCTGGACGTGGGGGGCGACAAGCTCCTGCCCTACTGGGACGACCTGGCGGAGGAAAACCCCGCCATGGGCTGGCGCTCCACCCGCATCACCCTCACCCGCCCCGCCATCTTGCGCCAGCAGCTTCGGGCCATGATCCGGGCCGCCCGGGGCCGCGAGCTCAATGTGCTCTTCCCCATGATCGCCACCATTCCCGAATTCCGGGCCGCCCGGCGCATCCTGGATCTGGAGCTGGAGCGCGAGGCCAGCCGGGGCGGACGCCTTCCGGAGAGCCTCCGCGTGGGCTCGATGGTGGAGGTGCCCTCCCTGCTGTGGCAGTTGCCCGAGCTTCTTTCGGAGAACATCGACTTCCTCTCGGTGGGAAGCAACGACCTGCTCCAGTTCCTGTTCGCCGCCGACCGCTGCAATCCCAAGGTGGCCGAGCGCTATGACAGCCTCTCCGCCCCCTTCCTGAGGGTTCTGCGGGATCTGGTCCTCGCGTGTGACCGGGCCGGCAAACAGCTGTCCATCTGTGGCGAGATGGCCTCCCGCCCCCTGGACGCCATCGCACTGGTGGCCCTGGGCTTCCGCTCCCTGTCCGTCACAGCCTCGAGCCTCGGGCCGGTGAAGGAGGTTCTGCGGGCCATTGACCTGGACCGGGCCCGTCCGTTCATCCAGTCCCTCGTGGACCAGCCCGGCCCCTCGCACCGGACACGTATTCAGGCCTTTGCGCACGATAACCGCTGGATTTCAGACTGAAGTCTCCCCATAAAGGTGGGGCGCGCCCGCAAATATCCCCCGTAAGGGCAGGTTTGCTGGACGCACACGTCGTTTGGGCCTATTATAAATTACATCCGTCGCTTGTCGGAACGATCTGAACAGGAGGGATCACAATGAGCGCGCCCCGGAAGTATGCTTTCAGTTGGGAACATTCTATTGGAAACCTGGAGATGGCCCGCAAGCAGCTGGGACCAACGACCCGTATCGAGATCTACCGCCTGTTCCAGTTCACCATGCGTGACATCATCGAGCAGCGCTACGGGACCGACGCCTCGGACGATATCCTCCGCTCTGCCGGATCTCTTGCAGGCGAGGAGTTTTACAGGCACTATTGCTCTGACGCCGCCGACCTGAATGACCTTGTCAGAAAGCTCCAGGGGCTGTTCAAGGAGATGGGAATCGGTATTCTCCGTCTGGAAAAAACGGACGAGACCAATCTGCGGTTCACGCTGACAGTGGACGAAGACCTTGACTGTTCGGGACTGCCCGATACCTCGGAGGTTATTTGTGTCTATGACGAGGGCTTCATCCAGGGCATTCTTCGTGGACACCACGGAACGGACTTTGTGGTACGGGAGGTCGACTGCTGGTGCACCGGCGACCGAACGTGCCGCTTCACTGCGGATCCAGTCGCAAGCTGACCTTGTAACCTGTGCGGGAGCCCCCGGAAACACAGTCTATGAGAACTGAAAAAAGCGTTATGGCGCCCCCTGACTCACCAGGGGGCGCAAATTCAATTGAAAAGAATGAAAAGGACGGTGACGCCTTTCCCCGGCTTGTAGCCCATATATACGGGCTTCTGAACAGCCCTGTTGCCCCGGCTTTTCCCTCCGACTTTGAAGAAAACGAACAGCTTGTCCAGTTTCATGCCATGATGCTGAACGTCCGCGAGCACCTTCAGGGCCTTGCGGAGGGCGACCTGTCCATCGACCTGAAATACCGCGGATTTGTCTCCGGCCTGCTGAAGCGCCACCTCGCCAACCTGCGCCACCTGACCTGGCAGGTCGAGCAGGTGGCAAAAGGCGATTTCACCCAGCGGGTGGACTTCATGGGGGACTTCTCCGATTCCTTCAACCTCATGGTGGTCAAGCTGGACGAGGCCCTGACCAACCTGCGGGAAACCAAGGAAACCCTCACCTCCCTGACAGAGTCCCTGCGCAACGAGGTGGACGTCCGCACGGCAGCCGTTGTCGCCCTCCAGGAGAGCGAGCGCAGGCTCCGCTACCTGGCGGACCATGACGTGCTGACCGGCGCCCAGAACCGGCGCTCCTTCTACCTGGTGGCCGAGGCCGGCATGCGAACCGCCCGGCAGCTTGGCAAGTACTGCTGCATCGCCATCATGGACCTGGACCACTTCAAGGATTTCAATGACCGCTATGGCCACCTCAGCGGCGACACGGCCCTGAAGCAGGTTGTCCGGATCGCTTCGGAAGCCCTGCGACAGTCCGACTCCCTCGGCCGCTACGGCGGTGAGGAGTTCATCTTCTTTTTCTCGGACGCCACCCTCGAGCAGGCGGAGAAGATCTGCAACCGTATCCGGCTGTCCATCGCCGGAACCCCCATTGATCTGGGGGCCCAGGCCGTGCCCATCACCACCAGCATGGGACTTGCGGGGGTGAACCCGGACTGGCCCGACGAGCGCAACGAAACGTTTGTCGAGAAGATCATCTCCATGGCGGACCACGCCCTCTACAGCGCGAAGGAGGGAGGCCGGAACCGGGTCTGCACCTCCAGCGAGACCCATCCCGACAAATGGTCCCCCGAGAGCGCCGTCGACAAGCCCGTGGAACTGCCGCGCCCGAGCACGACCCCCGCGCGCCAGACCAAGCGCTAGCCCGGAGCCAGCCAGACCAGGGTTCTCCAGACCAGAGTCCGGCCCGGTCCGGTTTCGCCCCACTCCAGCCTGCACCGCTGGGCCCGGGCAGCCGGCCCGCGCACCCGTGGGCGCAGCGCGTCCCGCACCCGGGCAGCAGCCCTACGCACCCGTAGGCGAGGCCCACCCCGCCACCCTGATGCAAGCGCACGCACGCCCACCGCGGTCGCACAGGGGCACGCTGGACCATCGGGGCCGTGCAGGCACGACCTGCCTCCGGGATGACCGGACCGCCAGACAAGCAATACAGAGCAAAATCCCGAGAAGGGACAAGACCGGCCCTCCGGCCCCGTTCCCGGACCGGCCCAAGACCCTATCGCCTGAGAGAACCGGCAGAACCGGACAGGGCCCCGCCACACGGAACCTGGCCCGGACCGCGGCCTGCCGCGCGGGTCCGGAGCCAGGGCGTTCGCGCACCGCGCCGGACCAGGAGCGACAGGGGTGACCCCTGTCCGTGAGGAAACGGGCCGGGAGGGGCTGTGCCGGTCCAGTCAGGTCAGGTCAGGTTGGGTCAGCACACAGCACGCAGGCAACGGGGGCCTAGACCCCCGCCGAGGGACCGGGGCCCCTTTCGCCGTCGCAGCCCATGGAGGCCCGCGCAGCGGCCGCGTACGCGGATGCGGCTCCTGCGACCGCCGCCGGCGTGCTCCCCACAATCAGCTGTCGGTAAACATAGACGGAGATGGGCACCCCCAGCAGCATGCCCCACACACCGATCAGGCTGTGGGCGATATAGAGGATGATCAGCACCATCACCGGGTTGATCCGCATCACGGCCGACATGATCCGGGGATTGAACACATAGGCCTCCACCAGGTGGATGATCACGATCAGCACCAGGGCCCAGAGAGCGAGCGGAATCCCCCCCGCATTCACCGCCATCAGCAAAATGGGGACCGACGAGATGAACACCCCCAGAACCGGGATCAGGCCACAGAAGAACACCACGGTGCACAGCAGGACGATGCCCTGAATTCCCAGGAAGTACAGCCCGACAGCCGTCAGGGCCGTGTTCAGGGACGAGATGAAGATCTGGGCCCGGAAGGCCTCGCCCACCACGCGGGCGAACAGCACAACGGACCCGGAGGTTTCCTCCACCACCGAGGCAAGACGCGTGTAGCGCAGGCGCCGGACACTGCGGGTCAGGCGCGACAGGTCCAGCATGATCAGAAAGCTGAACAGCAGCCCCAGGAAAAACCAGCTGATGTAGTGCACGCTCTTTTGCAGGAGCCCGAAGGCCGCGGACCAGCTGCTGGCAATCACCGTCGAGGGCACGAGCTGTTCCTTGACGCGCACGAACACGTCCTGGAGCATCTGGTTCCCGGAAATCTTGCTCTCGATCCAGGCCTCGACGGTTGCCATGATGGTGGGGATCTGCTCGGTGAACCCCTTCCCCTCGGAGATCAGCCGGGGCGTGATGAAGAACAGGAAGCCGACAATAATCGCAAGGAAGACAAGGTAAAGAAGAACGATCAAAACCCGCCGGGGAATATGGCAGACCCGGTGCATCCGGTGCACAAGACCATGGGCAATAAAGCACATGATGTAGGTGATGAACACCAGACCGAACATCTCGCGGAAAAGAAAGAGAAGCGAGCCAAAGGCAACCCAGATAAAGAACACCTTGTTGGTTCTGAAGAAACCGCCAATGCTGAAGGTCATGGTCGTGCCCTGATGCGTGTGTGTGCCCGACAGGGTACGGGCTCCGCACCCCCGGTTCGGAAAGAGCCCAGTATACTGCGAAGCCTCCGGTTTTTCCACGGACTTCCCGGGGGAACCGGGTTCACGTCCGGCAGCCGGCCCCGCGGGCCGGTCCCGGGGTCTGTGGGCGCCTCTCCCTCAGGGTGTCGAGCGCCCGCGTCCAGCGCCCCCGGAACCTGCGCCGACGGCGTGACCGGCCCGTGCGGCGCATCTTGCGGGCCCGGACAGCCAGTCCGCAGGGCTCGTGGCCACCGGCGGCGGGCAAGACACCGCCGCAGGCCGGGACGGCCCGTCCGCCAGCGCTGCCGCCCACCACACTGACGGTCTCCGACGCTGGTCGATGTCACCGGACGCCCCACCGGGCCTGTGGGCCAGACCGACACGACGCCATCCCGCCCCAGGGCAAAAGGAAAGGGCGCCCCCGAACCCGGATGCGCCCTGCCCTGCCTGAAGGGGGAAACGATAGATGCGCGGCCCGCGCGGCCCGCCGGACGCCACCCGGGCACACCCCGGCCCCACGTCCGCCGCGGGTCGGGACGGGGCGGCCGCGGCTCCCTAGCCCTCGATACCGTCGTAAAGAACCGAGGACAGATAGCGCTCTCCCGCATCGGGAAGGATCACCACCACGGTCTTGCCGTCGAAGGCCGGATCAGCGGCCACACGGGCCGCCGCCGCCGCCGCCGCACCGGAGGATATCCCCGCAAGGATCCCCTCCTCCCGGGCAAGACGCCGGGCATAGTCCACGGCCTCCTCGCTGGAGACCTGCTCGACCCGGTCCACGACATCCAGATCCAGAGTCCCGGGAATGAAGCCTGCGCCAATGCCCTGGATCCGGTGAGGCCCGGGAACCACAGGCTGCCCCGCGAGGGTCTGGGTGATGACCGGCGAGGTGGTCGGCTCGACCGCCACGGTCTGCACGCTGTCCTTGCGCGCCTTCAGATAACGGCCAGTACCGCTGATGGTCCCGCCCGTTCCCACGCCCGCGATCAGAACGTCAACGGCGCCTGCGGTGTCGATCCAGATCTCCGGGCCGGTGGTCCGCTCGTGAACAGCCGGATTGGCCGGGTTCTCAAACTGCTGGGGCATGAAATAGAGGTCCGGGTCGCTTTCGACGAGCTCCCGGGCCATCCTCACGCTGCCGTTCATGCCCTCCGCGCCGGGGCTCAGGATCAGGCGTGCGCCCAGCATGGCCAGCACGCGCCGGCGCTCCAGGCTCATGGTCTCGGGCATGGTCAGGGTCAGCTCGAAGCCCCTGGCCGCGGCCACCGAGGCCAGCGCAATACCGGTGTTCCCGCTGGTGGGCTCGACGATTTTCATGCCGGGGCGAAGAACTCCGCGCGCCAGGGCGTCCTCCACCAGGGCCAGGCCGATCCGGTCCTTGACCGAGCACGACGGATTGCGCGCCTCCATCTTGGCGAGCACAGTGGCACCGCCGGGCGTGACCCTGTTCAGTCGCACAAGGGGGGTCCGGCCGACGGTCGAGGCGTTGGTCTCGAAAATACTGGTGAGGCTCATCCGGTACGTCCTTTTTTTTACAGAAAATCGGTATGCACGCATCCGACTCGGTTAGTAGAAACTGGCAACCGGGACAAACAAAATCAAGTCCTCCTGTACCAAACCCGCACAGTCGCAGACGGGGAGCCGCGCGAGTCCATTCCGCACAACGAAAGCGCCCCCGGGCCGGAAACCGGGTCCGGAGCGATGAAAACCGCGTGAGTTTCCGCCAATCCCGAAGAACCGTGTCTTGCGATACCCGTCACCCGCACGACCTCCGGACACGTAATACCTGAAACCCCCAAGGACAAAGCAAGTCACGGTTTCTCCTGTATTTTACCACTTCTGGATGCGGCCAAAATACACTGGAGGAACGGGGAAAACGTCCCTATACTTTTTCCAATGCGTGCCCGCCTCCCTGAGCGGACCTGCGACCGGGTTCCCCTGACGCCCCTTCCGAGCAGCACAGAGCGATGACCGACACCACCTTGAAGCTCCCGAAAACGCTGGTCCGTGCGCTGCCTCCCCTCATTTACGAGCACGGCATCGCGCTTTGGGAGCTGGACATCGGGACACGCCGTCTCTCCATCTATGGCCAGAAGCACAACAAGCGGTATTTCGGCACCGATATCCAGCAGCTGGACCTGAGCTGGGACGAATACCTGGAAACCAGGGTCCACCCCGAGGACCGGCCGGGCGTGGTCTTCAGCCTTGACCGGGCCCTGTGCGAGAACAGCCTGTTTGCGGCAGACCGCCGGGTTCTGGACCCGGAAACCGGGACGTGGCTCTGGCACCACGTGTGCGGCCGGCTCCAGGTCCGTGAGGACGGCTCGATTGTCCTGTGCGGCTGGACCCTTGATGTCAGCGAGCAGGTTCGCCTGCAGGAAACCCACGAGGCCATTGCCGCCGCCGACCAGCAGGTCCAGGACCTTTTCGACGCCTCGCCGCTGACCTGCACGCTCTATGACCTCAACCGGGTGCCCATCGACTGCAACCTCGAGGCCGTGCGCCTGTTCGGAATGGCCAGCAAGGAGGAATACCTCCGGACGATTGTGTCCTACATGCCGGTTCTCCAGCCCGACGGCACGGACAGCCAGGAACGCTGGCGCTCGTTTTTCCGCGAGGTTCTGAAGCGGGGGCATCAGGTCATACGCTGGCAGCACCTGACCCGGGACGGCGCACCGATCATGCTGGAGCTGACGGGGCTGCGCATCCGGATCGGTGAGGACGAGCGCCTGGTCTGCTACTCCCGGGATCTGACCCCGGAGGCCAGGAACAACGAGAAACTCAACGCGGCCGAAGAGCGCACCCGGGCCATGCTGGATGCGACCCCCCTCGCCTGCACCCTCTTCGACGAGAACTGCAGCCCCATCGACTGCAACCTCGAGGCCGTGCGCATTTTCGGCCTGAGATCCCGGATCGACTACCTGCGACGCTTCAACAGCCTCTCGCCGGTCACCCAGCCCGACGGCACCGACAGCTACCAGGGCTTCCTCCTGATGATCCGCAACGCCTTCGCCAGCGGAAAGGTGGTCTTCGACTGGATGCACTGCCACGCGGACGGCACCTGGATTCCCGTCGAGGTCACCCTCGTTCGGGTCAAGTGGCGGGAGGGCTACTGCGTTGTGGGCTACACCCGCGACCTCCGGGAACTGCGCAAGACCATGGCGGAGATCGAGGCCACACAAGATGCCCTGCGCCTGGCCCGGGACGAGGCGAGAGCGAGCGCGCGGGCCAAGACCACCTTCCTTGCCAACATGAGCCACGAGATCCGCACCCCCATGAACGCCATCATGGGCATGACCGGCATTGCCCGCGAGAGCACCAGCCTGGAGCGGATCCAGTACTGCCTGGGCAAGATCGAGGACGCCGCCGGACACCTCCTGGGGGTGATCAACGACATCCTGGACATGTCCAAGATCGAGGCCGGGAAGTTCGAGGTCTCGCCCGTCGAGACGGTGCTCGATGACCTGCTGGCCCGGATCACCAACGTGGTCGGCTTCCGGGTTGAGCAGAAGCGGCAGAGCTTCATCATCCGCGTGAACCCGGACGTTCCCCGCTCCCTTGTCACGGACCCCCAGCGCCTGGCCCAGGTCATCACCAACCTGGTGACCAACGCCGTGAAGTTCACGCCGGACGAGGGGAAAATCATCCTCTTCATCCGCAAGCGCTCCCGTCAGGGCGATCTCTGCGAGCTGGAGTTCGAGGTCAGCGACACGGGAATCGGCATCTCGCCCGAGCAGCAGGAACGCCTGTTCCAGTCCTTCGAGCAGGCGGACGACAGCATCTCCCGGCGCTTTGGCGGAACCGGCCTGGGGCTCTCCATCTCGAAAAGCATCATCGAGCACATGGACGGATCCATCTGGGTTGAGTCCGAGCCCGGGAAGGGCTCCCGGTTTTTCTTCACCATCTGGGCCCGGGTGGCGGAGAACACCCGGCCGGTCGCCCTCAGCCCCGGGGCAAGCCGGAAAAAACTCAGGGTTCTCATCGTCGATGACGCCCCGGAAATCTGCGAGTACGTGGAGGAGATCCTGGGCGGCCTTGGGATTGCCTGCAAAACCGCCTGCGACGGCTATCAGGCCCTGGACATGATCCGCCACTTCGGCGCGTTCGACATCGTGTTCATCGACTGGATGATGCCGGAAATGGACGGTCTCGAACTGGCCCGGCGCATCCGCGCCCTGAGAGGCGCGGGCAGCATCGTCATCCTCATTTCCAGCGTGGACTGGGCCCAGGTCGCTGCCGAGGCCCACGCCTCGGGAATCAATGACTTCATCCCCAAGCCGATCCTGTCCTCCATGATCGTGGACTGCATCAACCGGCACGTCTGCGCCGTCGCCCCCGACCCGCGCAACGGGCCGGACCTGGCGACCGGCGGGACCGGATCCGGGACCGGAGTCGGCGAACCCAACCCGGCACCCGCCCCCTGCGGGAGCGACGCCCCGACGCCGCGCAGGAGCGCGGACCTCTTCAGGGGCCGTCGGATCCTTGTCGTCGAGGACATTGATATCAATAGGGAAATTTTGGGAATCCAGCTCCAGGAAACCGGCGTGGACATCGACTGCGCCGTCGACGGCCGCGAGGCCCTGGAGATGATCACCGCCGCGCCGGGCCGCTACGACCTGATCCTCATGGATATCCACATGCCGGAAATGGACGGCTACGAGGCCACACGGCGCATCCGGGCCCTGGGGACACCCGACGGGAACAGCCTGCCCATCATCGCCATGACCGCCAACGTGTTCCGTGAGGACGTGGAGCGGTGCCTCGCCGTCGGGATGGATGATCACGTGGGCAAGCCCATCTCGGTGGACGAGGTCATCGGCAAGATGGCGCGCTACCTGAGCGACCCGCGGCCCCGGACCTGCCCCCGCAGGCCGGGCCCCGCAGCCTAGGCGGCGTCCCCGGACACGGTTCCGCAACCCCGCCCCGGCAGGCCGGGCCCCGCGGCCCAGGCGGCATCCTCGGACACGGTCCCGCACCCCTGCCCCGGCAGGCCGGACCCCGCCTATCGCACCCGGGCACACCCGCCACCCGAAACCGCGGAGAGCTGCCGCCCCCCAGCGGCAGCCGGACAGACCGCTGCGACCAGCCGGACCCGACAACGCCAGCCAGCCGGACATGGCGACAGCGACGGCCAGCGGAGTGGCCATGTGCCTCCATCCCCCGGCACCGGGCACGCCCCCCCCCGGCACCGCGAACCTGCACATCCCCCGCCACCGCACACGCGCACGCGCACAAACTCCCAGCACCACGCACGCGCACAAAAAAACGGGCCGTTTCCGGCCCGCTCTCATGGGTGTCTGAAGGCGCTCACCCGCAGGGTGCCCGACTGTGGTGCCCGGCCCTGGCGGGCGCTTTCCCGGGCCTGGAGGCCGAGGGCTCAACCCAGACATAGACGGGATCGCGGGCATAGGAACAGCTGCAGGACTTGCCGGAACACGGGCTCTCCCGCTTCTGGATACAGCCCCGGGCAATCCAGTGGTCCAGCATGGTCTCCAACACGTCCGGAGCCGTCTCGAGGACGCGGGCAAGCTCACCGAGAGGAACCTCGCGACGCTCCCGTACAACGGCTCTCAGACGCATCAGAAGCATCATTCCGCTCCCTTCGGAGACAGGGTCCCGGCGGTGCCCACCGACAGGGCCGCGCTGGCCCGCTGGTGGCGGCCGATGAGCGACAGGCTGCCGATGGAAACCACCATCACCCCAAGGCATCCGAGGAGCCACAGCCCGCTGAACAGGGGGTGCTGGGAGAAGGTGCCGATCTGGTAGGTCGAGGTCGCGACGATGTACGCAAGCCCGGTGGTCCAGAAGGTGACGAACCCGGTCCAGCCCCAGCCCAGCTCACGCTTCACGGCGCCCAGAACGGCGGCACACGGCACGTACAGCAGGACAAACAGCAGGTAGGAGAACGCCGCCAGAGGACCGGCAAAGCCGGAGGCGAGCGGACCGGAGAACTCGCTGGCCGTGGCCAGGGCCTCCTCATCCTGCAGACCGTCGGAGATGCCCAGCGGGTCCAGGAGCATGTCGCCAAGGCTCGCGAACTTCTCGGGAATGGTCATGAACGCTTCCTGGATTCCGCCCCAGAAGTCAAACGCCTCGTCCTCGGACTCCTCCTCGCCGACGATGGCGGCGCCCTCCTGGTCCGCGTCCCCGGCCTGGTCGGCCTGGGCGGCATACAGGGTGTTCAGGGTGCCGACGACGGCTTCCTTGGCGAACAGGCCGGTCACGATACCCACCATGGCAGGCCAGTTGTCCTCGGACAGCCCCATGGGACCGAAAGCCGGGGTGGCCACCTGGGAGACCTGCGCAAGGATCGAGCTGTCCTTGCCCTCGTGATCGAACTTGCCGTCGGTGCCCATGGTCTGGAGAACCGAGATCACCATGACCACGGCGACGATCACCTTGCCCGCTCCCATGACAAACACCTTGAGGCGGGTCCAGGAGTGGATCAGAACGTCGCGCAGGCGGGGCATGCGATAGGACGGCAGCTCCAGCATGAACGGCGCCGCATCACCGGCCAGAATGGTCTTCTTCAGCGTCATGGCGGTGAAAATGGCAGCGGCAATACCGATCAGGTACAGGGCCATGACCACCATTCCACCGGTTTTCGGGAAGAAGGCCGTGGCAAACAGGGCATAGACGGCAAGCCGGGCGCCACAGGACATGAAGGGAGCCATGGTGATGGCCAGGACCCGGTCCTTGGGACGCTCCATCACGCGGGCCGCCATGACCGCCGGAACGTTGCAGCCGAAGCCCACGATCAGGGGAACGATGGCCTTGCCGGGAAGACCGATCCGGTTCATGGCCTTGTCCATGACAAACGCCGCGCGGGCCATGTAGCCGGAGTCCTCGAGGACCGTCAGGGCAAGGTACAGGGCCCCGACGATGGGCACGAAGGTCGCAACGGTGGTGATACCGCCACCGATACCCTTGGCCAGAAGAACCACCAGCCACTCAGGCGCACCGATGCTCTCCAGCAGGTGACCGAAGCCGTCCACGAAGATCGTGGCGCCGGCCACATCAAAGAAATCAATAAACGCGCCCCCGATGTGCACGGTGAACATGAACATCAGGTACATCACGAAGAAGAAAACCGGGATGCCCAGAAGGGGGTGCAGGACGACGGAGTCGATGGAATCCGTGTGGTTGACGGAGCGGGCCTTGCCGCGGACAACCGTGCTCTCCACAAGGGAGTGGGCGGCGTCAAAGCGCGCAGCCGCGATCAGGGTGTCCACATCATCGCCTGCCGCATCCTCCACAGCCCGGCGCTTCTCGGCGACGAACGCGCCAAGATCGGCGGAGTTGCGGGCCAGAAGGCTGTGATCCCCCTCCAGCATGGACAGGGCAACCCAGCGGTGCGAGCCCGGGGCATAGGCGTCGGGGCGGGTGTCCAGCTCATGGACAACCTCCGAGACCGCAGCCTCCACGCTTGCGGAGTGGGTGACAGGGGACGTGCGCGGAAGCTCGGGCAGGGCCTCGAAAAGGCGCTCCCGAAGCTCGCGAATGCCGGAGCCCGAAGCCGCCGACACCGGGAACACCGGGCAGCCCAGACGACGCGCGAGGGCGTCCACATCAATCTGGAGCCCCGCATCCTCGGCTGCATCCATCATGTTCAGGGCCACGATGCACGGAACACCGCACTCCAGAAGCTGAACGGTCAGGTAGAGCGACTGCTCGAGGCGGGTCGCGTCCGCAATATTGAGGAACAGGTCAGCCTCGCACGATCCCACATACTTGCGGGCCACCTCGTAGTCCAGACTGCTCCCGGCCTCGTTGGGCGCAATGGAATAAAGCCCCGGAAGGTCCACAACAGAGATGCACTTGCCGTCGGCACGGCACATACCCTCCATGCGTTCGACGGTGATGCCCGGGAAGTTGCCAACACGCTGGGACGCGCCCGTCAGCCGATTGAACACCGAGCTTTTGCCCGAGTTCGGAGGACCGATCAGGGCGACGGTCCGCAGGATCTTGGGGTCGGTTCGTTTCGTTGAAACCATGGAAGAGGACTTTCCAACCAGGGCAGGCGGCCAAACACAACAAGGTCGCCCGCAATGCAATTAAAACAATACCTTAACGGGACGACCTCCCTCCCCTGCGGGACACCCGTGCCAGGAGAGGAAGGTCGAGCCACCAAAGGTCTGTGAAACGCGACGGCTTACAGGGGGCACACAGGGCGCACCAGAATCTGCCGCGCAAGGGCCGAGCCGATGGCCACGGTCATTGCGGAATAGCGAACAGCAAGACCGCCACCGGGAACCCGGCGCAGGATGTTCAGGCGATGACCGGTCCGGATCCCAAGATCGCCGAGCTCGCGGGCGGTTTTCCGCCCCCCCAGCACTCCGGTAACCTGGACGGTCACGCCAATGTTCATCTCGTTGAGGAGGATATCGGGGGCCGCATCCGCGAGGGATCCGGTCATGGCTCCCGCGGCAGGGCAGCCGCAGGACGGCGCAGTTGAAAGAGCTTCAGGCACGACTCATATCCTTTTTAATCGGGAAACGGGTCCGGGGACAGTCCGGGTCAGGAAGCCGGCAAGGCCGGCACATGACCGGGGGTCTTCGGACAGCCGCTTCAGTTCACTCTCCTCGTCACCGGGAGCCCGGACAGTGGGGAACTGCCTCTCAGGAGCGGCCCGGGCCGCGTATCAGACAAAGGTAGTGATTATGATAATTACTGTCAACATCAAGGATAACGATTCTCGAGTCGCGCCGCGAAAAACAGCCCGGAATTGTTTCGATCCAAAACACTACAACCAATTGTTTGCCACCTCCGGTGATAATGGAGCAAAAAGTATAACCTGAGGTCTGAATATCCGATTCCATTACGTAGATAATTCACCGCGTGCTAGACTTCGGACGTTAGCAGGAGAACTCCCGGGCGGCGTCCCGGACCGGTCTTTCACCCGCCGCGCAGGAGCGCTGTCCCCGAGGAGGTGCCTCATGGCCTCACTTCCCCCGGATTCCCCCCCCCGTTCCGTTGACGACTCGTCTCCGGCTCGCGCCGAGCGTCATCCCATCCGTTCGTTTGTCGTTGAGACCGCCACCGGTATCGGCGTCCTTGCGCTTGTTCTCGGGATTGCGGGCGCTCCGGAAGCCGTCAGCGGGAACAGACTTGCGGATGTATCCTCTGCGCGTCCCCGCAGCCTTGCCGAGGCCGTGAACGCCCCGGAGCCCGCACTCTTCGGATCCGACGCCTTGGGGCGCTTTCTGGTTGGCGCCTTTGGCCGCTCGGACACCTGGCCGGTCTGGACAACCGACAGCGGCGCCCTTCAGCGGGCCGGCGACCTGATGTCCGCGCTGCAGGCGGCCCCGAACGAGGGGCTTGACCCGCGCATCTATGGGCTGCCCGTGATCGAGGCCGCCCTGGCAACGCGCACGCCGGAAAGCCTCCGCAAGGCCGAGGCCCTTCTGACCCGCGCGGCTCTCATGTTCTCTCTGGACCGCCTGCTGGGCCAGAGCCGCCGCAACCTTCCCTGGGACCAGAAGGTCGCGCTTCTGAAATCCGAGGAACACCTTCGCGTGGAGGATCTCCTCGCGGGTCTCGCCACCGCGGATGACCTGCGGAGCTGGCTGACCTCCCTTGCGCCCGTGAGCACCCAGTACAACGCGCTCGCCGACGCCCTTGCCCGTTACCGCAGCGTGTCGGATCCCGCATCCGGCCTGGCCCTGATCCCCGACGGCCCTGCCCTTCGGGCCGGAGACCGTGATCCCCGCATCCCGCTTGTCCGGGCCCGTCTTCTTGCCCAGCCCGCCACCGCCACCCACCCCGGCCTGGCGGCAACCGAAGGGTCTGACACGGCGCTCTATGACGAGGCCCTGGCGGACGCGGTGCGGACGTTCCAAAGTGCCGAGGGCCTGGGCACGGACGGCATCCTGGGCCCCCAGACCGTTGCCAGCCTGAACCGGGGCCTGGGGCAGAAGATCGCTCGGGTAGAGACCGCGCTGGAGCGCTGGCGCCTTCTTCCGCGGCAGCTCGGGCCGGTCCACATTCTTGTGAACATCCCCCAGTTCGAGCTCTTTCTCGAGGACGGGAACACCACGGCCCTGCGCATGAAGGTGGCGGTGGGCTCTCCCGGGCGCCACGCGACGCCGCTCTTCAGCGACACCCTGCGCTACATGGAGTTCAACCCGTACTGGAACGTGCCGCCCTCCATCGCACGGGCGGAGACCGTTCCCAAGCAGCGCAACGATCCCGACTACATGGCCAAGCGCGGCTACACCGTGACAAACGCCTCGGGCGACCGGGTGTCCCCGGACGAGGTTGACTGGAGCGATGCCGCCGATGTGGCCCGCAACTACCGGATCCGCCAGAACCCCGGACCGGGCAACGCTCTCGGCTCGGTCAAGTTCATGTTCCCGAACCGGTATTCGGTCTATCTCCACGACACCAACGCGCCGGGCGTGTTCCAAAGGGACAACCGCGCGGTCTCCCACGGCTGTATCCGGGTCTCCGAACCGAAAGCCCTGGCGGACTACCTGCTGGCCCACAACACCGCCTACTCAAGCCGCACGTTCGAGAGCTTTCTCGGCTCCTCGCCCCGGCGCGTGGACCTGGCCACGCCGGTGCCGATCCACCTGGTCTACATCACCGCCTGGGCCGAGGCCCACGGGGACGTCCGGTTCTTCCGCGACATCTACAATCAGGACACCGGGCTGATGAGCCGCATGGACGAGAACGCCCACGACTTCTCCACTCCGTGGAAAGAGGCCGCCGGCCCCGTCACGGAAGCCCGGACCGCTCTTGGAGAGCCCCTGTTTGCTCTCCTGTCCCTCAGGGAGGAAAGGCCGTAGACAGCCCCTACACCTTTTTTCCCGAACGCGCCGCCCGGAGACCCGCCCGGGCGGCGCACTCTTTCCCGCCGCCAGACCGGGACCACTCACGCTCCTGAACAGCCCACAGAAACCGCGCCTCTTGCGATCCGGTAGCCATTGGGCTGCGCATTTTCGCTGGCAGACCGGATCGCCCCCGGTCGGGAGCCTCACCATGCGCCTCCCGCGCCGGGGTAAACTCCCAATTCGCGCAGCCGGACGCCGGACCGGGCGCACCCCACTACCGGCCCGGACACCTCAGATCCCCACCCATCTTGCGAGGCGATCCCCCACGCCCGCAAACCGGTGCCACTGCCCGGGGCCCGGCATTCGCTGACCGGTGCCAGATCCGGGATTCGGCAGCCCCTGCGGAACGTCCGGCAGACCGGCTCCGGGCGGCCGGCGTGATGGGCAACGCAGGGGAGCCGGAACGCGCGCGCCAGCCCGCCAGCGGCCCTCAACCGGGACAACCGGGCGGACCTCACAGCGTTCTGTTCATTGAATTTTTGGGAAACTGGAACTGGCTGGGGCGCCAGGATTCGAACCTGGGAATGGCGGTACCAAAAACCGCTGCCTTACCGCTTGGCTACGCCCCACCAAACGCAGCGGAACATAGGGGATAGGGTCGGAAGATGCAAGCGCGGACTTGCGACCCCGGGTGCCCCCGCATCCCATTTGCGCCGCCGCTCCGGTGCCTCCAGCCGGCCGCCCTCCGGAGAATAAACCCGGCGGCCGTTCCCGGCCACACGCAAGCCCCCCACCCTGCCCCGACGGGCCATTTGTGGGAAGACGCCCCCTCGGAGGCCGTTCCCGGCCACACGCACGCCCCCCGCCCCGGCACGTCCCGGTGGGACCGCGTCCTGCGCGGCAGCTCCCGGCCAGACGCCCCCCCCGTCCCGGCCGGCGCGCCCGCGGCCCGGCGGAACCGAGGGTCTCCCCGGCTCAGTAGTCCCATTTCCACAGGAGGCCCGCCGCACCGGTGCCCGACGCTCCCACCTGGCTCTCCACACTGATTTCGGGAGTCAGCTCCACCTCGACGTGGACCGCACTTTCGCCGGGCTCCATGCCCTGCACCACGCCGACATAGACGTTCTCGCGCAGATAGGCGCCGGCCTCCAGGGTACTGGAGCCATCCGCACTCTCGCCAAAACGCAGCACATCCAGGCCGAAGGCATCCCGGATCCGGCCCATGATGTCCGTGCCTCCGCTGCCGAAGTCCTTCAGCTGGGCCAGGGCCCGGGCCAGCTGGATCGCCTCCATGGCGGACAGTTCGCCAGAGCTTTTCCCGAACAGAACGTGCGCCACCACCTCGTCCTGGGGCAGGGGCGGATCGGCCTCGAACGCAATCGAGGGCGAGGTGGCGGTTCCCGTCACCCGAACCGTGGCGTCGATCTTGCCCGCCTTGTTGCTTGCCCGGATATCGAGGGCCGGATCAATGGTTTTGCCGCCATCAAAACGGACCACGCTGTTTTTCAGCGAGAAGACCCGGCCCACCAGCTCGATCTGTCCCCGGACGTTCGCGATGGATCCGACGATGGAGGGAGCCGAAGCGGTCCCGCCTACCTTGAGGTCGCCTTTCCATTCCGTATCAATACCCTGTCCGGTGACCTTGACGTGCCCGGGCAGGACCACATGCACATCGAGGGTCAGGGGCGTCTCCTGCGCAACCGCCTCCGCCGGGACCTCTGCCCCCGCCTTCCGGGTCGCGCCCGTGCCTGTTTTTTGCACCCGGCCCGCGCCTGATGCCGATGCGTTTGCGGGCGGCGTCCCTGCGCCTTTCTCCACCACAGGCAGATCTGGGATGGAGCCCCCCAGCGTGTTCATCAGCCGCACCAGAACCCGGGTCGTGGTCACGGTCCCGGTGACCGCTCCGCCGCCCCGGTGCAGCTCCACATGAATGTCCGCATTCGCCCCGGCCTCCACGTCGTCGCGCCGGACCAGCGCGGCGTTCCGGGCGAGAAGATCCACGGACCCGCGGGGACGGGCGAGATCGGCCAGAGCCAGGGTGCCGTCCACGCGCACCGTTCCGCTGTCACCGTCGCCAGCGCGCAGGGAAACGCTCACATTGCGTGCACGGTCCGTGCCCACATCCAGATCCACATCGGTGAGAAGGGTGCCAGTCAGCAGATTTTCATAGCGGGCCTTGCGAAGGGAAGCGGTCCCCTGAATGGACGGCGCACCCAGGGTTCCCCCGGCCTGCACATCGAGATCGAGAACGCCGGAGGCACGGTGCTCGATCAGCGGGGTGAATGCCAGGAGATCCGCAAGCTCAACACCGCCCTGGATGCGGGCCGTGAGCCGGGAGGCGCCCGACAGCGTGGCCCCGTCGCCACCGCCCCCAACCCGAACGGTGGCCACCAGAGGCCGGGCGCTCCCCTCCAGGGTCAGACGGGCGTCCAGCGCCCGGTCCAGGGTTCCCTCAAGGCGGGCGCCCAGGGCCCGGGACGCGGATGCGGTCGAGCGAAGCTCGGGAACAACCAGAGCCACCCGCACCACCGGGTGATCCGCCGTTCCGCTCACAGACGCCGTGCCCTCCAGACGCCCCCCGATCCCGAGACCGGGAGCAAACGTCTCCACCAGGGTCAGGGGAATGGCCGACAGGCGAACGGTCAAAGGCTTGGCCGCGCCCGCGCCCGCGCCCGCGCCAAACGAGCCCGAGCCCTCAATCCGGCCCGTGTCCAGAGCCAGGTTCAGGTTTTCAAGGCGCAGCCCGCCACCGGGCAGGAGATGGAGTGTGGCGTTCGAGGTCTGTTCAAGCCGGTGCGGCCCCACCTGCACACGCACCGGAGACACAACAATCCTCCGGTCCTCCCCGCCCGGGGTCAGCCCCGCGCCCACGCGAACGCTCAGGGGCAGTTCCCCCGTCGCCCCGGCCGCAAGGGCCCCGTCGATCTCGAGCCCGGTTTTCAGGGCGTCCAGGGGACCGGTGGCCGAAAGGGCGACACGGCTCCAACGGGCAATCCCGGCCTGACCGGCCCCAAGGGACAGCGTCGCGTCAAGACGGGCCGCGCCAAAGGGGTCGCGCAGCGTGGCCCGGCCGCCCAGATCCCCGGGCTTCAGGTCTCCCAGCGCCAGCCCGCCACCGGACAGGGACGCATCCAGGGCCGCCGCCGTCTTCCCCCGGGCGGGAACAAGGGCTGCATTCAGGCTCACATGCCCGCGCAGATCGGCGGGCGCACCGAAGGCGGACAGGACGGAGAGATCCGGCACCTCGGCCCGCAGCGTGGCTTTGGACGCCGGGAGAGATCCCAGATCCACGTCCGCCCCCAGGCGGGCGACAGCGTTCGCATAGCGGAGCACGCCCTCGGACACGGC
Source organism: Phaeovibrio sulfidiphilus (assembly GCF_014861485.1). Taxonomy (GTDB): domain Bacteria; phylum Pseudomonadota; class Alphaproteobacteria; order Rhodospirillales; family Rhodospirillaceae; genus Phaeovibrio; species Phaeovibrio sulfidiphilus. The sequence goes on along the minus strand of NZ_JACZHT010000002.1, from coordinate 401,222 downwards.
AAGGCGCCCGAACTCCTGCGTAACCTCGAAGGGGATATGAACCTGAAGGGGGCGGCCGTCTATGGTTCCGCCCGCCTCCAGAAGACCGGAGGGACCGCCCTCGTGGCGCTGCACCCGGCCGCTGATGGACAGGCCCTCCAGGGTCAGGCCCGGGCCCTCAAGGCGGTTTGCATTCACGGCCAGGTCAAGGGCGGGATCGGACAGGGGCCCGGTGGCGGTCAGGTCCAGGGTGACCGGATCCCCCCGGAACCCGACGCCGAAACTGCCCGGATCGTCCACCGAGGCCTGGAGAACCGCCTCCAGGCGCCCGGCATCGCCGCCCAGGGCCATGTGCCCGGCCGCGCGGGCTCCGGCACCATTCAGCTCCAGATCCTCGATGCGCAGGGTGTCATGCCCGGGCTCGGTGGAGAACACGACCCGGAGCCGACCCGTCGGAGAGGCCCCGAACAGCCGCCACAGGGGCGGATCCAGGGGGGCCGTTGCTGTCTGGGCCTTCTGTCCCTGCGGTGCGTCCGGTGAAACAGCCGGTGTACCCGGGGCCTGCGCTGTCTTAAGGGTGTCGGGTGCCCCCGCGCCCCCAGCGGCCTCTGTGCCCCGGGATGGTGCGGGCCCCTCCGCCGCGTTTTCGCTTGCGGCCCCGGTTTCCCCGTTGTCCGGGGAGCCCCGGGCCAGATCACCCCGGGCCTCGAGCGCCAGGTCTCCGCTCAGGGGCCAGGCGGTGAACCCGTCCGTTCGGGCCTCCAGCCGGGCGGGTCCGTCCAGTCCGGGCGCCAGGGTGCCGACCTGGGGCACCTCCAGGGTCGCCCGGAAGGGTGCCAGCCGCAGATCCAGAATATCAAAGTCCCCCTGGCCCTCCAGGGACACATCCTTACCGTTCAGGGCCAGAGACACCCCATGCCAGACCAGGCGGCTCAGGTCCGGCGCGACCTCCAGCCCCCCGGCAGCGCGGAGCCGGGGCGTGCCCCCCAGGGCCGCCTCCACGAGGGATCCGGCCACGGGAAGGGCGAACCCGTCGGCGTCGGCCTCCAGGGACAGGTCCACCGCGGCCTTCCCCAGGGCCAGAAGCCCGGTCCGGGGCCGGAGTGTGGCCTTCAGATCCAGATGGTGGGCGCCGATAATGTCGCCAAGAACCGCATCCGTCGCACTCAGGTGCACATCCGCCGTCGCTTTCGCCACGGTTCCCGAGAGGCGCGCCGTCAGGTCCGCCTGTGTGAGCCCAAAATCATCCAGAAACAGGGACACCAGCGAGGGCCCCTTCAGGGCTGCCCGGGTCTCCAGATCGAAGGTCGGAGCGGAGCCGGACAGGTCCACCTGCCCCCCGGCCTCCAGGTCCAGACTGGCGGAGGCCACAGTCAGCTTCGAGAGCCGAACGACGTTCCCCTGCCCCCGGGCCGCCTCCACGTCCAGGCGGGCGCTGGTCCCCAGAAGGGCGCCGAACACCGCGGGCGCCCGGGTCAGGGGCGCGGCGGACAGGCTCAGGGCCCCGGTTTGCTCCCGGTCTCCCAGGGCCAGGGCCAAGGTGCCGCCCACATCCAGGACGTCCTCGATCCGGAAGCCGATGGTCGCATCCCAGCCGGACAGGGGGCCATGCCCGCTCATCTGAAAAGAGAACCCCGCGTGGTCCGGAAAGCCTGCAAGACCGCCCAGAACACCGCCCGCGGGCTCGCTCAGGGACACGGTGAGATCCAGGTTCGCGGGATCGGCCTGAAACAGGGAGGTGATGTCCGCCCTCAGCCCTGCGCCCGCCCCATCGGGCCCGGCCTCCAGGCGCACGCTGGTGCGCAGGCTCCGGCCCTGCCCCTCGGTCTGCCCCTCAAGGGACAGGGAAAGATCGTGCCCCAGAACGGGCGCACCAAGAAAAACCGGGCCAACCTTCAGGCTCCGGATGCTGACCCGCCCAAGAATCGACGGACTGACCCCGATCCCGGTGCCGCTGTCCTCCTTCGGGTCCGGGGGAGCCCCCGGAAGCTCGGGCAGGCGGGTCACGTGAAGCGTGTCGGCCTCCAGCGCGTCCACCGACAGGCGGCCCAGCAGAAGAGCAAGCGGCGTCCAGGACAACCGCGCACGCCCGAGGGACAGCCAGACGCCGTGCGGATCCTCAAGGGTCACGTCCCGCACCACAAGGTCGGACAGAAGGGAGCCCTCGACAGCGCCGATCCGCAACCGCAGGCCCGCGGGGTCGTCAACCGCCTGCTCCAGGGTCTGCCTCAGCCACTCCCTGCCCGAGCGGGTTTCCGAAAGCCAGAAACCGCCCGCCAGCACGCACACAAGAACCGCGCCCAGGACACCGGCAAGACCGCGCAGGACCACTGGGCGCACGCGCGCGATGCGGCTGCGTCCCCCGCCCTGCCCGTTTGCGGACATGATGTGTTCTCCCGGCATGGTTCTGTCACCTCTCCCGACCGCAAACCGGCCTGCACGACACTGGGATCCTCCGACACCCGACGCACCGCGCCACAGGATGCGAGGCCCCCGGGCCGGGCCGGAGCAGATCCGTTCGGGGCCCCGGACCCGTTCCGAAGTCCGGCACCCTTGTGTAATTACGATCTAGAACGCCTGCCCAAGACTTACGTAGATCTGCCATCTGTCGTCCTCGCGGCGGCGGTTGACCGGCACGCCGAAGTCCACCCGAACCGGACCGAAGTCCGTATAGTACCGGACCCCGAGCCCGGTTCCGACCCGCACGGTCTCCTGAAACGAGGGAAACGAGTCCTCACCCACGGCGCCCGCCTCGATGAACGGGACCACACCGATGGTGTCGGTGATCTTGATGCGGAACTCGACGCCGCCGTCCACCGCAGAGCGCCCGCCGATGGGATCCCCCGACGGCCCCAGGGGCCCGATCATCTGGAACCCGAACCCGCGGACCGACCCGCCCCCGCCCGCATAGAGACGCCGGTTCGGCGGAATGCGCGACAGACCGGCCCCGGTGATGGAGGCCACCCGCGCCCGCCCGGCCACCACAAGGCGCTTGTCGAAAAACGAAAGGTAGCCCGACCCGGATACGGCCATGGACAGGAAGCTCGTGTCGTCGTTCTCCACCTTGCCCGAATAGGGAGTCACAAGAAAGGACAGGCGCGTCCCCGTGGTGGGGTCCAGCAGATTGTCCGTGTCATCGCGGGCGAACTGCACCGGCGCGCCCACCAGAATGTGGTTGAAGGACTTCTTGTCCCCGTACTCGGGCCAGGTCAGGTGCCCCATGTCGAACAGGAACCCCGCCGACAGGCGCCAGTGGTCCAGAAACGTGCGCTCGATCCCCAGACCGGCACTGCTCTCGTACCCGGAGTAGGCCTCGTACTCCTTGCGCCCGAAGGAAAAGGTGCCGGTCAGGTTCTGGCGGGGGCTCATGAAATAGGGCTTGCGGAAGAACACGCTCCCGGTCTGCTCGATATAGCCCGCGACAATATTGAGCCGCAGAAGCTCGCCGCTGCCAAACAGGTTGCGGTGCTCCCAGCGCCCGGTGGCCCCGAAGCCGCTGTCCGTGGCCCAGGACAGCCCCCCGGACAGGGTCCTGGGCAGGGCCTCGGTCACCTTCAGGTCTATGGGAACCCGGCCCTCCCCGTCCACGGGCGGAACCGGCCCCAGCTCGATGGTGGCCAGAAGGCGGGTTTCGGAAAGACGCTTGCGGAAGGTCTGCACCTGGCGCTCGTCGTAGGGGGCTCCCGTCTCCCAGGGGCGCATTTTCTGGAAGAACCCGCTGTCCACCTCCCGGTTTCCGGACACCCCCAAGGTTCCGAACGTGGCCAGAGGCCCGGGACGCACAACGTAGGTGACCTCCATGGTCTTCGTGTCGTGATCGACCACCGCCTTGCGGTCCACCACCTCGGCAAAGGGGTATCCGGCCTCTTTCAGGGCGGTCTCGATTTTCCGGTTGCCCGCAAGGACCGGGGAGGCCTCGGCCGGCTCGCCGGTCTTGAGGCCCGAGGCCTCGGGTCCGCACGCCAGAGAGCCCGGGACCGCGTCCCCGCCCCCCTTTCCGTCCGCACCGCCGGCGGGCTCGAGGATCACGCGCGACAGGGTATAGCGGGGCCCGGGAACCACACGGACCGTCACCGCCGCGTTCTGCCCCGAACGCTCCGGCGGACGGATTGCCCCCTCCACCGTACCCGCATAGTAACCACGGGAGCGGAGCGCCTCGCGAAAACGCTCAAGGTCCACATCCAGGCGCTGGCGCAGGCCCTCGAGGGTGGCCGGGGGCTCGTCCTTCAGGGTCTCCATCCGCGAGACGGACCGCAGGAAGTCCTCAAGGTCGCCGCCGCCCTTACCCGCATTCAGGCTGAGATCATAGGGAACCGAGGCGCCGGATGACCCCGCCTTCCCCGGGCGCCCGCCCGTGGCCGAGGGCTCCGGATCCGAGGCGGAGGATGAGACGGGCGGAGGCTCGGACAGTGGTGCGGATCCGGCCGCAAGGGACGCGCTCGGGGCGCTCCACCAGGCGGCGGCCACGACGCCCGCCAGCAGGACGCCACACCCCGGGCGCCGGCTCTTTCGTGTCGATGTAGAGGGGAATGGAGCCGCGTCGGGCCGGGCATTCTCCACGGTCATGGTCCGTCGCTTTACTGAATGGCGGGTTCAAGAGAGAACAGAATCTCCGGGGTGGCCACAAGATCGTAGGCCAGTTTCCCACAAACCGCCAGAACAACAAGAGCGAGCAGAACCCGAAGCTGCTCGCCGCGAAGGCGGGTTCCCGCCCGTGCACCCCAGTTGACGCCGACAACGGCTCCGGCAATCAGGAGCAGCGCAAGAAAGATATCCACCGTGTGGTTGATGGCCGCGTGCAAGATCGCGGTGATGATCGTCACAAAAATGATCTGGAGAAGACTGGTGCCCACAACCGTGCGGGTCGGCATGCCAAGGATGTAGATCATGGCCGGGATCATCAGAAACCCGCCGCCTACGCCCAGCATGGCCGCAAAAGCCCCAACCACAAACCCCACCAGGAGCGGCACAAGGGCGCTGATGTAGAGCTTGGACTGGCGGAACCGCATCTTGAACGGAAGGCGGTGCATCCAGCGCCGCCGCGGCCCTGATGACCGCGCGGTGCCCCCGGAGCGGGCGCGGCGGAACCAGGACGCCAGGCTCTCGAAGAACATCAGCCCGCCCACAGACCCCAGAAACACCACGTAGCCAATGGAGATGAAGGTGTCCACCTGCCCCGCATGGCGCAGCAGGGAAAACAGCCAGACCCCGAGGGCCGCGCCAAACAGACCACCCACGCTGAGGACCAGCCCCATGCGCACGTCCACATTGCCTGCACGCATGTGGGCAATCACACCGGTGACCGACGAGGCCACGATCTGGTTCGCCTGGGTTCCGACCGCCACAGCCGGGGGCACGCCGTACAGGATCAGAAGGGGGGTGAGAAGGAAGCCGCCCCCCACGCCGAACAGGCCGGACAGATAGCCGACGAAAACCCCCATGCCGAGAACGGGAAAAACGTTAACGGCCATCTCGGCGATAGGAAGATACAGCTGCACCGCGCGCCATCCAGGGTGGAACCGGCAGACACCGGAAGGGAAGACGCCGCCCCCCCGAACGGGAGAACGGCCAGGACGGGAGCAAGGACCGGCGGTCCGGCTCGGGAAGGATCTGCCCGGGGAAACACCCAGGAAAAGCAGACCCTCCAAGTCTAGTACAAACAGGGCCTGCGAAAAAACCGCAAAAAGGGGCCCGAGGCCCCTTTTTTTCCATCGGACTGCACCGGGAAGACCCGGAAATCAGTACCTTTTTTCAAGCGCCGAAGCATAGCGCGCCCGATGAAAGGCGCCATCAAGACGGACCCGGCGCCTGCCAAGCCTCCCATCGACAATTCGCACAGCAACAGCGAACAAAAACACGACAAGAAGTATCTCGACCATGCCTCTGCATTCCACTCCTTTTGACCGGATTACAAGGACCAGAAAAAGTACACCAGATTTGGTAACAACAACTACATATGGTGAAAAATCCCGGTCCGTTAACTCAATATATACCTTTTCGGAGGCCGGGAAATCAAGGTCAGCACCATTACAAACAAGAAAAACAGACCAGCCCCTACACACACTGACCGGGAAAACGAGCACCAGGAACGCGCGTGACGCAAATCGTGTCGTTTTGATTATACTAAATACAGACTTAAGGCTTTACGACCTCGCTCCGGATCTCCAGTCCCGGGTGAAACGCCGCGCCCCGTCCACGCAGCCCCGCCCCGGCGCCGCCGAAATTGGCGGGACTCGGCCCACCTTTCCGGGGCCTGACCGATGAGTAGAAAAACATAACTTGCCCTCCCTGTTCAGTTGTGTATACATCGGTTCATGCGTAGCCCGAAACCGGGTGCCCCGCAGCCCCTGCGAACACCCACTTTCGGCATACATACCTTCAGACATGACGCCGTGTCAGTGCCGAAAACAAGTAAAGAAAAACAACGGACTGGAACACCATGTCGAATCTCACCCTGTGCCGGACCTCCGGCCCGCCGGCGTTTTCCGTTCGGCCGGCCCTTGTCAGCGACATCGAGGCGGTCTCCCGGCTTGACGCCACAAACGCCAACGCCCCCCTGCGCGAAACCTCCGAATTCGGGATGGACCGCTGGCGGGAGTACTTCAAGCGCTACGGCACCGGACGCCCGCGCCGGCACTTCCTGGTGGCCACCACCGAGGCAGGCTGCGTGGGCTTCGCCCTGGGCGAGGTCCGCACCCTGGACTACACCAGCGCCCCCTATGCCTGCGTGTCGGCCCTGTTTGTGTCGCCGTCGTGCCGGGGCAACGGCGTGGGCACTGCCCTGTTCGAGGCCCTGTGCGCCCGCTTTCTCGGCGACGGTGCCCGGAACGTGCGCATGATGGTGCCCTGCGTTGGCGGTGCCGAGACCCCCATGGCGTTTTGCCGCCAGCTGGGGATGAAAACCGGAGGGTACATCCAGTTCGAGAAGGGGCTGAGCGCGTGAAACTCCAGACCTCTACCCTGTATGCCCTCATCGCCATGCTGGAACTGACGGCCCGCCCGGATGAGTCCGTATCGGCCTCCGAGATCGCCCAACGGCACAACCTGCCCCTCAGCCACCTGGCCAAGGTGCTCCGGGAGCTGGGCAAGGCCCGGTTTGTCGAGGCCTCGCGCGGCATCGGCGGTGGCTACCGCCTGGCCTCCCCGGGCCGCAAGGTGACCTTGCATGACGTGATCTCGGTGTTCGAGCCGACACCGCGGGCGGGCACCAATGGAGCGGGGCAGCCGATCCTGGGCAGCACGGCGGAAAGCGCCGCCCTGGACGCCTTCTTCCAGGAACTGGGCAGCCTGCAAACCGCCCTTCTCGCCTCCATGACCTTCCACACGCTGGCACGGGCCGGAGCCCGAGGCAGCCGTGAGGAGGACAGCGCTCCGGGCGCCAGCCTGACGGCCTCCCTGCGGGCCCGGGCCTGACCCCTCCCGGGGCCTGAACCGGCGCCACAACCGGAGCCAAACGGCTGCGGATCCGGACTCCCGAACCGGGGGTTCCGGCACGCGATACCGGACGCGCGGGAACCGGCGACCGGGCCCCGCACCGGATCCACGCGCACCCCAGCCCCCACGCGCACCCCAGGCCCCCACGCTTACCCCAGGTCCCACGCTTACCCCACGCCCCGGGCAGTCCCCATCGCAGCCCTCCGCGCCCCGGGCACAAAAAAAGCGAGCGGGTTTCCCCGCTCGCCGGTCCGGCCCGAAAGCCGGTGTTCGTGAAAAGCCCCTCCGGGAGGGCGCGCGCCCTAGAAGAGACGCAGCACCGCCTGGTCGGACTGCTGCGAGATCGACAGGGCGATCACACCCAGCTGCTGTCTGGTCTGCAGGGCCAGCATGTTCGCGGATTCCTCGTTCATGTTCGCATTCACGAGGTCGGCCGCGCCGCCTTTCAGGGTGTTCACCGTGTTGTCGGTCCAGTCCTTGCGGATGGACATGATGGACGAGTAGTTACCCAGCTCGGCAGCGTAGGCGCGAACCTGGCTGCGGGCCGTATCGACCGTGGCAATAAAGTCGTCGATCTTGTTGGTATCCACCGTTCCGTCAGTGCGGACCCAGTCCTTGGCCGACACGGTTTTGGCCTTGGTACCGTCCACCAGACCGGTCAGGATCGAGCCAAGAGCCCGGGCCTGCACGTCGATCTTGCGGTTCTTGTCCTGCTCGGAGAAGATCACCGTCAGACGCTCCGGGGCGATGAAGCCCTGCTTGTCGGAGTACTTGTCCTGATTGGCGGCAACCTCGTCGTTGACGGCCGTCTGCCGGATCGTGTTGTAGGTGTCGGCGCCAAGAGCGTTCTTGGTCGGGTCCGTCAGATCCGTATCAGCCACCAGGGTCGTGGCATTGGCCTTGATGAAGTCATCACGCACCGCGGCCATGTCAATCTTGGCTGCGGAGGTGTCATCGGTCGCGAGGTAGTAGTTGTCGCCCGATTTGTAGACCTTGCCGGCGGTCAGGGTGGCTTCACCCAGGTCCGTTGCCGACTTGGTTTCCGAGGTGATGTACTTGCCACCACCCGATTTGGTAATGTCGGAGTCCGCCACACCGTAGTCCGTGTTCGCGGCGATCTTCAAGGTGGTGCCGTCGGGGGGGGTCGCGGTTCCGAAGAAGTCCGCGCCTTTTTCCTTCAGGGCCTTGTCGAAGGCGTCACCGGCATACTGGTTTCGGACATCGGCATTGACCACATTCAGGGCGGCCTTACCGGCATCCGAGTTCACATCGACGTTGTCAACGGCCTGTACCAGGTTGATACCGTCGTAGTTCGTATCACCGGCAAGCTGGACGATCTGCCCCAGGTTGTCGTTGATCTGCTTGATGTAGTTTTCGCGAACCTTTGCGTCTTTTTCGGCACGGGCCGACTGGGCGGCTGCCTTGGCGCTCTTCAGAAGGCTGTCGACCTGCTCCAGCGAGTCAACGGCCTCCTTGATCACGTTCACGCCGTTCTGGATATCGCTCTTGATATCCGAAAGGTCGGACGCCCGGTTGGTCAGGTTACGGTTCTTGAAGAAGGCCATCGCGTCGTCAAGAGCCGAGTTGACGGCCTTGCCGGTCGACAGCCGGTTCTGCGTGCGATCAACCAGCGATTGCGTATTTTGCAGCGCCAGAAGGTTCGACATTGCTGCAGAGGAAAGCGTTACTGAGCTTGCCATGGTTCAATCCCTTTCTAGGATCTGTGGTGTTTCATGGCGGGCCTCATTCAGAGCGCCCGTCTGCCCCCGGAGAGCCCGGGAGGCATGTCCGCAGTGCGCGGCTGGTCCGAGATGTGGTGGGGCAAAAACGCCGGCGCAACCCTTGAACCCGGTTCCAGAGCACGAAAACACCCAAAATCACCCACGCAACTCATTGATTTTGAATTGTTTTTCTTGAAACGTGTCTTTCTCGTAATCAAATACACACAGATCTATGGTATTTTATTGCGTGTAACGGCGGACAGGGGGCAGGCTTGCCCCGCCCGGAAACCGCACTCCCTGCACCCCGGCAGAACCCCGTCGGCGCAGGGGGGGGGGGGGCACAGGGAAAACCGGGCGCTCCCGGGCGCCGTTTCCGGCCCGTCCACGCCGCGCCCAACGCCCCGCACAGCCCCGGGCGGAGGAGACGGACCGCCCCGAAGCGGCTTCGGGCACTCAACCCTTGTGTGAATTCGCGGACAGAATTCTGGACCTGCGGGCTCCGCCCCCCGATATACCCCCTGCGACGAAAAGTCGGCCTCCCCGCCCCGGACGACAGGGGCAGGAGGTCGAGGGGCAGAACGCCCGGGGAGACTCAAGCAATGAATATCTCACCCCTTCTGGCATCGCTGATGCCCGATACCTCCAATGGCCCGCCCAACCCGCTGACCGCAAACACCTCGGCGCTCAATCCCTTTGCGCAGATCGGTCTGAAGCAGCAGGCGGTGCGGCTGTTCGAGGAGATGAACGACAAGAAGCAGCAGATCGGCGACAAGTATGACACCCAGACCCAGGGACTGGATCTGGACGAAAAGCGCATCTACACGGTCATGCGCGATCTTGCGGCTGCAAAAACCGGCCTTGAGGAAGGTCTGAAGGGCATTGATGATATCGACAAATCCCTTCTGGACATGCGCTCCGCGGTCACCGGCATTGAAGACGCCGTGAAAGCGGGGAACAAGGACGACATCGAATACTACAAGGAAAAGTATGATACCGCGCTGGCGAAGATCAATGAGGCCGCGAACGACTACTCTTCGGACAACAACCTCATCGGTTCTCCCCAGAACTGGGGCGACTGGTCTCCCAACTCGGTCAGCTACCGGCCGACTGTGAACTCACCCGAGGACACCACCATCAAGGGGGCCTTCCTGGGGTCCGACTTCCGCATCGAGATGGACGACGGCTCGGTCTGGGTTCCCACCTACAACGGAACCTCGACAAACCTGGGCTCCGCCGGCGAGATCACCCACTACGATGACTACAACCAGTACAATCCGCAGGCCAGCGGCGGAAAGGGGGACTCGGTCTCCTTCCAGGACCTGACCGTCAAGGAGCGCAACGGCGACACCGTCACCCTTGCCTACACGAACGCGGACGGAAAAGAGGTCACCATCACCGGCACCCTGAAACAGGGCGGCCTGGGGGTTGCCCCCTCGTTCCTCTACGACGTGAACAACCCGGACGATCTCGCGAAAATGCGCGACGACCTGTCGATGGCCACCTCGAAGGTGTTTATGACAAAGACCTCCCTGGAGAATGACCAGGCGAGCGTCGCAAAGGCCGAAAAGGCCTACTCGGACGACGTTCAGGGGATCGCGAAGGAACGCGAGAAGATCGCCAGCCTCAAGTATGTCGACCAGCTCGAGCTCGAGGACGACTACAAGCGCCAGTACGACGTGATGGCCCAGCACTACGCGATGATGAGCCAGCAGCAGCAGGCCTACGTGCAGATGTTCCAGTCCACGCTGAATGCCTACAGCAAGAACAACCCGTTCGTGGACTTCCTGGCCTGAGGCCAGCGACTTCCTGGCCTGAAAAGCCAGCGGCTTCCCGGCCTGAAGCCAGCGGCGTGCGGGCCCGAGACCAGCATGCCCACCCTTTCCGACCGCGCCCCGAACAGGCCCGGCCGGTGAGACACCGGGAGCGGGAACAGTCCGCCCCCGGCTCCCGTCCCGACTGCAGGCAGGATGCCGAACGGCAACGGGGACGGGAACTCCGGTGGCAGCCCCGGGCGGGCCGCTGCCGGAGCCAGGATCCGCAAGGATGAAATACGGCAGGGGACCGGATCGTCACCCGGTTCCCAAAGCCCGAAGGGGCGGCTTCGGAGAGGGGGCCGCCCCGTTTCCTTGCCGCAACCGGACCCGATCCCTGCGGGCGCGGCGCGCGCCCGGAGGCGGACGCCCCACCCCCAAAAAAAGCCGAAAACAGGCCCTGAAAGGGCGGGAAAACCGGACTGGGAAGACCTGTCAGTCCGCGTGAGGTCTCGCCAACAACTATCGGAAAATGAAAAGATTTTTACGGACCTGAACCCGGAGCCGAACCACCCCTGCCGGGCACCCCGCGCACCACAGCCGGGGACCGACGACAAGACACCGGGCGCCCGACACGGGGGACCGCCACAGCGGCCGACGCGGGGGCTCTCAGCCCCGGGCGAGTGGCAGCCCCTTCTCGCGGCGCTTCACACGCCGGACCCCGCCCCACAGGATCAGCAGCACCACACCGGCCGTAATCCCCAGCGCGGTCAGATACCGGGTGTCGGCGAAGCACTCCAGCGGACCGCCGTAAAACGGGGCGCGCAGCAGGATCATGGCCCAGGTGAACGGGTTCACATACATGACCCCCTTCAGGATCGCGGGCGCACTTTCCAGGGGGAACAGGGCCGAGGACAGGAACCACAGGGGCATCATGACCAGCATCATCACCCCGTGGAAGCCTGCGGTGGACTCCATGGACCAGGCCACCAGAAATCCAAACCCGGTGCAGGCGACTGACAGCACCGCAAGGGTCACCACAATCATCACCACGGACCCGGGGCCGATGTGAAACCCCATGAAGGGGATGGCCAGCAGCAGGATCGAGGCCTGGATCATGGCCACCATGGTGCCGCCCAGAACCTTGCCCATGACGATGGACAGCCGGGAGACGGGCGCCGCCATCACGCCCTGGAGAAAGCCCTGGTCCCGGTCCTCGATCAGGGTGATCGTGGAGAAGACGCTGGCGAACAGGACCATCATGGCCAGCATGCCGGGGTAGAAGTACTCGGTGTAGGTCATGCCGCCGCCGGCGAAGGTCCCCGCATCAAAGGACGGCGAGAGCCCCGCCCCCAGCACCAGCCAGAACAGCAGGGGCTGCCCGAGGGTTCCCGCCAGCCGGGCGGGCTGCCGGACAAAACGCAGCAGGTCGCGCCGGGCCAGAGCCAGGGTCGCATCGCGGGTTGTGGCGCGGAACGTCGGAGTTCCGGCAAACGGGGTCGGGGACGTCATGATGCCAGATCCATTTGCGGTTTGGGCACGAAGGGGGAGGTTCCGGGGCCGGCGCCGGTCAGGTGGACAAACACGTCATCCAGGGTCGGCTCCCGCACGGCGACCCCCGTGATCTCGTCACGGAACGAGTCCAGCACCGCATCGATCAGCGGAACCGGGGGCTCGTCGCGCCCCAGCTCAAGGCGGATCTCGCTGCCGCACAGCACGCAGGAATGGCCCAGCCGCTCCGCCACAGAGGGCAGAAGGGCGCGGGCCCGCTCCTCGGACGGGGTGTTCACCACCAAAACGTTGCGCCCCAGCCGTCCGCACAGGGCAGCCGGGGTGTCATGGGCCAGCAGGCGCCCCTGGGAGAGGATCGCCACCCGGTCCGCGTTCTCGGCCTCCGAGAACACATGGCTGGTCATCAGGATGGTCATCTCCCGCTCGCGCTTCAGGCGAGCAAGCTGCTCGAGAAACGAGCGCCGCGCCGCCGGATCCAGGCCGGTGGTGGGCTCGTCAAGCAACAGGACGGAGGGCGCGCTCATCAGGGCCTTGGCCAGCTCCACCTGCCGGGCCAGACCGCCGGACAGGGTGCCGACCCGGTCGGGCAGGCGATCCGTCAGGCCGCTCCAGGACAGGGACTCCCGGATCCGGTCGCGCAGCACCCGCCCGCGAAGGCCGAACAGGGCTCCGTGCAGGGAGAGGTTCTCCTCCACGCTCAGATGCCTGTCCAGGGCCGGGGACTGGAACACGACGCCCAGCAGGGCCCGCGCCTGGGCCGGAGCCGCAAACAGGTCGAACCCGCCAATCTCGACCGAGCCCCGGGAAGGCAGCGCGAGACCGGAAAGAAGACGAAAAAGGGTGGATTTGCCCGACCCGTTCGGTCCGGCAAGGATGGTCATGGTTCCGGCCGCGATATCAAGATCAAGGCCGTCAAGCGCCGTGCGCCCCTCGCGGGAGCGCCCGAGGGCGTAAACGTACGACAGTCCACGAATACGAATCATTTCCGCCTGCCTGTTTTCCCCTCGACGGGGGCTTCCGGACACTGCCGGGAAAAAAAGCTGGTAATCGGGGCCCGGCCTTGCGAAAGTCCCGCTGCCCGGACCGGGGCTCCGCGGCCCTTGCCGACAGAACCGGTTAAGGCGGGTTTTCCCCCTTGTCCATACTTTTTTCCGTCACTTCCTGTTTTCCGGCCCCAGTCCATGAGCTTCATCTCCGACAAAATCGACCAGCGGCGGACCTTCGCCATCATCGCCCACCCTGACGCGGGCAAGACCACCCTGACGGAAAAGCTGCTGCTTTTCGGGGGCGCCATTCAGCTTGCAGGCGCTGTGAAAGCCCGGGGGGAGGCCCGACGCGCCCACTCGGACTGGATGAAGGTGGAACGCGAGCGTGGCATCTCTGTGGCGTCCTCGGTCATGAGCTTCGACTACACCGGCTGCGCGTTCAATCTGCTGGACACACCGGGGCACGAGGACTTCTCCGAGGACACCTACCGGACGCTCACGGCGGTGGACTCCGCCGTCATGGTGATCGACTCGGCCAAGGGCATCGAGGAGCAGACCCGCAAGCTGTTCGAGGTCTGCCGCCTGCGCGATGTCCCCATCATCACCTTTATCAACAAGCTGGACCGGGACGGGCGCGAGCCCCTGGACCTTCTGGACGAGATCGAGCAGACCCTGGCTCTGGACGTGACCCCGGCCACCTGGCCCATCGGCATGGGACGGGACTTCCTGGGCTGCTATGACCTGCTGTCGGACCGGCTGGTGCTGATGGAAAAGGGCGCAAAAGGCGCCCTGCCCAAGGAGGGCGAACAGTTCACCGGGCTGGATGACCCGAAGCTGGCGGACCGCCTGCCCTCCCACGCCTATGAAAAGCTGGTGGAGGATGTGGAGATGGTGCGCGGCCTGTGTCCGCCCTTCGACCGGGACTCCTATCGGGCCGGGCACCTGTCCCCCGTGTTTTTCGGCTCGGCCGTGAACAATTTCGGTGTGCGCGAGCTGCTGAACGGCATCGCGGAGATGGCGCCCTCCCCCCGGGTCCAGAACACCACCACCCGCGAGGTTCTGCCGGACGAAGACAAGGTCACGGGCTTTGTCTTCAAGATCCAGGCCAACATGGACCCCAAGCACCGGGACCGGATCGCGTTTGTGCGCATCTGCTCGGGGCACTTCAAGAAGGGCATGAAGCTGACCCATGTGCGCACGGGCAAGCAGCTGACCATGCACGCGCCCACCCTGTTCCTGGCCCAGGACCGGGAGCTGGCCGAGGAGGCCTTCGCCGGAGACATCATCGGCGTGCCCAACCACGGGCAGCTTCGCATTGCCGACGCGCTGACCGAGGGCGAGTCCCTGTTTTTCACCGGCATTCCCAGCTTTGCCCCGGAAATGCTGCAAAAGGCGCGCCCCAAGGATCCCCTGCGGGCCAAGCATCTGGGCCGTGCCCTGTCCCAGCTGGCCGAGGAGGGCGCAGCCCAGGTCTTCAAGCCCCGGATCGGCGCGGACTGGATCGTGGGCGTGGTGGGACCGCTGCAGTTCGACGTCCTCGCGGACCGGATCCGGACCGAGTATGACGTGCCCGTGATTTTCGAGCCGACCACGCTCTACACGGCCCGCTGGGTGAGTGCGGAGGATCCCCGGGTGCTGAAAGCCTTCGTGGATGCGAACCAGGGGGCCCTGGCGGACGACCACGACGGCGATCCGGTCTTTCTGGCCCGAAACGCCTGGCACCTTGACCGGGCGGCGGAGGACTACCCCAAGGTCTCGTTCCACAAGACCAAGGAGCACACCGGACTGTAAGGTCTGCCCCCATCAGCCAACAAAAAGGGCCCGGCACACCGCCGGGCCTTTTTCTTTGCCCGCACGACAGGCGGACGGTGAGTCTCGGGCGGCCGAACGCCGGAGTCTGGACCCCCGCAGTCTGGACCCCCTGAGTCTGGAACGCCGGGGTCTGGAACCCGGACGGTGGGGAGGAAGACGGGGGCCGGGCGCCGGGGCGGCGGGGCCCTGTTGACCGCGGCACCAGGCCTCCCCCGTTTCAGGCACCCCGCATTGACAGCGATATTTCCGGCAATACCTCCGGCTGTGCGCCGCTGTCGGGCCCAAACGACCGCCTGCGCGGCCGGCTCAGATCCGACCCTGCCCCGGGTCAGCGGGGTGCGCCGCTCCAGTTCCCGGCCGCACCCGATGCCTGCGGCGCGCGACCGCCCCCGCCCCGGCCAGAGCCGTACCCAGAAGAACCAGGGCGCCCGGCAGGGGGACATCGCTGAACGTCACGCTGAACCCGGCATACTGTCCGCGGAAATCAAGACCATCCAGCGAACCGTCCAGGAAACCGCCGATCGTTCCCGACAGGGAGAGAACATAGTCGCCCGATTCCAGGTAGGCCCAGACCGCCGAAAGATCCCCCATGCCCGCTTTGCCATCCAGGACGCCCGTCCAGTTCACCCCGGGCCCCTGCAGGGTAAAGGTCAGCCCGTTCCCCGGGAGGTCCATGTACAGATCTTTGCCTCGGGCCCCCGTGGGATTCGACGCGCCGAACTCCAGCCCCATGGCCTTGTGAAGCGTAAAGGGAATCTCCAGACGGATATTCTGCTTGTTGTCCCAGTCCGGATACCTGTACGGCGAGGGCAGGCTCATGCTGGGCCAGCGCATGCTCCAGTCGTCGTGCTCAACAAAGTTGAATCGCAACTCGCTGGTCGAGCTCCACCATTCTCCGCCCCCGTAGCGCTCGTACTTGTGCCCGACATACAGGGCGCCCGCAATAAGCCCATAGGAATGATACATGTTCACTGTTTCAAACCGATAAACGTACGTGTCCTCCGCAGCCCGGGAGGACGAGGGCGCCAGCGTCGCTCCGAGAGCCACAGCAAGAAAAAGAAGCGGGACCACGAAGCGGGCCCTGATCGTCGTGACAAATCCGTTCATGATTTTTCCTTCCCCGGCTGGGACTGCGCCCGTGGGCATCCGGGCCGGGAGGGGCTTTTCCGCCCCCCGGTCCCGGCCACCGCCCGGTGCCTGCGGCGCGCGACCGCCCCCGCCCCGGCCAGAGCCGTGCCCAGAAGAATCAGGGCGCCAGGCAGGGGGACATCGGTCTCGACAACTCCCACACTGAACATGAGAAAGTTCCCGCTGAACGACCAGGCATTCACGGATCGGTCCCCGAAACCACCGACCACTCCCGACATGGACAGGACATACTCTCCCGGTTCCAGATACGCCAGCTTGTGGGTTTCCCACTCGTTCAGTGCCGGGCCACTCGAGATGGAACGCGACCAATCCACACCGCGCCCCTTGATATTGAAGACAATCCCCTCGCCCTCAAAGGGCACATAATCATCGGGAGCAATGCGATACTCGGGAATCGACAGTCTCAGCTTCAGAGCCATAGGCTTTACGAGCGTGAGCGGAACCTCAAGCCGGATCCCGAGGCTCTTGTTCCAGTCGGTCCCACCCCCCGGCACAGGAAGCTTGTGGATCATTCCGCCATCAAGTTGAATCTGGCTGACCGGGGTTACCTCGGGGTTCCACGGTGGACCAACGTCCCGACCAACCATAAGCCGGCCCGAGAAACCGTATGACGTGTTCACCGTCACCCTCTCAAATCGGTGAAAGTAGGTGTCGTCCGCCGCCCGGGAGGACGAGGGCACCAGCATCGCTCCGAGAGCCACAGAAAGAAACAGAAGCGGGACCACGGAGCGGGCCCTGATTGATTTGAGAATTCCGTTCATGATTTTTCCTTCCCCCGGCAAAGGGTGCGCCTGCCCGGATCCTGCCTCGGGTGGTTCGTTCGGGCCCTCCCCCCGCGCGGGGCCACGACCTGCCACCGGGCCCCCGGGAGAGCAGCAAGCGCAACCGCTCATTATCGTTGTGTTGTCTGTGAATTGAGACTGCTCGGGACGGCCTGTGCGGTCAAGATGAATTACATCCCATAGGCGCATTTTCGATGAACCTCGACCCGAAGGGGTGTTGGCCGGCAGGGCAGCCGGAAGCCCCTGCCCCTGTGCCTGTGCAGCCCCAGTCCTCCAGCCTGTGGAACGCTGGGGCCCCATGACAGCCACTGCCCCCGAAACGGTTCGCGCACCCGCAATCCGGAGCGGCGGCCCCGGCCGGTGCAGCCCCCAAACCCGTGCCCGGAGCGTGTCCTGCCCCCGGTTTCCGTCTTCCCCCGGACGGGCAAACCCGCTATAAAGCACTCCCATGAGCGAAGTTTTTGAAAAACTCGGTGTGATCGGCGGAGGGGCGTGGGGAACCGCGCTTGCCCAGACGCTGTGTCGTGCCGGCCGGTCCGTTACCCTGTGGGCGCGCGAGACCGAGGTCGTCGGCGATATCAACGCCAACCATGTCAACAGCCTGTTCCTTCCGGGCGTGCCCCTGGAGCCGACCCTGAGGGCCTCGGGAAGCCTGCTGGAGATCATCGCCGACGCGGAGGCGGTCCTGGTGGTCTGCCCGGCCCAGGCGCTCCGCAGCGTGCTGGAGAGCCTCGCGGACCGCTGGCCCGCCGGGGTTCCGGTGGTGCTGTGCGCCAAGGGGATCGAGCAGAAATCCGGCATGATGATGACCGAGGTCGCCGCCGAGGTTCTGCCGGGAATCCCCCAGATGGTCCTGAGCGGGCCCACCTTCGCCCACGAGGTCGCCCTCGGGCTTCCGTCCGCCGTGACCGTGGCCGCCCACGACATCGCGCTGTCGGAGAAGTTCGTGCGGACCATCAGCACCCCGACGTTCCGTCCCTATGTGTCCGTGGATCCGGTGGGCGCCGAAATCGGCGGCGCCGTGAAAAACGTGCTCGCCATTGCCTGCGGCATCGTGGAGGGGCGCAGCCTCGGGGAAAACGCCCGCGCGGCGCTTCTGACCCGGGGCCTTGCGGAAATGATCCGCCTTGGCCGCGCCCTGGGCGCCCAGGCGGAAACCCTGGCCGGCCTGTCCGGCATGGGAGACCTGATCCTGACCGCCACGTCGACCAAGTCCCGGAACTTCTCGGTGGGGTACGGCCTGGGACAGGGCGGAGCCCTTGACGAGATCATGGGCAAGCGCCGGTCTGTGGCCGAGGGCGTCCACTCGGCGCGGGCCGTGGTGGAGCGCGGAGCCCTTCACGGGATCGAGATGCCGATCTGCCAGGCAGTGGACCAACTGCTGCAGGGCCTGATCGACGTGGACAGCGCCGTTGCCGGCCTGCTGAACCGTCCGCTCCGTTCCGAGCTGGGCTGAGCAATGGCCGAGACCGCAAGCCTTTCGCGCGCCGCCGCCCACGACATCCTGCTGGACGTTCTGGGCGAGGGTGTCCCCTTCGATGACGCCTTCGACCGGGCGACCCGGGCGCTCGGCCCTCGGGACCGGGCCTTTGTGCGCCTTCTTGTGGCGACCACGTTCCGCCACATGGGCCGCCTCGACGCCGTTTTGAAGCTCTACCTGGACAAGCCGGTTCCCAAGCGGGCGGCCGGCGCACGCCACCTGATGCGCCTGGGCGCTGCCCAGCTGCTGTTTCTGGGCACTCCCGCCCACGCAGCCGTGGCCACAGCCGTGGAGGCGGCGCGGATGCGCGGTCTTCAGGGATATGCAGGCCTGATCAACGCCGTGCTGCGGAAGGTGTCGGCCGAGGGCACCCGCCAGATGCGGGCCATGAACGACCCCCTGCTGGACTACCCGAAGTGGCTGACCACCGCGTGGACCGAGGCCTGGGGAGAGAAAACCGCGACCCTGATCGCCCGCGCCTCCGCCAGGGAGGCCCGCCTGGACCTGACCCCCGCCGACGGCAATGCGGCCGCCCTTGCCGAGAAGCTGGGCGGAACCGTCGTCACGCCCTGGGGATCGGTGCGCATGCCTGCCGGCCCCCACGATGTGCCCCGGCTTCCCGGCTTCCGCGAGGGGGAGTGGTGGGTGCAGGATGCGGCCGCCGCCCTTCCCGTCCACCTCATGGGCGACCTGAAGGGCCTGCGGGTCCTGGACCTGTGCGCGGCACCCGGAGGAAAAACCCTCCAGCTCGCCGCCGCCGGAGCCAGGGTCACGGCCGTGGACCGCTCGGATGCCCGCCTTGCGCGCCTGCGCGACAACCTGAAGCGCACCCGCCTGGGCGGCGATGTCCGGGTGATCTGCGCCGATGCGGCGCGCTGGAGACCCCCCGCCTCCGACGGGCCCTTTGACTGCGTCCTTGTGGATGCCCCGTGCTCGGCCACCGGCACCCTGCGGCGCAACCCGGACCTGGCCTGGATCAAGGGCGCGGGAACACCCGCCGACCTGAACCCCATCCAGGATGCGCTGATCGACAGCGCCGTCGAGCTTCTGAAGCCGGGCGGCACGCTGGTCTACTCGGTCTGCTCGCTTCAGGATGAGGAGGGAGAGCCCCGAGTCGAGGCCGCCCTTGCCCGTCATAAGGGACTGCGCCGCAAGGCCATTGATCCCTCGGCCCTTCTGCCGGACACCCCGGTGCTCACGCCCGCAGGCGACATCCGCCTGTTTCCGTTCCACCTGGGCGAGGCCGGGGGCATGGACGGGTTCTTCGTGGCCCTGCTGACCCGGGACTGACGGCCCGGCTCCTACCACACGATCTGGATGTCCACGCGGCTGTTTTGTGCATCGTCCTCGTGGATACCCAGATGGTCGGAGGGCCCGTTGCCGCCCCGCCAGAAGGTGGAGATGTATTCCGGGCGGATGCCGTTCTTGCGAAGCTCGTCCCGGACCGCCTCGGCCCTCGCCTTCGACAGGCTGAGAGACGCCTGCGGATCCAGGCCGGTCTCACCGAAGCCCACCACCCGAAGACCGGTCGCGTTCTGCCGCTTCCAGTAGCGGGCGATCTCGGCGATCCGGGCCTTCTGCCGGGTGGAGAGCGAGGCCGCCGACGGCTGGAACGCCACCGTGTAGCGGTCAGCCCCCGTGCTCTCGGGGGCCGGAGTCCCGGCAAACCCCGGAACCTGGGCTGCGCCCGCGTCCACAAGAAGCGGACCGACGCCGACAGCGAAGGAAAGAAGGAGAACAGTCATGATTCTGGACACGTTATATCTCCTTGGAAAGCCCTGCCCGGGTGGAAGTCGTTCCACACACGCTCACCGTGTTTTCAGGCAAGGGGTCATTCTGTAGTAGCTCCAGAGTGGTTGCCAAGATCTTTTTTCAGAAAAGACAGGGCACCGCGCCCCGAACAGCGGTCCGGTGCCGTCCCAACCGCGGAAAACCGGGACTTTGGCGTGCGCCTGCCGGGCCTGCCCGCTGCACCCGCGCCCCCGCCCCTACCGGAATGTCTGTAGGGCAGCGGGCAAAGGCAGCGTTGCGGATGTTTGGGCCTCGCCTTTTTGTTGGCTCTCGCTTATGATTACCGACCCGTTTTCCGGGTTTTTCCCACATCTGCCGTACTATGTGATGGTTTTTTATCGAGGTTTCCAATGACGTCTGATTCACAGGGTTCCCGCCCGCCGCGCTACAAACGGGTTTTGCTGAAACTCTCGGGCGAAGGGCTTCTGGGGAACCGGGAATATGGCCTGGACCTCGAGATGGTCAACCGCATCGCGGGCGAGATCAAGAACGCCCTCGCCACCGGCATCCAGCTGTGCGTCGTGATTGGCGGCGGGAACATCTTCCGTGGCGTCTCCAAGGCCGCCGAGGGCATGGACCGCACCAGCGCCGACTACATGGGCATGCTGGCCACGGTCATGAACGCGCTTGCGGTCCAGAACGCCCTCGAGAAGCAGGGGGTCCAGACCCGGGTCCAGTCCGCGATCCCCATGTCCATGGTCTGCGAGCCCTACATCCGCCGCCGGGCGATTCGCCACATGGAGAAGGGCCGTGTGGTCATTTTCGCCGCCGGGACCGGAAACCCGTTTTTCACCACCGACACGGCCGCGGCCCTGCGGGCAGTCGAGGTCAACTGCGACGCCATCCTGAAGGCCACCCAGGTGGACGGCGTCTACTCCGCGGACCCGAAAAAGGTACCGGATGCGGTGCGTTACGACCGCCTGACGTTCTCGGACGTGCTCAAGCAGGACTTGCGTGTCATGGACACGTCCGCAATTGCGCTTGCGCGGGAGAACAAAATCCCTATCGTCGTGTTTTCCCTTCACTCTGCGGGCTCCCTGTGCGAGGTTCTGGCCCGCCGGGGACTGTTTACCGAGATCTGCTGTGACACCGAGAAGGAGTAATGCCCGTGGCTGATGACACGTCCGCTGATTTTTCCAAGATGAGAACCGACCTCAGGAACCGAATGGAGAGCTCTGTCGATGTCCTGAAAAAGGAATTCGCGGGCCTTCGCACCGGACGTGCGTCCATTGCCCTGCTGGATCCGGTGATGGTGGACGCCTACGGTCAGATGGTTCCCCTCAATCAGGTGGCGACGGTCTCCGTGCCCGAGCCCCGCATGATCTCGGTGCAGGTCTGGGACCGCTCCATGGCCAAGGCCGTGGACAAGGCCATCCGCGACGCGGGCCTGGGCCTGAACCCGGCCTCGGACGGGCAGCTGATCCGCGTCCCCATTCCGCCGCTCAACGAGGAGCGCCGCAAGGAGCTCACCAAGGTCGCCGGCAAGTACGCCGAGGAGGTCCGCGTGGCCATCCGCAACGTGCGCCGCGACGGCATGGACCAGCTCCGCAAGCTGGAGAAGGACGGCCTGATCAGCGAGGACGAGCAACGCAAGTTCTCGACCGACGTCCAGAAGCTGACCGATGACATGATCCGCGCCGTGGACGAGGCTCTTGGCGTGAAAGAGCAGGAGATCATGCAGGTCTGATGATGACAGCCCAATCTCCACTTTCGGGCACCCGAGGTCCATCAGACGGACATCCCCTGCATGTCGCCATCATCATGGACGGAAACGGCCGCTGGGCCCGGGCCCGGGGACTTCCCCGGACCGCCGGGCACCGCAAGGGGGCCGAGTCCGTCCGTGCTGTTGTCGAGGCGTCACCGGGCCTTGGAATCACGCATCTGACCCTGTTCGGGTTTTCATCGGAAAACTGGAAGCGTCCCCAGAGCGAGATTTCTGACCTCATGTCGCTTCTGCGCTTCTACCTGAAAAGCGAGCTCCGGAACCTTGCGAAACACAACGTCTGCCTGAGGGTCATCGGCCGGCGCGACCGCTTCAGCCAGGATGTGCTGGACCTGATCGCGGAGGCCGAGCATGAAACCGGCCAGGGCACCGGGCTCCAGCTGACCATTGCCCTGAACTACGGCTCCCGGCTCGAGATCGTTGACGCGGTCAAGGACATCGCGCGGGAGGTGGCCGCCGGAACCCTGGATCCGGAGACCATCGGCGAGGCGGACGTGAACCGCCACCTGACCACCCGGGATCTGCCGGATCCGGACGTGCTGATCCGCACCTCCGGGGAGCAGAGAATCAGCAACTTCCTGCTGTGGCAGGCGGCCTATGCGGAACTGGTGTTCTCGCCCGTCCTGTGGCCCGACTTCAACGGCCAGCACCTGGCCGACGCACTTGCGGACTACCGCACCCGGGAACGGCGGTTCGGGGGCGTCTGACGCCCTCCCCGCTTCCCCTGAACTGCCCGGCTGCCCTAGAGCCCCTCGGGGCCACCCCCGGTGGCTTCCACCTGCGCCCGAGCCCCGCCGGGCCGCACCCGGAGGCTTCCACCTGCGCCCGAGCCCTGCCGGGCCGCACCCGGAGACTTCTGCCCGCCCCCTGCCCTGCTTTGGATCGGTCTCCTCTCCCCTGGGACGCGCCCGCCCCGTTTTTCCCCCGTCCGGAGACACGAAGCGCTGGCATCCGGCCGCCCGGGCGGATAAAACCGGAGTCCGTCCTCCTGCCGCGAAGGAAACCCGAAGCCATGCTCATGACCCGCGTTCTCTCGGCCCTTGTTCTCGCGCCCCTGTTTCTCGGGGTTGTGTGGCTCGGCTCCCCCTGGTTCGAGGCGCTCTTTGCCCTCATGGGGGGGATCATGGCCTGGGAGTGGTCGCGGATCTCGCACCGGGGCCAGTTCACTGCCTCCGGGCAGGTGATGGGGTTCACCCTGTCCCTGATGATTGCCCTGACTGCGATCCTCCCCACGGTCTGGCCCACCGAGTGGCGCGAGATGACCCGGGAGGAGGTGGGACTGGCCGCCCCTGCCCCTGCCACTGACAAGGCGGCCGAGAGCGCCCCCATCGGACCCGACACCCGGTTCTACGGGTACTATGCCCTCAACCCGCTGACCGGAGGCGAGATCGAGCTGGGACGCGGACGGGTCGGGCCCGGTGTGTTCGGCGGCCCCCGCGACGAGCTGACCGACGCCAACATCCGCGATGTGTCCCGGACCCTGGCCCTTCCCATGATGCTCTGGGCGGGGCTGCTTCTGGTGCCCGCCGCCGCCGCGGTTCTGGTGCTCGAGCGGAAAAACCGCGAGAGCCGGTGGTGGGACGTGACCGGCCTCCTGTATCTGGGGGTCACGCTGCTCGCGCTTGTCTTCTTCCGGGCCGCTGCGGGCTGGATCCCGTTCCTTGGGCTGCTGGTGATGGTCTGGGCCACGGACACGGGCGCCTATTTCGCCGGACGCGCCATCGGGGGCGCCAAGCTGGCGCCCCGCATCTCCCCCAACAAGACCTGGGCGGGCCTGGTGGGCGGAGCGGTGTGCTCGGGCCTTGCGGCCACGCTTGTGCTGCTGGCCCGCGATGTGCCGCCCCAGGCCCAGGCCCTGATCATGGTGGCTTTTGTGGTCGGAGCGCTGGTTGCGGTGGTGGCCCAGGGCGGCGATCTCTTTGAGTCCTTCCTGAAGCGCCGCTTCGACCAGAAGGATTCCAGCCACATCATCCCCGGGCACGGAGGCCTTCTGGACCGCTTCGACGGCCTGCTGGCCACGGCGTTCCTCCTTGTTCCCTTCCTGGTCTGGCTGTTCCAGAACCCGGGGCCGGTGCGTCTTGGCGGCCACTCGCTCATGATTCTGCCCCCGCTGACCGGCACGATCTGGTAAAAAGCCTCCTTGGCGTTTGCGGGGAAAACCGCTAGAACCACGCATACCGGCGACTGGCGCACGACTAGAGAAAGGGTTCGATCATGGGAACTGAGACCGCGAAACGGCGTGTCACGATTTTGGGCTCCACCGGCTCGATTGGAAAGAACACGATCGATCTCATCAGCCGCAACCGGGAGCACTACGAGGTCGTGGCGCTTTCGGCCAATTCCCGGGCCCGGACCCTGGCCGCCCAGGCCATCGACCTCGGCGCAAAGTTTGCCGCCGTTGCGGACCCCGGCGCCTACGCCGAGCTGAAGGACGCCCTGTCCGGAACCGGTATCGAGGCCGCCGCCGGCCCGGAGGCCGTGATCGAGGCCGGAGCCCGCGAGGCGGACTGGACCATGGCCGCCATCGTCGGCGCCGCCGGTCTGGAGCCGACCCTGGCCGCCGTCCGGCAGGGCCGCACCGTGGCCCTGGCCAACAAGGAATGCCTTGTCTGCGCGGGCGAGCTGTTCATGAAGGAGGTGGCCCGCTGCGGCACCCGTCTCCTGCCCGTGGATTCCGAGCATAACGCCATCTTCCAGGTCTTCGATGCCGAGCGCGTCCAGGCCATTGACCGCCTGATCCTGACGGCCTCGGGCGGCGCCTTCCGAGACCTGTCCCTTGAGCAGATGAAGTCCGTGACCCCCGAACAGGCGGTCGCCCACCCCAACTGGTCCATGGGCGCCAAGATCAGCGTGGACTCCGCGTCCATGTTCAACAAGGGCCTGGAATTCATCGAGGCCTACCACCTGTTCGGCCTGCCGGCGGACCGCATCGAGATCCTGGTGCACCCCCAGTCCGTGATCCACTCCATGGTGGCCTACATCGACGGGTCGGTTCTGGCCCAGCTCGGGTCTCCGGACATGCGCACCCCCATCGCGTTCTGCCTTGCCTACCCCGAGAGAATGGCGGCCCCCGTGCCCCGGCTTGACCTTGCACAGCTTGGGCGCCTGGACTTCCGGGCCCCGGATGCGGAGCGTTTCCCGGCGCTCAGGATCGTGCGCGAGGCCCTGCACCAGGGGGGCGTGGTTCCCACGGCCATGAACGCCGCCAACGAGGTTGCGGTGGCCGCCTTCCTGAACCGGGAGATCCGTTTCCTGGATATTCCCGTTGTGGTGGAGGCGACCATGGGCGAAATTGCCCGGACGTCCACAACCGGAGGCACCCTTGATTCCCTCGACACCGTGCTCGCGGTGGACCGGGAGGCGCGTGTGTGCGCCCGGGAAAAGACCCACGCCCTGGCCGAGTAACCCCGTCCTTTTTCAGGCGGGGATGACTTTTTAATGCACATTCGTTTGTCTTTCCCGCGCCTGAGCCCTATTGTCAGCGTTTGCCGCGCCTGCGGCAGCCCTCCCCGTGTTTTCTCTCAATCACGACTGGATTTCCGTTCATGCCAGAGACCCCCTCCCCGTCCTCTGCGGGCGACGCCCTTGAGTCCGCCATCAGCGCGGTGTCCGGGACCGCAAGCGAAGCGACCGGGTTCTGGGCCAGTGCGGGGGATGTGGGCTTTATCCTTCTCGGGTTCCTGATTGTCCTGTCCATCGTCGTGTTCGTTCACGAGATGGGACACTTTCTGGTTGCCCGGCTGAACCGGGTCCGGGTGGAGACCTTCTCCATCGGCTTCGGCCCGGAGCTGGGCGGCTTCACGGACCGTCACGGCACCCGCTGGAGCCTCTCGGCCATCCCCATGGGGGGCTACGTCCGTTTTTTCGGCGATGAGGACGCCACAAGCGCCACCGCCGACAAGGAGGCTCTCAGGGAGATGACCGACGCCGAGAAGGCGGTCTGCTTCCAGTACAAGTCGGTCATGCAGCGCTTCGCCATTGTTGCCGCGGGACCGCTTGCCAACTTCGTGCTGGCGATCGCCATCTTCTGGGGCGTGTTCATGGTCTGGGGCCAGCTGCGTCCGGAAGCCCGGATCGCCGAGGTGGTGGACGGCATGCCCGCACAGGCCGCGGGCCTTCGGGCCGGAGACCTGATCGTCTCCGTGGACGGCCATGACGTGGAGGCGCGCCAGGATGTGCAGCGCACGGTCATGCTCGCGGGGGACCGGGCGGTGAAGGTCACGGTGAAACGTGACGGCGCCCTTCTGGACTACGACGTGCCCGTTACCGCGGTCATGCGCGGCGACGCCCTGGACAACAAGGTGAAGATCGGCCAGATCGGCATCATCTTCACGCCGGGCAGCGAGGCGGACCGGGTCCGCCTGGGACCGGTCGAGGCCCTGGGCGAGGGCTTTGCCCAGACCGGCGCCCTGGTGGTGGACACCTTCCGCTTTGTGGGCCAGATGATCACCGGCTACCGCTCCACCGAGGAGCTTCGGGGCCCGATCACCATCGCCCGCATGTCCGGGAAGGCCCTGGAACAGGGCACTCTGGGCTTCCTGATGTTTGTCGCCCTTCTCTCGGCGAACCTGGGCCTGATCAACCTTCTGCCGATCCCCATGCTCGATGGGGGACACCTGGTGTTCTACACCTGGGAGGCCCTGAGGGGGCGCCCGCTGAGCGACCGGGTGCAGGAATGGATGCTGCGCTTCGGTCTGGCGGCGGTGCTGACGCTGATGGTCTATGCCACCTTTAATGACATTGTCCCGCAATGGCTCGACAAAGTTAAGGGGCTTTAATTACTTAAATGTGACACTCGGCGCACTATCGCCTTGGAATATTGTGCCTGTTGCGGTACGTTCGCAGAGTGACCGATCGGATTATTCACACCTCGCTCGAAGGGCTTAGTTCAACGATATGGGAGAAAATGGAAAGATGGCCTTCAGGCGATTGTTTCTCGCTCTCACCGGTGTCGCTGTCGCAACGGGCGCACCCGGGTTTCCGGTGCCCGAGGCGTTTGCCCAGAGCCGCGCGTCCGCCCACTCGGGAGCGGTCGTCAGCCGCATCATCGTCGAGGGCGCGGAGCGGATCGAGCCTGAAACCGTCCGGACCTACATGACCCTGCGCGAGGGCGAGCCCTACAGCGCCTCGCTTGCGGACGCCTCTTTGAAGGCCCTGTTCGACACGGGCCTCTTTGCCGACGTCACCATCCGTCTTGAGGGCTCGAGCCTTGTTGTGAAGGTGATCGAGAACCCCATCATCAACCAGGTGGTCTTCGAGGGGAACAAGCGGGTTCCCACCACAGCCCTTGAGGGCGAGATCCAGCTTCGCCCCCGGGTGGTGTTCACCGAGTGGCGGGCCCAGGAGGACGTGCAGCGCATCCTGGACCTCTACCGCCGGTCCGGACGCTTTGCGGTGTCCGTCGAGCCCAAGCTGATCAAGCTGGACCAGAACCGGGTGGACGTGGTCTTCGAGATCAACGAGGGCCCCTCGACCACGGTGAAGGGGATTTCCTTCGTTGGCAACTCCCGCTTCAAGGCGGGCGAGTTGCGCGAGGTCATCATGACCTCCGAGGAAACCTGGTACAAGTTCCTGTCCTCCACCGACACCTACGATCCGGACCGGGTCAACTACGACCGCGAGCTTCTGCGGCGCTTCTACCTGAAGCGCGGCTATGCAGACTTCGAGGTCCGCTCGGCCATTGCCGAGCTCTCCCCCGACCGCCAGAGCTTCTTCATCACCTTCACCCTGCACGAGGGCGAGCGCTACCGCTTCGGAACCATCGAGGTGGAGAGCAACCTGGAGAACCTGGATCCGGCGGTTCTCTACAAGATGATCGAGGTCAAGAACGGCGACTGGTACGACGCCAAGAAGGTCGAGGACATCTCCGAGAGCATCTCGGAAGAGGTGGCCAACCTGGGCTACGCCTTTGTGGATGTGCGCCCGCGGGTGACCCGGGATGCGGAAAACCGCGTGATCTCCATCGTCTTCGAGGTCAACGAGGGCCCCCGGGTGTTTGTCGACCGCATCGACATTCAGGGCAACGTGCGCACCCACGACGAGGTGATCCGCCGCGAGTTCCTGATCGCCGAGGGTGACGCCTTCAACTCCTCCAAGATCCGCCGCTCCCGCCAGAACGTCCAGGACCTGGGCTTCTTCGAGACGGTGGACGTGTCCAACCAGCCCTCCCCCGCCGCCGCCGACCGCACCACGGTCGTGGTGGACGTCAAGGAACGCTCCACCGGCGAGGTGTCCTTCGGCATCGGCTGGTCCAGCTCTGTGGGCGCGCTCGTTGAGGTGGGCGTCCGGGAGCGCAACTTCCTCGGACGCGGCCAGGATCTGCGGGCCTCGGTCTCCTGGGCGCAGCGGCGCTCGCAGCTGGACCTGGGCTTCACCGAACCCTACTTCCTGGACCGGAAGCTGGCCGCGGGCGTGGACGCCTACGCGGTCGAGCGCGACCTCCAGGACGAAAGCTCCTACGACTACCGCTCCATCGGGGGCGGGGTGCGGTTCGGATGGAACTACAATTCCGCCTGGAGCCACTCGGTGCGCTACAACGTGGAAAAGATGAAGATCGAGCACGTCGCCTGGGACGCGTCACGCTTCATCCGCGACCAGAAGCGCAACACCACCACCTCGCTGGTGGGCCATGTGCTGACCTATGACCGCCGGGATTCCCGCCTGAACCCCACCGAGGGCTATTTCGTGTCCCTGTCCAACGACGTGGCGGGCCTTGGAGGCACCGAGGCGTTCCTGCGCAGTGACATCAAGGCGGCCTACTACCTCCCCGTCGGCGAGATTCTGGACTGGAACCCGGCCTGGAACTTCAATCTCCAGGGACAGGCCGGCTACATCTTCGGCCTTGGCGAGGACGTGGCCATCAACCAGCGCTACTTCCTGGGTGGAACCAACCTGCGGGGCTTCGAGTCCGCCGGTGCCGGCACCCGGGATCCCCAGACCGAGGACGCCCTCGGCGGAAACTGGATTGTCACGGGAACGGCCGAGTTGGGCATTCCCCTGGGCCTGCCCGAGGATATCGGCATCACCGGACGCCTGTTCACCGACGTTGGCCTGTCCGGAAAACCCGACAAATATGACGCCAAACTTATGGACTGGGATGCATCACCCCGTGTCTCGGTGGGCTTCGGTCTCACCTGGGTGTCGCCGGTGGGGCCCATTGCCGTGGACTTCGGCTTCCCGATCATGAAAAAAGACTACGACGAGACCGAAACGCTGAGGCTTTCCTTTGGATCGAGGTTCTAAAATGCTCAAGCAGACATGCCGCGTTTTTGCGCTGCTCCTCCTTCTTGCGGTCGTGCCCACGGGTGTCACGCGCGCGCAGACTCCCGCCCCGGCTGATTTTCCAAATGCCACCATCGGGGTGATGGATCTCCAGAGGATCATGGGCGAGGTCACGGTTGGCTCCTCCATTCAGGCGGAGTATGACCGCTACCTGCAGAAGTACCAGACCGAGGCCATGACCGAGGAACGGGCGCTCCAGCAGGAGGCCCAGAAGGTCATGGGCGGCAAGGACCAGACCAGCGAGGCCGCCGTCAAGCGTCGCCAGGAGTTCGAGCGCAAGGTCAACGCCTTCCGCATGGGCGTGTCCCAGAGGCTGGGCAAGCTCGACCGCGCCCTGTCCCTGGCCCAGGGAGAGGTCTACAAGGTCATTATCGAGAAATCCCAGGAAGTGGCTCTTGAGCGGGCCATCAATCTGGTTCTCTACAAGCACCAGACCCTGCTTTTTGACCCGCGCATGGAACTGACCGACGAGGTTCTGAAGCGTGTCAACGCCAGCCTGACCTCCGTGACCTTCACGGATCCCGAAACCCTCCCCGACGTTCCGGGCAAGTAGGATTTCGCGTTTCACCCGGCGGGTCTCATCCGGTTTTCCGGACGAGGCCCGCCTGTTCCTGTTATCCAAACCACATGGATCCGCCCGTCGGGGCGAATCTCCATGGAGACTTTCAGCATGACCGAGGCGAGCGCTCAGGTTGTCGAGAAAATCGACATCCACGAAATCATCAAGATGATCCCCCATCGCTACCCGTTTCTTCTTGTGGACCGGATCGTTGATGTGATCCCCGGCGAAAGCGGTGTGGGAATCAAGAACGTCACCTACAACGAGCCGTTCTTCCCCGGGCACTTCCCCGGCCGTCCGGTCATGCCGGGCGTGCTGATTGTGGAGGCCATGGCCCAGACCGCCGGAGCCCTGGTGCTCAAGGCGCTCGGGTCCGCGGCCCACGGTGTGCTGGTCTACTTCATGGTGATCGAGAACGCCCGCTTCCGCAAACCCGTCGAGCCGGGTGACCGCCTGGAGCTCCATGTTGTGAAAACACGGCACCGCGGCAAGGTCTGGAAGTTCGACGGCGTTGCGAAGGTGGATGGCGCCGTTGTGGCCGAGGCCTCCTTCTCCGCCATGATCGACGACGCAAAAGAGTAACCCCCCGGGACGCCTGTTCCGAGGGAGCAGTACTCCGGACCGGACCGTGTGCCCCCGTGTGGGGCCGCGGTCACATTCGGAGCCGGATTTTTTATACCGGATCGGGGCGAGCCGTGCTCGCAAACACAGGGGCTACGACGGACACCCCGCCGCCCCGGCCCCGGTCCGCCCGTGCGAAAAAGGTAGCACCCACAATGCCCAAGATTCATTCGACTGCACTTGTCGAACCCGGGGCGGAAATCGCTTCAAGCGCCGTGATCGGCCCCTACTGCACCGTCGGGGCAGAGGTCGTCATCGGCGAGAACGTGGAGCTTGTCAGCCACGTTGTGGTCAGCGGCAGGACCACCATTGGTGAGGGGACGAAGGTCTATCCCTTTGCCTCCCTCGGCCTGCCTCCCCAGGACCTGAAATACCGGGGCGAGCCGTCGCGCCTCGAGATCGGACGGCGTAACACCATCCGCGAGCACGTGACCATGAACACGGGCACCGAGGGCGGCCAGATGGTGACCCGGGTCGGCGACGACGGCCTGTTCATGATCGGCGTTCACGTGGCCCATGACTGCATCGTGGGCAACCGGGTGATCATTGCCAACAACGTGCTGATGGCCGGACACGTCGAGGTCGCGGACTACGCGGTGCTGGGCGGCGGCTCCGCCATCCACCAGTTCACCCGCATCGGCAAGCTGGCCATGATCGGCGGCCTCTCGGCCATTGGCGCCGACGTCCTGCCCTTCACCACCGCCCTGTCCGGTGGCACGGGCCGCAACGGCCAGATTGTGGGGCTCAACATCGTCGGCCTGCGCCGGGCGGGCTACACCCGCGAGGACATCGCGAACCTTCGCGACGCCTTCCGCCTTCTCTTCTCGGGCGACGCCATTGCCGAGCAGAAGGCCCTGATGGTCGAGCGCTGGCCCGACAGCGCGCCGATCAGCGATGTGGCCGCGTTTCTGGACACGATTTCCTCGCGCGGCCTGGTGCGTCCGGGAGACGACGTCGAGGTATGATCCGAGCGCGCACCCTCCAGGCCAACACCGGAGCGGGAGCCGGCGCCGGAGCCGGATGCGTGTCCGGCCCGGCGTCCGGCCCGGCGACAGCCCCACGGCCTCCCCTGGCCATTGTTGCCGGGGGCGGGGATCTTCCTCGGCGGGTGATGGAGGCCTGCCGCCGCGACGGACGGGACTTTCTCCTCGTGGGCATCGAGGGCCATGCGGACCCGCAGGACTGGGAGGCCACTGTCCCCCAGATGTGGATCCGCCTGCCCCGGGCCCTGTCCGCCCTTGACGACCTGCGGACCCGGGGTATCGCGACCATCTGTCTGGCCGGATGCGTCCGGCGTCCCTCGGTGGCCGAGCTTCTGCGCCTGATTCCGGACCGGCGGACCGCGGCCTTCCTGATGCGCGCCGCCCGCCATGCCCTGGGGGACGACTCCCTTCTGCGGGCCGTGGTCCGGGAACTGGAGACCGAGGGCTTTACTATCGAGGCCTCCCATGAGGTGATCGGCTCGGTTCTGGCCCCCGAGGGCGTTCTGGGCTCGGTCGCGCCGGATGACGTGGCCCTGCGCGACCTCCGCTTTGCCTTCCGCCTGGCCAAGGCCATGGGCGAGCTGGACGTGGGCCAGGGCGCCATAGTCCAGCAGGGCATTCCCCTTGCGGTGGAGGCCGTCGAGGGCACCGACGCCATGCTTGCGCGGGCGGGTGACCTGGCCCGGGAGGGCCCCGGCGGCGTGCTGGTCAAAACCCGCAAGCCCGGGCAGGATACCCGGGTCGATCTTCCCGCCGTGGGCGTGACCACCGTCGTCAATGCCCGGGCGGCCGGCCTGCGGGGCATTGGCCTCGAGGCCGGAGGCACCCTGGTGATCGATCTGGACCGCATGGTGAGAAAGGCCGACGAGCTGGGCCTGTTTGTTGTGGGCCTGGGCCCGGACGACATCGGCATCGGCAGCGACAGCGTTACGGATATCGACACGGGCACCACAGGCGGCGAAAGCAACGGGAACGACTGATCCGGGAGCCGCCGCCCCACTCTTCTCCACCCCTGCAGCCGAGGTAAGACATGCCCCCGCATCCCTCATCGCCCGCCCTTGGGGACACCGCAGCGGACGCCCGTCCCCTGCGCGTGTATATCGTTGCAGGCGAGCCCTCGGGCGACCAGCTCGGGGCTCTTCTGATGAAGGCTCTGGTGCGCCAGTCCCCCGGCCGGGAGATCCGCTTCGCAGGCGTCGGGGGCGAGCGCATGGCGGCCGAGGGGCTCACGAGTGCGGTGCCCATGGAGGATCTGGCCGTCATGGGCCTGATGGAGGTTCTGCCCCGGGTCCGGCGCATCATGGCGCACCTCAAGACCGTGCAGGCGGATATTGCCGCCTTCCGGCCGGATGTGGTGATCACCATCGACTCCTGGGGCTTTACGGGCCGCCTTCACAAGGCTCTGAAGGCGGCGAGGGATCCGGCCCTGCGCATTCACTATGTCGCACCCATGGTCTGGATCTGGAAGGAAGGCCGGGCGGCCAGCGTGGCGGCTGTGGTGGACCACCTGCTTGTCCTGTGGCCGTTCGAGCCCCCCTACTTCCTGCGCCACAACCTGCCCACCACCCACGTGGGGCACGCGGTCATCGAGACCGGCCTTGGGGACGGGGACGCCGGTGCCTTCCGGCTCCGGCACGGGATCGGCGCCGATGCGCCGGTGCTCGTGGTTCTGCCGGGCAGCCGCAAGGGCGAGATCCGCTCCCTTCTGGGGATCTTCGGCGAGACGGTCCGTCTCCTTGCCGAACACCACCCGGACCTGCGCGTGGTCATTCCAGCCCCCGAGCACCTGCGCGAGCGGATCGCCCGCGCGGTGGACGACTGGCCCGGAGATCCGGTGGTCGTGACCGGGGCAACCGAGAAGGCCGGCGCCTTTGCCACCGCCCGGGCCGCGCTCGCCGCCTCGGGAACGGTGTCGCTGGAACTTGCGCTTGCGCGGGTGCCCCACGTCGTCGCCTACCGGGTTCACCCGGCGACCGCGTTCCTTCTGCGTCGCCTCTTGTCCGGAGGCGCCCGTTTCGTCAATATGATCAACGTCCTTGTGGAGCGGGAAGTGATTCCCGAGATGTTGCAGGAAAAAGCGAACCCCCGGGACTTGTATGCTAGTATACTTGACCTTCTCGAAAACGACGCGGTGCGGACCGCGCAGGTGACAGGTATGGACGAGGCGCTGGCCCATCTTGCTGGCCCCGGAACGGGGCTGCCCAGTGAGGCGGCGGCGCGGGTCATCCTCCAGCTTGCGGGGACAGGGGACACGACAGAATGATGACAGAAACCAGACTGCGGGAGCGGGCCCGGGCCAGCGGCGCGGCGGCGGACCGGATGGAACGGACCAATCCGGAGCAGTCCTTCCAGTACCGGATGGACCAGGCCTACGCCCTGGGGGACCTGGGCGGGCTTTACGGCGACGAGGAGGCCATGCGTCACTGCGTGGAGATTTTCCGCACCGAGGCCCCCCGTTTTTCTCCGGAGCTGGACCTCGAGGGCTGGGTGGCCATCATGAGTTGCCTTGCGACCTCTTTGTACCGTCGCGGACTGGTCTTTGAGACGGGGAGCGGCACCCTGCTGGAGGCCATCGACCTCTACCGGCTGGTGATCTCTGTTGGCGGAGAGAGCCGCACCCTGCTCCAGAACCTGGCCAACGCTCTTTATGCCCTCGCCACCCGGGACCGGAACTTCGATCGGGAGATGGAGGCCGTCGAGGCCCTGGACCGGGCCGCCGCCGCCTGGGACAGCCGCCCCCCGGTCCAGGAATGGGCCGCACTGCAGGAAACCCTGGGCATGCTCCTGTGGCAGGTCTGGGAGGCGGACCGGGGCCGTGCCAACGCGCTCAAGGGCTCGGCCCAGGGGTTTGCCTGCGCGCTCCAGTTCTACAACGAGCGGGAAACGCCGCTCCAGTGGGCCGTCACCCTGAACCGCTTTGCCGCAACGCTTTACTGGCTGGGCTATTTTGAAAGCGACCTGGAGAGCCTGCGCGCCGCCCGGGAAGCCGTGTCGGACTCCCTGCGGGTGTTCCGCGCGGACACCTTCCCCGACCAGCACAGCGCCGCCACCGTCATGATGACCGAGATCGAGACCATGATTTCGTTTGTCTACCAGCACCTCCAGCAAAACCAGCCGGACCCGCACCATCACGCCTGAGGGGACCGGGCCGTGCGCCCGGTCCGCGAACTCGAGGGGAGTTGTCCGTGCACTGTTTTCATCCCGGGATCCTGCGCGAATACGATATCCGCGGCATCGTGGGCGAGACCCTCTTTGCCGAGGACGCCCGGGTTCTGGGGCAGGTCTTCGGCACCGTGCTGAGGGACACAACGCCCCACCCCCACGTGTTTGTCGGACGTGACGGACGCCTGTCCTCCCCGGAGCTGTGCGACGCGCTTGCCGAGGGGCTCCTGTCCACGGGGGCCCGGGTCTCGGATTTGGGGATCGCCCCCACACCGCTGGTCTATTACGCCCACATGACCCGGGAGTCGGACGGCGCCATCCAGGTCACGGGCTCCCACAATCCCGCCGGTCACAACGGCTTCAAGATGATGCGCGCACGGCGCTCGCTCTCGGGACGGGGCGTGGCCGAGCTGGGCTACCTGGCCTCCCGGGGGGCGTTTGCCTCCGGTGCGGGAGAGCGCCGGCGTGTCGACCTCCAGCCCGCCTATGTGGCCGAGCTGCTGCGGGGCTGGCCACCGGGCGCCCGGCCACTGCGGGTGGTCTGGGATCCGGGCAACGGGGCGGCGGGGCCATGCGTGGAGGCCCTGTGCGCGCGCCTGCCGGGCAACCACCACGTGATCAACGCCGCCGTTGACGGGCGCTTTCCGGCCCACCACCCGGACCCTGCGGATCCGGCAACCCTGACCCAGTTGCAGGACGCCGTGGTGCGCCTGCAGGCGGACGTGGGGCTGGCCTTCGACGCGGATGGCGACCGTCTGGGCGTCGTGGACCCCACCGGGCGCGTCCTGCCCGCGGACCTGTTCCTGCTTCTCCTGGCCCGGGGGGTTCTTGCGCGCCATCCGGGCACCGCTGTGCTTGCGGACGTGAAATCCAGCGATGTCCTGTTCGAGACCCTGCGCGCCATGGGCGCCCGCCCGGTCGTCTGCCGCACGGGGCACACGCTGATCCGGCGCAAGATGGTGGAGTTGGGGGCGCTCCTTGCGGGGGAAATGAGCGGCCACGTGTTTTTTGCGGACGCCTACCACGGTTTTGACGATGCCCTGTATGCCGCCGTGCGGGTGCTGGGGGAAGTCGCCGCCCTGGACGGGCCGCTGTCCGAGTGGGTGGGTGCCCTGCCGCCGCGGGCCACCACGCCCGAGATCCGCATTCCCTGCGCCGACAGCCGGAAGTGGGCGGTGGTGGAGCGTGTGCGCGAGCGCCTGCGGGCGGAACGCGCCGACGTCTCGGAGATTGACGGCGTCCGGGTGCGCCGCCCCGGCGGCTGGTGGCTATTGCGGGTGTCCAACACCCAGGCCGCCCTGGTCGCGCGGGCCGAGGCCACGGATGCCGCAACCCTGGACACGATACGCAACGACCTGGACGCCTACCTGAATGCGGCCCTGAACGCCGTGCCCTGACGGGGGGATTTGGACCGCTGCCAGACCGGAGTGGGCGGTTGCCTGAGCGGGGCTGATCCGTTCCCCCGGGGAACGCCTGCCACCACCGGGAATCTAGCCGTCCGGCCTGGAGCAGCCGGCCGCGCCCGCACGACGGTGCCAACCGCCACGCACCCCACATCGAAATGCACCCGAGCCGCCACACGACCGGCCGTTACAGTCCCTCCGCCGGGGACGGGCACAAAAAAAACGAGCGGGAGGAACCCGCTCGTTTCTCTGGCCTGACGAAAGGCCGAAGGTCGGTGACCGGAACGGTCCGGAAACGGGCGGCGAACCGCCCGCCGGAACAGATCCTAGAACAGACGCAGGACGGCCTGCTCGGACTGCTGCGCGATGGAGAGCGCAATCACACCGAGCTGCTGGCGGGTCTGCAGTGCCAGCATGTTGGCCGATTCCTCGTTCATGTTGGCGTTGACCAGATCCGCACCACCACCCTTCAGGGTGTTGATGGTGTTGTCGGTCCACTCGGAACGGGTCGACATGATGGACGAGTAGTTACCGAGCTCGGCAGAGTAGGCCTGAACCTGCTTGCGGGCCTTCTCGACGCTCGCGATGAACGCGTCGATCTTGTCCGTATCGACAACCTTCGGGCCGTTCACATCCCCAGCAACCTGGGGCTTGTGCCAGTCATCAACCGTGATTTCCTTGGCCCCGTTACCGTTCACCAGACCGGTGAGCAGCGAGCTCAGAGACTTGGCGTTCACATCGATCTTGCGGTCACGGTCCTGCTCCGAGAAGATGACCGTCAGACGCTCCGGCGCGACGTATCCGTTCTTGTCCTGATACGCTTCGCGGTTGTTGGCAACCTCCTCGTTCACGCGGGTCTGAAGATCACGGGTATCGGTGCCGCCGCCGGACACCAGATTTTTGACCTTCTCCTTGCCGACGAGCGCGCTGTTCGCGTCAAGAGAACCGCCCGAGGCTGCGTTTGCTTTCGAGACGAGCTCGTTTTTCAGAGCAGCAGTGTCGACCTTCGTTCCCTTTTTTGCTTCCGTAACGAGGTAGTAATTGCCGTCGGTGTGTTTCTTGACCTTACCAACAGCCCCGGAGTCCCAAGCCTCGATGTTCTCAAGCTTGGACGACTCATCAAGGGCATCAGTCAGCGTGACATCCTTGGTGCCGTAGTCCGACTGCGCTTTGACCTTGATTTCCTTGGCGCCCGTTCCCTTCTCAAAAAGGGCCTCACCCTTTTCCGCAAGGGCCGCGTCAAAGGCCTTGCCCGCGTACTCCGTGCGTTTTTCGTTGGTCAAATCGGCTTCGGTCAGGGTGCTGCCGGCAGCGAGCTTCGCTTTCGCCGCTTCTCCAGCATCCGTGTCCAGCCCCACATCCTTGACGTTCTGGATCAGGTTGATGCCGTCGTAGTTGGAGTCCGCCGCCAGCTGGACGATCTGCTCCAGCGTGTCGTTGATCTGCTTGATGTAGTTCTTGCGGACGTCGGCATCCTTTTCCGCCTTCACGGACTGGGCGGCGGCCTTGGCGTTCTTCAGGAGGGAGTCGATCTGCTCGAGAGAGTCGACCGCTTCCTTAATCACGTTCACGCCGTTTTGGATGTCTTTCTTGATGTCGGCCAGGTCGCTGGCGCGATTGGTCAGGTTGCGGTTCTTGAAGAACGCCATCGCGTCATCAAGCGCCGAGTTCACCGCCTTGCCGGTGGACAGACGGCCCTGCGTGCGGTCCACGAGGGACTGCGTGTTCTGCAGGGACAACAGGTTCGACATGGAGGCGGAGGAGAGGGTCACTGCTTTAGCCATGGTTCTATCCCTTTCTAGGATAAAAATGTTTAGCATGGCGGGGCGTTTTCAGGGCCCCGCCCCCCGGGTTTGCCCGAGGGTAGGTTCCGTAAAAAACGGAGTCCCCGGAGGCCGGGGACTTTCGGGTGTCGTCACGCACGCTCCAACCTGAAGTTTCTTTAGGCCGATGCATGCCACCCGATTTTGGACCATAGCAAAGAGACCATAAGGAGTCAATTGAATGAGAAAAAGTGAGGGAAATCGAAGAAAAACACGAAAAAGCCCGCCCGCCGCCGTCGCCACCCCGGATCCTGAACTGCGGATGACGGCGGGGAGAAACGCCCTGTTTTACTGAATAAATACAAGAAAAAACCCGACTCGCGCAGACATCAACACGCGCACCAAGACAAAGAAGGCCGATTCCCTCCCCGGCCCGGGGCGGCCCGCAAACCGGGCTTTTACTTTCGCGCGACCGGTTCGCCCGGAACAGACAGGACAGACCCGGAAAAACGGGCGGTTTCACAGGGGCATTACTGCCGGATCCCACCCCTGATTTCTTACCCCCGCAACGACCGGAAGCACCGACTCCACTTCCAATGTGGACAGTTCCTGTCCTTCGCGATACGATGGCCGTTCGACAGCACTTCCCTTATTCAACTGCCTCCGACATTCGGACGGTTCCAAGCAGAATGCCAGGGAGACTCCGGAAATGGCCATTTCCCCCCTTATGTCGTCGCTGATGCCCATGAGCTCGCGAATCGGGCCGAATGCCCTGACAGCACGGCCCTCGACACTGAACCCGTTCGCCGAGGCCGGAATGGGGCATCAGGCGGCCCGGCTTTACACCGAGATGGAGGGCGAGAAAGAAAAGGTCGCCCTCGAGTACCAGGCCCAGGCCAAGGCGCTGGATCTCGATGAAAAGCGGATCTTCAGGGTCATGAAGGATCTGGCGACCGCGAAGACCGGCCTGGAGAAAGCCCTGAAGGGCAAAAAGTATGGACCCCATGGAATCGAGACCGTCGAGAAATCCATCGAGGAGATGCGAACGGCCCTCGGAAACATGGAGGAGGCCCACAAGGGGGGCAACCAGAGCGACCTTGCGTATTACAAGTCGAAGTACGACAACGCCCTCGCCCGCCTGAACGATGCGGCCAACGACTACAACTCCTCCAACAATCTGATCGGCTCGCCGCGGGACTGGGCGGTGTGGGCCCCCAACTCCCTGGAGTATCGGGCCAGGCCGAATGCCCGATCCGACTCGACCATCAGCGGCCAGTTCCTCGGCTCGGACTTCCGAATCGAACTCGACGCCAAAACGGTCTGGTCACCGTCGTACTACGACGCAACCACCTCCACCGATGTCTCGCAGGGCACCTACGGCTCGGGGGGCAACCTCACACTCTACAAGGACTACAACCCGCACCAGCCCCACGCGAGCGGCGGCAAGGACAAGACCGTCGCCTTCAAGGATCTCACCCTGGAGGAGCGCTCGGGAGACCAAATCACCCTGAGCTACAAGGACGGAGACGAGACGGTCAAAATCACCGGCACGCTCAAACAGGGCGGGCTGGGCGTTGGCCCATCGTGCCTCTACACGATGGACGAGAAGGGCTTCGAGGCCATGCGCAGCGACCTGTCGTCCGCCGGCTTCAAGGTCTTCGCCGCCAAGACGGCCTTCGAGGGCGACCTGCGCGCGCTCACAAAAGCCGAGAAGCGATTCTCCGAAAGCCTCAAGGACATCGCAAAGGAACGCCAGAAACTCGCCAGCCTCGAGTATCTCGACAAGCAGGACGTCGAGAAGGAATACCGGCGGCAGTTCGATGTCATGCAACAGCAGTACGACGTCATGACCCAGGCCCAGCAGGCGTATGTCCAGGTGTTCCAGTCCACCATGGTGTCCATGGGCAAGAAGAACCCGTTCTTCGATATCATGGGCTGACGGGGCCCGAGACAGGGGCAGACAGGGCGTCCCGCCCGCCCCCTGAAGCTGGTTCCCGGGCAAAAGACAGGGCAGATCCGGCGGTCATGACGCCGTTTGGAGGCTGGCGCCCTGTTGGGAGCGCGATGCCGTGCCCTTCCAGGGGCGTGCGGCCACCCCTCGACACTGAAGGGCCCGATGCGCGTACGTGACGACGCATCACCGACACTGAAGGGCCATGCGAGCCCCCCGCTTGCCGCCTCTTTTGCTGTCCGCTCCCGCGCAACAGGCGTCGGGACAGGCCGACAACCGTCCCCTTTCCCCGCGCCAGACAGCCGGACAGCGCTCGGGAATCGGCACCACACCACGACAGCCCCACCCCAGGCCGCGTCCGCGCAACAGCCGCCGCGACAGGCCGCGTCGGGGTGACTGGCGCCTGTTGCTGCACCCCTCCCCGCACCGCGCCGGACATCGCTAATAACCGAACGCTGAAAAACCCACCATAAAGACCCGAGCGCGGAGAGCGCGCCCGGACAGGCCGCGCCCCTCCCCCTACCCCCCCCCCAGCGGTAACGCCGACTGTAGCGGGACCGCGGAACCCGCGCGGGAAGCACCGTCCAGCCTGCCCACGGCGGGACCGCCCCGTGCAGTTGAGCCGATCACCCGGCCGGTTCCACACCCGATGGGAATGCCCGCCCGACGGGCGCAGAGCCAAACTCCCTCCGAACGGGCCTGCGAGGCAACGCCCTTTTCCGCACGCGGGAGGGCCTGAAACGGGGTCAACGGAAGCGCGCCTGGAAAAAGGTGAACGCCCCGGCCCCGATCGGCCGTCCCCGCAACTCCGGGCCCCTCCTCCGTGGCCCCGGGCACGGGTCCGCCCCGCATTCCGGGCGCTCTGGACATCTCTCCCGGTGCGGTTCTTTTTTTGCTTTTCTTGTCCGGGGCGGGCGGCTATGCTCCCGACCTATAGCTTCGCACCGCAAGCTTTTCGCTTTCCGACCCCGGGGACACGGTACCCCACCAAGCCCGCAGGAACGATCCTGCGTATAAAAAAACAAGAAAGCCGCCTGAAAATAATGGCTTTTGCAGTTCAGGAAGATCCAACATGACCGATGAAACTCTTTTTCCCGTTCCTGAGGCCCTGGCATCGACCGCCCATGCCAACGCCCAACGTTATAAGGAAATGTATGAGCACTCCATCAAAGACCCGGAAGGTTTCTGGGGCGAGCATGGAAAGCGCATTGACTGGATCAAGCCCTACACGAAGGTCAAGGACACCTCCTTCGACCCCCACGACGTTCACATCCGCTGGTTCTACGACGGAACCCTGAACGTCTCGGCGAACTGCCTGGACCGGCACCTTGCGACCCGCGGCGACCAGACCGCCATCATCTGGGAAGGCGACGACCCCTCCAAATCCGAGTACATCACCTACCGCGACCTGTACGAGCGGGTCTGCCGCCTGGGCAACGCCATGCGCGAGATGGGTGTGAAGAAGGGTGACCGGGTCTGCCTTTACATGCCCATGATTCCCGAGGCCGCGGTGGCCATGCTGGCCTGCGCCCGCATC
Organism: Phaeovibrio sulfidiphilus; assembly: GCF_014861485.1. Lineage (GTDB taxonomy): Bacteria > Pseudomonadota > Alphaproteobacteria > Rhodospirillales > Rhodospirillaceae > Phaeovibrio > Phaeovibrio sulfidiphilus. The sequence goes on along the minus strand of NZ_JACZHT010000002.1, from coordinate 359,842 downwards.
GGAGCGGCGCACTCGGTGGTCTTCGGCGGCTTCTCGTCGGACTCCATCCGCGACCGGATCCAGGACGCCGAGTGCTGCGTCGTCATCACCGCCGACGAGGGGCGCCGCGGTGGTCGCACCTTCGCCCTCAAGAGCACGGTTGACCGCGCCGTCGAGCAGTGCCCCTCCATCCGCAACGTGATCGTTGTGCGCAACACCGGCAACGACGTCAACATGGCCGCCGGCCGGGACGTCTGGTACCACGACATCGTGGCCAACCAGCCCACCGACTGCGCGCCCGAGGAAATGAACGCGGAAGACCCGCTGTTCATCCTGTACACCTCCGGCTCCACCGGAAAGCCGAAGGGCGTTCTGCACACCCAGGGCGGTTACCTGGTGTACGCGTCCATGACCCACGAGTACGTGTTTGACTACCGCGAGGGCGAGGTTTTCTGGTGTACCGCCGACGTGGGCTGGATCACCGGACACAGCTACCTTGTGTACGGCCCGCTGGCCAACGGCGCGACCACGGTCATGTTCGAGGGCATTCCCACCTACCCCACCGTCTCGCGGTTCTGGGAGGTGGTCGACAAGCACAAGGTCAACATCTTCTACACCGCCCCCACCGCCATCCGCGCCCTGATGCGCGAGGGCGAGGCTCCGGTCAAGAAGACCTCGCGGGCCTCGCTGCGGATCCTGGCCACCGTGGGCGAGCCCATCAACCCGGAAGCCTGGCTCTGGTACTACCACGTTGTGGGGGATGCCCGCTGCCCGGTCATTGACACCTGGTGGCAGACCGAGACCGGCGGCCACCTGATCGCCCCGCTTGCGGGTGCCACGGACCTCAAGCCCGGCTCGGCCACCACGCCGTTCTTCGGTGTCCAGCCCGTCATCGTCGACGGGGAGGGCAACGAGCTCAGCGGCGCCGTGGAGGGAGCCCTGTGTATCGGGGATTCCTGGCCCGGGCAGATGCGCAGCGTCTACGGCGACCACGACCGCTTTGTGGACACCTACTTCAGCACCTACAAGGGCTACTACTTCAGCGGCGACGGCTGCCGGCGCGACGAGGACGGCTACTACTGGATCACCGGCCGCATCGACGACGTGATCAACGTGTCCGGTCACCGCATGGGAACGGCCGAGATCGAGTCCGCTCTGGTGGCGCACCCGAAGGTGGCGGAATCCGCGGTTGTGGGCTACCCGCACGACATCAAGGGACAGGGCATCTACGCCTACGTCACCCTGGTGAGCGGCGAGCCGGAGTCCGAGGATCTGCGCAAGGAGCTTGTGCAGTGGGTTCGCAAGGAAATCGGCCCCATTGCCACGCCCGACGTGATCCAGTGGGCCCCCGGCCTTCCCAAGACCCGCTCCGGAAAGATCATGCGGCGCATCTTGCGCAAGATCGCCGAGAACGACTATGATTCCCTGAGCGACACATCCACGCTGGCGGATCCCTCGGTCGTTCAGGATCTTATCGAAAGCCGCCCTGCCACCTGATTTCCGGCCCCCGCTCGGGCACCGGTTCGTGCGGGGGCAACTACAAGGAGTCAGGAATGCCCGTTCTGGTGACCGGATCTGCGGGATTTATCGGAAACGCCCTTGCGTTCCGCCTTCTCGGGCAGGGGAACCGGGTTATCGGGGTTGACTGTTACACACCCTACTACGACGTGGGCCTGAAAGAGGCCCGCACCCGCAGACTGGAGGCCTTCCCCTCGTTCTGCGAGGAGCGGATCGACCTTGCGGACTCCGGGGCCGTCCTTGACGTGTTCAAGCGTCACCGGCCCCGGCTTGTCCTGCACATGGCCGCCCAGGCGGGCGTCCGCTACAGTATTGAAAACCCGAAAGCCTACATGGACTCCAACCTGGCCGGCACCTTCTCCGTGCTGGAGGCCTGCCGGGCCGTGCGCGTCGCGCACCTGGTCTATGCGTCCACCAGCTCGGTGTACGGCGCCAACACGACCCAGCCCTTCAGCGAGCACCATCCCGCCGACCACCCGCTGACGTTCTATGCGGCCACGAAGCGCTCGGGCGAGCTCATGGCCCACTCGTATGCCCACCTGTTCCGGCTCCCGGTGACGGCGCTACGCTTTTTCACGGTCTACGGTCCCTGGGGACGCCCGGACATGGCCCTGTTCTCCTTCACCGCCGCCATCCTGGAGAACCGCCCGATCCCCGTGTTCAACAAAGGGCAGATGGTCCGGGACTTCACCTACATTGACGACATCGTGGACGGCGTCCTGCGGGCCACCGCCTGCCCGCCCGAACCGGACATGGCCGCGCGCGGCATCCCCGACCCGGCCACAAGCCCCGCCGGGCCTTTCCGCATCTTCAACATCGGAGCCTCCCAGCCGGTGGAACTGCTGCGCTACATCCGGGTTCTGGAGCAGGCGCTTGGCAAGGCGGCCATCATGGACCTTCAGCCCATGCAGGCGGGTGACGTGCCCTCGACCTGGGCCGACACCTCGGAGCTGGCGGCGGCCACCGGCTACGCGCCGTCCGTCTGCGTCGAGACGGGGGTCCGCCGGTTCGTGGACTGGTACCGCACGTTCTACAACGTCTGAGCCCACGCCCCGGCTTTCCGGGAAAGGCAGCCGGGCCACGGGACGCACCCACGACATCCTCCCCCCCCCTTGCCGGGAGGGGAGGACCGAAAGCCGTAACGCGGGACGCTCCACCTTCTGGCACGGCCCACCCGAGCACGACAAGGGGCCCCGGGGAAAGCTCCCCCTCCCGGGTCGGAAAATGGAGACCATCCGGCGGAATGCTGTCCCGCGCCCGCTGGTCGGAAAGCGGACACCGGAGACAGGAAAACACCATCCTCAGGGGAAAGGGCACCTCCCCGGAGACAGCGGACCGGGCCTCCCGTGTACCCGGACGGTGCGCCCCAGACCCGCGCCACCCGGAAGAGCAAGGCTCCCGGCCGGCCACACCACGCGGCAACGCGGTTGGCACCCGTCCCCCGCCCCAAGCGAGCACCGAGGAGGCCAGCCTCCCCCGGTCACGCCCCCCGGCGTTACACCCGAGCCACCACCCGGCCCCGGCGGGCACCGGGGAGGCCCGCGCCGCCACCCCGGTCACGCCGAACCCCAGAGCACCGCACCGGGCCCCGCACCGGGCCCGGCGCCCGACTCCCCGACCACTCCACCCCGTGAAAACCGGACCCGGTGGCCGCGAACACCCTCCGGAGGCCTCCACAGCCGTGATTTGCCGCTTTATTTCGCCCAAAAGCGACCGCCCCCCTTTTCAGAGCCGCCCTCATTTGTGACAATGCCTCACGCTCCGGTAGAGGTCTCTCCCTCCCGGCAGCGTGACGCCAGACGCCCCGGCCTCCCCGGATCTCCCCCGGGCCTCCCCGGATCTCCGACGACGACACAAACGTGAAAGAGTGACATGACGAACGAGCCGTTCCTGACCGCCACCGCAACCAGTGCCGTTCAAGACGCGGCTGCCGTCGCCACCGGGGCGGCCAATGCGGCCGGAACACACGATGTCCCTCTCGTCGCCACCATCGCCATGAGCCTGCTGGTGGCCCTGGTCCTGGGCTGGATTGCCGCGCGCCTGAGGATGTCCCCCCTGGTGGGCTACCTGATGGCGGGCATTTGCGTCGGGCCCCACACCCCGGGCTTCGTGGCCGACACCACCATGGCCCGCCAGCTCGCAGATATCGGGATCATGCTGCTGATGCTGGGGGTCGGCCTGCACTTCTCGGTCCGGGATCTCTGGGCCGTGAGGCGCATTGCCGTGCCGGGGGCCATCGGGCAGATCCTGACGGCCACCTCCATCGGAACCTGCCTCGCCCTGATCTGGGGCTGGAAACCCATAGCGGGCTTTGTCTTCGGCCTGTCCCTGTCGGTGGCCAGTACGGTGGTCCTTCTGCGGGCCCTTGAGAACCGCAAGGCCGTCCAGACCCATAACGGGCGCATTGCCATCGGCTGGCTGATCGTGGAGGACCTGGCGATGATTATCGCCCTGGTCCTGCTGCCGGCCATTGCCGCCTTTGCCACCGGGGGCGATGCGGGAGTGCTGTTGAACGGCCAGGAAACCGCACCGGCCCTTCCGGCCCGGCCCGGCTCCTGGTTCTCGACCCTGATCTCGATTGTATCGCTCTCGTTCCTGAACAACTTCCTGCCGACCCACATCATCTGGGTCGCCCTCGGGGTCACCATCCTGAAGGTGGCGGTGTTCATCAGCCTGATGCTGATTGTCGGGCGCCGGGCCCTGCCCTGGCTGCTGGAGCGCGCCGCCCGGTTCGGCTCGCGCGAGCTGTTCACCCTGACGGTTCTGGCCCTTGCCCTGGGGATTGCGTACCTGTCCTCGGTGCTGTTCGGGGTATCGGTGGCCCTGGGCGCCTTCTTCGCCGGGGTGGTCATGAGCGAGTCCAAGCTCTCGCACCAGGCGGCGGAGGACACCCTGCCCCTGAAGGACGCCTTTGCGGTCCTGTTCTTTGTCTCCATCGGCATGCTGTTTGACCCCACCATCCTGATCGAGGAACCGCTGCACGTTCTGTCGGTGGTCGCGGTCATCGTGGTGGGCAAGTCCCTGGCCGCGTTCGGGATCGTGCTTCTGTTCCGCTACCCCGTGTCCACGGCGCTGACGGTCTCGGCGTCGCTGGCCCAGATCGGCGAGTTCTCCTTCATCCTGGGAAGCTTCGGCATCTCGCTCGGGGTTCTTCCGGTGGAGGGCCTGACCTACATCCTTGCGGGAGCCCTGATCTCTATTGCCTTCAATCCGGTGGTGTTCTGGCTCCTGGGACCGATTGAGCGCATCATCCGGAACCGCCCGGGCATGCACTCACTGGACAAGCGGGTGCGCCGCAATCCCCTGTCCCGACTTCCGGTCACGGTGGATGAATCCCTGCTGGAGGGGCACGCGGTGATCGTGGGCTACGGACGCGTGGGCTCCCTGATCGCCCGGGCCTTCGACATCGCCAACGTCCCGTTTGTGACCATCGAGGAAAACCCGGGCTGCGTGACCGCGCTGCGCCAGAAGGGCCAGATCGCCCTCATGGGAGACGCAACGGACCCGTTTCTGCTGGAGGAAGCGCATATCGCCCGGGCCCGCCTTCTGATCGTGGCCATTCCCGACAGCTTCATGGTGCGCCAGGTGGTCCAGAGCGCCATCGCCATGAACCCGGGCCTGACCATCACGGCCCGCACCCATGACGAGTCCGAACGCTCGTTCCTGGAGCGCTCGGGCGTGGACCGGGCCATCATGGGCGAGCAGGAGCTGGGGCTTGCCATGATGGCCTTCGCCCTGCGCAATGTGGGCATGGATGACGCCAGCGCCGACAAGATGGTGGATGACTTCCGGGTGGGGCTCCGGCCGGTGCGCGAAACCGCCTGATCACGGCGCGTTCCAAACGACGGGGCGCCTGTGTCTCTGGCGCCCCCTCCCCGTTTCGCCTCACGCAGCCTGGCGGCCCCGGCGGGGGCGGCGGGCCGTTGTCTCCCTCCGCCTGCCTGCCCATCCGGCCAACAGCGCACAGCGCGAACCGGCCCGTCATGCACGGATGGATCCCTCTCGCCGTGGGCTCGACCTGTGATAGAATGATTCCATGCCGCTCACGACGCGCGTCCCGAAGGGGCGGTCCCGGACCGGAGGCGGCCCGATCGCCAAGGAGTCTGTCCATGCGTGCTGTGCTGTTGCGCCCCCTTGCTGTGGGGGCAATTCTCGGAACCGCTGTGTTGGGGGCACCGGGTTCTCCGGTAGCCGCGCCGCCTGAGGAGCCCGCCCTGAAAAGCATCCTCTACTCGACCGGCGGGGTCGCCCTGTTCGAGTACGAGGCGCCGGTCAAGGGCGCCGGAACCCTGAGCCTGACGGTTCGCCTGGACCAGGTGGCGGACGTGCTGCGCTCCCTGTCTGTCTCCGACCCGGCCGGAGCCCCGGCCTACGCCCGCCTTGCCGTCCGCTCGCCGCTGGACGAGCGGTTCCGGGATCTGCCCTTCAGCCGCCAGGATCTGGACTCCCTGCCCCGCCTTCTGGAGGCTCTGAAAGGCGCCCGGGTCGCGGTCAGCGGCCCCGCCTCCATTGAGGGCCAGATTGTCTCGGTCAGCCAGGAGCTGACCCCGGTTCCCGGAACCGACGAGGTGATCGTCCGCCACCGGCTGGGTGTGTGGTCGGACAAGGGGCTGGGGCAGGTTCTGGTGGAGGACATCCGCAGCCTGAACTTCCTGGACGACGGCGTGCGCAAGGCCGTTGACGATGCTCTGGCGGCCCTCGAGGGCGCCCGGGAGAAGGACACCCGCACCCTGACCATCACCCTGGCCAAGGGGGAGACCCGAACCGTGCGCCTTGCCCATGTGGCCGAGGTGCCCCTGTGGAAAAGCAGCTACCGCCTGACCCTGCCGTCCGAGGCCCGGGCCCCCACTCCCGCCCCGAGCCCGGCCCCCACCCCGGGCCCGGCCCGGGAGCGCCAGACCGCGCGCCTTGCCGGCTGGGCCACTCTCGAGAACCTCTCGGGCCAGGACTGGACCGATGTGCGCCTGACCCTGCTTTCGGGCAATCCGGTCACCTTCCGCCAGGATCTGTACAGCCCCTACCATGTGGTCCGCCCGACGGTCCCTGTGGAGGTCTATGGCCGCGTGCTCCCGGCTCCCGACGCGGGGGCGTTCGGCCTCGCGGACAGCTCCGTCCTTCCGGGATCCGGGGCCCAGGAGTTCCAGGCCCGCAAACAGGGCCTCGCCGCCCCAAGCCCGGCGGTCGCCACAGCCGGCGCGATGCGCGAGCGCAACAGCGGCCCGGAAACCGATTCCTTCCTTGCCGCCGACGGGTTCGACATGCCGGATCCGCTGGCCACCGAAGTGGCGGACATCACGGCCCAGGTCCTGTTCACCCTTCCGGGCCCCATCACCCTGGCCAGCGGCCAGTCGCTTCTGGCGCCCCTGGTGGACGAGGCGGTCCCGGCCGAACGGATCGTGCATGTCATGCCGGCGAACGGGGCCCTGACCCCCATGGCCGCCGTGCGCCTGGAAAACGCAACCGCAAGCGCCCTGCCCCCGGGACCGGTCAGCCTGTTCCAGGAGGGGCCCGGCGGCCTTGCCTACCTTGGGGACGCGCGCCTTGGCGTCTTCCCGAAGGGCGAGACCCGGCTTCTGGACTTTGCCGTGGACAACGAGATCACGGTCATGACCGAGGCCCGGCCCTCGCAGCAGACCGGCGGCCTCTCGGCCTCGGGCGGAACCCTGCGGGTGAAACGGGTGGAGCGCATCGTGACCACCTATCATCTGCGCTCGGCCGCCGATGTGCCGCGCACCGTGGTGCTGGACGTCCCGAAAATTCCGGGCTGGACCTTCAACGCGCCTGACGGGATCCGGGCCACCGAGGCCACCTCGTCGAGCCACCGGCTGACCCTGGTGCTGGATCCGAACAGCGAGGTCGCCCTTCCGGTCACGATGGAACGCACGACCTTCGAGAGCATGGCCGCCCACCAGCTGGATATCGACACCCTGGCCGGACTGTCCTCGGACGGCGCCCTGTCGGACGCGGAAAAGGCCGCCATGAAGACCCTCACGGAGGCCGCGTCCAAAGCCGCGGGCGCCCGGGACGAGATCGGAAGGATCGCCAGCGATCTGGCGGACATTTCCTCGGCCCAGGAGGACATCCGCGACAACCTCGGAGCGGTTCCCAAGGGCTCGGATCTGCAGAAACACTTCCTGGCCCGGATGACCGAGCTGGAGACCCGGCGCGCAGACCTGGAAAAGAAGCGCGACGCGGCCCGGAAAGTGGAGACCGATGCCCGAAACGCGCTTGAGACCCTGATCCGGACCCTGGATCTGCCCTAGGGACAAGGGCCCCGGGCCGGCGGGCCAACCCAACGGCGGCGGGCCAACACCCCGGGCCAGCGCCGGCGGGCCAAAACCCCGAACCCGGGGCCACCACGCCGGCGGACCACCACCGGACCCCGCACACCGGGCGCGACAGACCCCTCGCGCCCGGAACGCCGCCGCTGCCGGGGCAAAGGACCGGACACCCCGCCCCGGCCCCACCCCACACGCAGCTCCCATACGGTGACGGACAGCGTCCCGGCCAGAAGACCGCGCTCCCTCAGAAGGGCCGCCCCCCGGCCCTCTCCCCGGGCCGGTGAGGCCCCATCGGATCCCGCCTCCCGGAGCGGCGCCGCCGGGTCGTGACGGCCCTTCGCCACCACACACGCTATAGGCGATCTGACACGCAATCGGCCCCTCCACCGGAGACGGGCGAAGAGCCCGGCGGAACGCCACCTGAGCGTGAAAGGCACGCGTAAAGAGAAAATCCGCCGCCTCGATTCGGCCTCACGACCCCTTCAGACACAACGATTTTCCGAACGCGCACCTCCCAAACCACACCCCTTGGGTGTTATTATCAGAAACTTCTATATCAACTCGCAATTGCAGGTGCAGATTCATTACAAATACGCGAATTCCGGGGGGCCTCCTTTTTTAACACGATCTGACTGTTATATTAAAAAGGCCTGACAGGGAATTAAGGCAACGGCCTCCCACCGGACCCCGGTAAATTTTGCAGCACCGATCCTGTGGCACGGCGACTGTCGGTTCCTCTGTCAGGCACCCAGCACCCCTCGCCGGGACATCCCGGCGGACTGCACCTGATGAGGATGACATGATACACCCCACCATCCGCAGGAACCGGCTGCTTGGCGCCGTCCTGGGGGCGATCGCCCTCCTGGCGTCCACAGCGTTCGCACCGGCCACAGCCAGCGCAGCGGACTACTCGCTGAATATGGGAAGCTTCGGACAGGCCGGGAAGCCATGGGACGCCTCCACCGTGGTCCTGAACGGCGAATTCTGGAGACCCTTTGAACGCGAATCGGTCAAGCACTACCTCTGGGGCAAACGACCGGACAGGACCACCTGGGAGACCAGCTTCTATTCGGCTCCCAAGGGAAGCGGAAACACGGCCGCCACCTTCAGCGACGCCTACAGCTTTTCCCTGAAAACCGCCGCATCCATGGCCTTCAGCCTGCGGCTCTGGGAGAACTCGACCCGTGACTTCACCGATGGCCTGCTTTCGGTCAAGCTCGAGGGCCCGAACGGCTTCCTGAGAACCTCGGACGTGTCCACCGCGGAGCGCTTCTCCACCCTGTGGGCCAACCTGGAGGCCGGGAACTACGTGCTCAGGATCTCGGGAGCCTACACCCCCGAAATCAATCCCGAGAGAGGCAAGTTCCACATCGGATATGTCAGTGGCATGACCTTCAGCGAACCGCTTGGTGACGTGCCCCTGCCGGGTGCCCTTGTCCTTCTGGGCACGGCCCTTGCCGGTGCCGGTATCACGGCGCGCCGGACAGCAAAAGCGGCAAAAGCAGAGGCGTGACGCCCTCCTGACAGAGCCGGATCGGGCCCGGAGGTCTTTCGGGCCCCTTGACCGGAACACCGGGATCCGCAAGCCCCCGTCCACCGCGGACCTGGGGGCGGGACCGCCGGTCGGACCTGCCTGCACACGTGGATACATGCACAGGAATTCATTTTAACCTCTCGCAATGAGAGCCCCTCCCGTCACGGCCGGCGTGAATTGAATGACAGTCACCCCACCTGCCGGACGGCAACCCTGCGGCTCCCGGCGAGCCCCGAAACACTGCTTTCCAGGTCACCCGCACGGACACGACGACCGACCGTCCCACCGGGCGGACCTGGCACACAGATTGTGATGAGGATACAATGTTCCATACGCCTGTCAGCCGGAGTGCCCTGTCCGGCCTGCTTTTTGGCGCTGCAGCCCTGTTTGCCTCTGCCGTGTTTGCTCCGGCGACGGCCGAGGCCAGGGACTACCGGATCAAGCTCGGAAGCTTCAGCACCTCCCTGTCGGAGAGGGACGCCAACGGCGCCCAGCTGACCGGTATCTTCCAGAAGTACGACAACAAGAAGGATCTGCTCCACCTTGTTGCGGGCAAGAAAGCCGGATCCGACAGCTGGCTTACGGAGGTGTTCACAGCCCCTGTGCCCTCAGGCTCAAACCAGGAGTTCTCGGATTCCTACAGCTTCAGCCTGAAGACGGGAGCAACCCTGTCCCTCACCCTGAGCCTTGGCGCCCAATCCCTTGACGTCGCTGACAAAACCCTGATCGTACGCCTTACGCGGGCGGACGGGACACAGGATGTCCGGACGGCTGGCACCCACAACACCTCGCTCCATGTCTTCTCAAATCTCGCAGCCGGAGACTACACGATGAGTATCGCGGGCGCCTACGGAGCGGAGGGAAAATCCCTGGATCTGACGGGATACCGGGTGAGCTATGATGCGAGCATGAGCTTCGGCGAGCCCGTCGGCGACGTGCCCCTGCCGGGCGCCCTGGTCCTTCTGGGCACAGCCCTGGCCGGTGCCGGTGTCACGGCGCGCCGGAAAGCAAAAGCGGCAAAAGCAGAGGCGTGAGGCCGCCCTCCTGACGGAGCCGGATCGGGCCCGGAGGTCTTTCGGGCCCGTTGACCGGAACACCGGGATCCGCCGGACCCCGTCCACCGCGGACAAAGGACCGGGACCGTCAGGAGGCAGCGCCCTGTCAACAGGGCCGGACGCCCCTATCCAATACGTGTTGCAGAAAGGCCCGGAACCGCAGTCCCGGGCCTTTTTTCCTTTTGTGTCCGCCCTTCAGGGCCCTGTTCTTTCCGGGCCGCACGGCCCTGCCGGTGCCGGGCCGCCACGCCACCCGCCCTGCCCGCCCACGTGGCGCTCTCACCGGAGAGCTCGGCCGGAGGACACGGCGCGCGAGGGCGCCCGGTCCCAACCGTGCCCCAAACGGGGAGCGTCCCGCCGTCCCGTCATCCCGGGCCTTTACAGGCCCCGGCGCCCGAAGCGTCTACAGACCGCGGCGCTTGATCTGGCGCTCGGCCTCCGCCTCCAGATCCTTCAGGCGCACCCGTTCCTTCGCACCGGCGGGCAGTTTGGCCTCGGCGCGCTTTGCCTGGATCTGCGCCTCCTTCGGATCCCCACGCGAGAGGGACATTTCGGCCATGGCCCAGGCCGCCCGCCCCTCGTCCGACAACCCGCCATAGGCGTTTGCCAGCTGCCGCCAGCCGAACGGGTTGTCCGGCTCCATGGTCAGGGCCGCCTGGGCCGCCGTGCGCGCGGCCTCGAAATTGGCCGTCCCGCCCAGCTCGTTGTTCACGTGAGCGAGGGCGATCAGAAGCAGCGGCTCGGTGGGCATGAGCCGGGTTGCGGTGGCGTAGGACGCCTTCGCCTCCTCCAGCCTCTGGTGCTCGAAGAGCATCTGGCCCCGAAGCTCATGGAAATAGGCGTCCCGGGGAAACTCGGCGATCAGCCCGTCCAGCAGGGGGAGAGCCCGCGAAAGGTCCGACATCCGGTAGTAGGCAATGGACTGGGCATAGCGCCCCGCCACGCTGGTATCCCGACCAACAGGATAACGCTGGAGCGTCTGGGAGGCGGGCTTCAGAAAGGCGAACAGCTTGGCCTTCATCCGGGCAAACGAGGTCCGGTCCTGAAGCGAGCTCTCATTGGCGCTGTACGCGGACCGGGCCACATGCTGGGCGATCAGGTCCATGCGGTCCTGGGTCAGGGGGTGGGTCCGGGTGTAGGCGTCCTTTGCGTCGGAATAAAGAACCTCCTGCCCCTTCATGACCTCGAAAAAGTTCATCATGCCCCGGGCGGACTGGCCGGTCTGCTCCAGCACTTTCAGGGCGAAGGAGTCGGCCGCGTTTTCCTGGGCCCGGGTGAAGGACAGGAAATCCCGCCCGGCCGCATGGGTGGACCCCAGAAGGACCGCCGCGCCCAGGTCCGGGCGTCCGGACGCCATGCCCGCCACCGCGCCCGCGATGGCTCCGATCAGGCTTGTCACCTGGGCCTGGAACATCTGGTCCTGCAGCCGCAGCAGGTGCCCGCCGGCCAGATGCCCCACCTCGTGGGCCAGAACGCCCTTCAGCTCGCCCGGATCCTCGGCGCGGATAATCAGACCCGAGTTGATGAAAACCCGCATCTCGGTGGTGGCGAAGGCGTTAACGGAATCATCGTTGACAAGACGGAATGTTACGGCAGACTCCCCGATACCGGCGGCGCGCAGCAAGGGCGCCGCGTAGTCCCTGAGGGTATGCTCGATCTCCGAATCCCGGATCAGGGAGACGCCGCGCGCCCAGGCATGTCCGGGCGCAAGCACAAGCGCCACTCCGAGAAAAGCGAGCACCAGGCCCGCCACCGCTCTTGAAGGAACTGAAAAGCCCATGCTGAATACTCCGCCCGCGAGACACGTTTCTCCCGAAAAAGCTAGGGACTTTCGCCGGACCCGTCAATCATCGAGACATCTGGCATCGAGACCTCTGGCATCACGGCTTCTGCCGTCGGGACGTCCGGCATCAACGCCTGCGGGCTCCGGCAAGCGCTCGGGCTGGGGCTGGGGCCGGGCCCGCCTGGCCGCCCTTCTTCTTGGCAGCGCGGGCGCCCTCCTTGCGGGCTGTGCGGAACACCGGGCCCCGGGAACCATCGGCTATGTCCAGGGGTTTTCCGGGCTTGTGACGGCGGACGAGCCGCGAGCGGTTCTTGTGGCCCGCGATGTCCTGTCCTCGGGCGGGAACGCGGCCGACGCCGCCGTTGCCCTCGCCTTCACCCTGGGGGTGACCTATCCGGTCGCCGCCGGGATCGGATCCGAGGGAACGTGCCTCGCCTGGAACGCCAAGAACAATACGGTCGAGAGCCTGTCCTTCAATCCTTCCGCACCGGGAACCGCCATGACGCCGGCACTGGCCCGGGGCCTTTATGCGCTTCACGCCCGCCACGGCTCCCTGCGCTGGGAGGGCCTGCTGGTGCCCTCCGAGAACCTGGCCCGGTTCGGCTTCCCCGTCTCCCGGGCGCTGCACGCGCGCCTGGCCGAGATGCCGCCCCGGAGCGCGGGCCCGTCCGGCTCCGCCTATGACGCGCTGCGCATGGCCCGGGAGGGGGACACGGTCCGCTTCCCGGACCTGGCCAGCACCCTGGGCAGCCTGAGACAGCAGGGCCCGGGCGTTCTTCATCGCGGCCCCATTGCCCGCGAGGTTCTGGCGGGATACAGCGCAACAGGCCACCGCCTCTCGCAGGAGAGCCTCCAGGACGTCCTGCCGGCCTGGGCCCCGTCCGAGGGCACGAAGCTGGGCAACGGACGCCTTCACGCTCTCTTCGGAAACGGGAGCCCCGCCGCCAGCGCCGGGACCACCACCTTCTCGGTCGCGGACCGCAGCGGCAACGCCGTCGCGTGCATCCTGAGCCTGGGCGCCCCCTTCGGGACCGGAGACGTGGTGCCCGGACGCGGCTTCCTCATTGGCGCAGGCGGGAGTGTCCCGGGCCAGGCCCTGCTTCTGGTCAACCAGAACAGCAAGGAGTTCCGGGCCTCCGCCAGCCAGGCGGACACGGGACCGGCCGGGGCCCTGCAGTCGGTCGTGGAAGCCCTTGACGAGGGCACACCCCCGGCAGACGCCATTCGGGACGCGGCCCCGCCGACCGGTGCCTCGGCCCGGGTCAACGTGCTGTCGTGCCCCGAGGGGATTCCGCCCAACCCGGCCAGCTGCCGGGCCCAGGCCGATCCGAGGGGCTCCGGCTACGCGCTCCAGTCCGGGCTGTAAGGCCCCGCGCGCCCGCCACGTTCCCGACCGCTCACACATTGGATCCTCGATGACACTGAAAATCGCCCGCCGGGGCCAGATCCCGCCGTTCCTCGCCATGGATTTCCTGAGGGCCGCCGCCCGCCGGGAGGCGCAGGGAGCCCACGTCTGCCACCTGGAGGTCGGCCAGCCCGCCAGCGGCCTCCCGCCTGCGGCCCTTGCGGAGCTGGGCAAAACCCTGGCGACGGAGCGGATGGGCTACACGGTGGCCCAGGGGATCGAGCCCCTGCGCCACGCGCTGGCCGACATGTACGACACCGTCTATGGGGTCAGCGTCGATCCGGAGCGGATTGTCCTGACCTGCGGATCCTCGGGCGGATTTGTGCTGGCCATCCTGGCCGCGTTCGAGCCCGGCGACCGGGTGGGGATCACCTGCCCGGGCTACCCCGCCTACCGCCACATGCTGAGCGCGCTCGGCTGCGAGCCCGTGCCCATCCGCGTGGACGCCCGAACCGGCTACCGCCTGACCGCGGCCGCGCTGGAGGCCGTGGATCCGCCCCTTGACGGCCTGATTGTGGCCAGCCCCGCCAATCCGACCGGGACGGTCATCCCCGGGCCGGAAATGCAGGCCATCATGACGGTCTGCGACGCCCGGGGCATTCGCCTGATCAGCGACGAGATCTACCACGGCCTGACCTACGCGGATCCCGCAACAACCGTGGCCGGGCTTTCGCCCAACCCCATCGTGGTCAACAGCTTCTCCAAGTTCTACTGCATGACCGGCTGGCGCCTGGGATGGGTGGTGGCACCGGCCGAGCTGCTGCGCCCCATGGAGTGCCTGGCCCAGAACCTCTATATCAGCCCGCCGACCCTGTCCCAGCATGCGGGGATCCTCGCCCTGCGCCACCGGGCGGACTTCGACGTCCTGCGGGAGACCTACGCCCGGAACCGCGCCCTTCTGTCTGCGGCCCTGCCGGAGCTCGGGATCCGGCATTTCGCCCCGGCCGACGGCGCGTTCTACCTGTATGCGGATGTCTCGGACATCACGTCGGACAGTCTGGCGTTCTGCGAGCGCATGCTGGAGGAAACAGGCGTCGCGACAACGCCTGGCCTGGACTTCGATGACGGGGAGGGCTCCCGGTTTGTCCGCTTCAGCTTCTGCACCACCACGGCGGAAATCGAGGAGGCAGTCCGACGGCTGAAAGCCTGGCTCTGAACACGGGTCTCTGAAAACGGAGCGCTGAAGGACAGTCCCCCGGAAAGGGGGCCGCACGGGTCCGGGCCCGGCGTCCCTGTTCCGTGGCATCGGCTGCGGTGCGGGAGGACAGGAACAGCCGCTGGACAGACGACGGCGCAAGCCGCCAGGATCCCCCACGCCGGGCCTCTACAGGGAAAGCGAAAGGGGCAGCCACAGGGTCAGCCACAGGGACGGCAGCCCCGGCATGCAGACGGCAACACCCCCCGGAACGGCAGCCCGGAGCCCCCGACGCGCGGCCCCCAACCCGCCGTTCTCCCGAGCCCGGCACACGGAAGCCCTGACAGGAACGCCACCGCGGCCCGACGGTTCGCCCCAACGGTTCGCCCCGACGGTTCGCCCTGCGCACACGATCCGAACACACGATCCACATATGGGCGGGCCCTGACACGCCGCATACTCACGCCCTCCCGACAGGGGTGCCCCCTTGAACGAGAACGCGGAGCACAAATATCCAAGAGTAATCCGGCAAAACAGCCCATATTGCGGGCACCCTTCCGGACGGCGGGCTTGCGGATCCCCCCGGCGGCACCGCCGTTTGAACGTAAGCCTTGCCGTTTCGGCTCCCAAGTGCTTACGATCAGAGTCAGAGCGACGATTCAGGACCGTGCCGGACCGCAAGCGCCCGATTGCCTCCCCGGCTCCGGCGGCAGCAGTTCCCGGCTGCCCCCGTGTCCCTGTTCCGCAGCCCGGTGTCCTGGACAGTCCGGGCGGCCCCGCCGACGCACGCGCCATACGGTGTGCCGCTTGCAGGGCCTGACCCTCCGCGCCCCTTACCGGGGCCAGACTCCGCCCCCTGTTGCGACGCGCAAGCCCCTGCGCGCCGGGGCGTCAACGACCCTGTACCCCCGGAGCGCCGGTGCCCCTCGCTCCGGAGCGACGTTCAGCCTGCGTCTCTTGTCTACCCAAGGGAGTCTCCTGTGGATCAACCGGATCTCACACCACCCCGCTTCTTTTTCTCGCCCCCGGCCATGCCCTGCCCCTATCTTCCGGGGCAGACCGAACGCAAGGTCGTGACGACCCTCTCGGGGAGCGATGTCGACGGGCTTCACAACAGCCTGTCCCTTGCGGGCTTCCGGCGTTCCCACAACATTGCCTACACCCCCGCCTGTCTGGGCTGCTCGGCGTGCATCCCGGTTCGGATCAACGCCACCGACTTCGTCATGACCCGGTCCTTCCGCCGCACCCGGGATATGAACACCTCCCTGAGGGGCACGCTGGAGAAGCCCGAGGCGACCGTGGAGCAGTACCACCTGTTCTCCCGCTATGAAAACGACCGGCACAGCGATTCCGACATGGCCCTGATGGGCTTTTTTGAATACCGGGCCATGATCGAGGACAGCCCGATCGAAACGTCGCTGGCCATGTTCCGCGATCCCGAGGGCCAACTGGTGGCCGCCTGTCTGGTGGACCACCTGAACGACGGGTTCTCGGCCGTGTACTCGTTCTTCGACACCACACTGCCGGCCCAACGCAGCCTGGGCACCTGGATCGTCCTCTGGCTTGTGGAGGAGTGCCAGAGACAGAACCTCCCGTACGTGTACCTGGGCTACTGGGTGAACGGGAGCCGGAAGATGGACTACAAACGCCGCTTCCGCCCGCTGGAGGCCCTGGGCCCCGACGGCTGGGCCCCCCTCACGATCCCGGACCCCTGAGCCCTACGCTCCCCTTCCCTCGTCGCCCGCGGCCCCACCCGGGCCACCGCACGCCATAAGACCTTGGGCGCCCCTGCCCCGCCGCAGCGCCCCGCAGCACGCCCCCGGCCCCGCGGCTGCCCCGACCCGCGCGCCCGGGAACCCGGGCCATGCCCCCGGAGCGGACCGCACGCCCGACCACGGTAGCGGGTCACCGCCCTGCCCCCTCCGCCCGCCCGGCGCGGCTCCATCCCCGGGACAGCCACCCTCCGGCTGCACAGGCAGCCCCGGGGCTGTCCGCACCGCCGGTTTGCAGCCCCGGCGGGCCGTATTAGGTCTTGCATTCCGAGTACCGGAGCGAGTATCGTCCGCGCGAGGACGAATAGAGTACCGGCGTGCCGTGCCGATGTCCTTTGTGGTTTCCCGGACGGAACATGGAAAAGCCGGCTTTGATCCCGCGGGTTTCGGCTTTGCACAGTGCGCCGGGGCACGGACAGCCGGTCGCTCACAGGAGCGGTTTCCCGGTCCGGACACCCCCGCGCCAGCCCCGAAGGGGGCTGTGGTGGCCTGTTTCTCGGGTACGGCACGTTCAAAGGGTCGCAATCAAAGGGTCGCAATCCGGTCCTTTTACTGACCAAGTCGCTGGCCAGAGGCATTCCCTCCGGCCATTTTGCCGTTTTCGGGTGTGTCCCCGTCCCGTTGTCATCCAACAAAAAAGAGCATCAAGAGAACCGTATCCATGCAGCTCACCGAAACGCTTAATGACTCCCTCAAGCGGGAATTCACCGTGTCCCTGTCCGCCGAAGAGGTGAAGGAGCGCATCGACGCCCGCCTTGACACGCTCAAGGACCAGGTTCGCCTTCCCGGCTTCCGTCCTGGCAAGATCCCCATGTCGCTGATGCGGAAGCGGTATGCGAAAGGCGCTCTCGGAGAGATTGCGGATGCCGTGGTCAAGGAAGCCCTGGACGACCTGACGGACAAGCAGGGCCTGCGCCCCGCCACCCAGCCCAAGCTGGATGTGGAGGGCGAGCTCTCCGAAACCGGTCCCATGACCCTGAAGATCAGCTTCGAGATCCTCCCCGAGATCCCCGAGCCGGACTTCTCCTCCATCAGCCTCGAGCGCGAGGTCATCACGATCGACGAGACCACGATCGATGAGACCCTCGAGGAAATGCGCTCCTACGCCAAGGAGTTCGAGAACGCCGGTGCCGACGCCGCCGCTGAGAACGGAAGCGTTGTCGAGATCGACTTCATCGGCCGCATCGACGGCGAGGCCTTCGAGAACGGCAGCGCCAACGGCCACGACCTGGAGCTGGGCTCCGGCCAGTTCATCCCCGGCTTCGAGGAGCAGCTGATCGGCGCCAAGGCCGGCGACAAGCGTGACGTGACCGTGTCCTTCCCCGAGGACTACCCGGCCCCGACCCTCGCGGGCAAGGAAGCCGTGTTCGAGGTCACCGTGCACGCGGTCAAGAAGGCCGTCCTGCCCGAGCTCGACGACGCCCTGGCCAAGACCATGGGTGCCGACACCCTGGACGCCCTGAAGGAGCAGATCCGTACCCGTCTGCGCGCGGACTACGACAAGATCGCCTTCGACCGCCTGAAGCCCCGCCTTCTGGACGCGCTCGCGCCGCTGGTGGACTTCCCGGTGCCCGAGAGCATGCTGGAGATCGAGTTCTCGACCATCTGGCGCGAGATCGAGACCGCCCTCAAAAATGACACCCTGGACGACGAGGACAAGGGCAAGTCGGAAGACGAGCTCCGTGCCGAGTACCGGGAGATCGCGATCCGCCGCATGCGCCTTGGCCTGCTGCTGGCCGAGACGGGCCGTCGCAACAACATCACCATCTCCCGCCAGGAGATGAACGAGCTGCTCCAGCGCGAGCTGCGGAACTTCCCGGGCCAGGAACAGCTGGTCCTGGACTACTACCGCAACAACCCCAACGCGGTGGACCACCTCCGTGCGCCCCTGTTCGAGGACAAGGCCTGCCAGTACATCCTGGAGAAGGCCAAGGTCACCGACAAGCCGATCACCATGGCCGAGCTGCGCGCCGAGATCGAGGGTGCCAGCGCCGAGACCGAGGACAAGCCGAAGAAGACCCGCGCCCGCAAGAAGAAGGCGGACGAGGCGGCCTCCGAGTAAGGTCCGGGTTCAGGCCCCTCCGGCTTCGGCCGCAGGGGCCGGACGACGGCAGAAAACAGAAGCCCCCGGTTTTTCCGGGGGCTTTCTTTTTGCAGGCCCGTCGCAGGATTTGTGCGGGATTTGTACGGGACTTTCGCAGGCTGGTCCGCTGAGCCCCGCCAGCCCCGGGCACGATCCGGCCACCCGGATCAGCGCGAACACGATCACGCGCCACCGTTATCCGGGCGCGTCACACCGGAAACGGACGCCAGGGGTGGTCCGCCCCCCGGGGCACGCATGCGCCCTCCCAGGGGAAAGACCTCCACCTCCCCCTCTCGGGGGGACTGCCCCCCTCCGACACCCGGCGGCCGCTCAGGGAGCGAGACCCGTGATCACAACGGCCCCCGTATCGGCACAGCGCCGCCCCTCCACCCCCCAGACCTGACGCAGCAGGGCGGGGGTCAGAACGTCCGCGGCCGCGCCCTGCGCCACCAGCTGCCCCCGGTCCAGAACGCACAGCCGGTCGGCATACCCGGCCATCAGGGACAGGTCATGGTCCGCACAGACCACCGTGCGGCCCTCCTCGCGACACAGGGTCTGCAACAGGGCGCAGATCTCGATCCGGTGACAGACATCCAGACCGGCCAGAGGCTCGTCCAGAAGCAGAAGCCCCGTGTCCTGGGCCAGGGCCCGGGCCAGATACACGGCCTGCCGCTCTCCGCCCGACAGCTCCTCCAGGCTCCGGTTCCGCCAGGCTCCGATCCCCAGACGCTCCAGCGCCCGGTCCACCGCCTCGATATCCGCGGGCGCGGGCCGGAAGCCCATGCGGGGCGTGCGACCAATCAGAACCGCCTCGAACACGCTGATAGCAGCCGGAACGGTCAGCTGGGGAACGTAGGCCAGACGCCGGGCCCGGTGCCCGGGCGCCACCCTCCCAAGCGGTGCGCCGTCCATCTCCAGCGCACCGGCCCGAGGCGGCAGGATCCCGGCCAGGGTCCGCAGAAGGGTGCTCTTGCCCGAACCGTTCGGGCCCAGAAGCCCGACAAAGCCGCCCGGCCCGAGTGTCAGGCTGACGGGCCCGAAGCGCGTCCGGCGGTCCGGACCGAAGACCAGGTCCCGGGCCTCGAGACACGGCACGGACGCCCCGAAGACGGGCTGCGCGGGGGATACACGCGCCCTCATGAGCCGCCTCCCCACCAGTCCCGGCGCCGGCGCAGCAGAAGGAACAGGAAGAACGGGCCGCCGATCAAAGCCGTCGCCACACCCACGGGCAGTTCCTGGGGCGCAAACAGGGTCCGCGCCAGCGTGTCCGCGCCAAGAAGCAACAGCGCCCCTGTCAGCATGGAGGCCGGAACCAGCCAGCGGTTGTCATGTCCGAAAATCAGGCGGGCCATATGGGGCGCGATCAGCCCCACGAAGGCGATGGCCCCGCAGGCGGACACCACAACCGCGCTGATGAGCGCCGAAAGCCCCAGGGTGACCAGACGCAGACGCCGCACGTTGATGCCCGCGGAAAACGCCGTCTCGTCCCCCAGGGCGAGCGCATTCAGCTTCTGGGAGATCCCCAGAAGGACGACGGCACCGGGAACCAGGACCAGGCTCACCATGGCCACCCGGGATCCGTCCGCGTTCCACAGGCTGCCAACGCCCCAGAAGACCATGGCCCGCAGATCCTGCCAGGGGGCCAGGTACTGGAGAAAGATGGTGGCGCCGGAGAAAATGAACCCCACCGCAATTCCCGCCAGGATCACGGTTTCCCGGGAGGCCCGGCGGACCGTGGCCACAAGCCAGGCAATCAGGGTGGCGCACAGGGCTCCGGCAAAGGCACACAGGGCAATGAGGATGTCTCCTGCTACAAACTGGAGCCGGGAGCCGGCAATAATGGCACACGAGGCCCCGAAGGCCGCCCCCGCCGACACGCCGAGAACCGAGGGCGACACCAGGGGATTGTTCAGAACCGCCTGGGTTCCCGCTCCGGCAACGGCCAGCCCCGCTCCGGCCAGGATGGCCAGCGCCACCCGGGGCAGACGCACCTCCCACAGGATGGCGCCCACACCGTCGGAGGTTTCGGGCGACCACAGGGCGCCCACCGTCTGCCCCAGGCTCAGGGACATTGTCCCGGACGCAAGGGCCAGAAGCGTCGTGCCCCCAAGAACCAGGGCCAGAAGGACCAGCCCCAAAATCCGCAGGCGCTCCGGGGTCCGATTGAGCGTTTTCGATGTCATCCCGGGGCCGCTCATGGGACGATCAGAGCCGTGTCAGGGGGAAGGTCCGAAGGCGCGATACCGTAAACCTCGGACAGAAAGGCCCGGTAGCGCGCGGGCACATCCACCCCGGCGAAGGCCTGCGGATGCAGGCGGGAGGCAAGCAGCGCCGCTCCCCACATCGCCCGGGGCCCATAGGTCAGGGGGCCGTCCATGGTGATCACCGGGATATCGCCGAACGCCGCCTCCCGCACAAAAGCCGCATGGGCCCGGGCCAGGGCCTCGCTGTCGGGATCCGCCCCCTCCGGCGGGACATGAAGGATGAAGTCCGGACGGTTGGCCCGAACCCACTCCCGGGACACCACCGGGAACGGCCCGTCAAGGTCGGCGGCCACGTTCCGCGCGCCGGCGGTTTCCAGGGTCAGGCGCCGCGATGCGCTGGAGAAGGTGAAATAAAGCCCCGCCGCCCCGGCCACAATCAGGCCGGATGGCCTGTGCTTCCCGTCCACACGGGACAGGGCCCCGGAGAGAAGTTCCCGGGGCACGGACACGGCCCGGTCCAGGAAGGCCTGCGCCCCGTCCCGGTGCCCGAAACGCTCCCCCAGCGCCACGGTGGCCCGGACCATGTCCGAGGTCTCGTAGACGTCCATCGCCTCAACCGGGATGTGGTGGGGGGTGAGACGCGCCCCGAGACTGGCAAAATGACCGTCAGACAGGACCAGATCAGGACGCTGGCGGACAATGGCCTCCAGGTTGGGCCAGGAGGCATCCCCCATGTCCGGAGCCTTCCGCACGGCGGGAGGAAAGGTGGTCCACCGGGTGCGTCCCACGATCCGGTCTCCCAGCCCGATCCCGTAGAGAATTTCAACGATCGGGCCTCCCAGGGCCACGATCCGGGGTGAGGGGGACGCGCTTGCGTCCGGGCGAGCGTCCGGACGGTTCTCCGGGGGTGTATCCGGGTTCCCGCCCCCGTTCGCCGCCGGGCGAGCTGAAGGGCTTCCGGTCGGGTTTCTGGCCGGGTGTGCACCCGGATTTTCCCCCGGGGGCCCAGCCGGCCCTGCTCCCGCCTTTGTCCCCGTTTTCGCGTCCGCATTCGCCCCCGGGCTGCCGTCCGCGCTGACGGCCGGACCGGCTGTGGGTCCGTCGGCCGTTGCGGTTCGCGCAACGCCCGGGACCGCCAGCGCAAGGCACAGCAGGAGCGGAAGAAGAAAAGCCGGCCAGGGGGTGCGTCTGTGTCGACCTGTCATGTCCTCCGCTCCCGATCCGTCGGCCTAGAACGTGACCCGAAGACCGCCGTAGGCGGCGATCCCGGGCATGCCATAGCCCTGGACCGTATAGGTCTTGTCCAGCAGGTTCTCGACCCGGCCGTAGACTTCCCAGTTCTCGTTCAGCGTCCAGGAGGAGGCCAGGTCAACCGTGAAGAACGAGCCGTTCTT
This sequence comes from Phaeovibrio sulfidiphilus, assembly GCF_014861485.1. GTDB lineage: Bacteria > Pseudomonadota > Alphaproteobacteria > Rhodospirillales > Rhodospirillaceae > Phaeovibrio > Phaeovibrio sulfidiphilus. Next base: position 337,699 of record NZ_JACZHT010000002.1, on the reverse strand, counting down.
GTGATTGGGCCAGGTGCTGATGTGGGAGCTCTGCCAGCGCCCGGAGACGGACACGGACAGGGGCTCGAGAGGCCGCACGGTCAGCGTGCCCACCATGCGGCTTTCCGGAAGGTCGCGGTCCGTTTTCCACTGCCCGGCCGCATCCGTCGAGCGGGAGCGCGCGTGCGTGAAGGCGGCGCTCAGGTCCACCTGGTCGAGCGGGCTGGCGCTGGCGGACAGCTCGAAGCCGTGGACCCGGCTCTTGCCCCGGGTGACGTAGGCATACGAGGGGCTGTCCCACGCGATCCTGTCACGGTACTGGGTCAGGAACACCGAGGCCCCCAGGTGGGCCCGCCCGTCCCAGAGGCTCTGCTCCACGCCGCCTTCCCAGCTCAGGGACTTCTCGGGCCGGAGGTTGGGGTTGCCCACAGTCACCACACGTCCCGTAAAGTAGTTGTAGCCCCGCCCGTACAGCTCGTAGGGCGAGGGCGCCCGATAGCCGCTGGCCACCGAGCCGTAAACCCGGGTGGCGGTGGGGAACAGGTAGGACAGCCCCGCATCAAACGTGGAGTGGGACTCGAACTCGGAGTGCCAGTTGTAGCGCCCGCCCAGGGTCAGGTTGAGGCGGTCCTCCAGAAAGCCGAACAGGGCCTTTCCGAACACCGCGTAGTTGCCCACCTTTTCCTTCAGCGTAATGCCCGGAGTTCCGTACACCGCGCTGGGAACGCTCTTCTGATAGAACTTGTCGCCCTCGTATTCCAGGCCGGCAATCAGGGTCAGGGCGTCCACCGGACGGATAATGTTCAAAGCCTCGGCATAGACCGTGTCGCCGTTGAACAGGTCACGGCCCTTGCCGTCCTCCCCGGAGCTGGAGTTGAGCCCCCGGTAGCTGCGTTCCGTTCGGGTGTAGGCCACCTTCAGGCGCGAGGTCCAGATGTCCGAGAACTCGTGGGACAGGGTCAGGCCGTTCAGATAGAGGTCGGCCCGGTTGTAGTTCCCGTCCCCCGCCGCGTACTGGTGCCCCGGCACGGTCAGACGGTCGGTGACGGCCTTGGACAGGCTGGTGAGGGAGGTCCACTCCAGCGTGGTGCTGTCACCGAGGCGCACGCCCGCACCGGCCGTGGTTCCGGCCTGCTTCGCCCACAGGCCCCGATAGCCGTCGGTGCTCATGGCCTGGGGGGAGGCGTGGGCGTACCAGGCGGGGCCGCCGTCGAGACCGGCGCTGCCATAGGACACGCTGGCGCCAGCGCGCCCGGTCCCGAAGCTGCCGCCCTCCCCGTACACGCCCGCCTTCAGGCCCTGCCCCCACTTGCCCGACGGCATGAGGCTGATGACACCGGCCATGGCGCTGGAGCCGTACAGGCTGCTTTCAGCACCCTTCAGAACCTCGACCCGGTCAAGGGCGCCCTGGGCCAGCCCGAAGTTCGCCAGAAAGCCCTGGAAGCCAAGCTGGATGTCCGCGATGTCCCGAAGGGGAATATCGTCAAAGCGGTACTGGGTCATGTAGGCGCGCCCGCCCCGAATGGAGACGCTGCTCATGCGCCCCGGGCCGCCCTGGTTGAGGGAAAACACCCCCGGCGCCTGGTCAAGGGCCCCGAGAAGCCCGTTGACCTGTCGGGTCTTCATGGCCTCGCTGCTGATCACATCGACCGAGCGGGTCAGGCGCCAGACGGGAACCTCGGTCTTGGCGGCCGAGACAACCACGTCGGGGAAAACAAGACCGGTCGTAACCGGCGGGGGGGTGGATACGGCAGTCTGCTCCCCATCCCCGGTCCGGGCGTGGGATGCTGATGCAAGGGAACAGACGGCAAAAGCGAGACACACTGGTCCGCTCAGGCTGCGTGAAAGAGCCTTTCGCATGGCGGGATCTCCTGAAAAACCGCGTTAGCAGGAACCTTATGGAACCGGGCGAACGTCCGGTGCCGCACTGCGGTCCTGCCTGCCTGTTTTTCGGGACTGCCGGGAGCACCTGGTCAAGGGCCCCTCCGGAAAACCACGCCACGCCGGTCGCGAGTGCACCACCCGGGCACGTCCGGTACATCGCGGTCGGTCTTCCGACTTCCGGATCATCCGAAAGACCGCTCGCCTTCCCACCCTCTGTCCTGTCCGGCCCCAAAGCGGGGCGCGGACAAAAACGCTTGGGCAGTGGCGTCCCCCATCGTGAGGGATCATCGGCCTTCGTCCCCGGTTACGGCGGCGGGTCCGTGCCGGAATCTCACCGGCTTCCCTGCTTCGGACAGGTCAAACCTCTCCGAAAGCACCGCAATGCGCAGGCACTCTAGGCGAGGGTCAGGATGTCGTAAAGGTGAAAGATGAAAATTCGGTAAGTCCACACCGGCCCACCGCCCTGAAAACGGCGGGTAGCGGGCAACCGGAACCGGGTAACGGGCAACCCGAAGGGGGTGCCGGAAGCCCCGGGGCGGATACCGGGAGACCCAATCCGGATGCCGGAGAACCCGGACAGAGGTACCCGGAGACCCGATGGGGATACGGGGAAACCTGGGCGGGGCCCGACGTCCTGTGAGAGGGAGGAGCCCCCACGGGTCACGGGCTGCACGCAGGAAATGCAGGCGGAGGGCAGCGCCGGGGCCAGACAGTGTCCGCGTGCAAGGCAGCCGGGTGGCGCCGGCGTCACCGGATCCGCGCGTGAGCCCCAGTGACGGATGCCACCGCAGTGTCCCCTACGCGCGCGCGCCGCGGCCCGACGGGCGGGCGCCACCGCGCCCCGGGCACGCAAAAAGCGGTGGAAGCCCTAGCAGGCCCCCTCCACCAGCGGCGCACAGGCGGACTCCAGCCAGCGCTGTTCCTCGTGGCCAAGAAGCGGCGCCAGGACCGTGCGGACCCGCTCGTGATAGGCATCGACCCAGCGGCGCTCGTCACGGGACAGGAGACGGGTCTCGATCAGGGACCGGTCATAGGGGACGAGGGTCAGGGTCTCGAAGGTGAGAAGGTTCCTGTCCTCCTCGCTGTGCCCCGTGAAGGGAACCACGACCACCAAGTTCTCGATCCGGATTCCGAACTCGCCTTCCCGGTAGTAGCCCGGCTCCACGGACAGGATCATGCCCGGTGCAAGGGGTATGGACGGACCGGACTTGCCAATGCGAACCGGACCCTCGTGCACCGAGAGGTAGCTCCCCACGCCGTGTCCGGTCCCGTGATCGTAGTCCAGGCCCTTCTGCCACAGGAACTGGCGGGCCAGGGCATCCAGGGCGGTGCCGGTGGTGCCGCGGGGGAACACGGCCCTCGACAGGGCAATGTGGCCCCTAAGCACCAGCGTGTAGCATTCGCGCACGATCTGGCTGGCCTCCCCGACCCCGACGGTGCGGGTGATATCGGTGGTCCCGTCCGGATACTGGCCGCCGCTGTCCACCAGGTAGACGTCACCCGGGGCCAGGAAGCGGTCGGCGCCGGGAAGCGCCCGGTAGTGGGGCAGCGACGCGTTGGGGCCGGTGGCCGAGATGGTGGGGAACGAGGGTTCCCGGAACAGGGGATCCTCCTCCCGGAAGGCGTCGAGCCTGCGGCCCAGATCGACCTCCCCCACCTGCTCGCCCAAAGACAGCCGGCGCGACAGCCAGTAGAGGAACCGGGTCACCGCCAGACCATCGCGGACGTGGGCGCTGCGGGCGCCCTCGATCTCGGTTGCGTTCTTGCAGGCCCTGGGCAGGGCGCAGGGATCGGGCTCGCGCACCAGGGTCGCGCCGACCTCCTCCAGCCGGTTCCAGACCCAAAGGGACGTCCGGCCCGCATCAACCGACACCGTGCGCACGGCCAGACGGTCAAGGGCCGGGCCCAGCATCTCCGGGGCCTGAAGGGTCACCCCCTCGCCCAGATGGGCCTGCAGCTCGGGCGTGACCGAGCCCGGGTCCAGGAACAGGTCCACGGATGCGTTGGCGTACAGGATCGCGCTGGCCAGAACCACAGGGGTGTAGGGGATGTCGCGCCCCCGGATGTTCAGAAGCCAGGCCACGCCCTCGGGCGAGGACAGGACAACCGCGTCCTCACCGCGTTCCCGCATGCGCGCGGCCAGCTCCGCCCGCTTGGCACTGCTGGCCTGACCGGCATGGGCAAGAGGATGGGGCTCGGCCGGACGGGCCGCGCAAACCGGACGGTCAGACCACAGGGCATCCACCGGATTGTGTCCGCACGGGATCATGGCCGCCCCCCGGGCGCGGCAGGCCGCCTCGAGGCGCTCGAACAGCTCGACGCTGACCTGCCAGGGATCAAAGCCGATGCGGCTTCCGGGCGAGACGTTGGCCTCGATCCAGGCGCCCAGAGGCTCCGTCGTGACGTGACAGACGGCGAACACGGCGCTGTCCACCTGGGCCCGGGCCTGGACCGTATAGCGGCCGTCCACGAACAGGGCCGCGCGGTCGTTCAGGACAAGGGCCTCGCCGGCGGAGCCTGTAAACCCGGTCAGCCAGGCCAGGCGCTCCATGGACGGAGGCAGGAACTCGTTCTGGAAGGCGTCGGTGTGGGGCAGGTAGAACCCCGCAAGGTTTTCCGAAACCAGCCAGGCCCTCAGGGCCCGGACCCTCTCCGCCAGGAAGTGGCCGGGCTTGCTCGCGGGCGCGCAGGCGTGACGCTCCACCAGAGGGGCGGAGGCGGACAGGCGAAGGTTCTGCCCGGGGAAGGCCACCGGGCGGTCCTGAGCCCCGGATTCCCGGGCAGCGGTCTTGCGGGGATCAGCCCCCGTCTCCGGACGCGACTCATTCGTCATCTTCACTCCTTTCCCCACACGGGCGCCGGACGACCAGGGTCGACCACACGCCCACCTCAATCCTCTTCTCGAGCACAAGGTTCCGGGCCCGATAGGCGGCAATCACCATGGGCGCCTGGCGGGTCAGGAGACCGGCCAGAACGATGCGCCCCCCGGGAGCCAGAAGGGAGGCCAGCCGGGAGGCCATGCCGCACAGGGGCCGGGCCAGAATATTGGCCAAAATCAGATCATAGGGAGCCCGTGACCGGGGCAGCCGCCCCGAGGCCCCGTTGCCCTGGGCCGTCTGGACCAGGGACGAGAGGCCGTTGATCCGGGCATTCTCCCGCGCCACACGGACCGACTCCGGATCGATGTCGATGGCCAGCACCGGCACGCCCCAGGCCCGGGCGGCGGCAAGGGACAAGATCCCCGAGCCACAGCCCACGTCCAGGATGTTCTGGAAGGTGTCACAGCGGTCCAGCATCTCCAGCGCCTGGAGACAGCCGTAGGTGCTCTGGTGATAGCCGGAGCCAAAGGCCGTGGCCGCGTCAATGCACAGGGAACGGGCACCCACAGGCGGAGTGCCCTCGAAATGGGAGCCGTGAATGAAGAACCGCCCGACCTCGAGCGGCGGAAACGCGATTTTCGAGAGCGCGAGCCAGTCCCGGCCCTCCAGACGCTCGACCAGGATTTCCGGCTCGGCCACCCGGACGCTCGCAGCGGCAAGGGCGACGGGGGTCTGGATTCGCCACTCGTCGGGGCGCTCCTCGAACAGGGCCTGGAAGGTCCAGAGATCCTTCTCCTCGTCCGCCTCCAGCAAGGTGATGGACACGGCCTCGTCCTCGAACGCGGCCTCAAGCGAGGCAAGGGCGGGACGCGGAAGGGTCACCTCGAGTTTCCAGAAGGACGGGGGGGACTGGGGGGTAACAGGCATAAAAGGGCTCCGATGCCGCAGAAAAAGGGGCGTGCTGATACGGGTGTTACAAAAGTACACAAAAAGAGTGAAGCTCTTGCAACCCCGGCGCTTGAAATTGGATGTGGGACGGAGAAGACGGGATCGCCAGACCCCGCGTGTATTCAGACCGCAATCAGGGCCGCGCCCACGGGGCGGTCCTCGCCCTGGAGGGCGTTGAACGTGCGGCAGGCCGCGCCGGTGGCCATGACCTCGACGGTCAGGCCGGCCTCGCGGAAGTGGGCGGCAAGGGCCGGCGGCAGGAACTGCTGGCGCTCCCCGGTTCCCACAAGAAGGAAATCCAGCTCACGAGCCCGCTCGAAGGCGGCCTGGAAGGCATCCCGGTCCAGGTCGTCGAAGGTCACGGGGCTCCAGGGCTGGACGCCCCAGGGGAACACAAGAACCGAGCCGGAAAAAACGTGGCCGCCGAGACGGAAGCCTCCGTCTCCGTAAGCGGTGATGACCGTCCGTCCGGTCACGGGTTCCATGGGCTGCATGGTCGGGAGCCTCCAGCAATCTGTTCCGTCGTCCCGTCAACCGCTCGGGGGACGGGACAGTGAGACGCGGTGTTGGGGATGCGAACCCGAAGGGCCGCGGCCGCAGCGCGCCGAACGCACTCTCCAAAGGGGGATGTGGTCACCTTTGGAAGGGGGGTGCGCCGGTCCGAACCAACTTGTCCGGGCCGGGGCACACGTCGTGTCACACCGCCACACAGGGGCGGCCGGGATCCGGGGCACCCGAAAGCGCCCCGGGATCCTGCATCAGGGCTTGCGCCGGGGACGGCCGACCACCGGGCCGGTGCGACGCCCGCCCTCACGGGTGGGGGAGGCCCCATCGTTGCCCAGGAACTCGGCTTCCGCCCGGGCGGCCCGGAACGCAAGGTCCGCACCGCTGGCGGCCTCGAGCTCGGTGCCGTCGGCAAGACGGGTGCGGCCCGTGCGCGCATCCGGCGCGGCCTTGGGCGTGTCGCCCTCCCCGCTGCGCGAGAAGCGGAAGTACAGCAGGGCCGGAGCCGAGATGTAGATGGACGAGTACGTCCCCACAAAGATACCCCAGATGATCGCAAGGCTGAAAATCCGGAGCACGTCGCCGCCGAACAGGAACAGGCACAGCAGCGCAAGAAGGGTCGTGCCACTGGTCATCACCGTGCGCGAGAGCGTCCGGTTGATGGACAGGTTGATCACCTCGGGGATGGGCATCTTCTTGTAGCGGCGCATCTCCTCGCGCATGCGGTCGAAGATGACGATGGTGTCGTTGATGGAGTACCCCGCCACCGTCATCACCGCCGCGATGGACGTCAGGTCGAACTGGACCTGAAGCAACGAGAAGAAGCCCACCGTCACAAGCACGTCGTGGATCAGCGCCAGAAGGCATCCGAGCGCGTACTGCCACTCGAACCGGAACCAGAGGTACACGGTCATGGCCAGCATGGCGCACACGACCGCGTAGATGCCGTTGCGGACCAGCTCGCCGCCCACCTTCGGGCCCACCAGCTCGGTGCGGCGATAGTCAACCCCGGACCCCAGAAGCTCCTTCACCTGGGCGAGCGCCGCAATGTCGGCCTCCTCGCCGCCGGGCTGGAGCGGAATGCGGATCATAAGGTTGCGGTCGTCGCCGCCGAAGGTGGTCAGGGAAATCTCGCCAGCCACCCGGTTGTTCAGATCCGAGCGCAACTGGCCCAGATCCCGGTTGTTCTCGAGACGCGCCTCCACCAGCACACCGCCGGTGAAGTCGATGCCGAAGTTCAGGCCCTGGACCGCGATCGAAACCGCGCACACGACCATAAAAATACCCGAGAAGATGAACGCGACCCAGCGTCCCCGAATAAAATCGATCCGGGTATTGTCCGGTATGAACCGGAGGGGAAAAAGTGCCATGACCCTCACCTCAAAGCGGAATGGTTTTGGGCCGCGCACGACGCAGCCAGACGTGAATGATCGCGTGCGTCACCATGATCGCCGTAAACATGGAGGTCAGCACACCGAGCGCCAGCGTCACCGCAAAGCCGCGAACCGGGCCCGTCCCGAAGTAGTAAAGGAGCATGGCCGCAAACAGCGTGGTGATGTTCGCATCGAAAATGGCGGAGAAGGCGTTGGTAAAGCCCGTCTCCACAGCGTTCACCGGTGTTCGCCCGCCCATGGCCTCCTCGCGTATGCGCTCGAAGATCAGGACGTTCGCGTCCACCGCCATACCGATGGTCAGGGCGATACCCGCGATGCCCGGCAGGGTGAGGGTGGCGCCGATGGCTCCGAGAAGCCCAAGCAGAAGCACGATGTTGACCATCAGCGCAAGGCTGGCAAACAGGCCGAACAGACCGTAGCACACCACCATGAACACAAACACCGCACAGGCGCCCAGAACCGAGGCCAGTTTGCCCGCGTCGATACTGTCCTGTCCGAGCCCGGGGCCGACCGTCCGCTCCTCGATGGGCGTGAGCGGAGCCGGAAGGGCACCGGCGCGCAGCAGAAGGGCAAGGTCCGCCGCCTCCTGGGAGGTGAACGTACCGGTGATGATGCCGCGACCGCCCGTGATGGGCTCGCGGATCCGCGGCGCGCTGATGACCTTGCCGTCAAGGACGATGGCAAGGAAGCCGCCACCGTTGTCCGTGGTCACCTGGCCGAACTTGCGGCCGCCCACCGTGTCGAACTGGAAGCTGACCGCGGGAGCACCCTTGTCGTACTCGATCCCCGCCTTGATCAGGTGGTCACCCGTCAGCTGGACGGCCTTCTTGACCGCGTACCAGGGAACCTCGCCCGCCCGGCCCGCCTCGGCGTTGGGCAGGATCATGGACCCGTAGGGCACACGCCGGTTGGCCAGATCCTCCTCGGTGACACTGGTGTCCAGCAGGTGGAAGGTCAGCTTGGCGGTCTTGCCGATCAGGGCCTTGACGCGCTCGGGATCGTCGATGCCCGGAAGCTCGACAATGATGCGGTCCGCGCCCTGGCGCTGGATGGTGGGCTCGCGGGTTCCCGTCTCGTCCACGCGGCGGCGGACGATGTCGATGGACTGCTCGATGGCCCAGGTGCGCTGGTTCTCGATCTCCTCGGGCGAGAACTGGATCCGGACCTGCCCGTCCTCCCCGGAGGTGAGAAGGGCCCCGGCGCTGGCGGCCTGGCCGCGCAGCAGGCGAAGCGCGCGGGGGCGCTCCTCCTCCGAGGGGATCTTGAGCACCACCGCATCCCCGTCGACCTTGAGGCCGGTGTAGGGGATCCGCTCCTTGCGCAGACCCGTGCGGGCCTCGTCAAGAAGGGAGTTCAGGTGCTCCTTCATCAGCTCCTGATACTCGACCTGGAGCAGGAGGTACGAGCCCCCCTGGAGGTCGAGGCCCAGGGTGATGGGCTGGAACCAGTTCGGCCATTCGGCCGCCCGGTCGCGAAACGCGTTCGGAATGGTGAAGATGAGACCCGCCAGCGATACCAGGATCACCAGGGTCATCTTCCATCTGCCATAGGACAACATGCGTTCTTCGCTTTCTTTGTTTTCGAAGACAGAGAGCATTCCAGAGGCACAGGGACCGTCGGGCAAAAGGGCACCGGCGGGCAGCGGGCCCGTTCAGCCGGCCCGCAAGGCTCTGGATGTGCGGAAGAGGGCCTCCGGCTGCGCCCACGCTCCAGGGGGAGCGGCGCGGCACGGAAGGGGCTTCGGGGCAGGTGTCAGATCAGACGCTGCGCCCGAACGCCGGACAGGCGCCGGATCGCCAGCTGGCTCCGGGTTCGGCCTGGCACTCGAACCGGTCATGGCCGGGGCCGGGACGGGTTCGCGGGGCGTGGAACCCCTCTGCGGGAGCCCGGACGCTGGACACACACGCACCGGAGACCGGACGGGGCCGGACACCGGACACAAAGGCATGGGGGCTTTTGGGATTGCTGCCGGGGCAGATCACCCCGGACCGGGCCAGGAGCGCCCCGACCGTCTCCGCCGCGCCCGAACGCTCTGCCGGGCGGCGGGTCTCTCCGGGCACGCCTCCGGACGCCTTGCCGAGCGTGGAAACGGGGGACACGCTGTGCACGCCCACGCCCGCCGCCTGCCAGACAAGCGCAACCCCGGCCAGTCCCAGAAGGACGGCCAGGGCCAGAGTCCATTTCTCATCGGTCCGTGGGCCCGGTCTCAGACGAGACGGCGACCTGCCTCCGGACGGAAGGGCGGACGAAGCCGCCCCACCGGAAACAGGGGGCCCGGATACGGTGGACCCGGACCCAGCAGGCCCGGGCACAGAGGACCGGATGGCGCGCAAGCGGAGCAAGGGCTACTTCTTGTCCAGAAGGCCTTTGAGCTTCGAGGCACTGCCGCTGGCCGCCTCATCAGCCTTTTTCGTCTCCGCGGTCGCCTCGGCGGCCGGCTTGCCCTTGTCGCCGCCGGCAGCAGCGCCGTCGCCGTGGGTCAGAACCGTCGCCACCATGTCACGCATGACACGGACACGGACGTTCTCGGCCACCTCGACCAGAAGCTCGGCCTCGTTCTCGACCTTGATCACCGTGCCGACCACGCCGCCGCCGGTCACGATCCGGTCCTTGCGCTTGATCGAGGCCAGCATGGCCTTGTGCTCTTTCATCCGCTTCTGCTGCGGACGGATGAGCAGGAAGTAAAAAACGACGACGATCAGCAGGAGAGGCACGAACGACTCGAACCCTCCGCCGAGAAAACCGGCACCGGCCCCGTCGGCCGCTTGCGCGTAGGCGTCAGAAATCAGCATGAAATCCTCGAACATCCGCAAAGGTGTGAATGAAAGCCCGGACGCACATGCGCCTTGCCGGGATTGAAGCGGGCACTATACTCGGCCTTTGGTCGCTTGCAAACACCTAGACGACCGAGCATTTCCACAGCGTTGTCAAATCTTGCAGGGAAGCCGGACAAAATGGAAGGGACTCTTTTCTCCACCCCCGGCGCAGACGGCGCCACGCCGCTTTTGCGCCGCATCGCCGAGGCCCTTGAGCGCCTCAGCCCGCCGCCGCCCGCCGCCCCCGACCTGGACGGTGCGGACGCCTTCATCTGGTCCCCCGCGACACAGGACGTGCAGCCGGTGGCCCGAATCAACCGGGTCGACCTGACGCTTCTTCAGGGGCTTGCGCACCAGAGCCGCATCCTTCTGGAGAACACCCGTCATTTTGCGGCGGGCCTGCCGGCCAACAACGCCCTGCTCTGGGGCGCGCGGGGCACGGGAAAATCCGCCCTGGTCAAGGCGGTCCACGGCGCGGTGAACACGGAGCGCGATCAGGCCGGGCAGCCCCGGCTGGCCCTGGTGGAGATCCACCGGGAGGACATCGCCACCCTTCCCGCGCTGCTGGCGCGGCTCTCGAGAGCGCCGCGCCGGTGCATTCTTTTCTGCGACGACCTGTCGTTCGACTCCCATGACACCAGCTACAAGTCCCTGAAGGCGGTTCTGGACGGAGGCATCCAGGGGCGCCCCGACAACGTGGTGCTTTATGCCACGTCGAACCGGCGCCACCTCCTGGCCCGGGAGATGATCGAGAACGAGAGCTCCACCGCCATCCACGCGGGCGAGGCCGTGGAGGAGAAGGTCAGCCTCTCGGACCGCTTCGGCCTCTGGCTGGGCTTCCACAACATGGACCAGGACACCTACCTCGCCATTGTCGAGGGCTACGTCCGCCACTACGGCCTCCTGGACGGGGACTGGGACGCCATCCGGCACAGCTCGCTCGAGTGGGCCCTCACCCGGGGATCCCGATCCGGGCGCACCGCATGGCAGTTCATCCTGGATCTGGCCGGAAAGAAACAGACCCGCCTCAGCCCCTGATCCAGCGACCCGACTCGCATCCCGACCCCCGCAGAGCCTGCGGGGGTTTTTTTGTGACTCCACAGGGGCCTGCGGGCCCCGCAGGACACGGGAAACGCCCTGCGCCCGCCGGGAGTCAGGTGGAGAACGGACCCCATCTTCCTCCCCACGCATGTCACAGACCGAGCACAGACCCCAAAAACGGTTTTAAATCCGAAGGTTGCCCGAAGTTCTTTACGGGTGTGTTTGTCAACAACCACAGCCTTGGGGAACAACGCGCTGCCGGCGATGCTTGCATCCGGTTGCCCGTTACTTTATATTTTTGAGATGAGCGGAACTGGGTTTACCGCCCGGACACGCATTTCGAAATCAGGAGGGCAGGAAGCCATGTCTGGACACGATATCCGTTTCGCCGGGACCGCGGCATCCCGGTCGGCCTACGCACCGCTGGACACATCCCTTGCGACCGGCATGCCGGCCGCGCCGACACCGGCCGCCGCCACAGGGCAGACTCCGTCGGAGTCTCTGGTGAGCCCGATCAAAATCAATCCCCGGACCATTCTCGATCCGGACCTGTACGTGAACGTGGCCCAGTTTGCCTGGGGCGACCAGATCTCGTTTCAGGTTCCGTCGCGTGAGCGCGTTATTGCCTATCAGGAGCTTCAGGCCGCCCAGACGACGAAAGAAACCGTCGTCCAGCCCCGTGAGGTCGCCGAGGCCAACGCGATGACCCGCGAGGCCACCCATACGGTGGGAGATGGCGCACCGGAAGTTCAGGCAGCGGCCACCGTGGTCGCCTCCACGGCACCGGCCATGGTCTCCACGCCGGCGGATACGGGAACCGTGCGCCGCGAGGACAACGCCAATCCGTCCGGACGCCCGCAAACCACACCCACCGTGCACAAGGTCGATCTGGAGGGCTGAGCCCCCGAACTCCGGCACGAACAGGAAATACACCCGACCCGAAAAATAATGCTTGCCTGCCGGGCGCGATACGGCTAGAAAGCGGCGTCCACGCAGAAGGAAGCGGGTGTAGCTCAGTTGGTTAGAGCGCTGGCCTGTCACGCCAGAGGTCGCGGGTTCAAGTCCCGTCACTCGCGCCACTTCCTTTCTGCCTACGCGGTTTATGCTGCGCGGGTGTAGCTCAGTTGGTTAGAGCGCTGGCCTGTCACGCCAGAGGTCGCGGGTTCAAGTCCCGTCACTCGCGCCATTTCCGGAAGTCCCAAATTGGGGGCGTCCCAATGGCCGCGCGATCCCCATGTTCACCCGGCTGACGGGTTTTCCAGTCAGTCTTAGCGACGGCGCGGTTTGTTCCCGGCCGACTTCGCATGGACGCTGCCTGTGTGGTCTGACAGGCCCCTGCCGGTGACCGCCAAACGCGACTCCCGGCCGCGTCCGACGAGGCATGCCCGCATCCCCCTGCTCTCCAAACTGACTGGCTTTCCAGACACGCTCTGGCGCCCGCGCGGTCTGGTCCCATGCCGGTTCGCATGCGCGTGCCTGTTTGATCTGACAGGCCCCTGCGCACCCCATCTCACGGTGGCCGCCACGTGCCCCGTCCGACGGTGTTTCACCCCCCTGACGTCGACTTGAACGATACACCCCCGGCTCCTCCCGGTCGCCCGATCCGATCCACATCGAGCCCTTTCTGCGCTGGTTCGGATGCACCCCGGCCTTCAGGTGCGATGCCCCTGCACGGCTTCTCCGACGACTCCCGCACGAGCCCTCCGGGGCCGCAAAGCGCTCCAGGAGGCAGACACACACCCGGTAAAGGCAAACAGGGCCCGGACCGCAGGATCCACCCGCCCGGCCCGGACAGCTCTCACAGATGGGATCAGGACAGGTCTGCAGCTCACCGCTACGGGCCCGCCAGAGGCGTTGGGGAAGCACGAAGGGTGATCCATGCGCCCCACAGCCCCCCCCCTGTCATGGGCCTCCCAACCTGCCCCAAAAGGCGCCCCGCCCCCGTCCGGCGATCAGAGCCCGATCACAGATGCCGGGCCTCCCGCGAAGCCGGACCGTGGGCAGGGTTCAGGAAGGCGCTGACAGGAACGGAATGCGCACACAGATCCCCCACGGGACCACACTGCGGGTGCGGCCGGCATGCAGGGAAGGGCCCCTGGCAGGGTCATGACGCGGCCGGGAAACACGATGGGGGGCAGCCCCGTGGCGGCTCACAACGCGGATCCGCCCGGCACGGGGCAAGGGCCCCTGACAGGATCAGGACACGGTCGGGGAACACAACACGGGCTTACGCGGGCCTCCTGGCGGGACTTAGCACGCGGAACCGCCCGGCACGCGGCCAAGGCGTCCGCTGGAGCAGCGGCGCGCGCCGGGCACCACCGGGCGCAGGCACAGCGGCCCTGACGCCCGGGTACCCTCCCCCGCCCCGATATCCGCACCCTCCGGCTCAAAAAGCGGCCAGGCGTCCCCTGGGCCAGCGGCGCGCGCCGGGCACCACAGGGCGCACGCACAGCGGCCCTGACGCCCGGGTACCCTCCCCTGCCCCGATATCCGCACCCTCCGGCTTTGGGGCCTCACCCCATTTACGGGGCGGGCTGGGACGCCTCGGGGGCCGGGGACGGCTGCTCGGCGCGCAGGCGCCGCCAGGCCCGCACATTGCGGTTATGCTCCTCCAGGGTCTCGGCAAAGGCGTGCCCGCCGGTGCCGTCGGCCACAAAGTAGAGCTCCCGGGTGTTCTCGGGGTGGAGAACCGCCCGGATGGAGGCAATGCCGGGATTGCAGATGGGGCCGGGAGGCAGGCCCGCATGAACGTAGGTGTTCCAGGGGTGGTCGGCCTGCAGGTCCTGGCGGGTCAGGTCCCGGGACAGGCGCCCGAGCCCGTCGGACAGGCCGTAGATCGTTGTGGGATCGGACTGGAGTGGCATGCCCTTGCGCAGGCGGTTGATGAAGACCGCCGCCACGCGCGGGCGCTCGCCCTTCATGCCCGTTTCCTTCTCGACGATGGAGGCAAGGACCAGAGCCTGCTCCGGGGTGGAGAACGGAAGATCGGGAGCCCGGTCCTTCCAGAGGGTGTCCAGCGCCTCGGTGCGGGCCTGCCCCATACGGCGCAGAACGCTGTCGCGGGTCTCGCCCCGGGTCACATGGAAGGTTTCCGGCAGAAGGGCCCCTTCCGGAGGCGTCAGGGTGATGTCACCGGTCAGCACATCCGACTCACGCAGGAGGTCCAGAATGGCCCGGGTGGTCAGCCCCTCGGGAAAGGTCAGGGAATGGATCACAACGCGACCGGACACGAGCTGGTCCAGGACATCGCGCATGCTGGCTCCGGCCGGGAACTGGTATTCCCCCGCCTTCAGGGAGCCGGCCTTCCCCTCCAGGCGCGCGCCCAGGCGAAAGGTCAGGGAGCCCGACACAACGTGGGATCCGGCCAGCTGGTCGGCGATCCGCGCCAGACCGGCCCCGGGAGGCACCACAAGGGTGACGGGCTCGGCCGCCGGGCCGGGAGCGTCGAGGGCGCGGACAAGCCACACATACCCCCCGAAGGCTCCGCCGACGGTAACAAAAACCAGAAGCCCCAGAGCAAACAGCGCATACCGGAGATACCGCATGATCCGGGGCTCCTGAAAAAATCCGCGCGTCAGGGAGCGCGCTTGAAGAGAACCGACGCGTTCGTGCCGCCAAAGCCGAAAGAGTTGGACATGGCGTAGTGAATCTCGCGCTCACGGGCCTTCAGCGGCGTCAGGTCAATATCGCAGCCTTCCGACGGCTCGTGCAGGTTCAGGGTCGGGGGGATCAGGCTGTTGCGCATGGCCTGGATGGTGTAGATGGCCTCCACCGCTCCGGCCGCACCCAGCAGGTGCCCGACCGCCGACTTGGTCGACGACATGGACAGCTTCATGGCGTGGTCACCGAACAGGCGCTTGACGGCCTTGACCTCGACCTCGTCCCCGGCGGGCGTGGACGTGCCGTGGGCGTTGATGTAGTCCACCTGGTCGGCGTTGACGCGCGAGTTGCGCAGCGCGCCGGTCATGGCCCGGCAGGCGCCCGCCCCGTCGGGGGACGGCGCGGTGATGTGGTTCGCATCCCCGGACAGCCCGTAGCCGAGCACCTCGGCGTAAATCTTGGCGCCACGCTTCTTCGCGTGCTCGAGCTCCTCGAGGATCACAACACCAGCGCCCTCGGACATGACGAAGCCGTCGCGGTCCTTGTCCCAGGGGCGGGAGGCCTCGGTGGGGGTGTCGTTGAAGTGGGTGGACAGGGCCCGGGCGGAGGCAAAGCCCGCCATGCCCAGACGGCACAGGGGAGCCTCGGCGCCACCGGCCACCATCACGTCCGCATCGCCGAACGCGATCAGGCGGGCGCCGTCACCAATGGCGTGGGCGCCGGTCGAGCAGGCGGTGACCACCGCGTGGTTCGGGCCCTTGAAGCCGTAGCGGATGGACACATGACCCGACACCAGGTTGATCAGGGCGGCGGGAATGAAGAAGGGGCTGACCCGGCGCGGGCCGCTCTTTTCCAGCTGGATGGAGGTCTCGGCAATGGTGTTCAGGCCACCGATACCGGAGCCGATGATCACGCCCGTGCGCTCCTGCTCCTCCTCGTCGGTGGGGGTCCAGCCGGCGTCCAGAATGGCCTCGTGGGCGGCGGCCAGACCGTACAGGATGAAATCATCCATGCGGCGGCGCTCTTTCGAGTCGACCACCTCGTCCGGATCCAGCCCCCAGGGGGCCTCGCTCCGCATGGGAACCTGTCCGGCAATGCGGGCCGGGAGGTCGGACACGTCGAATCGGTCAATGGCGCGAATGCCGGACTCACCGCGGGTCAGGCGGTCCCAGTTCACATCCACTCCGCAACCGAGGGGAGTGATCATTCCCATGCCGGTGACGACGACTCGTCTCATTCTGCACCTCATATCCGGATCAGGCCTATCGCTCCCGAGCGCGAGGCCGGGGCAAGAAGCGATACGCGTTTCTGCCAAAGGGTTGTGGCCGGGGCCGGGCAATCACGGCCGGAGGCCAGAAAACAGTTTCCCGCACGCAGGCGCCCGACCGACGCGCCCCGGACCCGCCTGGAACAGGCGGTATCCGAGACTGACGCCGAAGCGCACACCCGCCCTGCCGGAGGCAGAAAGCGGGAATGCCGGACACAGGTCAGGAGAAGAACAGCTCAGGCGCTGTGCTCCTTGATGTAATCGATCGCGTCCTTGACGGTCAGGATCTTCTCTGCCGCGTCGTCAGGGATCTCGCAGCCGAATTCCTCCTCGAAGGCCATGACCAGCTCGACGGTATCGAGGCTGTCGGCTCCCAGGTCATCGATGAAGCTGGCGTTCTCGGTGACCTTGGCTTCGTCCGCACCCAGGTGCTCGACAACGATTTTTTTCACGCGCTCGGCGACGTCAGTCATATCTGTCTTATCCTTGGAATTTCAAAGACGGTGGTGGAAAGCCGGACCCCCAGCCCCCAAAAATGGCAGGGGACAACAGGGTCCGACGGGTTTTTGCCTAGCATACTTGACCGGGGTTTACCAGTCCGGAGAAGGACGCAGGCCGGAGTGGCGATCAGATCATCGCCATTCCTCCGTTCACGTGCAGGGTCTGTCCCGTGACGTAGGCGGCCTCGTCGGACGCGAGATAGACGACCGCCGCGGCAATCTCCGCGGGCTCGCCCATGCGTCCGGCGGGAATGCGCTCCGCCATGGTCTTCTTCTGCTCGTCGGTCAGCTTGTCGGTCATGGCCGTGGTGATAAACCCGGGCGCGACGCAGTTGACGGTGATCCCGCGGGCCGCGACCTCGGAGGCCACGGACTTGCTCATGCCGATCAGGCCGGCCTTGGAGGCGGCGTAGTTCGCCTGGCCCGGGTTTCCGGTCACACCCACAATGGAGGTGATCTGGATGATCCGGCCGCGGCGGGCCTTGACCATGGGCTTCAGGGCGGCACGGGTCAGCCGGAAGGCGGCGCTCAGGTTGACATCGATCACCGCATCCCAGTCCGCATCCTTCATGCGCATGGCAAGGGTGTCGCGGGTGATGCCCGCGTTGTTCACAAGGATGTCGAGCCCGCCCATGGCGGCCTCGGCCGCGGGGATCAGGCCGTCCAGGGCCGCCGGGTCGGACAGGTCACACGGGAGGATGTGCCCCTCGCCGGGCAGGGAGGCCACGACCTCCTCCAGCGCCGCCATGCGGGTTCCGGTGATGGCCACCACCGCGCCCCGGGCGCTCAGGGCGCGGGCGATTTCCGCACCGATGCCCCCGGATCCACCGGTGACGAGAGCCTTCTTTCCGCCGAGATCAAACATGGTCTGCTTTCCTTCCGTGCTCCGGCTCAGATCTGCCGGGCGAAATCCTCGATATCTTTCGGTGTGTGCAGCGCGAAGGCCTCCAGGTCGGGGGCGATGCGCTTGGCGAGCCCGGAGAGAACCTTTCCGGCCCCCAGCTCCACAAGCCCGCTCACGCCGTCCTGGGCCATGAAGGCCACACTCTCGCGCCAGCGCACCGAGCCCGTCACCTGCCGGACCAGCAGGGAACGGATCTCCTGCGGCTCGGACACCGGAAGGGCGGTCACGTTGGCGATCAGGGGCACGCACGGCGCATTCACGCTCACCTCGGCCAGGGCGGCCTCCATGACGCGGGCTGCCGGCTCCATCATCCGGCAGTGGAACGGGGCGGACACCTGAAGGGGCATGGCCCGCTTCGCGCCCTTCTCCTTGGCCAGCTCAATGGCGCGCTCGACCGCGGCCACCGAGCCGCTGATGACCACCTGGCCGGGGGCGTTGTCGTTGGCGGCCTCGCAGACACCACCGGGAACGTCCTGCTCGGCCTGCTGCACCACGGCGCAGACGTCCTCGAAGGACAGACCCAGGATCGCGGCCATCATGCCCTCGCCCACCGGAACAGCAGCCTGCATGGCCTGGCCACGGGTGCGAAGAAGGCGCGCGCAGTCCCCGAGGGACAGGGCGCCGGCCGCCGTCAGGGCCGTGTACTCGCCCAGGGAGTGTCCGGCCACGTAGCGGGCCTTGTCCTGAATGCGGATGCCGTCGCTTTCCAGAACCCGCACCACGGCCATGGACACCGCCATGATCGCGGGCTGGGCATTCTCTGTCAGCGTCAGGACATCGATGGGCCCCTCGAACTGAAGCCTGGAAAGGTTGCAGCCCAGGGCCTCGTCGACCTCCTGGAAGACTTCCCGGGCACAGGGGAAAGCCTCGGCGAGCTCGCGCCCCATACCGACAGCCTGCGATCCCTGACCGGGAAAAACAAATGCTCGCACCATAGTCACCCCGTGAGTTCAAGTCCTGATAGTTTTGAAAACGCGGGGCGTAGAAAAGCCCCCCGCAGCCTGGATTGTCAAGCCCAACCCGAAAAACATCGGGGTCTTCGGGCCGGTTCTCGCGGATTCCGAGCGTCAGGTGCGCAGGCAGGCCTCGTCGGCGGCCCGCACAAGGGTCTGGGTGTCGGCGAAATCCTCCGGCGCGAAGGCCGAGAGATCCAGCCGGAGCTCCACCGTGTCCTCGTCGATCAGGCCCACCTTCCGGAAGCCCAGGGACTCACAGAACCTCAGCATTCTGCGGTTGTCCCGCAGGACCTGGCCGTCCATGTAGCGCGTGCGCCGCTCCTTGCAGTAGCGGATGATCTTGAGCATCAGAAGGCGCCCGAGCCCGCTTCCCTTCAGGTCGGAGCGGACCACGACGGCAAACTCGGTGGTCTCGTTGTCCGGATCCGTCAGGGCCTGGACTGAGCCCAGAATGCAGGGCTGCCCGTCGTCCTGGATCAGCTCCGCCACAAAGGCCATTTCCCGGGCGTAGTCGATCTGGGTCAGGCGGGCCATCTGGTCGTGGGGCATGGCCTTGACCTGCCCGAAGAACCGGAAGCGCGCGTCCTCGGGGGTGAGGGCGGCCACAAAGTCGTAGTAGGCGGCCTCGTCCTCGGGACGGATGGGGCGCACCATCACCGTGCGGCCGTCGCGCATGACCTCGGTGGATTCCAGCTGGGACGGATAGGGGCGGATGGCCAGACGGTGCGGCCCCCGGGTGCGACCCGGATCCAGGCGCATGCGCGCATCCACCGCCAGCACCCCGTCGGATCCGGCAAACAGGGGGTTGATCTCCATCTCCACGATTTCGGGAATGTCGATCAGCATCTGTGACAGCTGGATCAGGGTCAGGCAGATGGCATCAATGTTGACGGCCTTGTGGTCCCGGTACCCCTCCAGCAGCCGGAAGACGCGGGTGCGCTCCAGCATGTCCCGGGCCAGGGCCATATTCAGGGGGGCCAGGGCCACGGCCTGGTCGCGGATGATCTCGACGGCGGTCCCCCCCTCGCCGAACAGCAGGACCGGCCCGAAGATGGGATCGGCCGTTGCGCCCACGATCAGCTCGTGGGATCCGGCGCGACGGGCCATGTGCTGGACCGTGAAGCCCT
The DNA here is from genome assembly GCF_014861485.1 of Phaeovibrio sulfidiphilus. GTDB lineage: Bacteria > Pseudomonadota > Alphaproteobacteria > Rhodospirillales > Rhodospirillaceae > Phaeovibrio > Phaeovibrio sulfidiphilus. The sequence continues at coordinate 317,960 of NZ_JACZHT010000002.1, read as the reverse complement.
CCAGCGCGGCCTCGGGATAGGTGGAGTGCACCCGCTCGGCCATCTCGCCGGCGGCCTTCTCCACGTCCTCGGGGGTCTGGAGATCGAGAACCACGCCCCCCACGTCCGACTTGTGGGTGATGGCGCGCGAGACAATCTTCAGGGCGTAGGGCCCCTCCATGGTGCGGGCGACCTCGGCGGCCTCCTGCGGGGTCCGGGCGATGGCGGTCTCCACCACCGGAATGCCGTAGGCCTCGAACACGCCCTTGGCCTCGGGCTCGCTCATGGTCAGGTTGCCCTGGGCGATGGCCTCGTCGATGATCTCGCGCGCCTTGTCCAGATCCGGCTCGAACTCCTGCGAGCACGACCGGGGCGTCTCCATCAGCATGTGCTGGTTCTTCCGGTAGGTCACCAGGTGCATGAAGCCCTGGATCGCATCATCCGGGGTGGGGAACGTGGGGATCTCGGCCTCGGTGAACTGGGCGCGGGCCTCCTCCACCTGGTCGTGGCCGACCCAGCAGGTGAACAGGCTGGCGGAGCGGTGGCGCTTGGCCACGTCGATGACCTCCCGGGCAATCTCCAGGGGCGCCGAGAGCGCATAGGGCGCGTAGACCACCAGGACCGCATCAACCTCGCGGGCCTTGAAGAGAACCTCCATCACCTTGCTGTAGACCTCGGGCGACGCCGCGCCGCCCAGATCCACCGGGTTCGCGGACAGAAGGGTTCCGCCCGGCAGAACCCTGGCCAGAGCCTCCTTCGTTTCCGGCTCCAGACGGGCCAGGGTGCCACCCTGGGTCACCAGGCTGTCCACCGCCATGACCCCCAGGCCGCGCCCGTTGGTCACCACCGCAAGCCGGGGGCCCCGGGTCGGACGACGGATGTGGGCCAGGGTCTCCACCGCGGAGAACAGCTCCTCAAGGGAGTACACGCGGAGCATGCCGGCCCGCTGGAAGGCGATGTCGTAGATGGCATCCGATCCGGCCAGGGTACCGGTGTGGGAGACCGCCTGGCGGACCTCCTCCATGCCGCGACCGGTCTTGATGACGATCACGGGCTTGTTGCGGGCGGCCGAGCGCCCGGCGGACATGAACTTCCGGGTGTCAGTCAGGCCCTCGATGTGAAGCAGGATGGCCCGCACATCCACGTTCGAGGACAGGTAGTCGATCACATCGCCGTAGTCGATGTCGGTCTTGTTCCCCAGGGAGACGAAGTGAGAGAACCCGATCCCGTGGCCCCGGGCCCAGTCCAGGACCGAGGTGCACAGGGCGCCCGACTGGGAGACGAAGGCCACCTTGCCCTCCAGCGCCGGGCGGGTGAACACGGAGGCGTTGAGGCCGATCCCCGGCGTCTGCACCCCGAGGGATCCGGGGCCCAGAAGCCGCATGCGGGATTCCCGGGCGCAGGCCAGAAGGCGCTCCTCGAACATGTGGCGCTCGTGGCGGGAGGTGCCCTCCCCCATGTCCGACATCACAACGCAGACCTTGGCGCCCTTCTGCCCCAGGGACAGGACCGTCTGGGGCAGCGTGGCCGGCGGCGCGCACAGAAGGGCAAGATCCGGGGCGACCGGCAGAGATTCCGGATCCGGATAGGCCAGCACTCCGGCGATGGCCTGGGCATCCTTTGTCACCGGCATGATCGGCCCGGCAAACCCGGCCGCCAGCAGGTTGCGCATGGCCAGGTAGCCGAGCGTGTCCGGCTTGTTAGAGGCTCCGACAACGGCGACGGACGCCGGTTCAAACAGCGAGGAGAGAAAACGGACGCTCATTGCCGGTGCCTCCATTCAGGCCGGAACTGGGGAGTGCGGGACCGCGGGGAGGACGGCCTGCCCTTTGGCGTGGGGCCGTCCGGACCGCCGGTCCCGGAGTTCGGGGTGCCAGACGGACCCCTAGGCTTTCTTCACGAACTCGGACTTCAGGGCCATGGCTCCGAAGCCGTCGATCTGGCAGTCGATGTTGTGGTCACCGTCCACAAGGCGGATGCTTTTCACCCGGGTTCCCTGCTTCAGGGGCGCAGACGCCCCGCGGACCTTCAGATCCTTGACCAGGACCACGGCGTCGCCGTCGGCCAGAACGGTCCCGAAGGCATCACGCACGACCGGGGCACCGGCGTCGTCGCCCGCGGGCGCGGCAGAGGGATTCCACTCGTGGGAGCATTCGGGACAGATCAGAAGCTCGCCGTCCGCATAAACGTATTCGGACCGGCACTCGGGGCACGGGGGCAAATCGGCCATCGTCAGGGTTCTCCTCCCGGCACGGGGCCGGTTCTCATAGACTCATGGGGTCGGGGACAGGGGACGTCAGACGGGGGACTGGGCGCGGGGACGCGCGCCTCAGAACGGGATGTCGTCATCCAGATCGGGCCCGCCGCGCGACGGCTCGGCCGGTCCGCCCCGGTCCCAGCCCTGGCCGCCGGAGGATCCGCCCGCGGGAGCGCCGCCGCCCGAGGACCGGAAATAATCGTCCTCGCCGTAGCCGCCCTCCTGGAAGCCGCCACCGCCGCCACCGGGCCGGTTGTCGAGCATGGTCATCTCGGCGCCGGGGCCCTGGAGGACCACCTCGGTGCTGTAGCGATCCTGCCCGCTCTGGTCCTGCCACTTGCGGGTCTGGAGCGAACCACACAAATAGACCTTGGAGCCCTTGCGCAGATACCGCTCGGCGATATCGGCCAGGGGCCCGAAAATGGCCACCGAGTGCCACTCGGTGCGCTCGCGCCGCTCGCCGCTCTGGCGGTCCTTCCAGGACTCGGATGTGGCGATGCGCAGGTTTGTGACCTTGCCACCGTTCTGGAACGTCCGCGTCTCCGGGTCACGCCCGAGGTTGCCGATCAGAATGACCTTGTTTACCGAACCTGCCATAGCCCCTTTTCTTTCTCGATTCCGGTGTGTCCCGATGCCCGTCACCCCCAGCCATTCCATTCCCGGTTCTCCACCCTTGCAAAGTGCGGATACCCGCCCGGGACCGAAACAGCGAAATGCGGGTTGTTGCGTGAGACTCTCACCCTTTGTACAAAAATTGCGATTTTGCCTTGCATCAGACTTGTTAGGAACACTCACCTCTGATACCAGAGGGGTCTTGCGAGGCTCGGCCATGATAGGCGAGAGGAAAATAAAAATCACCCACCGGAGTTCGCTTGAGGCTTTTTTTTCGAAAAGCCGTTCCAACTGTCCCCAAAACCTTCCCCGGAACGCCCTGAAAAATGACGTTCAAGACCAGACATGAAAAACCGAACAGGAGGCCCTTATGAATAACGCCCCGATGATCACGGTTGACGGCAACGAGGCGTGCGCATCCGTCGCGTACCGCCTGAGCGAAGTCGCCGTGATCTATCCCATCACTCCCTCCTCGACCATGGGGGAACTTGCCGACGAGTGGTCCGCACGGAAGAAGCCCAACCTCTGGGGCGACATTCCGCAGATCGTGGAAATGCAGTCGGAGGGCGGAGCTGTGGCCGCGTGTCATGGCGCCATTCAGTCGGGGTCTCTCGGGGTGACCTTCACGGCCTCCCAGGGTCTGCTCCTGATGATCCCCAACATGTACAAGATCGCCGGCGAGCTGACCCCGTTTTGCGTTCACGTGACCGCCCGGACCATCGCGACCCACGCCCTGTCCATCTTCGGAGACCACTCCGACGTGATGGCCTGCCGCCAGACCGGCTTTGCGATGCTGTCCTCGGGCTCGGTCCAGGAAGCCCAGGACCTGGCCTGCGTCGCCCACATCGCCAGCCTGAAGAGCCGCATTCCGTTCCTGCACTTCTTTGACGGCTTCCGCACCTCCCACGAGGTCTCGAAGATCACCGCCCTCACCGACGACCAGCTGCGCGAGATGGTTGACGAGAGCATGGTCCTCGAGCACCGCTCCCGCGCCCTGACCCCGGACGCCCCGGTGGTCCGCGGCACCGCGCAGAACCCGGACACCTTCTTCCAGGCCCAGGAGGCCCGCAACCCGTGGTACCAGGCGTGCCCGTCCATCGTTCAGGAGACCATGGACCGGTTTGCGAAGGTCACCGGGCGCCGCTACAGCCTGTTTGACTACGAGGGTCACCCGGAGGCCGAGCGCGTCATCGTGATCATGGGCTCCGGCGGCGAGACCGCAGCCGAGACCGCCCGCTTCCTCGTGAGCCGCGGCGAGAAGGTCGGCGTCCTGCGGGTGCGCCTGTTCCGCCCGTTCTGCGTGGATTCCTTCGTCTCGGCTCTGCCGGTCAGCGCCCGCTCCATCGCGGTTCTCGACCGCACCAAGGAGCCCGGCGCCCTGGGCGAGCCCCTGTTCATGGACGTGGTCGGCGCCCTGTCGCGGGCGAACGAGAAGGGCCTGGGCACCGCCCGCGCCCCGAAGGTCACCGGCGGCCGCTACGGCCTGTCGTCCAAGGAGTTCACCCCCGCCATGGTCAAGGCCATCTTCGATGACCTGGCCAAGGACGACCCCCGTCCCGAGTTCACCGTTGGCATCAACGATGACGTGACCCACCTGTCCCTGCCGTACGACCCGTCGTTCTCCATCGAGTCCGGCGACGTCACCTCGTGCATGTTCTGGGGTCTGGGCTCGGACGGCACGGTCGGCGCCAACAAGAACTCCATCAAGATCATCTCCGAGTGCCACGAGAGCGGCGGTCCGGAGCTCTACGGTCAGGGCTACTTCGAGTACGACTCGAAGAAGTCCGGGGGTATCACCATCTCGCACCTGCGTTTTGGCCCCCACCCCATCAAGGCCCCGTACCTTCTCCAGCACGCAAGCTTCATCGCCTGCCACGTCTTCGAGTTCCTGGAGAAGATCGACGTCCTCGCCAAGGCCGAGACCGGCGCCACGCTGCTCCTCAACTCGCCCTACGACAAGGACACGGTCTGGAAGCACATCCCGGCCCCGGTCCAGCGCCAGCTGATCGAGCGGAAGATGCGCCTGTTCGTCATTGACGCGAACAAGGTGGCGGTCGAGGTCGGCATGGGCCGTCGCATCAACACCATCATGCAGGCGTGCTTCTTTGCCCTTGCCCGGGTTCTCCCGGCGGACGCGGCCATCACCGCCATCAAGGACGCCATCCAGAAGACCTACGCCCGCAAGAGCCAGAAGATCGTCGAGGCGAACTTCCGCGCGGTGGACGCGGCCGTGGCCAACATGTTCGAGGTGGCCATCCCGGCCGTGGCCGACGGTCCCGACTGCCCGTCCGCGGTCGCTCCCGAGGCCCCGGACTTCGTGCGCAACGTCACCGCCATGATGCTGGCGGGCAAGGGCGACCTGCTGCCGGTCTCGGCGTTCCCGCCGGACGGCACCTGGCCGACCGCGACCGCCAAGTGGGAAAAGCGCAACATTGCCCAGGAACTCCCCGAATGGGATCCGGACATCTGCGCCCAGTGCGGCAAGTGCATGCTCGTCTGCCCCCACGCGGCCATCCGCGCCAAGGCTGTCGACCCGACCCTGGTGGAGAACAGCAACGAGCTGAAGCACGTTCCGTTCAAGGGGACGGGCACCATGAAGGGCAAGGAATACGTCCTTCAGGTCTCCCCCGAGGATTGCACCGGCTGTACCCTGTGTTCCGTGGTCTGCCCCGCGTCCTCCAAGGAGATCCCGGGTCACAAGTCCCTGGACATGAAGCCGAAGCTCGAGATCTTCGAGAAGGAGAAGGCCGCCTGGCAGGCGTTCGAGGCGCTGCCGGAGCTCTCCCGCGAGGAGATCAAGCCCACCGTGCGCGCCAGCCAGTTCGGCCAGCCTTTGTTCGAGTTCTCGGGCGCCTGTCTGGGCTGCGGCGAGACCCCGTACATCAAGCTCCTGACCCAGCTCTGGGGCGACCGCATGATGGTGGCGAACGCGACCGGCTGCTCGTCCATCTACAGTGCGAACCTGCCGACCACCCCGTATGCGGTGGACGCGAACGGACGCGGCCCGTCCTGGTCCAACTCCCTGTTCGAGGACAACGCCGAGTTCGGTCTGGGCTACCGGATTGCGCTCGACCAGCACCGTGCGGAAGCCCGGCGCCTGCTTGAGGCTCTGGCACCCAAGCTGGACGGCGTCCTTGTCGAGGGCATCCTGGCCAACATGAACCTCAACGACGAGGTCTCGGTGGCCGCCCAGCGCGAGCGCATCAGCGCGCTGAAGGCTGCCCTGGCCACCATGAAGACCAACGAGGCGCGCCTCCTGGAGAGCCTTGCGGACTACTTCGTGGACAAGGTCGTGTGGATCGTTGGCGGCGACGGCTGGGCCTACGACATCGGCTACGGCGGTCTGGACCACGTCCTGGCCTCGGGTCGCAACGTGAACATCCTGGTCATGGACACGGAGGTCTACTCCAACACCGGTGGCCAGCAGTCCAAGGCAACCCCGCTGGGCGCATCGGCGAAGTTCGCCGTGTCCGGCAAGGCCCTGCCCAAGAAGGATCTGGGTCTGATCGCCATGTCGAACGGACAGGTGTACGTTGCGAACATCGCGTTCGGCGCCAACGACAACCAGACCCTGCGGGCCCTGGCCGAGGCCGTGTCCTACGACGGTCCGTCCCTGATCATCGCCTACAGCCACTGTATTGCTCACGGCTATGATCTCTCGAAGGGCCTCGAGCAGCAGGCCGGAGCGGTCGGAAGCGGCTACTGGCCCCTCTACCGCTTTGACCCGCGCAAGGTCGCCGAGGGCCAGCCCGGCCTGAGCATCGACTCCCAGGGCGGGAAGAACAGCCTCAACGACTACATCGCCAACGAGGGCCGCTACCGCGTGACCCGCGAGCAGGATCCGGAGACCTTCCAGCTCATGGTCCAGGCGACGGAAACGGAAATCGCCCGCAAGAATGCGCTGCTGCAGTATCTTGCCGGGAAGTCCGCCGATCCGGCCGGAAACTAAAGTCGTTGACGAACCGTGACAGGGGCCGGAGTATTCTCCGGCCCTTTCCTTTTTGCCTCACGCGAAGAGAGACACTTCATGAAACAGACTTTTCTTCCCGCGCTTGCGGCGGCTGCCCTGCTTGCCTTTCCGGCCCTTGCCAGCGATCCGCCGACGGCCCCCGATGCCCAGGTGCCCGCCGGCGAGGTTGTCGTAACCGAAACCCCCGACGCGGACGGGGCCACCACCGGGGACGCGACAGAAGCGACAGAAGCGGCGGAAGCGGCGGAAGCGGCGGAAGCAGCAGACGCAACGGACGCAGCCGAGGCCATCACGGCAGAGGAACCCTGGCGTGCCTGTCCGGAAGGGGTCTCCCCCATTGATCTCCCGGCGAAGGACAGCGTGGCGACCACCTCCCAGCGCCCCTACCTCATCAAGTACGGCTACGCGGTGTTCGGTGGCCACCAGTCGGTGACCGTCCTCAACACGGGGAACGACCTCGTTGTGGACTTTGGCAAGAGCGACCTGGTCCTGAACCTCAATGACCGCCGCTACCAGCTTGTCAGCGCTCACTTCCACACGCCGTCGGAGCACCTGATCGGCGGCCAGCGGTTCGCGGGCGAGATCCACTTCGTCCACAAGGAGAAGAACGGGGACGGCATGGCCGTCGTTGCGGTCATGGTGAAGGAGGGCACGGCCCACTCCACCCTGGGCAAGCTGTTCTCCAATCCGCCGGACGCGGGGAAAAAGCGCACCGTGCGCGTCAGCCTGGGCAAGCTCTTCCCCTTCTCCAAGTCGGGCTACCTCTATGAGGGAAGCTCCACCACCGAGCCCTGCGTGGACGGCGTCACCTGGCTGGTCCTTCCCGAGCCCCTGACCATGTCGCGCCAGCAGCTCGAGGTCTTCGAGAAGCGCTTTGGACCGAACGCCAGCGCCCCCGTCCCCTCGGAGGGCCGGAATATCCTGTTCGTCGAATAGGCACAGACCCGCGGCCGGGGCGCCTCCCCATGGCGGCCCCGGCGGCACACGGATGGCGGCCGGCGGCCCAACGGCACTGCCTCGCCTCCTCCCGGAGCCGTCGCGGACATCCCGCTGGGATGCCCGCCGCACCCGACAGCACCCACGCGCACCCCCCACTCAGGATTGTTGATGGCCTCGCCGCTGACAGGACGGCGGAACCGGAATGCCTGCGCACACGGTTTGCGTCCCCAAAGGGAGCCCCGCACCGCCGCGCCTTCCTCCCCGAGGCTCCGGAGACCCGGCGCCCCGTACAGAGCGCCCGGATCCCCGTCCCGGCCCGGCCCAGGGCGTCCCGCGCCCCCCCCCCCTCCTGTACCCTCGCCCCCACCGCCGGGCCCCCACCGGCACCCACGCGCGCACCCTCAGCCGGTCCCGATACAGTCCCGGGATGCATCGGGCCGCCTGCCGCCATTAAACGTTCCGAAAGATTTGCCCCCGTATAACAGACAGGACGCGGACAATTACGACCCAGCGGAGGAACGGTCGCCATGGCGGAACCCGGTTCCGGAACGGCTTCGACCGCCGGTAAAGGAAAGGCACTGACCCCGGGCCGTCTGGCCGGCGCGGGAGCGGTAGCCTGTGTCGTTCTGGCCGCAGCGGTTCTGGCCGCCGCCTCCCAGACCCCGGCACCCGCCGGCGGAACGGGGCCCTCCTGGCCCCTCCCGGGCGTGGAGGCGCCGGAACCCACCCTTGGGGTGACCTTCGAGCAGCTTGACGGTCTTTACACCGGACTGGGAATGCGGGTCCGCCCCTTCGAGGACAAGACCACGGACGGCACCGTGTGGCTGGCCACGTTTCCCGACAGCCTGCGGCTGGCCGTCCAGATCCGAGCCATTGGCGCGCACATTGGCGAGATCAGCCTCGTCGGCACCCGGTCCCTTGATGACTCCGCCCCTGCAGACAGCATTCGGCAGGCCATGCAGGAGACCCTCCGGCTGGTCTTCCCGGACTGGGACAACGCGCAGGGGTGGCTGAGCTCGGCCATGGAGTCCGGAGCCTCCACGCTGGAGCGCGACGGACGCACCGTCCGGTTCCGCACGGCCGGAGACCACATTCCCTCGCTGCTGATCACCGGACTTGCGACCTCCGGGGACACTCCGAGGCCTGTCACCGCCGCGCGCCCCCTGGAAAAACTGCCCGCGCGACCGGCACCGGACCGGCTGCGCAAGGACAGCCGCCCGAACCCGCCCTCCGCCGGAGCCGGACCCGACGGAACCCCGCCCCCATGGCTTGCAACCGAACCGGCCACCCAACACGGCCGGGACAGCGCCCTTGCGTCGCCCTCCCCCGCCGGAACCGGCACCGGGGAGGTCGCCGGAGAAAAACCCGCGCAGGCCCCTGCCACAGCCGTGTCGGAGCCTCAGGGCCCGGAAACCGGCCCGAACAGCGCTCCCGGCCCCACCCCGGCCACAACCGCTGCCAAAGTACCCGGCATCGGTATCACGGTTGCTCAGCTTCAGGCCCTTCTGGACCGGGAGGCCTTCCAGACCACGTCCCGGAAAGCCTGGGAGGACACGACCGAGGGATCCACGGGCACCCGTTTCCCCGAGTTCATCGAGACCGGCACCGGAGGCGGCACCGTGCGTGTCCTTTACTACACCATGCTCGACGTGGACACGAAAAGCGCCAACCGGACCCGGGCCGCGGAGATCATGGGCGAACTGCTGGCGCTCGCCTTTCCCGACTGGCCGGAAGCCTCCCTGGTCCCCGACGAAATTATCCGCGAGGGGGAGGCCGTCAGGAAGGGCCTGGCGGCGAAACGGGACGGGCGCCTCATCCAGATTGTGTGGAACACCGATGACGCAAACGGCGGAAACCTGATCTTGCGCCTGTCACTGGAGGCACAACCGGCCCGGGCGGGCACGTCGCCCTAGCGCCGTGACGGCCCCCTGTCCGACACGACCATCCGGCCCGGCCGGCCGTCATACACTCCTGAAGAGCGCCCGTCCGGCCGCAAAACCCGGGCCGATGTGACTCCGGACCAAACAGGCACCCGCGCGTGTTTTATTACGACTAGCGTGTCAGGTGTATAATACATGGAATTCAGGGATAATTAATGATAGCATGATAGCGTTGACACGTTAGCCGGGCTGCGCCCGATTTAAACACCAACCAAGAGTATTATCACGTCTGAAACAGGCCCTGGCGTTGAGCGGGGCGCCTGAACCCGGGGAGAAGAACAATGAAACACAGAAAACAGAGAGGGGCCGTACTGCGCTCCGCTGCGGCCAGGGCCCTTGCGGTCGTTGCCGCGCTTTTCATGGTCGGACTGACGGTCGGAGAAGCCTCCGCCGCGACCGACAGCCCGTCGTGGATCAACTTCAACGGGGTGCACAACCGAGGACACATCGGAACCCTCAGGCACGGCGACAACGGCTGGGCCTATTCCGAGTACGAGTTCTGGAACCGCGTTGGCGGAAAGGATGGAATCATCCAGCAGTCCGGCCTGACCGGGGTGAACAACCCGACCCGCGGCGTCCAGCTCGGCAAGCGGATCGAGGGGCTTGCCCAGAACTCCACGAAGGGCTTCGGCAACACCTACAGCTTTGCGCTGGCCGAGGCCTCCAGGGTGACGATCAAGCTTGCCATCGACCGCAACTGGGACGACTCCAAAAACTGGAACAGCAGCTACGGCAAGGGCGCCCTCTACAACTTCATCGACAACGGTTATGGAAACCAGCTGATCCTGAGCCTCGACGGACAGTCGGTGCGGATGACGACAGGCCTTCCCTCGGCCGCCGACAGCCTGACCCTCGAGTTCGCCAATCTGCCCAAGGGAGACTACATTATCTCGGTCTCGGGCATCACCGGCTGGATCAAGGATCGCATCCCGGGCTTCTCGGATGTCCACATGGCCTACAACCTGGACATCAACGCCTATGAGACGCCCCTGCCCGGTGCCCTGATTCTTCTGGGTACGGCCCTCGCAGGGGCCGGCGTGGCCGGCCGGCGCCGCTCGAAGAAAGTGGCCGCCGCCCGCTAGGGGACCGGAGCCCGGCCCGCGCACGTCCCGGAACCCCCGAAACGTGTGCCCAGGACCGGGCCCGACAGAACACGCTCACGGGCGATGCCGCTCATCCGGCAGGACGACGAAACCACCGGAGACACCGCCCGAACACCGCATCAAGCCAGCCATTCTCGCCACAACCGCCCGGATCATCACTCCCCCGCACCCCGGAGAGGGACTAACCCCAGGGACCGGTCTGAACGCGGCAAGGCTGCGAAACCAGGAAACGTACCCGTCGGCCCCCTCCGGGCCGGCGGTTTTTTTTGTGCCCGAAGGAGCCTCCACACGCCCAAAAAGACGGGCGCACACCCGGGAGGACGGCCCCGGAGCCCCGGAAGGTCAAAGCAGGCGGCGGGGAGTGCCCCCAACGATCCACCCGAGGGCCTTACTCTCCGGGACATCCAAAACCGCACCCCCGTTTCCCGGTGCGGCTCCAGTGATCCACTCGAGAGCCCCACCCTGCGGGGAAACCAAAACCGCACACCGGCTCCCCGGAGCAGCGCGTGTTGAGCGAACACAAGCACTCTGCGGGAAAAACCAAAACCACAGACACGTACGACGCGCGGTCTCGGTCCTAGGTCTCCGGCCCGGTCCCGCCTCCGCCGTCCCCGTCCAGCGCAATCACAAGGCGCGAGCCGCGGACCCCGGTCACCACCACCCGGGTGCCCGCGCCCGGATCCCCGGCGCACTCCACGATCCAGAAGGTATCGTCCAGCCGGATCCGCCCCGCTCCGTTGACGACCGGGCTTTCGAGAACCGCGCGGCGCCCCACATACTGGTGGAGGCGCCGGTTGAGGGTTGTGGTGTCCGAGGGCCGGGCGCGACGGATCACGCGACGCCCCACAAACAGGGACACGGTTGAGATCCCGCAGAAGGCAACGACCTGAACCGGCCAGCCCAGGTCGGGAAACGCCTGGGCAAGAACCCCGCAGGCCAGGGCGCCAATCCCGAACCAGATCACGTAAACGCCGGGAAGCAGAAGTTCCAGGGCCACAAGCCCCAGCCCCAGCACGTACCAGTTCCAGTACAGGGGCTCGAGAAGACCGATCATGACTGGGGCCCCGACGGCGGCAGGCTGCGGTGCGTCGGGCCTCCCGAGGACCAGGGAGACCCGCTGCCCGGAGCGGCCGGCCCGGCACCACCGGACCCGCGGCTGCCGGAGACCTCGGACGCTCCGGAGCCCGCCGGGAGCGCGCCGCGCGTTGCGCGCCCGGCATCGGCGGTGCGAAGGCTGCCCGCGCCATTCAGAAGCTCGGCAATTCCGCCCAGGGATCCCAGAAGAGCCGAGCTCTCCATGGGCATCATCAGCACCTTCTGGTTCGGCGCGCCGGCAAGCTGGATAATGGAGTCCACATACTTCTCGGCGATAAAGTAGTTCAGCGCGTTGAGGTCACCCCGGGCAAGGGATTCTGAGACCATCCGCACGGCCTCGGCCTCGGCCTGGGCCTGCCGCTCCCGCGCCTCTGCCTCGCGGAAGGCGGCCTCCCTCAGCCCCTCGGCACGCAGGATCTCCGACTGCTTCAGGCCCTCGGCCCGCAGGATGGCGGCCTGCTTGTCGCCCTCGGCGTCCAGAATGACCGCCCGCTTCTCCCGCTCCGCTTTCATCTGGCGGGCCATGGCATCCACCAGATCGGACGGGGGGCTGATGTCCATGATCTCGACCCGGGTCAGCTTCACACCCCAGGGGTTGGTGGCCTCGTCCACGACCGCAAGAAGGCGGCCGTTGATCTCGTCCCGGCGGGAGAGAAGCTCGTCCAGGTCCATGGACCCCATGACCGTCCGAATGTTGGTCATGAGCAGGTTCAAGATGGCGAACTCAAGATTGGTCACCTCATAGGAGGCCTTCTCGGCCTCCAGAACCTGGTAGAACGCCACGCCGCTCACCCGGACCATGGCGTTGTCCCGGGTGATGACCTTCTGCTCCGGGACATCCAGAACGTTTTCCATCATGTTGATTTTTCGGCCCACCCTGTCAATGATAGGCCAGATAAGGTTCAGCCCCGGGCGGAGCGTATGAGTGTAGCGGCCGAAACGCTCGACCGTAAACTCGAAGCCCTGCGGCACGAACTTGACCGACAGAACAAGAAGAAGAACCTGAACAACAACCAGGATCCCAATAAAAGAAAGCATGTCACCGACCTCCGGCACGCACGCCCGCAAAGGGAGCGCCCCCGCTGGCACACGGGGAAAGAAAGACGACTCGCCACTGGAATTTACCGCGCTTCCTGCCCATAAAGGACGGACACACGCCTCCAGAGAAAGTACCTCCAGTATGTCGGAACCACGATCAGCCTGTCAGCAGGAAAGCGCCTCCCCGGGAGCCGCCGAGCCCGCCTTTCCCGGCCGGGGCCCGAAGCCGGCCTGGCTGAAGGTGCGCGCCCCGGTCTCAACGGTTTCGGCCGCCGCCCTGGAGCGTGACCTGCGGGCCAGGGCCCTGCACACCGTGTGCGAGGCCGCCGCCTGCCCCAACCGGGGCGAGTGCTGGTCGCGCCGCCACGCGAGCTTCATGATCCTGGGAGACCTGTGCACCCGGGCCTGCCGCTTTTGCAACGTGCGCACCGCCCGGCCCCACGCCGTCGACCCGGACGAGCCCGACCGCCTTGCGGACACGGTCCAGAACCTGGGGCTGTCCCATGTGGTGATCACGTCGGTCACCCGCGACGACCTGCCCGACGGCGGCGCCGCCCACTTTGCGGCCTGCGTCCACGCCGTGCGCCGGGAAAGCCCCGAGTGCAGCATCGAAGTCCTGACCCCGGACTTCCGGGACAAGCCCGGCGCCCTGGAAACGGTTCTGGAGGCGCAGCCGGATGTGTTCAACCACAACATGGAGACCGTGCCGCGCCTGTACCCGACCGTGCGCCCCGGCGCGACCTACGCCCGGTCCCTGGACCTTCTGCGGGCGGCGAAAGCGCTGCGCCCCTCGGGCTTCACCAAGTCGGGCCTGATGGCGGGGCTGGGGGAGACTCCGGATGAAATTTGCGCGGTCATGGACGACCTGCGGGAGGCGGATGTTGATTTTCTGACCATCGGGCAATATCTGCAACCCACCAAGGCGCACATCGAGGTCGAACGCTACGTGACCCCCGAGGAATTCGACACCTGGGCCGAGCTGGCTCGAAACCGGGGATTCCTTGTGGTACAGTCAACCCCGCTCACCCGATCTTCCCACCACGCGGACCGGGCCTACCGGCTTTTGAAAGCCGCCCGACTCGCACAGCAGGAACAAGGCTGAATGCCCACCCACTCCGAACGGCGCACCCTGCCCTATTCGCCCGAGCAGCTCTATTCCATGGTCGCGGACATCGAGGCCTACCCCAAATTCCTGCCCTGGTGTCTGGGCCTGCGCATCCGCAAGCGGCAGGACAACGTCATCTGGGCCGACATGACCGTCGGCTTCAAGATGATCCGGGAGCGGTTCACCTCCCGGGTGACCCTGACCCCGGGAGAGCGGATCGACGTGGCCTACACGGACGGCCCGTTCCGCTACCTGGTGAACCACTGGATTTTCGAGCCCGACGGCCGTGGAAACACCATCGTTGATTTCCACGTGGACTTCGAGTTCCGCTCGGCCCTCCTGGGCAAGATCATGGGAGCCTTCTTCCATGAGGCCGTGCGGGTGATGGTCACCTCGTTCGAGCGGCGGGCCGCCGTCCTTTACGGCCCCGGATCCCGGCGCGCCGGCTGACGGCCCGGGGCACAAGGCCGGAAACGGGTTCCATTCGGGGCCGCCCCCGGCGCCCCTGATGCCACGGCGCCCGCAGCGGCGCCTTTGAGGCCCCTACGACCCCCGGGGACTCTGGGAGCCTTTGGACCCCCGGGCTCCATCCGACGGCACACCCGACGGCGCCGATCCCCCGGACCCCGACCCCGAACCGGACGGCAGGCCAAACGCCGCGCACGGATCCGGTCGCTGGGGAGCGGGAGCAAACCACATCACATCCCAGGGCCGCGCCCCGGTTTCCTCCTCCGCCGCCCCGCCGGGGGACTGTGACGACACCTCCAGAAGACCCACCGAGAGCACCCGCAGCGACGGCGCCAGGGACGACAGAATCCACGGCGCTCCCCGGTCCGTGCGGGCATGGCCAAGCCCGGTAAGGATCACCACCGGGCGGGCGCCCGGATCCGCCTGCAGGGCCTGGAGCGCCTCGTGGGCAAGGGCCCCGTCCCGAAGCCTCTGGGCGTTGACCATGCCGGGGATCATGACCGCCGGCATGTGGCCGCAGTGGGCGGCCTCAAGCTCCTGACGGAGCGCGTTTTCAAGAAAGCGGGGCATGGGGCGGTCAAGCCCCAGGGCCGACACGGTCTCCGTGGGCAGGCTGTCCACTCCCTCGCGCACGACCTGGCGCAGACGCTCCCGGGAGGGACTGCCGGGGCGGATCTCCAGCCCGTGATCCCGGGCCAGACGGAACACATCCGCAAGCGGCGCAAAGGGGCCGCGGCCTGTCTTCTCCCAGTCCAGGCTGGCCGCCAGGGCCTCGGGCGGGCGATCGGGCGCCGCCCGCCAGGACGAAAGGGCCGGGACATCCGCCCCGTCAAGCATCTCCACCACCAGCGCAGGCCGCCGCCCGGCCCGGACAAGGGCGTCCACCACCGCAGTCTGGAACTGCCGGTGCCAGGGATTGTCGTGGCGCTCGCCCAGAACGACCACGTCGCTGTCCAGAATACGGGCAAAAAGCGCCGCGGAACCGAGGGGCGCATCGGAGCGCCGGTCCTCGAGGGTTCCCGCAGGCGGCGTGCCCGGGGCCGGAGACACGGGAGCCGGAGACACGGGATCTGCGGGCGTGGAGGCCCCGGACAGGGGGCCCCCGGGGGTCTGTGAGGGCGTTGCGGCCGGAGCCGCCACGTCGGGCAAATGAAGGGCCGCCCCACCGGAACAGCCCGCCATCAGCGCAAGAACCGGCAGAACCGCTGTAAAAAACCGTCCCATGTCCCCTGTCCTCCCGTCGTGTCCCTGTCCGAGCGTTCCCTGGCGCCCAAGCGGGGCGGACAGGCCCGCCGGTCTCCCCCCGGGACACCGGCGTCAGCGCATCCGCCCTCAGGCGCGGAGTCTAGCGCCCGCGGTCGCCGTGAGCGTGGCCGCCACAGCAGCCGCCCCCGTGGGCGTGGTCGTGGCCATGGTCGTGGTGATGCCGGCCACCGCCACCGCAGCAGCCCTCACCGTCGTCATGACCGTGCCCGTGACCGCCACCGCCGCCACAGCAGCCCTCGCCGCCGTGGTCATGGCCGTGGGAATGGCCGTGGCCGCCACCGCCGCAGCAGCCACCCTCGCCGTGGTCATGACCGTGACCGTGACCACCGCCACCGCAACAGCCCTCACCGTGGTCGTGGCCGTGATCCCCGCCCGGGTTCCACAGGGCGTGGAAGTGGTGCACCGGACCGCGCCCGGAGCCATCCCCCACGTTCAGCTCGTCCGCGTGCAGAAGGGCGCTGAAGAGATAGCTCTTGGCCAGCTGGACGGCCTCGGGAAGCTCGTAATAGGGCATCAGGGAGGCAATGGCGCTGGACAGCGTGCAGCCGGTGCCGTGGTCGTTGCGGGTGCTGACCCGGGGCGCTGCGTAGCCGATCAGATCATCCGGACCGGCCAGAAGATCGATGGACTCGTCACCGTCCAGGTGGCCGCCCTTCAGCAGAACCCACTTCGAGCCGAGCCGCAGAAGCTCCTGGGCGCAGATCTTCATGGCATCAAGGCAGTCCGGCTCCTCGATGCCCAGAAGGACACCGGCCTCCGGAAGGTTGGGGGTGATGACGGTGGAGACCGGGACCAGAAGCGTGCGCACGGCCTCGACCGCATCGTCCGCAAGAAGGGAATCGCCGCTCTTGGCCACCATCACCGGATCCAGGACCACGTTGCGGGCCTTGTACTTCTTGATCGCATTGGCGATCACGGCCGCGATTTCCGCGTTGGCCACCATGCCGATCTTGACCGCATCGACGCGGACGTCCTCGAACACCGAGGCAAGCTGGTCGCCGACGAACGCGGGCTCCATGGTCCGGTAGGACTGGACGCCACGGGTGTTCTGCGCCACCACGGCGGTCACGACGGACATGCCGTAGCACCCAAGGGCGGAGAAGGTTTTCAGGTCCGCCTGGATGCCTGCCCCACCCGTGGGGTCGGTGCCGGCAATCGTCAGGACGTTGGCAATGGCGCCGTCAGCGGCGCTGAGGTTGGAAGGCATGAGTTTCTGCTCCTTGTTGCTCTCGGGCGTTTGACTTGTTCAAGACGTTGCAGGCAGCCACCCGGCCAGGGCGTCAAGAGCCCGTTGCGCAAGGGCTGCCTTTTTCTCGCGCCCGCGCAGGGGCCTTGGCCTGCGGCCCTCGAACGGTCCCTCGGGTGCCGCCAGAGGCGGAAACAGGCCGAAGTTGATGTTCATGGGTTGATAGGTCTGCGCGTTGGCGTTCACCGTTATATGGGACAGAAGTGCGCCCAGCGCCGTAGTTTCCGGAGGCTGGGGAAGAGACCGGCCCAAAAGATCGAAAGCCGCGAAAACCCCCGCGAGATATCCGGTCGCGGCACTCTCCACGTAGCCCTCGCAGCCCGTGATCTGGCCGCAAAAACGGATGCGCGGATCGGCCTTCAGGCACAGGCGGGAATCCAGAAGCCTCGGAGCGTTCAGAAACGTGTTGCGGTGCATGCCCCCCAGGCGGGCGAACTGTGCGTTCTCAAGGCCCGGGATCATGCGGAAGATGCGGGTCTGGTCCCCGTAGCGCAGGCGGGTCTGGAAGCCCACCATGTTGTAGAGGGTGCCCAGGGCGTTGTCCTGGCGAAGCTGGACCACCGCGTGGGGCTTGTGCTCCGGATCGTGGGGGTTGGTCAGGCCGACCGGCTTCAGGGGGCCGTGGGCCAGGGTCTGGCGACCGCGCCGGGCCATTTCCTCCACGGGCAGGCAGCCGTCGAACCAGGGAATACCCTCCCACTCCCGGACCGAGACGGGGTCAGCCTCCAGAAGGGCGTCCACAAAGGCCTCGTAGGTGTCCCGGTCGAGGGGGCAGTTGATGTAGTCCCTGCCCTCGCCCCGGTCGTAGCGCGACTGGTACCAGACCTTCGAGAAATCGAGGGACTCTGTGTGGATGATCGGGGCAATGGCATCGAAGAAGGACAGGCTGTCCTCGCCGGTGTACGCCCGCAGGGCACCCGCAAGGGCATCCGAGGTCAGCGGGCCCGAGGCCACGATCACCGGCCCGTCCGGGGGAAGGGCTGTCACCTCCTCGCGGCGGATCTCGACGTTCGGATGGGACTCCAGAGCCCGGGTGATGGCCGCGGCAAAGGCCTCCCGGTCCACCGCAAGGGCACCGCCCGCGGGAACCTTCGTCTCGTCCGCGGCCTGAAGGATCAGGGAGCCCGCCTTGCGCATCTCCTCGTGCAGAAGCCCGACGGCGTTGCCGAACGGGTCATCCGAGCGCAGGGAGTTGGAGCACACCAGCTCCCCAAGGGCAGCCGTCTGGTGGGCGGGGGTCATGCGCCCCGGGCGCATCTCGTAAAGGGTCACCGCAAGACCGCGGGATGCGGCCTGCCATGCGGCCTCGCTGCCGGCCAGACCGCCGCCGATAATCGCAAGACGGGGCCGGGAGTTGTCTGAAATCTGTGAACCGGACATGGGGAAACTTCTTTTGCTGTCTCCGGCCTGCATCGTCCGGAGTCTCGTTTTTGGACGCCTACACTAAACCAGGATCCGGCCTTTCGCAAAGCCCCATGCGTCCCGATGAGGGTCCGGGTTGCAGGAAAAAGCCCATACCCCCGCAATGGAAGCCACGCTATAGTATCTGCCGGAATACAGACTGGACCGGACCCGGGGATGACCCGATCCGGCAAGCCACCCCGTCCGGAGATGTGTGATGGAGTCCAGACGCGACCTGCTTTCCCTTCGCCCCAATCCCGCGCCCCATTGGGATCACCTGTCGATTCTGCGGGATCTGCCCGTGGCGCTGCACAACAAGGTGTCCCTCCAGTACATCCCGGACCGCCATCTTCTGGACCCGGTCAGCTTCCGGCACTATCTTGCGGTCCTGTCCAGCATCCCCTGGCCCGGCCCGGAGGAGCTATGCCTCGCCATTGCCGACGACGTGTCCAACCAGGTCATGCCCCGGTGGCTGCAGGTCACAGTGACCTTCAGCTCGTCCGACGGGCAGCAGAACCAGGCGGTAGCCCAGGACACCCAGCCGGGGTGGAGCGGAAAGCCGATCATCCCGCTCTGACGGCCTGAGGCGGTGCCCCGCTTCCAGACCTGACCGGCGAACTGTCCGTTTTTCGGAGGAACACCCGTTCGATGGGTAGAAGACCCACACATGACCCGAGAGGATACTACCGGGTTCTCGGGCTTTCGGCGGATGCCTCGGAAGCCGAGATCAAGGCCGCGTACCGGAGAAAGGCCCTGGAGCTGCACCCGGACCGCAACAGCAGCCCGAACGCCGCCGCCGAGTTCCATTTTCTGAGCACCGCCTACAGGGTTCTCTCGGATTCCCGGCTGCGGGTGGCCTACCACAACGACGAACTCGACGCGCGGGGCGACCACCGCACCCGGCGCAACCCCAGCCGCAGCAGCGCCACAGGGGCGGCGGCACGGGCCAGCCGTGCCTATGCGCGGGCCTCGGGCGCCGGCTCACGCGCGGGCGCAGGCAGCTCCGGCGCGGGCACGGGCACGGGCGGGAACGGCTGGCAGGGCTCGGCCCCCGGAGGCAACGGAGCCCAAGGCACAGGGGCGGACCCGGGCGACGACAGCGACAGCGCCACCGGCAGGGGCAGCGGCTCCCGGACGGGGCCCTTTTCCACCCTGCCCCCGCTGCGGGTGTGCTCGTCGTGCAGGAATGTGACGGCCCAACCCCGCTATGTGATCTTTCCCCGGGTGACCGGCCGCAAGAACCGGGTGGTGCGCGATACGGTCTCGGGCGTGTTCTGCAGCCGCTGCGCCGATCGCACGGCCCTGGCCACGGCCCTTCACAACTGGGTCCGGGGCTGGTGGGCCCTTCCCTCCGGCCCGCCCCAGACGGCTCTGGCCCTGTGGACCTGCCTGCGGGGCGGGATCCGCCCGGGCCGGGAGAACCACGCCCTGCTGATGGAGCAGGCACGCGCCTTCGAGGCGCGGGACCAGCGCGAGATCGCCTGGAGCCTGGCCTCGGATGCGGCCCGCTATGCGCCGGGCAAGACCGAGCGCCAGAGTGCCGAACGGCTCATGGACACCCTGGCCGCCCGGGGCGAGGTGCGGCGGCTGCGCAACGCCTGGCGCAGGCGTGGCCCGGGGTTCTGGCTCCAGATCCTGTTCCCCATGGTCCTGGTGCTGTTCACACTCATGGTGGCGTGGCCCTGGCTGCGCGAGGATCTGCCCTTCTCCCGCACGTGGGATCCGAAAGCCGCACACACCGCCGTCGCCCCGGATCCCTCCCAGCTCTATGTGGACGCCCTTCTCCAGTCCTCCCCCCGGGAGGCCGGGCCGAACGGACGCCTCCACGCGATCCTGTCCCCCTTCGTGATTGTCCGGCTGGGACCGGGGCGCGGCTACGGCGAGATCGCCCGCCTGCGCCAGAACACCTTCGTGATCCTGGTGGACCAGGCCGACGACGACTGGGCCCGCATTGTCACCCGGGACGGCATCATGGGCTGGGTGCCCCGCAACGCCCTTCTGTCCGTCGACACCCGGGACAATGACGCCCCGGCACCGGCGAGGGAGCCCCTGCCGCCACAACCACCGCCCCCGTCACCGACCCAATCACGGTCACCGTCACCGCCGCTGCCACCGGGGTCCGGGCCCGTGTCCCCCCTGAGGCATGGCTCCGAATTCCCGCGGCCCTGAAATCGGGGGCGCGGCCCTGTCCCCGCACAACAGGCGGGAAAACCAGCGCCGCTTGTGTTAAAATCACTCCATTGTGCTGCTTTGGTACCCGGCGACCCTCCGGGATGCGCCCCACCCCGGCGCCGGGACAGGCGGCCCGAGATCCGGCCTCCGTGCCCGGGGTACAAGGAGCAGACTGTCCATGAAGGTTCTTCACATTGCGGAAACCATCCGCGGCGGCATTGCCACCCATCTGAACGCGCTGATTCCCGGCCTTCAGACCCATGCCGGCGAGGACAACATCCGCTGCCTGGTTCCGGACGCCCACGCCGCCGATCTGGACGCGGTCCCCGCGTCCGCGATCCGGACGTTCCGGCGCCCGTCCCGGCTTGGGGGCCTCGCGCCCTTGGTTGTGGCCTCGGTCCGGGAGATCCGGGACTGGAAGCCCGATGTTGTCCACCTGCACTCCAGCTTTGCCGGCGCCCTGATCCGCCCCATTGCCGCCCTGACCCGGGCCCGGGTGGTCTACACCCCCCACTGCTGGTCCATGGCGCGGGAGACCGACCCCCTGAAGATCCGGGCCTACGGGACCATCGAGCGGCTGCTGTCGCTCCTGACCGACCGGATCGTGGCCGGATCCACGGACGAGGCCGTGGTGGGCGAGCGCGCCGGAATAGCCTCATCGCGGATCGCCCTGATTTTCAACGGCCTCCCGGCAACGCCGCCGGCCTTTGCCCCCGGGGAGCGCACGGACACCCGCCTGAAGCTCCTGTTCATCGGACGCCTTGACCGTCAGAAGGGCGTGGACATCCTCCTGAAGGCCATCCGCCCCCTGCAGGACCGGGTCAGCCTGGAAATTGCCGGAGACGCGGTGGTGGCGGACTCGTCGGTCTCGTTCGAGGGCCTGACCAACGTCACGCGCCTGGGCTGGATCTCCCCGGCGGAGGTCTCCCGGCGCCTGTCCGTGTGCGATGCCGCCGTGCTGCCGTCCCGCTGGGAGGGCCTGTGCTATGTCCCCATGGAGGCCATGCGGGTCTCGAAGCCGGTGCTGGCGGCCCGGGTGGGCGGACTCAAGGACCTGGTCCTGGACGGACAGACCGGCTTCTTCTTCGAGCCCGAAAGCCCCGAGGCCCTTCAGACGCTTCTGGAGGGGCTTGCGCCCGGAGACGCGCTCGCGGCCATGGGCGAGGCCGGGCACCGCTACTTTATGGACACGTTCACAGCCGAGAAGATGACCGGGGCCACCTGGGCCCTGTACCGCGACCTGGTCGGCGGAGCGGTGCAGCTCCCCCGGAACCAACCCCGAAAGGAAGGATGACGGACACGATGGAGTGTGTGATCAACGGCCGCTTTCTGGGCCGGACCCTGACCGGTGTGGACCGGTACGCCTACGGCATCCTTCACGAGATTGACCGGCTTTTGGACCTTCGCGATCCGCTTGTGGACGGCCTGCGCTTTACGGTGGCGGTGCCCTCCCGGGTCCGGGCCCGCCCCTTCCGGAACATGTCCTACGAGACGGGCCCGGGAACCGGCTACCTGTGGGAGCAGTGCGTGCTGCCCTGGATGGTGGGGCGCCGGACCCTGCTGAATTTCTGCACCGTCGCGCCCCTTGTGCGAACCGGCTATGCCACCATCCACGACGCTCATGTGTGGCTGGTCCCGGAGGCCTTCTCCCGGTCCTTCCGGCTGTCCCAGAGGATCCTCCTGCCCCTGATCGGTCACCGGGCGAAGAGGGTGGTGACTGTATCGCGGCACTCCCTCAACAAGCTGGTCGAGTTCCATGTGGCACCGGCCGGAGCCATCACCATCATTCCCTCGGCACCGAACACCTTCTCCCGGCTGGATCCGGGCGCCTCCCGGTTCGCCGCCGCACCACCGGCGGAGAAATATATCCTGATGGTGGGCAACGACTCTCCCAACAAGAACATGGAGATGATTGTCCGGCTGGCCCCGCAGCTTGCCGAGCGCGGCATCCATATCTGCATTGTCGGGCCGGCGGGGAACCCGGTCTTCGGCCGGGTCGGGCGCGACGGCGGCGCCCAGGAGACCGTCCACCGCCTGGGCTACGTGGACGACACGGACCTGGCCTGGCTTTACGGGCATGCGCTGGCGTTCGTTTTTCCGTCCTTCGAGGAGGGGTTCGGCCTGCCGCCGCTGGAAGCCATGAGCCAGGGGTGCCCCTGTGTGGTTTCCAACACGGCGGCCATCCCGGAGGTCTGCTCTGACGCCGCGCTGTACGCCTCCCCCCGGGAGCCGGACGCCTGGCTGGAGCGGATTGTCCAGGTGGACAGCGACGCGGACCTGCGCACAGACCTGGTGATGAAGGGCTTCGAGCGGGCCCGGTATTTCACCTGGGAGAAAAACGCCCGCCTGTGGCTGGAGATGATCCGGGCCGGAGCCGAAGCCGGGGCCTGACCCGGGGTCGGAACGGACACCGGGGCTGAGTCTGGAGCTGGAGCCGGAGCCGGACCGAACGCGCCCGCACCTTGGGGCCGGGGACTGACCTGACGCCGGGGGCGAGCCCCTCCCCGGCGACGCGAGACGGATCCTCCGAGATAAGGGACCGATCCTCCTGCCCACGAGTCTCATCCGGGCCGGGGTCTCCGGCGCGCCGCCCCGTGCCGTGTGCCCGGCGCCTGCGGATGCATCGCAGAGCTGGGGCCTCCGGTGTCACGCACCAAGGAAGCCGGCGCCCCGCCCCGAGCCCTCAGGTGTCGCGGATGTCCTCCAGGAACTGGCGCACATCGGCCTCCAGCGCCTCGCACTCCCGGCGGAGCTTGTCCGAGGCATCCAGAACTTTCCGGGACTCGTCGCGGGCGCCGGACACCGCCCCGCCCACATCCTCGATCGCATCGTGCACGTGGGTGGTCCCGTCCGAGGCCTGGTGGGCATTCAGGCTGATCTCGCGGGTGGCGCTGCCCTGCTCCCGGATGGCGGTGTCGATGGCCTCGGTCACATCCTTGATCCCGGAAATGGTCTTGTGGAACGCATGGATGGACTCAACCGCCGAGAGGGTGGCCTCCTGGATTCCCGAGACCTGTCCGCCGATATCCTCCGTCGCCTGGGAGGTCTGGTTGGCCAGGTTCTTCACCTCGCCCGCCACCACGGCGAACCCCTTTCCGGCCTCGCCGGCGCGGGCGGCCTCGATGGTTGCGTTGAGGGCCAGAAGGTTGGTCTGGGAGGCGATGTCCGTAATCAGCTTGACCACCGTCCCGATGCGCCCGGCCGCCTCGGACAGGCTGTGCACCTCGTCGAGGGAGCGGTTGGCGTCCCCGATGGCCCGGTTGACCACGGCCACGGAGGTCTGGACCTGGCGCTCGATCTCGGAGATGGAGGCATCCAGCTCCTCGGCGGCGGCGGCCACGGTCTGGACGTTCTCCGAGGCCCGGTGGGCTGACTCCGAAACCGTCAGGGTCCGGTCCGTGACCACATCCGTGGCCCCCAGAAGGCTTGAGGCGGTCTCCTGGAGCACTCCCGCATGGGCGGCGACGGCACTGAGAGAGGCCGCAACCCGGGTCTCGAAGGCCCGGGCCTGGGCGGCAATGTGCTCCGCCCGGGCGGTGCGGGCCGAGCGGTCCTCCGCCATGACCCGATCCGACTCCCGGCTCTCGCGCAGCCGGTTGCGGAAGACCTCCAGGCTCCGGCCGATGTTGGACACCTCGTTGCGACCCCAGCGGTCCGGGAAGTCGATCTCCAGGTTTCCGGCGGCCAGGGCCTCCATGCGGCGGATCTGGTCGCCGATCCGCACCGTCAGGCCCCGGGAGACCAGGAACCCGATGAGCAGCACCGCAAACACCGCAACAGAGCCCAGTGCGGCGATCTCGAGGAGCGCCCGAGCCGTGTCCTTCCAGATGTCATCGACGTACACGCCCGTTCCGATCATCCACCCCCAGGGGGCAAACACGCCGGCGTACCCCAGCTTGGCCACCGGCCGGGTCTGTCCCGGACGGGGCCACTGGAAGGCAAGGAAGCCGGACCCCGAGCGCGCGGACTCCAGCAGGGCCTCGGTCACCGGGCTTTTGAGCTCGTCCGTCCCCTCCGCGTCCTGGCGAAACGGATGGGCCACAAGATTCAGGTCATAGGTATAGGCGTAGAAGTACTCGTCCCCGGAATAGCGCACGCTGCGGATCTGGTCCCGGGCCAGGGACTGGGCCTGCTCCAGGGTCATGCGACCGGAGCGCACCGCAGCATCCAGCGGCTCGAGGGAGGAGATGACGCTCTCGGTGGCGCTTCGGATCTCCAGTTCGTAGCCGCGGGCGATCTTGTCGTGGACAACAAGAACCGTAATGACCGCAACAATCAGCGTCGCCACAGCTGCAATCAGGGGGATGAGAAGAACCTGATATCTGATGGGCCAGTTTTTCATCGCTTTTTCCAGTATTGCCAGAAACAGGACCACACACGCGAACCGGGCAGGCCCGGACAGAACTCCGTCTCGGCGTCCGCCGGCCACCCCGGTGACACGGCTCCCACGCCTGCAAAAGAGGCCCAAGCTTCTCACAGAACCGGGCCGGAAATCCACTCCCCGGGCCGGCGAAAACGCGAGGAACCGCCGAAAAACCGGGGAGAAAAACGGCGGGAAACAAAGACTTTCCCGCACGGCGGGTCAGCAGGGGCACCCCTCCCCTTCGCGTGGCAAAACCCCTTTCCGCCCCCGCCTGCCAAAACGCAACCCGTCGGCGAACACCAACCCGCCACCGGACCCGGGGCCCAGGGCATGCGCGGCACGCCCTCAGCCTGGGGGCCGCCAGGCCCGACGCCCGGAGCCCCCCGGCGCGCGCCCTCGCCCCAGCGGGCCGCCAGGCCCGACGCCCGACGCGCCCTTACCCGGGCGGCGGAGCCGGAGCACCTCCGCTCCCCTCCGAACCGGATCCGGAGGAGGGATCGTTTGACCTCCGCTTCCCGATGGGGCCCTGAAGGCCACGCGAAGACGGATCCGACGCCGCCCCCCGGCCCGCCCCGGCCTCGGAAGTCCCGGCGGGAGCCCCAGAGGGAACCGGGGGAACCTCGGGAACACCCGGGACAGCCCCGGGAGGAAGCTCGGGAGGCACCACCGGGCCAATCATGCTGTCGGGCGGGAACACCGGCGGGCCTGAAAACGCCTCGGACCCCGCAGCCCCCCCCACAGGGGCCACCACGGGGCCGATCATGTCCACCCGGCTGGCGGACGGCAGCAGCGGTTCGGGATGAGGGGCCGCTCCCGGGGGCGACCGCGGGACGGGCGGCGGTCCGGCCCGGGGAGCGGACAGAAGGATGGCCTCCGCAGGGGGCTCCGCGCCCCGGATGCCGGCACCACCCCGGGGCTCCGGACTCCCGCGCCCGGACCCGGGCATTTCGGGCGGGAGGACACCGGGGGGGAGAGCGCCGGAAGGCAGGATGCGGGGGGGAACCGCCTCCGTGCCCGCCCGTGCAGGCGCCACCGGCGGCGGCCCCACAGCGGTCACGGCGGCGCCGGCACCGGCACTCGCGGGCACAGGCGCCTCACTGTCCGAACTCGGCGCCAAAGCCGCCGCACTCGCAGCCACAGGCGGCACACTCGCGGTCGCGGCCAAAGCCGGATCCGGGGTCACAGCCGATGCGGCCACACTCGGGGGCATACCCGACACGCCCACCACCAACGGAGCCGCGGCCAGCGCTCCCGCCGCCTCATCCGGAGCGGCCATGCGGTGCAGCCGGTTTCCGACCTCGGCGAAGGCAAAGCCGCCGCGGGCATCATTGTGGATGGTCACCACCTGAAACATCGGGAGCATGCTGAGGGTCTCGAGAGGCACATGGAAGCTCCGGGACAACTCCTCGGGGGACAGGTCGTCCCGACGCCTGCGCTTCTCGACACGGCCCCGGAACTGGTTGTACTTGGCCCACAAGATCAGGACCGCCCCGTTGAACAGGCAGACCAGGACATAAAACGAGATCAGGGTCAGGTCATGGAGGAACACCGCCGCCAGGGGCCGCGGGCCGACCGTCGGCTCGCTTTCCAGGGTGAAGATCACACCACGCCAGAACAGGTAGCCAAACAGCAGCCACGCAAGGACCGTCAGGAGCATGTCCCTGATCACAAGGGAGCGTCGTGGCTCCACGATCAGAAGCGGGTGCGTGCTCATGAGGTGTCCTTGCTGCGGGCCAGCCCCCGGTCGTCGAAGGTCCAGCGGGCCCGCTTCTTGTTGGTCACCAGCATGGCCTTGGGAAACGCGGCCACGGTGGTCAGCATGTTGAGCATCCAGAACGCGAACGGATACCAGATGATCCAGACCACCCACTTTCCAATATCGTGCTCGTAGATGCGGTCGATGTAGAGACTGACGGTGAACTGGATCACGCAGGCGGCCGCAAGGACCATGCCCGTAAAGGCCGGGGGCAGAAGATCCTGGACCTGAAGGGAGTCCGGCATGATGAGGAAGAACCCCAGGACATACAGAAGCACCGACGTCGCGTAGCAGAAGGACCAGAGTGTGGACAGGACAAACTCGAAGAAAATGGTCCACATACGCCGATGGCGCCACGCCCAGATTTTCGTGCTGTTCTTCAGGAAGATCTCGGCGCCGCCCTGGGCCCAGCGCAGCCTCTGCTTCCACAGGCCCTTCAGGGTCTCGGGCATGAGGATCCAGCACATGGCCCGGGGCTCGTAGAACACGGGCCAGTGCCTCAGCTGGAGCTTCCAGCTGATGTCGATGTCCTCGGTGATCATGTCCGGGCTCCAGTAGCCCACGTCATCCAGGGCCCGGCGCCGGAAGGCCGCCACAACCCCCGAGACCGTGAACACCTGGCCGTAGATCCGCTGGGTGCGCTTGATCAGCCCGATAATGGACGAGAATTCCCCCACCTGGATGCGCCCGACCAGCGTCGAGCGGGTCCGGATCCGGGGATTGCCCGTCACCACCCCCACCCGCGGGTTCATCAGCAGGGGAAGGGCCAGGTAGGACACCGCCCTCGGGTCGAGCATGGCGTCCCCGTCGATGCACACCAGGATGTCGCTGCGGGCCGTCATGGCCGCCATGCGAAGGGCCACCGCCTTGCCCTGGTTCTCGGCCAGATGCAAAACCCGAAGGCGCGGATCCTCGAGCGCCAGGCGGTCCAGGATTTCAGCGGTCCGGTCCCGGGAGCCGTCGTTGATCGCGATCACCTCGATGTTGCGGTGAACGGATGCCAGCGCCGCGGTGATGGTCTCGACGGCGTTCAGTTCCTCGTTATAGCAAGGGATCAGGACGGAAACCAAGGGGTTGCCTGGCAGGGGCTCGGGCATGGTCTCCCGGGTGAAGTTCCATTTCCGCTCACGGTAGACCATGAAGTACAGGCCCCCCGCCATCCAGATTCCGGACATGAACAGGGGGTAGAGGAACACAAAGTACATAACATTGGACGAGTGAAAAAATAACGCGAGTACAAACGGGCCCAGCGCTGCAAAAACAAGGGATCCGATCCCGATGACCCGTTCCGTGTTCATCTCGCGTGCTCTCCACCACGAGAGAAGTATGCTCCAATCCCGTTAATGTCTGGTGAATTTGTGTAGAAATCGTCCGGGTAGTAGCCGAAACTCCGGGCTCCCCGGGCTTCCAGGCGCGCCATCCACCCGGCCAGAACGGCGCTGTCCACCGGCATGGACGGATCCGACCGCCAGTCCCGGGACTGAAGCTCGAAGACCGTGCGCTCCAGCCCGCCCGGACGCCGGGCAACCGTGTCCACCATGCGGTCCAGCCAGGGGAGGATCTCCGCCTCGGGAACCTGCTCCATCAGGGGCATGGCCATGGGCGCGGTCCAGTCGTAGGTCTCCAGGAACTCATCCAGGTTCTGGGCGAACCAGGCCTCGCTGTCCGGGTTGAGCACCGGGTTGGCGAAGATGTTCCGGGCCGTGCGGATCCCGGGGCCCCGGATGGCCCGGACCCGGTCCGTCAGCTCCCGGGTGAAGGCGCTCAGGGTCCGGGTCTTGAAACGGGTCCACTGGCGGAAGGCGGCCCCGTCCATGGCCCGGATGCCCTCCAGCGTCCCCGGAAGGCCCGCCGTCGTATACGCGGCCAGGGCATCGGGGCCCACGTCCTCGAAGTCGCTCAGGACAAGGTCGTCGTGATACAGAATTCCCTGGAACGGGGCGTGACGGGCCAGATCCCCGTACAGGGACAGGACGCGGGCCCGCACCGCGGCGCTGTAGGGGGACAGGCGCCGGTAGGGGTGGGAGCCCACATCCACACCGGGCGCGTCCCGGTGGAACGCCAGAACCCGCGGCAAGGCGGGATCCATCTCGAGGGCCAGGACCGGCATCCACGCATACACGTCAACCCGCGCCCGGGAACGGAGCTGCCAGGACACCCGGCTGAACAGGTCGCGGCGCACCGGCAGGACCGAGTTCGGGAAATAGACCTCCCGGATATTGCCGTCGGCCCCCGGATCGGCGAAAGCCTGAAGGAAGACCGTCGTGGGGCCCAGATCCCGGATGCGCTGGACCAGAAGGTCCAGATTGCGCTCCTCCTGCACCGGATCGGGGTCGTGGACGTAGTCCAGGTCCACGTGGACCACCCGCATCACCGGAGGCTCCCCGATGGAGGCCAGGGCGCGCTCCAGCGCGGCGGAGTCATCCCCGTTGCCCACGAAATAGCGGGGCACATCCAGAAGACGGCCGGTGCTGGCCAGGCCCCGGTCCAGGGTCAGGGCCAGACGGTAGTGATTTTCCGCGAGGATCCCGAGGGTCTCGCCGCTGGCCTCGCCGTAGGGCCAGACCCAGACCCGGGGCGCACGGCCGGTCACCGCCTCGATGCGGCGGGTCATGCGGTCCACATCGGCGCGCACGCGGGCCCGGAAGGCCGCGTCATCCTCGTAGGTGCCGGTGGCGGGATCATAGATCCGGTAGGCGGCCGCCGGGAGCGCATTGCCCCTCGGGTTGGCCACAACGCCCCGGTGCAGGTTCCAGGAATGGGAGGCAATCTCCACAAGGCCGCTTGCCGCCATCTCGGCGATCTCGTCCCATGTTCCGAAGACCGAGCGGTCTGTGGGCACGCCGCCGAAATCGACGGTCTCGCCGTCCGGGGTGTCGATCCAGAGCCCCACCGGCGCATACACCGCAGGCCAGCCGCGCGCCTTCAGAAGCGGAAAAACCGACTGGTGGAAGCTCCGGTAGCCGTCGTCAAAGGTCAGCAGAACCGCGCGCTCGGGCAAGGCCGGACCGCCCGCCGCCGCCTCCAGGATCCGGTCCACGGACACGGGGGTGTAGCCGTGGTCCTGAAGCCACTGGAAGTGGGCCTTCAGGTTTTCCAGGGAAAGCGAGAAATACCGGCGGTCCGAGCCCAGAACCCCGATGTCGTGGTAGCACAGGACAGCAAAATGGTTCTCCGGCCAGGGGCGGGGAGCCGCCGGCGAGGGCTCGCGGGCGAACGCGACCCCCGCGCCCCCCCGCACGAGAGCGGAGACCATCCCGTCCGCCAGGGCGGCACCTGTCAGTGCGGCAAGACCAACAATCAGGACGAGCGCAAGCACACTGCATGCAATCTGAACAGAGGCCCGGGCGCGCCCGGCTCTGATCCAACGTGCCGGGCGCCGGGTCATCGGGTCTCTCCCGGAGAGGGAACCGGATCGCGCTGCCCCGGCCCCGCATTGGGGTAGAGGTCGAAGTCATCGGCCACTCCGGTCGCGTCCTGGCGGGGCTCGGGCTCGGTGGGCGGGAGGGTGCCCCGATGCCGGCCGCTGACAGCCTCGTCGCGCAATCTCCCGTCCCCGGCCGGGACCAGGGGCACCGGGCCCGGGCCTCCCGTACCGGGTTTCACGGCGGGCGCCACATCGGACTTCGCATTGGACTTCACGCCCGGCTTCGTGCCGGGAGCCGGATCGGGCTTCGCGCCAGGCTTCGCGCCCGGCTCCGCCCCCTGATAGGCCGGGGTCCGCTGTCCGCCGGCGGCGGGGGCCGGCGCACGTGTGCCAACCGGCGCGCTGGCGGGTTGGCGCGTCAGGGTCGGCTCGGTGGCGAGGGCGGCCCCGGTGGCGGCGCCTCCCGGCAAGACCCGTGCGGTTCCACCGACCAGACCGCCTGCCAGTGTTGCCGGTGGCAGAGCCTCCTCCTGCGGGCGGGGCGGCGGCAGGGGGAACCAAGCATCCGCCAGTTCGGAGCGGACAACCGTCATCTCCGGCTGGTTGGCCAGGAAATCGTCCGGGTAGTAGCCGAAACTCACGGCCCCGTTGCGCATGAGGCGGCGCATCCAGCCCACAAGCTCCCGGGCATCAAGCGCATCCTGACCGGGAGGCCGGTTCCAGTCCCGGGACTGGAGCAGGAAAATGGCGCGCCGCACGCCGTCAGACCGGGTCCGGGCCGCGGACACCAGGCGATCGATCCAGGAGTTCACATCGTCGGGCCTCACACCCTGGGTGTAGGGCATGGCCAGCGGCACCACCTGATCATAGGCCCGCAGGAACTCGTCGTAATTCTGGGCAAAATCCACCTCCCGGGCCGGATCCAGCACCGGATCGGGAGCGATCATGCGGGTCATGCGGATATCCGGATTGCGGTAACGCCGGACGCCCTCTGCCAGTTCGCGGGTGAACCGCACCAGGGCACCGGTCTTGAACCGGGCGAGGCGCAAGGCGGTGGCGTCATCCATGGCCGCGATCTCGGCCGCGGTGGCCGGGAGCCCCGCCGCCCGGTAGGCCGCCAGGGCTGCGGGCCCCGTATCCTCGGTCCGGGTAAGGAGGGCGTCGCCGCCGAAAACGACCCCGTGGATGGGAACATGGCGGCCCAGATCCTCGTAAATCGACAAGATACGCCGACGCCCCTCCGCGCTGAAGGGCGAGACCCGCCGCACGGGATGGACCGCGCCTGCGCTCTGCACGGTCTCGATGCCCGGGCCCAGGTCGTAGGCCAGCACCGGCATCAGGGCGAAGACCTCGGCGTTCGCGCGAGTGCGAAGCTGCCAGGCCACCCGGCTGAAGATGTCGGTGCGCACCGGCAGGACCCGGTTCGGGAAATAGGCTTCCCGAACCCGGCCGTCCGGTCCCGGGCGGGCAAACGGCGAGATGAACACGGTGGTGACCCGCATGTCGAACACGCGCTTGATCAGCGCATCCAGGTTTTTCGCCTGCCGGTCCGGATCCGGATCGTAGAGCAAATCAAGGTCGATGTTCATCACCCGGAAGCGGGGCGGATCGCGCTGGAAGCCCATGGCATTGCGGAAGGTGTCCAAAGACGGGTTGTCGGTGATCAGGAAACGGGGCACCGACATGGGCTGGTCCAGGGTGGCAAGCCCGTCATTCAGGGTGTAGGCCATGAGGTAGCCGTGCTGTTTGAGCACCTCGATCCCCAGACCGGACGACGCGCCGTAGGGCCAGACCCAGACCCGCGGCGCCTTTCCTGTGGCCTGCCGGATCCGCTCCGAGATCCGTTTCACATCGGCGGAGAAGCGCTTGCGGTACTGGTCATCGGTCTCGTAGGCCTTGCGTTTTGGATCGTACAGGCGGAACGCGGCGGTGGGCATCATGTTGCCCTGGGGATTGGCCAGGGAGCCATAGTGCATGTCGTAGGTATGGGCTCCGATCTCCACCAGGCCCGAGCGGTGGATGTCCCGGATCATCTGCCAGTTGGCAAACTTGCGCCGCTCGGTGGGCAGGCCGGCGAAATCCACGGGCCGGTTCGCGGGGGTGTCCATCCACTTGCCCACGGGGGCCAGAACCGCAGGCCAGTTGAAGGCCTTCAGGGCCGGAAGAACGCGGTGGTAAAAGCTGCTGAAGCCGTCATCGAAGGTCAGGAGGATGGCTCTCGGCGGCAGGGCCGGCCCGCCCGCCTGGGCCCGCAGGATGTCGTCCACCGACACGGGGCGGTAGCCGTTTTCCCGAAGCCAGGCAAACTGCTCGAACAGGGCCGAGGTCCGGACCGCCACATAGTTCTGGTCCGCCTCCAGATCGTCCACATCGTGGTAGCACAGCACGAGGTACTGGTTGTGGGGCCAGGGAGCCTCGGCGGAGGGGCGCTCCCGCAAGGCCGGAGGCAGGAACGGCGGGATGTCCCGAGCGTAGCTGCGCTCGCTCTGGTTTCCGGGCGCGTCAGAGGCAAGCGCCCCCGCCGGCAGCGCCATCGCCAGCGCCACCGCAAGACCTGCGAGAAGAAAAAGCAGACCCCCGAGGGAAAATCCGCTTCGGGAAAGGAGAGATCCCTGTGCCACCATACCCCGCCCTGCTGGTCTCCTGTCAGGCGCCGCCCGGCTCGGGGGCTGGGGAGCCCCGAGCGCGCACCGTCTGACGCACTGTACAATCATACACCACCCGCATGGAGTAAAGAACTCAACAAACCGAACTCCGGGCGGTGCACAGCCTAAAACCGGTACCTGAGATCGAAGGTTCCCTGCACCTCCTGCTCGCGCACCCCGTCATAGGGGCGGTTGCGGTAGGTCACGTAGGCACCGGCATCGAGAACGTCATTCCACTCAACCCGGTGGCCGTAGGTCACGAAGGCGGACCAGTCCCAGCCGTGCCCCTTCTGCCAGTAGGGACCGATGCCTCCCGCCAGATTGTGCGACCATATGGTCTGGTAGCGCCGGTAGAGAACATGGCGGGCATCCAGCCCCGGAGTGGCCCCGAAGTCCATCTTGGGGCTCCAGTAGGGCACGTTGGTGTGGGAGTTGTGGCTGAAGCTGATGTCCGGGCGCAGGTCCAGCGTGAAATAGGGATCCGTGATCAGGCGCTCCTTGCCCGCAAGGGCGTAGTCCATCCGGAAGTTCCCGTCGGTAAACCACAGGGGCGCCGCGCCCAGGGTCCATTCCCGGCGCTCGCTGTCGTACCAGCGCACCCAGGTGTCGAAGCCCCCGGCCTCGATGTTGCTGTTGAGCGCACGCAGGGGCGTCCGGGCGGCCAGGGTCTCCCCGGTGAAGCCGACGCGCCAGTGGTCATTGAAGTCGTGCCAGGCCGAGGCCCGGAAGGCGAAGGTGTCGCCCGCCTTGTAGTCATGGTGGGAGAGCTCCAGCTCCAGCCAGTTGTCCCGGGTCCGGTACTCCACGCCGGCGCGCAAGGTGCGCTGGTAGGCATAGCCCTCCTGGAACTTGCCGCGACGGTAGCCGCCGCCGCCGAACACACGCCAGTTGTCATACAGGGGCGGCGAGTAGAGAACCGTGTCAAACCCCCAGTCGTTCGTGCCGGTCACGGGCGAGGGGCTGTCGCTGTAGAGGCCCCGGTAGCCGGTCACGCGCAGTTCCGCCATGTGGTGGACCGCACGAAGCCGGTCGAGCCGCTGGGCCTCGAGGCTTTCCGGGTAGCGGGTGATGACATCGCTTGCGATCTGCTCGAACTGGTCCCACTCCTGAAGCTCCAGGGCGGTGCGGCCCTGCTGGACCAAGACCCCCAGGTTCGTGGGCTCCAGGCTTTCTGCGATTTTCAGCTCCTCCTCGGCGCGCCGGGGCCAGCCCCGGGCCGAGTAGACGGCGGCCAGAGAGGTCCGCAGCCCCTGGCTCGTGGGGGCGGTCTGCAGAAGGGTCTCGTAGAACGCCTGGGCCTCGGGCAGATAGTCGGACGACTGGAGAGACGCACCCCAGACCTCCTGGGCCAGGAACCACTCGTTGTTCGGGATCTCGACCCCCGAGCCCTT
Source organism: Phaeovibrio sulfidiphilus (assembly GCF_014861485.1). Classification (GTDB taxonomy): domain Bacteria; phylum Pseudomonadota; class Alphaproteobacteria; order Rhodospirillales; family Rhodospirillaceae; genus Phaeovibrio; species Phaeovibrio sulfidiphilus. The sequence goes on along the minus strand of NZ_JACZHT010000002.1, from coordinate 283,847 downwards.
GGGGGTATAGAACGGGCGGTAGTGGTCGCGGAAGGCCTCCGCCACCTCCCGGGCCCGGTAGTGCTGGTTATTCTCCGACAGGGCGTTGAACAGGCCGACGTTGGCCTCGAAATAGCGCTCCTCGCCCAGGGCCTTCGGGCCGCGGCTGGCCAGGGCCTCGTAGAGGGGCACGGCCTTTTCCGGAAGCTTCTGGTAGAGGTAGGCTCCCGCCACCCAGAACAGCACCTGGTCGTTGACCGTCACACCCTCGGCCACCAGAGCCTCGTACTCGTCGGTGGCCTCCTTCATGTACATCCGGTTGTGAAGCGCGCCGATGTAGTCCTGGCGCACGGCAATCAGAAGATCCCGGGCCTCGGGCCGCCCGGCCCACTGCTGGAACATCCGGTCATACAGGACCAGGGCCTTGTCCGCCGTGTGGAAGCGCTCGCTCTCGATGGACGAGCCCGGAAGGCGCACCAGCTCGGCCGCCACATCCGACATGAGCTGGCGGCGCGAGGCCGCATCGATGGCATGGGGCGGACGGCCGGACTCGATGAACGCGGGCGCGGCGAGCCGGTTCATCTGCATTGAGCCCACGTAGATCTGCTGGACATCGCGGATATTGGGATCAAGCTCGTTGGCCTTCGTGGCCGCCTCGAAGGAATCAAACAGGCGGCTGATCACCCCGAAATTGTGGTAGGCCGACCGGTGGACATAGGCCAGCACCGCGTAGCTCAGGGCATCGGGCTTCTTTTTCACCATGTCCAGGGCCATGGGCAGCGCCCGGTCATCCTGACCCGCGTCCGCCAGGGTGTAGATGTAGCCCATCCGCAGGCCCCGGTCGTTCGGAGCCTTCCTCATGGCGGCCTGCCAGGCGGCCAGGGCGGGGGTCCACTCCCGGGCATCCCGGAAGGCCCGCGCCGCCGCCGCGTGGGCGCCCGCGGGAAGGGGGCGGTCCCTGTATCGGCCATAGACGTCCCGAACCGTCTGCCCGTCCCCGGCCCAGCCGGCGATCACCACCCAGTCGGCAATTTTGGCATCCGGAAGGGGCCCCTTGCGGGCGGCGTCCGCCAGCCAGGCCAGAACCGGGGCGTGGCGGCCGTCCCGGGCCATGCGCACAAGATCGTCGTAGCCCACGCCCTGGGGCGGAGCGCCGTAATCCCGGGCCTCCGCCCGGGGAGCCGTGCCGGGATGTGTCCCCGTTTGCGTCCCGGTGCCTGTCGCGGCGCCTGTTGCGACGCCCCTGCCCCCGACCGGGGCCGGCTCCGACGGCTGGACCGCTGCGGGAGCCGGCGCCCGGGCGACCTGTGGGAACGGAGGGGATGGGGCCACCCGCGCGGATCCGGGAGCCGACACCCGGGAGGCTCCGGGGGCGGCTGCGGGCGCGGAGACGGAGGCGGAGACAGGAACGGCTGCGGGAACCGATCCGCCAGGCGCGGACGGTGCGACCCGGGAGGGTGCAGTCCGGGACGCCGGCGCCCGGACGGCCACCGGAACGCCCCCTGCGGACAGAACGGCCGCGGAGCCGGGCGCCCGGGCCTGCGGGGCGCCGGGTGCCTCTGTGGCCCTGTCGCCGCTGTCCGGCCCGCCCCTTCCCGCCCGTCCTCCCGGGGCCTTGTCAGCCGCCCTGTCAGCCTCCGTATCATCAGGGGGATCAGCCGCCGTGTCCGCTGTTGCTCCGGCCACGGTTCGGGCCACCGGTCCGGAGGGGCTGTCCCCGCGCACCCCGCTCCCGGCGTCCGGTTTCGGAGCCGGGTCCGGGTCCGGCTGCGGATCCGGGCGAGCGTCCCCACGGGGGCTCACGGCCACCGGATCCCGGGGGGCACCGGCCTGCCCCCGCGGCTCCCTAGGGTCCGCCGGCGCAGCGCCAGACCCCGGGCGACCCGCCCGGCGGCTCACATAGTCCTCAAGCTCCGCATCCGGGGTCGTGCCGCGCTCATTCAGCGCCTTCAGTGCGGCCGCTGCCTCCCCCACCCGTCCGGCGTCTGCCAGGGTGGCAATCCGGGCTTTCTGCCAGGCCGTGTTCCCGGGGTCCTCCTTCAGGGCCTGCTCCCACAGGGCCAGGGATTCAGGCCATTTTTTGAGGTTGCGCAGCGACCGCGCCGCCGCCGCCAGAGCCTGGGGATCCAGCTCATGGTCCGGGCCATAGTGCTCCTGGACCCCGGCGGCCTCCCGGTCGTTCCCGGCCCAATTCGCGATGCGGATCCAGTCGGACACCTGCCCGCCTGTAAAGGGCAGACCGGCCAGCGCCATGGCCCGAAAATGATCAAGGGCGGGGGCATGGTTGCCGTCCCGCGCCAGGGTGATCAGGGCGTCATAACGGGCCCGCTCCGCATACACCAGCAGGTCGCGGGTATCGCGCCCGGGAAAAATCCGCGACGCCGCCCGCGCCAGCGGCAGGGCCTCCTGCCAGTACCCCGCATCGACCAGAGTGGCGATCTGGTTGACCGCGTAGTCCTCGTCATCGGGTTCGGCACGCCGGATCTCGTCCCACAGGGCAAGGGAGCGCCCATACTCCCCGAGCACGCGAAACGACCGGGCGGCCGCCACCTTTCCGTCAAGAGGGATCGGCGTCGTGCGAAAGCGCTCATAGACCTCGACCGCCTCCCGGTCCTGACCGGACCAGTGGGCATAGCGGATCCAGTCCGCCACGTTGTCACGGGTGAGGGGATAGCCCGAGCGCTCGAACTCGCGGAAGCGGTCCATGGCCGCCATGGGATCCTGGCCGTCGTCCCGGCGGGTCTGGGACGTCGTGGAGCGCTCCTCGACGTAGGCCAGGATCTCCCGGGCCTCGAGCCCCGGAGACACGGCCTCGTAGGCTTTCGCCCTCGCCAGGGCCTCCTCGTGGTGCCCGGCGTCGGCCATGGTTCCGATCTGCTCCAGCAGATAGATCTCGGAATCCCGGTCCACCTGCCGCAGAAGCTCCCAGACGGTCAGGGCCTCGTCGTACTCTCCCAGCTTGCGGTAGGACCGGGCCGCCGCCACCTGCCCCTCCACCGGAAGGTCATACATGGCGCGGTAAAACTCGTAGAGGCCCACCGCCTCGCGGTACTTCTGGGCCCAGCTCAGAACCTGGATCCAGTCCGAGGCCTGGGCCGGCCCGATCATCTTCCTGGCCTCAAGCTGGCGGAAGTACTCAAGGGCCGGGCGGACGTCGCCTTCCCGCGCCCTGAGAACCACCTCGTCGTAGCTGATGTCCTCGCCCTCGATGCTCATGACCAGCGGCTGCCAGTTCTGGAGAATGTAAGCAAAACCGCCCACCGACCCCAGGATCATCAGGATCAGGACTCCAACGGTCAGCCAGCCATTGCGCCGCCGGGGCTCCGGCTCCACCACGGGCTCCGCAGGCGGAGCACCCCCGGCCCCGGACGGGGCTGAGAGTACGCGTGGGGGTTGAAGTCGAAGGCTGCGCATTCGAGAGGATCCTTCAGGTGCCCGCTCACCAGCCAGCAGGCGAAGGGCCGCGTGTCGACACTTCCGGGTTTCCCGTTAGAGTGTCGTACAATGGTGTTAAAAAAAAATTAAACTCCTTCTGACCGGAGAATGGCGTGGGGTTGCGACCGGAGACATGCCGCACGCCCCGAGACCGCCCCCGAAACCGGACACCCCCGTCGCGCGCGTGTTGGAGGGCACCATCCACTCCACAGACCAGCCGCACCACCGGGAGGGGTCGGACCGAGGGGGAATGGACCCTGCCCGCCCCCTCCCCCTCCCCCGCCACCGAGCGCGAGGCCGGGAGAGGACAAGACACCCGGGACCAGGGGGCCGCGGGCCGGGAAACAGGAAAGGCAGCCTTGCGGCTGCCTTTGCGAATGGGGTCTCGGGAACCGGCGAGCGGCCAGGTGGGGGAATGGGGATGCGTGTCACGGCGTCCCGGTCTGGACAGCAAGGCGCGGCAGGGGCGCTGTGGCCGCCTCGCGCAGAACGTCCAGAAGCATCTTGTGCTGCTCCACCCTGGACTTGCCGCTGAACATCTCGGAAATGACACGGACACTCAGGTGTTCGCCGTCACCCAGGTCCTCGATATTGATCCGGGCCCCGGGAAGGGCGTTCTCGATCAGGGTCAGGATCGTCGCGTGGTCGCAGTATTTTCGGAACATGGAGGCCTCCCGTTCGTAAGCGGTGAGACAGAACGACCCAATCTACCCCATCGCGCAGGGAAACTCAAAGACCGGAATTGGACCCGATAAAAACAAAGGCGGGGTGCCCCGGGAAGGACCAGGCACGTCCGCAAAACACCCCGCAAAACACCCCGCAAAACACCCCCGCCCCTCTGGAAAACACCCCCGTCGGGGCGGGCTCTGGAGGCAGGAGCGCCGCGGCGAAGGGAGCCGACCCGGCCGCGGTCCCTCGGGAGGACCGGGCCCGATGCCCCCGCACCGGGCCACCCGGGAGCGGTGTCCGCCCGCCGGCATTCCCGGTCTGCGGGACGGGGACAGGGGCGAATCCGCTGGCGCCGCCGCCGGCCGGAGGCCCAAAAGAAAAGGGCCAGCGCGTCAGGCTGGCCCACCGGATTGACCGGCCGACACAGGCGGGAGCAGGCCCCCGCCCGTTGGGTTCCAAAAGGGCTCAGGCGCCCATGTAGGCCGGAAGCCAGCCCTCGTGTGCCTCGCGAAGAGCCGCCACGGTGGGCCCCTCCTCGCCGTTGACCATCAGCTCGGTGCCGCCGGTGATGCCCAGCTTGCGAACCGAGACGCCGGTCGCAACCGCACGCTCGATCACGGCGGTGGCCTCGGCCTCGTTGGCCACGGTCAGGACATAGCGCCCCTGGTCCTCGCCGAAGAGTGCGAACGCGGACGGCGTCCCCTCGAGATGGATGCGAACACCCATGTTGCCCGCCAGGGCCATGTCCGCAAGCCCCATCAGGAGCCCGCCGTCGGACAGGTCGTGACAGGCGGTGACCACGCCCTCGCTGATCAGGGCCCGCACCAGATCGCCGACCCGGCGCTCGTGGGCGAGATCCACAACCGGCGGAGGACCGGCCTCACGGCCAACGATCTCACGCAGGTAGAGCGAGCAGTCCAGCCAGTGACCCTCGGCCCCTTCCGGCGCCCCAAGAAGGAGAACCGGCTGTCCCTCGGCCTTGAAGGCCAGGTCCACGACCTTGTCGCAGGACACGATGCCCACGCCGCCAATGGCGGGGGTCGGCGGAATGGCCTGGTTGTTGGTCTCGTTGTAGAGGCTGACGTTTCCGGACACCACCGGGAAGTCCAGCGCCAGACAGGCGTCGCGGATGCCCTGGCAGGCCCCCACGAACTGGCCCATGATCCGGGGCTTTTCCGGGTTGCCGAAGTTCATGTTGTCGGTGATGGCGAGGGGAACCGCGCCCACCGCCGTCAGGTTCCGCCAGACCTCGGCCACCGCCTGGCGTCCGCCCATGACGGGGTCGGCCTCGACGTAGCGGGGCGTGCAGTCGGCGGTCATGGCGAGAGCCTTGGAGGGCGCGTCCTCGAGACGCACCACGGCCGCATCGCCGCCCGGGCGCTGCATGGTGTTGCCGCCCACCAGGTAGTCGTACTGCTCCCAGATCCAGCGCCGGGAGGCTCCGTCCGGAGAGGACAGCAGCTTCAGAAGCGCCTCCTGCCACGTGATGGAGTCCACGCCCGCCATGCTGGCCGGACGGGCCGGCACGGTCGGCTGCCAGGGACGGTCGTACTCGGGGCTCGCCTGGGCCAGGGGATCGATGGGCAGGTCGCCCACGGTCTCGCCGTGCCAGCGCAGCTCCATGCGGCCCGTGTCGGTCAGGTGACCGATGATGGCGAACTCCAGCTCCCACTTCTCGAAGATGGAGCGGGCCAGATCCTCGCGGCCGGGCTTCAGAACCATGAGCATGCGCTCCTGGCTTTCCGACAGCATCAGCTCGTAGGGGTTCATGCCGTCCTCGCGCATGGGGACGCGCTCCAGGTCCAGGACCACGCCCAGACCGCCCTTGGAGGCCATCTCGAAGGACGACGACGTCAGACCCGCAGCGCCCATGTCCTGGATGGACACGATGGCGTCAGTGGCCATCAGCTCGAGGCAGGCCTCGATCAGAAGCTTCTCGGTGAACGGGTCGCCCACCTGCACCGTGGGACGCTTCTCCTCCGAGCCCTCATTGAACTCGGTGGAGGCCATGGTGGCGCCGTGGATGCCGTCACGGCCCGTGCGCGAGCCCACGTAGACAACCGGGTTGCCCACGCCCGCCGCAGCCGAGAGGAAAATCCGGTCGCGCTTCGCCACACCCACGGTCATGGCGTTGACCAGGATGTTGCCGTTGTAGCCCGGGTGGAAGTTGACCTCGCCACCCACGCAGGGCACGCCCACGCAGTTGCCGTAGCCGCCGATGCCCGAGACAACGCCGGACACCAGATGGCGGGTGTTCGGATCCTCGGGGGCGCCGAAGCGCAGGGCGTTCAGGTTGGCAACCGGGCGCGCGCCCATGGTGAACACGTCACGCAGGATGCCGCCCACGCCGGTGGCCGCGCCCTGGTAGGGCTCGATGTAGCTGGGGTGGTTGTGGCTCTCCATCTTGAAGACCGCAACCAGGTCGTCGCCGATGTCGATGACGCCCGCGTTCTCGCCCGGACCGTGGACCACCCAGGGAGCCTGGGTCGGCAGGGTCTTGAGCCACTTCTTGGACGACTTGTAGGAGCAGTGCTCCGACCACATGACCGAGAAGATACCCAGTTCCAGCAGGTTGGGCGCCCGGCCCATGATGCTCAGGACGGTCTCGTACTCGCTTTCGGACAGGCCGTGGTCGCGCACGACGTTTGCGTCAATGCCTTCGGCATAGGGAACGGTCTTGCTCACGACAGCGTCTCCAGAAGGGATTTGAACAGGGGCAGGCCGTCGGTGCCGCCAAATCCGGCCTCGATGGAGTTCTCCGGATGGGGCATCAGGCCCAGAACGCGCCGGTTTTCGGACAGAACGCCCGCAATCGACCGGAGCGAGCCGTTCAGACAGGTTTCGTCAGAGACAACGCCGTTCGCGTCGGCATAGCGGAAGGCAATCCGGTCCTCGTCCTCAAGGCGCTTCAGCGTCTCGGCATCGGCGGTGTAGTTGCCGTCCTGGTGGGCGACGGGAAGACGGATCTTCTGGCCCTTGCGGTAGCCGCCGGTGAAGGGGCTCTTCTCCGTTCCCACCACCAGGTTCACGTCCCGGCAGATGAACTGGAGACCCCGGTTGCGCACCAGGGCGCCGGGAAGGATGCCGGCCTCGGTCAGGATCTGGAAGCCGTTGCACACCCCCAGAACGCAACCGCCGTCCGCGGCGAATGTGCGAACGGCGTTCAGAACCGGGCTGCGGGCCGCCATTGCGCCGGGGCGAAGGTAGTCACCGTAGGAGTAGCCCCCGGCCACGACCACCAGGTCCGTTCCCTCGGGGAGCGCGGTGTCCCGGTGCCAGACAACCGACGGGCGCTTTCCGCCCGCGACGGTCACGGCCTTGATGATATCCTGTTCCCGGTTGGTGCCGGGAAAGAGAAGGATCGCCGTTTTCATGGGTTCCGGCGCTCCTTCACTTCGCCAGTTCGATGGCGTAGGTCTCGATGACCGGGTTGGCCAGCAGCGCCTGGCACATGGCCTCCACCTGCTCGCGCGCCTTGGCCGCGTCGGTTTCCGCAAGGTCGAGTTCAATCACCTTGCCCTGACGCACGTCGCCGACACCCTCGAAGCCGAGACCCGCGAGAGCATGGGAAATGGCACGGCCCTGCGGATCGAGAACGCCGGGTTTGAAGGAAATGGTGACCTTGGCTTTCATCGCAAATTAGGCTCCTGAAGGGAGAAAGGACCACGGGGGTCCGCAAGGAAAACGGGGAACAGAAGGCGGCGCACCGGAACAGATCCGCAGTGCGCCGGCCTTGTTACTGAAGGGTGCTGGGGCCCTGGACGTCGCGGGGGCCGCTCTCGGGCAGGATTCCGAGACGGCGGGCCACCTCCTGGTAGGCCTCCTCGACACCGCCAAGGTCACGCCGGAACCGGTCCTTGTCCAGCTTCTCGCCGGTGGCCATATCCCACAGGCGGCAGTTGTCCGGGGAGATCTCGTCCGCCAGAACGATGCGGGGCTCCTCCTCCTCCTCGTCGTAGTAGCGGCCGAACTCCAGCTTGAAGTCCACAAGGCGGAGCTGCACGCCCAGGAAGAGGCCCGACAGGTAGTCGTTGACCCGCAGGGACATGGCCATGATCTCGTCGATCTCCAGGGGGTCGGCCCAGTTGAACGCCGTGATGTGCTCCTCGGAGACCATGGGGTCACCGAGCTCGTCGTTCTTGTAGTAGAACTCGATGATGGAGCGCGGCAGGGGCGTCCCCTCGGGGATGGCAAACTTCTTGGACAGCGAGCCCGCCGCCACGTTGCGCACCACAACCTCGATCGGGATAATCTCCACCTCTTTAACCAGCTGCTCACGCATGTTGAGGCGGCGGATAAAGTGGGTCGGGACCCCGATTTCACCAAGCCGGGTCATCAGGTATTCGCTGATGCGGTTGTTGAGAACCCCTTTCCCGGTGATGGTGCCCTTTTTCTGGTTGTTGAATGCGGTCGCATCATCCTTGAAGTACTGCACGACGGTTCCGGGTTCCGGACCTTCATACAGGATCTTCGCCTTGCCTTCGTACAGCTGCTTGCGTCGGGCCATCTGGGATAAACCTTGAGAAAAGAGAGACACGCGAAGCGCCCCCGAAGCGCATGGGGGCGTCATCCGTCGTTATATGCGCACTTTCGCCCGCAAAGTCCACGAAAAGCGGTTCCAAAGAAGGAATCCCGGAGGGACAGCCGTCCTCAGGCACTGCCCTTCGAGGGCTGGTCGGCGAGCTGCATCTTGCGGAACAGGCCGGCAAAATCAGGGGGCTGGACCAGAAGCGGCGGGAAGCCCCCGTCGCGGGTCACGTCCGCAATGATGTTGCGGGCAAAGGGGAAGATCATGCGCGGAACCTCGATGAGGGTCGCGGGCTTGACGTGCTCTTCCGGGAGATTGACGCTGCACACGGCGGCGTATTTCAGCTCCACCATGAACGCGGTCATCTCGGGAGTGCGGGCCTCGGCCTGGATCAGCAGAACCACCTCATAGGCGTTCTCGCCGATGCGCTCGGCCTCCACATGGAGATCAAGCTTCACCTCGGGAGGGGCCGCCATCCGGGTAAAGATCACCGGCGAGTTGGGCGATTCGAAGGACAGATCCTTTGTATATTGCCCGTTGATAACAAGCGGCGGCATCCCCGCACCGGCGGCAAGCTCCTGCGCGTCGTCCGTAATGTTCTCTTCGCTCATGGTGACCTCGTGACAGCTGGCTAACGAATGGCCCGGTATAAGTCTCCGCAGAAACCGAATCAAGCCGGAACCGGGAGAGGGCCCCTAAAAACGTCCGGAACAGACGATCACGAGCCGCCCGTGCTCCCGTCGTCCTTGCGATCCGTTCCCGAGGCACCGCCCTGGCCCACATGCGCCCAGGGGTTGTCGTGGTCGCCGCCGCTCGCGCCCCTCGAATCCGCATCGTCCGGGCCCGCGGCCCCGGCCCGGGTCTCACTCTCCACAACCTCGGTGAACTCGCCGTCGATCACGCGTCCGCCACTGTGGGAGCCGCTCCCCGGGCGGGAGCCGGAAAAGCCGCCCGTGCCCCGGCCCGCGTCCGGCCCCATTCCCGTGCGCAAGGTGCCCCGACGCTCCAGGTAGCCTCGCAGGGCCTCGTGCACCGGAGGAAGCAGAAGAAGAATGCCGATGGTGTCCGTCAGGAAGCCCGGCAGGATCATCAGCAGCCCGCCGACCACCACGCAGGCGTTGTCAAACATCTCCTTCACCGGAGGCTGGCCCCGGGCCAGGCTCTCGCGCACCCGCATGGCGGTCTGCATGCTGTGCTTTTGCATGACGATGAAGCCCACAGCCGAGATCGCGAGGGTCAGGAGAATGGTCTCGAAAACACCGAGGGCCTTGCCCACCTCGATGAAGAGGGCAATCTCGACAAACGGGATGGACAGAAGAAAGAGAAGGAACAGCGGGCCGCCCATGGTGTCAAAGTCTCCGGATGAAACGTTCTGCGGACTGCCAGGGTGAACGAAGCGGGCAGGTTTGGCAACGGCAAACCGCCCCGTGTACAGGGGACGGGAGTGCGGCCGCGGACCGCTACACCGGAAAAACGCCCCGGAGCCCCTGTGGAAACCGGATCTTTTTGCGCTTAGGGTCTGGCGAAAAGGCGCTTCAGGCGCTAACGTATAGCGGAGACACGGCCGGATTCGCGAAAAGCGTGCGCAGTCGCGCCGGTCCGCCTGGCACACCCCTGCCCAAGAGATCGGGATCCGATGGAAAACAGCTCGTTTGTTCCTATACTCCTTGTCGCACTGATTGCGGTATTTCTGGTCCTGCGCCTTCGGGCCCTGCTGGGGCAGCATCCGGAGGACGAGGATGACGGCTTTCCGATGCGCCGGGAAGACACGGGCCGCAGCCCCTACGGCACGGACGCCAACGGCCACCGCGACGGCCCGGACAGCGAGACCGGCGCCACCGGCTTCGGTGCGGACGGTCCCGTGCTGGACCCGACCCTGGCCGGCACCCTGACCCGCATCCGCCTTGCAGACCCCTCGTTCTCGGCCGAGGACTTCCTGAACGGCGCCCGCTCGGCGTTCCAGATGGTTCTGCTCGCCTTTGCCAAGGGGGACCGGCGCACGCTGGAGACCCTCCTGTCGCCGGAGGTGATGCGAAACTTTGAAAACGTCATCCGCGAGCGCGAGGAGGCCGGCGAGACCATGGAGTCCGAGCTGATCTCCTTCAAGTCCGTGGCCATCGAGACCGCCCGCCTGGACGGCAGCATCGCCCACATGACCATCAAATACGTCACCGAACAGGTCAACCTGCTGAAGAACGCTGACGGAGAGGTCATCGAGGGGGATCCGAACCGAATCGAGACCCTGACCGACATCTGGACGTTCGAGCGTGACATCACCTCGGGCAATCCGAACTGGCTGCTGGTGGCGACCCGGTCCTCCGATGTCTGAGGCCCCTGCCGGACGCCCGTCGGCCCGCGTGCGCGCGGGCCAATCCCTCAGGATGGCGGCAGCCGCGGGCCTTCTGGGCCTTCTGCAAGCCTGCGCCAGCCCCGCAGGCCCCGCAGCCTTCACGGTCGGGGACGCCCACTACCGCCGGGCCCACACCGCAGACCTGCCCGGCTGGTCCCGGGATCCGGTCCATGAGGTTCTTCCGGCGCTGGAACGCTCCTGCAGGCGGCTGGCCACCCTCCCGGCCAACACGGCCTTCGGGCCTCCGGAGTTCGGCCTGACCACCGGCGACTGGCGAAGCGTCTGCGCTGAAAGCGCCCGGCTTGCCCGGACGCGGGCGGGCCAAGCCGAGGTCCGCACCTTCCTCGAGAACAATTTCACAGTCTGGCAGATTGCCTCGACAGACGGGCCCGACGGGCTCTTCACCGGATACTACGAGGCCGTCCTGGATGTGTCCGAAACTCCGGCGCCGGGCTACACGGTTCCGGTTCTGGGCCTGCCCGCGGGCTGGGAGCGCACCGGAACCGGCCGCCCCAGGCGCGCCGAGATCGAGGACGGCGCCCTGTCCGGAACAGCACCGGTTCTTCTGTGGGCCCGCGATCCGGTGGAGCTGTTCTTCACCCAGATCCAGGGCTCGGGGATCGCACGGCTTCCGAACGGGCAGCAGGTTCGCATCGGCTACGCGGGTGACAACGGCCATCCCTTCGTCGGGATCGGACGGATCATGAACGAGCGGGGTCTGGGCAACGGCAACTCCATGCCCGCCATCCGGGCCTGGCTGACAGCCCATCCGGACCAGGCGCGCGAGCTGATGCGCGAGAACCCGCGCTATATCTTCTTCCGCCGGGTCAGCGGCGAGGGCCCGGTGGGAGCCCAGGGCGTCCCCCTGGAGCCCCTGCGCTCGCTGGCGGTGGACCGCCGTCACGTGCCCCTGGGCAGCCTCATGTGGATCGAGACCCGGGACGGGAACGGCCGTTCCCTCCAGCGTCTGGCCCTGGCCCAGGACACGGGGGGTGCCATCAAGGGCCCCGTTCGGGTGGACGTGTTCTGGGGCAGCGGGGAAAGCGCCCTCTTCCACGCCGGGGGCATGAAATCCGGCGGGCGTGCCTGGCTCCTGCTTCCCGCAGTGCGGTCCTGAGCGGGCAGCAGACACCGGAGACGCAGACCGGACGGGAAAACACACCGCCCGGTCTCCGGCCACGGAGATGAGCGCAGGGCAACCTGAACCCAAGGTCTCAGGCAGGCCGGAAGCGGCAACGTGAGGCCGGGACGCAAACGCCGGAACCAGCCCGGCGCCCGCATCCCCGCACCGCCCCCACAACACCCCTTTCCCCCCCTGCCCCCTCGTTTCCCGGACAGGCCGGCACGCCCGCGTGCCGGGCATGCCCCCAACCCGCTGTACAGATCCGCCCGGCCGGGCTCCCGCTGAACAGGAACCTTCCCAGAAAACGGCAGATGCTGTAAAAAAGGGAAAGCCCCGGGGAAAGAGACATGACCGACCTTTCAAAACGACAGCAGGCGGATCTCGAGGACTTCGACCGCAATCTGTTCGAGCACCTGAAAAGCGCCATCCAGCGTGGTGATGTGCTTGTGCTCACGGAGTTTGATCACCTCAACAAGCGGGGTGCTCCGTCCTTCAGCAGTTTTGACAACATCCTCCCCCTGCTTGCCAGTGTTCTGCTGGCCACGGGGGTGCTGTTCATCAACCTGCTGGCAGGCGTCGCGGCTCTGGTGGGGGCGGCCCTGTTCTACACCTTCGCGATCCGGCCCTGGATTGCCTACCGGCTCAACCTGAGAACCCGGGATCTGCTTCTGACCGACCTCCAGAGCTGGCGGCGCGTGTGGGCCTACGGCGGGGTCGTAATCATGCTGGCGGGAAAACAGCGCGTGGGCTGCAAGGCCCCGGCGGCCGACTGGAGGGGACTGGCCCGCCTGTTCGTCCCCGAGAGCAAGGCCGGCTTCAAGCCCAGCGGATCCTCGCTGATGCCCACCAACATTACCGACTGACAGCACGCACCGGATACGGGCCCGTTACGGGCACATAGGGATAACCTCATCGCGATGACCAGACGCAAACCGGGCACGTCTCCCGAAGACCTGTCCCTGTGGGAGGGCCTGACCCGTTCCATTTCCCCCCTGAAAGCCCGCTCGGACCGCCTGGCGCCCCCCGTTCAGCCCCTGCCCCGGCGCGGCGTTCTGCCGGACATCCCGGGAGCCTCCGAGCCCCGGGCCCCGTCGTCGCGCTGGCCGGAGGTGCCCGGCCTGTCGGTCCCCGGTCTTGCCGCGGGGGATCCGGAGGACCAGCTGTTCCGAAAAACGTTCGAGCCCCTGGAGAGCGGCCGCCTGCACGGCATGGACGCCAAAACAGCCGACCGGCTGCGCAAGGGACGCCTGCCCGTGGACAGCGCGCTGGACCTGCACGGCATGACCCAGGCGGAGGCGGAAGCCGCGCTCCAGGCCTTTGTCCGTCGGGGCTGGGATTCGGGCTGGCGCTCGGTCCTTGTGGTGACCGGCCGCGGAGGCTACCGCGCCGGCCAGGGAGGGATCCTGCGCCAGAGGCTGCCGGACTGGCTCAACAGCGCGCCAATGCGGCCGTTCGTTGTGGGCTTTACCCAGGCCCAGCAGAAGGACGGCGGAAGCGGCGCCTTCTACGTCCGCCTGCGCCGCAAGCGCTAGGGGCCGCCCCCGAAAAGACGCCGGACACGGGCTGCCAGGCTGGCCGCCGGGACGGGATGAACGATCCAATCCGATACACTATGATCCGGCCACGCGCCCGGGTGCGGACAGGTGCCCCGAACACATCAACCCGGCACTCAGCACGGCCTCCCGGGCAGAGCCCCTCGATAACCACGCCGGGCGCACCGCTTCCCGTACCGGAAAACAGCTGCCTTCAGGCCGGTATCGACCTTTCCTCAACCGAGTGGAGAGGCCGCATGCGGATGGCCTCCTCTCCCCTCGCCCGGCCGTGGGGCCACACACAGTCGCTGGTGCAGGCACACCACCGCCGCGCGCTGACGAAGGAATGAGGAAGCTTGTCGGGAGAAAAAAACAACCGAGGAGGAAAAACCAAACGAGAGTTTGGAAACTCCCCTGTTAGATTTTGGAAACTCTGGGTGAGCGGTTACAAGAACGCTACCTAACACATTGTTTTCATTGGTGGGCGGTGACGGGATCGAACCGCCGACCCTCTGGGTGTAAACCAGATGCTCTCCCAGCTGAGCTAACCGCCCGCACCAGCCTTCTGTCTGCGTCACCGCAGGTCTTACCGGCCTTCACCCAAAAACACAACCCCTTTCGTGGGGTATTGCCGGATCCAAAGGCTGTCCGCGCCCCGCCCGGGAGCCCCCTCCCCAGACGGGTCATTCCCACCACGGCAGGCGGAAGACACCCACCGGGAGGTCACCCTGCCCTTCCGCCGGAGGCACCGGCTCCACAAAACTCCGCCCCCCGCCAGCGCCGCCACAACACCCACACTCCCGGAAGCGCCCCGGAAACGCCCGGTCGTGCTCATGATGATCCGGCCCCACACCGGCCCCGGACCCGGGCAACACCGCCACACACCGGCCCGGGCGCGCCACCCACACCGCACCCGGGCAACGCCGCCACACACCGGCCCCGCCACGGCCACGCCCATTTCACATCACCAGCGCTGAACAAAAAACGCGGGACGTCCGGTTCACCGGCGCGGTCCCGCGTTCTGGATGATCGGCTAACGGGGTGGCGGTATCACCGCCCCGATGCCGGAGGTTCAGGGGCCAGGCGCACCACAGCGCCCGGCCCGGCGTTCTACTTCGTTTCCTGCGCGGGCGGACGCAGCAGGGACTGGCCCGTGTAGACCAGGATCGCCATGCCAACCGCCCCCAGAAGGGCCACACCCAGCAGGACGAACACGTCAACCGGGCCCCCCGTGTGGCGAAGCGCCGAGTTCGTCTGCGCCAGAACGAAGACCACGGCCACCACCGCGCCCACGGGCATGGAGACCTGCGCCCACAGGAATTTCCGCATGGACACGGCGCGATCACGGATCAGAACGTAGACATAGGCCACGGTGATGACGGCTGCGAGAAGCATCATGGCCCAGAACAGGCCGGATCCGAAAATTTCCTCGAACACGGCGATCATTGTCGTAAGAGTGAGTTCTTTCATAGCATCCTCCCTATGCCTTGCCGCGCAACATGGCGTTGTACGTTGCCTTCAGGGCGACTTCCTTCATGAGCCAGCTGATCCACAGTTCCTCGAGCGGCGCAATCACGCCATCGAAGGACGGCAGGAGGTTGTTGTTGTAGTCGAACTCCACCAGCATGGCCTGGCCGACACGGGTGATCATCGGGCACGAGGTGTAGCCGGTGTAGATCTCGGTCCCCTCCCGGCCCTG
This sequence comes from Phaeovibrio sulfidiphilus, assembly GCF_014861485.1. GTDB lineage: Bacteria > Pseudomonadota > Alphaproteobacteria > Rhodospirillales > Rhodospirillaceae > Phaeovibrio > Phaeovibrio sulfidiphilus. The sequence goes on along the minus strand of NZ_JACZHT010000002.1, from coordinate 268,532 downwards.
GATCTGGGAAACGAGGTGATCCTCGACCACGGGCACCTGCCACTTGACCGACGCGGCCGTCTTGCCCTTGGGCACGCCGGCGATGTCTCCGAGAGCGAAAATCTCGGAGTACTGCGGGTGGCGCAGGGTTCCCTGGTCACAGGCCATCCACCCCTGGTCGGTCCACTTGTCGGCCCAGCTGAGCCCGGACTCCCGCACCACCGCCGGAGCCCTCTGGGGCGGGATGATGTGGATGTAGTCCCAGGGCATCTCGACCGAGGTCACCTTGTCCGCGCCGGTCGCCGGATCCGTCACCACCGCACTGAAGGTTGCGATACGGCGGCCCGGATCAATGGCCTTGAGGTTGTACTTGTAGTGGGTGGCCACGCCGCGCTGCCCGAACAGCATCCGGACCTTCTCCGCCACGATGGGCACGGAGAACAGAACGGTCTGCGGGCAGGTGTAGTTGAGCTGGTACTTGCCCTTCGCACCGCTGCGACTGGCGATGTCGTCGATCAGGAAGGTGTGCTTGAGCGGCGCACCGGCGCACTTCATCTCGGTCGCCGGACGGTTGAAGACGCCCACGCCGCCGTTCTCGACGAACTTCGAGGCGGCCGCCCAGGTTTTCGCCGCGTACTCGGGGCCCGCGTACAGGGAGCCGATCCCGTTCGTGCCCACCATGTCCAGCGAGAAGCCCTCGATGGCGTCGTGGTCAAGAACAAGGCCCGGAGCCATGACCAGGAAGTCATAGTCCACTTTCTGGCCGGACGCGGTTGTGACGGTTTTCGCCACCGGATCGACAGCCGCAGCCTGCTCCTCGATGAGGGTCACGCCCTTCGGAAGCCACTCCCTGGTCGTGGACACCAGGTACTCCTGGGGCTTCAGACCCGCGGCCACCAGAGACAGACCCGGCTGGTAGATGTGGTTCTTGCGGGCGTCAATGATGGTGATCTTCGCCCCATCCAGCCTCTGGACCATGCGGTTGGCAAACGCGGTGCCGGCCGCACCGGCACCAATAATGACGATATTGGCGTTGGTTTTGGTTTTGGACGCCCGGGCAAGGCCCACAGGCAGCGTGGCCGCAAGACCGACTGCCGCTCCAAAACGCAGGAAGTCACGTCGTGATGACTGGAAATCTTTCATGATCTACCCCCGTTCCTTTCTCTTCTCAGGACACTGTGTGCCTTATTGTTCTCTGGACCCCGTTCATTCATGCCGCCGGGACGCTCTGGTTTTCATGCTACAGGACGGCCTGTCCTGTGTGTTCGGATCCTCCTTTTCTTTCCGTTGGCGGGAAGGGGCCGAACCCGTCCCCTGTCTCCGGTGTCTCACGCGGATCCGCCGGAAGCGGCGGGTGCGTGCGTCGTGTCGGGCCGGCGGTCCGGGCCCGTCCGGGGCGGGGCCAACACCCCGCCGCCGGTCCGGCCCGGCCAGCCGTCAGGTAATCTGAAGCGAGCCCTTCGAGCCGACAAGGAAATCCACAACCTGCGGCACCTTGACGATCTCGTACTCGGGAACCATCTGCTCCTCGGTGAAGCCGTTGTGAATCATGCACGAGTAGCAGATTCCAACCCGGCCACCCAGGGCGCGGTACTCCTTCAGAAGATCCGAGACCGGCGCGAAGGGCGCACCGATGTCCATGCCGTCCGTCGCTCCCGGAACCCCCAGCTCCACCGCCTGAAGCATCAGAAGCATCATGGTGCTGTGCCCCTTTTTCAGGGCATTCAGGGCCACGGTGAAGGCCACCGTGACTTTTTCCGGGTTCGCTTTGCCGTCAAACACCGTTGTTACGAAATCGGCAGGCTGCATGGGGAACTCCTAATAAAGAGAGCAGTGCGCTCGTTCAGGTTAACCGTCAGACCGTGACAGCCGCCAGCACAGGCGTCCGTCCGGAGCAGGAAGCCGGGATTGGCCGGAACCGACCACCCGGTGTGCGGATCCCCCGGTACCCCGTCCCTCAGGACGTGGTCTTCCGGGGCTCGAGAGTCTGGGCGCCGGGTTGGAGCGCAAACCGCGAGAACGCGATCCCCGCCACCATGGACGCCACGAAAACAAAGGCATCGGGCTCCAGAAGGCCCACAGCGGGAACCGATCCCCCGGGGCAGAAGCCTGCGATTCCCCAGCCGATCCCCAGGATCGAGGCCCCCGCCACCAGCGGCACGTCGATCTGCCTGCGGGTCGGCAGGTGGAAGCGGACATCGAAGACCGGCGCCGGGCGACGCATCACAAGGCGGTAGCCGACCGCGGTCACCACCAGCGCGCCTCCCATGACAACCGCCAAAGACGGATCCCAGGTTCCGGCCACGTCGAAGAAATTCAGCACCTTGGCCGGGTTGATCATCCCCGACAGGGCAATACCCGTACCGAACAGCAGACCGGCGAGCAGGGCGAAGGCGAGTGCGGGCATCAAAAACCTCCGAAAACGTGGCGGACAACGAACACGGTGGCAGCGGTGGTGGCCATGAAGCACAGGGTTGCCACAACCGAGCGGGTGGAGAAACGGGCCAGACCGCAAACCCCGTGTCCCGAGGTGCAGCCCGATCCCAGCTGGACACCGATTCCCACCAGAACGCCGCCGAAGATCAGCCAGGGCAGGGGTGTGGCGCTGCTGAAGGGAATCGTGACCCCGGGGACACTGGACAGGGCCAGCGGAGCCGCCACGGCGCCCACAAGGAAGGCGATCCTCCAGCCCCGAAGGGACTGCGAGGGCAAAACCGCTCCCGCCAGAATGTGGGAGAGCCCGGCAATGCGGCCGTGCAGCGCCATCAGGGTCACCGCCGAGAGACCAATGAACATGCCGCCCACAAGGGACATCCAGGGAGTGAACTCGGTCATCGGGCACCGCCTTCCATCGTACCGGGCGCCGCCCCGGGGGGCCGCTGTCTGAAAGTCGTCGGGCAGGATCGGACAGACCGCCCGGGTGTTCGTGTCGTGGTGGGCATCATCTCTCTCCGTGGGCGGGCTGCTGGTCCTGGCAGAACAGGGCGTGCATGGTGTGCATGACCGTCTCGACGCGGGAATCAGCCAGGCGATAGAAAACCTGCTTTCCCTCCCGGCGCCCGGCAATCAGGCCGGCCTTTCGCAGCGCCGCAATCTGCTGCGAGAGCCCGGGCTGGCGGATCCCGAGACACTCCTCAAGCTCGCCAACCGAGCGCTCCCCGTTCACCAGGGTGCACGCAATCAGCAGCCGGTCCGGATTGGACAGCCGCTTGAGAAAGGCAAGGGCCTCGTCAAGCCGGGCCTGAAGGGGACTGGATTCGGGAGACGGGGCGGCCTGATCCGCAGACCGGTCAGGACGGCTCCCCGCAGCGGATGCGGACGGGGCGGCCACCGGGTGCGAACGGGCTTGAGGCCGGTGCACGGAAGCCGGGCCCGCAGGAACGGGACAGGACGCGGAAGACGCGGCCTGGCGGGAATATCCGGTGATTTCGGGCTGTTGAGCCATGGGCGGATTCTCCTCCGCGTTCTCGGTGCACCTAAACAGTTTCATATTATCGATTGCGTAACAATGCAATAGATATTGTTGGAATATACACGCAAGGGCGCACCCGGCCAGACCAATCGGGCCGAAGGGGCGGGACACCCGGGATTTCTGCGGCGAAACACAAGGAGGGAACAGGACCGCGACACCAGGACGGCCAGGGCCAGGCAGCCGGGTCCGGTTCGCAAAGCACCAGAGGAGGGACGGGAAACCCGCGGAAAACAGGACGCCGGGAGAGAAGGATTCGGGGCCAGGCCGGACCGGAAGCGGGCCCGGACCACGCGGAAACGACCGGGCCGGAAGCGGGCACAGGCACCCCGAAACGACCGGACCGGAAGCGGGCCAGCCCCCGAAACGGCCGCGCCGACAGGTGTCGTTGCATGAAGCAGATGGCCGCCGCATGGCGCTGCCTACCGCCCGGGGAGAGCCGCACCGGCCGGCACCGGCACCGCGACCGGCACAGGCACGGGTGCCAACACCGGGCGGCACCCAAAGCGGCCCCACGCCGGACTGCCTGCCGGGGGCATCCGTCCGGAAACGCAAAAAGGCGTCCCGGAGGACGCCTTTTTATTGCTCTTCGCAAAAATGGAGCGGGTGATGAGATTCGAACTCACGACCCCAACCTTGGCAAGGTTGTGCTCTACCCCTGAGCTACACCCGCATCCGCGAACCACCCCGGAGGGAAGCCCGACACCCCCGGAAACCGGGAGAAAACCCAACGCAAAATCTGGAGCGGGTGATGAGATTCGAACTCACGACCCCAACCTTGGCAAGGTTGTGCTCTACCCCTGAGCTACACCCGCATCCGGAGCCGACCCGAGGGCCAGCGCGTTGGTGAGCGGCATAATAGCCACGGCGAGGCCGAACGCAAGCCCTTTTTTTTCCGGGACGCACTTTTTTCAGCGTTGGATTCAAATGCTTTTTATTCAAACGGCTAGACGCCTTTTTGGAACGGTCTCGCAGGAACGGCCCTCTGGCCGTCTTGTGACGCTTTTTTGAAACCGCTAGGTTCGCCGTGACTGGCAGAGCGTCGCCCGCCCGCGGGATAAAGACGGCCCTGCCGGCGCAGATCAACGGAACCGGTGACGGAGACAACGATATGAAGGCTGCATTGCGAAAACTGGCGACAGACGTTCTTCTGCCGCTGAGCCTGCTGGCGGGTGTTCACACCCTTCTTGTTGCGGGCGTCGCATACGGCCTGGATGTCCACCTCTCGTTTCGCGCGCAGGCCACCGATCTGGCCCTGGCCCTTCTTGTGGGCGTCCCCCTGCTGATGATGAGCCGCAACCGCGTGGCCTGGCTGGCCATGATGACGCTGCTTCTGGCCCTGCTTCATGTGGGCAATGCGCTGAAGATCACCATGCTGGGCGGACCGGTGCTCCCGGATGACTTCTTTGCGGCCCAGGCCCTGTTTTTCATCATGAAAACCTGGCAGGCCGTGCTGGGCGGAGCGATCCTCGCCCTGCTTCTGGTGTTCCTTGTCCTTTCTGTTGGCATCCGCCCCCTGCGGGCCCGGATTGGGGCCGCCCTTCTGGCCACACTGGCAGCGCTGATTGCCCTTGTCCCGGCCGAGCGCACGGTGGCCTCGCTGGACCGGACCTACGGCAACGTGGTCTGGAACCAGAGAGGCAACTACGAGAGCCGCGGCCCTCTGCTGTACCTTCTTCAGGAAGGCAGCCGCGCCCGGGCCACACGCCCCCATGTGCCCGTCGCCGCCGAGGTCCGCACCGCGTTCGAGGCCCTCGTGGGCACCGCAGAGACCGCCCCTGCCCCGGCCAGCGCCGCCAGCGCCCCGACCGTCGCCGCCCCGGCCGGTTCTGCGGGCACCCCCACGGCAGCCGAAAACCCGGCCCGGCGCACCCTGGTGGTGATCCTTCTGGAGTCGTTCTTTGACCCCTCCTCCCTGAAGGCCGCCCGGTTCTCCCGCGATCCCCTCCACCCCGATTTCCGGGCCCTGTGGAAGAAAACCGGCTACTCCCACGGCCTGTCCCCCGTGTTCGGCGGCTACACGGCCAACGCGGAGTTCGAGGTTCTGTGCGGCTTTCCCGTGACCATGGACGCGGTGTTCTTTGAAAAGGGGCTGACCCGCGACGTTCCGTGCCTGCCGCGCCTTCTGGCAGGAGCGGGCTACACCACGATTGCGTCCCACCCCAATATCCCCGTGTTCTGGAACCGGGTGAACGCGTACCGGCGGATCGGGTTCGACGTCTACCGGGCCCGGGACGACTTCGATCTGGACGACATGAACGGCGAGTATCTGGCGGATTCGTCCCTCTACCGGCAGGTTCTCGATCACGTGGGCCCGATGATCGACGCAAAGCGTCCGACCTTCAGCTACGTCGTGACCTTCTTCGGGCACCTGGACTATCCCCTGAACGAGAACCGGGAGCAGCCGGTCCGCGCCCGCAACGGCGACGAGCTCCTGGAGCGCTACGCCAACACGGTCCACGACAAGTCCCGTGCGCTGATGGAGTTCATCCGCGACGTCCAGAAGCGGGATCCGGACGCGCTGATCGTGGCCTTTGGCGACCACCTGCCCTTCCTGGGCCCCAACTTCGGAGGCTACACGGAGTCGGGACTTCTGGAATCCAGCCGCTCGGACTTCACGGATTCCATGTTCCGGACCGTCTCCGCCACGCCCCTGATCGTGATCGACGGCAAGAAGGGCCCCCTGGTGCTCGGGGACATGCCCCTCTACCGCCTGCCCTCCCTGATCCGCTCACTGATGGGGAACACGGACCTGTCCCTGGTGGACATCACCTCCCGCGCGCCGGGGGAAACCCGGATTCGCCCCCTCCCGGGCATGGCCTACGGGCTGACACCCCCGAAACGGCGCAACGGCAAGCCCGCCCTGACGGTCTGCCGGTTTGATGACACGGATCCCGAGGCCTGCGCCGCCCAGAAGGAGTGGCTGCAGGCGGTGGAAACCCTGACCCGGGATGTGTTCTCGGGCCGCCAGGAAACCCTTGGGCTGCTGCCCTCGCCCGACCTCTCGCCGGAAAAGCTGGTCACGGAGGCCAACACGCCCCAGACCGCCGAGGAGCTCTGAGCCCGCCCCGCGCGGCAAACAGCCCGGAAGGCGGGCCGCCGCGCAGCCCGCCCCCCGCAGGGCGGGTGGTCACCCCGGGGTCCGGGGAGCGGGTGAGCGGCCGAGTCCAGGAGTACGGACAAAAACCGGGGAGAGGAGGATACGCCTGCCTCTCCCCACGCCCTTTTCAGGCCCGGCAGGCGGCCCTCATCGAGTGGGAACAGGGGCCTGACGCCATCAACCACACCGCCGGGCCCGCAAAGCGCCGCACATCGTGAGACCGTGCCGCTCCCCGGAAACGGAGCCCCACGGCGACAGGGGCACGACCCGCCTGTCCCGCCCCCTCTCCCCGAACAGCCCCCCTTGCGGAACCCGGGCCCCTCCCCGGACCCGGCACCGGCGCACCGGCGGACACCTCCCGCGCCCGAACAGCCTCCCCCCAACGCCCCCCGCCAAACGCCCCCCCAAGAGCCTCCCCAACACACACCCGGCATTTGTCTCCGGGCGACGCTTGCGTTCCGCACCGGATCGGTCCTATATTGGGGGTGCCGGGGATACCCGGCTATGACGCTAAACCCCTTGCGGAATAAGCGTAGCGGACCCGGGGGCAGTACCCGGCGCCTCCACCATTTTCACGGCCCGGCCCTTGTGGCCCGTGCCGGTCCGGGGGCGAAACAGGATCGACGCGCGTGGTAAAGGCCTGGGTTGTGTTCGGTATGGTACCCGCCGTTATCGGGCCGAAACCTACAAGTGCCAACGACAACGTTGAGTACGCCGCTGCGGCTTAATAACCCGTAAGCGCGGCCCGGGGGGCGCCGGGCAACAGAAGCCCCCCACCTTTCCCGCAGTCTCCGGCCTGTCCGGCCCCCGATCCTGACCCGCCCCTACAAAAAGGCGAGAGTGTTGCCCGCAATACAAGCGGCGCTCGCAGACCTTCGGCTGTGTCTCCCGGACTTGGAAAACTTTGCTTGCGCCTTGTCTTTTAGTCGTTATTCTAGGCCGGAAACCGGACGAGCATACCGGACGCCGGGGTCTTTTCCCCTGTCCGCGGGGCGGCATCTGCCGCTGCCAGGTCGCCCGGACCTGAGATTTCCTGTCTGATGTCGACGAGGTCGGTGGTGAAAGACGCAATTGATGAATTCGCCTATGACCAGATGGTTGAGAACGCCCTGCGTGGCGTCGTGCGCGAGGCGCTGTCCATCACCGAGAAGCAGGGCCTGCCCGGCTTCAACCATTTCTACATAACCTTTCGGACCGACCACCCCGGTGTTCTGCTGCCCACCCGCCTGAAGGCGACGCACCCGCACACCATGACGATTGTCCTCCAGAACCAGTTCTGGGATCTTTCGGTCTACGACGAGGCGTTCGGCGTGGTGCTGTCCTTCAGCGGCCGGCGCGAGCACCTCACCATCCCCTTTGACTCCATCACCGCCTTTGTGGATCCGCACGCGAACTTCGGTCTCCAGTTTCACGTGCTTCTGCCCGACGGCCAGATCGTCGACGATGACGACGGTGACGGAGACGAAAGCCCCACCGATCCCGACGCCTGCTCGGAAAGCGACGAGGACCGCCGCGACCGCGCGCGGAGTATCCGCGATGCGCTCCAGGTTCTGGTGGGCGAGCTCCAGGAGGAGGACTCCTCCCGGCGAGACACAAAAAAGAAAGCACCGGCCGGAAAACCGGCCCCGGAGGACGGCCCGGAGGATCCGGACGACCCTGGAAGCAGCCCGGGCGGAAGCAACGTGGTTGCCTTCGACAGCTTTCGCAAGAAACACTGACACAAAACCCCAGGGGTTCCGGTCACAGGACCGGACACACACACCCGTTGTCGGAACCCCGTCCATGCGGCGTCCCCACGGCCGCATCCTGTTTGCGGCGTCCCCTACGTCCGCCTCTTATTGAAGGACGACAGCCATGATAGATCCCGGCTTCGCCGAGATGTTCCCCCTCGCCCCCGACACCACCGAGTACCGCCGCCTTGAGGAGGCGGACGGCCTGGTCTCCACGGACACGTTCCGCGGACAGGAGATGCTTGTGGTCGAGCCCAGGGCCCTCACCATCCTTGCGCGCGAGGCGTTCCACGACATCTCGTTTTTCCTGCGCACCGGCCACCTGGAGCAGCTGCGGGCCATTTTCGATGACCCGGACGCCTCCCCCAACGACCGCTTCGTCGCCCTCGAGCTTCTGAAGAACGCGAACGTGGCCGCTGCCGGCGTCCTGCCCATGTGCCAGGACACGGGAACCGCCATCATCATGGGCAAGAAGGGACAAAACGTCCTGTCCGGAAGCAGTGACGCTGTGTGCCTCACCCAGGGCGTGGCGGACGCCTACACCGGACTGAACCTCCGCTACTCCCAGCTTGCGCCCCTCACCATGTATGACGAGGTGAACACGGCCAACAACCTGCCGGCCCAGATCGACCTGTACGCCACCGCCGGCAACGAGTACCGCTTCATGTTCATGGCCAAGGGTGGCGGCTCGGCCAACAAGGTCTTCCTCCACCAGCAGACCAAGGCGCTCCTCAATCCGGACAGCCTGCTGCGCTTTGTGGCGGACAACCTGGATTCCCTCGGCACCTCGGCCTGCCCGCCCTACCACCTGGCCATTGTCATCGGCGGCACCTCGGCGGAAACCTGCCTGAAGACCGTCAAGCTGGCCTCGGCCCGCTATCTGGACGGCCTGCCCCACGCGGGCTCGGCCACCGGCCACGCCTTCCGCGACCTGGAGATGGAGCAGAAGATCCTGGAGCTGACCCGGACCTTTGGCCTGGGAGCCCAGTTCGGCGGCAAATACTACTGTCACGATGTGCGGGTTATCCGCCTGCCCCGTCACGGCGCCAGCTGCCCGGTGGGCATCGGCGTGTCGTGCTCGGCCGACCGCCAGGCCCTGGCCAAGATCACGCCCGAGGGTGTCTTCCTCGAGAAGCTGGACCGCGACCCGGCGCGCCTCCTGCCGGACGTGAAGACCGACACGCTCTCGGACGACGTGGTGCAGATCGACCTGTCCCGCCCGATGGACGAGATCCGCGCCACCCTGTCGCGCTATCCCGTGCGCACGCGGGTGTCCCTGTCCGGCCCCATGATCGTGGCCCGGGACATTGCCCACGCCAAGCTCAAGGAGCGTCTGGACCGGGGCGAGGGCCTGCCCGAGTACTTCAAAAACATGGCGGTCTACTACGCGGGTCCGGCCAAGACCCCCGAGGGCTATGCCTCCGGCTCCTTCGGCCCGACCACGGCCGGGCGCATGGACGCCTACGTGGACCTGTTCCAGAGCCACGGCGGCTCCATGGTGATGATCGCCAAGGGGAACCGCTCCCAGATGGTGACGGACGCCTGCCGCAAATACGGCGGCTTCTACCTTGGCTCCATCGGCGGCGCGGCAGCCCAGCTGGCCCTCGAGAGCATCCGGAAGGTCGAGGTTCTCGAATTCCCGGAACTGGGCATGGAGGCGATCTGGAAGATCGAGGTCAAGGACTTCCCGGCATTCATCATTGTGGATGACAAGGGCAACGATTTCTTCAGACAACTCTGAGGACCACAATGGATGGATCGGTAAAAAAGCGCTCGATGGTCATTTCCGGACACTCGACGAGCGTTTCGCTTGAGGATTCCTTCTGGCACGCGCTCCAGGACATCGCCCGGGAGCGCGGGCTGAAGGTGCCGGCCCTGGTGGCCGAAATCGACGCGAACCGCACGGGGTCTCTCTCGAGCGCCATACGTGTTTTTGTTCTCAACCACTACAGAAAGGGCAGCAGCCCGCATGCCTGACACACCCGTTTCGCGACGCGGGGTGTTGTTTGCACTGGGGGCCCTGCCCCTGGTGCTGGCTGTCGGAGCCTGCAGCACCTCCCGGCCGGACCGCGGTGCTCCCGTCCCGACCGATTTCGACAACCCCCGCGCCCGCGCGCTTGCCGACCGGGCCCGCGCGGCCCTGGCAGCGCACAATCCCGACACGGCCATTGCCCTGGCCCGGGAGAGCCTTCAGGCCTGGCCCGCCTCCACGCAGACCTGGGGCCTCCTGCGCGAGGCCGCCACCGCAGCCGGACGCGACGAGGACCGGCGCCTTGCGACCTTTTTCGAGGGCCGCATCAAGGACTACGAGGCCATGCACCCCCTCCAGGCGCGCCTTGCCTTTCTGGGCGCCGCCAGACAGCCCCCCGCGGCCACACCGTCCATCGGCCCCTGGGCCGAGCGCCTGGCCGGCTACTTTGCCTGGAAAGATGCCCGAAGCGGGAAGCAGACCGGCCCCCTGCGCTAAAGGCGGCAGACGGCGGATGGCGGGCGACCCGCGCGGCCATGCGGAAGACGCAAAAAAGCCCGGTGCCGTACCAGCACCGGGCTCACACACAGGCTACACAGCGGAAAGCCCCGCTCCCCGCCGTGGAAGAGGATACTCAGTTGTCCGCAGCGGCGGTCACCGCACCGGTGTCCCGACGGAAGGCCTCCCGGGCCGGGTCAAACAGAAAAACACTGCGGGGGCTCTGGGCCTCACCGCCCTCCGGAGCGACCACGAAATCCATGCGGCCGTCCTGGTCCATGTCCCGGGCCTGAATGACCGGACGGACCGGAGCCGACGCCGGATCCTCCACCGGCAGAACCTCCTCGATGGTCTGGACAAGGGTGCCCTTCCAGTAAACACGGATATCCAGAACATCGCTGGCCCGGTCCACGCTGCGCGAGGACGTGTAACAGAGGTGATAGTCGTTGCCCAGGGTTACAATCGCTTCCTGGTTAGCCAGCGAAAACGACGAAACGGCACAAAAAACCCCAAAAAGGCCGAGCAGCGGAATTGATTTCTTCATGGCATCCAGATCTTAATGAATAGTTAACGGGGTTTTTCTACAAAAGGGCGCACCCTTTGTATAATCTGCCCGCGCGAATCGAGGCTGTAAACAGAAAAATAGGACAATTGCTCTATTTTCCTTCCCAATGAGTCACAATAGTTTCTTCGGGGCGCCCCTCTTCCCCTGAAACGGGTGGCCGATACACAGTTCCTCAAGACCTGTGCCCGAAAACACGGTGGCCCGGACGAGAGGCTTCGGGGTTGTTGCACCGGGCTGCGAGACCTATAGTCAAGCCTGTGGCGTGCGAGGTGGCAGACATGGGTCGAACAGCCGTTGGCGGACGGTCTCTCCTTTATGGTTTTGCGTTCTGCGGGGCGAGCCTGGCAGTGGCCCTGCCCTGCGCGGCCCGGACCCCGCCTGAGGCCGTCTGTGCCGCCCAGACCGAGCACCACAACCGGCAGGCGGGATTTCCGCCCCACATGCTGACCGCCATCTCGCTGGTCGAGTCCGGACGCTGGAACAAAAGCCTCGGGGCTCGGATCGCCTGGCCCTGGACGGTAACCACCGGAAATGACGGACGTTTCTTTGACACCCGGGAGCAGGCGCTCGCGCACATTGCCGCCCTGCGGGCCAAAGGGGTGACGAATATCGACGTGGGGTGCATGCAGGTCAACCTCCATTTTCACGGAAAGGCCTTCCGCAGCATTGAGGAGGCCCTGGACCCGGCCTCGAACGTGGCGTACGCGGTGGTTTTCCTGAACCGCCTGTACGGGGAGACCCGGTCCTGGGCCCGGTCCATGACCGCCTACCACTCCCGCACGCCGGTTCACGCCGAACGCTACGCAGGCAAGTTGCTGAGTGCTCTCGACGAGGTGGAGGAATCGGCACCGCGCCGCCAGGCCCTGACCCGGGGCATTGCTCCCGCCCCGCCCCGGGGCCGTCCGTCCTGGACGCTCAAGGACACCTGGCAGGGCTATGATGCGGGAGTGAGCGCGGACACCCTGGAGCGCTACCGGACCCACACGGAAAGCCGCGCACGGGAATACATGGCGACCTACGGGGGCAACGGCGGGCTGGCCCCCGCCCCGACGGGACCGATCCATCTGGTTCCCGCCCCCGCGCCGCATGAGCAACCCGGCAACGCGCCGGAGGCAGCGCCGGGCAACGCACCGGAGTCCCGCGCCCCGGACACCCGACTGCCCGCAGGCGCCGCACCCGCCGCCGGTTCCACACCCGACTGGGCCGCCGGGCGCGACCGGAACCGGGAGCAACTGGAAAAAGCCCGACAGCTGGATGAGGAGGCTCGCGTTTCCAGGGAAAAAGCAGAACAATGGCGCTCACGGGTTCTGGAGGACTGGTACCGCCGGAAACAGGATGCCTCGCGGAGCCCCTCCGGCTAGCCTGCCTGACAGACCATCCGGGCGAGGCCCCGGGCTTTTGCGGGGTCCAAGACCACCCGGCCGCACCACCCCCGCCCCACCCGGCCCCGGCCGCCCACACCCGGCAGCCCACACCCGGCAGGCAGCCCCATCCGACGCCGCTCGGGCCCCGCCGCCGCCGCCTCTCCGGAGCCAACCGCCCCCGGACCACACGGACCCAGCGGGGCCCCAGACGCACACAGACGCGCTCACCCGCCCAGACGGAGACCAACGCCATGTCCACCCCCGCCAACCGCCCCCCGCCGCCCATGCCGGACGAGGTGCTCTACGAGATCCGCCCCAACGGGCGCTACCTGCGCGTGGCCGCCATTGACCCCAAAACCGGGATCGAGGCGGTGAGCATCATGCCCTCATGGGCGCGGGAGGACACCATCAAGGAAAATGCGGCCCGCAAGCTGGCCTGGGTTCTCCAGAAGCACCGCGAGAGCGGCGGACGGTGAGCACCTCCGGCACCGCGCGCCGCACACGGATCCGCCCCGCTGAATCCCTGGAACCGGACCACCGGCTGTGCTAGACAGTCCTGACACTTTCCCGCCCGGCCCCGAGGGGGCCCCCAGACAGGAAAATGCGCAATGACGCCTCATGACGCCTCCTGCGGCTGCGCAGGAACCCCGGCCCGCCCCACCGTCGCCTTTGCCTCGGACCACGGAGCCGTTGAACTGCGGCAGGTTCTGATCGACCATCTCCAGGGACAGGGCTACCCGGTCATCGACCTGGGGACCGAGCCCGGACAGTCCGTGGACTACCCGGACGTGGCCGAACAGCTGGTCAAGACCCTGCGAAAGGGAACCGCCACGATCGGCGTTCTCCTGTGCGGGACCGGAATAGGAATTTCCATCGCGCTGAACCGGCATGCGGACATGCGCGGAGCCCTGGTCCACGACGCCTACGGCGCACGCATGGCCCGGGCCCACAACAACGCCAACGTCCTGGTCCTGGGCGGGCGCACCACAGGCCCCGAGGTCGCAAAGGAATGCCTGGACATCTTCCTTGCAACGCCCTTCGAGGGAGGCCGCCACGCCCGGCGCGTGGAGAAACTGGGCGCCCCCTCCGGCACCCCCTGAGCCCCGACACACGGGCGCGCGGCGCCCCCTTCCCTCCCACGTGCAGTTCATTTCACCCAGCAGTAAACGGAACATCCGAACATGAGCTCTTATACTCCCTGGTCCGGCTACTTCACCGCCAGCGTTACCGAAACCGACCCGGCCGTGGCCCGCACCCTTGAAGGCGAGCTGACCCGCGAGCAGGGCCAGATCGAGCTGATTGCCTCCGAGAACATCGTCTCGAAAGCGGTGCTCGAGGCGGCCGGCTCGGTCCTGACCAACAAGTACGCCGAGGGCTACCCGGGCAAGCGCTACTACGGCGGCTGCGAGGAGGTCGACGTGACGGAAGAGCTCGCCATCGAGCGGGCCAAGGCCCTGTTCGGCGCCGAGTACGTCAACGTGCAGCCCCACTCCGGCGCCCAGGCCAACGGCGCGGTCATGCTGGCGCTCGTGAAGCCCGGCGAGACCATCATGGGCATGAGCCTGGCCGCCGGCGGGCACCTGACCCACGGCGCGGGCATGGCCATGTCCGGCAAGTGGTTCAACGCCGTGCAGTACGGCGTGCGCCGCGATGACGCCCGGATCGACTTCGACGAGGTCGAGGCCCTGGCACTCGAGCACAAGCCCCGCCTGATCGTTGCGGGCGGATCGGCCTACCCGCGGGAAATCGACTTCCTGCGCTTCCGCGAGATCGCCGACAAGGTGGGCGCCATGTTCTGGGTCGACATGGCCCACTTCGCCGGCCTGGTCGCCGCCGGGCTGCACCCGAACCCGGTTCCCATCGCGGACGTGGTCACCACCACCACCCACAAGACCCTGCGCGGCCCCCGCGGTGGCATGATCCTGTCCAACAACCCGGATCTTGTGCGCCCGCTCAACTCGGCGGTGTTCCCGGGTCTCCAGGGCGGCCCCCTGATGCACGTGATCGCGGCCAAGGCCGTGGCCTTCGGTGAGGCCCTGCGCCCCGAGTTCAAGGTCTACGCCCAGGCGGTGAAGGACAACGCCCGGGTTCTGGCGGACACCCTGATCGAGCGCGGCCTCGACATCGTCTCCGGCGGCACGGACACCCACCTGGTTCTGGTGGACCTGCGCCCGAAAAACCTGACCGGAAACGTGGCCGAGAAGAGCCTCGAGAACGCGGGCATGACCTGCAACAAGAACGGCATTCCGTTCGACCCCCAGAAGGCCACGGTCACCTCGGGCATCCGCCTTGGCTCGCCTGCGGCCACCACCCGCGGCTTCGGCCAGGAGGAGTTCCGCCAGGTCGGCCTGATGATTGCCGAGGTTCTGGACGGGCTGGTTGCCAACCCCGACGACAACAGCGCGGTCGAGGCCTCGGTCCGTGCGCGGGTGTCGGAGCTGTGCGCCCGCTTCCCCATCTACCCGAGCGCCTGAGGCGACGGGTCACCCTGACGACGGGAGGCGCTCCGGCGCCTCCCTTTTTTTATGGCCGCGCGGCCGGTCCGCCCGCCAGCGACAGCCAGAGCGCGGGCCCCGGGCCCCGGAACCAAAGCGCACCGGACGCCTGTTCAGGCCCGAAGCCGGCCGCAGGTAACCGGAAACCTCTCCGACTGGCGGCCTGCCCGCTTCCGCTCCCCCACCACGGGGCCCTGCCGCGTCCCCCTCGCCGCGCCCCGGCGGGAGTCCGAACGCCCCCACCGGGCCCACGCAGGCCCGGGCCGCCCTGAGCCCCGCGGACCGGGAGCTCACGACGTCTGGCGGGCCTCCTGCGTCTTCAGTTCCAGAATGATGTGGTCAACCGACCCAGCCTGCTCGATCAGGGTTTCGAGAATGGCGCTGGACGTGCGCATGTCCTCGACCGTTTCCAGGGCGATCGCGTTCACCCGGTCAAGCCCGCGGGCAATGCCGGCACTGTCCCCCTCCATCCCAGCGATGGCGTCGGCAATCCGGGTCATCTGGAGGGCGTTGTCCCTGGACACGGCCACGATGTTGCGCAGGGCCTCGCCCGAGGCGGCGGCAAGGGACGTCGCCTCCTTCAGGGCCTCGGTGGTTCCCGACATGCCCGCAAGGTTTGCCTCCGCCACCTTCCGGATGCTGGCCAGGACCGCGCTCACCCCCTGTGTGGCCTCCATGGTTTTTTCCGCCAGCTTGTGCACCTCGTCGGCCACGACGGCAAAACCCCGGCCGGCCTCCCCCGCCCGGGCGGCCTCGATGGCCGCGTTCAGGGCAAGAAGGTTGGTCTGGTCCGCAATCGCGGTGATGGAGCTCAGGATATCCGCGATGTTGCCGGTCTGGGCTGTGAGGGCGTTCATGGAGCCCCGCACCTCGGCGGCGTTTTCCTGGACCCGGCTGATGGCGGCAATCACGCTGTCCACCCGTCGGGCACCGGTCTCGGCGACCTCGCGGGCCTCGGTCACGCTGCGGGCCGTTCCGGCGGAGCTGCGGGCGATCTCGCCGAACACCCCCACCATGCGGCTGACGGACACGCTGGTCTCCTGAAGGCTCCGGTACTGCTCATCGCCGCCCTTGCGGGTTTTCTCGATCTCGTCCCCCAGCTGGCGGGCCACCCGGTTCAGGTTCTCGGACACCGCCGCCGCCTTGTCCGCCACCTCCAGGGTATGGTCCAGAATGGAGCGCAGGGCATGCTCCTGGGTCTCGGCCTGGAGGATCCGGTTCTTCAGGGCCCCCACCATCTGCCGCAGGGACGACGACAGGACACCGATCTCATCGCGGCCCCGGACCTCGAGGGTCTCGTCCAGGTTCCCCCGGGCCACCTGGCGGGCGTAGTCCGCCGTCTGGCGGAGCGGCCCAATCAGGGGCCGCAGCACGGCCATCCCGATCAGTCCGCCCGAAAGGGTGAGAACCGCCGAGAACAGGGCGCTGAAGAACAGGGAGCGCCAGACGTTCCGCATCAGCTCGCTGTCGCTGGCCTCGGTGCAGAGGTACCACCCCAGACCGGGGATCTTCTGGGTGAAGACGTAGCGCGTGTCCCCGTCCAGGCGATAGCGGAACGAATGGGTGTCCGAGGCGGTAATGGCGCTCCACTCCTCCCGGTACGCGGGCAGCACCGCGCCCACAGGCGTGTTCAGGCGCTTGATGTCCTGATAGAAACGCAAGATGCCGTTCTCGTCCGCGATAAAGGTCAGGCCCCGGGTTCCAATGACCGTGCGGGCCAGGTTCGCGGCCAGATCCCGGATGTCCAGCGCCATGGACATGACCCCGGCGAAGTCACCGTCCACCTCGACCCGGCGGTTGACGAAGGCCTTTGTCCCCCACACCGGATCGTCCACATAGACCACCACACTCTGCCAGGCGCTGCCCGTGCGGAACTCGTGGAACCAGGGATCGTTTTCCTCGGTCATGGTGTAGCTGTGGTCGCGCACGCCGTCCTGGAATTTGGTGTACTGCAGCGTCCGGTTCGAGGCGAAGTTGGCGCCCAGGGTGTGGTAGGTGGCGCAAAAGCTCTCGAGAAGGGCATAGACCGCGTCCAGCCCGGCGTCATTGGGCTCGCCCTGACGGATCCACTCCTGGAGCACGCCGCTGCGCGCCGCGAACTCCGCCGCCCGGGCGGGCTCCATGATCTCGTGATCGATGGCCGCCAGAATGGTTCTGGAGGTCTCGGGAAGAAGACCGTCAACCAGCTGCCTGCGAATATCCGACTGGTGATAGTACGAGGACAGAGAAATAATCGGAACAGAAACAAAAAAAAGCAGGACTGCAATAAGGATGTTGATCTTCTGCCGTATGGAAAATGTCTTCATTCCAGCACCCTGTTCGCCCGTTGAATGTTGAACGGAGCCGGAAAAAACGGGACAGGCGCCCACGGCTCCGCTTGAACACCGAGTCAGCGTGCTTCAAGCATAACCTCTTCAGAGTACTTCCAAAAGGCAAAAACAACCATGGAGACATGTCGCGCCCGTTTTAAACGCATACAGGCACACGAAGGGTGAAGAGCGGGCGAGAACCGTGGGCTGGCCCGGCACACGGCACCCGACCCCATAGGGCTCCCAGAAATCTGGCGGACGTGCCGCCCCCTGCCACGCACAGGCGAGCGGACGGTGGAAAACCAACGGGACCGCCAGTCGGAGGGGCGGTCGGACGGTCGGACGATGGGACGGCGGGGCGGCCGAAACCCGATGCGGGATCCGAAACCAGCCGGAACCCGATGCGGGATCCGGGGCAGGCCGTCAGCCCCCCAGGTAGCCGTTCTCGCGAAACCAGGTGACCGCATCCCTCAGGGCCTCGGACGCGGGCCGGGGCGCATAGCCCAGCGCGCTGCGGGCTTTGGCGGACGAGAAGAACATCTTGTAGCGGGACATGCGCACCCCATCCAGGGTCACGAAGGGCTCGCGCTCCTGACGGCGGAGCCGGGCCAGGGTTTCCACCACCCAGGCGACGGGCATGATCAGGCCCTGGGGCACCACCAGGCGGGGCGGCGTGCGGCCGGCCAGGCGGCAGACCTCGCTGACCAGGGCCAGAAGGGTCATGTCATCGCCGCCCAGGATGTAGCGCTCGCCGACCTGCCCCCGGTCGAAGGCCAGCAGGTGCCCGGCGGCCACATCGTCCACGTGGACCACGTTCAGGCCCGTGTCCACCACCGCGGGCATCTTGCCCAGTGCCGCCTCGACGATGGTCCGCCCCGTGGGCGTGGGACGCACGTCCCGGGGGCCGATAGGCGTGGAGGGGTTGACGATCACGACCGGCGCACCCTCGCGGACCACAAGGCCCCGCACGGCCTCCTCGGCCAGGAACTTGGACAGCTTGTAGGGGCCGATCATGTCGGCAGCCGTGGTCGGCGTGGTCTCGTCCGCGACGGAGCCGTCGGTCCCGGGCTTCAGCACCGCAACCGAGCTGGTGTACACCACCCGCGAGGCCCCGCCATCCAGCGCAGCGCGGATAATGTTCACGGAGCCGTCCACGTTGGCGCGCATCATCTCCTCGGGGTGGAGGCACCACAGCCGGTAATCCGCCGCCACGTGGTAGAGCGCCGAAATCCCCCGGGTGGCCGCGCGCAAGGAGGCCGCGTCCGTCAGGTCGCCCTGGACCGTCTCCACGTCGAGGCCGTCCAGGTTGGTCCTGGGCGAGGAGGAGCGCACAAGAGCCCGCACGGACTCCCCGCGGGCCAGAAGGGAGCGGACAACGGCTGCGCCCACAAATCCGGAGGCGCCGGTAACAAGAACGGTCATGAGAACACCCGGGGTTCGAGCAAGGAAGGGAGGGAGGCAAGCAAGCAGGGAGCCGGACACCGCCCGGCGGAGTGGCCGGGAAGGCCTGTCGGAGGGCCACCTTAGCCTGGCAGCCGGATCATGGAAAGGCGCACCGGCGGGAGCACCGGCAGGCGCACGGTCCTGGCCGACCTTACCCGATCCCGGGCGCGACCCGGTGGACGCCCGGTTCTGCGGTCCGGTTCCCCGGCGCCGTCTTTGCCCGGGGCCCGGGGGTTGGAGGGGGGCAGGCACACGCCGGGGCGCGGGCCTCAGTCGGGGCGACAGAAACAACAGCAGAACGGCAGAGGAAACCCGGCCAGACTCAGTCGAGGCGACGACCTCAGTCACAGCGGTCGTAATACCGGGACGAGCCCGCCGCCAGGTTCGCCTTGCGGATCCGGCTGCCCTCGTTGGTGATGACGGTGTCATAGCGGTCCTGGGACGGATCCCCCGAAGCCCGGGTCACCTTGAACGACACCCGCACGCTGTCCGGAGCGTAGTAGCTGTACTTGCCCCGGGCAAAGCCCCAGCTTCCGTCACGCTTGCGCCAGCGGTAGCCGCCCCGGGCAAAGTGGATGGTCTCGGACACCTTGGACTCGCACTCGCCGTTCACGGCCCAGGATCCCAGAAGCCAGGGGGGCGGGTCGTCGCTCCAGTCCGGCTCCTGGGCGAGCGCAGGGGCAGGACAGAGCAGCAGCGCGGCAAGCGCCACAGCGGGAAGCACGGTTTTTCCTCTGGCTCGGCTCACGAGAACATCCCCCGACGGCTGTTGCATCCTCGGAGTGATTATAGATATCCATTCGCCGCATGGAAATGCAAAAGCGCCCCCGGCCGGCCATCCCTCCCCCACCCTGCCATCCCTTCCCCACCCGGACGGAAGGCCCGGAACAGGGGGCGACGGGCCGCCGCACAGCGGAAGGAACGCGGTCGCCCTGGACCGCCCCCCCGGCATCGGCAGGGGCGCATCTCCCGGGCAGCCCCTGCGGACGCGTCACTCAGATACGGGCGCACCCGGGACACCCACCGGAAGGACGGTGCTTGCGGGAAGACCCGCCACCGGCCGGGCGCAGGCCGGTCCCGCCCCCGGAAGCCGACCGGGCGCGTGCTGTCATCCGGAACGCGGGCGCCCGGATCAGTCGCCCATAATGGCGCTTTCGGCCCGGCTGTGGTAGCGGCGCAGCGTCGCGGTGGTGGAGTGCCCCTCCTCGAGGCTGGCGAGGAAAACCCGCCCCCCGGCCGCCTTGACAAGGTCGCCCCCGACCACCTGGTCCTCCGAGTAGTCGGCGCCCTTGATGAGCACATCAGGGGTGAGCAGGCCGATGAGCTCCAGCGGCGTGTCCTCCGAGAACAGGACCACCAGATCCACAAACGACAGGGACGCGAGGACCGTGGCCCGGGCCGTCTCGGACTGGACCGGGCGCTGCTCGCCCTTGAGGCGCTTCACCGAGACGTCCGCATTCAGACCCACCACAAGCCGGTCGCACTGGGCCTTGGCCTGCTTCAGCAAGGACACATGCCCCGGATGGAGAAGATCGAAGCACCCGTTGGTGAAGCCGATCCGCTTGCCCCGGCGGCGCCAGCGGCTGACCCGCTCCAGAGCCTCCTCGGGGGTTGCCACGCGGGACTCGGTCTCGGACCACTCCTCGTGACGCAGGGAGCCCACAAGGGTGTCTGCCTCGACGGTGGCGGTTCCCACCCGGCCCACGGCAATTCCGGCCGCCCGGTTGGCCAGGCGGCAGGCATCCTCGAGCGGCGCCTTGACCGCCAGGGCCGCGGCAAGGGTCGCAAGAACCGTGTCCCCGGCGCCGGAGACATCGAACACCTCGCGGGCGTCGGCGGGCAGGTGCACCACTCCGCCCGTATCCCGGGCCAGGGTCATACCCTCGTGGGAGCGGGTGGCCAGAACGGCCCCGAAGCCAAAGCTGTCCATCAGGGTCCGGCAGGCGCCGACGATGGCGGCATCCGTGCTGACGGCCAGGCCCGTGGCCTCGGCCAGTTCCTGACGGTTGGGAGTGATCAGATCCGCATGGGCGTAAATTCCGTAGTCCCGCCCCTTGGGATCCACGATGACCGGCACCCCGGCGTCGCGGGCCAGATCGATCAGCCGCGTGGACACGCCGTCGGCCAGGATCCCCTTGCCGTAGTCCGACAGCACCAGGACATCCACCGACGGCAGACGCGCAACCGCGGTCTCAAGCAGGATGCGGGCCCGCTCGGCGGACAGGGGGGCCACCGTTTCCTCGTCCGTTCGCAGGAGCTGCTGGCCGTTCGCCACATAGCGGACCTTGAGCGGTGTGCGCCGGGCCCGGTCCACACCAATCAGGGGCTCCACGTTCTTTTCCCGGGTGAGAAGGCTCTGGATCTCGGCCCCCGCGGCGTCGTCCCCCATCACGCTCAGGAAGACCACGCTGGCGCCCAGAGCCACAAGGTTGCGCACCACGTTGCCCGCTCCGCCCAGCATGGTCCGGGTCTCCCCCACCTTCAGAACCGGAATGGGCGCCTCGGGGGAAATGCGGTCCACCGTTCCGTGGACAAACCGGTCCAGCATCACATCCCCCACACACAAGACCCGGGCCTCGGGAAAGCGGGAAACGATGGCAGTCAGGGCTTTGGTGGTCATCGGGACGGCTCCTGGTTCAGAACGTCGGGCAGTGTGCAGGACAGGTGGCAAAAGGCTGGGGGCAAAACGCTGGGGTTGGGGGCAAAACGCTGGGGTTGGGGGCAAGAGACGGGAGGCTGGCGGAGCGGAAACCCTGGCACCGGAGATCGCGGCCTCAGGGACCGGAGCCCTGGGGCCACCGGGGTCAGCGGTCCGCGGATCGGGAGCGCCGGGCTCAGTGGGTTCCGTTGACGATGGGAAGGCCGGTGACCCGCTCGATGGCCTCGCGCATGGGACCAATATAGGGACAGGTCATGGTCCCGCCATAGGATCCCCTCACCATGCAGGTGGACAGCATGATGACCTCGGCCCCCTTGCGGGCCAGAAGCTGGGCCCGCTGGACGGCACGCCGGCCGGAGCACCCGCCGCAGGACACAAACCCCACGACCGAGGTCTCCCCGAGCGGCTGGAAGTGGGCCGCCCCGTGGTCTCTGGCCACAAAACAACTGGTCCCGGGACAGGTGTCCTCGGTCTGCTGGCAGCGGATTATTCCAACCTTCACCATGCCATGCCTCCTGCTGTGAGAACGGGCTCCCGACCCGACAGCGGCCCGAGCCCATGGGATTGGGCCCGGCACCCCAGCGGACCGCCGAACCCTTCCGGAAAAGACCGACAGGCCCTAGCGCTTGTCGGCGAACGGATTGCGCGTGGCCCGGAACAGCAGGCGGACGGGCACGCCGTCCATGTCGAAATCCTCCCGCAGGCCGTTCACAAGGTAGCGGCGGTAGGATTCGGGCAGGTCGTCCGGGCGGGTCATGAACAGGGCAAAAGTGGGCGGACGGATCTTGGCCTGGGTGGCGTAGCGGATGCGCAGGCGCCGCCCGTGCTTGCCCAGGGGCAGCGGATGCCCCTCGATATGGCGGGCCAGCCAGCGGTTCAGGCGCCCCGTGGACACACGCCGGTTCCAGCGCTCGTGAACCACGAGGATGGTCTTCATCAGCTCGTCCATACCCCGGCCCTGAAGGGCGGACATGGTCACCACCGGCACCCCCCGCACCTGGGACAGGGAGCTTTCCAGGCGGTCCGCCACCCGCTGGCGCGACGCCTTGCGGTCCTCGGCCACGTCCCACTTGTTGACGGCGATCACCAGAGCGCGGCCCTCGTCGATCACCCGCCGGGCGATGGTCAGATCCTGGCGGTCCATGGGCATGTTGGCATCAAGCACCAGAATGCAGACCTCGGCCAGGCGCAGCGCGTTCAGGGTGTCGGCCACCATGAGCTTCTCGAGGGAGTCCTCGATGCGGGCCTTGCGCCGGAGCCCGGCGGTGTCCACCAGCCGGAAGCGGCGTCCGCCCCATTCCCAGTCCACCTCGATGGCGTCGCGGGTCACACCGGCCTCGGGACCGGTGACAAGACGCTCCTCCCCCAGAAGGCGGTTCACCAGCGTGGACTTGCCCGTGTTGGGACGTCCCACAATGGCGACCTGGATCGGGCGCTCGCCCCTGGGGTCGATGGCCTCCACCGCGTAGTCATCCTCGGCGTCCGCATCGTCGGCATCGGCGTCGGCCGCCAGGGCCGAGGGGTCGTCGGGCCAGTCCTCGGGCTCCAGGGCATCGATGGCCTCGAGGTCCAGACCGTCGCGCTGGCGGGCGGCGGCCTCGTCGGGATCCTCCTCGGGACCGTGGGCCTCCACCCAGGCATCGTAGACCGGCATCAGGGCCTCGAACAGCAGGGCCATCCCCTCGCCATGCTCGGCGGAGAGGGGGACCGGATCCCCCAGGCCCAGCTTGTAGGCCTCGTACAGGCCGGCCTGGCCCGCACCGCCCTCGCACTTGTTGGCCACCAGGATCACCGGCACCGGAGACCGGCGCAGGGCGTCGGCAAAGTGGGCGTCCAGGGGGGTCACACCGGCCCGGGAGTCAATCAGCATCAGGGCGGCGTCCGCCTCCTGGAGCGCGCGGTCCGTCTGCTGGCGCATGCGGCCTTCCAGAACCTCGGGCCCGGCCTCTTCCAGACCGGCGGTGTCCACGATGCGGAAGGTCATGTCCCCCAGGGAGCCCCGGGCCTCCCGGCGGTCCCGGGTGACGCCGGGCATGTCGTGGACAATGGCCAGGCGCCGTCCCGCAAGACGGTTGAACAGCGTGGACTTCCCGACGTTGGGGCGCCCGATGATGGCAAGGGTAAACATCTGTATTTCCTTGAAACGAGACCGCGACGGACCCTCTGTCCATCGGCGGGTCCGAACAGGGACGGCGCACCCGGGATGTCCGGTGCGCCCCCTCCTCGGAGAACTCAGTCGGTGTGGGACGCTCCCTGGAACCCCGGTCCGCCTCCATGGCGGGAACGCCGTCCGGTGGGCCGGGCCGGCGGTCTTTCGCACCCGCAGGCCCCGCCTGCCGTCCCGCCGTCCCCTGCCCTGTCCGAAACCGGAAGCGGAGGAACCGCGGCGCAGGCCCCAAAGGGCCAGGGGTGCAGCGGCACACAACGGGGTGGACGGCGGACCGCGGAACCGGGCGGAGCCGCCCGGACGGGCCCTAATGGAAGGCGACCAGCCGCCCCTTTTCGGTCAGGAAGTAAAGGATCCCGTCAGCGACAACAGGGGTAGTGACCATGGCGCTGGAGAGCTCGATCTGTCCGAGCAGCTTTCCGGTATAGGGCGAGAAGCTGTAGACGTAGCCGTCCGAGCAGCCGACGATCAGGCGATCCGACACCAGAATGGGGCCGATCCAGAACAGGGCGCCCTTCTGCTTGGAGGCCTTGTTCCACCGCGGCAGCGAGAAGGACCACAGGACCTCACCGCTCGAGGCGCTGACGGCCGCAAGCTCCGCATCCTCGGACACCAGGTACAGCACGTCGCCCGCAATCCACGGAGACTGGGTGCCCGCAACCCGAAGCTGCCAGGCCCGCCCGCCGGAGCGCAGGTCCATGCCCACCATCAGGCCACTGTTGCCGATGAAGTAGACCCGGTTGCCGTCGATGATCGGATTGGCGCGAATATCATAGAGCAGCCCGGCCGCATCCGTGCGCCGCACCGCCGTGACCGAGTCCGCCCAGATCTCGGTGCCGCTTTCCAGGCGCAGGGCAAAGACCTCGCCGGAGGAATAGGCCACCACCACAATGCCCTGATCGATCGCCGGAGCGGGCGTGCCCATCAGGGAGGTGCTCTCCGCAACGCCCGAGTGGACCCACAGCTTGGAGCCGTCCGCCGCCGCCAGGGCCACGGTCTGGTTCCCCAGGGTCACCACAACCACCCGGCCCGAGTTGACCGTGGGAGCCGCACGTACGGGCGCGTCCATGGACGCCCGCCAGAGCTCCGTGCCCGAGGCCGCATCCAGGGCCACAACCTTCGCAAAGCCGGTGGTGGCGAAAATCCGTCCGTCCTCGTAGGCGATGCCGCCCCCGAGGAAATCGCCGTCCCGCTCCTCGGTGCCCCGCTCGGGCAGGGACACGTCCCAGACCTTGCGCCCCGTCCGGGCGTCGAAGGCCCGCACGCTGGCGCGGCGGTCAATGGTGAAGACCAGGCCCTCGGCCACAATGGGGGAGTTCAGAAGCTTCCCACGCTTGGTGGAGCCGGAGCCGATCCGGGTGGTCCACAGCTCGGTCAGGGGACCGTCCGCCACCATGTGCTGCATGGCGTGGTGGGAGTAGCCGCCGCTCTGGGGCCAGTCCTCGTTGGGCTCAGGATCGGGGAGCACTACGGGCCGGTTGGAGTGGGGAGCCGTTGCCAGCCCCCGCTCCTGAATCAGCACGCCCTGCCGCTCGCCCGGGTGGGGCTCGAAGCTGGACTCCCCGAACCAGGAGTCGCCACCGCAGCCCGCCACCAGAAGGGCCAGGGCCGCACCGCCGCCCAGGCGGAAGACCCGGGCGCGAAAACTGTCAAGAAGCGACCTAGTTCCCGTCATCAGCATCGCTGTTCTCCCCACCCGAAGTGTCCGAAGGCGATCCGTTCCCCGCCGGAGCCGCAGACGGCCCGTCCTGCGCGCCGGGCCTGGCCAGACCCAGCCCCAGGGACATCATGACGCCGCGCACCCGCTCGCGCCCCTGCTCGCCGGTCTGGGAGTTCCCCAGAACGGCGGTGAACAGGGCCTCGGCCGCGGCCCGGTCCCCGTCCTTCAGGGCGGCATAGGCGGCCAGCTCGTCGGCGAGCGGCTGGAAGTTGTGGCGCGGCGAGCGCAGGGGAGCCAGAATCTCCTCCACCTCGGCGCGGCTCAGGGTGTCGAGGCCGTTGGAGACGGCCAGAATGCGCGCCAGATCCCGGAACGGGGGCGCAGCCGCCTTGTCGGCCGCGATGCGGCGATAGAGGTCGACCGCGTCCGACACCCGGCCCTGGTCCAGGGCAATGGCGGCCTCCGACAGACCGGCCAGAGCCGCCACGGCGCCAGGATACTCGCGGGTGATCTCGGAAAACTCACCGAGCGCACCGCTTGTGTCGCCCAGCTCGAGCTTGACCAGCGCCTCCTCGTAGGCCCGCACGGCCGCAAGGGTGCGCTTGTGCTCAATGTACTGGTAGCCCTTGAAGCCCGCCGCCACCAGGGCAAGACACAGGGCGAGGCCCGAAATCCAGCCCCCGTAGCGCTTCCAGAAGGCGAGCATGCGCTCCCGGCGCAGCTCCTCGTCGACCTCGCGAATCAGTGCGGCCTCCGCCGGATCAATGATCTCCTCGTCCGCGGACTCGGCGGCAGATTTGGGCGACTTCGGGGGGTTCGGGTTCCTGGCCATGCAACAAGGTCTCGCGAAGAAAAAGGGGAATGGGCGGGAAAAATGACCGCGTACAATAACGCACAGGCCCGCACCTTGGCAATGGAGCCTGTAAACCCTTGCATCAGGGGCCTTGTATGCGCACAATGCGCCCCGTCAGAGGATCGGATGGCCGCTGCCGGGCTCGCGCCCGGGGGAGGAAAGTCCGGGCTCCACGGAGACGCGGCGCCGGGTAACACCCGGCGGGGGCGACCCCCGGGACAGTGCCACAGAAAGCAAACCGCCGGTCTATACGGCCGGCAAGGGTGAAAGGGTGCGGCAAGAGCGCACCGCGCGCCCGGCAACGGGAGCGGCACGGTAAACCCCGCCGGGAGCAAGATCAAAAAGGAACGGCAGTCCCTCTCGCGGGGACAGACGGAGTTTCCGGGTCGCCGTTCGGGTAGTATCGCACGAGGCGTCCGGCGACGGGCGTCCCAGATGAATGGCCATCCCCGCTGCAGGCACCCCGGTGTGTGCGGTGTGGACAGAACCCGGCTTACAGATCCTCTGACGCGCTTTTCCCCTTCCGGCCGGCTGTAACGGCCCGACCGCAGCGACATAACTGCACCGGCACGAAGGCAGCGGCCTGACCTGAGCGACCACGAACGCGCCCGCCCGAACGAAACGGGCCTGCGCCCCGGGTTGGTGTGCGGGTGAGATCAAACTGCCGCAAGGAGACATAGCGACGCCGCCCCCCCGGGGTTAGTGTGCGGATGTGCGGGGCGATACCAGCGCTCGCCCCCGGTCCCTGCGCCCCCGCCCGAAGCCGGAACGGGTGCTACTGCTGGGGCGGGTTGCCGGTGGTCTCCGAGAAGCCGGAAATGAGCACCTCCTGGACCACGTTCTCCTCCAGGGCCCGGTTGGCCACATCCCGCAGGCGGGCCTTGATCTCGGCCATGTTGAAGTGGCCGACCAGCTCCAGCTGCTGGGGCAGCAGGACCATCAGCTCCTCGAGGAAAACCGCAGAGAGGATATGACCCCGGCGAAGGAAAATGTTGCTCTTGGCCGGATCCACCAGGATGCGCGCGCTGATGTTGGCGCTGCGCACCAGCCGTCCGTCCACGATCACCGGGACCGTCAGGGTGCGCACCGACAGCAAGAACGGCGGCGGGCCCAGACGCTCGCGGGGCGTCGGCGGCGGTGCGGGGGCCTCGGCCTCGACCGCTTTGGAGTCGGACAGGCCCAGACTGCCGCGCAGGCCAAAGGTGTCGGGAATGAACCCCAGAGCGATGCCGCCCACAAAGATGCCCAGCAGCAGAACCACCACGCTCAGAATAACGACAAGAATCTTCACCCTGCATTCTCCACGGCATCCCCGGGGGAGCAGCCGCCGGACCCGTCGTCACCGGAGCCTCCGGCCAGGTGAACCCAGCCGCCCCGGCGCGGACGAAATGGCGCGCCCCCCACGTCTCGAAGACTGACCTGCCCTTCCCCCGGCCCCGTCACCCGACCAATCCGGGTCACCGGGGTGCCGCTGGCCTGTCCGGCCGCCAGCACCCGGTCGCGCACCGTTTCCGGGGCACAGAACAGGAGCTCGTAGTCGTCACCGCCGGTGACTGCGGTCTCCAGAAACCGCGCATCCGACTGGCAAAGGATACGGGCAGCCGGGGACAGCGGCAAGGCACTCCTGTCGATCTCGACGCAAACGCCCGACGCGCGGGCCATGTGCGCAGCGTCATTGAAGAGCCCGTCGGACACATCCATGGCCGCCGAGGCCAGACCCCGAAGGGCACGCCCCAGGGACACCCGGGGCCGCGGGCAGCGGTAGCGCTCCGAAAGCCACTGGTGGTGTTCAGGTGCCAGCCCCGCAAGCGCGGGATCGTCGCGGCAGGCGAGAAGCCCCAGAGCCCCGTCCCCCAGGGTGCCGGACAGCCAGACGTCGTCGCCGGGCGCCGCGCCCGAGCGCCGCAGGGCCATGCCCTCGGGAACGTAGCCCAGGATGGTGACGGAAAACCCGAAGGGACCGGGGGTGGAGACCGTGTCGCCGCCGTACAGGGACAGGCCGAAGGTCTCCATGTCCGCCTTCAGGCCCGCATGGAACGCCTCCATCCAGCCGTCATCCAGCCGGTCCGAGAGAAGCGCCGCCAGAAGGAAGCCGGCCGGGTCCGCGCCCATGGCCGCCATGTCCGACAGGTTCACCCGCAGGGCCTTGCGCGCCACGTCGCCGGGAGGGTCGGTCTCGAGAAAATGGACCCCCGCCAGGACCGTATCCACGCTGACGACCTGCTCCTGCCCGCAGCGGGCGGGGATCAGGGCCGCGTCATCCGCAAGGGACAGGGCCTCGGGCGCTCCCTCGGCCAGGGGGCGAAACAGGGAGCCGATCAGCTCGAATTCCGGACGCAGCGCCATTCCCCGCAGTCCCCGCGGCTCAGCTTCCGAACCCGTCCGTGCCGGCTGCGCCGGACCGCAGGGTGCGCCCCAGACGGTCCAGGACCGCGTTCACAAGTCCACGCTCGGGGCCGGAGTAGAACGAGGCGGCCAGGTCCACGTATTCCTTGATGATCACCGGAACCGGCGTGGACGGGCGCTCGAGAAGCTCGTAGATGGAGACCCGGAGCACCGCGCGCAGAAGGGGCTCCAGCCGCTCCCAGGGCCAGTCGGACGACAGGGAGGCCCGCAGAACCTCGTCGATCCGGGCCCGCTCGTGCACGGTGCCGCGGGCCAGAAGACCGAACAGCTCGCCGTCGGGGGGGGCGAGATCCTCCCGCTCCTCGGTGGGCTCGCGCACCCCCAGAGGATCGGGAACATCAATCATGGCCAGAGAGCCGAGAGACCCGTCCATGAACGCCCGAACCAGGGTCTCGATACGGATGCTGGCCTGGTGGGGGCGCTCCTCCCCGGCGGGGGCGTCCACGTCGAAGGCATACAGGGCCTGGACGGCGGCCAGGCGGGCACTGGAACTCCGGATGCGACGGATTTCACTGCGGGTACGGTCACGGGATCCGGTCCCGGAATCTTCGGTCATGGTGATGACTATCCTTGTTGTCGGGCCCGGCCGTGCCGTCCCTGGTGTTCGGACCGTACACACAGTCCGCATGCATGTCGGCCCCGCCCCGGCGCCGCAGGGAGCGGGCGCAGGGCCCCGGACGGACCCGGGAGCGGACCTGTTTTCGGATCCCGGCGCGGCACCCTCAGGGGCACCATCGGACGCCGGGACCGGCGGGCGGAGCCCCTGCCCCGTGTTCCGGAACAGGCCGAGCCGCCAAACCCGAACCGCCGGGACAAGCCCCGGCGGCCATACTCGTGGTCCCGGGCGCGTCCGCCGGACCGCGGATCCGCCCGACAGGGCGAAACGCCGGATCCGGCACCGCCCCGGACGTGGGGAGGCCGTTGACGTGTGGCACCCTGTGCCTGGTGGCGTCCCGGTCGTGGGGCGCCCTGTACCTGGTGCCGACCTGAACCCGGCGACGCCCGGCCCGCCCTCAGACCTTCTGGGCGGTCTGGTTCGGGGGCAGAGCCCTCTTGAGGTCGATCAGGCGCAGGCAGGCTTCCGCCGCCCGTCCGCCGTAGTTGCGCTGGGCCGGGTCCGCCCGCTCCAGGGCCAGATCCAGGTTCGGGCAGGTCAGGATGCCGTTGCCGATGGCCAGCGAGTGGGCCAGGGTCAGCTTGCCCAGAGCATCGAAGCACACCCGCGAGACATGCTCGTAGTGATCGGTCTTGCCCTTGATGGCGCAGCCCAGGACCACGAAACCGTCACAGCCGTCATAGGTGATGCCGATGAACTGGCTGCGGGAGACATATTGCACCACCGCCGGGATTTCCAGAATCCCGGGAACGCTCAGGCGCTCGTACACCACGCCGGCCCGCTCCAGCGCCTCGATGGCGCCCTTGACGAGAAGGTCGGAGATATCATCGTAGAACCGCGCCTCGATAATGAAGACGCGGGTCGGCTTTTTCTTGGCCAACGCGGACATGCGAGCCCCCTTTTTTCATTTCTTTTCTGGACCGGCCCCGCCCCGCCCCCGAAGGCCGGGAGGGTCGGCGCACCCGACTCTCCCCGGCCCGGAGCGAACCGGAACGCCGGGCGTTTTTCCGGCCCCGGCAGCACGCCGGGAATCCCCTCACAGTGCCGCTAAAGCGGTCTGTGTTCAACAATCTTCAGGCCATACCCCGCAAGCCCGACAATCGTCTTGGGCGTGTTGGACAGCAGGACCATGTCGCGCACCCCCAGATCCAGGAGAATCTGGGCGCCCACGCCGTAGTCCAGCAGCGGACCCGACGACGCGTCGCGGTCGACGGAGTTCTGGATCCGGTTCAGGAGCATGCGCGGTGCGTTGTTGCGAATCACCACGATCACGCCCCGGCCCTCCGCGGCGATACGTTCCATCGCCGAGTGGAGCTGGCTGCTGTGGTCTTCGCCGCAGCGCCCCAGAAGATCGTCAAACACGTCGAAGGCGTGCATGCGCACCAGAACCGGATCGGACCCGGCCAGGTCGCCCTTCACAAGGGCGATGTGCTCGATCCCCGAAACCCGGGAGGTGTACAGGATCAGACGCCAGTCCCCGCCGTACCGGGAATGGAACTCCTGCTCCAGCTCCCGCTCCACCAGACGCTCGGTCCGGCGGCGGTAGGCGATCAGGTCGGCGATGGTGCCCAGCTTCAGGCCGTGCTCCTGCGCAAACCGCACAAGATCGGGCATGCGGGACATGGTCCCGTCCTCGTTGATGATCTCGCAGATCACGCCGGCGGGCAGAAGCCCCGCCAGCCGGGAGACATCCACGGCGGCCTCGGTGTGGCCCGCACGCACCAGAACGCCGCCCTCACGCGCCACGATGGGAAACACGTGACCGGGGGAGACGATGTCCTCGGACCCCGCGTCCGGGTCAATGGCGACCGCGATGGTCCGGGCCCGGTCCTCGGCGGAGATGCCGGTGCTGACCCCGTCGCGCGCCTCGATGGACACGGTGAAGGCCGTGGAGTGGCGGGACTTGTTCTTGCGCGCCATCAGGGGCAGGCCCAGATGCTCCACCCGCTCGGCGGTCATGGCCAGGCACACAAGGCCCCGCGCATGCCGGATCATGAAGTTGATGGCATTGCGGTCGGCCATCTGGGCCGGGATGACCAGGTCACCCTCGTTCTCCCGGTCCTCGTCGTCCACCAGGATGAACATGCGCCCGTTGCGGGCGTCCTCGATGATCTCCTCGGGACTGGCAATGTAGTCACGAAACGAGACATGGGACGGATTGGAGTTCACCTCGGCGCTCACGACTGGGCCCCGTTCTCGCACGAGAGAAGACGGGCCACGTAGCGGGCGAGCATGTCGATCTCCATGTTGACCCGGTCCCCGGCCTTCAGGGAGCCGAACGTGGTCACCGAAAGCGTGTGGGGAATGATATTCACGCCGAACAGGGCGCCGTCCACCTCGTTCACCGTCAGGGACACGCCGTCCAGGGCCACCGAGCCCTTGGGCGCGACGTACTGTTTCAGGTCGTCGGGAACCCGGAAGGTGAAGCGCACGCTCTCGCCGTCGGGGCGCAGGTCGACAACCTCGGCGACCCCGTCCACGTGACCGGAGACGATATGGCCACCCAGCTCGTCGCCAAGGCACAGGGCCCGCTCGAAGTTCACGGGGGTTCCCTCGGTCCAGCCACCGAGCGTGGTCTTGGACAGGGTTTCCGCGGACGCCTGGACGCTGAACCCGTCCGCGTCGGTGTCAACCACCGTCAGACAGCAGCCGTTGCAGGCAATGGACGCACCGAGGGGGATGGTCGAGGTGTCATAGGCCGTCGAGAAGGTGAAGCGGGTCTCACCGCTTCGATCGACCGCGCGCACCCGCCCGAGGTCGGTGATAATACCGGTAAACATGGACAAACTTACTCCCAGAGAGGCGGCTGTCGCCTGGAAACCCGGGCGCCAGCATAATGCTCCACACGGTCTGTGCCAACCGGGTGCGTGCGCACGAGTTCGAAAAAAGGTCGCCCGGCCAGTGAGGCCAGGGCAAGGGGCGCCACGCAGGACAGGCCGTCGCCCCCCACAAGGCTGGGGGAACGGAACCACACAATGCGGTCCACCACCCCGGCCTCGAGGAACGCGGCATGGAGCCGGGGGCCGCCCTCCACCAGAAGGCGGGTGATACCGCTGCGGGCCAGGTCCGCCAGAACGGCGCGAACGCAAGGCCGGCCGCTGTCGCCGTCGGGTTCGGTTGGCACCACACGCACGCCCAGGGCCTCGAGGGGCCCGGCCCCGACCCCGGGGGCCGAATACAGCCAGACCGGCGTGTCCCGGGCCGTGCGGGCCAGAACCGAGTCGGCCGGAAGCCGGGCCCGGCTGTCGAGGATCACCCGCACGGGCGAGCGGTCCTCCAGACCGGGAAGGCGGCACGTCAGGGCCGGATCATCGGCCAGAACGGTTCCCGAGCCCACCGCAATGGCGTCGTGGTCCGCGCGCAGCATCTGCCCGGCTGCCCGGGCCTGCGGCCCTGTGATCCACTTGCTGACACCGGAGGAAAGGGCCACGCGGCCATCCAGGGTCGAGGCAATCTTGAGGGTCACCAGGGGGCGCCCCTGGGTACGGTTCAGCACAAATCCCAGATTGAGGTCGCGGGCCTCGTCCTCGAAGAGCCCCACATCCACCCGGATCCCGGCCTCGCGCAGGCGCTGCACACCGCGACCGTTGACCCGCGTGTCCGGATCCTCCATGGCCACCACAACCCGGGACACGCCCGCCGCAATCAGCGCGTCGGCGCACGGAGGCTCCTTGCCGTGATGGGAACAGGGCTCCAGCGTCACATAGGCCACCGCGCCTTGGGCCGCGTCCCCGGCCCGCTCCAGCGCGATGCGCTCGGCGTGGGGACGGCCTCCCGGCGCGGTCCAGCCCCGGGACAGAACCCGCCCGTCCGCGGACACAAGAACACAGCCCACAGCCGGATTGGGCCACACGCGCCCCAGCCCCCGCGCGGCAAGGGCAAGGGCAGCGCGCATGTGCTGCCGGTCTGCGGACGAGAAAGTCTCTGTACTGAAAACCATCAGGGTGCCTTCGGGCTCCTGCGGACCCGGATCCGCAGGGGCCACGCTGTCCTCAGGGGTCCGGCGCTTGCAAAGTGCCAACAAACTCCTGGAAGTCCTTGGGATCATTGAAATCCCGGTAGACCGAGGCAAAGCGCACATAGGCCACCTTGTCCAGAAGGGCCAGTTCCTCCATGGCCATCTGGCCAATCAGGCGGGACGGCACCTCGGCCTCGTTGAGGGCCTCGAGCTCGCGCTGGATCTTGGAGACCACCATCTCGACCTGCCCGGTCTCGATGGGCCGCTTGCGGCAGGCCAGCATGAGCGCCTGGGCCAGCTTGTCACGATCAAACACGGCCCGCTCTCCGTTGCGCTTGATCACATACAGATCGCGGAGATAGACACGCTCAAACGTGGTGAAACGGGAATTGCACTTGGGGCAATAGCGACGCCGGCGAATTGCCGTACTCTCCTCGGTGGGACGGGAGTCCTTCACCTGAGTATCTTCATTGGCGCAAAACGGACAGCGCATCGGCGCACCTCCGGGCTCGACGAAACCTCCTGACAGGTGATCCCCGCCCGAGCCACCGTGTATCCGAAAAATACTGAACCGGGAACCAAGACGAAAGATCAGTTCGGGTTTATCATACCTGAACGGCGCGTCAACAAAATAGAGTAAAGTTACAGGGGGAAGAGGCACAAAATGTGCGGACATCCCGGCTGGAACGCTCCCGCGGTGCATCAATCCGGATACCGCGGCCGGATACCGCGGCGGGGCCGGAATTTGCGAGCGCGAAGCATCCCGATCGGGCCCTGGCGAGACGCGGCGGAAGGACGGGACGCGGGAGCCCGGCCCCCCCCCGGGAAACGGGCCCCGGGAAACGCGTTCCTAGCGCACCACGCCGCCCTGGTGGGACGCCCGGCGGGCGTCTGCCCAGGCGTCGGACGCTGCAGCGTCCTCGGCCGCCCCCTCGGGGGGAGGATCCGCCGGAGGCTCGCGCCGGGGACTGGTCTCGGGCAAAAAGAGGGTCGTTGTCGCGCCCCCCACCAGCCGGTGGGCAATGGCCACCACCAAAATGGCCCCCAGAACCAGAAGATAGCCCCAGATGCCCATCATCTCCTCGAGATGGACGTCCCCCGCCGCCGTTTGCACCGGCATTACGATGAGCTGGCGCAGGAGGGTGATCATGGCCACCTCCAGAAACACCCGGACCTGGAACTGGCCGGTGCGCACGTACTCCACCTCGGCGGAGATCAGGGCCGAGAGGGTCCAGACAATGAACAGAACCCCAAGGGCGTGCAGGAAGCTGCGCACCAGGTTCAGTTCCTGGAAGCCGGTCTCGGTGATCCGGCCGAAGGCCACGTACATCTCGGCGAAGAACTGGACGAGCACCACAACGCTCGCCACCACCAGAGCAACCGAGATCACGATATGAAGGAGACCGTTGAAGAGCCAGAGCCCGCGCACGAGCACGAACTCCAGAAGGGTTTCCCTCAGGGACAGGATGGGATTGCGGGAAAAATCCGTCAGCATCGCGGGGGTATCCGGCTAAAGACTGGGGAACGGAGATCCGTCAGGGCTGTCCGCCCGGAGGGACCGAATGCAAGGCATCGGCGGCATTGACCGGGACGCAGGACGCCTCTCCCGAGGCCTGCGACGGGCAGCCAACCCGTTTTCGCACCACGTCCTCGAG
The DNA here is from genome assembly GCF_014861485.1 of Phaeovibrio sulfidiphilus. Taxonomy (GTDB): domain Bacteria; phylum Pseudomonadota; class Alphaproteobacteria; order Rhodospirillales; family Rhodospirillaceae; genus Phaeovibrio; species Phaeovibrio sulfidiphilus. The sequence continues at coordinate 233,637 of NZ_JACZHT010000002.1, read as the reverse complement.
GGTGAGCCGGTCCAGGAACAGGAAAATATGGCTGGCGAGGGCATCCCAGAGATCATGGGTCAGGCACCGGGAGCCGTCATGCTGGCAGCCCTCTCCGGGGGCCAGGCCCTCCTGGGCGCAGCGGCAGGTCTCGATGGGCTCGTCCACGGCAAGAATGATTTCGGCGATCCGGATCTCCGAGGCCTCCCGGGACAGGACATAGCCGCCCCCGGGACCGCGCACCGAGTTCACAAGCCCCTGGCGGCGCAGGCGGCCGAACAGCTGCTCCAGATAGGACAGGGAAATGTCCTGCCGACGGGCAATCTCCACAAGCGCCGTCGGCGTCTCCGTGCTGCAGGCGGCAAGGTCCGTCATGGCCATGACCGCATAGCGTCCCCGCGTGGTCAGTCTCATTGCGCCGCCCTCATTGTCCGTATCCTCACTGTGTCGTGCCGGAGCGCCGCTCGCCCCGACCTGTCCTGGCACCGCCCGCCGGCGCAGACGGTGCTGCAGCCGCGACCGGAGCCGCCACCGGAGACGGCATCCGCTCCAGTGTCTCGATTCGTTCCCGAAGACGCTCCAGTTCCTTGTGAAGCTCCCCGATATGGACCTCCACCGGATCGCTCACGTTTTCCGGCGTGCCGTAGGGGGAGAACCCCTCCTCCGCCCGGAGCCGGACCTCACCCGCCTCCTGGGCCGGGATGCCCACCATGGTGGCGCCCGGGCGAACCGGCTTCAGAACAACCGCGTTGGCGCCGATCCGGGCGCCCTTGCCGATCACATGGGGCCCCAGAACCTGGGCGCCCGCACCGATCACCACCCCGTCCTCGACGGTGGGGTGGCGCTTGCCCCGCTCAAGCGAGGTGCCCCCCAGGGTCACGTCGTGATAGAGGGTCACGTCATCGCCCACCTCGGCGGTCTCGCCGATCACAACGCCGGTGGCGTGGTCGATAAAGAGGCGCCGGCCGATTTTTGCCGCCGGGTGGATCTCGACGCCCGTGAACATCTTCCCCAGGTGGGCGATGAAACGGGCCAGGGTGTACCAGCCGTGTGTCCACAGCGGATGGGCGATTCGGTAAAACAGAAGGGCGTGGAAGCCCGGGTAACACAGAAAAACCTCAAGTTTCGAGCGTGCCGCGGGATCGCGGGCCATTATTGTGTCAAGGTCTTCTCTCAGTTGCTTGAAAAACATGGGGTCTTCCGTACCAGTAACTCAGCCTGCCGGACAGGGAAAGCGGTCCGGGGCGTATCAGATCAGGGGTGTAACACGGCGCCGGTGACCGGCCCTGTCGGGTCGGGAGCGCGCACAAACGGCATTTTCACGTGGATGTCTTCGAGCGTTTTTCCCTCCGGAAGGGACTGCCGGGTCATGGAAAACCCTAACATCACCGACGAAAACGATCAACAATAGCAACCGGATCCGGGCCGTGCCGGAGTTCGGACCGCGGCGCCCCGCAGGCCCGAAGACCCGCCAGCGCCGATGAGGGGGGACAGGAGCGCGGCCCCCACGCGCAAGCGCAGGTGCAGTCCTGCCGGACCCGCCCGCCCGACGAGACCGCCTGCCGAGACCGCCTGCCGAGACCGCCTGACGACAGGGCGGGCCCGGGAGTTCGTCACCGGCCAGGGCTCCGCCGGGCAAGGGCTCCGGCGCCAGCCGTTCTCAACTCCGCTGTCTACACCCTTTTGCCGGATGTTGCGACTCATGGTTTTCCCGAAGCCCACCGCCCCGTGGCCACTGCCCCATGGCCACTGCTGAGGGACACACAGGAGATCCGGAGGCCGGGCGGGCCAAAGCCCGGGGAACGGGCGGGCCAAAGCCCGGGGAAACTGAAAAGCAGGCGGACTGAAAAGCGGGCACGACGGATTTCGGGGAGCCGGCCGCGCAGACCCGGAGCAGGCCCAGGAGACCCGACCCGGCCGCGCAGACCCGCAGCCCCGGCGCACCGGCCACCTCACGGGCACCCGGACCGCCCGCACGTGGCACCGGGCCCAACGGCAGCCACAGCGGCATACCCCTGTCGTGCACAGCCGCAGATCCCGCCCGCCCCGGTCGCATACACCGTCCGCCATCCTGTCCGGACCCGTGATCCCAATCGGGGACCACGCCCGTGTGTCCTCATGTGGAGACCCGAGGAGCCAAAAAACAGCCCCAGGATCCGGTTTTCACACCGTAAACACCTCGACGCGGCGGAAAACTCTCCCCAGATGAGCACGGCGAGGCGGAAAACAGCCCCGTTCGAGGCGCCGGAGCGGGGGCGATTCGCGACAAAAGCACGGCAGGATCGACCGGATCGGGCAGGAAAACCTCCAGTTTCGGGCCCGTCGAACGGTCACGGGACCGGGTTTGTCAAGCTCTTCTCTCAGTTTCTTGAAAAACATGGTGACTTCCGTGCTAATATCCCTCGCCCGCCGGACGGCCGAACGGGTCCGAAGCAGAGGAGAGCTCCGGAGCATGGCGGTTACGAGGCTTTTCCCTGCACGTCCCGGTGCCCGTATGAACCGGTTTTTTCTGCGGGCACACCCGGGCTGCCCCGAATCCGTCGGGAGCACGCGCCCCGGGTAAACACCGGCCACGCCCACGCAGCCGACCGACGCCAGCGGCCACAACCGTTCGTACCGTTGCTTCGCAACCCGCGCCTCCGGCGCACACATGGATGGAACACCGACCACGATGCCTGAAATTATCTTTAACGGTGCCGAAGGCCGTCTTGAAGGCCGCTACAAGCACTCCTCCGCGTCCGACGCTCCCATCGCCCTGATCCTGTCGCCGCACCCCCAGAAGGGCGGCACCATGAACAACAAGGTCGTCTACACCCTGTTCCATACCTTTGCCAGCCACGGTTTTTCCGTGATGCGCTTCAATTTCCGCGGTGTGGGGCGCTCCCAGGGAACCTTTGACAACGGCCCCGGCGAGCTGTCCGACGCGGCCTCCGCCCTCGACTGGATGCAAAGCTACAACGCCAACGCCCGGTCCTGCTGGGTGGCGGGCTTCTCCTTCGGGTCCTGGATTGCCATGCAGCTTCTGATGCGACGCCCCGAGATCAACGGGTTCGTGTCCGTTGCCCCGCCTGCGGGGGTGCACGACTTCAGCTTCCTTGCGCCCTGCCCGTCCTCGGGGCTGATCGTCCACGGATCCCGAGACGGCATGGTGGCCGAGGCCAACGTGGCCCGGCTGGCCGGCAAGCTGTCCCAGCAGAAGAACATCAAGATTGACTACCGGGTCGTGGCGGGCGCGGGGCACACGTTCTCGGAACACCTGCCGGTCCTGCAGGACACGGTGGGGGCCTATCTGCGCGAGAGCCTGACACCCTGAGCCGGATCCGGGGCCTCTCCTGAGGGCATCGGCCACGCCCCCGGGACGCACCCGGCCCGGTCGGAAAACGGGTAGCCCCATCGGGCCCGCGCGCTGTCACCCGACGCCATGACCGCGCCGCCACCCGGCGCTGACACCTTGCGCTCCAGGCCGACGCAGGCCCTTGCGCCGTAACCCGGCTCTGGCGCCGTGCGCTGCAAGCCAGTCCCGGCCCCGCCCCCGCACATGCACCGGGCCTCGCGGACCGCCGCACCCGGCCGGGGTTCTATACCCCGCACGCCCGCGGCGCTCACGCCCCCGGCTGGAGACCGGCCGTCGGAAGGGTGTGGATGTGCACCCGGGCCCCGCAGACCTCCTGCGCCAGATCCACCACATGGCGGTGGTGGGTCAGGTAGATCGCCTGGCCGGTCCGCCCGATCCGCTCCATGAGCTGGCAGGCCGCCCGGGTCCGCCCCTCGTCGAAGGTCTCGAAAATGTCGTCACAGAAAAACGGCAGGACCGTTCCGGCCGCGGCCATCTGCTCGTAGGCCGCCGCGCGCAGGGCCAGGTAAAGCTGGAAGCGCGTGCCCTTGGAGAGGTCCTCGGCCCGCTTGGCGGTTCCCGCCGCGTCCAGAGCCATCAGGATTTCGGCCCCGCCATCGGGCACGGTCTCGAGCCGGGAGTAGGCCCCGTTGGTCAGCTCGACGAACGCGCGTTCCGTGGCCTCCAGCATCCCGCTGCGATGGCGGTCCCGGTAGCGGCGGATCGCCTCGTGTGCAAGGCGAAGGCCGATCTGCCATTCCAGATAGTCGAAGGCAATGTCCCCGAGCTCCAGCTCGAGGGTCTTGCACCGCTCCACAAGCAGGGCCACATCGGCCTCGCCGGTGACCGCTTTCAGGGCGGTCTCTGCGGCCACCCGGGCCTCCACCGCGGCAGTGTGGCGCCGGTCCGCATCGTCCAGAGCCGCGGCGCTGTCCAGAAGCCGGGTCTCCAGATCGCTCATGCGGGCATCCGCCAAAGACGCCCGGGCGTCGGCCAGATCGGTGCACCCCAGGCCAAGGCAAACCTCCCGCTCCAGCTCCGCCTTCTGCTGGCGCATGCCGATGGCCCGGTGGGTTGCGGACACCGCGGCGCGCACGTCCTCAAGGGTGGCCGCGGGAATGGCGGGCGGGAACAGGGCGCCCAGATGGGCCACCCGCGCGGCCAGCCGCTCGCGGCGCCGGGTGATGTCGTCCCCGTTTTCCCGAAGCTCTGCCAGGGATTGCTCCAGGGCGGCGGCCTTCTGTTCGGCGGCGGCGCTCTCGCGGGCGCGATCCTCCAGCGCGGCGTAAATCTCCTGCGCCGTTCCCGTGTCGGCCACCGCGTAGCGCCCGGCAAGAGCCCGGACCTCCTGCCCGAACGCCTCCCGGTCCCGGGCCATGGCCTCGATCCGCTGAACCGTCTCGCGCAGAAGGCCATCGCATTCGCGCAGATCCCGAAGCGGGTCCAGGGACCGGAGCAAAGCCTCCGCCCCCAGGGTGGAGCCGAACAGCCCGTCGACCAGGGACGTCCAGCGCGCAACTGCCTCCTCCTCCCGAAGACGGGCGGCGGACAGGCGGTTCTCCTGGGCCTCGCGAGCCTCCAGATTGTCCCGCAGGCGCACCTGCTCCTGCTCCACATCCCGAAGACGGGTCGTGTGGCGGGTCGCAATCGTGCCTGCCCGGTGAAGCACATCGGGAAGCGCCGCGGTCTCCGCGGGCCCCGTGTCATCGGCGCCCAGCTCGGCCATCAGGGCCCGGGCCCGGGCAAAAACCGGCGCGTGCTGCTCCTGCACCTGGTCCAGGGTGCGGGCCGCCTCCCGCGCCGCGTCCAGAGCCCGGAACCAGACCACCGCCCCATCCGGCGCAAGCCCCCCGGCGCTCCGTGAGCCAGCCCCCGGATCAAGCCCGCCGTCAGTTCCCGCATCAAGTCCCGCCTCAAGCCCCGCATCCGCAAGAAGCCCCGCAAGGCGGGTATACAGTCGGGCCCGCTCCGTCCCGGCCTGCTCCAGCGAGCGGTCCAGCCCCGCGGCCCGAACCTCCTTTTCCCGCAGATCCTGGCGGATCTCCCGCAGGCTTCCGGCTTCCGCCGCCCGGGCAAGCTGCTGGCCCTCCAGCCGGTCCAGGGCCTGCATGGCCTCGTGAAATGTCCCGGCCGTGTCCGCCGTCAGGGCCGCCCGGTGGGCCGCCCACAGGGCATCGCGGGTCGTGCGCGCCGCCAGGACCTCCTCATCCGAGACCACGCCGGCCGTGGTTTTCAGGGCCTCGGCCCGGGCCCGAAGGCTCTCGCACTCGGTGCGAAGGTCATTGCGGCGCTCCTGCAGGTCGGCGAGCTTCCGGTCCAGGCTCTGGATCGAGGACACCAGGTCGGCCACCTCGGCCTCGGTCACAGCCGTGTCGGGCACGGTGTCGAACACCTGCCGCCCCCGGGTCAGGGCGGCCAGAGCACTCCCCAGACGGGCCCGGGCCGAGGCCAGCTCCTTCTGGGCGACGGCGTGATCCCGTTCCAGGCCCTGGGTGTCGAACCGCTCCAGCACCGCTGCGATCTCGGGGCCGTCCCGGTCCCCGTCGTCCTGGAGCCGGGCGATCTTCCGCTGCAGGTCCGCCAGAAACCGGTCCTGGGCCTCGAGCTCACCGCACTCCCGTGCGATGTCCGAGCGGGAGGTCAGGACGGCCTCGCGCGCCTGCTCCAGCTCCGTCAGCCGGAGGGCGGGCACCACAAGGGTCTGCGGGTCGACGTCCTCCCCGATCCCCAGATCGCGGACGCACTGGCGCATGGCGGCGATCCGGTCCGCCCGCTCCTGCTCCCGGTGGGGCAGATCGGTCTGCGCCGCCTGAACGCGGCCGTGCACCCCCTGAAGCGCTGCCAGATCCTCGGCCAGGCCGGGAGCCCGGGGAACCGCCGCAACTGCAGCCTGCTCGTCCTCCAGTCGGGCCCGCTCCCGGGCCAGCTGGGCCGCGCGGTCATCCAGGGTCGCACGCTCCCCCAGAAGATCCAACAGCTCCTCCGGATCCACGTCCAGAGCCTCCGGGTAGAGCGCCAGGGGAGCCAGATCACGCTCCAAAGCGTCGATCCTCTCCAGAACCGGCAGGGCCCGAAGGCGCGCCTCGATGTGCACCTTTTCCTGATGGAGCGCCCGGCGGTCCGCCTCCGCCGACGCCTGCTCGGCCCGGGCCTCGTCCAAAGCCTGCCTGCGGGCCTTCCAGGCCTCGCCCGGGATGTCCGTCTCCTGGATACGAGTACGCAGGTCATCAAATTCCTTTTTGACCTCGGCAAACCGGGTCAGGCGCGCGCCCTTGCGGTAGAGGTCGTCCGCCTTCTTCCGGGCGTCCTCCAGCACCGTGGACAGGTCGCTGATCCCCGCCGCCGCGGAAAACAGCAGCCGCCCGATCTCGCCCTGGCTGTTGGTGATCTCCTGTCCGCCGGTCTCGATGGTGGCATCGTCCAGACACAGAAGCTTCCGGTAGTCGTCCCGGGACAGCCGTCCCAGAACGGCCCCCAGAACCGCCTCGGGGACCACGGCCCCGCGCTCGTCCAGAAGGGGCGAGCCTTTTCTGGGACTTCGTTCCAGAAATAAAGTCTGACCATTGATATCCAGAAGACCCGCCACCGACAGGTTGGGGCGCTGGTGGCGGAAGTCATAGGGCTCGTTCTTGGCAAGAAACCCGTAAAGAAGCCGGAGATACCCCTCCATCAGGGTGGTCTTGCCCGCCTCGTTGGGGCCGTAGACCACGTGGAAGTCCGGTGTGCCGGGGACGGCCTCGCCGAACTCCAGGTGTGTGTCGGTGAAGTGGCCGAAGCGCTTCAAGTCCAGGCGGCGCAGGCGCATCATGAGGACGCCCCCCGCATAAGGGCCAGAACCCGCTCGCGCCCCCGCCGCGCGAGATCGTCCGCGTGCTGCTCGAGCGCCCCCTCGTCCGGCAGGAGAGCCGCCCGGTGCTCCGCTGGCACGAGCAGCAAGACGGTGTCCACATCCGCCAGAATGTCCTGCCGGATGCCGGGCTCGGCAGCGATGGCCTCCATCAGGACCGCCAGCTCCGAGGTGGCGTCGCACGCCGTCTCGCCGGGCCCGGCAGCGTCGCCGGTTGTCACATCTGTATCGACCTTCTCGACCCACAGGCGACCGGTCTCCAGGGCCAGCTCTTTCACGGTCTCGGTCCAGACCTCCGCATCGCGCACAATCTGCCAGCCCAGGGGGCCGGTTCCCGCAAGGCGGACCCGGACAATCCCCCGGGGCGAGACAAGCGCCCGGTCGCAGCGCTGCAGCGCCTTCCGAACCGCAAGGCGCAGCGCGTCCGGATCGCCGATCCCCGTGACGTCAACGGAAACCCGGTGGAACTCCACCTCGGACGTGGGAATCTCGGACACGGAAATCCGGCCATCCCCGATGCTCAGGAGCGTGGCCGAGCGGGGGCCGGGCTCCTTGATGTCCCGGCCCTGGGGCGTCCCGGGCATGACCACCCAGGGGGACTCCCGGTGCACCTGCCGGCGGTGGACATGCCCCAGCGCCCAGTAGTCAAATCCCAGAGCCTCCAGCTCCGCCACCGAGCACGGCGCATAGGGATCGTGCCCCGGAGCCCCCGAAAGGGACGTGTGCAAAAGCGCGATGTTCACAGCACCCGGCACGGGCGCCGCGAACTTGGGCAGCAAACTGGCCGGGGCCTGGCGACCGCTGAAGCTGACGCCGTGGATCCAGACATCGGTCTGCCCCAGGCGCACCTTTCCGCCCTGGTCGTCGAATACGTGGACATTTCCCGGAAGCGGAATTTCCCCCGCCACCGGGTTTTCCGCGTCGTGGTTTCCCTTCACGTAGAACACCCCAATGCCCGCGCTGTTCAGGCGGTCGAGCTGGGCGTTCAGGAAGGCGGCGGTGCGGGCGCTTCTCTGGGCCCCGTCGAACAGGTCTCCGGCCACCAGAAGGCCCTGGACGCCAAGCTCGAGCGCGCTGTCCACAATGCGCACGAACGCCTGGCGCGTGGCCGCCCGGACCTGGTCTTGAAGCGCGCCGTCCCGCAGCGCCAGCGAGCGCAGCGGGGAATCCAGGTGAACGTCGGCGGTGTGGATCAGGCGGATCATTCAGACAGGGGCTTTCTTCTGGAGGGTCGGACGGAACCAATCAGACACACGGAAGGGCGGGCAAGCGGGACGGCTAGACCTCGCGCACCGCCAGAATTCCCGGCAGGGTGCGCAGGCGGGAGATGGTCTCGCCGCGCACCGCGTAGCCGGATTTCAGCCGGATATCCACGTCCCGCTCCTCCCGGGTGAGGCACAGGGTGATCTGGCGTTTTCCGCGACCGTCGCGCTCCAGAACCTCCCGCAGCTCCCCGACCGAAATCTCGGGGCCAAGCGTGATGCGGACCCTCTGGACCGCCTTGGCGATGGCGTTGTCCAAAGGCTCGATATGGGAGGCCGAGAGCCGGATCTCATCGCTGTCCATGCGGACCGAGACGGTCATGAACAGGGGCTGGCCGCTTTCCAGAAGCTCCCGGGAGGCCGCCAGCTGCTCGGAAAACACCATGGTCTCGAGCATGGCGGTGGCGTCGGAAATCTCGACAAAAGCATAGCGGCTTTTGCTCTTTTCGGAAATGCGCTCCTTCTTGGCGCCGGGGACCACCGCCACCGGCACCCGGGCGGACGACCCGCCGCTGCGCACGTGTCCGGCCAGGTAGGCCAGCGGAATGACCTCGAGACGCTCGAGGGAGTCCGCGTAGATGTCCAGCGGGTGGGCCGAGAGATAGAACCCGATGGCGTCGCGCTCGTGGGAGAGGCGCTCCATCTCGGACCAGGGGCGGGCCTTGGGCAGGTTCAGGGGCGGCAGACTGTCCTCGCCATCGCCGAACAGGCTGGACTGGGAGGACGACCGGGTCTCCCCCGCAAGCTGGGCGTGGCGCATGAGAAGCTCAACCCCGTCCAGAAGGGAGCGGCGGTCCGGATGCAGGGAGTCCAGCGCCCCGGCCTTGATCAGGTTTTCGAGCATGCGCTTGTTGACGGCCTTCAGGTCCATGCGGTGGACGAAGTCCTCCAGCGAGCGGAAGGGCCCGTTCTCCTGCCGCTCGGCCACCAGATCCCTCATGGCCGCAAGGCCCACGTTCTTGATGGCCCCGAGCGCGTAGCGCACGGCCCCGTCCTCCGGGCAGAAGGTGGCCTCGGAGCGGTTCACATCCGGGCCCAGAACCTCGATGCCCAGGCGCTTGAGCTCCATCTTCGAGGCGGCCAGGCGGTCCGTGTTGTTCAGGTCGAAGGTCATGGTGGCGGCCATGAACTCCACCGGGTAGTTGGCCTTCAGGTAGGCGGTCTGGTAGGCCACGATGGCGTAGGCGGCGGCGTGGGACTTGTTGAAACCGTACTCGGCGAACTTGGCCATCTGGTCGAAGACCTCGTTGGCCTTGCTCTGGGAGGTGCCCCGGGCGGTGGCCCCGGTGACGAACAGGGCGCGCTGCTCGTCCATCTCGGCCTTGATCTTCTTGCCCATGGCGCGGCGCAGAAGGTCGGCGCCCCCAAGGGAGTAACCGGCCATGATCTGGGCGGCCTGCATGACCTGCTCCTGGTAGATCATGATGCCGTAGGTTTCTTTCAAGATCGGCTCCAGGGAGGGGTGCATGTAGATCACCTCCTCCTCACCGTTCTTGCGCCGGATGTAGCTGGGGATGTTCTCCATCGGCCCCGGGCGGTAGAGCGCCACAATAGCCACGATGTCCTCGATGGTGTCGGGCTTGAGGCCCTTCAGCACATCGCGCATGCCCGTACTTTCCAGCTGGAACACACCGGCGGTCTCGCCCCGGCTCATCAGTTCGTAGGCCGGGCGGTCGTCCAAAGGAATGGTGTCCGGGTCCACCTCGATCCCGCGGCGCTTCAGAAGCGAGGCGGCGGTGGCCACGACGGACAGGGTTTTCAGGCCCAGGAAGTCGAACTTCACCAGACCGGCCTGCTCGACCCACTTCATGTTGAACTGGGTGACGGGCATGTCCGAGTTGGGGTCTCGGTACAGGGGCACCAGATCCACCAGGGGCCGGTCGCCGATCACCACACCGGCGGCGTGGGTGGAGGCGTGGGAGTAGAGTCCCTCGAGCTCCTGGCCGATTTCCAGCAGCTTGGCGACCTCCGGATCCTCGTCACGCAGGGCGCGCAGGCGCTCCTCCTCCCGGATGGCGTCGGCCAGCATGACGGTCTTGCCCGGAGGCGCCGGGACCAGCTTGCAGATGGCGTTGACCTTGCCCAGGGGCATCTGCATCACCCGGCCGACCGAGCGCAGGACCGCCCGCGCCTGGAGCTTTCCGAAGGTGATGATCTGGGCCACCCGGTCCGTGCCGTAGCGCTCCTGGACGTAGGCGATGACCTCGCCCCGGCGCTCCTGACAGAAGTCGATATCGAAGTCGGGCATGGAGACCCGCTCGGGGTTCAGGAAGCGCTCGAACAGAAGGGCGTAGCGCAGCGGGTTCAGGTTCGTGATGGTCAGCGCCCAGGCCACAACCGAGCCCGCGCCGGACCCGCGCCCGGGCCCCACGGGGATGCCCTTGCCCTTGGCCCACTGGATGAAGTCCGCAACGATCAGGAAGTATCCCGGGAACCCCATGCGGATAATCACGTCGATCTCGAAGTCCAGACGCTCCCGGTAGGGGGCGGCGACCTCGGAGCGCGCGGCCTCATCCATGTCGGGTGTGTAGACCTCGGTCTCCAGGCGCCGGTCCAGCCCGTCCCGGGCCAGCTTCCGAAGCGCGTCGCCCTCGGACATGCCCTCCCCCGCGCCCGGACCGTGGGGCAGGATGGGCTTGCGCTTGGGCGAACGCACCGCACAGCGCCGCGCAATCACCAGGGTGTTGTCACAGGCCTCGGGGAGGTCGGCGAACAGGGCCCGCATCTCGGCGGCGCTCTTCAGATAGTGCTCCGGCGTCAGGCAGCGCCGGTCCGGGTCGTCGAGGACCGTCTTCTGGGACAGGCAGATGAGGACGTCGTGGGCCTCGAACTGCTGGCGCTTGAGGAAAAACGCGTCGTTGGTGGCCACCAGGGGCAGGTCGTGGGCGTAGGCCAGATCAATGAGCCGGGGCTCGATCCGGTTTTCCTCGTCCGTGTCGTGGCGCTGGATCTCCACATACAGGCGGTCGCCGAACACCTCTTTCAGGCGCAGGAGATGGGCCTCGGCCTCATCAAAGCGCCCGGCCAGAAGAAGGCGCCCCAGCGGACCGCGAACGCCCCCCGTCATCAAAATCAGCCCCTCGCTCAGAGCCTCGATGTCCGCCAGCCGGACCTGGGGAAGCTCGGTGCGCGCGGACTCGAGAAACGCCTTCGAGGACAGGCGCGTCAGGTTCCCGAGCCCCGTCTCGTTCTGGGCCAGAAGCACCAGGGTGTCCGGGTCGGGATCACGCACCTCCCGCGAGGCGCCGAAGCCGGATTCGCGGGTGTCCTCGTTGCGCACCGCAAGCTGGATCCCCACAACGGGCTGGACGCCCCGGTCCTGGGCCGCAATGGAGAACTCCAGAGCCCCGAACAGGTTGCCTGTGTCCGTGATGGCGACGGCGGGCATGCCGTCCGCGCGGCACGCGTCCGCAAGCTGGCGGATGCCGATGGCGCCCTCGGACAGGGAGAGCGCCGTGTGAACGCGCAGGTGCACGAAGCTCCCTTCGGGAACCTGGACAGCGGGAAGCTGCGGCGTTTCCTCCGCCGGAGAGGGGGTAGCGGTCATGACAGCCCTGTGATGCGAACGTGGGGTCAGGTGGGGTCAGGTCGGGTCCGGTCAAATCAGATCGGGATCGGATCCGGATCAGCACGCGAGCATGCCACGCCCGGACGGCGAGTGTAAGCCTCAAGTTGGGTCTCGCGTCCGGGTGTGTCCTGTCGTATATCTTCCGTCCGTACCCGTATCGTCCCCCCGCGCCCCTTTCGGGCTGCGGCCGACAGGAAGCGCGCCCATGACCTTTGAACTGGCCCGGCGTCTGGAGACGCTCCGAAGCCAGGGGCTCTACCGGCACCGTCTCACCCTCGAAACTCCCCAGACTGTGAACATCACCGTCAGGGGCCGGTCGCTTCTGGCCTTCTGCTCGAACGACTATCTGGGACTTGCGGCCCGGCCCGAGATCGCCGACGCCTTCATGGACGGACTCCGCCGCTGGGGAACCGGAGGCGGGGCCTCGCACCTGGTGAACGGGCACTTCACGCCCCACCACGAGCTGGAAACGGCCCTGGCCCGGTTTACCGGACGGCCGCGGGCCCTTCTGTTCGGCTCGGGCTATGCGGCCAACGTGGCGGTCCTCTCGGTCTTCGGGGGCATGGCCACCTCGGTCCTCCAGGACCGCCTGAACCATGCGTCCCTTCTGGACGGCGGCCTGCTGAGCGGCACCCGCATGGTGCGCTACCTCCACAACGACCCGGGCAGCCTGGAAACCCACCTGGGCCGAGCCGGAGACGCCCCCCTTGTGGTCACCGACGGCGTCTTCAGCATGGACGGCGACCTGGCACGCCTGCCGGAGATCGCTGCCCTCACCCGGGCACACGGCGGTCTCCTGGTGGTGGACGACGCCCACGGCTTCGGAGTGCTCGGCGAGCGGGGCACCGGCTCGGTCGGGCACCTGGGCCTGGACAGCGACGACGTCCCGGTCCTGGTGGGCACCCTGGGCAAGAGTTTCGGCACCAGCGGCGCCTTTGTCGCCGGAAGCGAGGAGGTCATCGAGACCCTGATCCAGTTCGCCCACTCCTATATCTATACCACCAGCACGCCGCCGGCCCTGGCCTGCGCAACCCTGAAGGCGCTCGAGCTTCTGGAGACCGCGGACACCGAACGCGCCCACCTGAGCGCCCTCATCTCCACGTTCCGGACGGAAGCCGCCGGCATGGGCCTGGGGCTGATGGACAGCCAGACGCCCATCCAGCCGGTTCTTCTGGGGGACAATGACCGGGCCGTGGCCGCATCCGCCTTCCTGGAAGACCAGGGCCTGCTTGTGCGGGCCATCCGCCCGCCCACCGTGCCCAGGGGGACCGCGCGCCTGCGCATCACCTTCAGCGCGGCCCATACCCACGATGATCTGGCCCGCCTGCTCTGCGCCCTGAAGGCGGCCAAAGACCGGGGGATCCTGTGAGCGCCCCCGCCATCCAAAACGGGGCTCCCGCACCCGTCGCCCGCGCACCGGAGGGCCCCGGGTCCGCGGCCCCGACGGCGCCACGCCCGACAGCGCCCCGCCCGACAGCAAGCGCCCCGAAAACAAACACCCCGACGGCCATCGCCCTCTTCCCGGGCTGGGCCCTGTGCGCCTGCACGCTAGACCCACTCGCCCGCGCCCTGGAGGACGTGCTTCCCGGCGCCGAAATCCGCGTCCATGACCTGCACGAGGGGCCCCATCCGGACCACCTCTCCGGCGCGCCGGTATCCGACGAAACCGCCGCCCGCGTGGCGCCCGGCGCCTGGCTTGTGGGCTGGTCCCAGGGCGGACAGGCCGCCGCACACCTGGCCGCGCGCCGGGGGGCGGCCTGCCCCGGACTGGTCACCCTGGGCTCCAACCCCCGGTTCACCGCCAGCACGGACTGGACCGCCGCCATGCCGGTGGACACCTTCAACGCCTTCTGCGAGGGCTTCCGGACCAACCCGGACCTCACCCTGAGCCGTTTCCATGCCCTGTGCACGAAAGGCGGCCCGGGAGGACGGGCGCTGGCCCGGAGCCTGGGGGAAACCCGCCCGGATCGTGCCGCCTGCCAGGCGCGTCTTGCGCTGCTGGGCACCCAGGACGCCCGCCAGGACCTGGTGGCGTACCGCGGGCCCCAGTTGCACCTGTACGGCTCGGCGGACGCCCTGGTCCCCGCGTCTGTGGCCCGGGATCTGGCGGTGCTCGTGCCCGAAGCCACCGTGGAGATGATCGACGGGGGCTCCCACGCCTTCGCGCTCGAGGATCCTGCCGCGGTGGCGCGGCGGGTGGCCGCCTTCATTCGGGAGCACACAGCGCCGTGACCCCGCCCCCTGATCTCCCGACAGGGCGCCTGCGCGACAAGCTGCGGGTGGCCCGCTCGTTTTCCCAGGCCTCGCCGGCCTACGATGCCCGGGCTGGGCTGCAAACCGTTGTGGGGGCAGCGCTTCTGGACCTGCTGGAGACCGGTTGCTCCCGGGCCCCTGAGGTTCTGATCGATCTGGGCTGCGGAACCGGCGCGCGCACCGCCCTGCTGATGGACCTCCACCCCGGCGCCCGCGCCTTCGGGCTGGACCTGGCCCAGGGCATGGCCCGCCACGCCGCCAGCCGGGCACCGGGCGCGTTCTATGTGACCGGGGACATGGAGGCCCTGCCCTTCGCGCCCCGGGTTGCCGACCTTCTGTATTCCAGCCTGGCCATCCAGTGGTGCGAGGATCCGGCCTCGGTCCTGCGCGAGGCGCACCGCGTCCTGCGTCCCGGTGGCCGGTTTGTGTTCTCGACCCTGCTGGCGGGCACCCTCTGGCAGCTTGAGGAGGGCTGGCGGCAGGTGGACAGTCATGTGCACGTGAACCGCTTTCGCACCGGAGGCGACTACCGGAGCCTTGCGGAGAACGCCGGGTTCCGCATCACGGCCTGGCGCGAGGAAACCCGGATCGAGACCTTCCCGGATGTGCTCGCCCTGATGCGCAGCGTCAAGGGAATCGGTGCACGCAACCTCAACACCGGACGCCGCCCGGGGCTGACGGCCCCGGCCCGGATCGCCGCCCTTGCCCGGGCCTTCGAGCCGCTGCGCACGCTGGAGGGTCTCCCCCTCACCTACCGCGTCCTGTACGTCGGGCTGGAAAAGCCGGCCTGAGGCCTGAGCCGGATCCGTGCAAAAGGGATGCAGCCGGCGCGGCCTCCCGCCGGCCCAAGGCAGGCAACCCGTTGCTGCAAACAAAACATCGCACAGGGCAGGAAAGAATATTGACCTCGTGTCTGCCATCTGTTACTTCAGGGCCACTTCGCGCGAGGCGGGCTTGAACCCGCATTTGACCGAAGCGGGCGCAGCCAGCCCGAGACCTGCGGAGCGGTGGGTGAGTGGCTGAAACCAACGGTTTGCTAAACCGTCATGCTGGGAAACCGGCATCGAGGGTTCGAATCCCTCCCGCTCCGCCACGCCCCCTTTCGGGGGTGTTTCCCCCCGTCCCAGAAAATTGACAACCCGCAGAAAATAGCCAATCCTTGGCATAAACCTGTGCCGGGAAGTCCCGGGCCATTCGTATTGGGCGTGGGGCAAAAAAGATTGGCACTGCGCAACTGAAGGCATTCCCCGTAATCGGTGACACTCCGGTCGACACAGTTGACGCCAACCTTGTTCTTGTTGTCCTGCAGCCGATCTGAAGGGGGAAGACAGAAACGGCCTCCCGGGTCCGGGTGCGCAGGGATGCAAGCCGGTTTCCCCCCCGGACGTCCCGATCTCCGGATTCCGGCCCAGGCAGCCACCAGGAATGGCCGTGTTCACCACGGCGCTGCCCTCGGGGCGCAGCAGGGCGCCTGCGCTGAAAATCCCGTCCTCCCATGGGGTGAGCGAAGGCAAGGTTCTGGCGCGCCGGGTGGCTATGTTACTCTCCAGGAGCAGTTTCGTTTCCGCGAACTCGGCTCTTCGCCCCTTGAGGCGACACGAATGGAGGGATGACCTATGGAGCGCACCCGGGAGGACCTGGCAGCCGAGGCCGTCATCGGCGAGCGTCGCATCGCCAAAGAGCCGGCTCTGGCCCTGATTGCCGGTCTGCTGGTCGAGGGCGAAAGGTTTTACGGCGCTGTAACCGGTCTTTACAGCGATGGAAAGGGTCTCCTGGCTGCCACGGATCGACGCCTGATTTTTGCCAGCAAGGGACTGTTGGGGCGCTCCACGATGGAAGAGTTTCCCTACACTCGCATTGAATCCATCCAGCAAAAAACCGGTCTGCTGCTGGGGGAAATTTCCGTTGGACAGGCAAAAATCACGCACGTTGACAAGGCTGTCGTGCCCAGGTTTGTGCGCGGCATCCACACCGCCATGAGCGGTCTCGAGCCGGCTCCTGACATCACCCCGGACGACTCTGTCCATCCGACGCCACGCGAGAAGCTCTCTGCAGCCCCGCCGAAAACTCGGTCGTCCGAAGCCATAAAGAAGCCCGGCCGGGCGGGTCTCGGCTGTCTGGGCATGGCTCTTCTGGCCACTTTGCTCGGGGTGTGGCTGATCGGTGACAACGAGAATGGGGCCAAGGCACCCTCCACCGACCAGAGAGTGAGGGGTGGAGCCGTTCAAGCAGCAACGGAACCTGCGAGGACTATCCGGATCCCGGGGGATCGCGGCCTTTGGGATGCCGCCAGGGCTCTCGGATACGAGGCCACTGCTCCTGCAGAAGCCCTGACCACGGACGGGGCCGATGTTTTCCGCTATTCGTGCACGGGAGAGCGGGAGTGTGAGCTTCACTGGTCCGAGCGGGACAGACGGATTGAAAGCCTCTCCTACACAGCAACGAGCTGTGACCGGGATGCTCTGGCAGACATGGCTCTTATCGCCGGAAGCCTTTTTCCCGAGGTTCTCGAACCTGCCAGGCATTGGCTCGCAGCGTGTGAGAGCGCATGCAAGGAGGGTAAGCCCTTTACGGTTTTTGAAGGGGTAGCAGCGGTTACCTGTGGCTCGGGGTCCAAAGGGCAGCTTTTGCTGACCGTCACGCCCGGGGAGCGCTGAGCCGCAGCCCGGCGCCGCGCTACCCGAGGGGGCGACAGCCCCTCCCCGGGGCGCTCTGTCGGAAGAGCATCCGAGCGCTGCAACACCGCATCAGCCACGGAGCCGGCTGGCGCCCCGCCCGGCCCCGGCCTCCGGGGAGATGGAGGCGAACGGGCCCCGGGCAAAGCCGAAGGGCAGCCCGCCGGCTTCCGCGGTCACACCCGGACGCGGGAATAACAAAAAGCGCCCTGCCCCGGTCCCGCTTCGGAACAAAAGGAGCGCGCGCTTTGGAATGTCAGACTGTCAGGAAAGAAAATGGCGTCCCCAACGGGAATCGAACCCGTGTCTTCAGCGTGAAAGGCTGATGTCCTAGGCCTCTAGACGATGGGGACGCATGTTCACCTGCCGACCCGGAGGCCTGCCTGTGGCTCTCGAACGAACGGCGAAGGCTGTGGCCTTCGCCGCCGCTTTTGTCAGCGCCCGGGGGCGCCGTCGATGCCCGCTTTCTAAACAACCTTGCTGGTGAGTGCAAGCTGTTTTTTCAGGGAAAGCGCTTTTCTTAGAGGGGCTTCAGCTCCGAAGCCGCCATCTTGCCGGTGCGGCCGCGCTCGAGCTCGAACGACACCTTCTGGCCCTCACGCAGGGCGTCCATGCCAGCCTGCTGGACAGCAGTGATGTGCACGAACACGTCGTTGGATCCGTCCTCGGGCTCGATGAAGCCGTAGCCCTTGGTGACATTGAACCACTTCACAGTACCGATCGCCATGTTGGGTAGTCTCCTGATCTGGCGTTCGTAAGAGGCAACATGCCCCAAACGATCAATTCTTCGTCAATGGTCAGACCAGAAGCCGGCCAGTTAGGCAGCCGCGGTAAGCCTATGCGAAAATCGATGCGTAAGCATGACTGATTATCGCCCCCGGCGCAAGGAAAACGTCCTCGCAAGGCACATTTCCCTGTACGCCGGGTCGGCTGCCCGTCCGGACCGGCTTCAGGCCTTGTAGATCACAAGCAAGTCCTTGGCCTCGACCGCTGTGCCCGGAGTGACCGCGACGCGCTCGATCACGCCGTCCCGGTCTGCGGCCAGGGCCGTTTCCATTTTCATTGCCTCGATGACCATAAGTGTCTGTCCGGAATGGACAGTCTGGCCCGCCTGCACGCCAACGCTGGCCACAAGGCCCGGCATGGGTGCCGCAACGTGGCAGGGATTGGTGGGATCGGCCTTCTCCCGAGTCTGCTGGACAACCCCGCTGGAGCGGTCCGGCACACGCACGGTGCGCATCTGGCCGTTGAGCTCGAAGAACACGCGCACCTGACCTTCCTCGTCGACCTCGCCGACTCCGAGACAGGACACCACGATGGTCTTTCCGGTCTCGAGCTCGACGCTGATCTCCTGCCCCGGCTTCATACCATAGAAGAACACCGGGGTCGGAAGGGTAGACACAGGGCCATTGGTCTTCTGGGTCTTGACGTAGTCAATGAAGACCTTCGGATACATCAAATAGGACTCAAACTCGAGGTCCGAGATCGGCCGCCCGGCCTTGTCCTCAGCCTCCTTGCGGCGGGCCTTCAGGTCAGCCGGGGGAACCAGAGCACCCGGACGGCCCTCCATGGGCTTCTCGCCGCGCAGCACCTTGGCCTGGAGCGCCTGGGGGAAGCCCTCGGGCGGGCGCCCCAGCTCGCCGCGCATCAGCTGCACGACGCTCTCGGGGAAGCTGATGTCCCGGGCCGGATCCGTAACGTCCTCCGGCGTCAGGCCCGCACCCACCATATAGAGCGCCAGGTCCCCCACCACCTTCGAGCTGGGGGTCACCTTCACGATATCGCCGAACATGCGGTTCACATCCGAGTAGGACCGGGCCACCTCGTGCCAGCGCTCCTCCAGCCCCATGGAGCGGGCCTGCTCCTTGAGGTTGGTGAACTGGCCGCCGGGCATCTCGTGGAGATAGACCTCGGACGCGCCGGCCTTCATGTCGCTCTCGAAGCCGTTGTACTGGCGGCGCACGGCCTCCCAGTAGTCGCTGATCTGGCGCAGGACCACGGGATCGATCCCCGTCTCCCGGTCCGAGAACCGCAGGGCCTCGACGATGGAGCCCATGCACGGCTGGGACGTGAGCCCCGAGAAGCTGTCCATGGCCGCGTCCACCGCGTCGGCCCCGGCCCGGATGGCCTCCAGCACCGAGGCGGCGGAGATGCCGCTGGTGTCGTGGGTGTGGAAGTGGACCGGAAGCCCGGTCTCCTCCTTCAGGGCCCGGACCAGCTCGAAGGCCGCGCGGGGCTTCACCAGACCGGCCATGTCCTTGATCCCCAGAATGTGCGTGCCCGCCTTCTGGAGTTCCTTGGCCATCTTCACGTAGTAGCCCAGATTGTACTTCGGCCGCGACGAGTCAAACAGGTCGCCCGTGTAGCAGATCGTGGCCTCCAGCAGCTTGCCGCTTTCCAGGACCGCGTCCATGGAGACGCGCATGTTCTCCACCCAGTTCAGGGAGTCGAACACCCGGAACACGTCCACGCCCGCCTCGGCGGCGCGGGAGACGAAGCCCTTGACCACGTTGTCCGGGTAGACCGTGTAGCCCACGCCGTTGGCGCCGCGCAGCAGCATCTGGAACAGGATGTTGGGCACGCGCTCGCGCAGCTTGACCAGACGCTCCCACGGGCACTCGTGCAGGAAGCGCATGGCCACGTCGAAGGTGGCGCCGCCCCAGCACTCCAGCGAGAACAGCTGGGGCAGGTTCCGGGAGTAGGCCTCGGCGATCTGCAGCATGTCGTAGGTGCGCAGCCGGGTGGCCAGAAGGGACTGGTGGGCGTCGCGGAAGGTGGTGTCCGTGATCAGGGCCTGCTTCTGGCCCAGCATCCAGCGGGCAAAGGCCTCGGGCCCGTCCCGCAGCAGGCGCGAGCGGGTTCCCTCGGGCACCTCGTCGCGCAGCAGCTCGGGCACCCGGGGCGGCAGGCCCGGGGTGGGAAGGGCGCGGCCCTTGACCTCGGGGTTTCCGTTCACCGTCACGTCGGCAATGAAGCCCAGAAGCCGGGTCGCCCGGTCCTGGCGCTTCTCGAAGTGGAACAGCTCCGGGGTCTCGTCGATAAAGCGGGTGGTGTACGAGGCCTCGAGGAACTTCGGGTGGTTGATCAGGTTCTCGACGAAGGCGAGGTTGGTGGCCACGCCCCGGATCCGGAACTCGCGCAGGGCCCGGTCCAGACGGTGGATTGCCTCGGTGGGCGTGGGCGCCCAGGCGGTCACCTTCTCGAGAAGGCTGTCATAGTAGCGGGTGATGACCGCATCCGTGTAGGCCGTGCCCCCGTCCAGACGGATGCCGAAGCCGGTAGCGCCCCGGTAGGCGCTGATGCGGCCGTAGTCGGGGATGAAGTTCTCCTCCGGATCCTCGGTGGTGATCCGGCACTGGATGGCGTGGCCGTTGTGGTGGATCTGGGGCTGGGCCGGGACACCGGTCTCCTCCGGGTTGCCGATGTGGCCGCCCTCGATGATCCGGATCTGGGCCTTGACGATATCAATGCCCGTGATCTCCTCGGTGATGGTGTGCTCCACCTGGATGCGCGGGTTGACCTCGATGAAGTAGAAGGCGCCCGTGTCCACGTCCATCAGGTACTCGACGGTTCCGGCACAGACGTAGTTGGCCTCGCGCGCGAGGCTGAGGGCGCTCTCGCACAGGGCCAGGCGCTGCTCCTCGTTCAGGTACGGGGCGGGGGCCCGCTCCACGACCTTCTGGTTGCGCCGCTGGACCGAGCAGTCCCGCTCCCACAGGTGCACAATGGTCCCGTAGATGTCGCCCAGGATCTGGACCTCCACGTGACGGGCCCGCTGGACCAGCTTCTCGAGATAGACCTCGCCGTTTCCGAAGGCGGATTCCGCCTCGCGCCGGCCCGCGTCCACCTGGGTCTCCAGATCCTTCTCGCTGTGGATGACCCGCATGCCACGGCCGCCGCCGCCCCAGGACGCCTTCAGCATCAGGGGATAGCCGATGGCCTTCGCCTGCTTGCGCACCTCGGCCATGTCCGTGGAAAGGGGCCCGGTCGCGGGCATCACCGCAACGCCGGCGCGCACCGCCATGTCCCGGGCGGACACCTTGTTGCCCAGAACCCGCATCACGTCCGGGGGCGGGCCGACGAACAAGATGCCCTCGCGGGCGCAGGCCTCGGCGAAGTCCGGGTTCTCGGACAGGAAGCCGTAGCCCGGGTGAATGGCGTCCGCACCGCAGGCGCGGGCGACCCGGATCACCTCCTCGATGGAGAGGTAGGCCCGGACGGGCCCCATGCCCTTGCCCACAAGATAACTTTCGTCAGCCTTGAAGCGGTGAAGGGAGAGCTTGTCCTCTTCTGTGTAAAGGGCCACCGTACGGATGCCCAGCTCGTTGGCTGCGCGAAAGATACGAATGGCGATCTCGCCCCGGTTGGCAACGAGCAGTTTTCTGATCTTGCGAGACTGCAATGCGGACATGCGCATCCTCTCCCCTTATTGAAATCCCTGGATCGGATGCCCCGAAAAACAGGGCACCCGGTTTCTGCGCCGACTGAAGATGTCGGACTTTTGGGGACGAAAGGTGATCGAAAATCAACCCGATTGCAAGGAATTGCCCGGCCGGAAACGGGCAAGGGGCCGAAAGAGGCCCGGCAATGTCCCCCACGCATTGGGGTCAATCAGGACACTGCATTCCTTGGAGGGCCTCCGGCAGAACGGGAGGCCGGGGAGCCTCCGACTCCCGCTCAAATGACGGGCCCGGACGTCACCGAAGCGTCACCGGCCCGTGCAGGATTACACGATATAAGAGCGTATTGGAAGTCATGTTTTCCCCAGGTTGCCGACCGATTGGGGAAACAGCCGGGCGCCGGCAGGACACCGGCAGGACACCGGATCCGGATCCTCTCGGGAGGACAGGGTGTTTCCGGAGGAGACAGAGGCCGGACCGGGGTCCACCCCCTGGCTGCCTCCGGAAACAGAGGCGTCAGGTTTTTCTCCGGACGGGGAACCGGAGCATCTCCCTGCCGATGGGGCGCCAGTCGGCCCACAGCGCAACCGAAGACTGCGACGTGCGCAAAGGTAGCGCCCCGGTAAATCTGTACCGCACGGGAAACGCCCGTTCAACCGGAAACTCGGCGCGCGGGGAAGAAACACGCCGGCGTGCCAAGCCGCGGGGTACGGCCCCGAAGAGCCGCCCGTCAGAGCACGAGGACGACCTTGCCCGAGTGCTCGGAAGCCTCCATAAGCCGGTGCGCCTCGGCCGCCTCGGCCAGGGGAAGCTCGCGGTAGATGTGGGGACGGAAGCGCCCGCTCTCCACCAGGGGCCAGACGTGGCGACGCAGCTTCGAGGCAATGGCCGCCTTCACGCCCACGGGCTGGGTCCGCAGCGTGGAGCCCGTCAGGGTCAGCCGCTTGAGCATGACGCGCATCATGTCGAAACTCACCTTCGAGCCCTTCTTGAAGGCGATGGACACCCGGGTACCCCCCTCGGCCATGATGGAGATGTCCCGGGCCACGTAGTCACCGCCGACCATGTCCAGGATCACGTCCACCCCGGCCTTGCCGACCAGCTCGCGGATCACATCCTCGTAGACCTCCTCGCGGTAGTTGATGGCCCGCTCCGCCCCTAGGCGCTCGCACAGGGCGCACTTCTCGGGGCTGCCCGCCGTGGTGTAGACCGTCGCACCGAAGGCCTTCGCAAGCTGGATGGCCGTGGTGCCGATCCCGCTCGCGCCCCCGTGGACCAGGAACCGGTCGCCCTCGCGCAAGTCCCCGATCTGGAACACGTTGCGCCAGACCGTGAAGGTGGTCTCGGGAAGGGCGGCCGCCTCGGCAAAGCTCAGATCCCCCGGAACCGGCAGGCAGACCGCCCCGTCCGCGGTGGCGTACTCGGCGTACCCGCCCCCGGTCAAAAGGGCGCAGACCGGCATCCCGACCCGCAGCCCCTCCCCGGCTCCGGGCCCGAGAGCGGCAATGACTCCCGAGACCTCGAGCCCCGGCAGGTCCGAGGCTCCCGGAGGCGGCGGATAGTAGCCCTGCCGCTGGACAAGGTCGGGGCCGTTCACGCCCGCAGCCCGGATCCGGATGAGCACCTCGCCCTCGCCAGGGACCGGAACGGGGCGCCGGGCGGGCTTCAGAACCTCCGGCCCGCCCTTGCCATCGATCTCGATGCACGCCATGGTTTCAGGAAGGGGCAGAGGGCTATTCGAGGATTGTGGCATATGGTGGACTCCTGAGAGTAAAAACGGATATAAGCGAGAGTGCCGGAGTTTAGGAGATACGCGACAGGGAGAAAAGGCCGCTATGGACGATGAGGAAAGAACGGTCCCCGTTTCCGGATTCCTTCCCAGGGTTCTGGATGACATGAGCGTAAGTGAGATGGAGGCCTACCTCGCAGATCTGGAGGAGGAAATATCCCGTGTGAGGGAGGTGGTCCGCAAGCGGTCGGGGCACCTGTCCGCCGCCGAGGAGCTGTTCCGGAAGGCCCGGGAAACCGGCGGGGGCTGATCCCCCGGGGCGCCCGCAGGCGGGCCCCCTCCCCGACAAGCCACCCGGCGCCGGACCGCGCCCCGCACCCCGCAGGTGGGCGAGGCGGGCGAAAACCACCGGACGGCCCCCCCGAGGGGACGACACAGAAGGGCGGGATACACCACAGGATTGCGCCCGACTGGACCCCATAACAGGGCAGCACCGGCAGGATCGCGATCACGGGGAACACCCCACGGGCGGGCAGGAAAAACGGGCTGCACCGGCGGGAACACAGGACGGGACTGCACCGGAGCGGACCCGGCGGAGCGAGTGCCCGCACGCCCGACAGCGGGCAGGTCCGACCCGGTCCGCACCGCCAGCACCGGGGCACAGGCAGAAGGTTCCCCTGCCGGGGCAGTCTCCTCTGAGACAGTTCCGGGGCCGCCCTCTGGCAACGCCAAACCGCAGCCCGATAACTCCGGGGCACCCTCCTGATGCCCGTCCCCGTCTTGTCGCCCGCACACCCCTCTTTCTGGCCGGGGCAAGCCCTCCGGCGGCGACCGTTACCGCCCCGAAGCCGCAGCCGGAGCCTCGTCCTCCAGCCGCCCGGACAGGGCCCGGGACAGCCCGCCCGAAATCTGCGCCTGACAGTACCCCGACAGCGCCTTGCGGGAGGCGAAGTCCGCCGGGCGGACCGGCGGGTGAAAGATCACATCCACCCCGAGACGCCCGAAGCCCAGGACCGTCCAGGCGTGGGGCGCCAGGTCCATATCCCCGTACCAGGCAAAAAGCGGGCGAAGGCACCGCCCCATGGGAAGTCCGTCCACCCGGGTGTAGGCCAGGGTCACCGGCTGGACCCAGGGCTCGGAGGCCGTGTCGTTTCCGGGAAGGACCACCGGGGTGTCCGCAACGGAAAAAAGGGCACTCTTAAAGGGATACACCCGGTTCCCGTCATCGCTTGTCCCCTCGGGGAACAGCACAAGCGGATCCCCCTGGACAAAGCGCCTGCGGATATCCCGGGCCGCCTGCCCCGTGGCCGAGCGACGCCGGTCGATGAAGATCGTCCGGGCCGACTTCGCGAGCAGCCCGAGCCCCGGCCACCCGGCGACCTCCGCCTTGGCCACGAACACGCCGCCCGGAATGCACAGCCCGAGAATGAAGATATCCAGATAGGACACGTGGTTGGACACCACCAGAAGGGGCTGGTTGGCCGACACCGCTCCGTATCTGCGGATGTCCAGCCCCAGAATCCGGGAGCAGACCCACCAGTGGAACACCCCCAGGCGGCGGTAGCCCCAGCCCACGGTCCGGGACAGGGCATAGGGCCCCACAATGAGGAGGCTCCACACCGTAAGGCAGACAAGGCGAAGAAGGGCGGGGAAGGCATGGGACACAGGCACACTCTCCTGAAGCTGTGCGGACACAAACGTGGGCAATATCAGAAGAAATGCCTGCGGTATTTTTCCTCGAGACGGTCCAGCGCAACAATAACGAAGACATCTGTTGTGTTGAACTGCCGGTCGATGACGGCCCCGTCCCCGAAGAACCCGCCCACGTTCAGGTAGCCCTTGATGAGCGGCGGCAGGGAGACCACCACGCCGCGGGTGTCAATGGCCTCGGGGGGAAGGAGATCCATGGGCTGGTACAGCTCGGGAAGGGCGCGCACCCGAAGCGCGCCCGGCGCCAGGTGACGGTGGTACAGGTAGGACAGCTGGGGCGCCAGAACCGACGGGTCCGTGCCGTACAGGCTGGCGCACCCGAACAGAAGCGACACGTCGTGGCGGCGCACATAGGCCGCCAGTCCGCGCCAGAGCATCTGCATGGTCGCCCGGTTCCGGTGGGTCGGGGCGACACAGGACCGCCCCAACTCCATGATATTTCCGGAAAAATCCAGGACCGGCGTGATGTCGTACTCGGACGCGCTGTAGAAGCGGCCGATTCGCTCCATCGGCTCGCGCCGGAGCATGCGGTAGCACCCGACGACCCGCCCGTGGGGTGGATCGAGATCATAGTCCAGCACAAGGAGATGATCGGCAACCGGATCGAAAACATCGAAATCCTGCCCGCGCAGGGCCATCTCCGCGGTCGGGGTTGCCCCCATCTCCTCGTAGAAGACCTGATAGCGCAGGGACTGGACCGCCTGCAGTTCGGCGTCCGTATTCGCAAGCCCCACCCCAAGCGAACCCGCTGGAAGAACGCCCAGATTGTCCATCATCACTTCCCGGAACGAGAGGGAGCCGACTTACTCCGACTCTTTCGACGCGAGCGGAACGCCATACAGGGCAAGGGTATGCCCAATAAGACGGAAGCCCATCTTCTCGGCGATTTCCTTCCGGATACGATCGATCTCGTCACTCTGGAACTCGATGATCTTGCCGGTTTTCACGTCAATCAGGTGATCGTGCTGGCCCTCATCGGATATTTTCTCGTAGCGCGCACGCCCGTCCCGGAAGTCATGCCGCTCCAGCACGCCGGCCTCCTCGAAGAGGCGGACGGTGCGGTACACGGTGGCGATGGAGATGCGGTCATCAAGGAGCGAGGCGCGACGGTAGACCTCCTCCACATCGGGGTGATCCTTGGCTTCTGCAAAAACCCGCGCGATCACCCTTCGCTGTTCAGTCATCTTGATGCCCTGATCAAGGCACCGCTTTTCGATGTTCGTTATCATGCGGGGGATCTCTTCCTAAAAAATGATGCAGCACCGGGCCGCAAGCATACCCGCATTCCGGCCCGAAAGGCAAAGAGGTCATTCAGCCCCCCGGCCACCTGGCCTCCGCCCGTCACTCGGGGGCGGGAAACGGCTCCGCGGGGCCACGGGGGCCCCGCATCACAGCCCGGAACGCGTCGGTCCCGCGGGAGTCTAGCCCTGGCGGGTCGTGCGAGTCCCGAGACCGATCTTCTTCGCCAGCTCGGAGCGTCGGACGGCGTAGTTCGGGGCCACCATCGGGTAATCCGGCGACAGACCCCAGCGCTCGCGATACTCTTCCGGCGTCATGTTGTAGGCCGTCTTCAGGTGACGCTTCAGCATCTTGAGCTTTTTGCCGTCCTCAAGACAGATGATGTAGTCCGGGGTCACCGACTTGCGGATGGGAACGGCCGGCTGGGGACGTTCCTCAACCTCAACGGGCGGACTGGACAGCGCCACCAGAGACCTGTGGACAGACACGACGAGATCAGGAAGCTCGGATACAGCCACCGTATTATTGCCGACATAGGAGGCGACAATTTGAGCCGTGCACTGAATCAGATCTTTTTGCGGCATGGGATTGGACATAAACTCACCTTCATTGAAAAAGGAGCCTGGCATTTCGAGTATAAGTATACTTCACTTTTTTGAAAACCGTAAAGACCAAAAAAACTCCCTTTTTGCTCCGCGAGGACAGCATTCCGAAGCAACCGGGATGACAAAATCTTGAACACAAATCCGAGTGGCATGGACAGGAATTAAAATTACTTCCAATGTGCACCGCTTCCCGTTAACCGTTTTTCCGTTCAAAATCACAAACACGGGCTGCGAAATACCGTCCTTTGTCTTGACCGGGGCCACCCAAAGGCCTGTTCCCGCGCGATTCTCCCTACCAACGAATATCGGTCCGACTGTGCACCCCGCGGTAACTCGCTTACAGCGAGTGCTTCGGGCATGACAATAACGCCATAAAAAAAGTGTCATGGGCACTGAAAAGAAGTCGGGCGGCAAAGCCCCGCGCGCCCAATGCTGCGCCCGGTCCGCATCCAAACGAAACGCGCCCCCTCCCCCAAAGCGGGAGTCACGGGACGGACCATCCGCGACTCCGGCGGCGATCCGGACCGAGGGCGTGCGGTCCGCCCCCCCCTGATACCGAAGCCGCTGGCGGAGGTGCCACCGCGCCCGCAGTCCCCGAGCCCACACCCCGCCCCCCCCCTCCCGCCCGCCCCGTCCGGGAACGGCGACCTGCGGGGACGGCGACCTGCGGGGAGGGTCACAAAGCGGCAGAACGCTCCCGCGGCGAAGGTGCACGGGGACGGGGCGTGTCCGGACACACAGCCGGGCGGGATCAGGAGGCCGGGAGACCGGGACGAAACGAGACCCGCCCTTACCCCGGGACGCAACAGAGCCCGCCTGTGCAGGTGCAGGTGGGCCCGGAACGGAGCAGCGGGAACGCCCCCGCGCGTCACCGGTATGGCGCGGACACCGGGAAACGCCCCACAAAAGAGAGAACCGCGCAACAGCCCGGGCACCGGACCCGGCCAACGCCCCCTTCCTGGAACAGGGCAGCCGCCGCACACAGCCCGAAAAAAAGTGGCCCTGCACAGCTGTCAGGGCCACCCGATGTCTCACGTCTGATGCGTGATCCTAGCGCTTCAGAAGGGCGCCGAGGACAGCGAAGGGGCTGTCCGGATCCGGCTCGCGCTCACGCGGAGCCGGTGCGCTGGAGAAGCTGGACGGCTTGCGCCCGGCCCTGGCACCGTCGTGCGCTCCGGGCTTGCCCCGCTTGCGACCGTCGCCCGGACCTTTGCGGCCCTCGTCCCGGTCCCGCCGGGGACGGCCCGCGTCGCCCTCCTTGCGGGGACGGGCATCACCGCGCTCGCCCTGGGCGTCCGCCTGCGGACCGCGCCGGCGGTTCCCGCGCTCGGGACGGTCTTTCGAGACGCCACGGCGCTTGGGCCGAACAAACAGGGAGCCGTCCTCCATCCGCGTCCGGTAGCCCAGAAGCTGGAGGACGATCTCGCCGTCCTCGATATCGATGCCCAGCTGGGGAAGGATATCCTTGGAGAAAACCACCTCTCCCGGGCGGGGGACCGCGGGGGTCCGCACGGGCGCGTCCGCACCCTCAGCGGCACCTTCCGTACCCTCAGCGGTACCTTCGGCACCTTCCGCGGTCGGAGCCGCAGCCTCGGGCGCGTCGGCACGGGCGGCGTCGGCCGAGCCGTCCGGCCCCTCCGCAGCCAGCGGAACCGCATCCGCATCCCCGGACGGGCCGGCGGGTTCCTGGGGCACCGCGCCCGCGCCATCACCGGAGTCCGGGGTGGCCTCGGACGCCTCAGCGGAGGCCGGGACCGCAGCCCCCTCCCCGGCGGCTGCGTCCGCAGACACCCCATCCGTGGCCGGCGCGGCGGCGTCCGCCTTGCGGGCCTCGTTGGTCTCGCGGATCAGGCGGCGCACGTCGGCGGCAAAGCGCTCGAGCATGTCAACGCGAATGGCCTTGGTCCCCATGAGCCGGTAGCCCATGGCAAGGTAAAAGCTCTCCGGAACATCCGGGGCGGCGACGAAGGACACGCGCCCGTCCGGCGGAAGGGCGCCCCCCGGGTTTCCGTTGTGGATCCGCCACAGGGTCGCCAGAAGGGACTGGGCCGTAGGCTTCAGAAGCCCCGGCACAAACAGGCAGCCGACGCCAAGCCGGACGCGAAGGCGCCCCAGGGCCCGGCGGTCCTCCTCGGTCAGCGCACGGACCATCTGGTCAACCTGGTCCTCGCCCTGGCCCCGCAGCAAGGTGCCCAGGTTCTCGAGGATCTGGTAGACCAGCCCGCGGGCCACACCCGAGAGGTCGGCCTTGCGCATCTCCGCAAGCGGCTCGAGGCGCGAGGCAAACTGGCGCTCGAACCAGGCATTGAGATGCTCCAGGAGCTTCTGCTGCCCGGGCTCGCCCAGGAACGGGTTGTCGTCGGCGACGAGAACCGGCTCCAGAGGCGTGGGCCCCTTGCCCAGGTGGCCCACCTCATCACCGCGCCAGAGAATGCGGCCGTTCGCGTCCAGGGAGAAGACGGCATCGTCATCTCCCAGAAGACGCCCGAGACGCCGCTGGATCTCGGCCTCCAGCGCAGGTCGCGCCGCGGTCAGGAGCATCTGGTCTTTTTCCGGAGAACCGGTCGGCGCCGGCGAACGAAACGCGAGTCCCTCGAGTCGACCGAACTCGTCTTTCTCGACCAGGACCCGTCCGTCGGCGGCCAGGATTTCGACATCAGGCATTGTACATTCCTTCAGGCGGCGCATGAGCACGGACATGCACCGGTCCACAAACCTCTGGGTCAGGCGCTCGTGCAGGGCGTCCGAGAGCCGGTCTTCGATTGAGCGCGTCAGTCCCTGCCAGTGGGCGGAGTCCTTCAGCCATCCACTCTGGTGCGCAATATACGTCCAGACGCGAATGGCGGCAATGCGGTCTACGAGAGTGTGGATGTCACCATCGGTTCGGTCAACCCTGCGCACACGCCCGGCGACAAAATCGTCGTCGAGACGCCCACCGGGTGCCGAAAGACCGGTAAAAACCTGCATCTGCAGGCGGGTATGGGACTGGCTGCGCAGTCTCCGGAAGTCCGGAATGCGACAGACATCCCACAAAAGGGCGACCGAGGACGGCGACGACGCGCGCGCCGCAATCTCCGAATCGCCCGAAAGCAGTTCAAGGGCCGCCTGATCCCCGGCGGTGGGAGCCCGCACAAGGCCGGGCTCGGGCGGGGGCCGGTTCAGGGACTTCAGAAGCGACTCGACAGAACGAAAATCCAGAACGCTGTTCCGCCAGAAAATCCGCTGCTGGGGAGCAAAGGTGTGGCTCTCCACCCGCTCGATCACATCCTCGGGGATGGGGCGG
This sequence comes from Phaeovibrio sulfidiphilus, assembly GCF_014861485.1. Taxonomy (GTDB): domain Bacteria; phylum Pseudomonadota; class Alphaproteobacteria; order Rhodospirillales; family Rhodospirillaceae; genus Phaeovibrio; species Phaeovibrio sulfidiphilus. Next base: position 203,753 of record NZ_JACZHT010000002.1, on the reverse strand, counting down.
GCCCCGGCGGTGGTCCCGAAGGTGCCGTCCTTGCGGTAGCGCCCGGCGCGCCCGGCGATCTGGGCGACCTCCTGGGCGGTCAGGGACCGGACATCGGTGCCGTCGAATTTTTCCAGGGCCCCGAAGGCCACATGGTCGATGTCCATGTTCAGGCCCATGCCGATGGCGTCCGTGGCCACCAGGTAGTCCACCTGGCCCGACTGGTAGAGCTCCACCTGGGCGTTGCGGGTCCGGGGGGACAGGGCCCCCATGACGACGGCGGCGCCCCCGCTCTGGCGGCGGAACATCTCGGCAAGCGCATAGACCTCGTCGGCGGAGAACGCCACCACCGCCGAGCGGCGCGGAAGGCGTGTCACGCGGTTGGCCCCGGTATAGGACAGGCGGGAGAACCGGGTCCGGGTGTCAAAGGTGCAGCCCGGAACCAGGCGGCGGATCAGGCCCGCCATGCTCTCGGCGCCCAGGAACATGGTTTCCCCGGTGCCCCGGGCGTTGAGCAGCCGGTCGGTGAAGATGTGGCCCCGCTCGGGATCGCCGCACAGCTGGATCTCGTCGATGGCGAGGAACTCCACGCTCCGGTTCACGGGCATGCTCTCGACGGTGCACACGAAGTAGCGGGCTCTGGGGGGGAGGATCTTCTCCTCGCCGGTGATCAGGGCAACGGCCCCGGCGCCCACAAGGCGCACGGCCCGGTCATAGTTCTCCCGGGCAAGCAAACGGAGCGGAAAGCCGATCATACCCGAGGCATGAGCCAGCATCCGCTCCATGGCAAGATAGGTTTTACCTGTGTTGGTCGGACCAAGAACGGCGCAGACGCGCGACACCATGCCGGGAAGCCCCTGAACTGCTCGCTGTCGCGCGCCCGTTTGCCCGGATCAGCGTGTAGCGCTTCGATACTCTTCCCTGCGCTTTTCCACAAGATCCTTGAGCTGACGCTCCATGGCCGTGAAGGCATCGCGCAAGGCGACGGAGATGTCCTCGTGCTCCTTCAGCTGGCCGGGATCGTCGCCGAGAGCCGAGCGCGAGACGAGATCCTCGCCCGGAAGGGAAATGGTGACGGTGATCAGGAAGGGCTTGCCACGCCGGTTCTGCTGCGAGGGGTTCTTGTGGTGATACTCCACCACGACACGGGCAGCAGTGATGTTTTTGGTGAACTGCTCCAGTTTGGTGAGTTTGGTCTGAATACGCTCTTCAATGGCGTCGGAACGATCGAGTCCGAGAAAGACGATCTGGGCAGGTGTCTGCATAAACACTCTCCTCTTAGGAGGTCGGTACAAGGGGCCTAGACCCTCCTATAGCGAACTCTTTTTTGGCGTCCGGGTCAAGTGTTACGGGGATTTTTATTTTTTTTTCAAGTCTCAGGAGGGCGTTCCCGCAGGGGATGCACCCCCGCCGGAGGGGCCCCGGAGTCCGGGCGCGCGGACCGCTACCGACGCACACCGGATACCCGGGGCGGGCCAATTGGGGGACGGTCCGGCCCCGGGTCGAGGGGACGGGGCGCCAGCACAAAGCCGGGCTGGAAAACCACGCTCCGAAGGTCTCGCGCAGGGCCTGCGCGTGGCACGCATCCGCTCCGGGGAGCGGGCGACAAGGGGACGCCAGGAACACGGGCCCGCCCCCCCCGGAGACCGGGCGCGGCCGGACACTGCGCCCCAAACGGCCCGGCCGGCTCAGCCGGGCCGCGATCCGGCCCCGGCGCCTGCCCCTGTTCCCGTCCCTGTCCCGGGCAGTGTCCCGGCCCCGGGCCCGGTGGCCGTGCGCATCATCACCACCGCCACAAGCACGGAACCAGCCAGGAAGACCGCCCCGCAGTAGCCCACATTCGCAAGCCCGAGGGTGTTGATCACCACCCCGCCCAGAAGGGCTCCGGACCCGATTCCCACGTTGAAGATGGCCGAGAACATGGCCATGGCCACGTCGGTCGCGTCGCTGGCGAGCGCCATGATCCGCAACTGGAGCGCCAGCATCACGATGGTGACGCACACACCCCAGATCACGGACAGGGCCAGAATGCCGCTCAGGCTCGTGGCGAAGGGCTTGATAAGGGCCAGACACACCCCCACCAGGGCCAGGGGCACAATCATCATGGTCCGGGGCCACAGGGGCGTCAGGCGCGCGTTGGCATAGCCCCCGAAGATCCCCGCCAGCCCGAAGGCGAACAGGATCAGGACCACGGTCTTGTCCCCGTAGCCGCCGATTTCCTGGCTGAAGGGCTCGATGTAGGTGAAGGTCTGGAAGTCCCCGGTGATGGCAAGGGCCGTCAGCAGGTAGCACAGCATCAGTTGGGGGCGCATCAGAAGGTGGGGCAGGCTCCTGAGGGAACCCGCGTTGGTGGCCGGCAGGCGCGGCAGCAGCACCGCAAGGATGACCAGCACGCACGCGGCCGCAAGCCCCACGACCAGGAACGCCGTCTGCCAGTGGAAGGTTTTCCCCAGAACGGTCCCGATGGGAATGCCCAGAATGCTGGCCAGCGAGGTTCCCACCACGATCACTGCAAGCCCGTAGGCCTTCTTGCCCTCGGGGGCGAGGCGGGCCGCAAGGGGCGTGGTGATGGCCCAGAACACCGAGTGCGCAAGGGCAATGCCCACCCGGGAGGCCACCAGCATCCAGTACTCGCTGGCGACGGCGGCCAGGCCGTGGGCCCCGATGAACAGCACCAGAAGCGACAGCAGCAGCTTCCGGCGCTCGATCCGGGCGGCAAGGAGTGTCAGGGGCAGGGACGCAAGGGCCACAAGCCAGGCGTAGCCGGTCAGCAGAAGGCCGACCTCACTTTCCGTCTTGTGGAAGTCCCGGGCGATGTTGGTGAGCAGGCCGACCGGAAGGAACTCGGTCGTCACGAAAATGAAGGTGGCGCAGCTCAGGCTGACAACCGGAAGCCAGGCTTTCCAGCTGGTGGTCTGTGGGGAGGACATTTTTTCACCGCAGGTGGACGAGACAGGCTCCGGCGCTCCCGAACCCAGCCGGCGCGCTGCCCGAATCAGAAAAAAGAACAAGCCGCCGGAACCTTCAGCATCCCGACGGCCTGTGCCACAAAAGCGCAAAAAGGTAGGTCAAAACCCGCCCCGGTTCAAGACGGAAGGCAGGGCGTCCGGCAGATCCTCGGCGATCAGGGCAACGCCGGACGGGGCGGCACACGCGGCCTCCCCGTGGAGCCACACCCCCGCGCAGGCGGCGCAGAAGGGCGCAAGGCCCCGGGCCAGAAGGCCCACGACCAGCCCCGAAAGGACATCCCCGCTTCCCGCCGTGGCCAGGGAGGGGGGCGCATTCCCCGACAGGGCCGCCCGGCCGTCCGGCGCGGCGATAACCGTGTCGGGCCCCTTCAGGACCACCACGGCCCCGAGCGCGTTCGCCGCCCGCCGGGCCTGCTCGAGCCGCCCGCGGGCGCTCAGGACCGCCAGCCCCTCGGGACCGGCAAACAGGCGGCGGAACTCGCCCTCGTGGGGCGTGATCACACACCCGCCCCGCAGGGCCCGGGCCAGCTCGCTGGAGCGCCCCTCCAGGGACGAGAGCGCATCCGCATCCAAAACCAGGGACAGGCCGCTGCGGGCCAGAAAAAGGGCCTCGGCGGCGGTCCGGTCCGACCGGCCCCGCCCGGGACCGTGCAGGAACCCGGTGCGCCGGGGATCCTCGAGAAGCTCCGCGAAGGGACGGGCCCCCTCCAGGGTCCGGATCAGGGCGCCGGGCTCGTCTCCCGCCAGGGGAGCACGAATCGCCTCCTCGCCCGCAAGGGTCACAAGGCCCGCACCCACACGGCGGGCCGCCCGGGCCGCAAGGCGCGCCGCGCCGGTCATGGGCCCCGCAATGATGGTGGCGTGCCCCCGGGTGTACTTGTGGCGATCCGGGCCCTGCACCGGCACGGCCCAAAGACCGGGCGCATTGTAGAACGTGTTCGGACGGACCTGGGACACCAGCGCATCGGGGATGCCGATATCAACGACGCACACCTCGCCGCACAGGCCCCGCCCGGGGTAGAGGACATGCCCCGGCCTTGGCTGGGCGAAGGTCACGGTGAGACGGCAGCGGGGCGCGTGGCCCCGGACGGCGCCCGTATCGCCCTCCACCCCGGAGGGCATGTCGAGGGCCACACAGTCCGCGCCCGAGCGGTCAAGGGCCCGAACCACATCCAAAGCCACACCCGACAGATCCCGCGACAGCCCCGCCCCGAACAGGGCATCCACCACCAGGTCATCCGGGTCCAGGGCCTCGGGCGTGAGGGGAAGGGTCGGGCCTGTCCAGCGCCGGGCCATCTCGCGCGCGGCCGGGGAGCGGACCTCGCCCAGGGACAGAACCCGCACGGGCCAGCCCCGGCGGGCCAGCTCCCGGGCCACCACAAGGCCGTCGCCCCCGTTGTTGCCCGGCCCCTGGAGAACCGCAACCGGCCTTCTCGAAAACCGTTGGGCGATCAGGACCGCGGCCCCGAACCCGGCCCGGTCCATCATGGAAGCCGGGGACAGGCCGCAGGTCCGGCTGGCCAGATCCTCGGCCAGGGCCATCTCCCGGGAGGTCAGAAGCGGGCGCGAGGTGTCGAAAGGGGCAAACGCAGGACGCTTCATAAAACCGGTTCCTCGTTTAAAGACAGGTCTTTCGTTTGTCGTGCATTTATGTTCTAAAGCGTAGCACCAACCCGAAGCAAAAAGGACTCTTCTTTGCGTGCCGTTGTAATGGGAGCCGGCGTCGTCGGCGTTGCCCAGGCGTGGTACCTTGCCCGCGCGGGGTTCGAGGTCAGCGTGCTGGAGGCGAACGAAGGGCCGGGTCTGGAAACCAGCTTTGCAAACGGCGGACAGATCTCCGCCTGCCACACCCAGCCCTGGGCCTCGCCCGCTGTGGCGCGCCAGGTGCTCGACTGGTTCGGCCGGGATGACGCGCCTTTGGTCATGCACCTGATGCGCGTGGATCCGGCGCTGTGGCACTGGGGCCTCCTGTTCCTGACCAACTGCACCCGGCGCAAGTTCCTCGAGAACATGGAGCGGGCGATTCGCCCCGCCCTCTACTCCCGCAGGCTCCTGGGCGAGCTGCGCCGGGAAACGGGCCTCGAGTACCGGGAGAGCACCGCCGGGATCCTGAAAATCTACCGCTCGGAGCGCGCCTTTGAAGACGGCCTGCGCGCCCTGGACGCCGCCCGCCCCTGGGGGCTGGAGCAGACCGTCCTGACGCCCGAGGCCTGCACCGCCCTGGAGCCCGCCCTCGCCCGGGTGGAGGGGGCCCTTGCGGGAGCGATCCACGCGCCCGGAGACGAGAGCGGTGATGCGTACCGGTTCACAGCCGGTCTGGCCCGGCTGGCCCGGGACCGGGGCGTGCGCTTCCACTTCGGCACCCGGATCCAGAGGCTCGAGAAAACCCGGGGGCGCATCGCCCGGGTCCACACGGACCAGGGGGCGTTCGAGGCCGACATCTATGTGCTGGCGCTGGGGGTGGGCTCGCCCCGTGTGGCCCGCACTGTGGGGCTCCGGCTGCCGGTCTACCCGGTCAAGGGCTACTCGGTCACCCTGCCGGTGGGCGGGGACTCGGTCCACGCGCCCCGGGTCTCCATCACGGACGAGGAGCGCCGCATGGTCTACTCCCGCCTGGGCTCGGACCTTCGCGCGGCGGGCACGGCCGAGTTCTCGGGCGTCAACAAGACCATGGTCCCGGCCCGGGTGGAGCTGATCCGCCGGGAACTGGGGGCCCTGTTCCCCGGAGCGGGGGATCCGGCCAGCGCCACCCCCTGGGTCGGACTGCGCCCCACAACACCGGACAACGCGCCGATCCTGGGGTTTGCCCCCGGAGTGGAAAACCTGCTTCTGAACACGGGGCACGGGACACTGGGATGGACCCAGGCCTGCGGCTGCGCCCGGGTGACCGCCGACCTCGCCGGCTCGAAAACACCGGAAATTTCGCTGGAGGGCCTCGGCGCCTCCCGCTTTGCATTTTAGCCTTGCTCCGAACTCCGGGACAGGGCAGTCTCGTTGTCGGATCCCGTATCTGACACAAGATATAGCGACAGCCTTCATCGTCACGACCAGGGAAAAAGGCGGCATGGAGAACCAAACGCAGACCAGAAAACGCGCCCGCGTGATCGTCGTCGGCAACCAGAAAGGCGGATCGGGAAAATCCACCATCGCGATGCATCTGATCGTCGGGCTGGCCCGGGCCGGCCACGTGGTGGGATCCGTGGACCTGGACGCCGGGCAGGCAACCCTGACGCGCTACCTGGAAAACCGGAAGGCCTTTGCCGACAAGCGCAACATCGAGATGCCGGGCCCCGCCCACGTCCCCCTCGCCCCCAGCGAGAACGTGGAGGCGGACAAGCGCCGCCTCGAGGAGGTCATGCAGGGGTACTACGAGCAGGTTGACACCATCGTCATCGACACCCCCGGCACCGACATTCCCGTGTCGCGTTACGCGCACTCGTTTGCCGACACCCTCGTCACACCGCTGAACGACAGCTTCATCGACCTGGACGTGCTCGCCCGGGTTGACGGCGAGACGCTGAAAATCCTCGGACCCAGCCCCTATGCGGCCGCCATCTGGGAGGCCAAGCAGGCCCGCGCCCAGCGCGACCGGGGCCAGATCGAGTGGATCGTGCTGCGCAACCGCCTGTCCACGCTGGACGCCCGCAACAAGCGGGAGATGGAGGACGCGCTCAACGAGCTGTCCCGGCGGATCGGCTTTCGGGTCATCTCGGGCCTCGCGGAGCGGGTCATCTACCGCGAGCTGTTCCTGAACGGCCTGACCCTTCTTGACCTGCGCGCCCAGGGAACGGGCGTCGACATGAAAATGTCCCACGTGGCAGCCCGAAACGAGATCCGTGGCCTGCTTTCCGCTGTTGGAATTAAGGAATAATGATGTCGAGACGCGTTAGAAAGGCTGTCTTCCCGGTTGCGGGAATGGGCACCCGTTTCCTTCCTGCGACGAAGACCATGCCCAAGGAAATGCTTCCGGTCGTGGACAAGCCCCTGATCCAGTACGCGGTCGAGGAGGCCTCGGACGCTGGAATTGACCACTTCATCTTCATCACGGGCCGCGGAAAGCAGCCCCTTCTTGACCACTTCGACCACATGCCTGAGCTCGAGGCGCTTTTGAAGGAGCGGGGCAACGTCACCATCCTCAACAGCCTTCTGCGGGCCAAGCCCCAGCCGGGCACGATCTACTCCACCCGCCAGCAGCAGCCCCTGGGGCTGGGGCACGCGGTGTGGTGCGCCCGCGCCTTCATCGGCGACGAGCCCTTTGCCGTCCTGCTTCCGGACGACCTGGTCCAGGCCTCCAGCCCCTGCATCGGGCAGTTGATGGACGTTCACCGGGAGACCGGCGGCAACGTGGTGGCCGTGGAGAACGTCGCCCTCGAGGACACCTCGAAATACGGAATCCTGGATGTGGTGGAGGACGATGGCCGCCTGGCACGGGCCAAGGGCCTGGTGGAGAAGCCGGCCTCCAGCGACGCCCCCTCGACCATGGCCATCATCGGCCGCTATGTCCTGGAGCCCGGCATCTTCGATGCCCTCGAGCGGGTCCAGAGGGGCAGCGGCGGCGAGATCCAGCTCACCGACGCCATGAACCACATGATCGGGACCACCCCCATGCACGGCCTGCGCTACGAGGGCCGACGCTACGACTGCGGGGACAAGGTCGGCTTCCTGGAGGCCAACGTGTCCTACGCCCTCAGGCGCCCCGAAATGCGCGCCCGCGTCGAGCGCATGCTGGAGGACATCCTGTCCGGCCTGCGGGAGTAGGCGCCCTGCCCCGCCCCCCAGACTTCCGGATCCCCGCCCGACACGCGCCGGGGGCCGGACCCTGTTGGGCATGCCCCGGTTTTACCTGAGAACAAGGTGATTTTGACATGCGCGTCGCGATGATTGGAACGGGATACGTCGGCCTGGTTTCCGGAGCCTGCTTTTCCGAATTCGGCGTCGAGGTTGTCTGTGTGGACAAGGACGAGGCCAAGATTTCTGCCCTGAGGGACCGCTGTGAGATCCCCATCTACGAACCCGGGCTTGATACCCTGGTCCAGACCAACGCAGCGGCGGGGCGGCTGACCTTCACCACCGACCTGACAGAGGCGGTCCGCAACGCGGACGTGGTGTTCATCGCCGTCGGCACCCCCTCGCGCCGGGGTGACGGGCACGCGGACCTGTCCTACGTGCACGCGGCCGCCCGCGAGATCGCGGCGGCCCTGTCGGGCTACACGGTGGTGGTCAACAAGTCCACGGTGCCGGTGGGCACCGGGCGCGAGGTGGAGCGCATCATCCGCGAGGCCCGGCCCGACGCGGACTTCGACGTGGTCTCCAACCCGGAGTTCCTGCGGGAAGGCTCGGCCATCAACGACTTCATGCGCCCGGACCGGGTGGTGATCGGAACCGACTCCGAACGCGCCCGCGACATCATGCGCCGGCTCTACAGCCCCCTCTACCTGATCGAGAAGCCGATCCTCTTCACCTCCCGGGAGAGCTCCGAGCTGATCAAGTACGCGGCCAACGCCTTCCTGGCCACCAAGATCACCTTCATCAACGAGATCGCGGACCTGTGCGAGAAGGTGGGCGCCAACGTCAATGACATCGCCCGCGGCATCGGACTGGACCGGCGGATCGGCTCGAAGTTCCTGCACCCGGGGCCGGGCTACGGCGGCTCGTGCTTCCCCAAGGACACGGCGGCCCTCATCCGCACCGCCCGGGAGTACGACGCCCCCATCCGCATCGTGGAGACGGTGGCCGAGCTGAACCGCACCCGCAAGCTGGCCATGGCGGACCGCATTGAAGAGGCGCTGGGCGGAACGGCCCAGGACCGGACCATCGCCATCCTGGGCCTGACCTTCAAGCCCGAGACCGACGACATGCGCGACAGCCCCAGCCTGGACATCATCCCGGCGCTTCAGGCCCGCGGCGCTTGCATCCGGGCCTATGACCCGGAGGGCATGAAGGAGGCCGCCCGCCTCTTCACCGACGTGTATTTCGCCACCGACGCCTACGACGCCATGGACGGCGCAGACGTTCTGGTCATCCTGACCGAGTGGAACGAGTTCCGGCAGCTGAACCTGGAGCGGACCCGCGAGCGCCTCAAGGCGCCCCTGATCGTGGACCTGCGCAACGTCTACACCCTTCAGGACATGGAAGAACACGGCTTCCGCTATTATTCCATCGGCCGTCCGGCCATCCACTGAGACACGGTATTTTGCCAGGAGGCATGACAGAACATGTCGCGACGGATTCTCGAAATCGACACCACCCCCTTCGGGGACCAGAAGCCCGGAACCTCCGGACTTCGCAAGAAGGTCACGGTTTTTCAGCAGCCCCACTACCTGGAGAACTTTGTCCAGTCGATTTTCGCCTCCATCGGCGACACCGGGGGGAAAACCCTGGTCCTGGGCGGTGACGGGCGGTTCCACAACCGCACCGCCATCCAGACCATCTTGCGCATGGCGGCCGCCAACGGGTTCGCCCGCGTGGTCGTGGGCCGCGACGGCCTGCTGTCCACCCCGGCCGCCTCGTGCGTGATCCGGGCCCGCGGCGCGTTTGGCGGGATCATCCTGTCCGCCAGCCACAACCCGGCCGGCCGAAACGGTGACTTCGGCATCAAGTACAACATTTCAAACGGCGGCCCGGCTCCGGAAAGCGTGACCGAGGCCATGTACGCGCACTCCCGCACGCTGCGCTCGTACCGCATTCTGGACGAGGGACCGGAAATCGACCTCTCCCAGGAGGGCGAGGCCCATCTGGGCCCCATGACGGTCGAGGTCATCAATCCGGTCACGGACTACGCGGACCTGATGGACACCCTCTTCGACATGGACGCCATCCGCAGGCTTCTGGCCGGCGGCTTCACGATCTGCTTCGACGCCATGCACGCCATCACCGGGCCCTATGCGCGGACGATCCTGGAGGACCGTCTGGGCGCCCCCGAGGGCTCGGTCATCAACGCCATTCCGCTGGAGGACTTCGGCGGCGGCCACCCGGACCCGAACCTGACCTACGCAAAGGACCTGGCGGACCTGATGTTCTCGCCGGACGCTCCGGACTTCGGGGCCGCCAGCGACGGGGACGGCGACCGCAACATGATCCTGGGGCGGGACATGTTCGTGACGCCCTCGGACAGCCTTGCCATCATCCTTGCGAACTCCGCCCACCTTCCGGGCTACCGCGGACGGGTCCGGGGCGTGGCGCGCTCCATGCCCACCTCCATGGCCGCAGACCGGGTGGCCGAGGCCATGGGGCTGAACAGCTTCGAGACCCCCACCGGCTGGAAGTTCTTCGGAACCCTTCTGGATGCGGACCTCGCCACCTTCTGCGGGGAGGAGAGCTTCGGCACCGGATCCGACCACGTGCGGGAAAAGGACGGTCTCTGGGCCGTGCTGGCCTGGCTCAACATCCTGGCCGCCCGGCGCGAGAGCGTCTCCCAGATCGTCCAGGAGCACTGGATGCGCTACGGCCGGACCTACTACACCCGTCACGACTACGAGGAGCTGGATTCCGCCCGGGCCCAGGAGCTGATGGACGAGTTGCGCGGAACCTCCCTGGTGGGAACCGAGTTCGCCGGGCGCCCCGTGGTGCTGCACGACGACTTTTCCTATACGGACCCGGTGGACGGCTCTGTCTCCCACGGCCAGGGCATCCGGATCATCACCGACAACGACGCCCGGCTGGTGGTGCGCCTCTCGGGGACGGGCACCAGCGGCGCGACGCTGCGCCTCTACATGGAGCGCCACGAGCGGGGCCCCTCGAACCTGTTCAACAACGCGCAGACCGTTCTGGGCGAGATGATCTACAGCGCCCGCACGCTGCTTCGCCTGAGGGAGCGCTTCGGCACCGACACGCCGACCGTCATCACCTGACGGGGCCCGTCCCCGTCGCCCCACCCCGGGGCGGCAGCGGCTGAGCGGGCAGACGCCTGTCTCGGGACGCCTGACCGGACAAGCACCTGCCACAGCGTTGCACAACGGGCCCCGGCTCCACGGCGGGCGGGGCTCTCCGCCGCAGGCGGAGGTCTCTTCGCCACAGGCGGGATCAGGGATCCGCTGCAAACGGCCCAACGGGGCCGCAGGGGCTCAGGCAGGAAAGCGGGCGTCGAGCCAGGTGCGCAGGCAGGATGTGCGCTCCAGACGCGCGGCGAAGGGTTCGAGATCGGGCGCATCCACGCCCCCGCCCGGGAAGTCCTCCCGGGCTCCGTCCTCCACCAGAAGGCCGTACAGGCCCCGCTCCAGGGCGGGGCGCAGGTTCCGGGGCGAGTCCTCCGCAAGAAGGGCCCCGGCGGGATCAATGCCGAACCGGGCCAGAAGGCGGTCATAGACCTGCCCGGCCGGTTTGGGGACAAAGCCGTTGTCCACGATATCGATGATGGTCTCGAAGTGCCCGGGATCGACCCCCAGCCGGTCGAGCACATTCCGGGCGTGGGAGGCGGTGCCGTTGGTGAACAGCAGCTTGCGCCCCGGCAGGCGCGCGAGAGCCCGCTCCAGGCCCGGATCCGGGGACAGGGTGGTGTAGTCCACCCGGTGGGCCTCGTCGAGGAAGGCCACGGGGTCCATACCGTGACGCTCCATCATTCCCTTGAGGGACGTTCCGTACTCCCGGGCGTAGGCCCGCTGGATCTCATCGGCCTGCCCGGGGGGAACCCCGAGCGCGTGGGCGATGGTCTCGCGGATCCTCTCCCGGACCTGGCGGAACAGGCCGCTGGAGGCCGGATAAAGCGTGTCATCGACATCGAAAATCCAGACCTTGATCTCGGCCATGTTCCGCTCCCCGGACGGTCAGTCCTGTTTGGCCACCCCGGCACCGCGGATCAGGGTTCCGGCGCCGGTGGGGGTGAAGATCTCCAGCAGGACCGCATGGGGCGCCCGCCCGTCCACGATGACGGCGGCCTCGACGCCCTGCTCGACCGCTTTGACGCAGGTCTCCACCTTGGGGATCATGCCGCCGGTCAGGGTGCCGTCGGACATGAGCACCCGGGCGCGCTCCACCGAGAGGTCGTGGATCAGGGTCTTGCTCTTGTCCAGAACCCCGGCCACGTCGGTGAGCATCAGAAGGCGCGACGCCCTCAGGCAGGCGGCAATCGCTCCGGCCGCGGTGTCCGCGTTGATGTTGTAGGTCTCGCCCTTCGAGCCCACACCGATGGGCGCGATCACCGGAATGATATCGGACTTGCGCAGGTGATCCAGGATGTGCGGGTTGACCACCGTCGGCTCCCCCACAAAGCCCAGATCCAGCTCGCGCTCGATGCGGGAGTCCGGATCGCGGATCGTGCGGGTCAGCTTGCGGGCCTCGATCAGGTTGCCGTCCTTGCCCGACAGGCCGATGGCAAAGCCGCCCGCCTGATGGATCGCGGTCACAATCGCCTTGTTGATGGACCCGGCCAGAACCATCTCCACCACATCGGCGGTCTCCCGGTCCGTGACCCGCAGCCCCTCGACAAACGAGCTCTGGATGCGCAGCTGCTCGAGCATGCGGCCGATCTGCGGACCGCCGCCGTGGACCACCACCGGGTGCATGCCCACCTGCTTCAGCAGGACCACGTCGCGGGCGAAGGCCCGGGCAAGATCCTCGTTGCCCATGGCGTGACCGCCGTACTTGATCACCACGGTCTTACCGGCAAACCGGTGCATATAGGGCAGAGCCTCGGCCAGAACGCTGGCCTTTTCCCCCCAGGACAGGACGCTTTCAGCGGGTTCGGGGATCTCGTTCGAGGATTTGGTCATGCGGGGCATCCTTGCAGAAACCGTAAAGAAACACAGGTCGGGCGGAAGCTCACCCGGGGTCACGCTCGCCGAACAGCGCCGTGCCAAGACGAATATGGGTCGCGCCGAAGGCAATGGCCGTCTCGAAATCGCCGCTCATGCCCATGGACAGGACGGGAAGACCGTGGCGCTTGCCAATCTCGCGCAACAGCGCAAAATGCGGGGCCGGCTCCTCATCAACCGGCGGAATGCACATCAGCCCCTGCACGTTCAGGCCCAGCCCGGTGCGGCAGCGCTCAAGGAAGGCATCGACCTCCAGCGGAGGGACACCGGCCTTCTGGGGCTCCTCGCCCGTGTTGACCTGGACCAGAACCGGCAGACGGCGGTCCTGACGCTCCATCTCCGTCGCCAGGGCCTCGGCCAGACGCATCCGGTCAACCGAATCGATGGCATCGAACAGGGCGACCGCGTCGCGGACCTTGTTGGTCTGGAGCGGGCCGATCAGGTGCAGGTCCAGGTCCGGGAACTGCTCGCGCAGGGCGGGCCACTTGCCCTGGGCCTCCTGAACCCGGTTCTCGCCGAACAGCTGGTGACCCGCTTTGAGAAGGGGCAGGATGTCCCCGGCCGGGCGGGTCTTGGACACCGCCACCAGGGACACGTCGGAAACAGGGCGCGAGACCGCGGCACAGGCCGTGCGGATGGACTCAAGCGCCCGGGTCAGGGGGGGGCAGGAAAGCGTCTCGGGGGTGGTCATCGGACTCGCTACAGGCTACGCGTTACGGGATAAGGGTCAGAGGGCGGGAGTTTAGCAGGTCTTGCCCCGGGAGGAGGAGAAATAAAAATGAGAGGACCGTTCCCCGTCCGGTTTGCCCGCTCCCGGGATCCGCGGCTGCCCTCGGGCATTCTTGTCAGCGACCCGGTCCGCCTGCCCGATCCCTCGGGAGCGCTGGCCCGGCTGGGTCCGGGAGGTGCGGTCCACCTGAGGCTTTATGGCATGCCCGCCGCCGAGGCGGCCCGGGTGCAGGCCCGGGTTCTGGGCGCGGCCCGGCGCGCGCGGGTACGGGTGGTTCTGGCCCGCGACAGCCAGCCCGCCGCCCTTCCCCGAACCCTGGGAGGCATCCACCTGCCCGAGGCCCTGGCCCTGGGGCGCCTGCCCCTTGCGCGCCTGCTTCTGTGGCGCCGGGCCGCGCCGGAGCGGACGCTGTGCATGGCCACCCACAACGCCCGGGCGCTTGGCCGGGCGCGGAGCCTGGGCGCCGACTATGTTCTTCTCTCCCCCATGTTCCCCACCCGGAGCCACCCGGGCGCCCCGGTCCTGGGCGCCGTGAGAGCCGCGCTGCTCGCCCGGCAGGCGGGTGTGCCGGTGTATGCCCTGGGGGGCGTGACGCCGCGGACCGTGCGGCGCCTGCCCCCGGGAACGTTCCGCGGGGTTGCGGGGATCGATACCTTCACGCTCCCGGGCGCTTGAAGTCGACTGGCCGGGGAGTCATAGTGACACCCTCTCCTTTTCCCTAAATTCTTGTGAAAGACAGCCCATGCACATCGTTCTGAACGGAGAAACCCGGGAGCTTTCCTCCCCCGTTTCCCTTGGCGCCTTCCTTGCACACATCGGCATCGACTCGCGCAAGGTGGCCGTTGAGCGCAACCGGGAAATCGTCTCCCGGACCGCCTACGACGACACCCTTCTCCAGGACGGCGACCAGCTGGAGGTCGTTCACTTCATCGGCGGAGGAAGCGGCGCCGTCACCCCGCCGCCGGTGGACGAGCCCTTCACCGTGGCCGGCCGGACGTTCTCGTCGCGCCTTCTGGTGGGAACGGGCAAGTACCGGGATTTCGAGGAAACCGCCCGGGCCATCGAGGCCAGCGGCGCCGAGATCGTGACCGTGGCCGTGCGCCGGGTCAACGTGTCGGACCCGTCCCAGCCCATGCTGGTGGACTACGTCGACCCCAAAAAATACACCTACCTGCCCAACACCGCGGGCTGCTTCACAGCGGATGACGCGGTGCGCACGCTGCGCCTGGCCCGGGAGGCCGGCGGCTGGTCGCTGGTGAAGCTGGAGGTTCTGGGCGACCAGAAGACCCTGTACCCCAACATGGCCGAGACCCTTGTGGCCGCCGAGGCGCTCATCGCCGACGGCTTCCAGGTCATGGTCTACTGCGCCGATGACCCCATCGCGGCCAAGCGCCTGGAGGACATGGGCTGCGTGGCCATCATGCCCCTGGGCTCGCTGATCGGCTCGGGACTGGGGATCGTCAACCCCTACACGATTCGCCTGATCAAGGAATCCGTCAGCGTGCCGGTGCTGGTGGACGCGGGCGTGGGCTCGGCCTCGGATGCGGCTGTGGCCATGGAGCTGGGCTGCGACGGCGTGCTGATGAACACCGCCATTGCCGACGCCAAGGATCCGATCCGCATGGCCCACGCCATGAGGCTGGCGGTCCAGGCGGGCCGGGAATCCTACCTGGCGGGCCGGATGCCCCGCAAGAGCTTTGCGGACCCGTCCTCCCCCATCACGGGCCTGATCTGACCCGACCCGGGAAGCGCCTCCGAAACACGCGGGGGCGCACTCCGGCCCGGGCCCGGCTCGCCCCGGGACCGGACACGCGGCCTGAGCGCGCGGACGGCCCACAGCAGGGCTGCCCGCCCCCGGACCGGCAGGCCTCGCGGGCGCCCCCTGCCCCACGCGGACCACCCGGACCACGACACCCCGCCCCGGTTCCCTCCCCCCTGGAGCCCACCTTATGGACTATAAAGTGATCCACAGGCACCGATGCGAGTACCCGGTTCCCGTTTCCGTTCACACGGGGGACCGTCTGCGCGTTGGCGAACGCTACGAGGGACCCGAGGCCTGGGACGACTGGTATTTTTGCACGGCACCGGACGGCGTTCAGGGGTGGGTGCCGGGATCGGTCTTCCGGCGGCTGGCCGGTGATCAGGCCGAGGCCCTGGAGGACTATTGCTCCCGGGAACTGGATGTGGACGACGGCGAAACCCTCACGGGCCTGAGGTCCCGAAACGGCTGGCTGTGGTGCCGCAGACCGTCCACCGGCGAGGAGGGGTGGGTGCCTCTGGAGTCTCTGGCCCCGACCGGGACCGACCTGGCCAACGCGCGCCCCGCAACCGGGCCTTGAAAGCCCGCGACCCCGGACACACGGCGCACGCCCCGTCACCCGGAGCCCGCCGAGTCCGGGCTGCTCCGGGCGAACCGCCGCCCCCTCGCAGCCGCAAAATGAAAATCGGGCCGCCCGGCGCTGGCGCCGCCTCTCCCGCCGGGCGAAAATCCGGCTCCCGACCCACCACCACGCCCGAAAACGGACCCCCCTCGGTTTAGGGAGCCCCCTCCAGCTCGCGCCTTCGGTGAAACCCGGGGCCAAAGATGAGAATCTTTCGCGAAACACATTTCTAATGTTGATTTGAAGGCCTATATTGACTTCTATCGAAAGAAATGTTGCGCTCGGGGTCTTCGGGAACCGGCGGATTTCCGCTTTTCCGTCGCCCTGCGAAGCCATCTCTTGGTTCTTGTGCCTTGCCGTATCCGAAAGGGGCCACACGGCCCCCGTTCCACGCAAACTGGAGACTACTTATGAGCACCTGCCCTACACGCAACCAGAATCTTGTCGCCTGGGTCGAGGAGATCACAAAGCTGTGCGAACCCGACCAGGTCTACTGGTGTGACGGCTCGCAGGAAGAATACGATCGCCTTTGTCAGGAGATGGTTGAGTCGGGAACGTTCACCCGGCTGAACGAGAAGAAGCGCCCGAACAGCTACCTGTCCCGCTCCGACGTCCGCGACGTGGCCCGCGTCGAGGACCGCACGTTCATCTGCTCGGAACGGCAGGAGGACGCCGGCCCCACCAACAACTGGAAAGACCCCAGCGAGATGCGGGCCACGCTCAAGGGCCTGTTCCGGGGCTGCATGAAGGGCCGCACCCTTTACGTCATTCCGTTTTCCATGGGTCCGCTCGGATCCCCCATCGCCCACATCGGTGTCGAGCTCACGGACAGCCCCTACGTGGTCGTCAACATGCGCATCATGACCCGCATGGGCAAGAAGGTGCTGGACGTCCTGGGCGACACGGGCGAGTTCGTGCCGTGCCTGCACTCGGTCGGCATGCCGCTGGCCGAGGGCCAGAAGGACGTGGCCTGGCCCTGCAACCCGGACAACCGCTACATTGTCCACTTCCCGGAAACCCGCGAGATCTGGTCGTTCGGCTCGGGTTACGGCGGCAACGCGCTGCTGGGCAAGAAGTGCTTCGCCCTGCGTATTGCCTCGGTCATGGCCCGCGACGAGGGCTGGATGGCCGAGCACATGATGATCCTGGGCATCCAGGCTCCGGGCAGCACGGAAAAGAAATACGTCGCCGCCGCGTTCCCCTCGGCCTGTGGCAAGACCAACTTCGCCATGATCATTCCCCCGGCCGGGTACGAGGGCTGGAAGGCCAGCACCATCGGTGACGACATCGCCTGGATCAAGCCGGGCCCGGACGGCACCTTGCGCGCCATCAACCCGGAGGCGGGCTACTTCGGCGTGGCTCCCGGCACCTCCGAGTTCACCAACCCGGTCGCCATGAAGACCTGCGAGCGCGACACCATCTTCACCAACGTGGCCCTGACCGATGACGGCGACGTGTGGTGGGAGGGCATGTCCAAGGAGCCCCCGGCGCACCTGATCGACTGGACCGGCCAGGACTGGACCCCGGGCTGCGGACGCCCGGCGGCGCACCCCAACGCCCGCTTCACCTCCCCGGCGGCCAACAACCCCGAGATCGACCCCGAGTGGGAGAACCCGGAGGGCGTGCCCATTTCCGCCTTCATCTTCGGCGGCCGCGTGTCCCACAACTTCCCGCTGGTCTACCAGAGCAACGACTGGTCCCACGGCGTGTACCTGGCAGCCACCATGGGCTCCGAGGCCACCGCAGCCGCGGACAACCAGAAGGGCCTGCGCCGCGATCCCATGGCCATGCTGCCCTTCTGCGGCTACAACATGGCCGACTACTGGAGCCACTGGCTGAAGATGGGCAAGTCGGTTCCCGTGGAGAAGCTGCCCAAGATCTTCCGGGTCAACTGGTTCCGCAGGGACGAGAACGGCCGCTTCATCTGGCCGGGCTTTGGCGACAACCTGCGTCCGCTGGAGTGGATGCTGGGACGCTGTGAGGGCACCGCGGGCGCTGCAGACAGCCCCATCGGCGCCATGCCGCGCCGCCAGGACCTGCGCTGGGACGGCCTGGACTTCGACCCCGCCGTCTACACCAAGCTCATGAGCATCGAGAAGGACGTGGCCCTGTCCGAGGTCGAGGACCAGTCCACGTACTTCGCCCGCTTCGGTGAGAAGATGCCCGGTGAGCTCCTGGACCAGCAGGCCGCCCTGGCCAAGCGTCTCGGCGCCCTGTCGGGTCCGTGGACGCTTCCGTCCGAGGACTGATCCCGGCACACCCGCATGAACGCACCCCGGCGGTTCCGGCCGCCGGGGTGTTTTTGTCTCCGGCCCCCGAGACCGATAACGGAACCGGAGACGGAACCGGAGACGGAACCGGAGACGGAACCGGACCCCAGGCCCGGTCCACCCCGGCAAGCGCCACTTTCGACAGCGGTCCCATCCCCGGGTCGCCACGCATCTGATGGAGCCACTCCCGGCAGGTGTCCGCCCGGAAGGCGCCGCACCCGACAGCCGCCGCACGCCCCCCAAGGGCCCGGCAGGATCCGAACCCGGCAGCGGTCCCGACACACCCCGCGGGCCCGGCGCTCCCCCGTACACCACCCGGTCCGCAACCGCTTCCGGACAGGGCTCCCGGTTTCCTCCCCAAACCGCCACACCCACCCCCACGAGACAACGCCATGCAGGTTTTCGACAGCCCCAACCAGGATGCCCGGCCGGACGGTGTGCCGGTGGACACTCTTGTGCTCCACTACACCGGGATGACCAGCGGGCGGGCCGCATTCCTGCGCATGATGGACCCCCAGGCCCAGGTCAGCGCCCACTGGATGGTGGCGGAAAACGGCGCCCTGACGGCCCTGGTCCCCGAACACCGCCGGGCCTGGCACGCGGGCGTGTCGTTCTGGCGCGGACACACGGGCCTCAACGCCCGCTCCATTGGCATCGAGATCGTGAACCCCGGGCACGAGTACGGCTACCGCCCCTTCCCCGAGCCCCAGATGCGGGCCGTGATCCGCCTGTGCCGCGCGATCCTCTCGCGCCACCCCATCGGTCCGCAGGGCATCGTGGCCCACTCGGATATCGCCCCCGTGCGCAAGGAAGACCCGGGCGAGCTGTTTGACTGGCCCCGTCTGGCCCGGGAAGGTGTGGGGCTGTTCCCGTCCGCGCCGCTGGAGGGGCCGGACACCGATCCGGCGACCCTGCTGGCCGCCATCGGCTACGACACGTCCGACCTGACCGCCGCGGTCCGTGCCTTCCAAAGACGCTACCGCCCCGCCCGCATCGACGGATGCGCCGACGACCTGACCCTGGGCCTGATGCGCGCGGTCCTGAAGACCCTCACGCAGAGCGGAGCCGCCCCCTCACCGGCTGCCTGAGCACGCCAGAGGGCTCTCCGAGGGCCACGGGCACTCCCCCACGCACCACGGGGACTCCCCGAGGGCCGTGAGCCCCCGGGGGCCTGTCCCGCCGCCATCCGGCACCCCGGCGGAGCCCCTGTGACCAATCGCGCCCATCCGGTGGCTGCACAGAAAAAGGGGCCGGCCCCGCAGCCTCCTGCAGAACACGGCCCCTTTCCGGGCTCAAATCCGGGGCACCCCACCCGGGCCCGTTCGGGAGAGGCCAGCGCCGTCCCCCGAAGTCAGTGCGGACGCGTCAGCGCGTCGGCAGGCTTACCAGTTCGGACCGCGGCCCTGACCCGCACCCGGGCCCATTCCACGGCCCGGCCCCATTCCCTGGCCCGGACCCATTCCCTGACCCTGCTGGCCCGGAGCCACTCCCTGGCCCTGGTAGCACGGTCCCGGGTTCGCACAGGGCCCCTTGCGCCCGGCGCGGCCCATCTGCTTCCAGCGGTGATGGCCGGCGCGGCCGTAGCCATAGCCCGGACACGGGTTGGAGGCGTCATAGCAGGGGTAAGCCGGCTGATTGCCCTGGGCAGCCGGGCCACCCGCCTGAGCCTGCCCGGCCGCGGCCGGAGCTCCGGGCCCCTGCTGGGCGTCCGCCGACCCGGCCCAGGCCACAGCCCCGGAGAATGCGATTGTCGTTGCCAGAACGCTGCGAAGAAGTGCTTTACGAAACATGATGTCCTCCATATCCAGAAACCCGGTGGCCAAAGGGAAATGCGTTTTTGGCCTCTCAACGAACCCATAAAAGCATGCGGCTCATGAACGAAGTCTGAGGCTGTTTTTCATCAAGCGTTCATGAACCCGGACCTACGCTTTCGTCATGGTATTTTCACGCATCATCCTCGTTGCCGGGCTCGCCGGCGTTATCGCTCTCACGCTCCCGGCCCCGGCCTCGGCCCAGCCGGAGGGCTCTCCCCCCTATGGCGGCCCCCGGGGCCACGGCGCGTGGAAAGGCGGGCGCTGCGCTGACGACGCGGGCGAGTGCCGCGGACGCGGCTCGGGCTACGGAGCCCGCCGGCTCCTGCGCCACTCGGACCATGACCGCGCCCGCCGGGCGGTGCGCAGCGGCGAGGCCGTCCCCCTGTCCTGGATCCTGACCGACATCGAGCGCACTACCCGCGGTCGTTTTCTCGAGGCCACACTCGATGACGAACACGGTGTGCTGGTCTATAGTGTTGAGATCCTGCGGTCCGACGGGACCGTAAGCAAGTTCATCTATGATGCGAAATCGGGCGCCCTCCTGCGGCGCCTCGACGCCGGAGACTGAAAACGTGCGCATTCTGGTCGTCGAAGACGAACCCACCTTGTGCAACTCCCTGCGGGCCGCGCTGGAAAGCCGGGGTTTTGTCGTGGAAACCGCGCCCGACGGGGAGGAGGCCGCCTTTCTCGGCTCGACCGAGGAGTATGACGCCGTTGTCCTGGACCTGGGCCTGCCCAGGCTGGACGGCATCAGCGTCCTGCGGGCCTGGCGCGCCGAGGGCCGGAACTTTCCGGTTCTGATCCTCACGGCGCGGGGCGGCTGGAGCGAGAAGGTCGCCGGCTTCGAGGCCGGCGCCGACGACTTCCTGGCCAAGCCCTTCGAGATGGAGGAGGTCATCTACCGCCTGCGCGCCCTGATCCGGCGCACCGCCGGACACGGCGCCACCCTCATCGACGTGGGCCCCCTGCGCTTTGACACGGTCTCGACCCGGGCGTACGTGAACAGCGCCCCCCTGGACCTGACCGCACAGGAACTGCGCATCCTCGAGTACATGGTCACCCACCGGGGCCGTACCCTGTCGCGCACCGAGATCACCGAGCACGTCTACGACCGGGACTTCGACCTGGATTCCAACGTGATCGATGTTCTGGTGGGGCGGCTGCGCAAGAAGATCGGCGCGCCCCTCATCCACACGGTCCGCGGCGTCGGCTACCGGCTGAGCGAAAGCCCCGACGCGTGAGCACCGCTCCGCCCAACGTGCCGCCGGACGTGCCGCCCACCGCACTGCCCACCGCAGCGCCCAACGTGCCGAAAGCGCCCCACTCCATGCGCATGCGGCTCCTGATCGGAGCCACCATCTGGCTGTCCGGGTCGCTTCTTGTGGTGTTCGGTGTCCTGGCGCTCAGTGTCAGCCAGTCCCTGGAGCGCACGGTCCAGCGCCAGCTGGGCTTCGAGGTGGACTCCCTGGTCGCTGCTGTCGATATCGGGGACGGGGGCGACATCGCGGTGGAGTACGAGCCGCCCAACCCCCTGTTCTCCCGGCCCTACTCAGGCTGGTACTGGCAAATCCGGCACGGGGACACGGTGCTGCGCTCCCGCTCCCTGTGGGACTGGGACGACCTGCTGGACGCCCGTCCGTCCCACACGCCCAAAGGCACTCTCCATATCCGGCGCATGCAAGACCCCTACGGGCGGGAGCTCCAGATTGCCGAGCGGGACGTCTATCTCCCCGGTCTGAAGGGCGCGCTGCACGTGACCGTGGCGGCCGACCGCTCGGAACTGATCCGCGAGCGCTCCACCTTGCTGACGGTCCTTGGGGGCGCCCTGCTGCTGCTGTTCCTGGTCCTGCTTCTGACGGTGCATTTTCTGGTGTCCATCACCCTGCGCCCGCTCTACACCCTGCAAAACCAGCTGGAGCTCATGCGGGAGACCCCGGAGAAGCGTCTGGGCGGTGCCCAGCCACGAGAGCTGGCGCCCCTCTCCAACGCCTTCAACGCGGTTCTGGACCACGACGCCGACCTGATCTCCAAGGCCCGGACCCACGTGGGCAATCTGGCCCACGGCCTGAAGACGCCCCTGTCAATCCTGGCCACCCAGGCGGAGACCCTGGACCCGGCCCAGCGGGAGATCATCCTGCGGGAGGTCTCGATCATGAAGCGGCTGGTGGAGCGGCACCTGGCCCGGGCGCGCTCGGTCACGGGATCCGCCACCATCCGGGGCGTCCGTGTGGACGCGGGCCGGGCCAGCCGGCGCCTTGCAACCACCATGAACGCCCTCTACCGCGAGGGCCCCCAGATCACGCTGGACTGCGGAAACGACGCCGTCTTCATCGGCGACGAGGACGACCTGATGGAAATGCTGGGGAACCTTCTGGACAACGCCTGCAAGTGGGCTGCGGGACAGGTCCGGCTGAGCGCCCGCGCCACGCGCCCGGACGGCCTGGTCCTGACGGTGGAGGACGACGGCCCCGGGCTCGCCGGAGACGAGGCGGAAAGCGCCCGCCAGCGCGGGGCCCGTCTGGATGACACGGTCGCGGGGCATGGTCTGGGTCTGGATATTGTGCAGGATCTCGCCTCCCTGTACGGAGGCACCCTGACCCTGGACCGGTCCTTCCTGCTGGGGGGACTGCGGGCCGAGTTGCGGTTTCCCGCCATGGTCCCGCCCCCGGCCCGCCCCGCCTGACCCACACCGGCAGCGCCAACCGAAGTCCGAAAAGCGAGGCCCGGGAACCGGATACCGGGAACCGGCACCCGCCCGTTCCCGCGGCACCGGCCCAACGCCCCCGGGACACAGTGCCCCACAATCACCGCGCCATAAAAAAAGGCCCCGAAACGACGGGACCGGGATTCCGCGCCGCTTCGGCACAGGAGCCGGGCGGACTGAAGGCCCGTCCACGACAGGCCCCAACAACAGAGGTGCCCCACCCGCAGGCGCCCGGAAGACAGGTCAGCCATCCGGCGCGGGCGCGCACAAACAAACGTGGCCCCTCACGACGGCGGGGCCACGGATCAGGTCGGCCGGGGGCCGGATCAGGAGGACGGCAGGGCCCGGGTCTGGTCCGCCGCCTTTTCCAGCAGCATCTGCTGCTCGACACTGGACCGGTCCAGGGTGCGCTTGAGCGTCCGGATTTCCATGTCGCGGGTATAGACGCGCATGCGCAGCGTCAGAACCGAGAGCCACATCAGGAGAGCGCCGCACAGCAGCCCGATCCCCATGGATCCCAGAAACAGAACATACACCGGCATGGATGCTTCCGCCTGAAACGGGAAGAAGCTGACGGTAATTCGATCCAGATTGTTTGCGGCAAAGATGGCGCACATCAGAGCCAGGGGGACTCCGACAATCCAGAAAAGCGCTTTTCTCACTGTATCCCTCCAGCGTTGGCAGCCGAGACGAACCGTTTTAGCGCCAAAAATCGTGCGCGCCAAGGGAGAAGCACGCCGAAAAGATCAAAAGCCGGAAAATCCGGCTTCGGGTCACTCGTTAAGAAGCTCGCGGAGCTGCTTTCCGGTCTTGAAATAGGGGACAACCTTCGATGCCACATGCACCGACTCCCCTGTACGCGGGTTCCGTCCCACACGGGCATCCCGGGTCTTTACAGAGAAAGCCCCGAACCCACGCAGCTCCACACGGTCGCCGCGCGCAAGCGCGTCCGAGATCTCGTCAAAGATCGTCGAGACAATCCGCTCCACGTCGCGCTGGTACAAATGAGGGTTACGCGCTGCCAGTCGAGCAATCAATTCGGATTTTGTCATATTTGGAGCCCGTCGCCTGTTCAGCCTAGAGTTCGGCAAAACTCTCTTGAAAGGTGACAGAATCTCTGGGGTCCGTCAAGAAACCCGTTCCGGGAAATGGCCATTTTGGGGCCAAAATAGACCCGGTTTCAGAAATTTTCTACCTAAAACCCGTCCGGAAGGCCAGAAAATGAAAAGCCGGGAGAAATCCTCCCGGCTTTTCGAGCGTCACAGGCGGAAAACGGGCCCAAATCCGGAGAAATCCTCCGGATTCGGTTCCGAGTCCGAATGCCTTCCTCAGGCGTTGTCGCCGTCGGCGGCGGAGGCGGACTTGCCAGCCTTCTTCAGGGCCGCGCCCAGGATGTCACCCAGCGAGGCGCCGGAATCCGTGGAGCCGTACTCGGCCATGGCCTGCTTCTCTTCTTCCATCTCGCGCGCCTTGATGGACAGGGTCAGGCGGCGGTTGGACTTGTCGATGTTCGTGATCTTCGCATCGATCCGGTCGCCGACGTTGAAGCGCTCGGGGCGCTGGTCGGCCCGCTCGCGGGCGAGGTCCGCCTTGCGGATGAAGCCGGTCAGGCCGGCAACCTCGACCTCGACACCGTTGTCCTGGACCTGGGTGACCACACCGGTGACGGTCTGGTTCTTGCGCAGCTCCATCTGGCTTTCCTGGTGCGGGTTCTCCGAGAGCTGCTTGGCGCCCAGGGAAATCCGCTCCTTCTCCACGTCGACGTCCAGGACCTTGGCGCGAACGATGTCGCCCTTCTTGTAGTCCTTGACAGCCTCGTCGCCCGGACGGTTCCAGTCCAGGTCGGAGAGGTGGATCATGCCGTCGATGTCGCCGGTCAGGCCGATGAACAGGCCGAACTCGGTGATGTTCTTGATCTCGCCCTCGATCTCGGAGCCGACCGGGTGAGCCTCAAGGAACGACGCCCAGGGGTTCGACATGGTCTGCTTGAGGCCGAGCGAGATGCGGCGCTTTTCCTGATCCACGTCGAGCACCATGACCTCGACCTCCTGGGAGGTGGAGACAATCTTGCCCGGGTGGACGTTCTTCTTCGTCCAGGACATCTCGGAGACGTGCACGAGACCCTCGACGCCCGGCTCCAGCTCCACGAACGCACCGTAGTCAGTGATGTTCGTGACGCGACCCACAAAGCGGGTGTTGGGCGGGTACTTGGCGACAACACCGCCCCAGGGATCGGCCTCAAGCTGCTTCATGCCAAGGCTGATGCGCTGGGTTTCCGGGTTGAAGCGGATGACCTGCACCTTCACGGTCTGACCGATGGTCAGGGCCTCGGACGGGTGGTTGATGCGCTTCCAGGAAATGTCGGTCACGTGCAGCAGGCCGTCGACGCCGCCCAGGTCCACGAACGCACCGTAATCGGTGATGTTCTTGACCACGCCGTCCAGGATCTGGCCCTCCTTGAGGGTCTCCATGAGCTTGGAGCGCTCCTCCGCACGGGTCTCCTCGAGAACGGCACGGCGGGACACGACGATGTTGCCGCGGGTGCGGTCCATCTTGAGGATCTGGAAGATCTGCGGCTGGCCCATGAGCGGGGAGATGTCCCGAACCGGACGGATGTCCACCTGCGAACCCGGGAGGAACGCGATGGCGCCGGAAAGATCGACCGTGAAGCCACCCTTGACGCGGTTGTGAATGACACCCTTGACGCGCTGGCCCTCGTTGAAGGACTTCTCCAGCTCGTTCCAGGCCTCCTCGCGGCGGGCCTTCTCACGGGACAGAACGATCAGGCCGTCCTTGTCCTCGTAGCGCTCAACGAACACATCGACGCGGTCGCCGATGTGCAGCTGGAGCTCCTCGCCGGGGCGCTGGAATTCCTTGACCGGAATACGGCCTTCCGACTTCAGCCCGACGTCGACGATAAAGAAATCGCCGGAGCGGCCGATAACGGTGCCGTTGAGAACCCCGCCGTCAAGACCGCCGGACTCGCCAAGCTGTTCGTTGAGGAGGGATTCGAAATCTTCGTTCATGTGCATGTCCTGGGTGCTGATCGCGCTGGCCATGGGACGTGTGTATCCTTTCAGAGTGTGTTTCATTTCGGGCCAACCGGTTGGTTCCGGTGGTCTTTCAGGTTTGGACGAAAACACGCCCCTCCTCCCCGGACGCGGGCCCGGAGACGGGGGACGAGGTCGGATGGTGTACGAGCAACAGGGCACGGCCTTGCCGGAAACCGCTCAAGCGGCGCGGCAAGCGCAGAAAGCACTGCAACAGCCAACGTACCCTCAGGCTGAAACCGGCGGAGTCCTTATCACGGATTTTTGAAAAACTCAACGGCTGAATGCGAGGGCACACCGGCCGGGGCCGGGTCTGCCGCCCCCTGAACGGGCCCGGGCGGGGCCGGCGCACAGCGGCGGGAGCCGGCGCGGCGGGCACTAGACGGGCACGGGCGGACAGCAGCGCGGAGGGCTCTTTCAGACACGGGCCCTTTCAGACACGGGCCGTAAACGGGGCCCACAGCAGCGCGGGGTCTGGTGTGCTGTGAACCGACGCGGGCCGGAACGACCGGCCCCGGACGGGAGTGAGACGGGCACCGGCCCCGGGCCCTGCCTCCCTGGGACGGACGCCCGGATGTACACTCTCTTGCCGCCGTGCTCCGCCTGTCGTAAAGAATCCCATCCGGACTCCCGGACAGGCAACCCACGTCCGGACTCCCGGACAGGCAACCCACGTCCGGACTCCCGGACAGGCAACCCACGTCCGGACTCCCGGACAGGCAACCCACGTCCGGACTCCCGGACAGGCACCCAAATCCGGAGCACCGGACCCGCCATTCAGGCCGGACACCCCCAGGAGAGAGGACACGTCATGATCCGCTATGCCCTTGAATGTGAGCACGAGCACGTTTTCCAGCACTGGTTCGACAGCATCAGCGCCGCCGACGCCGAACTGGCGGGCGGACAGGTGGCCTGCCCGACCTGCGGATCCCACGCGGTGCGCAAGTCCCTGATGGCGCCGTCCATCGGCGGCCCCAAGGCGGTGTCCTCGTCCGAGATGCTGCCCTCCTGCGCCGGGCCGTCGTGCTGCGCGGGCGCGTGCCCTGCCGTATCCCCGGACTTCGGCTGACCCGCATCGACCGCCCAGCCCGGACCGGCCCACAGGGGCCCCGTGTCCGGGCTCCCGGGCTTGCGCGCTCGCGGGCTGTGTCAGGCCACCCTGGCCCGTTGCGGCCCGTCTCAGGCAACCCCGGCCCGTAACGGGCCGTATCAGGCGATGGCCACTTCCGGCAGGGGAGCCGCGTCCAGGCTCTCGATCATGGACAGGCACAGGCGCTCGCGGTCCCAGCCGTCGGGGATCGGGGTGAAGGGGCTCAGCCCGCCGGCCTCCCGGTCCTCCACCGCCTCGACCACCGTATTGAAGGTGATGACCTTCTGCTCCTGCGAGAACCCGTACAGAAGGGACACATCACACAGAAGGTTGATCAGCCGCGGCAGGCCACCCGAGAAGTAGTGGATGGTGGCACAGGCCAGATCGTCAAACAGCTCGGGCGCCCCGCCCGCGATGGAGACCCGGTGGCGGATGTAGCCGGTGGTGTCCACCAGATCCAGGGGCGTCAGGTGACAGTGCACGGTGATGCGCTGGCTGAACTGCCGCAGCTCGGGTTTTCTCAGCATCGCCAGAAGCTCGGGCTGGCCCACCAGGACGATCTGGAGAACCTGATCCATCTCGTTGTTGATGTTCGAGAGCATCCGCAGATCCTCGAGCATCCGTTCCGTCAGGTTCTGGGCCTCGTCAATGATCAGGACCGTGCGCTTGCCCTCCGCATAGTTTTCCAGCAGAAAGTCGACAAACCGGTCGTAGAGGGAGACATAGTCCCCGTCCCGGTGATCAAAGCCGTAGGCCATGGCAATCCAGGTCATCAGGTTGCCGAATGTCTGGGACGCATTGGTGATCAGGCCCACCGCCACGTCGTCCTTCCTGGACAGAAGGTAGCGGCGGATGATCATGGTCTTTCCCGACCCCACCTCCCCGGACAGGACAACAAAGCCCGCAGCCGAGAGCATCCCGTACTCAAGAACATGCATGGCCTTGATGTGCGAGCGGGCCGGATAGATGAAACTTGAGTCCGGAAGAAGCGAGAACGGTTTTCGCGTCAGGCCGTAAAAGTCCTCGTACATGACCTTTTCCAGTATGCGGATGCGTGCCTGGGCCCCGGGGGCTCGGCGGATCCGCGGTTTGGTTCCCGAAAACGGGGATCTCCCGGGATAATAACGTTCAGGAACAAGATTTTAACACGAAGGCTCCAGCCGCCCCAAGCCGTTTTGCCCGCTTCGGGGGAAAATGGAGGTGTTTCCACTGCCGCGCAAGAAGTCGCGCGAGGATATTACATCCCATGAGGGCGAAAACCCGGGGAAACGGCCCCGGCGGGCGGAGACAGGGCCCCGTCCCCGGGCACGGAGGACGGGTGAGTCCCGATCCGGCGCGTCCGGTCTCTCCGAGTCCCCGCCCCGGAGCGGGGCGAGGCCCGGAGATTGAAACACCCTGGCGGGAGACTGGAACCGGGTTCACCTTTAAATAAGAAGGGGTTGCGTCGCAAGCACATGAAATCGGTGACATCTTCCGGAAAGCCAATTGGCGCTCCGACCTTTTGGCCTTGACTAAGCCCAGGCGCCCTGCGATACTCCATCACATCATGTAGTGTATAAAAGCAAAAAACACACACTATATAGACAAACCCTCCCCGAACCGCCCAAATCTCCCGAGAGGTCTCCATGTCGCGCCCTGCTTCCGAACCCTGTACCGTCCGGCACGTTCTCAAGCGCGATGGACACCTCGTTCCCTTCCTGGGCGACAAGATCTGCTCGGCCATCGAGCGGGCGGGCAAGGCCACCGGCGAGTTCGGCCCCGCCGAGGCGGCGGACCTGGCCGAGCGCGTGTTTTCCCGCCTCGGGCTTCTCTTCCCCGACCTGCCCCCGGACGTGGAGCAGATCCAGGACGTGGTGGAGGAGGTCATCAGCGCCAGCGGCTACGCCAAAACGTTCCGCGCCTACGCCGTGTACCGCGAGAGTCACCAGCGCCTGAGAAAGGACCACACCACGGTGGTGGACGTCGAGTCCTCCATCAACGAGTACCTCCGCCAGGAGGACTGGCGCGTCAACGCGAACGCCAACCAGGGCTACTCGCTGGGGGGCCTGATCCTGAACGTCTCGGGCAAGGTGATCGCCAACTACTGGCTGTCCCACGTCTACCCCCACGAGGTGGGCAAGGCGCACCGCGAGGCGGACATCCATATCCATGACCTGGACATGCTGGCGGGCTACTGCGCCGGCTGGTCCCTGCGCACCTTGCTGACCGAGGGCTTCAACGGCGTTCCGGGCAAGGTCGAGGCCAGCCCCCCGCGCCACCTGTCCTCCGCCGTCGGGCAGATTGTGAACTACTTGGGCACGCTCCAGAACGAGTGGGCGGGCGCTCAGGCGTTCTCGTCCTTCGACACGTACCTGGCCCCGTTCATCCGCTATGAGAATCTCTCCTACGCCGAGGTGCGCCAGTACATCCAGGAGCTCATCTATAACCTGAACGTGCCGTCGCGCTGGGGCACCCAGACGCCCTTCACCAACCTGACCTTCGACTGGACCTGCCCCGAGGATCTGAAGGACGATGTTCCCATCATCGCGGGCCAAGAGATGGACTTCACCTATGGTGATCTCCAGGCCGAGATGGACATGATCAACCGGGCCTACATCGAGGTGATGACCAAGGGTGACGCCCGGGGCCGCGTGTTCACGTTCCCGATCCCCACCTACAACATCACCCCCGATTTCCCCTGGGAGAGCGAGAACGCGGATCTTCTCTTCGAGATGACCGCCCGCTACGGCCTGCCCTACTTCCAGAACTTCGTGAACTCCGAGCTCAAGCCGAACATGGTGCGCTCCATGTGCTGCCGCCTGCAGCTGGACCTGACCGAGCTTCTGAAGCGCGGCAACGGGCTGTTCGGCTCGGCGGAGCAGACGGGCTCCCTGGGCGTGGTGACCCTGAACTGCGCGCGCCTGGGCTTCTTGCACCGGGGCGACGAGGAGGGTCTCTTTGCCCGCCTCGAGCACCTGCTGGAGATCGCCCGCACCTCCCTCGAGATCAAGCGCAAGGTCATCCAGCGCCACATCGACAGCGGCCTGTTCCCGTACACTAAGCGCTACCTGGGCACCCTGCGCAACCACTTCTCCACCATCGGCGTGAACGGGGTCAACGAGATGATCCGCAACTTCACCGCCGACCGGGAGGACATCACCACCGAGGAGGGCTACGCCTTCGCCGTGAAGTTCCTGGACCGGGTGCGCGAGACCATCGTGCGCTTCCAGGAGGAGACCGGACACCTCTACAATCTCGAGGCCACCCCGGCCGAGGGCACCACCTACCGCTTCGCCCGCGAGGACCGCAAGCGGTTCCCGGGGATCCTCCAGGCCGGCTCCGACGCCCAGCCCTACTACACCAACTCCAGCCAGCTGCCCGCGGGCTTCACCGACGATCCGTTCGAGGCCCTGGCCCGCCAGGAGGAGCTCCAGCGCAAGTACACGGGCGGCACGGTGCTGCACCTCTATCTGGGGGAGCGGGTCTCGTCGGTGGACGCGTGCAAGAAGCTGGTGCGCCGCGCGCTGGAGCGCTTCCGCCTGCCCTACATCACCGTCACGCCCACGTTCTCGATCTGCCCCGTGCACGGCTACATCGCCGGAGAGCACAAGTTCTGTCCCACATGCGACGAGGAGCGACTGGCCGAGAAGCGCCGCAAGCTCAGCGCCTGACTGCCCCCGTGCCCAGAGACGTCCCTTAACCCACAGCCGGAGTTCCCAGACCATGAACCACATGAGCACTGTTGACCTTCTCCAGGAACCCCTTGCCCTTGCCGACGACGAGCGCCAGCCCTGCGAGGTCTGGACGCGGGTCATGGGGTACCACCGCCCCTACTCCTCGTTCAACACGGGCAAGAAGGGGGAGTTCTCGGAAAGGGTCTACTTCAAGGAATGCAAGGTCGACCTGACCTGAGGTCGGCCGAGGCATACGGACCATGACCGGACCCTCCGGACCCGACACGCCCACACACGCCGCCGGTGCCTTGCGCATCGGCGGTGTTGCGACTCTGTCCACCGTTGACTGGCCGGGAGAGCTGGTGGCGACGGTGTTCCTGCAGGGCTGCCCCTGGCGCTGCCCCTACTGCCACAACCCCCACCTTCTGGACACCCGGGCGGACGGAAGCGTCACCTGGCCCTGGCTGGAGGCCTTCCTGAAAACGCGGGAGGGCCTGCTGGACGGGGTGGTGTTCTCGGGCGGCGAGCCCCTGGTCCAGGGCGGCCCGAACGGCCCCCTTGCGGCCGCGATCGCGCACGTCCGGGCCCGCGGCTTCCGCCCTGCCCTTCATACCGGGGGCGCGTGGCCCGAGCGCCTGCGGGCGGTCCTGCCGCTTCTGGACTGGGTCGGCTTTGACATGAAGGCCCCGTTCGAGGACTACGACGCCCTGACCGGACGCGAGGGCAGCGGCCTGCGGGCGCGCGAGAGCCTGGAAGCGCTGCTGGAGAGCGGCGTGCCCCACCAGATCCGCACCACCGTCCACCCCAGGCTTCTGCCCGACGAGGCCCTGGACCGCCTGAGGGCGGACCTGGCGGCCCTTGGGGCCTCCGAGCCCGTCATCCAGAAATTCCGCAAGGAGGGATGCGTGACCGGGAGCCTGCTGTAGGCTCTCCCCTCCCGGTCCCGGGTCTCGGCCTTCGGTGCCGGATCCCCCTCCCGCGCAGGATTGCGGACCGTACCAGGTCACCCGGTGCCTGCCGGGTCGAGGGTGCGTACCAGGTCAGGGATCGGCCAGGACAACCCATTCAGGGACACCAACCGTTCCGGGGCAGTGACCGCACAAGACCACCCGACCAACACGCCCGAACAGGCGGCGACCGGGGTCCCTCCAGACAGTCCCATATGAGTGAAAAGGACGGGCGGAGCCCGCAAAGGAGGGACCGGCCCGCCCAACGGACCCGCCGGAGCGGCGCGGCACCTGAGCCCCACCCCTCAGCTTGTCTTGGGCGTCACAAGAAAGGTTGCGCTGGCGATGGCCACAAGGCGCTCCCCGTCATCGAGCACGTCCGCCCCCGCCACCATGACCGAGCGCCCCTTCTTGACCAGGGAGGCCCGGGCCAGAATCTCGCCCCCGGACGAGGACCGCACGGCCCGCAGATAGCGGATGTTCATATCCAGGGTCACCGTATAGACGTCCGGCTCCAGGCAGCTCAGAACCGCGTGGGCCATGGCCTCGTCGGCGGCGGTGGCCAGAACGCCGCCCCCGATCAGGCCGCCCCCCTGACACAGGTCGGGCGACGCGGGGATCCGGATCTCCGCAAGGCCGTCGCGGGCGAACTCCACCCGCCCGCCAAGGGTCTTGAGAAGAAGGTTCGCGCACTGACCCGGTTTCAGAACGGCTTTCAGATAGGACTTCGGCATGGAGGCATCCCCGTTTCATGGAAGTGGCTGTGCATGACCCCGCCTGGTCTGCCCGGGATCGTGCCCCCTCCCGCGAACCATCGGGACAGTGCCGGAGGCCACGCCTGCCGGAGGGGCTGAAAAGGGACGCAAAGTCGGATCATGGGCGCCTATCTTGTTTCCTTTCAAAGGTTCCTGGCAAGAAAAAAGCTCCGGCAGGTGTCCCCGCCGGAGCCTCCAACCGGTGTGATCCGGTCCCGTTGTACCTGTGCCTAGTGCGCCATGATGGCCAGCAGCAGAAGGGCAACGATGTTGGTGATCTTGATCATCGGGTTCACAGCCGGACCGGCGGTGTCCTTGTACGGATCGCCAACCGTGTCGCCCGTGACGGCCGCCTTGTGGGCTTCCGAGCCCTTGCCGCCGTAGTTGCCGTCCTCGATGTACTTCTTCGCGTTGTCCCAGGCACCGCCGCCCGCCGTCATGGACAGGGCCACGAACAGACCGGTGACGATCACGCCCATCAGCATGCCGCCCACCGCCGTCAGGGCCGCAGCCTTGCCGGCAATGATGGCAATGAAGATGAACAGGACAATCGGAGCCAGAACCGGCAGCAGCGAGGGAACAACCATCTCCCGGATTGCCGCACGGGTCAGCATGTCAACGCAGTGGCCGTACTCGGGCTTGGCCTCGCCTTTCATGATGCCCGGGATGGTCCGGAACTGGCGACGCACTTCCTCGACGACGGAGGCCGCCGCGCGACCGACCGCGGTCATGCCCAGCGCACCGAACAGGAACGGCAGCAGCCCGCCCAGGAACAGGCCCACCACCACGTACGGGTTCGAGAGCGAGAAGTCGAGCTCCAGCCCCTTGAACGAGGTGTAGACGTCCGAGTTCGAGATGAAGAACCGCAGGTCCATGGTGTAGGCGGTGAACAGCACCAGCGCGCCCAGACCGGCCGAGCCGATGGCATAGCCCTTGGTCACAGCCTTGGTGGTGTTGCCGACCGCGTCCAGGGCGTCGGTGGTCTTGCGGACGCTGGCCTCCAGGCCGGACATCTCGGCGATGCCGCCGGCGTTGTCGGTCACGGGGCCGTAGGCGTCCAGCGCCACAACCATGCCCGCAAGCGCCAGCATGGCCGTCACGGCGATGGCGATACCGAAGAGACCCGCCATCAGGTAGGTCACGATGATCGCGGCCGAGATGATCAGGGCCGGCAGGGCGGTCGCCTCAAGGGAGATGGCCAGACCCTGGATGATGTTCGTCGCGTGGCCCGTGGTGGACGCCGCCGCGATGGAACGGACCGGGCGGAAATCGGTGCCGGTGTAGTACTCGGTCACCCAGATCAGCAGGCCCGTCACCACCAGACCGACCACGGCGCACAGGAACAGGGCGAAGCCGTAGTAGGTCACGCCGTCCGTCGCGGTGGTGCCCAGGAAGCCCGGAAGCCACATGGTCACGAAGAAGATGCCGATGATCGACAGGGCAGACGACGCGATGAAGCCGCGATAGAGCGCGGTCATGATCGGGTTCGAGCTGAGCTTGGACATCCAGCCCTTCGCGTCCGACAGGCGCACGAAGAACGTACCGGCAATGGAGGCCAGGATACAGACCGCGCCGATGGCCATCGGGTAGGCCATCATGACCGTCTCTTTCGAGGTGCCCCCGAAGAACAGGGAGGCCAGAACCATCGTGGCGACCACGGTCACCGCATAGGTCTCGAACAGGTCGGCGGCCATGCCCGCGCAGTCACCCACGTTGTCGCCCACGTTGTCGGCGATCACAGCCGGGTTGCGGGGGTCGTCCTCGGGAATACCGGCCTCGACCTTGCCGACCAGGTCGGCGCCCACGTCCGCACCCTTGGTGAAGATACCGCCGCCAAGACGGGCAAAGATCGAGATCAGGGAGGCACCGAAGCCCAGAGCCACCAGCGGGTCGACCAGGCCACGGCCACTGGCACCGAACCCAAGGAGGATCAGGTAGTAGCTGATGACCGACAGAAGCGCGAGACCCACCACCAGCATGCCGGTGACGGTCCCGGACTTGAACGCCAGGTCAAGGCCGCGGGCAAGACCCTGGCGGGCGCCTTCCGTCACGCGGACGTTGGCGCGGACCGAAATGTACATGCCGATATAGCCCGCCGCGCCCGAACACAGGGCGCCGATCAGAAAACCGCAGGCAACGGCAAAGCCGAGAAGAATCCAAAGAATGAAAAAAACCACCGCACCGACAATGGCAATGGTTCTGTATTGTCTGTTGAGGTAGGCCTGAGCCCCCTCCTGGATGGCGCCTGCGATCTGCTGCATTTTCGCAGAGCCTGGAGCAGCCGCCAGAATGGCGCGGACGTTCCAGGCTCCGAAGAGCAGGGCCGCTACGCCACAGGCCAGGATGAAAAGGTAGATGTCAGCCATGAACGACATTCCTTGCACTGTTTTATATCCAACGGCGGCTTTCGCGAGGCCCTCCTGCCCGGTGTGTCTCGCCGGTAAACAGGCCGGGAAACATCATACGAGTCCGCCCGAGAGGCCTGGCAAGGTTGCCAGACTTGGCGCAGGGCCGCAACAAATCCATGACACAATTTGTCATGTTTCTTGCCACATTTGGCCCAAAATCCGGAACCGTGATAAAAAAGCGAATGGTCACAAGGGGCTAAGACGGCTGACCTATGTCTTGGACGACGCGAACTCCAGGAACGATTCCAGTTCCTGCCTTACCTTTTGCGTTTTCCAACCCGCACCCTGCGTCAGCGATGACCGGTTTCCGGGCCAAGGAGTCGGCTCCCGCGGGACCGGGGACCGCCACCCTTTTGCGAACACATCCGGCCAGACGGCACCCCTCAGGCGTGGGCACAGCAGCCGCCACTGCTGATCCCCGCTGGCAACCATGCTCGCGAATGAATTGAAAAATGGAGGTTTTCAGCGGCAGGACGGGACCGGCACCGGGCCCCTGAAACCGGGGCGCCCCCGGCTGGGGCATGCCTGTTCGCCGCGCCCCCCGCCCCCCTGCCCGCGGGGCCGTCGCACCCCGTGCCCTCCGCGCTGTGTGATCCATCGCCCTGCGGGCACTGCCGCCCGCTTCTCCCGGGGGACCAGATTGCCCGTCACCCTCCGGGCGGTGTCACCCGGCAGCCGCATCCCTGTCTGCCGCAGCAGTCCGGCTCCAACGACGCCCGGGCGGTATCACCCATCACCCTTCGGGCCGCGTCATCCATCGCCCTCCGGGCGTTATCACCCATCGCCCTTCGGGCTGTGTCGGCCAGCGCCTCGAGCTCCGCGTCCACCGCATTGCGCCGGACGGGCCACACACCCCGGCGGCGGGCGGACAGGAACCGCCCGGCAATGGCCAGTGCCGCAGAAGGATCCTGTTCCAGAATGAAGTTACAGACCCGCGTGTCCAGAACATACGCCTGAAACACCGCGTCCAGAAGGGAGGGCGCCACGGCGTCGGTGGTCTCGGCGAAGCCCACAAGACGATCCACGGTTTCCGCAAACTCCTGGGCCCCCCGGGGACCGAACGCCATCTGGCCCTCGATAAAGCGGGGGTTCACCGCCCGGGCATGGACCACCCGGGACAGGCTCTCCCCCAGGGCGCGGGCCCGCAGGCGCCCGGGCCTCGTGGTGTCGAGAACGATCACCTCGGCCAGGCCGTCCAGCGCCCGCACCGCCGCGGAGAACCCGCCCACAAACCCCACATCCGCCGAGCCCTCCAGCAGGTCGCGGGCCGGATCATCCAGCGTGTGGACCAGGGCATCCGCGCTTCGGACCCGCTCGCGAAACGCCTCGGGCCGGAAGACCCCGACGCTGTCCGCGTGGTCATAGGCGTAGCTGCCGGTCTCCAGGTACAGGTGCCCCAGGTCCGCCCGCTCCTCCCACGCCCCCGAGGCCAGACGGTCCTCGATCCCGGCGCCGTAGACCCCGGGCCGGGCCCCGAACACCCGAAGCGGCACCGCCCCCGAGGCCCGGGCCTCGTCGGCCAGAGGGTTCTCGCCGGGCGCGTCCTCGCGCGCCGCCACCGCGCGCACCGCCGCGTTCAGAAGCACCAGAAGGGCCGGAAACATGTCCCGAAACAGCCCCGAGATGCGAAACGTCACATCCACCCGGGGCCAGGGGAGCACGGCCGGGGGCAGAACCTCGATCCCCTCGACCCGGCCCGTGTCCGGGCTCCAGCGGGGCCGGCAGCCCATCAGCGCCAGCCCCTGGGCGATCTCCTCGCCGCCCGTGCGCAGGGAGGCGCTGCCCCACAGGTCCATCACCAGGCGCCGGGGGGGCTCGCCGTTGTCCTGCATGTAGCGGCGCACCACCTCGCCCGCCGCCCGGTGGCCCAGGTCGAACGCGGTCGGGGTGGGCATGGTCCGGGGGTCGGAGGCAAACAGGTTGCGCCCGGTGGGCAGCACATCGCGCCGCCCCCGCGCCGGAGAGCCCGACGGCCCCGGCCCGATCCGCTGCCCGTCCAGGGCATCCAGAAGAGCCGCCTTTTCCCGCTCGGCGCTGAGAACGCGCAGGGGATCGGTCTCGCCTTGCGGCGTGCGGCCAAAGACATGCTGGCCGTCCTTGATGGCGAAATCCTTGAGGTCGCACAGCCAGGCATCAATCCGGGCCAGGGCCTCGCCGGGGGCGGCGTTCTCATCCACCCCCACCTGGGCCAGAAGGCCGGTGGTGCGGGCGCTCTCCACAATCAGGTCCGCAAGACGGTCCCGGCGCCGGCTGTCCAGCCCCTCGGCCTGGGCGTACTCGTCCACCAGACGCTCCAGCCGCTGCTGGTCCGGGGTCAGGCCCGCATCCATCAGGGGCGGAGGCAGGTGCCCGATGGTCAGAGCCCCAAGCCGGCGCTTGGCCACCCCCGCCTCGCCGGGATTGGAGACAATGAACGGATAGATCACCGGAACCGGACCCACCAGCACCTCGGGCCAGCAGTGCGCGGAGAGGGCCACCGTCTTGCCCGGCAGCCACTCCAGCACGCCGTGTGCGCCCATATGCACAAGGGCATGCACGTCCAGATTGGTCTGCATCCACATCCCGAAGGCCAGAAGGGCATGGCGGGGCACCAGGTCCGGGTCGTGGTAGTCGGCCCGCCGGGAGTCCTCGCGCCCCCGGTCCGGAGGCAGGGCCACCGTCACGGACCCGAAGCCGAGAGCGCGAAACGAGAACGCGCCCTCCACCACGTCGTCGTCCTCGCCGGGCGGCCCCCAGGCGCTGTTGACCGCGTCTTGCATGCCGGTCGGCAGAGCCCGGAACCAGGTCTCGTAGTCGGCCAGAGGCAGCCGCACGTCCGAGTGCTCCAGCTCCCGCAGAAAGTCCCGGGCGGAGGGCGGCCGGGGCGCGGTGGTGTATCCGGCCTCCTCCAGGTCCGACAGAAGCACAAGCAGGCTCCCCGGAACGTCCAGCCCGACCGCATAGCCCGTCCGGCCGGACACCGCCGGATAGTGGGGCATCAGAAGCAGAAGGCGCCGGTCCGCGCGCGCGGTGCGCCTCAGGCGAAGGAAGGCCGCAACCCGGCGGGCCACGCTTTCGACCCGGTCCGGCACCGGCACGTTCACGGGCACGTTTACCGGCACGTTCATCAGCGCCGGGACGCCGAACTCCCGGGCCGGATCCTGGACCGCCTTGAAGGACAGGGCCCCCGCAAGCAGGCGACCATCCAGCTCGGGCAGGACCACATGCATCGCCAGATCCGCGGGGGTCAGGCCCCGGGGACTCTCCTGCCAGGCCTGCGCAGGCGTGGTGGCCACGATGGTCTGGAACACGGGAACATCCAGCCGGTCGAACAGGGTCTGCCCGGCCCCATCCCGGGAGCAGGCAAACGCCGTGGTGGAGATGATCACATCCGGGGCCAGATCCCTCAGAAGCGGCTCCACAAGGGCCAGGGATTCCGGATCCTTGAGCCCGGTAACGTAGACGGGCACGCAGGCAATCCCCTGCTGCCTCAGGGCGCCGAACAGGGCATCCACCGGAGCCACGTCATCGGTCAGCACCATGGAGCGGTACAAAAGAAGCGCTGCCCTGGGAGCATCCGGGGCGCCGGCCAGGGCGAAGTCCGCCACCGACAGGCCCGCCGTGCCCCGCCCGGGACAGTAGAGACCCGCCCTCGGCAAGGCCTCCAGCGCCGGAATGTCGCCGCTCCCCCCCGCAAGAACCGCCAGCTCCCGGGCCAGGGCCCCGTGATTGAGCGGCCCTCCCTCGCGGAACCGGGCCAGAAGACGGGCCCGCACAGCCGGATCCACGGTGGAGAGAGCCTCCATCCGGTCCGCCGGAGCCTCGCACTCCCCGGGAAGGATGACAAGGGCCGCCCCGGTCTCCCGGGCCACATGGGCCAGGCGCTCGCACCCGTAGGCCCAGGCCCCCACGCCCCCCAGAAGCCGGATCACGATCACCCGGGCCCGGCGCCCCACCCGCTCGACCCAGAGGTCCACGGACAGGGGATGTCTCAGATCCCGCAGACAGGTGAGGCACAGGGAGGGCACCGCCTCCTCCGGGGCAGGCCCCTCCCGCCCCATTGATCCGGCGTCGGGAGCGGGCACGCCACCCGCCCGGGCCGGGACGCCGCCAGAGCCGGGCGAGGCCGGTGCCGAAGTCTCCGCTCCCCCCGGAACACCCGTCCGCGGCCCCACCCCCGGAACGCTGGCCGGGGTCAGGCGGGCACCCGCATCCGGGCGCGCCCCCTCACAGGCTCCGGCAGACACGCCAAACGGACCGCACGCGCCACGGGAACCGCGCGCGCCACGGGGAGCGGGGGTGCCGCCCGCCCGGGCGCTGTCCTGAAGCCACCTCCAGCCCTCGGCCACCGCCAGCAGGTCGTTTTCCGCAAACGAGGCCACGAGAACGTCCGCGGGATCCTGGTTCAGGTCCACGGCCTCGTTCATGTCGTCGAGGGAAAGGGCAGAGGTGGCGAGAAGGTGCATGTCGGCCTACGACGCTCCGAGAATGGAGCCGATGCGGGCCCGGTCCAGGCCCCGCTCCCCGATGACCACAAGCCGGGAAACCCTCGGCTCACCCTCTTTCCAGAGCCGGTCGTAGTGGCTGGCCACCCGGGGCCCCACCGACTGGACCCGGTAGCGCATGGGCTTGCCCGCGACCTCCACGTGACCCTTGACCCGCAGGGCCCCGGCCTCGTGAAACAGGGTCTCGACCCGGCGGGCCAGATCGTCCGTGTCCACGACCGGATCCAGGGTCACCACCAGGCTCTCGAAATCATCGTGCTCGTGGTCCAGCATGCCGTCGTGCAGGGTCACCCGCCCCTCGATATCGTCCTCAACCGCCCGCTCCAGGCCCAGAAGCACACCCGGGTCCACCACCCCCCCGGACACGGGCACAATGCGCACCGCGCCCCCCAGGTGGGGCCGGATCCGGTCCTGCGCCGCCTGCCGGGCGGAAGCGTCCAGAAGATCGGTCTTGGTCAGGAGCACCATGTCCGCACAGGCCATCTGGTCCACGAACACCTCGTCCACCGGGCTGTCATGATCGATGGTGCTGTCCCCGCGGCGCTGGGCCTCCAGGGCCTCCAGGTCGGTGGCCACACGCCCCTCCGCCAGGGCCAGGCCGTCCACCACCGCAAGGACCGCGTCCACCGTCACCCGGCTGCGGACCGTGGGCCAGTTGAAGGCCTGGACCAGGGGCTTGGGCAGGGCCAGACCGCTGGTCTCGATCAGGATGTGATCCACCGGCGGGCTCAGGGCGAGAAGCCGGTCCAGGGCGGGGACGAAGTCGTCCGCCACCGTGCAGCACAGGCAGCCGTTGGCCAGCTCCACAATGCTGCCATCCGTCTCGCGGTCCTGGCAGGCGGGAATGCCGCAGCCCGCCCCGGCTCCGCCGTCCGCGCCAGCCCCGGAGCCACTGCCGGGGGTGCGCAGGATATCGCCGTCGATGCCCACGTCCCCGAACTCGTTGACGATGACAGCAAGGCGCCGGCCACCGGCGTTCTCCAGCAGGTGGCGGATCAGGGTCGTCTTGCCCGCGCCGAGAAAGCCGGTGATGACGCTGCAGGGGATGCGCCGTGTATCCAGATCGGACATGTCAGGTTCCTTGAGACAAAAGGGAAAACAGAGCCGCCTGCGTGCGGGGCAGCGGGTGGCCGGGAGGCAGAAGCCCCGCGTCGGCCAGCCTGCGGGCCACCCCGAAAAGAAGAGGCTCGCGCAAGTGAAGCGTTTCCAGAAGGGACAGGTCCCGGAAGATCGCCTCCGGCGGACCGCAGGCCACGATGCGCTGCCCGCCAAACAGGGCGATGCGATCGGCCCAGGCCCAGGCCTCGTCCATGGTGTGGGTGGCCACCACCACCGCCGTGCCCGACGCCGCCAGGGCTGCCAGCGTCTCGAGCAGGTCTTCACAGGCTTCCGGATCCAGTCCGGCGGTGGGCTCGTCCAGAAGAAGCACTCCGGGCTCCATAGCCAGAACCCCGGCGATGGACACCCGCTTCTTCTGCCCGAAGCTGAGGCTGTGGGGCGGGCGCTCCGCCAGGTCCGCAATCCCCAGCGCCGCCAGGGCCCGGTCCACCCGCTGGCGGGTAAGCGCCGCATCGCAGCCCTGGTTGAGGGGGCCGAAGGACACGTCCTCGAACACGGTTGGGGCGAACAGCTGGTCGTCCGGATCCTGGAACACCAGCCCCACCCGGGAGTGCCAGGCCCGGACCGCCCGACGCGACCGACCCCTCGGCTGTCCGTCACAAAGCAAAGTACCCTCCCGCGGGGTCAGAAGCCCTGCGAGCAAAAGCAGAAGGGTGGTCTTGCCCGAGCCGTTGGCCCCGGCCAGAACCAGGCGCTCCCCCGCATGAAGGCTCAGATCCACGCCGCGGAGCACTTCCCCGGCCTCGGGGTAGGCAAAGCCCAGTCCCCTCGCCTCCAGAACACACGCGCCCCCACCGGGGGACAGGCCTGCCCCGGAAGCATCGGGCGACGGGCGTGCCCCGGAGGCCTCCCGGGCCGGTCCTGCCGCCGGATCTAGCCGATCCATGCTGTCACCCCTCCGAGCACAAGAACACCTCCGGCAATCCCGCCAAGCCGCAGAAGGCTGGGGCGCTCCTCGCTGGACAGGGTTGCGAGGCTGCCGTCATAGCCCCTGGCCCTGAGCCCCGCATCCATCCGCGTCCCCCGGTCCAGAGCCCTGGGCAGAAGTCCCGCCGCCAGAAGGGCGCTGGAGCGCAGCCAGCGCGACCGGCTGGCGTAGCCAAGCCGGGCCGTCTGGGAGCGGCGACCAGTCTCCAGGCAGTGGAACAGAAGCCAGAGGAAGCGGAACATGAGAAGGGCCACGTCAGCCACATCCCTCGGCACCCCGAGACGCCGCAGCAGGGTCATGAGGGCGGGCAGCGGTGTGGTCAGGGCCAGAAACACCAGCGCCGAGACGCAGGCAGCCGAGCGCAGCCCGACGAAGACGGCGGCCTCCCGGTCCGTGGGCGGAACCAGGGCCAGGGTCACGCCCCCGCCCGCCTCGCCCTCCGCCCAGCCGACCGAGACAAAAAGCGTGAGCACCCCGAGCACCAGAAAGCCGGCGGGAAGCAGCAGCGCCCGAAGCCAGGTCCAGAAGGGAACCCCCGCCAGCCCCACGGTCAGCAGGGCCATGAGCGCGAAGATCAGAACCTGGCCGCCCGGCCCGGCCACCGCCAGGGAGACGGTCATGACCCCCAGACACAGGCACAGCTTCTCTGCGGCGGGCCGGCGTTTCCACCGGCCCGTCCAGGCCACGCTGTCCAGCTGGCGCATGGGAGTGCCCTGCCTCAGGTGCGGGGGCGGGCGTGGGTGCCGGGGCCGGAGCCGGCGCCGGACGCCCCGCCGGACGCCTCATCCCGGCG
This sequence comes from Phaeovibrio sulfidiphilus, assembly GCF_014861485.1. Lineage (GTDB taxonomy): Bacteria > Pseudomonadota > Alphaproteobacteria > Rhodospirillales > Rhodospirillaceae > Phaeovibrio > Phaeovibrio sulfidiphilus. The sequence goes on along the minus strand of NZ_JACZHT010000002.1, from coordinate 161,930 downwards.
GCTTTCCGCCGAGCGCCGACCGAAATAGAAGCCGATCAGCCCCGCCCCCAGTGCCGCCTGAAGGGCGAACAGAAGGCTCTCGATCTCGCCGGAGGGCGGCTCCCAGAACGGCTCTGCAATGGGCTCATAGTCCGGATTGAGGGCAAGGGCGATCTCGCCCGCCTGACCGTCGGCTCCGCCGAAGATCTCCTCGTCCCCGGAGCCGTGATGCAAGACCAGGGGAACGAGAGCCAGAAGGATCACGCCCGCGAACATCCACGCGTTTTTCCGTGCAGTCGACATGATCAGACCCCCGCCATTCTGAGCTTGAGAACCGACATCTCCCGGCCGCTGTAGCGCTGGAGAAGGTTGTAGACGATGGCTGTCAGAAGCCCCTCGCTGATGGCAAGCGGGATCTGGGTCAGGGCAAACACGGACAGGAACTTGGCAGACGCCCCCCAGAAGCCCGAGACCGGGTCGGGGAAGGCGGCGGCCAGCTGGAACGAGGTCACCACATAGGTGGCCAGGTCACCCAGGGCGGCGGCAAAGAAGATGGCAACGGCTCCGGCCACGCCCGCGCCCCTCAGGCCCCGGAACAGGCTCCAGGCAACGATCGGCCCCACAATGGCCATGGAAAACACGTTGGCGCCCAGGGTCGTGAGCCCTCCGTGGGCCAGAAGAAGCGCCTGGAACAGAAGGACAATGGTCCCCAGCACCGCCGCAATCCATGGACCGAACAGGGAGGCGGCCAGGCCGGTCCCCGTCGGGTGGGAGCAACTGCCCGTCACGGACGGGATCTTGAGGGCCGAGAGAATGAAAACGTAGGCGCCCGAGGCCGCCAGAAGCAGCTTCAGTTCCGGGTTCTGGCGAACGGTCCGGATCAGGCGCCAGGACCCGTAGGCCACCACAGGCGCGGACACCGCAGTCCACGCGACCGCGTGCCCGACAGGCAGAAAGCCTTCCATAATATGCATGAAATACCCCTTTCTCGTGCTCACCCGCACGGGATCTGGAACAAGGCGGCCCGCCGGAGGCCTCCTGTCCACGACAGGGGCAGCGTCCGGGAGCCGGTTCGGGTGTGCCTCGGGCAGGTCTCCTGGCTTGCGGGTCGTCACGTCCGGTCCGCCTTCCCGGCCCCGGGGGGCCAGTGGCATTGTGGACCGTCGCTCTCCGCTCACAGTTGCGGGGGCAGCTCCGGATTCGGCTCCTGTCCTGGTGTCCGACACCCCGGGAGAGACACTCGCGGGGGCGGAACCGGGACGAAAACTCACCGGATTCCCTTTTCACCTCCGCCCCCCAACGCCCGGGGAGCGGAAGAACCAGAGGCCGTCTGGTCAAAGGTCACCGGATGGGCAGCCGTCGGCGCACACCCGGTAGGTAAAACGTTATCGAATGGGGACGGCGGCCGTCAATCCCCGTGTTGTCTCGCAGAGCACCGGCACGCGCGACTGTTCCGGGCTCCCCCGACCGGCCCGACCGGAGTTTGGGCCGGGGTACGACGCCCCCACACCCGATGGCAGACCCATGTCCCCGGTGGATCGGACCCGACGCCAGGCGGACACCATCCTCCCGACAACCGGGAGGGGGCGGACGCGCGGCTCGACAGCAAGCAAGCTATGGCACTGGCGAGCGCCGGCGCGACTGCACGGCAGCGTGAGGCACGACGCGGCAGCGTGAGGCACGACGCGGCAGCACGAGGCACGAGGAACGGCAGTGGAAAAGCCCCCCGGCGCGCGGTAGAACACTCAAAGAGAAAACACCCCCTGTGAGCCGGCCCGCTGCGGTGCCCCCGGCTCTCCACCCTCCGACCCAGGACCCGACGAGTGACGCGCATCAACTGCATCCCCCCCTCCGAGCTGAGCGGCCCCCACCTTGTGGCCGAGTACCGGGAGCTCCCCCGGGTCTTCACCCTGGCGAGGGCCGCGATCGCCCGGGGCGAACGGCCCGACGACCGGCGAAACCCGCGGGAGTACACCCTTGGCACGGGGCATGTGCGCTTCTTCTACACCCGTCTGGGCTACCTGGCCCTGAGGCAGGCCGCCCTGGTGGCCGAAATGAAGGCACGGGGCTATGCGCCCAAGTTCACGGATACGGACGGGCTTCTGTCCGGGATCCCCGGGGAGTGGTGCCGGGACTGGACCCCGACACCGGAGGCCATCGCCCTGAACCGGGCCCGCATTGCGGAGCGCGGCGGCGGCCGGACCTGAGCGGGGCGAGCCCGCACCCCGCTGAACAGACACCGGGCGGACCGGGCCGGATCAGACCGGTTGAGACGGGCCGGTTGGGGGGGACGCGAGGAGTACGGCCGGACGGTCTGAAACGCACCGGAAGGCGGCCAGTTCGGGCTGTGTGAGACGAGACGAGACGGGGCAGAACGGCATAGCCTGTCCGACCCCAGGCCGCACGGACCCGGGCGGACAGAATGGAGAGGCTGGCAGACAGGCAAAGCCAGACCGGAACGGATGTGGACCGCCCCCCGGGCGAGCGACGGGGCGCCCCCGAGCCAGAGGGCGAACAACACAACCGGGCGGACGACGCAAACGGCAGGGGCCTCAGCGCGGGGTCTGCCTGCGGGAGACAGCCAGCGCCAGCGCCTTGAGCTGCTCGCGCAGTTCGGGATCGGGAACCGGATCCACCAGGGTCTGGATCCGGGTCTGCTCCCTCGGCGGAACCGGCGGCGGCGGACGCCGAAGAACGGGCGTCTCGGGCCGGGGACAGCGCCCGACCCGCGTGACAATGCGTTCCACCGCCTGATAGCCCAAGAACCCGTTCACCCGCTCGATGATCTGGGGAAGGGTGTGATTGATCTCCAGCTTGACGCTGCCGCTGGCGGCCACCAGGTGCAGCACCCCGGCGCTTCCGTCCCGGGTGCCCTTCAGGCGGTCGGGCCAGACCATGCGCGACAGGGAGGGCCCCACGATGTCCTCCCAGTGCGCCAGAAGCGAGGCATTGGCAAAGCCCCGCCTGCGCAGAACCGGCGATGCGATCCGCGCCACCACATCAGCAAGGCGCTCCTGCCCCCGACGCCCGGGCTCCTCTGCCCGGCGTCCGGGTTTTTCCCCGGATGTGCTCCTGCGGTCTTTGGCCGCCACGCTCCCGCCTCCCCTAGCGCTTGCGGCGCTCCATCAGGCGCCACACGAACGGAGTGAAAATCAGCTGCATGGCCAGCTCCATCTTTCCGCCGGGTACCACGATGGTGTTGGCCCGGGACATGAAGCTGTCATCAAGCATGTTCAGAAGGTACGGGAAATCAATGCCCCGCGGATCCTTGAAGCGGATCACCACGTAGCTCTCGTCCGGCGAGGGCACATGGCGCGCGATAAAGGGGTTGGAGGTGTCCACCGTCGGCACCCGCTGGAAGTTCACATCGGTGCGCGCGAACTGGGGGCAGATGTAGTGAACGTAGTCCTGCATGCGCCGCAAGATGGTGTCCGTCACGGCCTCGGTGGTGTAGCCGCGGGCCGACTTGTCCCGGTGAAGCTTCTGGATCCACTCGAGATTGATGACCGGCACCACGCCGATTTTCAGGTCCACATAGCGGGCGATATCGACGGTGTCGGTCACCACAGCCCCGTGGAGCCCCTCGTAGAACATGAGATCCGAGTCCGGAAGCTCCTCCCAGGGCGTGAAGGTGCCCGCCTTCTGGCCGTAGGGCGCGCCCTCGTCGTCTGTGTGGAGGTACTTGCGGCTTTTGCCCTGGCCCGTCTCGCCATAGGTGCGGAACAGGGCCTCCAGATCCTCCAGACGGTTGGCCTCGGGGCCGAAATGGCTGAAGTGCGGATTGCCGTCCCGGATGGCCTGGGCCATGGCCTCCTTCATGGCCGCGCGCTCGTAGCGGTGGAAGCTGTCGCCCTCGATGATGGCCGCCCCCACGCCCTCGCGGCGGAAAATCTCGTTGAAGGTGCGGGTTACCGAACTCGTGCCGGACCCCGAAGACCCGGTAATGGCAATGATCGGATGCTTGACAGACATGGGCGCACCTCATGAGGGGGGACCAACCCGGTCCCCGGACAGGACAGAAGACGTATCCGCGTGCGGACAGGACGATCGAACAGGCCGCGGGAGCGGACGGCTCCCCGGACGCGGCAGCCGGGCCGGAAGGAAAAAGCAGCGGTCGCCGTGGGACGATATTACGGACCGGAACGGGGTGCCCGCAAGCATACTCTTGGGTCCGGGCGGTTTTCCTCCGCTCCTGCCCCCGCCTTCCACGCCCCGGACCGGCTCGCACGCGCCGCAAACGTGCAGGACCGGCCGGGAAAAACCAGGGCGAAGGGCCTTGAAACGCCCGCGAATCCCGGGTTCGGCCCGGCGGGCCACGGCCCCGGTGACAGCGGCATGCAGCCCCGGCGGGCAACGGGGCGCCGCCCTCACCCCACCCGGACACCTATTGATTTTTGTTATGGGCAAACACACGCGCGGGGCCGGCCGGACGGCAGGTGTCAGCAGAACGTCAGGGGGGATGGAGGACAGGAACCGCCCGCCGGACGCGACGGCGGATGACGGCTCCGGGGAACGGGAACGGGCCTCCCCGAACCGCCGGCCGCCGGTCCCACAGCCCCCCCCGTCGGCCACAAAAAAACCGGAGCAGGCAGCGATCTCTCACGCCTGCTCTGGCGGGTCTGTGCAAACGCTCTAGGAGCGGAACAGGGACCGGGAGTGGAACAGCGGGTTTTCCTGACCCGGCGGGCCCGAACGGTGCAGGGCCTCGACCCGGTCCACCTCCTCGCGGGAGCCGAAGAACAGGGGGATCCGCTGGTGGAGAGTTTCCGGAACCACGTCCAGGATCTCCGTTTCCCCCGCGATGCAGCGGCCGCCGGCCTGCTCCATCAGGAAGGCAATGGGGGCGGCCTCGTACAGCAGGCGCAGGCGGCCCGCCCGCGACGGATCACGGGCATCACGCGGGTACAGGTAGATCCCGCCCTGGAGAAGGATCCGGTGACAGTCGGCCACAAGCGCCGCAATCCAGCGCATGTTGTAGTCCCGGGCGCGGGGGCCCGTCCGGCCGGCCAGCAGCTCGTCCACATAGGCCCGCACCGGAAGCTCCCAGAAACGGTGGTTGGACGCGTTGATGGCAAACGTGTTGGTCTGGTCCGGAACCCGCATGTTGGGGTGGGTCAGGATGAAGTCACCGAACAGCGGGTCCAGCGTGAACCCGTGGACGCCGTTCCCGATGGACAGCACGAACATGGTCGAGGGGCCATACAGCGCGTAGCCGGCGGCCACCTGCTCGCGGCCCGGGCGCATGAAGTCCGCCTCGACCGCGTCACGGCCGTTGCCGTCATAGGGCAGGATCGAGAACAGGCTGCCCACGGTGCCGTTGGTGTCGATGTTGGACGAGCCGTCCAGGGGATCGAACGCAAGAAGGAAGCTGCCGCGCGACCGGGGATGGCGCACGGGAATGACCTCCTCCTCCTCCTCGGAGGCGAGCCCCGCCACGTGCCCCGTCAGCTCGCACGCCCGGACAAAGGCGTTGTGGCTGAGCTGGTCAAGACGGGCCTGGGTCTCGCCCTGGGGGTTCACGTCGCCGGTGTAGCCGTGCACGTTGCCAAGCTGGCCAAGCGCCGTGAGCCGCGCAATAACCTTGCACGCCTGGGCAACGTCCAGGAGAAGGCCGACCAGATCCGCCCACTCCGGCGGACTGTCGCGGGTCTCTTCGATAAGGAACTGGGCAAGCGTCGTTCTGTCTGTGGTGTGCATCACGAAAAAACCGGACCTGAGAGTGTGGAAAATCCCGCTGTATCACCGGATTCTCCCGGCAAACACAAGGCGATCTTTCACCAATGTCCACCCCGGGTCAAGGGAAACGACCGCGCCCCGCCGCGTGCCCCCTGCGGCCAGGCGGAAGCGGCCCCACACAGGATCCTGATACCCTGCGGCCCGGAACCACGGAGCGGCGCCCGGCGGAACCCCCACCCCGGCGGCCCCGCCCTCCAGCCCGGCGGGAGAGGGTCGGCGGCACACAACCGCTCACCGGAAGGAAACGGAACCGGCCGGGACACCGGGCGCGGACTCGGGGCCTCGCGCGACCGGGCCCCTGCGGGCAAAGGCAAGCGGCCCCCTCCCCGACCAACACGCCCTCAACCCGAGGCAAGCCGGGCAAGGCCGCGGCAAAGCGGCCCCCCTCGCCACTCCGCCTCAGCGGCACCGGGGCCCTCCACCGGGGCCTCCCGCCCCTGCCACCCGGCGAGGGGAAGCCAACGCCCGCCCCCGTCACCCGGAGGGAGGCCAACTCCCAACCCGTCCACCCGGAGAGAGGCCCGCTCCCTGCCCCTCCACCGGCGAACGGGGGTGCCTCAGTCTCCTCCGCCGCAGCGGCAGCCGGGCGAGGTGCAGTGCGCCCCGTGGTCGCCCGAGCCCTCACGGATCCAGCGCATGATGTCGTCGCGGGAGGGAACCCGGCCCTGACACCGAAGCTGACCGTCAATGGCAACGGCGGGGGAGGACAGCACACCCATCACCATCATGGCCTGGATGTCCGAGACCTTCTCGACCACCGCCGACACCCCGAGCTCGGCCACTGCCTCGCGGGCCATGCGCTCCGTATCCGCACACCGGGAACACCCCGGACCGTAAACCGTTATTTTCATCACACGTGCCTTTCTCTGTTGTGACCGGCCCCTACAGAACCCAGGGACCGATCGCGTTGAAAATCCAGCCCACCAGCGTGAACATCACCAGAAGCGTTGCCATGAAGACCGCGATCAGCCGGAGGGTCATCACCTGCCGGAGCATGACAAACTCCGGAATGCTAGCCGCAACGGTCCCCATGCAAAACGCCAGGGTCGTCCCCACCGGCAGGCCCTTCATCAGAAGGCTTTCCATAATCGGGATCGTCCCCGTGACATTCGCATACAGGGGCATGCCCAGGACCACGGCCGCCGGAACCGACCACCACTGGTCCGCACCCAGGTGCAGCGCAAACCAGTTTTCCGGAACCACCCCGTGAAGGGCCGCGCCGATGGCGACACCCACCAGAACCCAGCGCCAGACCCGGCCGAAAATCATCCGGGTTTCGGACCACGCAAACGCATGACGCGCACGCACGCCCAGCCGGCCGGCCGGCGCCTCCGGTCCCGAGCCCCCGGCCGCGACCGCAGGAGACGACCGCACCGCATCAAGAATGAACGGCTGAAGCCAGCGGTCCGCCCGCAGGGCATCCATCACCAGCCCGCCGATGATCCCGGCGCTCATGCCCACGACCACATAGGCCACGGTGAACTTCCAGCCCAGAAGGCCCCAGAGCATGACCACGGCAATCTCGTTGATCAGCGGCGAGGTGATCAGGAAGGCCATGGTGATGCCCAGCGGAATGCGGGCCATGGTGAACCCGAGAAACAGCGGCACGGACGAACAGGAGCAAAACGGCGTGACCGCCCCGAACGCCGATCCCGCAACGTAGCCCACGGCCCGCCCCCGCCCGGCCAGAACGTCCCGAACGCGCTCCACGTTCAGGGAGGCCCGCAGCCAGCCAACCACGTAGATCATGCCCACAAGGAGAAGCAGGATCTTGACCGTGTCGTACAGGAAGAACTCAACGGCAGCCCCCAGTCCCGACGTGTCGGACAGCCCGAAAACGGACACGGTCAGCCACGTTGCGGCCGGAAGGGCCAGCGCATACGCTCCGACCCAGAGCCCGGCCAGAACCAGGGCGGCCAGACAGTAGCGGACAAGCCAGCGCCCATCCGGGCCGGACGGAGCCTCCGGCTCGGGACCAGGGGGCTTTTGGGGCGCGGGAGAGGCACAGCAACAGCCGCTCCCCCCGCTTGTGTCACACTCGGGAGACATGAAACGACCTTTCTGAAAACGAATTCACACTGCCGGACGGGCCAGAGCCAAGGCCAGGACCACCCCCACCGCCGGACGGGCCGGAACCAAAGCGGGAACCAAAGCCGGAGCCACAGCGCGTGGGGGCCCGGGGCCCGCCTCGCCCGACGCTCATAATATTATGATGATTGTTGAAATATCAAATTAAAAATCAGGATGGGTCGCCATCCGGCCCGGGATCCTGAAACAGGCGTCCGGGCACGCCGCTTGCCGCCCGGAACTCCTGGCAGCGTCCGGGATCGCTCTGGCAGCACTCGGCGGTCAGAAACCGGACGATCTCGAGAACGAGGGGGATGTTCGCGCGATACCGGAGGAAACGCCCCTCCTTCTCGACGCCAAGAAGCCCGGCGTGAACCAGCCCCCTCAGATGGAAGGACAGGTTGCTGGACGGGATGCCCAGCTCACGGGCGATGTCCCCCGCGACAAGACCGTCCGGACCATGGCGGATCAGAAGCCGAACCAGATCCAGACGGATACCGGAGGACAGGGCCTCGAAGATTTTCGCTGCGGCAGGGGTTTCCATGCCTGAAGACTCCGAAAGGCGGAGACAAAAGTCAAGATTGACCGTCAGGGGAGCGCAGGCACCCCGGGGGCACCGCCCTGCGAGCGCACCATGTGCCGATGGTCCCGCAGACCGCGCGCCGAAGGGCGGCAGCCGCGCGCCCCCGTGTGTCCGACACCCGGGAAACAGGCACGTCCAACCGGACCGACACAGCGAGAGACCATAAACCCGAAACGCCCGGACATACACCCGGGGGAACCGGCCACCGGGAGCCGGGCCAGCCCCGGCAACCACCGGGGCCGCCGGATCCGTAGTAGCACACCGCGGCCCGGGCTGGCCTGTCGCGAGCCAGACACGCCGGTCCAGCGATCAAAGCGCCCGCCGGTCCAGCGATCAAAGCGCCCGCCGGCTCAGCGGTAGCCGCGACCCTCGTTGGCCTTGTCCCGAATGGCCCGGATGGCCTCGCCCCGGTCCGGCGCGCCGAACACCGCGGAGCCCGCCACCAGGACGTCCGCCCCGGCCCGGCCCAGCTCGAACGCGTTTCCGGGCTTCACGCCGCCGTCCACCTCGATCAGCACTTCGGGCTTGCGGGCGTCGATGCACTCCCGAAGCGCGCGGATCTTGGGCAGCATGGAGGGCAGGAACGCCTGGCCTCCGAAGCCCGGGTTGACCGACATGATGAGCACCATGTCCAGATCCTCGAGAACGTGATCCAGGACCGACAGCGGGGTCGCCGGGTTGAGAACCAGACCCGCCTTGCAGCCGTTGTCCCGGATGAGCTGGATCGTGCGGTGCACGTGGTCCGAGGCCTCCGGGTGGAAGCTGATCACGTCGGCACCGGCCTTTGCGAACATCTCCACCAGATTGTCAACCGGACGGGTCATCAGGTGCACATCGATGGGGACGCTGGAGTGCGGCCGCAGGGCCTCGCAGACCAGGGGGCCCACCGTCAGGTTCGGGACGTAGTGGTTGTCCATCACGTCGAAATGGAGCCAGTCCGCCGAGCCCCCGATCACGTCCTTTGCCTCGGACGCCAGGTTGGCAAAGTCGGCAGACAGAAGGGAAGGCGCAATCAATACGGAGGGAAGGGTCATGGAACAGCACTCGCTCAAACACAAACAGGCGGCGTCCTGCCGGGGAGCGGCAGGGGTGTGCTCCACACATGCCGTGATTCGGGGCGGGAGTCAAAAGGTTCCGACGCACCCGGGGGACTGGAGGCCGCCGGCCGGTGCCGCGATCCGCCCCGGGCTGCCCTCTCGGACACCGGAGAGACCAGGGCCGGGGAGCGCGGGAGCCGGAGACAGCTCCCCCCACCCGCACACGGCAGGCTCACCCGGCGCAGCCGCCCCTCACAGCCCGCGCCCGTCCCCGCCAGGCGCCGCAGGGGCGATATCCGGGGCAGCCTGTCCGTCCCCGCCAGCCCCCGAAGCCGGAGCACAGGGCTCATCCGGGACAGGGCCCGAGGCCGTGTCCCCGTCGGCGGCCATGGCATCCCTACCCCACCAGGCGTCGGAGGGATCCGCATTGCGGGAGACCCCGGCGCCCCCGGACGCCCCGGGGCCGCGCCCCTCCCGGCCGCCCGCATCCGTGCCCCCCGAACCATCACGGCCCGGGCCACCGTCCCCGGACCCCCGGAGATCCGGCGCCACCACATCAAGGACCGCCGCATCCGGCGCCACCACGTCCAGGATCGCCGCATCCGGGGCAAGGGGGTCGGACGCAAGCGCCCCGGACACGGCCCCACCCGGAGCGTCCGCCTGCCCGCCACCGCCCGCCTGCCCGCCTGTCGCGGGCGGGCGCCCCTCCGGCCCGCCACCCTCGGGGCCAGCCGGGACAAACGCCTCCGGCATCGTGTCATCCGGGAAGAAGCCCGGGGCCGGCGCTCCTTCGGACGGGGCCGTCAGGCGTGCCCAGGCGGCCTCAAGGCGCATCCGGCACACGTCCCGCTCCACCGCCAGACCCGGAGCCTCCACCGAGGCAAGCGCCTCCTGAACCCGGGCGTGGTAGGCCTCGAGGGTGGCCCGATCCGAAACCAGAAAGGGAACCGAGCAGACCCTGGCCAGAGACACGCCCCGGCGCTCCAGCATCAGAACCGCACACGGGTTCCGGGGCAGAGCCGACGCCAGGGCGATTTCCAGTTCCTCGGACGCCCGGGCACTTCGGCTCAGGGCGCCGCCTGCCGACAGACAGGTGCAGATCTCCAGCCACTCGGGTTTTCCCTCCGCGACCTGCTCCAGCAGCGGCTGCCAGGTTTTTTCCGGGGTCTCAAGAAGGCGGGCCACCACCCGGGAGGGGGGATGGCTGCGGCACATTTTCTTGACGGTGGCGGCGGTCAGGGGATCGTCCGGACCAATGGCGAGGGCCAACGGCGCGAGCAGGCTGCACGCAAGCGCGGCGCCCAGACACAGCCCGACAATGAACTGACGCACCCGTGCTCTCATAGTCGACCCTCAAAAAACAGGATCAGTTACCCCGCACCCCGGCCCCGCCGGACAGGCCTTCCGTCCCTGAAGGTCTCCCGGAGGTCACCGCTCCCCGGGGACCGGGACGCCACACCGCTCCCGGCCACGGGCGGACCCGAGCCTGTGACGGCCAGGGGCACCCCACCCTCCCCACGGGAGCAGAAGCGGACCGCGGATCGGGGCGATCAGGGTCTGACGTCGCCGCCGGAGGGATCGGTGCGCCCGACCCTCCCGGCAGACAGGACAGTCCCTGAAAATACTACATTGGAACCGGTGTAAAAAACAGCCTGAATCCCCGGTGTGTGGCCGGGCACGGGGAGAGCCAGCAGGATCAGGGCCCTGAACGGGGTGCTCCCGGCGCTGCCAGACCCCGCGGTCCGGCGTGGGAACCGGCGCCCGGGGGGCTCCCCACGCCAGCCCCCTCCAGACGCTTCACCGGCTCGGTGGCAGACGCATCGTCCGGAAAGCCATCCTCCGGCAAACACCGCCGGAGAACCATCCCCCGGCAGCCGCCTCACTCCCTGTCTGCCGACCGGTTTGTCAAGGCCTCGAGAGCCTCCGCAAACGGGGCTCGGGACAGCAGGCCGTAATGCCGGGAACCCCACTCGTTGATGTGATGCTTGTCCCGATAGACCAGACTACCGCGCCACATCGGCGCCGTGGAGAAAAACGGGCTCTGCCGAAGATCCAGGAAGGCCACGTTCGGATGCCCGTCCACAGTTTTTCGGATTGTCTCGTTGGCCTGGTCCGCCATCGGGTTTCTCTGGGGCTCAACATCCGGGGCCACAAGCCCCAGCCGCTGGAACCGCTCGAAGCGGACGGGGCTTTGCAGAAACTCAGGCACCTGCGAGACCACAAGAACGGTTTTTCCCCGCCGCTCCATCTCTGTGTAAAACTCTTCCAGGTCATCCGAGATCTCGGGGTAATTGAACCAGCGTGCCGCCAGGACAACCGTATCCGCCTCATCGAGATACGGAGCGACGCGGTCCATGCGCTCGGAGCACTTGCTCTGGTAGCTTGCGCGCACATGGCGGACCCCGATCGAGGGGATCATGTGACAGCCGGGGGACGTGGACAGATTGAAAACAAGCCCCTCCGAGCGGCCGACCTCATCAAGGAAGCCGCACAAGTGCTCTCCGTGACTGTCGCCCAGAACAAGAATGCGGTTTCTGGTGGCCGCCCGATCGCCGGCACGACAGACCGTATCGTCACACTCGATCTCCAGGGGGCTCCAGCCGTCCGCGGAAATGTCCGGAACCGGAGCGGCGAACATGCGGCGGCTCAGATCCTTGGACTCGGAGATAAACAGGCCGAAAACAAGAAGAAAGGGCACAAGGATCAGGAAAAACCGGCGGTTCCCGAGAACACGGCACGGCTCCTCGACAAAACGGTACGACAGCCAGGACAACAGAAGGGTCAGGGCAAGCGCGCACGCCAAAACCGGAAGCGGCAGGGCGTAGTCCATCCGAACGTAGCGGAACACGGACAGAACCGGCCAGTGCCACAGATAAAGCGAATAGGACAGGGCCCCGATCCCGACCATTCCTTTGGCGGACAGGGCGCGGTTCCAGAAGCCGGACGGAGTACACAGAAGAAGGGCCGTCCCGGTGCACGGAAGGAGCGCCGCAACCCCGGGAAACGGATCGTGCTCGCTGAGCCCGAAAAAGCTCACCCCCAAAAGGACAAGCCCCAGTGTCCCGAGCGCCGTGTCCCAGCGGGCCGGCACGCTCCGCCCCCGAAGAAAAACGGGGATCAGAACGCCAATCAGAAACTCGGGCACCCGGGCAAGGAGTGAGAAATACATGCGCTGGGAACCGTCCACATGATCCACCAGCTGAAACGTGGCCCACCCGAAAAGAGCCACAACACACACGGGGACAACAAGTTTGATGGTGCGCGAGGACAGAAGGACCAGAAGAAACGGCAAGGCGAGATAGAACTGCATCTCGATCGCCAGCGTCCAGGTATGCAGGAGCGGAATCTCGTAGGACTCCGGAGCAAAATAATCCCGGAACCCTGCAAAATAGTGCGCACTGTTGAAAACCAGGGCCTGGATCAGAACACGCCGGAAGCCCCTGAAATCGTCAGGTGAGAACAGAAAAAAGACAACGAGGGCAACAACGAAAAGCATCAAAACACAAGCAGGAACGATCCGCTTTATTCTTTTGATGTAAAAGCTCAGAAAGGAAAACGAGCCGGCTTCCCTCTCCTTGAGGATCAGGGAGGCAACAACGAAGCCCGAAATAACGAAAAAAACGTCAACCCCAGCAAAACCACCCGGGAGCCAGCTCTTGTCAACGTGGAACGCAAGAACAGCGAGCACAGCGACAGCCCGCAATCCCTGAATATCCAAACGAAAGCCAGACTTGTTAAGCCCCATAACGCGTTCCCCTCACGGAATACTCCCTGAACCACCCAAGCAGTCTCGTGATGGTCGGAAATAAAAAATGGGGAACTTATCCGCAAGACCCCTCGGGAACAAGCCGAAAAAGGGGGCAAATAACAAGTAATGCGCGTAAAAACAGCGAGAAAACCGGCCCCCGCTGCCTGACCTTACTTAAGACTGATATCAAGGAGTAGGAGAGGCATTTCCCGGACCCTCCCCGGACCATCGCCGGAACTCCGCCCTGCACGACAGGGGCCGCACCGCCGGGGGCGCTGCGGAAGACGGCCGACACGCGGGAGGGAGGGAGGGAGGGAGGGCCGGGGCCCATGGTCCCGGGGGGCGCGGCGCCCGGCGGATCCTCCGGACCCGTGGCCCGGACGAGCAAGGCAAACGCGCGACATGAACGCATGCACGTCCGGACGACCGAAGCAAACGCGCGACATGCACGCATGCACAGCGTCCGGACAGCCGACACGAACCGGCTGCAGGGACGGCGCCCGCAATCAGCGCCCGGGCCCTACACCCGGACACCGGTCCCGAGCGCCCGACACGGAACGGACGCACCCGTGCGCTTACAGTCGGCCCCCACACACCGGATCCGCCCGCCCCTGCACCCCGGCCGCGCCGGACAGGCCCCGGGTCCGTCAGGGGCTCCCGGAGATCAGCGCTCCCTGAGGAACGGGTTACCCAGCCGCTCCCGGCCAAGGGTGGACTCGGGCCCGTGACCGGGCACAAACACCACATCGTCCCCAAGGGGCAGGAGCGTGTCCCGGATCGAGGCGATCAGGGTTCGGAAGTCGCCGCCGGGAAGGTCGGTGCGCCCGATGCTCCCCGCAAACAGCACATCCCCCACAAACGCCACCCTGGAGCTGCTGTGAAAATAGGCCACGTGCCCCGGAGTGTGGCCGGGCACGTACAGAACCGAGAGGGTCTGGGCGCCAAACGTGGTGGTCTCGCCGCCGTCAAACCAGCGGTCCGGGGTAAAGACCTCGCCCTCGTCCAGCCCAAGACGGGCCTTCTGCTCGGGAAAGAGGCTCAGCAGCGCGGCGTCGCCGCGGTTCGGCCCTTCAACCGGAACCTGGTACAGATCCCGAAGGACGCTCACGGCGCCGATATGGTCCGCGTGGGCGTGGGTGACCAGGATCTTCTCCAGCCGGGCGCCGGTGTCCTCCAGCGCGGCCCGGATCACGTCCGAATCACCGCCGGGGTCCACAAGGGCGGCACGGTTTGTCTCCTGGCACACAAGCAAGGAGCAGTTCTCCTGGAGCGGAGTGACGGGAATGATATGGATGTTCATCGGGGTCGGGGTCGGGGTCATGGACGCGGTCTCTCACAGGAACACGGGCGGATCGGAAGCTGCCCCCGGCCAGCGCCCCTCTCTCAGGGCCGCGTGGTTCAGGGCCAGCCACTGGGCGGCAATCAGGGCGGTGGCGTTGCGGGTGGCCCCGGCCAGCGCGGCCCGGACAAACTCGGCCGCATCGACCGCGAAGGCGCGGATGTCCTCGCCCTCCTCGGGAACACCGAACAGGCCGCCCGCGCGGGCGCTGTCCACCCGCCCGAGGAACAGGGACACGGTCTCGGTGGAAAAGCCCGGAGACGGGAGATAGCACGCAAGACGCACCAGGTCACGGGCCTCAAGCCCGCATTCCTCGCGGCACTCCCGCAGGACCGTGACCTCCGGGGTGTCACTCCCGTCCACGATCCCCGCCACAATCTCGATATCCCAGGCCGGCAGCCCCGCATCCCACAGGCCCGGGCGGAACTGCTGCAAAAGCACAACCCGGTCACGCTCCGGATCATAGGGCAGCAAGGCGGCCGCATGCCCCCGGTGGACAATCTCGCGGCGGATCTCGGGCCCCGTGTCGCCGTCAAACCGCTCCACCCGCAGGCGCAGCGCATCGACCTGGAGATACCGGTTGCTCAGGGACGTGCGGTCCAGAAGCTCCACCCCCGTGGGAACGGGCGCGGTGCCAAAGGGCGCGGGCGTGTCCGATGCGGGCACGGATGCACCCTGCGGGGAGGCGCTGCCAGGGGCCCGGGCGCCGGCGCTCCCCCCGCAGGCGCAGGATGTGGTGTCAGGCCCGGGACGCGGGGCGGTCCCGCCGGACGTTTCGGGACACGGGCGTGGAGGGGTCGTGATGGCTGGACACTCCGAAGAAGGCGCCCCGCCGGACCCTGTGCCGGTTGAAAGCCCGGCGGCGCGGGTCGCCGGAGGCGGGCATCGGGGTCGTTGCATGTGCGGGACGCCCAGGGTACAACGGCACACTCATAAAATCCATCCTGTAACCGGAGTGCTCAATGGCCTCTTATCAGTACATCTATGTCATGAAAGACCTCGCCAAGGTCTATCCCGGCGGTCGCGAGATCCTCAAGGGCCTGACCCTTGCGTTTTTGCCCGGCGCCAAAATCGGCGTTCTGGGTCCGAACGGCGCGGGAAAATCCACGGTGCTGCGCATCATGGCCGGCCTGGACAAGGAGTTCGGCGGCGAGGCCTGGTCGGCCGAGGGCGCCCGGGTGGGCTACCTGGCCCAGGAGCCGGACCTGGACCCGGCCAAGGACGTGATGGGCAACATCCTGGACGGCGTGGGCGAGGTCAAGGAGTGGCTGGAGAAGTTCGAGGCCGTCTCGGCCAGGTTTGCCGAGGTCACCGATGACGACGAGATGAACGCCCTGATCGCCGAACAGGCGGAGCTCCAGGAGAAGATCGACCATGCGGACGGCTGGGATCTCCAGCGCCAGGTCGAGATCGCCATGGACGCCCTGCGCTGCCCGCCGGGCGACGCGGACGTGACCAAGCTCTCGGGTGGCGAGCGCCGCCGGGTGGCCCTGTGCCGCCTTCTGCTCTCGAAGCCCGACCTGCTGCTGCTTGACGAGCCCACCAACCACCTGGACGCGGAATCCGTCCTGTGGCTGGAGCGCTTCCTGCACGAGTACCCGGGTACCGTCGTGGCCGTCACCCACGACCGCTACTTCCTGGACAACGTGGCGGGCTGGATCCTCGAGATCGACCGCGGACGCGGCATCCCCTACGAGGGCAACTACTCCACCTACCTGGAAAACAAGCAAAAGCGCCTCGAGCAGGAGTCCCGCGAGGACACCGCCCGCCAGAAGGTCATCGAGCGCGAGCTGGAGTGGATCCGGCAGTCGCCCAAGGCCCGCCAGGCCAAGTCCAAGGCCCGTATCACGGCCTACGAGAACCTGGTGGCGGACGCCGGGCGCGAGCAGGTCTCCCACGCCCAGATCGTCATCCCCGTGGCCGAGCGCCTGGGCAACGTGGTGATCGAGGCCGACGGGCTGACCAAGGGCTTCGGCGAGCGTCTCCTGATCGACGACCTGACCTTCCGCCTGCCTCCGGGCGGCATCGTGGGCGTGATCGGCGCGAACGGCGCGGGCAAGACCACCTTGTTCCGCATGATCACCGGCTCCGAAACCCCGGACAAGGGCACCATCCGCATCGGCGAGACCGTCCGTCTGGGCTACGTGGACCAGAGCCGCGACGCCCTCGACGGCAACAAGACGGTCTGGCAGGAAATCTCCGACGGCCAGGACGAGCTGGACCTGGGCAAGCGCCGCATCCCGTCGCGGGCCTATGTGGGCCAGTTCAACTTCAAGGGCGCCGACCAGCAGAAGAAGGTCGGCCAGCTCTCGGGCGGTGAGCGCAACCGCGTCCACCTCGCCAAGATGCTGAAGTCCGGAGCCAACGTGCTCCTGCTTGACGAGCCCACCAACGACCTGGACGTGGAAACCCTGCGCGCCCTGGAAGAGGCTCTGCTCGAGTTCGCCGGCTGCGCCGTGGTCATCTCCCACGACCGCTGGTTCCTGGACCGCATCGCCACCCACATCCTGGCCTTCGAGGGGGACTCCCACGTCGAATGGTTCGAGGGGAACTTCCAGGCCTACGAGGAGGACAAGAAGCGCCGCCTCGGAGCCGACGCCGACCAGCCCCACCGGCTTCGCTACAAGCCGCTGGTGCGCCAGTAGGACACCGGCCCGCCCCGGAGCCGCAAACCGGTTTCCGGGGCAGGCAGCCCCCACGCCTTTCACGCGCGGTCCGGGCCCGGTCCGGACACGCTGCCGTAATGGGGAGGCGTTAAGGGCCGCCGGACGCGCCGCCTGCGGCCTCTTGCGCCGGCACGCACCGTCCACCGTGCGACTGCACGCACCTTACACCGTGCGACTGCACGCACCTTACACCGTGCGACTGCACGCACCTTACACCGTGCGACTGCACGCGGCCCGGTTTCACGCACGGTCCTGCGGGCCACCCGGCCGGGAGCCCTGCGGGTTCGCCCCGCCCCGCCGGATGGCGCACCGCTTCCGGTGCCCTGCCGGATGCTGCCCGGCTCCCCGCGTGCCGCCCGTGCCCCGCTTCCGGTGCCGCCTCCACAGGCCCGCACCATCCGGCCCTGCCGCCCCGTTTCTGTTGCCCGCCCTGTTGCCCGTCTGTGTTGCCCGTCTCTATGACCCTGTTTCTGTTTCCCCGCTCCCTGCCCGGCCCTGCCGTCCCCGGAGCGTAACCGCCCCTTCCTGCCCTCCCTGATCCGGACACCCGCCGATGACCCCCGCTGCGATCCTGATCCTGGCACTGGCCCTGGCCATGGACGCCTTTGCCGTCGCCCTTGTCACCGGCCTGCGCATGCGCTGCAACGCGGCCCAGACCCTGCGCATGGCGCTGGCCTTCGGCGGCTTCCAGGCCCTGATGCCCCTTGCAGGCTGGTTTCTGGGCCTGACGGTCCGCAGCCACATCGAGGCCTTCGACCACTGGATTGCCTTCGGACTTCTGGGCTTCGTGGGCTTCCGGATGCTCAAGGAGGCCTGGGAGGGCCACCCGCCTGAGGACTGCTCGGACCCCACCCGGGGCATGACCCTGCTGATGCTGGCCATAGCCACAAGCCTTGACGCCCTGGCCGTGGGCGGCTCCCTCTCGCTGCTGAATATCGATATTCTGACGCCTGCCCTGGTGATTGGCGCGGTCTGCTTCGCCATGACCGCCATCGGGCTGCACCTGGGCCGCCTGGTGGTCCGGGCCAGCACGCGGCTGGACCGGTGGGCCAACGCGCTCGGCGGCCTGGTGCTGATCGGGATCGGTGTGCGCATCCTGTTCGAGCACGGGGTTTTCGACACCATCATCTGAGCGGGCGTCTTCGACACCATCGTCGACCGGTGGTCCTCAACACCACCATCCGGGCGCCCGCCTGCCCCGGCAGCGGTCCCGTCTGGCCGGCCCGTCCGCCGGGCAGTGCGCCCCACCGCCCCTGAACGCCGCGCCTCCAACCTTCCCGCGAGAATCCACACCCGAAGCGAGCCGAGTCGACCTGTTTGCGCGGGGCGCGACGCCTGCGACTCCACCGCGCCCCCGGACACACCACGGACCGCCCCCGCCCCGCCGCCGCAGGACTCCGGGAAATTACACGAAAATGACGTCAAAATGAACTCGGGGGACGGATCGACCTTTACTTACACCCATGTGTTGTTAAACTTGAACATATGTCGTTATACGAATGGGGCAGATCTCCCAAAAAATAGCGCACCGGAGCCATCCCGGGCTCCCTGCGGGGCTTTGGGCAAGACAAACGAGGACATCATGACTGCACAAGTGAAAACTGGCGCCATGCGCGCCATGGTGCTGGGGGCCGCAGCTTTCCTTGCGTCGGCTGTGGTCGCGCCGCCTCCTGTGGCCGCCGCCCCGGCAAATGATGGCATCACCGACATGCACTTCAAGCTGGGGACCATCAGCCAGCCCCAGAAAACCCCCTCGGGACAGTGGGTTCCCGCAACCGGCGGATCCTTCGAGGCCTACTACTACACCGGAAGCAAGGGCGGCGGTGGTGGTGGCCACGGAAAAGGCCCGGGATATGGGGGCGGAAACGGTGCCGGCAACGGAAAGGGCAACGCGTACGGTGGCGGAAAAGGCGGCGGTAACGGGAACGGTCCCGGATTCGGTGGCGGCAACGGTGCCGGCAACGGAAACGGAAACGGGAACGGCCACGGACAAGGTGGTGGTGGCAAAGGAAAGATGAACGTGTTCGCCGAAGGCTCTGCCAGCGGCGCTCTCGGCGTGACCACAGTCCCCACCATGAGAGACTCGATGAAGGGCGACCGGTCCCCGAGAGCCTTCACCAACACCTACGACTTCTCGCTGCACAAGGACTCGTCCCTGAACCTCGCCCTGAACCTGACGGGCAAGGATGGCACACAGACATCGTTTGCCGGAGAGTCCCTGACCGTCCGGCTGACCGGCAAGAACGGGTTCAGCTTTACCGAAACTTTTGGTGGAGTGAACTGGAGCCACATCTGGGGCAACCTGAAGGCCGGGGACTACACCCTGTCCATCAGCGGGCAATACGGCCTCGACGCAAAGTGTACCCGCGACGGGTTCCTCCAGGGATACCAGGGCAGTTTTTCGGTCGGCGATGCAACGCCGGGTGACGTGCCCCTGCCGGGTGCACTGATCCTTCTGGGTTCGGCTCTCGCTGGAGCCGGTGCCTGGGGCCGCCGCAAAAAGGCGCGCACGACGAACGCCTGACAAGAAACGGGGCGGAACAGGGCCCGACCGCAGAACCGGGAGCCCGGCACACACGCCGGGCTCCCTTTTTTACGCACCCCGCCGGGGGCGGGTTTTCAAACGACCGGCGCAAGGCACAGGGCACAACCCGGCCACAGACACAGACACACACCCCGCCGCCTGCCGGAATACGCAGGACGACACGTGGTTTGCCCCCCCGGAAAGCGCCGAAAACTGTCCTTTGGCACCGACGCCGGCCCCGCGTGTGCACAGGTCGCCGAACAGCCGGAAGCATCGCCCCCTCATGCATTACAAATCATGCGCCCGGCAAATAGCACTCGTTCCTCGTGTTATTCGTGCTATGATAACTACATGCAACTTGCGGTGATTCATTTTTGCGTAACGGAATCACCCGTATGGCACACAACGAAACCGGAACCCGCGTTCTGCGGAAAAAGAGTAAATACAGGAGGGAATCATGCTCTCGCGGTCTGAAAGAGTGTTTACCGGCTGGCCACTGATGATGGGCATGGCCGTTCTTCTCGTCTCGGTCCTGTTCTCGCCGCTCACGGCAAACGCGGCTGTCAGGGACATGCACTTTGATCTCGGCACCATCAGCAAGGAAGGAACCGGGGGACACTGGAAGCCCTCTGCCGGGGGAAAGTTCACCGCAACCTATACCAGCGCGACCATTGTGGGGACCGGGCCCGTCGCTGCCTTCGGAACAGCGCGAGGGGAAAAGGGCTATTCTGAAGTGAAAGCCAGCCTGGGAGGGGTCTCCTTTCACAAACCCTCGAAGTCCTTCACCAACACCTATGCCTTCTCCCTTCACAAGGACTCGTCCCTGAACCTGGACCTGGCCGTCGGGAAGTACGCGGTGGAAACCAACCATCTGGGCGCGGCCACGGCCTTCGTGAACAACAGCCTTACCGTGACCCTCACAGGGAAAAACGGCTTCACGGAGAGCCTGACCGTGACAGGGGGGAAGTGGTCCAATCTCTGGGGCAAGCTGAAGGCAGGGGACTATGTCCTGAGCATCAGCGGCGAGTACGGCTTTGAAAAAGCCAAAGTGCTTGGCGCGTTCCACCAGGGCTACGCCGGATCCTTCCAGGTCGGCGATGTGCAGCCGGGAGACGTTCCCCTTCCGGGCGCCCTGGTCCTGCTGGGCACGGCCCTTGCCGGAGCCGGTGTGTGGGGCCGGCGCAAAAAAGCACAGGACAAGGCTGTCTGACATCTGTGCCACAACCCTTACCCGTTAGGGCCCGGAAACTCTCCGGGCCTTTTTCTTTGCCCTTGAAAGGGGTTCAAACCTTCCGATAGAGTCGGCCCGCACACAGCCGGGATCGGCCCCCATGCCGCCCCGGTGCGCTGTATCGGACGCCCCACGCAAGCGCCGGCTTCCCCCCTCCCCCCGCGAGACCGCGCCTTTCCTCCTCCACGCCGGGCTCCGCGGCCCCTGCAGCCCCGGTCCCGACCGGGCTCACCCCTGCCAGCCCGACCCGACTCACGGTCGGCGGCCCCATCCGGAGATCGGGCATGGATCACCTTACCCCCGTCATGGTCGCCGTCACCCGCCTGTGCCACGATCTGGCCGGCCCCCTGGGAGCACTGGAATCCGGCACCAGCCTGCTGGAGGAGGACTGCGCTGACGGCCAGCCCCTCGACCCGGAGATTTGCGCCCTTCTGAAGGACTCCGCCACGTCCGGAGCCCTGCGCCTGCGCCTGGTCCGCTTCACCCTGGGCCTGTCCGGCAGTGGATCCTCCGCAAGCGGCACCCCGGCGGCGCTTCTGGGCGCGTGCCTGTCTCCGGCCCACAGGGCGCTGGTCTGGTCGGGCGCGGACGTTCAGGACAGGGATGCAACGGATATCCGGCTTCTGACCCTGGCCGTACTGGGCTGTGCCGATCTCTGGCCGTCGGCGCCGGCGTTCCGCCTCTGCCGCCCTGCGCCGGACCGGTTCGAGATCGCCCCCGACCGCTCCGGCGCCTGCGGTCCGTTCCGGGGCGAGCTCCGGGAGCGGCTGGACCGGCCACCCGAAACCGCCAACGTGTTCCTGTGGTTCGCCGCCGGGCTTGCCCGGGAGCGCTCTGTCACACTGCAGTGGCCCGAAGACGGCTCCGCCCCCCTGCGGCTGACCTTTCCCGGAACCGGCCCCGGTCGCTGACCCCTCTGCCGGTTGCAGACCCACCCCCGTCCCGGCTCCGCAGACGCCCGCTTTGGGGCCCCGAAACCGGCCCCCGCCCCCTCCGGCAGGGCTCCCAAAAGTTCAGCCCGGCGCGTAAATAACGCTCTGGTAATGCGTTTTCCCAAGATCGCTCTTTATAAAGTCCATAAAAAAGGGTAAAACGGGAGGCAGACCCCACAAGGGGACAGTACTTTTTTTGCGCCTTCTGGTGGTCCCGGAAACATGTCATGCGGCCAGCCTGCTCCGTGCGAAAGCGTAAGGCGGATCGTCCGGTTCCTGCCATCAGGGGCCGGCGTGTCGCTGGAGGTTATTGATGGACGACCTGCTGAACGAGTTTCTCACAGAAACGGCTGAGAATCTGGCCACTCTCGACGTCGATCTTGTCAACCTCGAGCGCAGTCCCAACGACCGGGATATCCTGTCCAACATTTTCCGCCTGGTCCACACGATCAAGGGCACCTGCGGCTTTCTGGGTCTGCCCCGGCTGGAGGCCCTGGCCCACTCGGGCGAGAACGTGCTGGGCAAATTCCGGGACGGCGAGCTGGAAGTGACGCCGGACGCGGTCACGGCCATTTTGCACATGATCGACCGCATCCGGGAGATCCTCGCCCACATCGAGGAAACCGAATCGGAGCCCGAGGGCACGGACCAGGACCTCAAGGACATCCTCAACGCGTTTGCCAGCGGACTGTCCCCCGGTGTGGCGCCCGGAGCCCCTGCCAGTCCGGCCGCGCCCCCTCCGGTCGCATCCACCCCGCCTGCCGCCTCCACCACACCGGCGGCCGCGCCTCCTGTGTTCTCCCCGGCACCGGCCGGGCTGGATCTGGAGCCGGAGCCGGAACACGACACCGCGCCCGACGGCCCCGTCGAGGCGGACGGGGGTTTCCCCGTTGCCGCCGAGTTGCTGGCCGAGGTCGAGATGGCCACGGCCGCGGGCGTCCGGGCGGCAACGGCCGAGGAAATCGCCGCGGAGCTTGCCCTGGAACGGGCCCGCGAACAGGCCCGGGACGAGGCCGCGAGCGCACAGGCCGCCGCTGAAGCCGCAGCCCTGGCCGCCGCCGAGGCAGAGGCCGCAGCCGCCGCCTTTGCCGCAGCGGCAGCCACCCCGCCGCCGTCCGCACCCGCCGCGCCCCCGGCAGGAGACACGCCGCATGCCGCCCCGGCGGAAGCCACCGGTGACCGCAAGGGGCTGCCTGCCCGCACGGACAAGACCGTCGCCCCCGCCGGCGAGGGCAAGGAAACCTCCGTCGCGGCCCAGTCCATCCGTGTCAGCGTTGATCTCCTCGAGAACCTGATGACCCTGGTCTCCGAGTTGGTCCTGACCCGCAACCAGCTTCTCCAGATGGTGCGCGGTGCCGATGACTCGGTCTTCTACGGCCCGCTCCAGCGCCTGTCCCACATCACCACCGACATCCAGGAAGGGGTGATGAAGACGCGCATGCAGCCCATTGGAAATGCCTGGGCCAAGCTGCCGCGCATTGTTCGCGACCTGGCCATCGAGACGGGCAAGAAAATCGACCTTCAGATGTACGGCGCCGACACCGAACTGGACCGCCAGGTGCTGGAGCTGATCAAGGACCCCCTGACCCACATGGTGCGCAACTCCGCCGACCATGGGCTGGAGGAGCCGGAGAGCCGCATTGCCGCCGGCAAGCCCGAGGTGGGCGTGGTCAAGCTGAACGCCTATCACGAGGGCGGCCACATTATCATCGAGATCAGTGACGACGGCCGCGGCCTGAACCTGGCCCGCATCAAGGACAAGGCCTTCCAGAACGGCATTGCCTCGGAAGCCGAGCTGGACGCCATGTCGGACCAGCAGGCGGCCCAGCTGATTTTCCGCGCCGGCCTGTCCACGGCGGAGAAGGTGACCTCGGTCTCGGGGCGCGGCGTGGGCATGGACGTGGTGCGCACGAATATCGAGAAGATCGGCGGCACCATCGAGCTCAAGACCTTTGAGGGCCGCGGCTCGACCTTCACCATCAAGATCCCGCTGACGCTGGCCATTGTCTCGGCCCTGATCGTGGCGGCAGGCGGCGAGCGGTTCGCCATCCCCCAGATCTCGGTGGTGGAGCTTGTGCGCGTCACCCCGGACTCGTCGAACACGATCGAGCGCATCAACAACGCCCCGGTGCTGCGCCTGCGCGACCGCCTGATGCCGCTGGTCTCCCTGTCCACCCTCCTGAACCTCGACGCCCCCGGGCGGAACAGGCCCCCGGCTCCGGCCCCGTCCGGCACCCCGGGAAGCGAGGGCGCCCGCGCCGACGCCCCGGCGCCCGCCTTCGGAACGGGGGCCGACCCCATGACCGAGGAAACCTATATCGTCGTGTCCCAGGTGGGCACCTACAGCTTCGGCATTATCGTGGACCGGGTCTTTGACACGGAAGAGATCGTGGTCAAGCCGGTGGCCTCGCTGCTGCGCAACATCACCATGTTCTCGGGGAACACGATCCTGGGGGACGGCTCGGTCATCATGATCCTGGACCCCAACGGCATCGCCAACGCCATCGGGGAAACGTCCATGGGCGGAGCCTCCACAGCGGCCGACGCCCACGCGGCGCTGGGCAGCTCCTCCGAGGACAAGACCTCGCTTCTGGTGTTCCGGGCCGGCTCGCGGGAACTCAAGGCGGTTCCCCTTGCCCTCATCGCCCGGCTCGAGGAAATCGAGCTCTCCCAGATCGAGTACTCCGGCGCCCGCCCCCTGGTGCAGTACCGGGGCCAGCTGATGCCCCTGGTCGCCATCTCGGAGGCCACCGCCATCCGCAGCGAGGGGCGCCAGCCGGTTCTTGTGTTCAACGACCGGGACCGGGTCATGGGGCTCCTGGTGGACGAGATCGTCGATATCGTCGAGGACCGCCTGAAGGTCGAGCTGAAGGCCGACATGCGGGGCATCGTCGGCACGGCCGTGGTGAACGACCGGGCCACCGACATCATCGACACGGGCTACTACCTGACCCAGGCCTTCGGCAACTGGTTCGAGGCCTCGGCGGTGGACTCCCTCGGGAACGCCTCGCGCAAGCGCCGGGTTCTGATCCTGGATGACAGCGTGTTTTTCCTCAACGTCATGACCCCCATGCTCTCCGCGGCCGGGTACGAGGTGACCACCACCACGTCCTCGCAAAAGGCGCTCGGCCTGCGGGACAAGGGCGTCATGTTCGATGCGGTCATCAGCGACATCGAGATGCCCGACATGAACGGATTCGAGTTCGCCGAAAACGTCCGCAAGGGCGGCAAATGGGCGGACATCCCCCTGGTCGCCCTGTCCGGGCACGCGACCGAGCACGACCTGGCCCGGGCGCGGGACGCCGGTTTTGACGACTATGTGGCGAAGTTTGACAGGGAAGCCTTGCTCGAAGTCCTGTCTCAACTTATGCTTTGTGAATCCCCGGGAGCACACGAGGGTGAGAGTGCCTGAGCCAGCGGGAACTTGAGAAGTTTTCAGGAGAGAGCGCCGGAGACTGTCCCGACACCGGGTTCTCTCCCTTCCTTTCAATAAAAGATGCACGGGGGCCCATCCGTGAAAACATGTCTTGTTGTCGACGACTCTCGCGTTATTCGCATGGTGGCACGAAAAATCCTGCAGGAGCTGGGATTCAACGTCGCCGAGGCGGAGGACGGCCAGAAGGCCCTGGAGTACTGCCGGGGCCATCTTCCGGACGTCATCTTGCTGGACTGGAACATGCCCGTCATGAACGGCCTGGACTTCATGCTGGCGATGCGCCAGCTTCCGGGCGCCGGAAACGTGGTGATTGTGTTCTGCACGTCGATCAATGATCTGGATTCCATGGTCGAGGCCATGCAGGCCGGGGCGAACGAGTACGTCATGAAGCCCTTCGACAGCGAGATCATCCGCTCCAAGTTCGAGCACCTCGGCCTTATTGAATCCGACGGGTCCGAATTCTAGCGATCCGGCATACAGTTCCCAGGCGGACCGCCCCTTTAACAGAAAGTTTATGGAATGCTGTCTCCTCCCACCTTCGCCCGAAACCTGCAGGGACAGTCGGACACTCCGATCCGGGTGATGCTCGTTGATGACTCGGTGGTGATCAGAAGCATCTTCACACGCCTTCTTTCCGAATCCCCGGATATCAAGATCATCGCCTCGGCGGGAAACGGACAGGCCGCGCTGGACGCCCTTGACCGCTACGAGCCGGACGTCATCTTGCTCGACATCGAGATGCCTGTGATGGACGGCCTGACCGCCCTGCCCCTGCTGCTGAAGAAGCGGCCCGAGGCGAAGGTCATCATGGTCTCGACCCTGTCCATGAAGAATGCCGAGATCAGCCTGAGGGCGATGCAAAGCGGCGCGTCCGACTACATTCCCAAGCCCACGAGCACGGCCGGCATTTCCGCGGACCCCTGTTTCATCGAGGATCTGGCCGGCAAGATCCGCGCCCTTGGAGACAGTGTCCGGCGCCGGCGCCAGAGGCTGGCCGACACCCGGCCCGAGCCGCGCCCGTTCTCGGCCCAGAAGTTCCTGGCCCCGAAAACCGGACCGGAGACACCCGATCCCGCCAAACTGATCAACCGGAACCGCATGGCGCCCGCATCGGTCTCGCCGGCCTTTGCCTCCGCCCCCGTGACCTTGCGCAAGCCCTCCCTCGACCGGCCCGACATCCTGGCCATCGGCAGTTCCACCGGGGGGCCCCAGGCCCTGTTCCGCCTCTTCGAGGATCTGAAGAAAGGCGGGGGCATCCGCCAGCCGGTTGTGATCACCCAGCACATGCCGCCCATGTTCACGACCCTTCTGTCCGAGCAGATCGCCCGGATCACCGGCCTGCCCACCCGGGAGGGGGCCGAGGGGGACACGCTCGAGCCCGGGCACATCTACGTGGCGCCCGGAGGCTTCCACATGCTTCTGGAAAACCGGGGACGCCAGGTCCAGATCCGGATCAGCGACGCGCCGCCCGAGAACTTCTGCCGGCCGGCCGTTGATCCCATGTTCCGCTCGGTCGCCAAAATCTACGGCTCCCGCGCCCTTGCCGTGGTCCTGACGGGAATGGGCTCGGACGGGGCCAAGGGATCCGTGACGATCGCGGACGCAGGAGGAACCGTAATCGCCCAGGATGAGGGAACCAGCGTCGTCTGGGGCATGCCGGGGGCAACCGCGCACTCGGGCGCCTGCTCGGCGGTTCTGCCCCTTGATGACATCGGTCCCTACATTCTGCGAACTGCGAAGCGTTGATCCCATGAAACCGGAAGATTTTGAATTCATCGTCCAAATGCTGAGGACCAGATCCGGTCTGGTTCTGGGACCGGACAAGGCCTACCTTCTGGAAAGCCGGCTGATGCCGCTGGCCCGGAAGAAGGGGTTCAAGGGCATTGACGACCTGATCGACCAGTTGCGGCGGCGCAACCTGCCCCTGGAGAAGGAGGTCGTCGACGCCATGACGACCAACGAGTCCTTCTTCTTCCGGGACACCAAGCCGTTCGACCACTTCCGCAAGATTGTCCTGCCCCGGCTGATCGAGACCCGCGCGGCCAAGCGCTCGTTCCGCATCTGGTGCGCGGCCGCCTCCAGCGGCCAGGAGCCCTATTCCCTGGCCATGATCATCCAGCAGGAGGCCCAGAAGCTGGCCGGCTGGAATATCGATATCATCGGCACGGACATCTCGTCGGAAATCCTCAAGAAGGCGCGCTCGGGACAGTACTCCCAGTTCGAGGTCCAGCGCGGCATGCCTGCGGACTACCTGATCCGCTATTTCCACAAGGCCGGCGACGCGTGGGAGATTTCCCCGCAGATCCGCTCCATGGTCGTGTTCAAGGAGTGGAACCTGCTGGAGGAGCTGCGCTCCCTTGGCACCTTCGATGTGGTCTTCTGCCGCAACGTCCTTCTCTACTTCGACCAGAAGACCAAGGGCGATGTGCTGGAGCGGATCGCCAAGGTCATGACCGACGACGCCTGCCTGTACCTGGGCGGCGCCGAAACTGTTCTGGGCATTACCAATGCCTTCAAGCCCCTGCCCCGGGTCTCCAGCGTCTACTCCCTGACCCGCTCCACGGTCCCATGCATCGGCGCTGTCGAGGCGGCTCCGGGCACGCCGGCGGCGGGGGCCCCAATGGCCGCTGCCCAGGCACCCCGGCCCACCGCCCTGACGGCAGGACGGACCCCGGCCACGACGCCTGCACCCGGAGCCGGATCCCTGACCCCGCGCGGGGCCGCCCCGTCATTTTCCGCCCGGGGAACACCGGGAGCAGCACCGGGAACCACTCCGACGGCGGGAGCCCGGGCCGGTTCCCTGCCCCCCCGTCCGGCGGCACCCGCCCCGGCTCCGTCGCCCCGCCCCTTCAGCGCGGGCACAGGCGCGGGCACAACACCCGGCACCCCGAATACCCGCCCGCCGGGCGGTGTGAGCCCCCGACCGGCAACGCCGCCGCCGGGAACGCCCTCCCCGTCCCCACGGCCCGCCGCGGCACCGGCGCCCGCACCGCGCCCGACCTCGCCCTCCCCCTCGCCCCTGTCCTCTCCGACGCAGCCCCCGCGCAAGACAACGCCCCCGTTCGGCCGGAGCTGACAGCGTCCTCCCGCGTCCCGGCCTGTCCGGGTCGGGTGACGACCCGGCCTCGCCCTGACAGGGCAGCCCGCGGCCGGTGCGAGACTGAAACACGGGCGCAAGCACGCCCACAGAACGCCGTTCCAGACCCAAATTACAGGACGCGCCCTGTTGTCCAGGCTTCCGATCCGGCCGGTTTCGTGTCGGGGCCGCAGGGTGCCCCGCACGCCCCTGGAGACAGGTGCAGGTGCACACAAAAGGAGCGACCTCCCTCAGCCGCCCGTCACCCGCACCCTGCCGCCTGCTGCCTGCCCACATCCGAAGCACACACACCGCCCCCCCGGACCGCACGTCTTCCCTGATGTACCGGGCGCCCCCTCCCCGGGTTGCCTCCGACAGGAAAGCCCCCTGACAGGGAATCTCCCTGACAGGGCCCGGGGCGACGGCTTCCGGGGTTCACAGAGCCCGGGCACGAGCAGGCTCATAAACCTAATTCCAGAATGCCATTACACAGAAACGGTCTGGTCGGGCCTGCCCAACCTCTCGCGGAGGGCCCCGCATAAGCGGCCCAGCGCACCCCCGGAGACAGGTGCAGACACACACAAAAGGAGCGGACTCCCTCCGTCGCCGCCCCTCACCCGCCCGTGCACCCCTCACCCGCCCGCACGCCCATCCCCCCACCCGGTTGCCCTGCGGAACCCTGTGGATCCGCCCCCTCGCCCTCCCAGACCCGCGAAGGCGTTGAGACGCATGCAAAAGCGTTTTATAGTCCGTCTCATGGATACGCCCTCCCGACCTCCCGCCCCGCTGGCGGGCATTCGCCCCCCGCTCGGGCCCCTTTTCGGGCTGGGCGCGCTTCTGCTTGTTCTCGGTGGATGCGGAGAGGGCCTGTTCGGCTCCGGCTTCGGGGGGCGGGACTTCCGCTCCGGCGAACTCCACACCGTCCAGCCCGGGGATACGGTGTATGGCATTTCCCGTGCCACCGGCGTGCCGGTCCGAACCCTTATCGACGCCAACGGCCTGAAGCCCCCGTATCTTCTGCGCATCGGCCAGACCCTGTCGCTCTCCGGCACTCCGGGCGCCCAGCCGAGGGGCGTGGTGTCTCGGGGCCAGGGTACTCCTCTGGCAGCGGACAGGCCCGGCACAGGTTCGGGCGCCGGTTCCGGCACCCACACCGTCCTGCCCGGCGAGACCGCGTTTTCCATCGCCCGCCTCCACGGCGTGCGGGTGGCGGACCTGGCGCGCCTGAACGGGATGGACGACCGCTTCACGGTCCGGGCCGGAGAAACCCTCCGGATCCCTGGGAAACCCGACGCCGCACCGCTGCCTGACCCGCCGATGGACCGGCGCGCCCCCGCAGGAACGGAGCCGGAGCCGGAGCCGGTGCCTGTGTCCGTGTCTGTGTCCACGCCGCAACCCGCGACCGCGCCGGACGCCCCGTCCCAGGGCCCCTGGGCGACAGCCTCGGTCTCCCAGCCCGGCACGCCTCCCAAGGTGTCACCGCCCCGGGAAGCGGCCCCCGTGTCCGCACCGCCGGAGCGATCGGGTGCCTTCCTCTGGCCCGTAAGCGGCCCGGTGCTGATGGGCTACGGGCAGGTTGCCCCGAAGGTCCACAATGACGGCATCAATATCGGAGCCGGCCGGGGCACCCCTGTCCGGGCCTCGGAAAACGGCGTGGTCGCCTATGTGGGCAATGAGATCCGGGGCTATGGAAACCTGGTCCTGATCAAGCATAGCAACGACTTCATGACCGCCTACGCCCACCTGGACGCCTGGAATGTGGCCCGGGGGCAGACGGTCGAGAAGGGACAGGACATCGGGAAAGTCGGATCCACCGGGGGCGTCACCCGACCCCAGCTGCATTTCGAGATCCGCAAGGGCGGCAAGGCCGTGGACCCCGCACCCTACCTTGGGAGCCGGGGAAGCGTATCACCGGGACGGGGGACCGCCTCAAAGGGCCGGACACCCCCGCCGCCGCGCTAGGAGGGGACCAGGGCCGAGCGGCCATCAGCACCGCAGCACTGGAGGGCTGGCGCGGGCCTCCGCACCGCCACGCGAGAGGGTCACGGCTGGCACGGGCCTCCGCACCGCAGCACTAGAGGGCTGGCGCGGGCATCCGAACCGCAGCGCTGGAGGGCCACGGCTCGCGCGAGAATCCGCACTACAGCCTCCCCGCCCCGGCACAGGCCCGGGGCCCACCCGTCCACCGGACCGGGCGCGAAGACCTCACACACGAGACAGGGAACGGAGAAAACGGGTCCGCGTTACGGCAGGGACGCGACGCTGGTCTGCCGGTAGATAAAGCCGTGGGCCGGATAGGGGCGCCCGAAGGCCCCCACGGCCGGGTGCTTGAAACGGACCTCGGACCAGTCGTTGTTTGCCGACACATCAACCGCAGGCATGGAGCGGTACACCCGGCCCCGGGTCTGGGAGTTCCAGCCCCAGTTCGCGTGGTCCACGCTGATGGTCCGGGAGTCGTGAATGTCCGAAACCACCGCCACATGGCCGTCGGGCAGGCGACCGTCCGCCCGCAGCACCAGGACGGCTCCGGGTTTGGGCGCGTTGCCCCGCACATAGCGGCCCTCGGCCTGCTTCCACCAGGTCCGGGCGTCGCCCCGGATCTGGACGCCGGACTCACTGCGGGCAAACGGAACACACTGGAGAAAGGGCCCCGCCACAGGAGGCTCCGGGCGGGCCGACGAGCACGCCGACACCGCAAGAGCGGCCGCCAGAACCACCCAAAAGCCGAAACGGCCCGATTGTCCCGTTGCTGTGTCCTGAACCCCTGGCATGAGCACCCCCCAAGCTTGCCTGCACGGCGAAGAACCGAATGGCTCCATCATCGCGCGAAAGACTGAACAGGGAGTAAACCGGGGACAGGGCAGCCGCGAGCCCGCCCCTCACCATGGGGGCTCCGAAATGCGGCACACGGTGCCTCCCGGAACACCGCTACGGGGCAGCCGGGAAAGCGCACACCGCCCCGCACCCCGACCGGGGATGGGGCCCGGGTCGGGCCCCGGCCCGTGTCCGTGAGGCTCAGCAAGGCAGTCCGGCGAGCCCCCCGAAAAAGGAGCCCCCGACCAGCGCCCTATGTGCGAAAAAAAGGCCGCGCAGGGAAAGGGCCGCACCCCGGATCCGACGGGGACGCACTGTCCCGGGGCGGATGCGGGCCGCGAAGTTTTCCTCTGGCGGCCGGATGACCGGGCCGGTGGCTCCGGACGCAGGCTTCTTGACCGGTCCGCCCGGAGACCGGCCCCGGCGCCCGCCTGCACGGCACGCCGGTCTCGGACGCAGGGCCGTCTAGCCGACGGCGACCTGCGAATCATCCTTCGACGGGGTGTCCTTCTCGGAGCCCCCCGAGGACGCAAGCTTCACGGAAAACGAGGGGGCCGGCGGCTGGACCTCCACCGGCGTCGTCAGACGGCGGCAGTGCCCCTCGATATAGGCCCCGGGCTCGACCGCGAGGCTCTCATGGGAAATGTCCCCCATGATCCGGGCCGTACTGGCCAGGAACACGGACTTGGCGCTTACATGGCCGCTGACCGAGCCATGGAGGCGGAGCTTTTCCGCCTTCACCTCGCCGGTCACGTTTCCGGAGATGCCAATGATGAGGGAGACGCACTCGATATCGCCCTCCACCCGGCCATCGATCTGGATCTCTCCGGAACTGTGAAGATCGCCGGTCACAACGAGATCACCGCTCACGATAGACGGCACAAGCCTCTCCCCGGAACCAGAGGTGGAGGACGCCGCGTCCGCCGCCCTGTTTCTCGACTTTGCACTTGAGCTAGCCCTCGAAAACATCTTTTCCCGCCTTCATGAAAATTTGAGGGTTCCTGGGTCGTCCATTCACCCGGATTTCATAATGGAGATGAGGTCCGGTGGAACGCCCCGTACTCCCCACGGTCCCGATCACATCACCTTTTTCAAGCTTCTGCCCCATCTGGACAGTAATGGCGTCCATGTGGGCGTAACGGGTGAGAAGACCGACCCCGTGATCGACATCAACGACACGACCGTAGCGCCCCCGCCACCCGGCGTAAACAACTTTTCCGGGGGCCGTGGCCGCGATGGGCGTTCCGCGCGGAGCCCCCATATCCACGCCCTCGTGACGGGCGGCCAGACCGTTGAAGGGATCACTGCGCACACCAAAGGGCGAGGTGATCCGGTAGGTCTGGTTGTGCAGGGGGTCGGTCAGGGGGATGCGCTCGGTCAGGGCGACAATGGTGCCCCAGGTCTCGATCGCGTCCTGGAGCCGGGACGAGGCGTCCGGAAAGTCCGGATGGTCCACCTCCAGGACATCGAGGGGAATGAACGGACCGCCCTGCCCCACCGACTTCAGGAGTTCCTCTTTCTGCTTGCGCATCAGGACCGGAAGGTCCACCCCCGTGCCGCCCAGAGCGGTCTCGATGGCGCTGATGCGGGTGCGGGTGATCTCGGCAAAGCGCTCCACAAGACGGAGTTGGCCCATCTCCAGTTCCTGGATGCGCTCCTCATGGGCGACGACCCGCCCCTGGAGCTCCCGGTTCTCGGCCTTGACGAGATCGCGCTCCATCAGGACCTGGCGGACCTCCACCTGCTGCTTCTCAAGATCGGTCAGGATGTTGCGGGCATCGGACAGCTCACCCAGGCCGTGCTCGATATAGGCCAACTGGGTCAGAAGCTCCCGCTGCTCGGCCCGCTGAAGGGTGCCGGAGGCGGCTCCGGGCGCTGCGGCGGCCCGCGCCGGATCCGCGGAGGCCAAAGCGGCCCGGGCCCCGGTGTCCTCGCCCTCGACCGGCGTGTCCAGGGTCTCGCGAATGGCGCCGACCACGGACCGGTAAACACCAAGCTCTGCCAGAATCCCCTTGTATTCGTTACGGGTATCCGCGATACCCGCCTCCTTGGCCGCGAGGATCTCGTCAAGCCAGAAGACAACGACACTGGAGTAGGTCATCCAGCCAAAGAATAAAACGAAAACCGAAAGGGCAGACAACTGCCGAAAGCTGGTCAGTGAAATAACTTTTACGTGGCTGTCCGTCCGAACCATGATCTGACGTTCAGGAAACACACGCCCGAGCCAACGCTGAAATCTGGACGCTTCCCGTATTCGGGGATCGAACTCCGTCATACTCGCATGCCCTCACTCATTGTTCAGCCTCCACCTTCAACACGTACCGGAAACATTTACCGACGGGAGCGCGAGTGGGCCCGGCCCGTCACACAGGCCTCGCCGAATGCACACCGAACCCGGACGCATCGGAACGACACGCCCGCTGTCAACGAACCGGTCAGGCCTCAATGCCGCAAACGCACCCGTGTGCGTCCCGCGCACTCTCGCTTGAAAAAGCGGGCCTCCACCGCCGGATCAGCGCACCACATCGCGTGGCACACCCGGCACGCGTGACACGGGGTCACACTCGCGGAACCGGATAAAGACAAGGCTGGATACCCCGGCACCAGGAAAGGGACGGTCCGGCCTCCAGACAAACCCCACCTTTCTATCAGTGAGCGCACTTGACGAACAACTAAAAAATGGCTCTTTTTACTCATTCGGCCCCCGCAACGGGTACAAACCACCGAAACCGAGGGGTAAAATGACACCACACCGGATGCGGAGCCCCCCGCTGCCCGGCCCGCCCTCCGGATCCGGGCCACTCGCGCCCATCCGAACGGACCGAGCCTGATGCACGCCCCGGAAACCAAACGCCCCCAAAACACTCTGGAAAATACTGAAATGAGAAAAACAACAAGGTCCGCCCCTGGAGCCCCGCTTCCGATTCTGGCGCTGACCACCTGGTTCGGGGCCGGCGCCAGTCCGGTGGCTCCTGGGACGGCGGGCAGCCTGGCGGCCCTGCCCTGTGCGGCCCTGGTGGTCTGGCTCGCTGGGCCGGTCGGCCTGCTGATCGCTGCGGTTGTGGTGACGGTGGTGGGAATTTTTGCGGCCTCGGCCCATGTCCGCCACACGGGAGAGGACGACCCGGGCCGCATTGTGATCGACGAGGTTGCGGGCCAGTGGATCACCCTTCTGGCCGCCCCCCTGAACCCGGTGGCCTACCTGACGGGCTTTGTCCTGTTCCGGTTTTTTGACATTCTCAAGCCGTGGCCTGTGCGGGCCATCGACCGCGCCTTGAAAGGCGGCGCCGGGATCATGCTCGACGATGTGGCGGCGGGCCTGTATGCACTGGGCTGTATGGTCGCGCTGTCGTGGCTGTTCCCGTCCTATTTTGCCCTCTGAGTCCGGACCGGCTGCGTCCTGCGAACCCTCTGCGGCCGGGCCGGGCCCTGTAAACGAACGGATTGTCCTCATGCCTCCCAGTTTCTCGTCCGCCTTTTTCCCTCCCGATCTTGTTGCCCAGGCCAGCGCGGTTCTGGACATGCTCCGGGACCAGGCCCTGACCTGCGCGACCGCAGAATCCTGCACCGGCGGCATGGTGGCCGCCGCGCTGACGGCGGTTGCGGGCTCCAGCGACGTGTTCGAGCGGGGCTACGTCACCTACTCCAACGAGGCCAAGACCGAATCCCTGGGGGTGCCCCCGGGCCTGATCGCCCAGCACGGAGCCGTCAGCGCCCAGGTCGCGGCCGCCATGGCCGAGGGATGCCTCGAGGAATCCGGAGCCGCCCTCGCCCTGTCCACCACGGGCATTGCCGGACCGGGCGGCGGCACGCCGGACAAACCCGTGGGCCTGGTGTTTTTCGCCTGCTCCATTGCCGGAAGCCCCACGGTGGTGCGGCGCCGGATCTTTGCCGGTGACCGCAATGCGGTGCGCTATGCCACGGTGAACGCGGTTCTGGACCTCGCCCTTCAGGTTCTGAGCGGCGTTCCCACAGGCGACGAGATGGACTGACGGGCCGGCCCCGGGCCGGTGTCCCGGCCGGAACCCGGGCGCCCCGGGGCGAGAAACGCGGACCGGGCGGGCGCCCGTCCGGACCACCCGCGGGCGGGATCCGCTCACCGGACACGGAACGCGAGAAAAGACAGAACGGCCCATTTGTGGTAATCCGGAACTGGGACAGGAACCGGGTTTGATACAGGGGCGGGATCCGCATACCGGCCCCACAGCCGGGCAGCGGTCCGGAAGCAGGCCCGGGGCCTGCCGCCCCCCCCCCAAACCCTCGCCTCCTACCCCCCCAACCCCGAACCCGCGACGAACCAGGAAAATCCATGACCCCCAGCCCCTTCAGCACCATCATCAACGACATCTCCCGTCTTCCGGACTACCGGGTCTACGGGCGCGTGATGGGGGTTCAGGGCCTGGTGATCGAGATCGGCGGCATCCAGACCTCCATGTCCGTGGGGGAGCGCTGCTGGATCGAGACCCGCGACCAGGACCGGGTTCCGTGCGAGGTGGTGGGGTTCCGGGAAAGCCGGGCCCTTGTTCTTCCCTTCCGGAACCTGGACGGCATCGGCCTGGGCTGCCGGGTGGAGGTCGGCGAGGGACGTCCCGCGCTCTACCCCACCCGCGAGTGGCTGGGCCGGGTCATCAACGCCATGGGCGAGCCACTGGATTCCGGACCGCCCCTTCCCGTGGGCCCGGACCCCATCCCCATCCGCAACACCCCTCCCCCCGCGCACCAGCGCCGCCGTGTGGGCGGCAAGCTGGACCTTGGCGTGCGGGCCATCAACACCTTTGCCACATGCTGCAAGGGGCAGCGCATGGGCATTTTCGCGGGCTCGGGCATCGGGAAGAGCTCGCTGATCTCCATGTTCATCCGCAACACGGACGCGGACGTGATTGTCATGGGCCTGGTGGGGGAGCGCGGGCGCGAGGCACGGGAGTTCATCGAGGACGACCTGGGCGCCGAGGGCCTGGCCCGCTCGGTGACGGTGGTCTCCACCTCGGACGAGAGCCCCCTGATGCGCCGCCAGTGCGCCTACACCACCCTGGCCGTGGCCGAGTACTTCCGCGACCAGGGCCTGGACGTGCTGTGCCTGATGGACTCGGTGACCCGCTTCGCCATGGCCCAGCGGGAAATCAGCCTGTCCGCCGGGGAGCCCCCGGCCTCCAAGGGCTACACCCCCTCGGTGTTTGCCGAGCTCCCCCGCCTGCTGGAGCGCGCCGGGCCCGGCCGCGAGGGCTCGGGCACCATCACCGGGCTGTTCACCGTCCTTGTGGAGGGCGACGACCACAACGAGCCCATCTCCGACGCGGTGCGGGGCATTCTCGACGGCCACATTGTTCTGGACCGCACCATTGCCGAGCGAGGCCGCTACCCGGCGGTGAACGTCCTGCGCTCGGTCTCGCGGACCATGCCCGGGTGCAACACCCCGGAGCAAAACGCCCTCGTCCAGGAGGCCCGTCGCCTGATCTCCACCTACGAGGACATGGCCGAGCTGATCCGGCTTGGGGCCTACCGCAAGGGCTCGGATCCCCTTGTGGATACGGCCATCGCCCACCACCCGGCCCTCGAGGCCTTCCTCTCCCAGAAGAAAACCGAGGGAACGGACCTGGAAACCGGCTACCGCATGCTGGCGGCCGCCCTCGCTCCCGCCCATCCCCAGGGGCACCCCCCGGGCCCGGACGGGCAGCCCCTCGGCCCCGACGGGTACCCTCACGGCCCGGACGCGGGCAGCGCCCACCCCGGGGCGGAGGCGAACCCGGGCGCAAACCCCTTCGGCCAGTCCTTCACCCTCGGCGGGGAGCCGTCCTGATGGCCGAACGCCGCACCCCCGCCCGTGCCCGAACCCGTGCCCGAGCCCGGGGACCGGCCCTCCCCTGCAGCGGAGCCTGAGCCGTGGGCAAGGATCTTCACAGCCTGATCCGCCTGCGGGACTACGAGGTCGACGAGTGCCGCCGCAAGCTCGGTGAGCTGCTGCGGGTGGAGGAAGCCCTGCTGGAGGCCCGGGCCGCCCTCGAGGAGGACTACCGCCGGGAGGAGACCTTCGCCCGGGAGCACCCGGAATTCGGGCAGACCATGGGCGCCTACCTGACCCGCTACAACGACCAGAAGGACCAACTGACCCAGAAGCTGATGGCCATCGCACAGGCCATTGAGGTGGCCCGGGAGGTTCTGGCCAACGCCTACAAGGAGCTGAAGACGGTTGTCCTGACCCAGGAGAACCGGGACCGCCAGGCGCGGGAGGAACGGGACCGGAAGGAACAGCTCTTTCTCGACGAACTTGCTCAGGAGCGCTATCGTCGGCGGCAGCGGAAAGACCCGTCTTCATCCCCGCCTTCATCCTCATCCTCGTCCTCCACCGACCCCTGACCCGATCGAGCCTCCCATGCCGGACAGAAACCCCACTGCTGCCCCCTCCGACCCCTCGCCCTACTTTCAGGGGTTCACCCCGGCCCGTCCGGATCCCCTGACCTCGGGCTTTCCGGGTGTCGCCCCCGGCAGCGGCCTTGCCCTGCCTCCGGAGACCGGCGCGGGCACCGGGGCCGCCATGCCGGTGGACCTGTCCCCGGTGGGCATGTTCATGGGCGCAGACCTGGTGGTCCAAAGCGTGATGCTGCTGCTTCTGGCGGCCTCTGTGGTGACCTGGACCATCGGGCTTCTGAAAGCGCTGCAACTGGGTCTGGCCCTGAGACGCTCACGGCGCCTTCTGGGGGTTCTGACCGACGCCGACAGCCTGACGGGCGCCACCCGGGCCAGCCTGGCCCTGGGCGGCCCCGAGCGGAGCCTTCTGGCCCTGAGCCTGGACGAAATCGGCCGGTCCGCGACGCCGGCCCTCCCCCACCTGATACGCCCGCTTGACAGCCAGAAGGGCCTTCTGGAGCGCCTGTCCTCGGTGCTGGAACGCATGGAAAGCGCCGCCGGGCGCAAGGCCTCGCTGGGCATGGGCTTCCTGGCCACCGTGGGCGCCACCTCGCCTTTCATCGGCCTGTTCGGCACGGTCTGGGGCATCATGAATAGCTTTATCGGCATCTCGCGGGCCCAGACCACCAATCTGGCCGTGGTGGCCCCCGGTATCGCCGAGGCCCTTCTGGCCACGGCCCTGGGCCTGGTGGCAGCCATTCCGGCGGTGATCCTCTACAACCTGTTCTCCCGCGGCGCCACCGGCTACGGCGCCACCTTGCGGGACGTGTCCAGCGCCATCTTGCGCCTTGTCTCCCGGGATCTGGACCGGGGCGCCCTCGACACGGCCGCCCTTGAGGACGCCCGCACCGCCCTGCTGCGGAGGGACTGAGCCATGGCCTTCGGCTTCCGGGACTCCGGGCAGGGCGGCAATGCCGAAATGCACGAGATCAACGTCACCCCGTTTATCGACGTGATGCTGGTTCTCCTGATCATTTTCATGATCGCCGCACCCCTGTCCACGGTGGACATCAAGGTGGACCTGCCCTCGTCCAGCGCCAGCGCCGCAAAACCGGTGGATGACAAGCCCATCGTGATCTCCATCCGCAAGGACGGCAGCCTGGCCCTGGGGGAGACGGACGTCACCCTGTCCGATCTGACGGACCGCGTCCTTGAGGAAACGGGGGGCGACAGAACCCGGCGCCTGCATGTCCGCGCGGACCGGGCCCTGGAGTACGGCGCCCTGATGGATGTGATGAACGTGCTGCGGTCGTCGGGCTTTCTCAAGGTCGCCCTTGTGGGCCAGGAGGGAGCGGGCGGACAGCGCGGCGGAGCCCCCGGCCCATGACCGCAGAAGGGGGGCCCCGCCCCCGGTTCTCCCGGGAGAATCCCTTTGCCTGGCGCTGGTGGTCTCTTCCCCTGGTGCTTGCGGCCGTGCTGTTCATCTGCGCCCTGCACGTGCTTTTGTTCCTGCTGCTGTTCGGGAGCCCGGGAAAAAACGCCGTCTCCATGCCCATGGTCCTGGAGCCGCCCCCCATCGAGATCGACCTCGAGCCGGTGGACAGCATTCCCGCCCTGACCCCGCCCTCCGACACCCAGCCCCGGGAGATGGCCCAGGCGTCCGAACCCGTGCCCGAGGACCGGCCGGTGCCGCCGCCTCCGACGCCGCCCGCGCCCGAGACGGAGCCCGACACACCGGAGGATGAGCCCGACGACGCCCCGCCGCCGGACGACCTCCCCCTGCCCGAGGAGGACACGGCCCCGGACCCGCTTGTCCAGAAGCCGGAGAAGACCGAAAAGCCGGATACCGAGAAGAAGGCCGAGACACCGAAGCCCCGGCGCCCGGCCAAACCGCACCAGCCGGAGGCCCCGCCCCCGTCCCGGGCCCAGCCGCGCTCGGCGGCGAACCTGCCTCCGCCGGGAGCCCTGCCGGGGCGCACCCGCTCGACCAGGGAAAGCTGGCGCAGCCGGGTGATGATGCACCTGGACCAGCACAAGAAATACCCGCCGGTGGCGGTGGCCCGGCGTGAGCAGGGCGAGGGCATCGTGCGCTTTGTGGTGGACCGCCAGGGCCGGGTCCGGAGCGTGCAGCTTCTGCGCTCCACCGGCTACATGCTCCTGGACCGGGAGGTCCATGACCTGATGCGCCGGGCCCAGCCGCTCCCGCTGCCTCCGGACGACACCCCCGGGGACAGCTTCGAGATCGAGGTGCCCGTCCGCTTCCGCCTGTACTAGCGCCTGGCCCGGAATGTACCGCCCCCTGGCGGGGCATGCGGATGGGCTCCCGGGACATGCGCACGAGGTGGCAACGCCCGGACCTGCCGGGACCGGAAGCGAGAGCCCGACAAGGCGGACCGACAAGGCGGACCGACGGGACGCAACCCGCACCCCGAAAGGAATGCGTTCCCGAACGGCGTGGCCTCGGGGCCCGGGGAACCTCGTCCACGACATGCCCAGGGGACATTGACGACCTTGAAACCGTCGGGATCGACGGCGCCCGCACCGGACACGACCGCCCCCTGCCTCCCGGCCACAAAAAAAGACCGGCCCCCGAGGGGACCGGTCCAGCACGTTTCAGGACGGATGCGCCGGGGCGCAGAAGCCCCAGAGCGCACACGCACGCGGGTCTAGTACACGTCCCCCGCCACAGGAGCCGTGGACGGAGGCTCCCCGTAGCCCGGCATTCCGCCCGGAGCGCCCGGGACACCCGGGCCCTGGGGCTGGGACGGATCCCCCTGGCCGCGGCCGATGTAGTAGCCGTCATCACTCCAGAGATTGGGATCGTCGTATCCGTCGGCGCCCATGGATCCGTCAAGCGGGGTCATCATCTGGGCCATGGAGGGCTCGGTGCCCGGCTTGAACGCCTCGAGGAACGCGTTGGGGTCATCGGGACCGGCGCGGTAGCCCAGCAGGCGGTCAATGCGCACGAAATTGATCCCCGGCGGAACACGGAAGGGGATGTCCGGCTTTCCGGCCAGAGCCTCTTTCATGAACGCGGTGAAGATCGGCGCCGCCACCGTGGAGCCGGCCTCCCGGCTGCCCAGGGAGCGCGGTGTGTCAAAGCCGACAAACACGCCCACCGCCAGATCCGGGGAGAAGCCCACGAACCAGGTGTCCCGGGAATCGTTGGAGGTTCCGGTTTTGCCGGCCACGGTCTTGCCCACGGCGGCCACCCGGGCGCCGGTTCCGCGCTGGACCACGCCTTGCAGGATGGAAACCATCTGATAGGCGGACAGGGGATCGGTCATGATCTCCCGATTGTCCTCGATGGAGGGGATGTGGGCGGTGTCCGTTCCCTGGCACTCGTCACAGGGGCGGGTGTCCGAGCGGAACACGGTCACGCCATGACGGTCCTGGATCCGGTCGATGTACACAGGGTGGATCCGACGCCCGCCGTTCACCAGCATGGCGTAGGCGGTGGTGATGTCGATGACCCGGGTCTCGACGGCGCCCAGCGCCGCGGACAGAAGCCGGGGCATCTTCTCCACAACGCCGAAGCGCTCGGCGTACTCGGCCACAGTGTCCATGCCGACCGCATTGGCCAGGCGCACGGTCATCAGGTTCCGGGACTTCTCCACGCCGATACGCAGCGTGGTCGGGCCAAAGAACTGGCCCCCGTAGTTGCGCGGGCTCCAGGCCGGGGCGCCGGGCACCTTGTAGACGAAGGGCTCGTCCAGGATCAGGGTCGCGGGCGTGTAGCCGTGGTCCAGAGCCGCCAGATACACGAACGGCTTGAAGACCGAGCCGGGCTGGCGCAGCGCCTGGGTCACCCGGTTGAACTCGCTGCGCTCGGGGGAGAAACCGCCCACCATGGCCAGGACGCGGCCCGTGTGCGGGTCCATGGCGACCAGAGCGCCCTCCACCGCCGGGATCTGGCGCAAGGAGAACGTTCCCGCCGGCAGGGCCTTGCCCCGGGCGTCCTTCTCCCTGGGCTCCACAAGGATGATGTCCCCGGGCGCCAGAATGTCGGACGGCTTCTTCGGCGTGGCCCCCATCTGGCCGCGCTCATTCACGGGGCGGGCCCAGGTCATCTCGGACATGGGGATCTGGCCCCCGTACCCGTCCTCGAAGCCCAGCTTGACCTCGGTGGGATCCACCCGCAGGACCACAGCCATGCGCCAGCGGGACGGCATCCCCTGAGGCCGGGACACGGCCTTCAGGTTCTCGGCCCACTGGTCGTCCACGCCGGGCAGGCGGGCCACCGGACCGCGCCAGCCATGGCGGCGGTCGTACTCCATCAGGCCGTTCTGAAGGGCCCGGGTGGCCATTTCCTGAAGCGCGGGGTCCATGGTGGTGCGCACATAGAGCCCGCCCTTGTAGAGGGCATCATCCCCGAAGCGGGCCTGGACAATCCGGCGGACCTCCTCGGAGAAGAAGCCGGCGTTGCGCGCACTTTGGGTCTCGTCGCGGGATCGCAGCACGATGGGCTCGGCCCGGGCGGCGTCCGCCTCGGCGGCGGTGATGTAGCCGTCCTCCTGCATGCGCTGGAGCACCCAGTCACGCCGGGCCTTTGCGGCCTCGGGATGACGCTCGGGGTGATAGTTGTTCGGACCCTTGGGCAGGGCGGCGAGGAAGGCGGTCTCGCCCAGGGTCAGCTCGTCCAGGCTCTTGTTGAAGTAGTTCAGGGCCGCGGCCGCGACACCGTACGAGCGCATGCCCAGGAAGATCTCGTTCAGATACAGCTCGAGAATGTAGTCCTTGGAAAACGCCTGCTCGATGCGGAAGGCAAGGATGGCCTCCTTGATCTTCCGGTCCAGGGTCGGCGCCGGGGTCAGGAGGAAGTTCTTGGCCACCTGCTGGGTGATGGTCGAGGCCCCCTTGGGGCGGCGCCCGCTTCCCAGGGATTCCACGTTCTGCCCCATGGCCCGGACCATGGCCACGAAATCCACCCCCGAGTGGGTGTAGAAGTTCTTGTCCTCGGCGGCGATGAACGCCTTGCGGATCCGGTCAGGCATGGCGTCGATGGGGACGTAGATGCGCTTTTCCGTTGCGTACTCCGCCATGAGGCGGCCGTCGCTGGCCAGAACTCGGGTCGTGATATCGGGCTCGTACTTTTCCAGGGCCTGGTAATCCGGCAGGTCGGCGCTGTAGCGGTCATAGACGACCGCACCGGCACCCGCTCCGCTTACCGTGAAGAAAAGGGCGAGAGACAGAAAAAGCTTGAACATACGATGCGACCGGGGTGCAGGTGTAAAGGTTGAGGGCACTTTGTCCCGGGCGGGAACGGCCTGGGGATCATCAGTCATTGTGTATCCATACCATCAGGGGACGCCAAGCGGTGTCAGCGCCGACAGTGTGCAGCGCCGTCGGCCGGAAAGCCAGCCCCGTGACAACCAAAAGGGGCGCAAAACACGCAAAAAATGCCGAAAGCGGCGCCTGTCAGGCCCACAGCGGCCGGGTCCGCAGGCCACCGGCCCCGCCCGTCACCCCGGCAGACCGGAAACGGGTTCGGCTCATGTCAGGCCGCCCGCGCTTTCCGGGGCCATCTCCACGGTCCCGTCGGGGAAGACCGCGCGGTTCTTGCCCGAGCGTTTCGCCGTATACATGGACGCATCCGCCCGCGCAATCAACTCCTCGGGTGTATTTCCGTCGGTCGGGTGGTGGGCGACTCCGATGGAGGCCCGGCAGACGGCCTGGCCGTCCCGCAGAACCCAGGGCTTCTGGAAGTACTCCAGGACCTTGCGGGCGATGGCCCGCACCCGGACGGAATCCGTCTCCGTATAAATGAGGACAAACTCGTCGCCGCCGTGGCGATAAAGGCGCCCCCGGAAATCCGGATCGCTCTGGAGCGTGTCGGCCATGAGGCGCAGAAGCTCGTCTCCGGCAAAGTGCCCCAGGGTGTCGTTGACCGCCTTGAAGCCGTCCAGATCGAAAAAGAACACGTAGACCCCGTGCCCGCCGTCCCTCGCCTCCTCCAGGCACCGGGCCAGGTCCGTGTTCAGCCGGGCCCGGTTCGGAAGCCCGGTTCCCTCGTCGAGGTAGGCCATCCGGTAGATG
This sequence comes from Phaeovibrio sulfidiphilus, assembly GCF_014861485.1. Lineage (GTDB taxonomy): Bacteria > Pseudomonadota > Alphaproteobacteria > Rhodospirillales > Rhodospirillaceae > Phaeovibrio > Phaeovibrio sulfidiphilus. Next base: position 118,381 of record NZ_JACZHT010000002.1, on the reverse strand, counting down.
ATCTCCTCGTTGCGCTTGTTCTCCGTGATGTCCACCGAGCTGACCACATGCACGAACCGCCCGTCCACCCAGCGGAACACCGCGCAGATCTTGCGAAACCAGGCGCCATCCTCCGGGCGCTGGATGTCCGAGAGAAGGGGCTCGGGCGAGGGATCGTCCCCGCCCTGCGGCACGGGCATGCGGGGCTTGGGACAGTGCGCACACCGCCCCTCGGACCCGCGGTGGAAGACCTCCCAGCAGGTACTCCCCAGAACCCGCGTGAGCCCGCCCACCGGATCGGCCAGGTGGGGCGTGGCGTAGAGAACCTCGTCGGTGTGATAGTCGGTCACGTAGATGTCGAACCCGATGTTGTCCATGATCCCCGTGAGGAAGGTCCGCGAGGCCTCGAGGTTGCGGTTTGAAATCCGGATTTTCACATAGTTGATCAGCAGGTTCAGAAGAACCCGCGCCGTATGGACGTCACTGTCGTTCTCGAAGACCTCGATGCGCCGGTCCACCATTCCCACCACGGCGATCAGGTTCCCGTCCGTGCCGTGAACCGGCATCAGCAGCACGGTGTTGGCCTTGAAGAACCGGGAAAACGGGGTGTGGGGGCGCTCGGTTCCCTGCCAGAAGCGGGAGAAGAACATGGGCCGCCGGGACAGCTCGTCGATTTCCTCGGCCGAGAAGATGTCCTCGAGGGCGAAGCGCGGGTGAACCGGGTGGCCCCGGTAGGTCTCGTAGTACTCCATCAGCTCGAGCACGCTGGAGCCCTTGACCTCATAGACAAAGCCGCAGCCCACCCCGAAGGTGGTGCAGATGTCCCTCAGGATCTCGTTGACGATCTTCCGGGTGTCCAGCTCGCCGCTCAGTTGCTCGACGATGCGAACAAAAAGAGCCTCGAAGTTCCGGGGACCGCGCCGCGGAAAGCTGGCACGGCTCTCCTCCAGGAAACTCCGTGGACAGGTAATATCAACAGGTTTGCGTGCCATCTGTCCGGTTCAGCCTCTTGCGGTCAAAGGTTTTTTGGGGCTGTTCCGAGCGTAGCGGAACCCCCGGCCAGGGTAAATAGCGAAAGGCGAATGTAATTCACCCTCAGGGTTGAAACGGGGTGCGTTCCTGGAGCCGGGAGTACGTGTCGATACTGGACACAATGGCGCTGGCCAGCCGGGCCCGGTGCGCCTTGTCTTGCAAAAGCGCCTCGTCACGCGCGTTGGACAGGAAGCCCATTTCCACCAGAACCGAGGGCATGTCCGGCGCCTTGAGAACCGCAAACCCGGCGGACCGGTGGGGCTTGTTCAGAAGCGGAACACTGGAGGGCAGCTGCCGGATCAGGGTGCTTGCAAACAGGGCCGAGTGGTTCATGGTCGCCCGGCGGGCCAGGTCGATCAGGATCGACGCCACATCCGGACTTTGCCCCGAAAGATCGGCGCCCAGCAGGATGTCGGCCTTGTTCTCGCGCTCGGCCAGGGCTCCGGCCTCCGCGTCCGAGGCGGTTTCCGAAAGGGTGTAGACCGAGAACCCGCGCACCGACGGATCCGTCAGCGCGTCGGCGTGGAGCGAGATGAACAGGTCACCCCCCGCCTTGCGCCCCACCTCGATACGGTCGCGCAGCTTGATGGACGTGTCCGCCCCGCGGGTCAGGGTCACGCGGTAGCGGCCGGTCTGCTCGAGCGCCGCCTTCAGATCCCGGGCCATGGACAGGGTGAGGGTCTTTTCCTGGGTGCCGGAAATGCCCAGGGCCCCGGGATCGCGGCCGCCGTGACCCGGATCCAGGACGATCATGGGCCGGTAGAGGGGATCGCGGCCCGGCGTCGGCTTGGGTATGGGCACCGGAACCCGGCGCCCGTTGGCAAGGCGGACAAACACCGGCTTGCCCGGAGTGCCCCGGACGGACGCCGCACCGGCACCGGCGGCACCCGCCCCGGAACCGCCCCCGGACACCGCGCCAGCCGCACCCGCCCCTGCCGCGCTCTGCGCAGCCGCGGGAGCGTCCGATCCGGCCCCGGGGCTTGCGGTGCCCAGACGGGTCGAGGGCTCGGGCGTGACTGTGTTGGGGATGACCGGCTCGGGCACCAGCCCCGCATTGCGCGAGAAGGCGGCCTTTTCCACCGGCACCAGGTCAAGGACAAGACGCCAGCCGAACCCGTCCCCGGGCTCCACCAGAAAATCCTTGTCCGGCAGCGCGGGGCGCGCCAGGTCCAGGACCAGGCGCAGGGCGTTGGGCTCGGTGCGTCCGGCCCGGATGCCCGAGATCACCCCCAGCCGGGGAAGGGGTCCGGCGGCCTCGAACGTGGCGCCGGGAATGTCGAGAACAAGGCGCGCCGGGTTTTCCAGCACGAAGGTCCGCCAGGTGACCGGGCCCGAAATCTCCAGGACGAAACGGGTGGACGTCCCGTGGTCGCCCAAACGCACACGGGTGGCCCTCACGCTCCCGGCCGCAAGGCCCAGGGAGGACACAAAAAAGCCCGCGCCCAGCGCCGCACCTCCCGCAAGAAGGGCACGCCGGGAAATCCGGTTTTTTGGGGCATCGCTCATGGAAAAAGGATCTCGGAGGCTGGGACGTTCGGGCACCTTCCAAACAGGAAAGCAGTTTAGGGGAGCCGGAGTCGATCAGGCAAGCCCGTAATGCAACCGCACCCCGGAGCGGGCCCCGGGACCGCTGCCGGCTGCCACAAAAAAACCTCCGGAGCGGGGCCCCGGAGGCGTGGTGCATGTCCAGGTGGCAGGCCGGCTCAGGCGGCCTTTCCGCCCTTGTCCTCGGTCTTGGCCTTGTCCCCGGCGTCGGCCGGTGCGGCCGGCTCCGACGGCTTGGGCAGAGTGGTTCCGGACGCGGGGGCCTCGCCGGGCAGCGTGTCCCAGATCAGGGTGCCCAGGCTGCCACAGGCGGGGCAGATCGGCTCCCAGGTGTTGTGGACCGCGTCGCAGCGGCGGCAGAACCAGCCCTCGGTCGGTTTGGCCGCGATGCCCAGCATCAGCCACTGGTTGGCCAGAGCCATATCCCGGTTCTCGCCCTCCTCCAGCAGCGCCACAAGGCGGCACAGGGACGGGGACGGCTCGGCCTTTTCCCGGACCAGCGGGTCCAGGGTGTGACGGGCCTGGCCCCAGAGCTTGGCGCCCAGGCAGGCCTCGGCCAGCGCCAGACGGCTTTCCGGGTGGGTGGGATTGCCCTCGATCAGGCCCTCGACGCGCTGAAGGCGGCGAATGGGATCCAGACCGGACTCAATGGACAGGTAGATCTTCAGGATTTCCGGGTGGGGATGACGCTTCCATCCGGCGGTCAGCAGCGGCACAGCCTTGCGGGGCTTGCCGTCCGCCACCAGAGCCCGCGCCGCAATCAGCGTGGCCTCGGTCAGACCCGGGTCCAGGGACAGGGCCTGCTGGGCCAGGCGGATCGCCTCCGCCCGGTTTCCGGCGCGCACACTGTCACGGGCCGACGCGCACAGAAGGGCCGCGCGCACCGGGCGGTTCGGGTCGTCCGCCTTCAGCGACCGGCCGCCGCGCCCCAGAACCCCGAGCGCCTCGTCCCACTTGTGACGGCGGCACAGGATCTGGAACAGGGGCCCGGTTGCCCAGGAGGCATTGATCCCCGAGTTCACCGCCTCGCGGGCGAGAACCAGGGCCTCGTCCTCGTTGCCCTCGGCCTGGGCGATCTCCAGGAGACCGCGCTTGCCCAGGGGACGGAAGCGGGCGTTCTCGGACAGCTCGCGGAAGCGGTCCCGCGCCGCGGTGAAGTCACCCCGGGCGAACGCAAGATCCGCCGCAAGCAGCTTCACCCCGATGGACTCGGGAAAGACCTTCTCCGAGTCCCGCAGCATGGAGGACGCATAGGGAATCGCGCCGCCACGGACCGCCGCCAGTCCCTCGCCGAGGGAGGCGCCAGCCCGCTTGAGCCGGCGCTCCGTCTGCGACTGCCCGAAGCGCCCCGGAAGCCGCCCCACACCGCCGACAAAGCGGATGACGAGCCAGAAAATGAGCGAAAAGCCCAGAAACAGGACAATCGCCACCGACGTGTGCATCTCGATATGCATCGAGTACCAGTCGATCACGGTCAGGCCGTCGTTCGAGGCAAGGGCGACCGCGAAAACGACCAGAAGCGTCGTCAGCAGAAGGAACAGCAGAATACGGGTCATGGACGCGCTCCTCTCTGTGAGGCGGGCGATTCAGGACGCCGCTGGGGCGCCACCGGGCGGGCCGAGGGCGTGGCGGCCTGGGGCTCGACCAGAACCTCGATGGAGCGGAGTTCCGGAGCCTCCGGGCGAAGGGCCCGGGAGGCCGCAACCTCGGCCATACCGTAGGTCATGAGACGGTTCAGGGCCGCCTCAACGTTGGTGCGGGCCAGCGCGTCCTCGATCCAGGGGGCGGCCACCTCAAGGGGCTCACCTTCCAGACCCTGCATCACGTCCACGGCGCCCGCGAGGTCGCCCATGTTCATGAGCTGCTCGGCCCGGGCCAGGATGGCCAGGGGCTCGGACTGACCCGGAGCATCCGGATCCGTGGAGCGCACCACAACCACGCTCTTCATGGAGGCCAGGGTCCGGTCCAGCCAGCCCTCGCCCTCGTTGAGCGTGACCTTGCGGGTGACCGCGTTGGCGGTGCGGGCAAAGGCCTCGCGCAGGGCGAAACGGGACTTCACCCCGCCTTCGGCATAGGGACGCAGACGCTCCAGGGTGTCGACGATGGCGTCGTCGGACTGGGCGATGATCTCCACCACGCGGGCCTGCTCGGCAAAGGGCTCGCCCCGGTCGATCTGGTCACGCATCTGGGTGATGGAGCCCAGGATCATCAGGGACGTGACCCGGCGGGTCTGGGTCTGGCGGGCCAGATCCTCGACCTCGGTCACACGGCGGGACAGGGAGGCCATGTTCTCCGTCGAGACCGTGGCAGACGCCAGAAGGTCCACCCGGGCCGTCAGATTGTCGATCCGGGTGTTGACGAGAGCCGCCATCTGGTCCGTCAGGGGCGCCGAGGGATCAATGATGATCTGGGCTTCCTGGGCCTTGCGCTCCACGTCGGCGATCTTGCCCTGAAGCTCCAGGTTCACCGCCGCCAGATCCCGAAGATCCTTCTGAAGCAGGGTGATGACCTGGCGCTGGCGCCGGACCTCGTCGCGGGTGGCATCCTGGTCGAGGGCGCCAAGCCCCATGCTGTCGAGGGTCGGCAGGGTCAGAACCGGCTGCCAGAACGTGTAGACCGACGGCGTGACGGCCGCGAGCACCACAAGGGAGACCAGCGGAAACAGGCAGCCCAGGCGACGGCGCTTCTTCGGAGCCGCAGCCGGGGCGGCCGCGCGGCGGGCGGGCTGGCCCGAGGCGGACGGAGGCGGCGGAGGCGGCGGAGGCGGAGCCTTGGGCGGCGGAGCGCTGCCCCCGGCGGCCTTGGCCTGACCGGCGCCGGACGCCGGTGCGCCCACAGAGGGGACACTTCCGGTGGAGGCCTGCGCCCCGGAGGCCGGAGTGCTCGGGCCCGTTCCCGGCCAGGGCGGCGTGGGCATGGAGCCCGTGGTGCCCTCCCACACGGGGCGATCCGAGAGGGAGCCCCGGGCGCTGGAAGACCCGTCCGAACCGGACGGAGCCCCGGACACGCCCGCAGCCGCCGAGGCCGAAGACGCGACAGCCGCAGCGGACGACGCGGCCGCAGCCGACGCCGAAATGGCCTCGCCGGTTCCCGCAGGGGACACAGGCGACGCCGACGGCTCGGACGCCGACAGGGCTGAGGCCGGGATGCCGCTGGCCAGGTCCGCATCGAAAATCTCGAGAAGGGAATCCTGGGTGGGCTCGGCGGAGACCCGCACCGCCCGGAATGCAATATCCCCGAGAGCACGGGCCACAGCCGGGCTCAGGGCGTAGACCACGACCTTCTGCATGGCCGCCGCCATGTCCGAGCTGCGAACAAGCCGCGCGAACACTTCCGCCGTACGGGGTGAAAAGAGGAAAACAAGATCGATGGTGCCCGCGTGGAACTCGTCGATGGTTCCCTTCAGGAACGACGTGGCCCCCAGGGCTTCATAAAGCGGGTGACGGATAATGGTGTATCCCCCGGGTGCAAGGGCACCGGGAAGATCGCCCGCGACCTTCTCGCCGCTGGCGTGGAGCAGCGGTCCGTCCTGCGGATCCGCCTCCTTGCGAATGAGCGCCGCCAGCGAGTTCACGTCGCCGTTTGCGCTTTTGACATCCTTGAACCCCATCTCGAGGGCCAGGTTCGCCGTGGTGTCGCCAACCGTATAGACAGGCTTCGAGCGCTCCTTGTTGATGCTGGAGAAAGCCCGAACTCCGTTGAGGCTGGTAAAAATGAGTGCCTGCGCCTTCTTCACGTCCTCGGCCAGCGGGTCGCTTTGCCAGGGGAAGCGGCTGGAGGGACGGTGAAAACGGATGGAGAGCAGAGGGTCAAGAACGATCTCGACTCCTCGCTGTCTCAACGGGGCGGCGACGCGCTCGGCGTCGTCGCGGGGACGGGTTATGAGCGCACGCATAGTCTCGCCGAACTCCTTGGTGAGCGTGTTCCCGACTCAACGCGTCCGGGGTTCCAGCATCCGGACGGGAAAGCCGGGACCCCGACGGTTCACGAAATGCACTTTCCAGCCCTCCGGGTCGCGCCGGGATAACCCCGGCGAAACCGGAAGGGCGGGGATCAGATCAGGACGCAGGGTCCGTAAAGAAATCCGGACCGGCCTTTGCAAGCAGCTCGGCTCCGGCATCCTTGCCCATGGCCACGCCATCGGAAACGCTGCCCTCGCGGGAGGTCTTGTAGAGAACCTTCCCATCCGGACGGATAATGACGCCATGGAAGATAACACGCGCGTCGTCATTCCCGAAACGCTCAATCTGGGCGAGACCGCCGATCGGCGTGCGGCAGTTGCCGTCAAGCTGGGCAAGGAACGCCCGCTCCACGGACACGGCCGCGAAGGTCTGGCCGCAGTTCAGGGCCTCGAGCCAGGTGTGGGCCTGCTCGTTTCCGGCGCTGACCGTGATGCCGATGGCACCCTGGGCAACCGCCGGGACCATCTCGTCGACCTCGAGAAGCGAGGTGGCAACGTGAGCCATGTCCAGGCGGTTCAGCCCGGCCTTGGCCAGAAGCGTTGCGTCGGCCTCACCCTCGGCCAGCTTGCGCAGGCGGGTCTGGACGTTGCCGCGGAACGGAACAATCTTCAGGTCCGGGCGCAGGGCCAGGATCTGTGCTCCGCGCCGCAGGGACGCCGTGCCGACCACGGAGCCCTCGGGTATTTCCGCCAGCGACTTGACGTCACGGCCAATAAAGGCGTCGCGAACGTCCTCGCGCGGCAGCATGCACGGAAGGGTGATGCCGTCGGGAAGGTACGTGGGCACGTCCTTCATGGAGTGGACCGCAATGTCGATCTTGCCGTCGAGCATGGCATCGTCGATCTCGCGGGTGAAAAGGCCCTTGCCGCCCAGTTCCGCCAGCGGGAGATCCAAAATCGCGTCACCGGTGGTCTTGATGACCTCGATAGCGATGGCTCCGGGCTCGGCCAGTTCAGGGTGGGCTTCCATAAGGAGGTCACGGACCTGGTGGGTTTGTGCGAGCGCCAGGGGGCTACCCCGGGTGCCGATTGTGATTTTTGGTGTGTGTGTCATGGCTCTTCTGAGTATTGTGGCCCTGATGTTGTATAGGCAGGCATAGGGCTTGAAAAGAGACAAATGCGATACGAAGTCCGCTTTTGCGCCTGCAAACGCGAAAAGGACCGAGGACAGTGAGCGAATACCGCGTTCTGGGAATAGAAACAAGCTGTGACGAGACCGCAGCGGCAATTGTGACCTCAAAAGCCGCCGATGGGGCCCGATTCGCCCCAGGAAAACTGCGGATTCTGTCCCAGGCCCTCGTCTCCCAGATTGAGGACCACTCCCCATACGGTGGAGTCGTCCCCGAAATAGCCGCGAGAGCCCATTTGGACATCCTCGATTCTCTCGTGCGCCGGGCACTCGACGACGCGGGGCTGACCCTTGAGGGAATCGACGCCTTCGCCGCAACCGCAGGCCCGGGCCTGATCGGGGGTGTTCTGGTGGGTGTCATGACCGCGAAGGCGCTCGCCCTGGTCACCGGGAAGCCGTTCCTGGGCGTCAACCACCTGGAGGCCCATGCCCTCTCGGTCCGGCTGGTGGAGCCGGTGACCTTCCCCTACCTGCTGCTGCTGGTGTCCGGGGGGCACAGCCAGTTCCTGGCGGTGGAGGGCGTGGGGACGTGCCGCCGCCTGGGCACCACCATCGACGACGCCCCCGGCGAGGCCTTCGACAAGGTGGCCAAGATGCTGGGGCTCGGGCATCCGGGCGGTCCCCGGGTGGAGCGCCGGGCCCGGGACGGAGACCCGCAGCGCTTCCCCCTGCCCCGCCCCATGGTGGGCCGTCCGGGCTGTGACCTGTCCTTCTCCGGGCTGAAAACCGCCGTGCGCCAGACCGTCGAGAAGCTGGGGCGCCCGACCGAGGCGGACATCAACGACCTGTGTGCCTCGTTCCAGGAGGCGGTGGCGGGCTGTCTGGCCTCGCGGACCCGGGCCGCCATCCGCCTGTTTTCCGAACGCCACGGCACCGGGCGGCCTCTGGTGATTGCCGGGGGCGTCGCGGCCAACACCCGCATCCGGGAGGCTCTGGACGCGGTGGCCCGGGACTGCGCCATGACCTTCCACGCGCCCCCCGTGTCCCTGTGCACCGACAACGCCGCCATGGTGGCCTGCGCGGGGCTGGAGCGCCTGGCCCTGGGGCTGACGGACCCGCTGGACTTCAAGGCCCGCCCCCGCTGGCCCCTGGACCCGGACGCACCGCCCTCCATCGGCGCCGGGCGGGCGAGAGCCTAGCCTCCCGCGCCCGGACGCAGCGAGGCGCGAGCCCGGGGCGGCAGCACACATCGGGGGCACAGGAGCGGGCCCCGGAGCGGTGCCCCAAGCCCGAAGACAGGGGAGACCCGAGCCCGGGGGCGGCTGAACTGGCCCCGGCACCCCGATCCCGCCACCCTGGCCCGGTTTGCACCCTGTCACGGTTTGCACCCTGGCCCGGTTTGCACCCTGACACCGTCCACACACGGTCGGCGCACCCCTTCTGCGCACCCCGTCGGGGGCTCCCAAAGCGCCAAAACGCACGAGCCCCGGCGTGTGCCGGGGCCCGCGTCTGTGTCTGTTTCCAGGATGCGGTGCCCGCCGCCTAGGGGCGGACGGTGTCCACGATCTCGCGGATATCGTCCTCGGTGAAGGCGATGTCCGTCTGGTCACCCGTATCCTTCAGGATCTTCTGCGCCAGCATGCGGGTCACCGGGTGGATGACGCTGAAGTGATCCGCCCCGTGGATCCGGAAGGCCTGGAAGGGGATGCTTTCCTGCTCCGCCAGCTCGTTCAGATCCTCGAACGTGCGCACCCAGTCCTGGGCCCCCTCGAAATGGAACGTCGGGGACTTGACGGAGCGCAGGAAATACCCGGGCGAGCGCAGGAGAAACTCGGTGTCGTCCGCGTCGTCAAAGGGGGCGCGGGCCGCAAAGCCCCCCGCACGGACGTGCTGTTTCAGATCCGCGATCCCCCCGATGGAGAACGCCGCGCGGAAACCGTCCACATACTCGTTGCCCAGGAGAGCCCGGGTGCCGCCGGTGCTGTGTCCCGCCAGATAGATCCGGTCCGGGTCCACCCAGTCGCGCCCGGCCAGCCAGGCGCGGGCGGCCTCGAGGTCATCCAGGTCGCCGTAGAACATCTCGTAGTGGCCGGGATTGGCGTTCTCGCCGCGGAAGGAGGGGACCATCATCACAAGGCCCGCCTCGCGGAACGCGCGCGCGCTCTGGTCATTGGCCGGAGGCTGCTCGGTCCAGAACCAGTCCCCGATGCCGCCGTAGCCCCCGGACAGCCAGATCACCGCCGGGTGCCTTGCGCCGTCCCCGGGATCCGGTGTGACGAGGGCCTCCATGTCACCGGCCGGCCCCGGATAGGTCACCCGGTCGAACACCCCCTCGGGGGGCGTGGGAACCGGTCCCAGAGGCTCGAAGCTGTCGCGCAGGATCCGTGTCTCGAACGACTCCCGTGCGGTTCGCAGGTCGTTGTCCGCCAGCTCCAGCCGGGAGGGCAGGAACATCAGGACGCCCACCAGACCCGCCAGACCCACCAGAACCAGCAACCGTTGAACAGGCGCGTATTTCATAGGTCCTCCCCAAAGAAAACAGGTTACCGAAGGCCGGTCCGCATCCCGAACAGCAGGCGCGGACACCGGAGCGCGGGCTCACGGCCCAAAGACCGGGAGCAACAAGTCCGATGGGAAAGGGGAAGGATCGGGGGCCGGCGAACATCGCAGACCCGCTGCCCCGAACGGACACCGGACCTGCCTGATTATGACGTGTTTTGAGGCGAAACTGCAAGCCCGGGTCAGGGCGGAACCGCACCGCCGGCGCCCTGCCACAGGGCCGGTTTCCGAAGGGCTGGAGGCCACCCGGAATCGCCCGGCCTCGCGCCTTGCGGCCCCTCCCGGAGCAGTGTGGGCTTTCGGGGCCCGGCGCAACCACCGGGGCATGCATGATCTCGGCGCCATACGCGCCCCTGTGCGACCCCGGGCCCTGTGCAGCCACCCGGGCCCTGTGCGCGGGGCAATCCCCCCCGAACCGCACAGGCGCTGGCACCCCGCACCCGCGCAACCTCGGGGCCGGCTGCGGTCCTGGGGCCGTACGCGCCCCTCTGTGCTCCCCGGAGCCTCGGCGCCCCCCGGACCGGGCAGGCCCCGCAGACCGCGCCGGATCAGGCGAACGAGATGCCTGCCGCCCGGAACTTGTCCACGATCTCCATGCGCAGGTCGCTCTGGATGCCAGAGGCATTGGACACGTTCGAGGTATGGGCAAACAGGGCAAACGACAGGGAACCCGCCTGCTGGCCGTTCACACCGGTCATCACGCTGTCCAGGGTCACGCTGGGGGCTGGCAGGGTCAAGACCAGGTCGTGCTCCCGGGCCGCGTCCAGGAGGATGTCGCGCACCTTGGCCACATCGCTGTCGGCGCCCACCACCACGTCGACCCGCACACGGCCCAGCCGGTTGCGGTGGGTCAGGTTGGTGAACGGCGACGAGATCAGGCTCGAGTTCGGGATGATGATGGCGGCCTTGGCGGCGGTCTCCAGCTCGGTGGCGCGGAAGCTGATGCGCCGCACGGTTCCCGCGTCACTTCCGATAATCACGGAGTCCCCCACCTTGATGGGGCGCTCCACCAGCAAGATCAGGCCCGAGACGAAGTTGTTGATGATGTTCTGGAGGCCGAAACCGATACCGACCGACAGGGCACCGGCGATCAGGGCCACGTTCGTGAGGTCGATGCCCATGGCCGAGACACCCACGACCGCCGAGATCACCGCCCCCAGATAGCCCACACCGGTAATCAGGGAGCTTCGGGCGCCGTGGTCCATGTTGGTCTGCACCAGAACCTTGCGCCCGAGCGTGCTCTGGATGCCCCGGGTCAGGGCCATCAGCACCACAAAGACCCCGACGCCAATCACGATGCTGAGAAGCGAGATCGTGACGGTTCCCACCTTGACCCCGGTCAGGAGCGTGATGAACGCGTCTTGCACATCCTCCGAGGGCACGCCCCACACGGGAGCCGAGAAAAACACGAACAGTCCGAAAATCAGGAACGACACCAGCGCGTTGGACCAGAAACGAAGCTGGTACCAGACCCGGTCGCCCCAGTTGAACCGGGAGCGCAGCCAGCTGGAGCGGAAGGACACCTCCACCAGCTCGTTGAACAGGGAGCGCAGGACCAGACCGATCCCCGCAATGCCGAAGGTCGTGAGAAGGCCGTTGATCAGGTACTCACCCAGGCGGCCATAGCCGAAGACCGGGGCACACGCCCCCACCAGGGTCGCCAGGATCACCAGGGCGCGAACGAGAAACACAAGGGTCGCGCCACCGCGTGAGGGCGCGTCATCCGTTGCGGCCGCGTGGGCGGCCTCGACCGAGCTGGAGCTCTGGCCCACATCCTCGGCCGGGCCGAAGGTCCAGAGATCCCGGACGCTGAGCCGCAGGAGAATGGCTCCCTCCAGGAACTTGAACGCGGACAGGCAGAACCAGTACGCCCCGTCCTCGAAACTGGGAACCATGGAGGCGTTGAGCCGCAGGAACACCATTTCAAGCGACAGGACAATCACCAGGGCCTGCACCAGCCAGGACAGGGTGCGCGCCTGGCGGTCGTTCTGGGGCAGCAGGCGCCAGGCCGACTGGTCCGGCGCCAGGGCTGCCCGGGTAAAGCCCCGGGCCACCAGGATCAGCAGGGCGCTGTAGAGCACCACCTTGGTGAAGTCACCCAGAAGGGCCTGCCCGGAAAACGTCACCGAGGCCCAGTAGACCATCGAGCCCAGAACAAGCGCCGGAAGCAGGCCGTTGGCGGTTCCCTCGGCCAGGGTGGCGATCACCCTTCGGGTGTAGCTGGGATCGGTGATGGAGGACCGGCGGCCGAATTTCTTCAGGATCCACCAGCGCAAGACCACCCCGGTGACAACGCCCAGGCTGATCCACAGGCCGATCACAAAGATCCGGTCGCTGGTGCGCTCCAGATCCTCCTGGATCGAGGCCAGCCACTCGGCCGGGGCTCCGGCAAGGCTGGTGGCCGTCCGCACAAACTCCTTGTAGAGGGACCCCACGGAGGCCGGAAGCCACGGGTAGTCGGTGCGCTCGAACAGGTTGGAGACCAGAGCCGTGCGCCGCTGGTTGGAAATCCGGTTGATCAGGGTGCTGGCCCGGGTCTCCACCGCCTCCACGTTGCGCTGGCGGGTTTTCCAGGTGTCCAGATCCTTGGCGTAGGCCGCCTTCTGGGGATCCTCGGTGGCCGACGCCTCGCCCCCCGTTTCCGGCGGGCTGAGGGAGTTCAGGACGGTCTCGGCCTCCACAACCCGCTGGTCCAGCTCCTGGGACAGAAGCTTTCGGGCCGCGTCCCGGATGCTCCGGAGCTGGGCCGTGATCTCGTCCAGGGCCTCGCCCGTGAGGCCGCCGCGCTCAAGGCGCGCGTCCTTGTCATCCAGAACCTTGGTCCAGGCCTCCAGGCTTTCGTCCACACGCTGGGACAGGGGCGCCGTCGGCAGGGTTCCCACCGCCGTGGCGGGAACAACCGCCTGGGTCGGCGCCGGTTCCGCGCGGGTCGCCGCATTCCGGGAGGCGGCCCCGTTCCCATTTCCGGACGGGGCGGCCGCGCCGTCCCACGACAGGCCCGCCGTAGCCGTGACGAGCACAAGGCCAAACAGAAGGACGCACAGCGCGCTCAGCCGGATCCGGTGGATCATGAGCTTTCACTCCGGGTTCCCCGGCCATACCGGGCAAAGAGACCGGCGATATGGGCAAGGCGCCCGTCGGCGGGCAGGCTCTCCACATCGGCGGACAGACGGCGGCACCAGTTGGGGTGTCCCTCCACGGTGCCGGGCAGGTTGGCCTGCTCGACCTCCTCGAGGACGTCCTCCATCTGGACGGTCACCACAAGGGAGGGCGTGCGGGCCAGCCAGTCACACACCGCCGGCACCAGGTTCGAGGGCGGCGTGTAGCCGTTGGTCTCCTCCAGTTCCAGCCCGCCCCGGGCCAGGGTATCGCGGATCAGGGGGCGGTCGTGGAAGCGGCTGTTGCTCTCGCCCTCGCGGGCCCCGTCACTGGGGAACAGGTTGAGCTCGTGCTTCCAGGCCAGATCGCGCCCGGCCCAGAAGCCCCGAAGCGTGGGCAGGTCGTGGGAGTTGGGGGACACGGCCGCAAGGCGCGGGTACTCGTCGGGCCACTTCAGCGACCCGTCCGAGTGATAGTGCCGCTCGAAATAGAACAGGCGGGTGGACAGCACGCCGGCGGCCTGCATCCGATCCTGGAAGCCGTCGGGGATGGTGCCCAGATCCTCGCCGATGACCATGCAGCGGGCCCGGTGGCTTTCCAGGGCCAGGATGCCCAGCATGTCCTCGAAGGGCATCAGGACATAGAGGCCATCCTTGCAGGCGAAGCCCCGCACGATGCAAAACGTGCGCATCAGGCCCAGGACGTGGTCGATCCGCAAGACGGCGGCGTGGCGCATGTTGGCCCGGATCAGGCGGCGGAACACCTCGAAGCCGTTCTCCTGCAGGTGACGCGGGTGGAACGGGGGGAAGCCCCAGTTCTGGCCGAGAGCATTCATGGGATCGGGGGGCGCTCCCACGCACAGGTCGCGCACAAGCTGCCCGCCCATCATCCAGGCATCCGCCCCCGAGGGGTCCGAGCCCACCGCCAGATCCCGATAAAGCCCCAGGCGCTGGCCCGAGCTCCGGGCCGCCAGGGCACAGAGACCCAACTGGCGGTCCGCCTCGAACTGGCACCAGAGATGAAAGTCCACCCGGCTGCGATTGACCTCGGCAAAGACCGACACGGCCGCAGAGGTGGGATCCTTGTACGCATCCGGCCAGCACTGCCAGGAACAGCCGCCTTTCTCGAAATGCTCGCTCAAGGCCTGGAAGCGGGCGAAGTCCTCCAGCAGGGGGCCGCCCTCGGCCACAAAGCGCTCGAACTCCTGGAACCGGGGGGTCTTCCGGGGGCGCTCCTCGGCGTTGAAGGTCCGGAACGCGGCCTTCAGGGCGCGGAGCTTCAGGGGGCCAACCTCGCCGTAGAGAATGGTTTCCGAGAACTCCAGCGCGCCCAGCTTCTCGCGCAGCAGGTCGATCTCCCCGGTGCGCGCCGTCTCGGGCACGTCGTCAATGGAGATGTAGAGCGGGTTCAGGAACAGGCGGGAGTTGGGCGAATAGGGGCTGGCGTGAAGAGGCCGGGTCAGGAACAGGGCGTTCAGCGGGTTGAGACCCACAATGTCGCCCCCCGCCTGCCCCACGTCCCGGGCCAGAATGGCAAGGGCGCCGAAATCGCCCATGCCCCAGTCCTTTTTCGAGCGCAGGCCGTGGACCTGGCAGGTCACGCCCCAGAACCGGGCCGAGCCGTCCTCCGTGCCCTCGGGCAGCCAGCAGCGCTCGGGCACCAGGATCAGGGGAACCTCGGCCGCCGGGGCGTCGCCCCCCTCGATCCGGAGCCGGTGATAGCCCAAGGGCAGGTCCGCAACCGGGATCTCCAGGCGTTTGTGGAGCTCGGGATCACGGCCCTCCCCCTCCAGAGGGGGCAGGTCTTCAGGGGCAAAGATACCGTGTGCGCCCTCGCGCGCCTCCTCGCCCGGTGTGGCCTCCAGGACAATCTGCCAGCGCCCCGGACCCCGGCCCGCCGGCCAGGACAGGGGAACACCGAGCGGCCCGCGGTCCGGGCGGTGAACAAGGCAGAAGCACAGGAACGGACCGCCCGCAGCGCCCTCCGGAATGGGCTCGCACGGCGCGTACCCGAGGGCCTCGAGGGCCCGGGTGAGCGTCTCGTCCGACACGAGGGTATAATGCCCGAACGCATCGAAAAAGTGATCCACGAGGCCCGCCCTCAACGCCTGGGCGCGCAGAAGCTCGGACGGACATTCCGGAGACGGACCGGACCCGGAACGCGCCTGTTTTTCGTCAACCATTACGGATTACCCCATGGATTGCTGTCATCGCCCTTCCCCGCAAGGGGGCCGGGATCACGGCGGAAAATCAGAAGGGAGCGGGCTTCCATCCGGTAGACCTTGCCATCCGGCGGCGCCACCGTCCGCTCCACCCCGGGCCGGGCCGTGTCCAGGACAAGGGACCAGCCGTCGCCCGTATCAAGACCCGGCATGACCACCGACACCGGCCGGGCATCGGCGTTCATGCAGATCAGGAAGCTTGAGTCCGTCTGGGGACGCCCGGTACGCGACAGGAAGTACTGCCCCGCCTCGCCCCGGAACAGGGCCCCCAGATAGCGGTCCTCCGGGTCGCCCCAGTCCTCGGGCCTCAGGCGCTCGCGTCCGTTCGCGTCGAGCCAGGTGAGATCCTTGATGTTCTCGGTCCCCGGAAGGGGCGAGCCGTGGAAGAAGCGGTCCCGGTGGAAGACAGGGTGACGGCGGCGGAAATGGATCAGCCAGCGCGTCATGTGCAGAAGATCGCGCCCGGTCTTGTCGATGGAGCCCCAGTTCAGCCAGGAAATCTCGTTGTCCTGGCAGTAGGGGTTGTTGTTGCCGCCCTGGCTGCGGCCGAACTCGTCCCCCGCAAGGATCATGGGAACCCCCTGGGACAGCAGCAGCGTGGCCATGAAGTTGCGCATCTGGCGCAGCCGCAGATCCCGGATCTCGGGGCTCACGGTCGGCCCCTCCTCGCCGTGGTTCCAGGAGTTGTTGTTGTCGGTGCCGTCGCGGTTGTTCTCGCCGTTGGCAAGGTTGTTCTTGCGGTTGTAGGAGACCAGGTCCGCCAGGGTGAAACCATCGTGGGCCGTGACAAAGTTCAGGGACGCCCAGGGGCAGCGGCCGCGCTGGTCGAACATGTCCGACGATCCCGCAAGGCGGGTCGCAAGGTTGGCAACCTGTCCCCGGTCGCCCTTCCAGAACCGGCGCACCGTGTCGCGGTACTGGTCGTTCCACTCGGAGAAGGTCGGCGGGAACTGGCTCAGGCGGTAGCCGCCCAGCCCCACGTCCCAGGGCTCGGCGATCATCTTGCGCCGGCACAAGATCGGGTCCTGGCACGCGGCCTGGAGAAGGGCGGACTGGGAATCGAACCCGTTGCGGTCCCGGGCAAGGGATACGGCCAGATCAAAGCGGAACCCGTCGATCTGGATTTCCTGGGCCCAGTAGCGCAGGGAGTCCATCACCATTTCCAGAACGCGCGGGTGGCGCAGGTTCAGGGTGTTTCCGCAGCCGGTGGAATCGTCGTAGTACCGTTTGTTGCCGGGCACCAGGCGGTAGTAGTTGGCGTTGTCGATGCCCTTGAAGCTGAGGGTGGGGCCCAGGTGGTTCCCCTCGGCGGTGTGGTTGTAGACCACATCCAAAAGCACCTCGATCCCCGCATCGTGAAGGGTCTGGACGAAGGTCTTGACCTCGCCGAGCTTCCCGCTGGAGAGGTAGCGCGGATGGGGGGCGAAGAAGCCCAGGGAGTTGTAGCCCCAGTAGTTCGACAGGCCCCGCTTCATCAGGTGGCGGTCGTTGATGAAGGCGTGGATGGGCAGCAGCTCGATGGCCGTGATCCCCAGCGCCTTCAGGTACTCGATCACCGAATGGGTGGTCATGCCCGCGAAGGTTCCGCGCAGGGGCAAAGGCACCTCGGGATGGCGGATGGTGAACCCCTTCAGGTGGAGCTCGTAGATGATGGTCTCGTTCCAGGAAATCCGCGGCGGAACGTGGTTTTCCCAGTTGAAGGACGTGTCGACCACCACCGCCTTGTACATGTAGGGGGCGTTGTCGCGGGTGTCGAAGCTCAGATCCCCGCCGTCGCCGTCCATGCGGTAGCCGAAATGGGCGTCCGACCATTCCAGGCGGCCGCTCCAGAGTTTGGCATACGGATCAAGAAGAAGCTTGTGGTGGTTGAACCGGTGACCCCGGTCCGGCGCGTAGGGGCCGTACACCCGATAGCCGTAGCGCTGCCCCGGGCGGGCGTCGGGCAGATAGCAGTGCCAGACCTGGTGGGTGTACTCCGGCATGGTGATCCGGGCGATTTCCACGGCACCGTCGGAATCGAACAGACAGAGCTCCACCTTCTCGGCGTGCTCGGAAAACAGGGCGAAGTTGACTCCCCGACCATCCCACGTCGCCCCGAGAGGGTAGGAGCGACCCGGCCAGACCCGGTGTTTCACAGTAGCCATTGATGGTCCGCTCTAGAAAAAACCATGAAAAAACGACATCCAGCCCCCTTGGATACCCGCCAGTGTACCGTTTTCCCGGCGACCTGAACAGTGTATTCGCCCCCCTTGAAAAAAGGGTAACCCGTCACGGAGGCTGGCAAATCGGGGCGGTTTCTCAGTCGGGGTCGAACACCAGGCGCCCCCTCTTCTGGAGGGTGCGGGCCAGTTGGCCCAGCCGCTTGGAGAAGAGCTCGGGAAGGTAGGCCGGCTCGTTTCCGGGCAGGCGCAAAAGAAGCTCGTCGCCCTGAAGGTCGAGGGACGCCCGGCGGAGAAGCCCCACCGCCCCGGCACTGATGGTGAAGCCCAGGCGCAGGGCCTGGCCCACCGCCCGGGCGCGGGCAACGCCCCGCTCCCCCACCACAGCGTGGGCCCGCGTGACCCAGTCGTCTCCAGCCTCGTTGGTGTAGCGGTAGTGCAGCATCAGGGCCAGCAAGGCCCGGTCCAGGTGGCTCAGGCCCATGAAGGGCAGCTTGATGACCCGCTGGAAGGCCTGTTCGGCCCGGTAGTCCGGATGCTCGGACCAGAAGACGTCACCCAGAAGGCAGGCGGCCAGACGCAGGCGGCGCTCCGGCGGGGTCTCGTCCCCGAACAGGGGGGTCATCCACTCCATGAGCTCGTGCCCCTGGGCCGGGAAGCGCGACGCGGTGCGCGCGAGGGACTCGCACGAGGCCAGAAGCGGGTCCAGCCCCCGGATCGAGGGGGAGAGATGGGAGAAAAAGCGCCCCTCCCGCAGGCCATAGACGGAAAACACCAGGCGCGGCGAGCCGGCCCGCTCCAGAAGCGCGCGCAGGGCCACGGCGGCGAAGGGCATGGCGGGCAGGCGCTTGTCGGAAATGCCGGGGACCGTGCGCATCTCCTCCGGGGTCATGGCCACAATCCGGTCCAGCAGGGCGAGGGCCTCGTCCCGGTCCAGGGAGAAGTTGTCCAGAACGTGGAGGGGATAGCTCTTCAGGTGGATGCAGATCCGGGCCAGGCTCCGCCAGGCGCCCCCGACCGCGTAGAGAGGGCGCCCCGCCGTCTCCCTCAGCCAGGACAGGCGGTCAAAGGAGTCCTCCAGGATGCCCTGGGCCCGGGCCAGGTCGCCCCCGGCGGCCTCGGTCAGGCGCAGAAGCCCCAGAGGCAGCGACGTGTAGGGCATCTGGCAGTCTCCGTCGCCCACCATGATGAGCTCCACGGAGCCGCCCCCCAGGTCCGCCACCATGCCCTCGGCGTCCGGCAGGGCGCACAGCACCCCGAGCGCCGCCATGCGGGCCTCCTGCTCGCCGGTGAGGATGGTCGCCCGCAGCCCGGTCAGGGCCTCGATCTCCGCCACGAAGGCCTCGCCGTCGCTGGCGTCACGCACGGCGGCGGTGGCCACCAGGTCCAGGTCCGTGATCCCCATGGCCCGGGCAATCGAGGCATACCGGGCAAGGGCCCGCAGCGCCAGGTTCTTGCCGGTCTCGTTCAGGCGCCCCGTCTCCTGGAGCCCGCGGCCCAGGGCGCAGGTCAGCTTCTCGTTCCAGATGGCCAGGGGATTGCGCACAAGACGCCTGTAAATCACCAGGCGGACCGTATTTGAACCGATGTCCACGACACCGAAGGGACTGCTGGAGTAATGGAACGAAGACCCGGAGGCCCCCGCCTGCACCTCGACATCGTTGGAACTCATGCACTAGCCCCGGGGATTGGACAAAACCAGAGAAGGAATGGCCGTGTCAGGGCCGCTGAGCGCGGACCCCCGACCGGACAGGCTCGGATTGGTCATGAAGTACTCGTGCGCCGAGAACGAGCCCTCGTCCGCCTGCGCCCGGAGGAACTCGCCCGTCGGGGTCAGGTACCAGGACTGGGCCCGGTCATTCAGGTTGGCGACCATGATCTGGTCCATCACCTGCGCCTTGACCGTGGGGTTCTCGATGGGGACCAGGGCCTCCACCCGGCGCTCCAGGTTGCGGGGCATCCAGTCCGCCGAGGACATGTAGACCAGCGCGTTGGGGCCGGGAAGCGGCTCGCCGTTGCCGAAGCAGGCAATCCGCGAGTGCTCCAGGAACCGGCCCACGATGGACTTCACCCGGATGTTCTCGGACAGGCCCTCCACCCCGGCCCGCAGGCAGCAGATGCCGCGCACCACCAGGTCGATCTGGGTGCCGTCCTGCGAGGCGCGGTACAGCTCGTCGATGATCTCGGGGTCCACAAGAGCGTTCATCTTGGCCCAGATGGTGGCAGGTTTGCCCGCGCGGGCAAAGGCGGCCTCGGCCCGGATGCGCTCCACAAGGAACTCCTTGAGCCCCAGAGGCGCAAGGCGCAGCTTGTCCAGGCGCTCGGGCTCGGCGTAGCCCGTCATGAAGTTGAAGGCCCGCCCCGCGTCCCGGCACAGCACCGGATCGGCCGAGAAAAACGACAGGTCCGTATAGGTTTTCGCGGTGATGGGGTGATAGTTGCCCGTCCCGAAGTGCACGTAGGGGCGCAGCTCCGCCCCCTCGCGCCGGATCACCAGCGAGACCTTGGCGTGGGTCTTCAGGTCGATGAACCCGTAGACCACGTTGGCGCCCGCCCGCTCCAGATCCCGGGCCCAGCGGATGTTGGCCTCCTCGTCGAAGCTGGCCCTGAGCTCCACCATGGTGGTCACGGACTTGCCGGACTCCGCCGCCTCCACCAGCGCCGCCACGATGGGCGAGTTGTTGGACGTGCGGTAAAGGGTCTGCTTGATGGACACCACGTTCGGATCCCGGGCCGCCTGGCGCAGGAACTGGACCACCACGTCAAAGGACTCATAGGGGTGGTGGACCACGATGTCCTTCTTGCGGATCGCGGCGAAACAGTCTCCGCCGAAGTCCCGGATCCGCTCGGGGAAGCGGGCGGCGTAGGGCGTGAACTGGAGATCGGGCCGGTCGTCCAAAATCAGCTGTTTGAGATCCGCAAGGCCGATGGGGCCCTTGACCTTGAAGAGATCCTCCTCGGCCACGTCCATCTCGTCGCAGATCAGGCGGACCAGATCCTCGGGCATGTCGGCGTTCAGGGTCAGGCGGATGATGTGCCCCCGGCGGCGGCGCTTGAGGGCGGTCTCGAAGCTCATGACCAGATCCTCGGCCTCCTCGTCCACCTCCACGACCGAATCCCGGATGACACGGAAGTGCCCGCCCTGGATCACATGGAAGCCCGGGAAGAGGTGGCCCAGGAACTGAAGGACAAAGTCCTCCTGGAACAGGAAGCGCAGGTTCTTCGGATCCCGGGACGGCAGGCGCAAGAAGCGCGGCACGTGGGACGGCAGGGGCACCAGGGCCCGCATGCTGGTGCGGTCGCTCTTGCGGTTCAGGTGCAAGATCAGCGCGTGCCCCAGGTTCGGCAGGAACGGAAACGGATGGGCCGGGTCAATCGCCAGGGGCGTCAGCACCGGGAAGACCCGGGTCATGAAGGCCTCTTCCGCCCAGGCCAGCTCCTCGGGGGTCAGGTCCGCGGGCTTGACCACGCTGACACCGGCCTCGGCCAGCTCGCCGTGCAGGGCGGCCCAGGCGTCCTGCTGCTTGTCCAGAAGACGCCGCGCCACGCCGTTGATCTCGTCAAGCTGGCGCGCGGGCGTCAGACCGTCCGGGGTGGGGATCTTGACATCCGCCGAGACCTGGCCCTTCAGGCCGGCCACCCGGACCATGTAGAACTCGTCCAGGTTGGACCCGGAAATGGACAGGAAACGGACCCGCTCCATCAGGGGATGGCGGGGGTTGCTGGCCTCCTCCAGGACACGGGCGTTGAAGCCAAGCCAGGACAGCTCGCGGTTGATGAAGCGCGAGGGGGAGTCCATGGAGCATCCGGGCGGACAGGGTGCCTGGCCCGGTGCCCCCGGTTTGGCCTCGCCCGCCTCCGCCTCGCGACCTGCGGAGGGACGGACCGGAGCAGCATGCAGAGCTTTCATGAGTCTCGACGACATGGCGGGGCAGAGTTCCAGAAAAACAGGGAGCCAAGTGTTTACAGGGGCAAGCTTATCACCATTCCGAACACTTCGGAACCGGTGATCGCCGCCGGAGCTCCGCTCCCGGACCGCGCGAAGGGAGGCCGGGGGCCGCGTGCTCCCGGCGCCCCCGCGCAAGGAAGCCACCCCACGGGGGCGCTCTCCCGGCGCGCCCGGAGGCCTGCACTCCCGACGCGCTGCAAGGAAGGCACCTGGGGCAGGAAGGGTGGGGCAACCGGGCCCCATACCGCGTCCCCGCCCCACACCGCCCCATACCGCACCCCGCGGACAGCTCTCCCGGCACCCCGCACGAGGACCGCCATGGAGACCCGCCATCCGTCCTGCGGAGCCGCCCCCCCTCCCCTCTCGCACCGGAGCGCGGACACCGCGGAAAACGGGGCGGACAAAAAACCCCGCTCCCGGGTTGGGGCGGGGTCTGCCGGCAGGGTCTGCCGGACGGTTCGGAGCCCGGCCCCGGCCCGAAGGCCGGAGCCGCAGCCGGTTCCTACTGTTTCAGGGTCTCCTGAAGGGTGCCCAGGAAAGACACCACACTGGCCTTCAGGTCCGAGGACGCCTTGGACAGCTGCTCGGACGAGTGCTGGACCCGGTTCGCCGTCTCCCCCGTCTCGCGGGAGGCCACGGCCACCTTCTCCACCGCCGTGGACACCTCGCGGGTTCCCGACGCCGCCTGCTGGACCGAGTTGGCAATCTCGGCCGTGGCCGCGGACTGTTCCTCCACGGCGGCCGCAATGGCCCCGGCGACCTGCGAGATCTCGCTGATGCGGTCCACGATCTTGCTGATGGCCTCGACCGCGCCGCGGGTGGACTCCTGGACCGCCCCGATCTGAGAGCTGATCTCGTCCGTCGCCCGCGAGGTCTGGTTGGCCAGGCTCTTGACCTCGTTGGCCACCACGGCAAAGCCCTTGCCCGCCTCGCCCGCGCGGGCCGCCTCGATGGTGGCGTTCAGCGCAAGCAGGTTGGTCTGGGAGGCAATGTCGTTGATCAGGCGCACCACCTCCCCGATCCGGTCCGAGGCCTCGAGAAGGCTGTGGACGATATCGTTGGTGGCGTGGGCCTCGTCCATGGTCCGGGCGGACAGGCGGTTGGAGTGCTCCACCTGCTGGCCGATCTCGCGGATGGACGCGGAGAGCTCCTCGGCGGCGGATGCCACGTTCTCCACGCTGGCGGTGGCCTCCTCCGAGCCCGAGGCCACGGCGGTCGTCTGCTCGCCCAGGACATGGCTGGCGTTTTGCATCTCGCTCGCGGTTCTCTGGAGCATGTCGGCGGCCCGGTCCGTGGCCTCCAGCACCTGCTGGGACTGGTCGCGGAACGCGTCGGTGAGCCGGGCGATGGCCTCGGCGGTCTCGCCGGCCTTCCGGGCCCTGCGGGCCTCCTCGGCCTGGGTCTGTTTCTGCTCGTCCAGGTTCCGGACCAGGGAGGCCACCATATTCTTCAGGGCTGCGCCCAGCTCCCGGGCCTCGCCCCCGTAGCGGGAGTCGTCCAGGGTCGCGCGGTAGTTCCCCGCCGCCACCTGGCCCGAGAACGCGGCCAGCTCCCCGAGCGGACGCACAGAGGTGCGAACCACGACGAAAATAACCAGAAGAATCAGAGCGATGACCCCAACCGAAAGACCAACGGTCAGAGCACTCATGCTCCGGGCCACCTCAAGAACCTCGTCCATGGGAACGGCAACGCCCAAGTACCAGACCTGGCTGGTCCCCGCCAGGTGGAACGGGTGGAGACACAGGATCATCTCGACGCCGCCGGACGTGACAAAGCTGGTGAGAATGGTGTTGCGGCCGTCCTTCATCTGGGCGCGCACCCGGGTGGAATCCGCCAGGTCATGGGCCTGGAACAGGCTGCCCCCGATGCGGGAGGCATCCGGATCCGAAATGGTCACACCCTCGCCGGTGTAAAGGGAGGCGTACCCGGTCCTGTAGGCCTGAACGGTCTTCAGGCGCTCCACCAGAACCGGCAGCGGCAGGGAGATCTGGACCATCCCCGCAAACGTGCCCCCGGGCCTGCGGATTTCACCCACGGCGGACAGCACCTGGGTGTCCGGCCGGATAACCGAGGCCATGGGCAGGGAGATGAAGTGCCCCGGGGTCTCCCGGGCCTGCCGGTAGATCGGACGGGCATCAAAGTTCGGCATGTACCGGACCGTCTTGTTTTCATTATTAAAGTAAAAACCAAAACGACCGTCGGGACCGGAGCCCGGACCATTCACAAAGTGGTCGTCGGCCCGGTCAAAGGCATCGGGCTCGAAAAAGGCGCCCGCGAGAAGGATGTTCGGGTTACTTTTTGCGACACCGGACAGAAGCTCGATAAGCGCCTGACGGGAAATGATCTCGCCATTGGAGATGACCTCATCCACCCCGAGGGCCAGGGCCTGGGCCGGGCCAAGGGCCTGCTCCAGGAAGGTGGAGATGGCGAAGGCCTCCTGTCCGGCCAGGTTCTCCAGCTCGCGCAGGGAAACGCTCTTCAGGGCCTCCGCGGACCGGGACTGGATCATCCAGCCCACGACGGACAAACTCACAACAAGCACCAGCACCACGGGAACCATGATCTTGGGCATCATGCGTAACGATTGGTAGGACATGAAAATCTCCTGTCGGCTCCGAGTCGACCACCGTCGTTCAAACCGCCTCGCAGAGCCCCTTATTTCCAAAGCCTGTGCGAACCAAACCCGGCCTGCCCCGGGACCACGACCCCCAGCGGGACCACGACCCCCAGCGGGACCACGCCCCCACCGGGGCCACGGCACCGCCGGACAGACGGCCAAACCGGGACACCACCCCGCCAGAAACCACCGGCCCGCGCCGGACGGGGGCCGGGTTTCCGGAACGCGGACCGGCAGACACTATAAGGACGCCGCCTCGAAAGAAGACAGCGCCCGGGGAAACCCGTCTCAACTGCCGGGTCGGGATGATAGTACTTTAAAGGCCGGTGAAATACACTTACTTTACAAAAACTGGAGAAAATCGGACGGACCGCGCCCGGCCGCCGGGACCGCCCTGCGACCCGGCCCAAATCTACACTGGAGCGTGAGAATATTTCTGGTGACGGCAATTCCGAATCGCTCTACACTGGGCCCCACATGTGGTGCGTGCCTGCGTACGTGCCCTGCAACCCCTCGGAATTCCGGGCCACCGGCCTGTGACGGCCCGGCCGCGGGCGTTGCACCTCGAAACGCAAAAGGGCTGCGCCCCGGATGCCCGGACGCCAGGGCCCCCGGAAGCGGCAGACTCAAATAAAACGTGCTGCAGACCGGAGAACTGTCATGGCCATCTTGAAAGCACTGTTCGGATCGTCCCAGAAGGCGGACACGCCCATCAATCCGTACTGGCAACGCAGTGTGAACATGAAGTACATGCCGCTGTTCACGGTTGCACGGAAGCCGGAAATGCTTCAGGGCCGGGAGGGTGTTTTCATCATCTGGGGGACCAACAGGGTCGGCTGGATTTATTGCGGGTACCACAAGGACATGGCCCGCGCGGTTGATCTTGCGGCCAACTCCTACAAGATCCTCGAGTGCAAGCACCCGGACGCCACCTTGTGCTTCTCCTGGGCCATCATCCGCAGTGACGCCCAAGCCGGTGTGGTGAAGTACCTGCGCCAGGAACTGTCCTTTGCGGTGTCGGATCCGGACCTGGACGAGATTTTCGGGATGAGCCCCTCAGCCATCGCCATGTCGAACCCGATTGCGGTGCTTCCGCCGGGCTGACGCCCGGGGAGCCGGGCGCCGCTTGCTTGCGTGCGCCCGCCTGTCGTCCCGGGCGCACGGCAGGTCCGAACCGCCCCGTCAGCCGTAGCGCTTGCGCACTTCCAGGTCAGCCGCCCGCTGAACGCCGCGACGGATGGCCTCCTCGGCCTCCTCGTGACCGCCCCAGCCGACGATCTTCACCCACTTGCCTTCCTCGAGATCCTTGTAGTGAGCGAAGAAGTGCTCAATGCGCTGGCGCTCGATGCCACGCACGTCCTCGATGTCGAACACGTTGTCGTGGTAGGGGTGGAGCTTGGTGTGCGGCACGCCGAGAATTTTCTCGTCTCCGCCGGCCTCGTCCTCCATGTAGAGAATTCCCACCGGGCGGGTCCGCAGGACGCAGCCAACCGCAACCGGAATACGGCCGATGACCATCACGTCCACCGGGTCGCCGTCGTCGGACAGGGTGTGCGGGATGAAGCCGTAGTTACAGGGATACTGCATCGACGTGTGAAGGAAGCGGTCCACGTACATGGCACCGGATTCCTTGTCCACCTCGTACTTCACGGGGTCGGCCAGCATCGGGATCTCGATGATGACGTTGATATCCGTGGGCGGGTTCTTGCCGATGGGGATCTTGTTGATATTCATGACAGGAGGACTCC
This sequence comes from Phaeovibrio sulfidiphilus, assembly GCF_014861485.1. Lineage (GTDB taxonomy): Bacteria > Pseudomonadota > Alphaproteobacteria > Rhodospirillales > Rhodospirillaceae > Phaeovibrio > Phaeovibrio sulfidiphilus. The sequence continues at coordinate 92,443 of NZ_JACZHT010000002.1, read as the reverse complement.
ATTTCCTGGGTCGGGACAGTCCCGGACAGGGCGCGCACTGTAAAGCACACAACCCGTCAAGGAAAGAAAAACTTATGGCCTGTCAGGTCCGGCCCGGCGGGGCATAGCGGGCCGCCAGAACCACGAGCAGCAGAACCGGCAGGCCGATGATCGCACAGCCCACGAAGAAGGTGTCATAGCCGAAGGCGGTCACCATGCTTCCGGAGTAGCCCGCGAGGATTTTCGGCCCCAGCGTCATGAGCGAGCTGAACAGCGCATACTGCATGGCCGTGAACTGCACGCTGGTCAGGGCGGACAGGTAGGCGATGAAGGCCGCCCCGGCAAATCCGCCGGCGAAGTTGTCGCCGGTGATGGCAATGGCCAAGTAGAGCTCGTCCCCCGGGTGGTGGGCCAGAACCGCAAAAAGCAGGTTCGTGACCGACACGAACAGGGCGCCCATGAACATGGCGCTCATGACGCCCCGGCGCAGCGCGAAGATGCCGCCCACAAAGCCGCCGACCAGGGTGGCCACAACGCCCCAGACCTTGGTGTAAAGGGCAATCTGCTCCTTGGTGAAGGTCATCTCGGTGTAGAAGACGTTGGCCACCGCGCCCATGACAATGTCCGAGATCCGGTAGGTGCCGATCAGAAGCAAGATCAGAAGCGCAAGCCGCCCGTAGCGATCGAAGAAGTCCGCAACCGGCGAGAAATAGGTGGCGGACAGATTGCTCCGCCAGCCGGGGCGCAGCACGGTCAGAAGGGCCAGCGCGCCCAGGGCCAGCGCCCCCGAGAGCACAAACCTCAGGGCCTCGACCATCGCCCCCAGGAAGGGACCGGCCGCGGCAAGAAAGGCTCCGAGGCCGGTACCCGAGGCCCGCAGGCCGTCGCGCACGCTGCCGAACCACAGAAACGACAGGATGAAAATCCCGGCGCCCAGAAGAACAAACACAAGCAGCTGGAGGTGGCGGGCCAGGCTGTCCCCCTCCCCCCGGGCCGCGTCGCGGGCGGCGTTGGGGGGCGGCTCGGGAATGAACAGGGTGGTCACAACGCCGATCCCCATAAGGCCCGCCATGATCCAGTAGGTCAGGGCCCAGGCGTCCAGACTGTAGCTCTCCAGCGACGTGCCCAGCCAGCCCGCGAGCCAGAGCGCCCCCGCCCCGGACACCAGCATGCCCGCCCGGTAGCCCGCCTGGTAGGTGGCGGCCATCATGGACTGGAGATCGGGCTCGGCCGCCTCGATCCGGTAGGCGTCGATGACAATGTCCTGGGTCGCCGCGGAAAAGGCGATGGCCACGGCCCCCATGGCGGTCACCGTCAGGGACTGGAGCGGATCGGAAAACCCGGTCGCCACAAGCGAGGCGCACACGCACAGCTGGGACAGGAGAAGCCAGGCCCGCCTGCGCCCCAGAAGCCGGGTCAGCCCGGGAAGAGGCATGCGGTCCACCAGGGGCGCCCAGGCGAACTTGAACGAAAACGCAAGGGCCGCCCAGCTGAGCATGGTGACGGTCGAGCGCTGGATCCCCGCCTCGGTCAGCCAGATGGACAGGGTTCCGAAAATCAGCAGATAGGGGAGCCCCGCGGAAAACCCGAGAAACAGCAGACGGAACACAGGGGGCGCGAGAAGAAGGCGGACCGTCCGCCCCCACGAGCGCCGGGCGGAGCCGTCGGAAACCAGAGCCGTTTCAATCATGGGGGGACGTCTCTTCTTGCGGGAGAGGAAGGGGAGAACGGGAACGACAGGCAGAGGCTGTGAGGCAGACGCTCTTGGGCCCGGATTTTATTCTTATCCCCGGAGCTCCCGCCAGGCCAGACCAAAATCCCCGCGCGCGAGCAACTGGACGGGCCGGAACGGACCTGTTACCGTCCGGCCCATCGTCGTTATCCCTTCGGACACCCCGTTCCATGCCCTCCTCGCCCGCCCCCTCCCCCCGGGACGACAGCCACCAGCCGGTCCTGAAGCGCCTTCTTCTGCGGTTCGCCCGACCCCGGCTGGGAACGTTCCTTGTGGCCCTCTTCTGGATGGCGCTCAACGGCGCGGTGTCGGTGGCGGTCGCCTGGGCCGCCAAGCCCCTGGTCGACGGCTTCCGGGACGGAACCTACACGGTGAGCGCCGACCACCTGATTATTCTTGTGCTGGCCATCCCCACCGTCTTTGTGATCCGGTCCGTCACGGCCTTTCTGGGGCGCTACGTCCTGTCCCACGCCTCGAACGGGGTGATCAACGATGTGCGCAAGGCCACCTACGCCCACATTGCCTCCATGGACATGGCCTTCCTGCAAAGCCAGCCCGCAGGAACCCTGACAACCCGGGTGACCGCCGACACGGACGTGCTGGGAACCCTGTTCATGACCACCATGTCCAGCATCGGGCGCGACATCCCGACCCTGATCGGGCTTGTTGCCTACACCCTGTGGCTGGACTGGAAGCTGTCCCTGATTGCCTACGTTCTGATGCCGCTGGCGATCTGGCCCATCACCCTGGTGGGGCGCAAGGTCCGGAGGGTCTCGAAGCAGGCCCAGGCCCAGGCCGCCGATCTGGGCGGCCGCCTGATCCAGACGATCCGCAGCGTGCGCATCGCCAGGCTCTACGGCGCCGAGCGCCAGGAGCGCATCCGGGTGCACGGCCTGATCAACCGCCTGCGCCAGCTCCAGTTCCGGATCCAGAAGACCCGCACGCTTCTCGCCCCCCTGACCGAGGCCGTCGTCGGGCTGGCCCTTGGGGGCGTTGTCCTGTATGGCGGGCTTCGCATTCTGGACGGCAGCATGACGGAAGGCGCGGTGGTGTCCTTCCTGGTGGCCGTGATGCTGGCCTACCGTCCGGCCAAGAGCCTTGCAAACCTGCACGTGGACCTGCAGGGCATCCTGGCCTCGGTGGAGCGGGTGTTCGAGGTGCTCGACACCAAGCCCACCTTGCAGGAGGCCCCGGATGCCCGGGATCTGCCCCCGGGACCGTCGCACATCCGGCTCGAGACCGTGACGTTTGCCTATCCGGGCGCGGGGCGCAATGCCCTCGCCGACCTGTCCCTGGACCTGGAGCCCGGCCGCACGGTGGCCCTGGTGGGTCCGTCGGGGGCGGGGAAGTCCTCGGTGCTCAACATGATCACCCGGCTCTACGACCCGACCGCGGGCATGGTCAGCATCGACGGGAACGACCTGCGGTCCCTTCGGCTCGCGTCCCTGTGGGAGCGGATCTCCCTTGTCTCCCAGGAGGTGATCGTCTTCGACGACACGGCGCGGGCCAACATCGCCTACGGCGCTCCGGGTGTGTCAAGCGAGGCCATCGAGCACGCCGCCCGCATGGCGGGGGCAGACGCCTTCATCCGGGATCTGCCGCAGGGCTATGACACCTGGCTGGGGGAACGGGGAGCGTCGCTCTCCGGGGGGCAGCGCCAGCGCCTGTCCATCGCGCGGGCGTTCCTGAAGGATGCCCCGGTGCTGCTGCTGGACGAGCCCACCTCGGCCCTGGACGGCGAGTCCGAGCGCCTGGTGCAGGCGGCCCTCGAGGTACTGATGCGCGACCGCGCGACGCTGGTCATCGCCCACCGTCTGTCCACCATCCGGGCCGCGGATATCATTCACGTGATGGACCGGGGCCGGATTGTGGAGAGCGGAACCCACGACAGCCTCGCGCACAGCGGCGGCCTCTATGCGCGCCTGCTGGCCGCGGGCGAGCTGGGCAGCTGATCCCGGCACCGACCCGCCCCTTTAGCCCGGGCCCGCGCCGCTAACGGACACCGGAGCCAGCGGGCCGGACACACCCGGCGAGAGACAAGCTCGCGAGGGGGCAGGCCCGCAGGCCCACGCCGCTAACGGACACCGGAGCCAGCGGGCCGGACACACCCGGCGAGAGACAAGCTCGCGAGGGGGCAGGCCCGCAGGCCCACGCACACCGGATCCATCAAACAGGTTCAGGACCAGGGCCACGCGCAGGCGGGCCAACGCACGCAGGGGGCAGCTCGCAGGCCCGCACGCAGGCTCCCGGAACCGGACACCCCGGGCGTCAGGTGGCGTCGGTAACGCCCCCGTCCTGCTCGCACAGGGAAACGTACAGGGGACACGAGGCCAGAAGCTCCTCGTGGGTGCCCGAGGCCACAACCCGGCCCGCGTCCATCACACAGATCCGGTCCGCATTGCGCACGGTGGACAGGCGGTGGGCAATGACCACGCAGGTGCGTCCCTGGCGGACCCGGTCGAAGGCCTCGCGCACGGTGCGCTCGTTCTCCGGATCCAGGGCCGAGGTGGCCTCATCCAGAAGCAGAACCGGGGTCTCGCGCAGCATGGCCCTCGCGATGGACAGGCGCTGGCGCTGGCCGCCGGACAGCCGCACGCCGTCCTCGCCCACCAGGGTTGCGTACCCCTCGGGCAGCGAGCGCACAACATCCTCGAGAGCCGCGTTCCGGGCGGCGCGCTCAATCTCCGCATCGGCGGCGTCCTCGACACCGAAGGCAATATTGGCCCGGATCGTGTCGTCCAGGATCACCGCCTCCTGGGGCACCAGGGTCACCGTCCGCCAGAGGGAGGACTGGGGCACCTCCCGGATGTCCTGGCCGTCAATCAGGATGCGTCCGCCGTCCGGATCCACAAACCGCACGAGCAGCGAGAACACGGACGACTTCCCCGCGCCCGAACGGCCCACCAGAGCCGTGGTCTTTCCTCCGGGCAGGGTCAGGTCCAGGCCGTCCAGGGCCGGCTCGTCCCGTCCCGGGTAGTGCAGCGTCACGTTTTCCAGGCGGATCTCCCCCTGGCTCACCTGAAGCGGACGCGCGCCCGGCGCATCGGGAATGCCCGGGGCCGTGTCCAGAAAGGCATAGTAGCGCCGGAGCACCGCAAACAGGGACTGGGCGGAAACCATCCCCTTGCCCAGCCCCTTCATGGGCCGATAGGCAAGGTAGGCGGCGGTGACGAAGGCCACCAGGGTGCCCGGGTCCAGGGTTCCGTTGGAAAGGCGGTAAAAGCCGTAGACCGCAATCACCGAGAACACCACCCCGATAATCAGGTCCAGGGAGACCGCAAGAATACCCTCGATCAGCACGGATCGCATGGACAGCCGGTAGAGGGCATCCGAGCGGTCAAACGCGCGTTTGCGCTCAAACTCCTCGGCGCCGTAGATCTTCACCAGCCGCATGCTCTGGAGGGCCTGGAGCATGGCTCCGGCAAAGAGCCCGCGCTCCACCAGGGTGCGGTTGCCCACCACCCGGGCCGCGCGCCCCAGAAGCACAACGGGAATTGCCGCCAGGGGAACCACCACAAGCGCCAGCAGGGCAAGGTCCAGATCGAACACAAACAGGGACGCCACAAGGCCCGCAATCAGGGGCAGGTCCGAGGACAGAAGGCGCATCAGGTCAATCAGGACCGAGCGCAAGCTGGCCGTGTCCCCCACGATCCGGTTGGTCAGCCCCGCCGTGCGGTAGCGGGCGATGAAAAAGATGTCCATCCCCTGGAGGTGGTCAAAAAGCCGCTTCTGGCTGGTGGCGACCACGTCCAGGCCCACCCGGTTCAAAAGCAGCCGGGCGATATAGTTGGCCACACCCCGGGCCGTGAGAACCGCGGGAAAGGCCAGGGCCACAAGGTAAAGCCGGTCCGGATCGCTGGACCGGAAAATGGCGTTGAAGGCGGGCTCCATCAGCCAGGCCACCGTGGTGGTCAGCCCCGCGACCGCCAGCATGAACACGCCCGCGAACACAAGCGGCAGAAGCTGGGCCACAAGGGTGTCACGCAGGAAGCGCAAAAGCAGGGCAGGACCGGAGGGGCCACCCGTCTCGTGCTCTTTCATCTCCTCGGCGGGGGCGGTCGTCACGAGGCACCACGCGCATGCACGGCGGAGGCGCGGGCCGTCACGATCGCATCCATCAGCCGCCGGGGCACATTGGCCATCCACAAAAGGCCCACAAGAATGGGCAGGACAACGGCCACGTCATAAAGAACCAGACCGGTCCAGGACCGCTTGGCCAGACTGCCCGAACTCAGGTCCAGGGCCTGGAAGCAGACCACCAGGAACACGGCCAGCAGAACCGGACGGCTGTTGCTGCGGCGGCGGAACTGGCTGGTCAGAACAGCCCCCAGGGCGATCATCACAAAGCCGAAATGGTTGAGGGGCTGGAGAAGCCGCTGATGGGCCTCCAGACGCAGGCGGCGAACCTGGTTTTCCGTCAGGGGCGTGGGATACTCCACGTCCGGGATGTCCCCCGCCTTGAGTGTGACCAGGTCCCGGAACGAGCGCTGGTTCTCCTTGCGGTAGCGGTAGCCCCCGGAGGTGTCATCCGAACGGAACATGAGGGAATAGCTGTCGAAATACAGGAAGCTGGCCCGGCGGTTCCGATAGTCCCACTCCTGGCGGTTTCCGTCGATCAGGACGAAGCGCGGTGGCCCCTGGTCCATCACAAGGGCCCCGGACTTGGCCAGAACCGTTGCGCTCTTTTCCGGGTTGCCGGTGTCGTAGATCACGATGTTCTTCAAGGTGCCGTCGGCGGCCCGCTCGCCCAGGTAGACGGTGATGTTGCGGTTGACCTGGGTAAACTGGCCCTCGCGCAGCACCAGGGACGAGATGTCGTCGCGCACACTGGTCTTGATGTCGTCAAACACCCGCTCCAGGGAGGGAACCACCTCCAGGGTCAGGACGTAGCCCACCAGCGTCAGAGCGGTGCACAAGATCAGCGCCGGGCGCCCCAGGCGCCAGACGCTCATGCCGGCGGAGCGCATGACCACCAGCTCCCGGTCGTAGGACAGGCGGGAGTAGACGAACAGGGTCACCGCGAACAGGGCGATGGGGACAAACACCGTCAGGAAGCCCGGCATCAGAATCCAGGTGACCTTCAGAAAGGTCCAGACGGACAGCCCCTTGTTGATGAACCAGTCCAGGAACTTGAGGGCATTGATCAGCCACAGGAGCCCCAGAAGCGAGACGGTCGCCACCGTGAGGCTCACGAGCAGATTTTTCAGGATGTAGCGATCAAGAATGCTCAATGCGGGCCCTGCCGGTTTCCGGAAAAGAAAACCGCGCCGCTCTGACCCGGGCGGCGCGGCTTTCGCATATGTACGGAACTAGGCCCCGGATTGCAAGGCCGCCTGTGCCGCTGCCAGGCGCGCGATCGGCACCCGGTACGGCGAGCAGGACACGTAGCTCAGGCCGATTTTCTGGCAGAAGCGGATGGAGGCGGGGTCGCCACCGTGCTCGCCGCAGATGCCCAGCTTGATGTCCGGACGGGTGGCCCGGCCGCGCTCGACACCGATCTGCACCAGCTCGCCGACGCCGTCCACATCCAGGGAGGCAAACGGATCGCGCGCGAAAATGCCCTTGTCCTGGTAGGTCTGCAGGAACGACCCCGCGTCGTCACGGGACAGACCCAGGGTGGTCTGGGTCAGGTCGTTGGTGCCGAAGCTGAAGAACGCCGCGCTCGCCGCGATGTCCCCGGCCCGAAGCGCCGCACGGGGCAGCTCGATCATGGTGCCGACCATGTACTCGACGGCCAGTCCCGCCTCCTCGAAGACGGCCTTCGCCGTCCGGTCGACCACGTCCTTCATGAGCTCGAACTCTCTCGGAGTCGAGACCAGCGGGATCATGACCTCGGGAAGGGGGGCAACACCGGTCTCCCGGGCGACCTCGACCGCCGCCTCGAAGATGGCGCGGGCCTGCATCTCGTAGATCTCGGGATAGGAGACGCCCAGACGGCAGCCCCGGTGACCCAGCATGGGGTTGGACTCCACCAGCTTCTGGGTGCGCTCGCGCACGTCCTTGCCGCTGACGCCCGCAACCTGGGCCACCTCGGCAATCTCGCCCTCGGTGTGGGGCAGGAACTCGTGGAGCGGCGGGTCCAGCAGACGGATCGTGACCGGAAGGCCGTGCATGACCGTGAACAGGTCGATGAAGTCCTTGCGCTGGTAGGGCAGCAGGCTGTCCAGAGCCTCGCGACGGCCCGCCTCGTCATCGGCCAGGATCATGCGGCGCATGGCGATGATCCGGCGCGGATCGAAGAACATGTGCTCGGTGCGGCACAGGCCGATGCCCTGGGCGCCGAAGCGGCGGGCTGCGGACGCGTCATCCGGGGTCTCGGCGTTGGCGCGCACCATCATGGTGCGGCGCTCGTCCGCCCAGCCCATCAGGGTGGCGAAGTCACCGGTCAGCTCGGGCTGGATGGTGGGAACCGAGCCCTGCATGACCTGGCCCGTGGCGCCGTCCAGGGTGATGATATCGCCCTCGTGCAGGACCACGTCGCGGATTTTCAGGGTCTTGGCGTGCTCGTCCACCTGGAACTCGCCGGCACCGGCCACACAGGGGGTGCCCATTCCGCGGGCCACGACCGCCGCGTGGGAGGTCATGCCGCCCCGGGTGGTCAGGATGCCCTGGGCGACGTGCATGCCGCCGATGTCCTCGGGCGAGGTCTCGGTGCGGCAGAGGATCACCTTCTCGCCGTTGCGGGCCCAGTCCTCGGCCACGCCGGCGGTGAAGACGATGCGCCCGGACGCCGCGCCCGGAGAGGCCGGAAGGCCGCGGGACAGAACGATGCGCTCGGCCGCCGGGTCAAGCGAGGGGTGGAGAAGCTGGTCCAGGCTCTCGGGCTCGACGCGCATGACCGCCTCGTCCCGGGTGATGAGCCCCTCGCCCGCCATTTCAACCGCGATGCGCAGCGCCGCCGCCGTGGTGCGCTTGCCGTTGCGGGTCTGGAGCATCCACAGCTTGCCGCCCTGGATGGTGAACTCCATGTCCTGCATGTCGCGGTAATGGTTCTCGAGGATATCGCGCACCCGAACCAGGTCCTGGTAGAGCGCGGGCATGACCTCCTCCATGGCCGGGAGGGTCGAGTGGTTCTTTTCCTTGCCCGCGATGGTGATCTGCTGGGGCGTGCGGATGCCCGCAACCACGTCCTCGCCCTGGGCGTTGACCAGGTACTCGCCGTAGAAAACGTTCTCGCCGGTGGAGGGGTCACGGGAGAAGCACACGCCGGTGGCGCAGTCATCGCCCATGTTGCCGAAGACCATGGCCTGGACGTTCACCGCCGTGCCCCAGTCCGCGGGGATGTTGTTCAGGCGGCGGTAGGTGATGGCACGCTGGTTCATCCAGGAGCCGAACACCGCGCCGATGGCGCCCCAGAGCTGCTCGTGCGGATCCTCGGGGAAGGGCTTGCCCTGCTCGCGGATCACCACCTCCTTGTAGCGGGCGACGACGCCCTTCCAGTCCTCGGCGGTCAGCTCGGTGTCGAGGGAGTAGCCGCGGTCGTCCTTGACCTCGTCCAGGATCTCCTCGAAGTTCCAGCTCTCGATGCCGAGAACCACGTTCGAGTACATCTGGATGAAGCGGCGGTAGCTGTCGTAGGCAAAGCGGGCGTCGCCGGAGCGCTCCATCAGGCCCTGAACCGTGGTGTCGTTCAGACCCAGGTTCAGCACCGTGTCCATCATGCCCGGCATGGACGCCCTCGCGCCCGAGCGCACGGACACCAGAAGCGGGTTCTGTCCGTCGCCGAAGGTCATGTTCATGAGCGCCTCGACCTCGGCCAGAGCCGCCAGGACCTGGCCCTTCAGGTCGTCGGGGTAGGACCGCCCGTTCTCATAGTACCAGGTGCAGACCTCGGTGGTAATTGTGAAGCCTGCGGGGACGTTGATGCCAAGGTTGCTCATTTCCGCAAGGTTGGCGCCCTTGCCCCCGAGGAGATTCTTCATGTCGGCACGCCCCTCGGCCATGCCGTTGCCGAAACCATACACCCACTTGGTCATATCGAGCTCCTGTTCCCTAACCCTCGATTTTGGAGAAATCGGCCACCGCACTCATGGTGGCCAATATGCTCTGAAGCAGTCCCAGGCGGTTAGCGCGCAAGGCCCGGTCCGCCGCATTGACTGTCACGTGTTCAAAAAACGCATCGACGGGAGCCCGCAGACGGGCAAGCACCGCCATGGTGTCCGTGTAGGCCTCGGCCGCAAGAAGCGGAGCCGCCTCCACATTCACCTCGTCCAGGGCTGCCCCCAGAGCCCGCTCCTCGTCCTGCCCGAAGAGGGCCGGATCCGGAGCGCCAAAGCCGTCGACCCCGTCCTTGCCGGACTCGATGCGCACAATGTTGGCCGCGCGCCGGCAGGCCGCCAGCAGGTCGCTGCCGCCCGGAGTGCGCACGAAGTCCTCCAGCGCCCGGGCCCGCGCACACAGGCGGACCAGGTCGTCCTCGCCCGCAAGGGCAAAGACCGCCTCGATCAGGTCGTGACGCAGGCCGCCCTCGCGCTCGCGCACCTTCAGGCGCTCGGCGAAAAAGACCATGAGATCGTCCGTGACCGAGGCCCCGGAGAAGGTCCGGGCGGCGCAATGCCCCTCGGCGGCCGCGTCGATCAGGGGACGCAGGCGCACACGCACGTTGTTTTCCAAAATCAGCCGGATCACGCCCAGGGCCGCCCGGCGAAGGGCAAACGGGTCTTTCGATCCGGTGGGCTTCTCATTGATCAGCCAGAAGCCCGCAAGGGTGTCGAGCTTGTCGGCCAGGGCCACCGCCACGGACACGGGCGCCGACGGGCAGCGGTCCGACGGACCCAAAGGCCCGTAGTGGCTGCGGATGGCCTCCACAACGTCCTGGGCCTCGCCGTCGTGGCGGGCGTAGTAGGCCCCCATGACGCCCTGGAGCTCGGGGAACTCGCCCACCATGCCGGTGGACAGGTCCGCCTTGGACAGCAGAGCGGCGCGGTCGACCGCCGCCGGATCCGGCACGCCCCAGGCGCGGGCAATCACGCCCGCAAGGCGGCGGATGCGCTCGACACGCTCGAAGTCGGTTCCCAGCTTTGCGTGGAAAATCCGGTCATTCAGGGCCGCCACGCGGCTTTCCAGGGTCTCGGCGCGGTCCTGGTCCCAGAAGAACCGGGCGTCGGACAGGCGGGCGCGCAGCACCCGCTCGTTTCCAGCGATGACCGTCTCCCGGGCCTCGGGGCGGATACCGTTGGCCACCACAACAAAGTGGGGGGCCAGGCTTCCGTCCGCGGTCTGGAGCGCAAAGTACTTCTGGTGTGCGCGCATGGAGGTGGTCAGGATTTCCTGCGGCAGGCTCATGCAGTCGTCGTCGATGCGCCCCACCAGAACCTCGGGCCACTCGACCAGACCGGTCACCTCGTTGAGGAGACCCGGATCCGGACGCACCTCAAGGCCCATGGAGGCGGCGACCGCGTCGGCCCCCTCCCGGATCCGGGTGCGGCGCTCGTTAGCATCCAGGACCACATGGGCGTTCGCAAGCTTCTCGCAGTAATCGGCAAACCCCGAGACCGGGAACGGCTCGGGCGCCCGGAAGCGGTGGCCCCGGGTGGTGTCCGAGAACGGCAGCATGCGGCCGCCCAGATCAATGCCGCCCTTCAGGACGACCCCGTCGAACAGGGCCACAACCCCGTGGATCGGGCGCACCCAGGCAAAGCGGTTCGCGCCCCAGCGCATGGACTTGGGCCAGGGGAAGGCCGCGATGACCTTTTCCAGCACTCCGGGGAGGATATCCCGGGAGTCCTGGCCCTTTTTTTCGATCATGGCGAACAGGAAGGTGCCCTTGGGGGTCTCCCGCCGCTCCACCTGGTCGAGGGACAGGCCGACCGAGCTCAGGAAGCCCTCCACCGCCTTGGCGGGGGCGTCCTCGCGGGGGCCCTTGCGCTCCTCGCTCACATCCGGCTGGCGCTCGGGCAGGCCATGCACCACCGCACACAGGCGCCGCGGGGTCACACAGGTCTGCACCCGGTCAAAGGTCAGGGTCGCCTCGCCCAGACAGGTCTCCATCAGGCGCGCCAGATCCTGGGCGGCCCGTTCCTGCATGCGTGCGGGAATTTCCTCGGAAAACAGCTCGAAAAGCAACTCAGCCATGGACAGGGCCTCCCGCAGCCCGGGACGTACAGACGTTCAGCCAAGCCTCGCAGCACCCGCGGGCAAGAGCCCGAACCCGGCCGATGTAGGCGGCCCGCTCGGTCACGGAAATGACACCGCGCGCGTCCAGAAGGTTGAAGCGGTGACTGGCCTTGATGCACTGGTCATAGGCCGGAAGCGGAAGACCGCGCTCCAGAAGGGCCTGACACTCGCGCTCGGCGTCGTCGAAGTGGCGGAACAGGGCCGCCGTGTCGGCAAATTCAAAGTTGTGGGCGCTGTATTCCTTCTCGGCCTCAAGGAACAGATCGCCGTAGGTCACGCCGGCGCCGTTGTAGTCCAGGTCGTAGACGTTCTCGACCCCCTGGATGTACATGGCCAGCCGCTCGAGGCCGTAGGTCAGCTCCACCGCAACCGGGTTGCAGTCCACGCCGCCCACCTGCTGGAAATAGGTGAACTGGGTCACCTCCATGCCGTCGCACCAGACCTCCCAGCCCAGGCCCCAGGCGCCCAGGGTCGGGCTTTCCCAGTCGTCCTCGACAAAACGGATGTCGTGGGCCAGGGGATCGATCCCCAGCGCCCGAAGGGAGTCCAGGTACAGGGCCTGGGGATCCTCCGGCGAGGGCTTCAAGATGACCTGGAACTGGTAATAGTGCTGGAGGCGGTTCGGGTTCTCGCCGTAGCGGCCGTCGGTGGGACGGCGGCACGGCTGCACGAAGGCCGCGTTCCAGGGGTCGGGACCAAGGGCGCGCAGGGTCGTGGCGGGGTGGAACGTGCCCGCCCCCATCTCCATGTCGAAAGGCTGGAGAATCACGCAGCCGCGTTCGGCCCAGAAGTGCTGAAGCCTCAGGATGAGGGACTGAAAATCATTCGGGGTGGTCATGAGGAAAACCTTGAGTTTCCGGGAGCAGAACACCGTTCCCGGAAAGGCCCCGGCAGACCGCCTTTCCGGACGCCGGACAGAAGCAGCTTCGGCTCGGCAGGGGAGATCATTCCGGGCGCCCGTTCCGGCACGCACACGGCGTGCCCGAATCGTGATAGGCGCCGCAGGACGGGCATTTCACCAGATCGACGGACTTTCCGGCCCGGGCCTCGGTTGCGGCGCGGGCCGCGCGGGCGGCCTCCTCGGCCGGAGTCGTGCGCCGCTCCCCCCGTGCCATGCGGGATGCGGCACGGAACACCACCCACACGCCGATGATCGCCGCCAGGGTGAAGAGTATTTTCAGCAGGAACATCTCGAAGCCCGTCCCGTTTCCTGGTTAGTGCGCCCGATCGATGCAGTAGTCGATAATCCCGATCAGGGCGTCGCGCGCAGGATTGGCCGGGAAAGACGACAGGGCCGCGCGGGCGCGCGCGCCGTAGTCCCGGGCGCGGGTGACCGTCTCCCCGAGGGTGTCGTATTTCGCCATGATCTGGATCGCGCGGGCCAGATCCGCCTTCGGATCCTCCATCTCCTGGTCTTCCAGGCAGCGCCGAAGGAACGCCTTCTCCTCGTCGGTGCCGCGCTCGAACACCAGGATGACCGGCAGGGTGATCTTGCCATCCATGAAGTCGTCGCCCACGGTCTTGCCGAGCTCGGCCTGGCGGGCGGAGTAGTCCAGGTAGTCGTCCACCAGCTGGAAGGCGATCCCCAGGTTCATGCCGTAGTCGTAGAGGGCCTTCTCGTGGGCCTCGGGGGCTCCGGCGGCTTGGGCACCCACCTCGCAGGCGGCGGCGAACAGGGCGGCCGTCTTGGAGCGGATCACCTCCATGTACTGGTCTTCGGTGGTGGTGGTGTCGTTGGCGGTCATCAGCTGAAGCACCTCGCCCTCGGCAATCACCGACGTGGCGTTGCACAGGGAGCGGATCACCTTCAGGGAGCCATCCTCAACCATGAACTCGAACGAGCGGGCGAACAGGAAGTCCCCCACAAGGACGCTGGCCTTGTTGCCCCACAGGGCGTTGGCGGATTCCAGGCCGCGCCGCAGCATGCTCTCGTCGACCACATCGTCATGCAGCAAGGTCGCCGTGTGGATGAACTCCACGCAGGCTGCCAGGCGGGCGGGACGGGCCGCGTCCTCCAGACCGCACATGCGGGCCGCCGCCAGGGTCAGAAGGGGTCGCAGACGCTTTCCGCCGGCCGTGATCAGGTGCCCAGCCAGCTGGGGGATCAGGGCCACCGAGCTGTTCATCCGGGCCACAATCGCGTCATTGACGAGCCGGAGGTCGTCGCCGACAACACTCAAAAGGGCCTCCAGGGCGGAGTCCATATCCATCCCTGCGGGTTGGGAGTCTGGTTTTGTGGTCACGGCGTTTGACAAGGGTACTGTACTCGACACTTGAGAAAAGGGAAGGAAACGGACGGATCCCGCTTCTTTCGGAAGGCCAGCCCGCACTGTTTCAGAGCGCGGCGCTGCGAGAATAGGGTGTGAATTCGCCCGCGGTCAAGCGGACGATTCCCGCAAGGACGGCTTTCTGTTGACGCCCGGTCGATTCGGGCCCAGTCTCCGGGAAAAAATGAACCTCCCCGGGGTGCACCCCATGACCGCTTTTGAAACTGCACCGCTCCCCACCGGTCCGACACCGCCGGAACCGCGCGAGGACGCCCTTCTCGGAGGGCGGGTCCGCCTTCTCCAGCCGAGCGCGGGCTACCGGGCGGCCATCGATCCGGTGTTCCTGGCCGCCTGCGTCGATGCGAGGGCGGGGGCACGGATTCTGGACGCGGGCGCGGGCACCGGCGCCGCCTCCCTGGCCCTTGCGGTCCGCCGGCCGGACCTGACGGTCACCGGGCTGGAGCGCAACGCGGAGGCCCTCGCCCTGTTTCGGGAGTCCGTGATCCGGACCGGCTGCCCGGAGCGGGTCATCCCCGTCGGGGCCGACCTGGGCGAGGCCGCCCGCACAGGGCCCGGGGACTTTGATGCGGTCATGACCAACCCGCCCTATACGGAAAGCGGGAGCAGCACCTCGCCCCACCCCCACCGCAGCGAAGCCCATACCGAAAGCGCCGCGATGCCCCTGGACCGCTGGGTCCGCTGCTGTCTTGCCCTTCTGCGCCCCAAGGGCCGGCTGTACGTGGTGTTCCCCGCCGCGCGCCTGGATGCCCTTGTGGCCGCCTGCAGCCGGGCAACGGGCGACCTGCGTGTGTTCCCCCTGTGGCCCAGGGCCGGAGAGCCCGCCTCCCGGGTTCTGGTGTGCGTCCGCAAGGGGGTCCGGGGACCGGCACAGATCCTGCCGGGCCTGGTCCTGCACGAAGCGGACGGCGCCTACACCGCGGGGGCCAACAGGATCCTGCGCGATGCCGGAGCCCTGGACCTGAGGCTGTCGGGGCGCCTGTAAACGCTCCCCGCATCACGCGTGAAGACCACGCCGCATCACACCGGTCAGGGCAAAAGACGCATCAGGACACCGGAACACACCCGCATCACGCCGGGGGACCGGAGCTCCCGTCACCCCGGATCCGCCGGATCCAGGCCATGACGCCACCGGACGGGGACACCTCCCCCTCGCCCGCAGGAACAGAGGCAGCGTCCGAACCCGGGGGCGCGGGCCTCTCCACCACCTGGCCGAACAGGGCCCGGCGCTCCTCTTTCGAGAGGCTGCCCAGGGCGCGCTCCGACACCACGGGAGGCAGCCGCCGGCGGATCTCGGTCACCCGGGCATCAGGCCGGAAGGTTTCCTCAACCGCCTGGACCGAAGGCGCGTCGACGGACCCGGGGCGGGTGTTGAGGGTGCTGCGGGTTCCGGCGTCCTCGGGAACCAGCCGGTCGGCCAGCCCGCGGGGCGCCTCACCGGGCACCGAGTCCACAAGACGGGCGTACTGCCGCGCCGCGCTTTCCATAACGTGGCTGGAGGGCATGTCGGCGGCCACCATCCCCGGCAGACCGCCGGGAATCGGGCCCGCGCCGGAGGCCATCTCCAGGCGAATTCCCTGGGCGGGAGCCACCGGACGCACAGTGGCCGCCGGCGCGCCCGGATCCCGGGACAGGGCCATGTCCTCGGGCCCCGGCTTCGGGGCAATCGGGAACGGAACCCCCTCCCGGGAGGCAAACACCCGGGCGCCCTGCCCCATATCCTCGGCCTCGGGCCGCCGGGCCGAGGGCCAGGGCACAAAGCCCTCCCCGGAGCCGGAACCAAACCCGGACCCGGAATCGGAGACAGACGCAGCCCGGACGGATCTATCCGCCGCAGTGACCGCAGCCGAACCGGATGCCGGAGCCTCAAGCGGAACCGCAGCCGGGCCGGCCTTTCGCCCGGGCAGCGGCTCGGGACGGATCCCCGCCTGACGGACCGGATCCCCGGCCCGGGCCATCCCGTCCGAGGGAAGCGCCGGGCGGGCGTTCATCATCTCCCGATAGCGGCTGACCACGGCCGCGATGGTGCGCCGGTCCCGGACCGCCTGGGGCATGACCGGCGCCACGGGCACGGGTGCGTCACTGTGGCCGTCCAGCCCGTTGGGGGACAGCCCCGACGGCGGAGCCCAGCGCACGGCCTGAGCCTGCGCCTGTGCTGTGCCGGATCCGGCGCCGAAACGGCTCATGGCGGAGGATATGGAGGCGTCCAGAACCTCGTAGACCTCGGCAAAGGACCGGGGCACCCCTTCCGGGGTAAAGAACACAGTGCGGTTTGCCCCGGCCGCCCGGGGAAACGCCGCAGCCGCCGACGCCGCCGGGGTGCTCTCCATCGCGCGCAGGAAATTCACCGCCCCGCCCGGCCCCAGGAAGTGGGCCATGTAAAGGTCGGTCTCGCCCGCGGGACGGCCCAGGCGGCGCTCGAGATAGGTGCTGTTCTGACTGGTGTACTCGGCCGCCATGGCGGCGGACACCGCCGGATCGCGCCGCAGGGCCAGGATCTCCCGCAGGGCCTCGGGGCTGTCGGCCTGGTAGCCGCCCCCGGGCCGGGGGCTCAGGCGGTCGGACAGGTGCGCAAGGCCATAGCGGGCGCCGTGGCGCTTGATCTGCTCCATCCACGTCTGGTCCGTGAACTGGTAGAGACCCTGGGCGGAACTGCGGAGATTGCGGGCGTCGGTCTGGAAATCGCTCTCGTGGCGGGCCTTGGCCAGCATGAACCGGAAGTCCACGCCGGTCCGGTCGCTGGCGGCGCGGATCCCGGACACCACCTTGCGGTCAATGGCGGCCCCGCCAAGGCGAACCGTGGGCGACAGGGATGCAACCTGTTCCGTGTCTTTGACCATTCCACGCCTCCGGACCGGGGAGCGCGCCTGACGTGGGACGCGCCGTCACGAACATTCAGAAACAAGGGCACCGAAGTACCGGAAGAAAGGGATACCGGGGCTCCGGACCACCGGACCCGAGACAGGCCGGACACCGGAAATCGGAGTCGGACAGGGGTGTCGGACGGACAGGCGGACACGGGAGCGGAGGGGAGAACGGACACGGGAAGAACACCGGGCACAAACACCGGCGGCCTTGCGTGGCCGGGCTCGCGGCCTTATAGAAACCCCGACCCCTCTCCCGCGAGCGGGCTGCACTCCGACCCCGGGATGCATACCAGATAAAGGATCCAACACGTGTCCACTGTCGATATGTTGACAAGGAAAGTCAAGCCGCTTGCTCACCCTCCGCGGCGAATCGGACGTTTCAACGGCCGCGGACTGTGGGAGCTGTACATGAGGGAGGTGCGCCGCTTCATGAAGGTCTGGCTTCAGACCCTGGCGGCTCCGCTGATCACCACCCTGATCTTTCTTGCGATCTTCGCCCTGTCCATCGGCGAGACCACCGGGCTTCGCAACGGGGTGCCCTTCATGGAGTTCCTGGCGCCGGGCCTGATCATCATGGCCATGGTCCAGAACGCCTTTGCCAACTCCTCGAGCTCGCTGATGATCGCCAAGATCCAGGGCTCCATCGTGGACACCCTCATGCCGCCCCTGAGCCCGTTCGAGATCATGACCGGACTGGCCCTGGGAGGCGTGACCCGGGGGCTCGTGGTGGGCGCGGCGGTGGCGGCCGGAATGGCCTTCTTTGTCCCCCTTCACGCGGCGCACCTGTTCTTTATCCTGTATCACGCCATCGGGGCCTCGCTGATGCTGTCCCTCCTGGGGATTATTGCCGCCATCTGGGCCGAAAAGTTCGACCATCTGGCTGGAATCACCAATTTTATTGTCACGCCGCTTTCGTTTCTGTCGGGAACGTTCTATACCATTGACAGACTTCCGGACACGGCCCGTCTGTTTGCCTCCCTCAACCCGTTCTTCTACATGATCGACGGTTTCCGGTACGGCTTTATCGGACATGACCAGGCCACGCCCCTGCTGGGCGCTCTGGTGGTGCTGGGTGTCAACGCGGGGCTGGGCCTCGCCTGCTGGCTCCTCCTGCGCTCGGGCTACAAACTGAAGGCCTGACCGGTCCGCCTCGGAAGATACAACAAGGGCCCCGACCATGACTGCTCCCCACACCCGGAACGAGGTATACGATTTCCTGGGCACCCCGCTGGCCTATGACCTTCCGGCCAGCCGCAAGGTCCGGCGGATGGACACCCACATCTCGGCGATTTTCCTGATCGGGGACACGGTCTACAAGGTCAAGAAGGCGGTGGCCTTCCCGTTCCTGGACCACACGGACCTGGCCACCCGCAAGGCGGTGTGCCTGCGCGAGGTGGAGCTGAACGCCCCCTGGGCCCCGGGCCTGTACCAGGGCGTTGTGGCGGTCACCCGCGATACCGCCGGGCGCCTGGAGCTGGGCGGCGACGGCGAGCCGGTGGAATGGGTCGTGGTCATGCGCCGCTTCCGGCAAGACGCCCTGTTCAGCCACATCGTGGAGAACGAGCGCCCGTCGCGCCAGGTGGTTCTGGACCTGGCCGAGCTCCTGGTCCGCTACCACGACAGCGCGCCGCGGGTGGACAACCGCGAGGACTGGGCCTTCCGGACCGTGGAGAACAGCCTCCAGTCCCTGGCCCCGTTCCGCATGGATCTGGGCGAGGCCGCCTGCGCCCGTCTGGAGGCCGGACTGAGGGCCGCCCTCGAGACCCACCGGGATCTTCTGGGGCGCCGGGCAGCAGAGGGTTTCGTGCGCCGCTGCCACGGGGATCTTCACCTGGGCAACATCGTGATGTGGCAGGACCGGCTCCGCCCGTTTGACGCCATTGATTTCAACGACATGTTTTCCGACATTGATGTCCTGTACGATCTGGCGTTCCTGCTGATGGACCTGGACGAGCGCGGACACCGGCGGCTTGCGTCCTACATCCTCAACCACACCCTGGAGTACACGGGGGACATGGAGGGGCTGGCGCTTCTGCCCCTGTTCCTGTCCCTGCGCTCCACGATCCGGGCCTTTGTCAACGCGGCCACCGCGGCCTCGCTCGAGGATCCCGCCGCGAGGGCCGAGAAACTGCGGGAGGCGGAAAAGTACCTCCACGCGGCCATCCAGTACCTGCTGCCCCATCCCGCGCGGGTGGTGGCGGTGGGGGGGCTCTCCGGCAGCGGAAAGTCCCACCTGGCCCGCAAGCTCGCGGGCGAGCTTCCCTGGGGCGTCGGCGCTGTTGTGGTGCGCTCGGACGTGGTCCGCAAGCGGCTGTGCGACGTGTCGCCCTACGAGAAGCTGCCCCCCGAGGCCTACACGCCGGACATGGCAAGGCGCACCTACGAGGCGGTCCTTGCCGAGGGCGCCCAGGCCCTGGATGCGGGCGCCTCCGTCGTCTTTGACTCGGTGTTCTCCCGACCGGACGAGCGGGCGGAGCCCGAGGCCCTCGCCCGGCAGAAGGGGGTTCCCTTTGTGGGCATCTGGGCCCACTCGGACACACGGACCGCGCTGCGGCGGGTCAGCACGCGCACCCACAACGCCTCCGATGCGGACGCCGAGGTGCGCCTGAAACAGGAAACCTACGATCTCGGAGACATCACCTGGGCCCGGGTGGACACCTCCGGATCCCGAAAAAAGTCGCTCCAGCAGGCGCTTCACATCCTGCGGGGCCGAAAAACAGGATAATATGGCACAATCCCTTCTCTTTATTACCGCCTCGCGGATTGGCGATGCGGTCATGACCACCGCCCTTCTGGACCACATGGTCCGCACCCACCCGGACCTGAAGGTGACCGTCGCCTGCGGGCGTCTCGCCGCTCCCCTGTTTGCCAACGTGCCGGGGCTGGAACGCATCATCATCATCGACAAGAAACGCTGGAACCTCCACTGGATCAACCTCTGGCGGCAGACCGTCACCCGGCGCTGGGACATGCTGATTGACCTGCGGGTCTCGGCGGTCTCGTGGCTTCTGCCGGTGCGCAAGCGCTACTGGCAGAGCTCGACCGCGGGCAAGAACCCGGCGCACCGCCTGGTGCGCATGTCCCGGATGCTGGGGCTGGAGACCCCGCCCTGGCCCCGCCTGTGGCCCGCCGAGGCCAACCGGAAGGCGGCCCGGGCCCTGGTGCCCGAGGGCGCCCCCGTGGTGGCCCTCGCCCCCTGGGCCAACTGGTACCCCAAGGAGTGGCCCGCGGAGCGCTTTGCCGAACTGATCCGGCGCCTGAGCGCCCCGGGCGCCCGCTTCGAGAACGCGCGCTTTGCCCTGATCGGCTCGGCCCACGAGAGCACCCGGGCGGACCTGTTTCGCGAGCTTCTGGACGACAGCCGCCGCATCGAGCTGTTCGGCCATCCGGACCTGCTGGACATCCAGGCCGTCCTGGAGCGCTGCGCCCTTTTTGTCGGCAACGATTCCGGAGCCATGCACATGGCCGCCGCCGCCGGGATTCCCACCGTGGGCCTGTTCGGCCCCACCCGGGACTGGCTCTACGCGCCCGCCGGCCCGAAGGCCATCACCGTGCGCGACACGGGGATCGTCGGAACCGGCCCCTGGGACCACCCCGTTTTGGACCCCCTGCCCCCGGACATGTCCTCCCTGAGCGTCGAGACGGTGGAGCAGGCCATCGGGACACTCTTTGACACGCTGGAAACGACACCGGTATGAACACATCCTCCTCGGGCAGCCGTCCCTTTCCCACAAAGGACGAGGTCCTGGCCTTTCTCCAGGAAAGCACCGGTGTTGTGGGGCGCCGGGAAATCGCCCGCGCCTTCCACATCACGGGCCCGGCCCGGGCCCAGCTGCGGGCCCTCCTGAAAGAGCTGGAAAGCGAGGGCCACCTGAAAAAAGGCCGGGGCAAGCGGGTCACCCTTCCGGGGCGCCTGCCCGAGGTGGGGATCCTTGTGATCTCGGGGCGGGGACCGGAGGGCGAGCTCCTGTGCCGCAGCGCCCGGGACAGCACGGCCGACGATCCGGACGACGAGACCCCCGCTGTGCGCATCGAGCTGCGCGAGGACCGCAAGTCCTCCCGGGCCGAGGGAGGCCCCTGGCGCGTGGGGGACCGGTTCCTGGCCCGCCTCCAGGCCGTGGACGACACCCACTATTTCGCCCGGCCCATCCGTCGCCTGGCCCAGGGGCCGGTGCGGATCCTTGGGGTTCTGTCCCCGGTGTCCGACGGTCTGCGCCTGGTCCCCACCGCCCGCAAGGATCTGGCGGTCTACCGGGTGGACGATTCCCGGGATCTGGAGCCCGGCACCTTTGTGGAGGCCGAGCTCCTGCCCGGACGCAACGCGGGCGCCCATACGGTGCGGATCTTGCGCACCCTGGGCCGGGAGACCGAGGCCAGGTTCATCTCGCGGGTGGCCATCGAGACCTATGACATCCCCCATGTGTTTCCCGCTCCGGCGCTGGAGCAGGCCCGGGCCGCCGGCGCCGTGGACCTTGCCGGGCGCGAGGATCTGCGCGCCATCCCGCTGGTCACCATCGACGGGGCCGACGCCCGGGACTTTGACGACGCGGTTTTTGCCGAGCCGGACCCCAGCCCCTCCAACCGGGGCGGCTGGATCGTGCTCATCGCCATTGCGGACGTGGCCCACTACGTGCCGCCGGGCAGCCCCCTGGACCGGGAGGCCTTTGAGCGCGGGAACTCGGTCTACTTCCCCGACTGCGTGGTTCCCATGCTGCCGGAGGAGCTCTCCAACGGCTGGTGCTCCCTGGTCCCGGGCGAGGACCGGGGCTGCCTTGCGGTGCGCATCACCCTGGACGCCCAGGGCGAGATCCGGAGCCACCGGTTTGTGCGTGGCCTGATGCGCTCGGCCGCTCGCCTGACCTATGAGCAGGTGCAGAAGGCCCGGGACGGCCAGCCGGACCCGGAGGTCGTTCCGTTCCTGGACACGGTCATCGCTCCGCTCTACGGCGCCTGGGAGGCCCTGGACCACGCCCGCCGCAAGCGGGGCTGCCTGGAGCTGGAACTCCCCGAGGTCCGGGTGCACATGAACGACCAGGGGCAGCCGACAGCCATCCTGCCGGTCCACCGGCTCAACAGCCACCGCCTGATCGAGGACTTCATGATCGCCGCGAACGTCTCCGCGGCCGAGACCCTGGAGCGGCGCCACGAGCCGTGCCTGTTTCGCGTGCACGACCAGCCCTCGCCCGAGAAGGCCCGGGGACTTGCCGACTTCCTGCGCGAGCAGGGGCTTCCGTTCACCAAGGGGACCATCAAGCAGGCCTCCCAGTTCAACGGCCTTCTGGACCTGGTCCGGAACACACCGCG
This sequence comes from Phaeovibrio sulfidiphilus, assembly GCF_014861485.1. Lineage (GTDB taxonomy): Bacteria > Pseudomonadota > Alphaproteobacteria > Rhodospirillales > Rhodospirillaceae > Phaeovibrio > Phaeovibrio sulfidiphilus. Next base: position 70,160 of record NZ_JACZHT010000002.1, on the reverse strand, counting down.
CGAGCACATGGTCAACGCCATGGTTCTGCGCTCCCAGGCCCAGGCGGAGTACAGCCCGGACAACATCGGACACTTCGGCCTGTCCCTGCGGCGCTACGCCCACTTCACCTCCCCCATCCGCCGCTATGCGGACCTGACGGTCCACCGGGCCCTGATCCGGGTTCTGGGCCTGGGCCGCGACGGGGGCGAGCCGGGGGCCTCCCTGCCGCTGGACGAGATCGGCCAGCACATCACCTCGACCGAGCGGCGGGCCGCCCAGGCCGAGCGGGAGAGCGTCCTGCGGGCCACCGCCCTGTTCCTGGCTACCCAGTGCGGATCGTTCTTTGCCGCCCGGGTCAACGGGGTCAGCCGGGGCGGCCTGTTCGTCACCCTGGAGGAAACCGGCGCAGACGGCTTCGTCCCCTTCACGGGCCTGCCTCCGGACTACTACATCCTGGACGAGAGCGGTCACCGGCTGATCGGCGAGCGCTCGAACCTGGTGTTCTCCCTGGGGGATCCGATCACGGTGCGGCTCCAGGACGTGAGCACCGCCAGCGGACGCCTGACCTTCGAGTGGATCGAGGGCGGCACGGTCCGGAAGGATGGCGGGAAGATCCGCCGCAGCGCCCGCGCCCTGAAGGACACCCGGCCCCGGCGGGGGCGCCGCTAGTCCGGCCGGCAAGCCTCTCCCTCCCCCGGGCTCGGGGGTCGGGGGTTGGGCTGGCACCGCGCGGACAGAGCGCGCCCGGCTGCCAGGGGCCAAGCCGTCACCGGCCCAGGCGGCGGCCCAACACCGGATTGGGGCGCGAGGCCCCGGCCGCGCAGATCACACCGGGGGCTGCGGGTCGATGGAACACACCCTCGGCCCGCACCCGCCGTGCTGCCAGGGTCTGCACCGGCACCGGCTTTGGCGAAGACACGACGCCCGAGCCCCCCGGCCAGACCGGGGGGCGACCAGACGTTCACCGCTCCTGCGGGACTGTTTCCGGAGCAGGCCTGCCCGGGGCGAAGGCACGGCGCCGGAACGCGCTCGGGATGCGGCCCCACCGGCGGCCGATCCCGATCACCGCGGGCAGGCACCGGACCGCCCGGAAGGCCCAGTCCCGGGGCAGGCCCCAGACCCGCCGGAAGACGCTGCTTGAGCGCGGGGAAACCGGGGCACCCCCGCACCCTCCCCTCCCCGGGAACACGGACCGGCTCCGGACCGGCCCCGGGCCACCCAACCCCACGGAGATCCCCATGAAACGTACCATTTCTGTGCTGATGTCCGCTCTTCTCCTGGCCCTGGCCGGGTGCGAGACCGAGGGCTCCCGGTCGCCGGACGCGGCCCGCTGGGGCGCCGCCGGGCAGGACACCGCCGCCCGGGAACGGGCCTTCGAGGCATGCCGGGAGTACGCCGAGGACGAGGCCCTTCGGGGCGCGGGAGCCAGCCCGTTCGACACCGTCAGTTCCAGCGATCCTTTGACGCAGATGCGGGCCTATGATACCAGACGAACCTACCAGCGCGTTCTGAAGACCTGTATGGAACGCCGCGGTTACGGGCAGGCCCCGAACCCGGCCCGAAGCCTTGATGACCGCGTCGAGACCCTCCGGGACTCCCTTCGCTGGTAGCCAGACCGTACCCCTGTCCCCGCCCCCTGTCCCTGTTTCTTGCCACCCCAGGTCCCGCCATGACACCCGTCGGTTTTCTGCGCTCGTCCCTTTCCCTTCTGAAAGCCTACTGGCTGCCGGCCGGGGCCATGACCCTTGTGGTCGTGGTCTCCAACATCCTGGTGGCCTTCCCCATCAATGACTGGCTGACCTGGGCGGCCTTCACCTATCCGGTTGCGTTTCTGGTCACGGACCTGACCAACCGGGCCTGCGGACCGAAGCGGGCCCGCTCGGTGGCCTATGTGGGGTTCTCGGTGGCGGTGGCCCTGTGCCTCCTGCTTGCGGACCCCAGAATCGCCCTGGCCTCGGGCTCGGCGTTCCTGAGCGCCCAGCTCCTGGACATCTTTGTCTTTGACCGCCTGAGAAACCGGGACTGGTGGATTGCGCCGCTTGTCTCGGGCGTGACGGGGTCCGTGCTCGATACGGTGATTTTCTTCTCGCTGGCGTTCTATGGAACCCAGTCCCCCACCCTGTGGATGACCCTCGCCGCCGGAGACCTGATGGTGAAGCTGGCCTTCGCCCTGTTCCTGCTGGCCCCCTTCCGGATGCTGATCACGGTCATCGCCGCTCGTCCCACGCCCCTGGGCCCCCTTCCCACCGCGCATCCCTGAAGGCTGCGGGCTCCCCGCCGCCTGGCCCCCTGCCGCCTTCGGGCCTGACGGGACGGGCGGCGGCTCCGGCCGGGCGCCCCCTCCGCCCGCGGAACAGCCGATCCCCCCGAAGCGGCCGCAGAAGTCTCGGCGGCAAGGACCGGCGGACGCCCCCCTGGCACACCGGATCCCCCCCGACCGGGGCCGAACCCGTGTCGCACAGCCCGCGCGGGCTCTCCCTTGCACCGGGCGAAGGAGCGTCGGGGCTGCACCTTCAAACCGACCCCGAACCCCACCTTGGGGCGATCCGCAGCAAAACCACGGGAAATCCCGTTGAATCTCTTGTCTTGCGACCGATTTTCGGTTTTCCTGAAAAGCCTTCACGGCGATTCCCGAAACAGGAGGTCCGCGCGGATGCGACGTTCTCTTCCGATTTTCAAACACCTGGGACTGGCGGCCTGCATCGCAACCGCCCTGTGCACCGGAGGCGAACCGGCCCGGGCCCAGGAAACCGGAACCCCGACGGCCCCCGCGCCGGAGGCCGCCACTGCGTCGTCCGTGCCGGAGGCCGGGGCGGCGCCGTCCGCGCCCGCGGCCCTGAGCGCACCCGCACCCGCTGCCCAGCCGGGTACCCCGTCCAACGGGAGCACGCCGAACGGCCAGCCCGCGGACCCCGCGTCCTCCGCCTCTCTTCCCGGAGGCACCCCCGCCCCCCGGACCGGGACACCGGCTCCCCTGAACGGAGACCCGCCGGCTGCGAACGGCATCCGGAGCCCGGATCCGTCCGAATCCGCTGTCGTCCTGCCCTCCGACGCGGCACCGCCCGACGCCGGAGGACCGAACGGCGCCCCGGACACCAACCCCCTGATGCCCCGGGTGGTGATCGACGGGGTGGACGTGACCGAGGGCGTCTACCGGGATCCGCCGCCGGAGATCCCTCCCCAGGCCCTGCCCAACTACCGGGACAATGTGCGCGACGTGGCCAACCGCTTTGCGGACTACGCCCACGCCCGCTCCCCCAACTTTCCGGTCCTGGTCCGGGGCGGGGAGATTCTCGCGTTCCAGAGCCAGCGGGAGCACGACCTGGCGACCCTGAAGCTGCCGGACGGCACGCCTCCGTCCCGGGGCAACGTGTTCGACGTGGGCACCCCCTACGGACGCTACCTCCGCAACATTGCCGGCATCGTGATGGACCAGCACTTCTGTGCCCCGGTCAACCCCACCATCACCCCCGAGAACCTGGACCGGCTGCGCTGGCTGGAGCTGCACCTGTTCTCCCTGGAGCGCTGCGAAACCCTGGACGACCTTCAGGGCGCCATTGCCGGGGCAACGGCCCAGAACGTCCTTCTGGATGCCCGCCTGTCCAGTGACCTTGCCTTCCGAACCGTTCCCGCCCCGGATATCGAGAACGCCAACATTGCCGACATCCGCAGCCTTCGCGATGCCCGCAACGTGCTGTTCGTCCTGGATTCCTGGGGCTTTGACCGGATCGGGGACTGGGTCGACGCCCTCGCCGCCACCAATCACGATGTCCTGGTCATCGACCCGTTCTTCCGGGGCCGGGACTGCCTGGACAAGGCCCAGATCGGGCGGCTGAAGAAGAAGGCCCTGGGACCGCGCCGCATGGTGATCGCCCGGCTGTCCGTGGGGCTGGCCCGGGACACCATGCCCTACTGGAAACCCGGCTGGCAGGTGGGGAACCCCTCGTTCCTGGTCGGCCATTTCCCTTATACGACCGGGGTCTACTGGACCGACGTCATGAACCAGGAATGGCTGGCCATGCTGGGCGGGGCCTTTGCCTCCCTGATGGACCTGGGCGTGGACGGCATCATGCTTGACGGCATGACCACATTCCTGCGACAGGAAGCGCTGAACCCCATCTGACCGGCTCCGGCCCTAGCCAGCCCAATCCGGCCCGGCCGGCGCCGTCCGGCCCGGGTCTGCCGCTCGCATCCGGGGCGTCCGGACTTGCGGCACGCGGCACCCATTGCCATCTTGAAGCCCCGGAACTACCCTTTCGGGCATTCCGGACGGCCCGGGCCCCGCCGGCCCTGTGCCGTGCCGGGAGCGTCACCCGAGCCCCCCGGCTCCCGCAAGGGAGCGCCCGTCAAGGCTCCCGCCAGGGACCACCCGCCAAGGACACCGCCATGAGCATTCCTCCGACCGATCTTGTCGCCATTGATCCCGCCGGCCTTCCCGAAAAGAAGACGGTCGAGGACATCACCCGGACCATCTCCCTGGAAGACCCCTCCCTTCCGGTCACCTACGGGGTCCGGACCATGCGGGAGATCTCCAAGTTCTCGGACGGCCTTCTGGAGCGGGTCCGGGCCCGGGACGCGGGGGAAATGGGCGAGCTGCTCACGGACCTGATGCTCAACGTGAAGGGGATCGACCTCTCGGCCTTCGGGAAGGAGAAGAAGGGGTTCTTCCGGTCGCTGCCGGTGATCGGGGACCTTCTGGGCTCCGCCGAGCGGGAGGTGGCCAAGTTCGACACCCTGGCCAAGCAGGTGGACGTCATCTCCCGCAAGCTGGACAGCTCCATCGTCCAGCTGATCCGGGATATTGAGGTTCTGGAACAGCTTTATAACAACAACCTGACCTTCCACAAGGATCTGACGGCCCACATCGAGGCCGGGCGCCAGAAGCTGGAGGAGGCCCGGGCAACCGAGCTGCCCCGCCTCCAGGCCGAGGCCGAGGAAAGCGGCGACGCCATGAAGGCCCAGGCCGTGCGGGACTACGCGGACCGCCTGAACCGGTTCGAGCGGCGCCTTCATGACCTCCAGCTGTCGCGGACCATCACGCTCCAGACCGCGCCCCAGATCCGGGTCATCCAGGGCAACAACCAGACCCTGGTCGAGAAGATCCAGACCAGCCTCCTGACCACCATTCCGGTCTGGAAAAACCAGATGGTTCTGGCCCTCTCGCTGGACAACCAGCGCAAGGCGGCCTCCCTCCAGAAACAGGTGGCGGACACCACAAACGAGCTCCTGCGCCGTAATGCGGAGATGCTCCAGCAGTCCTCGGTGGCCACCGCGAACGAGGTCGAGCGCTCGGTCATCGATATCGAGACCCTTCGGGAGGTCCAGCAGAAGCTGGTCTCCACCATCGAGGAAACCCTGCGCATCGCCCAGGACGGCCGCCAGAAGCGCCTGAGCGTGGAGAAGGAACTGGTGACCATGGAGGACGAACTGCGCGAGCGCCTGACCTCGCTTCAGGCCACCGCGGACCAGGCCGCCGTCGAACACAACCGCCCGGCGGGAGCGCTGGAAGACGCCTCCGCCCCGACCACCACTTCCGGGAGCGCATCGTGACGTCCTCAGCCGCCGAAGTCCTTCTTGACCGCGTCACCCGCACCGCCCGGGGCTGCGCCCTGCGCGGCGGTGTCCACGCGGGCAGCCTGATCTTCGTTCTCCTCACCGCCGCGATGGCGACCCCCAGCCTCCCGCCGGTGGCGCTCCTGGCCCTGTATGCGGGGCTGGTGACCCTGTTCGGGCGCTTCCTGTTCCAGCCCTTCGGCGGGCTGGTCCCTCTGGGGGCCGGGCTGCTTCAGGCGCTTGTGGCCTCGGCCCAGGGGCTGGACCTGCCGGCGATCCTCCTTCTGGCCGGGCTCCAGGCCTGGATCCAGGACACGGTGGTCGGCAGGCGGATCCTTCTGGTCGGGGACGACAACACCCTGGATCTGCGCGACATGCTGGCGGGCGGCGTTCTGGCCCTGTGCGCGGTGCTGCTCCTGAGCTCGGGTGCCCTGACGGCCTGGTCTCTGGCCGGACTGGGGGCCGGAGTGGCCATGGGGCTCGGGCTGTGGGGCGTGGCCCTTGTCAGCGCGCGGCGGACCTCGCGCCGGGGCCTGGACGCCCTGCGGGAGCTCCTGGACGAGAAAAAGCGCCTTCCGGCCATGCTGGACCAGCCCGTCACCCGCCTGGTGACCGTGGGCGAGCGCTATGTCACGCCGCCGCTTTCGGGCATGGCCCGCCAGGTCTTCCCCTTTGCCCGCGCCCTGAGGCCTCTGGAACGAAGGATCCTGGCGGTGTCGTTCTGCGCGGACCCGGCGGACCGCCTCCGTCAGGCGGAGCGCCTGTTTACCCGCCTGCGCCGCGAGAATGCGGACCTGGCGCGGACCGCTCCGGGCGGCGCTGCGGCCCCGGCCGCCTCTGCCGCCGGCCGGGCCTTTTTCAACGACATCGACTACCGGCTGAAAATCGCCAACCTCGAGGCCTTCTCCGAGCGTCTGCCCGCAACGCTGGCGCCGCGCATCCGGGACATCTGCCACGCGGCCGAGAACATCATGGAGGCCATGCGCGCCGACGCAAGCCGCATCCCCGAGGGCGAGCGCTTCCTGACCCGCTACCTGGACGCCACCACGGCCCTTGTGGAACGCTGGTGCCGGCTTCCCGAAAACCGCGCCCCGGAAACCGGAGAGGCGGACGCCCGGCTCCTTGCCCTGCTGGACCGGCTGGAGGAAGCCTTTGCCTGCAAGCACGCGCGCCTGCTGGAAAGCGACCGCCTCGAGTACACGGCGGACCTGAACACCCTGGACCGCCTGCTGGACATGGAAGGCAACCGCACATGAGCTCGTCACGCAAAAGCGGATCCCGGACCCGTCGCACGCTCCATCAGATGTGGCAGCAAGGTCCGTCCGCAGGGTCCGGCCCGTTCCCCGAGAGCTTCGCCCCCACCAGCGGCGCCTACCGGCCCGGCAGCCTGAGTGACGATGACATGCGACGCCTGCGCATTCCCGAAACCCGGACCACGGTGCGCGACGACACGCCCTCGCTCGCGCCGTCGGGGGCCGCAACGCCCCCGCCCGGCAGCGGCCCCTGGGGCCCCAGGCCCTCCGCCCCCGGGCGGACCACCCCGACCCAAAGCGACGCGGGCTCTGCGGCCGGCGCGCCGGCCAGCCTGCCCACGACCGCACCCTTCGACGAGACGGGCTACCGGAACCAGATCACGGAGCTCCTGCGCAAGGGCTACACCCTGCCGTCGGAATTTGTGAAGCCGGTCAAGGGGATCGCCGAGTCCGCACAGAACATTCTCCACTGCATGCTCACCGACCCCGCCGACGTCCGGGAGGGGGACCGCTTCCTCACGCGCTACCTCCCGGCCACCGTGGGCGTGCTGGAGACCTACCACCGGCTGGCGGAGACCGACCCGGACAAGGACCGGCTGGCCAAGGTTTCGCAGGACACCCTGTCCATGCTGGAGCGTCTGGAGGCGGCCTTCCGGAAGGAACACGCCGACCTGCTGGCCAACGATGTCCTGGACCTGAGCGCGGACATGAAGACCATCGACAAGCTCCTGAAAATGGAGGGGCACTGACCCCGGCGGCGGAATACATTGGTGTTGCTCCAGGGTAAAAACCGGTTAAACTCATTCGTTTCCGTCTGAACAGGAACCACACGATGAGAACGCGTTTTTTCGGCCTGTATGCCTCGTGCACCTTGGGCGTGGTCCTTGCCCTGTCGGGATGCGGTGACTCCGCCTCGCCCGACGCCCTGAAGGATTCGTGCGTGGAAGCCCTGAACGCCGCCAGGGGCTTTTCCGGGGATGCCGCCGAAGCCTGCGCGTGTGTGACGCAGGCCATCGTCTCGGCCCGCGGGGAAAAGAACCTGGAGTGGTTCATCCGCTACCACGAGGAAATTGCCCGCTCGCCCCAGGAGCTCTCGCCCCTGACGACGGACGTCGAGGTCAACAACTACCTGCTTCTGGAGCAGGCCAACACGGCCTGCCGCCTCAAGACCGCCCGGGAGCCGGAGCTGGGAGCCCGCTAGGCCGGATCCGCCACACCCCGTCCCCATCCCCGGGCCCCATCCCCGGGCCACGCACCCCGCGCTGGCACGGGCAAGGCCCGGGCCGCACGGGGGCCGCACGGGGTCTGAACAGCGCGCCCGGTCCCGGCCGGGCTCCGGGGGCCCTCACCCCGCCCCGCCCCGCCCCGGGCTGCGGGACACCACCGGGCCGGGAGGCCACCATGTCCTCGTACTGTGACATCGCCCCGGGCCATCCGCTGCATGGCCCCTACCACGACACGGAATACGGTTTTCCCTCGACAGACGAGACCGTCCTGTTCGAGCGCCTGTGCCTGGAGATTTTCCAGGCCGGGCTGTCCTGGGAGCTGGTCCTGAGGCGCCGCGAGGCCCTCAACCGCGCGTTTTGCGGATTCGATGTCGACACCCTGGTCCTCTGGGGGGAGGAGGACGTCGAGCGGCTCATGCAAGACCCCTCCATCATCCGAAATCGCCTGAAAATCCGCGCTGTCCTGAAGAATGCGGCCACGGTGCACTCGTTTCGGGCGCGCTACGGCGGGTTTTTCCTCTGGTTGCAGAAAAAGAATCCAAAAACCCTGGAGGAATGGGTTAAACTGTTCAAAAGTGAGTTTTTCTTCACAGGGCCGGAAATCGTCAGCGAATTCCTCATGAGCCTGTCCCTGCTTCCCGGAGCCCACCGGGAGGACTGCCCGGTACACCACCAAATCCGTTCCCTCTCCTGCCCCTGGACGAACGACGGAACCGAAACTGCCGGCTGACACGGGATCCCCCTCCCGGGTGCGGAGCGGTCGGTATGAGCAGTACCTGGAGCCTCAAACTACAGCGGATCACTGCACTTTTTGGTGCGGCGCTTCTGGTCGCCGCCCTCTTGTCCACCGTATCGCCGGGCGTTGCCTCGCCCTCGTCCCAAAAAACCGAGGCCGCCAGCGCGGATCCGGGTCCGACCCTCGAGAGGATTGCCCGGCGCGGTCGCATGATTGTGGCCTTCGAGGCCTCGCCGCCGTTCTCCTTTCCCGACGGCACGGCGGACTCCGCCTCCGGCTACTCGATCGAATATGCCCAGCTGATTGCCCAGGCCGTGCGCCGGCGGCTGAACCGCCCGGACCTGGGCGTGGAGTTTCTGGGCGTGACCTTCCAGAACCGGTTTCCGTTCCTTCTCCAGGACCTGTACGACATCCAGTGCGCCTCGACCACCCACAACACCGAGCGCGAGCCGCTCGTGTCGTTCTCGAACACCATCTTCATCGCCGGAACCCGGCTTCTGGTCCCGGTGACGTCACCGATCCGCGACTTCCCGGACCTGAGCGGAAAAGTCGTGGCCGTGGTCGCGGGATCGACCTCCGAGACCCTTCTCGAGGGCAGGAACCGGGACATGGGGCTGTCCGCCACCGCGCTGCCCTTCGTCACTCCCGGGGACGCCTTCCGCGCCCTGGAGGACGGCCTGGCGGACGCCTTCTTCATCGACGATCCCCTTCTTGCCCGGGAGCGCGCCCACGCAAAGAACCCGGAGCAGTGGCAAATCGTGGGCGAGCCCCTGTCCTCCGAGGCCATCGCCTGCGTGCTGCGCAAGGACGACCCGGTCTTCAAGCAACTGGTGGACGAGACCATTGCCGAGGCCCAGACCTCGGGCCTGGCCCGCCGCTTCTATGACACCTGGTTCCACGCCCCGGCCCCGCCGCTGGGGATCAGCCTGGACCTCCCCATCAGCGACCGGATGCTCGACCTCTTCAACCGCCCGAACGACACACCGTTTGAATAGGCCCGGGGGCCGCCGGCCGCGTGTGGGGGTGCGCCCCCCTGCCATGCCCCCTGTCGCGCCCCATGCCCGCGTGCCCCGCACCCCTGTTCACCCCGCCACGCCCGCCGAAACGGCCCTGCCCCGCCCGATGCCCCTGCCCGCCCCAGCCCATCCGGCCGGGAAACATCAGTCTGGACTTTCCGCTCCCGCCGGAGATGATGGATCTCCACAGAACACCCAATGACCGGTACACTGGCTGACCCCGGCCTCGTTCCCCTCGCCCCCCCGCCCCTCGCCCCCCCGCCCCTCGTCCCGGGACACGGACCCCGGAGCCCCGGCCAGGGGCCCCCGGCGCGGAAGCAACGGCGCGGGGGCAACGGCCCGGACGGGGCGGCCGCTGACCTTGACGATAGCGCCGCCGGTTTCACGCCGCTATGATAGCTCCCTGTTCCTGAACGGCCCTGAGCCATGCCCGGTGTAGGATTTATGCAAGACGCCCATCTTTCCAGAGACGACGACAACAACCACACGACCGCACTCCCCGTGTCCCCGACCGTGGAGGCCCCCTCGGGCAAGTCGGCGAAAACGGAGAACTTTCCCGTAGGCTCGGTTCTCATCGCAAGGCACCTGCGCCCCCATGTGGAGCACTTCTACGCCTTCGCGCGCGCCATCGACGACATCGCCGACGCCCCCGAGCTGGAGCCGGAGGAAAAAATCCGCCGCCTCAAGGGATTCGAGGACACGCTCGAGGGCCGCATCCCGGACAGCCCGGCCTACGGGAAGGCGACCGCCCTGCGAAAGAGCCTCCAGGAAACGGACGTGCCCACCCGTCACGGCGTGGACCTGATCGCCGCCTTTGTCCAGGACGCGGTCAAGACCCGCTACGACAGTTGGGATGACCTGATGGGCTACTGCGCCCTGTCCGCCGCACCGGTGGGCCGCTACCTGATCGACCTTCACGGGGGTGCGCGCACCGGCACCACCTGGGCCAGCGACGCCCTGTGCGCCGCGCTTCAGGTCATCAACCACCTTCAGGACTGCGGCGACGACTACCGGGAGATCGACCGGGTCTACCTGCCCATGGACTGGATGGAGCAGGAGGGCGCCCGGGTCGAGGATCTGGGAGGCACCGCCCTGACCCCGGCCCTGCGCCGGGTCCTGGACCGCTGCATTGCGGGAACCTGGGATCTTCTGGACACCGCCGCCTGCCTGAGCGCCGACATCCGCGATCCGCGCCTGTCCATGGAGGCGGGCGTCATCGTCGAGATTGCCCGGGCCCTGACCCGCAAGCTCGCCAGCGAGGATCCCCTCGCCCGCCGGGTGAAGCTGACCCGCCCCGAGCTGGCCCTGACCGCGCTGAAGGGCGTGGCCACCGGGCTTCTGGCCCGCTACACCGTGGCCCAGTCCGACCTTGCGGCCCGCATGCGTGACCCCTTTGCCAACCTTCCGAAACAGGAGACCGGTTCATGATGACCGCCGGAGTTCTCGTCTGTCTCCTGTCCCTGAGCGCCTGGGCCGGAGTTCTTCTGGACCGCCGGGGTTTCTGGAAAACCGACCAGCGCCTGGAAAGCAGCACCGCCCTTCCGGGAGAGCCGCCTGCGGTGGTCGCGGTCGTTCCCGCCCGCAACGAGGCCCGCACCATCGGCCACACAGTGGAGGCCCTTCTGAAGCAGGTCTACACCGGCCGGTTCTCGGTTGTGGTGGTGGATGACAACTCCACGGACGGCACCGCCGAGGCGGCCCTGAAGGGCGCCCAACGCGTCCCCGGAGGCCAGGAGCGCCTGGAGATCCTGAAGGGCGACCCGCTGCCCGAGGGCTGGTCCGGGAAGCTCTGGGCCGTGAACCAGGGCGTGAACGAGGCCCTGAGGATCGAGCCGTCAGCCGGGTACATCCTTCTGACCGATGCGGATATCGAGCTGGCGGACGGCACCCTTGCGCGCCTTGTCAGCCAGTGCGAGCGCAAGAACCTGGTCCTGGCCTCGCTGATGGTGCGGCTGCGCTGCCGCTCGTTCTGGGAGCGCCTGCTGATCCCGGCCTTCATCTTCTTTTTCCAGAAGCTCTATCCGTTCCCCCAGATCAACAACCCGGCCCACAGGCGCGCCGGAGCGGCCGGAGGCTGCATGATGGTGCGCACCCCCGCCCTTCGGGCCATCGGGGGCATCGAGTCCATCCACGGCGCCCTGATCGACGACTGCACCCTGGCCGCGCGGCTCAAGGGCAAGGGGCCGATCTTCCTGGGTCTCGCCACCCGCAGCCGCTCGCTGCGCCCCTACGACAGCCTGGGCGAGATCTGGAGCATGGTGGCCCGCACCGCCTACGTGCAGCTGGAGCGCTCGCCCCTGATGCTGCTGGCCACCGTTGTCGGCATGGTTCTCCTGTACCTGGTGTTCCCGGTCGCGACCATTGTGGGCCTGGTCACCGGCACCTGGCCCGTGGCGCTCCTGGGGGCCCTGGGCTGGACCCTGATGACGCTTCTCTACGCCCCCACGCTGCGGCTCTACCGCCGTCCGTTCCGGTCGGGCTTCCTGCTTCCGGTGGCGGCGTTCCTCTATACCCTGATGACCATCGATTCCGCCCGCCGGCACTACATGGGCCGCGGCGGCGAGTGGAAGGGACGGGTCTACAGCGACGAGACGGGGACAACCCCGAACCAGGCGGGCCCGGCGGACCCGGCCGCCACCTCGGGGGGCTGGACCACGGAAAAGCTGGCCGCCCACGTGGAGGAGCTGACCCGGGCCTCGGGCACCTCGTTCTATGGCGCCATGCGGGTTCTGCCCAAGCCCCGGCGCCAGGGCATGTACGCCCTGTACGCCTTCTGCCGGGTCATCGACGACATTGCCGACGATCCCGGATCCCGCGAGGAGAAGGAGCAGAAGCTGGCCGCCTGGCGCGACCAGATCGACGCCATCTACGACCCGGCCCGCGCGCCCACCGATCCGGTGGCCCTGGCCCTGTCTCCGGTGCGGCTCCGGTTCGGTCTTCCGAAGCAGGACTTCCTCGCCGTGATCGAGGGCATGGAGATGGACGCGGGCCCCTCGGTGCGGATCGCGGACATGCCTTCCCTCGAGTACTACTGCGACCGGGTGGCCTGCGCCGTCGGGCGCCTGTCCAACCGCATCTTCGGGGTGGACGAGGCGCTTGTGGACCCCATCGCCAAGCACACGGGGCTTGCGCTCCAGTTTGTGAACATCCTGCGCGATGTGGCCGAGGATGCCCGGATCAACCGGCTCTATCTGCCCGCAAGCCGGCTTCGGGCCCACGGCCTGACGGACACCGACACCCTGGGGCCCGAGTTCCTGAGCCACCCGGCCACCCGGAAGGTCTGCCAGGAGCTTGCCTCCCGCGCGGCGGCGGAGGTGGCCGAGGCCCAGCGCCTGCAGAAAAAGGCGCCCAAGGGCACGATCCGCCCGGCGGTCATCATGCTGACGGTCTACAGGCGCTATCTTGCAGCCCTGAACGCCCGCGGGTTCGAGGATCTGGAAAAGCCGGTCCATGTTTCCAAGCTGTTCAAACTCTATGCCGCTCTGAGACACGGGCTGTTCTGATCGGGAAGACACCATGAAAGTCCACGTCATTGGCGCCGGGCTCGCCGGCCTCACATCGGCCATACGCCTGACCGAAGCCGGGGTGAAAGTCGCCCTTTACGAGGCCGCACCCCAGGCGGGCGGGCGGGTCCGCTCGTTTTTCGACGACTCCCTCGGGTGCGTCGTGGACAACGGAACCCATCTGCTGCTCTCGGGCAATGACCGCACCCTGGCCTACCTGGACACGGTGGGGGCCCGCGATGAGCTCACCAGCCCCCAGCACGCCCGGCTGGACTTCATCGACCTGGACAGCCATGAGCGGTGGTCCCTGGTCCCGGACCGGGGACGCATCCCCTTTTGGATCACCCGCGCCAAACGACGGGTGCCGGGCACGTCCCTCAGCGACTACCTGCCGGTGCTGCGTCTGGCCACCGCCAAGGCGGAGGACACGGTCACGGACTTCCTGAAGCCGGGAACGCTGCTGTACCGGCGACTGTGGGATCCGCTGTGCGTCTCGGTCCTGAACACGGCACCGGAGGAAGCCTCTGCCCAGGCGCTCTGGCCCGTGATCACGGCCACCCTGGGCCGGGGCGAGCGCTACTGCCGCCCCCTGCTGGCGCGGCGGGGCCTGAGTGCCGCCTTCGTGGACCCGGCGCTGGCCTGGCTGCGCAGCCGCAATGTGCCCATCCGGCTGGGAACCCGTCTGGACGACCTGGAGACCTCGGGCAACCGGGTCTCGGGGCTTCTGTTCGCCAACGCGGACCACATCGTCCCCGTGAGCGAGAAGGACCGGGTGATCCTGGCCATGCCGTCCCACGCGCTGAAGCAGCTTCTGCCGCGCACGCCGCTGCCGGACCGCTACAACGTAATTGCCAACGTGCACTACAGGCTGCCGGACACCCACCCGGTGACCCACAACGGTGATTTCCCCATGAGCCTGCTGCGGAACCCGGCGGACTGGATGTTCGTCAACGGACAGCTGGTGTCCCTGACCATCTCCAACGCGGGCTTCCTGAACAACGAGCCGGCAGACGCCCTGGCCGCCCGCCTGTGGACGGGCACCGCACAGGCCCTGGAGCTCCAGGGGCTGGCTCCCGCGGGATCGCTCACGGCCCTGCCCTGCCCGCCGTTCCGGGTGATCCGCGAGCGGCGCGCCACCATGGCCCAGACGCCGGGGCAGATGGCCCTGCGCCAGGGGCCCCGGACCCTCCATCCGAACGTGTTCCTGGCCGGGGACTGGACCGACACGGGCCTTCCCTCCACCATTGAGGGCGCGGTCCGCTCGGGAGAAACCGCGGCGGCCCTGGTGCAGAAGATCCTGGGCGCCAACGGGACGGCGGCAGCGCCTGCCGGGATCGGACGCTGAGACCCGTGGCGTAGCGCACGCCGCCCCAGCCCGGGGCCGGACGCCCCCATCCGGAGCGGCGCGGCGCGTGCGGGGTCTTCCGGGCCCTGCCGGGCCGGGAAAGGCTGGTGGCAATCTCCAGTCGAGATGCAAAACGAAACGGGGGGCTCCGAAACAGCCCCCCGCTTTTTTTGTGGCCCTTGCGCGCCTGCGCCCGCGCGCGACCGGACCCGGCCCCGCGACGCAGACGGACCGCGCCCGGGCGCCGGGGTCAGGCCCGCCGCTCGGTGTCTTTCTGGTCCACGAGCGCGTTCTGGAGAAGCCGATCCTCCTCCTCCTGCGCTTTCTCGGCCATCAGCTTCTTGATGATCTTGCGGATCTCCCGTTCAAATTCCTCGCGCTGCTCATCGGGCATGGCCTCCAGCTCCTCCTCGGAGACCCCGAGCTCCTTCAGGGCCTGCTCGCGGAACTGGGCCGCATAGCGCTCGGACACATCCATTTCCTGCCGGTCCAGATAGGCATTAATTTCCTTCATAGCGTCGATGGCCTTTTCCCGCTCCCCGGCGCTCATGGTGGCCAGGCGGTGAGCCAGACGGGCCTCGGCGGGACTGAGGGCGGCCCCGGAGCCCGGATCGCCCGACAGGGCCATGATCCTGGGCCCGCCCATCATACCGGTCACCACCGCACCACGGGCGGCCTTGACCACCCGCTCCAGCTCGGTGTCGCGCGTGTCCTTGTGGATGTTCAGGGGCTGGGACGGGCCACTGCCCGGTTTTTTTGGGGGGGCCACCTCGGTGAGATCTATGATTCCAGAGAGGGCTTTGAGCATGGGGTCACCTCCACAATCAGGGGTCGTTTCAGGATGGAGATGCAAATGGCGTGCCATAATGATGGCCCTGCCCCCGGGGCCCGCCCCCCCCCCCCCCGGACGGCAAACACCCGGCCGTTCGCCGACCGGGTCCACACTCCGGCACCGGGAGGCCCGCCCCCCGCGCGCACCCCGCCCGCCGGGTCGGAGTGAGGGGCAGACGCCAGACACAAAAACGGGGGTGTCCGAAAACACCCCCGTCCCACTCCGAAGCCAGGCGCTGCCCGGCCCGCAACCGATCACGGCTCCGGGCCCGACCCGAAGCCGCCGTGTTTATTTCCCGCAGATCCGGGACAGATCCCGCACCGCGCCCTTGTCCGCACTGGTGACCATGGACGCGTAGACCTTCAGGGCGGTGGACACCGCGCGCTGGCGGGGCTTCGCCGGGGTCCAGGCGTCCGCGCCGCGGGCGAGCTGGGCCTTGTGGCGGGCCTCCATTTCGGCGTCCGAGACGACAACCCGGATCGAGCGCCGGGGGATATCGATTTCCAGAGTGTCCCCCTCCTCCACCAGCGCGATGGGGCCGCCGTTCGCCGCCTCGGGAGACACGTGGCCGATGGACAGGCCGGAGGTGCCGCCGGAGAACCGTCCGTCGGTCAGCAGCGCGCACGCCTTCCCCAGCCCACGGGACTTGATGTAGCTGGTGGGGTAGAGCATCTCCTGCATGCCGGGTCCGCCGCGGGGGCCCTCGTAGCGGACAACCACGACGTCGCCGGCCTGGATGTCACCGCCCAGAATGCGCGACACGGCCTCCTCCTGGCTTTCGCACACCCGGACCGTGCCGGTGAACGTCCAGATGGACTCGTCAACGCCCGCGGTCTTCACGATGCAGCCATCGGGCGCCACGTTGCCCGTGAGCACCGCAAGGCCGCCGTCCTGCGAGAAGGCGTGGGCCCGGTCGCGGATCACGCCCGAGGCCCGGTCCGTATCAAGAGCCGTGCGCATGCGGGACTGGGAGAACGGCTCGACGGTGCGCACGCCACCCGGCGCGGCCAGGAACAGGGAGCGGGCCTCGTCGCTGGCGTCGCGCACGATGTCCCAGCGGTCCAGGGCCTCGGCCATGGAGGGGGCATGCACACAGCCGACGTCCGTCTTCAGAAGACCGGCCCGGTCCAGCTCGCCCAGAATCCCGAAGATGCCGCCCGCGTTGTGCACGTTCTCGATATGGACCGTGTTCACCGCCGGAGCGACCTTGCAGATGTTGGGAACGACCCTCGAGAGGCGGTCGATGTCGGCCATGGTGAAGTCAACCCCGGCCTCCTGGGCCGCCGCCAGAAGGTGCAGCACCGTGTTGGTGGAGCCGCCCATGGCGATATCCAGGGTCATGGCGTTCTCGAACGCCGCCTTCGAGGCAATGGAGCGCGGCAGCACGCTGTCGTCATTCTGCTCGTAGTGGCGCCGGGCCAGGTCCACGATGCGGCGCCCGGCCTCCTCGAACAGATCCTTGCGCAGGGCGTGGGTGGCCACCAGGGTGCCGTTGCCCGGCAGGGCCAGGCCCAGGGCCTCCATCAGGCAGTTCATGGAGTTGGCCGTGAACATGCCCGAGCACGAGCCGCAGGTCGGACAGGCGGAGCGCTCGACCGCGGCCACCTCGTCGTCGGAGACGCTCTCGTCCCCGGCCATGATCATGGCATCGATCAGGTCCAGGGCCCGGTCCGAGCCGCCGACCTTCTCGTGACCGGCCTCCATGGGGCCGCCGGACACGAAGATCACCGGAATGTTGAGCCGCAGGGACGCCATGAGCATGCCCGGCGTGATCTTGTCGCAGTTGGAGATGCACACCAGCGCGTCGGCGCAGTGGGCGTTGACCATGTACTCGACCGAGTCCGCGATCAGGTCGCGGGAGGGCAGCGAGTACAGCATGCCGTCGTGGCCCATGGCGATGCCGTCATCGACCGCGATGGTGTTGAACTCCTTGGCCACGCCGCCCGCCTTCTCGATGGCTCCGGCCACCAGCGCACCCATGTCCCTCAGGTGGACGTGCCCCGGCACGAACTGGGTGAACGAGTTGGCCACGGCAATGATGGGCTTGCCGAAATCGGAATCCGTCATGCCGGTTGCGCGCCACAGGGCGCGGGCTCCGGCCATCGTGCGGCCGTGGGTGGACGTGCGGGAGCGGTAAGCGGGCATATTCCTGGACCTTGGGCTGGGGACAAAGGGAAAGCGTCGGGCCGTGTACGGGCGCGGGGATGCGGGCGCGGGGCCGCCGGCGGGACACCGGGTCAGGGCATCCGACCGGAGCAGCGCCCGCGGGCGTCAGGCGGCCGGGCGCTGGTGCTCAAACGAGACCTCGGGAGCCATGGGGCCCTCGGTCACGGGCCCCCGGATCGCAACCCGGAGAGCCTTCAGGGGATGGGCGATGGTGTCGGCCACGGCCGTTGCCTCGAACCCGCAGTGCATCATGCAGTTGGCGCACTTCTCGTAGCGGCCGGTGCCGTAGCGGTCCCAGTCCGTTTCCTCCATGAGCGCGCGGAAGCTGGGGGCCGTCCCCTCGTTCAGCAGGTAGCACGGACGCTGCCAGCCGAAAATGTTCCGGGTGGGGTTCCCCCAGGGCGTGCACTGGTAGGTCTGGTTGCCCGCCAGGAAATCGAGGTAGAGGCTGGACTGGTTGAAGCGCCAGGACTTCTGGCGGCGGCGGAACAGGTCACGGAAAAGGGACTTCGTGCGCTCGCGTCCCAGGAACACGTCCTGGAGCGGGGCCTTCTCGTAGGCAAAGCCCGGAGCCACCGTGACCCCCTCCACGCCCAGGTCGTTGCAGGCGAAGTCCACAAAGGCCGCGGTCTCCTCGACGGCGTGGCCCTCGAACAGGGTGGTGTTGCAGGTCACCCGGAAGCCCCGCTTGCGGGCCTCGCGCATGGCCCGGGTGGCGATGTCGAACACGCCCTCGCGGCAGACGGCCCGGTCATGGTGCTCCCGGTCCCCGTCCAGGTGGACCGAGAACGTCAGGTAGGGCGAGGGCTCGAAGTCGTCGAGGCGACGCTCCAGAAGCAGGGCGTTCGTGCACAGGTACACAAACCGCTTCTGGGCCATCAGGCCCTTGACGATGGCCACGATGTCCTTGTGGATCAGGGGCTCGCCGCCCGCGATGGACACGATGGGGGCGCCGCACTCCCGGGCGGCATCCAGACACTCGTCAACGCTGAGGCGCTTTTTCAGGATGTCGTCCGCGTAGTCGATCTTGCCACACCCGGCGCAGGCCAGGTTGCACTGGAACAACGGCTCGAGCATGAGCACAAGCGGATAACGCCTGTTGCCCCGAAACTTCTGTTTCAGAAGATAGGCACCGATCCGGGCCTGCTGGATAAGGGGAACGCTCACGGCTGGTGTCCTTGTCGTCCGCTGGGTGGGTGGGCCCCGTCGAATGACGGAAGGGGCAGTGGTCTCCGGAACCCCGAAGACCGGACCTGCCCCGCCCGGAAAACCTTATGAAACGGCCGTCAGGCGATGGACCTGCGGCGCTCCTCCTCCTGGAGAAGGCGGGGGAGTTTGAACTGGGTCTGCTCCTCGACGCCCTCGAGCTCCAGAACCTCGATCTCGCCGAAGTCCTGAAGGCGCTCGACCAGGGCCTGCACCAGGCTCTCGGGAGCGGAGGCCCCCGCCGTCACACCGATGCAGCTCGCGCCCTCGAGCCAGACCGGGTCCAGGTCGCTCGCATCGTCGATCAGGTAGGACGGCTTGCCCATCTGGGCGCCGATCTCGCGCAGACGGTTCGAGTTTGACGAATTTCGCGCCCCGACCACAAGCAGAAGATCCGCATCCTTGGCAATTTCCCGCACAGCGGACTGGCGGTTCTGGGTCGCGTAGCAGATATCCTTGACGTCCGGGCCGTGAATCGCCGGGAAACGCTCCTTCAGGGCCCGGATAATGGCCCGGGTGTCGTCCACCGAGAGGGTGGTCTGGGTCACGTAGGCCACCTGACCCGGATCCTGGATCTCGAGACGGGCCACGTCCTCGGGCGTGCTCACCAGATGGACGCGCCCGGGGATCTGGCCCAGGGTGCCCTCCACCTCCGGGTGCCCGGCGTGGCCGATCATGACGATCTCCCGGCCCTCGGCCGCGTGCTTCTGGCCTTCCTTGTGCACCCGCGACACCAGGGGGCAGGTGGCGTCCACGACGGGGAGACCGCGCCGGTCCGCCTCGTCGACCACGTTCTTCGGAACGCCGTGGGCGGAGAAAATCGTCAGCGCCCCGTCGGGAATTTCCGTCAGCTCGTCCACGAACACGGCGCCCTGGTTGTGGAGGTTCTCCACCACGTGGCGGTTGTGGACGATCTCATGGCGGACGTAGACGGGATGCTCGTAGTACTCAAGGCACCGTTCCACGATTTCGATGGCCCGCGTCACACCGGCGCAGAAGCCCCGGGGCTTGGCCAGCAAAACCCGGAATTTTTTCTTTTCGTTCACAATCAGGGGTTCCTCGGATCGAGATGATGTGGGGAAAAGGCGGGAACCGGACCGGAAATGCGCGGACGACAAAAACAGGTTCCAGACGACATATAGAGGTCACCGGAGGCAAAACGCAAGCGCGTTCGGGTGCCGGACATCAGCCCCGGCGCCCAAAGACGACCCGGCAGGCGGCCTCGAAGGCCTCGTCCGCGGTCATGGCGGAGGTGTCGATTTCCACCGCATCCGCGGCCGCCGCCAGGGGCGCGACGCTCCGTTCCCGGTCGCGCCGGTCCCGGGCCACCATATCGGCCAGAACCTCGCTCTCGGTGACCTCCTGGCCCCGCTGCCGAAGCTCCAGGGTCCGGCGCCGGGCGCGCACCGCGTCGGACGCGGTCACGAACAGCTTGACCCCCGCGTCAGGGCAGACCGTCGTGCCGATATCGCGGCCGTCCAGGACCGCCCCCGCAAGGCCTCCCGGCGGCGTGCGGGCAAAATCCCGCTGGAACTGGAGAAGGGCCTCGCGAACCCCGGGGAACACGGCCACCTTCGAGGCGGCGGTCCCCGCCGTGTCCAGGGACAGGCTCTCGTCCGACAGAAGGGCCGGGTCCAGGGACCGGGCGGCCTCGACGGCGGCGGCCTCGTTGGCGGGATCGATTCCCGCGCGCACCAGGGACATGCCGACGGCCCGGTACAGGCGCCCCGTATCCAGATAGGCAAAGCCGAGGTGGGCGGCCAGGCGGCGGGCAAGGGTTCCCTTGCCGGCTGCCGCAGGTCCGTCGATGGCGATGATCATGGTCAGTCTCTCCAGTACTGGGTCTGCGTTCTGCGAACCGGACCGCCCTGCCCCGGCGCGGAAGCCGGAGACAGCAGCGGTGCGGCCCCGGGGGACCGGAGCCCCCCTGACGCACCGGGAACCGGAGCCCCGGCTTTCCCATGGAAGCGGATCCGGCGGGAACGGCCCCCGGGAAAGCGGGTGCGGCCGGATGGCCTCAGGGCGAGTCGGAAATGTTGGCACCGATGCCGTTCATCAGGCGCGCGAAACCCGGGAAGCTGGTTTCGATGGGCGCGGCCTCGT
Source organism: Phaeovibrio sulfidiphilus (assembly GCF_014861485.1). Lineage (GTDB taxonomy): Bacteria > Pseudomonadota > Alphaproteobacteria > Rhodospirillales > Rhodospirillaceae > Phaeovibrio > Phaeovibrio sulfidiphilus. The sequence goes on along the minus strand of NZ_JACZHT010000002.1, from coordinate 49,241 downwards.
CGATGGAGACGGGCTCCTCGGAGACCATGCCCAGCACCAGGAACGACATCCCGATCCGGTGATCGAGCATGACAGGCACCCGGGCGCCGCCCTTCGGGGGACGGCCGGTTCCGTGGACGATCAGGGTATCCCCCTCCACCTCCACCTGGACGCCGCACGCCCGCAGGCCGTCGGCCATGCCGGTCAGGCGGTCGCTTTCCTTGACCCGAAGCTCGCCCAGGCCGTGCATGCGCGTGGTGCCGGTGGCGCAGGCGGCGGCCACGGCAAGGATGGGATACTCGTCAATCATGGAGGGCGCACGGGACGCGGGCACATCAATCCCGGTCAGGGCGCTGGTGCGGACCTCGAGATCGGCCACCGGCTCGCCCGTGTCCATACGCTCGTTCAGAAGGCGGATGTCCGCGCCCATCTCCCGCAGGGTGTCGATCAGGCCCGTGCGGTGGGCGTTGATCCCCACCCCCTCGAGCAGCAGGTGGCTGCGGGGCGTGAGAAGGGCCGCAACCAGCGGGAACGCCGCGCTGGAAGGGTCAGCGGGCACCGTCAGGGTCTGCCCCACAAGCTCGGTCTGGCCGGTGACGGACACGGCGGTCTCGCCCTCCGGCGTTTGGTGGATCTCAACCGGCACACCGAAGTGGGCAAACATGCGCTCGGTGTGGTCCCGGGTGGGGATCGGCTCGATCACGGTGGTCACGCCCGGGGTGTTGAGGGCCGCAAGAAGAATGGCCGACTTGACCTGGGCCGAGGGCACCGGCAGGCGGTAGGTCAGGGGAACCGGGCTCCGGGCGCCGGTCACGGTCAGGGGAAGGCGGTTGCCCTCGGAGGCCTGGAACTCGGCACCGAACTGGGCCAGGGGCTCGGTCACCCGGCCCATGGGGCGCTTGCACAGGGAGGCATCCCCGGTCAGGGTCGCCCGGATCGGGTGGGTGGCCAGCATGCCCATGACAAGGCGCACGCCCGTGCCCGCGTTCCCCATATCCAGAACCGTTTCAGGGGTGCGAAGGGCTCCCACGCCCACGCCCTCGACGAACCAGACCGCATCCCCCGAGGGTGTGGCCTCGCGCTCGATGCGCGCGCCCAGCTGGCGCATGGCCCCGGCGGTGGCCAGGATATCCTCGCCCTCCAGAAGGCCGAAGATCACCGTGCGTCCGACCCCGAACGTCCCCATCATCAGAGCCCTGTGGGAGATGGACTTGTCGCCCGGAACCCGAAGCGCTCCGTGCAGGGAGGGGGTCTTCCGGGAAAAAAGCGGTCCCGACGAAAGCGCCGGAGAAGAGGCTGGAGCCATGATCTGATAGCCTGTAGGTGCAAGATTCGAGGACGAAAGAGGCCGCACAGCTGCCACCCCCTTGAGCGCCAAAGCATATCCGGGGCGCCAGCGCGTTGCCAGCGGTTTGCGTGTACCATTTGCTTTTGACAAGACCGGTCGAAAATGGCAATAGCGCCCAAGAAGGGGAATCCTCTCCCCTACACAGATATGCAGCCAGAAAATGTGGAGGACTTAAGCCATGTCAAAACCCGAATGGGGCGTGAAGCGGGTGTGCAACGCCTGCGGAGCGAAGTTCTACGACATGAAGCGCACCCCCGTCGTGTGCCCCAAGTGTGATTCGGAACTTGACCTGGAGGCCCTGAATCGCCCGCGTCGCCCCGAGCGCAAGAAGGCCGCGCCCAAGGTGGTCGAGCCCGATACCATGGCCGATGACGCGGACGTGGATGTGGACGACGACCTGGAAGTGGACGCCGGCGACGACATGGACGATTTCATGGAGGACGCCTCGGATCTGGGCGAGGACGATTCGGATCTGGACGAGGTCAAGGACCACATCGCCTACGAAGAAAACGAATAAAAATCAAAAAGTCCCGGGGGGGAAAAAAATTTTCGAGAGAACGCATTTTTCCCCTTGCGGGACCCGAAAGGAAAGGGTAGAAACCCGCCATCGCCACGGCAGACGGGGACAACAAAAACCCCAAGCCACCGGCGAGACACTGTGGGGCCGTAGCTCAGTTGGGAGAGCGCTTGAATGGCATTCAAGAGGTCAGGGGTTCGATTCCCCTCGGCTCCACCATATCCCTGAAAGGGGATACCCGAAAAAGCCCGATGATCCTGGTTCGCCCGGATGTCGGGCTTTTTCGTGTCCGGACGCCAGAGATCGCCGGACAGCGGGGCTGACAGGACCGCCATCCCGCCCCGGCACGGGCCAGAGCCCGGAACACGGGCCTCCCCGGGCGGACCGGGGCCCCGGGACGCCCCTGCACGCCTCCACGGGCCATTGCGAACGCCTGCGGACCTCGACAGGCCCCGAGGCGGCGGACGGGGCCCAAACGCCCCGCAGCCACCGTACAGCGCCGAATCCCCCACCACAGGGGGCCACAGGGCCAGTACCGACCCCAACACGGCGTGGCAGACCCGGGTCGGGGCACAGGCGCCCCCGCCTGACCGGCACGACGCCGGCTGTGCCGGGACCGAATCCCCACCCCGAACACGGGCACACCGGAACGCCCACCCCATATTCCGGCCCAAACCGACACCGCCCGACCCGCGTTCGGCCGCACACCGGCGCCGGACTCGCCGCCCCTGACCCGACCGGAAACCCGAATCAGCCCGCACAACAGGGTCGCAAACCGCACGTATATCCGAACGGTGCACGGGACTCCCGGCGGCCAGAAACCGAATCGTTTGGAAAAAACGTCCCACCCGCCCGCCCGGCGGGCACCGAATCACCGGCGGCCACATCACCGGCGGCTACGGGGTCGCCCGCCACCTCACAGGCACATCACGGCAGCAGGGGAAGCGGGAAAAAGGGGCCATCGCCCGGCGGGCACCGGCGCGCCGGGGTGTCTGTGGACAGTCGTACCCGGGGCACCGGGGAAAGCGCGCGGCGTGTCACAGTCGCCCCGGGCACAGTGCGCCAGGGCCTCAGGCGTCCTGGTCCTCGGGCTCGGGGGGCGAGATGCGCACCAGCGTGATGCGGTTGCCGGACCGGCGCATGATCCGGAAGCCGAAGCCGTGGAACGTGAAGGAGTCGCCCTCGGCGGGGATCGTGCGTGATTCGCGAATCAGAAGCCCGGCAACCGTTGCGGCCTCCTCGTCCGGCAGGGACCAGTCGAACTCCCGGTTCAGATCCCGGATGGTCACATCCCCGTTGACCAGGTAGGTTCCGTCCCCCTGGCTCTGGACGCCGGGGACAGCCTCGTCGTACTCGTCCAGAATATCGCCGACGATCTCCTCCAGGATGTCCTCGAGGGTCACGAGCCCCTGCAGGCTGCCATACTCGTCGATCACCAGGGCCAGGTGCTTGCGCCGCTGGCGGAACGCCGACAGCTGGCGGAAAAGGGGCGTGGTGTCCGGCACAAACCAGGGGGGCGAGGCGATCGTCATGAGATCCAGCCCCTGTGTGGTGCCGCCGTTCTCCCGCAGGGCCTGGGTCAGGTCTTTCTCGTAGATCACGCCGACGATGTTCTCGGGGCGGTCGCGCCACAGGGGGAAGCGGCTGTAGGGGCTGGTGAAGACAACGTTCGCGTTGTCCTCGACGGGGTCGTCGGCGTTCAGGGACACCACCTTCGAGCGGTGGACCATCACGTCCGAGACGGGAACCTCCGTCAGCTCCAGAATCGAGGTGAGCATGGAGCGCTCGGCCCGGGCGGCCCGATCCGTGCACTCGCGGGTGTGCAGGTCGATGGCCCCGCGCAGCTCGGACAGGGCCTCGGCGGAGGACGTGCCGGACGTCCGCTCGCCTTTCGGGAACATGTAGAGCAGCAGGTACACAAGCCCCTGAAGCACCGCGGTCACGGGCCGCAGCAGCCACACCAGGACCGACATCACCGGCGCCACCTTCAGGGCGATGCCGGTGGTGTGGATCAGGGCGATGGTCTTGGGGAGGATTTCCCCCAGCAGGAGAACGCCCACGGTCATGACCAGGGTGGCCCAGGCCACGCCGCTCTCCCCGAACAGGGAGATGAACAGGCTGGTGGCCATGGCCGAGGCCAGGATGTTGACCAGGTTGTTGCCCAGCAGGATGGTGCCGATCAGGCGCTCGCGGGTGCGCAGCAGGCGATTGACGTTCGAGGCCCGGCGGTCGCCGTGGCGTTCCATCTCGTGAAGCAGGGGCCGGGATGCCGCCGTCAGCGCCGTTTCGGACGCCGAGAAAAAGGCGGACAGGGCAATCAGAACACAAATGATGGAAATTGTCGTGATCACGTGGCTCAGGCCAGGACGGCCTCCTCCAGAACAGCCATGACTGCCGCAGGATCAACATCCCGCCGCAGAACACCCTTTCCGATTCCCTCGGCCAGGACGAAGGTGATGGTCCCCGCGTCCATCTTCTTGTCGTGCGCCATGTGGGCGAAGAGCCGCTCCGCCGACCAGCCGCCGGTGAGAGGCACCTCGGACAGGCGCGTGATCAGGCCCACGTCGTCGAGGTGGGCCCTCAGGCGGGCCAGGTCGGACGCGGGGCACAGGCCCATGCGCACCGACAGGGACACGGCCATGATCATGCCCAGAGCCACCGCCTCGCCGTGAAGCAGCACCTCCCCGTATCCCGTTTCCGCCTCCAGGGCATGGCCGAAGGTGTGCCCCAGATTGAGAAGCGCGCGCTCTCCCGCCTCGCGTTCGTCCGCGGCCACGATGGCCGCCTTGTGAGCGCAGGCGGTCGCGATGGCCGAGGCCCGCTCCTGCGCGCCCCCCTCGAGCACGGCCCGGCCGTTGGCCTCCAGCCAGTCGAAAAAGGCCGCATCCCGGATCACGGCCATCTTCACGATTTCCGCGTACCCGGCACGACGCTCGCGCACAGGAAGAGTATCAAGCGTGGCGGTATCCGTCAAAACCAGACGCGGCTGGTGGAACGAGCCCACCAGGTTCTTGCCCCGAACCGTGTTGATCCCGGTCTTGCCCCCGACCGAGCTGTCCACCTGGGACAGCAGCGTGGTGGGAATCTGGATGAAGTCCACACCCCTGAGGACAATCGAGGCCGCAAAGCCGGCCAGATCCCCCACGACACCGCCGCCCAGGGCCAGAATCGTGGTGGAGCGCTCCACCCGGTGGCGCAGCAGGCTGTCCAGCAGGGCCTCGAGGGTGGGGAAGGACTTGCTGCCCTCGCCGGGAGCCACCACGTGGCTGTCGTGGGCGATGGACTGGGCCTCCAGGGAGGCTTGCAGTGTCTCCAGGTAGTGGCCCGCCACGGTGGCGTCGGTCACGATAAAAACACGGGGCCTTTTGAGAACGGGGCGGATGAGCTCTCCGGCCCGGGGCAGAAGGCCCGAACCGATGTGGATGTCATAGGCCGTCGTCTCCAGCGGAACCCGCAGGGTCTTCATCATGTCCGTTCCTTTTGTTTCGGTCCCCCGTGCTCCCCGGCTTTCAGCGCGGCCAGCGCCTCCAGGACCCGGGCTGTGGTGTGGGCCGGATTCTCGTCGTAGGTATCGACCACAAGGTCCGCCTGGGCGTAGACCGGATGGCGCTCGTTCATCAGACGGCCCAGGGTCTCGCGCACGTCGGTGCCGTTCAGCAGGGGCCGGTGGGTCCGTCCCGCCGTCCGGCCCACAAGCACATCCAGGGAGGCGCGCAGCCAGATGGACAGGGCGCGCCGGGCGATCAGGGCCCGGGTTTCCGCATTGATAAAGGCACCACCGCCGGTGGCGATCACGCAGGGCTCCCTGCGGTGCAGCAGGCGGCTCATGACGCGGCGCTCCAGGGAGCGGAACTCCTCCTCCCCGTAGAGGGCGAAGATCTCGGCCACCGGCATGGCGCTGGCGCGCTCGATTTCCTGGTCCGCGTCCACAAACTCAAGGTCAAGGGTCTTGGCCACCGCCCGCCCGACGCTGGTTTTTCCGGCTCCCATGAGCCCCACAAACACAAGGGACCGACCCGAGACCGGCCGTGACTCCGGATCCGGGTCCTCCGTATTCAAAACTGGGTTCATCAGGCGACGTTGATCCTTTTTCTACAAGCCGCTACACTTCCAAAGAAGGGGACTTTCCTGTCCATACCATGGATGGGCTTCGGTCCTCCAGCCTCAAATCCACTGCCCCCGGCGCGGGCGTGCCCGCCCTGAGCCCGGCAGACGCTCCACCTCCTTCGGGAAAGACAGCCTCATGCGCTTTTTGATCCGCACCCTTGTCGTCGTTGTTCTTCTTGCTGTCGTTGGCTTTGTCGGGGTTCTGATGGTGGGGTCCGGCATGGAGCCGGAAAAGCAGAGAATTGAGAAGATCATCCCCAATGCGCCATGACGGCCGGCCGGATCACGGGGGATCCGGCTCTGCGGCGGGCGTCGCCCCCGGGCCTGTCCAACGGCACCCTTTTATGGAGGGAGCGCGTGACGCCCCGCCAGCGGGCATGGTGCGACCGGAGCCGCGGCCATCGCGCCCGCCGCTGGTGTCGCCGTCCCTGACGCCCGCACCGCCGTCCCTCGCCCCCACACCGGCATCCCTGACGCCCGCACCGCCGTCCCTCGCGCCCACACCGGCCTCCCCCCGCCCGGCGCCGGGACGGGGCCCCCTTCCGGCTGCCCGCGTGGCCCTTGTGGCCCTTGGCTTGGCCCTTGTGGCCCCTTGCCTGCTTCTGACACCGCCTGACGCCGCGGCCCAGGTGTATCTTGTCGCCCCGGACGGGGAGACCGCCTCACGCCCCACCCGGGCCAAACCCTCGGGCGCCACCGGGCCGGAGGGCGCGCCGGAGGATCGCCAGGGCGTGGAGGTGAGGCCCCTGTACTCCCTGGGGCTGGACAACTTCGGCGTTCTGGGCACCGGGCGCGGCGGCTTCGGCCCCCGGGTCTGGGAGGGCATGAGCCGGAAGGATCTGTTCGCCCTGATCGAGGCGATGCCCGTGGGCGTCCCCTCCCCCGCCATGAACGACCTGGCCCGCAGGCTTCTCCTGTCCGAGGGACAGCCGGACGACAGCCGCCCGGGCCCCGGGGCCGGAACACGCACCGGCGTCGAAGCCGTAAACGCCGCCGGCCGCGCCTCCGCCACCCTCGCCCGGAAACCGGGATCCGCAGCCGCGGCCTCGGCCGCACATGGCGCGGACGTCGCCCCGGAAACCGCCGCCGCCACAGTCACCGGCACGGCCACCGGCCCCGGCACCGTGACAGCCGGCCTCCAGGAAACCGGGTTCCTGTCCCTGCGCATCCGCAAGGCCTTCCAGATGGGGTTCTTCGAGGGCGGCCTGTCCGAGATGGTCAGGCGCCTGCCGGAGACCACCCTCCCCCCCGATCTCTTCTTGCTGTCGTTTCGCACCCGCGCGGTGGTGCCCTGGGACGCGTCCTCGGCCTGCGAGCTTCCCGTTCCCGACACCCTGCCCGAGCCCAGCCGGGACGCGATCGCACTGTTCTGCACCCTCTGGGTCGGGGACACCCTGGTGGACCGGGCCCGGATTGATGCCATCCGCGCGGCCCGCGGGCGCGACAGCCTGTTCCTGTACGCCGCCGAGCGCCTGGCCTGGCTGTCCGGCGAGCCCGTCCCCGACAACCCGCATCTCGATGCCCTCGGCCTCAGCCTCATGCAGCGCTGGCACCTGCCCCTGCCCCGGGTGGACCTGGACACCCTGCGTCCCTGGCAGCTGAACGCGGTCGCCCGCAGCTACCAGCCCGGCCTTCAGGGCCTGGCGGCGGCCGAGAAGGCCCGCACGACGGGCGCCCTGTCCTTTTCGGCCCTGGTGCAGATGTACGACGGGACCGACCCGGCGGGCAAATCGGCGGCGCTGACGACCCCCGAGGGTCGGGCCGCCTTTGAAAAGAGGATCCGCCAGCGCTGGACCGGGCGCGGCGTGCGCGGCCCCGACGTGGAGACCATCCGGGAGCTGGCCGCGGGCCTGGCCCGGCTGCGTCGCCAGGACAGCACCGGCTGGCTGGCCTTTGCGGACTGCGTGGCCGCCATCACGGATACGGGCGTCCCGAACCCGGCCTTTGCACCCCACGCCGCCGAGATCGCCCTGGCGCTGTTCGGCGCCAACGAGACCCGCCGCGGGCTGGAGTGGGCCGAGATCGCCCTGTCAAACCGGGAGATCACGCCCTCCGCCCGCCGGGTGCTTCGGGTGCTGCGCGCCCTGGCCGACCGCCGGACCACCGTGCGGACCCTGGGACCGGAGGCCTTCACCTTCAGTGACCGCGCGCCCCTGCCCCTGCCCCCAAACCTTCCGGTGCGCATCGGGCGGCTTCAGGATGCGGCCATCAAGGGGAACCGCGGCGAGACCGCCCTGCGCGCCCTGGATGTTCTGGGCACCGCGGGGGGACCGCTCTTCGCTCCGGCGGATGTTCTCTACGCCACCCTCGAGGCCCTGGAAACCGCCGGGCTGGGCGATGACGCCCGGCGCCTCGCCATCGAGGCCCTGGCCACGCGGGGCCGCTGTGACTGAGCCCGAGGACCGCGATCGCGCCGCACCCGGGGGCGCCTCATTTGGCAGCCTCGCGGACGCCTTTCTGGAAATGATGGCGGCGGAGCGGGGATCCTCGCCGCGCACCGTGGAGTCCTACGGGCGGGATCTGGCGGACTTCGGCGCCTTCCTGCGCGCCGGGCAGCACTCGGCACTCTCGGTGGAGCGCGACAGCCTGCGCGCCTACCTGGGACAGTTGGCCGGACAGGGCCTCTCGCCGCGCACCCAGGCCCGGCGCCTGTCGTGCCTGCGCCAGTTCTTCGGTTTCCTGCTGGTGGAGCGCCACCGCGCCGACAACCCCTCCCTGGGGCTGGACTCCCCGCGGCAGGGGCGCCCCCTTCCCCGGGTTCTGTCAGAGGAGGAGGTCCGCGCGCTTCTGGACACCGCCCGGACCCTCCCGGGGCCGAACGGGGTGCGCATGGTCGCCCTGATGGAGCTGCTCTACAGCACCGGGCTTCGGGTCTCCGAGCTCGTGGGCCTGCCCGCCAGCGCCGTCGCCCGGGATCCGGCGGTGCTGCTGGTGCGCGGCAAGGGCGACCGGGAGCGCCTGGTCCCCCTGGGCGACCCCGCCCGCGCCGCCCTGCGGGACTGGCTCGCGGTTCGCGACCAAACCCTTCCGCGAAGCGAGGCCGCGCGCAAGCGCTCCGCCCGGTTCCTGTTCCCGTCCGCCCGGGGATCCCGGGACGGCCACCTGGGGCGGGACGCCTTCTACCGGGCTCTGGCCGACCTTGCCGCCCGGGCCGGTCTGGATCCGGGGCGGGTCTCCCCCCACGTGCTGCGGCACTGCTTCGCCAGCCACATGCTGGCCCACGGCGCGGACCTGCGCGGGGTCCAGGCCATGCTGGGGCACGAGGACATCGTTACAACCGAAATCTACACCCACGTTCTGGACGCCCGGCTGAAGGCGCTGGTCCACTCGGCCCACCCCCTGGCCGGTGCGGACGACGCCGGTGCCAGCGCGAGCACCGCCGGAAAATCCGATTCGCAGGACGGTGATTAACCGTTTTTCCATATTTTTGTGCCACCCTGAGCAGAATGGCAGTCGAGTCGCTACAACAGAAAACATGCGGCAACGGTCTGTTTTTCAATCGCAAACCGAAAAACCGGCCGTTTCCGGCCCGAAAGTGTAACCTTCCCGGTCACGGTTTGGGCTGGCGGGGCTTGCATTCCTGTGATACCCCTGTCACATGCGAACACTTCTGGAGGTCCATGCTCATGGCTTTTCCCCTTGCGGCGCGAAAGGTTCGTGCCCTCTCCGCCCGCAATGCCCGCATAACGGGTTTTGCTGCCGCCCTTTTCGCCGCGCTTGCAGCAACCCCGGCCCAGGCCGACTGTAAAACGTCGTCCGATGGCGTGACCCTGGCCGTGCGTCAGATTCAGACTCACCTTATGGTTGCCGCCCTGTCGTGCGGCCATTCGACCCAGTACAATGCGTTCGTGAACCGCTTCGCAACCGACATAAAGTCCAACGGCGATGCCCTGAACCGCTACTTCTCGCGTCAGTACGGCGGCTCCTCCAAGAGCCAGCTGAACGCCTACATCACCCGTATCGCGAACGAGGCATCCCGCACCTCCATGGTGAACCGTCAGGGCTTTTGCGAGGAAGCCAACGCCGTGTTCCAGTCCCTGATGGGGACGAACCCGGGCCAGCTCGCCACGTATGCCACGGCCAACCAGCCCTTCAGCATCCAGGCTGGATCGTGCACGACGCGTACGGCGCAAAAATAAAAGACTGACGCTGAAGACCTTCTTTCCGTGCGCCCCGGGGCTCCCCGCCCCAGGGCGTTTTTTTGTGCCCGGGGGGCACCGGGGAGAGAGCCGGCAGCACCGCCCTCCCCGCCTCTGGCAGGCGGGCATGCCAACCCCGGCCCGGGTGGGCGGGGCAGAGTGCATCCGCGCGGGAGGAGGAACTTTTGAGACTGCGGGTGGCGGCGCATGGGGGTCACGCCCGGATCCGGCGCCAGGCCGGGCGTGCTTGGGGAAAAGCCTGATACATTTCGGGTGCGCATAGGGGCCGACACAAAGCCGGACGCGACGGGGGAGCACAGCGGGCCACGGACCCGTGACGAGCGGGACGGGGTCGCCGGACGGGAGGGTGACCTGAACGGCGACCCGAACTGTGGCGGCCCGCTTTTCGGGTCGGGAGCCCGGCTGTGAAAGCGAAATACCCCGGTGAGCCTGCCGGGCGAAGGAAAACCGGGCGGCACCCCGGGCGGCAACCCCGGCGAAGGCACCCCGGGCGGCACACCCGCCATCACAAGAACCTGTTCGCCAAAGCCAACCGGGGGCCGGCCAGGAGCCGGAAGCCCCCCGGAGCCTATTCCGTCTCCGGTCCGTCCGGCGTGTCGGTCTCGACGGTGGTGGGTGCGGGCTTGGGGTGCACCATGCGCAGGGGCAGCCCGGAAATGAAGAAGTAGATGTTCTCGGCAATGTTGGTGGCGTGGTCGCCAATCCGCTCGATGTTGCGCGCGATGAACATGAGATGGGCGCACGCCCCGATCAGGGACGGATCCTCCATCATGACCCCGGACATCTTCTTGACCACCACGTCATAGAGGTCGTCCAGAGGCTCGTCCTGGTTCCAGGCATCCATGGCCCGGTCAATGTCCCGGTCCCGGTAGGCCTGGAGCGTGTCCCGGAGCATCACAAGGGCCATGTCCGCCATGGGCTCGAGCTCCCGGACCAGGGGGGTCTCGGGCAGGCGGTCCAGAACAAGAACCCGCTTGCCCAGGTTGGCGGCGTAGTCGCCGATCCGCTCCAGGTCCGCCGAGATCTTGAACCCGGAGATGATATAGCGCAGGTCGTCCGCCATGGGCTGGCGCAGGGCCAGCAGGCGGATGGAGCGTTCGTTGACGTCGCGCTCGAGGGCGTCGACCCGGGCATCCCCCTCGATCACCTCCCGGGCAAGGGCGGTGTCACGGGTGGCCATGGCCTTGGCTGCGCGGGCAAACTGGCTCTCGGCCAGGGCCCCCATTTCCAGGATCGTCGCCGTCAGTCCCTTCAGATCCTCGTCGTAGGACCGGACCGTGTGCCTGTCTGTCAAAACACCCTCCCCTGAAAGCGCCCGTGCGGACGCAGACACCGGCGCCAAGCGGCCGGTGCGCGGTCTAGCCGAAGCGTCCGGTGATGTATCCCTGGGTCAGCGGATGCTGCGGGTTCATGAAAATCACGTCGGTCTGCTCACACTCGATCAGGTAGCCCAGGTGGAAGAAGGCGGTGCGCTGGGACACCCGCGCGGCCTGCTGCATCGAGTGGGTCACGATGATGATCGTGTAGTTGCCGCTGAGCTCGTCGATCAGCTCCTCCACCTTGGCGGTGGCGATGGGATCGAGGGCCGAGCAGGGCTCGTCCATCAGGATCACCTCCGGCGAGACCGCAATGGCCCGGGCGATGCACAGGCGCTGCTGCTGGCCGCCGGACAGGCCGGTGCCGGGCGCGTCCAGACGGTCGCGGACCTCTTTCCAGAGGCCGGCGCGCTCGAGCGAGGACTGGACGATGCCGTCCAGCTCGTCCCGGGAGCGGGCGATACCGTGGATCCGCGGGCCATAGGCCACGTTCTCGTAGATGGACTTGGGGAACGGGTTCGGCTTCTGGAAGACCATGCCCACCCGGGCCCGCAGCTCGACCACGTCCACCTCGGGAGCGTAGATGTCCTCGCCCTCGATCAGGACCTGGCCCTCGACCCGGCAACCGTCGATCAGGTCGTTCATCCGGTTCAGCGAGCGCAGGAACGTGGACTTGCCGCATCCGGACGGCCCGATAAAGGCGGTCACCTCGCGCGACGCAATGTCGAGCCCCACGTTCTTCAGGGCGTGCTTCGGTCCGTAATAGACGTTGACATCATTGATGGAGAACTTGATGTCCCGGCCCGGGAGCCTCGGGTGTCCGGTTACGCCTTCGTAGTGGAATGACTGGTCAATCATGGAGGAAAGTTACCATTTTCGTTCGAATTTCCTGCGAAGCCAGACTGCGGCCGTGTTCATGATCACGAGGAACGTGAGAAGGATGATAATAGCCGCGGACATGCGCTCGAGAAAAGCACGTTCCGGGCTGTCGGCCCAGATGTAGATCTGCACCGGCAGGACCGTGGAGGGCGAGAGGATCCCCTCGGGGGTGTCGGCGATAAAGGCCACCATGCCGATCATCAGCAGCGGAGCGGTCTCGCCCAGAGCCCGCGCCATGCCAATAATGGTGCCGGTCATGATCCCCGGCAGGGCCAGGGGAAGCACGTGGTGAAGCACCGTCTGCATCTTCGAGGCCCCGATGCCCAGCGCGGCCTCGCGGATCGAGGGCGGCACGGACTGGAGCGCCACACGGGCCGCGATGATGATCGTGGGCAGGGTCATGAGAGACAGGACCAGGCCGCCCACCAGCGGAGCCGAGCGCGGCAGGCCGAAGAAGCCCAGGAAGATCGCAAGACCCAGAAGGCCGAACACAATGGAGGGCACCGCGGCCAGGTTGTTGATGTTGACCTCGATGATGTCCGTCAGCCGGTTTCGGGGCGCGTACTCCTCGAGGTAGACCGCCGCCGCCACCCCCATGGGGAACGACAGGGCCAGCGTCACAAGCAGCGTGTAGAGGGAGCCCATCAGGGCGCCGAAGATTCCGGCCAGCTCGGGCTGGCGGGAGTCCGCATTCACGAACAGGTTCCGGTCCAGACCGAACGAAACCAGCCCCCGCTCCTTCAGGGTGTTGAACCAGCCAATCTGCCGGTCGTTCAGGCGGCGCAGGCTCTCGGGCTGGCTGACGTCCACCTGCCCCTTGGCCAGCATGTCAAAGTCCGAGGCCACCGGGGTCGTCAGGGTCACGGTGGTGCCGATCAGGGCCGGATTGGCCATGACCTTCTCGCGCAGGTCATAGGTCGCGCCGTCCGAGACGATGGCATGGAGCTTGCGGCGCTCGATCCGGTCCTGGACGTCGGGGAACTGGGCATCCAGTGCATCCAGAACCAGCTTGCGGTAGTTGGCGCCAGACAGGGTCGCCTCCGCGCGGGTGCCCTCCGGATCGACCACCGCCGCCGTCACCGGCACGGACAAGGTCAGCTCGGTGGCGACAAAGGCGCTGGCGCCCTGCGAGACAATCGTCACGAACAGCGTGAACAGAAGCACCAGGGCCGCCAGGATCGCCGTGATCCCGTAGAGCCGGAAACGGGCCTCGGCCCGGTAGCGCTTTTTCAGTCCCGCGCGAACGATGTCAGTAATGTTTCGGGGCATGGGCAGAGCCTCAGTCGTATTGCTCGCGGTATTTTCGTACCACGTACAGCGCAACGATGTTCATGATCAGGGTCAGGCAGAACAGCACAAGGCCCAGGGCAAAGGCCGCCAGGGTCTTGGGGGAGTCGAACTCCTGGTCCCCCACGAGCAGGGTCACGATCTGCACGGTCACCGTGGTGACGGCCTCGAAGGGGTTGGCCGTCAGGCGGGCGGCCATTCCGGCGGCCATGACCACAATCATGGTCTCGCCGATGGCCCGGGAGGCCGCCAGAAGCACACCGCCCACGATACCCGGAAGAGCCGCGGGGATCACCACGCGGCGGATGGTCTCGGACTTGGTCGCCCCAAGGCCAAGGGAGCCCTCCCGCAGGGACCGGGGAACGGCGGAAATCACGTCGTCCGACAGGGACGAGACGAACGGGACGATCATCACGCCCATCACCACACCGGCCGCGAGGGCGCTTTCCGAGGACACGTCCAGCCCCAGCTGCTCCCCGAGGGAGCGGAACAGGGGCGCAATGGCCAGCGCCGCAAAGAAGCCGTAGACCACCGTGGGAATGCCCGCCAGCACCTCGAGAAGGGGCTTGGCCACCGCCCGGAAGCGCGGATGGGCGTACTCGGACATGTAAATGGCGGACATCAGGCCGATGGGCACGGCCACCACCAGGGCAATTCCCGCAATCAGGAACGTGCCCGCAAACAGGGGAACCGCACCGAACGACTTGGATACGTCCGGGCCGGTTGCGGTCTGGGGGCTCCAGTGCAGGCCGAACAGGAAGTCGGTGACAGACACGTGGGCAAAGAAGCGCAGGCTCTCGAACACCAGGGACAGGACAATGCCCAGGGTGGTGAGAATGGCCAGGCCGGAGCACATCAGGATGAAGGCGCGAAAGACGCTCTCGACCTTGTTGCGGGTGCGCAGAACCGGCGTGATGCGCGACAGGGCCCAGGCAGTGCCCCCGAGCGCAATGGCCAGACAGGCCGCCCAGGTCCCCCGGTTGCCCAGAAGGTGGAGCCGGTCCTTGTAGGCCGACGCCTCCATGAGCGCAGCCGGAGAGTCCACCGGGACGAGGCCGTTGGCCACGTTCCCGATCTCCGTATAGATCAGCTGGATCCGCTGGGCCGACAGGGGCTGCCCGTCCGGCCCCGAGAGGACAGAATCCGGCAGGGACGCGAGAACCAGCCCCCGGACGATTGCCGGCTCGAACATCAGCCAGAGCAGCAAGAACGCCAGGGAGGGGATCACGCACCACAGTGCGACATACAGACCGTGATACACCGGAGTGGAATGAAGCGGACGGGTGCCGTCTCCCACTCTCAGGGCCCGGGCCATGCCCATGCGGTACATCACCGCCGCCAGCCCGAGAATCACGCAAATGAGAATCAGAGTATCCATGCGCGCCTTAACGCCAAAAATAAGCACCGAGGCAGGTATGACCAAAAACAGGCCGCAATGAAAGGAAAAAGCGATAAATCGGGAAACAGCGCTGTCTTTCCCCCGGGAAGCCTCGGGGAAACGGGGCTTCCGGGGCCCGGGTTCTTTTCGGCTGAAGGCCTCCCGGCGATCCGGCCGGCCATTTTCCGAATCCGCCCCCTCCACCTCCGGAGGCGAGCGGGGCCGGGACACCCGCGCCTTGGGCAGCTTCATGACGCGCGTCATACCACCTGCAATGACCCGCGCCGCGGGAACTGCCCGGGCGCGGGACAGCCTCAGTCCTCGGGAACCGCCATGGGCACCAGATCCCGGGCGCTCCGGGCGGTGGCCTCGCGCTCGGCCTCCGGCAGCGGGATCAGCCCCCGGTCTGCAAGATAGCCCTCGGGCCCCGAGGCGGCGGGACCGGTGAACGCCTCCACGAACTCCCGAAGCCCGGGAACAATCCCGGCGTGGGCATTCTTCACATAGAAGAACAGGGAGCGGGACACCGTATAGGCCCCCGAGGAAATGCTCTCGAAGGTGGGCTCGGCCCCCTCGATCATCGCGCCCTGGACCTTGTCCGCGTTCTGCTCGAGGAAGGAAAAGCCGAACAGCCCGAAGGCGCTTCGGTTGGCCTCCAGCTTCTGGACGATCAGGTTGTCGTTCTCGCCCGCATCGATAAAGCGCCCGTCCTCGCGCAGGGCGGCGGTGCGCAGGGCAAACGAGGCCGGGTCCGTGTCCTTCAGCTCCTGGCAGGCCGGGATTTCCAGACATCCGGGCTCCATCACCAGCTCGAGGAACGCATCCCGGGTGCCGGAGGTGGGAGGCGGCCCCAGAAGCTCGATGGCGACAGACGGCAGCTCCGGGCGGATGTCGGACCAGCGGGTCCAGGGATTGGGAATCCAGCGGCCGTCCACCGGAACCTCGCGGGCGAGGGCCAGGAACAGATCCTTGCGGGTGAAGTCGGGACGGGGCGTTCCCCGGGCGCTGGCGACCACGATGCCGTCAAAGCCGACTCGCACCTCGGTGATCCGGTCCACGCCGTGGGCGCGGCAGGCCTCGAATTCCGAGCGCTTGATCGGCCGCGACGAGTTGACGATGTCGGGATAGCCGACCCCCACGCCCGAGCAGAACAGCTTGATGCCCCCGCCGGAGCCCGTGGCCTCCACCACCGGCGTGCGAAACGGGGTCATGCGCCCGAAGTGCTCGGCCACGGCGGTCGAGAACGGGAAGACGGTGGAGGAGCCGACAATGCGGATCTGGTCGCGCGCCTGAGCCGGAGCCGCAGACAGAACGACGGCGGAAAGAAGCAGCGCGGCGCCAAGCACGCGCCCGAACGGTTTCCCGATCAAGAAAGCCTCCCTGGGATACCCGCTCCGGGGGCCGGACAGCGGGCGGGGCAAAAAACGACGGGGAGCGCCCCATATGCGGGGCCTCTCCGTCTGAACCTGGTCCGGCGGGCCACGGAGGCCCGAACGGTGAAGACAGGCGCAAACGCGCGGTCTGTGAGACAGATCCTCCGCCGGTCATCGGGGCGGGACGCTCCCGTCAGGCCATCGGGGCGGGACGCTCCCGTCAGGCAGGCGGGGGAGGACGGACCCTGTCAGGCCCACGCCCCGGGGCACGGGCCCTGAACGCCGGAGACCGGGGATCCGGGCCCCGCGCGGCGGCGACCCGGCTTGCTCCCGGAGGGACCGGACTACTCCTCGTAGCGGATGACGCTGTCAACCTCGGTCGGGATGACATCGCGGCCGCCAAGGAAGGCCAGCTCCATGATGCAGGCCGCGCCCACGACCTCTCCGCCCACCTTGCGGATGAGCTCGATGGCGGCGCTCATGGTGCCTCCGGTGGCGAGCAGGTCGTCAAGAACCACAACACGCTGGCCGGGCTCGATCGCGCCCTTCTGGATCTCAATGGTGTCCGAACCGTACTCGAGGTCATATTCGTAGCGGACGGTCTCGCCGGGCAGCTTGCCCTTCTTGCGGACCATCACAAAGCCCAGGCCCAGCTTGAGGGCCAGAGGAGCGGCCACCAGAAAGCCGCGGGACTCGATACCGGCAAGGATGTGGGGCTGACGCGGGGCGACGGCCTTTGCCATGCGGCCCATGGCCACCTGCCACGCGTCCGCGTGGGCCAGGAGGGTGGAGACGTCGTAAAAAAGAATTCCGGGCTTCGGAAAGTCGGGAACCTCGCGAATGTAGGATTTCAGATCCATTGATTGTAACCTTTCCGGTCGTTGAAAGCGGAAGCAAAGCGCCCTATTCTCGGCAAAATGAGCGCTCTGGGAAGCCTTTTTTCGCACGGCCTGCAACCGGGCCCGGAACGACCCCCATTTACACAGTTTGAGGGGGCAATTTTCCCGGGCAAGGGCTTTGACACGCTTCCCGGCGATAGTGTACGCTTTCCAGACGTCCAATAGTTCGGCGGTACCATCCCTCATGGTGAAAAAGCTTATATCCGAAAGCGATGTCAGTCGCTTGTTGAGCGACCCTTCCGGATCCAACAGGGCCGAGACTGCCGACAAGATAGCCCGCCAGTTCGGCGACGGAGCGCTCACGGACAGGGAACGCGGTCTTGCGGAAGACATCTTCCGCCTTCTGGCCCGGGATATGGAAATCCGGGTTCGCCAGACCCTGTCCCTGTGCCTGAAAGAGTGCTCGGACCTCTCGCGCGACATTGCCCTGACCCTGGCCCACGACGTGGACGAGGTCGCGCTTCCGCTTCTGGAGTCCTCCTCGGTCCTCACGGACGAGGATCTGGTGGAGATCGTCCGCCTGAACTCCGAGTCGAAAATGACGGCTATTGCGCGCCGGGATGGAGTCTCCGAAATTGTCTCCGGCGAGCTTGTGGAGCACGGGACCGAGGCGGTCGTCTCCACCCTCATCTCGAACGAGACCGCCCGGGTGGGGGATGACACCCTCGAGCAGGTCGTGGACCGGTTCGGCGAAAGCGGGCAGATCCAGGACCGGCTGGTGTCCTTCGCCCGCCTTCCCTCCACGGTGGCGGAGAAGCTGGCCACCAAGATTTCCGCCAATTTTCAGGAAGCGCTCCTGTCGCGCTCGGACATCAGCCCCAACACCGCCGCCTGGCTTGTGCTCCAGACCTGGGAGAAAACCGTTCTCTCCGTGTCGTCCGAGGATACGGATTCCCAGTTCGAGCGGCTGATCCACCAGCTCATGAACACGAACCGGATGACGCCCTCGCTCGTGTTCCGGTCCCTGTGCATGGGGAACGTGAAGTTTTTCGAGCACGCCCTGGCGGCCCTGTCCGGCATGCCCCTGAACGTCGCCTGCCCCATGGTTCACGACCAGGGCGAGCGCGGGTTTCGCAAGATCTACGAGGCCTCGGGCCTTCCGGACCGCTTCATGCACGCCATGTACGCGGCCATCAACGTCGTGAGCGAGATCGAGCTCGACGGGCGGGAGGACGACCAGAAGCGCTTTTCACGGCGCATGCTGGAGCGGATCCTGACCCAGTACTCGGCGAACGGTGTGGAGCTCGAGGACGAGGATCTGGACTACCTTCTCGACAAGATGCAGCAGTTCCCCTCGGACATCACCCTGTCGCGAACCTCCGGCAGCCCGGTGTACCGGTCATGAGCCTGGATCGGGAAACCCGGCGCGCCCTGCATGACGTCCTTTCGGACTGTCACAGCGCCTCCCAGTTCGTCCACTGCGTCCAGGCGGCCCTCGACGACCTGACCCGCTCGGCCTGCCGCCGGCACGTGGGCGATGTGGGGCCGGACGAGGTGTTCGACATGGTCAGCGTTCTTGCGACCCTGAAGGGCCGCTATATCGCCGAGGCCCTGGCGGAAATCTCCTCGAAGCGGAACCCGGCCGCCCTGGATGTGGGGCGCCTGAGGGTCTTGCGCGAGCAGATCCGGGAAATCGAGAGCGCCCTTGACGCGGTCCGCTCCGCCATCGACCAGGAACTGGTGGGGGTGCGCGGGGTCAACGCGCCCTCCCCGACCGGCAGCCAGCCGGTGCTGCGCAACCACCCCGAATAACGCCCGGACCGGCCCGCCGCAGGGCAGGCTCCGCGGGCAACAGGCACTGGGCACCCACCCGAACCGGCACGGACAGCGGACAGGCACCCGCTCACACGAACGGGCACGCGGAGCCCCATACACACCCGGTCCGTCCGATTGCGAAGATGCTCCCCCCGAACCGCCCCCCCAAGGCGCACCGTCCAGGTTGGCCCGGCGGCCTGAACACGCGGGAGCCGGATCCCGGCGGGCCTGTCCCACTCCACCGCCCCGGATACGCCCGCCTCCCTGCACCAAATCCTCCGACGCAAGAGCCACCGGGAACCGGGCCCTACGGGCGCGCCGAAATCCCGGTGGCGGGGCCCGATGCGCGCTTGCTGTGCCCGATGCCGGATTTCTCCACGCTCTTCAGGAAGGCATCCAGATTGCCCCGAATGCGCGACGGGATTTCATAGGTGTAGACGTTGGCCCCGATCAGCTCCAGGAAGGCGCCGCTGAGGGTGGTCCTCACCTCCACCGGGTAGCCGTCCAGCAGCCGGGGGTTCGCCCCCGCAAGAAACACCTCCAAAGACAGATCCCGGGTCAGATCCCCGTCCAGGGACACGTTCAGGGTCCGGAAGTGGAAATCCTGAAGGGCCTCAAGAAGGGTGACCACCCCCTGGCGGGCGCTGCCGGTGACGCCCCCGGCCGCCGAGGCCGTGCCCGACGAGGGGGTATAGCGAAGGATCCCGGGACCGGTGGAGCGCAGGGCCGCCTGGCGGATCCGGATGGTGCCGTCGGTCTCCACGCGGAAGGGGATGCTGCCGGACAGGAAGCCCCGGGCCTCCATCTCCTTTTCCACCTCCAGAAGCCGCACCAGGGCGTCCAGGGACAGGCCCTCCACCGCCAGGCTGGACTCGACCGCGCCGTCCCCGAGAGGGATGCGGATGCCCGATGCGGTGATCTCGCCCTCGGCAAACCGGCAGCGGAAGGACTGGAGCACGATATTCCCCCGGCCGTCGAACCGCCAGGTGGCCTGCCCGTTGGTCAGGGGGATGCCGGGGCCCAGAAGCTCGGCCACGGCTTTGGAACTGTGGCCCTCCAGAGGCTCGAACCGGGTGATGGACACGGCGGTGGTCAGGTTCTGGAAGGCAAGGGCATCAAAGCGCCCGGTCAGATTGTCCAGAGCCATCTTCAAGTCCGGCGTGACCGTGTCGCCGTCCCAGTCCAGGCGCCCGCCCAGGGAAATGGTCCCCTCCCTCAAGTCCAGCCGCCCCGCCAGAAGACCGTGGAAGTCCTGCGCCCGCAGGGCCGGGGAAAACGCAGACTCCGGCATGTGAAGATGAAGCCGGGCGCTGCCCAGGTCGCGGGCCACGTGGCCCTTCACGCGCATGGTCGCACCGCCGGCGCCGACGTGAACCGTACCCTCAACGGCAAACAGATCCTCGCTGGTGGGGTACGGGTCAAGCCGGGCGTCCAGAACCAGGGGGCGCCCCTTTCCGCCGGGCAGGCGGTACTCCTCCTCCAGCGGCAGACGGTCAATCCGGGCCTCCAGGGTTGCCCGGGCCCGGGCCGGAAGGGGAGCGCCGGCCTCCCAGGGCACCCGCACCCGGAAATCCAGAGCCTCCAGGCCCGTCCCCTGCCACAGGAGCCGCCCGACGCTCATGCGAACCACAACACCGGGCCGGGGCCCCTCCGAGGAACCGAGGGCCTTGGGGACAGGCTCACCGTCCCCGGCTGCGACGCCCTCCGGGCCAGCCCCGGACGCGGACCCGGACGCGGACCCGGACGCCGTGCCGGTCGTCGCGTCGGTCCCGGGCGTGCCGCTTTTCGCGCCGGCCGCGGCCGAGGCGGTTTCAGAAGCGACCCGGTCCGTCCCGGTCTGCGCCATCGCCGCGGCGCCCGGACGCGTTTGCGTCCCGGCCCCCGGAGGCGTTTGCGTCCCGATCCCCGACCCCGTACCGATATCCTTTTTCGGGCGCGCTCCCTGGGGCCTTCCGGGCTCCCCTGCGCCACCGGCGTCCAAACCGGCCTTGTCCACATCCTCGCCCGGATCCCCGGCGCCGGACGTGTCGGCGGGGCGGAAATCCGCCGTGTCCACCTGGATCCGCAGATCCTCCAGACGGGCGGGACCATCGGCCGTATCCAGAACCAGCGGCCCCTCCAGGCTCAGGATCAGATGCAGCGCCGGCAGCCCGCCGGACGCGCCGCGGGTCCGGGCGCCCCGTTCCAGGGACAGGCGCACCGAGGCCGGCTCCCTCAGCCGCAGGCCGTCGGGGCCCGATTTCTCAAGGGGCTCCAGCGTGAGATGCATCCCGGCGGGAGGCGGGGCGTCCGAACGCCGGGTGCGGGTGTCCAGCTGTCCGGACAGGCGCGCGGAAGCCACCACCGGCTCCCCCGAGACCACGTCCAGGATCTCCAGGCGGCCGTCCCCGATCTCGAGGGTCCGGAAGCGGTCCGCCAGCCGGATCAGCCCCTCTGCGGGAAAATCGCCCTCCCCCTCGAACAGGGGCTCAAGCCCCGGGAGCCAGACCCCGGCCCCGTCCGCCACCGCAAACAGGTGAACCGTCCCGATCCGCAGCGAGGCAACACGGCCCCGGAGCAGATCCAGCGGCGAGGCGGTGACCTCCACGTCCTGCACAACGGAAGGGCCGGTCCCCGGGCGCACCTCCTGGATGACCATGCGGGACGGGCCCAGGTGCACAACCCGGGCGGAAGCGCCCTCCAGCCCCATCGCCCCCAGACCCAGGCCCAGGGCCCACGAGGCCGCCGCCAGCCGGTTCAGCCACAGCACCACGGCCGCCACGCACACGACCAGAACGGCCACGCGGCGCACGGCCACACCCCGGGGGCGCCGGGGGCGGCTTGGGTTTTTCCATACGGGGCTGAAGGTCCAGTCTGTTCCGGTTCGTCTCATGGGGGTATTGTGCCTGAAGAGCCTCTTCTGCTTAAAGCATATCTTTCTGTTTAAAAGGTGAACACCCGATGGCCTCCATCCGCCCGCCCAGGGTCCAGACGGTCTTTGACGTCGCGAACTGGTTTATGGACCGGGCCCTGAATGACGGCGAGTATCTCCAGCCCCAGAAGCTTCACCGCCTGATGTATCTGGCCCAGGCGTACCACGCGGCCGCGTTCGCAGGCCGCCGCCTGATGCCCGCGGTGTTTGTGGCGGACCCGGCCGGGCCCCTGGAGCCGAACCTGTACCGGGCGCTGCAAAACGGGCGCGACGCCCTGGGATGCAAGACCCCGGATCCCCAGGCGGTGGCGCTGCTGGACAGCATCTGGCGGAAATTCGGGGCCCACTCGGTGGAGCACCTCACCCGCATGATCCAAAAGCACCCGCCCTTTGCCGAGGCTTGTGCCACCGAACCGGGCTCTGTGATCACCGAGGACGCCATGGCCGCCTACTACGGGCGGCGCGCCCAGGCGGCCTCCGAGACCGCGGGGGCTCCCGGAACGCCGGGCGCTCCGGCCCCCGACCAGGTGTTCCGGCCCAGGGTCATGCGCTCCCAGACGGGGGAGGCCGTCTCCGTCATGCCCTGGCTGCCGAAACGGCGCGACCCGCCGGACGGCGGCACCGCCCCCACCTCCTGAACCGTTTTTCCCGGGCCCGTGCCCATCCCTGCCTGTCTGTCTGGAACCCTGACCATGTCCTCGCCCAAATCCTCGCCCATCGCGTCGTCCAACGCGTCGTCCAAAGCCCCGCCCACCTGGTACAGCCGCCTCTGGCCCCTCGTGCGGCGCCTGGATCCGGAAACGGTCCACCGCCTCACGTTTGCCGCCCTGTCCACGGGGCTCTTTGCCCGCGCCCCCGCCCGGATGGACGATCCCATCCTGGAAACCACGGTCTGGGGACGGGCGTTCCCCAACCCTGTGGGACTGGCCGCCGGCCTGGACAAGGATGCCCGCGCCTTTGACACCTTCCTCGGCCTGGGCTTCGGCTTTGTGGAGGTCGGAACCGTCACGCCGCGGCCCCAGCCCGGAAACCCGCGCCCGCGGCTGTTCCGGCTCCTGGAGGACCGGGCCATCATCAACCGCATGGGCTTCAACAACGCGGGCATGGACGCCATGGCCGTGCGCCTGCGCAGCCGCAAGGTTCCCGGCCTTGTGGGCGTGAACCTGGGCAAGAACAAGGAGACCGAGGACGCCGCCGCCGACTACGAGAAGGCGATCTTGCGTCTTGCGGCCTTTGCGGACTACCTGGTGATGAACGTGTCATCCCCCAACACGCCGGGCCTTCGGGCCCTCCAGGGGCGGGAGTCCCTGGTCACCCTGGTGCGCCGGGCCCGGGAGGCTCTGGACCGGGCCTTTCCGGCGGGAGCGGGCCGCCCGCCCCTTCTGCTGAAGATCGCGCCCGACCTGACGGACGAGGATCTCCGGGACATTGCGGCGGTGGCTCTGGGCGAGGACGGCACCGGCGTCCCCGGGTCCGGCGGCTCCGCCACGCCTCTGCTTGACGGCCTGATCTGCACCAACACCACCATCGAGCGCCCCGCCAGCCTGAAAAGCCCCCAGGCGTCCCAGGGCGGAGGACTGTCTGGCGAGCCGCTGAAAGAGCGCTCCCTTGAGGTTCTGCGCACGATGTACCGCCTGACCCGCGGGCGCGTGCCCCTGGTGGGCGTGGGCGGCATCTCCTCGGGCGAGGACGCCTACAGACGTATCCGGGCCGGGGCCAGCCTGATCCAGGTGTACTCGGCCCTCATCTACGAGGGACCGCCCCTGATCGAGCGGATCAAGACCGACCTGGGGCGCTGCCTGCGGGCCGACGGGTTCACCCGCCTTGAGGACGCGGTCGGCGCGGACGTTCCCCTGGACGTGCTGGAGAGCCCGGCCCCCCGGGGAGCACCGGCGGTGGCGGACGGATCAAGCGCACCGGCGGTGGCAGACGGATCGACCGCGCCCGCCGCCCCGGCTGCACCCGAGGCAACCGTCACGCCGTCCACAACCGATGTGCCCGCAGCACCGAAGGCCCCGGTCACGACCGGGGACACGCCGGCTGCGACGCCGGATCGGGCACCGGCCAGCGGTGAAACGGAGCCCGGCGCCGGGGAGACCCGGACCGGGGCAGCCAAAACCGCAGCGGCAAACGCTGGAAAAACCGGCAAGGCCGGCGGCGCGGCGGCGAACACCGGGGCGGCAAAGGCCAAAAAGGGGAGCGCCCGGAAGACCACGCCCGGCAGCGGGAGCAAAAAGCCCCGGTCCTGAGCCGGGGCAAGCGCTCCGCCAGCGTGCGAGGGGGAGCGGACAAGCGGGGGTGCGGGGCGACAGGCAACCGCCCCCCCACACACATTCCTACGTTCCTGCGCCCCTGAGCGGGCAAAGGGGAAGTGAGGCGAGGGAAAGGGCGCCCGGAACCGGGCCACGGGGCGGCTGTCTGGCAAGGCCGTCTGCCGGGCTACAGGGCCACGGGCCACCGGCCTACTCCAGCCGGCGACGCCGGTCTACTCCAGCGCCTGGCGCAGGGCCATGGCCGCTGCCAGGGGGCAGACCACCAGGGACACCAGCAAGATTGCCCCCATGATCTGGAACTGGGAGGCCACCGCGAAACCGGAGGCCGCCCCGTCCACCGCCGAGACGCCGAAAATCAGCACCGGCACATACAAAGGCAGGATCAGAAGGGACACCAGAACCCCGCCCCGGCGCGCGCCCAGGACAAGGGCGGCCCCCACGGCCCCGATCAGGGACAGGGTCGGCGTTCCCAGAAGGAGGGCGGCCACCAGAGCCGAGAAGCCCTCGGGCGACATCTGGAGCAAAACGGCCAGAACCGGAGCAGCGACCACCAGCGGCAAGGCGGTGGTGAGCCAGTGGGCCAGGATCTTGGCCAGGACAATCCCGGTCAGGGGTGCGGGCGCCCGGGTCAGAAGGTCCAGGCTTCCGTCCTCGTAGTCCTGCTGGAAGATGCGGTCCAGGGACAGCATGGACGCCAGAAGCGCCGTCACCCACAGAACACCGGCGCTGATCCGCTCCAGCACCGAGACCTCGGGGCCCACGCCAAACGGGAACAGAACCACCGTCACCACAAAGAAGCCCACAACAATCAGGCTGTCGGAACTCTGGCGAAGGGCAAGGCGCAGGTCGCGCCCCAGAACGGAAAGGAAAAGACCCATCACGCGGCTCCCGGCTTCCGGGGGGCGAAGGCGTCCAGGTGAAGAACCCGCGCGCCCGGCAAGTGAATGTCCTGGTGCGTGGACACGACCACAAGACCGCCCTGCTCCCGATGGCGGGCAAGAAGGGCCTCGAGCACCCCGATGGACGCCCGGTCGAGCGCCGTCGTCGGCTCGTCCAGAAGCCACAGGGGCGCCGGAGCCGCAACCAGCCGGGCCAGGTTCGCCCGGCGCTTCTGCCCCGCCGACAGCATCCGCCCGGGAACCCCCGCAAGGCGACCCAGGGCGAAGGTCTCCAGGGCCTCGTCCACCCGGGACAGGTCTGCACCGGAAATCCGGGCCTGGAAGGCCACGTTCTCGCGCAGGGACAAAACAGGCTTGATGGCGTCCTGGTGACCCACATAGCGGGTCCGGGCCCCGTGGTCCTCGGGATCATCGGCAACGGGCCGGCCCGACCAGTCCAGACGCCCGGCAAACGGCTTCAGAAGAAGGGCCATCACCCGCAGCAGGGACGACTTGCCCGAGCCGTTGGGGCCCAGCAGCACAAGGGCCTCGCCGGGATCCACATGGAACGAGAGACCCGTAAAGACAACGCGCTCCCCGCGAACGCAGGTCAGGCGCTCGCCGGAAAAGGAGCTGGGCTCGGGGCCGCCGGGGGCCTCAGAGATCGGTGTGTTTCTCATAACCTGAAAGGTGTAGAGGGAAATGCCGGGCCTGCCAAGGGCTTTGGCGTGGAAAGCCGTGCCGTGCCCTGCCGCGCGGGACATGGCCAAAAAAAACGCCGCCCGTTCGCAAACAGGCGGCGCGTGGTTCCGGGTCCGGACCGGGGAAGCCGACCCTACGGCATCCGACTGCGGCGGACCGTGGCCGGGGTCATGGTCTCGGCGAGCTCGCGCAGGCGGGCAATCCGGTTCTCGGTGGAGGGGTGGGTCGAGAACAGGTTGTCCATGCCCTTCCCCTTCAGGGGGTTGATGATATAGAGCGGCGCCGTGGAGGGATTGTGCTCGGCCCTCGCGTTGGGAACCCGCCGGGCGGCCTGCTCGATTTTCCCGAGAGCGCTCGCCAGCCACAGGGGCTGGCCACAGATGCGCGCGCCCTCCTCGTCGGCGCGGTACTCGCCGTTCCGGGAGATGGCCATCTGGATGACCATGGCCGCAAGGGGCGCAAGGATCATCATCAGGATCGCCGCGATGGGGTTGACGCCCTCGCCGTCCCGGCTGCCGCCAAAGAAGAAGGCAAAGTTCGCCAGCATGGAGATGGCACCGCCCAGGGTGGCGGCAATGGTCATGGTCAGGGTGTCACGGTGCTGGACGTGAGCCAGCTCGTGCGCCATCACACCGGCGATTTCCTCGGCACTGAGCGTGGACAGCAGGCCCGTGGTAGCCGCCACCGCCGCGTTCTCCGGGTTGCGCCCGGTGGCAAAGGCGTTGGGCTGAGGGGTATCGATGATGTAGACCCGCGGCATGGGCAGATTGGCGTTCCTGGCCAGCTGGGCGACGATCCCGTAGAAGTCGGGTGCGGTCTGCATGGTGACCTCCCGCGCGCCTTGCGAGCTCAGGACCATCTTGTCCGAGTTCCAGTACGTGAAGAGGTTCATCCCCGCCGCGACCAGCAGGGCAATCAGCATTCCGCCCTGACCGCCGATCAGGTAGCCGACCCCCATGAACAGGGCTGTCAGGGCTGCAAGCAGTATGGCGATGCGGGCAAAGGACATGTAAAGCTCCCTCGGAACAGGTCATGGTGGTTTTTGGTGTCTGCTATTGAAATAGGGATTGTGCCCCCCGCGTCAAGCTTATAAACCCGGACGGGCCGAAACGGTTTTTGCACGGGAGAACACGCCATGGCCGAGAACAAAACCACGACAGGAACGGACACCGCCCCCGGAACCGCGCCCGAGGCCGACGGCGGAACCCCGACCGGAGCCCCCACGGAAACCACCCCGGAAAACGCCCCGGAAAACGCTGGCACCCCCAAGGAATACGGCGGTCCGAAGGGGCCCGAGCCCACCCGCTACAGCGACTGGGAGCAGAAGGGCCGGTGCACGGATTTTTGATCCGTCCCCCAAAATTTTTATTCGATGTTTGTTCTTTTTTAACCCTTCTTGCGTTATAGTTCAACCAAGCGTTACAGCAATGACAGGGTTAACACCATGAACAGGCTCCTGCGTTCACGTTCCGTCCCCTTTGCCGGGGTTCTTGTGACCGTCTGCCTGTCGGCGGGACTGACGGCGGCGGCGCCGACCAGCCGGGCCGTCCCGGTGGAGGGCCCGATCCGGGGCGAGGTCGTCCGGGTCATCGACGGAGACACCCTGGAGGTGGAGGCCTTTGTCTGGCCGGACCACCGGGTGACGGCCTCCGTGCGGGTCGAGGGGATCGACACCCCCGAGCTGCGGGGCCGCTGCGATGCGGAAAAGGAAATGGCCCGGCGGGCGCGGGATTACGTCATCGCCCTCCTGGACCACCACGGCTCCACCGTGCTGCTCAAAAAAGTGCGCCATGACAAGTATGCCGGCCGGGTTCTGGCCAGCGTCCTCCTTCCGGGGGACATCGACCTCGCCGGCACGCTGATTGCCGAGGGACTGGCCCGCCCCTACGACGGGAAAACCCGGGGCTCCTGGTGCGAGCCGCAGGATACGGCCCTGAACAACCACTGAGGCCGCAGCCGGACGCACCGACACCGAGGCCGCAGCCGGACACACCGACATGGGGCCGCGGCCGGCCCAACCGAACGGCCTGCCGGATGCCACAGGCCCGGGACTCGGGTTGAATTTTTTTCTTGACAACCCCATTTGTGGTTACCAGATACTTTTTTCGAGAGGACGCCCGACCACGGAAACCGGCCTCCAAGGGGTGTGCGACGCTTTCGGCACCCCGCTCCGGTTGTCCCGTCAAGGCACCCCCTCTCGACCTGACCCCGGGTGTGACACGTCCTGTGCACCCGCGTTTCTCGTATCGCTCACTGGAGGATATGACCATGCGTGCTTACGACCTTTCCCCCCTTCACCGCTTTGCCATCGGCTTCGACAACGTCGGACGCCTTCTGGACACGGCCGCCCGGCTTGACAGCCAGGCCACCTCCTACCCCCCCTACAACATCGAGAAAACCGGCGAGACCGAATACCGCATCACCATGGCGGTCGCGGGCTTCTCGGACGACGACCTGAGCGTGGTGTGCGAGGACAACACCCTCACCATCTCGGGACGCCTGGAGGCGGCCGCGGACGAGAACCGCCAGTTCCTCCACCGGGGCATCGCCGGGCGCGCCTTCGAGCGCAAGTTCGAGCTGGCCGACCACATCAAGGTGGTGGGGGCCAGCCTGGCAAACGGCCTTCTCAATGTGGACCTTGTGAGAGAGATCCCCGAGGAAAAACAGCCCCGGCGTATCGAAATCACCCGGGCCGGGGAACCCCGGACCGTTCCGGCCCTGGGGGTTGACGCCGCCTGACGGGCGCAGGGCGCCTTCATTGTTCGGGGCGCGGGGGAGGTCACTCCGCGCCCACACTTTAGTATGCATACCACTACATGTAGCTTGCACCGTAGTACAGATTTTTGTCGGAAAAACCACTTGATCGAGCGTTCCAACGTTGGTATAACTAAAAATTGAGGACGTATTGAATTTCGGGTCGAAATTGACTGCGGGATCTTTCCCCCCACCGGGAGTGCCCCCCATATCAGGGGTGCGGGACAAACGGTGGAGACAGATGCGCCCCGACGCCCTCTTCCAGCACGGTGTCGCTCCCGCATTTCGGCGAACGCCGGGGATCCTCGTTCCCCCGGCCCTCATCCAAGGAGAAGACCCATGACACACTCGGCATTTCATCGTCCCGAAGCAACGGTCGACGAGTTCGATGCGGCATGGATCTCCGACTCGTTCGCGGCCCTTGCCGACATCGGAGATGCCCCCGTACACGACACGGAGCCGTCCCTGATGGACATTTTCCGGGACGAGATTGTTCACCGGCTCATGGTCCGGGACCAGGTCCATCACGAGGATCTGATCCACCTCATTCGCGAGACGCGAACCCGCCTGGGACTGTAGCGTCCTGCCCCATCTTTCCTGTCTCTCCCTTGACTCGCCCGGAACCCGCGTTCCGGGCTTTTTTTTTCAATCCATGCCCGCAGGTTTTGATCTACTCGCGCGCAAAAAAGTTCGCTTTGTCTCCATTTTGATCTAAAGTCGCATCTTCAGGGGCACCCCCAGGGTGCATCATAACCAGGAGATCGCAAAATATGCCTGAGTGGACACAGGGCTACGGTATGGATGTGCCGACAAACAAGACCGTTTTCAGCGAGCTTTCGCCCGCCTCCATCAATTTTTCCCTCGCTCTTTCGGGACAGGCCGCGCCGAACCTCGAAAAGCCGTTCACCTATGCGGAGCTTGGATCCGGCTTCGGCCTCTCGACGGCCGCCTGGGCCGCCCAGTACCCCGAGGGCCAGTTTTTCGCGATCGACGTCAACCCCTCGCAGAGCGCCTGGGCCACCCGGCTTGCCGCCGCGGCCGAGCTCTCGAACCTGACGGTGTATGAGCGCTCCATCCGGCAGATGCTCGACGAGAACCTGCCCAAGCTGGACTACGTGATCCTCAACAACACCTGCTCGCGGGTGTCCGAGGACGTGCTCGCGGACATCCAGGCCTTCATCCAGAAGTTCCTGAAGCCGGGCGGCGTGGTCTACGCCGGGTACGCCGCTCTTCCGGGCTGCGCCGTTGCCGAGCCCCTGCGCCACCTGGTGCAGGAGGGCACCCGCGCCACCGGCGAGAAGGATCCGGTCATCGCCCTGACCCAGGGCCTGAACTTCCTCAAGGAGCTCGAGGACTCGGGCGCCGTCTACTTCACGGCCTCGGCCAACGCGGGCGCCTGGCTCGAGAACTGGCGCAACAGCGAGCTGGGCTTCCTGCTGGGAGACTTCTTCGGCGGACGGGCCAAGGCCTTCCACTTCAGCGACATGCTCTCGCGCATGTCGGCCTCCAAGCTGGCCTTCGTGGGCTCGCTTGACGCCACCAACTACCTGGAGCCGCTCATCACGCCTCCGGACTTCATGAAGCGCCTCGAGCAGGTCAACGCGAGCCTGCCCCTGCGCGAGACCGTCAAGGACATGCTCTACAACACGGTGTACCGCCGTGACCTGTTCGTGAAGGGCCCCCAGCCGCTCACTCCGGAAAAGGCCCGCAAGGCCCTGGGCAAGATGCGTCTTGTTCTGGCCGGTGTGCGCAACGCCCTGCCCGAGAACCTGGTGCTGAAGGGCGTCCAGGTGTCCCTGAGGGAGGACGTCTACAACCCCATCATGGACATCCTGGCCGAGGCTCCGGCCACCATCGACGAGATGGTCGAGCGCCTGAAACTGGACTTCACCCAGGTCGCCCAGGCGGCGGTGGTGATGACCGTTCTGGGCTGGGTCCAGCCCACGCCTCCGGGCAAGGCCGACGTGCGCGCCGCGCGGGTCAAGACCTTCAACGCCGCCCTGGACGAGCTTCTGGACAACGAGCAGTTCGCCTTCCTGCTGACGGTGAACGGCGCCTGGCAGCACTGCGGCTTCCTGGAGCGCCTCTACGGCCTCGGCCTTGTGAAGGGCGAGGATCCGGGGGCCTACATCGGCACCGTCATGGAGACCCGTGGCTTCCAGGTCAGCCAGGACGGCAACCCCGTCGAGGATGCGGAGGCGATCAACAAGATCGTTGCCGAGCAGACGGCTCTCCTCTCCAACGTCCTTCCGGACGTGCTGAAGCGCCTGGGTCTCGTCTGAGCCCGGCGACACGGGGCGGCTTTGCGGCCGCCCCGCGTTCTGACCCGACCGGTCCGGCCCCGCGTCCTGCGGGGCTTTTTTTGTGGCCGCACCGGCGTTCCGGGCCTGCTGCCGTCGCCGGCCCATCCGCCCCGGGTGCTCCCCAGCGGCAGCGGGTACCCCCTCACAGGCCGCCCCCGCACCCGGCCCGCGCCCGGTGCTCCCCACCGGCGGCGGGTGCCCACCCTCACAGGCTGTCCCCGCACCCGGCACCGCCCCCGGCATCCGTCGCCAGCCCAGGATACAGAACCGCCAGCCGCCTTTCCCCGAGCTGTTCCGGGCGGGTTTTCCGGCCCGGCTACCGCCGCCGGCTCGCACCCCTCGACCTCCCCCGGGCCTGCCGCCACCACCGCCGCCACGGGCGAACCCGGGGCCGGGCGGTTGCCTGCCCATGCGCTGCCGAGTACTTTTTAGCGGTTCCATTTTACAGTTTGTGTTATTCTTCGGATCGTGATTCCGGGACGCGCCGCGTCCCCATTTTTTGCGGAGGCATCTTCCTTGTCGTGTTCTGTTACCTCGGAAAACGGTATCGCAACCGTCACCCTGACCGGCGAAATTGACGGGCAGAGCGCCCCCTCGATTCAGGATGAACTCCTGAAGGTGCTCCCCGGCGAAGGCAAAGTCCTGGTCGACTTTTCCCGAGTGACGTTTCTCTCCAGCGCGGGGCTCCGGCTTCTCCTGGTGCTGACCCGTGCCGTTCGGGGTGGCGGCGGAACCCTTGTCCTGGCCGGCGTCATCGACCCCATCCGGGAGGTCATGGAGCAGACCGGCTTCCTGACCCACCTGACCCTGGTGCCCACCCTGTCCGACGGGCTGGCCGAGCTGGATGCCGCCAGCGCAGCCCAGGGCCATGCACCGTAACACCGACCATCCCGGGCCGGCCCCGGTGGGACTGGCCCCCCTCTCCCGAACCGCAGCGCCGGAACGGGCCGCGTGGCCGGAACGGACCGCGCAGCACCCCCGGAAGACCAGGAGGCCCCAATGACGTCGAACGGCGTGCGCATGGATCGCTACCCGACCCACTCCATCAAGGGGGTGAAGTTCCGTGCCGGGCATGCCCTGCCGTTCGGAACCTCGCTGATCCCGGGGGGCGTGAACTTCTCGGTCTACTCGAACCACGCCACCGCCTGCACCCTGGTGCTTTTCGAGAAGGGCGCCCGGGAGCCCCGGCTTGAGATCCCCCTGCCCGAGGCCTTCCGCACCGGCAACGTCTGGTCCATCACGGTCTTCGACCTGGACATCGAGATGCTGGAGTACGGCTACCGCATGGAGGGCCCCTTCCAGCCCGAGAGGGGGCACCGCTTCGATTCCTCGAAGGTTCTTCTGGACCCCTACGCCCGGGCCGTGGGAGGCCGTGACCGCTGGCTCACCCCACAGGAACCCGGAACGCCCTACCCGTTCCGCTCGAGCATGCTGTTCGAGGATTTCGACTGGGAGGACGACATCCCCCCCGACCTGCCCATGGAAGACCTGGTCATCTACGAGACCCATGTGCGGGGCTTCACCCGCCACAGCTCGTCCGGTGTGCGGGCTCCGGGGACGTTCGCCGGGCTGAAGGAGAAGATCCCCTACCTGAAGGCCCTGGGGGTCAACTGCGTGGAGCTGATGCCCATTTTCGAGTTCGACGAGTGGGAGCACTCCCGGCGCCTGCCGGACGGCTCGCTCACCGTGAACTACTGGGGCTACTCGACCATGGCCTTCTTTGCCCCGAAGGCGGGCTATGCGGCCACCGGGCACATGGGCATGCAGGCGGACGAGCTCAAGACCCTCGTGAAGGCCCTCCACGCCGAGGGGATCGAGGTCATCCTGGACGTGGTCTTCAACCACACCAACGAGGGCAATGAGCTGGGCCCGACCCTGTCCTTCCGGGGGCTGGACAACAAGACCTACTACATGCTGACCCCGGACGGCCGCTACTACAACTTCTCGGGCTGCGGCAACACCCTCAACTGCAACAACCCGGTGGTCCGGTCCATGGTGCTGGACTGCCTGCGCTACTGGGTCGCGGAATACCACATCGACGGCTTCCGCTTCGACCTGGCCGCCATCTTGAACCGGGACCAGAACGGCGCGCCCCTCACCAACCCTCCCCTTCTGGAAACCCTGGCCTTCGACCCGATCCTGGGGCGCACCAAGCTGATCGCCGAGGCCTGGGATCCGGGGGGGCTCTACCAGGTGGGCTCGTTCCCCAACTACGGCCGCTGGGCCGAGTGGAACGGCCCCTACCGCGACACCCTGCGCCGCTTCCTGACCGGCGAGGAGGGCCAGGTGGCTCCCATGACCCAGAGGGTGGAGGGCTCCCCCGACCTCTACTGGTGGCGGGCCACGAACGCCTCGATCAACTTCATCACCAGCCACGACGGCTTCACGCTGTACGACCTGTTCGCCTACAGCCAGAAGCACAACCTGGCCAACGGCGAGGACAACCGCGACGGCGAGAACAACAACATCTCGTGGAACTGTGGCTTCGAGGGCGAGACCAACGACCCCGAGATCAACGCCCTGCGCCTGCGGCTGGTGCGCAACGCCTATGCGATCCTGATGACCTCCCAGGGGGTGCCCCTGATCGTTGCGGGCGACGAGTTCGGACGCACCCAGAAGGGCAACAACAACGCCTACTGCCAGGACAACGAGATCAGCTGGCTGGACTGGACCCTGGCCGAGAAGAATGCCGACCTGCTGCGCTTCGTGAGGGGCATGATCCACCTGCGCCGGGACCACCCGATCTTGCGCAAGCGGACCGTCTACGGCCGGGGCGGCGGGGCGCCCTACCCCCAGCTGTCGTTCCACGGCACCCGCCCCTGGTACCTGGACCGCTCGGGCTACAACCGGGTTCTTGCCTGGATGCTGGAGGGCGAGACCGCCGACGGAACGCCGGACGCGGTCTACGTTGCGGTCAACATGTACTGGGACGGACTGCAGTTCGTCCTGCCGGCCTGCCCCGGGAACCGGGAGTGGCGGGTGGCGGCGAACACCTCGCTGCCGTCCCCGCAGGACTTCCGCGAGCCCGGAACGGAAACGCCGCTGGAGACACCGGGCGAAATCATCGTCGGGCCCCGCTCCGTAATGGTTCTGGTTTCAACCTGACGCCGCCGCGAGGGATGCCATGGGACTCATGATCGACACCACACTGGACGGCGAGCAGGCCAACATCGCCCTGACCGGGGAGCTGGATGCCTCCACGGTCGCCCAGTTCAAGCGGGAGGTGGCCCGTGTGGCGGCCACAGAGCGCTTCTCGGTTCTCTGCCTGAGGATGCAGGAACTGGGGTTTCTGGCCTCGGCAGGGCTTGGCGCCCTGCTGGAGGTGTATCGCACGGTTTCGCCGAGAGCTGCAGTGGTCCTGGTGGATGTGACGGACGACGTGCGGGCGACACTCGAAAAGACCGGCTTTGCAAAACGTATGACGCTGCGGTCGTCCTCCGAGCTATAGGGGCCCCTTCCATGCAGAAACGTACCTTCCCGGCAGAACTTGAATCCCTCGCGCCCATTCGCGACTTTGTGCGCGCCCAGGCGGCACCGGTGCTTGACACGCCCGCGGTCTACAAGCTGGTGCTGGCGGTGGACGAGCTGTCCACCAACGTCGTGATCCACGGCTACGGAAAACGGGGCATCGCCGGACATCTGGATGTGGCCGTGTCGATCCAGGACGGGTTTGTCAGCGTTACCCTCGAGGACCAGGCACCGCCGTTCGATGCCTCGGTGGCCGCCCTCCCCACCCCGGAAATGCTCTCGGCACCGCTGGAGGACCGCCACCCCGGAGGCCTTGGGCTGATGCTGATCCGCGACGGCGTCGACATCTTCCACTACGAGCGCGCCGGGGACCGGAACCGCAACACCCTGATCAAACACCTGGCGGACTGCCGCCGGCCCGAGTAGGCGCCCCTCATCCCCTCTCCACCCCTGTCCCCCAACGCAAAACAGCCCCCGAAGCGGGGGCTGTCTGGAGCCGGTGTGGCCCAAGGGCCCTGGCCTCCCGCGCCCGGATCCTGACGCCAGGCGCGGGGGGCGCAGGCCGGGCCGGAGAACCGGGGCCGGGAGCGTCGATCAGTTCCAGGCGTTGCGCACATCCCCGAGGAAGCGGGAGGTCACCTCCTTCAGCTCCTCGGCCTGGGTGGACAGCTCGTGGGCCGCCTCCAGAACCGATGTGGAGGCCGCTCCCGTCTCCCGGGCCACGTTCAGCACATGGGACACGGACGTGTTGACCTGGGAGGTGGCGTCCGAAACGTTCGCAATATTGCGCAGGATCTCGCGGGTTGCCGCCGACTGCTCCTCCATGGCCGACGAGATGGCCAGGATGGACTCGCCCACCTCGGAAATGCGCCCCACGATCCGGCCGATGGAGTTCACGGCCTTTTCCGTCTCGTTCTGGACGGTGGTGATCTGGGAGGAAATCTCGTCGGTGGCGCGGGCGGTCTGGGCGGCCAGGCTCTTCACCTCGCCCGCAACCACCGCGAAGCCCTTGCCCGCATCCCCCGCGCGGGCCGCCTCAATGGTGGCGTTCAGCGCAAGCAGGTTGGTCTGGGAGGCGATATCGTTGATCAGGCCGATAATCTTGCCGATCTCCCCGGACGTGACCGAGAGCTCGGCCATTCCGTTGCTGGCCTCCGCGGCCTCGTCGCTGGCGAAGCGGGAGATTTCCGAGCAGCGCTCCACCTGGCGGCTGATTTCCTGAACCGAGTGGGACAGCTCCTCGGTGGCCGAGGCGATGGTCTGCACGTTTCGGGCCGCCTCATCCATGGCGGATGCAACGGCATCGGTCTCGCGGACCGTTTCCTGAGCGTTCCTGGACATGGATCCTGCACTGTGCTCCAGATTGACGATGGCACCGCCCACCGTATCGAACACCCCGCTTGACGCGCTGTCATAGTCTCCGGTCAGCTGGACGATCTGCTCGGCCTGGGCGCTTCTGATCCTCTGGGCCTCCTCCTGCTCCTCGCGCAGGCGCCGGGCCTGCTGGTAGTTCTCGCGGAACAGCTCGACGGACCGGGCGAGAACACCCACCTCGTCGCGGCGGGCCACAATGGCGGGAGGGAGCCCCTGGACCGGCTCATCACGGCCGATCCGGTCGATGGCGGTGGCGATGGTGCCGATGGGGGTCACAAGGCCGCGGATCAGGCGCACCAGCACCAGGCTGATGACCAGCAGCGCACCGCCGCAAATCCCCAGAAACATCAGCTGCTGATAGCGCTGGGCCGCATCCAGGTGGGACTTGGGCTGCCCCACAAAGTAGACACCCACGATCTGGTCAGGCCGTCCGTTCAGCTCGCCGCGCATGGGCGCATACCCCACGTAGTAGGGCTCGCCCAGGATATCGGCCTCGCCGATGTAGGTCTCGCCGCGGCGCAGGACCGCGTCATACACGGGCCCGGCCGACAGGGTTGTGCCAGTGGAGCGGCCATTGACGGTCCCGGGGACCGTCGTCGAGACCCGCTCGTCCCCCATGAAGAGGGTAGCCATATTGCCCGTGTTCCGCTCCATGGTGTCCACAATGGTCGTGTCCTGGTTCAGGGGCGTGTTGCCCGCATAGAGGACATCGCCCTCGCGCCGGATCTCCCGGCTGCCGGACCAGGTGGTCAGGCTCTCGAGGGTCTTGAGATTGGACGCCATCTCGGCGTTCAGAATGGAGTACGTCGTGACGTCAAAATGGTAGGTCACGGAAAAAAAGAGGGCCAGGGACAGGCCCGCCAGCCCCATCACGACATAAGCCAGAATGTGCGTCGACAGGGTCCGGCTCATCCGGCCGGTCAGATCGCTAAGCCACGACATTGTCCTAAATCCTGTGTTTCGTGGAGAAGTCCCAGGGCAAATTTGCAACCTGGAGTCAATTCACTCGGATAGTGTGTCTTTAATTTAGAGCAAAAATCAATAAAAACCGAATTATTACACCTCCGTCACCGTACAATCACGTGGTGTGGGCGACAAAATGCACCCTGAGGTACAAAAAAGGCCGCCCCGAAGGGCGGCCTGTACAAGCTCCGGAAGGCGACACACGCGCCTATCCCAGAATCTTTTTCCGAAGAAGGTCGTTCACCACGGCGGGGTTGGCCTTGCCGCCGGTCCCCTTCATGACCTGACCGACAAACCACCCAAGAAGCTTGTCTTTTCCGCTTCGGACCTCCTCGACCTTGTCCGGGTTGGCGGCGATGACCTCGTCGATGGCGGCCTCGATGGCGCCGGTGTCGGTCACCTGGCGCAGACCCCGCTCCTCGACGATGGCCTCGGCCTCGGCCCCGGTTTCCATCATGATCTCGAAGACATCTTTCGCGATGCGTCCGTTAATCACGTCCGAGGTCATCAGGTCCAGAAGACGGCCCAGCGCGCCCGAGGTGACGGGCGACTCGGCAAGGGAGAGACCGGCCTTCGACAGGGCTCCGAACAGGTTGTTGATCACCCAGTTTGCCGCCAGCTTGCCGTCCCGGTCCTTGGCGACCTCCTCGAAGAAGTCCGCGTTGGCCTGATCGACCACCAGCACCGAGGCATCGTAGGGCGTGAGCCCGTAATCCGCGATGAAGCGTTCCTTCTTCTCGTCCGGCAGCTCCGGCAGGGTGGCCCGCACCTTGCTGATGAACTCCTCGTCCAGCTCCAGAGGCAGAAGGTCCGGATCCGGGAAGTAGCGGTAGTCGTGGGCGTGCTCCTTGGAGCGCATGGACCGGGTTTCCCCCCGGGAGGGGTCGAACAGGCGGGTTTCCTGAAGCACCTCGCCCCCGGACTCCCAGACCTCGACCTGACGGCGGGCCTCCACCTCGATGGCCTGCATGACGAAGCGCACCGAGTTCACGTTCTTGATCTCGCAGCGGGTGCGCAGCCCCTCCTCGCCCTCGCGGCGGACAGAGACGTTCACGTCACAGCGCAGGGAGCCCTCCTCCATGTTCCCGTCACAGGTGCCGAGGTAGCGGAGGATGGAGCGCAGCTTGCGCAGGTAGGCGCCCGCCTCGTCCGGAGCCCGCAGGTCCGGATGGGAGACGATCTCCATCAGCGCGATGCCGGCCCGGTTCAGGTCGATCAGCGACGCCCCGGGCACCTGGTCGTGGATGGACTTGCCCGCGTCCTGCTCCAGGTGCAGGCGCTCGATGCCCACGGTGCGCGACGAGCCGTCGGGCATGTCCAGCACCAGGTGACCCTCGCCCACGATGGGCTTGTCAAACTGGCTGATCTGGTAGCCCTGCGGCAGGTCCGCATAGAAGTAGTTCTTGCGCGCAAAGACCGAGTGGCGGTTGATCCGGGCGCGAAGGCCCAGTCCCGTGCGCACCGCCTGCTCGACGCAGTGGGCGTTGATCACCGGCAGCAGGCCCGGGAAGGCCGCGTCCACCAGGGAGACCTGGTCGTTCGGCTCGCCGCCGTAGCAGGCGGAGGCCCCGGAGAACAGCTTGGACTCGCTGACCACCTGGGCGTGAACCTCCAGGCCGACCACCACGGTCCAGCGGCCCGTATTCCCTTCAATCGCGTAGGTCATGGCTCAGACCTCCTTTCCGGCAAACATCGGTGCGCCGGAGAAGGCGCAGGCACGCTCCAGCACCAGGGCCGCGTTCAGGAGGGTCTCCTCCTGGAAATGCCGCCCCACAAGCTGAAGTCCCAGCGGCAGCCCCTGCCCCGACAGGCCCGCAGGCATGGACAGGGCCGGAAGACCGGCGAGGGAGGTCGGAACGGTGAACACGTCATTCAGGTACAGGGTCAGGGGATCCGTCGGCTCCTCGTCGAGGGCGAAGGCCGGCGTGGGGGTGGTCGGGGTCAGCAGCACATCCACCGAGCCGAACGCCTCCAGGAAGTCCCGGGTGATCAGGCGGCGCACGCGCTGGGCCTTCAGGTAGTAGGCGTCATAGAAGCCGGCGGACAGGGCGTACGTCCCGATCAGGATCCTGCGCTGCACCTCGGGACCGAAGCCCGCGCCGCGGGTGCGGCTGTACATCTCGTCCAGGGTCTTGCCCTCGACCCGCAGGCCGTAGCGCACGCCGTCATAGCGCGCGAGGTTCGAGGACGCCTCGGCCGACGACAGGATGTAATAGGTGGCGAGAGCGTGATCCGTGTGCGGAAGGGACACCTCCACCACCTCGGCGCCCGCGTCCCGGAGCATCTCCACACCCCGGTCCCACAGGGCGCTCACCTCGGGGTCCAGACCGTCGGCCCGGTACTCCCGGGGCACGCCGACGCGCAGGCCGCGGATGTCCCCGGTCAGGGCGTTCTCGAAGTTGGGAACCTCCACCGGAGCGCTGGTGGAATCCAGCGGGTCGTGCCCGGCCATGGCCGACAGCATCAGGGCCGCATCCTTCACCGAGCGGGTCATGGGACCGGCCTGGTCGAGGGAGCTTGCAAACGCGATGATGCCCCGGCGCGAGCAGCGGCCGTAGGTGGGCTTCAGGCCCACGATGCCGCAGAAGGCCGCGGGCTGGCGGATGGAGCCGCCCGTGTCGGTGCCGGTGGCGGCCAGGGCAATCCGTCCGGCCACAGCCGCCGCCGAGCCCCCGGAGGAGCCTCCCGGCGCCAGGGCCGCATCGTCACCGGTGCGCTTCCAGGGGTTCACCGCCGGACCGAAGAACGAGGTCCGGTTCGACGAGCCCATGGCGAATTCGTCCAGGTTGGTCTTGCCCAGCGTGACCGCACCCGCACGGGCCAGGTTCCGGCCCACGGTGCTGTCATAGGGCGGCACGAAGTTTTCCAGCATCCGGGAGGCCGCGGTGGTGCGCACCCCCTTCGTGCAGAACAGATCCTTCAGGGCCACCGGCAGGCCTTCCATCAGGCCGACGGTGCCGGTCGCGCGACGGGCGTCCGACTGGCGGGCCTGTTCCAGGGCCTGCTCCGGGGTCTCGGTGATGTAGGCGCCCAGGGCGCGGGAGGCCTCCATGGCCCGGATGTGGGCCTCGGTCAGCTCCACGGCGGTAAAGTCACCCTTTGCCAGGCCGTCACGGGCCTCGACCAGGGTCAGATCAGTCAGTACGGTCACAGGATTTACTCCACCATCCGGGGCACAACGAAGCAGTTGCTGTTTTTCTCGGGGGCGTTGGACAGCACGTCGTCAACGCAGCCTCCGTCCGTCACCGCGTCCGGGCGCCAGGACAGGGCCAGGTTGGCCACACTGGCCATGGGCTCGACCCCCTGGGTGTCCACCTGCTCCAGTTGCTCGACCCAGGTGAGAATGGAGGAAAGCTCCCGGGCCAGCGTTTCCTGCCGGTCTTCGGGAATATCAATGCGTGCAAGGAAAGCGATATTCGCCACCGTGGTTTTGTCCAGAGCCATGACGTCAAGACGCTCCGCTGATAAGGAAAGGGAAAAGACCCCTTTCTTTAGCCCCCTTGAGCGCGCATCGCAATCGCTTGTGTGAGCCGCGCCGAAAAACCACAGGATTGCCACACGCCCCCGGACACACCGGCACCGCCCCCGGCACCGGACACGACTCCGGGTATCCGGGAACCCGGAGCGCCACCCGGATCCGGTATCCGGGAACCGCAAAGAGGGCCACTTGCCCGCAGTTTTTTACCGCTTCCATGTTGCACATGTTGCCCTGCGGGAATTTCGTCTATACTCCTCGGGCCCCCACGCGGGCCCTGCCCCGAAACCGAGGACCAAAGAGGAAGAACCATGGCCAGACCTGTCCCCCTGATCGCCGGCAACTGGAAAATGAACGGCCTGACGGCCTCCACCCGCTCGCTGGCGTCCGAGCTGGCAACCCGTGTCCGCTCGGACAGGGATCTGGGCTTCGAGATGCTGATCTGCCCGCCCTTCACCATGCTCTCCACCGCCGCCGAGCTGGTGCGCGACTGCGCCCTGAAGCTGGGCGCGCAGGACTGCCACACGGCCTCCTCCGGCGCCCATACCGGGGACATCTCGCCCGCCATGCTGCGGGATGTGGGCTGCGAGTATGTGATCCTGGGCCACTCGGAGCGCCGCACCGACCACGGCGAGACCTGCGCCCTTGTGCGCGCCAAGACCCGGGCCGCCCTGGATGCGGGCCTGAAGGTCATTGTCTGCGTGGGCGAGACCGAGGCCCAGCGCGATGCGGGCGAGACCCTTCGTGTGGTGGCCGACCAGGTCACCGGCTCCCTGCCCGAGGGCGTGACGGCCGAGACCCTTGTGGTCGCCTACGAGCCCGTCTGGGCCATCGGCACGGGGCGCACCCCCACCACCGCCGAGGTGGCCGAGGTCCACGCCGCCCTGCGCCAGACCCTGGGCACGATCCTGGGGACCGGGGCCGCGGAGGGCGTGCGCCTGCTGTACGGTGGCTCGGTCAAGCCCGACAACGCCCGGGAGCTTCTGGCCCTGGACAACGTCAACGGAGCCCTGGTGGGCGGCGCCAGCCTGAAAGTGGACGATTTCTGGGCCATCGCCTCGGCGGTCTAGCCCCACACCGGTCTGCCCGGCCCCGCTCCGGCGGGAACACCACACGGAAGCGCACCCGAGGGTG
The DNA here is from genome assembly GCF_014861485.1 of Phaeovibrio sulfidiphilus. GTDB lineage: Bacteria > Pseudomonadota > Alphaproteobacteria > Rhodospirillales > Rhodospirillaceae > Phaeovibrio > Phaeovibrio sulfidiphilus. Next base: position 8,008 of record NZ_JACZHT010000002.1, on the reverse strand, counting down.
CGCTTTTTCTCTGGTCAAGCCTGTCTGCAGAGGGTAAAACCGACCCCGTCGGGTTCTGCGGCAGATACTCCCTGCCCCGCAGGCCCCTTTTCTGATTGTCCGGTCTCACATCCGCCCGCTTCCGGCCGCCCCTTTCGGGCGGGAACGTTTCCCGCGGGCCTCGGGAAGTCTGTCTCATGCTCATCACTGTCCTTCTGGTTATTCACGTCATTGTCGCTGCACTTATGATCGGCCTGATCCTGATGCAGCGTGCCGAGGGAGGAGCGCTGGGAATCGGCGGCGGCGGCGGCGGCATGCAGACCCGTCCGCCCGCGAACCTTCTGACCCGCTCGACGGCCATTCTCGCGGCGGTCTTCATGATCCTGAGCCTCTGCCTCACGCTGCTGTCCAAGCGGGACTCCCGTGACCTGTCGCCGATCCTGGATGACGCCCCCTACCGCCCGGTCCCCGCGGCCGAGGCCCCGGCGCCCACGCACGACCCGTCGCTTCCCGCTCCGCCGGACAGCGAGCCCGAGGCCGATTCCTGGGCTCCGAAATCCGAGCCCGCGGGCCAGGCACCGGCGGCCGCACCCTGAGGGTCCGGTGACACAGGAGCGTTCCATACTGCACGAAGGGGGCTTTTGCCCCCTTCCTCTCTTTTTTCCGGACCGGAAACGCTCTATAGATAGTCCGTGCCCCCGCGGCGGCCTGACCATGGCCCCCCTGTCGTTTTTCATTCCTGAAACCCGGTACCCATGACACGTTTCATCTTCATCACCGGCGGCGTGGTGTCCTCCCTTGGAAAGGGGATGGCCTCGGCGGCGCTGGGCGCTCTTTTGCAGGCCCGCGGCTACCGCGTGCGCCTTCGCAAGCTCGACCCCTACCTGAATGTGGACCCGGGTACCATCAGCCCAACCCAGCACGGGGAGGTCTTCGTCACCGACGACGGCGCGGAAACGGACCTGGACCTGGGCCACTACGAGCGCTTCACGGGCGTGTGCGCCCGTCGCGGCGACAACGTGACCACCGGGCGCATCTACTCGAACGTCCTTGCGAAGGAGCGGCGCGGCGACTACCTGGGCAACACGGTCCAGGTGATCCCCCACGTCACGAACGCCATCAAGGACTTCGCCACCGCCGACGTGGAGGACGAGGACTTCGTCCTGTGCGAGATCGGCGGCACGGTCGGTGACATCGAGAGCCTCCCCTTCCTGGAGGCCATCCGCCAGCTGCGCAACGAGCTGGGCACGGACCGGACCATGATGATCCATCTGACCTGGCTGCCCTGGATCCCCTCGGCGGGCGAGCTGAAGACCAAGCCCACCCAGCACTCGGTGAAAGAGCTCCTGTCGGCGGGCATCCAGCCGGACCTGCTGATGTGCCGCTCGGATCGGCCCATCCCCAAGGCCGAGCGCGACAAGATCGCCCTGTTTTGCAACCTGCGTCCCGAGGCGGTCATCCCGGCCCTGGACGTGGACACCATCTATCAGGTGCCCGTGGCCTACCATGAGCAGGGCCTGGACGTTCAGGTCATCCGCTACTTCGGGCTGGAGGAGCAGGCGGCTCCGGACCTGTCGCGCTGGCACGACGTGGTCTCCCGCGTGCGCTCGCCCGAGGGCGAGGTCACGGTGGCCGTGGTCGGCAAGTACACCGCCCTGCTCGACAGCTACAAGTCCCTGGCCGAGGCCCTGGTGCACGGCGGCATCGCCAACAACGTCCGGGTCAAGCTGGCCTGGATTGACTCCGAGATCTTCGAGCAGCCCGACACCATCCAGCGCCTAGAGGGCGTGCAGGGCATTCTGGTGCCCGGCGGCTTCGGCGAGCGGGGGACCGACGGCAAGATCAACGCGGCCCGCTTCGCGCGCGAGCATGATGTGCCGTTCCTGGGCATCTGCTTCGGCATGCAGATGGCCACCATCGAGTTCGCCCGCAGCGTGGCCGGGATTCCCGATGCCAACTCGTCCGAGTTCGAGCCGGACCTGACCGACCCCCTGGTGGGTCTCATGACCCAGTGGAAGCAGGGCGAGGAGCATTTCCGCCGCACCCGGGGCAGCGACCTGGGCGGCACCATGCGGCTGGGCTCGTACGAATGCCACATCCTGCCAGGCACCCGCGCCCACGAGATCTACGGCAAGACCGTGATTTCCGAGCGCCACCGCCACCGCTACGAGGTCAACATCGGCTACCGCGAGCGACTCGAGGCGGCCGGGCTGGTGTTCTCCGGGCTCTCGCCGGACGGTGTCCTGCCGGAAATCGTCGAGATCCCCGACCTGTCCTGGTTCGTGGCCGTGCAGTTCCACCCGGAGCTGAAGTCCCGGCCCTTCGATCCCCACCCGCTGTTCACCTCGTTTGTCGGGGCTGCGGTGGCCAAGTCCCGGCTCGTCTGAGCCGGGGCCCGGTCCGGCCGCGGATCCCCGCCCCCGCCACGCTGCCCCCTGACCCCGCTTCAGGGCCCGGGAGGGCTCCGGTTCTGTTCCGGGGCCGCCCCGCCCTGAACGTTTCCGGTTCCCCTCCACCCCTCGGGAGATGGTCTGCATGAAGCCCCGTCACGTCACCGCCGGTCCGGTCACCTTCGGAAACGATCTCCCGTTTGTCCTGATTGCAGGGCCGTGCCAGATGGAATCCCGGGAGCACGCCCTGGACATGGCCCACGCCCTGGCCGACCTGTGCCGGAGCGAGAACGTCCCGTTTGTCTTCAAGACCTCGTTCGACAAGGCCAACCGCACGTCCCTGTCGGGCAAGCGCGGCATGGGGCTCGAGGCCGCCCTGCCCGTCTTCCGGGAGGTCCGCGAGACCGTGGGCTGCCCCGTCCTGACCGACATCCACGAGCCCGACCAGTGCGCGCCCGTGGGAGAGGTCGTGGACATTCTCCAGATCCCCGCCTTCCTGTGCCGTCAGACCGACCTGCTTGTGGCAGCGGCAAAAACCGGGCGTGTGGTCAACATCAAGAAGGGCCAGTTCCTGGCGCCCTGGGACATTCCCCACTCGGTGGGCAAGGTCGAGGGCTCGGGGAACGCCAATATCCTCCTGACCGAGCGGGGCAGCAGCTTCGGCTACAACACCCTGGTCACGGACATGCGCTCGTTCCCCATCATGGCAAACGCCACCGGATGCCCGGTCATCGTGGACGCCACCCACGCGGTGCAGCAGCCCGGCGGACTGGGCGGAGCCTCGGGCGGAGACCGCCGCTTCGCGCCCGTGATGGCGCGGGCCGCCGTCGCCACCGGCGTTGCGGGCGTCTTCATCGAGACCCACCGGGATCCGGACAGCGCCCCCTCGGACGGCGCCAACATGATCCGCCTGGACGACATGAGCGCGCTCATCCGCATCCTGAAGGATCTGGACGCGGTGGCAAAGACCCATCCCATCCGCCTGTAAACCCCAAACAGGCCGGTCAATCCGGGAAAGACCGGGAGAGGCGCCCCTGCCTCCCCGGAAAAGGGGCCCACTCCACCCCCTCGCCTCCCCCTTGCCTCCCCAGACCCCCGTCCGGCGCCCCCACCGGTCCGGCGCTTGCGGGCCCGGGTCTGTACCCGGCTTCCATGCCCGTCCGGCCGGCGCCAACCCCGCGCGGGCCACGGGCCCCGTTCCGCGTCCCTCCCGCCCGGCCCCGACCGGCTGCCGCACACAGGCCCGCCCCGCAGCGAACCGACCGCACCCGCCCTCCTTGGAGGGCTTTTTTTGTGCCCGATCGCCATCAGACGCGCTTCCCCTGCCGCCTGAACCTCTCCCGGAGCGCCGACGGAGGGCAAACCCCGGCACGCGACCGAATCGGGACGGAGGGCGCACACAGGGCAGTTCCCGCGTCCACTTTCTACCAATTTGCATCCGATGCGTGGTGGTACAACTCCGGCAGCAACATTAAACATTGCAGCGGTGTTGTTTTTTACTTCGCCGAAAAAACAATATTGTACACGCGCCACATACAATCATCGCGAGTTACACCGCAACACATTGTTTTATATGCGACATACGAAAAAAGCCTAAAAAATACAGCGCACTAAACTATGCATGCACCAAAACACCCGAAGCACAAATCATCTCACACCCCCACGCTCAACCATAAGTATTATAACCACGATTCCACGTAATAGTACAACACAGATGAGTTGTTGTTTAATTTCACGCATAAAATCCACAGCATTGGATCGCATTTACAAGATAATTTTTGCTAAAATCATGAAATTAACTTTTATTTTGTCGATCATAAGCGTAGGGGTTGCCGTGGGTTGTGTGCCAACGACCCTTAAGTAAAGCCCGATCGCCAGATGAAGCCCCATACTTCAACGACGCGAGGTCCACGCCCTGCGGTGTGCACTGGCTATACAGCCGTGCACCCACCTGTTCTTTGCGTTTTTACGACGGAGACCCGCTCATGACTGTAATACGCGACGCCCGTTCGCCCTCCCTGACCGGGAAAACTGTTTCTGCCGGACAATTACTCCGCCTCTCTTCTCGCCCCGTCGCAAGTGTCGCTCTCGCCCTGGCGTTAACGGCCCTCGGCGTGAACCAGGCAGGGGCTGTGACCTGTGATGGAGCAACCTGCACACTTGCTGAGAATGAATCCGCAACGTGGAGCGACGTAAAATCCGCGGCTTCAGCGGCGGGGATGCCCACAGTGGCCCTGAAAGACATCCGGTTCACCGGGACCAATTCACAACTGCACTTTGATGAGACGCTCACGCTTGCAGCCACGGCAGGGACCGCCGATCAACGCCTCGTCGTCACCCCGTCAGACCTCGGTATTTTGAAAGTAATGGCAGAGAAGACCATTACGGTGTCGGGGAACAGGGCTCAGGCCCCGGGGGGCGCAATCAGCAATACCGGCACTCTGCGGTTCTCCAGGGAGGCGAACGGGCTTTACGAGTACACGGACAACGAAACCACCCAAGCCAAGGCGATGGGCGGGGCGATCTATTCAAGCGGCAAGCTGTTTATGAGATCACCCGTAGCGTTTGCAGACAACGCGGCCCGCAGCACGGCGGGCGCGGCAAACCCATCGGCCTCGGGCGGTGCCTTGATGAATCATCAGGGGGGGCGCCTTGAATTGTGGGGATACGCATCCTTTGAACGCAACACCGTGAGTGTCACAGGTGAACCGGGAAAGGCCACGGAGGCCCTGGCGCGAGGGGGCGCCATTGCCAACATCAGCGACATGTCCAATTTGCAGCCTGATTTTCTTGCTAAAAGGCATCTCCTTTTCAGTGAGAACAAAGCCGAAGCCGTCGGCGGTGAGGCTTATGGCGGCGCCATTTACAACAAAGGGTCGGGATCGACTATGAGTACCGCCCTCCTTAGACTGGAGGGAGGCGGTACCTTTACCGGGAACAGTGCCGTGGGTACAGGAACCGGGGGCAAGGGCTATGGCGGAGCAATTGCCAACATTCATAACGGGGATATGAAAATCCTCGGCACCGTGACATTTACAGAGAACAAGGCCAGCACGGCAGGAGGCGCCCTGTACAACTGTGCACAATATGGTGCAACCACTCAATTCGGCACGCCCTATACGCCGGCCGCCACCTCCGATAAAACCATTTTCACGCTGTTTCACAGGAACTCCGCTCCGACCGGAGGGGCGATTGCCAACGACGGCGGCAACAACCTCACCGCCGTCAAATTCGGGAGCAACACCTACACCGAGTTCAAAGGGAACACCGCGACAGCCGGAGATGGTGGAGCCATTTACAACGCGGGCGGCGACATGGAATTCCGGGGAAGCACCGATTTTACGGACAACTCCGCGACCGGTAAGGGCGGGGCGATCTATATCGGTCGGAACCGCGGCGTCACGCTTAATCCCCATCCGGGAAAAACCATTACATTTCAAGGGAACAAGGCGAACGGACAACCGAACTCGGTCTTCCTTGAGCCCCTGAGCAGTATCAGCAACCCGCAGACCTGGTTGAAGATCAACGCTGACTACGGCTCGGTCGAGATGCACGACCCCATGGGAGGGCACGCGAACGGGGGAAACATCCATCTTGAGAAAAGCGGAGCGGGCGTCTGGAGCCTCCACGGGAACAACCGGTTCACGGCGGAAAATAGCGGCTCGATCAATTTTACCCATATGAGTGGCCTACTGAACCTGGCCTCGGCGGGCACGACTCTTGCTCTCCAGGGAGATCAATCCGGCTTCGAGATCTACGCGACGTTGAAAGTCAGCGACACCGGCCAGAAGATAACCCTTGCAAACGCAGACGGCTCCCTCGGCGGCGGGATTTCTATCCATGACGGCGCCGTTTTGTCGTTCGACCTGTCCCGACACGCAGCCGACCCGAACACACCCATGCTGGAAATGAAGGCGAAACTGGTGACGCTGCCGGGTTCGGGCAACCCCTTCAGCATCGACCTTCTCCACTTTGATACCGTCACTGCGCCGAAGACCTGGACACTGTTCAGCCTTGAGGACAAGGACGGCCCGGTGAACCTGGCCTCGAAAGCCTCGCTCACCTATCGGGGGGAAGCCGTAACCGGCGGAACCCGTCTCGGCGACGTCCTGGAGATGAACGCCGCCGATCCGCGCAAGGTCACCGTCAAATCCGGCACGAACGCAGTCGCCACATGGAGCGGCGCCGATGGCGACAAGTGGGGTACGGTTGACAAAGTCTGGACAGCAGGCGGATCGACCACACAATCGTTCCTGCCCGGCGACGCCGCCCTGTTCACCTCTTCAGGCAAGGTCAAGGTGAACAAGGGGGGCATTGTGGTTGCGGGCATGGAGGTGCGCGGCGGCCAGCCCATAACCTTCAATTGCGAGAGCGACATTTCCCTGGGCACGATCCTTTCGGCCCGGGACACGGAAACCACTCTTGCTGACGCCGCCGCCGGATACACCCGGGCCCTCAAGGTCACCGGGGACGGAACCGATGCCGTGTTTAACGTGAACCTCGCGTTTGAAAAAGGCTACGACGTGGACACCGGCGCAACCATGACATTTGCGGGGCGGTCGATCTCCGGCGAGATCCGGAATGCCGGAACCTTTGTCTTCGACGTGCCCAAAAACAACCATATCCGGTCGGGAGAGGTCGCCTACGGCGGAGATACGGGCACGCTGTCCGGCATCGGCACAGTCCGCAAAACGGGCGACGGCAGCCTTTTCCTCACCGGGAACCACGCGGCAACGGGTCCTTTTCTGCTGGAAAAAGGTGTCCTTGGTGGCGCGTTCGAGTATGCCGGTACACTGAAGATCGCGAACGCCGGTGTAACCCTGGCGCCGGGCGGGGAAAGAACCGTGGGCGATATGAAGGTGAATGCCCTCGAGACCGATGGAAAGGCCTTCACCCTTGCGGTGCGTGTAAACCCCGATCGCGCCGACACGCTTCGGGTGGCCAGCGGCGATGTGACACTCGCGAGCGGATCGACCCTGACCGTGCGAAGTGCGGGGGGGACCGGCTGGTCCACGGACAAGATCTACCTCGTTCTGAAGGTCGAGGGGGCGACGAACAAGGTTGTAAACACGTTTCGCCTCAGTCCCTCGGCAGATCTCCCGTTTCTCGCGATTACGCAAATCCGTGTGGATGCGGATGACAAGCCTGTGGCCGATGACGTGGAAGCCAAGGGGATCGCGCTGTTCCCCAAATTCAAGGGTCCGGACCCCGGTCCGTCCCCCGCACCGCCCCCGGATCCGGATCCCAGGCCGACACCCGATCCGGATCCCAAGCCGGATCCCAAACCGGGTCCTGGGCCTGGTCCTGGGCCGGGTCCGTCGCCCAAACCCACCCCGCCCTCTCCGTGGGACGGGGCCACGCGCAACCAGATCTCCACCGGGCGCGCCATCGCCAGCATGGGCCCCGGGGCTGTGCAAGATGCCCTCATCAATGCCCAGCGGGACCGGGCCTTCGGCCTTCTGGACGAGCTCTCGGGCGACGCCCACGCCAACGTGGCCGGTGTCCTGCGCCAGGGCGCTCCCCGCCTGTCGCGCACACTGCTGAGCACCCTGTCCCAGCTCACCCCGGGCTCGGACGGCGTGCTGAATGAGGCCCGCATCCAGGTGGCCGCGGCTGACCCGGTCACCCTGTCTCCGGCG
>NZ_JACZHT010000019.1 GCF_014861485.1 Phaeovibrio sulfidiphilus | reverse complement strand
ACCTCGGCGCCCACACCCACCACAGCCGCATCCCGGTCCGCCGGTGTCCCCCGCACGAGGAAGTCATCCGACCCCGCAAGGAACGCCATCCGGCTGTTGGTGTCGATGTCGCCGTACACATGCTCCCAGCCCAGGTCCAGCTTCAGCACCGCGTTCTCATGCACCCGGGCATCCATCCGCACACCCACCGTGGTGACCCCCGTGTGGCTCGCCTGGCTGTGGCCGCGCAGGCCCGCAACACCGCCGCTCTCCGAGAAGCCTTCGGTGTAGCCCATAGCCCACGAGCCTCCGGCAAAGGGCTCCACCATCAGGGCGTCGGTGGCCTGGATCCGCCAGGCGGCCTCGCCCACAACCTGGAACACGTTGGCCCCGTAGTCCGCCTTCAGGCGCTCGCCCAGGGCGGTGCGCCGGCTGTCGATGCCGTGGCGGGTGTAGAGCCCGCCCAGGGTCGTGCGCAGCGACCCCGTGCCCACGTCCCAGACCTTGCCGCCGTAGGCTCCGCCCGAGAACGAGTGGATGTCGGCCTTGAACAGGCGGTCGGACACCCGGAAATCCCGGTAGCCGTAGCGGAACAGGCCGCCCGCAAACCAGCCGTCCTCGAAGCTGAAGGTCGCCCCGGCCCGGACGCCCACGCCGCTGGCGGTGGAGCGCGCCGCATTG
>NZ_JACZHT010000018.1 GCF_014861485.1 Phaeovibrio sulfidiphilus | reverse complement strand
TCTCGGAGCCGTAAGCACCGTCGTACATCACCCCCAGCGACCAGTCGTCCGCGAGTTTCACCTCGGCCCCGACGCCCACCACGGCCACGTGCCGGTCCGCCCGCACGCCCCAGACGGTGTAGGGGTCGGATCCGGAGGCAAACGCAAGGCGGCTGGTGGGGTCGAGATCCCCGAAGTTGTATTCCCAGCCCGCGTCGAACTTCAGGGCCACGTTTTCATGGACCCGGGCGTCCAGGCGCGCGCCGACGGTGGTCGTGCCCGCGTCCGACGTCCAGGAGCGGCTGTTCAGGGCCGCAACCCCGCGGCTTTCCCGGAAGCCCTCGCTGTGGGTCCGGTTCCAGGAGGCGCCGGCGAAGGGCTCCAGCATCAGGGCTTCGCTGACCTGCAGGCGCCAGGCCACCTCGCCCAGAACCTGAACCGAGTCCGCGCCGTAGTCCGCCTTCAGCCGGTCGCCCAGGACGCGCCGGCGGCTGTCCACGTCGTGGTGGGTGTAGACCCCGGCCAGGGTGGTGCGCAGGGTGCCGGGCCCGGCGCTCCAGGCGCGCCCGCCATAGACGCCGCCGGAGAAGCTGCTGATATCGGCCTTGAAGCCGCCCCGGCTGGCGACGCCCACGTCCTGCGAGGCGTAGCGGACCAGGCCTCCGGCGAACCAGCCGTCGTCGAAGCCGAAGGAGGCTCCCACGGTGGCGTCGATGCCGCTGGAGGTGGTCTTTGCCGCGTTTCCGTCGCTGTCGCGCTGGTCGCGGCCTCCGGACACCCGGGTCCAGACCCGGTTGTTCCGGGGCGAGGCTTC
>NZ_JACZHT010000017.1 GCF_014861485.1 Phaeovibrio sulfidiphilus | reverse complement strand
CCCGAGGCCCGGCCCCGCCGGTGCGTCTGGTACATCAGCATCACACCCGTCACCGTCACCGCGCCCAGGGACACCAGCATGCCCTTCTTCGCGAGGTCACGCTGCCTCCTCAGGTCCGAGGAGGGCGTCCCTTTGGCCGCCCGGGGAACTGTCTCGGGGACCGTCTCGGGAACCGTCGCACCCGCCCTGGCCGGCACTTTCGCCGGCACCGCGACCTGCGTCTTCCCGTCCGCACCCTTGCTCATGGGATCATCCTTTTTCAAAGAACACACGCCCTGTGTATGCTACCCGCACTGGTAAACAGACACAGGATTTTTCGCCCCAGCGCTGCAATCTTCCTTGAAGATGAACGCGTCAGACGATTGACTGTAATGATAGTTATCCTGAATATGACTTGCAAAGCATTTTCAACGGGAGGATACTCCAGACTTCGTGCAGACCCAAGACAAGGGCAGAAACATTCCATGCAAACCACTCTGCCGGGGCTCCGGGCTTTTCTCGATTTCCTGATCGATGTCCGCCCTGACCTGTCCATTCCCCACAGCCTTCCGGGACGCATCCGACTCCAGCTTGCACTGGCCGGCATCGGGAAGGCCGCACGCCACGATCTGTCCCTGAGCGTTGCCGATCTCGACCGGGTTGCCGGTATCGAGGAGGTCCGGGTCAACACCATGGCCCGGTCCCTGGTCATCTCCTACGACCCGAGACAGATCCCCGACTCTTTTTGGGAGCAGTGCCTGAGCGTACCCGACGAGGATCTTCCGGATCTCGTCATGCAGACCCTGCGTCCGCGCGCCGCTCCCTGAGGCGTCCACACTGTAGTAAAAAAGGATCCCCATTCATGGCAAAAAACGATAAATCCGCCGAGAACGCCCAGGGCCCCTGGGGCCCGTACGCCCCCTGGGGCCAGCCCCCCGTCTGGGCCGGAGCCCCCGCTCCCTGGGCCGCAGGCCCGGCGGCCGGCTTCCCCGGCGGAGCCCCCCACTGGCCGTGGCCCGGCCCCTGGGGACAGGGCGCCCACCCGGAAACCCCGCACCATGACCCCTCCATGGCCCGCGGCCCCCAGCAGCAGCCCCACAGCCACGACACCGCGGCCGCCGGCGGCTGCTCGTCGTCCAGCCACAGCGCGCCCGCCGACAGCACCCACAGCTGCGGCTCCAGCTCGGGCTCGGGCTCCAGCCACTCCCACGCGCCGGCCGCGCCCCAGGGCGGAATGCCCTTCGGTCCCCAGGGAATGCCCATGGGCGGCCCCCAGGGCATGCCCTACGGCCCCATGGGCTACGGCGGAGCCCCCCAGGGCTACTACGGTGCGCCCCAGGGATACGGATCGTGGGGCAGCTCCTGGACCCAGCATGACTGGACCCGCGGCTGGCTGCACTTCCAGAACCCCTCCTACGTCAAGGGCATGATCGTCGGCGCCGTCGCCGCCGCCGTCATCACCAACCCCACGGCGCAGAAGAAAACCATGCAGACCCTCGCCTCCATCTGGGGAATGCTCCAGGGCGGCGTCGAGGAGCTCAAGGAGCGATTCCGCGACATGGAAGCCGAAATGGAGGCCGCAGCACGCGCCGCAGCCGACAA
>NZ_JACZHT010000016.1 GCF_014861485.1 Phaeovibrio sulfidiphilus | reverse complement strand
CAGTCCGGACTGCGTCTGCATGGGGTGAGGGCGGGGGCCGAATCAGAGGGAACTCACCTCTGTCCGCCACATCCGTGGTGCCGCCCGGGAGCCTGGATGCGCCGCGGGCTCTGTGCCCCCTTTGGGATGCGCGGCTGGGTTCAGTCTGTCGGTGTGTCTCCGGCGTTTGGCTGTCTCTGAAAAACCGCATTCCGGCACCCGGGCGGCAGGGGCTGCAGAAGCGTGAACGGGTGTGGCGTCTGAGGCTGCGTGCGTGTTTGGGCGGGATCCGCTGCTCGAAGCACACAGATAATCAGTAGCAATATTAAATAAACATAGATTGAATGTTGTAGTAAATAAACGCAAAACAACGGTGTTGCGATGGTGATCAAATGATCACGCGTATCACTAATTTTCATTTCATGCGATTTTTAGTGGTGTGAAAACTTGAAGGGCCTCATCTCCGGGCGTAAAGTCAAAATAGTGTCATGTTTTACACTTGACTTTTGGAGAATAAGTCTATGTCGGTACAGGCCCTTTGCTTCCCGTCTTCGTTCCGTCCTGTTGCCCGTCGGGGCGGTCAGGTGCTTTCGGGAACTGCCCTGGCTCTGGCGCTTACGGTTACCGGCGCCGGGCAGGGATCCGCGGCGAACTATGAGTGTCTGGGAACCGGGAAATGCACCGTGACAGGTGCGGTGACCTGGGAAGAGCTTGTGGGAGCGGGGTTCAGCGGGAAGCTGTCCGATCTGACATTTTCCGGATCGGGCGGAAAGCTGACGTTTTCCGATGACACAATCCTGGAAGCAACGCCGGTCACCGCCGACCAGGGCCTCGCCATTACCGGGCGCGCGACGGTGGCGTTTGAGGTGGCGGCCGGAAAGACACTGACGTTCAAGGGTTATGACCCGAGTGCAGCGACCAGATCCCGGGGCGGCGTACTCACTGTGGATTCTGGGAGCACCTTCACCCTGATCGGGACCAGCCTGTTCACAGGGAACACTGTTAAAAGCACAAGCGACAGCGCCTTCGGCGCCGCTATTTATAACGTCGGTTGGCTCACTCTTGATGGCGACACGACCTTCACTGGAAACTCCGTCGCCAGCGCTGGCACTTACGCTGGCGGGGCGGCGGTTTATAATGCCAATAAAATGACATTCAAGGGCGCGGCGGTCTTCAAGGGAAACGTCTCCGAAAACAATAAGCAGGAGGCCCAGGGAGGGGCTGTACACAACGGATTAAGTGGTGTTTTGACGTTCTCTTCTGTTGCTTTTGTTGATAATAAGGCGATCAACAGTGGGGAGTACGCTGGAATAGGTGGCGCGATTATTAACTGGAATAAGGTGACTTTCGAGGGGGACGCCATCTTTGAGAAGAACATGGCGATAAATGATTCAGATACGGAAATAAAATCGGGTTCCGCCTCGGGTGGCGCGATTCACACGCGTCGTAGTATGAAATTTTTGGGTGCCGCCACATTTAACGAGAACACAGCCGCAATTACAGGGTCAGCAATGGCCCGTGCAGAAGGCGGCGCGATCAGTGCCACGTATGGAACGCTGACCTTTTCCGGTCCTGCCACGTTTACCGGAAACACAGCCTCAGCTCCCCGAGCCATTGCCCGGGGCGGGGCGGTTTATAATCAGGAGGCTGACGTAGCCTTCTCGCATATCACCAAATTTGACAGGAACGTGGCCAAAAGCAAGGCAGCCTACGCCGCAGGCGGGGCGATTGCCAACCGGAAAAAAATGACCCTGTCCGGCGCTGCCATCTTCACGAAAAATACGGTTGGGAGTGAAGCGGGCAGCGCCTATGGTGGCGCGATTTTTAACCAGAACACGCTCACCGTCTCCGGTATCAGCCGGTTTACCGAGAACACAGCCACAAGCGATTCGCTTGACGCGTTCGGCGGTGCGGTTGTGAACTGGTCAGGCTCCATGACCTTCGAGAAGGACGTCAGTTTTGAGCGGAACGCTGCGACAGGTAAGTCCGGCCCCGCGTTCGGCGGTGCGATTGCCAACGTAGCAACGATGACGGTCTCCGGGCCGGCCACCTTCACGGGAAACACGGCCACGAGCGAGTCCGGTGCCGCCATGGGTGGGGCCATTGACAACCGTGGAAAAATCACTTTTTCCGGCGACGCTACCTTCAAGAACAATACGGCCACAAGCGCGAGCGACACTGCCCGCGGTGGTGCCATCTGCAACCAGGGCGGCACGGTCAACCTTGAGCCGGGGGCGGACAAGACCATTCTCTTCAGCGGGAACACGGCCAATGGCGCCGCCAACTCGATTTATCTCGTCAGTTTCGCTTCGGGCGGCAAAAACTATGATGCCGTTTTGAAGGTTGGCGGTGCGGGCACGGTGGACATGCGCACTGACCCCATGGGGGGGCGGGCACTGGGCGGACGCGCTGTCACTCTCGTGAAGGACGGTACCAGCACCTGGTGGCTGGGGGGCGAGAACGTCTTCACCGCGGATGACACCGCGGGCAGCCGGACAGACTTCCAGGTCAAAGACGGAATCCTGGCCTTCACGGGGGGCAAGGCCACTCCCACGGGTGTTGATCTGAAGGGGAGCACGTCCACTTTCACCCTGGAGGCCCCGGCCATCCTTTCCCTTGGGGAAGACAGCCACAATATTCTTGTCGGAAACGGTGGCCCTGCTCCCGCCGCCGGAACGGGGGGGACCATCACGCTGAAGACCGGCTCCACCCTGACTTTCGATCTGGACGCCACCCGGGAAAAAACCGCCGTTCTCACCTTGCGGGCCGAAAATGTCGTCCTGCCGAG
>NZ_JACZHT010000015.1 GCF_014861485.1 Phaeovibrio sulfidiphilus | reverse complement strand
TAGTCCGGACTGCGTCTGCTTGGGGTGAGGGGGCGAATCAGGGGCTCACCTCTGTCCGCCACATCCGTGGTGCCGCCCGGGAGCCTGGATGCGCCGCGGGCTCTGTGCCCCCTTTGGGATGCGCGACTGGGTTCAGTCTGTCGGTGTGTCTCCGGTGTTTGGCTGTCTCTGAAAAACCGCACTCCCGCACCCGGGCAGCAGGGGCTGCAGAAGCGGGAACGCGTGCAGCGTCTGAGGCTGCGTGCGTGTTTGGGCGGGATTCGCTGCTCAAAGCACACAGATAATCAGTAGTAATATTAAATAACCATAGATTGAATGTTGTAGTAAATAAACGCAAAACAACGGCGTTTCGATGGTGATCAAATGATCACGCATATCATTAATTTTCATTTCACGCGAGCTTTAGTGGTGTGAAAACTTGAACGGCCTCTTCTCCAGGCGTAAAGTTAAAATAGTGTCATGTTTTACACTTGACTTTTGGAGAATAAGTCTATGTCGGTACAGGCTCTTTGCTTCCCGTCTTCGTTCCGTCCTGTTGCCCGTCGGGGCGGTCAGGTGCTTTCGGGAGCTGCCCTGGCTCTGGCGCTTACGGTCACCGGCGCCGGGCAGGGATCTGCGGCGAACTATGAGTGTCTGGGAACCGGGAAATGCACCGTGACAGGTGCGGTGACCTGGGAAGAGCTTGTGGGAGCGGGGTTCAGCGAGAAGCTGTCCGATCTGATCTTTTCCGGATCCGCTGGAAAGTTGACGTTTTCCGAGGACATGATCCTGGAAGCAACGCCGGGCACCGCGGACCAGAGACTCGTCATCGGCGGCCGCGCGACGGTGACAGTTGAGGTGGCGGCCGGAAAGACCCTGACGTTCAAAGGCAATGACCCGAGCGCAGTGAACAGGGTCGAGGGTAGCGCGCTTGCTTTGGGTACTGGGACCACCTTAACCCTCACCGGGAACAGCGTCTTCACAGAGAACGCTGTTAAAAGCACGGACGGTGGCGCTCACGGCGGCGCCATTTATAACGTCGGTTGGCTCACTCTTGATGGCGACACGACCTTCACTGGAAACTCCGCCGTTACCTCTTCGGACATGGGCTTTGCTTCAGGGGCGGCACTTTATAACGTCTACAAGGCGACCATCAAGGGCGCCGCCGTCTTTAAGGGAAACGTCTCCGAAAGCAGTGGTCAGGAGGTCCAGGGAGGTGCTGTCCACAACAATATGAGTGGTGACCTGACTTTCTCTGCTGTTACCTTCATTGAGAACAAGGCGACCAACACTGGGGAGCACCATGGGATAGGTGGTGCGCTTTTTAACATTAACAAGGTGACGTTCGAGGGGGACGCTCTCTTTGAGAAAAATACGGCGACAGGCACGTCTGACAGTTTGTTCAGTGCTGCGTCGGGTGGTGCGGTTTACACGAAAGGTGAAATGACGTTTTTGGGTGCCGCCACATTCAAGGAGAACACGGTCTCTGTCACAGGGGGAGGCCGCTTCTACTCAGAGGGTGGCGCGATTGTTTCCGAGTATAAAAACCTGACCTTTTCCGGGCCTGCCACGTTTACCGGAAACACGGCCGCAGGCAAAAAGGCCTTGGCCCGGGGTGGGGCAGTTTATAACAATAGTGGCACTGTGAACTTCTTGAACGTCGCCGAATTTGACGGAAACCTGGCGACAAGCGAACGCGAGGCGGCCCTGGGAGGCGCAGTTTACAACTCAAACGGTAGCATGACCTTCAAGGGCCCTACCACCTTCACCGGAAATACAGCCGAAAACGTCGTGGCTCCGGCTCAGGACGGGGCTCAGGGTGGCGCGATTCACAACGCCAATCGCGGTAGCCTCACCCTCGAGGGCGCAGCGACCTTCACCGGGAACGTGGCCAGGAGCCAGAAATCCTGGGTCGCAGGTGGCGCCATTGCCAACGCGGCGTCATTGACCCTCTCCGGGGACGCCTCCTTCACAAAGAATATGGCGAAGAGTGAGGAGAGCAGCGCCTACGGTGGCGCGATTGATAACGTGGGGACGCTCACCGTCACCGGTACAAGCCGATTTACCGAGAACACAGCCACAAGCGATTCCCGCAAGGCCTATGGCGGTGCGATTACGAACGCGGAGGGCACCTTGACCTTGAAAGGTGCCGTCACTTTCGAGGGGAATTCGGCAACATCCCAGTCCGAAGCGGCCATCGGCGGTGCGATCTACAACAGCCCGAGTGGCACTGTGACCCTCGAAGGCGTTGCCATCTTCACCGGAAACAAGGCAACAAGCCAGTCCGGTACCGCCACCGGTGGCGCGATTGATAACGATGGAACGCTCGCCGTCTCCGGTATCAGCCGGTTTACCGGGAACACAGCCACAAGCGATTCTCTTAAAGCGTACGGCGGTGCGATTAACAATATGGGCGGCTCCCTGACTTTCCAGAAAGCCGTCACTTTCGAGCGGAATGCGGCGACAAGCAAGGCCGAGGCCGCCCAGGGCGGTGCAATTTATAACAGGGGCACCACGATCTTTTCGGGTGACGCAACCTTCACCGGAAACACGGCCACGAGCGAGTCCGGTACCGCCACCGGTGGGGCCATTGACAACCGTGGAAAAATCACCTTTTCCGGGGACGCCACCTTCAGCGGGAATACGGCTGCGAGTGCGTCAAAGGCAGGGCGCGGTGGTGCCATCTACAACCAGGGCGGCACGGTCAACCTTGAGCCGGGGGCGGACAAGACCATTCTCTTCAGCGGGAACACGGCCAATGGCGCCGCCAACTCGATTTATCACGTCAGCTTCGCTTCGGGCGGCAAAAACTATGATGCCGTTTTGAAGGTTGGCGGTGCGGGCACGGTGGATATGCGCACTGACCCCATGGGGGGGCGGGCATTGGGCGGACGCGCTGTCACTCTCGTCAAGGACGGTACCAGCACCTGGTGGCTGGGGGGTGAGAACGTCTTCACCGCGGATGACACCGCGGGCAGCCGGACAGACTTCCAGGTCAAAGACGGAATCCTGGCCTTCACGGGAGGCAAGGCCACTCCCACGAGTGTTGATCTGAAGGGGAGCACGTCCACCTTCACCCTGGAGGCCCCGGCCATCCTTTCCCTTGGGGAAGACAGCCACAATATTCTTGTCGGAAACGGTGGCCCTGCTCCCGCCGCCGGAACGGGGGGGACCATTACGCTGAAGACCGGCTCCACCCTGAGTTTCGATCTGGACGCCACCCGGGAAAAAACCGCCGTTCTCACCTTGCGGGCTGAAAATGTCGTCCTGCCGAC
>NZ_JACZHT010000014.1 GCF_014861485.1 Phaeovibrio sulfidiphilus | reverse complement strand
GGGCGTGGGGTGGTGTCCGGGAACGACAACGCCGGAGCGGTGTGTTCCGTCTCCGGCGCGCTGTTTGCTGAAGAGGGTCTGGTTCCGGGGATTTCGGTGGAGTGCCCGGATAAAACGTTTTCGAAGAACCGGCGGCGCCCTACTCTCCCACACCTTAAGATGCAGTACCATCGGCGCAAGGCCGTTTCACGGCCGAGTTCGGGATGGGATCGGGTGGATCCAGCCTGCCATGACCACCGGCTCATCGAAAACGTCTCTTTTTTGATGTCGTGGGGAATTGTCTAGCGCTGTGCGCGGGGCATGGTTCGCGACGTGTGTGTGTCGGGAACCGGACTGTCCTCTGCGCGGGATCATCAAGCCGGTCGGATGATTAGTACCGGTCAGCTTCACGCATTGCTGCGCTTCCACACCCGGCCTATCGACGTGGTGGTCTGCCACGATCCTGATAGGGATATCTTGTTTTGAGGGGGGCTTCCCGCTTAGATGCTTTCAGCGGTTATCCTGTCCGTATTTAGCTACCCGGCGGTGCCACTGGCGTGACAACCGGTACACCAGAGATACGTCCATCCCGGTCCTCTCGTACTAGGGACAGCTCCTCTCAAATATCCAACACCCACGGTAGATAGGGACCGAACTGTCTCACGACGTTCTAAACCCAGCTCACGTACCACTTTAATCGGCGAACAGCCGAACCCTTGGGACCTGCTCCAGCCCCAGGATGTGATGAGCCGACATCGAGGTGCCAAACACTGCCGTCGATGTGGACTCTTGGGCAGTATCAGCCTGTTATCCCCAGAGTACCTTTTATCCGTTGAGCGATGGCCCTTCCATACGGGACCACCGGATCACTATGACCGACTTTCGTCTCTGCTCGAACCGTCGCTCTCGCAGTCAGGCGGGCTTTTGCCATTGCACTCGTCAGCCGATTTCCAACCGGCCTGAGCCCACCATCGCGCGCCTCCGTTACTCTTTGGGAGGCGACCGCCCCAGTCAAACTACCCGCCACGCAGGGTCCCGGATCCGGATAACGGACCGCGGTTAGACGTCAGAAAACAGAAGGGTGGTATTTCAAGGATGGCTCCACACGAGCTGGCGCCCGCGCTTCAAAGCCTCCCACCTATCCTGCACATCGGTATCCTGACGCCACTGCGAAGGTGTAGTAAAGGTTCATGGGGTCTTTCCGTCTGGCCGTGGGGACTCCGCATCTTCACGGAGAATTCAATTTCGCTGAGTTGATGTTGGAGACAGCGGGGAAGTCGTTACGCCATTCGTGCAGGTCGGAACTTACCCGACAAGGAATTTCGCTACCTTAGGACCGTTATAGTTACGGCCGCCGTTTACCGGGGCTTCGATTCAAAGCTCTCACCTCTCCTCTTAACCTTCCGGCACCGGGCAGGCGTCAGACCCTATACGTCGTCTTGCGACTTCGCAGAGCCCTGTGTTTTTAGTAAACAGTCGCCACCCCCTGGTCTGTGCCCCCTCCGCACGGTTGCCCACGCGGAGGGCCCCCTTCTCCCGAAGTTACGGGGGCATTTTGCCTAGTTCCTTCAACACCATTCTCTCAAGCGCCTTGGTATACTCTACCGGCCCACCTGTGTCGGTTTAGGGTACGGCTCTTAATGGGGGAGCTATTTCCAGGCCCTCCTTCACTGCACGACCAATCCGATAAGGACGTACAATTTACGGAAGGCGTCACTCTCCCCGAGCTCAGGAATATTAACCTGATTTCCATCGCCTACGGCTTTCGCCCTCGGCTTAGGTACCGGCTCACCCTGCGCGGATTAACCTTGCGCAGGAACCCTTGGGCTTTCGGCGGAAGCGTTTCTCACGCTTCTTGTCGCTACTCATGTCAGCATTCTCACTTCCGATTCCTCCAGCATTCCTCACGGAACACCTTCAGCGGACTACGGAACGCTCCGCTACCGCTCTGTTCTTAACGAACAGAACCCGCAGCTTCGGTGCATGGCTTGAGCCCCGATACATCTTCGGCGCAGAACGGCTGTTAGACCAGTGAGCTGTTACGCTTTCTTTAAAGGATGGCTGCTTCTAAGCCAACCTCCTGGTTGTTATGGCCGTCCCACATCCTTTCCCACTTAGCCATGACTTGGGGACCTTAGCTGGCGGTCTGGGCTGTTTCCCTTTTGACACAGGACCTTAGCACCCTGTGTCTGTCTGCCGGACTGTACTCTGCGGTATTCGGAGTTTGGTTAGGTTTGGTAAGCCTCGCGGCCCCCTAGCCCATCCAGTGCTCTACCCCCGCAGGCAATCATCCGACGCGCTACCTAAATAGCTTTCGCGGAGAACCAGCTATTTCCGAGTTTGATTGGCCTTTCACCCCTAGCCACAGGTCATCCCCGTCTTTTTCAACAGACGTGGGTTCGGTCCTCCAGTGGGTGTTACTCCACCTTCAACCTGCCCATGGCTAGATCACTCGGTTTCGGGTCTGATCCAACGAACTTGTCGCCCTATTAAGACTCGCTTTCGCTGCGCCTACACCTACCGGCTTAAGCTTGCTCGTTAAATCAAGTCGCTGACCCATTATACAAAAGGTACGCCGTCAGGTCCGAAGACCCTCCGACTGCTTGTAGGCATCCGGTTTCAGGAACTGTTTCACTCCCCTCATCGGGGTGCTTTTCACCTTTCCCTCACGGTACTGGTTCACTATCGGTCGTCAAGGAGTACTTAGCCTTGGAGGATGGTCCCCCCATATTCAGACAGGGTTTCACGTGCCCCGCCCTACTCAAGGATCATGAAGTCTTTACCCGTACAGGACTGTCACCTTCTGAGGTGCGCCTTTCCAGACGCTTCCGGTTGTCCCTTCATGACCACTGGGCTGATCCGCGTTCGCTCGCCACTACTAACGGAGTCTCATTTGATGTCCTTTCCTCCGGTTACTGAGATGTTTCAGTTCACCGGGTTCGCCTCTGCACCCTATGTATTCAGATGCAGATACCCCAAAGGGGTGGGTTTCCCCATTCGGAAATCTTCGGATCAAAGCTTGTTCTCAGCTCCCCGAAGCTTATCGCAGAGTACCACGTCCTTCATCGCCTCTTGACGCCAAGGCATCCACCAGATGCCCTTGTCTTGCTTGATGTCACGCGCAGGGGGCAGTCCGGCCCACCGCATCCACCAGGTAGAGGATACGGGGTATAACCAGGCAAAGGCCCTACTGCACGGCAGGTAAACCTGCCGCCCTGCTCGCCCCCGGAAACGACAAAGTGAGTTCCCGGAGTTTTTAATCTCAGCGCTAGATTGATTTGACCGTATTCCCGTTGGACAGGGAAAACGGTCTCCCACGGAACGCTCCAAAGCATGCTTCGGGCGTTCCAATGTTTCGAGCGACACACCGTCCTTTCGGAGCGGCTGTCCTTCCGGAAGGCCCGTAAGCACCCCCGCGGTTGAGACCCGCAGCGGTCACCGGTCCTTCGTCCCCGGGATGAAATCCCGGTCTCGAAACGACATCAAAACCCTCTTCACAATAACAAACAGCAAAACGCTTGCATTCGCCGTCCGGGAAACCCGGACCTCGAAACGCGAACCCCGCACTCCCGTAAAAACAGGTGCGGAAGACAGAACCCTTCCGAAGGGCACGCAATCACGGCGGAAAACTGGTGGAGCTGGACGGGATCGAACCGACGACCTCAAGCTTGCAAAGCTAGCGCTCTCCCAACTGAGCTACAGCCCCCGAAAGCAGACGGGAAAAACCCGAAACCCGCGAAGACCGAGCGCCTGTGCTGGTGGGCCTGGGTAGACTTGAACTACCGACCTCACGCTTATCAGGCGTGCGCTCTAACCACCTGAGCTACAGGCCCGAACACCGTGCTTTCCATGTTGCGTGCGACGAAAGAGAGAGGAGGACGGCGCCCTGATCCGAGGATCCGGTGCGACCTGAGTTTTGATGTATGCAAGAAGCTTCGAACAGCCGGTGAGACCGGACCGTTGACGAAACATCCTTGAAAGGAGGTGATCCAGCCGCAGGTTCCCCTACGGCTACCTTGTTACGACTTCACCCCAGTCGCTGACCCTACCGTGGCCGGCTGCCTCCTTGCGGTTAGCGTACCGTCTTCGGGTAAAACCAACTCCCATGGTGTGACGGGCGGTGTGTACAAGGCCCGGGAACGTATTCACCGTGGCATGCTGATCCACGATTACTAGCGATTCCGACTTCATGCACTCGAGTTGCAGAGTGCAATCCGAACTGAGATGCCTTTTGGAGATTCGCTCCCCCTCGCGAGGTCGCTGCCCATTGTAGGCACCATTGTAGCACGTGTGTAGCCCAGCCCGTAAGGGCCATGAGGACTTGACGTCATCCCCACCTTCCTCCGGCTTGTCACCGGCAGTCTCTCCAGAGTGCCCAACTGAATGATGGCAACTGAAAATGAGGGTTGCGCTCGTTGCGGGACTTAACCCAACATCTCACGACACGAGCTGACGACAGCCATGCAGCACCTGTGTCTGCGCCTCCGAAGAGGACCATGCATCTCTGCACGTAACACAGCATGTCAAGGGCTGGTAAGGTTCTGCGCGTTGCTTCGAATTAAACCACATGCTCCACCGCTTGTGCGGGCCCCCGTCAATTCCTTTGAGTTTTAATCTTGCGACCGTACTCCCCAGGCGGAGTGCTTAAAACGTTAGCTTCGGCACCGAGATCCGTAGACCCCGACACCTGGCACTCATCGTTTACGGCGTGGACTACCAGGGTATCTAATCCTGTTCGCTCCCCACGCTTTCGCGCCTCAGCGTCAATACCGCACCAGGTGGCCGCCTTCGCCACTGGTGTTCCTCCCAATATCTACGAATTTCACCTCTACACTGGGAATTCCACCACCCTCTCACGGATTCTAGCCCGACAGTATCAAGGGCAGTTCCGGGGTTGAGCCCCGGGATTTCACCCCTGACTGATCTGGCCGCCTACGCGCTCTTTACGCCCAGTAATTCCGAACAACGCTTGCCCCCTTCGTATTACCGCGGCTGCTGGCACGAAGTTAGCCGGGGCTTCTTCTGATGTTACCGTCATCATCGTCACATCTGAAAGAGCTTTACAACCCGAAGGCCTTCATCACTCACGCGGCATGGCTGCGTCAGGGTTCCCCCCATTGCGCAATATTCCCCACTGCTGCCTCCCGTAGGAGTCTGGGCCGTGTCTCAGTCCCAGTGTGGCTGATCATCCTCTCAGACCAGCTACCGATCGTCGCCTTGGTGAGCCGTTACCTCACCAACAAGCTAATCGGACGCGGGCCGATCTCGAAGCGATAAATCTTTCCCCAAAAGGGCGTATACGGTATTAGCTGTCGTTTCCAACAGTTATCCCGTACTTCGAGGTACGTTCCCACGTGTTACTCACCCGTGCGCCACTCACCTTGCGGTGCGTTCGACTTGCATGTGTTAGGCCTGCCGCCAGCGTTCGTCCTGAGCCAGGATCAAACTCTCAAGTTGAAACCTGAAAGTAACCCCGCTCACTCATACTTGTTATCCTCTCGCCGCCCGGCCGGGGGCGAAAGAATGGTCGTAAGAACCCAAAGATCTCAACGTTGACTGGCAAATCCGGATAAACCGGCTTGCCGCATTGATAATCCTTGTATTCTAGACTTACTCAAGATGAGTGCGCGGAAGTTTCCTTCCGGCAACGGCCGAACCTCCGGGACTAACCCGAAAAACGCCGTCCACCCATCTCTTTCGTTCGCGTTTCGCTCACAATGACAAACAGCAGAACTCAACCGGCTCACACCGGAAACCTGAACCGCCAGAGGGCGGCACAAAGGAGTAAATCTAGCACAAATCATGAAAAAAGCAAGATGCAAGCTTCATAACCGCGCCGGAGAAACCCCCGAACCGGAAGCCCCCGGAGGAGCCGCCGAACCAACCGGTGAACCGTGTCACCCCGTCGGTGAGGCGGTTTCTAAGCCCTCACGCCCAAACCGTCAACACCTTTTTTGAAGAAAATCACCAATCACACAAAAATCACACCGCAAAAGCAG
>NZ_JACZHT010000013.1 GCF_014861485.1 Phaeovibrio sulfidiphilus | reverse complement strand
CCGCCTGGACGACACCTGGGGGCTGACGGTGATGTACGACGGTGCCTACGGGGCTCACACCACCTCCCACGGAGGCCGCGCCCGTATGACGTACCGCTGGTAGGACGGCGAACGCCCGGACCCCGGCCCGGGGCCGGGACGTCCTACCCCGATCCCAACGGCACAAGCCCCGCCTCGCAGGCGGGGCTTTCCTGTTTGTGTTGGGGATCCCGATCTTCTCCCCCATTCCCGCGATCGCGACGCTTCGCGTCAGAGGGAATGAGACATCAAAAGCGGGCGGCCTCTGGTACCCGGACGTTCAAAGCCACACACCCGTCTGGACCCCTTGCCAGTGGCACGGAACCCGGTGCGCGCAGTCCGTCTCGCGTCCTGCGGACGGGCCGGAACCCGCAGCCGCCGAGGCCGCGCGGATGGAGACTCGGGGCAGCGCCGGGGCGGGAGCGCCCGTCCGAGAGCCGGAAGAGGGGAACCTGAGGAGCATCCGAGGGACAATGGCCTGCACCGGGAGCACGCTCCGGCCGGCCCGCCGCAAACCGGGGGCACAGATTTTCATCGCCCTTAAGTTGCAACTAATGCATATCGGAATCCCCTGTATTTCCGTGAGATTAAACGCAGGGTACACAGATAACACCAACTGATTGCTTCGTTTGGGTTGCATTTCCCTGTTTTTTCTTTCCAAATTAACGATTTTTTCAAACGATATTTCGTAGTTTGGTCACCCGATCCCCCTGTTTTTATTGATTTTCAAAAGATCATTTAAGACAATGATCTTGTTGAGTTTTGCAAAAGAGTAACGGAAGCGGCCATGTGGACTCATGTCAGGAACCACAGTCTCGCCTCTCCTTTGGGGGGAGCGCGACCTCACGGCCTGGCGCTTTCAGGTGCGGCTCTTGTGCTGGCACTGATCGCCACGGGGGCCGGGCCTGCGTTGGCACAGAGCTACGAATGCCTGAACGGCAACGGGAAATGTACCGTAACGGGTGAGGTGGCCTGGGGCGATCTGGTTGAGAACCCGAATTTCAGCGGCAAGCTGTCCGATCTGAGGTTTTACGCATACGCTGGAGCGCTGACCTTTTCCGACAGCACGATCCTCGAGGCAACCCCGGGCACGGCTGACCAGCGTCTGGTCGTCTACGGTGGTACGGCCACTCTTTCCGTGGCGAGTGGCAAGACTCTGACGTTCCAGGGAAATACGACCAGAACCGAGGCAAACCTGGACTTTGGGGGGGCGGTTGTTGCCTACTACAACGCGAATACAATCAATTTCTCAGGCAACACCAATTTCATAAGAAATTCGGTGCAAAGCAGGACAAACTGGGCCTGGGGTGGCGCGATTTTTGCCTCATCGAGCACCATGACCTTCTCCGGCGACGTTCTCTTCGACGGGAACTCGGCTCAAAGCGAGACCTACTGGGCTCGGGGTGGTGCAATTTTCAACTGGCACGGTCCGCTGGAGATGTCCGAGAGCGCGACCTTCACCGGGAACACAGCCACAAGCGTTTCCGGCCGGGCCCAGGGTGGGGCGATTTTCAACCAGGAAGGCACGTTAACACTGAAGGGCTCCACCAGTTTTGACGGGAACAAAGTTGCGGTCATAGGCTCCGGCAATGCAAGTACCGCCGGTGGTGGCGCCCTCTACAATACGGGTACGGTGACCTTCCAGAAGGGAGCCACCTTCACCGGGAACACGGCCTTTAGCGATTCAGACGAGGTCCGGGGCGGTGCGATTGAAAACTCCTCGGGCACTGTCAGCCTTTCCGGAAAGAGCGCCTTCACTGGAAATGCGGCGGCAAGCGGCTCGGGCGAGGCCCGGGGTGGCGCGATTGAAAACTCCTCGGGCACAGTGGTCGTAGCCGGAGAGGCCTCCTTCACAGGGAACTCGGCAACAAGCACGTCCGGCACAGCTCGTGGCGGAGCGATCTTCAGCGGCACCGGGGGCACAATCATTCTGGACCCCGACGCGGGCAAGACCATTCTTTTCAGCGGGAACAGGGCGGGGGACCGTCCGAACTCGATCTATTTGCTGGCCGATACGAACGCGACCGTTCTTAGGGTCGGTGTGTCCGGGACGGGCACGGTGGACATGCGCACCGACCCCATGGGAGGCAGCGCGGTTGGTGGTGGGGCTGTCATCCTTGTCAAGGAGAGTGCCAGTACCTGGTGGCTTGGGGGCGAGAACCTGTTCACCGCCGATGACAACGCCACCAGCCTGACCCTGTTCGAGGTGAACAGTGGCACGCTGGCTCTGGCTGCGGGAACCCAAATCACCCTCCAGGGCGCGCTGTCCCGCTTTGCCCTCGGTGACACCGCCGTGCTGCATCTGGAGGGCGGCGGCCACACCATTCTGGCTGGAAGCGGGGGCCAGTCCCCTGCCCACGAAACGGGTGGCGCCATCACTCTGAGCGGCCGCTCGAAAATCACCTTTGACCTTCTCGGCGTGCCGTCCGGCGAGACGGTTCTCACCTTGCGGGCTGAACGCGTGGGCCTGTCGGAATCCGGGGACGCGGTTACCCTCGACATCCGCACGTTCCGAAATGTGGTGGATACCGAGTACACCCTGCTGGATGCGGGAACGGACCTGACGGACAAAACCACCCTGACCTACCGGGGCGAGGCCCTGGCGAACACCCGGGTGGGAGCCGCCCTGGAGAGCCGGCTCGAAAAGGGCAACACGATCCAGGTGCTGAAGGTGGCCCGGGCTGTAAAGAACGACACGATAACGTGGGTCGGCAGCAGCGGCGATACCTGGAACATCTCCACCCCGGACAAGTGGAGGCAGACAGACGGCAAGCTCACCTTGTTCGCTCCCGGCGATGCGGTGGTGTTCACAGCGGCCAACCAGGGCACCGTCAGCATCAACGACGGCGGTGTCGTGGTGGCGGGCATGGAGGTCACCGGAGGGGCCCATACCTTCACGGGCGGAGAGATCGTCTCGGCCTCCGACGGGGAAACCTCGCTCCGGGACGGCGAGCGGACCGGAAAACTGGTGATTGCCGGAGGTGCCAGCGCGACCTTCGAGGACACCGTGAACCTGGACTTTGCCAACGGCTATGACATTGCCGACGGCGCACGCATGACCGTGCGGGGACAGTCCCTCGGGGGCGATATCGCCAACGCCGGAACCTTCGTCTTTGACCTGGGAGCGGAGCGGACGCTCCACTACACCGACACCCTGTCCGGCAAGGGCGCTGTGCTCAAGGAGGGCACCGGCACCGTTATCCTCTCCGGCAAACAGATGGGGGCCACAGGGCCCCTCACCCTGAACGGGGGCACCCTGGGCGGAGCCTTCACCTGGGGCGGAGGCCTGAAGCTGGGCGGGCCTGACACCACCCTGGCGCCGGGTGATCCGGACAAGACGGGCACCCTCTCCGTCAACGATTTCGATCCGGGCGGCCAGAGCTTCACGCTCCGGGTCCGGGTTACCCCCGAGGGCAGCGACTGTCTCGAGATCCGGACCGGCTCTGCGGAGATCCCGGACGGCTCCACCCTGAAGGTGGTGAGCGGCGGCGGAAGCGGCTGGGCGGCCGAAAAGATCTACACGGTCGTGGTGGTCCGGGAGGCGGGCCAGACGATCGCGGGCACGTTCTCGACCCTGGACAGGGCCGCCGACCTCCCGTTCCTGGCGCTGGAGCAGGTGCGTCTGGATGCAAGCGGCACGCCGGTTGACGGCAGCGCGCTGGCATCCGCCATCGGGGTGCGGGCCACCTACAGGAGCCCCGGTCCCGGTCCGGCCCGCCTTATGGGCATGACCCCGAACGAGATCGCCACGGCAGAGGCCATCGACACCATGGAGCCCGGGCCCGTCCAGGACACCATGATCAACACCACGGAGAGTGAGGGGCTGCGACAGCTGGACCTCTTCTCCGGTGATGGCCACGCCAACGTGGGGCACATGATCCGCCAGGGCTCGCCCGAGATCGGCCGGACCCTTCTGGGCACCCTGTCCCGGCTGGCTCCCGACGGGGACGGCATCCCCGGGGAGGAGACGCTCCAGGTGGCGGGCATCGGTCCGGTGACCCTGGATCCCTCCGACGGCGTGCGCAGGAACCACCGCCTCTGGGCCCAGGTCTCCGGCGCCCGGGAAGTCTGGGACGGGGACGGCAACGCGGCGCGCTCCACTGCCAGCGGCCCGGGCATCATGGCCGGCGCCACCCTGAGCCTCGACGACGGCTGGTTCGCCGGCGGCCTGGTCCGATACGGCTACCGGGACTTCCGGGTGCCGGACCGCCTGTTCCGGGCCGACGCCCACTCGGTCTCCGGCGGGGTCTATGGCGGCAAGGTCTGGGATGTGGGCGCGGGAACCCTGCGCACCACGCTGGCGGGCATCTACACCCGCTATGGCATCGACAGCCGCCGCACCGCACAGGCGGAGCGCCTGAAGGCGAGCTACGGCGCCAACGTCTTCCAGGTCATGGCCGAGGCCGCCTGGCGGGCTCCGACCGCAGAGGGCCTGACGGTCGAGCCCTTTGTCGCGGCCGCCTGGAACCGGGCCTGCACCGAGGACTTCACCGAAAGCGGGGGCCCGGCCGCCCTTCACAGCCGGTCCTGGGTCACCCAGACGGGGACGTCCACCGTGGGACTGCGCCTGGACGCCCGCATTCATGAGCAGGTGGTGCTGAGGCTGGATCTGGGCTGGGAGCACGTGTACGGCGACATCAACACCACCAGCCGCCAGGTCTTCGTGTCGGGCTCCGACGATTTCTCCGTGCGGGGAACGCCCGCGGACCGGGACACGGCCGTGCTGGCCGCGGGGGCCTCGGTCATCCTGGGCGAGGACTGGACCCTGAACGTGATCTACGACGGTGCCTACGGGGCCCACACCCTCTCCCACGGAGGACGGGCCAGCGTGATCTGGCGCTGGTGACGCCACCGGCCCGCAGCCGTGACCCCGGACCCGACGGCGCTGGCAAGGCGCCCCCGAACCACACCAGCAAACGCCCCGCCCCACAAGGCGGGGCGTTTGTGTTGGGGGCTCCGCTCTTCCATTCATTCCCACGGCCCGACAGACCTGTCACCGGACAGGATCCGGAAGGCGGCGGCGCAACGTGGCGCCGGTGTCCTCCCCCGCATCCGGAGCTGGGCGGAAACAAATGCTGTCCGCCCTTTCCGGAACACCGCGCACGGGTCCGGGGGCACTGCGGGCTCTGCAGCCCTTCTGAGGGGGGCGGTTCGCTCCGGCGTTCCGGTTACCCCGGGCGGGGCGGTCCGGTACCTGCGCAGGGCAGGGCGTGGGGCAGTCTCCCATCGCTCGCGCTGCCGATTTCAGGCCCGGACGCATCTGTGGCTCTGGGTCTCGGCTCCTGCATTCGGCGCTTAATTCTTGTATTTTGTCTAGTGGAAACAACATAAGAAAAACGTTAAACAGTAAATAGTTTTGTTTTCTTTTTTCTACCCGGAGTCATGAAACAACATTAATTTTATGGTTGTTTGCTTGCAACTCGAAATATATTTTCATTGGTTTCGGTGCGTAAATCATTAGTTGCCCTTGAGTCCAGTTTTTTCCTGAGTCTATGGTTTTCGGTGCCTTTTTGAGGTCCACAGATTCAGGAGGCTTGATCCATGTCCGTGTTGCGCGGTTTCCCCACATCGCTCCCTCACTGCGGTTCCACCCGTCGCCACGGTCTGGCGCTGCCCTGCGTGGCTCTGGCTCTGGCGCTGACGGCGACGGGGGCCGGGCAGGCCTCGGCAGCGGGCTTTGACTGCCCCTCGGGAGGAAGCGGCACCTGCACTGTCACGGGCGTGGTGGCCTGGGATGACCTTGTCGCGGCGGGCTTCAGCAAAAAGCTGTCCGACCTGACGTTTGAAGGAACGGGCGGAAGCGTCACCTTTTCCGAGGATACGACGCCCGAAGCAACGTCCGGCACTACGGATCAGCTCATGGTCGTGGGCGAGGGTGTTGCCGCGACGCTTTCTGTTGCTGGTGGCAAAAAACTGACCATCACGGGCAATACCGTCACGGGCTCAGGGAACGTCTCCGGGGCCGCCATTCGCAATTTGGGAACGCTGACCCTCTCCGGTGCCTTTGACTTCATCGGAAACTCTGCGAGCAGCGATGGTGCCGGGGTCAAAGTGGCCGGGGCGGCCCTACGAAGTGACAAGGGTGAGGTGATTGTCGCCGGCCCGGCCCTCTTCAAGGACAATAAGATCACCGCCAGCGGTATTGATGGCACTGCGTGGGGGGGGGCGGTTCAGAATTATATCTATCTGCCGTTTACGTTTAAGGATGTCGTCCGGTTCGAGGGGAACACCGCCTACAGCACAGCTTTAAGGGGTGGCTCCACAGGGGGAGCGGTCAACAGTATGGGGACCATGACCTTTGAGAAGTTTGCGTCTTTTGTAGGGAACGTGGCCGACAGCAGGGGCGACGATACCATTGCTGGCGGAGGTGCGATCAGCAACTCCCAGCATATGAATTTCATGAGCGAGGCCTTCTTTGAGGGGAACACCGCGTCCGCACGGGGCAATTCAATACGGACCTTTGGTGGTGCGATTTACAACAGTGCCAATACGCTGATATTTCACGACAAGGCAACATTCTCGAAGAACACGGCCCGGGTTGCGGGAAACGGTGGATATGCGTGGGGTGGTGCTCTGTATAACTCGCTTGGTGCGACGACCTTCAAAAAAGAGGTCACATTCAGTGAAAACCTGGCAGACGGCTTGGATACCACAGGAAACGTCTCGGGCGGCGCTATTCTTGCAGATACGTCCGGGAGCCTTACTTTTGAGGGCACTGCGACGTTCTCGAAAAACACGGCCCGGAGCGTAAATGTCAACCGGAGGATCTCCGGTGGCGCGATTGTCAACTACGGCAACACGTTCACCTTTTCCGAAGACGCCTTCTTTACCGAGAACAAGGCCCTCGCTACTGGCAACACAGCCGTCACCTATGGTGGGGCTATTGCAAACCAAAGCGCCATAACCTTCGCGCGTGCCGCCACCTTTGCTGGAAACCTCTCTCAGAGCACGGGCACAGACGGACATGCCTACGGCGGTGCCCTGACCAACCTCGGGTCCAGTAGTGTCATGGCATTCAACGGCAGTGCGACGTTCCGTGACAACACGGCCAAAAGCGATACGGGCGATGCTCTGGGTGGGGCGATCGTCAACTTCGGTATTTTGACCTTTGCCTCGGATGTGACGTTCCAGGGGAACAAGGCCGAAAGCACATCAGGCTCAGGCGAAGGTGGTGCGATTTACAATCAGCTCAGCGACATCACCCTTTCGGGCGAGACAAAATTCCTGGGGAACCTGGCGTCCGCCGCAGGCGGTGCCATTTACAGCCTGGGGGGTACGATTGCCCTGGAGCCGGCGGCGGGCAAGACCATTCTTTTCAGCGGGAATACAGCCGGGGGCAAGGCAAGCTCGATTCATCTCATAAGCGGGGTGTCGAGCGGCGTGAACATTGATTCTGTCCTGAAGGTTGGCGGTGCGGGTACGGTGGACATGAAGTCCGATCCCATGGGCGGCGAGGTCTACAGCGGACGCTCCATCACCGTAACCAAGGACAGCACCGGCACCTGGTGGCTTGGGGGCGAGAGCGTCTTCACCGCGGATGACAACGCGGACAGCCGGACAGACTTCCAGGTCAAGAACGGAACCCTTGCCTTCGCGTCCGGAGCGGCCGGCGGCACGACCGTCGATCTCCGGGGCCTGAAGTCCGCCTTTGCCCTGGAGGCCCCCGCCACCCTGCGCCTGGAAGGCGACAGCCACAAAATTCTGGCCGGGAACGGTGGCCTCAACCCCGATACAGGGACGGGCGGGACCATCACCCTGGCCGCTGGCTCCACCCTGACCTTTGATCTGGACTCGGCCCGGCAGAAAACCGCCGTTCTCACCTTGCGGGCTGAAAACGTGGTCCTGCCGACCGCGTCGGGGGAAACCGTCAACCTGGACGTCCGGTCCTTCAAAAACGTGGTGGGCGCCGAGTACTGGCTTCTGGATGCGGGCGTGGACCTCACAGACCGGGTCACGCTGAAGTACCGTGGCGAGACGATTGTGGGCTCCAGCCTGGAGGGCGCTCTGGTCGGGGAACTGAGCGCCGACAAGAAGGTCCAGAAGCTCATAGTCAAACAGCTGCCCAACCGCAAATTGACCTGGGTCGGGGACAGCAACACGTGGAACACGACCATCGCAGACAAGTGGCGGCTGCCGGACGGGACAACCCTGACCGTGTTCCTCCCGGGCGACGCGGTGGAGTTCATTCCGGAGCATACGGGAACCGTCGACATCAATGCCGGTGGCGTGGTCGTGGCCGGCATGGAGATCAAGGGCGGCACGTTTACGTTCACGGGCGGCGAGATT
>NZ_JACZHT010000012.1 GCF_014861485.1 Phaeovibrio sulfidiphilus | reverse complement strand
CGCCCACTTTGCCAGATCATAGAAGAGCCCGAGTCGCCACGCAACACAAAAAAGTGAATATCCGTTTTGAATCTTCTTGTTGCAGCATTTTCTTTTGGTATTACCTCAAGGGACAAGAAACGAGAGACTCTTTCCGCAGCCGGTACGGGCGCTTACAGGACTCTGTACCGGGAAGCGGACCCGGTCACCCGGCCCCACCACGCCCCATTCAAAAACAAGGATAAAATCATGACCGCCAGGACCCCCGAACGTATCCAGCGCCGCCGCACAAAGGGGTGGAGCCTCGAGACCGAGGCCGAGCGCCTGGGCTGCACAGTCCGGGACATCGTCTATGTGGGACGGGGCACGCCCTGGGGGAACCCGTTCCTGACCGGTGTCGGATCGGTCCCCGCGCCGGGACCGCTGACACCGGCGCTGCGGGCCCGGCTGGTGGAGCACTACCGGACCTGGCTTCTGAAAGAGCCGGGGCACGAAACGCTCTGGGCCGGCCCGGACGCGGACCGCTGTCGCGAGACCGCCCTGGAGGCGCTCGGGCGCCTGCGGGGCAAGCACCTCTCGTGCTACTGCCCCCTGGACGGCCCGTGTCATGCGGATGTGCTTCTGGACCTGGCCAACCGTCCGGACACCGGAGACCGCTGAGCCTGCCCCACCCGCCATGACCGCCAGGTTCCCCGGGACCGCCTTCAGGCCGGGAGGGCCCGCTGTCCAGCCGGGAAGACGGGCTCTCCCGCACGGCAGTGGCAACGATCCCCTCCCTCCTGCCGGTCCGGAGGGCTTCGACGCGCCGCGAGAGGAACCCCGCCCCGGGGCCCTGCGGGCACCGGGGGAGTTGGGCGTTCGGGTTCAGGTTTGCCTTTGCCTTCGCGCATCCGGGTCATCCCCCATGAGCGTGCCGTCTAGTCCAGGGTGCGGCGATACAGGCGCAGCGAGAGGAAACCGATTGCCAAAAGAATGGCCACCAGCATCCCCACATCAAAGGCCACGTCGGCGAGCGTGCTTCCCTTCAGAATGATCCCGCGCACAATGCGAAGGAAGTGGGTCAGGGGCAGGGCCTCGCCCAGGGCCTGGGCCCAGCCCGGCATCCCCCGGAACGGAAACATGAAGCCCGAAAGCAGGATCGAGGGCAGAAGGAACGTCGAGGCCATCTGCATGGCCTGCAACTGGGTCCGGGCGATGGTGGAGAAAATAAAGCCGATGGCCAGATTGGCGCAGATAAACAGCATGCAGCAGGCGAACAGAAGCGCCAGATTGCCCTGGAAGGGGACATCAAACAAAAACGCGGAGGCCAGAAGGATGATCACCGTCTGCACCAGGCCGATCAGAATGTAGGGCGAGATCTTGCCCATCATCATCTCGAACGGCCGGATGGGCGTGACCAGAATGTTCTCCAGCGTGCCGCGCTCGCGCTCCCTCGTCATGGCCATGGCCGTCATGACCACCATGGTGGAGCTCAGCACCACGCCAATCAGGCCCGGCACCACGTTGAACTGGGTGTTGCCCTCCTCATTATAGCGCTTGTGCACGACCAGCTCAAAGGGAGGCGGCCCCTGGCGAAGGGAGGCGAGAGGACCGGACAGATCCCGGTCCAGGGCCGTTGCCGCCAGAAGCCCGAGGTTCCCCAGCGCATTGGAGGTGGCGGCGGGATCGGTGGCGTCGGCCTCCACCAGCAGTGCGGGCCGGTCCCCGCGCATCACATCACGGGAGAACCCCTCGGGAATGGTGATGACAAACTGGACCGCGCCGGACGCCATCAGCGCCCCGGCCTCGCGTTCATTGCTGTCGCGCGCCACGATGTCGAAATACCCCGACACCTCGAGAGCGCTGGTGAACGCCCGCCCGAAGGGCCCCCGGTCCGCATCGATCACGGCGGCGGGCAGGTTCTTGGGATCGGAATTGACCGCGAACCCGAACAGGGCAAGCTGCATCAGGGGCACCGACAGCATCATGGAAAAGGTCATGCGGTCGCGGCGCATCTGGATCAGTTCCTTGATGATCAGCGCATACCAGCGGTGCAGGGAGGCCAGAATGCTCACGACGGGGCTCCCGCAGCGGTTCCGGCGGCCCGGGCCCGGGCCATCAGGTGAATAAATGCGTCCTCCAAAGAGGCCGACGAGGCCGCCCACCGGAACCGTGCGTCGTCGAACACAGGGGACAGGGCCCCGTCCAGCGCCCGGGCGTCCACCCCGCCCACGTGAAGCGCGTTGCCAAAGGGCGCGATCACGTCCACGCCGGGACACCCCCGCAACTGCGCGGCCAGGGCGCCCAGGGCCCCGCCGTCCGCCGGATCGGCGGCGTGGACGCTGTACAGGGTCAGCCCGGCCCGGTCGATGATTTCCTGCGCGCTCCCGGCGGCCAGAAGCTTTCCATAGGCGATGTAGGCGAGGACATGGCAGCGCTCGGCCTCGTCCATGTAGTGGGTGGACACCAGAACGGTCATGCCCTCCGCGGCCAGGGCGTGGATCTCGTCCCAGAAGTCCCGCCGCGCGGCCGGGTCCACGCCGGCAGTCGGCTCGTCGAGAAGAAGCACCTGCGGCCGGTGCAGCGTGCACGCCGCCAGGGCAAGGCGCTGCTTCCAGCCTCCGGACAGCTGTCCCGCCAGCTGGCGGCGCCGGTCCTGGAGCCCCAGGCGCGCCAGGGTCTCGGACACCAGCATGCGCACGCCGCCAAGACCATGGACGCGGGCGATGAACTCGAGGTTTTCCTGAATGGTCAGATCCTCGTACAGGGAAAACTTCTGGGTCATGTAGCCGATGTGACGCTTGATCCGGGCTGCCTGGGTCCGAAGGTCATAGCCAAGGCACGATCCGCCGCCGCCGTCGGGGGTCAAGAGACCGCAGAGCATGCGCAGCGTCGTGGTCTTGCCGGACCCGTTGGGCCCCAGAAACCCCATGATCCGCCCCCGGGGAACGTCCAGGGACAGGGCGTCCACCGCAAGGCGGGCCCCGAACCGTTTCGAGAGGTCTCGCACACGGATGGCGGCGGTCATGGCGCGGCGTTCCGGATCGGGGGGTCCGGCAGCGTCACCCGGACGGGCTGGCCCGGGCGAAGGGCATCCCGGTGGGCGTGCGGGCGCGCCTCCACCAGGAACACCAGCTTCTCGCTGCGGTTTCGCGAATACAGGGTCGGCGGCGTGAACGAGGCCTCCCGTGCCACGTAGCTGACCCGGGCCTCCAGACCGTCGGGGCAGCCCTCGCACGCAAGCCGGACATCCGCCCCCGGCGACAGGCGGGAGACCTGCTTGGGACTGGCGAAAAACCGCACGAACACATTGTCGGGCGGCAGCAGGGACACCACGGGCTGCCCGGCCTGAACGGTCTCGCCCTCCCGGAACAGGACGTCCTCAATGCGTCCGTCAAGCGGAGCGCGGGCGAAGCGCTTCGCCTGCCGGCTGGAGGCCTGCTCAAGCTCGGCCTCGGCCGCCCGGATGCCGGCGCGGGCCGCCTGGATTTCCGCATCCCGCCCGTACCCCTCGCGTGCCCTCTCGAGGCGGGCGCTCACCATGTCCACCCGGGCCCGGGCCGCCTCGAACGCGCTCTCGGCCTGGTCCATCTCCGCCTGGGAAATGGATCCGCTGGACACCAGGGCCGTGCGCCGCCCCCGGTGCAGCTCGGCGTATTTCCGGTCCGCCTGCGCCTGGGCCAGCTCGGCCTCCAGGGCCCGGATTTCCGTGTCCCGCTGGGCCGACGCAAGGTTCTCGTAATTGGCCCTGGCCTCGTCAAGCCGGGCGCGGGCCCGCTCCACGGCGGCGTCCTCGCTGTCCCGGTCGAGGGTGTACAGCAACTCGCCCGCGCGCACCTGGTCCCCGCGCTCCACGGAGCGCGTGGTCACAATTCCGCTCTCGGGCAGGGAGATCCGCAAATAGTCGCCTTCGACGTAACCGTAGATCACGTCGGAAGGCGAACCGTCGCACCCGCCGGCCCCAAGAGCCAGAAGCAGCGCAGCGACGGTCCGCACAACCGAAACCAAGGTCTAGAACTTCAGAAACGCGGTGGCGCCGAACATCAGCGGCTCGCCCTGGGTCACCAGAACGCCGTCGCCGTTGTAGTGGGTCGCCGACGAGAGCACCCGCTTGTTGCTCAGGTTGCGCCCCCACAGGGAGAGGCCGTAACGGTCGTTCTCGACCCCGATGCTGGCGTCAACCATGCCGTAGCCGCCCTGGGACACCGTGTTCGCCGGATCAAAGTAGAACTTGGAGCGATACCGGTAGCCCACCGTGGCAAAGGCCCGCAGATCGTCAAAGCCCACCTCCTGCTCGTAGCCAAGCTGGACACTGCTGGTGAAGCGGGAGTGGTACTGCTGCTGCTTGCCGCTGGCGTTGACCGTCCCGGGCGCTCCGGTCCGCGGCGCGTTCTTGAAGTCACGGTAGGTGGCGTCCGCGAAGCCCGCGCCTCCCCCAAGCGAGAAGCCGTATCCCAGATCCGCGCGCGCGCTGATGTCAAAGCCATACGAGCGGCTGCGCTTCGCATTCATGATGGGCGTGGCGTTGGTGGCGGAATCGTAGCAAAGCACCTGCTGGTCCCGCCAGTCGATGAAGAACAGCGCGCTTTCCACGACCAGGCGACCGTCGAACAGGGCGTTCTTCATGCCCAGCTCGTAGTTGATCAGGGACTCGTCGCCGTAGCGGCTCTCGTCCATGGAGTAGATCAGCGAGTTGTTGAAGCCGCCGGACTTGTAGCCCCGCGCCACGCTGAAATAGGCGTTGTTGTCCGCGTTGAAATTATAGCGCAGGCCCGCTTTCGGAGTGACGTAGACCGTTCCCATGCGGTTGCTGAAGGCGCTGATCGGCAGGTCACCGGCCGCGTTGGGAAGCATCAGGGCCACATAGGCCGGCAGGTCGCTGCCCATGCGGAAGTCGTAGTCCTTGACGTCGTACCCGACGCGCAGGCCGCCAAACACATCCCAGGTGTCGCTCACCCGGTAGGAGCCATCGGCAAAGGTGGCCACGGACCAGGCGTCGGTTTCCCCGGTCAGCGACACGTTCGCGCCCGTGGATCCCGGGAACAGGGCGGGCATGGGGCCAAACTCCGGATGGGCCCAGCCGACGGATCCACCCCAGGTGTCGCCGGCAGAGTTCACGCGCCGGGCGTTGCTCCAGTCTCCGTACAGGCCGACGACGTACTGAAGGCGCTCGCCCTGCGCCGACGCCAGGCGGAGCTCCTGGGACACCTGGGTGAAGTCACCCTCGTAGCGGGTCCGGGACCGGGGGTCGTAGTCCTGGATCCCCATCATGGCGCCGAACAGCGTCATGTTGGCAAAATACCCCGGGGGCGCCTTGCGCCCGCTGTACTCGGTGACCTGGTTTCGCACGCCGGTCAGGCTGGTCAGGGTCAGGCCGTTCTGGAACTCGTGATCCACCTGGATCCGCCCGGACAGGGAGCGCAGGTCGCCCGCGAACGCATTGGGGGTGTTGACGGAGTTCTGACCGCGCCGGAACGCCGCCAGGGGGGTGTTCGCCCCGTCGTTCAGGTTCTGCTTTTGCACCTCGAACGAGACGCTGGCGGTGGTCGCATCCCCCAGGGCCGAGAGGAAGCCCAGGCGTCCGTGATAGTTCTCCCAGGCGTTCGCGTCCTTCTCTCCGGGCGCAAAGTTGTTCGTGTAGCCGGACGAGCGGTCAAACGCGAAGGCCCCGCGCACCGCCGAGCGGTTTTGCACAACGGGAACGTTGGCCATCACCTCGGTTCGGAACTGGCCGTGGTTGCCGCCGCTCACCTCGATTTTCCCCGCCCGGGCCGTGGGGTCGGGAACGTTGGTGATCAGGTTGACGGAGCCGCCCAGCGTGTTGCGCCCGTACAGGGTTCCCTGGGGCCCGCGCAGGATTTCGACGCGGTCCATGTCCAGAAGGCTCGAGGTGTAGGACTGGCTTTCCGTCAGGGGCACGCCGTCCAGGAAGAGACCCACCGACGGGTCGGAATCGTACTCGGACGACCCCACGCCCCGGATGGCCACGTAGGGCGTGAAGGCCGCGCCGGTCACGCCCCCGCCCATCATGACGTTGGGGGTGGTGGACAGGACATCGCGGGTGGTCATCAGGTGACGGCGCTCGAGCTCGGCGCCGCTGTAGACCTCGACGCTCATGGGAATGTCGAGCGCCCTCTCCAGCCGTTTCTGAGCGGTCACATAGACCGGCGCAAACTGGACAGGGCCTGCCTCCGCCTCCGCCTCCGAAACCACCGCGTTCCCAGGCGCGGGCGCGTCCTGGGGCGACCGGGCCGAAGCCTCGAGAGCCGGGAGCGACAGCGCGGTGACCGCGACTCCGCTAATAATACGCATTCTCATTGACGACATAGGGTAGTCCCTCCTAAAACCCGGATCTCCGCACTCCGAAACTCTCGCCTGCCGGGCTCGTCCGGCCCGCTGGAACCGAGAGCTGCCCACGCATTCCGTGATCGGGGCGGATCAGTTTCCCTTGTTGTTTTTTTCTGCCGCGACACAGCCATGTCCTTCAAAGACACGTTTTTTTGCTTGTGCCACAGTCTTCCCGATGCCCCTCGCCCTCCCGGAAAACCGAAAGGGAGCAGGACGCGCGCACGCCCGGAAACCCGGCGCCCTGCCCGGGGCAGACGGGCAGGAGCCGGGCCGGGCGGGGCAGCGCCCCGCCCCCCGGCCGGGGTCACAGGCCGCGGCGCGCGACCGGCTTCCCTCCCCAACCCTCGGGCGCATTCTCTTAGCGCCGTTCTTTGCGATTGACAACAATAATCAATGTCAGTAGGTGACAAAAGAGCGTTGCCCGAGAGTGGCCTGGGGGGCGGCGGCTGTGTCGCCCGAGGGAACCCAGCCCCCAGTCCCGGGGTCACCCGGTTCGGAACCCCGGCCGGTCTCGAGCCCGGGCACCGCAACGCCCCCCCCGGGGAAAACCGGCATCCGGTGCCTGACCAACACCGGGGCCGAACACCGGGGTCCGGGCATCAGGGATCCGGCCCTGCGCGCACACCGGCGAGGTGCAGACCCGCCCGTCTGTCTGTCCGCCCGCCCGCCTGTCTGTCTTTCTTTCTGTCTGAAAAACAGGATCTCGCAGAATGAACCCTGTCGACCCCTCCGCGAGGCGCTCGCCGCTGTCCGTCTACCAGAGCGCCCTTGCGCCCGATCTGTGGATGGTCGCGGGCGCGCTTCTGCTGGCCTGCGTGGCCGCCCTTCTCGAACTGGCGCCGTTCTGGGTCATCTGGCTTCTGGGCACCACGGCGCTCGCGCTGGGCTGGGAGAACACGCCGGTTCTTTCCCTGTGCCTGCTCCTGCCGGGTCTTGTGGGGCTGCGGTTTGCCTGCCAGGGCGCGGTGACCATTCTGGGCCATGTGGCCGCCTTCCGGGGCGAGTGCCGCCTGCGCCACCAGATGGTTGATCACATCGCCTGCCTGGCTCCGGTCCGGCTGGAGGGTAAAACCGGCGACTTCAAGCGGACGATCATGGAGGATGTGGGGCGCCTGAATGGATTTCTGGCCCACACCCTTCCCGATCTTGCCGGTGGCCTGTTCCTGCCCCTGGCCAGCGCGGGCCTGCTGTTCGCCATGGACTGGAGAATGGCCCTGGTGTCCCTGGGGCTCCTGCCTCTCATGGTCTGGGCCCAGGTCCGGCTTGGAGCGGGCGCGGCCGAGGCCTTCCGGGCCTGGACCGAAGCGGACGCCCGCGCGGCCCGGACCCTGCTGTCCTATGTGCGCGGCGTCGTCACGCTGCGGGCCTTCAACCGTCAGGCGGGCTCCCTGGACTCGGTGCGCCAGGGGATCCACGCCGTGCGGGATCTGGCCGTCTCGATCACCCGGCGCTCGGCCCTACCGTACTCGGTTTTCGGAATGACCCTGAGCTATCCCCTCGCGGTTATCCTGCCCGCGGGACTGTATTTCTATCGGGAGGGCTCGCTGACCCTGGAGACGCTGCTGTTCTTCCTGGCGCTCGGGGCCGGGGTGATGGCCCCGCTCTCGCGGGTGGTGTTTGCCCTGCACAGCCTGCGAAACATCCAGGCATCCGGCGAGCGGATCCGGGCCTTTCTGGCCCTGCCGCCGATGCCCCATGCAGCACCCGCCGGGGCGTGCGTTCGGCCCGACGCCCCGGCCGCTGTCCCAACCGGCACCCCAACCGCTGTCCCAACCGGCGAGGTCCGGTTCGAGGCCGTGGGCTACACCGTACCAACCGCCGACGGCACCGGGGCCGGGCTGCTTTCGGACGTGACCCTGTGCCTGCCGGAAAACAGCCTGACGCTGGTGACGGGCCCGTCCGGCGCCGGCAAAACCACCCTTGCGCGCCTTCTGGCCCGCCTGGACGATGTGTCCCAGGGCGCGATCACCATCGGCGGCCTCGACATCCGGAGCCTGACACCGCAGGAGCTGGCCGCGCGGGTGTCCATCGTGTTCCAGGATCCGGTTCTGTTTCACGCCAGCGTGCGCGACAACCTGCGCCTTGCCCGCCCGAACGCAACCGACGACGAGATCCGCGAGGCCCTGGAGGCCGCCGGAGCCGGGCCCATGATCCGCGCCATGCCGGAGGGTCTGGAGACCCGGGTCGGTGATCGTGGCACCCGCCTGTCCGGGGGCGAGAAGCAGCGGATCGCGCTGGCCCGGGCCTTCCTCAAGAATGCGCCGGTCCTGATCCTGGACGAGGCCACGGCCCACGTGGACCCCATCGCCGAGCGCGAGATCCAGGAGGCCATGGACCGGCTTGCCCTCGGTCGGACCGTGCTGGCCATCGCCCACCGCCTGAAGGCCATGGACCGGGCCGACCAGGTCGTTGTCCTGAGCGACGGGCGGATCGAGGCCGTCGGCCCGCATGCGACCCTTCTGGAGGACTCGCCAACCTACCGGCGCCTGTGGTCCTTGCAGCAGGAAGCCTCGGCCTGGAGCCTTGGCACCCCATCTCCCCTTGTGACCGGCACCCGGCGGAAGGAAGCCAGCGCATGATCACGTCCTTTCTGGGGTTTGACCTGAGCCCGTCTCCCGAAAGCCGCTTCGGGCGCGGCCTCGTTCTGGGCACGCTGGGGGCGTGTGTGGACGCCCTGCCCTGGTTCCTTCTGGCGCTGGCCCTTGGGTCGCTGGCGGGCGGGGGGCTGCCGGAACCGGGGGATATCGCCCTTGTCGCTGCCCTGGGTGTCGCGGGCCTGGTGGCCGGAAGCCTGTTCAAGGCCGCCGCCCTGAACGAGAATTTCCGGGCCACCTACACCGCTGTTGCCCACGCGCGCCTTGATCTCGCCAACCACATCGCGCGCCTGCCCGCGGGAACGCTACTCTCCCGCCGTGACGGGGCGCTCGCCGATCTTCTGACGGCCCGGTTCGCGATTTATCAGGATATCATCACCCACGTCTGGGGGCTGGTGATTGCCGGCGTGGCCCTGCCGGTGTCCCTGTTCGGGCTTCTTGTCTGGCTGGACTGGAGACTCGCGCTTGTGAACCTTGCTTTCCTGCCCCTGGCCCTGGCCGCCATTCCCTGGAGCTACCGCCTGCTCGACCGGGCTGGAGCCCACGTCTCCCGCGTGCGGGACGGCGCTGTGGCCGGGGTGGTCGAGGCTCTGGGCGCGGCCCGGGACGCCCGGTTTTTCGACCCCCAGGGTTCGCGGATCAAAAGCGTGCACGCCGACCTGGACGCCCTTCGCTCGGCCTGTATCCGGACCGAGACCGCGCCCGCCCCGGCGCTTCTCGCCTGGGGGCTGGTGCTGAACCTCGCCACCGTGGGCGTGATCGGTTTCGCCACCCTCGTGCGGGATCCGTCCGGGACACCGGTCCTGGTCCTGATCGCCGCCTTTCTGATTGCGCTTCGGCTCAACAACGCCCTTGTGGAGCTGGGGCTCTATCTGGCGGAGCTGCGGTTCTCGCGCACGATCCTGGGCCAGATCCGCGCCGTCTTCCTTGAGCCCGCACTCCCGGAACCCGCGAGCCCCGTGCATCCGTCGTCCTTTGCCCTGCGCGGCGAGGACGTCACCTTTTCCTTTGGCCCGGAGCGCGCGATTGACAGCGTGTCCTTCGACATCCAGCCCGGCACAGTCACCGCCCTTGTGGGGCCGTCGGGGGCGGGCAAGAGCACGCTGGCCTCCCTGATGGCCCGCCTGTGGGACGTGGACGGCGGGCGCATCACCATCGGAGGCGTGGACCTGCGGGACATGGATGCGCGCACGCTGAACG
Organism: Phaeovibrio sulfidiphilus; assembly: GCF_014861485.1. Taxonomy (GTDB): domain Bacteria; phylum Pseudomonadota; class Alphaproteobacteria; order Rhodospirillales; family Rhodospirillaceae; genus Phaeovibrio; species Phaeovibrio sulfidiphilus. The sequence continues at coordinate 1,113 of NZ_JACZHT010000012.1, read as the reverse complement.
AGACCGTCAGCATGGTGCTTCAGGACATCACGCTGTTTGACCTGTCCGTGCGCGACAACATCCGTTTCGGGCGACCGGATGCGCCCCCGCACGAGGTGGAGGCCGCCGCCCGGGCCGCCTGCATCCACGACCGCATCGTGTCCCTGCCCGAGGGCTACGACACGCTCCTGTCCGCGGACACGGTCCTGCTGTCCGGAGGCGAGCGCCAGCGTCTTGCCATCGCGCGGGCCCTGCTGAAAAACGCGCCGGTGCTGATCCTGGACGAGGCCACCTCCAGTCTGGACCTGGAAAACGAGGCCCTGGTCCAGCGGGCCCTGAACGCCCTGTGTGCCGAGCGCACGGTTGTCGCCATTGCCCACCGCTTGTGGACAATCCGCAACGCGGACCAGATTCTTGTTCTGGACAAGGGGCGGATCATTGAGCGCGGGCGTCACGACGAGCTTCTGGCCCTCGACGGGCTGTATGCCCATCTCTGGAGAGCCCAGAACGCGCCCGCGCCCGCGTCCGCCGCCTGACGGATCACCGAGGCAGAACCCGGGTCGCGGACCGGGGTCTGTCAGGGTGTCGAGAAGGGTCGGAAGGGGTGTCCGGATCACGGACGGGGCCCGCAGGCGCGGATCTGCGGGCCGGGATCTGCGGGCGGGGGCTGTGGCCCCCGAGGCATCCTCCGAGAGCTTTACGAGGCGGGCCCGCAGGTCGGGGTCTGCGATTCCCGAGGCGCCCCCAAGAAAGCGCCCCAGGATGTGCCTCCTGATCCGGTGTCTGTCCCGCCCTGGCCCGCTCCGGCCCGGTCCGGAGGTTCCTGTCAGCCGACAGGGCCCGACATCCCTCACAGCGCCCCTTTTCCTGACCTGCCGCACAATTGGCCGCACAGGGCACGCACGAAAATACGGCGCCTGCGAAGCCCCCAAACACGTATGCAGATCCGAAGGCCAGACGCCGGCACCCCTGGTTTTCAAAACGAACAGATGAACGCGACCGGCTCGGGCTTTTCGGCAGAAAGCTTGAGGTAATACCAAAAGAAAACGCTGCAACAAGAAGATTCAAAACGGATATTCACTTTTTTGTGTTGCGTGGCGACTCGGGCTCTTCTATGATCTGGCAGAGTGGGCC
>NZ_JACZHT010000011.1 GCF_014861485.1 Phaeovibrio sulfidiphilus | reverse complement strand
AGACGAGGGCACGCCCCCCTCGAAAAGCTGACACTTTGCCGGGATAGTCATTCATGACCCGTCTTGTACACTCGTCACCGGGGCGCGCGCGTTTTAGAATGCGCGCACTTCGGGACACCAGACTGGACTACCGCTACATCCGCGGCTACCTGGAGTCGCTGAACGGAGTGTCCTCCGTTCGCATCAACCCCGACGCCCTGTCGGTTGTCGTGCAGTACGATCCGGGCCGGCTTTCGCTGGAGGACCTGAAGGACTCCGTCGAGGAGCTGGACAACTCCACCCTGCCCCGGGTGCGTGACACTGCTGTCCTTGGACGGGACAGCGACCTGTCGCCCCTGATCATGGGCGCGGCCGTGTGTGCAGGATCCCTGTTCCTGCCACGCCCGGCCGTGATGCTTCTGACCCTTGCCAACATTTCGGACACGCTGCGCAAGGGGGTGGCCACCCTGGCCACCGAGGGCGTGCGCACCGAGGTTCTCGATGCGCTGGCCGTCGGCCTGTCCGCCGTGCGCGGCGAATACCTCACCGCCAACGTGACCCAGTGGCTGCTGCAACTGGCCTCGACGGTGGAGAGCTCGACGCGCCGGGCCAGTGACGACCTGATCGCCGACCTTCTGCGACCCCAGACCGGAACCGTCTGGGTCGAGGAGGCGGACGGAGCCACCTCCCGCGAGATCCCCTTCGAGGATCTCGAGGAAGGCATGATCGTCCGCGTCCAGGCCGGCGAGCGGATCCCCATGGACGGCCAGATCGTCCGGGGCCTTGCCACCATCGACCAGTCCGCCGTCACCGGCGAGAGCATCCCCCAGCCCAAGGAAGCCGGGGATACGGTTCTGTCCGGCTCGGTGGTGGTGGAGGGCAACATCTCCGTTGTCGCCCACCGGGTCGGGGATGCCACAACCACGGCCCGCATCATGCGCTTCCTTCAGGACGCGCTGGCCGAGGAAAGTGTCACCCAGTCGAAGGCCTGCGAGATCGCCGACAAGCGCGTCTCCATCACCCTGGGGCTGGCCGTGGCGGTCTTCCTTGCCACCCGCTCGTACCGGCGCATGGAGTCCGTGCTGCTGATCGACTTCGCCTGCTCAAGCAAGCTGGGAACATCCGTGGCCATCAAGTCCGCCATGGCGAGGGCCGCCCGCAGCGGCGCCCTGGTAAAGGGCGGACGGGCTCTGGAGAAGCTGGCCGAGGCCGACACCGTCGTCTTCGACAAGACCGGCACCCTGACGCACAACGAGCTTCAGGTGACGGACGTTGTGTGTCTGTCCGGAACCTGCAAGACCGAGCAGGATCTTCTGGCCCTGGTTGCCTCCATCGCCGAGCACTCGCATCACCCGGTGGCCTGCGCCATCGTCGATGCGGCCCGTGCCCGGAAACTGGCCCACATGGGTCACGAGGAGGTGGCCTTCATGATCGGGCACGGTCTGGCCGCCAACTCGGGCAGCCAGTCGGTCCGGATCGGCTCGCGCCACTACCTGGAAGAACACGAGGGCATCAGCTTCACCAAGCACAACAAGGTGATCGAGTCTCTCGTGGCGGAAGGGGGCAAGTCCCTGCTCTACGTCGGCGTGGACGGCGTTGCCCACGGGGTCATTGCGCTGAAGGACCGTCTGCGTCCCGAGGCGGCGGACGTGCTGGAGGGTCTGCGGGCCACCGGCATCAAGCGCCTGGTGATGATCACCGGAGACAACGAGGCCACCGCCCAGGCCCTGGCAGCCGAGCTGCACCTGGACGAGGTTCACGCCCAGGTGGCGCCCGAGGACAAGGCCGCCATCATCGACGGCCTGCGTGCGCAGGGCTTCAACGTCGCCTATGTGGGTGACGGGGTGAACGACGCTCCGGCGCTGATGAGCGCGGACGTGGGGCTGTCCATGCCCCGCGGAGCCGACGTGGCCCGGGCCAGTGCCGACCTGGTGCTTCTGGATGACTCCCTCGAGGGCGTCCTCAAGAGCCGCCAGCTGTCCCTGGACGTGATCGACCTGATCGACAGCAACTTCCGTATGGCCGTGGGGGTCAACTCCGGTCTTCTGGCCGGTGCGGCTGCCGGCTTCGTGCCGCCGGTGCTCTCGGCCCTGCTGCACAACGGAACAACGCTGGCGGTCCTGATGCGCGCGTTCACGGGCGGATCCTGGTCACCCGCTGCCCTGAGGGGCGCTCTCGCCGACGTGCGCAAGTCCATGGCGCGCGAGGAGGCGGAAGCCGCCGCACGACAGGGGCGCTCGCTCTCGGGCGAGCCCTGACACCACACAGGAACGGGGCCCGCGGGCCCCGTTTCTTTTTCCGGCCCGGGCGCGTGGGACACCCGGCCACTATCGGCCCACCGGGACCGGGGGCCAGCGCAGTGCACCTGAGCACCCGAAAGACGGGGCACCCCATCCGAACACGCTCACGTCATCCCACACCGGCAAGGGCTCCACACCCGGGGCCCCGGCTCACCGCCGCCCAAACAGAGCGGTCCAAGGGAGTACCGGCCGGGCGCTCCAGCCGAACACCCTCTTACTGATCACCCCATGACGCCCCCTGCCGCCGGCTTCTTTTGCCATGCGATCCCCCGGCCTCCGGACGGTACCGCGCCCGGGGCAGAACAGACCGGATGGCACCGCGCCCGGGGCGGGACAGACAGGCGGACAGGTGGACAGGTCCACTCGGATGCCGCGCCCCACGGGGACGCCGCCCCTCCGCCACCACAGAACCGGTCAGGCGCCGGACCCCGCCCGGGGATCCGGCACCCGTGTGACCGCGGACTAGAGAGTCTCGCGGGCGTTCTCCGTGCGCTCGATAATCTCCTGCATTGTGGTCACAAGAGAGCGCACCTCGTGGCGCAGCCGGTCGTTCTGGAGCGAAAGGTCCGTGCTGCTTCCCATGACATCGCCAGCGGCCTCCAGGGTATCGGACGCGAGAGACGACACCTGGGAGATGGACGCGGACACCATGTGGGTTCCGTCCGCCGCCATCTGGATACTGCCCACGATCTCGGCCGTGGCGGCGGCCTGCTGGTCCACCGCGGCCCGGATTGTGGAGATCACGCTGCTGACCTCGGCGATGCGGTGCACGATCCCGGCGATGGCCGCGGCCGCCTCCTGGATCGAGCCCAGGACGCCGTCGATCTGGCCGCTGACCTCCTCGGTCGCCCGGGCCGTCTGATTGGCCAGGCTCTTGACCTCGTTGGCCACGACGGCGAAGCCCTTTCCGGCCTCGCCCGCCCGGGCCGCCTCGATGGTCGCGTTCAGGGCAAGGAGGTTCGTCTGGGAGGCAATGTCCTTGATCAGGTCCACGACCTCGCTGATTTTCGACGAGGTCTCCGCAAGACCCTGGATCATGCTGTTCGTGTGCTCCGCCTCCTCAACCACGGTTCGGGACAGGTCCGTGGACAGAACCACCTGATGGCCGATTTCCGCAATGGACGTGTTCAGGGTTTCGGCACTGCCCGCGACGGCCTCGAAGCCGGAGGTGGTCTCTTCCGTCGCCGCGGCCACCGACACCGCCTGCTCACTGAGGTTCTGGATGGAGCCGGTCATCCGGCTCGCGGTGGCCTCCAGGCGCTCGTAGGCCTCGCCCACGGCCTCCAGCAGTCCGATGGAGGTCTCGCGGAACGACTGGACCAGCGCCGTCATCTCGGTGGACTGCTGCTCCGCAAGCTCCATCTGGCGGTGCTCCCGTTCCTGGAAGGCCTTCTGCTCCTGGATCTTCTCGCGGAACAGGGTCAGCGCCCGTCCGATGCATCCGATCTCGTCCGCCCGCTCGACCACATCGATCTCCACGTCGGCATTGTCCTCGGCCAGATGCTCGACCGCGTAGCTGAGCTTCTCCAGAGGCCGGGCCACAAACAGGGACAGGATAAAGTACAGGGCACCGATGGACGCCGCGGCCCCGATCACCGACAGCCCGCTGATCCCCCACAGGATTGTGTTGAAGCCCTCATCGACCTGAAGCTTCTCGACCTTCATGAGCTCGTGGTTGGCCTGGATCCGCACCGCCATATCGTCTTCCAGACGATTCTTGGCGTGGACCCCGCTCGCCTTCCAGCGCCGCAGCGCCTCGGCCACCTGACCGTTGCCCGTCAGTCGGGCAAGCTGGTCCATCTCCGCAATGAGGGCACGGGCGTCCTTCTGGAGGTTCAGGGCAATGGGAAGACGGGGGTGGGTCGGCCCCAGAAACTCGACCATCCCGGCGAAGCCGTTCTCAACGGCCTGGGCCGCATTCCGGTAAGCGGTGTCGTGCCCCTCGACACCCGGCGTGTCATCCAGCATCAGCGCAACCAGTTCATAGCCGGCAGCATGAAGGGAACTGGAAATCTCGCCGTACGTGATAGCAGCACGCGCATCAATATCGACGATGGCGCTGACCGTTTCCTCCTGATAGCGCGTCATGACTATGATGACACTGACAATCGAAACAAATGTTATGACGATCACTGCAATAGGAAGAAAAACCTTGTGCGTGACCTTTAGATCAAGGAGCCATTTATTCATGCTCCATCCTCCCGTAAAACCACATTTCTTGCCGGGCACGGCGTGGGGACAAGGACGGACGGACACCGATTAAATCTTGTAGAAGACTGATTCAAAAGAGGTGTGCATGCCCTGGCCGTCTCATCGGATGGGTGCCCGGTCGCGTTCTGCACATCACCAGGGCCCTTTGACAGGTCACTGGTGTGCATCGTTTGTTATGGCATATAGGGCAATAAAGGCCAGTCTTTTCATCGGCAAGAGTATAAAAACAATGTTCCGCCAAGAAACGATACCGCCCCGGCCTGGCAGCTTTTCTTGTCCGCTTTCCGGACGAACCGGGTGCTTCCCGGCCATTTGCCGGGCCTTCTATGGGCTTCGGCCCGGGGCGCGAGGCCCGACGCCCGACGTCACGCTGGCCCTCCCCGGCTCACCCGAACGACGGTCCGACACGCCGGCCCGGCACACCCCGAAGCCCCCGAAAGGCCATATCCGGGGAGACTCGGGCGCAGAGCGACACTCCGCCCCTCACGGGCGCTCCGCCCGACCTCGGGGCGCCGCCATGTCCGTGCCCGGGGTCCGCGCCCGCAGCCGGATCCGCTCCGGCAAACAAGTCCACTACGACAGAAATCGGCCACAAAAGTCGCACCTATAGAGAAAATACGTTTAATAAAAATATTAATAATTATAAAAACCACACTTACACTCACCATTACAATAAATAAAAATTACATCATTATGGATACCAAAAAAATCAGACACTCAAACCCGAAAAACCTCTTTCGACTCTACTGAAGCCCGAAGGGGAAATCGAATTTTCAGCCTGTTTTCGGGGGAGGACCTCTAGAATTGCGCGCGGGGGGGGGGGACACTAAGACGCAAAAACAATCAACCTTGACGAGTAATTTTATGGTCTGCTATTTTGAATTCGTTTGGGCGCTGCCCCCAACACACTTTAACCGGTGCCAGCTTGCATGACCATCGGAGGCAAAACGAACCGGTATGGCGAACCAACTCGACGACCTGCTGAAGTTTGAGGCAGAGGTGCTTTTCGAGCAGAGCACGGCCGAGACAGCGGCGGGCACATTCGTAGCACTCGTCGGTTCGTTGCCTGTGGTCTCAGATGACGAGGATTGGGATCCCGACCTTTCACCTGCAGAAATCGCTGGAGAGGGCATAATCCCGTCTCTCGATGCAGCAACAGACTTTAATGCCGGGACCGATTTTCTCCAAGTCGGCAACCGCGGGCGACGATCCGTAAAACCCGCAGTCTTGCCTACTGGAACAAGGATATCGATCGCCCCGGATATCTGCTCTGCGTGGGCAGAGGACATTATCGCCAAAGGATACTGTTCTCTCGACGATATCGACCGTGTAGTCGCCTATTGCGAAGGGAATGGCAGCTGGGACGAGCTACGCGTCAATATCCGTCGCAACCTGGAGACCGCGGGCTTCGATCTTGATGAGCCGCTCGACCACGAAGCCTATCTCTGGGACGCTATCTCAGACACCTCTCCCGATGACCTCTGTGAAGCAATCGAGGCAGCCCTAACACGCAGAACGTGCCTACCCGGCACAGAGCGGTTTGCTATAAACAAATCAAGCGAACTGAGGTTGTTGGAAATCATGACGAGAGCCAAGCAGGGACTCCAGCTTGGCATTCTGAATTCGGAGGGCGCGGTCGAGACGATCCTGAACGTTATGGATAAAATCCGTGACGATTTGAGGGATTCACGCTCGGTCTCCCTGAGAACGATTATTCCGTCGCGGCCCGACCATGCAGAAACATCCGAAGTGCTGGCAGCTGCGGATCACCTGAGATCGTGGTTTACAGCAGGTAGGGTGATGGACGGAAAACAGCGAAGAGAAGCACTAGCTGCGCTTGAGGCATTAGATCTCTCTTTTGGATTTCACAGGGAGCTAATCCACAAACTGGGAGCGTGTCCAGAGTACTGGCCAGAAGCTAGTCAGCTGGAAGGTAAACTACTGGCATTCGAAGCTGCCAGTGAACACCTCATCCACAAGCACCTGCCTTACGTAAGGCGCTTTGCCGTTCGGAATGGGGAGGAGGGCGAGGATCCAGAGGACATCTTTCAAGTTGCCTTCATGGGCCTGCAGCGCTCTGCAAGACGATTTGATCCCGAGCGCGGTTCACGCTTCCTCATCTACACCACTTACTGGATGCGGCAAGCCATCAGGCGATGGCGGACTGACGAAGGGGCGGCGATCCGCATACCGGTCCATAGGACCGAGAAGTTCTCGGAACTTGATCGCGCCCTTGAAAAGTTGGATATCCGTGGTGATGGCACTGTACCCGACGCCGAAGTCGCCGAAGAGTTGAGATGGTCAATTGAAGAGGTCAGACAATTTCGCTCTATCCCACGCGAGGCACTGTACCCAGAAAGCCCTGACGAATGGGATAACCTGCTGCCCGAGTCCTCGGACACGTTCCCTTTCGACCAGACCGAAACGGAAAGAGTCGTGAAAAGCGCCCTGGCCGATCTTCCGAAACGTCAGGCTGATGTGATCCGGATGCGCTTTGGCATAGGGTGCGATTCTGAAATGACACTCGAGGAAATCGGTCAGATTTACGGCCTAACACGCGAGCGCGTTCGTCAGATAGAGGCCAAGGGCCTCAGTCGCCTTTCCCATCCCGGGCGCAAACGTCGCCTCCAAAATATGCTGGGTTTGTGAAGATGGGTGTAAGGAACGCGCCTCCTCATGCAGGGGCAATGCTGGAGTCCCTTCGAGGTCTCGGCTACGCGCCCGCTACCGCACTAGCAGATCTGGTCGACAATTCCATCGCTGCAAATGCCCGCGAAGTTGCCATTGGTCTTGAATGGCTCGGCCCAGAGAGCCGGGTGCGGGTTATCGATAATGGCGACGGCATGGACGATCCAGCCCTGGAAGCCGGCATGCGCCTCGGCGCATGTGATCCAAGAACCGAGCGCGCCGCAACTGATCTTGGTCGCTTCGGGCTGGGTCTGAAAACAGCCAGTTTCTCGCAGGCTCGCCGCCTCACCGTTGCCAGTCGTAAGAAGGGTGGGCCGATAGTGTGTTTGCGCTGGGATCTGGATCTCATCGGTCAGGAAGCCCGTGCTGAATGGCCACTCTTCGAGGGGCCAGCCCCGGGATCAGAGCATTTGCTCCAGCCGCTGAAGGAAATGCCCCACGGCACCATCGTGCTCTGGGAAAAACTCGATCGCATCGTCACCGATGGCTTCACGGGCAAGAACATGATCGAGCTGGCGGACCGCGTGGAGGCACATCTTGCGATGACCTTTCATCGGTTTCTTAGTGGGCACCCCCCCATGCTTCGCCTCACTCTCAATGGGAGAGAATTGAAGCCTTGGGATCCTTACCTCACCGGGCACCCCGGAAAGGCCCTAGAAAGCCCCACGTATCGGATACCCCCATCCACCGGGGCGACCGTGCAATGCCACGTCCTTCCACACCGCGACATGCTCAAGCCTGCGGAACAGGACGCTGCGGCCGGACCTGGTGGATGGACGCAACAGGAAGGATTCTATGTCTACCGCAACAGGCGTCTCCTGCTGGCCGGAGGATGGCTTGGCCTCGGCGACGGCGGCAAGCCATGGCCGCGCGATGAAGCCCACAGACTCGCGCGTATCCAGCTCGATATTCCGAACAGCGCAGACGCCGACTGGAAGATCAATATCCTGAAATCAACGGCGAGCCCCCCCGTGCGCCTGCGACCTCACCTTCATCGTCTCGCGACAGAAACACGCCATAAGGCGCGACAGGTCTTCGCCTGCCGGGGACACCTAACGCCGGCCTCAGGCACACGCTCGAACGCAGTCGCCGATGCCTGGCAGGTACGGCGGTCCGCACACGGCACGTCTTACCGGATCGCTCGCGACCATGACCTTGTGGTTTCAATACTCAATCGCGCCGGTCCGCTCAAGCCCGACATCCTTGCTCTTCTGCGGCTGGTCGAAGAATCAGTTCCCGTGCAGCGCATCTGGCTGGATACAGCGGAAGACAAGGAAGTGCCACGAACTGGTTTCGCGGAAGCGACAGACCGCGAAGTAATGGAAATCCTATATCCGTTGTTCGAGGCGCTGATATCCCAAGGGCTAAGCAACGCCGAGGCACGCGAACGACTCAGCCGAACACCCCTATTTGAACGCCACCAGCGTCTGATAACAGCTCTTGAAGTGAAAGATGCGCAATGACAAATTCAAACGCAAAGATCTTCGAATCCCTGCTTTCGATGGCGCAAACCCTTCTCAAACATAGAGCGGAGACCACGCAGAAACCCATCACGCCCGAAATGATCAGCCAGATCCTGGACGATCTCTCAGGCAACGCCTTAACGAAGGACATGTTCGCCGTCGTCGAGCGCGATTCGCTCCACAACGAGCTTATCCGCCGCTCGAGCCGAACAATGGGCAAAAGCGCCACATTATCGAGCGAAAAAGACCATATCCCTTGGCTTGATGCAGAAAGAAAAAAAGGCTGGACCTATTGGAATCGCTACTCACAGTACATGGAGACGCACATTCCCTGGACAGCCCTGGACGCCCTGGACGCAGGGACGGACGAAATCCTCTCACAACTTGAGGACCCCAAACGAAAAGGACATTGGGATCGTCGCGGATTAGTCGTGGGCCACGTCCAATCGGGAAAGACCAGCAACTATACAGGCCTGATCTGTAAAGCCGCTGACGCTGGTTACAAGATCATCATCGTGCTTGCCGGCCTGCACAACAATCTGAGAGCTCAGACCCAGATCCGTCTGGATGAGGGCTTTCTGGGCTATGCCACGATCCCGAATGCTGCCGAACTGCCGGCGGCAGGAGTGGGGGAGATCGACACGGACATGTCGGTCCGCCCTAACGCTGCAACAAATCGAGGCGAAAAAGGGGATTTCAATACCGCCACAGCAAACACAATGAATATCAGCCCCGAACAGAAGCCATGGCTATTTGTTGTCAAGAAGAACAAAACGGTTCTTGAACGCCTCCTGTACTGGATCCGCAACCATGTCACCGATCAGGTTGATCTGGAAACAGGTCGCAAGCTGGTCACAAACCTGCCTCTCATGATGATCGACGATGAGTCTGATCACGGCTCGGTCGACACCGGTGAAGATGTGGTGGACGAGTTCGGCAACCCCGACCTCGAACATGAACCCAAGACGATCAATGGCCTGATTCGGTCAATCCTCAACCATTTCTCTCGGAAAGCTTATGTAGGCTACACGGCGACACCCTTTGCGAACATCTTCATTCATAGCCGTGGAGAAACACAGCAGCACGGACCAGACCTCTTCCCCGCAGCCTTCATCACCAGCCTCGCGGCGCCCTCAAATTACATTGGACCGGGACGGGTCTTTGGATCGGCATCAAGCACGCCTGAAAACCTGCCGCTGGTGCGTTCACTATCAGACAGCGAGTTCCACGAGTGGATGCCGCGACAGCATAAAAACGGCTACCAACCGCGATGGAAAGGACAGAGCCAGGTTCCGGACTCTCTCGCTGAATCAATTCGCGCCTTTGTCTATGCATGTTCCGTGAGAAAACTGCGGGGACAAGGCAATCAACACTCATCAATGCTCGTACACGTAACCCGCTATACGTCAGTGCAGAAAAATGTCCTGTACCAGGTCGAGGAATACGTACGGGATCTGAAGGGACGCTACACCCGCGCCATTGAGCTTGAAGAACTCGAGGCTTTCATGCGAACCGAGTATGAAAACACGTTTTCAAGAGGAATGCTGAGCATCCGTTCCGCCCTGGTAGAGGGTGAAACCCTTGAAGACTTCTCGTGGCAGGACATACGCGGTGTCCTCCCCGACGTATTATCCGATATTCGTGTCCGCGAAATCAACGGAACCGCCAAGGATGCGCTCGACTACAATGATAACGAGACTACCGGCCTCAAAGTAATCGCCATCGGCGGCGATAAACTGGCCCGTGGGCTGACGCTTGAGGGCCTTTGCACAAGTTACTTCCTCAGAACCACACGCATGTACGACACCCTCATGCAGATGGGGCGATGGTTCGGGTATCGCGACGGCTACCTCGATGTCTGCCGCCTCTACACATCTCACGAAATGGTGGAGTGGTTTGGGCACATTGCTGACGCATCAGAAGAACTTCGCCAGGAGTTCGACAACATGGTAGCGGCTGGAGCAAATCCAAAGCAGTTTGGTCTTCGTGTAAAATCGCATTCCGTACTCACAGTTACTTCTCGTGCGAAGATGAAATCCGCTCGTCCTATGCTAATAACATACTCTGGAGACCTTTTGCAAACCATCGTTTTCTCCAACCACAAAAACGAGATATCTTCGAACTTTATCGCAACAGATCGGTTCCTCAGCGCGCTGGGCCCATCGACAGATCTGAACAATCAGCATTTCATTCCAAAGGGGCAAAAATGGAACGGCCACCTGTGGCGGAATGTCGCGGCCACCGATGTTGTCTCGTTTTTAAGAGCCTACAGGACGCACCCTGCCAGCTTCCGAATTATGAGTGCCCTGATCGCGGATTTCATCGAAGAAATGAACAAGGATGGCGAACTAACCGCATGGACCATCGCGCTTATCGGGAAGGATAGCGGGCCGGACGACAAGCACCGCGCGGTAGGCGGTTTTTCAGTCAACATGCTCCAACGCAGGCGCACGACCGAACATGCGGATCGATACTCGATCAAAACGCTAATCTCACCTCGTGATCAGGCTATCGACCTGACCGAACCGGAATGGCAGGCTGCTCTTGACCTCAGCCAAAAAACGTGGCGCCAGGACACCGATAGAAACGAGGGAAGAGAGCTACCGTCTGAACCGAGAGGCCCACAAATCCGGCACGTACTCGGAAAGGGCCTCCCCGAAAAGGGCATTAAGGCCCGTCGGGAGCGTGGTTTGCTTATGCTCTATCTGCTTGATCCTGATGGTTCTGGAATCCCTGAACTCAGGGACGCCGACCCGATCGTGGCGTGGGCGATCAGTTTTCCGTCAAGCCCTTCCGAGAAAACGGTTTCCAACGAGACCTATGTCGCGAACAGTATAGAATGGGGAAGGCTGAATGACTGGGTGGACTGAAGAGGGGCTCAACAGAATTTGGAAAGCACTCTCAAAAATTGAAGCTTCTGACGGTTGGCGTTTTTTACATCTTACCGATATTTCTTCCGTCTCGATCATGGCAGGCTGCGAACTCCCACTCGGACGAGAGTCATTGATTCTTTCCTTCCCCGGATCACGTGCAGTTAACCCAGAAAAGCTTCCTGACGGAAAAGGTTTCGATGTGTCCCATATTGCCAGTCAGACCGAATTCGCGGGCAGAACGGCTATTGCTCTCGTCAGACGATCTGAAGGCTCACTCGATATTTTCACAAGCATGGTCGTGGATATCCTGAGAACTATCGAGCTCTCAGCGCCCTCCGGGGCAAACCGGACCGTTATGGATGCCTTTCTCACGCGACTTAAAGAGTGGCAGTTATTTATGGCCCGCGCGCGCCACCCACTCTCATCCGCTGAAATAATAGGTCTGTTCGGCGAGCTCTGGCTGCTCAGGCATTTTCTGGACACCTCCCTCGGTATTGAGGCCTTGGATTGCTGGCAGACAAACTTACACGCGGCACAGGACTTCCGAATTAAGCAGGGGGGGGCTATAGAGGTAAAGAGCACAATGCAAACCGGTCAATTTCTTGCACAGATTAGCAGCATCGAACAGCTGGATGGTGCTTGGACCCCCATCTTTCTTGCGGCACTCCGTTTTGAAGAAAACAAAAATGGTATTTCGCTTGCAGATCTTGTCTCACAACTGAGACAGAGTTTCGGACGGGCTGGCGCTCAAACTCGGTTTGATGCACTTCTTACGCTGATGGGCTACCTTGATGAGCATAACACCCACTATGAGCGCAAACTGGCGTTGAAGGAAGCAAGAGTATTTCGCGTAGACGACAACATGCCCCGCCTAACAAGAGCCTCGCTCCCGCTTGCCATTCGTTCAGCTCAATATGTCCTGGACGTGGACGCTCTCTCAGTGCCCGCAGTCGGACTGTCAGAATTGACCCAAGAGTTTGGACTGGATTGACATGACCCTTGAAGAGTTTCACCATAACTTTCGTAGCGACTTGCAGACCATAATCACTGAACGAATAGAGGCCGGAGAGGGCCCGTTTCCTTCAGACGAACTTGTCTTTGCCGAATTGGTTATGGAGCATCTCGCAGAGACTGGGATCTGCGACGCGCCAACAGTATGCCACTGGAGCGGAAAGGTCGGGAAAGCGAACCTTCGCATTACGGGCTATGCGCTCAGCTCCGATGAAGCCGCGCTCGATCTATTTGTGACCCACTATTTCGGATCCGAAGAACTAAACGATCTCAGAGACTCCGAAGCCACGGCAACGGCTCGCGAAGGCATTCGTTTTCTTTTATCTGCTGCTCAAAGCGACCTGGAAACTAAAATTGAGCCGACCCACCCTATTAGGGCCCTGGCCGGTATCATCCGTTCTCGCTGGAGCGATATCGACCGTCTTCGAGTATTCGTGATCACTGATGGCAAGACAAAGACCAAGCGCTTCTCCGCCACGGAGGTTCACGGGAAGATGGTCGCCGTCGAAGTCATGGATATCGAGAGGCTGCTCCGACACACCGAGGGCAAGCCGCGAGACGAGCTGCTTGTGAACTTCGTTCACTCCATCGGCCGTGCCCTTCCTTGCATCCACGTGCCAGACCCTGATGCAGACTACGAGTACGCCCTAACCGCCATTCCAGGAAAGCTGATCCGAGACCTCTATATCCGCTACGGCACAACTCTGCTCGAGGCGAATATCCGCACCTTTCTAGGAACCAAACGTGCGGTTAATAAAGGCATCGTTGAAACGCTACGCAAGGAACCCGAGCACTTTATGGCCTTTAACAATGGATTGGTCATTGTATGCGACGCAGCTACGTTTGAGCGAACTGCGGACGGTGACCTGGGACTGTCCTTTCTTAAGGGCCTGCAAATCGTGAACGGCGGCCAGACAACCTCCACAATCTACTTTTCCTCTCGTAACGATCCCACTGTCGATCTAAGTCATGTCATGGTACCAGCGAAGATCATCATCCTAAAAGAATTCCAGGATGAGGCGCGTGAGAGGCTCATCAGCAATGTGTCCCGTTATGCGAACAGCCAGAACGCCGTAAAGATCTCTGACCTTTCAGCAAACCGCCCGTTCCATCGGCAGCTTGAGAAGCTTGCAAACGAGACGTGGTGCCCTAACGGGACGACGCGATGGTTTTACGAACGGTCGGCCGGCGCCTACAATGTTATGCTTCTCAGAGAGGGGACTACACCCTCGAAGAGGCGGCGCCTTAAAGAAATGATACCGCCGAGACAAAAAGTGACTAAAAATGACATCGCGAAATATCATGAAGCATGGCGCTGCAGGCCAAACCAGGTCGCGATGGCAGGTGAGAAAAATTTTGCGGCATTTATGACAGCGCTGGACGAAAACCCGTCTATTGTTCCAAACCCACTCGACACCCGCTGGTATCGCTCTATGATTGCAAAGGTTATTCTCTTCAAAACCATCGAGGCGATGATAAAAACCACAGACGCAAAGGAAGTGTTCCGGCAGGGCTGGGTTAATATTGCGACTTATGTTGTATCGGTAGTTTCCGACCGTTTGGGGGATCGTCTGGATCTCGACCAGATCTGGAGGAGCCAGGGCATTTCAACCGGCCTGCGTGACATGCTGTGGGACTGGGCCGTGACCGTCAACGCTGAATTCAACAGGATTGCCCCAGGCCAACAGATCTCGGAGGTCGCTAAGCGGGCAACCACGTGGGCCACAGTCAGAGCCGCGAACTACCCACCTTATTCCCCTTTAATCCCGGAAATCCGGGACTAGCCTTTGGCCATTGCCCGCCTCTGTGCCGGTGCGGGACGGAGTGAGACGCCGTACGCCGCTCGGGCCTCGTTTAGGCGGTTTTTCGTTCTGGGAGTGTTGGCGCGTTGTGCTCCGGTCCCGGAGCACCAGCCCGTGGTCCGTGGATGGGGCGGTGCCAGCGTCGGACACAGAACGTTGAGTGGGGTGAGATGCGCCTGGTTTGGCGCGCCCTTGCGCCTGTGCTGGTGCCCTGTCCGCATGAGCAGTGCCCTGTGCGGTTGGCTTTGGGGGTGCTGAGACGTGGAGCGCGCCTTTTAGGGCCTCGAGGTTTGCCGCCCTTGTACGGGATGCACCCCGCTCTGGTGTGTCTCCCGGTCTCACCTCGGGGCGGACCGGGGAGAGCACCGACGTCCCCGCTTTTTTTTCGCCGGGAGCGGTGGTGCGCTGTCCTCCCGGCCTTTTGCGGCTTGGCCCGTGTGGCTTGGGGGGTGGCTTGGTTTTTGTGCATAGTAAAAAGCCCCCCGGATTGTGATCCGTGGGGGC
>NZ_JACZHT010000010.1 GCF_014861485.1 Phaeovibrio sulfidiphilus | reverse complement strand
GGCGGCGATCGCGCACGTTGCGGCGGGTCTGGCGATGGTGGGGACGTCGTGGTGGCACCACGTCCTGTATCCGCCCGCGAAGAAATAGGCGCCTGATCGGGGCCGCCTGTCCGGGCCTGTGATTGCTCCCGGCCTTGGGGCTCGGGGTGCGGGCCTCTGCCGGTCTGCGGGAGCATCGGATTCCCGGGCCGGGGCTCGGGGCCAGGGGGATTGCCGTTTTCAGGCGGGCTGCCGGGCCGGTGCGTCCGGCCTGTCTCCCGCGGCCGCTACCCCGTCCGGACAACTGGCGTGACGGGGGCAACCCGGGCGGAACCCGGCGCCGGGGCGTGGTGGGTTTGAAACGCTGGGACCGGTAGTGTCAGCGAATATTAAGGCGAGGGGGCGGGGTGTCCGGACAGGGCGCTGCGCCCCTTCGCACATCCGGGCGCGCGGTCGCTGGGCCGTCGTCGCTCGGTTTTCGGGTGCCCCCGTGTGCCTCCGTGTGCCCCCGTGCGCCCCCGTGCGCCCCCGTGCCATGGCCTCACAGGCCCCGAGCGGGACACGTGACCGGGACCAGCGGAATGGACCGTGGCAAAGGGCGGGCGTCGGGATTATGGTGGGCTGAAGCCATTCAAAACGACGACCACACGGGGGGAACCGGGCGATGGACACCCGAACAGCGCAGGGCTACGCGGCGGCCACTCTCCAGTCCCTTGTCATCGGCTTTTCGTTCATGTTCGTTGTGCTGGCCCTGCGCTCCAGCCAGCCGCTGGATTTGCTGTCCTGGCGTTTTGCGGTGGCTTTCGTCGGGGCTTCGGTGCCCCTGGCTCTGGGCCTCTGGCGCCCGGGCATCGGCTGGCGCGACCTGCCCCCCATTGTTCTGGCTGGCCTTCTCTATCCGGTCAGCTTTTTTGCCTTTCAGGTCTGGGGGCTTGTGTACATCACCTCGTCCGAGGCGGGGATCATTCAGGCCTGCATTCCGATTTTCACCCTGGTTCTGGCCCGGGTGTTCCTGGCAGAGCGCACGACCCTGGTGCAGAACGGGTTTGTTGTGCTGTCGGTGGCCGGGGTGGCGCTGATCTTTGCGATGAACGGGCTTGGCGTCGAGGGCTATGATTTCCGGGGGCTTGCGCTGATCCTGGGCTCGACCCTGTCCATTGCCGCCTACAACGTTCTGGCCCGGAAAATGACGCGCCGCTACACGCCCTTCACCCTGACCTACGTGATGACGGGTCTGGGTTTCCTTGTGTTCATGGGAGCCTCGCTGGGGGTGCGCGCGGCGGAAGGCTCGCTGGCCGGGCTGTTCTCGCCCTGGTCGGATCCGGAGTTCGCGCTTTCGGTTCTGTACCTTGGGGTGCTCTCGTCGCTGGGCACGTCGTTCCTGGCGGTGTATTCCCTCGCCCGGCTGGAGGCCTACAAGGTCAGCGTCTTTGGCAACCTGGCCATTGTTGTCAGCGTGCTGGCCGGGTTCGCGTTCCTTGGCGAGACGCTCTACTGGTATCACGGGGTCGGGGTGGTGGCGGTCCTGGTGGGTGTTGCGGCGACGGGGTATTTCGGACAGCCGAGGCACCGCGGGGCGGCGGACTGAGAATCGAAACAGGGGCTCCGTTGTCCCGGGAGCCCCTGTCAGGTGTGTCTGTTCGCCCAGTGGGCGTTCCGGTGTCAGCGCGTCGGGCGCGGGGCCCCGGGTCCGGCCGCGCTCCGGGCCGGTTGCCCCGGTTGCCCCTGTGTCGGCGGCGCAAACTGTTCGGATGCGGGGCGTGGTTCCAGGGTCCGGTCCGGGGCCGGCAGGGGCGGGACTTCAATGCTCCGGTGCTGCCCGTCCACTCCCGGATAGGCCGAGAGGGCCGCCCGGATCAGGACCGGAAGGGCCTCCTCCAGCGAGGGCGACGCCGAGCGCAGGGAGGCCACGACCTCCGCGTCCGGCAGCTCGTTTGCCGGAGACCGCCGGCCCAGCCGTTTCATGTCATAGACCCGCAGGCGCACGGTGATGTCGTGGAGGGTCTCGGTGTAGGTGTGTCGCTGGTACCGGTAGGGGTACGCGCCGTAGGCGGAGGGCTCCCGCCAACCCTGGTGGCGGTATCCCAGCGGGCTGAAGCCGAACGAGTAGTTCGTGCCCGGCCACAGCGTGGGATAGAGCATCTCGTTGTAGAGGACAGTGCGGCGGTACTCGTCGGTGTGGACGTGGACCATGGGCGCGCTCACGCTGGCGCTGAGGGTAACGCCAATGGCCGCGGCTGCGGGTTTGCCCACCACCACCGCTCCGGCCCGGGTCAGCTCCTCGTCCAGCCGCTCACGCACGCGGTTGAACTCCAGGGAGGCCGCCTGTTCGCCCTGGGCAATGACGGCGGTTTTCTGACCCGCCAGAGCGGGCGGTGTTCCCGACCGGTGGTAGGTGGCCACGTCCACGGAGACGCCCCAGGGGCCCTGCGGCCCCAGGGCGGTGCTGCATCCCGCCATCATCAGGGCTGCGCCCAGGGCGGCGGCGGGCAGTCTGGCAAGGAGACGGGTCATGGTCCGGCCTTTCGCGGAGCGCTTGCGACGGCGTCCGGAGCGCTCAGGACGGGGTTCGGCGGGCTGGCCGCGCCGGGCGGAACCTCGACCTGCTGGCGCTCCCCGTCCACACCCGGATAGACGTTCACCGCCGCCCAGAGCAGGGACGGAAGGGCGTCCGCAAGCAGGGGCGACGACGTCCGCATGGTGGCGATGATTTCCACGTCCGGCGTTGCTCCGGCCGTGATGCGGCCCCGGGTGCCGGAGACATCAAAGAACCGCAGGTGAAGGGTGGCGTCGTACGTGGTGCGGGTGAAGGATTTGGTGTAGGGCCCGTCCCGGAAGAACGGGTCTCTCCAGGCCCGGTGGCGGTAGCCGAACGGGTTGAAGCGGTCGTCAAAGTCCGATCCCGGCCAGATCTCGGGGTAGAGCGGATCCCCAAAGCCGTAGGGGGGCTCGTAGACCTCCTCGTAGGTCGTCTCGGAGGGGCCGCTGATGGTGGTCTCCACGGTCACGGCCACCTCGGCCGAGCGGGGCTTGTCCACCACCGCCGCGCTCTTGCGCATCAACTGGTCGGCAAGGACGTCCCGCGCCTGGGCAAACTCGAGGGAGGTGCGCTGGTCGCCGGTGGCGATGATCGCGGCCTTGTGCCCCTCCAGAACCGGCGGCTGGACGCCCTTCTTGTAGTACGAGATCACGTCCACCGTGATCGGGTCCGGAGTGCTGGAGGCATCAAGAAAGGTTTCGCAGCCCGAAAGGAAAAAGGCGGCGCAGACAAAAACGACTGCCCGGGCGGACGGGGGAAAGCAACTCATCGCAAGGCCCTTTCGTCACGGAGCCACCGGCGGGCAGGGGGCACAGGTGCCCGGCGAACCCCGCATGGCGTTGGAAGCTGAAAACGGGAAAACCGCATAGGCAGTATGTTGCAGTATTTTCGCGTTTAATTCCAACTCTAAATGAGTGGGGTTCCGTCCGATTTCCTGCCCGGGGGAGGGGGGTGCCCACGTGCGCACGGGCCCACTTGCCCCGCGGTCGGGGGCCGGGTCTCTCGGGCGCGGGTCCGGACCCGCGTGCCCGGGCGTGTGGCTCTTCGGATTGTCCGGCGGTCGCACATCGGCGAGGGCGCGGGTATCGCCGTACTCCGGCGCGGGGCGCTGGGTACTCGGAGGGGCGCTGGGGGGCTTTCAGGGGGCTGTGTCCGGGCTGGACACCGGGGGTGCCGCGCGGTGGTGG
Source organism: Phaeovibrio sulfidiphilus (assembly GCF_014861485.1). Classification (GTDB taxonomy): domain Bacteria; phylum Pseudomonadota; class Alphaproteobacteria; order Rhodospirillales; family Rhodospirillaceae; genus Phaeovibrio; species Phaeovibrio sulfidiphilus. The sequence goes on along the minus strand of NZ_JACZHT010000010.1, from coordinate 24,040 downwards.
GGTGTCCTTCAGGAGGCCATAGCCCCGTGTGACCCGGGGCCAGGGCTGCGGGGCGGCACCCTCAGGCGCCGCACCCCTTTCAGCAGGAGCGGGGAGTGCCGCTCCGGTCCGGGGACCGGCGGTCCCCGGAGCTCCGGTCCCTAGGCAAAGCGCCTGGAGCCGGCGACGCAGATTGCAACGCCCAGGGCGATGCCCACCATTGCGGCGCTGACCGGCTCGTGCAGGAGCAGGGCGGCCGGAATGAAGCCCAGGAACGGCTGCAGGAGCTGGATCTGGCCGACCCCGGCCACGCCGCCAAGGGCAAGGCCCTTGTACCAGAAGATAAACCCGATCCACATGCTGAACGCGGACACGTAGGCAAGGCCGGACCAGGCGGACACCGAGATGGTCTCGGGGTTCGGGAAGTGGGACAGTCCCAGGGCGATCACCACGATGGGCAGGGCCAGGACCAGGGCCCACGAGATCACCTGCCAGCCCCCGAGGGTTCGCGACAGGATGCCGCCCTGCGCGTAGCCCACGCCGCAGACGATGATGGCCGCCAGCATGTAGCCGTCACCGGGCGAGAAGCTGCCGCCGCTCTGCCAGGCCGCAAAACCGGCCACCAGCAGGCTCCCGGTAATGGAAAAGGCCCAGAACGCGGGGCGCGGGCGCTCGCCGCCGAAGACCACGCCGAAAATTGCGGTCGAGAGCGGAAGCATCCCCATATAGACGAGGGAGCGGGCGGCGGTGATGTGCTCGAGGGCGAGGGCCGTGAACAGCGGGAAGCCGATCACCACACCCGAAACGACGAAGGCCAGTTTCCGGCAGGTGCGCGGGCCCGGCAGGCTCTGCCGGAAATAGATGAGGGCTCCCGCCGCCATGATCCCGGCAAGGGCGGCGCGCGCCCAGGTCAGGAAGAACGGGTCCATCTCCAGAACCGCGATTCGGGTCGCGGGGAGGGAGCCGCTGAAAACGAGGACGCCCAGAAAACCGTAGATCCATCCGTTTGCCGATTTGTTCACTGTTTCATCTCCCGGTTCAAATACCAATATCATGAGTGTGTTATCGCTCGTCGCCCGTGACGCCGCCAGAGACGGTGTGATACAATTCCAGGAAACTGTACCGACGAACAACGGAACTGTACTGGTCTAGAAAGGAGTACGGATTGAGCCCGGTCCCGGTGAAAGCAGGGGAAACCCTCGTTGAGAAGGCCATGGAGCATGTGCGCTCGCGCATCGCGGCACGAACCCTGGTGCCGGGGGCAAAGCTGGCCTCGATCCGCTCGTTCGCCCAGACCCTGGGGGTGTCGAAGTCCACGGTCGTCGAGGCCTACGAGCGCCTGGGCGCCGAGGGCATCATCCGGGCCCGCCCCGGCTCCGGGTTCTACGTTGTCGGCCACATGCCGCCCCTGTCCCTGGCCGAGCTGGGCCCGCGTCTGGACCGGGCGGTCGACCCCTTCTGGATCTCCCGCCAGTCCTTCGAGACCCAGGACGATTTCCTGAAGCCCGGCTGCGGCTGGCTTCCCACGTCATGGCTGGCGGATGACGCCATGCGCCGGACCCTGAGGGCCCTGGCCCGGGCGCCCTCGGAGCGTCTTCTGGACTACGGGGCGCCCATGGGGTCCATCGCCCTGCGCCAGCATCTTTCCCGGCGCATGGGCAATCACGGGATTGACGCGCCCCCGGATCAGATTGTTCTGACCGCCTCGGGGACGGAGGCCATCGACCTGGTCTGCCGCTTCCATCTGGAGCCCGGGGACACGGTTCTGGTGGACGATCCGTGCTATTTCAATTTTCACGCCCTTCTGCGGGCGCACCGGGCGAACATCGTGGGCGTGCGCTACACCCCCACCGGCCCGGATGACGAGGCCTTTGCCGAGGCGGTGGAGGCGCACCGTCCCAAGCTCTACATCACCAACTCGGCGCTCCAGAACCCGACGGGGGCCATCCTCTCGCCGCTGGTGGCCCACCGGATCCTGAAGATCGCCGAGCAGTCCGGTCTGGTCATCGTGGAGGACGACATCTTCGCCGACTTCGAGCACACCCCGGCCCCCCGGCTGGCGGCGTTTGACGGCCTCGACCGGGTGATCCACATCGGCAGCTTCTCCAAGACCCTGTCCGCGTCGGTGCGCTGCGGATTCATCGCCATGCGCAGGGACTGGATCGACGACCTGGTGGACATCAAGATCGCCACCCGGTTCGGAGGGGACCGGCTGGCAGGGGACATGGTCCTGTCCCTGCTCCAGGACGGGGCCTACCGCCGCCACATGGAGGCCCTGCGGGAGCGTCTGGCCGTCGCCATGAGCCGGACCAGCGCCAACCTGAAGAAGATCGGCATCACGCCCTGGCTGGAGCCGACGGCGGGCATGTTCCTGTGGGCCCGCCTGCCCGAGGGGCTGGATGCGGCCGTCATCGCCCGCAAGGCGCTGGATGAGGGTATCGTGCTGGCTCCGGGCAACGTGTTCAGCCTGTCCCAGAGCGCCGGGGGCTTCCTGCGGTTCAACGCATCCCAGTCGCTGAACGAGCGCCTCTATCGGACTTTGGAACGTCTGATGGAGACGGAGGCGCGCCGGCGCTCCTGACGCCTGAACGGCGGGAACGGGCCGGGGATATCGGGAACGGGCCGGAGGGCACCGCGAAAGGACAGGGGCGCGGGCGAGGCAGAGGGTATGGCGGCCCGGGGCAGGCTCCGGCCTGCCCCCGCTGTTCATCGCCCGTGCTGTTGCCGGCTGCCGGGTCCGTCGGCCCGGGGCGGGCTCCGGCCTGCCCGGCAGCTGTGGCCGTGTGGTGTCGTTGGGAGTGTGGTGTCGTTGGGAGTGTGCTGCCATGATGCGGGGCATGACGGACGGCCCTGTCAGTGCGGTTCTGCAGGCGTGATGGTCGGGCGGCGCCCATCAGGGTGTCCCGATGGCACGCGAGGGCCTCGGCGTGACAACACGCGCTCGCACGTTCATTTCGAATGACAGGAAAATGGGAGCAGCCGCTGGGTCTGCCGTTCCCGGACCCGGGTACCGGCCGTCCTGAACGTGACGGCCAGACCTCAGGGTCTGGCGGAGAGGGTGGGATTCGAACCCACGGTACCCGCAAAGGCACAACGGTTTTCGAGACCGCCCCGATCGACCACTCCGGCACCTCTCCGCAATATGTTCCCGAGGGAACGCGCAGAGGTGTAATCCATGGCGCCGGACTTTGCAAGCCCGCGCTGTCGTGGGACCAAAAAAATCTCCGATGGGCTGAACCGGTGTACCCGCCCGGCGCCGTCTCCGGGGGGGGGGAGGGCGGACGGGGCTTCCGCAGGGCCGGTCTACAGCGGACCCGTGTCCGGTGCCGGGGCCGTATCAATCGCCGCCTTCCGGGCCTGGGAGCCCTGAAGCGGCCGCGGGAGCCGATAGGTTCGCCCGTCCTTGACGAACACGGCTCCGGTCTGGCGGAAGGAAAAGCCCACTCCGGCGCGCAGGCACTGGTCGCGGATGGCCAGCACGTGGTCATAGTGGCAGGGACGGGCTCCGGGGCCTGATTCTCCCCCCACAACCACGCTGTGGGGACGGAGCCCCTTCAGGTGGGGGGACAGATCCAGGGGCCCAAGCAGCGGCTCGCAGAAGATCACCTTGTGGCGTATGGGCAGCACGCTAAAGACCGGCAGGCGGCTGTCCGCCCGAGGCTGGTCCTCCACGGTGGTGGCCACGGTGACGTGGGGCCAGCCCTCGCCCCAGTCCGGGGGCAGGGCGACGGTGAAGCGGTCAATCCGCTTGGTGACCAGAAAAAACCGCAGATCCGAGCGCATGCGGATCAATGCCCAGGCCTCGTCGCGCCAGGCATCGGCCTCCTCCAGAAAGAAGTCGGAGGACAGGCAGGTGAAAAGCCGCTCTCCCGGAGGAATGCGGTAGCGGCCATCCCGCCGGCGCAGGACCGGAAGGGCAAACGAGGCCGTGCGCCCTATGGCTTCCGGGTTCCGTCCGTGCTGGTGGTCGATCCGGAAGACATAGCAGTTGCGGCATCCGGGCGAGATCTTGCGACAGCCGTGCCAGGGGTTCCAGACGTGCTGTTTTGTGTCCGGCATTCCGTGCTCCGGGAGGGGGCGGGGTTCGGTGGGCGGAGGCTGGCCGGCGCGGGCTGGCCGGTGGGGCGTGCGTTGCCATTGCCGTCCGGGCTTCACCGGCCGGGCAGCCGCCTTACGACCCGGGCCAGGGGAAGCCGGGGGCGTCCCGGAAGTCGGTGAGGGTCTCGGCGATCATGGCCCGGAACCCGGCCTCGTCATCCATCTGGACCTGCACACCCACCACATCCACCTGCGCGCGCTGGCTGGCCGGAAGGCGCATGGCATCCTTGGTGGTGGTCACCGGTGTGGCGCCCAGCGCTTTTGCCTCATCCAGGATCGGCTGGATGTCAGTGCGGGCGTAGGGGTAGTGGTCCGCAAAGGGGTGCTCGGCCAGAACCTTCGCCCCCAGATCCCGAAGCGTCTGGAAGAATTTAGCGGGACGCCCGATCCCCGCGAAGGCCACAACCTTCTCCCCGGCCAGACGCCCGGCCGCCGCGCCCGGCTCGAGGCGGGCCGTGAACAGGGGGGTGGCGGGGGGGATCCAGCGGGCGATGTCCGTTCGGTCCTCGCCGATGCGGATCACGGCGTCCGCTCGGGCGAGCCCCGTCCGGATCGGCTCGCGCAGGGGGCCTGCGGGCAGAATGCGGCGGTTGCCGAATCCGTAGGCACCGTCGATGACCACAAGGGACAGGGTTTTCACCAGGGAGGGGTTCTGGTGTCCGTCGTCCATGACGATGGCCTCGGCTCCGCCGTCCACGGCGGCGAGGGCTCCGGCGGCGCGGTCCCGGGCAATCCAGCACGGGGCGCTGTTGGCAAGAAGGAGGGGCTCGTCCCCCACCTCCCGGTACTCATGGTGAATGGGGTCCACCCGCACCGGTCCCCGGAGGCTCCCGCCGTAGCCGCGGGAGAGAAAGTGCCCCTGGACCCCCAGGTCCCGCAGCACGCCCATGACCCGAAGGGCGACGGGTGTTTTTCCGGCCCCGCCGGCCGTCAGGTTCCCCACGCAGAACACGGGAACCCCGGCCTCCACGGGCCGGGTGGTTTCAAGGCGGCGTCGGGTCGCAAGAGCGTATACGTACCCCAGCGGCTCCAGAAGGCGGGCGGGGAAGGCATCGGTTTCCCAGAACTCGGGAGTTCTCATGATCCGTTTCCGTCAGGTGTCCGGCAGGCTGTCTCCAGAAAGGGTGCCAGACGCTCCATGATCCGGTCAATAACCTGGCGCTCCCCCCGGGCCCAGGCGCCTGCGGCGGCGGCCAGCTCCGCGGTGCGGTCCCTTGAGCCCAGAAGCTGGGCCAACTGGTCCTCCAGGTCGTTGCGGTCCGAGACCCGAAGGGCGCCGCCGGCGGCCTCCAGCCCGGCGGCGATCTCGGTGAAGTTCTCCATTCCGGGCCCCCACAGCAGGGCCGAGTCCAGAAGCGCGGGTTCCAGCGGGTTCTGCCCGCCGGTGCGGGCGCAGGCTTCCGGGAAGGTCTTCCCCATGACCACGACGGGCGCGAGGCGGTAGTAAAGCCCCATCTCGCCCATGGTGTCGCCCAGGAGCACATCGGTGTCGGGGGCGGGCCAGCCGTCCGAGCGCAGGGCAACGCTCAGGCCGTCCTGTTCCAGGCGGGCCTTTATGGCGCCGGAGCGGTTGGCGTGGCGCGGGACGATAAGGGTCAGGAGACCCGGAACCCGGGGCTTCAGGCTGCGGTGGACCGAGGCGGCCAGGAGTTCCTCGTCGGCGTGGGAGCTGGCCAGGATCCAGCGCGGGCGGCTCCCCATGGCGTCCTTCGCCCGGGCCAGGTCCTCGGGCACGAACGGGGGCGGGCTTGCGGCATGCTTCAGGTTGCCGACGCAGTCGGCGGTTTTGGCTCCCAGATCCCTCAGGCGCTGCGTGTCGTCCCGGGTCTGCCCCAGGACCAGGGCAAAGCCCTCCAGCAGCGGGGATACCAGGGGGCGCCCGAAGCGCCAGCGCGACCAGGACCGGGCGGACATGCGTCCGTTCAGAAGAACGCAGGGGATGCCCCGGGACCGGGCCTCCATCAGGTGGTTGGGCCACAGGTCGGACTCGGTCCACACGATCAGGTCCGGGCGCCAGTGGTCAAAGAAGCGCGTGACGGCCCCGGGCAGGTCCACGGGGATATACTGGTGCAGGACGCCGGGGGGGAGGCGGTTCCCCATGATCTCGGCCGAGGTGCGGGTTCCCGTGGTCAGAAGCAAGGTGGCCTCGGGGAACCGGGCGCGGGTGCGCTCGATCACGGGCAGCAGGGCCAGGGCCTCTCCCACGCTGGCTCCGTGGAGCCACACCAGCGGGCCCTCGGGCCGGGGACGCCCCGGCTCGCCACGCCGCTCGCCCACGCGCTCGGGATCCTCCTTCCCGCGGGACAGCCGGTAGTTCAGAAGGGGGGACAGCGCAGGGGAGGCCAGTCGGCTTGCACCTCGGTAGAATGCGTAGGAAATCATGGGGCTTCCATCTGAAAATAGGTGCGCGGATGATGATCCGGCCGGGAAGGGGCGTCAAGAAAAGGATCGGTCAGGATGACCGTCCCGGCCGCCCGGCATGCGCCGTGTTTCGCTTTCTCTGGCATTCGGATAAGATGACCCGCCTTATCCGGCGCGTCCATGTCCGATGAGAGGGGAGCCTGCGTTCATGTCCATGGAAACTGTCAAGACTGTGCTGCTCAAGGGAGGCAAGATCGTTGCGGGTCTCGCCGTTGTGGTTCTTCTGGGGCTTCTGGCTGTCCAGTGGCTTTTGGGGTCGTCGGACCCGGTGGTTCCGGATCCCCGGGACGCGCGGGCCATGGAGGCCGTCTACTCCGTTGTGGAGATGTCCGTTCCCCGGCCGCCCCTGCTGACCGAGTACGAGGACGGTGCCCTGCGCGTTGCGCTGCCGTCCAGCACCGTGGACAAGGGGCCTGTGTATTACGAGACCATTGCCAGCCTGTGCAAGGGCTTTGCCGCGGAGCATGTGCGCCTGTCGTCCATTGCGATCATGAACCGCAACGGCAACAACGGCCTGGTGGTGGAGGACGCGGTGCGCCTGTGTGACTCGATCCTGGGCGAGCAGTCCCTGGAGGAGCAGGCTTTCTATATCGAGGCATCCTCGGCGGCCCGTCGCGGATCGGCCGAGGCCCCCGACCCCATGTGGCGCAGCCGGGAGGGCCGGGCCATGTTCGGAGCCCCGGTCCGGCCGCGCAAGGTGTCCGCCGGTCTTCTGGACACGATCCGCACCGAGGTCGTTCCCTCGGTGGTTCGCGACGAGCTGGCCCTTTACCAGCCCGAGAAGATCAGTCTGGGGATGGAGCAGCTTGTCATCGTCATGCCCCGTAACGTCATCACCGCCGACGTGCTTCTGCCGGTGATGGCGTCGCTCTGCCATGCGGTGCCCGGTCTGTCCAGCCCCTGGGAGGAGGCCCGCATTGCCTCGGCGGTGGTCCTGAACCGGAACTATTCCCAGGGCGTGAGCTTCGTCGGGGACGCCCGCCAGTGCCGCGAGATGGCCTCGGCCATGCTGCTGGCGGACGAGGCGACGGGCGACGCCCTGTACTCGTCCATGGTCTACTGCCCGGACGACATCATGGACTGCCTGACCCTGCGCTGAGACCGGGCGCCCTGACCGTGCCCGAAGCCCCGTGCCGCCAGCGGCAGGGGGCCGGGCGCTCCGGGTGCCGCGCTGGTTTGCCCCTGCGTTATGCGTTCCTGTTTTACGAGCCCCGGGTGGGAGACTCGGGGCTTTGATGCCTCGGGCGGCCTGTCCGCCCCGGTCCGCCGGTGGGCTTTGCGGCGTGTTTTCTGCCTGGAGGGGGGCGTGAAAATCCTGTTTATTACCCCCTGATGGGGTGTTTATAACGATTCGTCTTGCGTTGTCCGCTCGGAACGCTAGCATGATACGGACAACTCTCCCCGATTTTCAGTCCGCCGCCGGGGAGTATTTTCCTGGAGAAGGATACCTGTCGTGGCGAACAGTGCTTCCCAACTGAATCTGGACACACTGAATCCTTCCGAGCTGAAGGTGGTGGAAGATCTTTTTCTTCAGGGTATTACGGGGAAGCCCGTTCAGGTGCCCCGTCGCCTTGCCGAGAGCCTTCTCCACAAGGGGATCATTGAGGAGGCGGTTTTTGTCACCGGCTATACGGCCTCGGGGGCCGTTACGAAAACCGCTTTCCGCCTCAGCGCCATGGGGCAGTTCCGCTACTGCATGTGGTTCGAGCACAAGACGCAGACGGCCTGATGTCCGGCGCGGACGGGCGCGCCCGTTCCTGAAAGCCACAGGCCTCAGCCCGCCTCCCCGGGGCGGTGCGGGTGACGGACGCTCTCTCTTCGATATAACGTTTCCTGATAGTCTGGCGCGCCGGGACTGCCGGTGACAGGGCGTGTCCGGCCCCGTGCCAAACACCCGGCGGACGGATGCGCGGTGCCGGGATGGGGCTGTGCGCGTGTCTCTCCGGGGCGCGCCAGCACCATGCAGCGCGCGGTGGCCGGACCCTCGCTTAGAGGGGTGTCAAAGTGGCCCTCCATGGCCAGGATGTCGTGGGTGCAGATGTCGCCCGGCGTGTCTATGCGCGTGTTTGTCCGGGGCGGGGCCGGGCGGTCCCGTGCCAGGCCCGGACGCCGGGCGCCACCCCGGAGAATAACACCGGAGGGCACCCCCGGTGAGCAACCGGGGTGGAAACATCCGGGGACGCCATGCGCCTTCCGGTCCGCCGGAGCGCCAGGGTGGCCGTGGCGGGGGTGCCGGTGCAGACGGATTGCCCGGCAGCGCCCCGCCCGGTGGGTGGGGGGGGTGGAGGTGGGGTTACTCCTCGAGACCCTCGGGCAGGCCGGTCACGCGAACCCGCCGGATGGTGCGGGGGTTGGCGTCCAGGATCTCAAAATTCGGACCTCCCTCCCGGCGGATGACCTCGCCGCGGGCGGGCACCCGTCCCGCAAGGCGGAAGACAAGGCCGCCCAGCGTGTCGATGTCGTTGCGCTCGTCCTCGGTGAAGAGCGGCCCGAAGTGCTTCTCGAAGTCCTCCAGCTCCATGCGGCCGTCCACATCGACGGAGCCGTCCTCCCGGCGGATCATTTCGGGAGCCTTCTCGTGGTCGTGCTCGTCGACGATGTCGCCGACAATCTGCTCGATCAGATCCTCGATGGTGACCAGGCCGTCGATGCCGCCGTACTCGTCCACCACCAGGGCGAGGTGGATGCGCTTCAGGCGCATCTCGCGGATCAGGTCGAAGATGCGGGCCGACGGCGAGATGTAGAGCAACTCGCGCACCGCCTTTTCCAGGGAGGTGGTCAGGCCGCCCTCGTCCGGCGAGAGCATGTCCTTGATGTGGACCATGCCCAGGGGGGTGTCCAGGGTGTCCTTGTAGACCGGCAGGCGGGAGTGGCCGCTGGTGGCGAACAGGGCCAGAACCTCGGGGACCGGCGTGTTGATGTTGACGCTGACGATCTCGGCGCGGGGGACCATCACGTCCTCCACGGTGACCTTGCGCAGGCGCAGGATGTTCGAGATGACGACGGCCTCGTCCTCGCTGAAGTCGTCTTCCGAGGCGCCGCTTTCGTCCAGGAGCTCTTCCAGGGTTTCACGCAGGGCGCTGTCACCGTTGCGGTTGGGGCGGAAGACGCCCCTCAGGAAACTGCCGATGCCGCCCTTGTGATGCAGGCTCTCGCGTTCATGAACATCCGAAACCTGATCCACTGAACTGTTCTCCTGTCGTTGTCCGGGGGACGTCATTTCGCATCCTCCTCCGGGATCTCTCCCGCAGTGTGGTAGGGGTTGGAAAGACCGCTGGATACCAGAATGTCGGCCTCGAGGGCCTCCATCTCCGTGGCCTCGTCGTCGTCCTCGTGGTCGAAGCCGAGCAGATGAAGGATCCCATGGACCGCAAGGTGGAAAAGATGGTCAGCAAGGGGGACGGGGCGCTCCTGCGCCTCCGCGAGGGTCGTGTCAAAGGCGACGACGATGTCGCCCAGGTGCAGGGGCATGCCCTCCGGAAGGGGGGCGGAACCGGTGTCGTCCAGGGAGGCGAAGGACAGGACGTTCGTCGGGCAGTCCCGTCCGCGGTAGTCGCGGTTCAGGGCCCGGACGGCCTCGTCGTCGGTCAGGACGACCGAGAACTCGAGGGTGCTGCCCAGGTCTCCGGCATGCCCTCCGTCCAGGGCACCGCGGCAGGCGCGCTCCAGGATCCCGGCGAGATCGGGGAGGGCCTCCGTCCAGCGGTCGTCCTCGACGGACACATCCACGTCGGCGACGTAGGGGCCGCCGGGGCCGTCGGGATTGCACAGGGACAGGGCATAAAGTTGCGGGACGTCGTCGCCCGCGTGGGCGTTCGGGTCAGAAGGGCAGGAGGAGGCGTCAGCCGGCATTGGGGATTTTTTCCTTGTCTGCGTCGCGCCGGTCATAGGCGCGGACAATGCGCGCGACCAGGTCGTGACGTACAACATCACGGTCCGTGAAGTGAATGGTCCTGATGGCGTCCTCGTCTTTCAGAACGTCCAGGGCGTCGCGCAGCCCGGACTTCACGCCACCGGGCAGGTCGATCTGGGAGGGGTCTCCCGTAATCACCATCCGGGAGTTCTCCCCCAGACGGGTCAGGAACATTTTCATCTGGGAGGCTGTGGTATTCTGGGCCTCGTCCAGGATGATAAAGGCATTCGAGAGGGTGCGCCCGCGCATGAAGGCAAGGGGGGCCACCTCGAACTCACCACTTTCCAGTTTCCGGACGACCTCCTCGCCCGGAAGGGTGGCGTGGAGGGCATCGTACATGGGACGCAGGTACGGGTCGACCTTTTCCCGCATGTCGCCGGGGAGAAAGCCGATGCGCTCCCCGGCCTCCACCGCCGGGCGGGAGAGAACCAGGCGCTCCACCTTGCGGCTCAGGAACAGGGACACCCCCATGGCGACCGCCAGATAGGTCTTGCCCGTTCCCGCCGGTCCCAGGCCGAAGACCAGCTCCGCGTCCTTCATGGCCTGAATGTAGCGGGCCTGTCCGGGGGACCGCGGCCGGATCTCGCCCTTGCGGGTCCGGATCGACAGCACGGGCAGATGGTCCTCGCCGCACATGCGCACGGCCGCGTCCACGTCCGCGGGGATCAGGTGCTCTCCGGCCCGCGCCCGGGCCTGGAGAAGATCGATGGCGGACCAGGCCAGGTTGACCCGGTCCCGGTCCCCCAGCACGTCAAGCTGGTCTCCCCGGGAGAAGATCTCGACGCCGAGCACGTGCTCAAGCCGGTCCAGGTTCTCGTCCCCCGCCCCGTAGAGGCGGAGAAGGGCGGATTCGTCGCTCAGGCGACGGCCAATCCGGATGGGTGCGCCGGTCATCAGGCCGAGTGCCTCAGGGCTTCGATGTCCGGAGCGGTGAACGGCGTGCCCGAGAGGCTCAGGGGCCCGGCGGCCGTGATGCGCACCGTGATCATGTCTCCCATGCGCGCGTCGGGGGCCCGCAGGTGGACCGGCTGCATCCACGGGCTGCGGCCCAGGAGCTGGCCGTCCTGCCGTCCCGGCCGGTCCAGAAGGACGGGGACAACACGACCGATCATCCGGTGGTTCTGTTCGCTCTGAACCGCGGCCAGGTGCTTCAGGAGCCGGGACAGCCGGTCCGATTTTTCCTCGGCCGTAACGCTGTCCGGAAGGGCGGCGGCGGGCGTGCCCGGGCGCGGCGAGAACTTGAACGCGTAGGAATGCACGAAGCCGACGGCATCCACCAGGGACAGGGTGTCCTGGAAGTCCTCCTCGGTCTCACCCGGGTGTCCGACGATGAAGTCCGAGGCGAAGGCCATGTCGTCCCGGGCCGAGCGCAGCCGGTCAATGGTGGCCAGGTACTCGGCGCGGGTGTGGCCCCGGTTCATGGCGCTGAGCATCCGGTCCGATCCCGACTGGACCGGCAGGTGCACAAGCGGCATCAGGGCGGGGATGTCCCGGTGGGCCTCGACCAGGCTGTCGTCCACGTCCCTCGGGTGGCTGGTGGTGTAGCGCAGCCGCTCCAGGCCGTCGATGGCGGCGAGCCGCTCGAGAAGACGCCCGAGCGACGAGGCGCGACCGCCCTCATCCTCGCCGTGGTAGGCATTCACGTTCTGGCCCAGAAGGGTGATCTCCCGGGCGCCCTGGTCCACAAGGCCCCGGGCCTCGCTGACGATGTCCGCCACCGGGCGCGAGTACTCCGCCCCCCGGGTGTAGGGAACGACGCAGTAGGCGCAGAACTTGTCACAGCCCTCCTGAATGGACAGGAAGGCGCTGGGTCCGGCGGTGGTGGGCGCGGGCAGGTAGTCGAACTTGGGGATCTCGGGGAAGCTGGTGTCGATGGCGCGTCCGGCCTGGCGCTCGATGCGGGCCAGCATTTCCGGGAGGCGGTGGTAGACCTGGGGGCCCACAACCACGTCCACTACGGGGGCGCGCTCGATCAGCTTCTCCCCCTGGGCCTGGGCGACGCACCCGGCGACGGCCACAACGGTGCGCTTCCCGTTCTTGGAGCGCTCGTCCTTGATCAGCCGCAATCGGCCCAGGTCCGAGAACACCTTCTCGGCCGCCTTTTCGCGAATATGGCAGGTGTTGAGAACCACAAGGTCCGCTTCCGCGGCGTCGCCGGTCGGCGCGTAGCCGAGAGGAGCGAGCATGTCCGTCATACGGGCCGCGTCATAGACGTTCATCTGGCAGCCGTAGGACTTGATAAAGAGGTGTTTACGAGTCAAGGACTGGGTACTTTTCGCGATATGTACAGAGGGAGGCGACGGTCCGCGTGGGATCCCTGTCGTGTCCGGAGCGTTGTGCCCGTCTCCGGAGAACGGCCTTTGCGGACAGGCTAGCACCTGCCGGGGCCAAGTCAAGGCGGTAAAGGGGGGCAAAATGCGGGAAAGGCGGATGTCGTGTCCCGGCCTGTCCTGTGCCCGGGGGGGGCGTCCGTCAGCGGCACCCGGGCCCGCAGGGACGCAAAAGAGGCGCGGCGCCCCGCAAGCGCGCCGGGACCGGGGTCAGACCGCCGCCAGGGATCTCACAATCTCGGTAAAGGTGACGCCGATCTTGTCGCCGTCGATGATATTGACCTCGCCCTTTGCAATCAGGATGCCGTTGGCGAAAATCTCGATGGGCTCGGTAATTTTCTGCTCCAGCTCGACCACGGCGCCGCGTCCCAGTTTCAGCAGCTGGTGCACACGCAGGTCCGCGCGTCCGAGAACGACAGAAATCTCCACGGGAACCGACTGCACGGCTTCCTGGGCCTTGAGAGTGTCAATGACGGTTTCGTCGGGCATCGGCCTCAGCCCTTCCGGGATCGTTGCAAAAAAGTGCGCGAGTTTTTCGTCCCGCGCACCCTGAGTGTGGGCCTGTCACAGGCAATTTTCAAGACCCTTCCGGCGAACGGGGCCCGATCCGGGCCCCATCCTTCGGTTCCGGCCCCCGGGGGGCAGCCGGTCGTCAGGCCTGGTCGAGGTAGTCCCGGGCCAGGACCTCGGCGATCTGAACCGTGTTCAGGGCCGCGCCCTTGCGCAGGTTGTCGGCGACGCACCAGAAGGACAGGCCGTTCTCGACGGTGGGATCCTTGCGGATGCGCGACACATAGACCGCGTCCTCGCCCGCGCACTCCACGGGGGTCACGTAGCCCTCGTTCGCGCGGTGATCAACAACGACCACACCCGGCGCCGCGCGAAGGGCCTCGCGGGCGGCTGCGTCGGTCATGGGGCGCTCGGTCTCGATGTTGATGTACTCCGAGTGGCCGCAGAACACCGGCACCCGGGCGCAGTTCGCGTGAACCTTGATATCCGGATCCAGAATCTTGCGGGTCTCGACCGCCATCTTCCACTCTTCCTTGGTCGCGCCGTCGTCCATGAACACATCAATGTGCGGGATGACGTTGAAGGCGATCTGCTTGGTGAAGATCTCCTGGAAGTCGGTGTAGGGCTGGTTGACGAAAATGCCCTTGGTCTGGTTGAAGAGCTCGTCCATGGCCTCCTTGCCGCCACCGGAGACGGACTGGTAGGTCGAGACCACCACCCGGCGGATGGTGAAGGCATCGTGAAGCGGCTTGAGGGCCACCATCATCTGGATCGTCGAGCAGTTCGGGTTGGCAATGATGTGGCGCTTCTTGTACCCGGCGATGGCCTGGGGGTTCACCTCGGGAACCACCAGCGGCACGTCCGGATCCATGCGGAACTGGCTGGTGTTGTCGATCACCACGCATCCGGCCTCGGCCGCGCGGGGGGCAAAGGCCGCCGAGATCTTGGCGCCGGCCGAGCTCAGCGCAATATCAAAGCCCGAGAAATCGAAGGTGTCGAGGTTCTGGACCTTCAGAACCTGGTCCTCGCCGAAGGACACCTCCCGGCCGGCCGAGCGGGCCGAGGCCAGAGCCACGATTTCCTTGATGGGAAAATTGCGCTCGCTGAGGATGGAGAGCATCTCGCGCCCGACGTTGCCCGTCGCGCCGACAACGGCTACGCGGTAGCCTTCAGATCGGTAAGCCATGTTTCTAGTTCCTGGTCCAGGAGTCCGGATCGGGGACGGGCGCTTACGCCGGGCCGCCGTAAAAAAGGGCCCCAACGATACAAGGGGGCGCCCCCCGAATCAAGAGATGCGCGCAAAAAAACAGGGGGACGCGCCCTGTGGCTGTCCCCCTGTTCGGGTGTGGTGCGTTTTCCGCGACGGTCTCTATTTCGAGCCGGTCAGCCCCTGTCGCGCGGCGGGGGAGCTTTTCACCCCGGCGTCCGCGAAGAGATCGGCGACAAGAGAGCCTCCGGCCAGATCCCGGGTGGCGGTCTGGAGAACCGGAGCCTGACGGGCGCGGTTGTCCGTGTAGAAGATATGGTTGTCGATCCGGCCGGTCCGGTCCATCTGTCTGGACCAGGGCGGGTTGACGGCCTTCGTGTGGAACCACAGGGCGCCGTGGGTGGGGTCCATCACCGTGCTGTCGCGTCGCAGGACCGACATGGCGAGGAGAACCGAGGAGCGCCAGGCGCGCTTGTCGGTGGGAACGTCCGATCTGCCGTCACAATACCAGGAGAACTGGCAGGCCTTGCCGTTCGAGTTGTTCTGGGACACGACTTCGCAAATGCTGTTCGGAAAGCGGGGATCCTTGACGCGGTTCAGGACCACCTGGGCAACGGCCACGCGGCCCCTCAGGGATTCTCCGCGCGCTTCCCAGTAGTCATTGAGCGCAAGGCAAAGCATCTCGTTCTTCGACACGGTCAGGGAGGCCGGTGCAAGCCGCACCCCCTCGGGCATTGTAACCTGTCGGGAATTGATGAAATTCAGCAGATTTTCATGCGCGAAAGCCGGAGCCCCCCACTGTGCAGCAAGGAAAAGCCCCAAAAAAGCCGTCAGGACGACTCTCATCAAAATACGTCTCCTGCTTCGCCGGGTCGACGCGGCCCCCTTCTGGTGCCTGTCCGGTTTCACGAACCGGAAAAAACCTGACGATCCCCCTTCGTTCAAACCGGTAAACGCAAACCCCAAGTTCAGGACTGAACCCGCTTCAGGCTTGGCGCTTATCAGCTTCCGGCCCCATGCCGGAGGGTCACGACCCCCTGGTCGATTGTCTCCTGCACCACCCGAGGACGGGTCGTGCGGGTACGTTCGCAAGGTCTCGCCCGCTCGGGAGAGGGGCGGACGAGGAAGGAAAGCACGTGGGGCTTTCCCGGTCGTTTGCCGCGTGTCCGGTGTTCCGGTGGCGGCCCGGTATGCCGTGGGGCCCGTCCAGGGTCCGCTTCGGTACCGGCCAGGAGCCTCGTTTTTGGGCCCCCGGGGTTTGACACAGATAAGGGGACGGGCCCGCCCCGTCAACGCCAAAATGCATGGCATAAAGAGCATATCTGGCGGTCTGTTTCGTAAAAAGCGCAGAAGCTCGAAAAAAATGTTTTTAAAATCAATGCCCTGCGAAAAGATTAATTTCGTGTCGAAACTCGCTTAACACGGGTAAAACTCTGCTGAAATTAAGCGTGTGGCCGGTGCGGGAGGGCCGCGAAAACGATTCGAGACGAAATGATATTCGCCGGAATCGGGTGGTCCGGGCCTCCGCGCCGCCGGTCCGGGAACCCGGGACGGACCCGGTTTTTCCGCTGCGGGTGCCTGTGTGGGAGGCCCGGTCCGGGAGTGGAGTCGGACCCAAAAGCCGCCGGTGACGCGGGGGCCGAGTCCTTCCGGGAGCCAGCGCGGGGTCCGGAGGCCGGCGGGCGGGTGCCCCGAGGCGGGGGACTGTTCGGGACGCGCGGGCCTCCGGTCTGCCGCACTGCTCCGCTGAGGTGCCCGGAGGGGCAGGGCTCAGGGGCGGGGGAGTGCCAGGGAGGCAGAGAGGCAGAGAGGCGCACGGGCCCCCGGGGGGGCTTGCGTCGTCAGGACTTGCGGCACAGGAAGAGCACGTCTCCGCGCACGAGCCCGTAGGTGCCCACATCCCATCCCTGGGCGATGACCTCTCTCACGTCGCCGAATCCGGCCTCCCGCAGGCGGTCCCGGAAGTCATGGCCGTAGATCCGCAGGTGGTCGGCCTGTCCGAACTGGAGCTCCCGCCCCGCAGCCGTGGTCACCGAGTCCTGTTCCCAGGTCCGGGACCAGCTTTCGACGATGGGCACGGAACAGATCAGCAGTCCGTCGTCCGACAGGATGCGGCAGAGCTCCCGCAGGGCTTTTCTGTCGTCCACGTGCTCCAGAACGTGATTGCAGACAATCGTGTTCAGGCTGCCCGTCTCAAGGCCCGTGTCCTCGATATTGAGGGCCAGGTCCACGTCCCGCTCAAAGAGGTCGGCGGTCCGGTAGTCGGGACAGGCGTCTTTCAGGCGGCTCCGCAGGCAGGCCTCCGGGGCGAAGTGGAGGACCGGTCCCCTGATCTGGTCGGCGTGGGTGGTGTACCAGAGCCAGAACAGGCGGTGACGCTCCATCGAGCCGCATTTCGGACAGCGCGCATCCAGGCGGAGGGGTTTCCCGGCGGCCTCGAAGTATCCATGGTATCCGCACACGGGGCAGGTCCGCTCGAAGGCCGGGCGGGTCTCCCTCAGCCTCCGCCGCATGGAGATGAGGCAGGACGGAATGAACGGTTTTATTATGTGCTTTATGCCCATTGTGCGCTCCTTGGGGTCGCCGGGCCACACGCCCGAAGTGGAGTGGGGAGGCACTGGAGGTCATTGGGGTGCCGGGTCATCCAGCTCTCGTGGAAGCCGGGTCATCCACATCCGCGTCTTAAGTGGGGCGACAGCGGACCTCTCGTATCTCCGAGGGTTTGGGAGGGACACGAAGAGAGCACCCGGTGTTTTCTATAATGTGCAGCGGGTGCCTGTTCAAGATCGCCCCATGGAAGGAAGGGGCTTTTCGCCACATTCTTTCAGTTTATCTCGGGAAACTCGGATGTTGACGCTCGGGATGAGGGTGCCTTTTCGAGAGCACCACCTCTGGGGTGTTGTTCCCGGGTGGCGTGCGCCTGTCCGTCAGGGAGGGTGCGCCTCGAGTCGCCTCCGGTCCCCCGGGGAAGGGGAGAGGGGAAAAGGGGCGGCGTCCGGGGCGGCGTCCGGGGCGGGGTTGTCCCGCCCCCGGACCCGATCTCAGTGGGACAGGTTCCCGTGGCAGTGCTTGAACTTGCGGCCCGAGCCACAGGGGCACGGCTCGTTGCGCGACACCCGGCCCCAGGTGGAGGGATCTTCCGCCTGGCGCTCACCCGGCTCGGTGCGGAAGGCCGTGGGGTGAATCCGGGGGGTGGAGCCCGGCACCGGCCCGGCGCCCACGGCGGGCTCGGGTTCCGTGTGGACGGCCCGGGTGGGGCCTGCCGGCTGCGGATCCTCGGGGAGCGGTGCAATGCGGAGCTGGATGTTCGAGAGCACCAGGGTCACCCGCTCGCGCAGGTCGCCCAGCATGTTCTGGAAGAGCTGGAAGGCCTCCGACTTGTACTCATTGAGCGGGTCGCGCTGTCCGTAGGCGCGCAGGGAGATGCCCTGCCGCAGGAACTCCAGGTTCTGGAGGTGCTCTTTCCACAGCTGGTCCAGAAGCTGGAGAAGGATGCTCTTCTCCACAGAGCGCATGACGTCGGGGCCGTACTCCGCGTTCCGGGCGTTCAGATAGGCGTCCGAGGCCTTCCGGATCCGGTCGCGGATTTCCTCGTTGGCGATGCCCTCCTCGTCGGCCCAGTCCTCGATGGGCAGGTCGACGGCCAGAATGCGCCGGATGTCCTCGCGCAGGCCCTCAAGATCCCATTCCTCGGGCATGGCCCGGGCGGGCATGGCGCTTTCCACAAGGTTCTCGATGACCTCGGCGCGCATGTCCTCGAGGGTTTCCGTCACGTCGGCAACCACCATCAGGTCACGGCGCTGCTCGTAGACCACCTTGCGCTGGTCGTTCATGACGTTGTCGAACTTCAGCAGGTTCTTGCGGACGTCGAAGTTGCGGGCCTCGACCTTCTCCTGGGCCTTTTCCAGAGCCCTCGAGATCCAGGGGTGCACGATGGCCTCCCCTTCCTTCAGGCCCAGCCTGCGGAGCATGCTGTCCATGCGGTTGGTCCCGAAGATGCGCATCAGGTCATCCTCGAGGGACAGGTAGAACAGGGACTCGCCGGGGTCGCCCTGGCGTCCCGAGCGTCCCCGGAGCTGGTTGTCGATGCGGCGGCTCTCGTGACGCTCGGTGCCGATCACATAAAGGCCGCCGGCCTCCAGGGCCTGGGCCTTGAGGGTCTCGACGTCCTTGCGGATTTCCTCGATCCGGCGGGCGCGCTCGGCTTCCGGCATGTCGGCGGGGAGCTCGGCGGCCACGCGCATCTCCAGGTTTCCGCCCAGTTGGATGTCCGTTCCGCGTCCGGCCATGTTGGTGGCGATGGTGACCGCGCCCGGCACACCGGCCTGGGCGATGATCATGGCCTCCTGCTCGTGGTAGCGGGCATTCAGGACCTGGGGCTGGATCTTCTTGGTCTTGCGCAGCAGGTCTGCAAGGTACTCGGACTTCTCGATGGACACGGTGCCGACCAGAACGGGCTGGCCGCGCTTCTGGCATTCCTCGACCTTCTCGGCGATGGCCTGGAACTTCTCCCGGGCGGTCCGGTAGACCTCGTCGTGGTGGTCCTTGCGCTGGACCTTGCGGTTGGTCGGAATCTCGACCACCGAGAGGCCATAGATCTCCATGAACTCCGGCGCCTCGGTCATGGCGGTGCCGGTCATGCCCGCAAGGCGCGGGTACATGCGGAAGTAGTTCTGGAAGGTGATGGAGGCCAGCGTCTGGTTCTCCGGGTGGATCTCGACGTTTTCCTTGGCCTCGAGCGCCTGGTGCAGGCCGTCCGAGAAGCGGCGGCCCTCCATGGCGCGGCCGGTGAACTCGTCGATGATCATGATCTTGCCCGCGCGCACCATGTAGTGGACGTCCTTCTTGAACAGGACGTGGGCGCGCAGCGCCTGGGTGGCGTGGTGCAGGTTGGTGACGTTGCGGGCGTCGTAGAGGGAGCCCTCGTTCAGGAGGCCGGCCTCGGCGAGCAGATCCTCCATGTGCTCCGAGCCCTCGTCGGTGAAGGTGACCTGGCGGGCCTTCTCGTCAAGCTCGTAGTCCTCTTCCGTCAGGTGCGGGATGAGGGCATCCACCTTGCGGTAGGTCTCCGAGGAGTCCTCGGCCTGTCCGGAGATGATCAGCGGGGTGCGGGCCTCGTCGACAAGGATCGAGTCCACCTCGTCCACCAGGGCGTAGTGGAAGGGCCTCTGGACCATGTCCTCGAGGCGCATTTTCATGTTGTCGCGCAGGTAGTCGAAGCCGAGCTCGTTGTTGGTTGCGTAGGTGATATCCGCCTGATACGCTTCCTTTCGCCCCTCGTCGTCGAGCTCGTTGACAATCACTCCGACGCTCAGGCCCAGGAAGCGGTAGATCTGTCCCATCCATCCGGCGTCACGCCGCGCAAGGTAGTCGTTCACGGTGACAACATGAACACCTTTTCCGGTCAGGGCGTTCAGGTACACCGGAAGCGTCGCCACGAGGGTCTTGCCCTCGCCGGTCCGCATCTCCGCGATCTTGTTCTGGTGGAGCACAAGTCCGCCCAGAAGCTGAACATCGAAATGACGCTGGCCCAGGGTCCGGCGCGCGGCCTCGCGCACGGTGGCAAACGCGTCCGGCAGGATGGCGTCCAGGGTCTCGCCCTTGGCCAGGCGTCCCTTCAGCCATTGGGTGCGGTTGCGCAATTCCTCGTCCGAGAGTTTCTCAACGTCCGGTTCCAGGGCGTTGATTGTGGCGACCGTTTTCCTCATCTTCCTGATGGTGCGATCGTTCGCGTTTCCGAAAAGCTTGCGGGCAATTGCGCCGAACATTGCGGTCCTCGATTCCGGTAAAAGAAGGGGAGAAATACGGTCCGGCCCCGAACGAAAAAAAGACGGAGCCGGGCAAGAAATAAGCCGACCCCGCCGCCATGTCAACGCGGGCTTGTGATGATTCAAGGGAAAACGAAGGATTCGTGCGTGATTTCCAGACCTGTCCGCCTCCGCCATCCTCCATACATGCCGTTCCGGTTTGCCCTGGTCTGGCTGATCCTTTTGTGGGAACAGTTCTGGCGCGCATTCTGGAAAGCCTCCACCGCGCTGGCCGCGGTTCTTGCGTTTGTCTTCCTGGGCGGCGGGGCGCTTCTGCCCCTGTGGCTGCACGTGGGCGTTCTTGCTCTGGTTGCGGCGGGGCTTTCGGTGGCGGTGTTTCGCGGGGCCCGGCGTTTCCGGCTGCCGACCCGGGGCGACACGCTGCACCGGCTGGATCTGGAGAGCGGTCCGCATCGTCCCTTTGGCGCCGCCAGCGACACCCTGAGCGTCGGTCTGGACGATCCCCTGTCGCGTGCGTTGTGGGAGCGCCACCTGAGCACGGCCCGGGACGCGGCCATGCGCCTTCGTCCCGGCTGGCCGCGCACCGGCGTGGGCCGGGAGGACCGGTTCTTTCTGCGCTGGGTGGCCTTCGGGGCGCTTGTCCTGTCGCTTGCTGTGGGGGTCGTGTCTCCCGGCCCGGCCCTTGTGGCGTTTCTGACGCCGCCCCTCATTCCCCCTCCCGAGCCGGTGACCGCGCGCCTGTGGCTGACGCCGCCCGACTACACCGGGCTTCCGCCCCGCTCGTTTGACACGCAGGCGCCCGGGCCCTCGGAGCCGGTTGTCCAGGTTCCGCAGGGGACCACGCTTCTGGCCCTGGTTCACGGTCCGGGGGAGGACGCCCGGCTGGTGGCCGGGGTGATGCCGGTGGCCTTCGAGACCCTGGACGCCCGGTCACGCCGCGCCGGGACCGTTCTTGAGGACAGTGGAACCCTGAGCCTTGAGGTCGGAGGGAAGACCCTGTTCGAGCGGACGCTTGAGGTGGTGCCCGATGCGGCGCCCAAGGTGAGGATCGGCTCCCTTCCCGAATCCGGAGCCCGCGGGCGGCTGGTCGTTCCTCTTGAGGCCAGCGATGATTACGGCCTGCGCGCGGTCGGGGTGGAGATTGCGCCGCGGGCGCTGGATATGGCCGGCAGCACGCCCCTGGATCTGCCCCTGGCCGAGCCCTGGAATACACCCAAGACCCTGAAGATGACCGGCTCTATGGACCTGACCGAGCACCCCTGGGCCGGAATGCCGGTTCGGCTGACCCCCTTTGCCATTGATACGGCGGGGCGGCGGGGGACCGGGGCCCCGGTGGAGACGGTGCTGCCCGAGCGCATCTTCAACAATCCTCTGGCCCGTGAGGTGATCCGGATCCGGAAAGTCCTGGCCCACGAGTACGTGGTTCTGGGGGCGCTTCTGTCGTCTCTGGATGCGGTGTCCGCCCGCGTTCAGGAGGACCACGGCGATCTGACCGTGTACCTGGCGCTGCGCGAGGTTCGGGCCCATCTGGCGCAGAACGGGCGCAACGCCCGCATTGACGAGATGAGCCGGACCCTCTGGCGGGTGGCCCTGCGGATCGAGGACGGTGCCGGGGCCCGGATCAACGAGAGCCTGGACACCCTTCGGCAGCGTCTCGACGAGGCCCTGTCCGGGGACTTGTCCCAGGCCGAGGTTCAGCGTCTGATTCAGGAGGTCAATGAGGCTCTGGCCCGCATGAGCCTGGATGCGATGCAGATGCTCCAGGAGGCGGACCCGTCCGGCGCCCTGTCCGGGAGCATGGATCTGCTCTCGTCCCTTGGGGGCGCCCAGGATCTGCGCGACCTGGTGCGTGACCTGGACGACCTGAACCGCATGGGGGCCCGGGACGCGACCCGGTCGGCTCTCGAGAGGCTGTCCTCGGCGCTGTCCACCATGGGAGCGGGCCGGATCACGGAACAGCAGCTTGAGGCGCTTCGGGAGGTGAACGAGTTCTCCCGCGCGCTGGCCCGGATCGCCGAGGACCAGGCGACGCTTCTGGATGAAACCTTCCACAAGGCGGTGGAGGCGGGCGAGACCCCCGATGCGCCGGAATCGGCCTCCGGCCCGACCCGGGAAGGCAGTGTTCTTGCGGTGCCCGACCGGCCGGGCCGTGCGGGTGCCGGCGCCGGGCGCCGGGCTCACCCCCGGCCGTTCCAGGAGCCGGACCCGGACAGCCTGGGTCTGGCCATCCGGCAGGACGAGATTTCCGGCCGCCTTGAATCCCTGATGGAGGAGGTTGCCCGCCAGACCGGTGATATCCCGAAGGATCTGGGGGAGGCGGGGGTGGCCATGGTCTCGGCGCGGGAGCACCTGGAGCGCGGGGCGCTTCAGGCCGCCCTTGTGGAGCAGCGCAACGCGCTGGAAAAACTGGCCCGAAGCCGGCAGAGCATGGCCCAGTCCCTGGCCCGCTCTCTTGGCCTGTCCGCCGGGCTGTCCCTGCCGATGCCGGGTGGAACCCGGGCGGGGCCGGGGCTCGATCCGCTCGGGCGCCCCCTGCCGGATGGCCGCTCCCCCGGGGCGCCGGACGGTGACGTGCTCCCGGATCAGGTCCGGCTTCAGAAGGCCCGCGAGATTCTCGACGAGCTGCGCCGCAGGGCCAATGATCCCGACCGATCCAACTCCGAGCGTGACTATATCGAACGTCTGATCCCGGGCTTCTGACGCTCGATGTGGAGGACGGGGTTCCGGGCTCCCCGGCCCTCGGGTGTGGGGCCGCGGGTGCGTGTGTCCGCAGGGTCTGGAATCTCAGCCGTCGGGTGTGCGTCCTGGGGGGGGGCTGGACCCCCGGGACGGAATCGGCGTGTGAGGCGCCCCGCCTTGGGGGCGGGCGGGGTCGCCGGATTATCCTGCCCGTTGGGAGTCCGATACGCGCGAGTCGCAGGCGCCTGGTCCGGGATCCAGGGCTCCGCTCCCGTGCGCTCAGAACCGCTCCAGCAGAACCCGGAGCGCGCGGGGCAACTCGCTTTTTGCCCGGGAAAGGGCGGCCGCATATCCGGCCTCCACCAGGCTTGCATGCTGCGGGTGTCCCGCCTGGCCGAGGGTGATGGGAAAGCATCCCTCGCCCGCCTGATAGGTGTGGCCGATCTCACGGATTTCCTGGAGCCCCAGAGACACATACAGGGCGCCGATACCGGTCTCCCGGGACAGGCGGAACGAGACGTGTTTCAGGGCCAGGCGGTCGTACTCCCGTGATGGTGTCTGGAAGGAGAGCAGGGTCGCTTTTTCCAGCCATTCGTCGAGCACCACCAGAGTGCTGTCCAGTTCGGCCGGGCTCCCCTGGCAGCCGAGTTCCACCCGGATGTCCCGGGGCTGGACGATCTTGTTGTAGCTGACAAAGGATCCTTCCTCGAGGGGGCTGCGGGGGACGTCCGCGCTGGCCTCGAAATCGAACCCCAGAAGCGAGGTGAAGGCGAGCGCGCGCCCGTTCCCGGTCTCGACAAGGCGCCAGGTGTCGGAAACGATGCGGGAAACAGAAGGGGGCAGGGGCATGGCGCGGGTCTCCGGCAGGGTGGTTGTCCGGTGACCATTGTACCGCAAAAACGAACAAAAGAAAAACATTTGGCGCATAGGGGTGCGAGGGTCGGCTGTTAACCCTTTTGATGCAAGGGGTTGCAGGGGTGATGGTGGCTTCTTTCGATCTTTATATGTTCTTGTTTTGTTGACGTGGTACGAGAAAGGCGCTATTCTGTCCTCAGGCTGGGGATGGTCCCTTTTTTCGCCTGATGGCGCCGTGGTCCCGTGGTCCCGTGGTCCCGTGGTCCCGTGGTCCCGTGGT
>NZ_JACZHT010000001.1 GCF_014861485.1 Phaeovibrio sulfidiphilus | reverse complement strand
CCGGGTACCAGAAACACAACCCAAGAACACACCACACCACAAAAAACCCACCCCCCCCCCCACCCCGACGCGCCCAAATCACCCGTCCGGACAACGCTCCCTGGCGGCCAGACAGAACCGGGAAGCAAACCGGAGCGGGCGGGAGTACCCGCACTGAAGGGACGGGCCGGAGGAGGAAAAAGCGGCCCGCCGAAAACCCAAGGCGGAAACGCCGAACGCCCCACCCGAATCATCCGCCCCCCGACCGCACACCACCCGCCCAACACAGGGCACACAAGAGAGGCAACCCCCTGGGCGCCTGCCCGCGCGCGACGCGACGCGCGCGCGTGTTCTATATACCGACCTAACACCGGGTTCGTGGGACGCCAGGTTGCGTGCACCCGAGCACCGGGCACCCCGCTCGAGCTTCGGGGCGCGGCCGTGCGTTCGCGTGGGGACATCACGCACGCGGCGCTGTGACGACAGCGCCAGGGACCGGGAGAGACCGAACCCTTACGGCACCGCGTCCCGGAAACACCGGACCACTGGTGGCGCCAACAAACCGTCGCGCACGCCGGCACCGCACCTCCCGGGATACAAGCTGATACCCCGACACAAAAAAAAGAGTTCCGGCACCCCATGGAATCGTAAAAAACCCCGCTCTCCCGTGGCCACAGAACACCAGCCCGCAAACAGGCACGCGCCAAACGGGAACACTGCCGGAGGAAGCATCCAAAAAGTTATACGGGGAAAAATACTTTCAACACTCCCGAGACGGGAAACGGCCATTGAATCAAACACAATCGATGATCTGCTGAGTCGGGGCATTAAAAACCACATTTTTGTCACGAATCGGGCGTTTTACATTTGACACGCAAGCGCGACTCGGACACTCTCTTATGCGACGCGCATGACGGTCATTCCACAGAACACGGTTAACCGTTAGAAAGAACAGGGCTTTTTAGGCACTCCCGACCGCCTGCGGGCTGCTCGTGACGCCAAGGCTGACCTTTACAAAATCTTTAGAGTTTTCGATCACTCTGGATCGCTATAACGAGAACTCTCGAGAACAAGAGGTCGCGTCCGACGACCCGCCATACACAGCAGGAGTACACGAATGACACCGACTCGCAGACCCGTACTGTTTATGCTCGCCGGGTCCGTTCTCGGGGCCGCCTGTGCCACACTGGTTTATGTCGGGACAAGCCGGACTCCTTCGGAGCCCGAGTTCGCGGAGCCCGGTCTGTCCCGGATCGAGACCCTCGTCAGCCAGGTCAGTGCCGCATCGATCAACGGTGCCGACAGCGGACAGGTCAGTCACGCCCCCCTTTCGCGGGGCGGCTTTTCTGTTGAGGGCGACTGGATGGACCTGGACGCCTTCGGACACATCCCCCCGTCGTTTGCGGCCCGCGCCGCGCTGACGACCTGGAATGCGTCGTTCGGCCCCACGCCCTCGGAGACCGTTCTGGGCGGCGCCCCGGTCGACGGCGAGGACGAGGCGGAAACCGCGCAGGACACGCAGGACGCCCCCGACGCGCAGACCCCCGGCACTGTGGCCAGCTCCACCGAACCCACGCTGCGGGCCGGTGATCTGGTGGACGTGTCCCTGACCATCAGCTCCGGCGAGACCTTCATGGGCCTTCTGCTGGACCAGGAAATTCCCCGCCAGACGGCGCTTGGCATCGTGGATGCCCTGAAGAAGACCTTCGACCCGCGCTCGCTTCGGGCCGGTCAGGACATGATGATGACCTTTGTCGTGTCGGACGAGGGCGATCTCACCTTCCAGAACCTGTCCTTCGAGCCCACCGTGGGCGAGACCATCTCCCTGACCCGCGCGGACGACGGCACGTTCTCCTCCAGCAAGCAGGCCGTGGAGACCGTCCGCCACATCGTGCGCTACGACGGCGTGATCACCTCGAGCCTCTTCGAGGCCGCCGTCCAGGCCGGAGCGCCCCAGAAGGTGCTCGCGGACATGATCCGCGTGTTCTCGTACGACGTGGACTTCCAGCGCGACATCCGCCAGAACGACAGCTTCGAGATTTTCTACGAGCAGATGGACACCAAGGACGGCCGCACCGTCCGCACCGGTGATCTTCTGTATGCGTCCCTGACCCTGTCCGGGAAGAAGTACCAGCTGTACCGCTACGAAAACGCCGACGGCGGCGTGGACTACTACAACGAGCGGGGCGAGGGCGTCCGAAAGGCCCTTCTGCGCACGCCCATCAACGGCGCGCGCCTGACCTCCAGCTTCGGCATGCGCCGCCACCCGATTCTCGGCTACTCGAAAATGCACAAGGGCGTGGACTTCGCGGCTCCCCCGGGAACCCCGATCTACGCCGCCGGTGACGGCGTTATTGCCAAGGCCGAGTTCGGCCGCGGATACGGCAACCACGTCCGCATCCGTCATGACTCCGAGTTCCAGACGGTCTACGCCCACATGCGCAACATCGCCCAGGGCATCAAGCCCGGAACCCGCGTCAAGCAGGGCCAGGTCATCGGCTATGTGGGCTCGACGGGTATGTCCACCGGCCCGCACCTTCACTATGAGATCGTGCGCAACGGCAGCCATGTCAATCCGCAGTCCACGCGCTTTGCCGCCAGCAGCAACCTGAAGGGCAAGGAACTGGCCGAATTCCAGCGCCAGCGTGACCGGACCTACGCCGCCTTCGAGGCAACCCCCTCGGGCACCAAGCTGGCCAGCGCCAAATAGGCGGGGCCGCCGCGTCAGCAGACAAAAAACCGGGCACCAGGCCCGGTTTTTTTGTGCCCGCCGCGCGGGGGCAGGACGGGGGAACAGAGAGAACAGAGTGCCGCCCAGGTGCCGGCATAAAGAACGCGAAAGGAAAGGGCGGGGCCAAGTTTCCGCTCCACGGCCGGACGGAGCCCGGCGGGGGAAGCAGAAGAGAGAGAGAGAGAGAGAGAGAGAGAGAGAGAGGCAGGGGCGGCCCTGTGTGTGTGCGTCCGACACAGCAGCCGGGATCTCGGCCGAACCGGCACACGGCCCACAGGACCGGCCCTGCCATTGCCCGTGGGTGCCGCGGGGGAACGGGCCACCCGGCGCACCAGCGGGGAGCTCGGCCCCGAAGGAGGGGGCCCGCCCCTACGAGGGAGAACAAGCTAACCGGCGCACACGGGCGCCGGAGCGGTTTCCGCAGCGCGGCGCGGTCTAGGAGTCGGAGCGACGGCCCCGGCGCCGGCCCTTGCCACCGCCCAGGGCACTGGCCCGAATGGGCTCTGCAGGAACAAGCCCGTCGGACAGGCCCATCTCCAGGCTTTCCAGCCGGCGCATCTCGTCGCGCAGGCGGGCGGCCTCCTCGAACTCCAGGTTCGCGGCCGCCTCCAGCATCCGGGTTTCCAGCGTGCGCAGGTGCTTGGCCAGCGGCACGCCGTCGTACATCCCGTCCACCAGGCGGGTGGTCTCCCGGTTGGCCGGATCCACGGTGACGTAATCCTGCTCGGCCACATGGGCCAGCACATCGGAAATGCGCGAGCGCACGGTTTCCGGGGTGATGCCGTTGGCCTCGTTGTAGGCCATCTGTTTCTCGCGGCGCCGGGCGGTCTCGTCCATGGCGTAGCGCAGGGAGTCGGTGATCTTGTCCGCGTACAGGATGACGCGGCCCTCCACGTTGCGGGCGGCCCGGCCGATGGTCTGCACCAGCGAGGTCCGGGAGCGCAGGAAGCCCTCCTTGTCCGCATCCAGGATCGCGACCAGCGCGCACTCAGGGATATCCAGGCCCTCGCGCAACAGGTTGATGCCCACCAGCACATCGAAGGCGCCAAGGCGCAGATCCCGGATGATCTCGATGCGCTCCAGCGTGTCCACGTCCGAGTGCATGTAGCGCACCCGCACCCCGTGCTCGGTCAGGTACTCGGTGAGATCCTCGGCCATGCGCTTGGTCAGGGTGGTGACCAGAACCCGCTGGTCCCGGGCGGCCACCGCCCGGACCTCGGCCAGAAGGTCGTCCACCTGGGTTTCCACCGGACGGACCACGCAGACCGGATCCACAAGACCCGTGGGCCGGATCAGCTGCTCGACCACCTCGCCCTGGGTCCGCTCCAGCTCCCAGGGAGCCGGCGTGGCGGACACGAAAATGGACTGGGGCCGCATGGAGTCCCACTCCTCGAACTTGAGGGGGCGGTTGTCCACGCACGAGGGCAGGCGGAAGCCGTAGTCGGCCAGGGTGCTCTTGCGGTTGAAGTCCCCCCGGTACATGCCGCCGATCTGGGGCACGCCCACGTGGCTCTCATCCACGAACAGAAGGGCGTCCTCGGGCAGGTACTCGAACAGGGTGGGGGGCGGCTCGCCGGGACCGCGCCCGGTCAGATGCCGGGAGTAGTTTTCAATGGACTTGCAGTGGCCGGTGGCCTCCATCATCTCCAGGTCGAAGCGGGTGCGCTGCTCCAGCCTCTGGGCCTCCAGCAGCTTGCCCTCCTCCTGGAAGGTGACAAGACGCTCCTTGAGCTCCTGCTTGATGGTCCGGATCGCCTGGGACAGGGCCGGGCGCGGCGTCACGTAGTGGCTGGCGGGATAGACCGAGATGGTGTCGAGGGCCATGTGGACCTCGCCCGTCAGGGGGTCGAACTCCCGGATGGCCTCCACCTCGTCGTCCCAGAGGCTGATCCGCCAGGCCCGGTCCGCGTAGTGGGCGGGAAAGATCTCGACGGAGTCGCCCCGGACCCGGAACGTCCCGCGGGTGAACGCCGTGTCGTTGCGGGTGTACTGAAGCTCCACCAGTCCCTTCAGCAGGGCCGCGCGGTCCACGGTCTGGCCCTTGGTGACCGTCACGATCATGTGGGCGTAGGACTCGACGGCGCCGATACCGTAGATGCACGAGACGGAGGCAATCAGGATGACATCGCGCCGCTCCAGCAGGGCCCGGGTGGCGGCGTGGCGCATCCGGTCAATCTGCTCGTTGATCGAGGAGTCCTTTTCGATGTACGTATCCGTTCGGGGGACATACGCCTCCGGCTGATAGTAGTCGTAATAGCTGACAAAATACTCGACGGCGTTGTCGGGAAAGAACGCCTTGAACTCGCCGTAGAGCTGGGCGGCCAGCGTCTTGTTGGGCGCCATGATCAAACTGGGTCGCCCCATGGCCTCGATCACCTTGGCCATGGTAAAGGTTTTGCCGGAGCCCGTTACGCCCAGAAGAACCTGGTCCCGGTCTCCGGCCTCCAGGCCGCGGACAAGACTGGCTATGGCCTCCGGCTGGTCGCCCGCAGGGGCGTACTCGGAGGCAAGACGAAACTCCGCCCGTGATCCGGCGGCGGGGCGTTGATAAAGCGGGACAGGACAAGGCATGGACATAGCCCTGACGATAGGATCAAATCGAGCCCGATGCCAGTGGCACGGTAAAAAAAGTCGTTTCCGGAGGACTGTTTCCCCATGGGCGTGATCAACAACGCGCGGTATGCGCGCTCCACCCGGCTGCACGTCGGGAGCATCGAGCTCCAGCCCGTCTTCTTCATCCTTGGGATTTTGCTGACGATTCTGGGAATCGCCATGCTGGGCCCCGCCATCCTGGACATTGCCCTCAACGAGAGGGACTGGCGGGAGTTCCTCCTGTCCAGCGGGATCACCGTCTTTGCCGGGCTGATGCTGGTGGCGTCGAACCACCGCCGCTCGTCCCAGCTGAACCTGCGGCAGGGCTTCCTCCTGACGGCCCTGTCCTGGCTGACCCTGTCCTTCTTCGGAGGGCTGCCGTTCGTCTTTGCCAACGACAACGTGGGCATGACCGACGCCATCTTCGAGAGCGTCTCCGGCCTGACCGCCACCGGCGCCACGATCCTGACCCATCTGGAGCACCAGCCTCCGGGGCTCCTGCTATGGCGCTCGCTGCTGCACTGGGTCGGGGGAATCGGCATCATTGGCATGGCCACGACGCTTCTGCCCGCGCTTCGGGTGGGCGGCATGCAGCTGTTCCGCGTTGAGAACTCGGACACCAGCGAGCACGGCATGACCCGCTTCGCCGGCCTGGGGGCGGCGATCCTGGTCGTCTACCTGACCATGACCTTTGTCATGATCGGCGGTCTTCTGTTCGCGGGGCTCCCCACGCTGGAGGCCGTGTGCCTGGCCATGTCCGCCGTCTCGACGGGGGGCTTTGCCAACTCGGACTCGTCGGTGGCGGCCCTTCCCCCGATGGCCCTGTGGTTCCTGATCGGAGGCATGGTGCTGGGCGCCCTGCCCTTCCTTCTGTACGTGCGCGCCATCCGCGGCCGCCCCGAGGCCCTCTACCGTGACCCGCAGGTCCGGGGCTTCCTGGCGATTCTGGTGGTCTTCTCGCTGGTGATCTCGGTCTATCACTGGATGAAGTCGGATGTCGGGTTCCTGCAGGCGATCACCACCGGCACCTTCTCGGTGACGTCGGTCATCACGACAACGGGCCTGGTCTACGAGGACTACTCGGCCTGGGGCAGCTTCGCGCTCCTGTTCTTCTTCATGCTCCTGTTCTTCGGCGGGTGTACCGGATCGACCACCGGCGGCATCAAGACGTTCCGGTTCCAGGTGGCGTTCATCGTCCTGTCGTCCCACATCCGGCGCCGCTACCTGCCCCACGCGGTCGTCATGCCCACCTACGGCGGGCGCACCATCGATGATGATATTGCGGTCTCGGTGTGCCTGTTCTTCTTTGCCCAGGCGGTGACGATCTGGTTCTTTGCCCTCATTCTGGGCTTGCTGGGCCTGGACTGGGTCAGCGCGATTTCCGGCTCGGTGGCCACGGTCTGCAACGTGGGCCCCGGAGTGGGCGCCATCATCGGCCCGGTGGGGAACTACAGCAGCCTGTCGCCGGAGGCCAAGTGGGTGTTCTCGGCGGGCATGCTGATGGGGCGGCTCGAGCTGTTCACCATGATGGTGCTCCTGGACTACCGCTTCTGGAGGGACTAGGGGAAACGGGGCAAGACCAGAGCCTGGGCCGGACGGGACCGGGGAAGGGGCTGACGGCCGCCTCGCGTGGGCGGCGCCCTCCGGCCGGGCGCCGACTCGGCCGCCGGAGCCGGCTCCCGACGGGACGCGCGGTCCCCTGCGGGCCCATAAAAGGCCGTTGTTTCCTGCGGATATGACGCCCGCACCCTCAAACACGCTTGCCGCAAACGGGTGGCGGGAGTATTGTCGTCCGGTTTGTCTGGAAGACGGAAGCACACCTCACGCCGCCGGCCCCGTCGGCGCCCGGCAGGGTGCGCCGCTCCCACTTTTGCCTCTCCTTGTCATCAGGTTCCGAAAGAGGACGTCATGTCAATCATTGCCGAGCGCCTTTCCGCCATCAAACCCTCTCCCACCATCGCGGTCACGACCAAGGCAAACGAGCTGAAAGCCGCCGGACGTGACGTGATCGGCCTGGGCGCCGGAGAGCCGGACTTCGAGACCCCGAAGCACATCCGTGATGCTGCGATCGAGGCCATCAAGATCGGGCAGACGCGCTACACCCCGGTTGCGGGAACCGTGGAGCTCCGCAAGGCAATCCAGGCCAAGTTCAAGAGAGAGAACGATCTCGACTATACCCTGGACGAGATCACCGTCGGCTGCGGCGGCAAGCAGACCATCTACAACGCCATGATGGCCACGGTTCAGGCCGGTGTTGAGGTCATCATCCCGGCTCCGTACTGGGTGAGCTACCCGGACATCACGCTGCTGTGCGGCGGCACGCCGGTGTTCGTGGACTGCGCCGAGAAGAACGGCTTCAAGCTGGCCCCCGAGGATCTGGACCGCGCCATCACGCCGAACACGCGCTGGCTGATCCTGAACAGCCCCTCGAACCCGACGGGCGCCGCCTACTCGAAGGCCGAGCTCCGGGCTCTTGCGGACGTGCTCCTGAAGCACCCGCATGTCTGGATCATGACCGACGACATGTACGAGCACCTGGTCTACGACGGCTTCGAGTTCGCCACCATCGCCCAGATCGAGCCGAAGCTGAAGGATCGCACCCTGACCCTCAACGGCGTCTCGAAGGCCTACTCCATGACCGGCTGGCGCGTGGGCTACGCGGCGGGCCCCGCGTTCCTGATCAAGGCCATGAACACGCTCCAGAGCCAGTCCACGACCCACACGAGCTCCATTTCCCAGGCAGCGGCGGTGGCGGCTCTGAACGGCCCCATGGACTTCCTGCCCGAGCGCAACGCCATCTTCAAGCAGCGCCGTGACCTGATCGTGGACGCCATCAACGCCTGCCCGGGCCTGTCGGTCCTGAAGCCGGAAGGCGCGTTCTACGTCTACCCGTCCTGCGCGGGCGTGATCGGCAAGACGACGCCGTCGGGCAAGCTGATCACCAACGACGAGGACTTCGTGACCGAGCTCCTGGAGGCCGAGGGCGTTGCCGCGGTCCACGGCGAGGCGTTCGGCCTGTCGCCCTACTTCCGCATCAGCTACGCGACGGCGACCCCGGCGCTCGAGGAAGCCTGCAAGCGCATCCGCCGCTTCTGCGACAGCCTGAGCTGATCGCGGGCCTGTCGGCCGAGACCCAGGAAAAAGCGCGCCCCGCCCGGCGCGCTTTTTTTGTGGCACCGGGGGAGAGGGGCTCGGAGGACACCGGCCCCGGGCACACAGGTGGGGGTTTTTTGTGGCTCGGGAGGACGGGGAGCCCGCGACCGCTGGCAGCGCCGGACACGGGTCCGCAGCGCCCCCGCGCACCCCCAGCGCTGCACGGAACCGGGTGTTTTCCGCCCCCGATCCCATGGCGCGCGGCCCCGGATCAACCATTGCTTTTCTGCCAGCGGCCGTTAGGGTAAAAATCCCCCACACCCCCTGTCGGGAAGCGCACTCAACCGAGGTGTCAGAAGGATCCCGCCCATGCCCCTGTCGTCCGGAATCGAAAGCAAATACCCCTGGCTTGTCTGGCTTCGAGCCGTTCCCGGGGGGCTTCTTCTCGCTCTCTGGCTCGTGGGCTACACCTTCATTTTCGACCCCTCCACGTCGGACAGCCAGCTGACGTTCTACTATTGGGTCACCTCCCTGGTGATGATCCCAGCCCTTCTGGCCCTGGGGTTCCTGGCCTATGCGGCGTTTATCCCGACCTGGTCCCGGGACGAGGAGCGCCCCTTCTGGCGCGTCGTCACCGTGTGGATGCTGGTCTGGGCACTGGGGGCCTTTCCCGCCTGGTGGCTCGCGACCACGCTGTTTGATATCGGGCCCCTGTTCTCGCACCCGAGCTCGTCTCCGTTCTTTGCCCTGTTCATCTATCCCGCGGTGGTCTACTCGCTGTGGCCGGTGAAGGCCGCCTATCTGCGGATTGCGGGACGCACCGTCCTGGCGGTGCTGGCGGGCTATGCCCTGTTCTGGGGCGCGGTCTCCGCCTATTGCGCCACCAGCGTTCAGCGCAGCGCCCTCGAGATCGCCCCGGAAGCCGAGAGCCAGTTGTTCATCGCCCGGACCCTGCCCTCGGATCCGGTGCTCTATCACCCGGTGGACGCCTCCTGGCCCTGGTACGTCTACCAGCACAAGCGGGCCCGCTGGCCGGATCCCGAGCACGGCAACCCGTACTCCGTGGTCCTGGAAACCGGCGGCGAGCGCTATTTCTGGTCCTTCTGGAAGAACCGCTTCGAGCCGTTCCCCGCCGAGCCCGCTCCGGAGGCGGAACCGCAGACCGATGACATGGACAGCACGGCTGCCCAACCGACAACAGACCCAGCGGACCCCGTATCCACCGACAGCGAGGCTACCGAACCGGCGCCCGCCCCGGCCCCGACCCCGGAGGCCCGCTAGCATGGCCCGGAACCGGACACCGCGCGGCGACGCGCCCGCCTTCACCACGCCGCCCACCTCGGCGGAGCTCGAGGCCCTGGCCCAGGATGCCTTCCTGTCCGTCCCCGAGGTTCTGCGCGCCCACTGCCGGGATATTGTTGTGCGGATCGAGGAGTTCCCCGAGGACGATGTCCTGCGGGATCTGGAGCTGGAAAGCCCGTTCGATCTTCTGGGCCTGTACGACGGCGTGCCCGTGAACCACCGGTCGGTCCAGGATCTTCCGCGCCGCCCGGACATGATCTTCCTCTACCGGGTTCCCCTGCTGTGCTACTGGGTGGAGACTGGCGAGGATCTGTCCGGCCTGGTCCGCCACGTGATGATCCACGAGATCGGCCACCACTTCGGCTTCTCGGACGACGACATGGAGGAACTGGAGCGCCAGGCGCCCTGATCGCGCTCCGGTCCCGGGGGCGACAGCCGAACGCGGAACGCAAAAAAGGGCTCCCGGGGGAGCCCTTTTTTCTGTCCGTATCCCTAGCCGGACGCCGGGTCAGGCGGACCGCGCCCCACACCGGCGGCACCCACGGGCGCCGCCTCAGGCGTGGCCGGACGGTCCGCTCTCCGGGCCGTCACCGGCGCTCTCGGGAAGCAGGTCCGCGTGATCGCGCGCCCGGCGCTCCAGCCGCCGGAACGACAGGAACGACAGCGGAATCAGCGACAGGTACACAAATCCGGCAATGCTGAGGGTAAACCACGGCGCCGTGGCCAGAAGCCCCACAAGAACCCCCACGCCGACCATGATGGGCAGAACAGCAATCTTCGGCACCCGGGTCTTCTTGAAGCTGAAGGTCGGAATGCGCGAGATCATCAGCAGGGCAACGGCGATCAGAACGCCTCCGGCCACCACGGGGTGGGAGAAGAAGTCCTCCCAGTCGGTGGCGAAGGACAGGAACATCGGCAGCATGGCAAGCCCCGCCGCCGCCGGAGCCGGAACCCCCGTGAAGTAGTTGTAGGCCCAGGGAGGAAGCTCCTCCTCGCCCATCAGGCTCGTGTTGAAGCGGGCCAGGCGCAGACCGCAGCACACCACGAACAGAAGCACGATGGCCCAGCCGATGCCTCCCGCATTGGACATGGTCCAGAGATACAGGAGAATGGCCGGAACGACGCCAAAGCAGACGAAGTCGGAAAGGCTGTCCAGTTCGGCTCCGAACCGGCTGGTGACGTTGAGCAGACGGGCAATGCGCCCGTCCACCCCGTCGACCACCATGGCAATGATCAGCGCCACGGCGGCCTTTTCAAAATCCGGCTGCTCGCCCAGCCCGAACCGTATGGCCGTCAGCCCTGCACACAGCCCCAGAAGGGTCACCACGTTGGGGACGATTTTCGCGAGGGACAGCCCCGGAGCCCTCTGGGGGTCGGTGGGGCGGGCGGACGGAGTACCGGGAAAGCGAGCCATGGGATCTGCTGCCTTTTACTAGCGCTGCACGGCGGTCCACGCCGCCTCTTTCGAGTTCAGGTCCGCGATCACCGTCTCACCGGAGATCATGGTCTGGCCCGGAACCACCGTCGGGTTGACACCCGGAGGCAGGAGAATGTCCACCTTGGAGCCGAAGCGGATCAGGCCCATGACATCGCCGGTCAGGACGGTCTGGTTTTCCTTGATGTCGCAGCGGATGCGCCGGGCAATCTGCCCCGCGATCTGGGTGAAGGCCACCTGGCGGTTGTCGGCGGTCTTGACCACCACGGCGTTGCGCTCGTTTTCCTCGCTGGCCTTGTCGAAGGCGGCGTTCATGGTCTTGCCCTTGGTGTACACGATCTTCGTGACCGTCCCGCCGACCGGAACCCGGTTCACGTGCACGTCAAAAACGCTCAGGAAAATGCTGACGCAGACCCGCTTGCCACCCTCGAGGCCCAGCTCGGCCGGCGGCTCCACCTCGCCGATGGCCTGGACGATGCCGCTTGCGGGCGCGACCACCAGGCCCGGCTTGTCCGGAACCATGCGGCGGGGATTGCGGAAGAAGTACAGAACAAACGTTGTCAGAATCAGACCGACCAGAAGCCAGAACGTCCCCCCGATGGTGAGCAGCACCAGCGTGATCAGGGCAGCGATTCCGACGAAGATCTTTCCCTCGGAATGGAAGGGCGGCTTCAGGTAGGTTTTCCAGTCAATGTTTACGCGTCGCATCTTCAATTCCCTCCAGATACGATTGAGCCCGTTGAAACGCGCGAAAATAGCCTGCTTCCGGCCTTCGGGGAAGGGGTCAGGGATCTTTTCCGGCCTCATCCGACGGGGGAGCGCGCAATTTCTGCCCCGGATAGATCAGGTCCGGGTCGCGGATCTGGTCCCGGTTGGCATCAAAAAGAACGGTGTAGCGCCAGCCGCTGCCGTAAACCTGGCGCGCCAGGGTCCAGAGGCTGTTGCCCGGGCGCACGATCACGACCCGGTCCCCGTCCTCGGACAGGGCGCCCGGGGGCTCGAACGTGGTCTCCACCCGCTCCTCGACCTGCCGCGCGTCGGCCGAAATCCGGTCCACCCGCAGGGTGTGGCGGCTTGCAGAGAGGACGGCATCCAGGGTCAGGGCCCAGCGCCCGTCTTTCCCGACGCTGACCTGGCCCCGATACTCGTCGTCGAGGTAGAGGCGGACTTTCTGGCCTGCAGCGCCGGTGCCCCGGACGACCACGTGTCCGGACGCATCGGAGTCCACGCTGACAATGCCCAGCTCACCCGGCTTTGACCCGGGCTCGGCCCCCTGGAGCACCCGCACCGGGATCCGGGTGTCATCGGGCTGGGAGAGGATCAGCACCTCGGCGTCCTCCCCGGGGAGGGGCACGAAAATCAGCAGGGCCTCGGCGGCGACAAGAACCGTCTTGTCCGGAAGCACGATCTCGGCCTGGAGCAGCCGGTCACCCGGCTTCATGGGCGTGTCGGGAGAAAACACCCACTCGCCCCGGGCATCGGCCTGCGTGGAGCCGAACAGGACTTCATCAAGATAGAACCGGAGCTCCGAGCCCTTTGGCGCCTTGCCCGCCGCCACGAAGGAACCGTTCTTCTCGACGCGGATCACGTCAAAGGACGGCTTGATGTCCGTCGCCGGAGCAGCCTCCCCGGCCGCCCGGGCCTCGGGGCTCGGGGCGGGCGCCGCCGTCGCAGCCGGAGCCTCGGACGCGGCCCGGTCCTGGCCCGGAAGGGCGCGGGCCGCGCGGACCGGCTCCCGGGGCTCTTCCATTGCATACCGGGGCGGGGCCGACAGCACATGATAGACCACAAACACAATCGCCCCGGTCAGAAGGGCCACAACCAGCCACAGAAGCATGGTGTAGCCTTTTCCTCCCGAGCCCCGGGGTTCCTCGCTGTCGGTCCCGGCGGACAGGTCGGGAAGGTGCAACACAGGCTCGGAGCCGGACGGCGAGCCCGTCTCGGGGGGCCTGTCTCCACTCGGGCGGTCTTTCCCGTCGGCTTCATGTGCAACCGAGCCGTGTTCCTTGTCGCGGGGTGTATCGATCACGTTTTTCTCCCTTGCGCTGCGGAAAGCGTATGCGACTATACCTCATAATGGGGGCATGGACGAACCCCCAAAGACAAGCCACTTGCGTTTTCGCGAGTGTGCGAGCAAGGTTGCGTGCCCGATTCTTCAGGAATCGTCCCCACAGCGTTCGCAACCGGGAGGCTTGTCCCTTCCGCCGCGACGCTGTTTTTCTTTCGGATACGGTTCCGGGGAGTCCGCCCGGCCCCTCCGGCTCCTTCCCGGCGCTGCGTCCGGCGCCGCCCTCCCCCGGTGCTCTGTCTTCCAGACGCCGCACGCCCGTACTGCGACACTTCAGGAGTTTCCTTCATGTCTGATTCACCCAGCGCTCCCGCGCGCGTCCCGGTTTGGGACTGGCCCGTCCGTATTTTCCACTGGGGCATCGTTGTCCTTCTGGCTCTTCTGTACCTCTCGGGGCACAGCTGGGGGCAGGAGAACCTCCACCTGACGATGGCCCACCACATGTTTCTTGGGAAGCTCGCGCTGACCTTTATCGTTTTCCGGGTTCTCTGGGGCTTTGTCGGCAGTGACACCGCCCGCTTTGCGAACTTCCTGAAAGGCCCGTCCGCTGTCCTGGCCTATCTCCGCCACGTGAAGGCCGGAGGCGCCTTCACCGGTCTGGGGCACAACCCCCTGGGCGCCCTGATGATGGTGGCCCTGATGGGCCTGATCGGCCTGACCGCCATCACCGGCCTGTTCACCACCGACGACATCATGACCGACGGCCCGTTTGTGCACCTGGTCTCGGCGGCCACCGCGGAGACCCTGTCCTGGATCCACCGCAACCTGTTTGACGTGATCCTGATCCTGGCGAGCGTGCACATTGCCGCAGCGCTGTTCTACAAGTTTGTCCGCAAGGACGACATCATCACCCCGATGATCACCGGCTACGAGAGCAAGGTCATCCCGGCGAAAGAGCCCCACTTCGTTTCGGAGTCCACGGCCCTGAACTGGTTCCTGGCCTGCGCTGTGATTGTCTGGGTTGGCATCCGTCTGATCGCCGGAGCCTGACGCCGGCTGGCGACCCGGGCCCGAACCGGACGGGTTGCCCTCGCCCGACCGGGCGCACTCCTTCGGGTGGAGAGGTCACGGCTTCTCCACCCCGCACCGCCCGCTGCCCCCTGTCCCCGGGGGCAGGGAGCCCGATCCGGCCAGCGGTCTGGACAGGCGGGGCAGCCGCAACGCCCGGCATCCGGGCCGTCCTGCCAGACCCCGGGTTGTCCGGCCAGACGACGTCCAGCGTGCGCGGAACCAGCCGGCCCGACGCCCCCACACTCCCGATTTTTCTGAAAGACATACAGACCGCCCGGCCCCACACGGGATGCCGGAGGGTATCCGTTACGGCCCCGATACCCGCCGGCTCGACCGGAAGCCCGGGTCTGTCCCCGGGCCCGCCGGCGCCTAGTGGGCGCTGGCCCAGTTGTCCCCCACGCCCACGTCCACCACCAGCGGAACGGTGGTCACGCCCCGCTCGTCTGTCAGGGCGACGGTCTGCTCCATGATCCGGCGGATCACGGGGATCGTGAAATCCACCTCGACCTCCGGAACCTCGAACACCAGTTCGTCGTGGACCTGCAGAAGCATGCGGCCGGTCAGGGCTACCTCCTCCAGAGCTCCGGGCAGGCGGACCATGGCCCGCTTGATGATGTCCGCCGCTCCGCCCTGGATGGGGGCGTTGATGGCCTGGCGCTCGGCAAACGCGCGCAGGGGCGGGCTGGTGTCGTTGATGCCGGGGACCGGAATGCGCCGTCCCAGCGGCGTTTTCACGAAGCCATGGGTGCGGGCGTACTCTTTGGTGGCCTCCATGTAGGCCGTGATTTCCGGGAACCGGTTGAGGTAGGCCTCGATGAACCGGGCGGCCTCCGAGCGGGAGATACCCAGCTGCAGGGCCAGACCGTGGGCGCTGATGCCATAGATGATGCCGAAGTTGATGGCCTTGGCCTGACGGCGGATCACCGGATCCATTCCCTCGACGGGAACCCCGAACACCTCGGAGGCCGTGATGGCGTGAATGTCGTCCCCCCGGGCGAAGGCCTCACGCAGGGCCGAGACCCCGGCCACATGGGCCACCAGGCGCAGCTCGATCTGGGAGTAGTCCGCGCTGAGAAGCTTCATGCCCTCGGCGGCCACGAAGGCCTCGCGGATTTTCCGGCCGTCCTCGGTGCGGATCGGAATGTTCTGAAGGTTCGGCTCCACCGACGACAGGCGCCCGGTGGAGGTGACGGTCAGGGAGTAGGTCGTGTGGACCCGGCCCGTCCGCGGGTCGATATCGCGCACGAGGGCATCCGTGTAGGTGCTCTTGAGCTTCTGGTAGCCGCGCCAGTCCAGGACTTTCCGGGGCAGCTCGTGGCCCTCGCCCGCAAGCTGCTCCAGGATCTGGGCGTCCGTGGACCAGGCCCCGGTCTTGGACGAGCGCTTGCCGCCTTCAAGCTTCATCTCGTCGAACAGGATCTCGCCAAGCTGGCGGGGGCTGCCCACGTTGAAGGACCGCCTGGCGAGCGCGTGGATCTCCGCCTCCAGGTCCGCCATGGCCCGGGAGAAGTCCGCCGAAAGCTCCCGCAGGCGGGGGGCATCCACACAGACGCCCTCCTCCTCCATACGCGCGAGGGTCGGGATCATGGGCCGGTCAATGGTCTCGTAAACCCGCACGAGCCGGTCACGCACAAGCCGGTCGCGCAGCAGCATGTAAAGGCGCAGCGTGATGTCGGCGTCCTCGGCCGCGTAGTCCCGCGCCTGGTCCAGCGGAACCAGGTCAAAGGAGGTCACGCCCCCGACCCCGGTGCAAACGGCGCCGAAGGGGGTGGTCGTCCGCCCCAGGTGGAGCCGGGCCAACTCGTCGAGCCCGTGGCGGTGGGTGGTCCCGTCCAGCACATAGCTGAGAACCATGGTGTCCTCGAGCGGGGCCGGGAACGGCAGGCCGGCCCGGATCAGAACGTGCAGGTCATACTTGATGTTGTGCCCCACCTTCAGGACCGTCTCGTCCTGGAGGAACTGGGCCAGACGGATCAGCGCCTGGGGCGCGTCCTCGATATTGCGCACGGAAGACGCGGGGTCCGCACCGCCTGCCTCGGGGCCGTCCAGCAGGTTCCCCTGGGCGCTGCCACCGCTGCGGTGGGCGAAGGGGATGTAGCACGCGCGCCCCGGAGCCACCGCCAGGGACACGCCCACCAGCCGGGCCTTGCGGGTGTCCAGCGAGTCCGTTTCCGTGTCGATGCCTACGGTCCCGGCCAGCCGGGCCTGGTCGAGCCAGTCGTCAAGCTCGTCGATGGTGGTGACCAGGTGGTAGTCATCCGGCGCACCGATCACCTTCCGCAGAACCGGGCTCATGTCGCCCGGCACGGGGCCCTCGGACGCAGACGCCGGTGCCACCGTCGACGATCCCGCCGCCGATCCTGTGGACCCGGAACTTGCCGCCCCGGCCCCCGATGCCTCCGGTGCCGCAGACGCTCCGGCGGTCGCACCCTCCGGCGTTGCGGACTCCACACACAGGGCCTTGGCCCGCCCGGCCAGGGACCGGAACGAGTTGGTCTCGAGAAAGTCCCTGACCCTGGAAAACTCCGGCGGCCGCACCCGGAAATCCTCGAACGAGAGCTCCAGCGGCACATCATCCCTCAGGCGCACCAGATCCCGGGACACCCGGGCGGCCTCGGCGAACTCGATCAGGTTCTCGCGGCGCTTCTTCTGTTTGATCTCCTCGGCCTTCTGGAGAAGGGTGGCCAGATCCCCGTACTCGATAATCAGCTGGGCGGCGGTCTTGACCCCGATCCCCGGGACGCCGGGAACGTTGTCAACCGAATCCCCCGCCAGGGCCTGCACATCGACCACCTTGTCGGGAGGCACGCCGAACTTGGCCTCGACCTCCTGGGGGCCGATGCTGCGGCTGGTCATGGGGTCGAGCATGTCGACACCGTCCCCCACAAGCTGCATCAGATCCTTGTCCGAGGACACGATGGTCACCGGCAGGTTCTCTTCCCGGGCCCGGCGGGTCAGGGTCGCAATCAGGTCATCGGCCTCGAAACCCTTCTGCTCCAGGCAGGGGAGACCGAAGGCCCGCACCGCCTCGCGCACCAGGGGAAACTGGGGGATCAGATCCTCGGGGGGATCCGGACGATGGGCCTTGTAGGCGGAATAGATCTCGTTGCGGAAGGTGGCCCGGCCCGCATCGAAAATGACCGCAATATGGGTGGCCCGGTTCTCGTTCAGGAACTTGATCAGCATGTTGGTGAAGCCGTACACCGCTCCGACCGGCGTTCCGTCAGTCCGGCTCATGGGCGGCAGGCTGTGGTAGGCCCTGAAGATGTAGCCCGAACCGTCAATCAGCATGAGATGGGCGGCCGCTGTCATTCGTTTCTGTTCCTTACAAGGGGTCCGTAACCGGAAATCCGGGGGACGGGGCCGCCGCTGCGGGCCGCTCCCGGTGAACTGCGCGCGCGGGCTAGACGACGCCCTCGAGAAGGCGGTGGGCTGCGTCCACATCCGCGGCAATCTGGGCCTTCAGGGCGTCGATCCCGGAAAAGGACTGCTCCGGGCGCAGATAGTGGTGGAAGCGCACACGGAGGGTCTGACCGTAGAGATCGCCCGAGAAGTCAAAGAGAAAGACCTCCATCACCGGCTCGGTCCCGCCGAAGGTGGGGCGCAGGCCGAAGTTGGCAACTCCTTTAAGGAATTGGGTTTGCGGTCCTTTGTCAACACCGGCGGTGATGGCGTACACCCCCATGGCCGGCGCCATGAGGTCCACCGGCTTCAGGTTCGCGGTGGGGAAGCCGATGGTGCGGCCCCGGGCGTCGCCGTGCTCGACGCGCCCGTCCATTTCCCAGGGATGGCCCAGAAGGGCGTTGGCGTCGGTGAGCTGCCCCTGCCGCAGGGCGTTGCGGACGCGGGTGGAGGACACGATCTCGCCGCCCTCGTCCAGGACCGGCATGACCGCAGTCACCCCGAAGCCGCGCTCCAGCCCCATGGACTGGAGAAGGGGCACATCGCCCTCGCGGTTCTTGCCGAAGCCGTAATCGTGGCCCACCACCACGTGGCAGACCTCCAGCTCCCGCACCAGGATCTCCTCCACGAACCACGCGGCGCTACCCATGGCCAGGGTCTCGTCAAAGAGCTGGGCAAAGAGGAAGTCCGCGCCCTCCTCCTCGATGCGACGCGCCTTGGTCCGGAAGGTCGAGAGGGCAAAGGCCGGCAGGTCCGGCTGGAAATAGCGCCGCGGGTGCGGCTCGAAGGTCATGACCCCCAGGGGAACCGCGAGATCCCGGGCAATGGCCCGCGCCGTTCCAATAACCCTCTGGTGACCGAGATGGAACCCGTCAAAGTTGCCAAGAGCGAGACAGCACCCCTTCAAGTCCTGTGGAAGGGAAAACGCATGGCGCACAACGCGCATGGGAGGACTCCGGATCGATTGGGCGAAAAAAAGGGCCGGCGTGGCAGGACCGAAAGCAATGACACTCTGAAACCATATACTTTTTGTGCAGGAAAAAAAGCACAAACGGTCCGCCGGTCAGGGCCCGGGAGCCTCCAGATGGCGCATGCGCGCCCGGAATTCCAGTAGGTCACGCCAGGCAAGACGCTTGTGCTCCGGCGTTCGGAGAAGATAGGCCGGGTGGAAGGTGGCCAGGACCGGCGTCCCCGCGCTCTCGCCCTGCACCGCCAGATCCCCCCAGCGCCCCCGCAGGCGGGTGATGCCCTCGGTCCGGGACAGAAGGGTCTGGGCCGCAAGCCCCCCCAGGGCCAGGACAAGCCGGGGCCGGACCAGGTCAAGGTGCCGGCTCAGGAACGGAAGGCACAGGGCAATCTCATCGGCGGTGGGGCGCCGGTTGCCGGGAGGCCGCCAGGGGATCACGTTGGAAATATAGGCGCTGGAGCGGTCCAGCCCGATGGAAGCCAGCATCGCGTCCAGCAGCTTCCCCGACACCCCGACAAAGGGGATGCCCTGCCGGTCCTCGTCCGCCCCGGGCGCCTCGCCCACGATCATGATGCCGGACTGCGGGTTGCCCACCCCGAACACGGTGTTGGTCGCGGTCCGGCGCAGGGGACAGGCGGAAAACGAATCGAGGGCGGCCTGGAGATCGGGCAGGGTCCGGGCGGCTCCCGCCAGCTCCCGCGCGCTGCGGCACACATCGGCAAGGGGATCGGCCCCGGAGCCCGGAAGCGGAGGCACCGCAGGCGCCCCGGCGGCACGGGCCGGTGCGGACCGGCCGGGCACCGGCTCGCGGCGGGAGGGAGCGCCCGCACGGGGGCCACCCGCCAGCCCCGACACGGGGGACGACGCCGGCGACGACCGGGACGGCGCGGCGCGCTCGGCCGCGTGCCGCTCCGAAAGAAGAAAGCTGTCCTGGGGGGTGTCCTCCACAAGCACGTCAACGCCCGCCTCCCGGTACCAGTGCAGCAGGGCAACGGCATCGGCAGGGGACAGGACGGGCATGTTCGAGGAGG
Source organism: Phaeovibrio sulfidiphilus (assembly GCF_014861485.1). Classification (GTDB taxonomy): domain Bacteria; phylum Pseudomonadota; class Alphaproteobacteria; order Rhodospirillales; family Rhodospirillaceae; genus Phaeovibrio; species Phaeovibrio sulfidiphilus. The sequence continues at coordinate 730,631 of NZ_JACZHT010000001.1, read as the reverse complement.
GACTGGCCATGATGCGCCCATGGTCCGGTATAAGGGCCCGGTACGCAAGCCCCTTTGAGGGGCCCCAAGCGGGCCTCCGGCCGCTCCCCATCCGTGGCAAGGAAGACACACAAGCAAAAATTTTACAACGAACCGGGGTTCGTGACATTGGAATGTCTTTACGAAGCCTGAAAAACCCGGTATTCCGAGAAAATGAGGGTTTTCCTGTGGATTTCGCTGCTTTGCGCGCATCCGGTGCGGATGCCGCTGTGATGCAAAAGTGCAACAGCCCGGAGAGACCCGGTTTCGGAGTCGCAGATTGTGCGAACGGCGGAGTCGTGCCTTGGGAACCTTCGGTTCTCCGCTGCTTTTACCTGGGCGAATGCGGGTCCAAGGCGCCGGCGTTCTGGAGTGGGGAATGAGGGGCTTTCGGCTCTGGCTGGCAAGCGCAATAGCGGTCACCGCTCTTGTGATCGGAGGACATGCGCTCCACGCCTGGTATGCGAAGCGCAACGCGGTCTGGCTCCCCTCTCCGGCGGGAGCGTACCTGACTGCCCGCTATGCCGAGGTCAACGGCGACATAGAAAAGGCCGCGGTCTACTATGCCGCAGCCCTGGCCGCCGATCCGGACAACACGCTCCTTCTGCGCCGCACCTTCACCTTTGCTGCCATTGACGGGGATCTGGCCTCGGCCGCGGTCTATGCCCGCCGCCTGGAGGCCCTGGAGCCCCTGCCCTCCCTTGCCCAGCTTCTCCTGGTCACGGACGCGGTGCGCGACGGGCACCTGCGCCAGGCCGAGCGGCGTCTGGGCCACATGGCGCGCCAGGGAATCAATGCCTTCATCGTGCCCATTGCGCTGGCCTGGGTCCGCTATGGGGAGGGCGACCCCGAGGGGGCCTTCGCAACCCTCGAGATGATGGACACCAACGGCTCCTTCAAGGCTCTGGGCCAGCTGCACCGGGCCCTGATCGAGGAGGCCATGGGCGACCGGGAAGGCGCCCAGCGCTCCTACGACCGGTTCCTTGCCCTGGCGGACCAGCCGCTCCAGCTTCGGGGGCTCCAGCTTGCGGCCGGGTTCCTGGCCCACAACGGGCAGAAGACCCGGGCGCTGGATCTGGCCCGGGCCTATGCCGAGCGGTTTCCCGATTCGCTGCTGCTGGACAACGCCCTGCGGGACATCGACGGGCCCCGCGCCACTCCGGCGTCGAACGCCCGCGAGGGGCTTGCGGAGCTCTTCTATGGAGCCGCCTCGTTCCTGGCCTATGACGACTATCAGGGGGCGTCGCTCTTCAATCGCATGGCGCTCTACCTGCGGCCGGACTTTCCTCTCAGCGAGCTGCTCATGGGGCAGCTGCTGCTGGACCAGGGCCGCTTTGAGCAGGCCGACGACTTCTTCCGGAAAGTCCGGCGCTCGGAAAAGAGCCTCGCCCTGCTCGCGGGCCTCGAGGAGGTCAAGAGCCTGCGGGAGCGCCAGAGGGTGGACGACGCCGTCACGGCCCTTCGCAAGATCATTTCCCGCTACCCGGGCCGGGTGCTGCCGCGGCTTGAGCTGGCGGACACCCTGAGGGTCGAGGGGCGGTTCGAGGAATCCGCCAAGGCCTATACGGACGCGATCGGCCTGATCCGCAGGCCCTCGGAGCGGCACTGGGTCATCTATTTCGGGCGCGGCGTCTGCCTCGAGCGCACGGGACACTGGGAGGCCGCCGAGGCCGACTTCGTCCACGCGCTGGAGCTGAAGCCGGACCAGCCCCTGGTGCTGAACTACCTGGGCTACTCGTGGGTGGACCGGGGCGTCCGCCTCCGGGAGGCCCGCACCCTGATCGAGCGCGCCGTTGCCCTGCGCCCCAAGGATGGCGCCATCATCGACAGCCTGGGCTGGGCCCACTTCCGGCTGGGGGAATACGACCAGGCGGTCAAGGTTCTGGAGTGGGCCGTGCGGGAACAGCCCAACGACCCGACCATCAACGACCACCTGGGCGACGCATACTGGATGGTGGGGCGCACCCGGGAAGCCGTATTCCAGTGGAACCGGGCCCTCGCCCTGTCCGCGGACGACGACCTGTCCCGGACCCTGAGAGCCAAGATCGCGTGGGGACTGACGCCCTCCGGGGAGCCGGCCTCGGAACCCGCACGAGACCCGGGCCAGGAACAGGGCAACGAACCGGTTCCCCCCGCCGAACGCAATACACTGAACGGACACACCGAGCCATGACCCCTGTCCCCGCCGTCACGGAAGCCGCCTGCGCCAAGATCAACCTCTCGCTTCACGTGACGGGCAAGCGCCCCGACGGCTACCACCTCCTGGAAAGCCTGGTGGTCTTCTGCGGCGTCCACGACACGGTCCTGGCCGAGCCGGACAGCGCCGGGCTCTCCCTTCATGTGGTTGGCCCCGGAGCCGAGGGCCTGTCCGCCGAGAACGACAACATCATGCTGCGTGCGGCCCGGGCGCTGGCGACCCACGTGGGGCGCGCGCCGGATGTGCGGCTCACCCTGATCAAGAGGCTTCCGGTGGCGTCGGGAATCGGCGGGGGGTCGGCCGACGCGGCGGCCACCCTGCGCGCCCTGATCCGCCTGTGGGATCTGACGCTGAACCCGGATGCCCTCATGGCCCTTGCCCTGGAGCTCGGTGCGGACGTGCCGGTCTGCCTGGCCGGGAAAGCGGTGATGATGCGCGGCATCGGCGAGGATCTGGATCCCCTGCCCGCCCTGCCCCCGCTGTGGATGGTGCTGGTCAACCCGCGCCGCCCCGTATCGACCGCCGCCGTGTTCAGGGGCCTTGCCGGACGGTACCGGACACCGCTGGCCTCTCCGGATCCGACGGCCGGACCGGAGCGCTTCCTTTCGGACCTGGAGGCCTGGCACAACGACCTGGAAGCCCCCGCCCGCGAGGCAGAACCCTCGGTCTCAGAGGTTCTGGACGCCCTTGCGCTCACTCCCGGCGTCAGGCTGGCCCGCATGTCCGGAAGCGGCGCCACATGCTTCGGCCTCTATGAGACGCGCGAGGAGGCCGAAGCCGCCGCCCGCGCGATCCAGGCCGCCCGGCCCGACTGGTGGGTCGCCCCGGGCCCGGTCCTGTCCGACACCGCGCATCAGGCGCCCTCGTCCGACCGAGGGTGATGCCGCCCCGGCCACTCCCTTAGAGGACCCCGTCCAAAGCCGACACACGCCCCGGCCACTCCCTTAGAGGACCCCGTCCAAAGCCGGCGCCGGATTTGCGGGAACGGGCGGGACCACGCTCCCGGGGCTCGTCGTTAACCCTGTACCGTCCCGGACACCGCCAGACCCCGAAACCGGTTCAAGAGACCGCCACAGGCACAGGAGCCCCTGACAGGGGCGCGGGGCCGCCCCCCTCCAGCCCCGCAAAACTATCAGTCCGGCCCTGTAGTATAAAACGCGCCCACGGCCCGGCTTCACCCAAAAAAACCCGGCCCCTATACTCTCGGTATACCGGCGCGCAGACGGCCCAGACCCCCGGACTCGACTAAAAACCGCCCGAAATACGGGAACCATCCGAAGCACTCGCTCCGCGTTGCCGGACTCTCCCTCCCTGACAACAGCGCGCCGACTTTTTCCTGAATTTTCAAGGGTTATCCGGACCGAATTCGCGTCCCCTGGCCCGCCACCGGGGCGCGCTGGCCGGGAGAACCGCACCTATGCTGCGAGACCAGGGGCCGTTTTTGTGTTTTTTATGCAACACTGTTTGAAAATCAACACTTGCGTTTGCTTCCACGGTTGACCGGAAGAGTTCGGGAACGCTAGCTTCTGAGACAGGCATCGGGTCCTGCTTCAGGATGGGAAGGAAGACGGAACCGAACCGCTATCAACGTCTAAGAATTCTGGTAAGAGGATTTTCCGGGATGAAGAAACTTCTTTTGGCGACCACCACCATTGCAGGTGTCAGCCTTGCTGCCGGCAGCGCAAGCGCCGCAGAAAAAATCAAGCTCGAGCTTGGCGGTTACATGGAAGAGTACTTCGGCGGCGTGAAGACGCTGACGAAGGGCCTCAACAGCGACGGCCGCAAGGCTGGTGGTCGTGACGGCTTCGGTATCGACACCGAAGTGCGCGTTTACGTTCAGGGCTCCACGGTTCTGGACAACGGCCTGACGGTCGGCGCGTTCATCTCCTTCATCGGCGAGGGCCACACGGACGACGGCCAGCAGAACGTCGAGGAGCAGTGGGCCTACATCTCCGGTGACTTCGGTGCCCTGTACGCCGGTGAGCGTGACGGTGTGTTCGACCAGTTCGCCGTTCGTGCCCCGAATGTTACGGGCCGCACCGGTCAGGACATCGTCGAGTGGAGCAAGTACTCCGGTGGCACCGAGGCAGGCGCGGACACCCGTGTCCCCAGCTTGGAAACCACGCTTGACGACAACTCCCCCCGCGCCACCTACGTGACCCCGTCCTGGTACGGCCTGTCCGCCGGTGTGTCGTTCGCTCCGCGCAGCGAGATTGGCGGCATCAACGGCGTGCGCGTCCGTGAAAAGCGCACTGGCTCCAACGAAGTTCAGGCCGGCCTGGCCCTGGACACTGCCGTTGGCGACTGGGGCATCATGGCGGACGCCTCTGTGGCCACCACCCTCGACGGTGTTGACCGCTGGGCCTACCGTTCCGGCCTCGTGCTGACCTACGGAAACTTCGCCATTGGTGGTTCGTACCTGGGTACGTCCGCTTCTGACAAGGAGCGCAAGGGCGGCAAGGCTTGGGAGCACGGCGGGGTTCCCTCGGGCAACAACATCGTTTTCCGCTCGGACGTCTGGGAAGCCGGTATGTCCTATGAGGTTGGCCCGTACGCTGCCAGCTTCACCTACAGCCAGAACAACAGCGACTTCGGTGACGCGCTTGCGTTCCAGCTTGGCGGCGCCTACAAGCTCGGCCCCGGCATCACGGCGGTTGGCCAGGTGTTCTACGCCGAGACGGACGGCAACTTCGGTCGCGACGACAAGCGCTCCGGCGTCGGTGCCCTGTCGGGTCTGATCCTCGAGTTCTGATCCTAACCGGATCGGTACGTGAAACGGCCTCCTTCGGGAGGCCGTTTTTTTGTGCCCGTCACCCCCTCAAAATGGGGCTGGGCGGATTTTTCATGCGACACCCCCTTGCGTCCCCGGACCGCACCCTTTAGCTTCCCAGCTTCTGATGCGAGCACGAACAAACGAGGGCCCCATGAACGACGATCTTCCCGACGACGACGACCTCCCGAGAACCAGCCCCACGGTGAATCTCGAGGGCCTGGCAGCCGACCAGTTGCGGTCGTTCATCGAGCGCATCGAGCGGCTTGAGGAAGACAAGGCCAACATCGCCACGGACATCAAGGAAGTCTACTCCGAGGCCAAGTCCTCGGGCTTCGATGTCAAGATCATGCGCAAGATCGTGAGCCTGCGCAAAAAAGACCGCCACGAGCTGGCCGAGGAAGAGGAACTCCTGGACCTGTACCGTGCGGCGGTGGGCGTCTGACCCACCCCTCCCACCCCATGACCGGTCCTGCGTGGCGCGTCCCGTCTGTTGGAACGCCTCTGCGGGGCCCTTTTCGCCCGAGTCGCCCTCCGCCCGTCCCGATTCACACCCTTCGGGCGGAAAATTGTCCGCTCCACCCGGGTCGCACAGTCGCTTTTTGGTGGAAAAGTTCGCGCTCTGGCGGTGAAAATTGGCCGACAAACGCAAAAGATTAATGCAATGACTCAAGAGACCGGTGTACAGGGTTGTAATTGGATAGAAATTTAACCCTTGTTCGTTTACCGTAAAATCGGTAATAAGAGTACCTTGCAACACCTCTTCCGGGCTGCCCCAAAAAGGAGACCGAAGATCATGACATCGGACAGTCACTTCCCCCCGGCTCCAAGCCGCCGGGCCTTTGTTTCGTCCCTGGCGGCCGGTCTTGTCACACTGAGCGCCTTCCCGGCGTTCGCGGCGAAAAAGACGGCGCCGCTGCCCCCGGCCATTCCCCTTCGTGACGAACCCGAGTACCGCTCCCTGTCCTTCCTGAATCTTCACACGGGCGAGCGCCTCTCGCGGGTCTACTGGGAAAAGGGAGCCTACGTTTCCGGGGCCCTGAACGACATCAACCGCGTGCTGCGCGATCACCGGACCGGCGACATCCACACCATTGACCCGTCCCTTCTCGACCTCCTGCATACCCTTCGGACGGATCTCGAGACCCATGAGCCGTTCCAGGTCATCAGCGGATACCGCTCGCCCCACACCAATGCCATGCTGAACGCCCGAAGCAAGGGCGTCGCGAAACGCAGCCTCCACATGGACGGCATGGCCATCGACATTTCCCTGCGGAACCGGTCCCTGGCGGCGGTTCGCAATGCGGCCCGCTCGCTCCAGAGGGGCGGGGTCGGGTTTTACCCCCAAAGTGGCTTTGTTCATATCGATACGGGCAGGGTCCGCTCCTGGTAAACGCACCGGAACCGCTTTTTTCCCGCCTGTCCCGGAGAACAGACTGCTATGAACCGGCTTCTCGGCTTCCTTCTGACGCTGGCTCTTCTGGCCCTTGGGGCCTTCGGCTACGCGACCTGGTCCGGAACCCCCCTTCCCACCGCCACGCTCTACACCGACGAGCCGCCGGCTCTTCTGGATGACGACGACTGGTGGCGGCCCTCCAATGACCTGTACAGCGCCTATGCGGGCCTGCCGTCCAGCCGCGGCGACCGCAACCAGATCGACGTGCGCCCGTACCCTGTGCCTCCGGCCCAGCTGTACGACATGATCCGGGGCATTGTCCTGACCACGCCGCACCTGCGCGTGCTCCGCGACCACCCCGACAGCGGACGCCTGGACGTGGCCATCCGCAGCCCCATTCTGGGCATTCCCGAATTTGCCAGTGTTCAGGTGTTCCGGGAGTCCGACACGTCGTCGAGCCTGCGCATGGTGTCGCGCTCCCAGGAGGGGGCCTGGCTGCCCGGATCCCACTACTCGCGCCTGGAGATCTGGCTTGCGGAGCTGGAGCGCGCCCTGAGAGCGGCACGCGAGGCCCCCGCAGACTCCGCCCCGGCCGCGAACGGCGCGGTGTCCGGTCCGGGTTCGCCCTAGCGGGGACCGGCCGCCGGATGCGGGTGCTCCCGGCCCCACCCCGGCGCGACACCCGCCAGTCCCGGCACCCTCCCCACAGCGCGCCCGCGCCCATTCCCGACACCACCCCCGGCCGGCGCGCCCGTGCGACATCGCTGGACACGGGCCGGTTCCCCGGCCCTTTCCCTCGACAAGTCCGGGGCCGGGTGATATGTCGTGGCTCTCTTTTTCCATCCGTCAATCGCGAGATCGGGGACGAACAATGGCTGCTTTGCAGAGCGTGCGGGGAACGCACGACAGTTTGCCCGCGGAAGCCTTCGCCCACCGCGCCATCGAGGACACCGCCCGCGCCGTGGCCGCCCGCTTCGGCTATGGCGAGATCATCACGCCCATTTTCGAGTTCACGGACGTGTTTGCCCGCACCCTTGGCGACACCTCGGACATCGTGACCAAGGAAATGTACACCTTCGAGGACCGGTCCGGGGACTCCCTGACCCTGCGTCCCGAGGGCACCGCCGGTGTGGCCCGGGCCTTCATCTCCGAGGGCCTCGCCCAGTCCGTGCCCGTGAAGCTGTTCTACCGCGGGCCCATGTTCCGCCACGAGCGCCCGCAGAAGGGCCGCCTGCGCCAGTTCCACCAGGTGGGCGTCGAGCTTCTGGGCGTCGAGGGCCCCGAGGGTGACGTGGAGGTGCTGTCCATGGGCGCCCGCCTCCTGGAGGCCCTGGGCCTGCTGGAGCACACCGAGCTGCACCTGAACACCCTGGGCGACGCCGAAAGCCGCGCGGCCTACCGGGAACGCCTGATCGCCTATTTCCAGAACCACGAGAGCCGCCTGTCCGAGGACAGCCGCAACCGGCTTCACCGGAACCCGCTGCGCATCCTGGACTCCAAGGATCCGGGCGACCGCGAGATCGTGGCCGGCGCCCCGGTCCTGCAGGACAGCCTGAACGACACCAGCCGCGCCTTTTTCGAGAGCGTGCGCCGGGGGCTCGACCTGCTGGAGATCCCCTATGTGGTGGATCCGCTGCTGGTCCGCGGGCTGGACTATTACTCCCACACGGCGTTCGAGTTCGTCACAACCCAGCTTGGCGCCCAGGGCACGGTCCTTGCGGGCGGACGCTATGACGGCCTCGTCAAGCAGATGGGCGGCCCGCCCACCCCCGGCATCGGCTGGGCCGCGGGCGTCGAGCGCCTGGCCATGCTGCGTGGCCTGGAGGCCGCTCCCCTGCCCCGCCCGCTCGCCATGATCCCCGTCAGCGGCGACACCGTGGACGAGGCCACCCGCCTCGCGGACCGCCTGCGCCGCGCTGATTTCGCAGTGGATGCCGGCTACTCGGGCAACATGACCAAGCGCCTCAAGCGCGCCAACAAGGCCAACGCCCGGGCCGCGATCCTGGTGGGCCCCGACGAGCTGGCGCAAAACGCGGTCCTGGTGCGGGATCTGGACACCGGCGACCAGGAGCTTGTGGCTCTGGACGCCCTGGAGCAGACCCTCGCCCGCTTCCGCTAGCCCGCACGCCGGGCCCGCGACCGCGGCCGACCGGAGCGCCGCCCCCTGAGGGGGCTTGCCGCCGGAGACCATCCCCGGACCGGGCCCCGCAGACGAACCCCGAACCGAGGCCCGGGGCCGGACACCGGCCCGCCCCGGCCCCTTGCCCCCCGGGGTTGCAGACCCTCACGACGCCAGCCCCACAGCCCCAAAGCCTCGCGCACGGGCCCCGGCAGGCGGACAGGACACCGGAGCCCGCGGGCTCCGGGCCCAGGGATCCGGACTCCCCGGCCGCTGCCCTCCTGGCCCGGCCCGGTCCGATGCCCGACCGACCACACCCCCGGGGGGCCCCGCTGCCCAGGCAGTCCGGCCCGGTCCCCGACCACCGACACCCCCGGTTTTCCGGACCCCGAGAAACCGGCAGGACGAACAGGAGCCCACAGCGTGAGCATGGACGAAAAACTGTCGCGGATTGTTGCGCGTCACGACGAGGTGAGCGCTCTTCTGGCCAGCGGCGAGCAGACCGGGGATGTCTTCGTGCGCCTGTCACGGGAGCTGTCCGAGCTGTCCCCGGTGGTGGAGGCCGTCCGCACCCTGGAGGCCGCCCGCGACGCCCGCGCCGAAACCGAGGCCCTTCTGGCCGATCCGGAAATGGCAGGCCTGGCCCGCGAGGAGATGGAGCGCCTGAACGCCGAGATCCCCGAGCTGGAGCAGGCGGTCCGCCTCTTGCTTCTGCCGAAGGACGAGGCCGACGACCGGGGCGTGATCCTGGAGGTCCGGGCCGGAACCGGCGGCGACGAGGCCGCCCTGTTCGCCGGAGACCTTCTGAAGATGTACATGCGCTACGCCCAGGCCCACGGCTGGCGCTTCGAGGTCATGGACTCCAGCGACACGGATATCGGCGGCGTGAAGGAGGCAAGCGCCTCCATCTCGGGCAAGGGCGTCTATGCGCGCCTGAAGTACGAGTCCGGTGTCCACCGGGTCCAGCGGGTTCCGGAAACCGAGGCCGGGGGCCGGATCCACACCTCCGCCGCCACGGTCGCCGTCCTGCCGGAGGCCGAGGAGGTCGATATCCAGATCGAGGAAAAAGACCTGCGGGTGGACACCTACCGCTCCCAGGGCGCCGGTGGCCAGCACGTCAACACCACCGACAGTGCGGTGCGCATCACCCACATCCCCTCGGGCGTGGTGGTCCAGTGCCAGGAGGAAAAGTCCCAGCACAAGAACCGGGCCAAGGCCATGCGCATGCTCCGGGCCAAGCTGTACGACCACGCGCGCTCGGTCGCCGACGACGCCCGGGCCGAGGCCCGCCGGGTCCAGGTGGGCTCGGGCGACCGCTCGGAGCGGATCCGCACCTACAACTTCCCCCAGGCCCGGGTGACCGATCACCGTATCGGCCTCACCCTCCATCGCCTGGAGGAGGTTCTGGCGGGCCCCGGCCTTGACGAGATCATCGATCCCCTGATCGCCGAGGACCAGGCCCGCTCCCTTGCGGAGTTCGAGAACCGCTAGGGACGCGACCGGGTGACGGCAGGCGAAGACGCAATGACCCCCGCGCCCGGAGGCTCCCAAATCGGAACGGTCTCCGCGGGGCGACACGACAACCCGCGCCCGCCGACCGCAAGCGCACCGCCAGGCTCCCATGACGGCCCCCCGCACCCGGACACCCGAGTGCGGGAACCGGGCCACACCGGTGACGCGCGGCGCCCCGCCCCACCCGGCCATAAGCATACGTCACGGCCCGCGCATCGCACGGGGGCTTCCGCCTTCCGGATGCAAAAGCCGCCCCCGGATGCCCATAAAGCGTTCTTCTGGCGGCTGCGCTCGTTTTTTGCTTGTATGCACTGCGCCACATCCTTAAATCATTGCGTTGACCGTCCTTTCCGGAAGTCACCTGTTCCCCTCCCTGAATTTGGACCGATCCATGAGCACCACTTCGGAAATCCGCCGGACCTTCCTGGATTACTTCGTCAAGAACGATCACCGCGAGGTGGCCTCGAGCCCCCTGGTGCCCCTGAACGATCCGACGCTGATGTTCACGAATGCGGGCATGGTTCAGTTCAAGAACGTCTTCACCGGAGCGGAGACCCGGCCCTACAACCGGGCCACGACCTCCCAGAAGTGCGTCCGGGCGGGCGGAAAGCACAACGACCTGGACAACGTGGGCTACACGGCGCGCCACCACACGTTCTTCGAGATGCTGGGGAACTTCTCCTTCGGCGACTACTTCAAGGACGAGGCCATTGCCCAGGCCTGGGAGCTGATCACGAAGGTCTACGGCCTGCCTCCGGAGCGCCTGCTTGTGACGGTGCACTCCACGGACGAGGAAAGCGCCGGCATCTGGCGCAAGGTGACCGGGTTCCCGGATTCCAAAATCCTGCGCATCCCCACCAGTGACAACTTCTGGGCCATGGGGGACACGGGCCCGTGCGGACCGTGCACCGAGATCTTCTACGACCACGGCGACCATATCCCCGGCGGCCCCCCGGGCAGCCCCGATGAGGACGGCGACCGCTTCATCGAGATCTGGAACCTGGTCTTCATGCAGTACGACCAGCGCACGCTGGACGAGCGCGTCAGCCTGCCGCGACCCTCTGTGGATACGGGCATGGGCCTCGAGCGCCTTGCCGCCGTCCTCCAGGGCAAGCACGACAACTATGATATCGACCTGATGCGCCGCCTCATCGAGGCCGTGGCCCAGATCGCCGGAACCGATCCGGACGGGCCGCACCGGGTCTCCCACCGCGTGATCGCCGACCACCTCCGGGCCTGCGCGTTCCTGATCGCGGACGGCGTACTGCCCTCGAACGAGGGGCGCGGCTACGTCCTGCGCCGCATCATGCGCCGCGCCATGCGTCATGGCCACATGATGGGCTGCCGCGATCCGCTGATGTACCGCCTTGTGCCCGCCCTGTGCTCCGCCATGGGCGACCAGTTCAACGAGCTGAACCGGGCCGAGCCCCTGATTGTCGAGACCCTGCGGCTCGAGGAAACCCGCTTCCGCCAGATGCTGGAGCGGGGCCTGCGCCTGCTGGACGACGAGGTCGCCGGGATGGAGGCCGCCAGCCGCACCGAGCTGGCGGGCGACGTGGCCTTCCGCCTGTACGACACCTATGGCTTCCCGCTGGACCTGACCCAGGATGCCCTGCGGGCCCGGAGCATGACGGTTGACGTCTCCGGCTTCCAGACCGCCATGGAGCGCCAGAAGGCCGAGGCCCGCAAGGCCTGGGCCGGATCCGGCGATTCCGCGACCGAAACCCTCTGGTTCGACGTTCAGGACCGCTTCGGCGCCACCGAATTCCTGGGCTACACCGGCACCTCGGCCGAGGGCGTCATCCTGGGCCTGGTGGTGGACGGCACGCTGGTCAACGAGGCCGCGCCGGGAACCGAGGTGCTGCTCATTGCCAACCAGACCCCGTTCTATGCGGAATCCGGCGGCCAGTCGGGCGATGCGGGCGTCATCTCTGTCGAGGGCGGCGGCCGGGTTCTGGTCCGTGACACGGTCAAGAAGCTGGGCGCGCTGCACGTTCACGTGGGCACCGTCGCCGACGCCACCGTGTCCACCAGCCAGAAGGCCCACTTCGAGGTGGACCGCGAGCGCCGCAACGGCCTGCGCGCCCATCACTCGGCCACCCACCTGCTGCACGAGGCCCTGCGCCGCCGCCTGGGCAAGCACGTGACCCAGAAGGGCTCGCTTGTGGCCCCCGACCGCCTGCGCTTTGACTTTGCCCAGCCCACGCCCCTGACCCGGGAGGACCTGGCCGCCATCGAGGCCGACGTCAACCGCGAGATCCGCGAGAACACCCCGGTGATCACCCGCCTCATGGAGCCCGAAGACGCCATCAAGGCCGGCGCCATGGCCCTGTTCGGCGAAAAGTACGGCGACGAGGTCCGGGTCGTGTTCATGGGCAGCCCGGACGACCAGGATACGGAACGCACGTTCTCCATCGAGCTGTGCGGCGGCACCCACGCCGCCCGGACCGGCGACATCGGCGTGTTCAAGATTGTCTCGGAAAGCGCCGTCGCCTCGGGCGTCCGCCGCATCGAGGCCGTGACCGCCGCCGCCGCCCTGGAGTGGATCGACGAGAAGGAACAGCTGGTGGACTCCCTGGCGCGCCTCCTGCGCACCGCCCCCGCCGAGCTGCCCACCCGTCTCCAGGCCATGATGGACGAGCGCAAGAAGATGGAGCGCGAGCTCTCGGACATGCGCAAGAAGCTGGCCACCGGCGGCGGAGCCGGACCGGCGGGCGACGCTCCGAAGGACGTCGGCGGCGTTCCCTTTATCGGCCGCGTTCTGGACGGTGTGCCCGGCAAGGATCTGAAGGGCATGGTGGACGAGATCAAGGCCAAGGCCGGATCCGCGGTCATTGCCTTGATTTCCGTCGCGGACGGCAAGGCCTCCCTGGTCGTGGGCGTGACCGACGACCTGAAGGGCCGCGCGGATGCGGTGGCTCTGGTGAAGGCCGGGGCCCAGGCCGTGGGCGGCAAGGGCGGCGGCGGACGACCGGACATGGCCCAGGCGGGCGGTCCGGACGGCGACCGCGCCGGCGAGGCCCTGGCGGCCATCGAGGCCGCGCTTGCCGGCTGACCGGCAAGGGCCGCACCCGTGAGCGCGGACACGCTCTCCACCTGGGTGCGCAACGCGACAGCCCGGCTCAGCGAGGCCGGGCTTGCGGAGCCCCGATCGGAAGCCCGGGCCCTGGTCCGGGCCTTTCTGGGCTCGGCCGCGGCCGCGGGGCTGGGCGACGACCAGCCCCTGAACACTCCCACCCGAAACCAGCTTGACGCCGCCCTGGAGCGGCGCTGCCAGCGCGAGCCCCTGTCCCGCATCCTGGGACGGCGCGGCTTCTGGAGCCTCGAGCTCGGCCTGTGCCCCGACACCCTGGATCCCCGACCGGACACGGAAACCCTTGTCGAGGGCGTTCTGCGCCGGGAACCGGACCGCGCTGCGGCCTCCACCCTCGTGGACGTGGGCACCGGGACGGGCTGCATTCTCTTGGCCCTTCTGTCCGAGCGCCCCCGGGCCACGGGACTGGGCATTGACATCAGCCCCGCCGCCGCACGCCAGGCCCATGAGAACGCGGTGGCTTCCGGCCTGGCAGCGCGCTGCCAGTTCGTGGTCGGAGACCTGCTGACCCCGGTCCGCGGCCCGGTGGATGTGATCGTGTCCAACCCCCCGTACATTCCGGCGGCGGACATCGCCGGGCTGGAGCCGGAAGTCACCCGGTATGATCCCCTGCGCGCCCTGGACGGAGGCCCGGACGGGCTCGACTTCTACCGGCGCCTGGTCCCCGCCGCCGCCGCCCGCCTGCGGGACAACGGCCTTCTGGGCCTGGAAATCGGCCAGGGGCAGGACGGAGATGTCTGCGCCCTGCTGGAGCTGAGCGGCTTTCAGGCCATCGAGTGCGACCGGGACCTGGGCGGAATCGTGCGCTGTGTCTTTGGCCGGTGGGCCCCCGGACCCTGACGGCGCCTGACCGGCCCTGCCGGAGCCGGTCCTGAACACCCCCTCGCCCTGGCCGTGCGGCGCCATCCCCACTCCCGACGACAGGGGAGCCTCCCGATCCCGGGTTTACATCCCCGCCCCCGCACCGCGCGGCCCAGGCACGCCGGGGCTACAGACCTGCGCGGGCAGCGGCGCCTTTATGGGGCCGCCGCGCAGACACAGCCGGGCACGACAAGGCAACGCGCGCGCGGCCCGACAGCACGACTCGGACGCCACCGCATAGGGCGACTCGGACGCCGACTGCACGCCGGTCGCGAACCGGAGCGCCCGGGAAACGCCCACGGAAACCCTCCCGGACAGCCTTTCGTATTGCCCCGACTCGCGCCCCGCGCCAAAACCCGGGTTTCCAATGCGCGATAAAGGCTTTTTTTGTTCTTTAAAGTTGCTAAAAGCCGTTCTCTGATGCGATTCTGTCTTACAGGACGGCACTGGAAAAAACTGGTGCGCAGAAGATGCAGTAACGTATATTTAACCTCGAAGACTGTAAAAAAGAGTGATCCACGACCCACTTTGCGGACCCTGTATCCGAAAAAGACGGAAGTCCGCACACTGGACGGAGAGGGCATCATGATTGTTGGACGGGTGATTGCCTATTTGCTCATGGCCCTTGCGACTCTGACCGGTCTCGGGGAGGCCTTCCTTTACCTGACGGGCGAGAATCTCGCCCGGCTCTACACGAGCGACCTGTGGATCATTTTCGTCGGCCCCCTTCCGGCGGTGGAGATGGAGAGCGGCGGCCTGGCCCCGTGGCTCCTGTCGCTCCTCGAGTGGCCCGCCTGGGTGGTGTGCGGCCTCACCGGAATCGGCCTCCATGTGTTCCTGAGCACGCTCGGTCACCTGCGCCGGTTCCCCAAGCGGTCCTCCCGCTCGGGATACAACGTCCGCCACTACAGCTAGCGTTCCCTCCGGCCCCGGTGGCCCTGTCATCCAGAACGCCCGTCCGTACAAAAAAAGCCCCCGGTCCGAACCGGGGGCTTTTGTGTGAGGGGCAGGGGCCGGAACCGGCGGGGCCAGAACCGGCGGAGGCAGGGGCAGGGCCTGTCCGGCAGAAACCGGGACACAGGCCCCACCGGCGCGCCGCCACAAGACAGCCGACCCGCCGCCGCACGGGGGTGCCCCGTCCGCTCGGGACGGGGCCCGGGCCCTACTTCACCTGCGGATCAAGCGAGCCGTCGGCGTAACGCTTGGCCATGTCCGCCAGCGGGATCGGCTTGATCTTCGAGGCCATGCCGGCCGCGCCGAACCGCTCGTAGCGGTCGATACACAGGGCCTCCATGGAGGCCATGGCGGGCTTCAGATAGGTGCGCGGGTCGAAGACCGCCGGGTTCTCCGCGAACACCTTGCGGATCTGGCCGGTGATCGCCATGCGGCAGTCGGTGTCGATGTTGACCTTGCGCACACCGTACTTGATGCCGGTGATGATCTCCTCCAGCGGCACGCCGTAGGTCTGGGGCATGTCGCCGCCGTAGGCGTTGATGATGTCCTGGAGCTCCTGGGGAACGGACGAGGATCCGTGCATGACCAGGTGGGTGTTCGGCAGGCGCTCGTGAATTTTCTTCACCACGTCCATGGCGAGGATATCGCCGGTGGGCTTGCGGGTGAACTTGTAGGCGCCGTGCGAGGTTCCGATGGCCACCGCGAGGGCGTCGATCTTCGTCTCCTTGACGAACTCGGCCGCCTGGTCCGGATCCGTCAGAAGCTGGTCGCGGCTGAGGGTACCCTCGAAGCCGTGGCCGTCCTCCTTCTCGCCCGCGCCGGTCTCGAGGGAGCCCAGGGCCCCCAGCTCGCCCTCAACCGACACGCCCACCAGGTGGGAAACGTCGGTGACCGACTTGGTCACATCGCGGTTGTACTCGTAGGACGCGGGGGTCTTGCCGTCCGCCTCGAGGGAGCCGTCCATCATCACCGACGTGAAGTTCGCGGTGACCGCGCTGAGGCACGTGGCCAGGGAGTTGCCGTGGTCCTGGTGCATACACACGGGGATGTCCGGATACATTTCCACAACGCCCATGATCATGTGGCGGATCATCACGTCTCCGGCGTAAGCCCGGGCGCCGCGCGAGGCCTGAAGAATGACGGGGCTGTCCGTCTTCTTCGCCGCGTTCATGATGGCGAGGATCTGTTCCATGTTGTTGACGTTGAACGCCGGCATTCCGTAGTCATGCTCGGCGGCGTGATCCAGAAGCTGACGGAGGGAAATCATAGCCATGAGAGAAGCCTCTTCTGTCCAGTAGGGGGTGCCGAGCGGAACCGGTTCGGCATAAAGGAACAATCACCTTATCCTAGAGGCATTGAAAGGTCGGCGCCACCGCTGATTCGGGTTTTCGGGGCCCTCGGGAGAGACTTTGTCCCCGGCCGGGGTCTGGGCTCTTGACCCCTGGCGCCCCTCGGCACAGACTGGAAAATCCTCTTCTCATTTTCGGTGTGCCTCATGTTCTCGGGATCCAGACTTCCTGGCCTTGCCGTCCTTGTCCTTGTCCTGGCGGCCGCTGCCGGCCTTGGCTGGTGGCTGCTGGCTCCGTCCTCGACGCCGGCGGGAGGCAAGCCGAAATCGCGCCTCTTTCCCGTGGACGTGGCGGTGGCGACCCTGCGCCCGGTGGTGGACATGGTGGAAACCATGGGAACGACCCGCGCCCGCGAGGCGGTGGACATCCGCCCCCTGTCCGGCGGGCGCCTGGTGGAGCTCAACTTCAAGCCCGGCGACCGGGTCGAGCAGGGCGCGGTCCTGGCCCGGCTGGATTCCGAAACCCAGGAAGCCGCGCGGGCGGAGGCCGAGGCCAACCTGATCGACGCCGAGCGCGCCCTGAAACGGGCCCGGAGCCTGCGCCAGTCCCAGGCCGTCTCCCAGTCGGCGGTGGACGAGCTGGAAACCCGCCGGGATTCCGCCCGGGCCCGGCTGGAGGCCGCCGAAAAGGATCTGAGCGAGCGCACCGTCCGGGCGCCCTTCAGCGGGGTCGTGGGCTTCAACGAGTTTGACGTGGGCGCCCTTGTCCCCGAGGGCCAGCGCCTGACCACCTTGGATGACCTGTCCGTGATCCAAGTCATCTTCCAGGTGCCCGAACGGTATTACGGCCGCCTGACCCTGGGCCAGACGGTGAACGCCACCACACCGGCCTTCCCCCACCAGACGTTCGCCGCCCGGGTGTCCCACATCGACAGCCGCATCCTCGAGGAAACGCGGGCCTTCCGGGTCCGGGCCACCCACGGGAACGACCGGCACCCCCTGCCCTCCGGGCTGACGGTGAATGTGGAGATCGTCCTGGAAACCCGCGAGGCCCTGATGGTCCCGGAAGAGGGCGTGGTGGCCGAGGCGGCGGGCCCCATGCTGTTTGTGATCCGGGAGGACGAGACCGGACAGGCCCGCGCCTGGCGTCGCCCGGTCCGGACCGGCCTGCGCACGGAAAACGCGGTGGAGATTCTGGAGGGGCTCGAGGAGGGGGAGCGCATCGCCCGGCTGGGTGTCCAGCGCCTTCAGGACGGCATGCCGGTGCGGATTGTCGCGCCCGCCGAGGCGCCGCCGCAGGCCCCCGCTGAAACGCCAGCGGGAACCTCGCAGGGCACCCCGCCGGAGACACCGCCCGGGGCAGGGTCCGGCACTCCGGGATCCGGCACTCCGGCCCCCACCAGCGGACAGTAGGCGCGGATCATGGGGTTCAGCTCGTTTTTCATCCGCCGTCCGGTGTTTGCCGCGGTTCTGTGCCTGCTTCTGGTGATCCTCGGGATCGCCTCGGCCTTCCGCCTGCCGATCCGCGAGCTCCCGGACGTGGACTCCGCCGTGGTGACGGTCTCCACGTTCTACACCGGCGCCGCCCCCAACGTGGTGGACACGGACATCACCGAGATCGTGGAAAGCGCGGTGGCCGGCGTGTCCGGGGTGAAGACGATCACGTCCCGCTCCCGCCGGGGCCGGGCCTACACCTCGGTTGAGTTTGACCCCGGCATCAACATCGACGAGGCCGTGAACGACGTCCGCGACGCCGTCGCCCGGATCCGCAACGACCTGCCCGAGGACGTGGAGGAACCCCGCATCGCCAAAAGCGACACGGACTCGGATCCGGTGATGCGCCTGGTTCTGCGCAGCTCGGTCCTGACGCCCATGCAGCTGACGGACTACGCGGAGCGCTACCTGATCGACCGCCTGACCACCGTGGACGGCGTGGCCCAGGTGGATATTTACGGCGAGCGGCGGCAGGCCATCCGGATCTGGCTGGACCGCCGCGCCCTGGCGGCCCGGAACATCACGATCCCGGACGTGGAGGCCGCGCTCCTGCGCAACAACATGGAGCTCCCCGCCGGAGACGTGGAGAGCGAGAGCCGGCTTCTCCAGGTCCGCACCGACACGCTTCTCAAGTCGCCCGACGAGTTCGGCCGCATCGTCCTGAAAGTCGTGGACGGCTATCCGGTGCGGCTGCGGGACGTGGCCCAGGTGGTTCTGGGCCCGGAAAATGACGACATGACCCTGCGCTCCGAGGGCATCGACGCCATCGGCATCGGCATCATCCGCCAAAGCCAGTCCAACACCGTGGCCATCTCGCGCGGAGTGCGCGCCGAGGTGGAGGCCCTGCAATCCTCGCTGCCTGCGGGGACCAGCCTCCAGGTCTCGTTCGACGAGGCCACCTTCATCAACCGCTCGATCCACGAGGTCGCCATCACCCTGGTCATTGCCGTGGTCATGGTGATCCTGGTGAACCTGGTCTTCCTGGGCTCCCTGCGGGCGACCCTGATCCCCTCGGTCACCATCCCCGTGGCGCTGATCGGGAGCTTCATCGGCATTCTGGCCCTGGGCTTCTCGATCAACACCCTGACCCTGCTGGCCCTGATCCTGGCCATCGGCATCGTGGTGGACGACGCCATTGTCGTGCTGGAGAACATCCAGCGGCGCATCAACCTGGGCGAGGCCCCCCTGGCCGCCGCCGCCCTGGGGACACGCCAGGTCATGTTCGCCGTGATTGCCACGACCCTGGCCCTGGTCTCGGTCTTCATTCCCATCTCGTTCATGGGCGGGACCGTGGGCAAGCTGTTCACCGAATTCGGCTTTGTCATGGCCTCGTCCATTGCCATCTCCTCGGTGGTGGCCCTGGTGCTCTGCCCGCCCCTGTCGGCCCGTTTCCTGAGCTCACGCAAAAGCGAATCCCCGCTGTCCGGACGGGTGGAGCGCGGATTTGAGGTCATTATGAACGGATACCGGCGGGCCCTGGACGGGGCCCTGCGGGCTCCGGTTCCGGTTCTGGGGGCGGCGCTGGTCTTCGGCGCCTCGGCCATCTGGCTCTACCCGGCCCTGCCCGGCGAGCTGACACCCCCCGAGGACCGGGGCATGCTCTTTGTGCAGGTCACCGCTCCCCAGGGCATGAACGTGGCCTACACCGACCGGCAGATGCGGGAGGTCGAGGCCATCGTGCAGCCCCTTCTGGACAGCGGCGAGGCCGCCCGCACCATGGCCGCGGCCGGCGCGTGGAACCGTCCGAACCGGGGCTTCGTTGTGGTTCCGCTGGTGGACTGGTCCGAACGGGGCCGCACGTCCATGGAGATGGCCACCGCCCTGCGCGGCCCCCTGGACGCCCTGCCCGGCGTGCGCGCCATGGCCCTCACCCCGGCGGGCCTGGGCCTGCGGGGCTCCCGCACGCCGCTCCAGGTCGTGATCGGGGGGCCGGACTTCGACGTCATCGAGGGCTGGGCCAACGCCCTGCTGAAGAAGGCCGAGGAAAACCGCGACCTGATCAATCCCGAGCTGGACTACGAGAGCACCCAGCCCGAAATCCTGGTGGAAATCGACCGGGAACGGGCCGCCGATCTGGGCGTGGGCATCCGGGAAATCAGCCAGGCGCTCCAAACCATGATGGCGTCCCGCAAGGTCACCCGCTTCCTGGACCGGGGCCGGGAGTACGAGGTCATCCTCCAGGCCCAGGACGAGGACCGCCTGACGCCCCAGGACATGTCCAACGTCTTTGTGCGCACCACCAGCGGCCTTCTGGTGCCTCTGGACTCCCTGATCCGCCTCAAGGAAACCAGCACGGCGCCGGATCTCAACCGCTACAACCGGATGCGCTCCATCACCCTGTCGGCGGGGCTGGCGCAGGGGTACGACATCGGCTCGGCCATTACCTTCATCCGCACCGCCGCCGCCGAGACCCTGCCCGCCGAGGCCACCGTCTCGTTTACCGGACAGTCCCGGGAGTATCTGGAAACCTCGGGCGAGGTCGTGTTCACCTTCGTGCTGGCCCTGGTGGTGGTCTACCTGGTGCTGGCCGCCCAGTTCGAGAGCTTCCTGCACCCCCTGGTGATCCTGATGTCGGTCCCCCTTGCGGTGACGGGGTCTTTGCTGACCCTCTGGCTCACGGGCAACTCCATCAACGTGTACAGCCAGATCGGCATCATCCTTTTGATCGGGCTTATGGCGAAAAACGGCATCCTGATCGTGGAGTTCGCAAACCAGCTGAGGGACGCGGGCCAGTCGGTCCGGGACGCGATCTTGAACGCGGCCACCCTGCGGCTGCGCCCCATTGTGATGACGGTGCTGTGCTCGGTCCTGGGGGCGGTGCCGCTGGTCCTGTCCTCGGGGGCGGGATCCGAATCCCGCGAGGCCGTGGGCGCGGTCATCATCGGCGGACAGTCCATTGCCGCGCTGATGACCCTGTTCGTGACCCCGGTCCTCTATTATGTTCTGGCCCCCTGGACCCGCCCGGCCGGGACCATCGGCCGCGAGCTCGGACGCCTGCTTCGGGAAGAGCGGAAGAAAGCCCGGGAGGCCGGCCTGTCACTCGAGGAACGCTGAGGCTGACATGAACCCCCTGCTGTTTCACGGCGGCGCCCTGGATGCCGCAAGCGAGCGTTTCGGAGTCCCCGCCAGCGGCTGGCTTGACCTGTCCACCGGGATCGCCCCCTATGCCTATCCCGTGGACGACCTCCCCGGCGACGCCTGGACCCGCCTGCCCCTGGGCTCGGACACCCGGGCCTTCGTGGAGGCCGTCCGCCAGGGGCACGACCTGCCGGACACCGTGGCCGTCCTTCCCACCGCGGGGGAGCAAGGCGCGCTCCAGGTCCTGCCCCTGTGCGACCTGCCGCCGGGCCCCGTCGCGGTGCCCGAACCGGGCTACACCGGGCACGCCGACGCCTGGTCCCTGTACGGGCGCACGGTGATTGCCTCCCCCCGGCCCCTGGACCACGCGGGAAACGCGGCGGTGGTGGTGGTCATCAACCCCAACAACCCGACCGGAGAGCAAACCGGCGTGGTGGACCTGCTGGAGGCCGCCCGGAAGCAGGCGGCCATCGGGGGCCTGCTGGTGGTGGACGAGGCCTTTGCGGAGGTCACGCCGGACGCATCGGTTCTTCCCTTCTCGGGACGGCCCGGGCTTCTGGTCCTGCGCTCGTTCGGAAAGTTCTTCGGGCTGCCGGGAATCCGGCTGGGCTGGGTGGCGGGTCCGGCCCCGACCGTGGCGGACCTGGAAACGCGTCTGGGGCCCTGGAACGTCTCGGGCCCCGCACTCGCGGTGGGCGCCCGGGCGGAACGCGACCAGGCGTGGCGCACGGCCCAGCGCCAGAGGCTGCGCCGTCAGGGCCGGCTCCTTGAGGATCTTCTGGAAAACTGCG
Organism: Phaeovibrio sulfidiphilus; assembly: GCF_014861485.1. Taxonomy (GTDB): domain Bacteria; phylum Pseudomonadota; class Alphaproteobacteria; order Rhodospirillales; family Rhodospirillaceae; genus Phaeovibrio; species Phaeovibrio sulfidiphilus. The sequence goes on along the minus strand of NZ_JACZHT010000001.1, from coordinate 709,059 downwards.
GCTATCCGGTTGTGGGGGGCACCGACCTGTTCAAGCTGGCCCGGACCCCGCGGCTCAAGCCCGCGCCCCAGGTGTTCGAGGCCCTGGCCAGGCGGGGGATCCTGGTCCGGGCGTTTCGCGACCGCCCGGATCTCCTGCGCTTCGGCCTGTTCGGAACGGAGGCCGAGGGCGAGCGCCTTCGCCTGACACTCCAGATGATCAGCCGAAGCCGCGCCTGACCGGTCTGCCGAACCGGCCCCCGGTTTGCGCTGCAAGGCATACGCTGCAAGGCACCCGGCACCGCGCCTGAGAGTGGGACCGGGCCAAGAGCACAAGCTCATCGACCAAGCCAGGACGCGGACCGCCTGACGCCCCAAGATATGCCCGCAGTCCCGGTGCGCACCACCAGCGGCCAGCGGGTGCCTTTGGGCTCCCGGATCCACCACAAGGACGCCCGCCACCGGCCCCGGATCGTTTCGGGTCCGCTGGGGACGTCCGGCCCCGCGCTTGGAACGGCACCGACGGGGGCCCGGGGGAGCCTCAGCCCCCGCCGCAGCCCTTCACCACCCTGCCCTAGCGCTCCCGGCGCAGGACGATACCCGGCGCCAGAGGGCGGTAGCCCCGCATCATGGTCGCGCAAATCATCTCGATCGGCTGGGGCTCGATACCCAGTTCCGCAAGCCCGGGCAGCTTGCCCTGAACCACGTTGTCGGTCTCCAGCAGCCGGACCACATCCCGGGTCAGAAGCGGGCGGGGAAGCCAGCCCACCAGGGTCGCCAGAATCCGCGCCATGCCCATGGAGATCCCGACCACCGGATAGCTCCGGTTCATGGAGCGGGCGACCAGCTGGCCAATCTCCTTCATGGTCATCACCCGGTCTCCGCCCAGCTCGAAGGTCCGTCCGTGCAGGGCCGGGGTCTCGAGAATGCGGACCACCGCGCGGCCCACGTCGCCCACGTAGACGGGCTGGATCCGGGTCGGGCCCGCCTCCCCGCCCCGGTCCACGTACCCGATCACGGGAACGGTCCGCGCCAGCGAGGCCATGTTTTCCAGGAAGCTGTCCCCGGGTCCGAACACCACCGAGGGCCGGACAATCGTGGCCGAGGGGAACGCGGTCCGCACCGCGGCCTCGCCCCGGGACTTGGTGCGGGCGTACACCGACGCCGAGCGGTCATCCGCTCCCAGCGCCGAGAAATGGACGAACACCGGCACGTCGGCCTTCTTGGCCTCGCGGGCGATTCGCCCGGCGGTGTCCACGTGAACGGATTCAAAGCCGTGACCGCCGCCCTCGAACAGGATGCCGATCAGGTTGATCACCACGTCCGAGCCCGCAATCACCCGGGCGACCGAGTCCGCGTTGCCGGTGGAGCACAGAAGGGGGGACACCTGTCCCGGCTCTCCGAGAGGCCGCAGATGGGCGCCCTTCACCATATCCCGAACGGGAACGCGCACCCGCGCGCCCCGGCGGGCAAGAAGACCAACCAGAACGGAGCCGATAAAACCGGCCCCACCAAAAACCGTAACCGTCCGACCACGAAGTTCCATCAGTGAAGGCTCCACGTCCAAAGGTGCCACAGGGCGTGCCCCATAATGCCGCCTGGCTCCCGTGTGGAAAAGAAAGAAATGGAGGCCCGGCACCCCCGGATTTCCCGGCCCCCGGGGCGCTACAGAACCCCGCTGTTTTTTTTTCGGAAACCCACGCATTTTTCCTTTGACAAGAAAGGCCCCGGGCCTTAAAAGCTGCTCCACCGACAGCGCCCCTAAATGCCCAGGTGGCGGAATTGGTAGACGCGCAGGTTTCAGGTACCTGTGGCCGCAAGGCTGTGGAAGTTCGAGTCTTCTCCTGGGCACCATTATTTCAACGGCTCCCGCGCCCGGTACGTCACGCGCTCCGGGCGCCGTGCCGTGGAAACAGTGAAATGAACGAGCCGGTCCTCCATCTGCATAAAGGCGACTTGCCGGAAGGTCTTTCCTTCCCCCTCGGCGTTGCCATCGACACGGAAACCATGGGGCTCAACCTCCATCGTGACCGGCTGTGCGTTGTCCAGCTGTCCGCGGGCGACGGCCACGCCCACATCGTGCAGATCGTCAACGGCCAGGATGCCCCGGTTCTGCGGGAGCTCCTCGCCAACCCGGCCATCCTGAAAATCATGCACTTCGGCCGCTTTGACATTGCCTCCCTTTACCGGTGGCTGGGTGTCATGGCGCAGCCCGTCTACTGCACGAAGATTGCCAGCAAGCTCACGCGCACCAGCTCCCCCAGCCACAGCCTCAAGACGCTGTGCAACGATCTTCTGGGGATCCAGCTGTCCAAGGAGCAGCAGACCAGCGACTGGGGCGTGCCCGAGCTCTCGCCCGAGCAGGTCCGCTATGCTGCCAACGACGTGCTGTTCCTGCACGCCCTGAAGGACCACCTGGACGGGCTTCTGGCTCGCGAGGGGCGCACCGAGCTGGCCACCCGCTGCTTCAGCTTCCTGCCCACCCGGGCCGTGCTCGACATCATGGGCTGGGACGAGCCGGACCTGTTCTCCCACTAGGTCTGCGACCTCTGGCCTTGGTCCCCGACGATGCGGGGATCTTTGGGGTTTCGGCTCCGGAGCCCCCGATTTTCCCGCACCGTTACGATTTTTCCGCCAGGGGACCGGGGTCGCCTGACGGGCGGAGTGTGTCCGCGGCTCCCGGCCGGTGGGGCGAATGTCCCCGTCCTGACCGGGGAAAAACCGGACCCGCGGCCCCGGATCCGGCGCCGGGAACCCGGCTGCAGCCACGAAAACCGACCTCCGGTTCAGACGGGAAGCGGTTGACCGGAAAGGCCCGACCTCTCATATTGGGCCCTACAGATCAGTGCTCTCCCGCCTGATCACCAGGAAAGACAGACACCCTCATGACTGCCCCCACCTCTGCCCGCGCCGCATCCCCGGCGCGACACCCCGTGCAGGACCAGACACTCGCCACCGCGCGACGGGTCCTGGAAACTGAAAAACAGGCCCTGGGCGCCCTGTCCGACAGCCTGAACGGCGTTCTGTGCGACGTGATCGAGCGCCTTCTGGCCCTGAAGGGCAAGGTGATCATCTCCGGCATGGGGAAGAGCGGCCACGTGGGGCGCAAAATCGCCGCCACCATGGCCTCCACGGGAACGCCGGCGTTCTTTGTGCACCCGGGCGAGGCCTCCCACGGCGACCTGGGCATGATCGGACCCGAGGACGGGGTCATCGCCCTGTCCAACTCGGGCGAGACCCCCGAGCTTGCGGACCTGACCGCCTATACCCGGCGCAACGGAAACCTTCTGGTCTCGATCACGGGGCGCGATCCCTCGACCCTGTCCACCGCGGCGGACCTGGCCCTGGTGCTGCCTCCGCTGACCGAGGCCTGCCCGAACGGCCTTGCGCCCACCACCTCGACCACACTGATGATCGCCCTTGGCGACGCCCTTGCGGTCTCGCTTCTGGAGCGGCGCGGCTTCACCGCCACCGACTTCCGCAATTTCCACCCGGGCGGCAAGCTGGGAACCATCCTGAAGCGGGTCTCCGACCTGATGCACCCGAAGGACAGCCTGCCTCTGGTGTCCATGGACACGCCCATGGGCCAGGCCATTCTGGAGATCAGCGCCAAGAGCCTGGGCTGCACCGGCGTGGTGGACGGCGACGGACGCCTTGCGGGCATCATCACCGACGGTGACCTGCGACGGCACATGGACAAAGACCTCCTGGGCCGGAAGACCGCTGACGTCATGACCCGCGCGCCCCTGACCGTGCGCCCGTCCCTGATGGCGGTGGAGGCCCTCAGGATCATGAACGAGCACAAGATCACCGGCCTTTTCGCCCTGGATGAGGACCGTCGGCCTGTGGGCTTTGTCCACCTGCACGACTGCCTGAGGGCCGGTATTGCATGACAGGGCAGGCCGCACCGCACCGGTCGCGGACCCTGAGCGAACGCGAGCGCGCCAGCGAGCGGCACTCGCGCTTTGTCGAGCGGATGAAAGTCATCCTGCCCGCGGTCTCGTCGGTGTTCCTGTGCCTTCTGCTGTTCTGGCCCTGGATGACCGAGCGGCTCCATGATTTCCGGCTCGAGTTCCCGCCGTTCGACTACCGGTCTGCGGACTCGTCGACCATCGTCAATCCCCGGTTCATGGGCTCGGACAAGAATGACGAGCCCTTCGTCATCTCCGCCGAGCGGGCCACAGGCCTGTCCGCCAAGGATGGCTGGATCCTGCTTGTCTCCCCGAGGGCGGACCTGAACCGGCGCTCCGGCGACTGGTTCTCCCTGGAAAGCCACACCGGCCACATCAGCGAGGACCACAACCTGGTCACCCTGGAGAAGGACGTCTTTCTCTACCGGAACGACGGTACCCAGTTCATGACCGAGGAGGCCGTGATCGACCTGTCGGACAACCGGGCCTTCGGCGACAAACCCGTGGACGGGCGCGGTCCGGACTTCACGGTGGCCTCCAGCTCGGGCTTCGAGGTGGAAAACGGTGGCGCAGTGATCCGTTTTCTTGGAAAATCACGGATGCAGATAGGCCAGCAGGAGCATCCGTGATGAGCCCCATTCCGAAACCGACCCCGGCGCTGACGCCCCCCTCCCGCCGGAGCACCCGCCTTGCGGGCGCCGGCAGCGTTGTCGCGGCTGTTCTCGTTTCGGCCGTCCTGACGGCCCTGGCCTGTGATCCGGCCTCAGCCCAGGAGCTGAAAAGCCGCTCGGGAGACCCCATCGAGATCCTCGCCGACGAGGCTCTGGAGTGGCGGCGCGAGGACAAGCAGTACGTCGCCCAGGGAAATGCGGTCGCCATCCAGGGACAGAACCGGGTCCATGCGGACCGGCTCATTGCCTCCTACCGGGAGTCAGGGCGCGCGAACGCCCCCGGCGCGCCCGGCCCCTCGAGCACGTCCGACACGGATATCTACCGCATCGAGGCCGTCGGGCATGTGCGCATCACCCTGCCGGACCAGACCATCACCGGAACCCGCGCCGTGCGGGAAACCGACCAGGGCCTGATCTGGATTGTGGGCAATCCCCCGACCCTGAAAACCCGCAACGAGGTGGTCACCGCAAGCGACCGGCTGGAGTACTGGGAAAAAACCGGCACCGCCATCGCCAAGGGCAACGCCACCGCCCGGAATACGGAAACCGGGCACTCCATCCGGGCCGACGTCCTGGAGGCGGACCTTGGAAACGGCCCCGGCAACCGGGCGGCCTCCGCCCCCGCCGCCGGGGGCCCGGACAAGAGCTCGGGGATCCGCGAAATCCGGGCCAGGGGCAACGTGGTGATCGAAACCGATGCGGAAACCGTCGTCGGCGATCACGGCGTGTACCGGCCCGAAACCGGCGTGGCCACGCTGGAGGGCAACGTGCTTCTCATGTCGAATGACGGCCGCCAGGTCTCGGGCAACCGGGCCGAGGTGAACATGAAAACCGGCATCTCCCGCATCACCCGGGGTGACGCCGCGCCCGGAGCCGCCGACGGCTCGGGGCAGGTCCGCGCGATTTTTGACACCGGAGACAAAGAATGACCGACCCGACGGCACCCGGGAAAAAACGTCGGCTCGGCTTTTCGGCACAGGGCCTGGAAAAGCGCTTCGGGAAGCGCTACGTGCTGCGCGATGTGTCCATCAGCGTGCACCGGGGCGAGGCCGTGGGCCTTCTGGGGCCGAACGGCGCGGGAAAAACCACGTCGTTCTACTGCATGACCGGCCTGATCCGCCCGGACGAGGGCCAGGTGTTCCTGGACGAGCGCGACGTCACCAAAATGCCCATGTACCAGCGGGCCCGGCTCGGGGTGGGGTACCTTCCCCAGGAGGCCTCGGTGTTTCGCGGCCTGAGCGTGGAGAAGAACATCCTCGCGGTGCTGGAGGTCTCGGAAAGCGAGCCCGACGCCCGAATGGACCGGCTGGAGGAGCTTCTGCGGGAGTTCAACATTTCCCACATCCGGCACGTCCCCGCCATGGCCCTGTCGGGCGGCGAGCGGCGCCGGACGGAAATTGCCCGGGCCCTTGCGGCCTCGCCGGCCTTCCTTCTCCTGGACGAGCCCCTGGCCGGCATCGACCCCATTGCCATCGGCGAAATCCGGGACATCGTCTCCCACCTCAAGGACCGGGGCCTGGGCGTCCTGATCACCGACCACAACGTGCGCGAAACGCTGGATATTATCGACAGGGCCTATATCCTGAATGAGGGCGGTGTCCTGATGGAGGGAACACCCGCCGAAATCGTTGCCCACGAGGGCGTGCGCAAGGTCTATCTCGGAGAGCGCTTCAGTCTCTGATCGGCTGACAGGAAAAAGGATCGGGTCCGATGTCCATGACGCCCCGCCTGGATCTGCGGCAGGCCCCCTCCCTGGTCATGACACCCCGGCTGCAGCAGGCTATCCGGCTTCTGCAACTGTCCAGCGCGGACATCATCGCCTACGTGGAGGAGGAGGTCGAGCGCAACCCCCTGCTCGAGCACGCCGCGGGCGACGACACCGATCCCGGTGACGCCGACACCCCCGACCGCTTCCCCGACCCGGAAACCGGCTTCCTGGACGCCTATCCGGGCGCGGCGACGGAACTCCCCCTGGACCAGGATTTCAACACCCACCGGGACAACGATATCGCCGGCGCCGAGAGCTGGGGGCACGACGACGCGGGAGCGCTCGCCGCCGGGAGCGCCCTGATCTGGGACAGCGGCCATTCCGGGGGCGACCTGCCGGACACGGGCCTGGAAAACCACGCCGACCACGGCGACACCCTCCTGGACCATCTGGAGCGCCAGATCACCCTCGACATCCCCGAGGGACCGGAGCAGTGGATTGCCCGCCAGCTCCTGCTGCATCTGGACGAAACCGGCTACCTGACCGCAAGCACCGCCGACGTGGCCGCCGCCCTGGGCCTGGACGTGGACGCGGTCGATGCGGTCTTGAAGCGGCTTCAGGCCATGGATCCGCCCGGGCTGTTCGCCCGCTCCCTGGGGGAGTGCCTGGCCCTCCAGCTGGCGGACCGCAACCGGCTGGATCCGGCGATGGAGGCCCTTCTCGCCAACCTGGAGCTTCTGGCCGCCGGAGACCTGGACGCGCTCGGCACCCTGTGCGGCGTCCAGCACGACGACCTCGACGACATGATCCGGGAAATCCGGACCCTGGATCCGAAGCCCGCGCTGCGGTTCGAGCGGCTGTCCATCCAGACCCGCATCCCGGATGTCTACATCCTGCCCCGGGGCGACGATGACTGGCAGGTCGAGCTTAACTCTGCCGCCCTGCCCCGGGTCATCGTCAACAACCGCTACTACGCGACCCTGTCCCGGTCCGCACCGGATCCGGAGGTCCGGGCCTACCTGTCCGAATCCCTCGCGTCGGCGAACTGGCTGGCCCGGGCCCTCGACCAGCGTGCGCGAACCGTGCTGCGGGTGTCCTCGGAAATCGCCCGGCGGCAGTCGGCCTTTTTCTCCCGCGGGGTGCGGTTCCTGAAGCCCATGACCCTCCGGGATGTGGCCGAGGCGGTGGAGATCCACGAAAGCACCGTGTCGCGGGCTACGGCCAACAAGACCATCGCCTGCCCCCGGGGCCTGTTCGAGATGAAGTACTTTTTCACCCAGGCCATCAGCGGCGCAGACGGGGAGGCCCTGTCCGCCGAGACCGTGCGGGACCAACTCCGCAGCCTGGTGGAGGCCGAGCCTCCCGACTGCCCCCTGTCGGACGAAGCCCTTGTCAGCGCCCTGAAAAGCGAGGGCATCGACATCGCCCGGCGGACCGTCGCGAAGTATCGGGAGGCCCTGGGCATTCCCTCCTCGGTCCACCGGCGGAAAAAAAACCGGGGAAAGCCGGTCCGGAGCTGATCGGCCCGAACGCCTGTTGGGGCATCGAACGGCCCGCCTTTTTTCCAGTCAGAACGTGTGAAAAAGCACCGGAACCCGGGCGTCCGGCGTACCTTGTTGTGCGGTTTTTGCACGGTTTAATGGAAGACCGGGGTCGCCGGAGAACGCTTATTTGCATAACGGGCATGCCATAAACAGACTTGACAGAAAACTATGGCGTGCCTAAGTTCCGGCAATACAGGCAGTGTTGCCGGATAACGTGCGGTGCTGCGTCAATGAAACCCTCCCCCTTGACCCTGAAGAGACACGCCCCGCGTTGAGGGTTTGGAGTCCGGCTTCGGCCGACCCGGGTCGTATGAGGACATCAATGGAACTCAGCAGCCTTATCACCGCGGACGGTGTTATTCCCGCTCTCCGCGTGACCAGCAAAAGGCAGGCTTTGCAGAAGCTTGCGCAGAAGGCTTCCGAAGTCACCGGAATACCTGAACGCCGCATTCTCGAGGTTCTCATGGAACGTGAGCACCTCGGATCCACGGGCGTTGGCGGGGGAATTGCCATTCCTCACGGAAAACTCCCCGAGCTTCAGAAGCTCTACGGCTTCTTTGCCCGCCTTGCGGAGCCCGTCCATTTCGACGCGATCGACGAGAAGCCTGTCGATCTCATCTTTCTGCTTCTCGCCCCCGAGAACGCCGGCGCCGACCACCTGAAGGCTCTGGCCCGCGTCGCCCGCCTCCTGCGTGACAGGGGCCTGTGCGAGAAGCTGCGCGGAGCCTCGACCACCGAGGCGGTCTACGCCCTTCTGGCCGAGCCCCAACCCGCTTGACGGCCCCTGAGCCGTCGTCCCCCCGCCGAACCACCGCCGCGCTCCTCTTGCTGCTGGTGGCGTTCCTCTGGGGGACGTCTTTCGCATCCATGAAGCTTGCCCTCACCGCCGAACTCGACGGACGTCCGGCGGTGGGGATCCTCACGTTTGTGGGCACCCGCTTTCTGCTGGCCGCCCTGTCCGTCCTGCCCTTTGTCCTGCTGGAAAGCCGCCGCACCACCCGGCCGCCCCTGGGCCTGCGCACGACCGGCGCCTTTATGCTGTTGGGCGGGCTCCTGTTCAGCTATGCCCTGGTCAACCAGATCGGGGTCAAGGACACCACCGTCACGAACTCCGGGTTCCTGACCTCGCTCTATGTGCCGCTGATCCCCGTCTTTGTCTTTGTCCTGTTCCGCCAGACCGTCCGGCCCATGATCTGGATCGGCGTCGGGGGCTGCTTTCTGGGCTCGTGCCTCCTGACCGGCGTGATCCCCGCGGGCTTTGACCGCCTGCACCCCGCAGATGTCTGGGTTATGGCCTCGGCGGTGCTGTTCGCCTTCCATGTGATCGGCATGGGCGTGTTTTCCGCCCGGTGGGAGCGCCCGGTCACCCTCGCTTTCATCCAGTTCCTGGTGACGGGCCTTCTGGCCTCGGCGGGCGCCCTGATCCTGGAAAGCCCGGACCTGCGCGGCATCCTGTTTATCTGGAAAGAGCTGGCCTATGCCGGCATCCTCGCCGGGGGCCTTGCGTATGCGCTTCAGGCCTCGGCCCAGCAGGTGGTTCCGGCCCCGGCCACCGCCATTCTCCTGTCCATGGAGATGGTGTTTGCCGCCGCCGCCGGAGCCGTCGTCCTGGGCGAGCGGCTGGAGACCCTGCAGTGGTTCGGCGCCGTGCTCATTTTCGGCTTCCTTCTGGCGGTCGAGGTCGGCCCCCTTCTGCGCAGGCACCGGACCCGCGCGGCGCATCTGGCATCGGACCCCGCGTCCGGCCGCCCCCCGTCCTGCGGGGACGAAACCGCCGTCGGCTCGGGCGAGTAGGCCCCGTTTCGGGCCGGGCCGCGTCCCCGACCCCGATCCGCCCCCCCCAAAACAGCTCCGAAACGGCGGAAACGCTCTGGCAAGGCCGGAGCGGGCAGGGTAAAGTTCGGCCTCTTTTACCCCGCTCACTGATCAAGGAGAACACCGCTATGGCCGACGACTACAGGAAGCCGGTTCTTGGCGTTATCGGAGGCTCCGGCCTGTACGAGGTCGAGGGACTTCAGGACGCCCGCTGGGAAACGGTGGAAAGCCCCTTCGGAGAGCCCTCGGACCAGGTGCTCTGCGGAACACTCGACGGCCTCGACATGGTGTTTCTGCCCCGCCACGGCCGGGGGCACCGGGTGCCGCCGTCCGATATCAACTACCGGGCCAACATCGACATCCTCAAGCGCAAGGGCGTGACCGAGATCCTGTCGGTGTCCGCCGTCGGATCCCTCGCCGAGAACCTGCCCCCGGGCAAGTTCGTGATCGTGGACCAGTTCTTCGATCGCACCTTCGCACGAAACAAGAGCTTTTTCGGCCCGGGCTGCGTTGCGCACGTGTCCGTCGCCCACCCCGTCAGCTCGTGGATGATGGACCGGGTCGAGGACGCCCTGAAGACCGCCGCCATCGACTACCACCGCGGCGGCACCTACCTGGTCATGGAGGGGCCCCAGTTCTCCACCGTCGCCGAGTCCAACATCTACCGCCAGTGGGGCTGCCACGTCATCGGCATGACCAACATGCCCGAGGCCAAGCTGGCCCGCGAGGCGGAAATCGCCTACGCCACCGTGGCCATGGTCACGGACTTCGACTCCTGGCACCCGGAGCACGACAACGTGTCCGTGGAGATGGTCATCAAGGTCGCCCACGAGAACGCCCACAAGGCCCGCGCCCTGATCAAGGCCATGCCCGCCGTCATGAAGGACCGGCCGTATCCGCTGCCGGACGGCTCGCACCGCACCCTTGATTTCGCCATCATGACCGCGAAGGACAAGCGCTGTCCCGACCTGGTGGCCAAGCTGGACGCGGTCGCCGGCCGGGTTCTGAACCGCTAGGGCCCCCGGGCCCCGCCCGAACCGGACGGGGCCCCTGCCCGGCCTTTGGACCCGACGCCGGAGGCCGTCGCCTGTCGTGCGGGAGCGGCACAGCCTCCCCCCCCCCTCCCGCCCTGCGGAGGGACCATCCACCTGTCTCAACACCGGGCCGGCCGCCCTGCCCCACACCGGGCGCCACACCGGGCCGCGGAAACACCTACGGAGAACACCATGCTTGTCAATGGAAAGCCCTGGCGCACCATCTGGGCCGAGGACGGAGGCCAGGCCTTCGGCGTGATCGACCAGACCCGCCTGCCCCACCTGTTCGAGACCGTGACCCTTCGCACCCTCGACGAGGCGGCCCACGCGATTTCCGCCATGATCGTCCGCGGCGCGCCCCTGATCGGCGCCACCGCCGCCTGGGGCATGGTCCTGGGAATGAAAGAGGATCCCTCGGACGCCGGACTGGAAAACGCCTACCGCGTGCTTCTGGCCACCCGTCCGACCGCGGTCAACCTCCGCTGGGCTCTGGACGAGGTCCGGGCCGTGCTGGCTCCCCTGCCCGCGGACGCCCGCTTCGAGGCCGCAAAGGCCAAGGCCGAGGCCATCTGCGACGAGGACGTGGCCCTGAACGAGGCCATCGGCGAGAACGGCCTTGCCATCATCCGCGACCTTCTGCCGAAGGCGCCCAAAAACCGGCCCTTCCAGATCCTGACCCACTGCAACGCGGGCTGGCTCGCCACCGTGGACTGGGGCACCGCACTGGCGCCGATCTACAAGGCCTTTGATGCGGGGATCGACCTGCATGTGTGGGTCGACGAGACCCGCCCCCGGAACCAGGGCGCCAACCTGACCGCCTGGGAGCTGAACAGCCACGGCGTGCCCCATACGGTTCTGGCGGACAACGCCGGCGGCCACTACATGCAGCACGGCATGGTGGACATGGTCATTGTGGGCTCGGACCGCACGACCGCCCGGGGCGACGTCTGCAACAAGATCGGCACCTATCTGAAGGCCCTGGCCGCCCACGACAACGGTGTGCCCTTCTACGTGGGCCTGCCCAGCCCCACCATCGACTGGACCCTGGACGACGGCGTCAAGGAAATCCCCATCGAGGAGCGCTCCCAGGACGAGGTCCGGCGCATCTGGGGCAAGCTGGACAGCGGAGACTTCGGCTGGGTGACCCTGACCCCGCAGGGCTCGGCCGCTGGAAACCCGGGCTTCGACGTGACCCCGGCCCGCCTGGTCACCGGCCTGATCACCGAGCGGGGCACCTGCCCGGCCACCCGCGAGGGTCTGGCGGCCCTGTTCCCGGAACACGCCCGGTCGTGACCACGAAAACAGGGAGCCCCCGTCCGGGATGCTCCCTGTTCTGACACGGCGGGCGAATATCCCGCTCGTCCAAATCCTGAAAAAGCCCCGGAGGAATATTCCCCGGGGCCTTTTTTGTCAGCTCTGGAGGTACGCGCGGCGCGCCTCGACCACCTCGTCCGCCGGGCGGCCGGTCAGTTCCTGGAGGTGGTGGAACACCCAGTGGAACCGGCCCATGCCCATGGTGACCGAGCGGATCTCCACAATCAGGTCATCCATTTCCGCCTGGGGCAGATAGCCGGTCACCACGTCCCAGCCCGGCCAGCCATCCCGGGGCTCGTAGCCCAGGATCTGGCCCCGGCGGGTGGTCAGGGCCCGCTGGGCCTTGCTGGTGGATTCCGAGGGGACAAGGATCTCGACCTGCAAGATGGGCTCCAGAAGCACCGGGCCCGCCTTGGGAATGCCCTCCCGGATAGCCAGGGCGCCGGCGGACTTGAAGGCCTGCTCGGAGGAGTCCACCGTGTGGTAGCTGCCGTCTGTCAGGGTCACCGCCACGTCCACCACCGGGAACCCGAGGGGACCGCGAACCAGAGCCTCCCGGACACCGGTTTCCACCGCCGGGAAGTATTGGCGCGGAACCACGCCACCGGTGACGGTCTCGGAGAAGCGGAAGCCCTCGCCCCGGGGCAGGGGCGCAATGGTCAGGTGCACGTCGCCGTACTGGCCGTGACCGCCCGTCTGCCTCTTGAAGCGGCCCTGCTGCTGGACTTCCTTGCGGATCGTTTCCTTGTACGGAACCTGGGGGCGCGTGGCCTCCACCTCGACGTGGAACTGCCGCGCCAGCTTGTCCAGGGCGACCTGGAGATGGATATCCCCCTGGCCCCAGATGAGAAGTTCCTTGGTGTCCGGGGCAGTCTCCACCTTCAGGGACGGATCCTCCTCGCACAGCTTGGCCAGCGCCGTGGTCAGCTTCACGTCGTCGCCCTTGCGTTTCGGGTGCAGCGCCAGGGAAAACAGCGGGCCCATGGGCGGCTGCGGCTCCAGAAGGGACTCGCCGCCGATCAGATACCCGGTTTTCACCATCTCCAGCCGCCCGAGACCCACGATCGAGCCTTCCGGCGCGTCCGTGATCTTGGTGGGGGCTCCGGCGGTGAAGGAAAACAGGCCGGTGACCTTGTCACCCTCGATGGACTGGCCGTCCTTGACGCCGCCCTTCCAGACGCGGGCGAGAGACATCTTGCCGATGTGCTCGACGTACTGGGTCTTGAAGACCTGGACCACGGGGCCCTTGCCCTCGATCCCGAAGCGGGCGCGGGTTTCCTCAAGGGTGGAGACCTCGTGGCGCAGGGCCTTCAGGATCCGCCGCACGCCGCTGTCATTCAGCGCCGAGCCGAAAAACACGGGAACCACAAGGCCGTCGTTCAGATCCTTTGTCAGGTTGTCGTAGATGGCTTCTTTCGGCGGAACCACATCCGACAGAAGGGTCTCCAGCAGGGAGTCATTGAAATCCGCCAGGTTCTCGAGAAGCTCCTTGCGCTCCTCATCCCGGCGCTGGAACACGCTCTCCGGGGCCTGGATCAGGGCACTTTCCTGGCCGGGGCGGTAGTTGTAGGCGCGCTCGGACACTAGGTCGACGTAGCCGGTGACGTGGCCCTCCGCATCGCGGATCGGAACCTCGCGGGCCACCAGGGTCTGGGTCGACACGGCCTGGAGAGCCTCCATGATCTCGGCCAGGCGGACGGTGGTCGTGTCCATTTTGTTGATGAAAATCATGTGGGGGATCGACTGCCGCTCGAGAAAGCGCAGCATGGGCGTCAGCATCACGGCCCGGTCGGGATCCGGGTCACACACCACCAGGGCAACGTCGGCAACAGACAGGGCGTTGAAGGTGTCTTGCGAAAACTCCACCGAGCCGGGGCAGTCCAGGAACGTCCAGGAGCCGTCGATATAGGTGGTTTCGGCGATGTTGAGTTCGACGGACATCTCGCGCTCGCGCGCTTCGGGAGACGAGTCTCCGACGGTGGTCCCCTCCGGGATTGTGCCTTTCCGACGGATGGCCTCCGTCGCGAACAAAAATGACTCAAGAAGCGTTGTTTTTCCCGAACTGTAAGGACCGACAAGAGCTGCGACACGAGGAGCGGACGCGCGTTGGGGCATGTTGTACCTCCGAAAAACGGGACACTTTTAAGCAACATTTCAAGGTTCAAGCCAAGACGTTCCATTTGCAAGGAAAAAACGAGAAAGGAGCATCAGGGGGCGCATTTTGCCCCCGGCGATTGCACAGCCGTGGAGGCTGCTCCCGGAAAAGCCGGAGCGGGAGACGGGCGAGGGCGACGGGACGCCGGCCACGGGTTCGGAGGCGATCGGGGGTGGAAAAAGGGGGCCGGACAGGAGGGCATGACAGGGCAGGAGGAGCACGTAGGGGGCAGGGGCCTGCGAGAGGACGGAGGTGGCGCCGGGCCCCGCGCCTTGGGCCCGCTGTCGGGGACGACTGCACACGATCCAACAGCCGGGAAAGAGACCCTGGCAGCGGGTCGAGCGTCGGCGGCACTTCTTAATTAATCCTGCGCAAAACAATGATCTTTCATCGAAAACATCACGGGTTTTCCCAACCCGGGGCCGGATCACAGCACCAAGAGTCCCTGTCATGACACACGCATCCGGAATTGGGAGCGGCCGGCGTCCCCGATCGCCGGGGAAACATGCTAATCCTGCGCAGAACAAATGTTTTTTAGAAAATGACGTCGGGACGATGCAGCCGGGATCCCCCAGAACCGAAATTTCTCACGGATGGGATCACGGGGCCCGGGACAGCATGCGATGCAATGCGGATTGCGCGCCCGCGCCCCGGATCGCTCGGCCTGCGCGCCAGCTTGCAGCACCCGCATCCCGGACCGGCCGGCGCCCCCGATCGCTGATAAAAGGCCAACCCTGCACGAAACAATGGTTTTTTATACATTCAGGCGGGCAGGGGGTGACGCAAGCCGGACAGGGCGCGGCAGAGACGAAACATCCCCGCAAACGCTGGGGAAGCGGGGAGGAAAACCCGATCCCGTCGGGGCTAGTCCTGCACGAAACAACAGTTTTTCAGAGGGAACCGCCGGGGCCCCAGAGCGTCCGCGCCCGGACAAGCTCCTGTCCGTCGGCGCAGCGGCGGATGGAGTGCAGAAGGCCGCTCTCTCCCTCCGGCTCGCTGAAGGCCTGAAGGGTGTCGTTCAGCACGGCCTCGGCCCGGAAGGCAATCTCCAGCCCCTGCAGACCGTCTTCGGTCCGGCCGCGGCCAAAGGCGTCCTCGAGAACGAAATCCACAAACCGGCCATTGTTCACATGGCCGTTCCAGTCGATATCCGAAAGCCGCGCCCGGAACTCGGGGCCTGCCGACGGGTCTTTCAGCACGGGGATCCGCACCTCGGCGCCGTCCAGTGCGGGTTCCGTGAAGGCAGCAAAGCGTTCCTTCATGAACTGGGGCAGGGGCTCGACCTTGCGGCTCTCCAGCCCGAACACCACCCACCAGGACGACGCGGTCAGAACCGGATCGCCGGAGGCCGTCCGGATCCGGTAATCCCGGCGGAACAGCATGCGCTCGCCCCCGTAGGGCCACGTGTCCAGGACCAGCGTCTCCCCGCGCCGGGGGCGGCTCTGGAAGCTGACCTTCATCCGGGCCAGAACCCAGGTGATTCCCCACTCTCCCAGGGCCTCCAGGGAAAAGCCCAGCTGCTCGGCGTGGAGGCCGGCGGCGTGCCCAAGGTACTGGACGGCGGTGGCGACCTGCAGGCGCTCATCGCGTCCGGTTTCGTGCCAGCGCACGGGAAATGTTTCGGAAAAGCAGCTCATCCCGTTTTTTCGCCTCCGTACCACAGCCAGGATGACCCGTTCTGCGCCAGAAACGCGCGGTGGGCCTCGTCCTCGGCGGGGGAGGGGGCGTGGGGGCGGGGTTCCCGAAACGGCCGCTCGATCGCCACAGTGGCCCCCCGGCCCGCGCCCCGCGTCTGTCCCTGACCGAAGTCCAGGCCCGGAGCCCGGCCGCCAATCAGCTCCAGGTAGACCTCGGCCAGGAGATAGGAGTCGATCAGGGCCCCGTGCTTCTCTCGGGCGCTGGCGTCCACGTTGAACCGGCGACACAGGGCGTCCAGGTTGGCTGGCGCCCCGGGAAACTTGGCCTGGGCGATTTTCAGGGTGTCGATCACCCGGGCGGAGTCCAGCCGCGGACGGCCGACCTTCTCGAACTCCGCGTTCAGAAACCGCATGTCAAAGGTGGCGTTGTGCGCGATGAGGGGGGAATCCTCGAGGAACGCGATGATGTCATCGGCGATATCCGCGAACACCGGCTTGTCCGCCAGAAACTCGTCCGTCAGGCCGTGAACCTTCTGGGCCTCCAGGGGCACGTCGCGCTCGGGGTTGATGTAGATGTGGAGCTCGCGCCCGGTGGGCAGGTGGTTCATCAGCTCCACGCAGCCGACCTCCACGATGCGGTCGCCCTTGTTGGGGTCGAAGCCGGTGGTTTCCGTATCCAGAACAATCTCACGCATGAGGACGATAGCTCCCCTGTCCGAAGCGGCGCACGGGGCCGGACTGAATCCGGTCCAGAGCCTGCAAGAAACCCCGAAGGGCGTACCGGTACCCGAGCCCCGAGGAAATCAGGCTGTCCGCGTTCACGCGGCGGGTTTCCTCGGTGGCCTGACGGGCCAGAATTGCACGAAGCCGCTCCGGCGTCATCCCCTGGCGGGACAGAACCCGGATGGCCCGCAGAAATCCGGGAGCCCGGACCACGCACACGCTGTCGCAGCGCGCCTCGCCCCCGGTTTCAAAAAGAAGCGGAATGTCCAGAAGGACCACGCGGTGCCGGGCCCGTCCGGCACGGGCCAGAAAGGCCCGCTCGCACTCGTGAACCAAGGGATGCAAGATCCGTTCGAGGGCCCGAAGCCGGTCCGGATGGCCGAAGACCCGCTGCCCCAGCTCCTTTCGGTTGATTCCCGAGAGCGAATCCCCAACTCCGGGAAACGCGGCCAGAACCGGCGCCACGGCCTTTCCGCCCGGCCCCAGAAGATCATGAACGGCCCGGTCCGCGTCATGAACCGGAATCCGGAGCCGTTTTGCCATCCGGGAGACCGTTGATTTTCCCATTCCGATCGAGCCGGTCAGCCCCAAAACCCGCACACGCCGCTGGCGCCGGGCCAGGCCGGCCTTCACCGGAACCCGTGTCATCCGGGCTTCATCCGGGTCCAGAGGTCGTCATCCACCACCGGATCAATGCCGAACCAGGCCTTGAACCCCGGGCGGGCCTGATGCAGCAGCATCCCGAAGCCGTCCACCACCGGGTTGCCGCGCTCCCGCGCCGCCTCCAGCAGGTCGGTCTCGAGCGGCGCATAAACGATATCCGTCACCACCGCATCACGGGGCAGGGGATCAAGGTCAAGCTCCAGCGGCGGCTGGCCCTCCATCCCCAGGCTGGTGGTGTTGACCAGAAGCCCCGCGCTCTCGAGGCTTCCGGCAACCTCGGCCCAGGAACGCACCTCAATCGGGCCGTCCAGGGCGTAGGCCAGGGTTTCCGCCCGGCCGATATTCCGGTTCACCAGGGTCAGGTGCGGACATCCCGCGTCCAGAAGAGCCGCCGCGACCGCCCGCGCCGCACCGCCCGCGCCCAGAACCACGGCCCGGGAGGTTCCCGCACTGAACAGGGGGCAGCGCCAGCGCAGGTTTTCGAGAAATCCGAAACCATCCGTGTTGTCGCCCAGGATGGAGCCGTCCTCCTGAAAGACAACCGTGTTCACGGCGCCGGCCCGTTCGGCCCGCGGGGTCAGAACATCCGACAGCTTGTAGGCCTTTTCCTTGTGGGGCAGGGTGACGTTCACCCCCACGAACCCAATCCTGGGAAGCGTTCTGAGCGCGCTTTCAAAGTTCTGTGTGGAGACCTTCAGGGGCACATAGGCCCCGTCAATTCCGTAGCGACTGAGCCACCCCCCGTGCAGGACAGGCGAGCGCGAGTGGGCGACCGGATCCCCCATGACGCCGGCGACTTTGGCTTTTCCGGTGATCATTGCTGCAATGCTCCAAATTTACGCAAACCGTCGAGAAGGGGCAGAAGGGGCAGCCCCTTGACCGAAAACACATCCCCCTCGAGACGCTCGAACAGCTGGATGCCGTTCGTCTCGATCTGATAGCCCCCCGCGCAATGGACAACGCTGGCCTCGCTGGTGGTCAGATAGGTGTCCAAAAAGGCGTCGGAGAAGCGGCGAAGCGTGACCCGCGGGCGCTCGAGATGGGACCACAGGCGCACCCCGTCCCGGACAATGGCCACCGCCGTTTCCAGGGTGTGGGTGCGTCCGCGCAGGACAAGAAGCTGGGCGCGCAGGGCGTGAAGCGTCCCCGGCTTGTGGAACACCCGGCCCTCGAGGGACAGCACCTGGTCCGCGCCGATCACCAGGGCCCCCGGGTGACGCGCCGACACGGCCGTGGCCTTGATTTCGGCCAGATTTTCGGCGATGGACGAGGCATCAGGCTGGTCCGCCTGCCCGCGGATCATCTCCTTGTAGGCGGTTTCGGCGCCGGGAACCGTGTCGATTTCAAAGGTCACCCCGGCGCGCACCAGAAGATGGGCGCGGATTGCGCTCGACGACGCGAGAACGACCGGCGCCGGCTCGAAGTTTTCAGACCCGCTTTTCATTTACGATCGCCCCTCGGAGTTCATGGCCCCCAGCTTCTGCATGATGGTGGCCGAAACCTCCTCAATGGAGCGCCGGGTCACATCGATCACCATCCACCCCATGCGGTTATAGAGCTTGCGGGCCTCGCGGAGCTCGGTTTCCACAAGGTCCGGGTCGGCGTAGTCCGAGCCCTCGGACTCATTGATGATCTTCAGCCGCGTGCGCCGGATATCCGTCAGGCGGCGGGGATCCGTGGTCAGGCCCACAATCAGCTTGCCCTTGAGCTCCAGCAAGGCATCCGGCGGCGGAACGCCGGGAACCAGGGGGATGTTGGCCGCCTTGATCCCCTTGTTGGCCAGATACATGCACGTGGGCGTTTTCGAGGTGCGGGACACGCCCACCAGAACCACGTCCGCCTCCTTCAGGCGCTCGGTGGCCTGGCCGTCATCCAGGGCGAGGGCGAAGTGCATGGCGTCGATCCGCTCGAAATAACGCTCGTCCAGGGAGTGCTGGAGACCGGGTTCATGAAGGTGTTCCTCGTTGAACGCCTTGGACATGGCCTCAAGGACCGGATCCAGAAGCGACACGGCGGGAACATCAAGCTCCCGGCAGCGGTCCACCAGGGCGCGGCGGATGCTCTGGTCCACCACGGAAAAGAACACCAGACCGGGCTGCCGGGCGAGCTCGGCCGCGAGCCGCTCCACCTGTCCCAGGGTCCGGGTGAACGAAAACCGGCGTGTAACGACGGTCGCTCCGGGAAACTGGGCAAGACAGGCCCGCATGACGTTGGTCATTGTCTCGCCGGTCGCGTCGGAAACCATGTAAACGGTATGCAGACGTGTTTGCACTGCACTTCTCCAGCACACTCAACCCACAGACAGGGTAACGCAAGTGACCTGCAGACCGCGAGCGGTAACGCTCCCGGGCGCGTATTTTCTTTGGAAGACACCGCCGGGCCGGCGCACAGACTCTCTTTACGTGCATTGTATGCACAGGCTCTCTTTTTTGGCGCACGAGTCGGAATCCCGGACGGTGGAAAACCTGTGGAAAGAGTGAACAACTCGCCCCCAAACCCACCGGCGCGTTTTTTCCTCCCCGCTGGCCCCCATGCATTCTTCCCTTTCATCCACATGGGGAAAACCGTATTCTTGCGCCGCCCATTGCCGGGAAACCGGGGAAAACTTTTTTTATCCCCATTTTTCCGGCTTCGGAAACTCACGCTTTTCCAGGCGTGTTTTCAATTGGTTAGCGCTTGTTTTCCCGGGTTATCCCGACACTTTTCAACAGGCCATTTTGGAGAGTGTTTTTTTGTGGAAAACAGGCTGGTTTCGGGGATTAACGGATTTCGCAGGGCCAACAACCTTCAACCATTCCTTTTCTTTACCTTTTTATCTGGTAGGAAAGAGGACGGTTTTCCGTGGAATTCCCCTTTCGCATGATTTGACGTTCCGACGTTCAGAGGGAGATGGTATTCGTGACCGAGACAACAAAGCCTACTAAGCCGTTTCTGCGCGTTCTTGCTGGCGAGACGGTCTCGCCGCCTCCGATGTGGCTGATGCGCCAGGCAGGACGCTACTTGCCCGAATATCGTGAGACGCGTGAGAAGGCCGGAGGATTTCTCGACCTGTGCTACACGCCGAAACTGGCTGTCGAGGTCACGCTCCAGCCTCTGCGCCGCTACGGCTTCGACGCAGCGATCCTTTTTTCCGACATTCTGGTGCTTCCCCATGCTCTGGGACGGAATGTCGCGTTCAAGGAGGGTGAGGGCCCTGTCCTGAACCCGATCCGCGACGAGAACGACATCGATTTTCTCAAGATGGACGGCATGGAGAAGACCCTTGCCCCGGTCTTCGAGACGGTGCGCGGCATTGCGGACAACCTTCCCGCGGAAACGGCCCTGATCGGCTTTGCCGGTGCGCCCTGGACCGTGGCGACGTACATGCTCGAGGGTGGCTCCAGCCGTGACTTCACGGTGGCCAAGGACTGGATGTTCTCCCGTCCGGCGGCGTTCGGGAAGCTCATCGACACCCTCGTCGAGGCGACCACGCGCTACCTGATCACGCAGATTGACAACGGCGCCGAGGCGATCCAGATCTTCGACTCATGGGCCGGTGTTCTGCCTGCCGCGTATTTCCGCCAGTGGGTTATCGGCCCGATTGCCGAGATCACCCGTCGCATCCATGCCGAGCGTCCGGGCATTCCGGTGATCGGCTTCCCGAAGGGCGCCGGCGTCCTGTACGAGGCGTTCGTCAAGGAAACCGGTGTGGACGGCGTCGGCATCGACTCCTCGGTTCCGGTCCGCTGGGCGGCGACCAACCTGCAGCCGCACTGCGCGGTTCAGGGCAACCTGGATCCGCTCCTGCTGGTTTCCGGCGGTGCGGCCATGGAAAACGCTGTCCGGGAGATCCGGGAGGCGCTGGAGAACGGGCCGTTTATCTTCAACCTTGGCCATGGTGTTGTCCCGCAGACCTCTCCGGACAACGTGGCGGCGCTGGTGAAGATGGTTCGCAAGCCTCTCTGAGGATCTTGCGGTTTGGTGCGTACCTGAACACGCGGGTCGGTGACTGTCGCCGGCCCGCAAAGGACTGGATCTGCAAGAATGGCGCGAATCGCCGTCGTCTTGTTCAATTTGGGCGGGCCGAACAGTCTCGAGGCTGTTCGCCCGTTCCTGTTCAATCTTTTCAATGACCCGGCGATCCTGGATCTGCCGACACCGCTTCGCTACGCCCTCGCGAAACTGATTTCGTGGCGGCGGGCACCGGTGACGCGGGACATCTACACGCGCCTTGGCGGACACTCGCCCCTGCTGGACCAGACGAAAGGTCAGAGAGAGGCTTTGGAGAGGGTTCTGCGTGAGCGCGGACATGACGTCCACTGCCTGATCGCCATGCGCTACTGGGAGCCCTTTATCTCGGAAGCGGTGAAGCGGGTCGCGGAAATTCAGCCGGACCAGCTGGTCCTGCTGCCCCTCTACCCCCAGTTTTCGGGAACGACGGCCGGATCCTCGCTCGTGGAGTGGGACCGGGCGGCGCGCAAGGCGGGTCTTGTGGTGCCCACGCAGCGGATTTGCTGCTATCCGTCGCTGCCCGGGTTTGTGAACACGGTGGCCCGCTCGACCCTTGCCGCGATCAACGAGGTCCGGGCCGTCGCCGGCGAGCCGAGGGTGCTGTTTTCCGCCCACGGCCTGCCCCTGAAGATGATCCAGGAGGGCGATCCGTACCAGAAACAGATCGTCGCCAGCGTTGACGCCATGGTTGGGGCCATCGGGGATCCCGCTTTGGACTGGCGCGTCTGCTATCAGAGCCGGATCGGTCGCATGGAGTGGATCGGTCCCTCGATCCGCGAGGAAATTGTGAAGGCCGGTGCGGAGCGCAAGCCCCTTGTGATCGTGCCCATTTCCTTTGTGTCCGAGCATTCGGAGACCCTGGTGGAACTGGATATCGAGTACGCTCAGTTTGCCCGGGAAACCGGCGTTCCGTACTACATCCGAACACCCACCGTTGGTCGTCAGGCCGGGTTCATCGACGGGCTGGCCGGCCTGGTGGAGAACGCGCTTGATCCGGCCAGCTCCGGACAGGTCATTACCCCGGAGGCCCCCGGGTTTTGTGAAGGGTGCATGTGCTGTCCGTGCGCTTCGGAGCGCACCTGAAACTCGTTCGGGAGAGAATTATGGACCTGATCTACAGTATAGTTGATGCTATCCACACACGGTTTCCCTTTAATTCCGAACCGTACCTTTTCATCAAGACCCTTCACATCATCGCCGTGATTACGTGGATGGCCGCGCTTTTCTACCTGCCCCGTCTTTTTGTCTATCACGCTATGGAGGAGGTTGGCTCGGAGGCTTCGGAACGCTTCAAGGTGATGGAGCGCCGGCTGATGAAGGCCATCATGAACCCGTCCCTGGTCGTTGTGGTGGCCACCGGGCCCCTGATGATGATGGACTGGCTCCAGACCAGCTGGCTCTGGCTCAAGCTGGTCATGGTCGTGGGCATGATCTTCATGCACTTCTTTTTCGTCCGCTGTGTGCGGGAATTCGCCCATGACAGGAATATCCTCAGCCACAAGTTCTATCGTTACGCGAACGAAGTGCCGACTGTCCTGATGTTTGTGATCGTTCCCCTCGTGGTGATGAAGCCGTTTTAAGTCGGAAATGGCGGTCCGCCGGAAGTCCACGGTTGACGTCCGGCGGATTCAGGGCTAAACGTAAATCACACTGAACCGGGGGGAAGCCCTTCTCCCCGTACCCCCACACTCCACCGCTTCGCCTCTGGCAATCTCTCCGGACAGCCGGTCCCTGTGACCGGGCGCTGAATGGCTTCGGGCAACCCGTTCGCCGTGCGCATGTCGGTTCCCGGCACTTTTCCGGGACACAGGGGATCCCGGGCACAAGCGGTCCCCCGTACACATGACAAGGTGCCTGTCTCTGAACGACTGTTTTTGATTCGGACCGGCGGCGTCTTGCGAATCGTGTAAATTCCGAATTTCCGGACGTCTCTCTCGGGGGGCGCTCTTCAAGGTACCCATAGAATGCATCTTCAGGAACTCAAGAAAAAAACGCCCGCTGAACTGCAAGCTTTTGCCGAGTCGCTGGAAATTGACAACGCCAGCACGTTACGCAAGCAGGACATGATGTTTGCGATCTTGAAACAGCTTGCGGAAAACGACACGGCGATTTTCGGTGAGGGCGTTCTTGAAATTCTGCAAGACGGGTTCGGCTTTCTGAGAGCGCCGGAATCCAACTATCTCCCCGGACCGGACGATATCTACATTTCCCCCAGCCAGGTGCGCCGTTACGGCCTTCGCACCGGCGACACGGTCGAGGGGCAGATCCGCGCTCCGCGGGACGGGGAACGCTATTTTGCGCTTCTGAAGATCAACAAGGTCAACTTTGAGGCACCGGAGTCCGTTCGGCACCGCATCAACTTTGACAACCTGACGCCCCTGTATCCGGAAGAGCGTCTCAAGCTCGAGCTGGACGACCCCACCCGCAAGGAATACACGACGCGCACGATCGACCTGATTGCGCCCCTTGGGAAGGGTCAGCGGGCCCTGATTGTGGCCCCTCCGCGGACCGGCAAGACGGTCATGCTCCAGAACATTGCCCACGCCATTACGGCGAACAACCCGGAAGTCTATCTGATCGTTCTTCTGATCGATGAGCGGCCGGAGGAAGTGACCGATATGGCCCGCTCGGTGAAGGGCGAGGTGGTCAGCTCCACGTTTGATGAACCCGCGCTTAGGCACGTTCAGGTTGCCGAGATGGTGTGTGAGAAAGCCAAGCGTTTGGTCGAGCACAAGCGTGATGTGGTGATCCTTCTTGACTCCATTACCCGTCTGGCCCGTGCCTACAACACCGTCGTTCCCAGTTCCGGAAAGGTGCTGACGGGCGGTGTGGACGCCAATGCACTTCAGAAGCCGAAGCGCTTCTTCGGCGCCGCGCGCAATATCGAGGAAGGCGGCTCCCTCACGATCATTGCGACGGCTCTTGTGGATACCGGCTCGCGCATGGATGAAGTGATCTTCGAGGAGTTCAAGGGCACCGGCAACTCCGAGATCATTCTGGACCGCAAGCTTTCCGATCGTCGGATCTTCCCGGCCATTGACATCACCCGCTCGGGTACCCGCAAGGAAGAGCTTCTGGTGCGGAAGGACGCGCTGTCCAAGATGTGGGTGCTGCGCCGGATCCTGTCGCCGATGGGAACGCAGGACGCGATGGAATTCCTCATCTCCAAGATGAAGGAAACCAAGAACAACGATGACTTCTTCGACGCGATGAATTCCTAGAGCAGACCTCACGGGGTCTGAGAGCAAAATGTTTCACGTGAAACAAAACGGCGCCCGCGAGACGATTTTCGCTCTCGCGACGGCGCCGGCGAAAGCGGGCGTGGCCGTTGTCCGTGTCTCCGGGCCCGACGCCGGCTGTGCCGTGGCCGCGCTGTGCCGTCAGTCGCTTGAACATCGCATGATGACTTTTGTCACGCTGCGCGCGCCCGACACGGGCCGAGTCCTGGATCGCTGTCTTGCGGTGTACTTCACGGGTCCGCAGAGCTTCACCGGAGAGGACGTGCTGGAGCTTCATCTTCACGGAAGTCTGGCGGTTATTTCTGACGTGCTCGGGGCTCTGGCCACACTCCCGAATTTCCGCGGAGCGGAGGCGGGTGAATTTACCCGTCGCGCATTCGATAACGGCAAACTCGATCTTACCTCTGTTGAGGCTCTCGCGGATCTGATCGCGGCCGAGACCGAGAAGCAGAAAGACCTGGCTCTCCGGCAGGGCGATGGCGCGCTGATGGCGCTTTTCGATTCCTGGGGTGAGCGGCTGCTTACCGCCCTGAGCCATGAGGAAGCGGCGATTGACTTCGCAGAGGAAGATGATATCGCCCACCTCCACGAAGACACCACAGCGCGTCGAATTGTAGACCTTGCCACCGAAATTGACGAGATGACACGCCAGGCCTGGCGCGGCGAGCGCTTGCGCGATGGCTTCCGCGTGGCGGTAGTCGGTCCCCCTAACGCCGGAAAATCGAGCCTCGTCAACGCCCTGGTGCGTCGGGACGTCTCTATCGTCTCCCGGATCCCCGGGACCACCCGTGACGTGGTCGAGGGCCAGATCGACTTGGGTGGCTATGCTGTCACGTTCGCCGACACCGCCGGTCTCCGGGCAACGGATGACGAGGTCGAGCTGGAAGGGATCCGTCGGGCGCACAGTTGGGTGGAGCGTGCGGACTGTGTGATCACGGTGTCCGACGGTCGTGGCCCGGAGTCCGGTCATGGTCCGCAGGATGAGGACGTTCGTCCCTGGCTCCACGTCCGGACTCATTCCGATCTGGTGTCCCCGTCGGACCGGGGGCCCGGGCTCTGGACCAGCGTCCGGACCGGGGAGGGGCTGGCGGAATTGGAGGCTGCACTTCTCGAGGCCATTCAGGGGGAGAACCCGGCCTTGGAGAGCCCCGTTCCCAGTCGCGCCCGACAGGTCTCTCTTCTGAGGGAGACCTCGGCATTGCTTCGCCAGGCCGCCCAACTTCCGGCAGGCGAGGTGAGGGCGGAGCTTCTGCGTCAGGCCTCGGCGTCCCTGGGACGACTGACCGGACGGACCTATGTTTCGGATGTGCTGGATCAGATTTTCAGCGAATTCTGTATCGGAAAGTAAAGGGAATGGCGGACGTTCTTTCGGCCGATGATGCGTCCCGAAGGGGTCAGTGGGACGTGATCGTTGTAGGAGGTGGCCACGCGGGTGTTGAGGCCGCCACTGTCGTCTCCCGTATGGGCGCGCGGTGCCTCCTGGTGACCCACTCCTTCCGGTCCGTTGGCGACATGTCGTGCAATCCGGCGATCGGTGGCCTTGGGAAAGGCCAGATCGTGCGCGAGGTCGATGCTCTGGACGGCATCATGGGACGCGCGATCGATGAGGCCGGCATTCAGTTCCGGGTTCTGAACCGGTCGAAGGGCCCCGCGGTCCAGGGGCCGAGGGCCCAGGCGGATCGCCGCCTTTACGCCGGCGCGATTCAGCGTATCATCTCTGAAACCCCGGATTTGTATGTTCTTGAGGCCGGCGTCAGCGACGTCCTTCACAGGGAAACCTGTACAGGGGATGTGCGCGCGGTTGGCGTTCAGTTGACGACGGGCGAGACGATTTCCGGAGGTGCCGTCGTCCTCACCGTTGGCACCTTTATGACCGGCTGGATGCACGTGGGTGAGGAAATCACCTACGGCGGACGGTTCGGCGATGTGTATGATGCGCACCTGTCGGTCGGGCTCAAGCACCTGGGATTGCCGTTGAAGCGCTTCAAGACGGGCACGCCGGCTCGTCTGGACAGTCGCACCATTGACTATGCCGGTCTGGATATCCAGGGCGGGGACGAAAACCCCGAGCCGTTTTCCTATATGACCACGGCGCTGACTCAGCCCCAGGTCTCGTGTCACGTGACCTATACGCGCCCTGAGACGCATGACATCATCCGCGCGGCGCTTCATCGCTCGCCGCTGTTCAATGGGCAGATCGGGAGCCTGGGGCCCCGGTATTGTCCCAGCATTGAAGACAAAATCGTCAAGTTTGCCGACCGAACCAGTCACCACGTGTTTCTGGAGCCCGAGGGGTATGACGACCCGACGGTCTATCCCAACGGGGTCTCGACCAGCCTGCCCAGGGACGTCCAGGATGCCTTTCTGCGGACTATTCCGGGGCTGGAAAACGTCACCATCCTGCGGCCGGGTTACGCGATCGAGTATGATTTCCTTGATCCTTTGTTGGTCAGGCCGACCCTTGAAACGAAAGCCATCCGGGGCCTCTTTGCGGCCGGGCAGATTATCGGCACGACGGGATATGAAGAAGCTGCGGCTCTGGGGCTCGTGGCGGGGATAAACGCGGTGCAGTTCGCCGGAACCCTGGGCTCTGGCCTGCCGACGTCCGGTACGACATTTGATCGCGCAACCAGCTATATGGGCGTGATGATTGACGACCTGACCACTGTCGGGATCGACGAGCCCTACCGCATGTTCACCTCCCGGGCGGAGTATCGGCTGTTTCTCCGGGCGGATAATGCGGATTCACGGCTTACGCAGCGTGGCATCGATCTCGGATGCGTTGGCTCCGAGCGCGCTGCTGCGTTCCATGAGAAAATGGAGCGGCTTGACCGCGGCCGTCAGCTTATGGATCAGCTTCGGGAGTCGCCCCAGAAACTTGCAAAGAGGGGCTTTGCGGTCAACCAGGACGGTGTCCGGCGGACTCCTGCCGACTTGCTTGCCTTCCCGGATGTGTCCTGGGAGCGTATTGCAGCCGAATGGCCCGAGCTCAATTCGCTGGATTCTCGCGTGATCGAGCAAATTCAGATCGAGGCGCGCTATGCGGGGTACCTGTCACGGATGGAGCGGGATATTGAATCCTTCCGTCGCGACGAGTCCCTTTATCTTGACGAGACAACCGACTATTCTGGCGTCAGCGGATTGTCGAACGAGCTTCGCGAGAAGCTGAACAAGGTTCGCCCCCGGACCCTCGGTATTGCCAGCCGAATTCCCGGAATGACCCCAGCCGCGCTGACCCTTCTTTATCGATTTGTTACACGCTCACCGGAGACTCCGAATGCGGGATAGGAACGAGTTCCTCAGCTTCTTGAAGGCCCACCCCAATGTTTCACGTGAAACAATGGAGCGCCTGGACATCTATCGGGCCACCCTCGTGAAATGGCAGAAGCGGATCAATCTCGTGAGTCAGTCCACGCTCGCTGACGTGTGGCGTCGCCATTTTCTGGACTCGGCCCAGCTTCTGAACGCGTTTCGGGGGACCGAGAAGACCATTGTGGATATCGGGTCCGGCGCCGGTTTCCCGGGTCTCGTTCTGGCCCTCATGGGGGTTCCGGACGTTCATCTGGTCGAGTCGGATAAAAAAAAAGCGCCTTTCTCATGGAGGTCGCTCGGGCGACCGGCACACGGGTAACCATTCACAACACGCGTATCGAAACGCTTCCCCCGTTTGAGGCGGACGCGATCACCGCGCGGGCCTGCGCGAGTTTGACGCAACTTCTGGATTGGGCGGAGCCGTTTGTGGGCCAGAACACCCGGGCGTTTTTTCTGAAGGGAAAAAAGGTTAACGAAGAGTTGACGGACGCGCGTGTGAAATGGAATATGCAAGTTGAGCTGAGTCCAAGCCTTTCCGATGCAGACGGTGTCATTGTCCAGATAGGAGACCTTCGTCGTGTATAAGACTTCGTCGAGTCTGACCTCTTCGCCGGAACCGGATAAAAAGGCGCGGACAAAGGGGCCTCGCGTGATTGCCATCGCGAACCAGAAGGGCGGCGTGGGGAAAACCACGACGGCGATCAACCTCGCGACGGCCCTTGCAGCCACCAAACAGAACGTGCTGATTATCGACCTGGATCCGCAGGGGAACGCCTCGACGGGTCTTGGCCTCGATGCGCCCGCCCGCAAAATGGGCAGCTACAAGCTTCTTATGGGAGATGATCCTCTGGCCGCGTCGGTTCACGAGACCGGCATCAGCGGCCTGCGCATCGTGCCCGCCGGAGTGGATCTGGCCGGCGCGGAGGTGGAGCTTGTCGCCGAGATGGGGCGGGAATTTCGCCTGCGTATGGCTCTGGAGAACCAGCTCGAGGGCATCGACTATGTGCTGATCGACTGCCCGCCGGCCCTTGGCCTTCTGACCCTTAATGCTCTGGTGGCCGCTCACGCGGTGATGGTTCCGCTTCAGTGCGAGTTCTTTGCCCTCGAGGGCATCAGCCACCTTGTAAAGACCATTGACCGGGTGCGTCGTGTGTTCAATCCCACGCTGGAAATCCAGGGG
This sequence comes from Phaeovibrio sulfidiphilus, assembly GCF_014861485.1. GTDB lineage: Bacteria > Pseudomonadota > Alphaproteobacteria > Rhodospirillales > Rhodospirillaceae > Phaeovibrio > Phaeovibrio sulfidiphilus. Next base: position 680,185 of record NZ_JACZHT010000001.1, on the reverse strand, counting down.
ATTGTGCTGACGATGTTTGATCGCAGAAACAATCTCTCCGACATGGTGGCGGCGGACGTCCGCGGGTTTTTCGGGGAAAAGGTCTACAAGACGGTTATTCCGCGCAACGTTCGGATTTCCGAGGCGCCGTCCTACGGCAAGCCCGTTCTCCTCTATGACTTGAAGTGCGCGGGTTCACAGGCCTATCTCCATCTCGCTGGCGAGGTGATCAAGCGCGAGGGGGGATTGGCAGCATGACGGATCAGGAAGCGAGGAATGAGACGATGACAGCCAGCGACACCGCTTCGGCAAAAAAACGGGGCCTCGGGCGCGGCTTGTCGGCGCTTCTGGGCGAGGAGGAGGATCTCCTTACCCCCGAGGTCGAGGCCGGGGAGGGCCGGGGAGGCGTGCTGACGGCGCCTGTTTCCTCCCTTCATCCCAACCCCCATCAGCCGCGCCGCAAGTTCGACGACGAGAGCCTTGCGGACCTAGCGTCCTCCCTCCAGACCCAGGGCGTTCTCACGCCGATCGTTGTGCGGAAAAACCCCGACGGCGGCGACGGCTATCAGATTGTCGCCGGTGAGCGGCGGTGGCGTGCGGCCCAGCTTGCCCGCCTGCACGAGCTTCCCATTATCGTGCGCGACCTTTCGGACCGTCAGGTTCTCGAGGTTGGCCTGGTGGAGAACCTCCAGCGTCAGGATCTGTCGCCCATCGAGGAGGCCGACGGCTATCGGCGTCTGATGGAGGAATTTTCCCACACGCAGGAAGCCCTTGCGCAGGCGGTTGGAAAAAGCCGCAGTCATGTGGCGAACATGCTTCGTCTGACCGGCCTCCCCCAGGAGGTCAAGGATCTGGTCGAGGCCGGCCTTCTGTCCGCCGGTCACGCCCGCGCGCTGATCACGGCGGATGACCCCGTTGGGATGGCGCATCAGGTGGTCCGGCAGGGGCTGAACGTCCGCCAGACGGAACGCCTGGTGCAGCAGGGCCAGCCGTCGGCGGCCTCCCGGGACCGCTCGCGCAGCGATCGCTCCGGCCGCGGGGAAAAGGACGCGGACACTCTCGCCCTGGAGCGGGACGTGTCCAATGCGCTCGGCCTCGATGTCGCCATCGATAACAAGGATCGCGGCGGCACCGTGACCATCACCTACGAGAACCTGGCTCAGCTGGACGACATTCTCCGTCGTCTGTCCCACACCGGTCGCCCCGGGGAATGACCCCGCGGCGCCGGCGCCGTCGGCTTGCAGCGTTCGCGTGCTCGCGGGCGCAGGGCTCAATGGCACGGCGTCCGGCGCACCGGACCGCGCCAGGACTGCTCCCGGGTGTGCCGGACGGGTTTTGTACGCGCTTTGGCGGTTGTACCGCACGTGCCCACAGGAAATGCGGTGCTTCGCCTCTAGACTGTTGAAATAAATGGTGGTTTCGCCGATCCCACTTCGTCTGGACGGGCGTCCGGGGATCGGCTTCTGATAAACTGGAGTTTGGATTGTGATTATTCCCGAAGCCTTGACCTTTGACGACGTGTTGCTCGAACCGAGGGCCTCGGACGTGCTTCCCGCTCAGGCGCGGACCCACACCCGCCTTACCCGGACCATCTCGCTGAACATCCCCCTGGTCTCTGCGGCCATGGACACGGTGACCGAGAGTTCCATGGCGATCCTGATGGCGCAGTCCGGCGGCATCGGCGTCATTCACAAGAACCTGGATATCGAGACCCAGGCCGAGGAGGTCCGCCGCGTCAAGCGCTTCGAGGCGGGCATGGTGGTGAACCCGGTGACCATCGGGCCGGAAGAGCCCCTGGCCAACGCGCTGGCGCTGATGAAGAAGCACAGCATCAGCGGCATCCCGGTGACCGAGCCCGGCACGGGCACTCTGGTGGGCATCCTGACCCACCGCGACGTCCGCTTCGCCGAGGACACCGTCGCCCCGGTCCGGACCTATATGACCTCGGAAAACCTCGTCACCGTGAAGGGCGGCGTCTCCCAGGCGGAGGCCAAGCGGCTCCTGCACCTGCACCGGATTGAGAAGCTTCTGGTGGTGGACGATGCGAACCGGTGCGTGGGCCTGCTTACGGTCAAGGACATGGAGAAGGCCAAGACCTACCCGGACTCCTGCAAGGACGAGCATGGCCGCCTGCGCGTGGCGGCGGCCACCGGCGTGGGCGAGGACGGGTTTGCCCGTGCCCGCGCGCTTCTGGAGGCCGGTGTGGACGTCGTCGTTGTGGACACCGCCCACGGCCACTCCCGGGGCGTCCTGGAGGCCGTTCGGCGCATCAAGACGTTCCGCCCCGACGCTCAGGTGATCGCGGGCAACGTGGCCACGCCGGAAGGGGCCCTGGCCCTGGTCGAGGCAGGCGCCGACGCCGTCAAGGTTGGCATTGGTCCCGGCTCCATCTGCACGACCCGCATTGTCGCGGGTGTCGGTGTGCCGCAGTTCAGCGCGGTGCTGGAGGTCGCGGACGCCCTCAAGGACATGGATATTGGCCTGATCTCGGACGGCGGCATCAAGTACTCCGGCGACATTGCCAAGGCTCTGGCCGGTGGCGCCAGCGCGGTCATGATCGGCAGCCTGCTTGCGGGCACGGCCGAGGCGCCGGGCGAGGTGTACCTGTATCAGGGGCGGTCCTACAAATCGTACCGCGGCATGGGCTCCCTGGGCGCCATGGCCCGCGGCTCGGCGGACCGCTACTTCCAGGCCGAGGTCTCGGAGCTCAAGCTGGTTCCCGAGGGGATCGAGGGTCAGGTGCCCTACAAGGGTGCCGCTGCCACCGTCATTCACCAGCTGATGGGCGGTCTGAAGGCGGCCATGGGCTATACGGGCAGCGTGACCCTGAATGACCTGCGGGATCGGGCCCGCTTCCGGCGGATTACGGGCGCGGGCTGGCGCGAGAGCCACGTCCATGACGTCACCATCACCAAGGAAGCCCCGAACTATCGAGGCGGCCTGTGACCCCCAAAGCGCGCTTTCAGGCCGCAGTCGAGCTTCTGGGTGAAGTTCTTCAGACGGATCGTCCGGCGGACGGCATCATCAACGCCTACTATCGCTCCCATCGTTTTATGGGCTCGACGGACCGGCGTGCGGTGGGCACCCTCGTGTGGGGTGTCCTTCGCACCCGGGCCCGGCTGTCCTGGCAGGTGGAGCATGCGGGCGCGACGGTGACGCCCCGGGCGCTTCTCATCGCCTGGCGGCTCCTGTGCGAGGGCGCGGACCGGGGCGAGCTTCTGTTCTCGTTTCCCGACGGCAAGCCCGGCCCCTACGATCCGAAGTCCCTCTCGGCGGGGGAAACGCGCCTGATCGACGCCCTCGAAAAGGTGAACGCACTCGACCATCCGGAGATGCCGGATGCGGTGCGTTACGAGCTTCCCGACTGGCTCTACGAGCGTATGGTCCGGGAGTTCGGGGACCGCACATTCGAGGAGCTCGAGGCCCTTCTGCGCGAGGCGCCGCTGGATCTTCGGGTGAACACCCTGAAGACCACCCGGGACGACGTTCTCGCGCTTCTGGAGGAGCGGGGGATCACCGCCGAGGCCGGCACCCACAGCCCCTGGGCCGTACGTGTCAGCGGGCGTCCGAACATTGCAGCCCTTCCGGCATTTCAGGAGGGTCTGTTCGAGGTTCAGGACGAGGGCAGCCAGATGATCGCCCTGGCCGCCGGTGTGAAGCCCGGGCAGTCGGTTCTTGATCTGTGCGCCGGCGCCGGGGGCAAGACCCTGGCCATGGCCCAGATGATGAACAACAAGGGCTCGGTCACGGCCACGGACGTCAGCGAAAAACGGTTGTCCCGCGCACGGGTACGGCTTCAGAGGGCCGGGGTCCACAACGTGACCTGCCGCCCCCTTGAGTCCGAGACCAACCGCTGGCTGAAGCGTCGGCAGGGCAGCTTTGACGTGGTCCTGGTGGACGCTCCGTGCTCGGGAACCGGAACCTTCCGGCGTAATCCCGATGCCCGCTGGCGCCTGTGGCCCCGTCACATCGACCGGCTGCGGACCGAGCAGACCGCTCTTCTGGAGCGGGCGGCGACCCTGGTCAAGCCGGGCGGGCGGCTGGTGTATGCCACGTGCTCGGTTCTGGGGGAGGAAAACGAGGCCCGCGTTTCGGAGTTCCTTGCAACCCGGGCCGATTATTCCCTGGATCCGGAGGCAGGGACGGGCGCGCCGCTGCTGCGCTTCTCCCCCTCGCGCGACGGTACGGACGGCTTCTTCGTCGCTGTCCTGAAGCGCGACGGATAGAGGGATCGGGGCCATGAGGCGCGGCGTTGCAGGCGGCCTTCTGGCTCTGGCACTGCTGTTACCCGGTCCGGGACGGGCGGAGACGCTTGCCGCCCCGGACAACGCGCGCGCGCGATCGGACTCGGGGGCTTCGGCCCCCGAGTCCGAGGCTCTCATTTTTTCTCTGCCCGCGGGCTGGACACCGGTCCCGGTGGCGACCTCGGACACCTATCAGAAAACCGTTTTCCATCCGCCACAGACGGGTGTCCCGGGAACACGGGAGATGATCATCGTCTCGCTCGCCCGGGATCCCGAGGCTCCGGACGTGCGTACCGCCCAGATGCGCAGCGCAACCGACTACGCCGCGGTCTGCGAGGGCTCGGCCTCGAGTGCGCTCCAGTTTTCCGTGGAGGGCGGGGGAGGGCGCGGGTTCTGGACCATCAGCTGCCCCCGCCGCACCGACACGGGCCGGGGCGAGGTCTCGTTTTTCCTGTATCTGCGTGGAACGGCCGGAAGCTATCTTGTCCAGATGTCCTGGGAGACTGCGCCCTTTGCCCCCGGGAACCCGCCGCTCGGCGAGGCGCGTATGACCAAGGCCCTCGCCTTTCTGGACACGGTGCGTCTGGAGCATGGGGGCACTGCCCGCTAGGTCCGTGCGTTTGACCCCCGGCACGGGGCCCTGCACAGGGCCGCCTGCATCCGCTTTTGGCACCCTGTCGCCCCCGGGCACAGCGCCCATAAAAAACCCGGGCCAACCGTCGGCGGGCCCGGGGACACTGTGTGGCGTCGTGGGCGCCGGTCCGGCTACACGAAGTAGACCAGGGTCAGGATGGCGAGAACCGGGATCAGGATCCCGCAGGACCAGACCATGTAGCCGAAGAAGCTGGGCATGTTCACCCCCGCATCCTGGGCAATGGACCGGACCATGAAGTTCGGCGCGTTGCCGATATAGGTCAGCGCACCGATAAACACCGAGCCCGCCGAGATCGCCAGAAGCGTCGGCGACAGGGTCGTCATCAGCTCCGCCGCGTCACCGCCCGCCATATTGAAGAACACAAGGTAGGTCGGCGCGTTGTCCAGGAACGCGGACAGGCATCCGGTGAGCAGGAAATAGCCCACATTGATGGGGTTGCCCTCGGCGTCCGAAACCAGGGCGATGGCCCAGGCCAGGCTGCCGCTCTCGCCGGCCTTCAGGATGGCGATGGCCGGGATCATGGCGAGGAAAATCCCGATAAACAGCTTGCCCACCTCCACGATCGGGAACCAGGTGAAGCCGTTGCGCTCGCGGGTTTCGGCCCGGGTCAGAAGAAGGGAGAGCCCGGCGATGGCCAGCATCAGGGCGTCGCGCAGAAGGTTCTGGGCCTCGAGGGTCACGTGGTGGATCTCAACGCTCCAGGGCAGACGGACATACCCGCTCATGAGAACCGAGGCCACAATGCCGGCCAGAAGCACCAGGTTGATGCCGCCCTCGATCCCGGCCTTTTCCGGCGTGCCGGTGGCCGGCGTCTTCAGGCCGCCCTCTTTGGCGAGAAGGATCCGGTCGGTGATATAGTAGACCGGGATCAGGATCCCGCTCACCAGCAGCATGGGGCCTGCCATGTTCTGGAGCGGCCAGAAGAACGAGATGCCCTTCAGGAAGCCCAGGAACAGGGGCGGGTCACCCAGAGGGGTGAGGGATCCTCCGATATTGGCCACAAGGAAGATAAAGAAGATGACCGTGTGCACCTTGTAGCGGCGGTGCTCGTTGGCACGAAGCAGCGGCCGGATCAGAAGCATGGCCGCTCCGGTCGTGCCCATAAGGTTGGCGAGGATCGTGCCCACGACCAGGATCCCGGTGTTCACCCCGGGACCGCCCACCAGAGAGCCTTTCAGGCGCACGCCGCCCGACACGGTAAACAGGGCAAAAAGAAGGACGATAAAGGGAAGATATTCCAACAAAAGCGCGTGAACCGCCTCGTAGGAGGCAATCTCGATGCCGTAAACCAGGGCGCACGGGACCAGAAAGGCCAGCGCCCAGAACAGGGAAATTTTTCCGAAATGGCGATGCCAGAAGTCCGGGGCCACCAGGGGGCCCAGGGCGATGGACAGGAGCATTCCCACAAAGGGAAGGGTCCAGACCAGGGACAGCCCGGCTCCCGGAAGATGGGGCGCGCCGTCATCGGCAAGAAGAGGCGAAGGAAGGAACAGAAGAGCGGCAAAAACGGCGAAAAGCGGCATGCCACGACGGAGGATACGTCGGAGGGCAACAAAGGTCATCAGGCGTGTTCTCCATAACAGTGGTTGATAAGTGATCTCATAAAAGTGCCAGTCACGCATTTCGCCGTCGAGAAAAAATCGCACCGGTTGCGTATTAATTTTTTTTATCGAAAAGATCGCCGCTGATCTTTGTCAATTTCCTGGCAAGGGTGTCCACGGGGGAGCCCGTTGCGATGGTTGTGTTGATCACCCGTTTTGGTTGCTAGTAATGATCGAAACACCCCAGGGGGCTTTTAGGGCCGATTTGCGGTACCGCGCGCTCCGGCGTCCCGGGGCGGGACAGCCGCCAGGGGATGGGGCCGGGGGCTGGGGATGGGGCAGGGGTCTGGCGTGGGGCCCGGCCGCAAGCGGTTCCTCGTGCCCGCCCCGATGTATGTCCCAGACCGGTCGAGGATCCGTCTGGGCTGCTCCGGGCTTCGGGCCGGACCGGCGAGAGAGGGACGGGTGGGGCGGCTCAGTTCTGCTCCGTTCCGGTGGACAGTCGCTCCCTGCCGCCCGTTGTCCCATGCGGATGCGGGAGAGGCTTCCGGGCGGTATCACAGGGACCCGTCGGGTGTTTCCCGTGTCCCGGCGCTCTGGCCGTCGGCGCAAGCCTCGGGAGTGCCCGTAGCGGTCGACGGGCCTGCCCTTGTGCTCGCCTTCTTCGGGGCCTCTGCGGGGCCTGAAGGGCCGTTTACGGGGTGGTCTGGTTGCCGCGGGGACGTGTGTCCGTGCGCCGGGCCGGGCGGAGGTTTCGGGGGCGTCCTGTTGCGCGGAACCGGCATCGTGTGGGTGCGGTCGAGAACCGGGCCGTTGTACGCCCCGGGGGGGCCGTCGTTTCCTGCCGCCTGCCGCCCGCTGTGTGTTGCGGATGTGGGGGAGGCGGCCGGGGCCGGCGTGACGGGGTCCGGGGGCCTGCCACGGTGAAGGCCCCCGGAGAGTTGGCATGCAGCGCGCGTGCCGCAGTTGGTGGGCGCGCCGCAGGTCTACAGGATGAAGCGCGACAGGTCCGCCTTGGCCGCCAGGGCGCCCACCCGCTCCTGCACCAGGTCCGGCTGGACGACGATGGTCGTGCCGCTGCGGTCGGTTGCTGTGAAGCTGATCTCCTCCAGAAGACGCTCCAGGACCGTGTGCAGGCGCCGGGCCCCGATGTTCTCGATGGCCGTGTTGACCTCGGTCGCGATGCGGGCGATGGCCTCGATGGTTTCCTCGGGGAACTCCAGGGTCACACCCTCGGTGTCCAGCAGGGCCTTGTACTGCTTGAGCAGGCTGGCCTCCGGCTCGGTCAGGATGCGCTTGAAGTCGTCCTGGTCCAGGGACCGGAGCTCCACCCGGATGGGCAGGCGGCCCTGCAGCTCGGGCAGAAGGTCCGAGGGCTTGGCCACGTGGAAGGCGCCGGACGCGATGAACAGGATGTGGTCCGTCTTGACCGGGCCGTACTTGGTGGACACGGTCGTGCCCTCGATCAGGGGCAGCAGGTCGCGCTGGACCCCCTCGCGGGAGACGTCCGCACCGCGCCGGTCCGGGCTGGCGGCGATCTTGTCCACCTCGTCCAGAAAGACGATCCCGTTGTTCTCGACCTGCTTCATGGCGGCGGACACGACCTGGTCGTTGTCCACCAGCTTGTCGGCCTCCTCGCGCACCAGGATGTCATAGGAGTCCGAGACGCTGACCCGGCGGGTTTTGGTCCGGCCGCCGAAGGCCTTGCCGAAGATGTCCCCCAGGCTGAACATGTTCATCTGGCCGCCGGGCATGCCGGGGATGTCGAACGCGGGCATGTTGGACGTGCTGCTGTCCTGAACCTGGATGTCGATCTCGCGGCTGTTCAGCTCGCCCTCGCGGAGCTTCTTGCGCATCTTCTGGCGGGTCTCGTCCGAGGCGCCGCTGCCGCACAGGGCGTCGAGCACCCGCTCCTCGGCGTTGAGCTCGGCCTTGGCGGTGAGCGTCTTGCGCTGGCGCTCGCGCTCCTCGGCGATGGCGATTTCCAGCAGGTCGCGGATGATGCTCTCCACGTCCCGGCCCACGTAGCCGACCTCGGTGAACTTGGTGGCCTCGATCTTGATGAAGGGGGCCTGGGCCAGGCGGGCCAGGCGTCGGGCGATCTCGGTCTTGCCAACGCCGGTCGGCCCGATCATGAGGATGTTCTTCGGCAGAACCTCGTCCCGGAGACTGTCGGGGAGCTGCTGGCGGCGCCAGCGGTTGCGCAGGGCGACAGCAACGGCGCGCTTGGCCTCGGCCTGTCCGATGATGTAGCGGTCCAGTTCGGAGACGATCTCTCGTGGGCTGAAGGTTGTCATTGGGGGTGTCCTGTTGTCACAAGATGGCCTTGGGCGGCCGGGCGCGGGCGAGCGGTTACGGGGTGTCGGCGTCGAGGCGCTCCACCGTCACGTTGTGGTTTGTGTAGATGCAGATGTCGGCGGCGATGGCCATGGCCCTGCGGGCGATGTCCTCCGGGTCCATGTCGTTTTCGAGCCCCGCCAGAGCACGGGCTGCGGACAGGGCGTAGGCGCCGCCGGAGCCGATGCCGATCAGGCCGTCATCGGGCTCGAGCACGTCGCCGTTGCCGCTGAGCACAAGGGAGATGTCCCGGTCCGCAACGGCCATCATGGCCTCGAGGCGGCGGAGGTACCGGTCCGTGCGCCAGTCCTTGGTCAGCTCGACGCAGGCCCGGGTCAGCTGCCCGGGGAAGCGCTCGAGTTTTTCCTCGAGGCGCTCGAACAGGGTGAAGGCGTCGGCCGTCGCGCCGGCAAATCCGGCGATAACGGTGCCTCCGGCGAGCGGGCGCACCTTGCGGGCCGTGCCCTTGATCACCGTGTTGCCAAGCGTGACCTGGCCATCGCCGGCGATGACAACCGATCCCTTGCGGCGCACCGCCAGAATGGTGGTGCCGTGCCAGGACGTTGCGGAGTGAGCATGTTCATTCATGAGAGACATCCCCGGAAAAGGAACGTGCCGGATGAGCGTGGCACGGATTACTCATTTATGGGGGATGGACGAGGAAAGAAAGGGCTTTTCCTGATTGCAGGGCCCGAAAGCAACGTCGGCCCCCCTTGGAGGAGGGGGGCCGGACGGGAGAGTGTCGGTGTCCTGGACAGGGCTTCAGGGGCCCTGTCCCGGGAACCCCCCGCTGTGTGGCGGGCTCCCGGGAGGAGAGGTTTATTCCCGGCTGGTCAGGCTCTTGAGCAGTGCAAGGGCGTTCTGGCGGACAGCGCTGTTTTGCAGTCGCCAGTACGCGCGGATGAGCTCGAGAGTTTCACTTTTCTGAAACGGATCCCGCTCGTAAGCCGGGACCGGAGCTTCCTCAAGGAGGGCGACAGAGTCTGCCGGGGAGACCTTGAGCTTCCTGCTGTCGATGATATCTTGGCCGATATCCTCGAAAAAGAAGGATACGGGGACACCCAGCACCTTCGAGATATCATACAGGCGGCTTGCGCTGATCCTGTTGGAACCACGCTCATACTTCTGGATCTGCTGGAAGGTCACGCCAACCGAGTTTGCGAGCTGTTCCTGGGAGAGATTCAGAAGGGTGCGGCGTAACCGGAGTCGACAGCCGACATGTACGTCTACGGGATCGGGTCCCGTCTCTTCACTCTTTGACCTTTTCACGTTCTTGCCCCATGATCTGTTTCTATGTCCTCCTGACGTGATGTTCGCTGTCAGAGGGACGGAAGTTGATCCTGTTTACGCACCCCGATTCGGGGTTACCCTACAGTGTCATAGACGTCGTTTCCAGTCTTTTGACACCTGAGGGATAAATTCAGAGATCGGTTGATAAATCTTCCCCGGAGTTGTTCGACGGTAATGTTCCGCATACCGGGGAAAAGGTGGAGTATTGCCGGTGAGAAAATCCACGATTACTCGTGAAACAAGAGAAACCTTCGTAGAGGTCACCCTCGATCTCGACGGAAATGGGAGCTACGACATTGCTACCGGCGTTGGTTTTCTGGACCACATGCTGGAACAGCTTTCCCGTCACAGCCTCATGGACCTTCGGGTTCGGGCGAAGGGCGATATTCACATCGACGATCACCACACCACCGAGGACGTGGGCCTTGCGATCGGCCAGGCCGTTTCCGAGGCACTCGGAGTTCGCAAGGGTATTTACCGGTACGGCTCTGCCTTGATTCCCATGGATGAAGCCTTGTGTCGCGTCGCTCTGGACTTTTCCAACCGACCCTATCTGGTCTGGGATGTCCGGTTCACGCGCCCCACAGTCGGCAGGATGGATACCGAGCTGTTTCGCGAGTGGTTTCAGGCCTTTTCCCAGACGGCCGGTCTAACTCTTCATGTTTCTTCCCTCTACGGCGAAAACAACCATCATATCGTCGAGGCCAGCTTCAAGGCTCTTGCGCGAGCCCTCCGTCAGGCCTGGACCGTGGATGAGCGCGCGGCGGACAGCGTGCCCTCGACCAAGGGCGCTCTTCACAGCAAGGGCATCCAGCCCCTCGCGTCCTGACCACCCGGACCCTGTCCACAGCGCAGCGCGGATTGTCCGCGTTGCGCGCCCTCGGGCCGGTGTGTCACCGGTGCAGCGCTGTCCCGGGCGGAGGCCCCACCCGTTGTGTCCGGCCCGTTTTGTGGCACCGAACTCTTGATCTCGCAAGGAATAACCCCTGTCGCCGGCACGGACGACCGGCGGGAGATGCTGCACGCGTCGCTCCGCCGCATGCGGCTGCCCGTTTCCGGAGTGTCCCGGTCGGGGCAGAGCGGGGAGAACGCGATAACCTTCAGGCATTGTGATCAATCTTCATAACGTGGTCCGTCCGGTTTCCGAAGCGAAAAAGAGCGCTTATCGCGTGTTCTTTTTTCACCCGCCGACCGGGAGCTCAGTGGCGAAATACGGTAGCGATTTATCGCGTCTGGCGGGCAGTCTTTATCGTTTGCAACGATACCCGTGATGGTAGACCGTAACTCGCATCCGTTGTGTCCTTCAAATGGGTTGGAAGGGCCTCAAGGTCAAGAAGAAAATTCTTCTTTGCGTTGCGCTGCCCGTGCGCCGGGTCCGCAGTCCCGGGGAAACACAGGCGTTCCGTCGCGAAACGGTGCATTCCCATGCTCCCCCTAAAGTGATAAGGTCCGCGGTCTCCGGCAGGACCGGAGTGAGTGTGAGCGTGTGAGGGGGCGATGCGTCCCGGTATCATTGGGAAATCCCGGCTGGAAACAGTGCGGCCCCGGCCGTGAGGCGGTCGAGGTTCTCGGCTCCGGTCCCTCCCGCGGCGCGGGAGTGCGGAGCGTGATGCAGTGAGAAAATGGTAATAATAGATTTTCCCCCTCACGTTTTGGCGGCAAACGCTCCAGTTTAGTGTAGTTTCGGCATTCGTCGAAAAAGCCCGGCAGGGGCGGCACCAGGTGGATGAGAAGACGAGAACCATGATTCTGTTTCCAGCAATTGACCTGAAAGACGGGCAGTGCGTCCGCCTTTTGCGGGGCGACATCAACAACGTAACGGTGTTTGGTGATGACCCTGCGCAACAGGCCCGGCAGTTTGTCGACGCCGGGTGTGAGTGGCTTCATGTGGTGGACCTGAACGGAGCCTTTACCGGGACGCCGGTGAACGAGGATGCCGTGCGGTCCATCCTGGCCGAGGTGGAGATCCCGGTTCAGCTGGGCGGCGGGATCCGGACCATGAAAACCATCGAGCGCTGGATCGGACTGGGCGTCCGGCGTGTGATACTCGGAACAGTTGCCCTTCGGGATCCGGCCTTTGTCAAGGAGGCCTGCCAGGCCTGGCCGGGCCGGATCGCGGTGGGCATTGATGCGCGTGGGGGCAAGGTGGCGGTCGAGGGTTGGGCGGAAACGTCCAACGTCACGGCCCATGACCTGGCCCTCCTGTTCGAGGATGCGGGCGTGAGCGCCATCATCCATACGGACATCGAGCGCGACGGCGCCATGCAGGGCGTCAACATCGACGCGTCGCGGACCCTCGCCGAGGGGATCACGACGCCGGTGATCGTTTCGGGCGGCGTGACTGACCTTTCGGATATCCGGGCGGTCAAGTCGGCCGAGGGCTCCGGGATTGTCGGGGTCATCAGCGGTCGTGCCCTGTATGACGGCACTCTTGATCTCGGGGCTGCCCTCGGGATTCTCAAATAGAGGACAACAGACGATGCAGACGGTAAGGATCATTCCCTGTCTGGACATGAAGGACGGGCGGGTTGTCAAAGGGATCAATTTCGTGGACTTCCGCGATGCGGGAGACCCGGCCGAGCACGCCCGTGCCTACGCCGAGGGTGGAGCCGACGAGCTGGTGTTTCTTGACATCACCGCCAGCTCCGAAAACCGCGACACCCTCTTCGATGTGGTCGCCCGAACGGCCAAGCAGTGCACCGTTCCGCTGACCGTGGGCGGGGGCATTCGCACCCTGGACGACATTCGCCGGCTGTTTGATTCCGGCGCGGACAAGATCTCCATCAACACGACGGCCGTTCTCAATCCCGACTTTGTGGGCGAGGCGGCGGCCGAGTTCGGACGCGAGCGTGTCATTGTCGCCATCGACGGCCGCGCCAGGGGTGACGGCACCTTCGAGGTGATCACCCACGGTGGCCACAAGGGCACCGGCCTGGACGCGGTCGAGTGGGCCCGTCGCATGGAGGCCCTGGGGGCGGGCGAGCTGCTTGTGACCTCCATGGACCGGGACGGCACCAAGGACGGCTTCGACATTCCCCTGACCCGAGCGGTTGCCGACGCGGTTGGCATTCCGGTCACCGCCTCGGGCGGCGTGGGCACGCTGGAGCACCTGGTCGAGGGTGTGCGGGACGGACACGCCAGTGCGGTTCTCGCGGCCTCGGTCTTCCACTTCGGTGAGATCTCCATCGCCGAGGCGAAGGAATACATGGCCCGCGCCGGCATTCCCGTGAACCCGATCCGCGGAGCCTCCGCATGACGGAGCGGTCCTCCGGGCTTCCCCACGTGCTGGACAGGCTGCACTCTGTTGTCCTGTCCCGCAAGGGGGCCGATGACAGCACCTCCTACACGGCTCGCCTCTTTTCTAAGGGGCGGGTCAAGATCACCAACAAGATGGGGGAGGAGGCCTTCGAGGTCGCCTCTGCCGCTCTTGCCCAGGGCCCCGACGAGGTGGTTTCGGAAAGTGCGGATCTTCTCTATCATCTGACCGTTCTGTGGGCCGATGTGGGCGTGGACCCGCAGCGCGTCTGGGCCGAGCTCGAGGCGCGCTTCGGAATGTCCGGGCTCGAGGAAAAGGCATCCCGGCCCGACGCCGGGCGCTGAGCGTTCCGGACGGACGGGCCTGTGCTGCAGCGGCCGCCCGGGGTCTTTTTCCGGGCGCCTCCGGCGGCAGGGCACGTGCAACACGGGAGGATGTGCTGATGAGCTACGACACCAACAATATTTTTGCCCGGATCCTTCGCGGCGAGATTCCGGCCAAAAAGATCTATGAAGACGACTGGGCCTTTGCCTTCCACGACATTCACCCGCAGGCGCCGGTTCATGCGCTGGTGATTCCGAAGGGCCCCTACACCTGCTGGCGGGATTTCGCCGAGCGGGGCTCCGATGCGGAGGTGGCCGGGTTCTTCCGGGCCGTCCAGACCGTCGCCAAAACCCTCGGGGTGTCCGAAACCGGCTACCGCACCATTGCCAACGCGGGGCCGGACTCCATGCAGGAAGTCCCCCACTTCCACGTCCACATCCTGGCCGGTGCCCGGCTGGGCACGAAGATCGTCACGCCTCTGGCCGACTGATCCACGCGTTCCGGCGCGGCTTCGGCCGTGTCCGGCGGTCCTGTGGGGGCGTGGGGCTGACGAGTTTGGCGCCCCCCGCGTTTGCGTGGGGGCGGGCCGTCATGTCCGGGTTCGGGCTGTTCATGGAGCCCGCCGCCGACAGCGATTACGTCCCTGAACGTGCTGACGGGATCTCGCCCGAACGCGCCGGAAGGACCGTGTCCGAAAGCTGGACGGGCCCTCCACCTGCCCCCCAAAACGCTGATGGCATAAAAAAACCGGAGCCGACAGATCTGTCGGCTCCGGCCTGAACCGGTGGTGTGCTGGCGTCCGGCCTAGTGCAGGAAGTGGCGCACGCCCGTGAAGACCATGGCGATGCCCGCATCGTCGGCGGCCTTGATGACCTCGTCATCCCGGACGGATCCGCCCGGCTGGATGACCGCAACGGCTCCGGCTTTCACGGTGGCCACCAGGCCGTCGGCGAAGGGGAAGAACGCGTCCGACGCGACCACCGAGCCGTGGGTGCGCGGCGCGGTCAGTCCGGCGGCGGTGGCGGCCTCCTCGGCTTTCCACGAGGCGATCCGGGCGCTGTCAACGCGGCTGGTCTGCCCGGCGCCGATGCCGACGGTCGCTCCGTCCTTCGCGTAAACGATGGCGTTGGACTTCACGTGCTTGCAAACGGTGAAGGCAAAGAGAAGGTCTTCCATCTCCTGGTCCGTGGGCGCGCGGCGGGTGACGACCTTCAGGTCGCGCTCGTCGACCACTAGGGCGTCCCGGTCCTGCATCAGGAAACCGCCGGCCACCGAGCGGACGGTCCGCTCCGCCGCACGGGCGTCGCCCAGGGCATCGGTCAGCAGAAGGCGCAGGTTCTTCTTGGTCTCGAAGATGCGCAGGGCGTCCTCGTCGGCGCCGGGGGCGATGACCACCTCGGTGAAGATCGAGGTGATGGCCTCGGCGGTCGGGCCGTCAATGGGGCGGTTGAGGGCGATGATGCCCCCGAAGGCGCTGACGGGATCGCAGGCGAAGGCTGCCTTATAGGCGTCGACGATGGAGTCCGAACTGGCCACGCCACACGGGTTCGCGTGCTTGATGATGGCGACGGCGGGTTTTGAGAACTCGCACACCAGATCGAAGGCGGAATCCGTGTCATTGATATTGTTGTAGGACAGTTCCTTGCCCTGGAGCTGGCGGGCCGAGCCGACGCCGGGCCGACCCAGGCCGCTCACGTAGAAGCCGGCGTGCTGGTGGCCGTTCTCGCCGTAGCGCAGGGGCTGGCGCAGGCGGCCGCCGAAGACGCAGTAGCGTGGGGTCTGCTCGTTGATCTGGTCCTGGAACCAGGTTGCGATGGCGCCGTCGTAGGCTCCGCAGCGGGCGAAGGCGGTGGAGGCAAGCTGGCGGCGCAGGGCCAGGGGCGTGGCGCCGTTGTTGTCCTTCATGGCGTCCATCACCGGGGCGTAGTCCTCCGGGTCGACGACGACCGTCACGAACGCGTGGTTCTTCGCCGCGCCCCGGATCAGGGACGGTCCGCCGATGTCGATGTTCTCGATGCAGGTGGCGAACTCGGCGCCTCCGGCCACGGTGGACTCAAACGGATAGAGGTTCACCACCACCAGGTCGATGGGGGGGATGTCGTGCTCCTCCATGGCTTTCTGGTGGGCCGGGTTGTCCCGGACGCCCAGAATGCCGCCGTGGATCCGCGGGTGCAGGGTCTTCACCCGTCCGTCGAGAAGCTCGGGAAAGCCGGTGAAGTCCGAGACCTCGGTCACGGCGATATCGGCATCAACAAGCGCTTTCGCGCTTCCGCCGGTGGACAGGATCTCGACCCCGCTCTTCTGAAGAAAGCGGGCAAATTCGACAAGTCCGGTCTTGTCGGAAACGCTGATAAGGGCACGGCGGATAGGGATCAGGTGTGGCACAGTTCAAGCTCGTATGTATTTTCAGGGGGATCGGGCCGAACACTTCGGCCTTGCGTCGGCAAGAATACCATAGTGGAGAAACGTCGACGACCCGGATTAAACCCGCCTGGTCCGTTTATCGTGTGCCCGGGGCTCTGATCTCGCCTTTTGGTGGGGTTTTCGGCGGCGCGACGGGGATTTTCCGCGTCCTGTTTTGCCGGGGCCCGTGGTTTTGACGGCCCAGATGGAGTCCTGTTGGGGGAATTTTTGGAATGCGGGGCTGATTTTCGTGTCCCGGGTCTGGCGTCGGCCGGGTCGAGTCGCGTTACAGTGGGGCCAAGCCGCAAAAGATCCCGGTTTACGGGAAGACCCGCTCTCCCTTTTCCCGAGTCAACCTCGGCGAGCGTGTCGTTTTAGTTGATCGCGCTCGGTCACACTACGCGCAAAAAGACCCGGACGTTTTCGGTGTATTTGTGTTTTTCCGGCGAGACTAACGTTATGCGACAAAAAATCGGCGCGGATCAAACTCAATATAAGGCGTGTTACGCCATGCGAAACATCCACATGAGGTGTTCGTGAATGGGCGCGCCCGCATTGCGTGAGTGGCTTCTCGGTTTTTTCGCCTAATCGTAAAAGGCGACCCCGCCCCTTTTATCGGGGTTTCCCGCGAGTGGGGAAAATCTTCACCCGTGTTCGCGTATTGCGTTTTCGGGTGTTTTTCCGCTGCGTCCGGACCGGAGAACCCGAGTGCTCCGGTGGGGCTTTTCAGGTTACCGCCCGTTTCAGGCTCATCCAAAAACTAGTAGACGACCCATTGTCCACCGGTTCAGTGTGGCACCGTATCTACTATCCGGCAATAGTTTTGAATAATGTAATGAATTTTAAGGGTTTTGTCCGGGCCTGTCGGGGGCTTTTGGCCCGTCCGCCAGCCTGGGGAGTCTCTGTCTCGGGGGCTCAGGCCTCCAGTGCGTAGCCACCTGCCCGGGTCAGGAGAGGGGCCGTCTCGCCCTCACGGAGGGGAAATTTCTGGCGCAGACGATAAATATAGGTCTCGAGGGTGTGGGTCTCGATCTCGTTTCCATAGCCCCATACCGCCGACAGGAGATCATCCCGCCGCGCACTGTGACTCGCGCTATTGTAGAGGCACAGAAGGAGAGCCGTTTCCTTTTCGGTCAGCGGAGGGCCCGCCTCGCCGTTGGCGCGATAGATAACGCCGGATTTCGCATTGAACAGGAAGCGCCCGCCGGCCAGAGGCAGGGCGGTGGCCTCTTCCGGTGCCGTCGGAGGCGCGAAAAGGCTGCTTTCCAGGGCCGCCAGCGACACGGGAAGGGGCAGGTGCCGGACCTGCGCGGGATGCTCCGCCTCCGGGCGGTCGTCCAGACACACCAAAGTGCCCCCGTATCCTGTGGCCAGAATGTCGCCGGGCTGGTCGTCCGGGGCCTCCCGGCCGCAGTACAGGACAATGGCCCGGAACCGGGCCAGATCGCCGTTCTGTGTGGCGTCACGGGTGGTTTCGGCGGCCTCGATCCTCAGGGGCCGGTCCAGCGCGCCCAGGGTCGAGCACAGGACATCCGCGACCGGCTTGCTGCGCGAGACGACGAGCAGGGGCGTGGGGGAGGGCATGGCACGATCCTTTCCCGACAGGGATGATGCTCATTTTTACTACATGTATGTGGTCCTGTCCGCATTAAATCGTATATCTTGTTCCTACGTGGAGAATTCGTCATGAACAGACGAGCGTCTCCCGGCCCGTTTCCCGCGCCCCTGACTGTGTCGGGCGCGTGTGTCCTGCGGGAAAGATCGCCGGGGAGGGGTTTCCGTCTTCAATTTCCGGCGTTTTCGGCCTAAATAGGGAGCGCCGGACCGGCACCGCGCGGTGGTGCTGCCCAGCCCCTCCAAACTGACCCGATGGGGACGCTTGTGAACACTCCGATGCTATCTGTTTATTTTCAGGAGGACGGCCTGACCCTGTCCCCCGAGGGGCACGCTCTTCTCGCACGGGTGGGCCGGGGCATTGCCCAGGTTCGCACCGGTCTTCCGATCCGGATCCAGGGGCAGGCGCCCGACGACGTCCTTTGGGCGGTTTCGGTGGAGTTCTTTGCGCCTCTGGCCGCGGACGGCGGATCGTCCCGGGGCTGGGCCATTGCCATGAGCGGCCGCCGTTTCCGGGCTCTGGGGCTTGAGGCCCCGCCGGGAACCGAAGACGCCGAGGCCTTTCTTCTGAAGATTGCCCCCGGCGCCCCCGAGGCCGTTTTTGGCGTCCTGGGGGATCCCACGTACCGCAGCGGCCCGTCGTGTCCGCTGGCTCCGTTCCTGGAGGACGTCCGGGGCGTGGCGGCGGATTCAGCCGCTCTGGGTGCAGTGCGTCTGGCCAAGGCTGCACGGCTTCTTCCGACGGTGGCGGTGGTCGCCGAGCCTCCGGTTGTTCCCGGCCTTCTTGCCGACCCGTCCCAGGACGGGTTCCCGGTGATCCGGGCCGAGGACATGGCCGTTCATCCCTCGGTTCAGGCGGAGTCCCTGGCGTGCGTGGGCGAGGCCCGGGTGCCGCTGTTCGATGCGGAAAACACGCGGGTCAAGGCGTTCCGCCCGGCGGATGGCGGCCTCGAGCACCTGGCCATCGTGATCGGAACCTTGGAGACCGACAAGCCCGTTCTGGTGCGCCTGCATTCCGAGTGCCTGACCGGCGACCTTCTGGGATCCCTGCGCTGCGACTGCGGCCAGCAGCTTCGTGGCGCCATGCGGACCATGGACCAGGAAGGGGCGGGCGTTGTCCTGTACCTTGCCCAGGAGGGGCGGGGGATCGGCCTTGTGAACAAGCTGAGGGCCTACCGCCTTCAGGACGAGGGCCTGGACACCCTGGACGCCAACGAGCAGCTGGGCTTCGAGGATGACGAGCGGCTCTATCTGCCCGCTGCCGTGATGCTGCGGGCGCTCGGGATCCGGTCCGTGCGGTTGCTGACCAACAATCCCCTGAAGGTGGACGCTTTGCGGGCGCACGGCGTCGACGTGGTGGAGCGCGTTCCCCACGCCTTCGCCCCCAATCCCCACAACCGGGCTTATCTCGAGACGAAAGCGAAGCGCGGCGGCCACCTGCTTTAGGCGGGTCCGGCGGGAAAGGTCGGATCGTCGCATGCGGGCCTGACGGCGGGGCCGCGGTGGTCGCGCCTGTCCGAGGTGGACCGCCTTGCACAGCGCCCCACCTTTGTTGGCGACAGAGGTCCGCACAACGCTGGCCCAGCCCGCGGCGGTGTTCTGCCTGGCCGATAGCCTTGCGCTGCCCCTTGGCCATTGTGAGTCGCCTTTACGGCTGTGCGGCCGTGCCGGTGCCGGGCCGATAGCCCCCTTATTGCGCTCCGCTCCCCTGAAGGCGGCCTGCACGGCGTTGCGGGGGCCCGAGCGGCATCGGCATCGGGGCCGGTGCCCTGTCCGTGCGTCCCGTCTGCCGTTCCGATCAGGCACCGGGTTGCGCAGCCGCTGTTGGATCAGATCACCAGGCCGCCCGTGTCCGGCCGACTGGGGGGGTGCGGGAGCTCCGGCGGCTCGAAGAAGGGCTGCCCGGCCTCGAACCGGATTGACCCGCGAAAGCCCAGGGCCGACAGGGCCTCGTTGTACAGAGCCCGGATATCCCGATGCATCACCGGGGGCAGGGGCGTGCCGCTGCGGACCACAAGGTCCATCTGGCGCGGTCCCTTCTGGAAGAACCCGTCCAGCTGGATCGGCCCCAGGCGTGACAGGGCCACGTCCACAAGGAAGCGGTCTCCCGGCGCGCCGGGGTGGCCGTCTCCCGCGTCGTGCTCGGGGGTGTGGCGGGTGATCAGGCGGATGGGAGTGATTTCCCCGTCATTCAGGCACGGCAGGGTGAGCACCCGCCATTCGGACGGCGGGCCGGAGCCCTCCCGCGGCTCGGCGGCCATGGCCTTCAGATCACTGCCCAGGCGGCTGGCGACGGCCTTCCCCTTCTCCCCAAGACGCTCCAGATCCCGAAGCGCCCGGTTTCCCGGCCAAACCCCCAGCTCTCCGCCCGCCCGCAGACTGGCAAGGAAACCCAGGGCATTGACCAGCATGGCCGGGCCCGGGCGGATCATGGCATCCAGCAGGGCGCCTGTGTCTGCGCTCCGGCCAAGGGCGGCGCTGGCCTGGGCCAGGGCCAGGGCGTCCTGGAGCGCGGGCCAGCCCCCGCCGGACAGCAGGGGAAGGGACAGGGTGCCCGGCGCGCTCACGGTTCCGCCGGCAGACAGGATCTGGACGCGGATCGTGGTTCCGGTGTCCCCGGGCAGGGACGTGTTGATGGCGAGGCGCCCCAGTGCCGTGTCCACCAGGGACGCGGAGGCGGATCCGGTCGAGACGATGGTGCCGGGAAGCTGCAAACCGGTCAGCAGGGTCAGGGTGGAGGGGCCCGTTGCGCGCGCCGCACCGGCTGCGGTCGTGGCACCGCGTGTTCCGTCTTGCGGAACACCGGGTTTTGTGGCCTCGGAAGACGGGTCCGGGAGGGGCGGAGACACGGGCCCTGCAGGCCCCCCGGGTGCAGCTTTTATAAATTTTCCAATTGTATTATAGGCCGTTACGCTTTGCGTAATTCCCGCCGCAGCCCCGGTCGCCGGACCTCCGGCTCCGCTTGCCGGAGTGCTCCCCGGAGCGGCGGATCCGGCGGGGCCGATGTCCACAATCCGCACCGCCAGGAGACTTCCGACGGGCAGCGGGGTCAGGCCCGCGGGCAGGGCTCCGACCCACGGCCCACCCGGCGGCCCCACCACAGAGGCCGGAATGCCCACGGGTGCGGACGGTCCCCCAGGGGCCACCACCGGCGTTGCAGGTGTGAGTGTGGGGGCCGATCCCGTGCCGGTCAGGCTTCCTGCAGGCCCCATCACGCCGGGACCGGGCCAGGACAGCCGCACGAGGGCCTGCCCCTGGGCGCCTGTTCCCAGATAGACGAGCGTCAGCGCCCGGTCCGCCGGGAGGGACTGGGCCGTGCGCAGCGAGACCTCGCCAAACGGCGTTTGCAGAAGTGTTTCGCCCCGTGACGGATAGCCCGACACCGTGGCCTCCACGGGTGTTCCCGGGCTCAGGGCGGTCATGGCCGGGGGCGGCGAGGGGATGGAGGCCACCATGCTCGTTCCCGAGCCTCCGGGCAGGGTCGGGAGGGGACTGGAGGGCGGAGGGACGGGGGTGGTCATGGACCGGGTGCTCCATCGTGGACAGGCGCGTGTGGACCGGCGCGAAAAACGGCCCCGGCCGGGGCCGGAGGGATCCGCCGGGACGTGTTGGGCTTTGTTTGCAGGGCGCGGCGTTGTCCCGCTCCGCGCCCGAACCGGCCGTATGGACAGGCAGGGCCGCCCACACGGGCCCGTGTGGCGCCACGCTCCGAGTCGTTCTACAAAAAAGCATAGCAAAAGAGGTCGCTCGGCAAAAGGCCGGGAGACGGTACCCGCGCCGGGCCAGCCCGGGCTCCCTACAGCGCGCCTTCGCACGGTGGTTCCGGGTGGTGGCGTGGGAAGACGCAACCGGAAGGCAGGCGCACGGGTCAGTGGGCGTGGATCCTGATGGCGCTGGGGCCGAGGCAGGGGGCCGTATGCCCTGCGGGCGCAGATTGGCCGCCTGGCGGTGCTACGGGAGAGCCGCTCTCCATCCGATGGAGGCTGGACAGGATGGGGTATACGGTTGCGGCCTTTATGGCCAGCCTTGGCATGCGGGTCCGTTATGCGGGGCCTCTTGTGTGCCGGGCAGTTTGGGGAGGCGGGTGTGTCCGGCTGTGAGCAGGCGCTGGGGCCGAGGCAGGGGGGATGCCTGGGGCGGCCAAGACGCTGGTGGGGGGCGGAGGCAGCGCGGGCACCCGGCCGGAGTCGCTGTGGGCGCGGATGTGCGTTTGGGGGGTGTTCACACGGCGGGACGGGTGGTTCCGGGACGCCGGTCAATGACACGCGCTGGAGGCCGGCGCGCCGGTGGTCCGGCGTCGGGAGAGGGTGCCCGCCTTGGGTTCGGGGGAGCCGGTGTTCTGCGTTCGGGAAAGCTGGCGGCTGTCTGTCCGGGAGCCAGAAGGATGGTGCGCAGGAGGGCTGGACGTTGCGCGCCCCTGGAGAGCCACAGGCGTGGCATGGGGGAAGGTGGGGCGCTGGCCGTCCGGGGGGGCAGAGGCAGTGAGCCGGGGACGGCTGTATGTCCGGTGTCGGGGAGTCGGAAGGATGGTGCGCAGGAGGGCCGGACGTTGGCGTCCGGCTGAGCCGGAGGCATGGTGTCCGGGAAAGCTGGACCTTTGCGTTCGGGTGACCCGGTGGTCTTCTCTCCGGCCCAGAGGGGCCGCCCGCAGACCCTGGGTGTCCGCGGGCGGTTAACGATCAGGGCTGGGCCTTGCGGATCACATCCACGTCGACCTTCATCTTCATCATGCCGCGGTCGATCTCACCGTCCAGCTCGACCATCTCATTGGGGTTGAAGGTCATCCCCTGCCACTTGTCGTCATCGATCTCGACGACGATGGTGCCGGTGTCATCCTTGAAGGTGTACTTCTCGTCGCCCAGGGCCTTGACGAGGTAGCCGCGAAGGGTGACGGGGGTGTCGTCGCGCATGTCCGCGGTTCCCTTGACCGTGGTCAGGGCCGGGGTGGGGATGGGCAGGTCATCGGCGGGGTTCTGGGCGTGGGCGCCCACCGCGGGGAGAGCAAGAGCCGCCCCGAGAGCGAGAACGGCAAGCGGACGTGTACGGCGTGCAACAGTGTGCGTCATGGCAACAATCCTCAGTTGGGTTAAGGTGGCTGGGGCTGGGGACAGTTGGATTATAGTCATGCCAATTTAAGAAGCACAACGCTGTTTCTTCGCAGGGCATTACGTGTTTGTCACCCGCGGGGGTCGAGCACCCTACTCAACCCGCGGGCGCGAGGCCGGTGCCGTTCCGGGCCTATAAAACACTCTGGGGTTGTTGTTGGTGCGGGCGGTGGGGGACGGTCCGCTGTGGGCCGCCCCCGTCGGCTGTCGGAGGGCGCTTCCGGCGCCCCGGCCGGGGTGCCGCCTGCCCTCAGGCCGGACGGCCCCGGTCCGGGGATCCGGTGATGTCGATGGTCTGGATCCGGTTTCCCTCCACCTTCGAGCACACGAAGTGATAGCCCTGCCAGTCGAAGGCATGACCCTGGGCCGGAACCGATCCGATGTGCCACAGGACGAACCCGGCCAGGGTCGAGTAGCGCCCGGCGCCCACCATGTCCCGCCGCTCCAGAATGGAGGCCACCTCGTCGATGGGCATGGCTCCGCGGAAACGCAGGCTTCCGTTGGCCAGGCGCTCGGGGCGGGCGACCGCGTCCTCGTCCTCCACCAGGTCCCGGGAGATTTCCGCCAGGACGTCGGTGGGGGTGACGATGCCGTGGATGTCCCCGAAGTCGTCCGAGATGATGGCAAGCCGGGTCGGGGTGGTCTTCAGGGTCTCGATCAGGCTGGTGACCGGAAGGGTCTCGGGCACCACCAGGGGCGGATGCATGCGGGCCTTCAGGTCGATCTGTCCGCCTGCCACAAGATCGCCGAACAGGTCGCGGACCAGGACCACGCCGCGGACCTCCTCGAGGCGCCCGTCACAGACCAGGTAGCGCGCATGGCCGTGCCGGGCGACCACCGAGCGGATGGCCTCGTTGTCCGCAGCGATGTCGAGCCAGGCGATCTCGCCGCGCGGCGTCATGATGGAGCGCACCGTGCGGCCACCCAGCCGCAGGACGCCCGCGACCATCTCCCGTTCGGTCTCGCCGAAGGGCAGGGGCTCCTCACCCGGCGCCGGGGTCGGATCCGCGAGGACGCCACCCTCGGACACGGTCCGCCCGCCAAGCAGGCGGATCACTGTGTCGGCGGCCCGCTCGCGCAGGGGAACCTTCTCGGCGTGCTTGCGGATGTTGCGCTCGCGCACCTGGTTGAAGAACTCCACCAGGATCGAGAACGCCATGGCGCCATACAGGTAGCCCTTGGGGATGTCGGCTCCCAGCCCCTCGGTGATCAGGGACAGGCCGATCATCAGAAGGAAGGACAGGCACAGCATGATGACCGTGGGGTGACGCCCCACAAATCGGGTCAGGGGGCCCGAGCCCACGATCATGACGATCATGGCCACCACGACGGCGGTCATCATCACCCAGAGCTCCCGCACGATGCCCACAGCGGTGATGATGGAATCCAGCGAGAACACCGCATCCAGCACCAGGATCTGGGCGATCACCGCGAAGAAGCTGGCCCGCACAAGGCGCTTCTTGGTGTGGGAGACGCCCTCGATCCGCTCGTGGATCTCGGTGGTGGCCTTGAACAGCAGGAAGCAGCCGCCCCCGATCAGGATGATGTCGCGCCAGGACAGGCTGATGGGCCCGATGGCAAAGATTTCCTGGGTCAGGCCCACCATCCAGGCGATACCCGCCAGCAGGGCAAGGCGCATGAACAGCGCCAGGCTCAGGCCCACGATCCGGGCCCGGTCCCGCTGGGCCGGAGGCAGGCTCTCGGTCAGGATGGCGATGAAAATGAGGTTGTCGACCCCGAGGACGATCTCAAGCCCGATCAGGGTCAGGAGCCCGGCAAGAACTCGGGGCTCGGAAAAGGCCTGGTGAAAAACCTGGCCCAGGGCGGAGAGAAAGCCGATATCCAGAAGTGCGTCCATCGTCGCGCGGCATGATCACAAAAAAAGGGGGAAGGAACCCGGGTCGGAAGCGCCCGGCTCCGGAGAAGGGAAAGCGTATAAGCCGCCCCGGTGTTACGCAATGGCTAAAAAAACAAGGTCCACGGCGAGATTCAGGGCCAGGGTCAGAAAGACAAGACCGGCCAGCACGTTAAGTCCCACGACAAGGCGCGGGTCACTGGCCATCCGGCGGCCCAGGGTGCCGGCGAAATAGCCGATCAGGGCCAGGACCAGCCCGCCCTGGAGCCCGAACAGAACCCCCAGCACCAGCGTCTGGAACCAGACCTCCCCGTGCGCCGGGACAATGAACTGGGGCAGGAAGGCGAGGAAAAACACAACCAGCTTGGGATTGACGGCCGCGGCCCCCATCCCCTTGAGGAACACGCCCAGTCGCCGGACGGGGACGCCGTTGGTGCGTCCGCGGGCCGGATCCCGGGCATGGCGGAGCACCTGGATCCCCAGCCAGGCCAGGTAGGCGGCCCCGGCGATTTTCAGGCCGGTGAAGGCGGCGGGGGAGGCCACGATCAGGGCGCTGATGCCCAGGGTGGCCAGAAGCGTGTGGACCAGCGTCCCGAGGGCACAGCCGGCACCGAACAGGATGCCCTCCAGCCGCCCCCGGGCCAGCCCCAGCCCGAGGACCATCAGGTTGTCCGGTCCCGGGGCCAGGGTCAGCGCCACAGCCGAGATCAGGAACTTCCCGACCTTGACGGGATCAAGGCTCGCAAGAAGCTCCATGGCTCCGCTCCCTAGTACATGCATTCCGCGAAGATGGGATCAACGCTGTCGTTCCAGCGCTGGTGGTAGAACTCAAGCAGCCGGTCGGCCTGAGACTTCCCTTCCTCCGCGTGCATCCACAGGGCGTCCAGGAACATGGACTCGTCCTGGCCGCGCTCGTTGGTGATGGCGCGGGCCTTCAGTCCGGCCGCCGCGATCTCGAGAACCTTCAGGGCCAGGTCCCGGACGGTTCCATCCCGGAACGGGGTCCGAAGGCCGGTGGTGGGCACCGCCGCGTAGAGAGCCGCGCGCTCCTCCAGGGTCCAGTCCCTGACCAGGTCCCAGGCGGCGTCGAGGGCGGTGGTGTCGTACAGCAGGCCGATCCACAGGGCGGGCAGGGCGCACAGATCCTGCCAGCGGCCCGCGTCGGCGCCGCGCATTTCCAGGTAGCGCTTCAGGCGCACCTCGGGGAAGGCGACCGAGCTGTGGTCCTCCCAGTCGGACAGGACCGGGAGCTCTCCGGGGAGGGCCTCGAGGCGCCCGTTCATGAAGTCCCGGAACGACTGGCCCGAGGCATCAATGTAGGTGTCACCCCGGTGGACGAAATACATGGGCACGTCCAGCAGGTAGTCGGCGTAGCGCTCGAAGCCCATGCCGTCCTCGAAGACGAAGGGCAGCAGGCCGGTGCGCGCCCGGTCCGTGTCGGTCCAGATGTGGGCCCGGGTGGACAGGTAGCCCGAGGGCTTGCCCTCCCGGAAGGGGCTGGAGGCAAACAGGGCCGTCGCCACCGGCTGGAGCGCCAGAGACACCCGGAACTTCTTGACCATGTCCGCCTCGGACGAGAAGTCCAGATTGGCCTGCACGGTGCAGGTCCGCAGCATCATGTCCAAGCCCAGGCTGCCCACCTTGGGCATGTAGGAGCGCATGATCCGGTAGCGGCCCTTGGGCATCCAGTGGAAGTCCTCGCGGTGCCATTTCGGATTGAACCCCAGACCGAGGAAGGCGAGGTCCAGATCCTGGGCCACCGCTTTCATGGCCTTGTGGTGGTCCGTGGTTTCCTTACAGGTCTCGTGCACCGAGCCCAGGACCGCGCCCGAGAGCTCCAGCTGTCCGCCGGGCTCCAGGGTGATGGAGCCTTTCGGCCCGCCGCTCAGGGCGATGAGGGCATCCCCCTCGTAGACCCCGGTCCAGGACGGGTCACGCTCCATGATCTGGCGCAGGAGGGCGCCGATGCCGCGCTCGCCCTCGTAGGCGGGGGGGCGGAAATCATCGGTCCGGAAAACGAACTTTTCGTGCTCCGCTCCGATGCGCCACTGCTCCCGGGGGCGGCAGCCGGACTCGAGCCATCCGATGAGGTCGTCGCGAGTGAGCGGGTCGTGCTTGGAAAGCGCCATGCTGTATCCAGTCGTCTGAAGCACGTCGGAGCCGCGCGAGACCGCAGGGCATCCGGACGTGCCGGTATGGAGGGAAAAGGCCCGCCCGCGGGGTGCGGGAAGGCGTCACAGGGAATGCGGCAAGACGGAATCAGACCGCGCGGCGCGGCCAGTCGCCCGCGCTGGCCTGCCACAGGGCAAGGGCCGCCACACAGGCGGTTTCGGCCCGTAAAATACGCGGTCCCAAAGAAATGTACACCGGATTAAGCCCGGACAGGATCTCCAGGTCCTCGGGAGCAAGGCCGCCCTCGGGTCCGATCAGGAACGCAACCTTCTCTCCCGCATGGGCCTGCAGGGCGGGCAGGGCGTCCAGAGTGGTGTCATCGCGCTCCAGGGCCACGAACAGGGTCCGCCCGGCGGGCCAGGCCCGGACCAGCTCCTCGATCGAGAGGGCGGAGCCGATCACCGGCAGGTCCAGGCGCTCGCACTGCTCCGCCGCCTCGACGGCCTGGGGCCGGTAGCGGTCCGGGCGGGCCGAGCGCCCCTGGGTCCGGCGGGTGTGAACCGGCTGGAGGCGCGAGCACCCCAGCTCCACGCTCTTTTGGATCAGGTAGTCGGTGGCGTCCTTTTTCAGGGGGGCGAACACAAGCCAAGGGCCGTCGGTCACCGCCTGGGGGCGCAGGGCCTCGAGAACCCGGGCGGGGCCGTTGCGGCCGCCCTCGAGCTCGGCCAGCCACTCGCCGTCCAGGCCGTTGAACAGCCGGACCGGGTCGCCCTCCCCGAGTCGCAGCACGTTGCGCAAATAGTGGGCCTGTGGCGGGTCCAGGCGGACCGGCTGCCCCTCGCTCAGGGAAGCATCCACAAAAACTCGGGGAAGCGTACACACGCGCCCGCGCCCGCTGGTCCGGTCTTTGCGCTCTGTCTCCACAACGCCTGCTCCCTGGCTTGAAAAACTCTAAATCTTCGGATGGTTGGCCGGGCCGCATACTGACGAAAAACAGCATAGTCCCGGCTCGTGGAATTGGATAGTGTAGCCCCGCTCTGTCAACTGGCAAGGTGACAATAATGTTTTCTTTTCGCACACTGCTCGCGGCGCCCCCGCTGGGAGCACAGATCATCCGCAAGTGTCCCCCCTCGTGGATGCCCTACCTGAAACTTCTGCGCATCGACCTGGACGCCGGCTGGTGGATCCCGGCCTTTCCGGCCTTCTGGGGCATGGCTCTCGCCCTTCGCGAGGGTGACCCCCTGTGGATGGTGCCGGTCTGGTGTGTCCTGTTCCTTCTCGGCGCCATCTTCATGCACGGAGCCGGGTCGACCCTGAACGACATGCTCGACGAGAACTTTGACCGCAAGGTGTCCCGCACCCGCAGCCGTCCCCTGCCCTCGGGCATGGTCAGCCGGAAGCAGGCGGCGCTGTTCCTTCTGTTCCAGCTGTTTGTCTCGCTGTGCATCCTGCTGACCTTCAACACCACCACCATCTGGACCGCCATCGCGTTCCTGCCTCTGGTGGCGTTCTACCCGCTGGCCAAGCGCTTCACCTGGTGGCCCCAGGCGGTGCTGGGCCTGACCTTCATGATGGGCTCGGTGATCGGCTGGACGGCCGTGCGTGGCAGCCTGGATCTTCCCGCGATTCTTTTGTACGCGGGCTGTGTGTTCTGGCCGCTCCACTTTGACACCATCTACGCGCACCAGGACCGGGAGGATGACATCTTCGCCGGCGTGAAGTCCTCGGCCCTGAGGCTGGGCGAGAAGACGAAGCCCGCGCTGCTGGTCTTTGACATCCTTATGGTGGGTTTCCTGGCCGCGGCCGGAGCGCTTGCGGGCATGGGATGGGCCTTCTGGCCTGTGCTGGCTCTTGTTTTCGCCCATTTCGTGTGGCAGCTTTGGGCCCTTGATATCAACAACTCCGAGCGGTGCCTGTACCTCTTCAGCACCAACTGGATTATTGGCTGGCTGGTTCTGGCGGCGATCATCGCCGGACAGATCACGGCCTGACCGGACACGAGTGCCGGGGGAAGGGAGGGCTTGTCCTGTGGCAGGCCGGTCCCCTCCCCCCCAAATACAAAAAACAGGAAAAGGCCACCTCCCGGCCCGGGTCTCCGGGTGAGGACAGGCCTGTATCGGGGAGAGAGACCTCATGAAAGCCAAAACCATCCCTGTCGGCGTCCCGCAATTCGGCGGCTGGGTCATCAGCAAGTCGCCGTCGTGGCTCAAGCCCTATCTGAGCATCATGCGCATTGATCTGGATGCGGGCTGGTGGCTCCTGACATTTCCCGCCTGGTGGAGCCTTGCGCTGGCGTCCACGGGCACGTTTCCGAACCCTCTCTACATGCTCCTGTTCCTTCTCGGGGGCATCCTGATGGAGGGTGCGGGCTGCATCTTCAACGACATGGTGGACATGAAGTTTGACGCGAAGGTCCGCCGCACGGCCCAGCGGCCCCTGCCCGGCAAGCTGGTCTCGATTCCCGAGGCCATTGTCTACATGTTTGTCACGCTGCTGATGGCCTTCGCCATCCTGATGACCTTCAACACCTTCACGGTCTGGGTCTGCATGGCGGTCACGCCGCTGATCTTCGTCTACCCGTTCATGAAGCGGATCACGTACTGGCCGCAGGCGGTTCTCGGTGTGGTCTTCACCTGGGGAGCGCTGGTGGGCTGGTCCGCCGAGCAGGGCAGCCTGTCCCTGGCCCCGATCCTGTTCTACCTGGGCTGCATCTTCTGGCCGCTTCACTTCGACACCCTCTACGCCCACCAGGACCGGGAGGACGACATCAGCATCGGTGTGAAGTCCACCGCCCTTGCCCTGGGCGAGAAGACCGGTGCCGTCCTGTTCGCCTTCAACCTGTGCTTCCTTGCGCTGGTTGCGGCGGCCGGAGCGACGGCGGGTCTGGGCTGGGGCTTCTGGCCGGGCCTGGCTCTTGTGGCGCTGCACTTTGCCTGGCAGCACCGGGTGCTGGACATCAATGACCGCGAGGTCTGCGGGCGCCTGTTCAACTCGAACTGGAGCCTGGGGTGGATCATGCTGGGCGCCATTGTGGCCGGCCAGCTGACCCGCTGACGGGCCGGACCACCTGTCCGTCTGTCCGCCTCTTTGTTTGTCCGTTTGGGAGATCCTCTCCCGGCTCTGAGGGCAGGGTTCGCCCTGCCCCGCAGGGCCCCGGTCCGGTTCGCGTCCATCCCGGGCGTTCCGGTTCGGGCCCTGTCTGGCGGCTCCCCGGTGGCGTCCTCCTCGACGCCCCGGGGGCCGACCGGACCGGCTGCGGCTCCCCTGGGCTCTTCGGGTTGGCGGTTCTGTCCGGAGCGGGTCGGGGGCGGTGCCTTTCCGGACCCGCTCGGGCGGTCTCCGGCCTCCGGTCCCGTCCGGCTTCCCCGGGCGCTCGGGGCTGCGGGCCACCGGGCCTTCGGGCGACAGGGTCTGCGCAGGCGGCTTCGGGATGGAGCCTCGGCCCCGACCCCGACCCCGACGCCGATCCTGGCACCCTGCCCGGGTACCCGTGCCCTCCCCTGCTCCGGTGAACTGGGAGCCTGACCCCATGCGATACATCGATGCCTTTCGTGACACGGCCCTGGTCCGGGAGCTGTCCGACGCCATCCGCCGGGAGGCCGACCCGGACCGCTCCTACGCGTTCATGGAATTCTGTGGCGGCCATACCCACGCCATTTCCCGCTACGGGCTGGCCGACCTTCTCCCCGAGACCGTCCGGCTTGTGCACGGCCCCGGGTGTCCGGTCTGCGTGCTTCCCGTGGGCCGCATTGACATGGTCATCGATCTGGTCCGGACCCGACCCGATGTGACCCTGTGCACCTACGGCGACTGCCTTCGGGTGCCGGCCTCGGGGGGCCTGTCGCTCCAGAAGGTGCGGGCCCTCGGCGGGCGCGGGGGCAGCGGGGCGGCCTCGGTCCGCATGGTCCACAGTGTGGCGGACGCGCTCGCCCTCGCCCGGTCCTGCCCGGATCGGGAGGTCGTCTTTTTCGCCATCGGCTTCGAGACCACGACCCCGCCCACCGCCCTGGCCCTGAGGCAGGCGGCGGCCGAGGAACTTCCCAACTTCTCGGTGATCTGCAACCACGTCCTGACGCCCCCGGCCATGGCGGCTGTCCTTGCGGGCGGCACGGCGCTGGACGGCATCC
Organism: Phaeovibrio sulfidiphilus; assembly: GCF_014861485.1. Taxonomy (GTDB): domain Bacteria; phylum Pseudomonadota; class Alphaproteobacteria; order Rhodospirillales; family Rhodospirillaceae; genus Phaeovibrio; species Phaeovibrio sulfidiphilus. Next base: position 649,343 of record NZ_JACZHT010000001.1, on the reverse strand, counting down.
TGGGCCCGGCCCATGTCTCGAGCGTCATCGGGACCGGGGCCTACGGCGCCGTTGCTGCCGCCTGGGGCATGCCGGTGGTGGTGGCCGGGTTCGAGCCTCTGGACATCCTCCAGGCCATCTTGATGCTGGTCCGCCAGGTGTCCAGCGGTCGGGCCGAGGTCGAGAACGAGTTTTCCCGGGGCGCCAGTCCGGAGGGCAACATGAAAGCCCGCCAGCTGATGGACGAGGTCTTCCGGGTCCGCGGTTCGTTCGAGTGGCGGGGTCTGGGGAGCCTCCCCGGCTCGGCGCTGGAGATCGCGCCCCCCTACGCCCGCTTCGATGCGGAGGCCCGGTTCGGCCTGACCTGCACGCCGGTGCCCGATCCCCCCGGCTGCGCGTGCGCGGCCATCCTCCGGGGGCGGACCCATCCCCGGGACTGCGGGCTTTTTGCCACGGTGTGCACACCGGAAAACCCGGTGGGCTCGTGCATGGTGTCGGGCGAGGGGGCCTGCGCCGCATATTACGCATCCGGGCGCCACCGCGTCCCGGTCGGACAGGAGGCTCGGCCATCATGACAGCAGGCGATCCCGGCGATGTGGTTGAACTCGCCCACGGCTCGGGCGGAAGGGCGGGCAACCGTCTGGTGGAGAACGTCTTCCGCCCCCTTCTGGGCAACCCCTGGCTGGACCGGGCCGACGATGGCGCGGTCCTGGAGCCCGATGCTGCCGGGGGGGCGGCGGCGTCTCTGGTCATGACCACGGACTCCCATGTGGTCTCGCCCCTGTTTTTCCCCGGCGGCGATATCGGGCGGCTGGCCGTGTGCGGCTGCGTGAACGACCTGGCCATGATGGGCGCCCGGGCCCGCTGGCTCAGCGCCGGCTTTATCCTCGAGGAGGGCTTTCCCCTTTCGGATCTGCGCCGCATCGTGGCCTCCATGGCCGAGGCCTGTCAGGAGGCGGGCGTGGCCGTTGTGACCGCCGACACCAAGGTAGTGGAGCGGGGCAAGGGCGACGGGGTGTTCATCACCACCGCCGGAGTGGGAACCCGCCTGCCCGGCCAGAGCCCCGAGGGCGCCGGAGCCCGGCCCGGGGACCGGATCCTGGTCAGCGGCACCCTGGGGGATCACGGCATCACGGTGTTCAACGCGCGCGAGGATCTGGGCCTTGAGTCCTCCATCACCTCGGATACGGCCCCCCTGGGCGGTCTGGTGGAGGCCCTGTTTCAGGCGGTCGCGCCGGGTGCGGTTCACGCCATGAGGGATCCGACCCGCGGCGGGCTGGGGGCGGTGCTCAACGAGATCGCCCGGCAGTCCGGCGTGGGCATGGTTCTGGACGAGGCCGCCCTTCCCGTCTCCGCTCCCGTGCGGGCCGCCTGTGCCCTGACCGGGCTCGATCCGCTGTACCTGGCCAACGAGGGCAAGTGTGTGGTGGTCTGCGCCCCCGACCAGGCGGACGCGGCGCTTCAGGCCCTCAGGGCACACCCGTATGGGCGGGGTGCGGTGATCGTGGGCGAGGTCATTGCGGACGAGAACCGGTTTGTGCGCCTGAACACGCCCTTCGGCGGCCAGAGGCTTCTGGACTGGCTGAACGCCGACCCCCTGCCCCGGATCTGCTGAGGACACCCGGCCATGCCTCCTTCTGCCGCCCCGCACAACTGGTTCGAGGACAATGGCGAGGCCTATGCCCGCTTCCGGCCGGACTATCCCGAACGCCTCGCATCCTTTCTTGCGGACCGGGCGCCCTCCCTGCGCCGCGCGGTTGACGTGGGCTGCGGCAGCGGCCAGCTGACGGCCCTTCTGGCCCCGCTGTTCGACGAGGTCACAGGGGTCGATCCCAGCGCGGACCAGATCGCTCACGCGGCCGCCGTGCCCGGTGTTCGCTGGGTGTGTGCCTCCGCCGAGGCGCTGCCGCTTCCGGACCGGTGCGCCTCCCTGATCACGGTGGCGCAGGCGGCCCACTGGTTCGATCTTCCCGCGTTCTATGCCGAGGTGCGGCGCATCGCGGTTGACGGCGCGGTGCTGGCTCTTGTGAGCTACGGTCCTCCCCGGCTTCAGGGGGCGCTCCAGGACCGGTTCCGGAGCTTCTACGACCACGAGATTGGTCCCTGGTGGCCGCCCGAGCGCCGGCATGTGGACAGCGGCTACCGGGATCTGGGCTTCCCGTTCCCGGAGCAGGAGGCCCCGGAGCTGGAGATCCGCCGCCTGTGGGTGCTGGATGAGTTTCTGGGCTACCTGTCCACCTGGTCGGCCGTCCGCAATGCCCGGAACGCCGGATGTGGGACGATCCTGGCCCGGTTCTCGGCAGACCTCTCGGCGCTCTGGGGCGATCCGGAAACGCGGCGCCCTGTGTGCTGGCCCCTCACCGTGCGGCTGGGGGTCGTGAACTCCGGCCCGTAAACGGGGTGAGGGGGCGCGCGGACCGTAAGCGCCCGGTGCAACCGCCCCTGCCCGGTCGCCCGCTAGTCCTCGGAGGGTGGGGACGCGGCGGCGCGGAAATCCGTGCCGTTGAAGGCCGCCGCCAGAAGGGCCCGGGTATAGGGCTCTTTGGGCGCCTCGAAAATGCTGGCGGTGTCCCCGTGCTCCACGGCGCGTCCGTCCTTCATGACCAGGATCCGGGAGGCGAGCGCCCGCACCACCCGCAGGTCGTGGGAGATAAACACATAGGCCAGGGTGTAGCGCTTCTGGATGTCCCGCAGCAGGTCCACGATCTGGGCCTGGATGGTCACATCAAGCGCGCTGGTGGGCTCGTCCAGCACGATCACCGAGGGGCGCAGGACCAGGGCCCGGGCAATGGAGATCCTCTGGCGCTGACCGCCCGAGAACTCGTGGGGAAAGCGCGTCAGCACGTCCTCCCCCAGGCCCACCTCGGAAAGGACACGGGTCACCAGGGCCCTCGCCTCGTCTTTCGAGCGGGCCAGGCCGTGGACCGAGAGCCCCTCCCCCACAATCTGCTCGATGGTCCGGCGGGGTGACAGGGATCCGAACGGATCCTGAAACACGATCTGAAGCCCCTTGCGCCGGTCACGCATGGCCCGGCGGCCCAGGCCGTCAATCCGGTCGCCCAGGAAGACCACCGGCCCTTTCGATCGCACCAGCCGCAGGAGCGCCAGCCCGAGCGTGGTCTTGCCCGAGCCGCTTTCCCCCACGATGCCCAGGGTCTCGCCCGCGCGGACCGAAAGGGAGACGCCGTCCACCGCCCGGACCTCCTCGGTGACCCGGCCCAGGATGTCCTTGCGCAGCGGGAACGAGACCCGGATGCCGTCGCCCGACAGGACAACGGGCGCGCCGGGCTGGGCCACCGGGGGCTCGCCGCGGGGGGCGCTGTCCAGAAGCTGGCGCGTGTAGGGGTGGGACGGGCTGGAGAACAGCACGCGGGTGGGGGCCTGCTCCACAATCAGGCCGTCCTTCATGACGGCGACCCGGTCGGCCATGCGGCGCACCAGCCCCAGGTCGTGGGAGATGAAGAGCAGCGCCATGTTGAAGCGGCTGCGCAGATCCTCCAGCAGGGCCAGGATCTGGGCCTGGACCGTCACGTCCAGAGCCGTGGTGGGCTCGTCGGCGATCAGCAGGTCCGGCTCGTTGGCGATGGCCATGGCGATCATGACCCTCTGGCGCTGTCCGCCGGAGAGCTCGTGCGGCAGGGCGCCCAGCCGGTCTTTCAGGCGCTCGAGCCCCACCAGGTCCAGAAGCTCCCGAACCCGGTCGTGGCAGGCGCGCCGGGACAGTCCCTGATGCACCATCAGGGTCTCGGCAATCTGCCGCTCGATGGTGTGGAGCGGGTTCAGGGAGGTCATGGGCTCCTGAAAGATCATGGCAATCCGCTCGGCCCGGATCGAGCGCATCTGCCGCTCGGACAGGGCGCTTTCGGGGGAGGCCGCGTTCAGAAGCTCCTGCCCCTCCAGGCGGATGATGCCCTCGGGCCAGGACGCCACCCCCGGAGGCAGAAGCCTGGGCAGGGACAGGGCGGTAACGGATTTGCCCGAGCCGCTCTCGCCGACCAGGGCCAGGGTCTCGCCCCGGTTCACCGAGAAGGACACGCCGCGCACCGCGTGCACCGCGCCCTCCCCGCTTCCGAAGCGAACGTGGAGGTTCTCGACCTCGATCAGGGGACGGGTCATCGGGAGCCCCCCTTGCGCGGGTTGAAGGCGTCGCGCACCCCCTCGCCCACAAACACCAGGAGCGTCAGGGTGATGGCGATCACCAGGAAGGCGGTCAGACCCAGCCACGGGGCATTCAGGTTGTTCTTGCCCGCCATGAGAAGGCGGCCGAGCGAGGGCTCCGTCACCGGCAGGCCCAGGCCCAGAAGGTCCAGAGCCGCCAGGGTCGAGATGGAGCCCGTCAGAAGAAACGGAGCGAAGGTCAGGGTGGCCACCATGGCGTTGGGCAGGATGTGGCGCACCAGGATGGTCATGTCCCCCACGCCCAGGGCCCGGGCGGCGCGCACGTACTCGAAGTTCCGGGCCCGCAGGACCTCGGCGCGGACCAGCCCCACCAGGGCGGTCCACGAGAACAGCAGCATGATCAGGAACAGAAGACCCACGGTGGGCACAAACAGGGACATGAGAATGATCAGCACGTACAGGGACGGCATCCCCGACCAGATTTCCAGAAGCCTCTGGCCGATCAGGTCCACCAGTCCGCCGAAGTAGCCCTGCACGGCCCCCACCAGGATGCCCACCACCGACGACACCGTACACAGCCCCAGCCCGAACAGCACCGACAGGCGGAAGCCGTAGATCAGCTTGGCCAGAACATCGTTCCCCGAGTCATCGACCCCCAGCCAGTTCTGGGTGGACGGCGGCGCGGGGACGGGAAAGACGTTGTCCACGGTGGTCAGGTGGGAGAAGCGGATCGGAGGCCACAGGATCCAGCCCTTCGATTCAATTTCATCCACGGTGTAGGGGTCGGTGTAGACCGCGTTGCCCTCAAGGAAGCCGCCGAAGGCCTTGTCCGGGTAGTCCACCAGGACCGGGACGTACCACGAGCCCTCGTAGCGGACCAGAAGCGGGCGCTCGTTGGCGATGAACTCGGCAAACAGGCTGACGACGAACAGAACCAGGAAGATCCAGAAGGACCACCAGGCCCGCCGGTTCGCCCGGAAAACCTGAAGGCGCCGCCGGGTCAGGGGCGACAGGGAGAGGCGGGGCAGGATCCGGTGGCTCGTCATGTGCGGCTCTCGAAATCGATGCGCGGGTCAACAAGGTGGTAGGTCAGGTCGCTCACCAGGGTCAGCACCAGGCCAATCAGGGCGAAGATGTAAAGCGATCCGAACACGATGGGATAGTCCCGGCGCCAGATGGCCTCCACGCTCAGCAGGCCCAGGCCGTCCAGGTTGAAGATGGTCTCGATCAGCAGGGAGCCGGTGAACAGGATCGACACCAGGGCCACCGGAAACCCGGCGATCACCAGAAGCATGGCGTTGCGGAAGACGTGGGTCCACAGGATGCGGGTCTCGGACAGCCCCTTGGAGCGGGCCGTCACCACGTACTGCTTGTGGATCTCCTCGAGGAAGCTGTTCTTGGTCAGCAGGGTCAGGCTGGCAAAGCCGCCCACCACCATGGCCAGAACCGGCAAGGTCACGTGCCAGGCGTAGTCCTTGATCTTCTCCCAGACGGTGAAGTCCTCCCAGCCGGCCGAGGTCAGGTGCTGGGCGGGGAACCATTCCAGGTAGTTGCCTCCGGCGAACAGGACCACCAGGGCAATGGCGAAGACGAACCCGGGAACCGCATAGCCGATGGAGACAATCCAGCTGGTGATCACGTCAAAGCGCGAGCCGTCCCGCACCGCCTTGGCGATGCCCAGCGGGATGGAGACCAGGTAGATGATCAGGGTGCTCCACAGGCCCAGGGAGACGGAGACGGGCAGCTTCTCCAGGATCAGGTCGATGACCGGCTTGCCCCGGAAGAAGGAGTCTCCCAGGTCGAAGCGGGCAAAGTCCGCCAGCATGATGAAAAAGCGCTGGACCGGGGGCTTGTCGAAGTGGAACTGGGCTTCGAGCGCCGCCAGGCGGGCCGGGTCCAGGCCCTGGGCGCCGAGATAGCCCGAGGTCTCGCCTGCGGATCCGCCCGGGTGCTGGCCCAGGGAGGTCTTGCCCGAGGCCATCTCGCCCGCGGTGGTGCCCGAGAACCGGTCGGTGCCGGAGACAGCCAGATCGGCGCTCTCCGCCAGAAGCTGCTCGATGGGGCCGCCCGGGGCGAACTGGACGACCACAAACGCGACAAGAATGATCCCGAACAGGGTGAAGGGGATCAGAAGCAGACGCCGGAGAATATAGGACGCCATGCTAGCGCGTCTCCCGCCGGGGGAGCCCCGTGTTTCCCGGAAGGGTCCGGACGGGGGCTCCTGTCAGGCCCCGGCCCCTCACAGCATCGGCCCCGGAAACGCGCGGGGCGCCGGTTCCACCTGGGTGGAGCCGCTGGCGGTCACCTCGCGGATGGCCAGGCCCCGCTCGGCGACGCCGTCGGCGCGGAACCGGAACAGTCCGCCCGCGCCCACAAAGCCGTGGGGGTTGCGAACCGTCTGAAGGGTGATGGCGTTCGGTCCGGTGCGCACCAGAACCGCCGCCAGCGCTGTGGCATCGTGGCCCAGCGCGGCAATGTCCGAGGGCGAGGCCCCGTACATGTTCTCGTACTTCTGCCGGAAGGCAGAGATGCCGGCCTCGTCCGGGGCCGGGAAGCGGGCTCCGGTCAGGGTCCGGTTCCGCCCGAGGCCCGGGTCCGAGTCCCACAGCATGGTGCCCAGGATCATGACCGGACCGGATTCAATGCCCGACATGGCCAGCTGGTTGGCCACGGAGGTCAGTCCGGCGCCGGTGTCGGCAATCAGCAGGGCGTCGAAGCTGCCCCGGGAGCGCAGGCGGCTCATGGCCACGTCGGCCCCGGCGCCGCCGGGCTGGTAGCTCTCCGCGCCCACAAGCCGCATGCCGGTCTGGGCGGCGACGCTCTGGGCGGCCTCGGCGGTCTTGCGGCCGGCGGGGGTGTTGGGCACCAGAACCGCGACCGAGTGACGGCCCTTCTGCACCGCGTGCTCGAAGATGCGCCGCAGCTGCTCGGCGGGGACAAAGCCGATCAGGTTGACCGCGCCGCCGGCCACCGTCGCGTCCGAGGAGAACGCCACCACCGGGATGCCCGCCTCGTTGGCCACCGGGGCAACCGCCCGGACCGAGTCGGCAAACAGGGGCCCGACGATCATGCGCGCGCCCTGGGAAACGGCGCTGCGGGCCGCCTGGGCGGCGCCCTGGGCGGTTCCGCCCGTGTCGTAGGGCTGGAGAACAAAGTTCGCGGGGCCGATCTCGATGGCGGCGATCTGGGCCGCGTTCAGCAGCTCCTGCCCCACCGCGGCCGCCGATCCCGACAAAGGCGCCAGAAAGGCCACCCGGATCGAGGCGGTGTCGGCCAGCATGCCGGTCCCCAGGTCCGTGCCGGTGACGCTGACCGTGGGATGGGCCGCCGGAGGGGCCGGTTCCTCGGTTGACGGGAACGCTCTTCCGGAGCCACCATTGGCGCAGGCCGCCAGAGACAGCGCCACAAGCGCGGCAAGGACAAACCGGAACGGACGGACCGCACCGTCGAAATGCTTGATTTCGCCAGGCACCGCTTGATCTCCCTGATGGAAACGAACGAGAAACGTGAAATACACTAACGATACCCTGCCCGGAAGTCCATTGCCTCCCGGACTTTATGTGGTCGGAACGCCCATAGGAAACATGGGCGATATGACAGCCCGGGCCCGGGAATATCTGGCCCGCTCCCACCGCATCGCCTGCGAGGACACCCGGGTCAGCGGCTCGCTTCTGAAGCGCCTGGGGCTGTCGGGCACCCTGGTTCCGTACCACGACCACAACGCGGATGCCCAGAGGCCCCGCATCCTGGAGTGGATTCGGGCCGGAGAGGCTGTGGCCCTGGTCTCGGATGCGGGCATGCCGCTGATTTCCGACCCGGGCTACAAGCTGGTGCGCGACTGCCGCGAGGCCGGTCTCTACGTCACCACCGCGCCCGGGCCGTCGGCGGTTCTGACGGCTCTGGCCCTGTCCGGCCTGCCCACCGACCGCTTCCACTTTGCGGGCTTTCCCCCCACCGGGGGCGGGAAGCTGGCCCGCTTCTGCGAGGAGCTGGCGGGCGTGCCGGGAACCCTGGTCCTGTTCGAGGGGGTCTCCCGGCTGGACCGGACGTTCGAGGCGCTTGCGGTGGCTCTGGGCGGGCAGCGGCAGGCGGCCCTGTGCCGGGAACTGACCAAGCTGCACGAGGAGGTCCGCCGCGGAACCCTCGAGGAGCTGGCGGCCTTCTACCGCGAGGCCGGGGCTCCCCGGGGCGAGGCCGTGATCGTGGTGGCGCCCGCCGAGAAGGGGGACGGCCCCGATGCGGACACCGTCGATGCCCTGCTGGGCGCCGAGCTGGCTGCGGGGCGCAGTGTCCGGGACGCGGCTGCCGAGGTCGCCGGGAAAACCGGCCAGCCCCGGCGGGCCCTCTACCAGCGCGCCCTGGAGCTGGAGCGCGGCGACAGCGACGGTGATAGCGACAGAACGGATCCCGCCCGGTGACAGGCCCTGCCCTGCCCCGGAGCCCCGGTCCGCCCCGGTCCGGGGCGGGTGCCGGTGACGGAGCCGGTGCGCGGGTCCGCCGGGGCGCGGCCGCCGAAACCCTGTGCGCCCTGACCCTGTGGCTGGACGGCTGGGAGATCCTGGCCCGCCGGGTGCGCTTCGGTCGGGGGGTGGCGGCGGGGGAAATCGATATCATCGCCCGCAAGCCGCCGGTCCTTGCCTTTGTGGAGGTCAAGGCCCGGACCCGCCCCGACGCCCTTCCCCACGCCCTGACCGACCGGCAGCGCAGGCGGATCGAGAACGGTGCGGCTGCCTGGCTGGCGTTCAATCCCCAGTTGCCGGGTACGGACGTCCGCTTTGACCTGATGTCGGTCACGCCGCCCGGGGCGGGGACCGGCGGTTCCTTCGGGCGCGTGACACATCTTCCGGATGCATGGCGTCCCGGTTAACCCCCCGTTATGAACTTCAGGCCTACTCTTTGGGAACTGTCCCGAGGAACCAGGGGGGCCACCGGCGATGATCTCCGGCCCGAAACACCACCAGCCTGCCCTCCCGCACCGTGGCTCCGGCCCTGATCTGCGGACCCTCCGGCGACTGGGGTTTATGCTCGCTCTGGGTGTACTATCGTCCGGCCTGTCCGCCTGCACGCCCTACGGCATGATCGCCGAGGTCGCCTGGAGAACGGCGGACTCGGCGGCCTCGGAGCGGGGTGCCGGGGGCGCGGCCCGGGACCTGGGCATCCAGACCGCCCTGAACGGGGCCTTCCTGTCCGAGAGCGCGGGGCTGTTTGCCCGGACCAACACCACCGTGTTTGACGGTCGGGTTCTTCTGACCGGTGTCGTCCGGAGCCCCGAGGCCCGGGCCCGGGCCACCGTGCTGGCCTGGAACGTGGCCGGGGTGAGCGACGTGGTCAACGAGATCCAGGTGGGCGAGCCGGACATGGTGGACTCCGCGCGCGATCTTCTGCTGGCCGAGCGCTTTGAAACCACACTGGCACTGGACACCGGCATCTCCCAACGCAATTATCGGGCTCGGATCGTTGGTCGTGACCTTTACCTCTTCGGAATTGCGCGCGACACCCGGGAACGTGACCTTGTTCTGGCCTATGCCCGCGCCTGTCCGCGTGTGCGCACGGTGACCGACCACACCCTTCTGAAGGGCGAGGACGGGCCGGGGGGAACAGGGGACGGTTCCGCCTATGCCGAGCTGTCCCGGGCTCCGTAGGGGCCTCGTCCGTCGATCCTGCCTTCTCTCTCGCGAGCGGCTCCGACCACCGGGGCCCGCGATCCACTGAAAGCCGGTAGACGAGACCCATGAGCACACCCCTTCGCGTTGCCATTCAGATGGACCCCGTCGAGCACATCGACATCAACGGGGACTCCACCTTCGTTCTTGCCCTGGAAGCCCAGAAGCGGGGGTACGAGCTGTCGTATTATGGTCCCGGCGCCCTCTCCATGGAGGACGGCCGGGTCGTGGCCCGGGCCCGCCCGCTCCAGGTCCGCCGCGAGCCGGGCAACCACGCGACCCTGGGCGAGACCCGGGTCCTGGACCTGGAGGCGGATGTGGACGTGGTGCTGATGCGCCAGGATCCGCCCTTCAACATGGCCTATATCACCGCCACCCACCTTCTGGAGCGGGTCGCCGCAAAGACCCTGGTGGTGAACGATCCCGCGAGCGTGAGAAACGCCCCCGAGAAGCTGTTCGCCACCGAGTTCCCGGATCTGGTTCCGCCCACCCTGGTCAGCGCGGACCGGGAGGCCATTGCGGAGTTCCGGGCCCGCCACAAGGACATCATCGTCAAGCCGCTGTACGGAAACGGCGGCGCCGGGGTGTTCCACCTGAAGCCGGAGGACGAGAACCTCAACGCCCTTCTGGACATGTTCCAGGGCTTCCTGCACGAACCGGTCATGGTGCAACGCTACCTGCCCGAGGTGCGCGAGGGCGACAAGCGCATCATCCTGATCGACGGCATTCCGGCGGGGGCCATCAACCGGGTTCCGGCGGCCGGGGAGGCGCGCTCCAACATGCACGCAGGGGGCCGCCCGGAGAAGAGCACCCTCACCGCCCGGGACCGGGAGATCTGCGCCGCCCTGGGCCCGGTGCTTCGGGAGCGGGGCCTGATCTTCACGGGAATCGACGTGATCGGCGGCTACCTGACCGAGATCAACGTCACCTCCCCCACCGGCCTGCAGGAGATCAACCGGTTTGACGGCTGCTGCCTGGAGGCCGCCCTCTGGGATGCGATCGAGGCCCGGCTGGTCTCCCGCCGGTAACCCGGCCCCTTGGGTGCGGGCCGTGTGCGCTTCGGGCGCCCGGCCCTGCCCCCGTTGCCGGGGATGCGGGAACGTTCCGGCATCTGACCCCGGGTTTTGAAGGTTTTGGCTTTTCTCGGAGCGCGACCTGTGATATTGCAGGCGCCTTCAGGGTAGGCTCTGTCAAAAGGGGCCGGCCCCCTTATCGCCGTTCCCTGTCCACCCCGCGCGCCCGGCCCGTGTCCGAAGCGTGCCCCGTCACAAGGAGTAGGAATCCTGGTTCAGGTTCTTGTTCGCGACAACAACGTCGACCAGGCGTTGAAGGCGCTCAAAAAGAAGATGCAGCGCGAAGGCGTTTTCCGTGAAATGAAGCTCCGCCGCAATTTCGAGAAGCCCTCGGAGAAGAAGGCTCGTGAGCAGGCCGAGGCCGTGCGCCGCGCCCGCAAGCTCGAGAGAAAGCGCCTGGAGCGCGAAGGCTTCTAGGCCGGTCCCGGATCTCCCGGGACCAAACCCTCGATTCCATCGAGAGCACTGCCGATAACCGCCCCCGCCCCGTGCGGAATGGGCGGTTTTGGTGCGTGGGCCAACGGCTTTGTGCCGGGCGCGTCCCCGGCCTTCTGACTGGCCCGAGTCGGCCCCGGGCCCCGTTTGTGCTCAGGTGTTGGCGGCGCGAATCCGGCCCCCCGGCGCGGCTGCGGCGGGGAGGGGCTCGCCCGGCTGCGGCCTGTTTGCCGGGCCGTGGCCCGCGGGGTGTGTCCCTGCGGCTTTCCGGCCGGCTTTTCCGGCTCCCTTTGCGCCGGTGGCCGTCCCGGGGGCGATCCCGGTCACGGATTCGATCACCCGGGCCAGTTTCCGGATGGCCGCCTCCATCTCGTGGGGGGCGTGGCTCGCAAATCCCATAAGAAGACCCGCCTGGGGCGGCTGCTCAATGTGCAGGTCCGTGAGCCCCAGAAGATCAATTCCCTCGCGCAGCGCCGCGTCCACAATGGCCTGCTCCGGCAGATCCCGCACAAACAGGCAGGGCATCTGGAGCCCTCCGGTGGGAACCTGCGGCTCCATCACCTCTCCCAGATACGTGTGGACCAGCTGGGCCAGCTGGTCCCGGCGCCCCGCGTAGACGGCGCGCATGCTGCGCACATAGGCGCCGTAGTGCCCGCCCTCGATAAACCGCGCGAGCGTGAGCTGGGGGACCGTGGCGTTGTGTCCGTCCTGAAGGGTGCGGGCCACGGTCATGGGCTCCACCAGGGAGGGGGGCAGGACCATGTACCCGATGCGCAGACCCGGAAAGAGGGACTTGGTGAACGTGCCGACGTAGATCGTCCGCTGGTGGGGGTCCAGGCCCTGGACGCAGGCCGTGGGCTTGCCCGCGTAGTGGAACTCGCTGTCGTAGTCGTCCTCGATAATCCAGCTGCCGTGCTGCCAGGCCCACTCGATGATCCCCAGCCGCCGGTCGAGGGACAGGGTCGCCCCCGTGGGGAACTGGTGGGAGGGCGTCAGGAAGATGGCCCGCGGAGCGCCCCCCGGGCCGCTGACCGCCTGTTTCAGGGGCTCCAGCTGCAGGCCGTCCCCGTCCACGGGGATGGGGACACAGACCAGCCCGGCGGCCTCGAAGGCCTTGCGGGCGCCGTGGTAGCCCGGATCCTCGACCAGGATCCGCTCCCCCGGATCCAGAAGCACATGGGCGCACAGGCTCAGCGCCTGCTGGGAACTGGTCAGCACCAGAACCCGGTCCGGAGTCGCGTTGGCGCCCCGCTCCAGGTTCACATAGTCGGCGATGACCTGCCGCAGCGGCTCCACGCCCTGGGGAGCGCTGTAGAGCAGGGCCCGGGCACCATGCTCCTTGAGCATCTGGCGCTCCAGCCGCTCCCAGGTGGCGATGGGAAAGCTGCGGGCGTCCGGGGCGCCGGCGGCAAACGGGCGGGTGACCGGCATGCGCCGGATCCCGCCGGTGCGGAACATGGCGTGGCCGCGCTCGCTGAGGTGCGGGGTCTCGGCCGGATGCGCGGGGTGCGGGGCCTCGGCCGGATCGGCGGGGTGCACCGCCCGTTCCCGGACGGGGCGGTGGTAGGCCCGCTCCGATACGAAGCTGCCGCTGCCCACCCGGCGCTCGATGAAGCCCTCGGCGTGAAGCTGTCCGTAGGCCGACTCCACCGTGTCCCGGGAGACCCCCAGGGACGTCGCCAGGGCCCGGGAGGCGGGCAGGGGGCGTCCGGCCTCCAGGACCCGGTCCAGGATCATCTGCCGGATCGCCCGCTGGATCCGGATGTGCAGGGGCAGGGCGCTGTTCGCCGGGGCGACGATCCAGGCCTTGACGGATTCAAGCTGGGCGTGACGGAACAAGTGGTCTGCCTGTCTTTTGAAAATTGGCCGGTCTAATCAGTCCATTCTAGCGCTATAGTGGGGGATAGCAATCGGGCATGTCCCGAGAGTGTCCGGTTTCTCATGCTCTGTCCTGGAGCCGTTGCCTGATTATGTTCGCCGTCGAGTGTTTCCGGTGTTTCCGGTGTGCGTTCCCAAGTCCGCAGGCCCGCCGCATGGCAGGCCCTGTCCGCTCGGGCGCGTTTCGGCCGCACCGGGGTCGGGGTGTTCCGGGAGTTCCCGGTTCGGACGCTCCGAAGGCGATTGCACGGCTTCCCGCGGTGGCGTTTGCGCGGCTTCCCGCGGTTTCGCCGGCGCGGACCCGGGCGGTGCCAGGGGGGGCGGTGGTCCGGCCCGCAGTGCAAGGGGGGCCGGTGGTTTGGCTCGCAGTGCCCCGGGGCCCGGCAGAAGGGCTGGCCCCTTCCGGCACGCGGGAGCGGCGCCTGTCCCGGCGTGGGTCCGGGATGCCTGCGCTTTTGCGTCCCCTGAGAGGAGGGCGAGTCCATGTCCTTTCTGCTTGAGACACCAACCCGGCACGAGGCCCACGGCCTTTATCCCGAGCCCTCCACCGAGGAGGAGTTCCGCCAGGCGCTCGCGGGCGTCCGGGCGCGCATGGACGCGGCCTGCCGCCGGGTGGGGCGCGATCCCGCCGGTGTGCGGCTTCTGCCCGTCAGCAAGACAAAGCCCGAGTCCAGCCTGCGCGCGGCCTACGCCGCCGGATGCCGGATGCTGGGCGAGAACACGGTGCAGGAGGCCTGGCGCAAGTGGGAGGCCCTGCAGGATCTTCCGGACCTGCGCTGGTCGGTCATCGGGCACCTGCAAACCAACAAGGCCCGCCAGGTGGCCCGATTCGCCAGCGAGTTCCAGGCGCTCGACAGCCTGCGGGTGGCCGAGGCTCTGGACCGCCGGCTTCAGGTCGAGGGGCGGGGTCTGGATGTGTTCGTTCAGGTCAACACCTCCGGGGAGGCCAGCAAGTACGGCCTGGCACCCCGGGACGTGGCCGCGTTTCTGAGAAATCTCCCGGTGTACTCGGGCCTGCGGGTGCGCGGGCTGATGACGCTGGCGGTGTTTTCCCACGATCCGGCCCGGGTGCGCCCGTGCTTCCAGCTGCTGCGCGGTCTGCGCGACCGGCTTCGGCAGAACGTCCCCCGGGGCGTCGAGCTGGACGGGCTGTCCATGGGCATGTCCGGTGATTTTGAGATTGCTATCGAGGAAGGCGCCACTGTGGTGCGGGTCGGGCAGGGGATTTTTGGGGCCCGGGCCCTTCCCGACAGTCATTACTGGCCCGTGATTTGTCAGGACGGATCCCCATGATTTCTAACGGTTCGGTACGCGTTCCGGGTGCACTTCAGTACGACGTGGTGTCGGTGCAGTCCCTGGTGGTCTACGGGCGGGTGGGCAACTCGGTTGCCGTGCCGGCGCTCGAGGCGCTGGGGCTGACGGTGGCCTCGGTGCCCAGCGTTGTTCTGAGCAACACCCCCGACTACCCGACCCTGCACGGCGGGGCGCTGCCTCTCGACTGGTTCACCGGATACCTGGAGGATCTGGACCGCCGGGGCGCGCTCGAGTCCCTTCGCGCCGTGCTGACCGGCTACCTGGGCACGGCCGAGCAGGCCGGGGCTCTGGCCGCCTGGATCCGGGCCCTGCAGGCCCGGCGTCCGAACCTGCGGGTCGTGGTCGATCCGGTGCTGGGCGACTCGGAGGACGGCCTCTATGTGGATCCGGACCTGGCCGCCGCCGTCCGGCGGGATCTGGTGCCGCTCGCGGACGGGCTCACCCCCAACGGCTTCGAGCTGGGCTACCTCACGGGCATGCCGGTCGACGATATCGACAGCGTGCTGGCCGCCGCCCGGACCCTTCTGACCGGCCGCACCCGGTGGGTTGCCGTGACCAGCGCCGCCTCCGATCCTGCGGAGCCCCCGGATGCCGAGGGCTCGAGGGAGATCCGGGTGGTTCTTGTGACCCGGACCGGGTCGTGGCTGCTCTCCCACCCCCGTTTGGAGGATGTGCCCAAGGGGACCGGTGACCTGTTCTGCGCCACCCTGACCGGGCACTGGCTGGGCGGAGCCGACGTGTCCGAGGCCGCGACCCGCGCCTGCCAGCATCTTGTGCGGGTCTTGCGTCTGACGCAGCAGGCGAACTGCGGCGAGCTTCTGGCCGCCCCCATGGGCTTCTGCGACGGGGACATGGGCGACATCATCGTGCGCCAGATCGGGGTCCGGCCCCTCGCCTCGCCGTTCATGTTCCGGCCGGAGATGTCATGATGGATCCCGACACGTCATACCTTATGAAGGCTTACGCGCGTCAGCCCGTATCGTTTGTCCGCGGGAGCGGCGCCCGCCTGTGGGATGAGAACGGCGTGGAGTATCTGGACGCCATGGCCGGAGTGGGGGTGACCAGCCTCGGCCACGCCCACCCGGAGGTCGGGGATGCCATCGCCGGGCAGGCGGGGATCTTGCTGCACACGTCCAACATTTTCCGGGTCGGCTGGCAGGAGCGTCTGGGCAAGCGTCTGTGCGCCCTGTCCGGCATGGGCAAGGCGTTCTTCTGCAACTCCGGAGCCGAGGCCAACGAGGCCGCCCTGAAGCTGGCCCGCCTTCACGGCCATCGCCGGCAGGTCTCCAACCCCCGCATCCTGGTGATGGAGAACGCCTTCCACGGCCGGACCCTGGCAACTCTGTCCGCCACCGGAAGCCGCTCCGCCCAGTTCGGTTTCCAGCCTCTCCTGCCCGGGTTTGTTCGCGTTCCCTACAACGACATGGAGGCCGTGCGCCGGGCGGCCGAGCGCGATCCGGAGATCGTCGCGGTTCTGGTCGAGCCGGTTCAGGGCGAGGGCGGTGTCCGGGTGGCCCGTCCCGGCTATCTGCAGGAGCTGCGCGATCTGTGCGACCGCCAGGGCTGGCTTCTGATGGTGGACGAGATCCAGACCGGGCTGGGGCGCACCGGCGCCTGGTTCGGCCACCAGCACGCGGGCATTGTTCCCGATGTGATGACGCTGGCCAAGGCCCTGGGCAACGGCATCCCCATCGGTGCGTGCCTTGCCCACGGCCCTGCCGCCGAGCTTTTTGAGCCGGGTCTTCACGGCTCGACCTTCGGAGGCAATCCGCTCGCCTGCCGGGTGGCCTGCACGGTTCTCGATATCATGGCCCGGGACCGGCTGCCGGAACGGGCTGCCGAACTGGGGCGCCGCCTGCTGGACGGACTCCGGGCAGCTCTGGACTCCCATCCCGGGGTCGTGACCATCCGGGGGCAGGGGCTTTTGGTGGGGATCGAGATGACCCGGCCTTGCGGCATTCTCGTGGGCCGCGCCCTGGAGGAGGAGCGCCTGCTTCTGACCGTCACCCGGGACAGCACGATCCGCCTGCTGCCGCCCCTGGTGTGTGACGGCGCGCAGATTGATGACATCGTGGCCCGGGTCACGCGGCTTCTGGAGCCCCTGCGGGAGGGCTCTGCCCTTCCGGCGGCGCCTGCCGAATCCGCTGCGGAGTCTCCGGAGGATCCGGCGGCTGTTGCTGTTCCGGCTCTCTCTGCGTCGGCGGTTCTGGGACGTCCGGACCCGGCGGAGGCGGAGCCCGCTTTCGCCCCCGGCTGGCCCGGCGGCGTGACCGGCTCTCCGGACGCGGACGGATCCGGCGCTCCGGCGGTTCCGGATGACCCCCGGCCCTAGGCTTTGAGCCTGCGGGTCCGGGTGTTTGCCCCGGGCTGCGCGCCGGTCCCTTATGCGGGGGTGCGCGTTCCGTGTCTCCCGGGGCGCTCCGTGTCCTGGGGGTCATCGGGCGGCCCCTCCCCGGCGGGGCAGCCGTGTGCCGGGAGAGTGTTGCAACGGGATCGGACCGGGTTGCACAGGCAATCCGTTCCGGCCGGTCCCGCTCCGGGAGAGTCCACGGATGGCGGACACCCCATGGTCTGTCGGGCTTTTCCGTGCGGGACCGGATCCGGGAAGGATCCGGTCAGGCTTCGGTCACGGGAACGGGGTCAGGATGCAGCCGGTCCGCACGGACCCGTAGCGTCGGTTGCGCCCCCGGCCCCTGCACCCTCTGCATTTTCCGTTCCGGTTTCCCCGGTCTGCCCGGCCTCGCGCAGGGACTCCCGCATGGACTCGCTGCGCAGCTGACCGCAGGCGGCCAGGATGTCGCGCCCCCGGGGCTGGCGGATCGGCGACGTGAAGCCCGCGTCGTTCAGAAGCGCGGCGAACCGTTCCATCCGGGCCTCGCTGGAGGGCTGGTAGGGCGCTCCGGGCCAGGCGTTGAACGGCAGCAGGTTGAACTTGCACGGAATGCCCCGCACAAGACGGATCAGCTCCCGGGCGTCCGCATCCGAATCATTGATCCCGTCCAGCAGAAGGTACTCGAACGTGATCCGCCGGGCGTTGCGCGCTCCGGGGTAGGCGCGGCAGGCGGCCATCAGCTCCGCCAGGGGGTACTTCTTGTTGATGGGCATGATGGCGTCGCGGATTTCGTCCGTGGCGGCGTGCAGCGAGATCGCAAGCCGGACGCCCAGCTCGGTTCCGCAGCGCCCGAACATGGGGACGACTCCGGCGGTGGACAGGGTGATGCGCCGGCGCGACAGGGCCGTGCCCTCGTCGTCCATCAGGATATTGAGAGCGTCACGGACGTTGTCGAAGTTGTGCAGGGGCTCGCCCATGCCCATCACCACGATGTTCGAGAGCTTGCGGGCCTCGTCGGTGGGCGTGGGCCACTCGCCGAACAGGTCGCGGGCCACCAGGAACTGCCCGACGATCTCGGCGACGGTGAGGTTGCGCAGGAACGGCTGGGTGCCGGTGTGACAGAAGCGGCAGTCCAGCGTGCAGCCCACCTGGGAGGAGATGCACAGGGCGCCCCGGTCCGTTTCGGGGATGTAGACCATTTCGGCCTCGCGCCCGTCCGAGAAGCGAAGCAGCCACTTGACGGTCCCGTCCTCCGAGGTCTGGGTGCGCACGATCTCCGGGCGGGCGAGGGTGCAGGTCTCCGCCAGCCGCTCCCGCAGGGCGGCCCCAAGCGATGTCATGCGCGAGAAGTCCGTCGCACCCTGGTGATAGATCCAGTGCCAGAGCTGTTTTGCGCGAAAAGGACTCTCTCCCTGCTCGGTGAGGAAGGTCTTTACTTCGTTCTTCGTTAAGTTGATAAGGTTCACTTTATCATCATTCTGCTATATAAGGGAGAAGTCCCACTTGCAACGCAAGGCGGAAAGGCTCCCCTTTTTCGTGGGCGGAGCCGGGACCGGAGAAACGGAGGCTATACCCGCCAGCCTGCCGGCCAGCAACGGTTTTCCCGGGGGCATCCGGGGCGCCGTATCCCTATGGGGCGGGGAACAGGGTTCGCGTGTCTTGACCCGGGCTTGGACAGCTTTTACCGGGGCGACCAGGCACCAAGACATAGCCGAAGATGAAGGAATGGAAAATATGGTCAAAAGGCTTGCTATCGGGGTTGCCGCTGCCGCTCTTCTCACCGGGTGTGCATCCAGCGACTACAACTGGATTACCGAAGACCCGTGGGATTACGAGGCTGTCTCCCAGATGCCCTGCACCGGAACCGCGTTCGACGCCGCTCTGATGAAAGAGTACGTGGCCCTGGCCGACTACGAGTACGGCGGGCAGTACAGCGGTGGAGACTGGGCATCGGTCGAGTACTACACCGGCAAGGCCAAGATGGCGGCCCAGGGCCGGACTCCGTCGCCGACGGATCCCGCGACGCTCGAGACCGGCAGCCTCGCTCCGGAACTCGCCGCCGCCCGCGCGGAGCTGGTTCGCGTCCTCGCCTCGGGCGTGACGTCCACCAACCCGGATGCCTCGGCCAAGGCGCAGGTCTCCTTTGACTGCTGGACCGAGGAAGCCGCCGAGAACCGTCAGCCCATCCGCATCCAGGAATGCCGGGCCGACTACGAGGAGGCCATGATCGTTCTGCGCGGCTCCCCGACCGGCATCCACTTCGCCACCGGCTCCACCGCCGTTGACCGCGAGGGCGTGCGCACCATCGAGACCGCTGTTGCCCTCTACAACACCAGCAAGGCCAACAGCCTGAAGCCCCGCCTGGTCGTGACCGGCTACACGGACACCGTCGGCTCCGAGAAGACCAACCTGGCCCTGTCGCAGCGCCGGGCCGAGGCGGTCGTCAAGGCTCTGGTGAAGCGCGGCGTGCCCCAGAGCGCCATCGTGGTGCGCGCCAAGGGTGAGGCCGACCTGGCCGTTGCCACCGGCGAGAACGTGGCCAACCGCCTGAACCGTCGCGTCGAGATCACCCTCGAGCAGTAAGCGCCGGTTTTCCGAAAGGCGATCCGCCTGCGCCTCCCGGCCCTCCCGGGGGGCGCTTTTTTCTGTCCTGGTGTCCGGAGCCCCTCCCATGTACCGGATGTTTGTCCTGATTTTCTGCCTGGGCCTCGTGTGTGCGGGGCTTGTCCGGTCCGGTCCGGCCGGGGCGGCCGCCGACGGGGCCGACGCCCTGTCCCGGGTCCGGGATCCTGCTGAGCTGCCGTCCATCGGGCGCCACAGGGTGACCGATGTGGTCGACGGCGACACAGTGGTTCTGGATACGGGCCGCGAGGTCCGGCTGGTGGGCATTCAGGCGCCCAAGCTGCCCCTGGGGCGCAAGGGGTTTGCCGAGTGGCCCCTGGCGCCTGAATCCCGGCAGGCTCTTGTGGACCTGGTGGACGGCCGGACCGTGACCCTTCACGCCGGGGGCGCGACCGAGGACCGGCACGGCCGGATCCTGGCCCACCTTGTCACGGACGACGGGGTCTGGATCCAGGGCGAGATGATCTCCCGCGGGCTTGCGCGGGTTTACACCTTTCCCGACAACCGGGCCCTGACCGAAGCCCTGTACGGGCGCGAGGCCGACGCCCGGGCCGCCCGCGCCGGGATCTGGGCGCTGGACTGGTACGCCGTGCGTCCGCCTGCCCGTCTGGACTCCGAGATCGGCACCTTCCAGGTGGTGGAGGGAACGGTGGTGTCCGCCGCCCGGGCGGGCCGGACCGTGTACCTGAACTTCGGGCGCGACTGGCGCCGGGATTTTACCGTGTCCATCCCCGAGCGGCTTCTCGAACGGTTTTCCGCTCTCGGGCGCGACCCTTTGGCCTGGACCGGGAAGACGGTGCGGGTGCGCGGCTGGCTGCGCGAAAAGAACGGGCCCTGGATCGAGGTGACCCATCCGGAGATGATCGAGGGCCCGATCACGGATCCGTGAGGGCCCGCGCCAGGCCCACGGTCATGCGCGGGTGGGGGCGTCCGCCCCTGCCGGGCCGACGGTCGTGTGTGTCTGCCCGGGCCATGCCCGACCGATGGGGCTGGCGGGAGCTACACTCCCGGTTTGACGGGCTCACCCCCGGGGATTCCCCACTTTGCCCAAGTCTGGTACACTCCACGCCCGGGCGGGGCGTTTCTTGTCCGCCTCAGGGCGGTTTGGTCCGTCGCGGTTCGGGGAGGCCGTGGGGCCCGGCATGATGGCGGGCCCGGGGGAACGGGCTTGCACCCCGGGGTGGCCGCATGGTCCGGGTGATACGGGCATCCGCAGCGGTCTGAACCTCCGGTTTCGGTCCGATGATGTCTCCCGCCGGGCGTTTCGGGGCCTGTTCCGGTGCCTCCCCGGCGTTTTCTTGCAGATCGCCTTTGACGACGGGCCGCGGGCTCTCTAAATGAAACCGGTACAGTTCAAGTATTTGGGGGTAGCTCAGCACCATGGCCGACCACATTACGAAAACGCTCATTCTCGGATCCGGCTCCGCGGGTTGCACGGCGGCGATCTATGCCGCCCGGGCGGCTCTGAAGCCGATCGTCGTCAGCGGGATGCAGCCCGGCGGGCAGCTGACGATCACCACCGAGGTTGAGAACTTTCCCGGGTTCGAGGATCCGATCCAGGGGCCCGAGCTGATGGAGCGCATGCGCGTTCAGGCCGAGCGGATGGGCACTGTCTTCTGCCAGGACCACATTGTGTCCCTGGATCTCTCCACCCGGCCGTTTGTGGCGGTGGGGGACAGCGGGGATCGCTACATTGCCGACACCCTGATCCTGGCCACCGGCGCCTCGGCGCGCTGGCTGGGCCTGGACAGCGAGGTCACCTGGATGGGCCGCGGCGTTTCGGCCTGCGCCACCTGTGACGGCTTCTTCTTCCGCGGCCGGGAGGTCGCCGTGGTGGGCGGAGGCAACTCGGCGGTGGAGGAGGCCCTCTTCCTGGCCGGTCCCGCATCACGGGTGACCCTGATCCACCGCCGGAACTCGCTGCGCGCGGAGCAGACCCTCCAGGACCGCCTGCTGTCCCATCCGAAGATCCGGGTTCTCTGGGACCGTCAGGTCGTGGAGATCGAGGGCGGCGGAGAGCCGGCCGGGGTGACCGGCGTG
The DNA here is from genome assembly GCF_014861485.1 of Phaeovibrio sulfidiphilus. Classification (GTDB taxonomy): domain Bacteria; phylum Pseudomonadota; class Alphaproteobacteria; order Rhodospirillales; family Rhodospirillaceae; genus Phaeovibrio; species Phaeovibrio sulfidiphilus. Next base: position 627,888 of record NZ_JACZHT010000001.1, on the reverse strand, counting down.
CGGCTGCGAAACGTCCACACGGGCGCCGAGGAGGTGCTGCCGGTGGAGGGCGTGTTCATCGCCATCGGCCACACGCCGAACACGGACCTGGTCCGCGACCAGCTGGACACCGACGACGCCGGATACATCCGGACCGTTCCGGGAAGCACGAAGACCAGTGTGCCCGGAGTTTTTGCCGCAGGGGACGTTCAGGATCCCGTGTTCCAGCAGGCCGTCACGGCGGCGGGGACCGGGTGCATGGCCGCCCTGGAGGCGCTTCGCTTTCTTGAGGAGACGGGGTCTGCAGGAGCCTAGCCCGGGTCGGGCCGGGGCGACCTGCAAGACGTCCGGACGAGGGATATGCCGCAAAGACTGGATGTGATGGACTGGGACAAGCTGCGGGTGTTTCACACCGTGGCGGAGGCGGGAAGTTTCACCCGGGCGGGGGATTTCCTGAACCTGTCCCAGTCGGCGGTCTCCCGCCAGATCGGGGCCCTGGAAGAGGCGCTGGGTGCGCCTCTTTTCCTGCGTCATCCCCGGGGCCTGGTGCTGACGGAGCAGGGGACGCTTCTGTTCGAGACCACCCGGTCCATCGTCTCCAACCTGACCGAGCTGGAGTCCCGCCTGGACGAGCAGGCGGACGATGTGTCCGGCCCCCTCACCATCTGCACCTCGCTGGCGTTCGGAACCCTCTGGCTGACGCCGCGCCTGAAAACCCTCACGGACCGCTACCCGAAGCTGGAGCTGTCGGTCACCCTGACGGATGTGTCCATCGACCTGGGAACCCGTCGGGCGGACCTGGCGGTGCGCTTTATCGCCTCCGAGCAGCAGGACCTGATCCAACGACACCTGGTGCGGATGCCCTACCGGGTTCTGGCCTCCCGCGAGTACCTCCAGCGCTACGGAGTCCCCCGCGGGGTCGAGGATCTGGACCGGCACAAGATCCTGGCGTATGGCAACGAGCTCGATCCGCCGGCGGACAACCTGAACTGGCTCCTGAGCGCCGGGCTCCCCCCCAAGAGCCCGCCCCGTCAGCCGGCGCTGCGGATCAACAACCTTCTGGCCATACATCGGGCAGTGGGCAACGGAATGGGCATTGCGGCCCTTCCGGGGTACTTCCTGTGCGACTCCCCGTGCGACGAGATCGTCTCGCTGCCGGGCTTCGACGTGCCCTCCCTGAGCCTCTATTTCCTGTACACCAAGGAAATGCGCTACCGGAAACGGGTCGAGGTGTTCCGGGACTTTCTGATCAGCGAGCTGAAGGCCTGCGGGCTGAACGCCCCCGAGGATCTGGGAACCTGACCTTCCCAGGGCCGGGGTCGGGATGTCTGGCCAAGACGGCCGGGCCGGGGCCGGAGAGGGGGGCGCAGGTTCGGCGGGTGTCCGGATGCCTCCGGGTGGGGTGGGGCAGGGCCAGGACGGGGCCACGGGGCGCCTTTTCCCCGGGGATGCGGCTCAGGGGGGGCTGCCGCCGGGCGTGGGCCGTCCGAGTCACACATGCGCGTGACGCATGGCTCCCATGAAATAAAATATATGGCTTTCGCGGGCTTTCAGGGGTAAAACTGTTCTTAGAGAGGCGGTGACGCTTCACAGGATTTCGGAAGCCTCGCGGTTTCCATCTTGTTCCGGGCTTCTGCCCGGCTCCAGGGTGCTGGTCTCCAGTATCCTACGTCTCCCAGACGTGAAACCTCCCTGTTCCGACTTACCCCGCTTGTATTTTTGCAAGCGGGGTTTTTTTTGCCCGGTGTCGGGCTGTGTCGGGGGCTTTGTGCCCGGAGTGCCTCTGGGCCGCCAGGGTGCCTGGCGGTGAGTGTGCCCGTCATGTGCCCCTGTACCGCGTCATGATGCCTGCCGGTGAGTGTGCCCGCATATGCCGCCGCGTGGGTTTATGGTGCCTGGGGGTGAGTGTGCTCGCATATGCCCCCCGCGTGGGGTCATGGTGCGTGGGGGTGTGTATGCCTGCCCGCGTGGCTCTTGCACGGGGTCGTATGGACCGGGGCCCGTCCGATGCCTTCGCGTGGGGTCGTAGGGCCCGGCGCCGCCCGGTGTCATCCCTCGTCGTGCCGCACTGCCTCGCCTTGCCCGGTCCCGCCCCGTGGCACCCGCCCTCACGGGGGTGCCCGCCCGTGATCCCTCGTTGTGCCGCTCCGCCCCCTTGCCGGGTATCGCCCCGTGGCACCCGCCCTCACGGGGGTGCCCGCCCGTGATCCCTCGTTGTGCCGTTCCGCCCCCTTGCCGGGTATCGCCCCGTGGCACCCGTCGGGGCGCCTTCGCATCGCCCGGGCGTGGGGCGCCCGCCCGTGATCCCTTGCATCGCCGTCGGGGCATGGGGTGCCGCCTGCGTGTCTGCCCATCCCGCCGAGGCATGGGGTGCTGGTCGGCGCGTCTTCGCATCTCGCTGGGGCGTGGGGTGTCTGTTCGCGATCCCTGGCGCTGCGGGGCTCCCGGCGCCCCTTTGTGGCGTCCAGAGCGTCACGCGGTGACATCCCGCGTCCTTTGGTATCATCCGGTGCCCGCTGGCGCGTCTCGGCGTCGGGTCGTGTGGACCGGTGTCCGTCAGAGGCCTCCGCGCGGGGTCGCAGGGTCCGGTCCTCGCCCGCGTGGGGCCGCATCGACCGGCGCTGGCCCGGTGACATCGCCCGCTCGTGTGCCTCCGCGTCGCGCCGCGTCACTCGGCTTCGGGGAGCCGCTGTTCCTCCAGGACGGCCGCCAGGCCTTCCCGGTAGCTGGGATACAGGAGCTCGGCCCCCAGGTCGGATTTCATCCGGTCATTGCGCACCCGCCGGCATTCGGACCAGAAGGACAGGGCCATGGGCGACATGGTCCGGGAGGCGTCCTCGAACTCCAGGGTCTCCGGGGCGGGCATCCCCAGAAGCTCATAAGAGTAGCGGACCACATCCGCGTGCGGAGCCGGTTCGTCATCCGCCAGGTTGTAGAGCCCGCCCGCGCCCGGCGCGTCCATGCTGGCGTGCACGGCCCGGGCGATGTCGTCCACATGAATGCGCGAGAACACGTGCCCTTCCTTTGCGATCGGAACGGGGGGCGTGCCCCGGGCCGCACTTTCGATCCGCAGGAGGTCCGACACCGTGCACCGGCCCGGCCCGTAGATCCCGGACAGCCGGAACACGGTCACAGGCATGCCGGTTCGGGCGCCGAACGCGCGCCAGGCGTCCTCGGCCTCGAGGCGGAGCTTCGCGCGCTCCGAGCCCGGGCGGCAGGGGGAGGTCTCGTCCACCCAGTCCCCCCGGGTGTCGCCGTAGACTCCCGTGGAGGACGTGTAGCCGATCCAGTCCACGGGCGCCTTCTCAAGGACCGACGCATAGTCCCGCAGGAACGGATCGCCGTTCTCATCCGGGGGGGCGGTGACCAGGAGATGGGTGCAGTCCTCGAGGACCGCCTGGAAGTCCCGCAGAAAGCTGTCGTCGTGCCCCCGCAGCCGGAGAATGCGGACGTCCGGGTGGTACCGGGACAGCCCCTCCGCCCAGAGCCCGGTTCGGGTCGTGCCCGCCACGTCCCACTCGTCCGCGTCCAGGTGGCGGGCGAGATGGCGGGCCGTATATCCGAACCCAAAACACAGCAGTCTCTTTTTCATAATTTAGCCTCGGCCTGAGGAGATGCGGGGGTGGGAGACATGAGTTAAACTCATTCGTTATGATAACAACGCCTGGATTTCAACCAAAGATTAATAACCCGATCTTAACCCCCGAGGCTCATAATAGGGCAAAGCCTCCCTTTTCTGGCGTCCCGGGGGCTGATCCGGGGCCCGGAACCGGACCTGTCAGCGGAGTTTGATGCCATGTGCCCCCCTGTTCACCCGCCTGTTACCGGTCCCCTGCGTGCCATCGTCCTGGTTTTCGTGATCGTGTTTTCGGTCGCGGCAGCGGGCTGGACGACCCTTGCGCAGGCGGCAAACGGTAGCCCTGTTGATTTGACCTCCCCGGCCTGGGGAGACGAGTTCTCCCAGCCGACCATGGTGGCGCCGCCGCCGCCGGTGCATTCGGCCGGCGGATCCGACAGCTACGGAGGCGGAGCGTCGTATGATGGCGCATCCGGTGCGTCTGGCGCGTCCGGCGCGCCCGGCGCGCCCAGAGGGGCGAAGCCGCCCCTGAGGACCGGAACCACCGGCGCGACGTCGTCCGGCTCGCAGTACATGACGGCACCGCCCACGGATGCTGAGGCCCGTCGCGATGCCCGCGCCCTGATCCTGGCCAGCGAGGCCACCCTTTATCGCATGATGACCGACGGCGGCAGTGCCAAATCCCTGAATGACCTTCTGCCGAAGGCGCGGGGCCTGCTGATCGTCCCCTCGTTCACCCGGGCGGGCTTCATTGTGGGCGGGGCCTGGGGCAACGGCATCCTGATGACCCGTCTTCGCGACGGGAGCTGGTCGTCACCGGCGTTCTATCGCCTCACCGCCGGGTCTCTGGGCCTTCAGGTGGGGATTCAGGACGCGGAGATCGTCTTCCTGCTGATGACCGAGGCCGGGATCCGGGCGGTCATGCAAGACCAGTTCAAGGGCGGGGCCACCGCCTCGGCCACCTTCCTGTTTGTCGGCGGCGGGGCCGAGGCCTCCACCACCACAAACGTGGGGGCCGACATCTATGGCTTCTCCCAGTCCACCGGCCTGTACGGCGGTCTGAACCTGGAGGGCACGGCGGTGGAGCCCCGCTATTCCTGGAACCAGGCGATTTACGGCCCCGGCCTGTCTCCGGCGGCGATTGCGGTGGACGGGCGGGCCCAGACCCCCCTGGCCGATGGCCTGAAGGAGTTCCTGGCGGGGCGCTAGCCCCGTCGGTATCGTCGGTGTCGCCGGGTGGTCCCGTGGGGCCGTCGGGTGGTTTGGGCTGTGGGCGGGAGCCCGGCCTGCACGGGGGCCACAGGCCCCGGTGGGCGACGGCCACGGTCCGCGTGCCCGTGGGCGACGGCCGGCCGGGCATCCGGACACGAAAAAGGGGGCGCGGACGGATCCGGCCCCCAATTTTTGTCTGTGATCCGCGGGAAACGGGATCAGAGGTCCGTGGACAGACCTTCCGGAGCGTGCTCGTCCTCGTCCTCGTGGATGAGGGCTTCGGCTTCCAGCTCGTGGGCGTCGGCGAGCTCGGCCGCCTCGGCGCTCTCCAGGAGATCGGCCGCACGGGCGCGGGCCTCTTCCTCGGTGCGCGCGATCGCGACGGAGACCGTCACCACCACTTCCGGGTGGAGGGAGATGCGGATCTCGTGGTTGCCCAGGTCCTTGATCGGGTGGTGCAGCTGGATCTGCTGGCGGGAGACCGTCAGGCCCTCGCTCTTCAGCGCATCGGTGATGTCGCGGGCCGTGACCGAGCCGTACAGCTGGCCGCCCTCGGAGGCCTGGCGGATCATGAGAATGCTCATGCCCTCGGCGCGCTTCGCGATCTCCTGGGCCTCTTCGCGGCGCTTAAGGTTCAGGGCCTCCAGCTCAACGCGGCGGGCCTCGAAAATGGCGCGGTTTTCCTTGGTGTTGCGAAGGGCCTTCTTCTGCGGAAGAAGGTAGTTGCGCGCGTAGCCGTCCTTGACCTTGACGATATCGCCCATGAAGCCAAGCTTCTCGATGCGCTCAAGCAGAATAATATCCATTGTTCATTCTCCGATGCGAGGCGGTGCAGGGCACCATCCCCGGGCTGGCCGACGGGTCTTTCCGCTGGAAAGAGGGTTCGCGTTGCGGGCCAGACAGTGAAGGCCGTGTCCCGGAACGCCGCTGCGGCCCCGGAGCGCACAGGCATCCGGGACCGCAGGTCCGTTTCGGGACGGTGTCGGCGGATCAGCCGTTCGTCACGTACGGCAGCAGCGACAGGAAGCGGGCGCGCTTGATGGCCAGGGCCAGTTCACGCTGCTTCTTGGCCGAGACGGCCGTGATGCGGGACGGGACGATCTTGCCGCGCTCGGAAATGAAGCGCGAGAGCAGCTTGATGTCCTTGTAGTCAATCTTCGGGGCGTTGGGGCCCGAAAACGGACACGTCTTGCGACGACGGAAAAACGGGCGACGGGGAGGGGCCATTATTCTTCTCCTTCTTCCTGCGGGGCACTGCGGCGCTCGCCACGCGGGGCGCGGTCGCCGCGCTCCGGACGGTCACCACGCTCCGGACGATCACCGCGGCCGCGGGTCGGGCGCTCCGGACGGTCGTTCTTCTGCATCATGGCGGAGGGAGCCTCCTCCAGCTCGTCGACGCGGACCACCATGTGGCGGATCACGTCTTCGTTGATGCGCAGGCGGCGTTCCAGCTCGTGGACCGCGGGGGCCGGGGAATCAACGTTGAAGAACAGGTAGTGTCCCTTGCGGTTCTTGCGAATGCGGAAAAGCAGAGCGCGAAGGCCCCAGTTCTCACGCTTCGTGACCGTGCCCTCTCCCTCGGCGAGGATGGAGACGACCTCCTCTCCGAGTGCGTCGATCTGGGCGGAGCTCAGATCCTGACGCGCAATAACAGTACATTCATAAAAGGCCATTTTTCATTCCCTTATGGCTTGTCTCTTCCCCCCCGGTGAACAGGCGGAGTGCCGGTTCGGCGGGGCATAGCCGTATCACCGTGGCGATTCGGCAAGGGTTTCGGAAGCCGGGCACTATACAGGTCTTGTGGAATAGCGCAAGGAAAACCGGACAGCCGGACCGGGAGCCTCGCGCTGTCCGGGTGGGCGGGCGCGCGTTTTGGGGGCGGGGGGCGGTTTGGGGCGTGCGGGAGAGCGCTTTGGGGGCGACCGGGGCCGGAGTCCCCTTTGGGGGGCAACTTCAGGCGCGTGCCCCTGGGGGAGGGGCGGGCGGCGGTTGCGGGTGCCGGGGAAAGGGCGGGGCGAAGGTTTTCTTGGCCCACGCTTTTCCTGTCCCTACCCCTTATCCCTGTCCCGGTCTGTGTTCCTCTCCGTGAGCCCGACCCGGCTCCGGGCCTAGTGGCCCTTCTTGTCCCCCGGCTCGGCGTTCGAGCGCAGGATATAGGTGTCCATGATCCAGCCGTTCCGCTGGCGGCCGTTGTCCAAGGCCTGGTCGATCTGGGCACTCACATCCCCGACCGGTCCCCGGGCCAGGATCTGGTTCGAGGTGCCCAGGTAGGCGCCCCAGTAGATGGTGTGCCCGGTTTCGGCGAAGCCCCGGTAGGTCCGCTTGGCGTCCAGCATGACCACCGCGTTGGTGACCTCTGCCGGGTCCATGTCCTCCAGGAGCCGACCGGTGGTGATGGTGATCGACTCGCCGATCCGGTTCAGGGGGATGCGGTGGGCGGCGGTCAGGGCCTGAATGCAGGTGATGCCGGGGATGACGGTGAAGTCCATGCCCAGGTTCGGGTCTTCGGCCTGGATCTGCAGCAGGGAGTCGATCATGCCGTCATACAGGTTCGGGTCGCCCCAGACGAGGAACGCGCCAATCTCGCCGTCCGCCATCTCGTTGGCGATCATGGCGTGGATGCCCTCCGAGCGCTTGTCCCGCCAGTCCTTGACGGCGGCCTCGTAGTTGGCGGCCTCCCGGTCCCGGGCGGGGGTGGAGCTGGTCACGACGCGCCAGGGCTTCGCGGTGGCGTGCTTCTCGAGGATGCTGCGCCGGACGTCGAGAAGCGCGTCCTTGCCCACGCCGTCCTTCTCCAGCAGAAAGAAGACGTCCACGGTGTTCAGGACGCGCACGGCCTCAAGCGTCAGGTGCTCGGGGTTGCCGGCACCGATTCCGATCAGGTGAATGGTTTTCATGGGGGATCGTTCCATCCTATCGAGCGAGCGCCAGCAGCGCATCAAGGTCGAGGTCGGCCTCCATATGGTCGGCCAGCCTGTCGAGAGCCTCTTCGATCCGGGCCTCGTAGTCCAGTGAAGAAACGGCGGCTCCTGTGTCCGCCAGCCAGTGGGTGCGGAACACGTCCGAGCAGAACAGACGGTGCAGGCCCGAGCCCTGAACCCGCCCGGTGGCGGACACCGCGCCCTCGGTGCGGTCGTCGAAGACAAACCAGGGGCGCTCCAGTCCCGGGCCTGTGACCTGGCCGCTGCGGGTCTCGAAGCCGGTGACCCGCACGCCGGTGGTCCGGTCGGGGCTGTCGCACTCTGTCAGGGTCCGGTCCGGGGTGATCAGGGTCTCGATGTCCAGAAGGCCAAGGCCCCGGGTCTCCCCGGCGGGGCCCTCCACGCCGTGCGGATCCCGGACAACGGTTCCCAGCATGTGGAAGCCGCCGGACAGCCCCACCACCCGGCCGCCCCGGCGCACGTGGGCCAGGATATCGATGTCCCAGCCTTCCTGGCGCAGGGCTTCCAGGTCGGCCCGGGTGGACTGGGATCCGGGCAGGATGATCACATCCGTGTCCGCGGGGATGGGCATGCCGGGCTGGATCCAGCGCAGCCGGACCGAGGGCTCGGCGGACAGGGGATCCAGGTCGTCGAAGTTGGCCACCCGGGGCAGGCGCGGCACCGAGATCACAAGCCCCGAGCCGCCGGACTCGGTCGGGCGCTCCAGGGCCAGGGTGTCCTCGGCGGGCAGGCGGGTGGCGTCGGGGAACCAGCGCAGCCAGCCCAGGAGGGGCCAGCCGGTGCGCTCGGTGATGGTGTCGCAGGCGGGCTGGAAGATGGACCAGTCCCCGCGGAACTTGTTGATCAGATAGCCCCGGACCCGGGCGCGGTCCGCGTCGTCCAGAAGCGCGTGGGAGCCGATCAGGGCCGCCGTGGTGCCGCCCCGGTCGATATCCGAGACCAGGATCACCGGCAGGTCGGCGGCCTCGGCCAGGCGCATGTTGGTGATGTCCGAGGCGCGCAGATAGGCCTCCGCCCCCGAGCCTGCGCCCTCCACCAGGACCAGGTCCGCCTCATCGGACAGGTGGTAGAGGCTCTCGAGGATGGGGGTCATCAGGGTGCGGCGCATCTTGTGGTACTCCCGCGCCGGGCAGGCGCCCAGCACGCGGCCCCGAAGAACCACCTGCGAGCCCACCTCGGTCTGGGGCTTCAGCAGCACCGGGTTCATGTGAATGGACGGGGCCACCTTGCAGGCCCGCGCCTGAAGCGCCTGGGCCCGCCCGATCTCGCCCTGAAGGGGCACACCGGCGGGATCGCCGGGAAGGGGCTCCACGTCCAGGGCCAGGGCGGCGTTGTTGCTCATGTTCTGGGCCTTGAAGGGGCGGACCCTCAGGCCCCGCCGGGTGTAGGCCCGGCACAGGCCCGCCACCAGCATGCTCTTGCCCACGTCCGAGGCCGTTCCCTGGAGCATCAGGCATTTCGCGTGCCCGGCTCCTGTGAGACGGCGGGGCCAGGGCGTGTCGGGGAAGGGGGCAAGGGGCGGGATCATGGGGCGTGCTTTCGAGGCAGGGGAATTACGGGGCGGAGGTCGCGCAGCGCAGGCGGGAGGAGCCTGCGGGGGCGGATCCGTCGCGGTGCCCGCGTCCGGGGGCACCGGGCGCGGCGGGGAAACGGATGGGATGGCCGCACGGGCGTGGCGCGGGCGGGACCACGGCGGCGGCCGTCCCGGGGGCCGTCATGCCAGGGGCTTCTGGACGGCGTAGAGGGTCAGGGGGCAGGGCGCCCGCCAGACGTCGAAGCCGCCCAGCCGGTCGTCCCTCGCCAGGGCGATGCGCACGAGCGAGCCGCCGTGGCTGTCCTTCAGGGCCAGAACCCGCGCCTCGGTCTGGAGGGTGACGGCGGTGGCCACCAGCCGCCCGCCGGGTTTCAGCGCGTCCCAGCACGTCTCAAAAACCCCCGGCCCCGTCAGGCCGCCGCCGATAAACACGGCGTCCGGGGGCGGAAGGTTTTTCAGGGCTGCAGGCGCGGATCCGGCTGCGATCTCCAGGGCGGGAACGCCCAGGGCTCGTCGGTTGGCGTCGATGTTGGCCCGGCGCTCGTCCCGGGCCTCGACGGCGATGGCGCGGCAGGCGGGATGGCAGCGCATCCACTCGATCCCCACCGAGCCGCTGCCCGCGCCCACGTCCCACAGAAGCTCGCCGGGACGGGGGGCAAGACGGCCCAGGACCATGGCCCGCACGTCCTGCTTGGTCAGCTGTCCGTCGTGCTGGAAGGCGTCGTCCGGCAGGCCGGGCATCCGGGAGAGCCCGGCGCCCACGACTCCGTCCGGAGCGCCGGAGGACACGGCAATGGCCAGCACGTTCAGGTCGGCCCCGGGGGCCGCGTTCCAGGTTCCGGCGCGGCCCTCGAGGCGGTTCTCCCGCTCGCCGCCCATGTGCTCGAGCACCGTCAGGCGGCTCTCGGCAAAGCCGCAGTGGCACAGGAGCCTGGCGATGGTGGCGGGGCTTCCCGCGTTTTCGGACAGCACCAGGAGCCGGGCGCCCTCGGTGAACCAGGGCAGGATGTTCTCCACCGGGCGGCCGTGGACCGTCAGGCACGCCGTGTCCTGGAGCGCCCAGCCCATCCGGCCCGCCGCCAGCGAGAAGGACGAGGCCTGGGGCAGCACCCGCATTTCCCCGGCGCTGTAGCGGCGCGACAGGGTGGCCCCGGCGCCGAAAAGCATGGGGTCGGCGCTGGTCAGCAGGCACACGGGGGTGCCGCGCCGGGCATCCAGGGCCGCGTAGGAATCGGAAAAGGGCATGGCCCAGAACAGGCGCTCCACCCCCGGGCGCTCGGGGACCATGGCCAGGTGGCGGCGCCCGCCCATCAGGACGGTGGCACTGTCCACGGCGGCGCGGGCCTCGTGGCCCAGGCCGTCCAGGCCGTCTTCCCCAATACCAATGATCGTGAGCCACGGGGTGTTCATCGGGCTGTCCTTGCCTGAAAAGAGCGGGAGGGGGCGGGCCGCAGCCGCGGGCGTGTCCCGGAGCCGACACCGGGTGCCGGGATCGGAGCTGTCCGGTGCCCGCGCCGGTGCGGGTGCGGGTTCGGGGAGGGGTCCGGGATCGCTGTGTCCATCGGGATCGCTGTGCCCATGCGTGCAGGCCGCCGGGTGCTCATGGTCGTGCCCCTACTCGCGCAGAACCAGTGAGCGCAGAATGGAAATCAGGTCGGCCTGCGGATCCGGTGTGTCGCACAGGGAGCCCCGCAGCAGGGCGTCGCTGGCGCCGGCGGGGGCCTCGCGCCCCACCCGCAGGGGCGAGACGAAGGCGACGCAGTCCACTCCCGAGGGGCCCCGGGCCTCGGCCAGCCAGGCGTTGCCGTAGGGGAGTTCGATCACCGAGAAGTCCACGTATTCGGCGCCGGTGCGCTGGGCCAGGGAGGGGCCGTAGAGGGTCCGCACCAGGCGGGCCGGATCCTCGGACGCGGCCAGGTAGGCCGGGGCCACATAGCGCGAATAGAGGATTGCCCCGCCCCGGAGCTTCTGGACATAGACCTCCCGGGCGGGAGCCGGGCGGTAGCCCAGGCCCTCGTCCAGTTCCGGAGGCACGGCCAGAAGAAGCCGGGACAGGTTTTTGTCGATGGTCTGCATGGGGCCCGGGGGGCCGTCCAGCCACGGGTCCGAGGGAGCCCAGTCGGCCCGGTAGGGCACACGGGTCGCCGTGCACCCTGCCAGAGCCAGAACCGCTGCTGCCGCAACAAGGGCTTTCCGGACCCGGGCCGTCATGCTCAGTCGCCCCGCGCCATGGCGCCCAGACGCAGACGCAGAGCGTTCAGCTTGATGAAGCCCTCGGCGTCCTGCTGGTTGTAGACGTCGTCCTCCTCGAAGGTGACGAAGTCCATGTTGTAGAGCGAGCGCTGCGCCTTGCGGCCCTCGGTGATCACGTTGCCGCGGTACAGCTTCAGGCGCGCGGTGCCGGTGACGTTCTCCTGGCTCTTGTCGATCAGGGCCTGGAGCATCTCGCGTTCCGGGGCGTACCAGAAGCCGTTGTAGATCAGGCGGGCGTAGCGGGGCATCAGGTCGTCGCGCAGGGCCATGGCCTCGCGGTCGAGGGTCAGGCTCTCCACAGCGCGGTGGGCGTGGAGCATGATGGTGCCACCCGGGGTCTCGTAGACGCCGCGGCTCTTCATGCCGACGAAGCGGTTTTCCACCAGGTCCAGACGGCCGATGCCGTGGCGTCCGCCGATCTCGTTCAGGCGCTCCAGCAGGCGGGCGGGGGAGAGGCGCTCGCCGTTGACGGCCACCGGGTCACCCTTCTCGAAATCGATCTCGATGATCTCGGGCTGGTCGGGGGCGGCCTCCGGGGACACCGAGCGGCGGAACATGTCCTCGGGCGGGCCCTGCCAGGGATCCTCCAGAACCTTGCCCTCGTAGGAGATGTGCAGCAGGTTCGCGTCCATGGAGTAGGGGGCCTCGCCGTGCTTGTCCTTCGGCACGGGGATCTGGTGCGCCTGGGCGTACTCGATCAGCTTCTTGCGGGAGTTCAGATCCCACTCACGCCAGGGCGCGATGACCTTGATAGCCGGGTTCAGGGCGTAGGCCGTGAGCTCGAAACGGACCTGGTCGTTGCCCTTGCCGGTGGCGCCGTGGGAGATGGCGTCGGCGCCGGTCTCCCGGGCGATCTCGACCAGGCGCTTGGCGATCAGCGGGCGGGCGATCGAGGTGCCCAGCAGGTACTGGTTCTCGTAGAGGGTGTTCGCGCGGAACATGGGGAACACGAAATCCCGGACGAACTCCTCGCGGAGATCCTCGATGTAGATTTCGCGGATGCCCATCATCTCGGCCTTCTTGCGGGCGGGCTCCAGCTCCTCGCCCTGGCCGAGGTCGGCGGTGAAGGTCACGACCTCGCAGTCGTAGGTGTCCCTCAGCCACTTGAGAATGATCGACGTATCCAGACCGCCCGAATACGCAAGAACAACTTTTTTGACAGCACTCATCTTGGCACCCCTGGTGTCAGACATTGAAGCGGAACAGGAAGACGTCTCCGTCCTGGACGACATACTCCTTGCCCTCGGACCGCATTTTCCCGGCCTCGCGGGCTCCGGTCTCGCCCCCGAAGGCGAGGTAGTCGTCGTAGGCGATGGTCTCGGCGCGGATGAAGCCGCGCTCGAAGTCGGTGTGGATCTCTCCGGCCGCCCGGGGCGCCTTCGAGCCCCTGGGAACGGTCCACGCCCGGGTCTCTTTCGGCCCGCACGTGAAGAACGTGATCAACTGGAGGAGATCATACCCCGCACGGATGATGCGGGTCAGCCCGGTTTCGGCCAGGCCCAGGGCTTCCAGGAACTCGGTCTTTTCCTCGTCCGAGCCCAGCTGGGCCACCTCGGCCTCGATGGCCGCGCTGATGACCACGGATGTGGCGCCCTCGGCGGCGGCCTTCTCGGCCACCTTGCGGGACCAGGCGTTGCCCTCGGCAGCGGCGGCCTCCTCGACGTTGCACACGTACAGGACGGGCTTGGCCGTCAGAAGCTGGAGCATCCGGAACAGGCGCAGCTGCTCGGCGTCGCCGGGACGGGCCACGCGGGCGGGCTTGCCGTCACGCAGGGCCTCAAGGACGGGCTCGATCACCGCAACCATGGCCTTGGACTCGGCGTCGCCGCCCTTGGCCCGCTTGGACAGGTTGGTGTAGCGCTTTTCCAGGCTCTCGAGATCCGCGAGCATCAGCTCGGTTTCCACGGTCTCGGCGTCCCGGACCGGGTCCACGCCGCCGTCCACGTGGGTGATGTCGTCGTCCTCGAAGCAGCGCAGGACGTGGATGATCGCGTCCACCTCGCGGATGTTGGCCAGGAACTGGTTGCCCAGGCCCTCGCCCTTCGAGGCGCCGCGCACCAGGCCCGCAATATCCACGAACTCCAGCTGGGTCGGGAGGATCTTGGCGCTCTTGGCCGCTTTTGAAAGCGGTTCAAGCCGGGGATCCGGCACCGCCACGCGGCCCACGTTCGGCTCGATGGTGCAGAACGGGAAGTTCGCCGCCTGCGCCTGCGCCGTCGAGGTCAGCGCGTTGAAAAGTGTGGACTTGCCCACGTTGGGCAGTCCGACGATGCCGCATTGAAACCCCATGTTTTCCGAATGTCCCCTGGTCAGTAAGTCAAAAGTGTACGAGCCGGCCTAGCGGTCGCCGCGTTTCAGAAGGGCCCGCATGAGAGCCTGGGCCAGTCCCGTGTCCGCAGGCGCATCCGGTCCCAAGGGAGCGGACGGCGGGGCGGGGCGGGACCGGGGGCCGTCTCCGGCCGGGTCTTTGGTTCGGGCGGTGTCCGGACCAGCGGGGTCCGGTGTTCCGGTCTTTGCCGCACCCGGCTTCCGGGGCGGTTTGGTCAGGACCGCAAGGCGGCTTGTCATGCCCGAGGCATCCCCCGCCAGCATCAGCGGGAACGCCTTCGCAAGGCCGCCCAGAAGGGTGTCGATCTCCGCGCGCTCGGCCTTCGAGAAGTCGGAGAGCACGTGTCCGTGGACCCGCGCCTTGTCCCCCGGGTGGCCGATGCCCAGGCGAACGCGCCAGTAGTCGGCGCCAATGTGGGCGTCCAGGTCGCGCAGGCCGTTGTGTCCGCCGTGTCCGCCGCCCTGCTTGACCCGCACGCGGGCGAAGGCCAGGTCCAGGTCGTCGTGGAACACGATGATATCCGAGGGAGGAATTTTGTAGAAGCGCGCGGCCTCGCCCACCGACTGCCCGGAGCGGTTCATGTAGGTTCCGGGCATGAGCATGAGGACGCGTTCGTTTCCGATCCGTCCGTCGGCGAAGTCTCCCTGGAAGCGGCTCCGGAACGGTCCGATCCCATAGGCCGAGGCAAGGGCCTCCAGCGCCATGAATCCGACGTTGTGACGGTTGCCCTCGTATTGGGAGCCCGGGTTGCCGAGACCGACCAGTAGTTTCATTGTTGCAGGGTCCTGGGCCCGCCCGGCCCCGGCCCGGACGGGCGGGGGACGGACGGGTCATGGAAGGGACGAAACCCGGGGGCGCGTCAGCCCTCGGTCGCCTCGCCCTCGGTCTCGGCCTCGGCCATCACCGACGGAGCGGCGATCGAGCAGATCGTGAAGTCACGGTCCGTGATGGTCAGGCGCAGGTTCGACGGGATCGCAATGGCGCTGACGTGGAACGTCTGGCCGATTTCCGCGCCGGTCAGGTCCAGCTCGAAGGACTGGGGCAGGTCGGCGGGCTTGCCGATGACCTCGATCTCGTGGCGGACCACGTTCAGCACGCCGCCGCGCTTGATGCCCGGGGAGGCCTCTTCGTTCAGGAAGTGGACCGGGATACCGACGGTCACCTCGGTGTCCTTGTCAATGCGCAGGAAGTCCACGTGGGTCGGCGCATCGGTCACCGGGTGCCACTGCAGCGCGTGGAACATGACGTTCCCGGCGGCCTTGCCGTCGATGTCGACCTTGAAGATACGGGTCGAGAAGCCAGGCTTCCGGATTTCGGCCATCACGATACGCGGATCAAGTGCGACCAGCGAGGGAGCCTTGCGGCCACCGTAGATCACGCCCGGAACCAGGCCTTCTCTACGTGTGGCGCGGGCTGCCCCCTTACCTGCCCGGTCACGACCCTTGAGGGAAAGGGATGCGTTGTCGGTCATCGTTCGTCTCTCTTTTCAATGGAGAATCTCTACAGCCGGTCCGGCCTCCAGGGGTGCCGGCACCGAACAGCCCGCCCGCGGCGCGGGCAGGAATGAAGGGGCGTCTTTACACTCTTCGCCCGGTTTTGGCAAGAGAGACGAACGGCGCGCCCCGTGTGTTTGCGGGGGGCGGGCGCCGTTTTGGCCGGAGTGCGACCCGGGGCTAGCGCCGGGAGCCGGCGCGGGGCTAGCGCCGGGAGCCGGCTCCGCCCGGTGAGACCAGGTACCGCTCCAGCCAGGTGTGGGCCGCGCTCTCGAACGCCTTGTCGAAATCCGTGATCATGGCGGACACCAGGTCCATCCAGACTCCGTCCCGGTCGTCGAGGGAGGCCTTCTCGGACAGGGATCGGAACGCGGTGACCCGGGCGCTGGCCTGGGCTGCGACCACGTGGGTTTCCGTGTCCACGATCTCGAGCAGGGCATCCAGGGTGCCGTCATAGCGCTCCGAGGGCTCGGTTCGGAACAGGCCGCTGAACCCGGACTGGGTCGAGAGCGGTTTTTCCGTCACGGCGCCGTCCAGGACGATCAGCCGCGCAATGGCGCCGCGCTCGCCGGTGACGCCCAGGCGCTCGGCGGACCAGCGCTTCAGGGCGGTCACCGGAGACACGGGCATCAGGTACTCGACGTTGGCGCCCGAGCGCGGGGACTGCCAGTCCTCCCGGATCTCCAGGGCCTCGACCCGCAGGACCAGCCGGGGGGTGCGGGGCAGCGCGATGGACGTTTGCAGCGGCTCGCTCCGGGGCGCGGGCGTGCAGGCGCTGGCCGTCAGCCCCGCAAGGACAAGGGAGCCAGCGGTAAGAAAACGCCTGCGAGTCAGAGACATGGGTGCAATCCCGTCATGGCGGAGCTCGGGGTTTCAGGTTTCCAGGGAGGCAAGCCAGGATTCAAGCTGCTCGTGGGAAATGGCGTGATGGGTCTGGCAGAACTCGCAGACCACATCGATAACCCCCAGATCCCGAAGGGCGTTCCGGTCCTCCTCGCCCAGGGCCGCCAGGGTGCGCATGACCTTTTCGGTCGAGCAGCGGCAGCCGTAGAACACGGGCCGGGTGGCGCCGGGGTGCAGATCCTCGGCGTGGAACAGGCGGTACAGGAGAACGCGGGGGTCCAGGGACAGGTCCGTCAGCTCTTTCTCGGTCAGGGTGTCCATCAGGATGCTGGCGGTTTCCCAGCTGTCATCCCACTCCGGCTCCCAGGTGCCCGTCGCGGGGGGCATTCTCTGGAGCAGAAGGGCCGCCGAGCGCCAGGTGCCCGAGGGGCTGTCCGGCGGCGCGGACGCGAGGATCAGGCGGGTGGGGATCTGCTCGGACCGGGTGATGTAGGTCAGGGCGCACTCGGTAACCGACTCGCCCTCCAGGCTGACAATGCCCTGGTACGGGGACATGCCGGGCCCCTGGTCCACCGTAAAGGTCAGGACGCCCTCTCCGGTCAGGGCCGGGAGGCTGCACGACGGCAGGTCGGGGATGGCCTCCTCGTCGAACCGGGCGACGGCCCGCACCATGCCCGCGCTGGTCACGTCCACCACCAGAGCCCGCACGGGGCCCTCGGTCCGGACCTGAAGGGTGAACAGGCCCTCGTACTTCAGGGAGCTGGACAGGGCAATGGCAAGGGTCACGCACTCGCCCAGAAGGCGTCCCACGGGCTCGGGGTAGTCGTGCTTGCCCATGATGTCGGAGGTCACGCGCCCGGCGCGCACCAGGGTTCCGCGCAGCACGCCGGATCCCAGGAAGAAAGGCTGTATCAGGTTGTCAAAGCTGGTCACGCCGGTTCTCGTTTACAGAAGTGCAGGCCCGGGCGGGGGCCGGAAGAGCCCGGGCGTATACAGACAATACAGGTCGGTGTATCGGAAAAAATCCACAACGGACGGCGCGTGCGCACAGTCCGGCCCGGTCACGACGCCGTTCCCCGGCGGTCGTCCCGCCCGGCGCGAGGGCCGGACGGGTCGATTCGCTGTTCCCGTACTATAGGGGCAAAGCCCCGGAGCATCAAGAAGCCCCGGAAATCAGCCGCCCAGGCACCACAGCAGGATGGCCTTCTGGGCGTGGAGGCGGTTTTCCGCCTCGTCCCAGACCACCGACTGGGGGCCGTCCAGGACGCCGGCGGTGACCTCCTCGCCCCGGTGGGCCGGAAGGCAGTGCATGAAGATCGCGTCGGGCGCGGCCTGCTTCATGAGGGACGCCGTGACCTGATAGGGCGAGAGGGCGGCCTTGCGGCGGTCGCGCTCCTCGTTTTCGTGGGACATGGACACCCAGGTGTCGGTGACCACGCAGTCCACGCCCTGGACCGCATCCTCGGGGCGCTCGACCACCTCGACGTCGGCCCGGTTGGCGCGGGCCCAGTCCAGGATCTCCGGATCCGGGGCGTAGCCGGTCGGGCAGGCCAGGCGCAGGCGGAAATCGAAGCGGGCGGCCGCCGTGATCCACGAGTAGGCCATGTTGTTCCCGTCGCCAACCCACGCGACCGAGCGGCCGCGGATGGCGCCCCGGTGCTCCTCGAAGGTCATGATATCGGCCATGACCTGGCAGGGGTGGGCCTTTTCCGTCAGGCCGTTGATGACCGGGACGCTGGAGTGGCGGGCCAGCTCCAGCAGGCGGTCATGGGAATCGGTCCGCAGCATGATGGCGTCCACGTAGCGCGACAGCACCCGGGCCGTGTCGGAGATGGTCTCGCCGCGGCTGAGCTGAAGGTCGCCGCGGGAGAGCACAAGCGGATCCCCGCCCAGCTGGCGCATGCCGACCTCGAATGACACCCGGGTCCGGGTGGAGTTCTTTTCAAAGATCATGGCCAGCGTCCGGCCCCGGAGCGCCCGGATGTCCTGTTCCAGGCGGGATCGGTGATCCGCCTTGAGCCCCACGGCCTGGCTGATCAGGGCGCGAAGGGTGACCGAATCAAAATCCCGGAGGTCAAGAAAGTGGCGCGGGGCGCTCGAGGTGGTCATATCAGGGGGTCTCCCCTTCCAGAGAATCCAGAGCCGTCCCGATCATCTCGAGGGCGGCGTCGATTTCCAGGCGTCCGATGGTCAGGGGCGGCAGAAGCCGCACCACATTGCCACCGGCCTGGACGGTCAGAAGTCCCGCGTTGCGCAGGGCGGTCAGGACGTCCGTGTTCGGCGTGCGGCACACAAGCCCCAGCATCAGACCCCGGCCCCGGACGCCCTCGATGGCGCCGTTCGGGCGGTCTGCAATCAGGCGCTCGACGCCCTCCCGGAGGATCTCGCTCGAGTGGCGTACGTTCTCCAGGAAGCCGTCCGAGGTCAGTTCCTCGATGACGGCGGAGCCCACAGCCATGGCCAGCGGGTTCCCGCCGTAGGTCGAGCCGTGGGAGCCCGGCGTGAAGGCCGCGCCCACCTCGCGGGTGGCCAGGCAGGCCCCAAGCGGGAAGCCGTTGCCGATCCCCTTGGCGGTGGACAGGATGTGCGGGGTCACGCCGTCGTGCTCGTGGGCGAACAGGCGGCCCGTGCGGCCCATTCCCGTCTGGACCTCGTCGAAAATCAGGAGAAGCCCCTCCCGGTCCGCAAGCTCCCGAAGGCCCTTCAGGTAGCCTTCCGGGGCCGGGGTCAGTCCGCCCTCGCCCTGGATCGGCTCGACAATGATGGCGCCGGTCTCGGGGGTCACCGCAGCCCGGGCGGCCTCCAGGTCGCCGTAGGGCACGTGGTCGAAGCCCTCGGTCGCGGGCTGGAAGCCCTCAAGGTGCCGCTCCTGGCCGCCGGCCGCCAGAGTGGCCATGGTCCGGCCGTGGAACGCGTTCTTCGCCGCGATCACCCGCCAGCGCTTCGGGCCGCCGTGCTTCAGGTACTGGTAGCGCCGGGCCAGCTTCAGGGCGGCCTCGTTCGCCTCGGCGCCCGAGTTGACGAAAATCACGCAGTCCGCAAAGGATGCGGCGCACAGCTGCTCGGCAAGCCGCTCCTGCCCCGGAATGCGGTACAGGTTCGAGCAGTGCCAGAGTTTCTCCGCCTGGTCCTTCAGGGCCTGGACGATGCGCGGGTGCGAGTGCCCCAGGCCCACCACGGCGATGCCGGTGGCGAAATCCAGGAAACGTCGGCCGTCCGAGGCGAAGAGCCATGCTCCTTCGCCCCTTTCGAATGAAAGGTCGAGGCGGGAGTAGGAGGGCATCAGAGCCTGATCAGTCGACATGGTGTGTCCCTTTTTCTGGACAGGGAACGGGAGCGTTCCGGGTTTGCGGAAACGCGAAAAAGGGCGCTGGCCCAATGGCCAGCCCCGTAAAGAGAGCGATTTATCCTCAACAGGCCCGGTATTGTCAACTGTCGTCTGAGGTTCGGGGGCCGTCCGGTTCGGGGATGCGGACGGCGCAAACGTTGGGATGCCGGCGCTTTGTGCGCAGGGGTTGTGGAGGTGGTGGCGGCGGCGCCGCGGGCGGGCGGGCAGTGCGGGCGGCAGGGGGGCGGTGCGGGCGGCCTCCGCTGGGCAATAGGCCTGCGCCGGGCGATGGGCACGGGCGCCGGGGACTGTTGCCGTGTCCGCCGGGCGGTTCTCCACGGGTCAGCGCGGGAGGCCTCTATCCCCCCCCGCTTCCCCCGGGTTCTGTTTGGTGCCCCGGGCGTGGGGGGCGGCGGTGCCACGGCCGCTCCACGGCCGCTCCACTCCGGCCCCGGTTACCCCCATGCCACCCCATCCGGTTATCACACCGGTTCGCGCCCCCAACGCCGCTGCCCCGTGGCCGCCGGGCCTATCGCTGGTCCAGCTTCAGCTCGATGCGGCGGTTGCGGGTCAGGGCCTCGTCCGTGTCGCCGGTGTCCAGGGGGTGGCCCGAGCCGAAGCCCGCCGCCACCAGGCGCTCGGCGGGCACGCCCCGGTCAATCAGGAAGTTGACGACGGAGATGGCCCGCGCGCTGGACAGCTCCCAGTTCGAGTGGAACTGGGCGGTGCTGATGGGGCGCTTGTCCGTGTGCCCGTCCACCCGGAGGATCCAGTCCAGATCCTTCGGGATCTCGGCGGACAGGGCCAGAAGCGTTTCGGCGATGGCGCCCAGGGTTGCCTCGCCCTCGGGCTCCAGGGTGGCGGAGCCGGTGGGGAACAGCACCTCGGACTGGAAGACAAAGCGGTCCCCCACGACGCGGATATCGTCGCGCTCCCCGAGAAGGGCCCGAAGGCGCCCGAAGAACTCGGAGCGGTAGGCCCGCAGTTCCTGGACCTTCTCGGCCAGGGCCGCGTTGAGCTGGGCGCGGAAGACCTCGATGGCGACCTCCTGCTCCCGGGAGCGGGTCTCGGACGCCTCCAGGGCTTCCTGGAGCGCGGCCAGCTGGCGGGTCAGCTGCTCGATCTGGAGCGACAGTTCCGGCACTTTGGCCCTTGCCTCGGCGCCCGCCTCCGCCTCGTCGCGGGCCTGGGTCAGGGAGCCCTCCAGCGTGGCCAGGGACAGCTCCAGACGCGACTTCTCCGCCTGCTCGAGGGCCAGAAGCTCGCTCAGCTGCTGGGTGCGGGCGTTCAGCTTCTCGATGGTCTCGTCCCGGGAGGACAGGGTCCGGCCCAGCACAAACTGGGACAGGATGAACACCAGAAGCGCAAAGATCGTGATGATCAGAAGCGTGGAGAGGACATCCACAAAGGCGGGCCAGATGTCCACGCTCTGGAAGCGCTGGCGGCGGTGTCGGGACATGGCGCGGGCCCGCTAGCCGCTGTGGTCCGGGGCGGACGGTCCCGGGCCCGGGTCGGGGGTCTGGGCTGCGCTCAGGGTCGGACCCGGCCCCTGGCCCGGGATCAGGCCCTGGGTTTGCCCCTGGCTCTGGCCGGGCATCGGGCTGGTCAGGGTCCGGGCGAGCATCCGGATCTCGCTGCGCATCTCCTTGATGATGGCCTCGCGCCCGCTGGCGGCCTGGTTTGCGATGTAGCTCAGGGCCGAGTCCATGTTCCGGATGTGGGTCGCGACCTGGTCTCCGGCGCCGAGCGAGCCCGCGGCGGGAGCCTGGGGCGCCGCCATATGGTCCAGCAGGGCCGAGAGCTGTTTCAGAAGGGGCCGCAGGTCCGCCTGGGTCTGGGCCAGCTTCAGCAGGACGGCCTGCTCGGTGCGCATCTGGTCCGTCAGGATGACCATGGTTTCGCTCAGGGTGCGGATCTGGGTGTTGGTGGAGATGGTCGTCTCCTCCGAGCGCGCCAGGGTGTGGCTCAGTTCGTCCAGGCTGTCGGCGGTTTTCTCCAGCAGGGCCTGGGTGTAGGCGGGCAGGGACGGGCTGCCCTCCTCCAGGGAGCCGCCGGGGGCGCTGAACCGGGTCTGGCGCGACAGCCAGTCTTCCAGGCCGTTGTAGAAGTTGTTCTGGGCCTGCCCCGCCTGGAGGTCCAGGAACCCCAGCACCAGCGAGCACGACAGCCCGAACAGGGAGGACGAGAACGCCGTGCCCATGCCGGACAGGGGGGCCTCGAGGCCGCTTTGCAGGTCGGCGAACACCACGCTCAGGTCGTCCGAGGTCAGGGTCAGGTCGCCGATCACCTGGGCGATGGCGCTGACCGTGCTCAGGAGCCCCCAGAAGGTTCCCAGCAGTCCCAGGAAGATGGTCAGCCCCACGAAGTAGCGGGCGGTTTCCCGGTTCTCGTCCAGCCGGGAGGAGATGCCGTCCAGAAGGGTGCGGGTCGAGATGGCCGAAAAGCCCACGCTCCGGCGCCCCGAGAACGCCTGGGCCACCGGCGCAAGAAGGCGCGGGGCCTGCGAGGGGGGCGCGTCTCCGGTGGTGAAGTCCTCGAGCCAGCGCATGTCCGGGCGCAGGGACAGGGCGTTGCGGAAGCTCAGGAGAACGCCCACCAGGCCCACGCCCAGGATCACACCGTTCAGCGCCGGGTTGGCCATGAAGAAACCGGCCATCATGGGGGCCAGGGCGCCGCCCAGGGCTCCGACGGCGACCAGGAAGACACCCATGCGGATCAGGAACACACGAAGCGGTCTCATGGTGGCCTTTCATATCGGGTCCGGTCCGCAGACGGGAGCCGGAGGGGCGGTTGGCGGTGCGGCCCGGGGCGGGTCCCGGGGATGCGGTGGCGGAGATCCCGCACGGCGCGGTCCGAAGGGGCGCCACGGGCGGCCCGTCGCAGGGGCGGGCGAGGCGCACACGAAGGGCTATCTGTCCCGGGGCCGGCCGTCGGGTCTCGTGATTCCGGGGCCCCAAAGCGCCCGCGGATCCGTCGTCGTGGCCGGTGCGCAGGGCCCGGTGCTTGTCCCCGGTGACCCGTCTCCGGTGCCCGGTGACCCGTCTCCAGTCCCCGGTGGCCAGGACAACGGGGGCCGCAGTTCGGGATGTCACGGATCCGGTCGTGCGAGCCTGCACCG
Organism: Phaeovibrio sulfidiphilus; assembly: GCF_014861485.1. Taxonomy (GTDB): domain Bacteria; phylum Pseudomonadota; class Alphaproteobacteria; order Rhodospirillales; family Rhodospirillaceae; genus Phaeovibrio; species Phaeovibrio sulfidiphilus. The sequence goes on along the minus strand of NZ_JACZHT010000001.1, from coordinate 605,280 downwards.
GGTGGTGGCGCAGGGGCCGGGTTTGGCCACACACGGCCCCGAAAACCCACAGGATTCGAGGACAATTTCAGCAAACAAGGGATTTTTCACGAATGCCGCGCCGGGGTCAAGCCCGACGCGAGCAGGACGCCGCCCCACACCGCACCCGGGGAGGGGTGCGGGGGTGCCCGTTCGGTGGCCATGGTCTGCAAGGGGTAGCGTCCCCGGGCGCTCGGAGCGGCTCACCGATCCGCTGTCGGGTGCCCGGGTCCGGGACGGGCAGCGTCGGGTGCGGGCGGACGCGGCCGGGGCCGTCGGGGCGCGCCTCTCACCGCGCTTCGGGCGGGTGCGGTCCCGGTGCGGAGGGATGTGCCGGGTTCGGGCGTTCCCTTCCGGGGGCGTTTCGTGGTCGCCCCTGCCCCCGTTTCGGCGTGCGCGATCCCGGTGCGGGAGAGCCCGGCCTCTCAGGCTGCGGGGGCGCCGGAGAGCACGCCGGACAGCTCCATGAACGCAATCAGTCCGTCCAGGGCCAGCAGGTTCACAAGGGTGTAGGGGCCGTTCGCAATCGGGCCGAACTGGAACGGGGTCACCGTTGTCGAGCGGGTCGAGGCCAGGCCCGAGGACAGCAGCAGGGCCGCGGTATAGGGCGACGTGGATGTGACCAGGGACCAGGCCCCCGCATAGGCCACGGCCATGGTTTCCGGGTTGAGCCCCAGGTGCGCCGGGGTCGGCATGGTGGAGGCAATCAGCGCCACGGACAGCAGCGGGCTCATGCCCACCTGCCCCAGCAGGATCGCCAGCCAGGGGACGGCGGCAATCAGCACCCACGGGGGCAGGTCCAGCCAGTGGATGACCGCCGGAACCCAGGTGTCGGGCAGGGCGGCGGCCGTGACCAGGGCGATCAGGGTCGAGCCGCCGATGATGCCCAGCTCGTTGGCGTACTTGGGGAACGCGTTGCGCAGGTGATGCTCGGCCCGGCGCCCGGTCTCGCTCAGGGCCCCGCTCAGGCCGCGGGCGGGCACTCCCTGGATCAGGATCCACCCCAGCGCAAAGAACGGGCAGACAATCATCACGCCCAGAACCAGGCGCACGTCGAGCATCTCCTCGACGAACCAGCCGGAGCTGAAGATCACAACCACCAGCCCCACGATCGCCAGAAGAAGCCACCAGGAGCCCGGGGTCTCGCCCGGGGTGCCCGTATCGAGGCCGCTGACATTGCCATTGCCATTGCTGGCGCCAGTCCCGCTGCCGCTGCCGTTGGCCCCGGCCGGTGTGCGGTGGGACAGGCGGTCCAGGAGCCAGCCCGACAGAAGGAAGGTCGCGGTCACCCCCAGAAGCCAGGGCAGGGTCCGCACCCAGGTGGTTTCCGGGAGGGCCGTGAAAATGACCGCGATGCAGATGGTCAGGGGGCACCAGATGGTGGTGGTCGAGAAGCCCCGGTGAATGGCCTGGGCCATGTGGCGGCGCAGGAAGGCGGCCTTGCGGGTTCTCTCATCGTTGGGGTCTCCGTCGGCGGCCCGGGTTCCCTCGTGGACCAGGGTGCCGAGAAGGGAGATCGTGCTGAAGTTCAGGATCAGGCCGAACAGGTGGGATCCGGCGGACAGGGCGCCGTAGCGCTGCCCGGGGGGGCGGCTGGCCAGGAACGTGCCCGCCCGCTGCATCAGAAGCGACGAGGACGCCGCATCGCGCAGGGTGCCAAAGCAGGTGAACAGGGCCCCCATGAAGGCCGAGGTGCCCAGAGCCTCGCGGAAGGCGGAGGTGGTCATGCCTCCGGTGGCAAAGCCCACGATGCCCAGAAGGGTGGCAATGAGAAGAAGGACACGGGTCGTCCGGGATACCCGCGGGAACATGAGCCCCAGGTACACGAGGAAGGCCCCGCCCGAAAGCCAGGTGACCAGAACATGAGCACCGGCGGCCAGTGCGAACGTGGAAAGGACGACTGTCAGCAGACAGAGGCCCGCACCGAGAAAGAGCACCGAAGTTGTCCCGACTATGGATCCTGTTGCCGGTTTCTCCTGCGGCGGTCTGCCCGAAGGGAAGGCCGGCCCCGGGGGGCCGGCTCTCTCGTCAGCCGTTTCGGTCTGCGAACCGGATAGTCTGAGCGTATTCTGTAAATTCGGGGACGGCAAGATCAAGAAAGGCCTCGGCGACCTGGTCCGGCGAGGGGTGACGGGTTTCGTCCTCTCCGGGGAAGGCCTTGGCCCGCAGGTTCGTGTCCACCGGGCCCGGGTCGATCAGGTTGACCCGCAGGGGCGAGACGTTGTGCACCTCGTGGGCCCACATGCGGACCATGGTTTCCAGTCCGGCCTGGGCCACCGCGTAGGCCGCCCAGTAGGGCTTGAAGCCCGTGGCGTAGCGGGACGTCGGGAAGATGGCGCGCCCGGCGCTGGAGGCCCGCAGCAGCGGGTCGAACGAGCGGATCAGGCGGTACTGGGCCGTCAGGTTTGTCTTGAGGACCGCATCCCAGTCCTTCGGCTTGATCATGTTGACCGGCGTCAGCGATCCGATGATCCCGGCGCAGGACACCAGGACGTCCAGGCGTCCGAAGCGCTCGAACAGGGCGGCGCCGATCTGGTCGACCTTGTCCGAGTCGGTGATGTCCTCGACGATGAGCGTGGCGGGCTTTCCCCCGGCCTCGCGAATTTCGTCGTCCAGCTCGACCAGCGCTCCTTCCGTCCGGGCCAGCGCGATCACGTGCGCGCCCTCCGCCGCAAACTTTTTGGCCACGGCGCGTCCGATGCCGCGGCTCGCGCCGGTGATCAGACACAGACGATCCTGAAGGCGATCCGCCATTCTCTTTCCCCTCCGTTGGTGTGGTGAAGCGCTGTCTGTTTAGACCAGGCGGCGGGTTTTGTCCCGGACTAAAACACCTTGAGGTGCGGGATCAGGCGGCCTCCCACCATCAGGCCCACGATGGCGGTGGCCGCTGCGGTGACCAGGACCGTGGCCAGGCGCCCGGCGAAAAAGAAGAGCTCCCCGTCTCCGATGTCGGCTCGCCGGGGGCGGATCAGCAGGGCCGGGAGCGCGGCGGCAAGCCCGAAGGTGATCCCGAACGCGACGGAGTTCACGGTCTGGCCCAGGGACGTGGTGATGAGCCCGCCCGCGGAGTCGCCGTGGGTGAGAGCCAGCATCCCCGCGCCGCGAAGGCCGACGAAGGCCAGGAGGAAGGCAACATAGCTCCCCGCCCCCAGGAGTGCCGAGTGGACCACAAAGGAAAATTCGGTGTGGCGCGGCGAGGCAAAGGCCGTCAGAACCCCGCAGACCAGCGCGGGCACGCCCACCGACAGATAGACCGGCGACGGAGAGAAGGCCCGCATCCGGTCAGACACCCCGAAGGTCAGGGATTCCTCGAACAGGATGAGTGCGCACGCAAGATAGAGCGCGATGGTGAAAAAGGCCTTCATCAGGGCATGGAACGGCATGGACGGGCCTCGCAGGTCGGTTTCTCGAGTGCGGTTGCGGGGGCATTTTTCATCGCTTTTGTGTTGTATGCAAGCACGTTGCACCGGAACAGGGGCCTGTCACCGGGGCGCTTTCCCGGCGCATGGGGGCCGGAGAGCCGGGGAGCGTGGCCTCCCGTCGGGGCGTGTGCCCGGGTTGTTTGTGCTTGCTGGGGTGCGCAAGAGCGTGCACACTGAAGTCATTACAATCAACATGGGGGGGTGTGAGCATGGTCCGTTCCTGGGTCGGTCGTGTTTTCGAGAGCTTTCTGAACTTCGCGTTCATCCTGTCCCTCATCGGGGTTCTGTTGTTTTCCCTTGGCATCGCGAGCGAGGCGGGGCACCCCCTGCAGGGGTCTCCCCTCATCGGTCTGTTGCTGGCCCTTGTCTCCCTGATCGTTGGAGTGACCGGTGTGATCCTCTCCTTCGGGCTGATTTATGCCATTCTGGATATCCGCGCGTCCCTCAGAACCCTTGTGGAGCGGGGCGAGGGCAACCGGACGCCGGACGCCTGATCGCATCCGCGTCCCGTCCGCGCCCGCTCCGGACAGCCGGGGCCGCTGTCCTTGTCTGGTGTCCTGGTCTCCGGCGGGTGTACCGCCGGGGGCTTCGGGCGCGGGGCGTGCGACCGGGCTCGGCACGCTCCGTCGCCGCGGGTGGCGGGTGGTCTCGTCGCCGGTGGGGTGCCGCAACCGGGTGGTTTCGAGCGGGGCGGACCTGGCCCCGCCTTGGTGTCCCCGAACGAGGGGGCGAACCCCGCCCCGACGGGCCCGTCCCGAAAAGAAGAGCTCGCCGTTCCGGACCGGATCGTGCGGGCTTTTTCTGTGGTGGATGGGGTGAGTGGGCGGGCTTCGGAACCGGATCCGGTGCGCATTGGGGCGCATCGGGGCGGTCATGCGCCGGGGCTCCGTTCCGGGCGCTGGTTCGGCGTCCATCGGGTCGGTCCGGGGCGCGGCTCCGTTCCGGGCGCTGGCGTGGCCCCGATGTGCGGGGCCCGGGTGTGGGGCGGGCGCGGGGCGCTGGCAGGGTGCGGCGCCGGTGTCCGGGGCTCAGCTGTCCGTCGGTTCGCACGAGGCCAGAGATTTCAGGGCCGCCATGCGGGCATGGATCCGGGCCGTGTCAAACAGGGGCACCGGGCTGTCCCCGTCTCCGATCAGCAGGCCGATTTCCGTGCAGCCCAGGATGACCCCTTCGGCCCCGCGGGCGTTCAGGTCCGCGATCACCTCCCGGTAACGGTCCCGCGAGGTGTCCTCGATCCGCTCCCGGCACAGTTCCTCGAAGATGATCCGGTCGATGTCCCGGCGCTGGTCCGCCTCGGGGACCAGAACCGTCAGGCCGTGGGATTTCAGCCGGTCCGCATAGAAGCCCAGCTCCATGGTGTACCGGGTTCCCAGAAGCCCCACGGTGCGGACGTCCGTCGTCAGGATGGCGGCGGCGGTCGCGTCCGCAATGTGCAGGAACGGGATCGACACCGTATCCTCCAGGGCGTCGGCCACCTTGTGCATGGTGTTGGTGCACAGAAGGAAGAAGTCCGCGCCTCCGCTCTCCAGGCTGCGGGCGGCGTCCGCGAGGATCCGGGCCGCGTCATCCCAGCGGCCCTGGCTCTGGCACTCCGCCAGCTCCTGGAAGTCCACGCTGTGGATCAGGCAGCGCGCCGAGTGGAGCCCGCCCCGGCGTTCCCCCACCACCGTGTTGATCTCCCGGTAGTAGGTCGCGGTGCTGGCCCAGCTCAGGCCGCCAATGAGGCCGATCAGCGCCGGTTTGTTGAGTGCCTTCATGAGCGTCTCCGGGGTCCACAGGACAGGGCGGGGGCCTGACATGTTCAGTCCCGGAAGGAAGCCACACACCCGTGGTCGTCGTAAGACGGCGGTGGGGCTTTTTCAGGGCGGGAGCGGGTCGGGGCAGACGCGGTTATGGGGCCCCCGGGACGGCTGGACGGGCAGGGGGCTGTACGGGCGCGCGGGTCCGTGGTGGGAGCGCCACTCCGGCGCCCCCGGGGAGCCTGTTGTAGGCGCGTGGGCCGGGAGCGTGGGTCAGCAGGAAGCGCCGGTTATGGTCGCCCCGGTTGGGTGAGAGCCGGGGCGGGGAGCGTCGGGCCCGGCGCGCGCTGGGCCTCAAGCGGCGGTCCGGGAGCGCGGGTCAGGCGCCTCCCTCCAGTTCCTCCCGCCGGAGCTCCAGGGTCAGCCACTCCTCCTCGCAGCGGGCCAGGTCGTTCGTGGCCTTCTGGTGGCGCTCGGCCTTGGCGGCGTGGCCGTCCGGATCCCGGCTGTAGAGGGAGGCATCGGACAGGGCCGCCTCCAGCGCCTGGAGTTCCTCCTGAAGCGCGGCCATTTCCCCGGGGAGCTCCTCCAGCCGGCGCTTCTCCCGGTAGGACAGCTTCGACGGCTTCGAGGGTTTCGGAGCCGGGCGCTCGGCGGCGCGGGCGGCGGGGCGCTCAGCCGACGGGCGGGTGTCACCCGAGCGCTCCGGGGTTCCGGTCTCCCAGGGCGGGCCCCCGGCCTGGGCGATGGCGTCCGTGTAGCCGCCCGCGTATTCGATCACGCCGCCGCGGCCGTCCAGCAGGATGGTGGAGGTGGCGACCCGGTCGATGAAGTCCCGGTCGTGGCTGACCAGAAGGAGCGTCCCCGAGTAGGTGGAGAGCATTTCCTCCAGCAGGTCCAGCGTCTCCATGTCGAGATCGTTGGTGGGCTCGTCCAGCACCAGCACGTTGGACGGACGGGCCAGGGCGCGGGCCAGCAGGAGTCGGTTCTTCTCGCCCCCGGACAGGGAGCCCACCGGGCTGTTGGCCCGGGAGTCGTCGAACAGGAAGTCCCGCAGGTAGCTGTGCACGTGGCGCGGGGTGCCCAGCACGTCCACCATGTCGCCCCCGGCGTCGCACAGGGTGTCCTTCAGGGTCTTGTCCGGATCCAGGCTGGAGCGTCCCTGGTCCAGGAAGGTCAGGGACAGTTTGGTGCCAAACCGGATGGTTCCCGCATCCGGCTCCAGCTCGCCCACCAGCATTTTCAGAAGCGTGGTTTTCCCGGCGCCGTTGGGCCCCACCAGGGCCACCTTGTCCCCCCGCAGGATGCGGGTGGTGAACGAGCGCACAAGGGTTCGTCCGCCGTAGCCCTTTTCCAGGGCCTCGGCCTCCACCACCATCTTGCCGGACTGGGAGCCGGTCTCCGCCTGGAGCCGGACCTGCCCGGGGCGGGCCACGGCGCTGGCGCGCTCCGTGCGCAGCTCCCGAAGCCGGGCAAGGCGCCCCTGGTTGCGCTTGCGGCGGGCGCTGATGCCCTCCACGGCCCAGCGGGCCTCCTCCTTGATCAGGCGGTCCAGCTTGTGGGCGGCGGTGGCCTCGTTCTCGAAGGTCTCGTCCCGCCAGGCCTCGAAGGCGTCGAAGCCCCGGTCCAGGCGGCGCACGGTGCCCCGGTCCAGCCACAGGGTGGCCCGGCTCAGGCGCGACAGGAACGCCCGGTCGTGGGAGATGAGAACCAGCGAGCCCCGGAAGGCCCGCAGCCGCTCCTCCAGCCACAGGATCGCCGGGATGTCCAGGTGGTTGGTGGGCTCGTCCAGAAGCAGGACTTCGGGTTCGGCCACAAGGGCGCGGGCAATGGCCACGCGCCGGGCCTCGCCGCCGGACAGCCCGACGGGCGAGCGGTCCGGATCCAGTCCCAGCCCCTCCAGAAGGCGGTCGGCGCGGTGGACCTCGGTCCCCTCGCTTTCCGGCAGCCCCGAGGCCACCGCATCGCGCAGCGACCCGAACCCGGACAGGTCCGGCTCCTGGGTCACCGTGGCCACCGTGGTCCCCGGCTTCCGGAAGACGGTGCCCGAGTCGGGCTCCAGGTCTCCGGCCAGGATCTTCAGGAGCGTGGATTTCCCCGATCCGTTGCGCCCGACAAGGGCAAGCCGGGCGTCGGGCTCCACGTCCAGGTCCAGGCCCCGGAACAGGGGACGGGCGCCGTAGCCCAGGGTGATTCCGCGAAGGGACAGAAGGGGGGGAAGCGCAGCCATTGGGAACCCTGACAGTCAGAAGGGAAACGGAAAACGAAAAACCGGACGCCCGGAACCGGATCCGGATCCCGCAGATCCCCGGTCCGGTGGACCCGGGGCCCTCCGGTTGGCGGGGCCTCGGGCGCGGGCGCGGGGCGACATCAGGACACGGCCGCAGACGGAGCTCCGGGGGCCCGCTCTGGGGCGCCGATCGGTCCGGGGCGTTGCCCGGCTCGGAACCGGGGTGGCCCGGAGGCGGGGCGAACTCCCGTTCGATCCGGCGGCCTGGGCCCTGTCCTGTGTCCGCGGTGGCATCCGGCGTTCCGGGCGTCGGGCGGTTGGGCGGGGCAGCGGCGGGCCGGGTGGCCGGGGTAGGGGGTTGGCGGGGTCCGGGACCGGCCGGACTGGGGTGTCCGGGGGGCGGTGTGTCCCCGGCCCTGCTGTGTAGCGTGGTTTGGGCAGGGACGCAACCGGTGCCCGCGCCGGGATTCCCAATGTTTCGGGGGGGCGGGGGGCTCGCGTTTGGGCCCGCGGGGGAAAGGACGGAAAAGGAAGGGACGGGCAGCGACAGGCGCCGAGGTGAAGGGCTGGGCCTGAGGTCCGGGCAGCCCGGAGCGGCCGGCGCGGCGGCGGGACGGTTCGGGACGAGCCCGGGGCCTCGCTGCCACGGGGCGGCAGGGTGGGCGGTGAACCCGGGTTGGAGGGGCCTCCGTGGCGCTGGCGGATGCGCCTCTGAACCCCCGGGGCGGTCGCGGACGTGGGACGGATTTCGGGCCCGGGGCTGCCCGTGGCCGAACAGCGTTGCCAGGCGGGAGTGCGCCGGAGTGGCCGAGATCAGGGAGGGGGCGGTGAGGCCGGACACGGGGGAGACGCAGGGGCACTTTGGGGCACTGGCTGCTGGGCTCCGTTGCGGAGGGCGTTGCCCGTGGCCGAACGGTGTTGTCTGTGGCGCGGGCGTTTTGCCCCACGTGCGCCGCGCGATTTCCCGGGGGAACACCCTTGACAAACCCCTGTAAAGAGAATGACTATCAGGCGCAATGCCGGCCGACATCGTCACGGTCGTATCCTGCCCCCGTTTCCGTGCGAGGTTCCGCATGCCCTCCCCCTCTGCCGTTCCCCCCTCCGCCCCGTCCCTCTCTGCCGCACCCGATCTCCCGGTGGCTTCGGACCTGTCCATTTCCGCCATGTTTCTCGGCGCCGACTTCATTGTTCAGACCGTGATCGTGGTTCTGGTCCTGGCCTCGGTTGCGACCTGGTCTGTCTGGCTTGTGAGATCCAGGGACATGCGGGCCGCCCAGGCGCGCCTGGGCACGGTTCTCGGGGTTCTGGAGACCGCCCGGACCCTGGACGAGGCCCTGCGGCTTCTGGACCGGTTCAAGGGCCCGGAGCTGGCCCTGCCCGGTTGCGCCCGGGACGAGCGGGCCCAGACGGCTGCGCGCCTTGCGCACATGCCCCTGTGCCGCGAGGGCATCAAGGAGCGGGTGGCCGCCCGGCTGGAACGGCTCGAGGCCTCGGCGGTGCACACGCGCACCACGGGCCTCGGGTTCCTGGCCACGGTCGGCGCGTCGGCGCCGTTCATCGGTCTGTTCGGAACGGTGTGGGGCATCATGAACAGCTTTATCGGCATCGCGGCAACCCGGACCACGAGCCTCGCGGTGGTGGCTCCGGGCATTGCCGAGGCTCTGCTGGCCACGGCGCTGGGCCTGGTGGCGGCCATCCCCGCGGTGATCCTCTACAACCTCTCCACCCGGCGCCTGAGCGCCTACCGCAAAACCCTGCGGGACACGTCCTCGGCCGTGATGCGGCTCCTGTCCCGGGATCTTGAGTTCGAGACCGCCACGGTTCTGCGGGCAGCGGGGTAGGCGCCATGGCCCTGTACCTGTCCTCCGACGCCGGGGAGCCCGCTGCCGGCGAGCTCTCGGAGATCAACGTGGTCCCCTTTATCGACGTGATGCTGGTTCTGCTGATCATTTTCATGGTCGCGGCCCCGCTGGCCACGGTGGATATCAAGGTGGACCTGCCGCAGGTCAATCCGGTTGCGGCGCCCCCGCGGGACACCCCGCCCCTGACCCTGAGCATCCGCGCGGACGGGGCGCTCTTCCTTCAGGAGGAGCCCGTCACCCTGGAGACCCTGGGCGCGGCCCTTGAAACCGCCAGCGGCGGCGACCGGGAGGAACGCCTGTTCATCCACGCCGATCAGGATCTGCCCTACGGCCAGCTGATGGGCGTGGTGGAGCGGGTTCGCGGCGCCGGGTTCCTGAGGGTCGCCTTCGTGGGGCTGGAGAGTGCGGCACCATGAGCCGTGACGTACCCGTCCTGCTGGCGGACGTGGCCCGTGAGGACCGGCCACCCCTGGGGTTGATCGTGGGGGCTACCCTTGCCGTGGTGGGGGTACATGTGATGCTGGGCGTGCTTCTGCTGGGGGTCCGTTCGCCGCCGCCCGTTGCGGCGGCCGAGCCTCCGGTGCTGATGGTGGACCTGGCTCCCGCGCCCGCCGCGCCTGCGGATGACGCGGCGCCCGACACGCCCCCCGAGGAGGATGCGCCACCTGAGCCCGCGCCCCCCGAGGAGCCTCCGCCTCCACCTCCGGAGCCTGAGCCGGAACCGGAACCCCGGGTCCAGCCCCCGGTCGAGCCCAAGCCCGAGCCGGCTGCCCGCCCCAGGCCTGTGAAGCCCCAGCCCAGGGCGGCCGCCGAGCCCCCGCGTGCAGCCCCGGCGGCCCCCTCAGCGGCGGCCGAGGCCCCGGCCCGGGCTCCGTCTCCGTCTCCGGCGGTGCTTCAGACCTGGCAGGGGCGTGTCCTGGCGCACCTGGAGCGGCGCAAGCGATACCCGGCGTCGGCCCGGTCCCGGGCGCTTCAGGGAACCGCCCATGTCGCTATTGTGATCGACCGGAGCGGCCAGGTTCTTTCGGCGGCGCTGCGCACCTCCAGCGGCCATGCGGCTCTGGACCGGGAGGCGGTGGAGCTGACCACCCGGGCCAGCCCCCTGCCCGCGCCTCCGGAGGAGATCCGGGGCAGCACCATCACCCTGGTGGTGCCGGTGCAGTTCAGTCTTCGCTAGCGGAGGGCGGGGCTCCGGTGCCCCGTCGCCTGCTGCGGTTCGTCTTCCCGGTCGGGGCTTTGGCCCTCCCGGCCGGGGCTTTGGCCGGCGCTGTCTGCGTGTCCGTCCGGACACCCGTGTTCCCAATGGCCCGCCCGCCTTTCTGCACCGGGGTGTGCGGGCCGGGCGCGGGTGCGGTGGCGGGCACGCAGGCAGCCCCGGTGGCGCCGTCGCTGGCAGCCTGGCGGGCCGTGTCGCGGCCGGCCCCCTTGGACGGGGCGGTGCCGGGCCGCGCCCCCTCGATACAGCCGCTGGCCGCGCCGGACTCCAGCCACTCGACAACCCGCTCCACCAGGGCCTCCGGCGCCAGGCGGGTGCGGCCCTTCAGGGCGCATTCCCAGACCGTGAGCACGCGCCAGCCCTGTGTCAGAAGCGCGTTCGCATGGGCGCAATCCCGGGCCCGGTTGCCGTTGAGCTTGGCTTCCCAGAACGCTGTCCGGGAGCCGGGAAGGCGGAACAGGTGGCAGTCATGGGCGTGCCAGAAGCAGCCGTTCACGAAGATCACAGCCAGGAAGCGGGGGAACACCAGGTCCGGGGTTCCGGGCAGGGTCCGGTCATGGATGCGGTAGCGCAGGCCGCGGGCAAACAGGGCCTTGCGCAGGGCGATTTCCGGAGCCGTGTCCCGGCTGCGGATCCCGGCCATGAGGGTACTGCGTTTTTCGGGGTCGAAAATGTCGGCCATGCCCGCTCCTTCCCCGGTCCGGGGCTCAGGCGCTGTGGATGAAGGGGCTCATCAGGCGGGCAACGGCCTCCACCACCGGCACGGCCACCGAGTTCCCGAACTGCCGGTAGGCCTGGGTGTCCGAGACGGGAATGACGAAGTCCTGCCCGCCGGGTTTGTCGAAGCCCATCAGGCGGGCGCACTCCCGTGGGGTCAGGCGCCGGGGCGGTCGCCCGCCGTCCTGATGGATCAGGATTTCCGAGCCGTCCTTATAGTAGCGCGCCGAGAGGGTCCGGGCCACATCCTCCGGTCCGCACAGGCCGAAGCCGAAGCCGTTGCCCCGGGCCCTGTGCCGGGCCGCGTACTCCTGAAGATAGGTCCACAGGTGGGTGCTGAGGGTGTAGCGCGGCGAGACCCGGCCGATGTTGCCTTCGGTGTAGGGGGGCTCGGGGGCCTCGGCGCCGTTTTCCGGATGCAGGATCGTGCCCAGCCGGGGGCCGGACGCGGGCTCGGGGCATTCGAGGGCGTCGAACCGGAAGGCGCAGGGATCCCGGAACCCGGCGATGAAGATCCGCTCCCGGTGCTGGGGGAGCCAGGATTTCGCATCCAGGATCCGGTACTGCACGTGGTAGCCCAGATCCTCCTCCAGCACCTTGCGGATCACGGAAAAGGTCCGGCCCCGGTCGTGACTGGCCAGGTTCCGGACGTTCTCCAGAAGGAAGGCCTTCGGGCGGTGGCGCTCCAGGATCTGGCGGATCTCGAAAAACAGCGTGCCCTGGGATTCACAGGCAAAGCCATGGGGGCGGTTCAGGGCGTTTTTCTTCGATACGCCCGCAATGGAGAACGGCTGGCAGGGGAAGCCCGCCAGAAGGACGTCGTGGGGAGGGATGTCGTCGTCGGTCCGCGCGGTGATGTCGCCGAAAATCGGATGGGCGTCGTGGGGATAGTTGGCGCGGTAGGTCTTCTGGCTGAACCGGTCCCACTCGCTGGTGAAGACGCAGGTGCCGCCGATGGTCTCGAAGCCGCGGCGCAGGCCGCCGATCCCCGCGAACAGGTCAATGAAGGTGAAGGGGCCCGGCGCGGCGGAATCCCTGGGCGTGCCCGCGGGCGTGCCCGGATCCGGCGAGGGGTGGCCCGGGGCCGCCGTTCCCGGTCCGGGTCTGTGCGGAGCGCGGGTGTCGCCCGGTTTGCCGCTGGCCCTGGGGGCGCGACCCGTCCGCGCGGGTCCGTCCGGCTGCGGGGATCCGGCGTTCCGCCCCGGCTCGGCGTAGGAGTTCATGGCACCGCCCTTCGTGTGGGGAGAGTCCGATACCCGGATATGGGGTCGGGGGCCAGGACATCATGGGAGCCCGGTGCGTGTCAACGGGTTTCCCGGGGGGAGTTGCGGGGGTGCCACCGCACGGGTCGTGTCCGGCCTGCGGCCGGGTGGTCCGGCGGGAAAGGGAGGCGGCCGGACGGGGTCGGGATCACGGGGGGCGGACGATCCCGCCCCGGGAGCCGGTTTCAGAGCGCCACCGACCGGCGGGCATAGGCGAAGTTGTTCTTTCCGGTGCGCTTGACCTCGTACATGGCCTCGTCCGCCACGTGGATCAGCACGGACTCGTCCGTTCCGTGCTCCGGGAAGATGGCGATGCCCACGCTGGCGCCCACCTGGCACAGGGCGCCGTTGATCTCGATGGGCTGGGACAGGGAGGTGATGATCTTCCTGGCCGCGGTGGCCGCGTCGTCCGGCCGGGAGATGTGGGACAGGACCACGATAAACTCGTCGCCCCCAATGCGGCCCACAAGGTCGAACTCGCGCACGGCGTGGGTCAGGCGCTCGGCCACGACGCGCAGCACCATGTCCCCCACCGCGTGGCCGTGGGTGTCGTTCACCACCTTGAAGCTGTCCAGGTCGACGAACAGGGTCGCGGCGTAGAGGTTCTCGTTTCGGGCGTAGTCCAGGATCTGGCTCATGCGCTCGGTGGTGCCGCGCAGGTTGGGCAACTGGGTCAGGGGGTCCACGTTGGCGAGATCCTCGGCCTGGCGCAGGCGATATCCGGCGAGGATGGCGGCCAGGTACGAGGCCACGGTCTGGACGGTTTCCACGTCGGTCCACCCCAGCTGGGGGAGGAAGGGGCGCTGCTCGGTCATGCGGCCCGTGACGACCAGGGCGACAATGTTACTGTGCAGCAGCACCGGTGCCGCGATCAGGTAGGGCAGGGCGAGGGAGCTGCGGAAGGCGGCGTGGAGCTCTTTCGGGTCGTCGCCGGTGATCAGCATGGGGTTTCTGGGGTCCAGGAGATCGGGGCCGACCTTGATGAGGCGCCGCCCGATTTTGTCCTGCTCCTCCTGGGAGTACCCCTGGAGCACAATGGGCTTGAAGGCGCTTCCCCCGGCCGGAATCAGCACGGCCGTGCGCTGCATGTTCAAGGCGGCGTTGATGCGCCGGGCGGTGGAGTTGAAAACGCCCTGGTAGTCCGCGTCATGCCCCAGCGCCACGGCCAGCTCGGCCATAAGCGCGAAGCCCCGGCGCTTCTGCTCGAGCTCCTGGCGAATGGCAATCGCCCGGGTGTCGGCGATCAGAAGGCGCGCCGCGCTGTGTTCGAGGCATTTGCGAAGGTACCGGTTTTCCCGCTGAAGTTCGGCCGGGGTCGCGGCTGAGTTTTCATCGCGGTTTTTGTTCTCGCTCATGTTTCCACACTAAACAGGCAGAAAACGCCCGTCCAATCGAGTCCTCTGGGCAGCCCCTCAACGGAGGCGATCTCAACGCCCGAGTAAATCCCCAGGAGAGGAACCCGGTCGCCGACGATTTCCCGCACGGTCTGGCCATCCTCCTGATCAATTCCCGCGTAGGCCGCAGCGCGGCCCGCACAATCGATATAGAAGGCAAAAACCGGTTTTCTACCGTTCAGACGATTAAATAATCCCTCGACCTTCGGAGGGATGTAGTTCAGGTCCATGCTCCGGTGCATGATCTGGAAGCGGGTGCCCTCCACCATGTCCGGCTCGAACATCACGAGTCCGTTGCGTTCCCGGTCGATGGTGAGGCACAGCCGGTTCACATAGCTGTTCTCGTTGAAGTCGGCCCAGGGGTCTCCCTTGTTCACGCCGAGCATCAGGAAAAAGGCGTACTCCTCGGGCGGAATGGCCTCTCCCAGAAGGGAGTTCATGAAGGTCAGGGCCGGAACCCCGTCGATCTCCAGAATGGTCTGCCGGTCGGCCCGGGTGACGGTGTAGTACCCGGTTGCGGGCCAGCAGCCGTGGATGATGGTGGTGTCGATCTGCACCCCGTTCGAGAACACAAGGGCCAGCGCGTTGCCGCTGGAAATTCCGTCGCCGGTCCACTGCTTTGTGGGAGTGCAGATGAAATCGCCCTGGAGCCCCGCGCCGCACAGGGCGGGGTAGTAGCCCAGGGTCCGCTTCATGCCCTCCAGCATGGGGGTGACCATCACGGGCTGAAGCCCGCACCGTGCCCGGTCCACCGCGTCGTAGAAGAACAGGACCGGGGAGGCCGGGGTCACGCCCAAGGCGGAGAGCCGTTTTCCCAGGGCCTCGCCGGTCGCATCCTCGTTCTGGGGCACATCGCCCTGGACCAGGAGGTCCACCGTGTTGGCCTTCATCCAGAAGGCCGCCAGGCCCACCTGATCCCCCGCGTAGCCCAGGCGGTCATTCGAGATGACCCCGATGGCTCCGCCCCCTACCACCATGACCTCGGGGCCAAAGACAGACGCCACCGCCTGCCTCAGCACGGCGGGGTCGTGGCGCGCTGTCGAAAACAGCAGCACCATCAGACAGGGCTGGGTGGAAATCCCGGCTCTCAGGGCCGTCTGGGCTGCCTGAAGTCCCGCAAGCGTGGTGTCGGGGTTTTCGCTGTATCCAATGCTGACGTGCATGTCGGGTTCAGGGCCTGCGAAGTGAACTCGAAGCGGCGGGAAAGTGCTGCCCCGAGAGAGTTGGGCCTTTTGCTCGCGTCACTATATACACAAACCGGTGTGTAATTCCAGAGTGCGGCGCGCAGGCCGAGCGTGGGGGCCGCGCCCCGGTCTCCGGCTTGCGCGCGGTCTCGCCCTGTAGATGGGGCGCACGCCCCCGGCCTTCAACTGATTTTGCGGTGTTGGGGCACCGGGGTTCCGGCCTCCTGCGGGCTGGGGGTGTGTCGCATCCCTGAGTTGTTCTGGTGGCGCGATTTGGCGGGGCCGCAGGACGTTGTCGCCCATGCCCATTGATTCTTATAAGGGCAGGGCATATCTCTGAAGGACCGGTCCTTCGGGGCGATCCGGGCCGTGCGGGCGGTCGGCTCCCGGCGCGGGCGTTCCGGACGGAGCCCGGTTTTCGGAGTCTCCGTGGCCGCTCAGGCCCCTGGCGCCCCCTGTGTGTTCCGGGTCCGGAACGGGTGTGCCGGGTGTGAAACGGGGGAGCGGGTTCCCCGGGCAACCGCTGAAATCCCGCTTTTCGAGCGACGGGATCTGCTTTACGATCATATCCCACACTCCCGATGTCTTTTCAGGAATTCGTCTGGAAGCGCGCCCTTGCACCGCATCAATTCCATAGAGGATCCCTGGGTCTGCGCGTCCGTCGAGGATGTCTACTCCCTGGACTCCCGCATGACCATCAGCCGGGTTCTCAAGAGCTACATCGAGGCGGGCGTCGTTCTTCCCTCCGAGATCCTGCATTGCTACACGCCGCTGAGTCGTCTTCGCGACCACAACGGGAACGCGTGTGCCCGTGCCATCGAGGCGGTTGTCCGCTCCCAGTGCGACCGGGAGCCCGAGCGTTTTGGCGTGCGCGCCCGCCGTGAGGAGCTCTACACCTGGTTTGACGACGTGGTCGAGCGGACCCGCCGCTACGACAGCGCGGGCCTTCCCCCCGGGCTGGACCTGACGCGCTTTCCCGAGCTCTGCGACGCTGTGCGCAGGGCCAACCTGCCTGCGGAGGCGGAAATCACACTGGCGCGGCAGGCGGTGGCCCAGGCTCTTTACAGGGTTCGTGACTTCCGGCGGAAGCTCCACATTCTTCTGCTTGCGCTGGAGCAAAACACCGTCCCGGCCTTCGAGCCCGTTTTGGACGAGTTCATGTCGGACATTCTGTTCCTGGGCGCCGTTGTGGTGGAAATGCTGGGGAACCGGGCAAACCTGGCCCACGCCTTTTTCGGCATTCTGGACCTGATCGACGGGCGACCCGACGAGTTCGCCATCGATCCGGAGGAGCCGAGCGTCCGGATGCTGCGCGAGGCCTTCCGGCAGGGCCGTCTTCCCGTGGCCCGCCGGGCCCTGTTCGAGCGGTTCGTGCGGGAGATCGGCGGGCGCCAGCCCCTGTCCCGCAACGATCCCCAGATCGAGCGGGCCCTGTTCTCCCAGCTTCTGGCGCGTCTGGTGACGGGCCGTGGGGTTCGCGGCGGCGAGAACATGGCCATTGCCCTGACCCAGCGCCAGTCCTTCCGGCTGGAGCAGGGTGGCCTGATGGGCTGGACCCTGAGCATCCCCATGGTGGCCGGGTGCCTGCCCTCGGGGATGAGCCGGCTGCGCTACATCCAGTCTCTTGTTCCCGCCCGCACGGAGGGCCGGCACATCGCCGCCTGTGCCAAGGTGGTGCTGGATGCTGTCCGGTTGACCGACAGTCCCGAGGAGTTCTTCGGCGACACCGCCCTGACGCCGGAGGGCATGGCCGTCACCCTGGATACCGTGTCCCGGGACGTGGCCCGTCTCGGGTTCCCCGAGCAGATCGCCGGGGTTCACCGGCACGCGTTCGACTCCCTTCGCAAGCGCTTCGGGCTTCGCCCCCCGCTCGAGCTGGTGCCCTCCGTGTCCTAGGTTGAGGGGCCTCGCTGGAGGGGCTCGCGGGTGTTCGGCTGGCGGATCGGTCGCGGACGTGTGACCGGTCCGGTCGCGGTCCCGGCCTCAATCCTGCCCCCGGGTCGAGCCCGGGGACCGGAGCTTTGCAGGGCTTCCCCGAGCCTGCGGGGGCCGGTTCGCTTGCCCCGGTCGGGTCCGGAGTCGGGCGGCATACCCCCCTGGGGTAGGGGCGTGCCCCGGCGGTGCGCTCCGCCTGAACACGCCGGGTCGGGCGGGCGATCGGGGGCCAAAACCCTTTTTTTGACAGGCCCTTGGCCCCGCGAGCGTCCTTTTCCGGGCCCCAGCTCCACTCCGTCCCTGTGAAACTTTCCCGCTGCCCGCTTGACATTCCCCGCGGTTTTTATACCCTAGGGGGTATGCGTATAACACCGGGAGGGAACCCGACATGACGTTCGTTACCCGCTTTCTGACCGATGAGGGGCCGAGAAACACCCTCATTCTCCTGATTTCGCTGGCCGCCCTCGTGGCGAGTGCGTTTGACGTGACGGTCCTGGGCCAGGATGTGGCGTGGATCGCCGTTGTCCTGTGCGGAGGGCCCATTGTCTGGTCCGCCCTGGATGGTCTTGCGCGCAGCCGCGCCATCACGGCGGGCCTTCTGGTGACCCTGGCCCTTGCCGCCTGTATCTATCTCGACGAGATTTTCGCGGCCGGCGAGGTGGCCTTCATCATGATGCTCGGTGAGCTTCTGGAGGAGCGCACCGTCGCCCGCGCCCGGGCCGGCATCGAGAAGCTGGTGCGCCTGACGCCCCGGACGGCCCGCCGCCTGCACGACGGCGTGGAGGAGGTCGTTGTGGCGACCCAGGTCCGCGTCGGCGATGTCCTTCGGGTTCTGCCCGGCGAGACCGTACCGGTGGACGGCGTGGTCCTGGACGGCCGCAGCGCGGTGGACCAGTCCCTCATCAACGGTGAGCCGCTGCCCGCCGACAAGGAGCCCGGCGACGAGCTGTTCGGCGGCACGCTGAACCAGCTGGGGGCCCTGACCTATCGGGCCACCCGGGAGTCCGGGGACTCCGCCATCGGTCGCATGATCGCGCTGGTCCGCTCGGCGGACGCGTCCAAGGCGCGGATCGTGCGTCTGATGGACCGCTGGGCCCGCTGGATCGTGTACGGTGCGGTGCTCTCGGCCATCGGGACCTGGGCCGTGTGTTTCTGGCTCATCGGCCCCGAGGAGGCCCTGATGCGCGCCGCCTCCGTCCTAGTGGTGTTCTGCCCCTGCGCCCTTGTTCTGGCGACGCCCACCGCCATTGTGGCCGCCATCGGCAACCTGACCAAATACGGTATCCTGGTCCGGGCCGGGGACGCCCTGGAGCGTCTGGCCGGCGTGCGGAACATCGCGTTCGACAAGACCGGCACCCTGACCTGGGGCCGCCCGGAGGTGGTGCGTGTTGTCCCGGCTGACCCGTCCCTGACCGAGGACCGCCTGCTGGCCCTGGCCGGCGCGGTGGAGGAGAGCTCGGAGCACCCCCTCGGGAAGGCGGTGGTTCGCGCGGCCCGCGCGCGGCAGGGTCACCTTGACCGGGCCTCGGACTTCGCCATGCTTCCGGGCATGGGCGTCGAGGGCACCGTGGGGGGCCAGTCGGTCCTGGCGGGCAAGGCGGCCTTTCTCGAGAGCCGCTCGGTCAGCATCCCCGAGAGCGTCCGTCACGAGCTCGAGACCCTGGCTGCCAGCGGCGCAACGCCGGTCCATGTGGCCGTGGACGGTCGCTACGCCGGGCTGGTCGCCCTTGCGGACACCCTGCGTCCCGAAGCCCCCGAGACCGTGTCCCGTCTGAAGGGCCTGGGCATGGCGCCCGTCCTGCTGACCGGCGACGCCCCCGAGGCGGCCCGGACCATCGCCCGCAGCGCCGGCATCCACACTGTCCGGGCCAACTGTCTCCCCGGCGACAAGCTGGAGGCCATCGACGCCATGGAGCGTCGGGGCGAGCCGCTGCTGATGATCGGTGACGGCATCAACGACGCCCCCGCCCTGAAGCGGGCCCGGGTCGGGCTGGCCATGGGCGGCGTGGGTTCGGATATTGCCGTCGACGCGGCGGACGTGGTCCTGATCCGCGACGACATCCGGTTCGTCCCTCACATGGTCGCCCTGTCCCGGCGCATGATGGGAACCGTCCGGTTCAACATCGCCGTGTCCCTGGGCCTGAACTTCCTGGGCATCGCGCTGGCCATGGCCGGACTTCTGAACCCCTTCTGGGCGGCCATCGTCCACAACGCCGGATCGGTCATTGTGGTGGCCAACTCGTCCCTTCTGCTGCACTGGCGCCGGTACCCGGAAAAGGCTCCGGCGAAAGAGATCGCGGCGGCGGTCACTGCGCCCCTTGCGGACGGGTCTCTTCCCAAGATCGAGGACGAGGGGCATCACCACCACGCGTGCTGCTCGTCCTGCGGATAAGCGACGGGTCCGGATCCGGGCAGCCGGGTCCGGGCCGCGACAACGCCGGTCGGCGTGAGATGTGCCGGAGGGAGGCGGGGACACGGTCCCGGCCTCCCTTTCGTTTTTAGGGGGGCGGGGGCGGTCAGAGGGCTGGGGTGGTGCCGGTGGGCACTGGGGTTGCGGCGCCCGGGTGGTCGGTTTTTGTGTCCCCTTTACCGAGGAGGCCATGCGGGATCGCTCTCACAAAGGTGGGCCCTGGATGCCGGTCCGCCGGGGCTCGGGGGCAGTCAGGGGAGCGCTGGGGTGGGGGCGCTCAGACGCCGGGGGCAGGGGATGTCCGGGGGTGCCGGAGGGCACTGGGGTGTCGCCGCGTGCCCCCGCCCATGTTCCGGCCGCCACCCCATGTCCCCGCCGAAGCCCGCCCCCGCTCCCCGGAGTGCCCACGCCCACGCCTCACGCCCACGCCCCCCATGCCCCTATCCCCGCCCGGGCCCCATATCCCATGCTCCGACTGTTGTATCCGGCGCGCCCGGACTGGTAGAGTTTCCGCGAGGGGGAAACCTGCCACGCCCCCCACACCGTGCCCACACCCGGGCGCCCGCACCCGGGCTTTGCCACTCCCACCACCGCCTGTCCCAGCTTGTCTCCGCCTGACCCTGGCTCCCGGTTTCCGGGCTCCCCCGTTCCCCGCTCCCGCCCGTCTGATGCGCCGATGTCCCTGTCCCCCCGCGTGCTTCTTGTCTCCGCCAGCCTGGTCCTGGCCCTGGCCTCTCCCGGGGTGGCCCGTGCCTCCGACGAGCTGGCCCCCGGAACCGCCGTCCCGGTGGAGCCGGGGGAGAAGACCGGGCTGAGGACCGGGATCCCCTTTTTCGACGACATCACCGTTGCCGGGAACCTCTACTATTTCCAGAGAAAGCGCACCCGCAAGGATCCGCAGACCGGCCGCTACGCCCGGAACCTGGATCACGCCACCGCCAACGCCAGCGCCGACCTGGATACGGGCCTGATCGGCGGGGTGGCCGGGTTCAATTTCGGTGTGTTCGGGGCGCGGGATCTGTATTCCAATGCCTCGCCCTATCACGAGATGGCGTTCTTTCCCTCCGGCGATCCCTTCCACCCGAACTGGGACGCGACCCGCTCGCGCCCGGGGGTGTCGGTCTACAAGGGCTACCTGCGGCTGGAGCCCGGGCCGTTCCGCGCCAAGATCGGCTATTTCCAGTCCACCGAGCCCAACACCCTGGGCAACATCTGGTCCCTGATGCCGGGGACATGGCGGGGCGCCGAGGCCGGCGCCACCTTCGGAGCCCTGACCCTGGGCTTCGCGGTTGCCGATGCCTACAAGGCGCCCTGGTTTCGGACCATGAACCGGTTCTACCGGGCGGACGGCACGACGCCCGTCTCCTACCTGTGGTCGGCGGGGGCCGGGTACGTCTTTTCCGACGGTCCTCTTGAGGGCACCCGGGTCGAGGTCGCCTATGGCCGCTCGCAGGATTTCCTGATGAACGCCCACCTCAAGACCGAGTGGAACGGCACCCCCGGCGGAACCCCGCTGAGCCTGGGGTACCAGCTCTATCTGATGGGGGACTCGGATGACAGCGGCGGCCCCAACGACCTGTTCGAGGGGCTGGCCCACCAGCACTACGCATACGCGCGCCTGGACCTGGCCCCCTGGCGCCTGTCCCTGGAGAGCACCTACACCCGGGCCCCCCAGAGCCGTGGCAAGGTGGTGGACGGCTCCACCCATCAGCTCGGCTATCACGCCTACCGCCTTGTCAGCCGCTATGGCCTGTCGAAAGGCGCCATCGATCCCTGGTGGGACTGCCGCTCGGACTGGAACCACGACGCCGAGGTGGCCGTGTTCGCCCGGGTCTCCCGGACCCTGGACGACCTGGGCCTCGAGGGGCTGGAGGCCGGGATTTCCGGGGCCCGGGGCTGGGGCGGGCGCTCGGTCCTGACGGATCGAAAACTTGGCGAATGGGCCGTGTCCCTGGACCTGGGGGCGGTTATTCCCCGGGGCCCCCTTGAAGGAGGCTCGGTCCGGTTCCATTTTACACGCTACCGCAATCTGACCGGCCTCCCCGACTGGGCACCCTTCGGAAACCTTTTCCAGTCCGAGTATGATTTCAAGTTCCTGATCCATATTCCTGTCGGCGGATAAGCCCCGGGTGTGCAAACACCGGGCAGGCAGGCCCCGGGCGGGCAAGCCCTTGAGGGATAAGCCCGCAAACATCGGTTGCAAGATCCGAGTCTGGAACGATTCGATTGACCGGGCCCGGCGCTTGGGGTTAACTCGAAAGGTAGAGTGCTGAAGGCCATCTCCCGTTTTCCGGACGCTTGAATGAAAAGCCCGACGTCAAACGTTTCCGAGCGTTTTTACAGGTTCGTGGATACCACACTCGTTCCGCGCATTGCCTGGCTCTCGGACAATCCCTTCATCAGTGCCGTGCGCTCCGGGCTTGTTCTGGCCCTGCCCCTGGTGATGATGGGGGCCTTTGCGATCCTCATCCGCAGCTTTCCGGTCCAGACCTACCAGATGTTCATGTCCCGGACCTTCGGCCCGGACTGGGTGGACTTCGCCACCGCCGTTTTCAACGGAACCTTCGGGATCGTGGCGATCATCGTGGTGTTCAGCATCGGCCCCTATCTGACGGAAATCCACAACCGGCGAAAGATCCTTCTGCACGTCAACCCGCTGATCACCGGGCTCGTGTCCCTGTCGTCGCTTCTGGTGATGACCGAGCCGAGCGGAGACTTCTTCCCCCTGCGCTGGATCGGCATTTCGGGCCTGTTCGTGGCCATCCTGGTCGGGCTGGCGTCGTCGTACCTGTTCTTGCGGCTTTCGTCGGTGCGCCAGCTGCGGATCAACCTTCCGGGGTCCATTGACTCCGCGACGATGAAGAGCTTCAACGTCCTGCTCCCGGCGATCCTGACGGTGCTGTTTTTCACGGGGCTGTCCGAGTTCGTCAAGGACACCTGGAACACCACGGTTCACGAGGGCGTGTTCCGGCTTCTCCAGTCGGTGTTCAGCCAGACCGGCGAGGGGCTTCTGGCCGGGCTGACCTATGACTTCGCGCTTCAGATCCTCTGGTTCTTCGGGGTGCACGGGGCGAACGTTCTTGACCCCATCACCCACGACGTCTACCGGGCGGCCATGGACGCCAACGTGCTCGCGTTCATCAACGGCCAGCCGCCGCCGCACCTCATCACCAAGTCCTTTTTCGACGTGTACGTCTACATGGGCGGGTCCGGGTCGTCCCTGTGCCTTGTGTTCTCGATCCTGCTGTTCTCGCGCCAGCCGGCCAACAAGCGGGTGGCCCAGATCTCGGTGCTGCCCGGACTGTTCAACATCAACGAGATCGTCCTGTTCGGGCTTCCGGTCATCCTCAACCCGATCATGCTGATCCCGTTTCTGCTGACGCCGGTGGTGCTGACCCTGGTGTCCTGGTGCGCGATCTATCTGGGGCTGGCCCCGGATCCCAAGGTGTACCTGGACTGGACAACGCCGGTGTTCCTGAACGGCTACCTGTCCACCGCGCCCGACCTTTCGGGGGCGGCGGGGTTCTCGCGCGATGCCCTTGGGGCGATCTGCCTCCAGGCGTTCAACCTGGTTTTGGGGATCATGATCTACGCGCCGTTCCTGATTGTCGGGGACAAGATCCAGGCGAGCCAGACCAAGGCCAGCTTCCGCGAGCTTCTCCTGCGCTCCGTGTCCCCAAGTCCCACGGAAATCGCCGGGGGTCTTCTGTCGCGCTCGGACCGGGCCGGAGCCTTCGCCCGCTCCCTGCTTGTGGACCTGGAGCGGGCCATCCGGACCCAGTCGGACGAGCTGTACCTTGTCTACCAGCCGCAGGTGCGTTCGTCGGACTACAAGGTGTGCGGCGTGGAGTCCCTTCTGCGCTGGGAGCATCCGCACTACGGGACGATTGCCGCGCCCATTACCGTGTCCCTGGCGGAGGAAAGTGGCCTGATCCACGAACTGGGCCAGAAGATCCTGACCGATGCCTGCCGGACGCGCCGTCACTGGATGGACCAGGGGATTTTCGACCTGACCATTGCGGTCAACATCTCGGCGCGCCAGCTGACGCCCAAACTTCTGGAGCAGCTGGACGAGACCCTGAGCCGGTTCGGCCTTCCGACCCGCTCCCTGGAGATCGAGGTCACCGAGTCCACGGCGCTCGACACCAACAGTTCGGAGTGCGCCTTCCTTGTCCAGCTGCACAAGCGGGGCCTGCGCCTTGCCATTGACGACTTCGGTATGGGGCACAGCTCCATGAAGTACCTCAAGCAGTTTCCGGTGGACGTGATCAAGATCGACGGCGCCCTCACCCGCGAGGTCGAGACCAACGACATGTGCGTGGACATCATCTCCTCCATCACCCGCCTGTGCCGGGCGCGGAACATCACCTCGGTGGTGGAGTTCGTGGAGAACGCGAACCAGGTTCGGATCCTGCGGAAAAACGGCTGCGACGTCTTCCAGGGGTACTATTTCTCCCGGCCCCTGGACGCGGCCGAGTGCCTGAAATTCGTCCGCAGCAATCTGGTGACCGAGCGCGGCCGGGAGCGGACGTTCTTCTGATCCCCGCGCTCCGGCGGGGCCCGCGGCGTCCGGCGTGCGCTTGACGGGGTCCGGGGCTGCCCGTACAGTGACCACTTTTCCACCGTTTCGGATGTACGGGACCCCCCACCATGTCGATGATGAGCACAACGCCTCCCGCCGTTCCCCGGGATCTCCTTGACAGCGCCGCCGCCTGGCCGTTCCAGGAGGCTCGCCTCCTTCTGGAAAAACGACTGAAAGGAAAACTCCCGGGCAAGGGATACGTGCTGTTCGAGACGGGCTACGGTCCCTCGGGCCTGCCGCATATCGGCACGTTCGGCGAGGTGGTCCGCACCCAGATGGTCCAGAACGCCTTCCGCCTGATCGCGCCGGACATGCCCACCCGCCTGTTTTGCTTCTCCGACGACATGGACGGCCTGCGCAAGGTTCCGGACAACATCCCCAACAAGGAGATGGTCGCGAAGCACCTGGGCCAGCCCCTGACCACGATCCCCGACCCCTTCGGGACGCACCCCAGCTTCGGCGAGCACAACAACGCGCGCCTGCGGGCCTTCCTGGATGAGTTCGGCTTCGAGTACGAGTTCCAGAGCTCCACCGACTGGTACCGCTCGGGCCGGTTTGACAAGGGTCTTCTCCGGGTTCTGGAGTGCTACGACGACGTGATCAACGTGGTGCTGCCGACCCTGGGCGAGGAGCGCCGGGAGACCTACTCCCCCTTCCTGCCCATCGACGAGGAGACCGGCCGCGTGCTCCAGGTTCCCGTGATCGAGCGCAACGTCGATGCGGGCACCATCGTCTACCTGCGGGAGGACGGGAAGAAGATCGAGACCCCGGTGACCGGAGGCCGCTGCAAGCTCCAGTGGAAGGCGGACTGGGGCATGCGCTGGTACGTCCTGGGCGTGGACTACGAGATGTCCGGCAAGGATCTCATCCCCTCCGTGGCCCTGGCCACCCGCATCTGCCGCATCCTGGGATCCGAGCCCCCGCAGTCCTTCAGCTACGAGCTGTTCCTGGACGCGCAGGGCCAGAAGATCTCCAAGTCCCGGGGCAACGGCCTGTCCGTCGAGGAGTGGCTGGAGTACGCCAACCCCGAGAGCCTGGCCCTGTTCATGTACCAGAAGCCCAAGACCGCCAAGCGGCTCCACTTCGATGTGATCCCCCGCGCGGTCGACGAGTACATGGCGTTCGTGGAATCCTACCCCGGGCAGGACGAGAAGGACCGCATCAACAATCCGGCCTGGCACATTCATGGCGGCCACCTGCCGGAGCCGGGCCCGTCCCTGTCCTACTCGCTTCTGCTGAACCTGGTGTCGGTGTGCGGATCCGATGATCCGGCCACCCTCTGGCACTACATCAGCGCCTATGCGCCGGGCGTCACGCCGGACACGGCTCCGGGGCTCAACGTTCTTGTGGAGCGGGCCATCGCCTACTACCGGGACTTCGTCCTGCCGAACAAGAAGTTCCGCGCCCCCACCGCCGAGGAGCGGGCCGCCCTCGAGGATCTGCGCGCGAGCCTCGCGGCGCTGTCCGGGCCGGTCGCCGCCGAGGTGGCCCAGAGCGCCGTTTACGAGACCGGCAAGCGGCACCCGGGCGTGGGCGAGCTGAAGGACTGGTTCCAGACGCTCTATCAGGTTCTGCTGGGTCAGGACCGGGGACCGCGCATGGGGACGTTCATCGCCCTCTACGGCCTGCCCGAGACCATTGCCCTGATTGACAAGGCTCTGGCCGACAACGCCCCCGCCTGATCGGGGGCTCACAGGCGAGCGGGGTTCCGTCCTCCGGGCGGGATCCCGGCTCCCCGGGCGCTCCGGGCCGTTCGGGTCCGAAGGGCGTCATGCGGGTGCCACTTCTGGCGCCTCTCCCCACACAGGGATACCTGATAACGGGAGCACCCGTCACAGGAGCGCCGTGACGTCGGGGGCGAGTTCCCCCCACCCTCCCATCTGTTTTTAGATTCCTGACACAGGAGCGCCCTCGCAGGAGCGTCTATCTGTGATGCACCGGCCTGGAACGGTTCACTGCGGGGTCGGCCCGCCGCGTCGCTGTGTGCCTCCCTCCCGCCCTGTCCTGTTCTCTTGCCGGGCGGTCCGGGGTAAACGGGCGCCACGCGGGCGCCGCTCCCCGGTGGGAGTGTTCGTCCGGGCCCGGCTCGTGCCACTCGGGCGCTGCTTCCGAAGTCTGGAGAGTTCGTCGGGGCTAGGCCTTTCGGGCGAGTTCCCCCCCACCCCTCCCGGCTGCGGACCGGCGCACCCGGCGCCGGCCCGTCTCATTGCGTTACACCACGTTTCCTTTTGTCGCGCCGCCCCGGGTTCGCCGGGGTCAGCGGGTCAGCTGGCCGCAGATGATGGCGGCAAGGATCAGCCAGCCCATGGACCAGGCGCTGTCAAACAGGCGCCCGCAGATCACGGGGCTGTTGATGTCCAGGGTCTTCAGCTGCCAGACAAAGTGGAGCGCCACCAGACCCAGGACCGGCCAGAAGCCCCAGCCCAGCCCGGCCATGATGCCCGCGGCGCCGATCAGGGCCACCACGCACAGGTCAAAGGCCAGCAGCACGGTTTTGGTCTTGTCTCCCAGGGCAAGGGCGCTGGACTTGACGCCGATGGCGATGTCGTCCTCCCGGTCCTGGTGGGCGTAGATCGTGTCGAAGTGGATGTGCAGGAAGATGCAGCCCAGGTACATCAGGATGGGCGCCGTATCAATGGAGCCCCGCGCGGCCACCCAGCCGATCACCACCGTGAACATCACGGTCATGCCCAGAAAGGCCTGCGGCCAGTAGGTGACCCGCTTCATCCAGGGATAGATGAAGACCATGGGCACCAGCGCAAAGCTGAGGATCACCATAAGGGTGTTCTGAAAGGCCAGCAGCACCCCGAGGGACGCCAGAAGGGTCACAAGCAGCAAGATGACGGCCTGCACCCGCGTGACCTCGCCGCTGGCAAGGGGGCGGTTGGCGGTCCGGGTGACCTTGGCGTCGAAGTTGGCGTCGGTCAGGTCGTTGATGACGCTGGCCGCCCCCTCCATCAGGAAGGCGCCGACAAAAAAGAGCGCCACGTACCAGAGGTTCGGGACGGTGCCCTCGCTCCCCAGGCTGAGGCCCCACCAGCACGGAAACAGAAGAAGCCACCAGCCCGCGTCCAGGTCGATGCGCAGAAGCCTCAGGTACTTCTGCAGCGGGACGGGTGCGTGACGAATAATCCAGGCGCCCACGCGGGGAGGCCCTGATGGCAGATATCCGGAAATCATGGATTTGATTCTCCTACAGTTCACAAAACGGAAGCGTCCCTGGGCGGCCCGGGTCAGGACGGCCGACCGGTCCGGGAGCGTTTGGGGCTCGCTCTCTTTTTTTGCGGGAGTGTGCCTCAAAAAAAACCGGCGGGCCAGAGGGACCGTGCGCCCGCCTCGGGATCAGAGGGGAAAAATAAGACCGGAACCCGTTGAGAGGGCATCTTTTCCCGCCTCGGACCCCGGGCGCCCACCCCACAGACCGGGGGTGAGGATTTTCCGGCCCGGGGTGGCAAAAAGGCTTTGACGGGGCGAACGCTCTTTGCTAAAAGCTTGCTCCTCGGCAGGGGGAACGGCACACTGGTCCTGACAGCCGGGCGCATAGCTCAGATGGTAGAGCAGCTGACTCTTAATCAGCGGGTCCAAGGTTCGAGTCCTTGTGCGCCCACCAATAGAATCAAGGGGTTGTCCAGTATCTGGGCAGCCCCTTTTTTCATGGTTTGCAAAACGGTCAGCGGCTGTATGCAAAACACATGACGTCTCACCTGTTTTTGTCCCTCGGCGGCCGCGCTCTCAAAGTCTGTGCCTGCCTCGCCGGGGCGGGCCATTGCTGCTGTCACACTAGGACCGCCGGCCCGGGTATGACCGTCTCCCGGGAGCCGGTCGAAATCCTTCTGCATCAGGATCAGGTGATACCTTTGCTTCGGTCCAGTGGCTGGTGCACGTGCCCCTGACGGACAGCCAGTCCGAAAATTTGCGGATTCTGTCTTCAATCAGGAGGAGGGAAACTCCCCGGCCACATGCTGCTGTGGCGGTAGATGGCGGACGAGTGCGACGCTGTTCTGAGCGAGCTCGCTCGCTGTAAGCGCCCCCTTTGTCTGGTCACGCGGCGCGCTGTATCGCGGGAGGCGTTTGAGGCCGTTGATGACTGATGACTAAGGCTGGGCGTTTTGGCAGGCTCGTCAGTAAAAAAGGGGTGACGTTGCCTCCCATAGGAGTTTTTCCTACCTGAAAACGTCGAGATAGTCATGAAAGAGGAACAACCTATTGCGACGTTGACCGGTAATCTCGGTTAGAACGCCATACGATATCATATCGGATATCAGTGTCGAAGCTGTATTGGTCGATATATCTAGGGCTTTGGCTGCTTCACCCACACTAATGACAGGGCGTGCATAGATTTGCTTCATAAATCTCAGTGCGTTGTCCTGCCTTCTAGTGTTGAAGCGAGGCAATACCTCGCACTCTATTCGTTGTTTTATCTCTAGGATTTTACGGAAAGCGCATGTTGATGCTCGTGCAGTCTCTTCGACGCCATGAAGAAAAAAAACAAGCCACTCTCGCAAATGGTTCCCTTGCCGAACCGCCATCAGATGATCGATGTACTCTGTCTTGTTTCTCTCGAAGTAGTCCGATAGGTAGAGTACCGGTTTGTCCAGAAGCTTTTTCGAGGCAAGATAGAGGGAGATCATAAGTCTGCCGAGGCGTCCATTACCGTCTAGAAAGGGGTGTATTGTCTCAAACTGATAGTGCCCAATGGCAATGCGAATCAGCGGATGTACAAAAATCTCCTCGGAATGTAAGAAGCGTTCAAGGTCACTCATCAGGTCTGGTACATGCGTGTGATGTGGCGGAACAAAAACGGCATTCTTAAGGCTGACCCCGATCCAGTTCTGGCTGGTGCGGAATTCTCCAGGCTGTTTATGCTCGCCTCGTACGCCATCAAGAAGGGTCACGTGGGTCTGGCGTAAAAGGCGTGATGAGAGAGGCAGTGTTTCCATTTCTTTAATGGCGCTTTTAATTGCCATAATGTAGTTCTGAACTTCTTTCCAGTCATTTCG
Organism: Phaeovibrio sulfidiphilus; assembly: GCF_014861485.1. Taxonomy (GTDB): domain Bacteria; phylum Pseudomonadota; class Alphaproteobacteria; order Rhodospirillales; family Rhodospirillaceae; genus Phaeovibrio; species Phaeovibrio sulfidiphilus. The sequence continues at coordinate 576,309 of NZ_JACZHT010000001.1, read as the reverse complement.
CTCCTCTGGATCTAGATCATCCGAATTTTTGAAGGCGTCTTCAATATTGGTTTGGGTTCCTTCAATTCGGCTAGACTCTGTTGCTTCTTTTGCGACGTACATGGTGATAAAAAAATTGATATCGGGAATAAGCTGTCCGAAGGCATTCAGTTCCCCAAGTGCACGATCTGCGCGCCCCAGAATGTCGCTCAGCTCGGGGTCGGAAATGATCCATTCACGACAAATTGGCTCAGGACGGAATGCTCGATATTCGTAGAGTTTTTCGTAGGTTCCTGCTTGAAAGTTCCGAATGTCCATGAGTGAACCGCTCCTTGTTTTTACCTTTATCTAGACGCTACCTCATAAAGGCCCACGCCTCAATCTTTATGTCAAAAACTAGCCTGTTCCTGACATAAGGCTGGGGCTTATGTCAGGAACAGTGTCTTCTTCAGGACATTGTCGTGGGCGGGTGAACCAAGCTGCCTGCTTTTCAGCCCGCGCCCTCGCTGCCCGGGGTCCCGAGGCCATACAGCACGACGTCGCTCGCTATGTCCAGAACCTCCATAACGCGGGGGAAGATCATCGGGGGAAACTGAATGCAGTGGCAAGGGTTTTGGTTCCTTAGGAGGTGGCCTAGTGGTTTGCAGGGCGCTTCTAACCCCTTGATTCTTATGGGGGCGACAAAGGGCTGGAAGCTGCAAACTCTCTATTGGCCAACGGAGTTTTCAGGCAACTCTTAATCAGCGGGTCCAAGGTTCGAGTCCTTGTGCGCCCACCAAATTCAGGAAGGGGTGACCCTTCGTCGAGAGACAGAAAAAGGACACGGAACTTCGGTTCGTGTCCTTTTTTGTTTGGGCGTTTTTCACGTCTGTCGTGAAGGGGCGGCTCCTCCTTTTTGTGTGCGTGGTTGTCCGGGGGCTGGCGCCGGGGCCCGCTTACATTCGAGGTGGCCGGTGCCCGCTCCGTGCGTTTTCTTCCGGAGTCGCGCCTGCTTTCGGCCCGGGTTGCGGGGAGGGACGGGGGCTGCCGGTCGACCTGTCGCTGCCCCGGACCGGGGCCGCCAAACCCGGAGTCCGGGCCCGTCGCGCCGCACGGTTGTGACCGCATCCGTCTGTAGAACACCCCAAAACGCCCCGAAATCGGTCTCCCGGGCGTGTCCGGGGCGATTTTTCCGGCTTGGAACACACTGAATTCCCAGTGGTATTTGAAAAAATAATCATCTGATGAAAGATCGTATTGACGGGTGTTCGGCATGGCGTCATGATCCGCCGGCGCGCCATGGTTGGTGTGTTGTGCCCCTGTGGCGGAACCGGTAGACGCGGCGGACTCAAAATCCGCTGCCCTTGCGGGCGTGGGAGTTCAAGTCTCCCCGGGGGCACCATCTTCTTCGCCTGGAGACCGAGACAGGCGAGGTTCCGTTCGCCCGTGCCCTTCCGGCGAGCCCACTGTTCGCTTCGTGCCCTGTTGCGAACCCAGCCCTGAAAGCAGCCCCGCATGGATCCCCGCCATCTGAAATCTTTTCTCCAGATCATGGAAACAGGCAGCTTCAGCGCTGCGGCGGAACGCATTGAGCTGACCCAGCCGGCCCTGTCCCGGCAGATCAGCATTCTTGAGCAGGAAGTCGGCGAGACCCTTTTTCGCCGGACCGGTCGTGGGGCGGAACCCACCGAGGCCGGACTTCTCCTGGCCGAGCACGCCCGTTCCATTCTGGATTCCATTGAGGCCGCGCGCCACGCCATGGCCTCGCGTCACGAGGAGGTCATGGGCCGCGTTGCGGTTGGCCTCCCGCCGTCGATTGGCGTGCGCCTGACGGCTCCCCTTGTGGACCATTTCCGTCACCGGCATCCCCTCGTTCACCTGTGCGTGGTCGAGGAGCTCTCGGGTTTTGTGCAGGACGGCCTGCTGGCGGGCTGGATCGACACGGGTATCCTGTATGCCCAGACGGTCCATCCGGCCCTGTTCCACGAGCCCCTGATGACCGAGGAACTGATGCTGATCTCGCACCCGGACCTGATGCCGGACACCGGATCGCCGAACTCCCCGGTGCCCATCCAGGCCCTCGCCGAGCTGCCGGTTCTGATGCCCAGCCGCCGTCACGGCATGCGCTCGCTGATTGATCAGGCTCTGCTGTCCCACCGCATGACCCTGAACACGGCGATTGAGACCGATTCGCTCCGGGTGTCCTCCGAGCTGGCCAAGCGCAAGCTGGGTGTGTTCATCCACGCGCCCTCGGCGTTCGAGAGAGACCTGAAGAGCGGCGCCCTCGTGGCCCGTCCGCTGGGCACCCCGCCGCTCAAGCGCGCGATTGTTCTGGCCTGGCCGAGGGACCGGGCTCCCACCCGGGCCACCCTGGCCATGGCCGATGCGATCCGCGAGATGTTCGATGCCTCGGGCGGGTACTTCGAGCTCTAGGGGGCGACTGCCCCACAGGAAACCGGCTGGCGGATGTCAGCCGGTTTTTTTGTGCCCGCAGCGGGCCAGGGGGGATGCGCCGATGGGCGCGGCTGGGTAGCTCTGCCTCGCGTCAGGGGCCCGGGTGGGGCAGTACGGGTGCGGGAGCGACCCCCGGAGCCCCGTCGCGTTCGGGCATGCAAGCCCTTGCGTTCGGGCACGCACGCCCCGGCATTCGGGCATGGAAAAGGCCGGGTCGCACGGGGCGCCCGGCCGTTTCGGTGTTCTGGCGTTCTGCGGGGCCGGGCTGCCTTGGGGCGCCCGTCCCGCGCGCGGAGGCCTTACTGGGCCATGGTCCAGCTGACCGGATCGATCCGGACCACCTTGCCGGTACACGGGCTGTAGACCACGCCCAGGGTCCAGACCTGCCGGGTTCCCTCGCTGGAGCCGTTGACCGCCAGGGAATAGCGGATGTCGTACTGGCCCTCGCCGCGGGGGAGGCAGTCAATGCTGGCCAGCCGGTGCAGGCCCGCCTGGAGGAAGCCCTTTTCCCGTTTGCACAGGGCGTCCACATCGGAGAACTTCTGTCCGACAAAGCGGGACTCGTAGTACTCGCGAGCCACGTCCGTATCGGCCTCCATGGCCTCGCGGGCGCTCAGCACCTTTCCGGTGTGGGGGATGCCCGCAAGCACCAGCGTCGGGTCGTGCTCGTCGGCGGGCATCACAAAGACCGTGTACAGGACGACGCCCATCATCAGTGCGCCGAAAATGATACTTTTGCTCATGTCTGACGTCTGGCTCCCCGTTTAGACATCCAGGTTTTTGACTTTGAGGGCGTTGTCCTGGATGAAGTCCCGTCTGGGCTCCACGACGTCGCCCATCAGGGTGGAAAACACTTCCTCGGCCTGGTCGATCTGGCTGATCCGCACCTGGAGCAGCCGTCGCACGTTCGGGTCCAGGGTGGTTTCCCAGAGCTGCTCCGGGTTCATCTCCCCAAGGCCCTTGTAGCGCTGGACCGAGACGCCCTTCTTGCCCGCATCCGTGATGGCATTGATCAGGGAGACGGGGCCGGACAGGGGCAGCTCCTGGTCCTTCAGGCGCAGCCGGGCGGGCTCGGCGAAGACGTCCCGGAAGCCGGCGGCCAGGGTGTCGAGGCGGCGGGCCTCGGCGGTGTGGAGCGACACGGGCTCCACGTGGTAGCTCTCCTCGACGCCGCGCACGGTTCGGGACAGGCGGAAGCCGCCTTCCTCGGACAGGGAGCCGGTCCAGCCGCGCTCGTGCTCGTCGGCCAGGCGGTCCAGCCGCAGGGCGAGCGTCTCGATGGCCTCCTTGGCCCGGACCGGATCGGCGATGATCTCCGGGTTGAAGGCGCCCGCAAGGGCGGACTGCTCCAGCACCTGCCAGGGGAGGGTGCGCCGCACGTTCTCGATGCCGGTGCGCATGACTCGGGCCCGGTCCACCAGGGAGCGCAGCTCCCCGGCCGCGATCTGGAGCCCGTCCGAGCCCACAAGCACCGCGTCCGCAAGACCCGCGTTGATCAGGTAGTTCTCCATCTCGCGGTCGTCCTTGAGGTAGACCTCGGAGGAGCCGCGCTTGGCCCGGTACAGCGGGGGCTGGGCGATGTAGAGATAGCCGCGCTCGATCACCTCGGGCATCTGGCGGAAGAAGAAGGTCAGGAGCAGCGTCCGGATGTGGGAGCCGTCCACGTCGGCGTCCGTCATGATGATGATCTTGTGGTACCTGATCTTGTCGACGTTGAAGTCGTCCTTGCCGATCCCGGTGCCCAGCGCCGCGATGAGGGTGCCGATTTCCGCGCTGGAGAGCATCTTGTCGAAGCGGGCGCGCTCCACGTTCAGGATCTTGCCGCGCAGGGGCAAGATGGCCTGGAAGGCCCGTTCGCGGCCCTGCTTGGCGGAGCCGCCTGCGGAGTCACCCTCCACGATGAACAGTTCGGATTCCGCCGGATCCCGGTTCTGGCAGTCCGCCAGCTTGCCTGGCAGGCTGGCCATGTCCAGGGCGCCCTTGCGCCGGGTCAGTTCCCGGGCGCGCCGGGCGGCCTCGCGGGCGGCGGCGGCCTCCACCACCTTGCCCACGATCTTCCGGGCCTCGGTGGGGTGCTCCTCGAGCCACTGCTCCAGCCGTTCGGCGGTGATCTGCTCCACCACCGGGCGGACCTCCGAGGACACCAGCTTTTCCTTCGTCTGGGACGAGAACTTGGGGTCCGGCACCTTCACGGAAAGCACGCAGGTCAGGCCCTCGCGCATGTCATCGCCGGTCAGCGAGACCTTTTCCTTGCGCATCAGCCCCGAGGCGTTCGCGTAGTTGTTGAGGGTGCGGGTCAGACCGGCGCGGAAGCCGGCCATGTGGGTGCCGCCGTCCCGCTGGGGGATGTTGTTGGTGAAGCACAGGACGTTTTCATGGTAGGCGCTGGTCCACTCCAGGCACAGCTCCACGTGGATTCCCTCGCGCTCGCCCGAGGCCGTGACCGGCGGCGTGTGGAGCGGGGTCTTGGAGCGGTCCAGGAAGTGGACGAACGCCTCGATGCCGCCGTCATAGTGGAACTCGACGGTCTTGGGCTCCGCCTGGCGCAGGTCGGACAGCACCAGCCGAACGCCCGAGTTCAGGAAGGCCAGTTCCCGCAGCCGGTGCTCCAGGGTGGCGAAGTCGTAGTCCGTGTTCGAGAAGATCTCGGTCGAGGCCAGGAAGGTGACCTCGGTGCCGGTGCGGCCGTTGCTGTCGCCCACGGCCTTCAGCGGGGCCACGGAGGCCCCCTTCTCGAAGCGCAGGAAGTGCTCCTTGCCGTCGCGCCAGATGCGCAGCTCCAGCCAGTCCGACAGGGCGTTGACCACCGAGACGCCCACGCCGTGGAGGCCGCCCGACACCTTGTAGGCGTTGTGGTTGAACTTGCCGCCGGCGTGCAGCTGGGTCATGACCACCTCGGCGGCGGAGATGCCCTCGCCCTTGTGGATGTCCACCGGAATGCCGCGGCCGTCGTCCACCACGGTGACCGAGCCGTCCTTGTTCAGGGTCACGGTCGTGTGCTGGGAATAGCCCGCCAGAGCCTCGTCGATGGCGTTGTCCACGACCTCGTAGATCATGTGGTGGAGCCCCGAGCCGTCATCGGTGTCACCGATGTACATGCCCGGCCGCTTGCGCACCGCCTCGAGCCCCTTGAGAACGTTGATGTCGTCGGAGGTATAGGCCATCTGGGTCATCTGGAAAGTCCACTCCTCACCCGGGTTTTTCCGGCTAAAACCGGGAGTTTGCGAAAAACGCACCACCTTAGCACACCGTATCGGCACAGGCGGGAAAATTGTGCGTGGGGGGCCGGTTTCTCCTGCAAAAAGCCTCCTGAACCGTGCCCCGGGCCGGTCCGGACGCTACAGGATGGCGCCGTTCTCAAGCCGCAGGAAAAGGGCGTCCGGTCCCACGCCGCCGAACAGCTCGCGGTCGGTGCCCGAGACCCAGACCTGGGAGCCGAGGGCCCGCAGGGCCTCGAACAGGGCGTCCCGGCGCAGCCCGTCCAGGTGGGCGGCCACGTCGTCGAGCAGCAGCAGCGGGGATACCCCCCGCGAGGCCGACAGAACCCGGGACTGGGCCAGAAGAAGGGCCACCAGCATGGCCTTCTGCTCCCCGGTCGACGAGTGGTGGGCCGGAGCCCCCGTCGTGCCGTGCCAGGCCAGCAGGTCGTCCCGGTGGGGGCCCGCGGTGGTTATGTCCCGCTGGGCGTCCGTCTCCCGGCTGGCGGCAAGGGCGTCGCGCAGGCGGTCCTCGGCGGCCAGGGCCGGGCCCGAGGCCAGCCAGCGGTCCACGTCCGAATCCATGTCCAGCCGAACGCCGGGAAAGGGGCCGCAGGACAGGGACACGGCGGCTCCCAGGCGGTCGAGAAGGTCGCGCCGGGCGGCCACAAGGGCCACGCCGTGGCGGGCCATCACGTCTTCCAGGGCGTCCAGCCAGGCGCCCGGCGGCCGCTGGGGCGAGCGCAGGAGCCGGAGGCGTTCCCGCTGGGCCCGGGCGTAGGCCGAGGCCCGGCCCGTATGCCCCGGGTCCAGGGCGGCAACGAACCGGTCCAGGAAGCGGCGGCGTTCCTGGGCCGCATCCCGGAACAGGGGATCCATCTCGGGGGTCAGCCAGAGAACGGGAAACAGGGCTCCCAGGGCGGCGTGTCCGGCGGCGGGCTGCCCGTCAATCTGGACCACGCGCTTTTCCCGGGCTCCGGGGCGGCCCGAGGCCTCGAGCCCGGTGCCGATGCTCACTTCGTCGGCGCCGCCGATGCGCACCCGCGCGGACACGGCCCACACCAGGGGATCACCCGGGACGGGCGGCCTGGCCGGGGTCCACTGTCCCACGTCTCCCAGGGCCGCATTGCGCAGTCCGCGTCCCGGGGCGAGGAAGGACAGGGCTTCGAGAAGGTTTGTCTTGCCTGCCCCGTTCGGGCCGACAAGCACCACAGTCGGATGGCCTGACTCCAGGCGGACGCTTCCGTGGCAGCGGAAGCGGCTCAGGGTCAGGCGCTCCACATGGGCGCCCGGGCGGGTCAGGGGAAGCCGGGCAGGGTCAGACACGCATCGGCATCAGGACGTAGAGCGCCGAGGCATCCGCCGTGTCGCGGATGACGGTCGGGGCGGCTCCGTCCGAGAGGCTGATCTGGACCGTCTCACCTTGAAGGTGATCCAGGATGTCCGTCAGGTAGCGGGCGTTGAAGCCGATCTCGAAGGCCTGGCTGTCGTATTCGGCCGAGACGTCCTCCTGGGCGCTTCCCGCATCCGGGCTGTTGGCGGACAGGGAGATCTGGTCCTTGCCCAGGGCCATCTTGACGGCCTTCGAGCGCTCGGACGAAATGGCCGACACGCGGTCCACGGCCTGCGAGAAGCTCTGCCGGTCGATCTGGAGCATCTTGTCATTGTTGCGCGGAATGACCCGCTCATAGTCCGGGAACTTGCCGTCGATCAGCTTTGAGACCAACGAGATGTCGTCGAACGTGAAGCGGATCTTCTGTTCCGAGACGGCGATGGAGATGTCCATTCCGGTTTCGTCGGACAGCTTGCGCAGCTCGCCCACGGTCTTTTTCGGCAGGATGATGCCGGGCATGCCCGCCGCACCCTGGGGCAGCGGCACGTCGGCGCAGGCCAGACGGTGCCCGTCGGTGGCCACGGCCCGCAGGACAGGAACGCCCCCCGAGTCGGCCGCGTGCAGGAAAATCCCGTTCAGGTAATAGCGGGTTTCCTCGTTGGAGATGGCCTGGCGGGTCCGGTCGATCAGACCCCGCAGGTCCGAGGCGGGAATCGCGAAGGTGTGGGAGAACTCGCCCGGGTTCATGATGGGGAATTCGCTCACCGGCAGGCAGGCCAGCCGGAACCGGGAGCGTCCGGCGCGCAGCAGGATCTGGCTCTCGTCGCCGTCAAAGGAGACCTCGACCTGGGCGCCGTCCGGCAGCTTGCGGACGATCTCGAACAGGGTGTGGGCCGGAGCCGTCGTCGCGCCGGGCTGGATGACGCCGGCGGGGCAGAACTCCTCGATCTCGATGTCCATGTCCGTGGCGTTCAGGGACAGGCCCTCGCCTTTTGCCTCAAGGCGCACGTTGGACAGGATGGGAATCGTCCCGCGCTTTTCGACGATGCTCTGAACGTGTCCCAGACTCTTGAGGAAGGCAGTCCGCTCGGTCGTGAATTTCATGCCAGAAAGCCCGTATCGCGAAAAATGAAAAAGGGGCGCAAGTATACGCGCCCCGGTTCCATTCGCCAACGGGTATTATCGCACGCGTTTATCCGGGGCCCGGAGCGGGGCTCGGTCCCTGGGCTGCGGCGGCCGCGGCAACGGCGGCTGCGGCGGCGTTTTGCCGGGCGGCCTGCTCCAGCTCGGCCTGGTGGACGAGGGCCGCGTCCTCAAGCTTCGCGAGCCCGAGCCGGCCCGCCAGGTCGGCGCACCGGGCGTAGTACTTGCACGCCAGTTTGGGGGCGCTGTCCCGGTAGAAGTTCCCCAGCTTGATCAGGGCCCGGGCCTCGCCCTTGCGGTCTCCGGCGCTGGAGAACGCACGCAGCGCCCTGAGCATGGCCTCCCGGCCGTCGTTCAGGTTCCCCAGGGAGGCCAGCATCTCGCCCAGGTCGAAGTGGGTCTGGGCCTCGTCCAGGGTGTTGCCGTTCATGGCGAACAGCTCGATGGCGGTTTCAAAGTCGTTGTGGGCCAGGTCGGGGCGCTCCATCTGGCGGTGCAGGAGCCCCCGCTCCCGCAGGACCATGCCCCGGTGGAACGTGTGGCCCAGGGCGGTGTAGAGGCCCAGGGCCTGACCGTAGAGGGCCAGCGCCCGCTTGTCCTTGCGGGCCCGGCGGGCGACCCCGGCCTGAACCCGGAGGATCCGGGCCTCTCCGGCCGTGTCTCCGGCGTCGTGCAGGAGGGCCTTGGCCTGGTTCCACAGGGCGTCGCGTTCGGTGGTGTTGGACTCCGCGTCCTCGAGGGCGCCCATCATGTAAAGCGCATAGGCCCGGTCCGTGATCCGGGTGTCATCCCAGGGCAGGGCCAGGGCCTCGGACAGGGTCTCCCGGGCGGCGCCATAGAACGAGCTGGCCAGTTCCAGCTCGCCCAGGCGGGCCAGTATCCCCAGCTCGGCGTCCGCGGGGCCCTGCTCCCGGGTGAGCATCCGGGCGCGGCGGAGAGCCTCCCGGGCGCGGTTCACCTCCCCGCACAGCACGAGGCGGTCCGCATCGGCCAGAATGTCTTCAATGGGGCGGGGAGTGTGGGTCATGGGACGGGCCTCCGGAAGGCGGGCCTCCGCGGGATGGGCAAGGCGCGCGTGGGCACCGTGAACTGATCCGCACATTTTACTTCTTCCAGACTGTGCAGGCAATCGGCAAAACCCTGGCCCCGCTCCCGTTCCCTTTTCCTGCCCCCGCGCCCTCTCCCGCGCCCCGCTTCCGTCCCGTCCCCCTGTGTCCCGTCCCCCTGTGTCCGGTTCCCCTGTGCCCGGCCCGTGCTCCGGTTCCCTGTCCCCGGCCCCGCCCCTGCGCCCGCCTCTTGTCAGGAGCGCTCCGGGGTGGCAAGACAGGACAACCGCACCGGCGGCGGACGCGTCGCCCCCACGACACAGGAGCGCTCTCTGATGGGCTGGGACATCACCTATCACCCCTTCGGCGTAAACGAGGTCCGGGATCTGTATTTCGCCGGCGTTGACACCCCCGACGCGGTGGCCGCGATGGCGGAGCGCTTTCAGGTGCCGGAGGTGGATCGTCCGCGTCTGGAGTTCATCTTCGAGCGCGCCCGGGACACGGATCCCGAGTTGCCGTTCCCCCAGACCCACGCCTTTTTCATGGCCATTACAGCGGGCTTCCTGCGCCCGTACTGGTATATCCGTGACGGGGCCCTGTCGTTTCTGTACGACGACCCCGAGTTCCGCCCGTTCTTCAGTGACTGGACGGATCTGGTCCCCGAAAGCCGCCGGCGTGAGGGCCTGGACACCCTTCTTCTGTGCAACTACTGCGGCGGGGTCTACCTGACGCCGGAGGCTCTTGCCGACCTGCGCGAGGCGGCCCGGACCCGGGCCCCGGTGGCCGAAAAGCTGGAGGCCCTGTTCTCCGGCGGGAGGCTGGATCTGTTCTGGAGCGCGGTGGACCACGCCCTGGACAACGGCCTGGGCCTTCTGGAGGCCGCCGAGGTCATCGAGCCCAACCCGGTGGATGTGCGCAAGACCCGCTGCTACGCCCGCACCGAGAACTGTGACCCGGCCGGGCCGATCCTCTACCAGAGGGACTACCTGGCGGAGATGGACCGGCTGCGGCGGAAAAAGGCCGAGGAGGATGCCCGCAAGGGCGTGGTGCGCCGCCTTCTGGACCGGATCGTCTACCGGCCCTGAGGCTCCGGCCCTGCCCGGTGGCTGGATGGACACCCGGCGGGCGGGCCGGGACAGGCGCGGTCCCGGACGCCCCGGTGGCTCGATGGACACTCGGCGGGTGGGCCCCGGTGTCCGCCGTCCGCGGGCGTGATCCGGCGTGGGGTCAAAGACCGGGGCCGGGCCTGCGCCCCCGCCAGCGTTTCCCGCTTCCCGCGTTCCGTCCGTCCCCGCTCCGGCGCGTGCGGGCCGTCAGCGTCCGCCGGGGGCGGGCTGCTGCTCCCCGCCCTCGATCTCGCAGGCCAGTTCGCTGCGCGGCAGCACGAAGAGCCAGACCAGAAGCGCAAGGGTCGCGCACAGCAGCATCATGCTGAGAAGCGGCCGGGTGGTGTGGTCAAACTGGGCGCTGATCAGCCAGCTGATCCCGGCGGCAAAGGCCATCTGCGAGAACCCCAGAAGCGAGCTGGCGGTCCCGGCCATGCGCGGGAAGGGCGTGATGGCTCCCGCCTGGCTGCTGGGCTGGATCAGGGCGTTCGCGAAGTACTGGAGGCAGCCGATGGGCAGCACCGTCCAGATCGACATCCAGCCGCCCCAGGCGAGAATGCAGCCGGTGCTGATGGCGCCGACCGAAATGGCCAGCCCCAGCGGAACCATCCGGCTCGCGCCAAGCCGGACGGACATCCGGGCCCCCAGAAGGGCCCCGGTGAAATAGGATCCCGCCAGGGCCATGAAGGTGTGGCCGTACTCTCGGGCGCTCAGGTGCAGCACGTCGATAAAGACAAACGCCGAGTTGGAGGAGTAGCTGAACAGGGCCCCGAAGCTCAGGCCCGCAACAAGCGCGTTCCCCAGATAGCAGCGGTTCGTCAGCAGCGTGCGGGCATTGTGGTAAATGCACACGATGCTGGTGGCGGCGGGGTTCTTGTTGCGGTTGGTTTCCTCCAGGAACAGGGCTGCCGACAGCAGGATGGTCGCCCCCATGATCGCCATGACCATGAAGGTGGACTGCCAGCCCAGGTGTTCCTGGAGGTAGCCGCCCACGATGGGGGCCACCGCCGGAGCCAGGGACAGCACCGAGGCCATAAGGGACAGGATGCGCGGGATCTCCGAGCGGTCGAAGGAGTCCCGCACGATGGCGCGCCCCAGGTTTCCGCCCCCGCAGGCTCCGAAGGCCTGGACGAACCGGGCCGCGATCAGGAACTCGATGTCGGGGGCAAAGGCGCACGCCACCGAGGCCCCCAGGTAGATTGCCAGGCTGGCCAGCAGGACCGGGCGGCGTCCGAACCGGTCCGACAGGGGGCCGTAGACGAGAATCCCCGCCGCGAGGCCCAGGGCGTAGACCGAGACCGTCAGCTGAACCGTGGACACGGTGGTCCCGAAGACCGCGGTCATGCTGGACAGCGACGGCAGGTACATGTTGCTGGAGAAGGGGCCGATCATGGCCATCCCGAGAAGGATCGCAAGGATCGCTCGCCGGGAGTTCCGATGCGGGTCGACCGGAGTCTCGGGGGAACGGGGTGCTTCGGTTTCGGTTCGGGTCATGAGGCGTTCGGCTCTTTCGCGCGCAGCGGGTTTCACACGATGGTCACAGGTCACAGGTAAGCCCCCGGGTCCGAGGGGGCCTGGGGGGCGAAGCCGGGTCTGGTCCTGCGGTGTGCCCCCGGCCCCGGTTCCTGTGGAACCGGCCGGTGGCGGTCCCCGCCCGATGCCGCCCGCGAGAGTCTGAGGACGATGGAACTCTTCGCAGTCTGGCCCGGACGGGGAACACCGGCTCTCTCTCCTGCCCCGGATGCAGGCTGATTTGGGAAGAGAACGCTCTCCTTTAATGGGGACACCCCGGGCGCTATTCCAGAGTACGGTACTCGATTTTTTCCCCGATGTCGCCGGAGGCCCTGGAGGCCGTCCCGTCCCCCGCTCCCCGCCCGATTCGCTCCCCCTTTTTTCGGGGGAGGCGGGGGTGACGGGCGTACCGGAGGGGGTATGTCCCGCCGGCCATGAACCCGTTATGGTTGAGTGGTGTCCGGCTGGGGTGTCCGGGGTCGGACCGGGCCCTGCGGCCTCGCGCGATTCGTGAATTCCCAGGTTTTCTGCCGCCGAACGGGTCGGGAACCGGCTTTGTCCCCCGTTCGGCTGTGCGGGGCGGCCGGGCCCGGGGCCGGGTTTTTCCGGTTTGACACCGCTATGCCTGTACAATCAAACGACGAATCCTATATTTAGCAATGAGAATTGCTAGCAATACTATGGCGTAAAGGACATTTGAGGAATTTTGGTTTGTTGGTCGTTATGTTCTTGTGTAATAGTATTGACGATTCTGTTTCTTGGGTATGCGGCTACGGGGGGTGACAGCCCATGAACGAGACCTTTTATGACGTCCTGAGGCGCCAGGGCATTACCCGGCGCAGTTTCATGAAGTTCTGCAGCCTGATGGCGGCCTCCATGGGGCTTGGGGCCGGGGCTGTCCCGAAGATTGCCCATGCCCTCGAGACCAAGCCCCGCACGCCGGTGCTCTGGATCCACGGGCTGGAGTGCACCTGCTGCACCGAGTCCTTCATCCGCTCGGCCCATCCGCTGGCGAAGGACGTGCTGCTGTCCATGCTCTCGCTGGACTACGACGACACTCTGATGGCCGCGGCCGGTCACCAGGCCGAGTCGATTTTGGACACGATCCGCGAGAAGTACAAAGGCAACTACATCCTCGCGGTGGAGGGCAACCCGCCCCTGGGCGAGGAGGGCATGTACGCCATCCAGGGCGGACGCCCCTTTGTGGACAAGCTGCGGGAGTGCGCCGCCGACGCCAAACACATCATCGCCTGGGGGTCGTGCGCGTCCTGGGGATGCGTCCAGGCCGCCCGCCCGAATCCGACCCAGGCCACTCCGGTCCACAAGGTCATCACGGACCGTCCCGTGATCAAGGTTCCCGGCTGCCCTCCCATTGCCGAGGTCATGACCGCGGTCATCACCTACATGCTGACCTTTGACCGGGCTCCCGAGCTGGACCGGATGGGCCGCCCGAAGATGTTCTATTCCCAGCGCATTCACGACAAGTGCTACCGGCGCCCGCACTTTGACGCGGGCCAGTACGTGGAGGCCTGGGACGACGAGGGCGCGCGCAAGGGCTACTGCCTCTACAAGATGGGCTGCAAGGGGCCCACCACGTACAACGCGTGCTCCACGACCCGGTGGAACGAGGGGGTCTCCTTCCCGATCCAGTCCGGGCACGGGTGCCTGGGGTGCTCGGAGCATGATTTCTGGGACCAGGGCTCGTTCTACAACCGGGTGGCCAACCTCTCCCAGTTCGGGGTCGAGGCCAACGCGGACACCATCGGCATGACCATCGCCGCCGGTGTGGGAGCGGGTATCGCGGCCCATGCGGCGGTGTCCGCCGTTGTGCGCTACCGGGGCAAGACCGGTATCGACGTCCCGGAACACGGAGAGTAGGCCATGACACGTCACGAGACCCAGGGCTTCACCCTGGACGATACCGGTCGTCGCATTGTGGTGGATCCGGTGACCCGGATCGAGGGCTACATGCGCGTCGAGGTGAACGTTGACGAGAACAACGTGATCCGCAACGCCGTGTCCACAGGGACTCTCTGGCGGGGACTCGAGGTCATCCTCAAGGGCCGTGATCCCCGGGACGCCTGGGCGTTCACCCAGCGGATCTGCGGCGTGTGCACGGGAACCCATGCGCTTGCCTCGGTGCGGGCGGTGGAGAACGCCCTCGGGATCACCATTCCCGACAACGCGAACATCATCCGCAACCTGATGCAGCTCTGCCTCCAGGTGCATGATCACCTGGTGCACTTCTATCACCTCCATGCCCTGGACTGGGTGGATGTGGTCTCGGCCCTGGATGCGGACCCCCGCACCACGTCGGAGCTGGCCCAGTCCCTGTCGGACTGGCCCCTGTCCTCGCCGGGCTACTTCCGCGACATCCAGAACCGCCTGAAGGCCTTCGTGGCCAGCGGCCAGTTGGGCCTGTTCACCAACGGCTACTGGGGCAACCCGGCCTACCGCCTGCCCGCGGACGCCAACCTGATGGCCGTCGCCCACTACCTGGAGGCCCTGGACTTCCAGAAGGAGATCGTCAAGATCCACACCGTGTTCGGTGGCAAGAACCCGCACCCCAACTGGCTTGTGGGCGGCGTGCCGTGCGCCATCAACCTGGACGGGGTGGGCGCGGTCGGGGCCGTCAACATGGAGCGGCTCAATCTGGTCAAGAGCATCATCGAGCGCACCATCGAGTTCGTGGACAAGGTCTACATTCCGGACCTGACCGCCATCGCCGGCTTCTACAGGGACTGGCAGTACGGGGGCGGCATCTCGTCCCAGTGCCTTCTGGCCTATGGCGATATCCCGGTGCGCGCCAACGACTACGGTCCGGACAGCCTGCTGATGCCCCACGGGGCCATCATCAACGGGGATCTCTCGACCGTTCATGACGTGGACCTGAGCGACCCGGAGCAGATCCAGGAGTTCGTGTCCCACTCGTGGTACACCTACCCCGACGAGACCCGGGGGCTCCACCCCTGGGACGGGCTGACCGAGCCCGATTTCCAGCTGGGGCCCAACACAAAGGGCACCCGCACCAAAATCGAGCAGATCGACGAGAACGCCAAGTACTCCTGGATCAAGTCGCCCCGCTGGCGCGGCCACCCCATGGAGGTCGGGCCTCTCGCCCGCTTTGTCATCGGGCACGTGCGCGGCAATCCGGAGTTCAAGGAGCCGGTGGACCGGCTTCTGAGGACGCTGGACCTGCCCCTCGAGGCCATTTTCTCCACCCTGGGGCGCACGGCGGCCCGGGGGCTCGAGGCCTCGTGGGCGGCCCACAAGATGGCCTGGTTCTTTGATCGCCTGATCAGCAACCTCAAGGCCGGGGACACCGCCACCGCCAACACGGAGCGCTGGGATCCGGCCACCTGGCCCGACGACGTGAAGGGATACGGTTTTACCGAGGCCCCGCGCGGCGCCCTGGGCCACTGGATCCACATCCGGGATCGCAAGATCGAGAACTACCAGGCGGTGGTGCCCACTACCTGGAACGGCAGCCCCCGAGATCCGCAGGGGCAGATCGGACCGTTCGAGGCGGCCCTGATGAACACGCCGCTCGCGAAGGCCGACGAGCCGCTCGAGATTCTGCGCACGCTCCACTCGTTTGATCCGTGCCTTGCCTGCTCGAGCCATGTCCTCAGTCCCGACGGACAGGAGATGGCAACGGTTACGGTACGCTAGTTCGGCCGGGTCCGCCGGTTCGGCCGGTGCCGGTTCCGTTCGGGGCCGGTCCGGGTGCAGCGCACGGCGGTCGCGTCCGTTTTCCGGGCAAGGGGGGGTACCGGGGTCACCGGTCCCCCCTTCGCAGGCTGGAGGGCGTGGGCTCCCGGCCCCGGGTTCCAGGCTGATGAACACAGGAGGCTGCAATGGCGACGATTGATGATTTCGAGATTGCCCGTCGCTCGCGCATGGTCAAGGCACTCTATATCTACAGGCCCATGAACCGCCTGTGGCACTGGGTCAACGCGGCCACCATTCTGGTGCTCATGATCACCGGGTTCTTTATGGGGCGGCCGTTTCCGTCCGTCGAGGGCGACACGTCGGTTCTCTACGTGATGGGCTGGCTGCGCTACATCCACTTCGTGGCGGGCTGGATCCTTCTGGTGGGCTTTGTCCTGCGGGTCTACCTGGCCCTGTCGGGCAACCGCTACGCCCGCGAGCTTTTCCTGCCCGATGTCCTCAGCCGGGAGTGGTGGAAGGGCCTGTTCACCGAGCTGGCCTGGTACATGTTCCTGATCAAGGAGCCCCCGAAGTACGCCGGGCACAACCCTCTGGCCCAGTTCCTGATGTTCTGTTTCTTCGTGGTGGGCCTTCTGGTCATGCTGCTGACCGGGTTTGCGCTGTTTTCCGAGGCGGTGGGCCAGGGATCCTGGGCGGATCACCTGTTCGGCTGGGTGATCGAGCTGTTTGGCGGCAATTCCCTGGCCGTGCATGCCTGGCACCGCCTGGGCATGTGGTGCCTGATCTTCATCATCCTCGCCCACATCTACACCGCCGTGCGCGAGGACATCATGAGCCGGCAGTCCATGGTCTCGACGATGATTTCCGGCTGGCGCATGTTCAAGGACTGACATGAGAACCGATCCTCAGGCCCTGTCGCCCTTCGACCCCCACAGCGATCCCGTGCTGGTTCTCGGGATTGGCAATCTGCTGTGGGCGGATGAGGGGTTCGGCGTGCGCTGCGCCGAGACCCTGGGGCGCACCCACGTGCTTCCCGGCACCGTCACGCTGATGGATGGCGGGACGCAGGGCCTTTATCTGCTGCCCCATGTCACTGCGGCCCGTCGGATGGTGCTGTTTGACGCCGTCGACTACGGTCTGCCGCCGGGGAGCGTCCACGTGGTCGAGGACGGGGACATTCCCCGCTTTACCGGGGCGAAGAAAATGAGCCTGCACCAGACCGGCTTCCAGGAGGTTCTGGCCGCGGCCACCCTGCTGGGGCGGCTTCCGGAAAAAATGGTGCTGATCGGCGTGCAGCCCGTGGACATGAGCGACTATGGCGGTCCGCTGCACGACACCCTGAAGGCCCGGGTCCCCGAGGCCGTCGCCCTTGGCGTGGCCCGCCTGCGGGACTGGGGTCTGAGTGTGGGCGTCCGGGCCGGGGAGGTGTCTGCGGACCTGTTCGACCCCTCTCTGGCCCACGAGCCCTTCGAGGCCGGGCGTCCGTCCGCGGACGAGGCCTGCCGTTTCGGGGACACCCGGGTTCTGGCCCGGATGTCCCCGTGCTCCGGGCGCGGCCCCGGCCCCAGCCCCGGGGCCGGCGTTGGCGCCAAATATGATGACCGTGCCCCGCACACACGGGAAAGGATCTGAGCCCATGTGTGTCGGTATTCCCATGCAGGTACTCGAGGACAGGGGCCCCCTTGCCCTGTGCCGCGATCGGGGTGGAAACCCTGTGCTTGTCGACATGCGCCTTTCAGGTGCCCAGCACGCCGGAACCTGGGTCATGACGTTTGCGGGAACGGCCCGCTCGGTCATGGATCCGGACACCGCGCGGAAGACGCTGGATGCCCTGGAGGCTCTGGACACTCTTATGGCGGGCGGCTCTCCGGATCTGGAGATGCTGTTCGCCGACCTCGTCGGGCGGACTCCTGAGCTGCCCGAATTCTTGAGACCGATGCCGGGAAAGGATACCTCATGAATATCTCATCACCCTCTTGCGGCATGACCATGCCGAATGAAACTTATGGGCCCGACGAGTTGCTGACTCGGGCCTCGTCGAGCTATTCCGAGTATCGGAATGCCCGATCGTCCCATGTGTCTCCCATGGCCTTCCCGCAGGGCATGCACACGTTTGCGCGCCCCGTCGTTTCGGCCAGCGACATGCCGCCGGAGACCGTCCGGGCGGTCGCGGACCATATAGGTGACTGGGCGGACCGTCTGGATGAACACTGCCGGGGCGATCTGGATCCGGTCCGGGCCCGGATCGATTTCCGTGAGCTGCCCTCGGATGTTGCGCTTCTGGCCAACGATGTCCTGGGTCAGGGCGAGGTGAGCGCCATCATTGACTCGGATCCCGTGACCCTGATCCAGGAAACGGCGTTTGCCGGTCTGTGGCGGGTCGTCTCCCTGGATGACGCCGGGGTGGTCGTGTCCGATCACACCGAGATCGGCCGGTTCCCGTCTGTTGTGTCCCGTCGCCTGCGGGACGAGCCCCGCTGGTCCCTGCCCGATTCGGCGGTTGCGGGGGTGCGCTCTGCGGTTGCCGGTGTCCTTGCCGAGCTTCGGCCGCACCTTGAGTCCGGAATCTGGGTCGAGGATGCGCAACCCCATGTTGTTGCCCTGACCCTCCTTCCCCTTTCGCAGGACGATATCATGTGGATGGCGCAGGCGTTCGGCGTCGGTTCGGCGGTTATTTTGTCCCGGGGCTATGGAAATTGCCGGATCACGAGCACGAGGGTTCAAAACCTGTGGTGGGTGCAGTACTTTAACAGTGAAGACAAAATGATTCTCAATACGCTGGAGGTCGCGGCGGTCCCGGATGCAGCGCAAGCCGCCCCCGAGGATCTTCTGGCCAGCGCCGCGCGCCTTCGGGATTGGGCAAAGGAACTGACTGTACCATGACTCAGCCACCCCTTGTCGTGCGGGCCCGCTATGAAGGCGGGTGCGTGTCCGACATCAGCGTGACCAACAGCCGCCCTGTCGTCGCCCGGCTTCTGTCCGGATGCGATGCCGAGGGGGTTCCCGACCTTGTTGGCAGTCTTTTCGTTCCCTGCCGCAACGCCCATATGGCGGCGGCGTCGTTCGCCATCAGCGCGTTCCGGCGGGAAGTGGCCAACATTCCGGACGGCATCTGGCTTCGCCTTCACGTGGAGCTGTTCAACGAGACCTTGCACCGTCTCCTGATCAGCTGGCCGGAGGTGCTCGGTCACCCCAGGATGACCGAGACCTACGCCCACCTTTACCGGGCGGCGGCGCGCACGGACATGCCCTCGCTTATGAAGCAGGTGGGCACTCCCGAGGTCTGCGCCCTGTACGAGAGCGCGCCGGTCGATGGTTCGGTGTTCGCCGACCGGATCGCGCAACTCGACGCGCCCTGGAATCTTCTTGCGGACCTGATGGCCCTGGAGCGCGAGCAGCCTCCGGCGGGCTCGGCCGCCGATCTGAGTTTCATCCCCGACGGTGCGGACGCGGGCCGGGATGCGCCCGGGTGGCTCGAGGAGTCCCTCTGTCTTTGTCCCACCGTTCCGGGCACCCGGATCCGCCCGGACTCCCCGGCGGAGACCGGCGCGTTTTCCCGCCACAGCAACAAGCCCCTGGTCCTGTGGCTTCGCAAGGAGAACCTTCCGCTCTCGGCGCGGTTCGCCTGCCTGGTCCTGGACCTTCACGACTGGCTGCGGGGCCTGCGCGACCCCCAGATGGACCGGTTCTCGGGCACGGTCATGCCCCTCAACGACGAGGGCGTGGGCCTGTGCCGGGTCGAGACCCAGAGGGGCGCCCTGATCCATGCCGTGCAGCTGGACGACCAGGGGCAGGTCAGCCGCTATGGCATCTGTGCGCCGACCGAGTGGAACTTCCACCCCCGGGGGATCTTGCGCCGGGAGGCCCTGCGCCTGTGCGGCTCGCCGGACAATGTGGAGGCCCGCCTGAGGGCCCTGGTCCTGGCCCTGGATCCCTGCGTGGAGCACAGCGTCGTCCTGGAGGCGGCCTGACATGCATGAGATGGCCCTGGCGGAAGGCGTGCGCTCCATTGTGGACAACGCAGCCCGGGCCCATCGGATCCGTGGCCTGGAGGCGGTCGTCCTGGAGATCGGCCAGCTGTCGTGCGTCGATCCCGAGGCCCTGCGCTTCGCCCTGGGGCTGGCGCTGAGGGGCTCCGCCGCCGAGCGGGCCCGGATCGAGATTGAGTCCATTCCCGGAGAGGGCTGGTGCCTTGCCTGCGACCGCAACGTTCCCCTTGCCAGTCGCGCGGACGCCTGCCCCTCCTGCGGGAGCCATCGGATCCAGCCGCTCCGGGGAACGGAAATGCGGGTCCGGGAGCTTCTGCTTCAGAAAAACCGTCAGTGAAAGCGGGAGTTTCGGATATGTGTGTGACGTGCGGGTGCGGAAGCGGGC
Organism: Phaeovibrio sulfidiphilus; assembly: GCF_014861485.1. Lineage (GTDB taxonomy): Bacteria > Pseudomonadota > Alphaproteobacteria > Rhodospirillales > Rhodospirillaceae > Phaeovibrio > Phaeovibrio sulfidiphilus. The sequence continues at coordinate 556,514 of NZ_JACZHT010000001.1, read as the reverse complement.
GGGGTGTCATCACCTCGGAGCCCGGATCAGAGGACCATGGCCACGACCGGCCGGAGGCAGCCGGACAGGGGCCGGGCGGGGGCCACGACTGCGGGTGCGGGCACGACCACGGGCACGGCCATCACCATCATGACCACAGCCACGACCATGGCGACGGCCACCACCACCACGCCCATGATCACGACCATGCCCATGACCATGAGCACGGGCACGGGCATCACCACCACCATCACGATCACGACCATGACCATGACCACGACCATGATCACGGGCATCACCATGGTCACTCTCACGATCATCATCCGGGGCACTACGGTCACGACCGCCCCCTGGGCTACCATCACCACGCTGCGGCGGGGCTCGGCTCCCATCACCACCACGGCCAGGGTCCGCAGGGGGTCCGCGTCCCGCTTCCCGGTGGCGCGGGGGAGGTCCACGTTCACGTCCATATCCACTCACCCGCGGCGGCTGTGGGGCCGGAGCCCGCTCCGCTCCACCATCACCACTATGATCTCGGGCCGGCGGTGGGGGTGGGCCTCCGGGGCGGGCAGGCCGACACGGAACAGCGGGTCATCCAGCTGGAGCAGGACATTCTGGGGGTCAACAACGCCATCGCTGCGGCGAACCGCCGCTGGCTGCGCCGCAACGGTATCCTGTCCCTGAACCTTGTGTCCTCCCCCGGGGCGGGCAAGACCTCCCTTCTGACGGAGACCATCCGCCGCCTTCCCGACGCCTCGGCGGTGACCGTGATCGAGGGGGACCAGCAGACGGATCTGGACGCGGCCCGCATCCGGGAGACCGGGGCGAAGGCGCTCCAGATCAACACCGGGAAGGGCTGCCACCTGGATGCGCGCATGGTCAACGAGGCCATCGGCCGCCTGAACATGGAGCCCGCGTCCCTCCTGCTGATCGAGAACGTGGGCAACCTGGTGTGCCCCGCCTCCTTCGACCTGGGAGAAGAGGCCCGGGTGGTCATCCTCTCGGTCACCGAGGGGGACGACAAGCCGCTCAAGTACCCGGATATTTTCGTGGGCGCGTCGCTGATGATTGTCTCCAAGACCGATCTGCTGCCCTACGTGCACTTTGATATCGACCGGGTGACCGAGTACGCCCGGCGCATCAATCCGGACATCGCCTGCCTGACCCTGTCCGTCGAGACCGGCCAGGGGATGGATGCCTGGATGGAGTGGCTGGAAAAGCGCCGCTCCACGTTCTGCATTACGGCTGCGGACGGGGATCCGGGCCTGGTGCCGTTCTTTACATGAGCCGACGGCTCCGGGTCACGCTCTCGGGGCGGGTTCAGGGGGTGGGGTTCCGTCCCTTCGTCTACCGGCTTGCGGTCGGGGCCGGTCTGGGCGGGGAGGTGCGCAACACGCCGCGCGGCTTGGACCTGGAGATCCAGGGTGAGCCGGCTGCGCTGGAGACCTTTCTGGCCCGGCTCCGAAACGAGGCGCCGGAGGCGGCCCGCATCGATGCCCTGGACGTGCAGCCGGTGGAGCCCCGCTCCGATGCGGGTTCCGATCCGGGTTCCGATCCGGCGGCGCATGGGGCGGCCGCGCCGCGGTTCGTGATCAGCGCGTCCGGTGCCGGGGAGCGCTCGGACCCGGACGGGGTGGACCGGGCGTCGTGTCCCGACTGCCTTGCCGAGATGTTCGATCCCGACAGCCGCCGCTGGCGCTATCCGTTCACCGCCTGCACGGCCTGCGGTCCCCGCTACACCGTGGAGACCCGCCGCCCCTGGGCGCGGGAGGGCACGGTATTCGCGGACTTTCCCCTGTGTGACGCCTGCCGGGCCGAGTTCCTCAACCCCTCGGACCGGCGTTTCCACGCCGAGACCCTGGCCTGTCCGGAGTGTGGCCCCCGGTATGCTCTCGAACCCGTCTCAGGGCCCCCGGTGGGCGCCGTCGCCGGGCCCGTGGAGGCCGACGCCCCGGGCTCTCTTAAGGCTTCCCGCACGGACACCCGTACGCCAGCCGTCTGCCCGGTTCCCGGCGCAGGGGCGGGTGCGACGCTCCCGGGCGCGCCGGTCTGCCGGGATGCGGCCCGCGATCCGTTTGCCGCCGCGTGGGGCGCCCTGGATCGGGGCGGCATCGTGGCCTTCCGCGGCACCGGGGGCTTTCATCTTCTGTGCGATGCCCGGAACCCGGATGCGGTCCGTCGCCTGCGGAGCCTCAAGGCCCGGGAGGCCCGGCCCTTTGCCCTGATGGTGCTGAACACGGCGTCGGCCCGGGCGCTGGTCCGGTTCGGCCCCCACACCGCCGCTCTCCTGGAGAGCCCCCGCCGCCCGGTTGTGCTGTCCCCGCGCAGGCCGGACGCCCCGCCGTTGGAGGGCGTGGCCCCCGACAGCAGCGATCTGGGTCTTCTCCTGCCCCCCACCGGGGCGCATGTTCTCCTGTTTCACGAGGCACTCGCTCGCCAGTCCGGCGCGGTGCCCACGGGCTCCGCCTGGCTGGAGGCGCCGTTTGACCGGATCCTGGTCTGCACCTCGGCCAATCTCCATAACGAGCCGATCCTGACCGGGGCCTCGGAGATCCGGCGTGTCTTCGGGGAGGGGATCGACTGCCTGGTCACCCATGACCGCCCGGTTCCCTGGCGCATTGATGACTCGGTGCTGCGGGACGGGGCGTGTCCCGACGCGTCCGGGGTTTCGGTGCCGGATGTCCGCTCCGGGTCCGGGTGCGACGAAGATCCCTCCCCCGGGCCGTCCCGGGACGCGGTCCTGTCCCCGTTCCCGTCCTGGGATCCGCCAGCGGGCCCTTCGTCCGGCCCCAGGCCCGGTCCCGGTTCCGGACCCGGCGAGCACCCTGTCCCGGACCGCTCTTGTACGCCGTCGCCCGGCGCGTCGACGGCCACGGGCCCGGCGCCCTTCCCGGCATCGGATCCCGGGTGGGGGGCAAGGTGGGGTGCTCCGGTCATGATCCGCCGGGCCAGGGGCTATGTCTGGGAGCCGGTGCCCCTTGCCCACGGTGGTCCCGCCGTGCTGGCCCTGGGACCGTATCGGGCGGCAACCCAGTGTCTCGTGTCGGGAGAGCGGGCCTTTGTCTCGCGTCACCTGGGCACCCTGTCCGGGGCCGACGCCCTTCTGGACGCCCGGGCCACCGCCCGGTTTCTGGGGCAGCGGCTGGCGGAGGCCCCCGTGGCCCTGGCCTGCGATCTTCATGAGGACTATCCCTCCACCCGCCTTGCCCGGGACCTGGGGCGGGAGTGGGGGCTCCCGGTCCTGGCGGTCCAGCATCATCACGCCCACATTGCCGCCGTTGCCGCCGAGAACCGGCACACCGGCCCGCTGTTCGGGCTGGCCCTGGACGGGGCCGGTCTGGGCACGGACGGCACGGTTTGGGGGGGCGAGCTTCTTGCCGTCGAGCCCGACGGCACCTTCCAGCGGCGCGGTTTCCTGCATCCCTTTCCGCTTCCCGGAGGGGACCGGGCGGCCCGGGAACCCTGGCGCATGGCGGTGTCGGTCCTGTGGGCGCTGGGCCGGGAGGACGAGGCCGCCTGGCGCTTTCCCCATATCCCCGAGGCTCCGGCCCTGGCCCGCCTGGTGGGGAAACCGGGCCTGTGGCCGGTGTCCTCGTCCCTGGGGCGGCTGTTCGACGCCGCCGCCGCCCTTCTGGGCGTCTGCACACACCAGTCGTTCGACGGGCAGGCGGCCATGGCGTTGGAGAGCCTGGCCTGCGATCATGGCCCCGTTTCCTTTGACGTGGCCGGGTGCGAGCCCGGGCACGGGTATGGCCACGGGCCTGGGTGTGATTGGGGTGGGGATGGGCCGAATGGCGTTCCCCCGGTCCCGCTTATGCCTTCCACCATGGCTCCTTGGACGGCGCCCGCAGGCGTCCTGCCAGAAGGGCTGCCGCTGGTTCCATTCGGGGTGCGTCCCGGCGATCCCTCCGGGCTCTCGCCGGCCCCGGCCCCGGCTCCGGTGTCGGCGACGGCCACCGACGGTCGGCTGTCCCTTCTGCCCCTTTTCGCCCGTCTTCTGGACGAGCCGGACCCGGCCCGGGGGTCGGCCCTGTTTCATGCGGGGCTGGTCCGGGCCCTGGCCGACTGGTGCGGGGCCCTGTGCGGGCCGGGTGCTACGGTGGCGCTGGGCGGGGGCTGCTTCGTCAATCGCATCCTGGGCGACGGGCTGGCCCACGCCCTGGAGTGTCGTAACATCAGGCCGTTGCGGGCCGCGCTGCTGCCTCCGAATGACGGGGGCCTGTCCCTGGGGCAGGCGGTGGTGGTCCGCCAGAGGCTGGAACAGGAGGGACGCTGAGATGTGTCTTGCCCATCCGACGCGTGTTGTGGAGCTTCTTGAGGGCGACCGGGCCCGGGTGGAGCTGGACGGGGTGATCCAGGAGGTCTCCGTGGCCCTGCTCGATGACGTGCGCGAGGGGGATTACGTGATCGTGCATGTGGGGTTTGCCCTGTCCCGCCTGGACCCGGCCGAGGCGGAGGCGACCCTCGCCCTGTTCGCGAGGGCGGCGACGACCCGGCCTGCTTCCTGAGGACGTCCCGGCCTTCCGGACAGGTTTGGTTGTGGGGTCCGCGTTCCGCGTTACGGAATGGATGCTTGCTTGCCGGGGCGCCCACCGGGCCGGCTTCCTGACGGCGTTCCGGCGTCTTGGGCTCGGGTTGGTACGGTGGTCCGTGTCACAGAGCGGGTGCTTCGTGGGGGAGCGACCCGGCGTGGACCCTGACGGCATTCCGGGGTCTCGGGCTCCGATTGGTAAGGTGTTCCGTGTCGCGGAACGGGCGCTTTCTGGTGAGGCTGCCCGCCTCGCTTCCTGAGGACTTTCCGGCCTCCCGGGCCAGGGTTGGTGCGGTGTTCCGTGATGCGGAACGGGTGCTGCGCGGGGCGCGGACCGGTGTCCGCTGCCGGAACCGGCCCTGCGTGCCCGTGTCTAGCCGGCCTCGGGTCCGGCGGGCGAGATGGACAGCCCCGGCCCCTCGGCCCGGGCCACCGGCACATCGAAGCTGACCCGGGTTCCCTCGCCCGGGCGCGCGTTGATGGTCAGGGTCCGGCCATAGAGGATCTCGGGCAGATCCCAGGTCTGGGTGCCGTTGCCGTTGTCCTCGATCGAGATGGTGGCGATGCCGTCCGCGATCCGGGCACCGATGTCGACGCGCAGGAACCGCCGCGTCCCTTCCGAGTACAGCGCCGTTTCCACGACGGTGCGGAACAGGGCTTCCAGGTCGTCCTCGATGGCGCGGACCATGGGCAGCACGTGGGCCCGGATATCAGCGCTGACCGCCTTGATGCGCGGTGCCAGGGATTCGAGCGCCCGGGTCAGGGATTCGTTGGCGTCGATGTTGGCCTCCAGCCGGGAGGCGGCCCCCATCCGCGCCAGGTCCAGGGGCGTGGCGAATCCGGAGGGCTTCCAGGGGTCGTCCAGCGCGATCAGGGACAGGGTGTGCCCCGGCGTGAGGAACCATCTCTGGATCCGGACCCGGTGCCCCTCGCCGTGGGGCGAGGTCCAGATCAGGGTCGAGTCCTCCTGCTGTTCGGCCGGCTCCCCCGCGCCCCCGGCTGCCCCGTCGCCAGGCGCGTTCGGTCCGGTCGCTCCGGCCGGGGCGGAGACGGGGGGCGTTGCCAGCTTCTCCACGAGGGCGCTCACGAGGCCGGGGGCCAGTTCCTCGAAGGACCGGTTGCGCAGCACCGGTTTGCCCCGGGCGTCGAGTACCGCAAGCGGCATGGGCGAGCACTCCATCGCCAGATCCCGCATGTGGGCGCACAGGTTCCGGCTTTGCCGGTAGCGCTGCGACTCGCGGACCAGCCGGGCCTCCCGCCGGAGCGAGCGCACCAGAAGCACCATCAGCGCCACCGTGCCCACGCTGGCCACCGCCGAGGCCATGATGAACAGGACCGGCGCCCCTCCGGCCGGCGGGTTGGCGGCCAGCCACGCGGCCACGCCGTCCGCGCTCACGCCGCCGCCCAGAAGCCGCTGGACGGTGGCGATGCGGCTCTCGGCGGAGTCCAGGGCCGTGAAAACACCTCGGAAAAGCAGGGCGTTGAAGCCCGCCACAACCGTCGCGCCAAAGATCAGGGCCGCAAGGTACAGCCGGAAAAGAAACCGTTCGGAGGAGGGAGATCCGGGCTTTTCTGTCATTTTTTCCATCATAGACCTTGTCTTTGGGGCGGATTCTGTGGTCTTGAGACGATCCGGTATGGTGCGTTTTGCGTCAAGTCCTGCCGATTTGCCCGGATGGGCGGTTGCGGGTCGCGTCCGCGACGGGCATACTCGCCCCGTTTTCTTTCTGGTTCATGCGTAAATGTCGAGGCACTCATGGTCAAGAATACCCCGAACGCCGAAGGTCGAAGCAAGGAGAGAGGACCGGTTTTCCCCTTCTCCGCCATTGTCGGGCAGGACGAGATGCGCACCGCGCTTCTGATTGCTGCCGTCGACCCTGCCATCGGCGGAGTCATGGTTTTTGGTGACCGCGGCACCGGAAAGTCCACGTCCGTGCGCGGCCTTGCGGCGCTTCTGCCCATGATGTCCGTGGTGCACGGCTGCCCGTACAACTGCGACCCCGAGGGCGACCTGAGCCAGTGCCCGGTCTGCTGCCTGGACGAGAGCGGCACCCAGCCCCGCGCTGTGGACACCACGCCGGTTCCGGTTGTGGACCTGCCCCTGGGCGCGACCGAGGACCGGGTCGTGGGCGCTCTGGACCTCGAGCGGGCCCTGACCCGCGGCGAGAAGGCCTTCGAGCCGGGCCTGCTTGCCCGCGCCAACCGCGGCTTCCTGTACATCGACGAGGTGAACCTTCTTGAGGACCACCTGGTGGACCTTCTGCTCGACGTGGCCGCCTCCGGTGTCAACGTGGTGGAGCGCGAGGGCCTGTCCATCCGCCACCCGGCGAAATTCGTGCTGATCGGCTCCGGCAACCCGGAGGAGGGCGAGCTTCGCCCGCAGCTTCTGGACCGCTTCGGCCTGTCGGTGGAGGTCTCCACCCCCACGGACCTGAGGGTGCGCATCGACGTGGTCCGCCGCCGCGACGAGTTCGAGAACGACCCGGCCGCCTATGTGGCCAAGTGGGCCGACGACGATGCCGCCGTGCGCCAGCAGCTTCTGCGGGGCAAGGAGATGCTCCACAGCGTGGAGGTTCCCGACGACATTCTCGAGCAGGCGGCCAAGCTGTGTATCTCGCTGGGCACCGACGGCCTGCGCGGCGAGCTGACCCTGATGCGGGCGGCCCGCGCCCTTGCGGCCCTGCGCGGTGACAGCGTTGTCACCCTGGCCCACCTGCGGGAGGTCGCGCCCTCGTGTCTGCGCCACCGCCTGCGTCGTGATCCTCTGGACGAGTCCGGCTCGACCACCCGTGTCGAGCGCGCCATGGAGGAAATCCTGGGATCATGAGTGAGGCGCCCGTCAATCCTCCCGTGCATGCGCATGCGGCGGTGGAGTCCCTGGGGGGCGGCCTTGCCACGCCCTGGGACGAGGCGCTTCTGGCGGTCACTTTGTTCGCGGTCGATCCCGTGGGGTGCGGGGGTATCCGCCTGCACTCCATGGCGGGCCCGGTCCGCGACCGCTGGCTTGCGTACCTGGCGGCCAGCCTCCCCGACGACCAGCCCCCGCGCCGCATCCCCATTGGCATTTCCGATGACCGTCTCCTGGGCGGTCTCGACCTGCCCGCCACTCTGAAGGCCGGAAAGCCGGTGGCCCGGATCGGGCTTCTGGCGGAAAGCGACGGTGGCGTTCTTCTGCTGTCCATGGCCGAGCGTGTCGAGCCCAACGTGGCCGCCCGCCTGGCCGCCACCCTGGACACGGGCGAGGTCCTGGCCGAGCGCGAGGGCCTGACCTTCCGGTCTCCCGCCCGGCTGGGCATTGTGGCTCTGGACGAGAGCGGCGAGGGCGACGACCCCGTCGCCGAGGGCCTGTCGGACCGGCTGGCGTTCCAGCTGGACCTGCGGGCCATCAGCCACCGGGACGCTCCCGAAAGCGAGCCCGATGCGGACGAGATCCGCGCCGCGCGCGCCCTGGTCTCGCAGGTCCGGGTCTCGGACGAGCAGGTCCAGGCCGCGGTGCTGACCGCTGTTTCTCTTGGCATTGCGTCCCTGCGCGCTCCCATGCAGGTGCTGAAGGTGGCCCGCTGCGCCGCCGCTCTGGATGGCCGCACCGAGGTGGACAGCGACGACATGGTTGCGGCGGTCCGTATGGTTCTCGGGCCCCGGGCCACGCGGATTCCCGAACCCCCGCCCCCGGAAGAGGACGAGGAGGACGAACCGCCTCCGCCCCCCGAGGACGAGCCGCCCCCCGAGGAGCCGGAGCAGCAGGACGATCCGCCCTCTCTGGAGGACATCCTGCTGGAGGCCGCCAAGGCCGCCATTCCGCCGGGGCTTCTGGCCCAGCTCCAGTCGGCCGAGCGCCAGCGGCGCCAGAGCCGCGCGGGCAAGGCCGGGGCCAACGCGCCCACGAAGGGCCGGGGCCGTCCCATCGGCGTGCGGGCCGGCGCCCTGCGTCCGGGCGTGCGCCTGAACCTGATTGCCACCCTGCGCACGGCTGCCCCCTGGCAGACGGTGCGCCGCCGCTCGCTGGAGGCCAACCTGACCTCGGGCCGGGAGCTCCCGCCCATCATGGTCAGGCCCGAGGATTTCCGGATCACCCGGTTCCGCAAGCGCAAGCCCACCACGACGATCTTCGTGGTGGACGCCTCCGGATCCGCGGCCATGGCCCGCCTGGCCGAGGCCAAGGGCGCGGTGGAGCTTCTGCTGGCGGAAAGCTATGTCCGTCGTGACCACGTGGCTCTGGTGTCCTTCCGGGGCAAGGAGGCCGAAATTCTTCTGCCGCCCACACGGTCCCTGGTCCGGGCGAAGCGGTCCCTGTCGGCCCTGCCGGGCGGGGGTGGAACCCCGCTTGCTGCCGGAATCCATATGGCGACCCAGGTGGCCGAGTCGGTCTCGCATCACGGGGAAACCCCGGTCCTGGTCTTCCTGACCGACGGCCGGGCCAACGTGAAGCTGGACGGAACCGGTGGCCGGGCCCAGGCGCACGAGGAGGCCCTGCGGGAATCCCGCCGCATTCTCGAGCACGGGTTCATGGCCGTGATGATCGACATGGGACAGCGTCCGGATCCGAAGGCCGCCGAGATTGCCCTCGCCATGGGCGCCCGGTACCTGCCGCTTCCGTATGCGGACTCCCGGACCATCTCGGAAGCCGCCAAGAACGCTGCCGGACCCCTCTCCGGGGGTGCGGGCTCCGCCTCGGGCCGGAGCCGCTAGACATGGCGGCGCCCCGCAGCGGTCCCCTGGACTGGGCCATCGATGGAAAGACCTGGCCGAACCGGGACGCCAGTTCCTTCGTGAAGGCGTCCGGGTTGCTGTGGCATGTGCAGCGGAAGGGGTCGGGCCCGACCCTTCTCCTGCTGCACGGCACCGGCGCCTCGACCCACTCCTGGCGGGATCTTCTGGGACCCCTGTCCGAGCACTTCGACGTCGTGGCCCTGGACCTGCCCGGCCACGGCTTCACGGATCCGCTGCCGTTCCATCGCCTGAGCCTGCCCGGCATGGCGAAAGCGGTGGCGGGACTTCTCCAGACGCTGGAGGTCCGCCCGGCCTTTGTCGTGGGGCACTCGGCCGGTGTGGCCCTGGCCCTGCAAATGGTGCTGGCCGGGGATATCCACCCCAGGGGAATTCTCAGCATCAATGGCGCGCTCAAGCCCTACGGCGGCTTCATGGGGCCGGTGTTCACGGGGATGGCCAAGATGCTGTTCGCCACGCCGGTCGTCCCCTGGCTGGCCACAAGGGAGGCCGCCGACCCCAGGCGCACCCGTTCCGTGATCCAGAACACCGGGTCCACCCTGAACCCCGAGGGGCAGGCCCTCTATGACCGGCTGCTGCGGGCGCCGTCCCATGTGGAGGGGGCTCTGGGCATGATGGCCAGCTGGAACCTTCACGGACTGGTCCGGGCCCTGAGGACTGTGTCCGTCCCCATTCTGCTGGTGGGCTCGGAAAAGGATCTGGCCGTGGCGCCGGAGATCGCGGAGACCACGGCGGCCCTGATGCCGAAGGCCCGGGCTCTGATTGTTCCCGGGCTGGGGCACCTGGCCCACGAGGAGAACCCGTCCTTTTTCGTCGATCTGATCGAGCGCGAGGCCCGGCGGTGCGGAGCCCTGCCCGCCGCCTGCGGCCCGTGACGCCCCCGGATCGCCTTTTGCCCCTGACGGTCGGCGGTGTGGGGCCGGGTCCAAAACGAATCGCCATCCGGAGGATGCGACTCTCATGCTTTTCTGGCTTGTAGCCTTTCTCGGGCTTCTGTTCGTGGCCCTTCTTCTGGCCCGTCGCCGGAACGCGCGACCGGCCCCCCGGCGACCGGCGGCCCCCGCCCCTGGTCCCCGGGTGACCCACCTGCGCGAGGTGCGCCTCTCGCCCCTGGCGCGGAGCGGCAACCCCCTCGTTGCGGCGGCGGCGGTCTCGCTGGCCCTTCTGCAGGACGGTCCACAGAGCTCCGACTCCCTGCGCGCCTCTGTGGAAACCGACATCCTCGCCCGGCTTTACCCCGACGTGTCGCCCTCGGTGATGGGGGAGGCCCTGGATGTGGTCCGGGAGATGGGCTTCGACCGCATCGCCATCGTGGACGAGGCCGCGACCCTCTTCAACGGATGCCTGACCCCGGCGGAAAAGGCCGAGTTCCTGTCCCTTCTGGAGGAGGCCGCCCGGCGCGAGCCCGACACCCACAACCGAAGCTACTTTTTGGGGCGGCTCCGCAAGGCTCTCGGGGTTCCGGCGCCCTGACAGCACGGCCCGGAATGAGGCACTGAGAACCTTTTTCAGCCCCATATTGCCTTTTTTTTGCTTTAAAAATGCCGCCCGCCGTGGTTTGGTCCCATGAATACCCCTCGCCCCTTCGGGGCGTTCCCCTGTTCGCCCGGTCCCGGGCGTGTTTGTTACCTGGAGCCCTCAATGACCCTGGATGCTTCCGCGCCCCACCGCCCTGACATGGACACCGCCTCCCGCCCTGCTGTCGGCAAGGCCCGTCCCCATGCTGTTGTGATCGGGAGCGGTTTCGGCGGTCTCGCCGCCGGGGTGCGGCTCTCGGCCCGGGGCTACCGGGTGACCGTGGTGGAGGCGCTGCCCGACGTGGGCGGCCGCGCCCGGGTGTTCCGCCAGGACGGCCACGCCTTTGACGCCGGCCCCACCATCGTGACCGCGCCCTACATGTTCGCGGACCTGTGGGAGCTGTGCGGCAAGCGTATGGAGGACCACGTTCAGCTGAAGAAGCTCGATCCGTTCTACACCGTGCGCCTGAACGACGGCCGGACCTTCCGGGTCAACGACGATCCCGAGTTCATGCGCGAGGAGGTCGGCCGCTTCGCGCCGGGCAACGTCGAGGGCTATGAGCGCTACCTGAAGGAAAGCGGCGACATCTTCAACATCGGCTTCAAGAAGATGTCGGACACGCCGTTCGACACCCTCTGGGACATGCTGAAGGTGGTGCCGTACTTCGCCTGGCTGCGCTCGGACCGCACGGTGGCCCAGCACGCGGCCAAGTGCATGTCGGACCCGAACCTTCAGATGTGCATGGGCTTCCACCCCCTGTTTGTGGGCGGCAACCCGTACTCGGTGACCTCGGTCTACTCCCTGATCGCCTACCTCGAGCGGCACTGGGGCGTGTGGTGGGCCATGGGCGGCACGGGCCGTCTCGCCGAGGGCCTTGCGGACCTGATCCGGGGCCAGGGCGGCGAGATCCGCACTTCGGCCCAGGTGGACAAGATCCTGGTCGACGGCCGCCGCGCCCGGGGCGTGCGCCTGATGTCGGGTGAGGAGATCCGCGCGGATATCGTGGTCTCCAACGCCGACTCCACCGTGACCTACAAGACGTTCCTGCCGTCCGACTACCCGCTGACGGCCCTGACGAAGCGTCGCCAGCGTCAGTCCATGAGCCTGTTTGTGTGGTATGTTGGCACAAAGGGCACCCGCAACGAGTGGCCGGAGATGGGCCACCACACAATTGCCATGGGCCCCCGCTACAAGGGCCTGCTGGACGATATCTTCCACCGGCGCCACCTTGCGGACGACTTCAGCCTCTACATTCACCGCCCGTCGGCGACGGACCCGTCCGTTGCGCCGGAGGGGGACGACACCTTCTATATCCTCTCGCCGGTCCCCAACATGCTCGGGGACGCGAGCTGGCCCCAGGCCGCGGACGCCTACCGCGACCGGATCGCCGACTACATCGAGCGGGAACTGATGCCCGGTTTCCGAAGCCGGATCAGCACCTCCCGCATGATCACCCCGGCGTACTTCGAAACGGCCCTCCAGTCCACGGACGGCGCCGCCTTCGGTCCCGAACCGCTTTTCCTTCAGAGCGCCTGGCTCAGGCCCCACAACCGAAGCAAGGATGTGGACGGCCTGTATCTGGTTGGCGCGGGGACGCACCCCGGCGCCGGTCTCCCGGGTGTTCTGTCCTCTGCCCTTATTCTCGACAAGGTCGTGCCGGATGCCTCAACCTTTGCCTGAGACCATGCCCCTTGCGCGCCCGCAGCCCCCGCGCCGCGCCACGGTGGCCGACACCCTCCCGCGGTCGGCTGCGAAGCCCCGGGAGACGTCTTTCCCGCGGCCCTGTGATGCCGTCAGCGATCTGGTCCGCCCGCTGCTGGAGAAGCCGGAGGCTGACATTCGCCCCTCCGGGTTCCAGACGGACTCGGACTTCTGCCGCGAGACCATCAAGGGAGGCTCGCTGACGTTCCACGCGGCGTCCCTGTTCCTGCCCCGGGACCGGCGCGACCCGTGCTACGCCCTCTACGCGTTCTGCCGCCTGGCGGACGACGCCGTTGACTGCGAGCCGGACGCCGAGCGCAAGAAGGCCGCCTGCCAGCTTCTGCGCAAGCGGCTGGACGCGGCCTATGACGGGCGCCCCTGGGATACTCCCATCGACCGGGCGTTCTCGGACATGGTCCGGGCGTACCGGATGCCCAAGGCCCTGCCCGAGGCCCTGATCGAGGGCATGGAGTGGGACGCGGACGAGCGCCGCTACGAGACCCTCTCCGACCTGAAGGCCTATGCGGCCCGGGTGGCGGCGGTGGTGGGCGCCATGATGACCGTCCTGATGGGCGTGCGCTACGAGCGGACCCTGTCCAGGGCCTGCGATCTGGGCGTGGCCATGCAGCTGACCAACATTTGCCGCGACGTGGGCGAGGACGCCCGGGAGGGACGCCTGTTCCTGCCCCTGTCCTGGCTGCGCGAGGAGGGGCTGGACGTGGACGCCTGGATGGCCGATCCCGTCTTCTGCCCGGAGGTCGCCGCCGTGGTGAAGCGTCTTCTGGACGAGGCCGACCGCCTCTATGAGCGCGCCTACAGCGGAATCCACGGCCTGCCCGGCGTGTGCCGCTGCTCGATCCAGGCGGCGGGCATGCTCTATCAGGCTATCGGCCACAAGGTGGTGGAGCGGGACTATGACTCCATCTCCAGCCGCGCCTGGGTCAGCACCGGCGAGAAGCTCGTGATTGCCTCGAAGGCGTTTTTCTCCTCCCTGGTTCCGCGGTTTGCGGACCGGGCCCCCGCCCTTCCCGAGACCGCGTTTCTTGTGGATGCGGTGGTCAACGCCCCCGAGCCGGTCCGCCGCGCCGACGAGGCCCCGGGCGAGCGTGTCCTGCCCCGGCCGTCCCGCACGCCCTGGTGGCGCCTCGGGCTTCGGGTGGCCTGGACCCTCGAGATGCTCATGCACATCGACGAGCGCAGCCACGCGCCCCAGCTGTATCACCCCCATCCCCGTCTTTCCGGATCCGGTGCCCCCGGGGCCGCAAAGCCGGAGCCCGCACCTCTCCAGTAGCCGGGGATTTCCCCGGCTGCGCGGTTTACAGGGCCGACCGCGCTTGATAATGTCCCCTCACCCCGGGAGACCATGGCCGACCGCTCCGGCGAAACGGCCCGGCACAGCCCCCGCCGGCGTTCTCCCTTCTCACAGTCCGGATACATTCCCATGAAGATTTTGGCGTGCAACAGCAACCGCCCCCTTGCCGAGGCCATCAGGAGCTACCTCGGAATCGAACTGACCCACGCGAGCGTCAAGCGCTTCTCCGACATGGAGATCTGGGTCGAGATCCTCGAAAACGTCCGAGGCAAGGATGTCTTCGTGATCCAGCCCACCAGCTTCCCCACAAACGACAGCCTGATGGAGCTGCTGGTCACCCTTGATGCCCTCAAGCGTGGCTCGGCCCGCCGGATCACCGCGGTGATCCCGTACTTCGGCTACGCCCGCCAGGACCGCAAGACCGGCCCGCGCACGCCCATCACCGCCAAGCTGGTGGCCAACCTGATCACCGTTGCCGGTGCAAACCGGGTGGTGACCGTGGATCTCCACTCCGGACAGATCCAGGGCTTCTTCGACATTCCCCTCGACAACCTCTACGCGGCGCCCGTGTTCTCCAAGCACATCCTGGAGACCTACAAAGGCGACATGCCGGTGGTCGTGTCTCCGGACGTGGGCGGCGTGGTCCGTGCCCGCGACCTGGCCAAGCGCCTGAACGACACCGAGCTGGCCATCATCGACAAGCGCCGCGAGCAGGCGGGCGTGTCCGAGGTCATGAACATCATCGGTGAGGTCGCCGGACGGAACTGCATCCTGATCGACGACATCGTGGACTCGGCCGGCACCCTGTGCAACGCGGCCCTGGCCCTGAAGGAGGCCGGCGCCCTGTCCGTGTCCGCCTATGTCACCCACGGTGTCCTGTCGGGCGGAGCGGTGGCGCGTGTTGCGTCCTCGCCGCTGGACTCCCTGTGCATCACGGACTCGATCAAGGCGACCGAGGCCATGCAGATGGCGCCCAACATCCACCAGATCAGCATTGCGCCGCTTCTGGCGGAGGCCATTCACCGGGTCTCGCGCGAGGCATCCGTCTCCAGCCTGTTCGACTGATCCTCCGGAGAGTCTCCCCATGAAAGTTCTCGTTCTCGGTTCCGGGGGGCGCGAGCACGCCCTGTGCTGGAAGCTCGCCCGCTCGCCCCTGTGCCAGGAGGTTCTCTGCGCACCGGGCAACGTGGGCATCGGAGCGGTGGCCCGCTGCGTCCCCGTTGCGCCGGACGATGGCCCGGCGGTCGTGGCCCTGGCCCGGGAGGAGGGCGTGGGCCTGGTGGTGGTTGGCCCCGAGGCTCCCCTTGTGGCCGGTGTGGCGGACGCCCTGCGGGAGGCCGGGATTCCGGTCTTCGGTCCGGGCCGCGGCGCCGCGCGCCTGGAGGAGTCCAAGGCCTTCATGAAGGACATCGCGTCGGAGGCCGGGGTTCCCACGGCGGCCTACGCGTCCTTCACCGATCCCGAGGCCGCAAAGGCCTACATCCGCAAGCAGGGCGGGCGCCTGGTGGTCAAGGCCGATGGTCTGGCCGCGGGCAAGGGCGTGATCCTGTGCGACACGCCGGACGAGGCCGTTGCCGCCGTGGACCTGATGATGAACGACCGGGCCTTCGGCGCCTCCGGGGATACGGTGGTCGTCGAGGAATTCCTGGAGGGCGAGGAGGTCAGCTTCTTTGTCCTGTGTGACGGCACCCGCGCCATTCCCCTTGCGGGCGCCCAGGACCACAAGGCGGTGGGCGACGGGGACACGGGCCCCAACACCGGTGGCATGGGGGCCTACTCCCCGGCTCCGGTCCTGACGCCCGAGCTCCAGCAGCGGGTCATGGCCGAGATTATCGAGCCGACCCTGGCCACCATGGCCGCGCGCGGGACGCCCTACAGCGGCGTGCTGTTCGCCGGGCTGATGGTGTCCGCCGACGGTCCCCGCCTTCTGGAGTACAACGTCCGTTTTGGGGATCCCGAGTGCCAGGTGCTGATGATGCGTCTGGACAGCGATCTTCTCCCGGCCCTGCTGGCCAGTGCGCAGGGCGACCTGTCCGGTGTGGACCTGACCTGGTCCGCGGGCACGGCCCTGGTTGTGGTCATGGCCGCCGAGGGCTACCCCGGCACGCCGCGCACCGGCACGGAAATCCGGGGGCTGGAGCGGGCTGCGGCCACCCCCGGCGTCCAGATTTTCCACGCGGGCACCCGCCCCGGGCCGGACGGCTCCATTGTCGCGGCCGGCGGTCGTGTTCTGGGCGTGGCGGCCGGCGGGTCCACCGTCGCCGAGGCCCGGGAACGGGCCTACGAGGCCGTTGACCGTATCGACTGGCCCGAGGGCTTCTGTCGCCGGGATATCGCCTGGCGCGCCCTGGAGCGCTAGTCTCCGCCGCATTCACACGGTGGGAAAAACGGGCGGTTTCCCCCTCAGCGGGAAGCCTGCCCGTTTTTTGTTCTTAACCATTGTGTATTATCATGCCAAAGTGCCGAATCGGGTGAGACGGTTCCCTAGTCAGACGAGGATTTGTGCCCATGGCGGATGATGGTGTGCGACACACCCCCGGGCAGCCGCATTTTCTTTCCAGTGCCGCACAGCGCCGGCTGGCGCGGGCCCGGCGGCGGGCCGTTCAGAGGCAGGCAGAGCCGCAGGAGGCCGGGTCCGGCGAGGGGGTGACCCCGACGCCCGGGGGCCCTGTGGCTCCCGTGCCTGCTGCAGGTCCGGTGGCGGAGACCCCGGCGGCGGCGCCTCCGGCTGAGGCCGCTTCCTCCTCGGCTGGGGTCTCGGCCTCTGTTGCGGCGGCACTCCCGGCGACGGCGTCTTCGGTTGCGGTGGAGCCCCCTGCGGCGTCGGCTTCGGTAGCGGGCGAGGCTCCCGGAACGGCGGCTTCCCCTGCGAGCGAGGCGTCCGCGACGGCATCGGCCCCCGAGCGTTTTCCGTCCGGGGCGACGTATCGGCCTGTGCCGCGTCCGTCCGGGTCCGGGGCGTCCTCCGCAACGCCTGCGCCCGCGCCGGCCCCCGGTGCGGCGCCCGCTGCCCATGCGCCAGTTGTTGAGACACCAGTAGCGGTCCCGGCCCCCGGTGTGGCGCCTGCTGCCCATGCGCCAGTTGTTGAGACACCCGTGGCGGCTCCGGCTGGTACCGCTGCCGACACAGCACCCGTTGCGACCCCAGTAGCGGCTCCGGCTCCCGTTGTGGCGCCCGCTGCCCATGCGCCAGTTGTTGAGACACCCGTGGCGGCTCCGGCTGGTACCGCTGCTGTCACAGCACCCGTTGCGGCGCCAGTAGCGGCTCCGGATGACACCGGCGCGGCCCACGCGTCACCCTTTGGGACGCCAGCGGAGGCCCCGGCTGACACCGCCGCTGCCGACACATCCTCCGGCGAGCCGCCGGCTCCGGCCCCGGATGGGGTGTCCGCCGGGCCTGTGTCCGCTCCCCCTGTGTCCCGGCCCGGGCACGGCGCCACCGTGCCGGATCCGGAGCCCCTTCCCGTCCGCCCGGTTCTCCCCATGACCGGGGAGCCGTTCCCCGTGATTGCGCCCGTGTCCCCTCCGGACCACCCGCCCGCGCGCCCCGTCGAGGAGCCTTTGGGGGCGGGCTTTGCATCCCTCGGCTCCGGCGGTGTGTCGCCCCGGATCCTGGGAACGTTCCCCTCGGTTCACGCGCCCCAGTCCCCCGCGGATGGCACGGACACGGCTCCCGGTCCTGCGGAGCCCGGACACAATGTTCCCGCTGACACGGCGCCCGGTGGCGTGGCCTCGGGTGACGTTGCGCCAGGTGACGTGGCGCCCGGTGATGCGGCATTCGGTCCCACGGTACATGGGACGGCGGGGCCCGGGACCGTGGCGGTCCCGTCCAGCGATCCGGTCCTTGGCCTGTCCGCGCTCCCTGCCTCCGAACCGGTGACACTCCAGCCCGCCGGGCCTGCGCCGGTGGTTCCCCAGTCCACCGGGACAGAGCCCGCGGCTGCCGACCCCGCCTTGCCCGAGCCGGGTGCGTCGGGCCCGGCATCGTCCGCACCGGTTTCGCCCGGTCCTGTGGCATCCGCTTCGGTTTCGCCCGACCGGTCCGCCCCTGCGGGGGTGCCCGGGTCCGAGGACACCGCCCGTGAGCCCGCCCTTCCGGACGCGGCCTTTCCCGAGGCCCCGGTGTCGGCCGGCAGCGCCCCGGACGGGTCTGCCGAGCCCCCCGCGACGTCCGATCTCTCCCTGGCAGACGGGGAGCCGGAGGCGTCTGAGGCAACCGGGACACCCGCCGACGTCGCTCCGTCCGGCAGTCAGGAGGTGCACCCGGTTCTGGTGTTCTTCGGGCCGGGCTCGTTTTTCCCCCCGATCGGGACCATGCCCGGGCGCCTGCCGTCCCTGCCGTCCCGCCGCATGCCCGCCGGGCGGGTTCGGCCCGAGCCGTCCGCGCCGGTCCCGACCCGCACCGCCGCGCGGCGCGAGGCCCCCGCGTCCCCCGGGGTTCGCCCCCACCGGATCGAGCATCCGGATCGGGCCCCGATCCCGGACGGGGGTCCGCAGTGGCCGGCTCAGGGCACGGGTCCGGAGCCCGCGGCGGCTCCGTTCTCCGAAGACGCGCCCGCCTTTGCCGCCGATCCGGCTTACGCTCCCCTTCCCGCGCCCGGGTACGACGACCTCCCGCCGGCGCCGGGCGCCCGTCCCGTGACCGCCGAGTTCCCCCGGGTTCCCGAGCCCGAGGCCCCGCCCCCCGTGGCGGACGTGCCCTTTCTGCGGCCCACGTCCGGCGGGCCGGTTTCCAGTCATACCCCCGATCCCGCACGGGCTCAGGCGGCGCATGCGCCCCTCCCCTGGAGCGAGCCCGGGCAGGGGGGCGACCGTGTGCGTCAGGTGTTTTTTGGCTCGTCACTTCAGCCGCTTCTGGACACCCTTGCCCACCTTGTGACCGATCACCCCCAGCCGGTTCTTCCCCGGGGTGCCGGGGGGGTGCAGGCCGCTCCCGTGATGACGGCGGCGGCCGCTGCCGTGTCCCGCTTCGCATCGGCGACGACGGACCTGACGACCGTCACGGTTGTCGAGACGGGGTCAGTGGGCGTGCAGCCGCCCCGCGATGGCGCGGACCGCCCGCACGAGGCCGATGCGGCCGGCGCCTTTGGGGCGGGGGCCGCACGCGGTCCCGACCCGGCGTTTGGTTCCGCCTCTGCCGCGGTGCCGGACCCCGGCGCGGTCCCGTTTCCGGCGGCGCCGGTTCCCAACGGTCTCCCCTTCGCGGACGAGATCTGGCCGGCGGCGGATCAATCCTCTGGCGCGGACGATGCTCAGGCGTATCCCCCCGAAAGTACCGCCCCGTGGACCGGGGGCGCGTCCGCGGACCCGTTCCCTCCGGCAGCGCCGGACTGGTCGGCCGGACCGGCCCTGTCGGGTCTGGAGCCTGGCCCGAGCTTTGACAGCGTGACCTTTCCGGAGCCCGGCTCCCGCCCGCCCGGGGCCTCCCCGGCGTTCGGCGACGAGGCCGACTACGCCGCTCACGGGCCCGGGCCCGAGTGGGGCGGGGCTCCGGCAGCGTTCCAGGAGGCTCCCCTGGTGCCCGGTTCCGCTCCGGCCCCCGAGTTCGCCCCCGAACCGTCCCCGGCGCCGGCTCCGGCCCCGGCTGTCAAGGCGGCTTCCGCGCGGGCTGTGGCGGCCCCCGCACGGACGGGCCGCAAGATCGCGGTGATCCTGCTTGTCCTTTTGGGGCTGGGGCTTGCGGTTGTGGCCGCCGGCGCCGTGGTGTGGTCTCTCTACGGGGAGCGGATCCTGGCCACCCTCGACGTGGCCGTTCCGGGACGCACGGCGGCCCTCCCGGCGGCTCCGGCGGGGCGGGCTCCCGGCCTGCCCGGCTCGGAGGCTACCGGCGCCGACCTGGTGATGCGGGCCTATCTGACCCCGGCCGAGATGGCCCGCCTGCGCTCCAGCACCAATCCGGTGACCTCCCTCCAGGCCGCCTTTGCCGAGGCCTTGGCGGGAATGGAGGACCGGGACACGGCCGTCCGGGCCGCCGTGGCCCTGACGGGTCTGTCCCGGGAGTTTGTGGACAGCAATCTGGACACGCTGCACGTCCATATCCGGCCCGGCGACCTGGGCCGCGTGCTGCGGATCTCCAGCGTCTACCAGGCCATTCTTCCGGATCCCGACGCGCCGCGGGATGTCCGTTTCGTCGAGGCCCTGCGCTCCTTGCTGGGGCAGCTGGGCCGCGACACCCCGGCGACCCTGTCCACCGCCCCGGTTGCAGGGGGTCTGGCGATTCGCTAGCCTTTTGGCGGTATTTTTTTTCGGTTGTTATTCCTCCCGGTCTCCCCCGGGTGCGTTTGCGCAATAAACGACCGTTTTTTTTTGCCAAAATTAGCCGAAAGACCCCCTTCCGCGTCCAATCTGGCAAGGATATAATCCGCGCGCTTTGCCCACGCCGGGGAGCCGCGTCGTGCCTGAAGTGGACTCCGGAATTCCCCGCAAGACCTACCCCACATCGGACAGGATTTTTTTATGAGCGATATTACCCGTCAATTACAGGAAAAGCGCGATCGCGCCCGCATGGGTGGTGGCCAGCGTCGGATCGACGCCCAGCATGCCAAAGGCAAGCTGACGGCCCGCGAGCGCATTGACCTGCTGTGTGATCCCGGCTCCTTCGAGGAATGGGACATGTTCGTCGAGCATCGCTGCACCGATTTCGGTATGGGAGACAACCGCATCCCCGGAGACGGCGTCGTGACCGGACACGGCACCATCAACGGGCGTCTGGTCTTTGTGTTCTCTCAGGACTTCACGGTTCTTGGCGGCTCCCTGTCCGAGACCCACGCCCGGAAGATCTGCAAGATCATGGACCGCGCCCTGGAGGTCGGAGCGCCGGTCATCGGGCTCAATGACTCCGGCGGCGCCCGCATCCAGGAGGGCGTTGACTCCCTCGCGGGCTACGCGGACGTGTTCCTGCGCAACGTCCTGTCGTCCGGCGTGATCCCCCAGGTGTCCATGATCATGGGCCCCTGCGCCGGTGGCGCCGTTTACTCTCCGGCCATGACGGACTTCATCTTCATGGTCGAGGACAGCTCGTACATGTTCGTCACGGGCCCGGATGTGGTCAAGACCGTCACCCACGAGGTCGTGACGGCCGAGGAGCTGGGCGGTGCCATCACCCACTCCACCAAGTCCGGCGTTGCCGACCTGGCCTTCCCGAACGACGTCTACGCCATGGTCCAGCTGCGCCGGTTCATGGACTTCCTGCCGTCGTCGAACCGCGAGAAGCCGCCGGTGCGCCCCACCGACGATCCCTGGGACCGGGTCGAGGTCTCCCTGGACTCCCTGGTGCCGGCCAACCCGAACAAGCCCTACGACATCAAGGAGCTGATCCGCAAGGTCGTGGACGAGGGCGACTTCTTCGAGCTGTCGCCGAACTACGCCGGAAACCTGGTGGTCGGTTTCGGTCGCCTCGAGGGCTCGACCGTGGGCTTCGTCGCCAACCAGCCGATGGTCCTCGCGGGCTGCCTGGATATCGACAGCGCCAAGAAGGGCGCCCGCTTCGTGCGCTTCTGTGACGCCTTCAACATTCCCAT
Organism: Phaeovibrio sulfidiphilus; assembly: GCF_014861485.1. Taxonomy (GTDB): domain Bacteria; phylum Pseudomonadota; class Alphaproteobacteria; order Rhodospirillales; family Rhodospirillaceae; genus Phaeovibrio; species Phaeovibrio sulfidiphilus. Next base: position 535,225 of record NZ_JACZHT010000001.1, on the reverse strand, counting down.
CGTGACCTTCGTGGACGTCCCGGGCTTCCTGCCGGGCACCGCCCAGGAGTACGGCGGGATCATCAAGCACGGCGCCAAGCTGCTCTACGCCTACGCCGAGGCCACCGTGCCCAAGGTCACCCTGATCACCCGCAAGGCCTATGGCGGTGCGTATGACGTCATGAGCTCCAAGCACCTGCGGGGCGACGTGAACTACGCCTGGCCGACCGCTGAGATCGCGGTCATGGGCCCCAAGGGCGCCGTGGAGATCATCTTCCGTCAGGACATGAAGGATCCGGAGAAGATCGCCGCGCACGAGCAGAACTACCGCACCAAGTTCGCAAACCCGTTCGTTGCCGGAGCCCGTGGCTTCATCGATGACGTCATCATGCCGGCAGACACCCGCAAGCACCTGTGCCGGTCGCTCGCGATGCTGCGCAACAAGGAGCAGAAGAACCCTCCGCGCAAGCATGGGAACATCCCGCTCTAACGAGGCGGATGCCCGGCTTGTGCCGATCGAAACGCAACGAAATCGAGGAAAATGGGGTTCCCTATGTTTAAGAAAATTCTGATTGCCAACCGCGGAGAAATCGCCTGCCGCGTTATCAAGACCTGCCAGAGGATGGGCATCAAGACGGTGGCCGTGTACTCCGAGGCGGACGAGAACGCGCTGCACGTGGATATGGCCGACGAGCGGGTTCTGATTGGCCCGGCTGCCTCGGCCCAGAGCTACCTGGTCATCGACAAGATCGTCCAGGCCTGCAAGGACACCGGCGCCGAGGCCGTCCACCCGGGCTATGGCTTCCTGTCGGAAAACCGCCTGTTCCAGGAGGCGCTGGCCAAAGAGGGGATCGTCTTTATCGGTCCCGACGCCCACGCCATCGGCGCCATGGGCGACAAGATCGAGTCCAAGAAGCTGGCCGCCGAGGCGGGCGTCAACACCATTCCCGGCTACATGGGCGTCCTGAAGGATGCGGACGACGCGGTCCGCGTGGCCCAGGAGGTCGGCTATCCGGTGATGATCAAGGCCTCGGCCGGCGGTGGCGGCAAGGGCATGCGCGTGGCCTGGAACGACACCGAGGCCCGCGAGGGTTTTGTCTCGGCCACCAACGAGGCGCGGTCCTCGTTTGCCGACGACCGGGTCTTCGTCGAGAAGTACATCCAGAGCCCCCGTCACATCGAGATCCAGGTCCTGGCGGACGGCGAGAACTTCATTCACCTCTTCGAGCGTGAGTGCTCCATCCAGCGCCGGAACCAGAAGGTCATCGAGGAGGCCCCGTCCCCCTTCCTGACCGAGGACGTCCGCCGCAAGATGGGCGAGCAGGCCTGTGCCCTGGCCCGCGCCGTGGGCTACAAGTCCGCGGGCACCGTCGAGTTCGTCGCCGATGCGGACATGAACTTCTACTTCCTGGAGATGAACACCCGCCTCCAGGTGGAGCACCCGGTCACCGAGATGATCACCGGCATCGACCTGGTCGAGTGGATGATCCGCATCGCCGCCGGCGAGAAGCTCACCTTGAAGCAGGAGGACGTCTCGATCAACGGCTGGGCCATCGAGTCCCGCCTGTACGCCGAGGATCCGTTCCGGGGCTTCCTGCCCTCCATCGGGCGTCTCGTGCGCTTCATCCCCCCCGTGGACGAGGACGGCGCCGTGCGCGTCGACACCGGTGTCGAGGAGGGTGGCGAGATCAGCATGTACTACGATCCCATGATCGCCAAGCTGATCACCCACGGACAGACCCGTGACGAGGCCATCCAGCTCATGAGCACGGCTCTGGACGGGTTCTACGTGCAGGGGATTTCCCACAACGTGCCGTTCCTGGCGGCGATCATGGCTCACCCGCGCTTCCGCGAGGGGCGCCTGACCACGAACTTCATCGCCGAGGAGTATCCCGAGGGGCTGCGCAAGGCGGACCTGCCGGCCAAGGATCCGACCTTCCTGATTGCAGCGCTCGGTGCGATCCACCGCAAGAACGTGGACCGCAAGGCCCGCATCAGCGGCCAGATCCAGGGGCACGAGAAGGTTCCCCGGGACCACTGGATCATCTACCTGGGCGGCGCCGTGTACGACATCTGGGTGCGCGAGATCGAGGGCGGCCACCGGGTGCACTTCAAGGACCGGATCTACACGGTTCTGCACAGCTGGCGCTTCGGCGAGCCGATTTTCCGGGCCATGATCGACTGCCGCCCGACGGATCCGGCGTTTCGCAACGGTCAGATGCTGGTGGTCCAGGTCGAGGAGAACGGGGTCGAGTACTCCCTGTCCCACGCCGGCACCCAGGAGACCGCTCTGGTGTTCACGCCGGAGGCGGCCCAGTACATCAACCGCATTCCGCACAAGGAGCCGCCTGACCTGTCGCGCTTCCTCATGTCCCCGATGCCGGGCCTGCTCATGAGCATGGCGGTCGAGGAGGGCATGGAGGTCCGCGCGGGCGAGACGCTTTGCGTGATCGAGGCCATGAAGATGGAGAACATCATGAAGGCCGAGCGCGATGGCGTGATCTCGAAGATCTACGCGAAGCCGGGAGACTCCCTCTCGGTGGACCAGAAGATCCTCGAGTTCGCCGAGTAACACGCCCGGTCCGGGGTCCGGGGCGCGCCAGCACGGGCGCTCCCGCGCACCCGGCCCCGGCCACACACGAGGGAGGGGAGGGCTCCGGTCCTCCCGCCCCGCTCCGGTTCGCAATGCCCGGACGGGGGCTCCCGCGCAGAAAGCCTCCCCGCACCGGCTGGGAGGCTTTTTTCATGGGGCATGGTGCCGGGGCTTGTGGTTGGGGCGGTGTCCTGTGGCCCGTGTCCGGGGGCTGTGGCCGTGCCTGACGGCCGGGGAGCCTCCCGGGGTGTTGCGGACGGGCGTGCGGGGCAAGCCATGACACCGTGCCCTCGGGGTCGGACAGGATGGGGCGCCGGCAACCGGGTGCGGGGTGTAGCGAGCGGGTCGGCCAACACCGGGAAGGGCGTTCGGGCGTATCTCTCCGGGGGCGTGGACCCGGATTTGCCGGACGGGCCGGGCAGGGCGGACGCACCGCAGGGGCACCGGGTTTGGGCCCCGATCGCAGGCAAAAAAAGCGGCTCCTCGGGTGATGGAGCCGCAAGCAGAAGCGAGGCCAGGGGCCTGCAGACGATGTACGGGAACCCGCATGATGGAGCCGTCCGGTCCGGTCGGTCCAGCCGTCTCACTTGGGGGGCGGGGTACCCGGTGTGCTGCCCCGGCCTCAGGCCGTGGTGGGCGCCGGATCAGCGGGCAGCAGCAATAACCTTGAGAGCCCGCGCCGTGCGCGCCGTTTTGGTGGCCGGTTTGAAGGTCTCGAAAATCTCGATAGCCGCGGAGATCATGGCCACGAACTTGCCGGTGAGCGTGACCGCCGTCTTGAAAAATGAAAATGCGATCTTCATCGTTCAGCCCTTTCGCTGGTTTGCTGGTGTCGCGTCCGTGTTTTCGTGACGGACGCCCATGGTATGCCAGCGATTCATGACCCCGTCAAATATATTGCGACGCAGTCGCGATGAAATTGACTATCGATCCCGCACGATCCGGCGCCGCGCGCGCGGTTTATGCCCGTTTCCCCATCGGGTTTCGGGCCTTTCGGGTGTGTGGAGGGTCCGCCGTCCGGATCACAACCAAATCGTGCAAGTCCCCGCGCCATCACGGGAATACCCCTGCCGGGCTCGGTTCTGGCGGCGACCTGGTCCGGTGTGCCGAGGGGGCCGGGCGGTGTGTGCGGGCGTCGGGAACGCGCCGGTGTGTCCCGAGCGCGCCTGTGCGGCGGCTGCCGCGGCCAGGCGCCGGGGTTGGGCCGCGAATCGGGCGAATCGGGAGCGCTGGGGGCGGCGCTCACGGGCCCCCGTTCCCACACCAACGCTCGCCCCGGGGTGCGGAACCGGAGCCGGGACGGGGGCAAGGCCGGTGGCAGGAAGAAAGGGCGTGGGCCGGTGGCAGGGGCAGGGCCGTGGGTGGGATGGCTGCCCTGCCCTCACCGCACGGCCAGCCGCGACGGCAGGGGGGCGGCAACCGCGGTGGGCAGGCGTGCGCTGTGGGGCGTGGTCGCCATATCCCGGGGAGCGCCCACCGCATTTTGCGCCACGGCGGATCGGGGCGTGTCCGTACACCGCCCTCCGGATGGGGGGACGCTGGGATATCAGGGAATGCGGAAGGGGAAAAATGGCGGGAACGAGAGGATTCGAACCTCCGACCTAGCGATTAGGAATCGCTCGCTCTATCCAGCTGAGCTACGCCCCCGCAGGCAAAAACGCGCTTTCTTATAGCTCTGCGGGCGCCCACAATCCACTGAAAAGAGAAGGGCGCTCGGGCCTGCAGTCGTTTTGCGGGTCGCCTGCCCAGGGTTCCCCGGCCCCAACCGCGCCTCCGGCATCACGCCCGGTGCGTCAGGGCGCATTCGGGTCGCGGACGCAGGTGTCCCCGGTTCCCGTGGCCTGGCGCTTGCCGCCCGTTGAGGGGGGAGTGGGCGCGCGGTGTCGGGGCTCCGGGGGGCGGTCTGTCGGTACGGACAGGGGCGCGGCACGCCCCCAAAGCAGCCCCCGCCGGCCCCCGGCCGGGCCCGGCCTCAGAGCAGCGCCAGGAACTCGTCTTCTGTGAGAATGCGAAGCCCCAGCTCCCGGGCCTTGGTCTCCTTGGAGCCCGCATCCGCGCCCACCACCACGAAGTCGGTTTTCTTCGAGACCGAGCCCGCCACTTTCGCGCCGCGCTCCAGGGCGCGGGCCTTGGCTTCCGAGCGGCCCATTTTCTCCAGGGTGCCGGTGAAGACTACGGTCTTGCCGAAGAACGGGCTGTCTCCGTCGTCCGTCGGGCGCTGGGCGTCCTGGACCACCACGCCCACGTCCCTCAGGCCCTGGATGACCTCCAGGTTGTGGGGCTCGCTGAAGAAGGCGGCCATGTCGGCGGCCATGGAGGGGCCGATCCCCTCGATGGAGACCAGGTCCTGGAAGGCCTCCGAGCCCGGATCCAGGGCGGCCTGCATGGCGCCCAGCCACGCCTCAAGGGAGCCATAGTGCAGCGCCAGAAGCCGCGCCGTCGAGACCCCGATCTGGGGAATGCCGAGCGCGAAGATGAAGCGCTCCAGCGCGACCCCGGCCCGGCGCGCGTTGATGGCGGCAAACAGGTTCTCGACCTTCTTCTTGCCGAAGCCGTCCCGGTTTTCCAGGCGCTGCAAGGTGCCCGGGGCGCGGTTGCGCTCCTCCAGGGTGAAGATGTCCACCGGGGTGCGCACCAGCCCGGCCTCGAACAGGGTTTCCAGGATCTTGTGCCCCAGCCCCTCGATATCGAAGGCCGAGCGGGAGACAAAGTGGCGCAGCCGCTCCACCACCTGGGCGGGGCAGACCAGGCCGCCGGTGCAGCGCAGGGCCACCTCGCCCTCCAGGCGCACCACGTGGGAGCCGCAGACGGGGCACACGGTCGGGAACACGAACGGCTCCGAGCTCGCCGGGCGCTTGTCCAGCAGAACCCGCACGACCTGGGGGATCACGTCCCCGGCCCGCTGGATGATTACCCGGTCGCCCTCGCGGATGTCCTTGCGGCGCAGTTCGTCCTCGTTGTGCAAGGTAGCCCGGGAGACCATCACGCCGCCCACCCGGACGGGCTCCAGCTCCGCAACCGGGGTGAGCACGCCGGTCCGCCCCACCTGAAGGGCGATCCGCTCGAGGACGGTCTCCACCTGCTCGGCCGGGAACTTCCGCGCCACCGCCCAGCGGGGCGAGCGGGAGATCATGCCCAGCCGCTCCTGGTACTCCATCCGGTTGACCTTGAAGACCACGCCGTCGATATCGTAATCGAGCTCGGGCCGTTTGGCGCCCAGGTCCCGGGTGTAGGCCAGGGCGTCGTCGATCCCCTCGCAGACCCGGTTCAGGGATTGGACCGGGAAGCCCCAGGCGGCCAGCTGGTCCAGAAGGGCGGACTGGCTGTCGAAGGGCTCGGCCCCCTCGATGTCGCCGAGGGCGTAGGCATACAGGGACAGGCGCCGGGAGGCGGTCACGGCCGGATCCTTCTGGCGCAGCGAGCCCGCCGCGGCGTTGCGCGGATTGGCAAACAGCTTGCGCTCGCCGTTGGCGGCCAGCTGCTCGTTCAGGGCCTCGAAGTCGCTCTTCTTCATATAGACCTCGCCGCGGACCTCCAGGGTCGCGGGCAGCCGGTCGCCCCTCAGGGTTTTGGGCAGGTCGGAGAGGGTGCGCAGGTTCTCGGTGATGTCCTCGCCCACGGTGCCGTCGCCGCGGGTGGCCCCCTGCACATAGACCCCGTTCTCGTACCGGGCCGAGAACGAGAGCCCGTCGATTTTCGGCTCGCCCATGTAGGCCACGGGGGTGCCGGCCCCCAGGCCCAGGAACTTGCGGACCCGGTCGTTGAAGGCCACCACCTCGTCATCGTCATAGGTGTTGGCCAGCGAGAGCATGGGCACCCGGTGGGTGACCGGGCTGAACAGGGTGACCGGCGCGGCCCCCACCCGCTGGGACGGGCTCTGGTCCGTGACCAGGGAGGGATACTCGGCCTCCAGGGCGTCCAGGCGGGCGCGCAGGGCGTCATAGTCGCCGTCGGAAATCTCCGGGGCGTCGTTCTGGTAGTAGAGGGCGTCGTGGTGGGCAATCTCGGCGCACAGGCGTGCGTAGTCCTCCCGGACCTCCCCTGAGGGGAGGCGGGCGGACCCGGTGTCGGTGGTGGTCATGGGGTCTCCCCGAGCAGGGCGCGGGCGGCGGCCCGGGCGGCGTCGGTCACTTCGGCACCGGCAAGCATCCGGGCCACTTCCTCAAGGCGGTGGTCGGGCGCCAGGGTTCGGACCTCGGTCCCCGGCAGCTCGTCCTGTCCGCGCACGGTTTTCGATACATGGTAGTGGTGCGTGCCCCGGGCGGCGACCTGGGGCGAGTGGGTGACCACCAGAACCTGGACGGCCTTTCCCAGGCGGGCCAGACGCTCGCCGACGGCGTCGGCCGTGGCGCCGCCAATTCCCGCGTCCACCTCGTCGAACACCAGGGTCTCCACATCCCCGTCGGCGGCCAGGACCACCTTCAGCGCCAGCATGAAGCGGGCGAGCTCGCCGCCGCTGGCGATCTTGTGGATCGGGGCGAGGGCGGCGCCCGGGTTGGTGGCGACCAGGAACGTCACCCGGTCGAAGCCCCGCGGTCCCCAGGCGTCCTCGTCCAGCGCCTCGACCGAGGTGCCGAAGCGGGCCTTTTCCAGCTTCAGGGGGGGCAGTTCGGCGTTGACGGCTTTGTCCAAGGCGGTTGCGGCGCTCTTGCGGGCTTTGGACAGGGCCGTGGCCCGGGTGAGATAGGCCTCCCGGGCGGCGGTCTCCTCTTTCTGAAGCCGGTCAAGGGCGAAGCCGCTGTCGTCCAGCGAGGCGAGCTGGGTGCGGGTGTCCTCCAGGAAGGCCTCGAGGGTGTCGGCGGGCCGGTCGTACTTGCGCGCAAGGCCCCTGAGGGCAAAGAGGCGCTCCTCCACCCGCTCCAGGGTGCGGGGGTCCAGATCCAGCCGCGAGGCGTAGGCCTCCAGCGAGGCGCGGGCTTCCGACAGCTCGACGGCGGCGCGCTCCAGCCCCTCCAGGATGGGGGTCAGGCCGGGCTTGTCCGCGTCCGCGATGCGCTCCAGGGCGCGGGACGCGGTGGACAGGGCACGGGACACGTCCGGCGGACCGAAGAGGGCGTCCAGGGCGGTTTTCATGGCGTCGGCCAGTTTCTCGCCGCTCATGAGGCGGGCCCGCTCGATGGCGAGGCGCTCCTCCTCCCCGGGCTTGGGGGCCGCCTGCTCCAGTTCCTCGAGGACGGCCCGCAGGTAGGCCTCGTCCCGGCGGGCGGCCTCAAGGGCCAGCTCGCACTCCCGGCGGGCTTTGCGCCGCTCCTGCCAGGTGGCCCAGGTGGCCGCGGTGTCCGCAAGGGCCGAGCGCACGGCGCCGGAGAACGCGTCCAGCACCGGGCCATGGCGGGACGGGTCCAGAAGGCCGTGGCTCTCGAACTGGCCATGGATTTCCAGCAACTCGGCTCCCAGGCGTTTCAGCAGGCCCACGCTGGCGGGGCGGTCGTTCACGAAGGCTTTCGAGCGGCCGTCGACGCCGATATCCCGGCGCACGATCAGGGGCTCCCCGGGAGCGGGGGCAAGGTCGGCCTCTTCCAGGACCGCGTGGGCCCGGTGTCCCTCGGGCAGGGAGAACTCCGCCGAGACCGAGAGCCGGTCCGCGCCCTTGCGCACCAGGCCCGCGTCCGAGCGGCCGCCCAGCACCAGGGACAGGCTGTCAAGCAGGATGGACTTGCCCGCGCCGGTCTCGCCCGTCAGGACACTCAGGCCGGGCTCCAGGGGGAGGTCCAGCTTCTCGATGAGTACAACATTGCGGATGGACAGGAACGAAAGCATGGGAACGCGCCCTCAGGGCAGGGTCTGGCTCTCGACCGGTGTCAGGGCGGAGCTGACGGGCGGCGGCGGAGCGTTCTCGTCAAGGACCACCTCGCCCACCAGGTCATAGGCGTCCTGGTACCACTCGGATCCGGGGAAGTTGTGGCCCAGGATGGCGGCCACGCGCTGGGCCTCCCAGTTCAGGCCCAAAATGGTGTTGATCTCCACAAGGCGGTAGAGGGCCTCGGGGACGTGGGTCGTCTGGTCGAACTTCTCGATCACCTTGCGGAAGCGGTTCATGGCCGCCAGGTACTGGTTGCTCTTCAGGTAGTAGCGCCCCACCACCATCTCGCGTCCGGCCAGGTGGTCGCGGGTCAGGTCCAGCTTCAGGCGCGCGTCCCGGGCGTACTCGGACTCCGGGAAGCGGCGCATGACCTCGGTCAGGGCCTCGGCGGCGCGCTCGGTGGCGCTCTGGTCCCGGCGGACGTCGGACATCTGCTCGTACTGGCACAGGGCCCGCAGGTAGTAGGCGTAGGCGATGTCCTTGTTGCCCGGGTGCAGGTCGATGAACCGGGACAGGGCCACGTTGGCGTCATCGTAGTCCGAGTTCTCGTACAGGGCGTAGGCGCCCATGACCTGCGCCTTCATGGCCCAGGTCGAGTAGGGGTGCTGGCGCTCCACCTCGTCGAACGCCTTGGAGGCGTCCCGGAACTTCCCGTCATTCATCAGGGACAGGGCCTCGTTGTAGAGGGCCTCGGCCGGCCGCTCGACGTACAGATCGTCTTTCTTGCCGGAGCAGCCGGAAAGCGGAACCGAGAAAACCGCAGTGACCATGGCCAGCACCGCGATGACCGGGAACGAGAGTTTTTTCATGGAGCGAATTTCCCGCCTTCTGTCCTGTTCGGGCAATGACAAGGAGTCTGCCATTTTCGTCGGACCCGTAAGGGCATAATCGTAAAAAAGAACGCTTCTGGCAATTCCCCCGCCTGAATTTTTCACGCCTTTTGCGCTCTTTGGTGTTTTGTCGCGAATCCTTCTACCGGAACGGATGCAAACATGGCCTTTTCGGTCCGTAGCCCGTGCGACAAACGTCTTTTTCCTTTGAGTGGCTCCAGGGAGCGTGTATCCTAAAGGGTGTGGGCGCCAGGGGTTGCGTACCGCGAAAAAGGCCGACAGGAGGACCATCATGAGCAATGCAATCATCACCGTTCGCGACGCATCTGCCGAAGATGCCAGCATTCTCGCCAAACTCCTCCTGGAGGCGGGAGAGGGGCTTTACGAGTTTCTTTTCAGTGACCTGCAGCCCGGTCAGCCCGCGCGGGACGTCCTTGCGCGTCTGATCGCCGCGAATCCCGGCGGGCCCCTGGGCTTCCGCAGCTTCCGGGTCGCCACCTTGCACAATGCGGACCTGCGCTGTGATGTGGTGGTGGGCATGGTCAACGCGTTTGCGGCCGACAGCGCGCCCCGGATTGTTCCGGACTGGATCCCCGCGGACCGTCTGGCTCACGTGGCCCGGCTGTTCCAGCACGTTGTGGACCGGGACACCCTGCTGGTGAACGCGCTCGCGGTGAAGCCCTCCCAGCGCCGCATGGGCATCGGCGTGCGCCTGATTGCGGAGACTGTCGGCATGGCCGGAGCGGCCGGGAAGCGCCGCATGATTGCCCGGGTCTGGGAAAACAATGACCGGGCTCTGAAGCTTTACGGAAACTTCGGGTTCAAGCGGATTGATTCGGTGGAGCTGCCCTCGCACAACCGGCTGTCGGGCCGGCGGACCCTCATTCTGGAGCGTGTTCTCGAAGGATAGCCGGTTCCCCGGCGCCGGCCTTCGGGCCGGTGGCCGGTCGGGACGGCCGGAAAGAGGTGGGGGCCCGGGGTCGTGAGACCGCCGAGCCCCCGCGCCGTGTCGAAAGCGGAGTCCGGAGCGCAGTTTTGCACGCGGGAGATCGGTGTAGGTCTCCCCGGCGCCCGTTGCGCATCACGCGAGTTTCGCGGACAGTTCGGCGCTTTATAGTCGCTGGCACCGGACCCTGTGCCCGGGTTTCCGGGCGGGGTGGTGCGGTCGGCACTGGGTGGCCAAAACCCGAAAGGCCGGGCGGCCACACCGGAAAAGCAGGGCGTTAAGGCCCGAAAGACAGGGTGGCCACGCCGGAAAGGCGTGGCAAAGGCGAAAGCGGTACCCCCTTGGCGGCTCCGGTGTGGTCCGGGAGCCTTTGGGGTGTCGCCGGCGGGCGGGAGCGGTCCGCGTTCCGTATCAGGCGCAGACCAGCTCCGCCTCGTCCCGGGAGGCGGTGAAGGTCTCGGCAAGGCCGGAACCGGGAGCCACGGTTTCGATCGCATAGGCGGTCGGGTCCGCAAGCAGGGCCTTCAGCAGGGCGGCGTTCATGGCGTGGGACGCGCGAACCCCGGTGTAGCGGCCGCTGATCGGAAGCGAGTGCATGTACAGGTCGCCGATGGCGTCCAGGGCCTTGTGGCGGACGAACTCCTCGTCGTAGCGCAGCCCCTCGCGGTTCAGGACGGTCGCTCCGTCCACCACGATGGCGTTGTCCAGCGAGCCGCCCAGAGCCAGACCAGCCGACTGCATGGCGTAGACGTCGTCCTTCATGCAGAAGGTGCGGGCGCCGGCCAGGTGGCGGCGGAATCCGGCCTCGCCCAGGGCGATGTGGCAGGACTGGCGGCCGATGGCCTCGGCGGGGAAGTCGATGTGGAACGAGACGCTCAGGCCGCCGGGGCCGGGCTCGAGGGTCGCGGAGACCGGGCCCTTCTCGACGTGGACACGCTTCAGCACACGCAGCATCTTGCGCGGCGCCGCCTGGGTGCAGATCCCGGCCCGGTCGATCATGGCCACGAAGGGCGCGGCCGAGCCGTCAAGGATGGGGAGCTCCGGCGCGTCGGTCTCGACGATCACGTTGTCGATGGCCAGGGCCGCAAAAGCCGCCATCAGGTGCTCGATGGTGGAGATCTGGCTGCCCGCCGGATTGGTCAGCGTGGTGCACAGGGGCGAGCAGACGACCCGGTCCGCGCGGGCCGGAAGGTCGCGGGCCGCGCCCGCGGGCAGGTCCATGCGGCGGAAGAGGATCCCGGTGCCCGGGGCCGCAGGCCGCAGGGTCATGGAGACGGGGCGGCCGCTGTGAAGCCCGATCCCGGAGAGGGTTTCGGCCCGGTCGATCGTGTGCTGAAGGGCCGGCCTTGACAGGCGGGGCAGCCCGGACACGGCGTAGGGCAACGCGCTCGACGACATTTCTTCCCGGACAAGACCAGCATCCATTTTCAACATTCCCGCAGTTCTCAAGTTCACTTTCGATAGTGATACTAGAAAAGATGTCCGGGCCCTTCAAATCAATCATTGTTGCAGAATGTTGCGGTGTCCGGGCCCGGGTGGCCCCGCCCCCAGGGGTTATGATGCGCGCGACATACACCCCGGGGGTGTTCGGGTGTAGTGCGGGACCATGGGTGCCTGTGTCGGGCGGCGCGCGTGTGCGGACCCCATGTCGGGTCCGAGTCCGGGCCCGGCGGGCGACGGATGTTGCGGCACATGCCAGCGAGGCTCCGGGGAGGCGACTCCACCCGGAGTTTCTGGCGCGGATACTCAATGAAAACAGGGGGATATGCCCGACTTGAGATGCGGGGCCCGTATCCCGCCGGGTGCCGGGCAGTGTGTGGGGAAGCGGCTTCTTGGGAACGCGTGGGGGGCTTTACCGAGCGTGGGGGGGTACCCGGGTCTGCCCGGACCCGCGCCGAAGCCGGGGGCCGTGGATCGCCTTCCTGTCATAACGGCGGCACCGGCGCCTTCCCCGTCCGTGCGGGGGACCGCGCCGGACCGGGGCCCGGCGGGGATCCGGGGCGGAGGCACCAGCCCCCGGCCCCGGTGTGTGTTGGCCGTGATCCGGTTCGGGACCGGATTAGACCGAGTAGTACATCTTGTACTCGATCGGATGGGGCGCGTGCTCGAAGGCGTGGACCTCGTCGCGCTTCACGGCGATGTAGCTGTCGATGAACTCGTCCGAGAAGACGCCGCCCTTCTTCAGGAAGTCGCGGTCCGCGTCCAGAGCCTCCAGGGCCTCCCGCAGGGAGCCGCAGACCGTGGGCACGCCCGCCAGCTCTTCCGGCGGCAGGTCGTAGAGGTTCTTGTCCATCGGGTCGCCCGGATGGATCCGGTTCTCGATTCCGTCCAGGCCCGCCATCAGCAGGGCCGCGAAGGCCAGGTAGGGGTTGGCGGCCGGATCCGGGAAACGGACCTCGACCCGCTTGCCCTTGGGGCTGTCCACATAGGGGATGCGGCACGACGCCGAGCGGTTCCGCGCCGAGTAGGCCAGCAGGACCGGCGCCTCGAAGCCCGGGATCAGGCGCTTGTACGAGTTCGTCGAGGGGTTCGTGAACGCGTTCAGTGCCCGGGCGTGCTTGATGATGCCGCCGATGTAGTAGAGCGCGGTGTCCGACAGGTCGGCGTAGCCCGATCCCGCGAACAGGGGCTTGCCGTCCTTCCACAGGGACTGGTGGGTGTGCATGCCCGACCCGTTGTCTCCGGCCACCGGCTTGGGCATGAAGGTCGCGGTCTTGCCGTAGGCGTGGGCCACCATGTGGACGACATACTTGAATTTCTGCATGTCATCCGCCGCCTCGATGAGGGTGTTGAAGCGGATGCCCAGTTCGTGCTGGGAGGGGGCCACCTCGTGGTGGTGCTTTTCCACGGCCATGCCCATTTCCGCCATGACCGAGCACATCTCGGCGCGGAGATCCTGTCCGCTGTCCACCGGAGGCACGGGCATGTAGCCGCCGCGCACGCCGGGGCGGTGGCCCGAGTTCCCTTCCTGGAAGACCTTCGCGCTCACGTAGGGGCCTTCCTCGGACTCGAACTCGAACATGGAGCGGTTCGGGGACACGTCAAAGCGCACGTCGTCGAAGACGAAGAACTCGGCTTCCGGTCCCACGTAGGCGGTGTCGCCCACGCCCGAGGCGCCCAGGTAGGCCACGGCCTTCTTGGCGATGGAGCGGGGGCAGCGGTCGTAGCTCTGTCCGGTGGAGGGCTCGAGCACGTCACAGACCAGGATCAGCTGGGGCTGGGCCGCAAACGGGTCCATCACGGCCGAGGACAGGTCCGGCTTCAGGATCATGTCGGATTCGTTGATCGACTTCCATCCGCTGATGGACGAGCCGTCAAACATGATGCCCTCGTTCAGCAGGTCTTCGTCCACGGTGGAGACGTGCTGGGCGACGTGATGCCACTTGCCCTTGGGGTCGGTGAAGCGGAAATCGACGTACCGCACGTCGTTTTCACGGATCATGTCGAGAACGTTCTGAACGTCGGACATTGAGGATGTTCCTGTTTACTGTTTGGGGAAAGTCGTGCGGGAGGGGGCCCCGCCCGGTCCGGTGACGGCGGCGTGCGCCGTCACGGGACCTGGAACGCCGGCGATGCTCAGATGGCGTCGCTGCCGCGCTCCCTGGTGCGGATGCGGATGGCATCCTCGATGGGGTAGATGAAAATCTTGCCGTCTCCGATGCGGCCGGTCTGGGCCGACTGCTGGATGGCCTCGACGGCCCGGTCAACCATGGAGTCCTCGACCACGATCTCGATCTTGACCTTGGGAAGGAAGTCGACAACGTACTCGGCGCCGCGATACAGCTCGGTGTGACCCTTCTGGCGTCCGAAGCCCTTCGCCTCGGTGACCGTGAGACCCTGGAAGCCGGCTTCGTTCAGGGCTTCCTTAACTTCGTCCAGCTTGAAGGGCTTGATGATCGCTTCGATTTTTTTCATGGGACTGCTTCTCGTCTCTCAAACAGGGGGATCAGGAAACGGGGCCGCTCGAGCAGGCCTCGCGGGGACTTTGACCGGAGCACTGTTCCTTAATGTTTACCATGAAACGCACCCGTTGCCCTTTGTCTTTTGAGGAGTCAGGGGTTCAAAGCCGTCCCGGACGGAGGGCGTGCCGGACCCGCCAGGCGGGCACGCCGCACGGTATTCGGCACACCGCCTTTTTTGAGCAAAACGACGCGAAAAGCAAGAAGCGTCTTTACCGGTCCGGCCCGGACACCGAAAAAGAAACACACATTTTTTGACACCCCCGCCAGGAAGGGCTTGACGATGCACTCCGGGATGGAGTATTCCGAGCCAGCTTTTGCGGTTGGGGCGGTTCGCCTCCTGAAGACCGCAGGTTTGTGTGGCGGATGTAGCTCAGTTGGTTAGAGCGCGTGGTTGTGGTCCATGAGGTCGTGGGTTCGAATCCCATCATTCGCCCCATTCCCCCTGTGCGGGAATACCCCCCTTACATCATTCGAGTGTGACGCCGGTTCGCGGCTGGCCTGATGGCGTGTTCGCCGGTCGGGTGTCCGTGTGCGGTTCTCCCTGACCTGTTCCTCCCGTCCGGTTTTCCGGGTGCCGGGGGCGTTCGCGTGCGTTGGGCGCGGTAAGGGGCGGGCCGCGCGCGTCCCGACGGGGCAACGGTACACGGCTCCCCCGGGAAATGACGGGGCTATGGGAGAGGGGGGTGAAAACCGGAGGCCCCGCGCACCGGGGCTCCGGCAATCGGATCAGACGGTTTCGTCCACCATGAGGCTTTCGGCCAGATCCCGGATGGTGCTGCTGTCGGTGCTTTTCAGGATCTGCTGGGCGCGGGAGACGGCCAGGCCCATGTCCAGCTGGCGCAGATTGTGCTTCACCCGCGGAATCCGGCTGGGCGCCATGGACAGGGTGCGCACGCCCATGCCCACCAGCAGAGCCGCCAGGCGCGGGTCTCCCGCCATCTCGCCGCACACCGCAATGGGGATCTCGGCCTCTGCGGCGGCCTTTATGGTGTACTGGATCAGGCGCAGGACCGCCGGGTGCAGCGGGTCATACAGGTGGGCCACCGTCTCGTCCGCCCGGTCGATGGCCAGGGTGTACTGGATCAGGTCGTTGGTCCCGATGGAGAAAAAGTCGCAGTGACGCGCCAGGTCGTCGGCGAACAGGGCCGCGGCCGGCACCTCGATCATCACCCCGATCGGGGGCAGGGGATTGGGCAGGGTCAGTCCCTGGGTGTGAAGCCGGGTCACGACGCGGTTGAAGATCTCGCGCACCGCCAGCAACTCGTCCTTGGAGGCGATCATGGGGATCAGGATCCGCACGGGCCCCAGGACCGCCGCCCGCAAGATGGCCGCGAACTGGGTTTCCAGGATCTCGGGCCGCTGGAGGCACAGGCGGATGGCTCGCAGCCCCAGCGCCGGGTTCGCCGGGATTTCCAGCCCCAGGGCGCCGGAGAGCTTGTCTCCGCCCACGTCCAGGGTGCGGATGATCACGGGCTTGCCCTTCATGGCCACCACCAGGGAGCGCAGCTCGGTGTACTGCTCCTCCTCGTCCGGCAGGGTGGTGCGGTTCATATAGAGGAACTCGGTGCGGAACAGGCCCACGCCCTCCGCCCCGGCCTCGAACACGGAGTCCAGCTCCGAGCCCAGCTCCACGTTGGCCATCAGGGTGATGCGGATGCCGTCGGGCGTGACGGCCGGAAGATCGCGCAGGCTGGCCAGCATCTTCTGGCGGGTGCGGTGGGCCTCCTCGCGCCTGCGGTACTCGGCCAGGGTCTCGTCGTCCGGGTTGAGGATGACAAGGCCGGTCTCGCCGTCGAAGCAAATGATGTCGCCGTGACGGGCAACCTCCATCAGGCCGGTGGCGCCCACGATGCAGGGCAGCCCCAGGGAGCGGGCCATAATGGCCGTATGGGATTCGGTGCCGCCGCGCTCCAGCACCAGACCGGCGACGGATCCCGGGTGCAGCAGGGCCGTGTCCGCCGGGCTGAGGGTGTCGGCCACCAGCACCGAACGCGGATCGAGATTGGACAGGGACTGTTCCACAGAGCCGACCAGGGCCCGGATCAGGCGTCCGCCGACGTCGCGCATGTCGTCGGCGCGGGCGGCCAGGTAGGGGTCGTCCATCGCGGCGAAGGTGTGGGCGATGGCCTCCATCTCGTGGCGGACGGCGGCCTCGGCATTGACCCGCTCGCTCTCGATGCGGGCGAGCACGTCCATGATCAGGCGGGAGCTTCCCAGCATCTGCTGGTAGGCCTCGAGGAGAACATCCAGTTCCTCGCCGACGGGGCCGGGCATGGCGCGGGCGCTGTCGCGCAGGGCCCCGAGCTGAAGGGCGCTTTTCTCGGCGGCCTGGAGAACCCGCTGCTGCTCGGCGTCCACGTCCTCGGGGAGGATGGTGTGCTCCGGAATGTGCAGCGCGTCCGGAGCGTACAGGGTGATCTCGCCGATCCCGATTCCGGGGCCGACGCCCAGTCCCTTGATATGAAGGCTTCGGACCGGCTCCGCCTGGGGGGGCGGCGCGGGAGGCCTAGTCCGCTTCATGGAACCGCCCCGAGACCAGATCCCGGATCGCCTGAAGGGCTTCCGGGGCGTCGGAGCCGCGGGCCGAGACGCTGATGGTCGTGCCCTTGCAGGCGCCCAGCATCATCAGCCCCATGATGGAGCGTCCGGACACGGTCTGGTTCTGGTGGCTGACGGAGATATCCGAGGTGAAGGCCGAGGCCGTCCGGACAAACTTGGCCGCCGCGCGGGCATGCAGCCCCAGGCGGTTGACAATTTCCAGATCGACAGAGTGGCTGGCCGAAGCCGGGTCGTCCGACTCCCGGGGATGGTCGTCGTTCGCGAAGGCTGCGGCCTGGAGGGCGTGAGATACCATGAGCTCAACTCTTCCTGAGGGGTGGTTGTGGCGCGAAAACAGGGAAGCGGACACGCCCCGGGTGAAATGGCGCGCGGAGTATGCGCCGCGTTTCCCGGAAAATCCACCCGATCCTTCAAAATTCAGGCCAAAACCGGGCCCCCGCGCAAGGCACGCCGGGACGATCCCGGCGGAAGTCTTTGCCGTCCCTACTTGTTTTGGGCCAGGAGACGGGAGGCGACGTTGATGTACTTTTTGCCCGCTTCCTGGGCACTGAGGACCATTTCCTGGAAGGGAATGCCCTTCTCGCGATCCGAGGCGCACCGGATGAGCATGGGCAGGTTGAGGCCGGCAATGACATCGATGGTGTCGGTTTCGAGGATGGACATCGCAAGGTTCGACGGAGTGCCCCCGAACATGTCCGTCAGAAGGATCACGCCGCTGGTGCCCTCGGCGCTGCCTGCCGGTGGGGAGACTTGGGCGATCGCATCCAGGATCGCCTTGCGGCGCTCATCCATATCATCGTCGGGGAAGATGCAGACTGCGGCAATCCGCTCCTGCTTGCCCGTGACATGCTCAAGGGCAGCAATGAACTCTTCCGCAAGTCGTCCGTGGGTGACCAGAACCAGACCGATCATGGAAGCGGACTCTCCTTCACATTCGAAACGAAAAAGGGAGGCGGTGTTCTCTCCGCAAAAAGCGGGCGCTCTGGAATCCGTAGCGGAAAAACACAGCCGCAGGAAGCCTCTTTTTTCCTAGCGCCGGATATCCCGGTGATAAACCATAACATTTGTCTGTGGATTTTTCAGCCTTGCCGCAAGCTGGAGCGCCGTGTGCACGGAACGGTGCTGCCCTCCGGTACATCCGATGGCAATGGTCAGGCTGGACTTGCCCTCGTCCCGGTAGCGGGGCAGGAGGAAGTCCAGAAGGGCCAGGCCCTTGTCCATGAACGGTTCCCAGGCGGGGTCTTCCTGGATGTAGGCGCCAACCGCGCTGTTCTCGCCCGTGAGGGGGCGCAGGTCCGGCTCGTAGTGGGGGTTGCGCAGGAAGCGCACGTCCAGCACCAGGTCCGCGTCCCGGGGCAGGCCGTTGCGGAAGCCGAACGAGATGATCAGCACCTGCATGTCCCGGAGCCCCGGTGCCTTGAGGGAAAAATCCGCTTCCAGGGTGGTCTTGAGCCGGCCCAGGTTGGTCCGGGTGGTATCGAAGCTCAGGAACGCCCGGTCCCGCAGGGGGCGCAGAAGGCGCCGCTCCAGGGCGATGCACTCGGCAAGGGGCGCGCCCCGGGAGAGGGGGTGGCGGCGCCGGGTCTCGGCGTAGCGCTTGATGATGGCCTCGTCATCCGCCTCGATGTAGATCATCCGGGCGTTGATCCCCGGGGTGGCCTCCAGGGAGTCGAGTCGGGCAATCAGGGCGGCCGGGTCGAAATTCCGGGTCCGGCAGTCGATGCCCACCGCCAGCGGGCGGGGGTTGTCCTGGCTGTGCTCCACAAGGGGGTCCAGGAACTCCAGCGGCAGGTTGTCGATGGCCTCGTAGCCCATGTCCTCGAGGGCGTGGAGCGCCGACGATCGGCCCGCCCCCGACAGTCCTGTCACAAGCACGATCGGCCGTCCGGTGAGCGTCCGGGGCGTGTCCGCGTCCGTCAGGTCGGCCGGTCGGGTGCTCACGGTCGGCTGTCCCCTTTCAGGACCAGGCCCAGGGCCTTCTCCACTTTCAGGGGCGCGCTGGCCTCGAAGGCGTACAGGCGGAACAGGGGAAGGGGGATCCCGAAGACCACGGTCTCCTGCGGTTCGGGAAGGCGCTCCACCCGGTCCAGGGGGACCAACTCCACGGCCATGCAGACGGGCGTGTCCGAGTTCAGGTACGGAACGTTCACCACCCCCAGGCCCCGGACCTCCATCAGGCCGGCAAGCACGCCGGGGGCGCGGGCCAGAAGCCGGTTCTCGTGTCGGACCAGATCCGTGCGGTCATCCGAAATGAGGCCCCAGCCCCGGTCCATCAGCCGAAGGGCCAGGTCCGACTTGCCCGATCCGGACGGGCCGAGAAAAAGCACCGCAACCCCGTTCTTTCCAATGGAGGTTGCGTGGACATTCTGCGGCAGGAGGGATTCGACATGTGTGTTCTTCATGTCTTCAGGTGTACCGGAAACTGCGACGCCCGTCAAAGGTATGACGTCGGAAAGGAGGTTGCCCTTGACAGGACGGGACAACCTTAAGGACCATACCTCCGGTCCCGGTATTGAAACACCCTCCGGGCGATACTTTCGGCTCTGCCCGGAAACACCCAAGGAGTTCCCATGTCCCGAAAACTGGTAAAAACCGGCCTGATTGTGCTGGTGCTCGTGATCGTTGTGGCGACCGGTCTTGTCCTTGCCAGCCGCCTGTTTGAGAAAACGGTGGAAAGCGCGTTCCTGGAGTCGCTCAAAAATCTTCCACCCGGTGTGGAGCTGACCTGGGGCACCCTGGACCGCAACGGTTCGGATTTCGCCTTCACGGCGCTGCACTATCGGGACCGGGAGTCCGAGTACGGCCTCGAGGCCCGCAAGGCCACCGTCAGCACCGGCCTCCTGGAGGGGGGGCTCCTGACGTTCTGCATGGAGGACGGGCGCCTTGTCCGCTATCTCGACGGGGAGGGCGCCGACGCCGTTCCCGCGCTCGAGATGATGAGGATCGGCAGCATGTGCGTGGACGGCGTTGATCCGTTCGGCACCCTCGCCACCGCCGAGGGAAAAGACCCCGGGGTCCGGGATCCCGAGTACTGGCGGACCGCGGTCATCGGCAAGGCGGACATCAAAAACGTGACGATCGTCCCGCTCGCGCCGGACGGGCCGCCCGTGATCATGGAGGAGGCCGGTTTTGCCGGATTCTCGGAGGGGCGCGTCAGCGGGTTCTATGCAAAGGGTATCACGCTCGGAGATCCGACCTTCGACGGGGCCCACGTGGTCTCGATTGACATGAAGGCGTTTTCCGTCGGGCCCGACGTCCTGGCCTTTGTCGAGAACGCCGGCGCGATCGACGACCCCTTCCGCGCCCTTGAGCCCGTGTCCATCGAGGGCCTGAGCCTGTCCGGCCTCGTGGTGGCGGACCCGGCCTCCGACCAGTTCTTTTCGATCGCCTCCCTGAGCCTTGCGCGGCTCAACAAGGATCTGTTCGGCCCCCTGGACATCCGGGGTATGACGGTTCGGGAGGGCCCCCAGCCGGACAGCCCGCTGGTCTTCGCCGCGGACACCATGGCCCTGGGGACCGTGGACCTGGGGCGCCTGCGCAGCGATCTGGCGCGGTTCGATTCCAGGAATATGGAGTTCACATCCCTGTTCGGGGTGAGCAGCGTGGTCCTGGACGGCCTTCGCTTTGGGGGCGATCTGGACGGCACCACCGTCGGACGCCTGTCCCTGGGCGATGTGCAGCTGTCCAGCGGCGGTGCGCTGCTCGGCTTCTCTTTCGAGATGGACAAGGGGGTGTTCCCGGCCGAAAGCCTCGAGGACACGCCGTTCGCTTTCTTCCTCGAGAACCAGGACCGTTCGTCCCTGGAGGCCAGCGGCAAATTCGCCATGCGGGCCCCCGAGGATGGGGCGCAGGTCCACGTGGATCCTCTGCGGGTGGACCTGAAGGACATCGGATCGGCCGAGCTGTCCCTGTCCCTGGTCTCCACCCTGTCGCCTTCCCAGAAAATTGTCGGTCTTCCCGACATTCTGCGGGGCTTCCGGCTTGCGGACCTGTCCCTTGCGCTGACCGGTGACCGGGGCACGCCCCAGTGGCTGGCCAACCGGCTGATTGGCGGGCCTCCGGCTCCGGGGATGTACGGCGCGCTGGTGGATCAGGGCCTCCGCCCGGTTCTGGGCGAGTTTCTGGAGCCCGCCGAGGCCACCCGGGCGGGCGACAACATCACCGCGTTCCTGGAGCATCCGGGGCGTCTGGTGCTGAAGGTTCAGGCAAAGGGCGAGCCCCCGTCCCTGGCCCGGCTCTTCGGAGGGCTTGATAAGTCGGGGCTCACGACGCTTTATAGCATCACCACCAGCTATTCCCGCTGACGTCGGGAGGGGAGCCATCGATGCGTTCAAAAAAACTGCTGATCGGACTGCTTGTTCTTCTCTGTCTTGCAGGCACGCTCGCGATCGGTGGCTCCCTTGTTGCTGAGCGTCTGGTCCGGAAGAAGCTCGACAGCGTCTTTGCCTCGGTGACGCGGGCGCTGTCTCCGGGATCCCGGCTCGATTACGGGGCCTTTTCCCTTCACCCGTTCAGCCTGTCCGCCTCTTTGGAGGATGTGCACCTGCGCGATCCCCAAAAGGGGCTGGACGTGCAGGTTGACCGGATCCGCGCGGGAATGCCCCGGTTCCGCGGCCGGTCCCTGGACGCCATCGATATCGAGCTCCGGGGGCTGAGTGCGACCGTGTCAGGCGGGCAGGCCGCATCGGTTTCAGGCGGGCAGGCCGCATCGGTTTCAGGCGGGCAGGCCGCCGGGGCTTCGGGCGGGAAGACCGCGTCCGGGGGTGCCCGGGCGTCCCTGTCCCTGGACCGGCTGGAGGTCGACGGGCTCCGGGTTCCGCCCCTGATGGATCTGGCGCGCAACCGCCCGGCCGCGCTGTCCGGTCCGGTGTTCCGAACGCTGGATGTAGGGACGATTGTCCTCGAGTCCCTTCAGGCGGACCTGTCCCCCGCGGAGCCGAAGCCTCCGCGCCCGTCCGCCGCTGCACCCGCTGCTTCCCCGGACGCCGACGCCGCGCGGGACGTGCGCGTGGCTCTGGACCGTCTGGAGATCGATGCCATCCGGCAGGGGCAGATCGGGACGCTCCAGGCCGACGGGTTCTCGGCGGTCCGGGGGAATGCGGACCTGGCGGTGCGGCAGCTCTCCCTGTCCGGGCTGGAGCCGGGCCGGGCGCTCGACTGGTTCCAGCGCACCGGCGGCAACATCTACCGGCAGGCCCGGCTGGATGTGGACTTTTTCGGACTGAGCGCCCTGTCTGTGGACGGCATCCGGGCCCGGCTTGACGCGCGGCCCCTGGAGATCGGGCGCTTCTTCATGGTCGATCTGGACAGCAGCAGCAACTTTCCGGTCCGCATGACCCTCGGGGTCCAGGGCCTGGTGCTGCCCTGGGCGCTTCTGCCCGACTCGGTGCGCGAGGGCGACATCGGGCGCTACCTCAAGGCCAACCGCCTGACGGCCCTGCCCATCAGCCTGGAGTGGCGCCATGCCCTGGACGAGGACCGGCGCCTGTTCCTGTTCGGTCCCATGACCGCGGACCTGGGCCCCCTGGGGGTGTTCCGGGGGCGCCTGGACCTGTCCAACGTGGACCGGGGCACCCTGTCGGATCTGGCCGAGCACCAGGAGCGTTTCATCAACTCGGTGAAAATCCGGGGCGCGCTGGTGGAGCTGGATGCGGGCCCCTCGACGGCCTCGCTCATCGACTTTGCCCTGGGGCTGGGGAAGACCACCCGGCCCGAGCTGATCGCGCGCTTCGAGCCCGGCGGGGATATCGGGCAGTCCGCTGTCCTGGTGCTGGGCGAGCAGCGTGGAACCCAGCTGGCGGGCGCGGCGCGGAGTTTCCTTCAGTCTCCGGCCCGGTTCCGCTTCAGTGCGGACGCGGGGGACGGAGCCATGGACCTGGACACGCTGGGGCTCACCCTGTCCAACTCGGCCCGGGATCTGGCGAGGGCCTACAACGTGGAAACCACCTACGAGCGGACCCGGCCGTAACGGCCCGGCACGACGCGCCCCGGGATCCGGGGCGCTGGGCTGGCGGGCGGGGGGACGGCTGACCCGGCGGTGTGGGGCCAGGGGGCGCTGGGCTGGCTGACGGCTGACCCTGCGCGTTCCGGCTGGGGGCCGGGGATGGGCCCGGGTCTGCGGTGGCGTTCCCGCCCGGCCCTGCGGCGCGGCAGGGTGCGCCCGCGCGCGGCCCCTCCGTCCGGCAGTTCCGGGGAGTGAGACGTTGGTTTTGCCGTGTCGTCGTCGGTGAACCCGGGAGAGGGGCGCCCTCACTCCAGCGGGTACCCCGATCGGGTTTGTGACCTGTTGGGGCGTGCCGCGAGCCTGGGGTGGCGTTCGCGCCCAGTGCTTCGGTGCGGCAGGGTGCGCCCGCGCGCGGCCCCTCCGTCCGGCAGTTCCGGTGAGTGGGACGTTGATTTTTCCGTGTCGTCGTCGGTGAGCCCGGGAGAGGGGCGCCCTCAGTCCAGCGGGCACCCGGATCGGCGGGCCGTGCGGCGGGGCGGAAATGGGGTATGTCAGGGGTCCAGAAACAACAAACCTCCCGGATCCGGAGCGATACGGGAGGCTTATGTGTGCCGATGTGCCGAGGACGGGCTAGAGATCCCCGGGCATCGACGGTCTTGCGGAGGGAAAATCCGCGTCTTGGTTTTGTCTCCCCTTTTCGGCCATAGAAAAAGGGGAGACCCCGTCTTGAAGAAGGCGCTCTCTTCCGGGAGGGAAACGGAAGCTGTATGAGGCTTTCTCCACGTGTCTGACAGTCTTATTAGAGCAGGACTTCATGGCCTAATCATGGCAGACGGGTGTTTGTTTCTTGAAAAAATGTCGGTGGGGTCGGCACTTCGCCCCTGCCCCGCTCCAGGCCTCACGGCCCGGGGAGCCGCGTCCCTCTAGTGTGTTCCCGCCCGGGCCCGGGATCCGGCTTCCGTGGCCGAGTCCGAGCTCGAGCTCGAGCCCAAGTCCGAGCCTGCGTCGCCGCCCGAGGCCGTGCCTGCGGGTCCAAAGGCCAGCGTCAGAACCTTGAGCATCACGGCGGGCAGGGCGTGGTCGTCCAGCCGGGCCGGATCGGCCCAGGTGCCCTCCACATTGGTGCCACTGGCGGTCCGGGCCCGAAGGACGGACAGTTCCAGATGGAAATGGCTGAAGGTGTGGCGCACGCAGCCGGGCACCGGGGTCCACGCGGCCAGGGTCGGGGCGTGGGGCAGGGCCTCGGCAGTGTCCCAGGCATCGGAGCGCCAGTCTGTGGACGGCACCTCCATCATGGCGCCCAGAAGGCCGGACTCGGGCCGGCGCCGGAGCAGGATCCGGCCATCGTCACGCTCCAGCACGAAGGCCACTCCCCGGCGCACGGGCTTGTCCACTTTCGGCGCCTTCGCGGGCAGGTCTGCCGCGATCCCGGCCTTTTTCCCCAGGCAGTCGTGTGTCCAGGGGCACTCGGCGCAGCGGGGCGAGCGCGGGGTACAGACCAGAGACCCCAGGTCCATCAGGGCCTGGGCGTAGTCGCCCGGGCGCCCGTCCGGCGTGAGGGCGGCGGCATAGTCTCCCAGGGTTTTGCGCACTCCCGGACGGGGCCGGGTCTCGGCAAACATCCGGGCCATGATCCGCTCCACGTTGCCGTCCACCACCACGGCCCGGTGTCCGAAGCCGATGGAGGCGATGGCCGCCGCCGTATAGGCGCCGATTCCGGGAAGGGTGCGCAACTCGGCCTCGGTCTCGGGGAACGCGCCGGCGCGCTCGAAGGCGACGTGCCGGGCGCAGGCGTGGAGGTTCCGGGCCCGGGCGTAGTAGCCCAGACCCGCCCAGCGGGCCAGAACCTCGTCCAGCGAGGCGCTGGCCAGGTCGGTCACGGTGGGCCAGAGGGTCAGGAAGGTGCGGTAATAGTCCCGGACGGCCGCGACGGTGGTCTGCTGGAGCATGACCTCGGACAGCCAGACCCGGTAGGGGTCCGGGTGGGGTCCGCCCTTCACGCGCCAGGGCAGATCCCGTCCGTTGCGGTCGTACCACGCCAGCATGTCCCGGCCCAGGCGGTCCCGGGCGTCGGCAAGGGCGCGGCGTTCCGGCGTCATTCCGCCAGGGTTCGGGGCAGGGGCTCGTTCACATGCCCCATCTTCCGGCCCGGACGGCACTCGGTCTTGCCGTACAGGTGGATGCGGGCCTGCGGATTGGCCAGGTAGCCGGGAACGGCGTTGATGTCGTCGCCGATCAGGTTTGTCATGCGCATGTGGCGGTAGGCCGACGGATCCCCCAGCGGCAGGTCGAGAACCGCCCGGACAAACTGCTCGAACTGGTCCGTATGGCAGGCGTCCATGGTCCAGTGGGCCGAGTTGTGGGGCCGGGGGGCCATCTCGTTGGCCAGCAGGCGGCCGTCCGCGGTCTTGAAGAACTCCACCGCCAGAAGGCCGACCAGGTCCATGGCTCCGGCGATGGTCCGGGTGATGTCCTGGGCCTGCTCGATCAGGGCCACGTCCATTTCCGGAGCCGGGAAGGTCGAGGTCCGCAAGATGCCGTCCCGGTGCACGTTCATGGCCGGGTTGAAGGCGGCGGTCTCGCCGTTGGCCTTGCGGGCCACCACGACGGAGATCTCGCTTTCAAAGGGGACGAACTCCTCCAGGACGCAGGGGACACCGCCCAGGGAGTTCCAGGCGGCCTCCAGGTCGCTGTCCGGGCGGACCCGGGCCTGGCCCTTGCCGTCGTAGCCGAAGCGGGCGGTTTTCAGAATGGCGGGGCCGTTCAGGAACTCCATGGCCTGCACCAGCTCGCCCGCGTTCAGGATGGGCAGCCAGCGGGGGGTCGCCACGCCCAGGGAGCGGAAGTAGTCCTTCTCGTGGCGGCGGTCCTGGGACAGCTCCAGCGCGCGGGCGTTGGGGCGCACGGTCCGAAGCCCGGACAGGAACTCCATGGTCGGAGCCGGGATGTTCTCGAACTCCAGGGTGATCACGTCCACGCCCGAGGCAAAGTCCTTCAGGGCGGCGGTGTCATCATAGGCGGCGACGATGGTCTTTTCCGCCACCTGGGAGGCGGGGCTGTCCGTCTCCGGTGTGAAGATGTGGGTGCGCACGCCCAGGCGCGCGGCGGCGAGGGCGGTCATGCGGCCCAGCTGGCCTCCGCCGATGATGCCGAGCACCGTCTGTCCGCCGCACAGGTCCGCGTTTGTCATGTCCGATCCTCCGGCCCGCTTCACTCCAGATCCTCCGGCTCCATGGCCACGGCGCGGGTCTGGGCCTCGCGCCAGGCGGCGAGACGGGCGTCCAGCCCCTCCACGTGGGGAACCAGAATGGAGGCCGCAAGAAGTCCGGCGTTCACGGCGCCCGCCTTGCCGATGGCAAGGGTGCCGACCGGCACGCCCGCGGGCATCTGCACGATGGACAGCAGCGAGTCGAGCCCGGACAGCGCCCGGGACTCCACCGGAACCCCGAGAACCGGGAGCGTGGTCATGGAGGACACCATCCCGGGCAGGTGGGCGGCCCCGCCGGCGCCCGCGATGATCACGTGCAGGCCGCGCTCGCGGGCGGTGGTGGCGTAGTCGTACAGCCTCTGCGGCGTCCGGTGAGCCGAGACGATGCACTTTTCTGCGGGGACGTTCAGGGCCTGGAGGATGTCCCAGGCGTGGCGCATCACAGGCCAGTCCGACTGGCTCCCCATGATGATCCCGCACAGGGGAGCCGCAGGGGCGGTGCGAATCGGCGCATTCATGGGCATATCTCCGGCTTGTTCAACAAAGCGGTCAAGGCAGCGCGCCAGCAGGGAAAGCCCCGGAGGTCCTGGCGCCCGGGGTGTCACAAGGGGCGATAGAGCGCACAGCTGTGCCCGAAAGGCAAGCGAAAACGACGCGGGACTCGGGTGCGGCGCCGGCCGGATCGGGGTGTGGACCGGGGGGCTGGGGGCGGATGCGGGGGGTGCCGGGTCCGTCTGGGGGTGCACGTCGGCCCGGGAGCCGGGTGGCCTGTCCGGAGCGGGGACCGGCCCGGGGGGCCGGGGCCGGGGGGGCGGTGCAAGCGGGCGGGGCGTTGAGTGCAGGTGTGGAGCGTGGCGGCGCGCGTGGGGTCCGCGGAGCCGGTGGCCGGGGCCGATGCCTGGGGGCCGGGGGGCGGTGCAAGCGGGCGGGTCGCTGAGTGCAGGTGTGGAGCGTGGCGGCGCGCTTGGGGCCCGCGGACCCGGTGGCCGGGCCGATGCCTGGGGGCGTGGCGTGGGGCCCGGGGGGCGGCGGAGGCAGCCCTTTGTGCCCCTCATGTGGGGCGGGCCGCCTCCGGGTTTCCTGATAAAGACGTCCGCTGAGTGCATTATAGAAAAGGTGTGGGCGGGGCAGCCGGGGACGCATGGGGCGGGGGTGCCCTCGCAGCATCGGCGTGGGATGGCGTGAGAGGGTGCTCGGTAAGGCGGGGCGAGGGGGTGAGGGGACGTGAAGTGGGATCGGTGAGGCAGCAGGAGACGGGGGCGCACGGGCCACAGAAAGGGGCGGCCACGCGACACAGGGGGCGGGCTCAGGCGATATAGGGGAAAGCGTGGTGGTGCGACGTCGGGAATGTCAGGTGCTGCCCCGGGAAGTATGCGCGCGGGGTGCCACGGCGGCATGGGGCGGACCGGGAGCATGGGGTTGCTCCGGGACGCATGGGGCGGCCCGGGAAGCATGGCGCGGCGCGGGAAGCCTGGGGCGGCGCGGGCTTCGGCGCATGAGCGGGGTTGACCGGACCGGGTCACAGGACCAAGCTGGGCCTCGCCGGTTCTGGTGTTCGTCCGCCGGTGCCTGCCGGCGCCGTGATCCGATCTGTTTCCGGGTCTCTGGTTCCGGTTGCGTGCCCCGCTTGCCCGGCTCCCGCTGCCGGGTTCCGGTCGCCCGGCCCCGGCAGAGTGTTTCCGGGCCTCCGGTTCCGGTCGCCTGCCTCGCTTGCCCCGCATCCCGGGGCGCCCCATCGTCTGTTTCCTCGAGGAGGTCCGTCATGATCCGCCTTTTTACGGCGATTGCCCTTCCGGAGGCCGTTCGTGACCACCTGGAGGATCTGTCGGCTGTTCTGCCGGGGGCGACCTGGATGGACGGCGACGCCCTGCACCTGACGTTACGGTTTATCGGAGAGGTGGACGAGGATGTGGCCGACGGCATCCATGCGGCCCTGTCCCGGGTCCGGGCGGCTCCGTTCGAGGTTTCGGTGAGGGATCTGGGGGTGTTCGGAAAGGACCACCGGGCCCGGATCCTGTGGGCCGGCGTTGAGCTTTCCGGGGCGCTCCGGGGCCTGAAGGCCAGCATCGACACGGCTCTGCGCTCCCAGGGGCTGGAGCTGGAGAAGCGCCGCTACACGCCCCACATCACCCTGGCGCGCCTGAAGAACCCCGACGAGATCCGGTTGAGGGACTTTGTCGAATCCCGCAATCTCGCGGCCAGTGTCCGCTTCCGGGCGGAGAGCTTCTCGCTTTATTCCAGCGTCCTGACCCGCGGCGGCGCCCATTATACGCAGGAGGCCGTCTACCCCCTGGGGGCCGGGGCGGGAGCTGTCCCGGTGGTGGCCCCGGACGATCCCTGGCCGCTGTAAGGCCCGGGCCTCTGTAAAACCCTGGCGCGCGGGGCGTTTTTCTCCCATGATCACCCCGTGGCGCATCGCCCGAGCCGTTTCCTGCCCGAACCGTCCTCTGCCCGGAGTATCCAGACCGTGCCCCGCCGTTCTTCCGTGGTCTCCGTCAGCCCGATTCTTGCCGTCCGTGACGTCGAGGTTTCCGTGGCCTTCTATGTCCACTACCTGGGCTTCGAGGAGGTGTTCGTCATGGAGGACTCGTCCTACGGCGTGGTTGCCTTCGACGGCCATTCCATCCACTTCACCCGCGCCGAGTCGCCCGACGAGGAGCGCCTGACCCGCACCCGACTCGCGGTCTACATCTCGGTGGAGGGCATCGACGCCTACTGGGAGCGGGTCTTTGCGACTGAGCTCCCCACCCGCTTTCGGGCCCTGGGCCCCATGCCCTGGGGCGTGCGCGAGTTCCATGTCATGGACCCGGACGGCTGCCTGCTTCGCTTTGGCGAGGAGCCCGAATAGGCAAACCGGACGCAAAGAAACGCTTTCCCGCGGGTTCGCATCACTTGACACCCGGAAGCGGGCTCCGTATTTTGCGCGGGATTTTTATTCGGTCTCTCCGGGCTCTTTTTGTCGGCCCGGGTCCTCTTATCCGGCCACCCTAGGAGCAGATCCAGTGCCAGACACGGACCAGACACCGGGACCCGAAGAGATCAAAGCCCGTCTGAGAGCCTTGCGCGGCCTGCCGCCCAATGGTGAACCGGCGGAGACTCAGGACGAAGACGAAGGACCGGGAAGGCCATCCGGGCTCGGTCTCGGGATGCGGATCAGTGTCGAAATGGTGACGACCATCGCGGTGGGCGGCGCGCTCGGATACGGTCTGGACAAGTGGATGGGAAGTGCGCCCTTTGCCATGGTTCTCTGCCTCCTTCTGGGAGGCGCGGCCGGCGTCATGAACGCCTATCGCGTGGTGAAGGGTCTCGACGACTCGGTTGGTTTGGGCGCTGCCATCGCCCGCAAGGAAGCGAAAGAGAGGGACAAGAGCCGTGGCCAGTCCGGTTGAGCAATTCAGAATTCAGGAACTTGTACCCCTGAAGTTGAGCGAAAATATCGATATTTCGCTGACCAACTCCGCCCTTATGATGGTGATCGGCGTCTTCGTCGCCCTGCTGTTCTTCTGGATCGCCACCGCGCGGCGCACGGTTGTGCCCGGTCGGCTCCAGAGCTGCGCCGAGATCCTGTACGAGTTCATTGCCAACATGATCCGTGACAACGTGGGCAAGGAGGGGATGCGCTACTTCCCCTACGTCTTCACGCTGTTCGTTTTCGTGTTCCTGGGCAACTTCATCGGGATGGTGCCCTACTCGTTCACCTACACGAGCCACATCGTGGTGACCGGAGCGCTGGCCCTGACCGTGTTCGCCGTTGTGACGGTGATCGGTTTTGCCCGCCACGGTGCCGGGTACCTGCGGATGTTCTTCCCCAAGGGCGCCCCCATCGCGACGGCTCCCATCCTGATTCCGATCGAGCTGATCTCCTACCTCTCCCGTCCGTTCAGCCTTGCGGTGCGACTGTTTGCCAACATGACGGTCGGTCACATCATGCTGAAGGTTCTGGCCGGGTTCGTGGTGTCCCTCGGGGCGCTCGGAGCCGCGTCGTGGGGCCTGGGCTATCTGGGCGCGTTTGCCGCGTTCTCGATGGTCGCTGGCATCACGGTCCTGGAGTTCTTTATCGCCGCCTTGCAGGCCTACGTGTTCACCATTCTGACCTGCATCTACCTCAACGACGCGATCAACATGCACTAGCCCCTCGCGGAGTGCACGCCCGTTGAAAACCTGCCTTTACCAACGTTGAAAGGGAAGTCTTATGGAAGCCATGGATTTGAAAGCTATCGGTGCCGGCCTGGCCGCTATCGGAATGATCGGCGCCGGTATCGGTGTCGGCAACATCTGGGCCAGCCTGATTGCCACGGTCGGCCGCAACCCGGCTGCGAAGTCCTCGGTCGAGCTTTACGGCTGGATCGGCTTTGCGGTGACGGAAGCTATCGCCCTGTTTGCTCTGGTTGTCGCCCTGATCGTCCTTTTCGGATAAGCTGGAACGCTTCATCGCAGAGTCTTTCCTTTCGGCCGGAAGCTGCTCCCCCCGGGGAGCGTGGTTTCCGGCCAGAGGAAGAGCCTCCGCGCCTCGAAGCCCGAACGCGTCCGCCCTGTGGGCGGATGTCACGCGTTTTCCGGGCGAGGCCCGGAAAGCCGTTTCCGGTCGCGCGTTCCCTTTCCCTATCGGGCGACGGCCAGAGTGCCGCGTACACCGCGTGAGCGCCCGGGAGTTCCGTACCGATGCCTCAATTTGAAGATATCGCCTCTTTTCCGTCCCAGCTTTTCTGGCTGCTGGTCTGCCTTGTCGTCCTGTTTGTGGTCGTCTCCCGCTTTGCCATTCCGCGTCTTGCGGACATCATGGAGAAGCGCCAGAAGATGATCGACGACGATCTGGAGCAGGCCGAGCGTTTGCAGGCCCAGACGGAATCGGCCATCGCGGTCTACGAAGCCGCTCTGGTGGAGGCCCGCACTGCCGCCCAGGCTTCGATCCGGTCGGTGTCCGAGAAGTCCGCGCAGGAGGCCGAGCGCCGCACCTCCGAGGTCAACAGCCGTCTTGCGAATCAGATCCGCGAGGGTGAGGCCCGGATCAACACGCTGCGCGAGCAGGCCCTCTCGAACATCCGCTCGGTGGCGGCCGACGTCGCGACGGGGATCGTCTCGCGCCTCGCCGGTCTGACGTCCGTTCCCCAGGCCCGGCTCGAGAAGGCCGTTGAAGACGCCATAAAGGAAAACTGATGATGATTTCCGTTGCGCATGCCGCCCAGGGAGCCGTTGCCGCTCCGGTCTATGCGACGCCCGAGTTCTGGGTCGCGGCCGCTTTTGTCGTCGTCGTCGGGTTTGTCTACTGGAAGGCCCGTCGGGCCATTGTGGGCATGCTTGACGCCCGCGCTGCCGAGATCCGCGCCCGTCTGGACGATGCCCGCAAGCTCCGGGAGGATGCCCAGGCGGTTCTCGCCGACTACCAGCGTCGCCAGCGTGACGCCATGAAAGAGGCGGAAGAGATCGTCGAGCACGCCCGTCAGGAAGCCGAGCTGATGCGCAAGACGGCCGAGGCGAACCTTGAGGCCTCCATCCAGCGCCGCGAGCGCCAGGCTGCCGAGCGTATCGCCCAGGCCGAGGCCCAGGCCATTGCCGAGGTGCGCTCCGCCGCTGCGGATCTGGCCGTTGTCGCCAGCCGCAAGGTGCTGAGCGAGACCCTGTCCCAGGCGGACCGGGACCGGCTTGTGGAGGACTCGATCCGCCAGGTCCAGGGGCGCCTGAACTGACGCCCCGGCCCTTCCGGGGCCTGACCAGAGAAACGAGAAAAAGAGCCCGCGGGGCTCTTTTTTTATGGCCGGGTGTCACGGGCCGAGCGATAGACGGCCCCCGGCTCCCGGCTCCCGGCTCCCGGCTCCCGGCTCCCGGCTCCCGGCGTCCCTGCGGATATCCCGCGGGCGCGCGGATGGGGCTGGCGAACGGCTGCGGATACCCGGTCCTTTCCGCTGTGATCCAGGGAACCGCCGGGGTGACCGGAGGCCCCAGCGTCTCCCGTCCCGGCGGGCGACCCGTGTGGTACAGGTCCGGTCTGTGGCGGGAGCCGCCCGCCCCATCGGGCCCGTCGGGGGGCATCCGATTCGGGGGAACCGGGACCGCTGCCCCCGGGGCCCATCGTCCGTATCGCCCCTTCACACCTCGGGAAGGCGCCCGATCGGCCCCTGAACGGGCCTTCGCACCGGCGCCGCCCCGCGCTTTCGTCGCCGTTTCGGTGCTGCCCCGGTCCCCGGGCGAACCGTTTTCCCCTTTGCGCGGGCGTCGGGGTGTGTTCTCCTGTGGACGTGACCGGCGGATGAGGGAACCGGGGCCTTTTGTCGGGATTTTCTGGGGAAAACCCTTTGACAAGAACGAGCCTGCCTCTTATGGTCCAGTCCTTGTTTTGCCGGAACTGTTTCCGGCAATTTTTTCTGAACGCCAGCTATGAGGATGGAACAATGCGTGTTCGCAATTCTCTGAAGTCCGCCAAGGTGCGCGACAAGAATTGCCGGGTCGTGCGCCGGAAGGGCCGCGTTCTCGTGATCAACAAGAAGAACCCCCGCCTGAAAACCCGTCAGGGCTGATCCGGCGGCGGTTTGCCGACGATGTGCGGAAACGTGTCCTTCGGGTTTCGTTTCCCCCTCGTTTTCTACCCAGAGATTGTCCCGGGCTTGCCCCGGGGTGTCTTGAGAAGTCCGCAAGCTTTTTCCGGGTTCGGAAACATCGGACGAAGCGGGTGTAGTTCAATGGTAGAACATCAGCTTCCCAAGCTGAATACGTGGGTTCGATTCCCATCACCCGCTCCACTCTTTTCGGGAGCCTAGTGTATGCAAGCCCCCTCTTCCCGAGCCGCTGTCAGCGTCTTTACCGCCTGGAACGCTCAGGAGCTTGCCCCCTCCCACCTGTCCCTTATTCGCGATGCGCTGGAAGCACTCGGAGGCGAGACCGCCGCTCCGGTGTGGCTGGACGAGCGCGTGGCCGCGGAAATTCCGGTGGATGGACTGTCCTTCGAGCAGGCCCAGGCGGCCGCCCGGATGGCGCTTGGGGATGCCCCCTTTGACGTGGTGGCCCAGCCCGCGGACGGGCGTCGCAAGCGCCTGCTTGTGGCGGACATGGACTCCACCATTCTGACCGGCGAGACCCTCGACGAGCTGGCGGACCACGCCGGCCTGAAGGACAAGGTCGCCCGGATCACCGAGCTCGCCATGAACGGCGAGCTGGACTTCGAGGGTGCCCTGCGCGAGCGGGTGGCCATGCTCAAGGGCCTTCCGGAAACGTCTCTGGAAGAGACCTGGAAGGGAGTGGAGTACACGCCCGGTGCCCGCACCGCCATTCGCACGCTGTCCGCCCTTGGGGTGCGCTGCCTGCTGGTCTCCGGCGGGTTCCGCTTCTTTACGGCCCGCGTCGCCGAGGAATGCGGTTTCGCAGGCCACGTGGCCAACGATCTTGAAATCGAGAACGGTGTGCTGACCGGCCAGGTCAAGGGCGCGATCGTGGACCGCTCGGTGAAGCTGTCCACCCTGAAGGACGAGGCCGCCGGTCTGGGCCTTCCCCTGGACGCCTGTGCCTCCATCGGTGACGGCGCCAATGACCTTCCCATGATCAAGGCCGCCGGACTGGGCGTGGCCTTCCACGCGAAGCCCTCGGTGGCGCGCGAGGCGCGGGCCATTGTGACCCACGGCGATCTCCGGTCCCTGCTGTATCTCCAGGGGATTCCCCGCAGCGAGTGGGTCGACGCCGGAGAGGCGTGATCCCGGTTGTCGCCGTTCCTGAACGCTGTCTGAGGCGGGCCCGCATTCCGGGTCCGCTTTTTTTTGTGCCCCTTCCAGGAAAGCGGGGAGGCGGGGTGGGGTGGCGTACGGGGGGCGGGGTGGCGGGAGTGGGATGGCGCACGGGGGCGGCAATTGGTGCTGGGTGGCTCAGGTGGTGGGGCGCCCGGCTGCCGTCCACCGACATGCGGCGGATCACCCCGGCTACGGTCCCGTGGTCCCCACAGAAAAAGGGCCCGCCCCGGGGAGGGCAGGCCCTTTCGTGTGTTCTAAGGGGATGTCGCGTCAGTGGGCGAGCATGTTGTCCCCCGCCGGGGTCACCAGGAGGCAGGACCAGTTGGCCTGGATCAGGGCCGCGCAGGCGCGCCGGGCCTCGCCCTCGCTGGGCAGACCGAAGACCCGGGCGCGGTACACCATGCCATGGTCCACCGAGGCGGGAACGACGAAGGGGGCCAGGCTGTCCGGCTCGAACAGGCCACCCAGGACCGAATGGGCATCGCGCACAAACGTCTGGGCCCGGTCGTGCTGGGCGAACGCCCCAACCTGAATGCCCCAGGATCCGCCGGGCACGGCGTCGGCGGGCTCGACCGGCACAACGGGAACCCGGGCCACGGCCTCGTGGGCGAGGCCGGATGCGGAGGTGGTCGACAGGGCCGTCAGGCTCGCCTGGGCCTCGTCCGCCTCGGCGGCCTCACGGGCAAGCTTTGCGTCCGGCATGTCGGCGGGAGGACGGGGCGACCCGCCCGCGGCTGCGGCGAGGGCCGCGCCCGGTACGCCACCGGCCATGGCCACCTGCACGGAGGCGGGGCCGCTGCCCGGCTTGCGCGGCGCAGGAAGGGGCGGGGAGGCCATGGCGGTCGAGCGTCCCTGGGCCGAGCGCGGTGCGGCTCCGCCCACGACAACCCGCTGTCCCGAGGCATCGGCCACGGCGGTGCCCCGGCCCCGTTTCTGGATTTCCGCAAACCCCCGGTCCAGGAGCTCCATCATGTGCGCGTCACGGGCGGCCGCGGTCTGTCCGCCCATCACCACGGCGATCACCCGGGCGTTGTCCCGGCGCGCCGAGGACACAACGTTGAAGCCCGAGGCCCGGATGTAGCCGGTCTTCAGTCCGTCGGCCCCGCGGTAGCGGCGCAGCACGTGGTTGTGGGTGGTCAGGGTCGCGTTGCCGTAGCGAAACGACATGGTCGAGAAATACGGATAGTGGTTCGGAAAGTGCTTCTGGAGGGCAAGGCCCAGAATCAGCATGTCCCGGGCGGTCGTGACCTGGCCCGTGTTCGGCAGGCCGGAGGCGTTGCGGAAGGTCGTGTTGCGCATGCCCAGCGCCCGGGCTTTCGCGGTCATCTGCTGGGCGAACGCGCTTTCGCTGCCCGCGATGTTCTCGGCCACCACGACGGCCACGTCGTTCGCGGACTTGGCCACCAGGGCCTTGATGGCGGTCTCCACCGTGATGGTCGAGCCGGGGCGAAGTCCCAGCTTGGAGGGGGCCTGGCCCGCCGCTCTCTGGGACACCGACAGCTTGGACGACGTCGAGTAGCGCCCGTTCTCCATCGCCTCGAACAGCAGATAGAGGGTCATCATCTTGGTGAGGGACGCCGGGTAGCGCTGCGCATCCGCGTTGCGGGCGTGAATCACCTGTCCGGTGTTGGCATCGACAACAATCGCGGCATAATTGGGGTTGGCGTGGGCGTGGCGGGGCGTGAGGCCCGCTCCGGCCGCAAGGCCCACCGCAACGGCCAGCGTCAGAAGAAAGAGACGTCCCCGGACAAACGCGCGCACGCCTGCGAACGGCCCGCGAAGGCGCTTCAGGGTCTCGGTTGAGGGCGAAAAGAGCGTCATCTTGAGGTGTCCCGGGCGTCACGAGGAGAGGAAGCAACGAAAAGGGGCCGCAGGGCCGTCCGCCCGACAGGGCGCGCGACGGCACGCATTACTTGCGTCCCATTTGCAAAGGGTAGGGTTTCCCGTTTCACCTGTCCAATGAAAAATCGACATCAATGCACGGAAAATCGTTAACCTTCAATTAACTCGCCATTGTTCTTGTTGTTTTATATGAGGTTCGGGAGGGATCGTGATGAGTCTGAACGCAATGCGCCGCGAGCCTGTGCGTGTGCCTGCGGGCCGTTCGGGCCTGTTCCGGCAAGGTCCGGTCCTGTGGGCGGCGGCCGCCCTTGCCCTGGGGCTTTCGGCCTGCGCTGCGGCGCCGGGGCTGCCCGATCCTCTGGCCGACCCCGGGATCCGGAGCGCCTGGCTCCGGGGCGAGGATCTCCACGCCGGATGCCGACCGGGGGTGCCCACTCATCTGAGGGGCGTCCTTTATACCAGCGCCACGCCGGACCGCGCCAGAGTTTATGAGGTCCATGACGATCCCCATGCAGCCGGAACCGGGGTGGAGGCCCACGCCACCGCCCGGGATCTCCCGGTTCGCTCTCGCAGCGCGGGCCAAGGCGGCCCCCGGATCCTGGATCCCTGGTCGGGGCCGGTTCGCGCGGTTCCTTTGGGGCCACGGGATCTGGCGGTCCTGACCGGCAGTCTGGCCGGGGACCGGGCGCGGGCTGCGGCGGGTCCGGGTGGGCGCGCAACGGGGCCGCAATCCGGGTCGCTCTCTGCCTCGCTGTCCGGCCCGCTGTCTGGCCCCGTGTTGGGGTGGACGGTGTCCGGGTGCCTGAACGGTCGCCCGGTGTTCCAGGTGTGGCCCGAGAGCCCGGAGCGGGCACAGGCTCCGGCTCTGCCCGGTCGCCTTGCCGGGCTTTTCGCTCCGACAGCCGCCCCCTGAGGCCCCCCGGGCGGCTCAAGCCGCGGTCGCGGGCCGTGTTGGCCTGTCCGAGCCGGTCGTGCCCATGCGGTCGGCTCCGCGGCGAGGGCGGCGCGCTCGCAGGGTGAGCCGGAGCCGGTGCCCGGCCCGCCAACCGGCGGGAGACAAAAGTGCCCTGCAACCCGCTGTGTGTTGATTGTGGGGGGGGTGATCCAATATGATGGTGAGACATCCCGTGCTCCTGAAGACCGAAAGGGTCCGTTGTCCATGCTGGCCGATCTCGTTCACACACGTTTCTGCGGTCACACGAAGGGCTTCCCCTGTGGTGCGGGCGTTCGCGCCGCCGCCCCCGACACTCCGGACGGTGACGATCCGGAAAGCGGTATTGCGCTGAAAACCCGAACCAAGGTCAAGAAGCCCTCGATGTATCGGGTTCTGATGCTCAACGACGACTACACGCCCATGGAGTTCGTCATCCACGTTCTCGAGCGTTTCTTCGACAAGAGCCATGAGGAAGCCACGGAAATCATGCTGAACGTCCATAACCGCGGCGTTGGCGTGTGTGGCATCTACACCTTTGAAATTGCAGAGACCAAGGTGGGGCAGGTCATGGCCTCGGCCCGCCGTGCACAGCATCCGTTGCAATGTACGCTTGAAAAGGAATAGTCTGAAAACGCGCCGGGTGCTCCGGGCTTGCAGGGATAGAGGGAGACGGGGGCTTGGCGCCCTCGGATATCGCTCCTATTTATAGAGGGAAAGGCCTTCCGGACGTGGCGCCGGGTTCGCTGTGACCCGTGTTTCTGCGACGGAGGGGAAGGAACGAAAGGAACACGGATGCTTTCCCGAAATCTGGAACAGACTTTGCACCGGGCGCTGTCTCTGGCCGTCCAGCACAAACACGAGTTCGCGACGCTGGAGCATCTCCTGCTCGCCCTGGTGGACGATGAGGATGCTGCCGAGGTCATGCAGGCCTGCGCGGTGAACCTTTCGGTTCTGCGCGAGCAACTGGAAGCCTTCCTCGAGAAAGAGCTGACATCCCTGGTCCGGGACGAGGCGGACCAGGATCCCAAGCCCACCGCCGGCTTCCAGAGGGTTGTCCAGAGGGCCGTGATCCATGTCCAGTCCTCCGGCCGGGACCAGGTGACCGGCGCCAACCTGCTGATCGCCCTGTTCAGCGAGCGGGAAAGCCACGCCATCTATTATCTCCAGATGCAGGACATGACCCGGCTGGACGCGGTCCAGTTCGTCTCCCACGGGACGGCCAAGGTTCCCGGCTTCGAGCAGGGCCGCACGGTCCGGGGGGTCGACGACGACGAGCTCTCCCTGTCCGGCTCCGGCCGCGAGGGGGGCGAGGGTGCCTCCGAGCAGCTGGGCGCCTACTGCGTCAACCTGAACAAGAAAGCCCTCGAGGGCCGGATCGATCCCCTGATCGGCCGGGACGCCGAGGTTGAGCGTCTGGTCCAGGTCCTGTGCCGGCGCACCAAGAACAATCCGCTTCTGATCGGGGATCCCGGGGTTGGAAAGACCGCCATTGTCGAGGGCCTGGCCAAGCGCATTATCCAGGGCGAGGTGCCCTCGGTCCTGGACGACGCCACGATTTACTCCCTTGATATGGGCTCGCTTCTGGCCGGAACCCGCTACCGGGGCGACTTCGAGGAGCGCCTCAAGGGCGTGATCGCCGAGCTGGAGGCCACGCCGGGCGCCATCCTCTTTATCGACGAGATCCATACGGTGATCGGGGCGGGGGCCACCTCGGGCGGCTCCATGGATGCCTCCAACCTGCTGAAGCCGGTTCTGGCCCAGGGGGTGCTGCGCTGCATCGGCTCCACCACCTACAAGGAATACCGCGCCCAGTTCGAGAAGGACCGCGCCCTTGTGCGCCGGTTCCAGAAGATCGACGTCTACGAGCCGACCCTCGAGGACTCGGTCAAGATCCTCAAGGGGATCAAGCCCTACTACGAGGAGTACCACAACGTCCGCTACACGGCCGATGCCATCCGGGCGGCGGTGGAGCTCTCCAGCAAGTACATCAACGACCGCAAGCTGCCGGACAAGGCCATCGA
Organism: Phaeovibrio sulfidiphilus; assembly: GCF_014861485.1. Classification (GTDB taxonomy): domain Bacteria; phylum Pseudomonadota; class Alphaproteobacteria; order Rhodospirillales; family Rhodospirillaceae; genus Phaeovibrio; species Phaeovibrio sulfidiphilus. Next base: position 496,889 of record NZ_JACZHT010000001.1, on the reverse strand, counting down.
CGTGATCGACGAGGTGGGCGCCGCCCGCATGCTGCTGCCCGAAAGCCGCCGCCGCAAGACCGTGACGGTCCGCGACATCGAGGACGTGGTGGCCCGCATCGCCCGCATCCCGGCCAAGTCCCTCACCCGGAACGACCAGGAGCTTCTGCGGACCATGGAGGAGAGCCTCAAGCGCATGGTCTTCGGGCAGGACAAGGCCATCGAGGCCCTGGCCACCGCCATCAAGCTGTCGAGGGCCGGACTGCGCGAGGCCGAGAAGCCCATCGGCAGCTACCTGTTCAGCGGCCCCACGGGTGTGGGCAAGACCGAGGTGGCCCGCCAGCTGGCCAAAACCCTCGGCATCGAGCTCATCCGCTTCGACATGTCCGAGTACATGGAGCGCCACTCCGTGTCCCGCCTGATCGGCGCGCCCCCGGGCTACGTGGGCTTTGACCAGGGCGGCCTGCTGACCGACGCGGTCGACCAGAAGCCCCATTGCGTCCTTCTGCTCGACGAGATCGAGAAGGCCAACCCGGACCTGTTCAACATCCTGCTCCAGGTCATGGACCACGGGAAGCTGACGGACCACAACGGCAAGACCATCAGCTTCAACAACGTGATCCTGATCATGACCACCAACGCCGGCGCCCAGGCCCTGGCCAAGAGCGCCATCGGCTTCGCCCGCGATGTCCGCCACGGCGACGACACGGAGGAAATCGAGCGGGTCTTCTCCCCCGAGTTCCGGAACCGTCTGGATGCGATCATTCCCTTCTCGGCCCTGACCCCCGAGATCGTGGGCAACGTGGTGGACAAGTTCATCATGGAGCTGGAGGCCCTGCTTGCAGACCGCAACGTGGTCATCGAGCTGACCAACAAGGCCCGCGAATGGCTGGCCGCCAAGGGCTACGATCCCCGCATGGGGGCCCGTCCCCTGGCCCGCCTGATCCAGGAGACGGTCAAAAAGCCGCTTGCGGAGGAGCTCCTGTTCGGCCGCCTGGTCAAGGGCGGACGGGTCAAGGTGGGCATCGAGAAGGACAAGCCGGTCTTCGCCTACTTCGACCTGCCCAGGGACGAGGCCGGCGCATCGGATCCGGCGTCGGGCGGGGAGTCCGGCGAAACCACCGAGACCGTGGACAGCTGATCCTGTCCGTCCGCATCTGTGTCAAAAGGGGCCTTCGGGCCCCTTTTTTTGCGCGGGTCTCGGGTGAGCGGGGAAGAGCAGTGGGCGAACCGGGGTGCAGGCGAGCGGGGAAGTGCGGTCGACGAACCGGGGTGCGGGCGAGCGCAGGGGGCTGTGCGTGGGATCGGTCTTTTGGGCACGGCGCGGGCTCGAACCGGGCCGGCGGTTTCCGAAGGGACTCCCGGGCTGTTGCAGGCCGGGAGATCGGTGCCGGGAGTGCCCCCCGTCCTACCAGGTCTGCCGGACGGGGCCGCGCCCCGCGATCTCATCGAGCCGCGCCAGGGTGCCCGGGGTGGTGCCCTCCGGCAGCCGGTCCGGGGAAAACCAGGCGGCCTCCCGGATTTCCAGCGGATCGCTGGGGCATGGTGTGCCCGGGACGTTGCGCGCCACGTAGAAAACCACATAGTCATCCAGTCCGCGCTGGATCGAGTGGTAGACCCCGAGCAGGGTCAGGTCCCCGTTGACGGTCAGGCCGGTTTCCTCCTGCATCTCGCGGCGGAACGCGGTCTCGGGAGTTTCGCCCGGGCTGATGCCTCCGCCCGGCAGCATCCACCCGGGCTGGTACGTGTGGCGGACCAGGAGGACGTGTCCGTCCGGACTGAAGAGGGCCCCGCGCACGCCGATGGTCTGGGCGCGGGCCACAACACGCAGGCCGGTGCGGGCGGCGTGAACGAGTTTCTCGACAAGGCTCATGGTACAGGTCTCCGGCAGGCGGGGGACAGTCGCGTAAAGGGGCACCTCGGGTCCGGGGGGCATGGCGTCAAGACCGCCCGGAGCCGTTGCGGGGGCCCCGGTTCGCCCCGGGCCCGCGGGGCAGGATCCGGGGCGCCTCCAGCTCCGGGCGCCTCCGAGCCCGTTGCCCGGGGAAAAAAGGTGTTCCCTTACGTAATTTCACGGCACATTATAGCTTTTATTCCTACGGGCTGTATTGGTGTTCATCCGGATGCGCCGGTCCGTCTGCGGCTGGCGCACGATCACAGAGAGCGGGCCATGGCCACGACAGAAAACCAGAACCGGTGGCGCGAGAAGCACCACACGGTCAAGCGTCAGCTGAATGTGATGGCGCGCTCGTTCATTCACGACACTCTTGTGAAGATTGCCCGCTCCCAGGGGCTGCGGGGCAAGGGCGAGGCCGTGACCTTTGCGACCTTCGTGACCATGGCGCTGGAGGAGCATGCGGCCATCAATCCCGAGGCCAAACGGCTTCTGGATCTGTACCGGGACGCCTACGCCCGGGACCGGGACATGTACGCGCCCTAGTGTCGCGTGCCGGGTTCCCCCTCTCCGGTCTGCCTGCCCCAAAGTCTCTCGGGAAGGCTGGGGGCTCCCCGGTCCCCGCCTGTGCGGCAGCATGGTGACATCCTGCGGCAGCACGGAGACGTCATGCGGCAGCACGGAGACGTCATGCGGCAGCACGGAGACGTCATGCGGCACCATGGAGAAAGGGCCCCGCCGTGTTCCAGGCCGGGCCCTTGTGGTGTGTGGTCTCGGAGTGCGCCTTGATCCTGCCGGGTGCCGTGTCCCGTGAGGGCTGCCGGTCGCGGGCGGGCCGGGGCGCCGGGTGTCAGGGCGCCTTGCGGGCCTCCCGGAGGAGCTCGAGAATGGTGTTCGTGGGGAGGGCGCCGGGGATCAGCTGGTTGCCGATGATGAAGGCCGGTGTGCCGGACACCCCGAAGTCCCGGGCCAGGCCCAGGGAGATGTCCAGGGTCTGCTCGACCTCGTTGCTGCGGGCATCCTTTTTCAGCCGGTCCACATCAAGTCCCTGTTCCTTCGCAAGGCGCAGCAGGGTGTCGGTGGTGACGCGGCCGCGCTGGCTCATCAGCGCCCAGTGGAGGGCCTCGTACTTGCCCTGAACCTGTGCCGCGAGGGCAAGGCGGGCGAGCTCCAGGGACTCCTGTCCGAAGATGGGCATCTCGAGAACGTAGAGCCGCACGTTCGGGTCCGCCTTCAGAACCTCCCGGAGGTTGGCGGAGGCCTGCTTGCAGTAGCCGCAGTTATAGTCCGAGAACTCCACCACAAGGGCGTCGCCTTTCGGGTTGCCGAAGGGCTTCAGGCCGGGGGCCTTTTGCAGGATCTCGTCCAGCCGGCTGGCCGCCGCTGCGGTGCGCTGTGCCTCCATCTCCTTCTCGAAGCGCTGGTAGGCCATCAGGGCATCGCGCACAATGGTCGGGTCGTCCAGAAAGGCGCGGCGCATTTGCTCGCCCATGTCCCGGTCACCGGTCGCGGCCTGCGGCGTCTGCGCGGTCGCCGGCGCGGGAGAAACGGGAGAAAGAAGCAGGGCACACAGGACGCTCAGGGAAGCCAGGGCGCTCGGCCCGGGACGTCGGGAGAACGGGGTCATGGAGTCGGTCTTTCCTGGTCAGAGCCGGAGAACGGTGCGGGTCACTCTCACGAAAATAGGGGTGTGACCGGAAATCACAAGCATTAAATCCCCGTTCAGGGCCACCTGCCCGTGCAGACCGGGCCCGGATGGGTCCAGGTGTGCGCGGCTCTTGACAAAAACCCGGTTTTCCCCCTTATAGTAGCGTCGTGAAAGAGACGTTCTGCACGCACGTATTACGGGACACGAGGCCAAGACCGGTGTTTGCGCATCCGAACATCCGACGACGACGCACCCGGTGTGCAGCAGGGATGAACCCCTGCGGCGCCCGCCCGTCCCCTGTGCGTGCCTGAAGGAACACGGAACGCCGGACTGGGACTTGCGACACGGACGCTGCAGGCCACGGCTTTCTTTCATGGCTCCGAGGAGCGCGCTTCATGGTTACCGTTACCCTTCAGACTGAAACTCCCGAGTTCTCGGGCGCCATCGAGGCGCTCCTTGATGTTGCCTTCGGCACGGACCGGCACAGGAAGATCTCCTACCGGTACCGGGAGGCCATTGCGCCTGTCTCCTCCCTGTGTTTCACCGCCCATTCCGAGCCCGGCGGGGCCCTGGTCGGCACGGTCCGGAACTGGCCGGTCTTCCTGGTCGGCGGGACGGGTGCGCCCCTGAACACGATCCTTCTGGGCCCCATTGCCATTGACCCTCCGCTGAAGGCGCTGGGGATTGGCGGCATGCTGATGAGGCACGCCATTGCCGCGGCCCGGGCCCAGGGTGTGGACATGATTGTCCTGGTGGGCGACAGTGCGTATTACGAGCGCTTCGGGTTTGTCAGCGCCGGTGACTTTGGCATTGTCATGCCGGACGAGGCCCCGCACCGGGTTCTGGCCCTGCCTTTGAGCGCCGCCGCCGCCCGGTCCACCCGGTCCGGCGTGCTCGTGCGGGCGGAGAGCGTGTCCCTGCCCCATGTGGCCTGACGGCCTGCGCCGGTCGGGCCCGTTCTCCCAATCGCCAGACCTGGCACTTCCGTCGTAAAGGACTCTCCATGACCCGGCGTTTTTCCCAGATCCTTGTCCTGTCCCTGGCGTTTGGTGCTCTTGGCGGCTGCGTGCGCGCCTCGGACAAGGACAAATTCACGGTGACGCCGGTCGAGGATCTGTCCATGGCCTGTACCATTGTGGACTGCGAGTGCCTGTCCTCCGGCGGGCTGTTCTCCCTGTCGGACACGGTTCCGCTGGAGTGGACACAGGACGGGCTTGCCCGCTGCCCCGAGGGCTACCGCCTGAAGCGGCTGGACCGCAGCCGGACCCGCTACTATCGCTAGCCGGCGTTTGCCTGTGGCCGGCCGGATGCCTTGCCCTGATGCGCCCGCGCCCCGGTTCGGGACCGGCGGACTGCCCTGGGCGGCCTTCGGGAGCACCGCGCGTGCGTCGCACCGGCGTCCGGGAGCGCCCAGACCATGCCCCCGTTTCGTATGACCCGACTGCTGGTGTGCTCGATCTGCGCCGCAGCCCTGTTTCCGCTGGCGGCGCTCTTCCTGTCTTTTGCCGGTCTCGTTCCGGCGGGCCTGGACCCGGCGGTGCGGGTCGCCCCCTGGGCCGGGTTCGGAGCCCTGGCCGGAGCGGCGAGCTACCTGTGCCTGTGTGTGTCCGCCATGCTGGTGCGCTCCACCCGGGTTCTTGGGCTTGCGGTGGCGGCTCTTGCCGCGCTGCTGTGCACCGGGCCCCTTGCGCTGGCCGTGTTCGCCCTTGGCCTGGTGCAGGGGATCACGGTCGGCCGCGCCCTTGCCGGGGTGTATGCTCTCGCCTTCGGTCTGTCCCTGGTGATCCTGTGGGGGCTTGAGCGCCGGCCGCTTCTGCGTCCGCGCGCCGTGTGGGCAGCCCTGTCCGCCGGTATACCCCTGAGGGCCCGTCCCGGGCGGCGCGCCCGCGCCCGTCTGAACAAAAAGATACTTGCGGGCGATTTGCGTTCGCGACCGCGGGACCGGCGGGCCTTCTTCTTTCCCGAGGAATTCGAGGGGGCGGGCGCGGTGTTTCCGCCTGCTGCGCGCGGGCAGGGCGGTCTGCAACCGGAGGCTGATACCGGGTGCCTGCGGTCCATGCCCCCGGGGCTTGAGGGGCCGGTCCTGGCCCTGTGTTCCGAGGACCATTACGTCCGCGTGTTTGCGTTCGGCGGGAACGGAGCCCTCTTGCGCCGTTTCTCGGACGCGGTCCGGGAGCTGGGTGCGGATGCGGGGATGCAGGTTCACCGCCGCTGGTGGGTCGCGCGCGGTGCGGTGGAGGCTGTGATCCGGGAGGACCGCTCCGTGGCGCTGCGCCTGACCAACGGCCTTGTGGTTCCGGTGTCCCGGGCCCGGCAGAAAGAGGTCGAGGAGGCCGGCTGGCTGCTGGCGGCTCCGGGCCCGTCCCCGGCTGGCCGGTTCGGCTCTTCGGAGCACACGGGGCATGGGGCTCCCCCGGTTCCGCCGCGCCTGTGACATCGGGGCCGCGGGCCCCTGATCCGCTGAGCGGGGTGCCCCGGCGGGCCGGTTCGCGGACCGGCGCCCGGCGCCACGTGATACGGGGCACGCCACGGTAGATCCTCGAGACGCCGAAACCCGCCCGCTGGCGGGTTTTGTGTTTTCGGGCCCGGTGTGCGCCCGCCCGTTTCCGTGTGTCGAGTCGGTCCCGGGTTTCCGCCATCTTGCAGCCAGATTGTCAAAACATGCACTTTTTGTAATGCCCGGACCCTTTTTGAAAATGCGACTCCGGATATATACCCGACCGGCGGTATATACGCTTCCGGGTGCGTCTTTCACTTTCAAGCCGTTCTGAGGTGGAACTTTTCTCCAAAAACACCCGTTTTTGGCTTGATTTTCTCCATTTCAAGGCGAAACCGCCCGGAAACCCTTTCTTTTCCCCGCGTTCGTTGCTAGAAAATATAATAATTCGAACGCCCTTCGGAGAGGAGACGCTTGTTCCAAGCTATATCCGAAGGGATCCGCGCCCGGAGAATGTCTTCGTCCAAAAGGACAGGAGTCCGCCATGATCTTCGACGATACCTTCATCGCCCTGTCGCGCTTGCAGTTCGCGGCAACGGGGATGTATCACTTTATCTTTGTGCCACTGACGCTGGGCCTTGCCTGGGTCGTGTTCATGATGGAAGCGGTCTACGTTATGACCGACAAAGTCATCTACCGCGACATGGCCAAGTTCTGGGGGAAGCTGTTTGGCATCAACTTCGCCCTCGGCGTTGCCACGGGACTGACGATGGAATTCCAGTTCGGCATGAACTGGCAATACTATTCGCACTACGTGGGCGACGTCTTCGGCGCCCCGCTTGCCATTGAAGGCCTGATGGCGTTCTTCCTTGAAAGTACGTTCGTCGGCCTCTTTTTTCTGGGCTGGAACCGGCTTTCAAAGCGCCAGCACCTGACCGCCACGTTCCTTATGGCGCTGGGGTCGAACCTTTCGGCGCTCTGGATCCTGGTTGCCAACGGCTGGATGCAGTTTCCGGTTGGTGCGGAATTCAACCCCGAGACCATGCGCATGGAAATGGCCAGCTTTACCGAGCTGGTTCTGAACCCGGTGGCGCAGGTCAAGTTCGTCCACACGGTTGCGGCCGGCTACTGCACGGCGACCTTCTTCGTCCTGGGCATCTCGGCGTGGTACATGATCCGCGGCCGGGATCTTGCTTTTGCGAAGCGCTCGTTTGCTGTGGCGACGGCGTTCGGCATTGCCTCCGTTCTCTCGGTTATCGTTCTGGGCGACGAGTCCGGCTACACGCTGGGTGAGGTGCAGAAGGTCAAGCTCGCAGCCATCGAGGCCGAGTACCACACCGAGAAGGCCCCCTCGTCCTTTTCCGTGATCGCTCTTCCGGATGACAAGGCCATGGAGCGGAAATACTCCGTGGACGTTCCCTGGCTGATGGGTGTGATCGCGACCCGCTCCTTTGACGAGGAGGTCAAGGGTATCAAGGATCTCAAGATCGAGCACGAGCACCGGATCCGCCAGGGTCAGATCGCCGTGGCGTCCTTGGACAAGCTCCGGGCCAAGACCGCCACCGACGAGGACCGTGCTGCCTGGGAGCAGACCAAGGGTGACCTTGGCTACGGCCTGCTTCTGAAGCGCTACGTCGAGAACGTGGCCGACGCCAGCGACGCGGACATTGCCGCCGCCGTCGAGGACTCCATTCCCTCGGTCTGGCCGGTGTACTTCTCGTTCCGCATCATGGTGTACGCGGGCTTCCTGATGGCGGTTCTTGTGGCCACGTCCCTCGCCCTCGTTATCCGTCGCACGATCCAGAATCACCCCCGCTTCCTGTGGGTGATCGTCTTCTCCATCCCCCTTCCCTGGCTCGCGTCCGAGGCCGGGTGGGTCGTTGCCGAGTACGGCCGCCAGCCCTGGGCAATCGGTGAGGTTCTGCCGGTGTTCCTGGCCACCTCCCAGCTGACCGCGACCGATCTGATGATCTCTCTGGCAGGCTTCGTGCTCTTCTACACCATCCTGCTCGTGATCGGCATGTACCTGATGGTCCACTTCGCTCGCAAGGGGCCGTCCAGTCTGGGTACCGGTCGGTACCATGACGAGGGACGTCCCGGCCATAAAGCTGCCAATTAAGGAGAGCAGGTGATGTTTGAATATGAAACCCTCAAGGTCATCTGGTGGCTTCTTATGGGAGCCCTGTTCATTGGCTTCGCCATTGCAGATGGCATGGATATGGGCGTCGGCGCGCTGATGCCCTTCATGGGGAAAACCAACGACGAGCGCCAGAGAATCGTGGATGCCGTCGCTCCCCACTGGGACGGCAACCAGGTGTGGCTGATCACGGCCGGCGCGGCGATCTTCGCCGCCTGGCCCCCGGTCTACGGTGCGGCCTTCTCGGGCTTCTACCTGGCCCTTCTTCTGGTGCTGTTCTCGCTGTTCATGCGCCCCACCGCCTTTGACTACCGTCCCAAGTTCTCCAGCACCCGCTGGCAGACCAGCTGGGACTGGGCGCTGTTCGCCGGTTCGTTCATCCCGGCCCTGATCTTCGGTGTTGCCTTTGGAAACCTGCTGCTGGGCGTGCCCTTCCGCCTGGACTCCATGATGCACTCCCACTACCAGGGTTCGTGGATCTTTGCCCTGCTGCCCCTGCTGAACCCGTTTGCGCTTCTGTGTGGTGTCCTGTCGGCTGCGATGCTGATGCTGCACGGCGCGGCCTGGCTGCAGTGGCGTGAGACCGGCGCGATTTCGGAGAAGGCCCGCAAGGTCGTCCCCTATCTTGGCCTGGTGGTGATTGCGACGTTCGCGATTGCCGGTGTGTGCGTCTGGCTCTGGATTGACGGCTTCCGCCTTGTGTCGCAGCCGGATCCGAACGGCCTGCCGCTGCCCCTCGACAAGGAGGTGGTTGTTGCGCAGGGTGCATGGCTTGACGTCTACTCCCGCGAGCCCCTGTCCATCCTGGCTCCGCTTGCGGGCTTCGGTGGTGCGATGCTTGCGGTTCTGGCCTCTCTGGCCCGCCGTCCGGCGTTCGCCTTCCTGATGACGTCGGTGACCATCGCGGGCGTGATCCTCACGGCCGGGTTCTCCATGTTCCCGTTCGTCCTGCCCTCGTCCATTGATCCGGTCTCCAGCCTGACCATGTGGGATGGCACCTCGTCGTACATGACCCTGAACATCATGTTCTGGGTGGTTGCGATCTTCCTTCCCATCGTCCTGTCCTACACTCTCTGGTGCTACTGGAGAATGTGGCCGCGCGCGGGCGAGAACATCGAGCCGTCGCACTACTAGAAAGGATCTCCCTATGTGGTACTTTACCTGGATACTCGGTCTGTGTGCGGCGCTGTCCTTGGGCATCATCAACGTGATGTGGCTTGAGGCACGCTCGGAAGACAACAACGACACCCCGAGCCGCGGCAACTAGTTCGTGTCGCAGCCGATGTCGCAAAACTCAGTGCCCGGAGCGGAAAAAGCCCTGCTCCGGGCACCTTTGCGAGGACTGAGACCCTCTCTTCTCGGCCTGGCCGGGCTGAGCCTCGCGTCCGGCGTTCTGCTGATCGTGCTGGCCTGGCTTCTGGCCGACACCCTGAACGCCCTGGCTTTTGAAAACACTCTTCCGGACGGACACCGTCTGGCGCTCGTTGCGGCGCTGATCCTGGGGCGGTTTGTGGTGTCCGGGATCGAGGCCCGCATCTCTGCGGGTCTTGGCATTCGGGCCGGTCTGGTTTTGCGGCGCCTGTTCGTGCAGGCCCAGCTTCACGGGACCGGGCGCCGGTCGACCAGTGCCGGGGCGGCGGCTCTCCTTCTTGTGGAGGGCATCGAGGCCGTCGAGCCCTTTTTCGCCCGGTTCCTGCCCGCCATGATTCAGGCGGCGTTCCTGCCGGTTGCGATCCTGGTGGTCGCCTTTCCCCTGGACTACATTTCCGCGCTGACCCTGGCGCTGACGGCCCCGCTGATCCCGGTGTTCATGGTTCTGATCGGCAAGGGGGCCGTTTCGCTGAACGTGCGTCAGTGGGAGGCCATGAACCGCCTGTCCGCCTACTTCCTGGACGCGGTGCGGGCCCTGACCCTGTTTCGGACCTTCAACGCCCTGGACCGGGAATGCGAACGGCTGGCCGAGGCCTCCGACGAGTGGCGCAGCGATGCCTTCGACGTCCTGCGGATCGCCTTCCTGTCCTCGCTGGCCCTGGAATTCTTTGCCACCCTTGGTGTGGCACTCGTGGCCGTGTTTATCGGCTTCCGGCTTCTTTCGGGCGACATGGACTACACCCGGGGACTGTTCCTTCTGGTTCTGGCGCCCGAGTTCTACCGCCCCCTGCGCATGATGGGCGTGCACTATCACGCCCGCATGGAATCCACCGCGGCTGCGGGCCGGCTTGCGCCCCTGATGGGGGCCGATGACGCCCCCGCGGCGTCCCCCCCCGCTTCCGGGGTTGCCGCCCCGTCTCCGGTTCCCGGGTCCGGTGGTGCTCCGGCGGTGCGTTTTGACGCGGTGACCTTTGCCTACGACACGGGCGGGCCGGTTCTGCGGGATCTCACCCTGGAACTGGAGCCCGGAACCCTCACCGCCCTGGTGGGGGCGAGCGGCGTCGGGAAGACCACCGTGCTGGACCTGGCCAGGGGCGCCCTGCGGCCCGGATCGGGCCGGGTGCTGGTCGGGGGCGCGGCTCCGGACCTGTCCGTGTTTCGCCCGTGCTGGGTTCCGCAGGATCCGCACCCCTTTGCGGGGACTGTGCGTGACGCGGTCGCCCTGGGGCGCCCGGACGCCTCGGATGCGGAGATCCTGGCGGCCCTGGAGCAGGCGGCGGCTCTGGACATCGTGGCGGAGCGGTTCCGCGGCCTCGACCGGGTGATTGGCGAGGGCGGCCAGGGCCTGTCCGGCGGCGAGATCCGGCGCCTGTCCCTGGCCCGTGCCTTCCTTGCGGATGCGTCCCTTGTCCTGCTGGACGAGCCCTCCGCCAGTCTGGACCAGGACAGCGAGACTGCGCTGGCCCATGCTCTGGGCGGCCTGGTCCCCCGGCGCACGGTTCTGGTGGCGGCACACCGCCTGGCCACCATCCGGGCGGCGTCGCGGATCCTGGTGCTGGAGGACGGGCGGATTGTCGAGGACGGCCCCTTCGAGGCCCTGCGTGATGCGGGGGGCGCCTTCACGCGCCTGCTGGGAAGCCGCTCGCCCCTGGTGGCGGCGGCCCTGAACCGGGAGAAAACATCATGACCTTCCGGCGGACACGTTTCCTTCTGAACCTTCTGTCCGGGCACTGGCTGTGGAGCCTTGTGGGCGTTTTCTTTGCCATCGTCTGTGCCTTCGGCAACATCGCGCTTCTGGTCATCTCCGGCTGGTTCCTGACGGGAATGGCGGCGGCGGGCCTGAGCGCGGGCACCTTCAACTACCTGGTCCCGGCGGCCATTATCCGGGCGTGCTCGATCCTGCGCTCCGGCGGGCGGTATCTCGACCGCCTGTTCACCCACGATGCGTCCTTGCGGGTGGTGGCGACGCTCCGGCCCCGGCTGTTTCGGGCGTTCTCCCGGCGTCCGGGCCTGGTGCGCATGCTGACCGATGATCCGGCCGCGTTCCACTCGGCCGCTCTTGCAGGCCAGCTGGGCGCGGACCTGGACACCCTCCAGCGGTTCTATCTCCAGATTGCCGTGCCCGCCATCGTGGCCCTGGTTCTGGGGGGCGGCTGCGTGCTTCTGGGCTTCTCCTACGGCGCCGGCGCCGGGGTGGTCCTGCTGGCCGCCCTGGTTCTGGGCGGGGCCGGGCTTCCGGGCCTGCTTGCCTGGCTTGGCCGGGCTCCCGGACAGGCCAGCATGGCGGAGCGGACCGTTCTGCGGACCCTGATGGTGGATGCTCTTGGTGGCCGGGATGAACTGGTGGCCTTCGGGGCGCTGGGACGTCACGAGGCCCGTCTCGAGGCCTCCAACCTTCGGCTTGCGGCCCTGCGGCGGCGCCTTGCCTTCCAGGACTCCCTGGGGGCGGCGTTCCTTCCGGTGCTCTCGACCGCGGCCATGTGGGCCATGCTGCTGATCCTGGTTCCCCGGGTGTCCGAGGGCACCCTGGGGCCCCTGTCCCTGGCGCTTCTGGTGTTTCTGGCGCTGGCGCTGTTCGAGGTGCTGACCCCGCTGCCTGAGGCCTTCCAGAAAACCGGCGCCACCACGGTGGTTCTGGACCGGGTTCTGGACCTGTCGCCGGAGCTCGAGGGCGCCCGCGGTGACCATCCCGCGGTGACCGGCCTTCCGGCCCCCCCGGGCGCGCGGGCGTTCCCGGCGGTCCGGCTGGAGGCCGTGACCGTGGGCGGTTCGGGTCCGGGCACGCGGGCCGCTCTCGGTCCCGTGACCCTCGACCTGACCGGCACGCGCCGTATCGGTCTTGTGGGGGCGAGCGGCGCCGGGAAGTCCACCCTGGCCATGGTGTTTGCCGGGGTCGTGCCGCTGGACGGCGGGCGGGTGTTCGTGGACGGCGTCGAGCTGCCCTCCACCGCCGATGCCCGGTTCCAGGGGCTTGTGTCCCTCGCACCCCAGACCCCGGCGTTTCTCTCGGACACGATCCGGCGCAATCTGCAGATCGCCCGGGCCGATGCCTCGGAAGCCGAGTGCCAGGAGGCGCTGGAAACCGCCTGTCTTGCGGACTGGGTGAACGCTCTGCCCGAGGGTCTGGATACGCTGATCGGCGAGGGCGGCCGGCCCCTGTCCGGCGGCGAGGCCCGACGGCTGTCCATCGCCCGCGCCCTTCTCGGGCGAGGCCCCCTCCTGGTCCTGGACGAGCCCGGCGAGGGCCTGGATCCGGCTCTGGAGGCCGAGGTTCTGTCCCGGGTTCTGGCGGCCAGCGCGGCGCGTCCGGTGGTTCTGGTCACCCACCGCCCGGCTGGCCTCGAGGCCATGGACGAGGTTCTGGTGCTGGATGAGGGCCGTATCGTGGAGCGCGGGGATCCCTGGGCTCTGGCCACCGCCCGGGGCCCGTTCCAGACCTTCCTGGAGTGCGCGGCGGTCTAGGGGGCTGGCTGTCCGGGCGGCTGGCCGTGCGCTTGTTCGGGCGGATCGGCGTGGCGAGACCGGCGGTTCAGGCCGCAAAGGAAAAGGGGGCGACCGGCGCCCCCTTTTTTCGTGTCCCGGTCCGTCGTCCGTGGCCCTTGGCTCGTGGTCCGTGGCCCCTGGTCACTGGTCCGTGGCTCTTGGCTCCTGGGGCCTTGGTCTCTGGTCCGTGCCCCTCGGTTCCAGGTCCGTGGTCCGTGGTTCTTGGCCCCTTGGCCCCTTGGCCCGTGGTCCGGGCGGCCGGTGCGGTGTCAGTCCGGGGTCGGGGTCTGCTCCCGGACGTGCTCGGACCAGGCGGGATCCCGGCGGCCGTGGCGCAGCTCCTTGACCACACCGTGCAGGGTTCGCAGCTCCTGCTCGGTCAGGCCCGCGCGCTCAAAGATGTTGCGCAGGTTGCGCACCATGCCGGGCCGCTTGTCCGTGTTGCGCAGAAAGCCGCAGGCATCCAGTTCCCGCTCCAGGTGGCCGAAGAAGTTGAGAAGCTCGTGCTTCTCGGCGGGGCGGGTGCCGTTCACGATCACCTGCTCCGGGGGCGCGTCGCTCTCCGCCTGGAACCACTCGTACCCCACAAGAAGGACAGCCTGGGCCAGGTTCAGGGAGGAAAAGGCCGGGTTCAGCGGGGCCTCGATCAGGCAGTCCGCAAGGGCCACGTCGTCGTTGTCGAGCCCGGCGCGCTCGGGGCCGAACAGGATGCCCACGCGCTCGCCCCGGCTCACAAGCTCGCGCAGGGTTCCTGCCGCCCGGCGGGGCGTCTGCACGATCTTGACCATGTCCCGGCGCCGGGCCGTGGTGGCGAACACCCGGTTCAGGTCCGCAATGGCCTCGGCGGTGGTGTCATGGACGGTGGCGTTTTCCAGGATGACGTGCGCGCCGGACGTGGCCGCCGGGCCCTTGCCCGACAGGTGGTCCTCCCGGGGGGCCACAAGACGCAGCTCCCCCAGTCCGCAGTTCATCATGGCGCGCGCCACCATGCCCACATTTTCCGACAGCTGGGGCCGGACCAGCACAATGACCGGCCCCCCGGCGCCCGCAACACTCGCGTTGGCCCGGGTACGATCCGTTCCTGCCACCCTGTCAGTCTCCCCGGCCGGCCCGGAAGAGGCAGTAGTCGAAGGCGTCCATCAGGGCCTCGAAGCTGGCCTCGATGATGTTGGTGGAGACGCCCACGGTGGTGTAGCGCTCGCCGGTGGGGCCCATGCTCTCGATCATGACCCGGGTCACGGCGCCGGTGGCGTCGTCGGGGGTCAGGATCCGGACCTTGAAGTCCACCAGGCGCAGGTTTTCCAGCACCGGGTAGATGGCGGTCAGAACCTTGCGCAGGGCGGTGTTGAGGGCGTCCACCGGACCGTTGCCCTCGGCCACGGCCATGTGGCGGTCGCCGCCCACGTGGAGCTTCACGGTGGCCTCGGAGAGGACCACCAGCTTGCCGACCGCATTGTAGCGGCGCTCGTCGATCACGCGGAAGCTGTCGACGGTGTAGTACTTGGGAACCTCGGCCAGGTGGCGATGGGCCATCAGCTCGAAGCTGGCCTCGGCGCCCTCGAAGGCGTAGCCCACGGACTCCTGCTTCTTGACGGTCTCGAGGAGCGTCGCGATCCGGGGATCCTTGTCCTCGACCGTGATGCCCAGCTCCCGGAAGCGGGCGATGACGTTGGCCCGCCCGGCCTGCTTGGAGACCAGGATCTGGCGGGTGTTGCCCACGCTTTCGGGGGTGACGTGCTCGTAGCAGCGGGGATTGCGCTCCACGGCGGAGGCGTGCAGCCCGCCCTTGTGGGCAAAGGCCGAGGCGCCCACGTAGGGGGCGTGCCGGTCGGGGGCGCGGTTCAGGCGCTCGTCCAGCATGCGCGAGACGTGGGCAATCTGCGGGAGCTTGTCGCGGGAGATGCCGGTCTCGAAGCCCATCTTCAGGATCAGGGTCGGGATCAGGCTCACCAGGTTGGTGTTGCCGCAGCGCTCGCCCAGGCCGTTCAGGGTGCCCTGGATCTGGCGGGCTCCGGCGCAGACGGCGGCGATGGCGTTCGCCACACCGTTCTCGGTGTCGTTATGGCAGTGGATGCCCACCTTGGTGCCCGGGATCACCTTCACCACCTCGGAGACGATGGCGCCGACCTCGTGCGGCAGGGTGCCGCCGTTGGTATCGCACAGCACGACCCAGCGCGCGCCCGCATCATGGGCGGCCTTCAGGCAGGACAGGGCGTACTCGGGATTGTCCTTGTAGCCGTCGAAGAAGTGCTCGGCGTCGAACATGACCTCCCGGCCCTCGCCGGCGACCAGGGCGATGCTGTCGGAAATCATGCGCAGGTTTTCCGGGAGCTCCACGCCGATGGCCTCGGTGCACTGGAAGTCCCAGGACTTGCCCACCAGCGTCAGGACCGTGGCCCCGCACTGCAGAAGGGAGCGCAGTCCCGGATCGTTCGAGGCGGAGATCCCGGCCCGGCGCGTCATGCCGAAGGCGCTCAGCCGGGCGGTGTGCAGGGCCGGGGCGTTGGCGAAAAAGCCCGTGTCCGTGTCGTTGGCTCCGGGCCAGCCGCCCTCGATGTAGTCGAAGCCGAGTTCGTCAAGCGCCCGTGCGATCGCAATCTTGTCCGCAACAGAGAAATCAACGCCCATGGTCTGGGCCCCGTCGCGCAGTGTGGTGTCGTAGAGGTAGATTCGCTTGTCGTTCATCGTGCGTCGTTCCAGTGGGGGACGTGTCCCGTTTTAGAAAAATCCGAATAAAAAAAGGCAAGGATGCTGTTGCACCTTGCCCCTTTTTCTCATCGACCACAAGAGTCGACGTTGGGGACGGATCGCTCCCTCGCGAGATGGCGTCCCGTCCGGTGTGGTTTCAAGGGGTCCGGCTTTTTTTCGGACCCCCTGCGCCGCATCACTTGCAGTGCGGCGGCGGTGTCATCTGGGTCACGTCCCAGATGTCCTGGGCGTAGGTATGGATCGAGCGGTCCGACGAGAACTTGCCCATGCGCGCCACGTTGAGGATCGCCTTCTTGGCCCAGAGCTTCTGGTCACGGTAGAGCGTGTCCACGTTCTCCTGGGTTTCCATGTAGCTGCGGAAGTCCGCCAGCAGCATGAAGGCGTCCCCGCCCTGGAGAAGGTTCTCCACCAGGGGGCGGTAGCGGTCGGGTTCCTCGCAGCAGAAGAAGCCGTCCCGGACCATGTCCAGAACCTGGCGCAGCTCCGGGTCCGCGTTGTAGTAGTCCCAGGGGTTGTAGCCCTGGGCCTTGCGCGCGGCGACCTCGGCGGCGGTCAGGCCGAAGATGAAGATGTTCTCCTCGCCCACCTCCTCGCGGATCTCGATGTTTGCGCCGTCCAGGGTTCCGATGGTCAGGGCTCCGTTCAGGGCGAACTTCATGTTGCCCGTGCCCGAGGCCTCGGTGCCGGCGGTGGAGATCTGCTCGGAGAGGTCGGCCCCCGGGATCAGGATCTCGGCGGTGGAGATGTTGTAGTTGGGGACGAACGCCACCTTCAGGCTGTCGCGGGTGATGGGGTCGTGGTTCACGATCTCCGCCACGTCGTTGATCAGCCGGATGATCTTCTTGGCCATGAAGTAGCCCGGGGCCGACTTGCCCGCAAAGATCACGGTGCGCGGCAGAAGGTCACTCGACGGGTTCGCGCGCAGCCGGTTGTAGCGCGCCACGACCTGAAGGATGTTCAGAAGCTGGCGCTTGTACTCGTGAATGCGCTTGATGTGGGTGTCGAACAGGGATCCGGGGATCGCCGCCACACCGCAGCGCTGGGCGATCATGGCCGCGTTGCGCTTTTTGGCCTGGTCCTTGATCTCCATGAAGCGTTTCGAGAAGGACGCGTCCTCCGCCATGCTTTCCAGGTCGCGCAGGCGGTTGAGGTCGGTGATCCAGGCGTCGCCGATGGCCTCGCAGATCAGCTCGGCCAGGGGCGGGTTGGACTGGAGAAGCCAGCGCCGCTGGGTGACCCCGTTGGTGACGTTGACGAACTTGTTGGGATAGAAGACGTCGAACTCGGGGAAGACCCGCTCGCGCAGCAGCCGGGAGTGAAGCTCGGCCACCCCGTTGACCCGGGACGAGCCCACCACCGCCAGGTTCGCCATGCGGACCCGCTGGCGCTCGTCATCGATCAGGGACATGCGCTTCAGCTTGTCGCCGTCGCCCGGGAAGGTGCGCCGGACCTCCTGAAGGAACAGGTGGTTGATCTTGTAGATGATCTCCATGTGGCGGGGCAGCAGCGCCTGCATCATGGAGATGGGCCAGGTCTCGAGGGCCTCGGGCAGCAGGGTGTGGTTCGTGTAGGCGAAGGTGTTGCGGGTGATGCACCAGGCCTCGTCCCAGGACAGCTTGTGCTCGTCCAGGAGCAGGCGCATCATCTCGGGGATGGCCAGGGCCGGGTGGGTGTCGTTCAGCTGGATGACGATCTTTTCCGGCAGCAGGCGCAGGCTTCCCGGGTGGGTCTTGCGGAAGCGCCGGAAGATGTCCTGGAGCGAGGCGGACACGAAGAAGTATTCCTGCTTCAGGCGCAGCTCCTGGCCCATCAGGGTGGTGTCCATCGGGTACAGGACTTTCGAGAGCGTCTCCGAGACGGTCTTTTCCTTCACCGCGTCGATGTAGTTGCCCTCGTTGAAGTAGCGCAGGTCGAAGTCCTGCGTGGAGCGGGCGGACCACAGCCGCAGGGTCACGGCGATGCCGTCGCCGTAGCCGGTTTCCATGATGTCGTAGGCTTCGGCGATGACATCGGTGGTCTCGATCCAGCGGGCGCTTTCCGTGCCCAGCTCATCGTTGAAGTGCACGACCCGGCCGCCGAAACGGACCGGATAGGTGATCTCGTGGCGGACCACCTCCCAGGGGTTCCCCTCCTGGAGCCAGTTCTCGGCGTGCTCGACCTGCTGGCCGTTCTCGATGGTCTGGGAGAACATGCCGAACTCGTAGCGGATGCCGTAGCCGTAGCCCGGGTAGCCCTGGGTGGCCATGGAGTCCAGGAAGCAGGCCGCGAGGCGCCCGAGGCCGCCGTTGCCCAGGGCCGGGTCTTTCTCCTGCTCGCAGATCTCGTCCAGGTCCTGCTTGAAGCAGGCCAGGGCGGCGCGCATCTGGGGCTCGATGCGCATGTCCAGAAGGTGCTTCATCAGCCGGCGGCCGGGAAGGTACTCCATGGACAGGTAGTAGACGCGTTTCAGATCCTTGCCGTACTGGTCCCGGGCGGTGTGCATGCCACGCTCGGACAGGTGTCCGCGCATGAGGTAGGCAAGCGTCACGTACCATTCCCGCGGCGAGGCTATCTGGGGATCGACACCGACCACACGGATCATCGTGTTGACAAGCGCTGTCTTGACGTCCTCGACGTTGTCGAAGTCGAGGCATTTGCTCAGGGGGAAAAGCTCCTCCCGGATCTCATGGTTCATCCCTTGGTCTCCGTATCGATTCTGCGGGAAGTGGAGCCCCGGACCGGCCGGTGTCGAGGCACGGGCGCCCGGATCAGGTGCCGGAAGGCTCGGTCACAAGGCTCTCGTAAATGCGTATATAGTCTTTAGCGGATGCGTCCCACGAGAAGTCGCAGGCCATCCCACGCTTTCGGATATCGTGAAGCCTGGACTTATCGCTGTAAAGCGATATTGCCTGATCGATGGCCCATTCCAGCGCATCCGTCAACGCGTGGTCGAAGACGATGCCGGTTCCACCAGTCTTGTGTGTAATGGGAACCACGGAGTCCGCAAGTCCTCCCGTGTTACGCACAATGGGGACCGTCCCGTAGCGCAGGGCGTAGAGCTGGGTCAGGCCGCAGGGCTCGAACCGGGAGGGCACCAGGAGGAAGTCCGCACCAGCCTCGATGCGGTGGGCGAGCTCCTCGCTGTAGCCCACGTGGATCGACACCTTGCCCGGGTACGAGGCCGCCGCCTGGTTCAGTCCGGCCTCGAGCCAGGGCTCCCCGGCCCCAAGGACCGCAAGGGATCCGCCCTGGGCCACCAGGTGGTGGACGGCTCCCAGCAGGAAGTCGATTCCCTTCTGGTCCACCAGACGGGAGATCAGGCCGAACAGCGGGCGGTCCGGATCCATGTCCAGGCCCATGCTCCGCTGGACCTCGGCCTTGTTGAGGGCCTTGCCCTGCTCGGGAGACTCGGGGTCGATGGGGGCGACAATGTAGGGGTCGTTCTCGGGGTTCCAGACCACCGGGTCGATTCCGTTCAGGATGCCCCGGATGTCGTCGCCGCGCTCGCGCAGGAAGACATCAAGACCCAGGCCCCCCAGGGGGGTGCAGATCTCCCAGGCGTAGGTCGGGCTGACGGTCGTCACGATGCGGGAGTACTGGATCCCCGCCTTCAGGGCCGACACCAGGCCGTGGTGGGCCAGGCCGTACAGGTTCCACATGCTCTCCGGCAGGCCCAGGAGCTTCAGGACGTCCTGGCCGAACAGGCCCATGTAGTGGAGGTTGTGGATCGTGAAGACCACCGGGGGATCGCTCACGCCCCAGGCCCGGAGATAGGCGGGGACAAAGCCCGTCTGCCAGTCGTGGCAGTGGATCACATCCGGGCGCCAGTCCATCAGGTGTCCCGCGGTGCCGATGGTGGCGGCGACTTTCGACAGAAGGCCGAAGCGGTAGAAGTTGTCCGGCCAGTCCTGGCCCGGATACATCATGTAGGGACCGCCGCTTCGCTCGAACATCGGGGGGCAGTCCACCAGCCAGACCGGACAGCCGGACTCGGGCTCGAAGGCGCCCAGAAGCCGGGTCTCGCCCACGCCGAGGATGTTCCCCATGGGGATCGTCTCGCCGGTCAGCCGGGCGCGGCTCATGGCGGCAGGATAGGCGGGCAGGAGCAGCCGGGCGTCGATGCCGCGCTTGCGCAGCGCCACGGGCAGGGCGCCGCACACGTCCCCCAGTCCTCCCGTCTTGATGAACGGGTAGGCCTCCGACGTTACGAACAGTATTTTCATAACAAAATGAACTCCCTCAGATCGACGGGCTAAACTTGCCAGTTTTTCCAGGAAAAATCCACTGCCGGACCCGGAAGAAAAAATCCCCCGCTCCGGCCCGGGCTCCCGCAGCGTCGGGGCGCCCGCTGTGGCAGGGCTGGCGCGGGCAGGGGGACTGGACGGCGGAGCCGGGGCGGGTGGGGCAGGCCGGAGATGGGATGTCCGGGGGTGGGGCGGTGGTCTCGTGCGGTGATGGAGCGGGGGGTGGTGCGGTCAGGCCCGCTCTGCGTGGTCGTCCGGTCGGAAGGGGTGGGGCAGGCCGGAGGCGCCCGGGGCATGGGGCGCGCCCGGAGTGGGGGCGGCGGTCCGGTGTGGTCCGGTCCGGTTTTCACCCCCGTCCGGTCGGGAGGGGCGCCGCCGGAGCCCGCCCTGAAGATCGCCCTGGAGAGCCGCCCCCGAGGCCCATCGGGCGCTTTCCGCTTCGCCCGCCCTCTCCCCCTTGTGCCCGCACCAGGCCGAGAGGGTCCGGGGTGCCCGCCGGCACCCTGAGCCGGTTTCCGTCACCGTGTCCTCCGGTCGGGTCCGGCTCCGGATTCCGGGGAGATCCCCGTCCGGCGCGGCGCTTGAAAAGCGCCTTTCTACACCGGAAGGGTGAAAGAGCCCTTCACGGGCATGCCTGAAATCTTTATAAATAAAGAAAAACGATACCCAATCTCCGAGGAGACCCTACATGCATGGTTCGGACAGTTCGACGGCTTACAGCCTGGACGATCAACTCGACGTTAACGGTGGCCTCCGCCGCACGCTTGCGCTGGTTCTGGCCGGGGGTCGGGGCTCGCGCCTTTACGATCTCACGTCAAAGGAATCCAAACCGGCCATTCCCTTCGGCGGAAAGTACCGGATCGTGGACTTCCCGCTGTCCAACTGCATGAACTCGGGGATTCGCCGCATTGCCGTTCTGACCCAGTACCGGGCCCACACCCTGATCCACCATATCCAGCGGGGCTGGGGCTTCCTGAAGGCCGAGATTGGCGAGTTTGTGGAGCTGTGGCCTGCCCAGCAGCAGACCTCGTCGGAGACCTGGTACCAGGGAACGGCGGATGCGGTGCACCAGAACCTGGAGCTGATCCGCGGTCACGATCCGAAGTACGTGCTCATCCTGGCGGGTGACCACATCTACAAGCAGAACTACGCGAAGATGCTGGCGGACCACATCCGCTCGGGCGCCATGTGCTCGGTCGCCTGCGTCGAGGTTCCGCGGATGGAGGCCACCGGCTTCGGCTGCATCGACGTGGACGAGCACGACAACATCGTCCGCTTCCTGGAAAAGCCCAAGGATCCCCCGGGGATTCCCGGCGCCCCGGACTGGACCCTTGCCTCCATGGGAATCTACATCTTCAACGCGGACTATCTCTACAGCATCCTGGAGAAGGACGCGGCGGACGAGAACTCCAACCACGATTTCGGGGGCGACATCATTCCGTCCCAGGTGGGCAAGGTGAAGCTGATGGCCCACCGGTTCAAGAAGTCGTGCGTCTATTCCGTGGGGCGCCGCGAGCCCTACTGGCGGGACGTCGGCACCCTGGGGGCCTACTGGGCCGCCAACATGGACCTGGTGAACGTGACCCCGGCGCTCGACCTGTATGACCTGTCCTGGCCCATCTGGACCTACCAGGTCCAGCGGCCCTCGGCCAAGTTTGTGTTTGACACGGACGCGCGCCGCGGCATGGCGGTGGATTCCATTGTGTCCGCCGGGTGCATCATTTCCGGGGGCAAGATCCGGCGGACCCTTCTGTTCAACGACGTGCGGGTGAACTCGTATGCGTCGCTCTACGAGTCCGTGGTCCTGCCCGGGACCGACATCGGCCGGCACGTGAAGCTGAACCGCTGCATCGTCGACGCCGGGTGCAACATTCCCGAGGGCCTGGTGGTGGGCGAGGACCGCGAGCTGGACCAGAAGCGGTTCTTTGTGTCGGATGACGGCATCACGCTGATCACCGCCGAGCACATTGCGCGGCTCTGATGGGGAGCGGGTTCCGGAGGCTCCGTCGGGTTCTCGCCGCTGTGCTGGTGGCGGGGAGCGGGCTTGTCCTGCTCCCGGGCCCGGCGGCGGCGGAGACCCTGAGGATCGGCTCGGACGGAACCTGCGACCTGTTCCGCCTTCGGGGCTCGGCGGACAAGGGCGTTGACGTCGATGTGGTCCGGGCCCTGTGTGCCCGCATGGGGAGTACGTGCGAGCGGGTGACGCTCGGTCGCGCGGCTCTGGTCTCCGCCCTGGAGGCCGGGACGATCGATGCGGCCGTCCTGCCGGTGGAGGTCGCCCGGGATGCGGGAGACCGCCTGGCCCTGAGCGGCTCCTACTATTGCAGCAGCATCCGTTTCGTGGCGCCGAAGGGCGAGGGATCCGAGCCGGACCGCGACGGTCTGCGGGGCAAGCGTATCGGCGTGGTGCGCGATACCCTGGCCTCCGCCTGGCTGGAGGCGGCCGTCGGGGACACGGCGTCCGTGCGCTCCTACGACACCCTCGACGAGGCGCTGGGGGATCTGGCCGGGCTGCGGCTGGAGGCCGTCCTGAGCGAGTCCTGTCCCCTGAACGACTGGGTCCGCTCGCCCGCCGGGCTCCAGTTTGCCCTGAGGGGCGAGCCGGTCATGGCGTCGGGTCAGGTGGTCGTCGCCACGCGCGCGGACGATCCGCGGGGACTGGCCCCGCGCTTTGACAGCGCCTTGCAGGCGGTCGTGGCCTGCTGCCGGGTGGTGGGAGCGCCGGGCGCGCATCTGACGCCCGGCTCCTGGAGCCCGTAGCACCCGGGCCGTCCGAAATCAGGTGAAGGCGTTGAAGGCCACCATGGTGAAGGTGTCGCGCACGCCCTCCACGGTCTGGACCTTTTCCGTGACGAACCGCCCCACATCGCAGGAATTGGGAAGGTAGAACTTCGCGAGAAGATCGAACTGCCCGGAAATGCTGTCGACTTCCGAAAGCTCCTCGATGGACTCGATCATGCCGGCCGCCACGTTGTAGGCGCAGCCGAGGTCGCATTTGATCATCACGTATATCTTGCGCATGGGTCTTTCCTGGACATCCGCCCGGCGGTCCGGGCAGGGAGGGGGATCGGAGGGCGCGGGTGCGCCCCTGACCTGTATACCGGAGAGAACGGAAAATGTGGCGCGGAAATCGCACCGCAGCCTGAGGAACGGGCCCCGGGCCGGACCGGAGCGGGACGGCGCGCCCGGGTCGGGGGCCGGGCCGCGTGCAGGCGGGGGCGTTGGTCGAATGCAGGCGCCCGCGTGAGCGTCGGGGTCTCCGGAGCGTTGGGCGGGTGCGTGAGCGCTCGCCCGGGGGGCGGACGGCGGGTGCTGCTGTGCGTCGGAAGGCTTTGACCACGCGCAGGCGTGAGCCCGGACGGCCCCCGGATGCCAGTCTCCGGTCCGGGCAGCCCGTCGGGCTCGTGGGCCCGAGGAATGACCGGAGCCTCTCCCCGGCCCCGGTTGATCGGGTACCCACCAGAGTCTTCCGTAGGGGTTTTCCTGGGCTGCCTGTCGGGGCCTTGCCTCGGCGGCCTGTCGGTGTTCCCTGCCGGTGGTCTTGCCCGCGCCGCTTGTTTGGTCCCGTCAGCGGAGCCCGTCAACGGTGCCCGTGGACCGCTGCCCCGCGACGGGGCCGGGGCCGTCGGCGTCCTGCCCGGAGCGCCAAACGCAACGCCGGAAACAACGCGGGCCCGGTGACAGGGGTGTCACAGCCGGGCCCGGTTGGGAGAGGTATGGTGCAAGCCGGCCCGGGACGCCCAACCCGGCTCCCGGTGGCGGCCCGACCGGCAGCTGGCAGGCGGCCTGCCGGCAGGCTAGAGCAGGCAGACCCGCTCGGCCATGGGGCCCTTCTTGCCCTCGCGCACCTCGAGGTGCACCTTCTGGCCGGTTTCGATCATGTCCAGTCCGCTGTTCTGGAGGGTGCGCAGGGGGAGGAACACGTCCTTGCCCCCGTTGTCCGGGAGCACGAAGCCGAAGCCCTTCTCGGGGCTGAAGAACTTGACCGTTCCCTGAAGCTCGGAGAGGGAGCCGCCCAGGTCGTCCATGTACGCGCCGCCCGCGCCCGGGGAGGCCACCTCGACGGAATGGATCTCGGCGACCTGGAGACCTTTTTGCGAGGGCTCGAGATCACAGATTATGACGGACCCGTCCGGCAGGGTCTCGTACCCCGCACGCTGCAGTACAGAGACATGAAGGAACGCGTCCGGATCTCCCTCATGGATCCGAACGAAGCCGAACCCCTTGGTCTGATTGAACCATTTCAACGTTACCGTCATGTTCTTGTGCATCTTCCAGGCTCCTCCGTCGACAAAGACAAGACAATCTAGTCTTTGTGATAGCCCAGGAATTTCGGGTCGCCAAGGGGGAACAAGACCTTTTTGTGTCAACTTTGCGTCGAACCGGAGCTAGAACCCGGTGTTTCTTTCTCTTTTTCCGTTTCCGGGGCAAGGGCCTTCCGGTCGCCCGACGCCCACTCCGGCTCGAGACGCCGGTGAACCGGGGTACTTTTTTCGAGAAACTCCTCGACTCGCCTAAGATTGTTTTCTGCGACGGATGCACCTTTCTCGGCATTCATCATCCGGTAGACGCCAAGAGACGCCTGGAACGCCTCGCGGGCGTCCTCCAGGGTGGCGCGCTCCCCCGTGTTGCGCCCCAGAAGGAACAGGGACGAGCCCAGGGTGTTCTGGGCCGCGGCCCAGGCGAGGGGCACGGTGTCCAGGGTCCGGACCTCCAGAACCTGCTGGGACAGGTCCACCGCCCGCTTCAGCAGCGAGATGGCCTTGACCTCGTCCCCGTACACCTGGAGCACCTGGGACAGCAGGTTCACGATCTCGGCCCACTTGGCCGGGAACTCCTTGCGCGAATAGACCTGAAGGGCGTTTTGCAGGGAGTCCACGCATTCCTTGAACAGGTCCGAGCCGTCCAGAAGGGCGCGCCGGTACAGAACCTCGCCCAGGCGGTAGTGCAGCTTGGCCCAGTCCCGCGGCGTGTCGCGGCGGATGATGCCCTCGAGCGCGGTGCGGTAGGCCTCGGCGGCTTCCGTCAGCGGCGCCGGATCCCCGGTGCGCTCGCCCACGGACTGGAGCACCACACCGATGGACCGGTTCAGGAGGGCCCACTCCAGGTCCGCGTCCCGGGGCAGGGTCTCCAGCGCGGTGCGGTAGGCCTCCAGCGCCTGGTCGAACCACTCGGCGCCATCGGTCATGTGCCCGGCTGTGGCGGCCGCGTTTCCGAAGCTCTCCAGAATGGCGGCCTTTTCCGCGCCGGAGAAGAAGTCCGGCGGGCTCAGGCCCAGGGACTGGGCGTCGGCCACCAGAGGCGGCAGGATGGCGTCCAGGGTCTGGGACTGGAGCTCGCTGCGGGGCTCGATGGCCGCAAGGGTGGTGGCGCACAGGAGCGGCTCCCAGTCCGCCTCGAACCCGGTGGGCAGCCCCAGCCAGGACAGGAGGGAGGGCGCGCCCGGGCGTTCCTCGTCCCGCTCGCTGAAGGTGGCGAAGTGAAGCTCCAGCAGGTCGGCGTCCGTGTCCACCAGGCCCCAGATGACCACGTCGGCGTTCTCGCGCTCCAGCATCCGGTGGGCGACGCGCCCCGCCTGGGTGAGAACCGTCAGGAGATTGCCCTCGGACGAGACCTCCACCGCATCGTTGAGCAGGACCACCTCCACGCCGGGAAGGGTCAGGAAGGCGCCCTCCACCAGGATGCGCTGGCTGTCCTCGTCGTCGTTCAGGAAAATGGCGATGGCCACCTTGAGGGAGCGGGGGATCTCGGCCAGGGCCCCGCTGTCGGTGCGGCGGCGGCGGAACAGGTTCCGGAACCAGGACGCCATGCGCCGGGTGGCGGAGACCCCGGTGGCCCGGGTGTGGGGCTCGGGTGCGGGGCGGACAAGCCGTTCGGTCAGGACCGCGATCCGGCGGGCGAAGTGTCCGGCCAGGCGCAGGGTGATGTCCGGCTCCCGGCGCACCCGGTCCATCAGCGCAGCCCGGTCCAGCTCATCGAATTCCACCCGTGTTTCCGCTATCGCCGTCACAGAATAGACCCCGTTTCTCAAAAGCCCCGCCTCGCCTGCCAGGTCTCCCGGTCCAAGGAAATCAATGTCAACAAGGCCCTCGGGGCTGTCCTTTTTCAGGACCACCCGGCCCGAAACGATAAAAAACGCGGAGATCGCGGGCTCGCCCTCGTGGAACAGGGCGTCGCCGGGTTCGATGACCTGCGTCGGAGCCGTCACGCCGGGCGGTCCCCGCGGGCTGATTTCTCGCGCAGGACGCGGTCCCGGTAGACCCGGGCCACCCGCGGCGTGCCGCCCCGGGTCCAGGTGGCCTCGACGAAGCGGCCGCCCTCGTCGTCCTCGCTCATCTCCAGGGCCAGGCTGCCGTCCTCAAGAGCCCGGGCGAGATCCTCGCTCTCGGCCTCGAAGGCCTGGGCCAGCATGGTGAAAAGTGTGGTGATCGGATCCTGGGAGGAGGCGGAAGGATCGGACATGTCCGTCATGGTCTCTGGCCCTGATGTCGTGGGAGGTGCGCACCGCGCGGTGCGGGAAAATACAGCCGATATGATGGACGTCTTGGGCGTTCTTGGCAAGGGCCGCAAGCCCCGGGTTGAGCACCGGCGCCATTATCACCGGGACAGGATTTGGCTTTTCCCGTATAGTTCGGGCAGGCACAAGCCATGTCTTCGCAAGTGCCTGTCAGGAGTTCTGGAGACCTTCAAAACACAGCGAGGCTGTCCATGTCCAATGTAAATCCGATGACCGCGGACTTTTTGCGCAATGCCTATGGGGGAGAGTCCATGGCCCACATGCGCTACCTGATCTGGGGTGACCACGCCGCCCGGAACGGCTTTCCCAACATCGGGCGCCTGTTCGAGGCAATTGCCCATGCCGAGCAGATCCACGCGACCAATCACTTCCGCGCGCTGCGGGATCTGACCGGCGGAGCGTCCGTCTGCGCGGGGGGAGAGTTCGGCCTCAAGTCCGTGGTCGAAAATCTTGACTGGGCCATCGAGGGGGAACTGGGGGAAGTCAACCAGATGTACCCCGTGTACCTGCAGGCCGCCGAGCTTCAGGGAGAGAAGGAGGCGGTCCGCTCGTTCCGCTATGCCCTCGAGGCCGAGAAGATCCATGCGGCCCTCTTCGAGGAGGCCCGGGGGCTCGCGGCCAACTCCCGGGACATGGCCCTTGGCGAGGACAAGATCCTCATCTGCCCGGTGTGCGGGTTCACCCATATCGGCGCCCATCCGGAGCCGTGTCCCATCTGCAACGTCAAGGCCAGCCTGTTCGTGGGCTTCTGATCGCGCGACACCGGGCACCGCCGGCCGGCGACGCCGCGCCCTGTTCCCGACCGGGGGGCAGGGCGACCGGGCCCGCCGGTCCGCGGTTCCCCGGCGGGGTGTCCTCGCGTTGGCGGTGCATGCCGGCGCCGTCGCGTCCTCGCGGTGCCGTCGCCCCCTCAGAGTGCCGGGGCGTCCTCGCGGTGCCGGGGAGTTTTCGCGGTGCCGCATCCCCCCGCATCGCCAGTGTGCCGCGCCCCATCCCCTACTGCCTTATGCGTCCGCCGCCGCCTGCCGGTGTCCTCCCGTTGACGGTGCGGGCCCGGATTGCCCGGGCGTTGCCGGATCCCGCCATGCCCGCTGTCCCAGGTGTCGGTTTCCGCCTGCCGGTGCGTTCCCATGTCGCCAGGGCGCATCCCACCACCCCCGCGTTTTCGTGCGTCCGCCGTTGGCCCGCCCCGCCAGTCCCGCCGTCGTGCATGCCTGTCGTCGCAGTCGGCCGGTGCCTTCCCACTCTATATCGTCCGTTCTTGTGGCGCCCGTTCCTGTCGCCTTCCGGGGGTGGCGGTGGCGCTGTATCCCTGCGACCGTATCGGGGTCTTTCGACCGGACCCGGAACACGGGAGGCGCGGGCCCGTCCCTGTCCCGTCCCGGTGTCCCCCGGGCCGCTCTCCCGCGGCTCTCCGGCGGGGAGGCTGCTTTGCCCCGTACGGGCTCCCGGATGGCGTTTTTTGGCAAAAACATCCGTTCGGATGTAGACTGTACAGGCAGTGCAGTCCAAGGGTTGCTTTCTCGCTCTGGTTTCAGTCTGCACGCCAGGCGAGCTTTTGTTGTGGTTATATTCCAGAAAATTCCCTAAGAACAAGATTTGTAAATATTTTTTTATCAGGCTCTTGTTATTGATCCGGGTCTTGCCCAGATATCAACCGGTTACCGACTTTCATTCCGAGTCGAGACGGAGTCGTCCTGTTTTTCGGCGTTCGGCCCGATCCGGGGAGCCTTTTGCGGTTCCTGGATACCGCATAATTCGCGCAAGGCGATAAGATTCTGCGCGGTCTCTCGCGCGGTGGTTACAAATGCGTACCGCGTCACCGATTTCATTGGCTTGTTAAAACTAAAGGCTTAATACTTCCTTTCGGAACAGGTTCCCGGGGACATGATTTTTCGGGCCCGCAGAACCTCAATGTCAAATCATAAGCGCCTTTCCCAGGGGAGAGACAGTGTACAGACGCGCTCAGAACATTCGTTTCCAGCGTCGGAACGGCAATGCTTTAATTGGGAGGCTATCATGATTGGCAATAGCCCGGCCAGTTCGGTACAGCGACTGCTATTCAGGATGATTGGTGCCTACAAGTCCGCGGATCAGGCGTCGGACAGTGGGGATTTTGTCCAGAACATTCACCTCTCGCGCACCATCGCCGAGCAGCTTCGTGAGGCTGCGGCGGAGGGAGCCGCGGGAGCCCCACACGGTCTCGAGGAATTCCTGGAGGCCGTCTCCCGGACGACGCGCAAGGGGCAGACCCCCGAGGACCGCGAGCTTCTCGGGCTTGCCGACTGGGCACACCGGCTTTACGAGGACTGCAAGGGCTGTGAGAAGCGGTCCGTTGCGCCGAAAGTCGAGGAGAGCTCGACCATCGCCGCCGAGTAGGCCGGGTGTGAGGGCCCTGCGCCCGGTCCGGCCAGCAGAACCATCCTGCAACACGCCCCGAACCCCTTGGTTTCGGGAGATGCGTTCCGATCCGCCATCCAGGTCTCCCGG
This sequence comes from Phaeovibrio sulfidiphilus, assembly GCF_014861485.1. Taxonomy (GTDB): domain Bacteria; phylum Pseudomonadota; class Alphaproteobacteria; order Rhodospirillales; family Rhodospirillaceae; genus Phaeovibrio; species Phaeovibrio sulfidiphilus. The sequence continues at coordinate 468,001 of NZ_JACZHT010000001.1, read as the reverse complement.
ATGGCGGTTCCTTTTTGGGCCGTGTCTGTGACGGCGCCTCTGACGGCCTGTTTGTAGCCCGTGTCGTCTCCGGCGTTTGGCGGCGCGGGCCGTGCCGTCTCCGGGGTTTGGGGGCTCGGCCCGCGTCGTCTTCGGGTGGTTGGGGGCACGGGTCGTGAGGTTCCCGTTTGAGCCCATGCCGCCTCCGTCCTTATGATGCCTCCGCCCTAATGGCGCCACATATACAGCCTCCGCGTTCAGGCCCGGGGTTCCTCCCCGTTCCCGCCCCGTGCCCCGTGCTCCCGGGAACTGAGGTTTTGCGCATCGCTGCGTTCGCGGCTATAACCGTTCTCATGGCACCCAGAACACCCCCAGCTCTTGACCCGGAAACCGGGCGACGGTTCGAGACCCAGGCTCCCCGGACCTGGCAGCGGATGCTGTCGGGGCGTCGGCTCAACCTGATCGAGCCCTCGCCGGTGGACATCGAAATCGAGGACATCGCCCTGTCCCTGTCGCGCAACACGCGCTGGAACGGGCAGACCCTCGGGGAGTACGGCTGGTCGGTTGCCCAGCACTCCCTTCTGGTGCTTCGGATCGTGCGGCTTCTGGAAAAGCGTCCCGACCCGGTGCTGCTGATGACGGCTCTTCTCCACGATGCCTCCGAGTACGTGACCCACGACATCATCACGCCCCTGAAGACGGTTCTGGGCCAGCCGTTCCTGGAAATCGAGGACCGGGTGACCTGCGCCGTCTATGTCCGGTTCGGTCTGCCGGCCCGTCCGGCCGCGGCGGTCTGGAAAACGGTCAAGCGGGCGGATCTCATGGCGGCCGCCACCGAGGCGGTCCAGCTGGCCGGGTTTTCCGAGAGCGAGCTGGTCCCCATCCTGGGGATCCGGGAGAAGCCCCTGGCCGGGATGGAGCTTGTGCCCCAGCCTCCGGCCGAGGTAGCCCGGTGTTTTCTCGACGAGTTCGGACGCCTCGAGCACGCCCTGCGCCTGATGAAGGGCCCCGGCTGAACGCGCACGCCGGGGGACTGCAGGTGAGCGGGCCCCCTGTGGGGCGCACTGTGTTGGTGGTGCTGGGTCCGGTCGCGGGCAGGTGAGCGGGCCCCCTGTGGGGCGCACTGTGTTGGTGGTGCTGGGTCCGGTCGCGGCATGCGCCCCGGGCCTGCGGTGGCCCGAGGGGATCCGTGTCTCGACAGGGCCGGGGCCCCGGTGCCCCGGGAGCAGGATCCTGTGGTCTCGGGCCCCCGGGATCTCGGGTCTCCAGGATCTCGGGCCCGCCGGGCGCGCCGGGGTCAGGGCCGGCCGCCGCTCTCCGCCCGGTCGATCGCGTCCATCACGTTTTTCTCGGTCAGCAGTTCGGGCAGGGGGATGCCCTGGGGCGCGCCGGGGCCGTACACCGCGTTGAACGGGATGCCGTACCGTCCGAACCGGGCCAGGTACTCGGAAATGGCCGGGTCGGGTTTGGTCCAGTCCGCGCGCAGGGCCCGGATGCGACGGGTGTTGATGGCGGTCTCCACCGCGCCCCGCTCCAGGACGGCGGCCTTGTTGACCTGGCAGGTGACGCACCAGTCGGCGGTCACGTCCACCAGAACCACCTCGCCTTGCGCCAGAAGGGTCTTGAGGGCGTTGTCCGAGAACGGACGCCATTCGGTGGTCTTCGCCCGGGTGTCCTGCCCCGGGGGAGCGAAGCCCCAGCCCAGGAGGCTCCGGCCCGTCTGGGCGATGCCGTACACCAGGAGAAAGGCGCACACCACGGTGGACAGCCTCACCAGGGGGTGGCTGTCCCGGAAGGCCCACAGGCACAGCAGCACGGACACCAGGAACGACCCCAGGGTTACGGTCCAGCCCAGCCCCACCAGGGCGTTGAGGACGAACAGCAGCCAGGCCGTTGTGGCAAACAGGGCCACGCCGAGCACCGCCCTCAGCCAGAGCATCCACGGTCCGGGCTTCGGCAGGAAACCGGTCATGGAGGGCTTCAGGCCCAGAAGCAGGTAGGGCAGGGCCATGCCCACCCCCAGCAGCCCGAAGATGACGAGCGTCTGGCCCGGTCCGCTGGACAGGGCGAAGCCGATGGCGGTCCCCAGGAAGGGGGCCGAGCACGGGGTGGCCATCAGGGTGGCGAAGGCGCCGGTGGCGAAGGCTCCGGCCAGCGGCGAGCGTCCCTTTCCGGCACCCGCGCCCGCGCCCAGGCGTCCGGCAAGGGCGGGCACCGGGATCTCGAACAGGCCCCACAGGTTGGCGGTGAACAGGGTCAGCACCAGGGCCATGCCCGCGAGAAAGATCGGATGCTGGAACTGGATCCCCCATCCGGCCGCCGCACCCGCCGCCTTCAGCCCGATGGCGAGGACGGCAAGGAGCAGGAACGAGAACACAATCCCCGCGCTGGTGGCCAGGAACGAGCGGCGTGCGGCCGTCCGGTCTTGCCCGGCATGGGTCAGAACCCCCAGGATCTTGAGGGAGAGAACCGGCAGGACGCAGGGCATCAGGTTGAGGATGAAGCCTCCCAGAAGGGCCGTTCCCGCGATCAGGAGCAGTCCCAGCAGCCCGCCGGTGCGCTCCGGCTGGCTGGCGGCGGGGGCACCAGCCCGGCCCAGGGCGTGGAAGTCCGGCGGAGCGGCGTCCACCGGGATGGCCTCCGTGTCCGTGTGAACCGGGGTCTCCACACCGCGCGGGCCGTCGGTGACCAGCGCATCAAGGGTCACGTCCTCGAGGGTCAGATCCCCGTAGCGGCGGGCGCGGATCACGGCCTCGGTGGCGTCCGCGTTGACCAGGATGGACGGCGGCTCGAAGGTCAGGGCGGCGGGGGAATCGAGAAACAGGTCCGGCGCGCTCAGCGGCGTTGCGGAGCGCACCCGGATGCGGACCACGCCGCCGGGCTCGATCACGGCCTCGGTGATCGTGAGCCCGTGGGAGGATCCGGTTCCCGGAACCAGCGCCATGGCGCGGGCCAGGCTCTGGGCCTGGGCCGAGGGCTCGGGCGCGGTGCTGCCCTTGCGTCCGGGCGGGATGACCAGGTGCAGCCGGGCATTGCGGGGCACGCACTGGATGTCATTGCAGGTGAGGTAGTCCAGCGCCAGGGACAGGTCCAGGGCCTTCGCGGGATCCGGGATCGTGGCCACCACCGGCAGGATGACATGGCCCTCGTAGCCCGCCGTCTCCATGCCCGCGAACGAGAAGCGCCGGGGCACGGGCCACAGAACCCGGGCGTCGGCGAGGTTTTTCGAGCCACTCCAGTCGAACTCCGGGGGGAGCCCCGCGTCTCCGGGGTCGCGCCAGTAGATGTTCCAGCCCGGTTTCAGGTCGAACTCGACTCCCAGCAGCGAGTCGGTCTGGGCGCCCAGGGTCCGGGTGGCGGCGGTCAGCCGGACCCGGGCTTCCGGCGAGTCGGACCACGCGGAGGCGGAATCGGAGTCGGCGGCCGCCAGCCCGGTGGCGGGCAGCGAGACAAGGAGCCCCGCGAGGAGAATCAGCACGGCAGACACGAGCCCAAGACCCGCGGGCCCCCGGTTTCTGCACGCCAAGATTGCCGTTTTGCCGCCTGGGCTCTCCCGGGTGGGTCTGGTGTCCTGCATCACATCCCTCTGTCTTGTTTTGAAGGCATGCATTATATTAGCCTGTAAATCTTAATTGTTCCCGCTCAATAGATGCTGTCTGGCCACACATGATCACAAAGACTTCCACGCAGACACTGGACGGTTATCTGACCGGGCAGTGCCTTGTTGCGATGCCGGGAATGGGAGACCCCCGCTTTGAGGGGGCCGTTGTCTATCTCTGTTCGCACTCGGCTGACGGGGCCATGGGTCTGGTGATCAACAAGACCTTCGAGGATATAACCTTTCCCGAGATGATGGACCAGCTCGGCATTGCCCTGTCTGCGTCGTGCAAGCCCATCCAGATCCAACTGGGCGGTCCGGTGGAGACCGGCCGGGGGTTTGTCCTGCACACCCTTGACTATCACAATCCCGGAACCCTCTCGGTTGATGACGTGGCGGCCCTGACCGTGACCCTGGACGTCCTGCGGGCGATTGCCAGCGGCGAGGGGCCCCGGCAGCTGATCATGGCGCTGGGCTATGCGGGCTGGAGTGCAGGCCAGCTGGACAGCGAGATCCGGGACAACGTCTGGCTTACGGTTCCGGCGGACCATGATCTTCTGTTCGATCTGCCGCTGGAGGACCGCTATCTCGCGGCCATGGCGCGGATCGGGGTGCACCCCCACGTCCTGTCGGAGCACGCGGGCCACGCCTGATGGCGCCGTACGCGCCCCGTTCCGGGTGCCGTGCGCATCCCGTCCCGGGCCCGGTGCGCCTTGCGTAAACTCTCCCGGGTGCTTCCGCTCGCAAACCCTGCCGGGCGCTGCGCGCGTCCCGTCCCGGGTCCGGTGCGTCCTGAGCCAGCCGTCCTGATCGCCGTGCGCCCACGCTGCCCCCGGCACCCTCCCCGGGGTCGGCCTTCCGCGCGCTCCCGCTGGCGCCGCCGTGCTTTCGTGTTGAAGCGCGGTGGCATTGGCTGTATTGAGATACGCTCCCCTCGCGTGCCTTCCCGCGCGCGTTATCCTTTGCTTTTTTGCGGGACCCATTTGTTATGAGCGCAGATTACAAGTCGACGGTGTTCCTTCCGAAGACATCGTTTCCCATGAAGGCCGGTCTTCCCCAGAAGGAGCCCGAGCTCCTGGCACGCTGGGAGGCAATGGACCTGTACACCCGCCTGCGCCACCAGTCCCGCGACCGGGAGCGCTTTGTGCTCCACGACGGTCCGCCGTACGCCAACGCCCACCTGCACAACGGGCACGCCCTGAACAAGATCCTGAAGGACGTGATCAACCGCTTCCAGCAGATGTCGGGCAAGGACGCGAACTACGTCCCCGGCTGGGACTGCCACGGCCTGCCCATCGAGTGGAAGATCGAGGAAGAGTACCGCAAGAAGGGCCAGAACAAGGACCAGGTCGACATCGTCGACTTCCGCCGGGAGTGCCGGGCCTTCGCCGAGCACTGGATCGACATCCAGCGCGAGGAGTTCAAGCGCCTGGGCGTTCTGGGCGACTGGAAGGATCCGTACATCACCATGTCCTTTGCGGCCGAGTCCCGGATCCTGAGGGAGATGGGCCGCTTCCTGATGGATGGCAGCCTGTACCGGGGCGCGCGCCCCGTCCTGTGGTCCGTGGCCGAGAAGACCGCCCTGGCGGACGCCGAGGTCGAGTACCACGACCTGACCTCCACCACGATCTGGATCCGCTTCCCGGTCATCGCGCCCTCGCAGCCGGCGCTGGAGGGGGCCTCGGTGGTGATCTGGACCACCACGCCCTGGACCATGCCCGGAAACCGCGCCGTGGCCTACGGCGAGGACATGGACTACGTGCTTTTCCGGGTGGACGAGGTCGCCGAGGGCTCCCTTGCGGTGCCCGGCGAGCGTCTGGTGGTCGGGCGCAAGTTGCTCGAGGACGTCCTGAAGCAGGCGGGCATCACGGCCCACACCGAGGAAGCCTCGTTCCGCGGGCGTGACCTGGCCGGGACGGTGGCCCGCCACCCCTGGCGCGGCCGCGGCTATGACTTCGACGTGCCGCTTCTGGCGGGATCCTTCGTCACCGACGACAGCGGTACGGGCTTTGTGCACATTGCCCCCGGCCACGGCGAGGACGACTACGTTCTGGGCCGGGCCAACGGCCTGCCCGTGCCCGATACGGTGGACGGCAGCGGCAACTACGTGGACAGCGTGCCCCTGTTTGCCGGGCGCAACGTCTTCAAGGTGGCTCCCGAGATCCTGGAGGCCATGCGCGAGGTGGGCGCCCTTCTGGCCCACGGCACCCTGGTGCACAGCTACCCCCATTCCTGGCGCTCCAAGGCTCCGCTCATCTTCCGCAACACGCCCCAGTGGTTCATCTCCATGGAGACGCTGGGCCTGCGGGACAAGGCGCTGGAGGCGATCGACGCCACCCGCTGGGTGCCCGAGCGCTCGAAAAACCGGATCCGCTCCATGGTGGAGGCCCGCCCGGACTGGTGCATCTCGCGCCAGCGCATGTGGGGTGTTCCGCTCGCGATCTTCCTTCACAAGGAGACGCTCGAGCCCCTGCGCGACCAGGGCGTTATCGACCGCATCGCCGAGGCCTTCGAGAAAGAGGGCGGCGACGCCTGGTTCACCGGCGATCCGAAGCGCTTCCTGGGCCCCGAGCATGACCCGGATCTCTACGAGCCGGTGCGCGACATCATCGAGGTCTGGTTTGACTCCGGCTCGACCCACGCCTTCGTTCTGGAGCAGCGCGACGACCTGAAGTGGCCCGCGGACCTGTACCTCGAGGGCTCGGACCAGCACCGCGGCTGGTTCCACACCTCCCTGCTGGAGGCGGTGGGCACCCGCGGCCGCGCGCCCTACGACGCGGTCCTGACCCACGGCTTCCTGCTGGACGAGAAGGGCGAGAAGTTCTCCAAGTCCAAGGGCAACGCGGAAAGCCCCCAGAAGGCGGTGGACTCGGTCGGTGCCGACGTGCTGCGCCTGTGGGTGGTCTCCAGCGACTACATGAACGACATCCGCTACGGGCCCGAAATCCTCAAGCAGGCCACCGAGAGCTATCGCCGCCTGCGCAACACCCTGCGCTTCCTTCTTGGGGCGCTGGACGGCTTCACCGCCGAGGAGCGGATCGCCAACCCCGACGCCCTGCCCGAGCTGGAGCGCTGGGTGCTCCACCGCCTGTCCGAGCTGGACGAGACCGTCCGCCGCAGCGGGGCCGCCCTGGACTTCCACGAGGCCTTCCAGGAGCTTCAGTCCTTCTGCACCCTGGACCTGTCCGCGTTCTACCTGGACATCCGCAAGGACGTTCTCTACTGCGACGGCGTGGACTCCGCGCGTCGCCGGGCCTGTCGCACGGTCATGGACCGGGTGTTCCATCACCTGGTGTCCTGGCTTGCGCCCTTCGTGTGCTTCACCGCCGAGGAGGCGTGGCTGGCCCGTCATCCGGAGACGGACGGCTCCATCCACATGGAGACCTTCCCCGAGGTTCCCGAGGGCTGGCGCAACGAGGCCCTGGCCGGGCGCTGGGAGGCCATCCGGCGTGTCCGCCGCGTGGTGACCGGGGCTCTGGAGCGGGCGCGGGCGGACCGGATGATTGGCTCGTCCCTCCAGGCCCGTGTGGACCTGTACCTGCCGCAGACGCTGGCGGACGGCCTTCAGGGGCTGGACCTGGCGGACCTGTTCATCGTCTCGGGCGTGGCCCTGCACGAGGGGGCGGCGGCGCCCGGGGAGGCTTTCCGTCTCGAGGACGTGGAGGGCGTTGCGGTGGTCGTCGAGGTGGCGCCCGGCGAGAAGTGCGAGCGCTGCTGGAAGGTTCTTCCGGACGTGGGCACCAACGGCTACGACGGCCTGTGCGGACGCTGCAGCGATGTGATCGCCAGCGGCTCGTACCCGGCGTCTGCCCCCGCGGACGGGGGCTGAGGCCATGAGCCCGGTTCGGGATCCGGATACGGGGGCGCCGCGGCGTCCCCTTCTCTGGGGAGGGCTTCTCGCCCTTCTGGTGATTGCGGCTGACCAGGCCTCCAAGGTCTGGATCGCGTTCGAGCTGATGAACCCGCCCCGGACCATCGAGATCACCGGGTTCTTCAATCTGGTGCTGGTCTACAACACCGGCGTCAGCTTCGGGCTGTTCAGCAATGGCAGCCCCTGGTCCGTCTACGCGCTGGCGGGGCTGGCCCTGCTTGTGTGCGTGGCGCTTCTGTGGTGGCTCCGGCGGGTCGAGACCCGGGCCCAGATGCTGGCCCTGGGCCTGATCGTGGGCGGGGCCTTCGGCAACGTGGTGGACCGTCTCGTGTATGGTGCTGTGGTGGACTTCCTCGATGTCCACGCCTTTGGCCACCACTGGCCGGCCTTCAACGTGGCCGACTCGGCGATCTGTGTCGGTGCGGCATTTCTGGTGTATGATGCGTTCTTCGCCCGCAAAACCCGGGACACCTGAACCGTCGGTCAGGTTTTCTTGCCATGTGGGCCCAGGATGATTTAGCTTTGCAGGTGCTTTCCGAAACGGTTTGTCAGGGGCTGTCATGACCGGACTGTCGAGTCGAATTGTATGCGTGATACTGGGCGTGGTCCTGGCGGGGTCCATGAGCGCCTGCGCCAACCCGAAAAAGTCGCTGGGTCTTGAGCGTGATGTCCCCGACGAGTACTCGGTGGTCCCTCGCGCGCCCCTTGCGCTGCCGCCGGATTTCGCCATGCGCCCGCCCAAGCCCGGCGCGCCCCGCCCCCAGGAGGTGTCCTCCCGCGATCACGCCCGGTCGCTGGTGACCGGCTCCCGCGGGGATCACCGGGACACGGCGTCCAGCGGGGAAACCTCGTTCATGCGTCTTGCCGGGACCAACCGGGCCGATCCGGATATCCGGTTCATCGTCAACCGCGAGTCCTCCATCCTGGCCGAGGAAAGCCGGTCCTTCACCGATCGCCTGGTGTTCTGGCGCAAGGCCGAGGAGCCCGGCACGGCTGTGGATCCGGAAGCCGAGGCGCGGCGTATTCGGGAGAACCAGGCGCTGGGCCGTCCGGCCACCGAGGGACGCACCCCGGTGATCGAGCGCAAGCAGCGCGGTCTGCTGGAAGGCATTCTCTGACCGGGGCCTGACCCCGCGGGCGAGACGTCCCGGCCGAGCGTCCTTTTGGCCGGGCCCGGGCCCTGGCTTCACGATCGAGCCTGGCCGGGCCCGGGCGTTCGCCACACGATGCCGCCACATGATGGCGCCACACGATGCCCGGGCGTTCGCCATACGGTGCCGCTACACGATTTTCGGCGGGCCAGCCGGTGCCTCGCCCCAAAAGGCCCTCCCGGTCTGGCCGGGCCCATGGTCCCGGCATTCGAGCCGCCGGAAGATCCCGCCCCCTGATCCGGACACAGGATCCCGGAGGGGGCGACCCGGGCCCCCGCCACAAAAGCTCCTCCCGGCGGGGCCCCCTGAGTTGGTCTTGCATCCCCGGCCCGGGGGTTCTCCCCGTGACGCCCCCAAGGGGGATGCGCTGCGCAGAAGGACCGGTACGCCCATGGCCTTGTCCCCTCGATCCCTTCAGCCTCTTCCCGGCCTGTGTGTGGCCGGGCTTGCCGGGCTTGCCGGATTTCTGGTGCGCACCTTCATCGTGGAGCCCGAGTCCGTGGGCGCCGCGTGCTTCATTCCTCCGGCCGATCCCCTTCTTGCCGCCGGCTGCGCCGCCCGGGCGGCATTCGTGTCTGTCGTCTGGTGGGGAGGCGCCGGCATCCCGGCCCTTGCGGTGGCGGTCCTGACCGCCCTTCTGGCCTGGCGGAACCGGGGTATGGCGGTCTCCATGGCCATGCTGACCATGATGCTGGGGGGCTTCGGGGCGGCGCTGTACCGCCCGGCCCTGTCGTGCATGGCCCTGGTGTGTGCGCTGGTGGTTCTGACGGAAATGCGCGACCGGCTGCCCCGCCATCCTGCGGGCCGCTCACGGTCCCCGTCTGTGGCCCCGTCTGCCCGGACGTCCTGACCGCGCCCGTCACGCGGGTTTCCTGCCCGGATCCTGACCGCACCCGTCAGGCCGGTTTCCTGTCCGGTGCGTCCTCGTCCGCGACCGCTGTGCGCGCGGCCACTCCGTTCCCGCTCTCCCGGCTGGCCGCGTCCCCGTTCACGGGAGCCGTTCAGCGGCTCCGGGACAGGGCGCTGCGGAACCGGCTCCACTCGAGGGCCATGGCGGGCCGGCACGCGTACCCGAGCGCCAGGCACACCCCCGCCCATGCCAGGGCCTGAAGGTTCCAGGGCGAGTCAATTCCCAGAAGTCCGAAGATCACAATCCCCAGGCCCAGCCAGGCCTCGGTGGGGCCCTGCCGGTCGGCGTCGGGGCCGGTGTCCGGCTGCGAGCCGGTGTCCTCCTCCCGGCTCGGCAGAAGAAGGGTCAGGGCGGGGAACAGAAAGCCCAGGGTGAGGAAATCCCGGTAGCGGCCGTCGATCCCCATGGCCAGCGCCGCGTATCCGGCCATGCACAGGACCGCAAGACGCCACAGGCGCCGGTGGCGCGGTGATAGGCGGCCCCCGGTCAGCTGATAGAGGGCCAGCACGCTTCCCGCAAGGGCGAGGCTCCACAGCAGGACCGCGCGAAGCTTGCCGCCCAGCCCGTAGGAGAACTCCAGGGCCTGAACCCCGAACAGGTACAGAACCGTTCCGGACAGGGTTCCCGCAAGCGTCACCAGGACCCAGTAGCGGTTGCGCATGCTCCGGCCGCCCAGGAAGGCCATGGGCAGGAACAGTCCCGCCGCCAGGCCCGAGAGGCTGGCGCCCAGTCCGCGCTCCCAGTGGGGCCACTCATAGACCGGGCCGGCCATCGGGAACTTGGGGGCCCGCGCCGCGTCCAGGACGCCCCAGGAGCCGCCAACGGTGCCTTCCTGGCGTCGCTTCCAGGGCTGGTCTATGGCCTCGATGATGTTGTAGCGCACATCCGTGGTATGGGCCCAGGCGGCAAACTCCCGCAGGAACGTGGCCTGGTTGACCACCGAGGGAACCGCCTGAGCCCGGGCGCGTCCGGCGGCGGGCCACCCGATCTCGCCGATCTGGACCGGCTTGTCCGGGAACAGGGAGCGGGCGTGGTCCAGGGTCTCGCGGGCTTTGGTCCGGGCGGCCTCCACGTCGACCGGGTGCTCGTCCTCCCAGTAGGGCAGGATGTGAACCGTCACCCGGTCCACGGCCTCGGCCACCTCGGGGTTGCGGACCCAGAAGTCCAGGACATCGGCGTAGGTGACGGGCAGGCTGGTGTTCTGTTTCACCGTGCGGATGGCCTCAATCAGGCGCGCGGCGGTCATGTCCCGGCGCAGGAGCACCTCGTTGCCCACCACGATGACCTCGATGGTCTCGGGGTAGGTGCGGGCAAGATCCAGGGCGCTGGCAATTTCGCGGTCGTTTTCCTCGGGGTCGTGCCCCAGCCAGATCCCCAGCCAGGCCTTCATCCCCGCCGCATGGGCCTCGGGAATGACGTCCCGGTTGACGCTCCGGGAGGAGTACGTGCGCACGCAGTTTGTCAGGGTGTGAAGGCGCTCCAGATCCCGGGCGATGAGCCCCTCGGGCAGGCGGTAATGCTCGCCCGCAGGCAGGGTGTCCCCGTTGGACGGGGTGTACGACACGCACTGGACCCGGCGGTCCGGAGCCTCCACGATCAGGTGCGGGCGCCCCAGGATCATCCAGAACAGAAGTGAGAAGGCGATGCACGAAAGGATGGCGAAGAGAGCGACCGGCGAGCGGGGAAAGGCAGTGCGCATGAGACCCTCAGGAGTGGGGCACCGGGAGGCGAACCGGCGCGAAACCGGGTCCGTATGGCGTGGGGCCCCTGGAGGCTCGCTTCCCCCTCTGCCGGACCGCCTCGACGGCGTTCCGGATCCGGGGCGTGCAGGCCGGAGGCGTGAGCTGGAACTATGCGCGCTCCGGTCGGGGACGTCAATTCCCCCGCCCGAAAGGGGCGAGGGAGGGGAGAGGCGGTTCCCCGCCATGACGACGATGAGCTGTTCCAGTTCTGCCGGAGGCACTGTGTGCCCATTCCCAATCCCTATTTGCGCCTGCTCGACCCGCGCTCTTGCCACGCTTTTTCGACGATCTCAGGCCTGTTAGCCTCCTTTAGTAATCTCAGAGCATTATCCGAATATCGCCAATATTTCTGTGACTTAAAAACGAATATATGGAGGTTGGCCGGATTGTCGTCTATGCGCAGGTAATCGCGGAGAGCTTTGGCCTTGGGAATTTTTAGATCCAGCTTTTTTGCCAATTCCGAAGGGCTGAGATGGTATTTTTTTTGCAGATCCACCTCACGAATAGCCGCAGCTCCTTCTGGGTCATCGCCAGATATGTAGCGAACTCCCGGGGCATTTGCCGCCTTGGTAATTCTTACACGAACCGTTGGGCCTTCCCCTGTGATATCCGTTGACAAGGTCATCAGCCGTGGAAACACTTTTTCTATGGGTTCGCCTTGCTTGATAGCTTCCTCAATGCGGTCCAAATCGCGTTTGGAAATTGCTACTTCATCGCTGACATGCGCTTCCATTGCTAGAAGCGATGAGATTCTGCCTCTGGCTTCGCCTCGTGCTCTCCGTCCCGGGGCGAGCAGATTTCGAATTTGTTCGTATTCACGATTAAGCAACATAGAAAAATCGGTAATTGGTTGAGTGGAAAGGGGGAGGACCCGTGTCGGAAGGTTGTCGGCGAGTGTATCCTCAAAGTGTTCTGTCAGGATTTCATCCAATACAGTGATCAATGCTCGCGCATTGATATAAAGGGTGTCTTCTGCGACCACGATCATCCAGTGTTGGGCTTGGTCGCGCATCGCGTCAATAACTCGAATCGCTCCGGCTTTCTCACTGCTTACCCACCCTTTAGATTGAGCGATGTTCAACGCTTTCTCAATGCCAACTGAGATGCCTTTTTCCTTGTCAAAGACGTCTACCCCCTTTTGAACGAGCAGTGCTTTGATCAGCATTTCACTGGCATGCTGGAGCATGATTAATACGGCTTCGGGGCGGCCATCGTCATGGTGGCTATTGAAAGCTTCCAGTCCCCGCTTTAATGAAGCAATAGATTTTATTTTAAGCGTTTTAGCTTCTCTTTTAAGTTTCAATTTAACCTCTTTTTGTCTCTTGCTATAGATTCCTGATGCGCTTCTGTGTTCATGCATAGGCGGTAGTAACATTAAATTATATTAATTTTTTACAGTTTATCTTTTCGGATATGACGTTTTTTATATACTTTAATCATTATCAGGTCTTCGAGCGCAATAATTAAATTAAAAATAATCAATGTACTTTGATTAGGGAAATGTCAAGGGCGTCATCCTAAGTCGCAAGTGAGCCTGAAGCATTTATCTCCATTATCGGAGGGTTCGTCTTTCGGCTGTATCAACTTGTCGGACGGTAACCGCACTCTTCGGGCGGAGCAAGGGGTGCTTGAGCGCCGACCATGAGTTCGTCTCGGTCGGTTCTTTTTCGCTTCTGGTACAGGCCTGACACGAAAAAAGCCCGCAGTGGTGCGGGCTTTTTGTCGTTGGATATTGCGGTGTCCGGCCGGGTGGCGCCGGGTCAGCGGCTGTCCATGCCGGTGGCCGGGTCTCTGCCACCTTGGCTCTGTCGTGACGCATGCCTTATTCGGTCACCGCGTCACGACAGTATCCGGGCGGACTGCGGCCGGGCCTTGACGGGCCGTCTTACTCCCACTCGATGGTTCCGGGGGGCTTGGAGGTGATGTCGTAGGTCACCCGGTTCACGCCCCGCACCTCGTTGATGAGGCGGTTCGAGACCCGCGCCAGGAACTCGTGCTCGAACGGGTAGTAGTCGGCGGTCATGCCGTCGGTGGAGGTCACCGCGCGCAGGGCGACGGCGTACTCGTAGGAGCGGGCATCGCCCATGACCCCGACGGTGCGCACCGGCAGCAGGACCACGAAGGCCTGCCAGATGGTGTCGTAGAGGCCCGCCGCCCGGATTTCCTCCAGGTAGATGGCGTCGGCCTTGCGCAGCAGGTCCAGGAGCTCGCGGGTGAGCGGCTGGCCGGGGATGCGGATGGCGAGGCCGGGTCCGGGGAACGGGTGGCGCCCCACCATGGTCTCGGGCAGGCCGAGGGTGCGGCCAAGGGCCCGGACCTCGTCCTTGAACAGGTCGCGCACGGGCTCCACGAGGGCCATGTTCATGCGCTCGGGCAGGCCGCCCACGTTGTGGTGGCTCTTGATGGTGACCTGGTTTCCGCCCGCGAACGAGACGCTCTCGATCACGTCGGGATACAGGGTGCCCTGGGCCAGGAAATCGGCGCCGCCGACCTTCTTGGCCTCTTCCTCGAAGACATCGATGAAGGTGGCGCCGATGATCTTGCGCTTTTTCTCCGGGTCCGTCTCACCCTCCAGGCGGGAGAGGAACAGGTCCGAGGCATCGCGGTGGACCAGCTTGATGTTGAAGCGGTCCCGGAAGACGGAGACGACCTCGTCCACCTCGCCCAGGCGCATCATGCCGTGATCCACCAGGACGCAGGTCAGCTGGTCGCCGATGGCCTCGTGGATGAGGGCCGCGACCACCGAGGAATCCACGCCGCCGGACAGGCCGCAGATAACGCGACCCTTGCCGACCTGTGCACGGATGCGCTCGATGGCCTCGTCACGGAAGGCGGCCATGGTCCAGGAGCCGGAGCAGCCGCAGATGCCGTGGGTGAAGCCTCGCAGCAGGCGGGCGCCGTCCGGGGTGTGGACCACCTCCGGGTGGAACTGGACGCCGTAGAAGCGGCGGCGCTCGTCGGACACGACCGCAAAGGGGGCGTTCTCCGAGGTGGCCACGACCTGGAACCCGGGGGCCAGGGTCTCGACCCGGTCGCCGTGGCTCATCCAGACGGGCTCGCGGTCGCCGGGCTTCCAGACGCCGTCGAACAGGTCGCTGGGGGCGGTGACCGTGACGAAGGCGCGTCCGAACTCGCGCTTGTCGGCGCTGACGACGGTTCCGCCCAGTCGGGCCATCATGATCTGCTGTCCGTAGCAGATGCCCAGGACCGGGATGCCCATCTCGAAGAGGGCGTCCGGCGGGCTGGGGGCGTCGGTGGCGGTGACCGAGCCCGGGCCGCCCGAGAGGATGACCCCCGCCGGGGCAAAGGCCGTCAGGCTCTCCGGGGTGACCTTGTTGAACGGATGGATCTCGCAGTACACCCCGCTTTCCCGCACGCGCCGTGCGATCAGCTGGGTGACCTGGGAGCCGAAGTCGACAATCAGAATACGATCACGGATCGTGTCCGCGTGCTGGGTAACACTCATGGGGCCGGCTGTCTTTCCTTCCGGGGGGACTGGTGGTCGGGCACTTTACTCCGATTGGCCGGGCGACGGAACCCCTATTGGCGGAAGCGCCTCACGGGAATATGGCAGCCGCGCAGGGGATGTTTCGCCAGGTAGTTCTGGTGCTCCTCCTCGGCGCGCCAGAATGGGGCGCGGGGCTCCAGGGCGGTGGCGACCCGGTAGCCCGAGTCGGTGAGGAGCCGGACAAGCTCGCGCCCGGCCTCGTGCTCGGCCTCGTCGGCGTAGAACAGCACCGAGCGGTACTGGGTGCCGATGTCCGGGCCCTGGCGGTTCAGCTGGGTGGGGTCATGGAACTCGAAGAAGGCCTTTGCCAGGTCCGCGTAGCTGACCCGGGAGGGATCGTAGGTGACGCGCACGGCCTCGGCGTGGCCTGTGGTTCCGGTGCAGACCTGCCGGTACGAGGGGTTGGGCACGTGCCCGCCCGAGTAGCCCGAGTCCGCATCAAGCACCCCGTCCACCGAGCGGAACAGGTGCTCGAGGCCCCAGAAGCATCCTCCGGCAAAGATGGCGGTTTTGGGCTGGGGTGTGGTCATGGCCGGGCCCTCCCCGAGGAGGTGCCGGGCGTCAGGTCGTTAAGATCCTTGAGGCCGGGAAGGGGCTGACCCTTCGGCACAAAATAGAGGGACGCGGAGTTCACGCAGTGGCGCACGTTTTTGGGGGTGAGCCGCTCGCCCTCGAAGACGTGGCCCAGGTGGCCGCCGCAGCGGGCGCACAGGATCTCGACGCGCCGGCCGTCCCGGTCGGGCTCGCGCCGGACCGCGCCGGGGATCTCGTCGTCGAACGCGGGCCAGCCGCAGCCGGAGGCAAACTTGTCGTCCGAGCGGTAGAGGGGCGCTCCGCACGCGCGGCACACATAGGTTCCGGCCTCGCGGGTGGTGTCGTAGGCGCCGGTGAAGGGGGGCTCGGTCGCCTTGTCAAAGAGCACCGCCCGTTCAAACGAGGACAGGGGAGGCAGGGTGTCGGGGGTCATGGCTGGGGTTTCCCTTCCGGTTCAGGGGACGCTCAGCGCCAGGCTCCGGGGGTGGCCCCGCGGCGGACCGGGGGCGTCGGGGGCCCTGACGCTGTCCCTCTGAGATGGAGACTCCGGAATGCCGCGTAAAGGGGAGGAATGTTGGCGTCCGGCGCTTGCGCGATTGCCTTTTCCGGCACAAATAGCTATGACAGCATCCGACGGTTTTCTGGTGCCCGTATGCGGGCCCTCTCTGACCGGGAGCAGGATTTGAGCACTTCCTATGAGTTCAGGGCGCTGGGTCGCCGTGTGGACGGTCCGTCCCGCGACCTGGAGACCTTTCCGGCCCCGGCGGGCGTGTCCACCGTCACGTTCTCCACCGATGAGTTCACAAGCTTCTGTCCGGTCACGAACCAGCCGGACTTCTCCTCCGTCACCATCGAGTACGTGCCCGACGGCCTGTGTCTGGAGAGCAAGAGCCTGAAGCTGTATCTGTGGAGCTTCCGGGACGAGCCCGCATTCTGCGAGGCCCTTGCGGCCCGCATTGCCGCCGATGTGAAGGCGGCCTGTCGTCCAAAACGCGTTGAGGTGACCGTGGCCCAGAAGCCGCGCGGGGGACTGGCCCTTGTGGCCGTGGCCCGCGAGGAGGGATGAGCCCCGCGAAGTATGCAGGACCGGCGGCCGGAGGAGAGAACCCGCCGCTCTTTTTGGAAAGGGACAGGGTACGCGCAGGTGTTTCGGCACAGGAAACAGCTCCAGGCCCCTGCTATGGTGAGAAACATGATTGATCCAAGTGCTGCGCCAGCCGGGACCCGGCTGCTGTATTCGGGCAACGAGGCCGTTGCCCGGGCGGTCTGGGAATCGGGAGTACGGCTTGCGACCGCCTACCCCGGCACCCCCTCCACCGAAATTCTCGAGACACTGGCCCTCTACCCCGACCTGACAGCCCAGTGGGGCGTCAACGAGAAGGTTGCCCTCGAGGCGGCCATCGGCGCGGCCCTTGCGGGCGGGCGGGCGTTCTGCGCCATGAAACACGTGGGCGTCAACGTGGCGTCCGACGCGCTCATGAGCCAGACGCTGGCGGGCATCAACGCCGGCCTGGTTCTGGCAGTGGCCGATGACGTGGGCCTGTCCTCGTCCCAGAACGAGCAGGACAGCCGCTACTGGGGCCGTTTTGCGCACCTGCCGGTCATCGAGCCCGCGGACGCCCAGGAGGCCCTCGCGTTCACGAAGATGGCCTTCGAGATTTCCGAGCTGTTCGGAACGCCGGTCATCTTGCGCATGACCACCCGGGTCTGCCACGTGAAGACCCTTGTGGAGGTCGGCGAGCGCAAGGAGCCGCAGGAGCGGTCCTTCATCCGCGATCCGCGCCGCTGGGTCATGCTTCCGGTCCATGCCCGCGAGATGATCCCCCGCCAGTTCGAGCGGGAAAAGGCCCTGTCCGCTTTCGGGGACACCTCCGAGCTGAACACGGAGTTCCCCGGCTCCGACCGGTCCATCGGCATCGTGTCCAGCGGCCCGGCGGCCCTGTCGGCCCGGGAGGCGGCTCCGGACACCCCGCTGCTGAAGCTTGGCTTCTCGTGCCCCCTGCCGCTGGAGCGGATCCGCGCCTTTGCGCAGTCCGTCGACCAGGTTCTGGTGGTCGAGGAGACCGAGCCCCTGATCGAGAACGAGCTGAAGGCGGCCGGTCTGGCCGTCCATGGCAAGGACGTGCTGCCGCGCACGGGCGAGCTTTCGGTGCCCCTGATCCGGTCCGCCGTGGCCCGCCTGAAGGGCGAGCCCGAGGTGGCGTCCGAGGCGTCCGAGGCCGCGCCCTCCCTGTTCCCGCGGCCGCCCACCCTGTGTCCGGGCTGCCCGCACCTGTCGCCCTTCTACAGCCTGTCGAAACTGCACGACAAGGTCATCGTCAGCGGGGATATCGGCTGCTACACCCTGGGCGCGGGCCAGCCCTGGCGCTCCATGGACCTGTGCACCTGCATGGGGGCATCCCTCTCCATGGCGGGGGGGCTGTCCGTGGCCAAGGGCCCGGGGGACGAGGACAAGTCCATCGTGGCGGTGATCGGCGACTCCACCTTCCTGCACATGGGCCTGCAGGGGATGCTGAACCTGGTGTACAACAACGCCAACGTTACGGTCCTTCTGCTCGACAACCGCTCCACCGGCATGACCGGCGGGCAGGAGCATCCGGGCACCGGCTACAACCTCTATGGCGAGACCACGCCGCGGGTTGACCTGGTGGGCCTGGTCAAGGCTCTGGGCGTGCCCGAGGACCGGGTGTTCGAGATCGACCCCTACGCCCTGCCCGAGATGTACAAGACGCTCCGCAACGAGACCCGGCGCGAGGGCGTGTCGGTGATCGTCACCAACCGACCCTGCGTCCTGACCTCCCGCCACAAGGCCGGCGGGGCCCTGACCGTGGACGAGGACCGCTGCACCGGCTGCGGCAACTGCCTGGCCGTCGGCTGTCCCGCCATCGAGGTGGTCCGGCGCGAGGAGCGTGTCCTGGCCTCGGGCAAGACCCGCGAGCTGTCCTTTGTGCGCATCGACAGCGCGTTTTGCACCGGCTGCGGCGTGTGTGCCGAGGTCTGCGGACCGAAGGCCATCCAGCCCCTCGCCCAGGTGAAAGCGGGCGCTCTGGAGACGGAGGGGGCATGAGCACGCTGGCAGACCGCGCGAGCGGATCGGAAAAGGGGGCCGCCATGACGGACCGGGTAACGAACATCCTTCTCACGGGCATTGGCGGGCAGGGCGTCCTGACCGCCGCCGAGCTTCTGGCCGCCACCGCGGTGGCCGAGGGCTTCGACGTGAAAAAGACCGAGGTCGCGGGCATGGCCCAGCGCGGCGGTGTGGTGACCTCCCACGTGCGCATGGGGCAGAAGGTTCTGGCCCCGGCCATCGCGCCGGGCGAGGGCGACTTCCTCATCAGCTTCGAGGTGGCCGAGGCGCTCCGCGCGGCGCCCATGCTGCGCAAGGGCGCGACCATCGTGGTCAGTGATCTGGTCATGAAGCCGCCGGTGGTCCACCAGGGCCTGTTCCCCTATCCGGACGATCCGGTGGCCGAGCTCCGGCGCCAGGGCTGGGCGGTCCGGGCGATCCCGGCCCGGGCCATTGCCGAGCGTCTGGGCAACGTGCGCCTGATCAACACCATCATGCTGGGCGGGCTTTCGGACCTTCTGCCCTTCGAGGGCGCCATCCTGCGGGCCCAGGTGGTGGACCGGTTCCGGGTGCGCAAGCCCGCGCTGGCCGAACTGAATGCCCAGGCGTTTGACGCCGGGCGGGATGCCTGCCTGGCCGGGGTCTGACCGGCCCCGGTGTCCGGCCGCATGCGGTCGGGGCCTCCCCTTGTGGACATGGAAAACGCCGCCGGGCTCGGGCCGGGCGGCGTTTTTGTATGCCTGCCTGCTGTTGTGTGCCCCGGTGCGGGCGGCGGAGCCGCTCCGGTCTCCCGGTCCGTCCCCCGCCGCCTGAGCGGGTGAGGGGGAGGGCGATCCTCCCCCCGATCCGGTCGGGCCGAAACCGCGGCCCGGACTTGCGCCTGGGGGCGGGGCCGGGGCGTGCCGTTTTCAGGCGGCCCCGGACCCCGGAGGATCCGGGCTCAGGCGTCCTCGAAGTAGCGCTTCAGCACCTCATCGTAGATCCGGGTCAGCTGCTCCAGGTCGTCCACAGCAACGGACTCGTTGGCCTGGTGCATGGTGCGCCCGACCAGTCCGTACTCCGCCGTCGGGCACAGGGTGTTGATGAAGCGGGCATCCGAGGTTCCGCCGGAGGTCGAGTACACCGGGCGCTGGCCGCCGATCAGCTCGGCCGCGTCGGCGATCATCCGGGCCAGTCGCTCGGGCTTGGTCAGGAAGGCCTCGCCGCAGACCGAGGTCTCCATGCTGAAGAAATCCTCGCGGCCCTCGCAGGCCTCGAGGCAGCGCTCCCGCAGCCAGGCCTCCAGCGAGGCGCCGGTGTGCAGGTCGTTGAAGCGGATGTTCAGCCGGATCAGGGCCCGGGACGGAATGACGTTGGTGGTGGTGTTCCCCACGTCGATGGACGTCACCTGGAGGCTGGACGGCTGGAAGTGCGGCGTGCCCCGGTCCAGGGGCTGGGCCGTCAGGGCGGCCGCCAGCCGGATGGCCCGGTGCACCGGGTTGTTCGCCCGGTGGGGATGGGCCACGTGGCCTCCGGTGCCGTTGACCGTGATGGTGACGTTGATGGATCCGCGCCGGCCGACCTTGATCTCCTGCCCCATCTCCGTGGCGTTGGTGGGCTCGCCGATCAGGCAGTGGTCGAGGGTGACGCCGTTGTCCTTCATCCACTTCAGGATGGCCAGGGTGCCGTGGACCGCGGGGCCCTCCTCGTCGCCGGTGATCAGCAGGGCGATGCGCCCCGTGCCCGGAAACCCGGCGGGCTGGCGGGCCAGCGCCGCGATGAAGGCCGCAATGCCGCCTTTCATGTCGGCAACGCCGCGCCCGAAGATATGGCCGTCGCGCACCTCGCCGCCGAAGGGGTCGGCGCTCCAGCCGTCTCCGGCCGGGACCACGTCCGTGTGGCCCGCGAAGCCGAAGGCGGGGCCGCTGGTGCCCCGCACGGCGAACAGGTTGTCCACCCGGGCGTCCTTTCCGGTGGCGCCCTCGACGCCGGAGGCAATGCGCGTGCAGGTGAAGCCCAGGGCCTCCAGAGCGCTCTGGACCACGTCCAGGGCGCCGTCATCCACGGGGGTGACGCTCTTGCAGGCCACCAGGGCGCGCAGCACCTGGACCGGGTCCGTCAGGTCTCCGAACGTCCAGGCCGGCGCCGGAGCCGTCCCGGCGTCGGTCCGGCCGGGGGCGGGGAGGGTGTCTGGGGTCATTGGGGCACTCCCGGGATATCGCGCAGGATGTCCGTCAGGGACGTCTTGGAGCGGGTCCGCTCGTCAACGCGCTTGACGATCACAGCGCAGTAGAGGGACGGGCCGGGGCTGCCGTCCGGCAGCGGACGACCCGGCATGGAACCGGACACAACGACCGAGCCCGCCGGGACGCGGCCCATGAAGACCTCGCCCGTCTCCCGGTCGATGATCCGTGTGGAGGCGCCGATGAACACGCCCATGGACAGGACCGACCCCTTCTCGACGATGACGCCCTCGGCCACCTCGGCCCGGGCTCCGATGAAGCAGTCGTCCTCGATGATGACCGGGCCGGCCTGGAGCGGCTCCAGAACGCCGCCAATGCCCGCGCCCCCGGACAGGTGCACGTTCTTGCCGATCTGCGCGCACGAGCCCACCGTGGCCCAGGTGTCGATCATGGTGCCCTCGTCCACCCGGGCGCCCAGGTTCAGGAAGCAGGGCATCAGCACCGCGCCCGGAGCCACGTAGGCCGAGCGGCGCACCACGCAGCCGGGAACCGCCCGGAAGCCCGCCGAGCGGAAGCGGTCCGCGTCCCAGCCCTGGAACTTCGAGGGCACCTTGTCCCACCAGGCGCCGTTGCCGGCCCCGCCGGGGATCAGGTCCATGTCCGTCAGCCGGAACGACAGAAGGACAGCCTTTTTCAGCCACTGGTGGACAACCCACTGCCCGTCGATCTTCTCGGCCACCCGGAAGGTGCCGCTGTCCAGACCGTCGAGGGCGGCCTCCACGGCGTCGCGGACGGATCCGGTGGTCTCGGGGGAGAGGGTATCGCGGGCGTCCCACGCGGCTTCGATCGTCTTCGAAAGGGATTCAGCGCTCATGAACAGGTTCCGAAAAATGGGGTCAGGGGTGCGGCGCGCACCGTGGAATTTCTCAAGATGGCGGGCCGTGAAGAACAAGTCAACCGCTGGCGGAGGGGGAGCCGGGCGGGGCGCCACCGGAGGCTTCCGGTGTGCCCTGCGGGAGCGCTGGCGGGCCGAGGCAGGCGGGGCGTTGGGGCGGCGGCGGCGGTGTTGTCCTCGTCCCCCCGGCGCGGGTGGCGGGGGCGTGGGCTGCGGGGCGGGCTGCGGCGGGTGGCCCGGTCCTGTGCTCCACGGTCCTGTGCCGCCGGGTCCAGTCGGGCAGTGGCGGGGGCGGCGGGCGGTGCCCTTCTGAAAGGATTTCTGGATGCACGCGCCTATGGTAGAGTAACTCGTTTTCGCACCCAGCCCTCAACAGAGAAAAGGTCTGCTCCATGTCCGTCACCATCCGCAAGGCATCACGCCGGGACGTCCCCGCAATCCAGGAGGTGGAGATGGCCTCCCGGGCCCTGTACCGCGATGTGGAGGGGCTGGAGTTCGTGGCCGGCGATTCCCGGGTTCTTCCCGGCGAGGCCATGGAGCAGCTGGCCGAGGACGGCCGCATTTTCCTGGCCGACAAGGGCGGGCGTGTTGCGGGGTTCCTGTGCGCGACGCCGATGGACACCTCCCTGCACATCTGGGGGGCGGCTGTTGCGCCCCACTTCGGGCGCTCGGGCATCGGTCGCAGTCTGTTCGAGGCGGCGGAGGGCCATGCCCGGTCCCTGGGTCTGGGCAGCCTGACGGTGACCGCGTTCCGGGAGGTGCCCTGGAACGAGCCGTTCCTTGAGAGCCTGGGCTACATGACCCTGGACGATGCGCTGCTGGATGAGCGGCTGAGGCACACCCTGGACGCGGAGGCCCAGAGCGGGCTGCCCCGGGAGCGTCGGGTGGCCATGATGAAGGTGCTGCCGCGGCGCGGGGGCTGATCCCCCGGCGTTGGGTGTTTGCACCCGGGAGGTCGGAGGGGCTCTGTGGTGCCGTCCGTGAGATCGTCGCTGGGGGCGGGCGGGGCTGGTGCCCCGATTACGGGTCTTCGTCACGTGGGACCGTCCGGGGCCCTACAGGGTGTTGTCCTCCGATACCGGGTGCCCTTTCCCCGGCCCTGGTTTTCGCGCCCGTGAGGCCCGGTGGGGCCGGTGCCCCCATCACGGCTTTTCGTCACGCCTCTCCGCGGCGCTGGACCGTCACACCTTTCCGCCACGCGGAACCGTCCCGTGCCCCCACAGCGCATTTCCGTCACACGCTTCCGTTGCTCATACAGAAAGGGCGGGATCCCAGGATCCCGCCCTCCCGTGTACGCCGGATGGTGCGTCAGATGGCGAAGTCCGCCTCGATCTCGGCCATGGAGGCCGGAGCCGCCGTCATGGGCGTGTAGGGCGGGCGCGGATCCACAAAGAGAGTGCCGGTGGCGAAGCCGTCGTCCTCCAGCAGGCGCTGGAAGGCCTCGGCCCGGTTGGACGTGGGCGTCCACTCCTGATGGACCCGGTCCTTGTAGCCGCGCTGCTCGGGTCGGTAGGTCACGCAGGGCGACAGGACGTGCACCAGGGAGAAGCCCTTGTGGGAGATGGCCTCCTCGATCTGGCGGGTCAGCTCGGCCAGGTCGCCGGTGAAGGCGCGTGAGACATACGACGCCTGCGCCGCCAGGGCCACTTCCAGGGGCTGGATGGGCGGGATGCTCGGTCCCTCGGGGGTCAGCTTCGAGCCGCACCAGTCCGCCTCCGAGGTGGGGGAGGCCTGGCCCTTGGTCATGCCGTAGACCGAGTTGTCCATGACGATGTAGGTCATGTCCACATTGCGCCGGCACGCGTGCAGGAAGTGGTTCCCGCCGATGGAGAAGCCGTCGCCGTCGCCGCCGGCGGCCAGAACCGTCAGGTCCGGGCGGGCCACCTTCACGCCGCTGGCCAGCGGCAGGGCCCGGCCGTGGATCCCGTGGAAGCCGTAGGTGCTGGCGTAGGCCGCAATCCGCGACGAGCAGCCGATACCCGAGATAAAGGCCACGTTCTCCTGTCGGATCTTCAGGTTGGCGAGGGCGCGGGCAATGGCGGCAATGACCGAATAGTCACCGCAGCCGGGGCACCACACGGGCTTCAGGTCCGACCGGTAGTTCTTGGGGTCAAATTCCGTGTTCATTTCGTGTCTCCCATGTCCCGGCTGGTTGCGGCGGTGACGATCTCCTGCGGGCGGATCGGGACCGGGCCCGGGCGGGCGCAGGAGACGACCTCGGCCTCGAAGTCGAACGTGGACTTGAGGTAGGCCAGGAACTGACGCGAGTGGTTCTGCTCGATGACCAGGACACGGCGCACGCCCTGAAGGGCACGCTTCAGGTCTTCGGTGCGCAGGGGCATCAGAAGCCGCAGGGCAATCACCCGGACGGGAACGCCCCGTGCGCGCAGCGTCTCCGCCGCCTCGCGGGCCACGCCGGTGAGGGAGCCGAACGTCAGCAGGGCAATCTCGCCCTCGCCGTCGATGTCGGCCCAGGCGTCGCCGTAGTCATGGGCCTCGATCTTGCGGGCGCGCTTGTCCAGCTGGTCCTGGTGGTCGCGGGCCTGGGTGGACGGGCGCCCCAGGGGCGAGTGCTCCAGACCGTCGGCGGTGTAGGCGCAGCCCTTCATCCCCGGGATCGCCATGGGCGAGACCCCGGAGTTCGTCACCGCGTAGCGCTGGTAGTTTGGCGTGTTCTCCGAGGGCACAAGGCGCTCGGTCTTCTGGGGCGAGGCCTCCAGGGGCTCGATCACCGCCTGGGCCTGGCCCATGGCCTGGTCCGTCAGCATGATGACGGGGGTCTGCATGGCCTCGGCCAGCTGGACCGACCACTGGCCCGTGAACAGGCAGTCGCGGATGTCGGTGGCCGCGGTGACCACGTGGGGCGCGTCGCCGTGCAGCCCGAAGAGCGCAATGTTCAGGTCCGACTGCTCGGACTTGGTGGGGATGCCTGTCGAGGGGCCGCCGCGCATGACGTTGCAGACCACCAGGGGGATTTCAGCCGCCACGGCCAGGCCCAGGGTCTCGACCATCAGGGACAGGCCCGGGCCGGAGGTCGCCGTCATGGAGGGGATGCCTGCGAAGGAGCCGCCCACCACCATGTTGATGGAGGCCAGCTCGTCCTCGGCCTGGACCAGGGCGCCGCCGACCTTCGGCAGGGCGCCGGCCAGCCACTCCAGAACCTCGGTGGCGGGGGTGATCGGGTAGGCCGCGCAGTAGCGCACGCCGCCGCGCAGGATGCCAAGGCCCGTCGCGGCGTTGCCCGAGAGCAGCCAGCGGCGGTGTTTCCCGTTGTCCGGGGCCGGAGCGGAGCAGCCGCAGGCCAGGTCCGCGATCTCGGGGGCCTCGGAGCGCACGGCCGTCGCCGCGCCCATGCCGGCCCGCAGCGTCTGGAGGCTGATGTCGACAACCTCCTGGCTCTTGCGTCCCAGGGAGGCCTGGATCGCCTCCGCAACCACCGCCTCGTCAAAGCCGGCCAGGGCCGCGGCCAGGCCCAGGGCAATCATGTTCACGCGGCCACCGGGGACCGTGTCCGCCAGAGCCTTCAGGGGCACAAACGCAATCTTCGGTGACTTGGCCACAATGACCGGGGGCACCTCCCCCTGGTCCGGGTCAGCGATGACCAGGCTGTTCTCATCAAGGGGAATCTCGTCGGCGAACCGCTCAATGTTGCCCCAGTCCACCGCCACGAGCACCGAACAGGTGTCGCCAAGGCTGGAGACCGGCGCGGTCCCGATGCGAAGAATGGCAGCGGACTCGCCTCCGCGGATCTGGGGGCCCAGAGAGCGCACCATAAGGCCATAAAGCCCCGATCGGGCCGCGGCATCCAGAAGGATCTGCCCGGCCGTCATCACTCCCGCGCCACCCGATCCCGTCAGGGCGAGTGAAAAGCATGTTTTCGCCATATAATCGCCTTTTTGGTTGAAGACTATTTGAACAGCCCGCTCCCCCCCGAAATGAGCCGGGGCCGGCAGGCTGGTGCGACTGGAAAAGTGCCCTACTTTACGTGACAGGCCTTCCCGCGTCCACGCAAAATATTCCCGGTTGTTATAACCTGAGGAAGACGCGCTGCATAGGTGTCCCCTGCGAGAGTTCTTTTTTTTCGCATGACGCTTGGTTGCGTCCGTTTTTTCTGTTAGAGGAACGGACTGGCAAAGGGTCTGAATGCGCAGTAACGCTTGGTCCGGAGCCCCTCGTCTGCGTGGTCTGCTGTGAGCGACCGCAAGCAATCACGCCAAGCTTCCTAAACGTAACAGGTTTCAGGAGTAATCCTAATGGTTCTTAAGATCAGTGATGAGTGCATCTGCTGTGGTGCGTGCGAGCCCGAGTGCCCCAACGATGCCATTTCCCAGGGTGACCCGACGTTCGTGATCGACCCCGCCAAGTGCACCGAGTGCAAGGGCCACTTCGACGAGCCCCAGTGCGTTCCGGTCTGCCCGGTGGATTGCATCCACAAGGGTTGAGCCGTCCGTCCCGCCCCCAGCGCGGGCCGAGTGTGATCGGCGGCAGAGATGGAGACCCGGAACCGGACAGCCGGTTCGGGGTCTGGCGCCGATTCTCAAGGTTGGGGGCCCGGTCCCCCTCAGAAATTTCCAGTCCCGCGCGCGTCCCGGTGTGCGGGACTCTTTTTTGTCCGGCTGGTATGCTTCCCGTATCCCCCTCGTGTTTGGGAGCAGGGTCATGACGTTTGCGCTGAGCTATGACGGCCGCCGCTTTTGCGGTGTGTCCAACAGCGAGACCGGCGAGGTCTCGGACCAGACCGTTTTCCACTATTTCCAGGACGGCGATATCCTTCGGGCCGACTATGCCGGAGGGGATGTGCTCCGGGGGACCATGATTGGTCTGGTCCTCCCGGATGGTGGCCTGGAGTTCCACTACCAGCACCTGAACCGGGCACGGGAGGTGCGCATCGGCCGCTGTGTGTCCCGGCCCGAGATCCTTCCGGACGGGCGCATCCGTCTTCACGAGAGCTGGCAGTGGCTGGACGGGGACCGGCAGACGGGCACCTCGGTGGTCGAGGAGTTGCCCGGATCCTGAGCCCGGGCCGGCCGATCTCGTTCCCCGTCCTTTACCGTTGCCCGTACCATTGCCCGTACCATTTGCCCGGGGCCGGGCTCTGCATGGGCCGCATGGGGCTGGGCCATGGGCGGACCCGCGCCGGACAGGTCCTGGCGCCTGTGCCCCTGTGTCGGCCGACCCGGAGAGGGACGCCCCGCGCCGGGCATCCTGCGTCCGCTGTCCGGGGACTCCGCCTGGGGGCGCGTTCCGTGACGGAGGATTTCATTTGGGCGCCGGGCCTCCCCTCCCACACGGTTTCGGACGCATCCGCCGCCACGGGGCCGGGCTCTGCATGGGCTGCATGGATCTGCGCCACGGACGGACCCGCGCCGGGCATCACGCACCCTCCGGCCGGACGCGGTGCCGGGGTCCGGGTTTCCCATCCCAGAGGTGTTCTATCGACCCCAAAACGCCCTGTTTCGGGGTGCCTGTCCCCCTGTTTGATCGCAATGATTGCAACTTCGGCTCAGTCCGGTCTTTGGGCTTGACCCGGCCATGACTCGTAAACCATCCTTCCACCTGCCGGGGTGTGGGTGGCGGATTCTCGGGATATTCCCCGGTGGCTCCGGTCGCTGGCGGGTTCCCCGAAGTCATTTTATACTGAGGGCATGGACGTGGACATCAACTGTAGCAGCCCTTTTGAAGCCCCGTTTCGTCTGAGCGAGCCCGATCGCCAGACCCTGCCGGTTGTTGTGGCCTCGCCCCATTCGGGCACCCTGTTCCCCGGGCACTTTCTCGAGCAGACCCGCCTGGACGCCGAGACCCTCAGGCGTTCCGAGGACTCCTTTGTTGACGACCTGTTCGGCGACGCGCCCTCGGTGGGGGTTCCCCTGCTGAGCGCGGTCTACTCCCGGGCCTATCTGGACCTGAACCGGGAGCCCTACGAGCTGGACCCGACCATGTTCTTCGGAGACCTGCCCCGCTACGTCAATACGGCGAGCCCCCGGGTCGCCGCCGGTCTCGGGACCATTGCCCGGGAGGTCTCCGAGGGAACGGAGATCTATTCGGAAAAGCTGACATTCTCCGACGCCGAGAACCGGATCGAGGCCCTCTATCGCCCTTATCACCAGTGTCTGGTCTCCCTGATTGACCGGACTATCCTGCGCTTCGGGTACTGCATTCTGGTGGACGGCCACTCCATGCCGACCTGGGAGGAGGGGCCAACGCCGGACATCGTCCTTGGCGACCGGCACGGCCGGTCCTGCTGTCCGGACCTGACGGCTCATATCGAGAGCTTCCTGACCCGCGCGGGGCTGTCGGTCGTGCGCAACACGCCCTACGCGGGCGGCCACACCACCAGCTTCTATGGGGCTCCCGGCCAGGGGGTCCACGCCATCCAGATCGAACTGGCGCGAAAGCTCTATATGGTGGAGAGCGACCACACCGCCCTTCCGTCGCTGAAGGCGTTGCGGGCCCTGATGGGGCGGCTGGTTCGGTCCATCGGCGAGTTGCCCGACACGGTGTTCCTGCCCTCAAAACCGGCCTGACCCCGGAGAGCCCGGCCGTGCGGGCCGCTTGCGATGCGGTTGGGCGCCGGCCGGTTCAGTCCTTGCGCCGGGGCAGTATGGCGCTCCAGAAGTCGCCTTCGTCCTCCGGGCCTGTGCCCGGGGTCTCGCTGGAGGCTTCCTTTGCCGCTCCTCCCTGATCCGCCGGGAATGTGTTCCGGGTCTGGCGGGCGGCCTTTGTCGCCTCCTCCTCGTCGGCGCAGATCGTGATGAAGTCAACAAACCCCTGACGCGCCCTGGGAGGCGCAGACCAGAACGCGTTACACAGCTCCAGGGTATCCGCCCGCGAGGCCGGGTCGTCCACCCCCGAGATGAAGGACAGTTTCTCGGCGTCTCTCTGCGCCCGAGGTACGGCGCGGTTGATGTCGACACCCTCCATATCGTCGAAGAAGTAGTCGATAGAGACGCCCATAATACAGGAGAAGTGCCAGATCCGGCTCGCGCTCAGGCGATTGAGTCCGCGCTCGTATTTTTGGACCTGCTGAAAGGTAATGCCAACGGTGTCCGCAAGCTGCTGTTGGCTCAAGGCGAGCACTTTTCGCCGCGCTCTCAGTCGGCGACCAACCTCGACGTCAATCGGATCCGGATTGTTACTGGTATAGGCGCGTGTACGGTTAGTCTCTTCTTTTTTCATGTGAACCTCTAATCCCCGTTTTTCCATCGGTTTCGTCTCGAACCGTACCGTGTCATTTAGACACGAGCGTACCGTGAATGTCCAGCGGGTTTGTAATGTAAACGCATAGCCCGTAAGGGTTTTGACGCTCTGGAAGGATTTGAGTTCCAATTTTTACATCGAATATACTCCATTCTCTGGTAATTTCCCTCTTGAGTTGCCGTGGCCTCGGGGGCGGGGATTCGCCGCGTGGACCCTGACTACTGGTCTTAGTATTCGTTTGAGTATTTGGTTGAGTAATGTTGGCATTGCAACGCTAACGTCGTGTGTTGTTCACGAAGGGCGTCCCGACAGCGGGGCACTCCCGCCCTGTCAGGGCTCGCTGCGTTCGATCCGGGGCTTGCTCCCCGGTGCCCCAATCGTGTCCGGCGCCCAGGCCGTGCCCGGTGGATCCGGCCAGCGCCCCTCTGTCCCGATTGAGGTCTTGCGTCCGCGGCGGATCAGTTGTATAAACCGCCCTTCGCAAAAAACGGGTGGCGCGGCGAAAAAGGCGCAGTTCTGTGCCTTGGGCATGCCCAGTCGCCCCATGTTCTGGAACCAGGCGGGTTATCCGCCGTTATCAGGGAATCCGAAATGCCCAAGATGAAGACGAAAAGCGCCGCAAAAAAGCGCTTCAGCCTTACCGGCACCGGCAAGGTCAAGGTCAAGGTCGGCTACAAGAGCCACCTTCTGTCGAACAAGGGTACCAAGATGAAGCGCCAGGCACGCGGCACCTTCATTCTGAAGGATTGTGATGCCCGTATCGTCAAGAAATATCTGCCCTACGCCTGAAGTGTCTCCCTCGGGAGCTTTCTGGACGACAGCTTAAGGAACCAAGACCATGTCTCGCGTCAAAAACGCCAAGACGAACCACGCTCGTCACAAGAAGATCCTCGACCTTGCCAAAGGGTTCCGGGGACGCAACTCCACCTGCTACCGCGTTGCCATCGAGAAGGTTGAGAAGAGCCTTCAGTATGCGTACCGCGACCGCCGCAACAAGAAGCGCGACTTCCGCGCCCTGTGGATCCAGCGCATCAACGCCGGTGCCCGCCTGCACGGCCTGACCTACTCGCGCTTCATTGACGGCCTGAACAAGGCTGGCATCGAGCTCGACCGCAAGATCCTTGCCGATCTGGCTGTCCGCGAGCCCGAGGTCTTCGCCACGCTCGTGAAGCAGGCCCAGGACGCGCTCAAGTAACCTGCTGCGCTCCCGAGGCCCTTCGGGCGCCTCATGAGACCGGACCGGCGGACTGGCCCTGCCAGGCACCGCGGACGGTACAGGAACACGCACAAGCGGGGGTCGCCACGGGAGCGACCCCCGCTTTTTTATTCTGGCTGGAATGGAAGAACGATGGACGGTCTGGAAAACGCGAACGTGCTGCGCGACGATCTTCTTCGCGCCATAGGGGACGCCGACACGCTCGACACGCTGGAAAGCCTGCGCGTCGCCGCCCTCGGGAAAAAGGGGAGCATCACGGCTCTCATGAAGTCGCTTGGGGGCATGGATCCGGAGGCCCGCAGGCAGGCCGGGCAGGCGCTCAACGTCATCAAGGACGAGGTGGCCGAGGCCCTCGACGCCCGCAAGACCGTCCTGGCCCGCGCGGCCCTGGACACCCGTCTTGAGGCCGAGCGCCTGGACATGACGCTTCCGGTTCGTCCGGAAAGCCGCGGCGCCATCCACCCGGTCTCCCAGACCTGGGAGGAGGTCGTGGCCATCTTTGCCCAGATGGGCTTCGACGTGGCCGAGGGTCCGGACGTGGAGGACGACTTCCACAACTTCACGGCCCTCAACTTCCCGCCCGGCCACCCGGCCCGGGAGATGCACGACACCTTCTTCCTGCCGGAGCGCGAGGACGGCACCCGCCACCTGCTGCGCACCCACACCTCGCCGGTGCAGATCCGGACCATGAAGGCCCGCAAGCCGCCCCTGCGGATCCTGATCCCCGGGCGCACGTACCGCTGCGACTCCGACATGACCCACACCCCCATGTTCCACCAGTTCGAGGGTCTGGTCATCGACAAGGCTACCCACTTCGGCCACCTGAAGGGCTGCCTTCAGGAGTTCGTCGAGGCCTATTTCGAGGTGGACGCCATTCCCATGCGTTTCCGTCCCTCGTTCTTCCCGTTCACCGAGCCCTCGGCCGAGGTGGATATCGGGTGCTCCCGCAAGGACGGCACCCTGAAAATCGGCGCGGGCGACTCGTGGCTGGAAATCCTGGGCTGCGGCATGGTGCACCCCAACGTGCTGCGCTCGGCGGGCTACGACCCCGAGGAGGTCCAGGGCTTCGCGTTCGGCATGGGCCTCGAGCGCATTGCCATGCTGAAGTACGGCATTCCCGATCTGCGCACGTTCTTTGAAAGCGACCTGCGCTGGCTGCGTCATTACGGTTTCTCGGCGCTGGACGTGCCGACGGTGCAAGGAGGGCTCTCCCGATGAAATTCACCCTTGGCTGGCTGAAAGAGCACCTGGACACGGACGCCGGGGCCGCCGCAATCGCCGAGCGCCTGACCTCCCTGGGCCTCGAGGTGGAGTCCGTTGACGACCCCTCCGAGGCGCTGAAGGACTTCATCGTCGGGCACGTGCTCGAGGCCGGACCCCACCCCAACGCCGACCGCCTGCGGGTCTGCAAGGTGGACACGGGGACCGAGGTTCTGCCCGTGGTCTGCGGCGCCCCCAACGTGCGCACGGGCCTGAAGGTGGCCTTCGCCCGGGTGGGCACGGTGGTCCCCGTCAGCGGCGACAAGCTGAAGAAGGGCAAGATCCGGGGCGAGGAAAGCCTGGGCATGATCTGCTCCTCCCGGGAGCTGTGCCTGGGAGCCGACCATGACGGCATCATGGAGCTGGCGGATGACGCCCCCACCGGTGCGCCCCTTGCCAGCGTCCTGAACGTGGAGCCGGTGATTGACATTTCCGTCACCCCGAACCGGGCCGATGCCCTGGGCGTGCGCGGCATC
The DNA here is from genome assembly GCF_014861485.1 of Phaeovibrio sulfidiphilus. Taxonomy (GTDB): domain Bacteria; phylum Pseudomonadota; class Alphaproteobacteria; order Rhodospirillales; family Rhodospirillaceae; genus Phaeovibrio; species Phaeovibrio sulfidiphilus. The sequence goes on along the minus strand of NZ_JACZHT010000001.1, from coordinate 436,435 downwards.
GCGCGGGATCTGGCGGCCTCGGGCCTGGGCACCCTGAAGCCCGATCCGGTGGCGCCGGTTACGGGCACCTTTGCTTCGCCTGTTGGGGTCTCCATTGATCACGACGTCCGCGAGAGCGGGGATTGCGCCCAGTTCCTGGGCCGCTACTTCCGCGGCGTGAAGAACGGGCCCAGCCCCCTGTGGCTCCGGGAGCGTCTGGAGGCCGTGGGCCTGCGTCCCATCAACGCCCTGGTGGACATCACCAACCTGGTGAACCTGGACCGGGCCCGGCCCCTTCACGTCTTTGACGCCGACCGCCTCTCCGGTGACATCCGGGTCCGCTACGCGTCCGCGGACGAGACCCTTGTGGCCCTGGACGGCACCGAGCCCCGGCTCCAGCCGTTCATGGTGGTGATTGCCGACCAGGACAGGGCCCTGTCCGTTGCGGGCGTCATGGGGGGCGAGGACACCGGCTGCTCCGAGGACACGGTCAATGTGTTCCTGGAATCGGCCTACTTCCGTCCCGACAGCATTGCCCGGACCGGCCGCACCCTGGGCATGGAATCGGACGCCCGCTATCGCTTCGAGCGCGGTGTGGATCCGGAAAACGCTCCGACCGGTATCGACGTGGCCACCCGCCTGATCCTGGATCTTTGCGGCGGCGAGGTCAGTGACATCGTGATGGCCGGGACGTCGCCCCGCTGGGAGCGGACCATCTCCCTTCGCGTGGCCCGGGTGGAGGCCATCGGTGGCATCCGCGTCGAGCGCGCCCGCATGGTCGCCATGCTGGAGGCCCTGGGCTGCCGCGTCACGGACACGGGCGGCGACACCCTGGAGGCCAGCCCCCCGTCCTGGCGTGTGGACCTGAACATCGAGGCGGACCTGATCGAGGAGATCGTCCGTCTGCACGGGTACGACAACGTGCCCTGCGTGCCGCTGCCCCGCCCGCCCATGCCCGCTCCGGTTCTGACGCCGGCGCAAAAGCGCATGGTCACGGTCAAGCGCCTGCTGGCCTCCCGCGGGCTGTACGAGGCGGTGACCTGGTCCTTCCTGCCCCGGGACTGGGCCGATGCCTTTGGCGGTGTGCCGGACTCCCTGGTCCTGGCCAATCCCATCAGCGCGGACCTGGACACCATGCGTCCGTCGGGGCTGCCGAACCTGATTGCCGCGTGCGGCCGCAACGCCACCCGGGGCTACCCGGACCTGGGCCTGTTCGAGGTCGGTCCGGCGTTCCATGGCGGCGAGCCGGGAGAGCAGTTCCTGTCGGCGGCGTTTGTGCGCGCGGGCAACGACGGCCCCCGCACCTGGCAGGCGGCGGCCCGTCCGGTGTCGGCGTACGACATCAAGGCGGACCTGTTTGCGGTTCTCGAGGCGGTCGGGGTTCCCGTGTCCAGCCTTCAGCTCAGCGCCGATGCGCCCGAGTGGTTCCACCCCGGCCGGTCGGCCCGGGTGCGTCTGGGCAAGGCGGTTCTCGCGGTGTTCGGCGAGATCCATCCGGCGACGCTGGAGCGTCTGGACGTGCGCGGTCCGGTGGTGGGTGCCGAGATCAATCTTGATCTTCTGCCCCTGCCCAAGGCGCGCCCGGGCAAGGCCCGCCCGGCTCTGGCCCTGTCGGCGTTCCAGCCGGTCAGCCGGGACTTCGCGTTCGTTCTGGACGCCTCGGTCCCCGCCGAGAGCGTCCTGGCGGCCGCCCGCAAGGCGGACCGGGAGCTGATTGTCGATGCGGCAGTGTTCGACGTCTACCAGGGCACGGGCATGGAGCCGGGGCGCAAGTCGCTCGCGGTGTCCGTGACCCTTCAGCCCCGGGATGCGACCCTGACCGAGGCGGATATCGAGGCGGTGTCCCAGAAGGTCGTCGCCGCGGTCCAAGAGGCCACCGGCGGCACCCTGCGCGGCGCCTGATCGACCCCACTGACCTGACCCATGAGCGGCCCGGGCGCACCAGCGCCCGGGTCGTTGCGTTTGGGGGGGCGTGATGTCTCTCCCCAATGCTCACACGGTTTGGCCCGACCAGCGTCGCGCCGCGTCGTGCTGGCGCCCGGGGGGCGGACGGATTGGATGGATTTTGCGTCGCGTTCGCGAAATCCCCAAAAATGCCGTAAGTTTTACCTCCGGAGTCTGCTACATTTTTCCCGACGCGCGGCCGGCCGGCCCGTGCCCGGATCCCGGGGCGGGCACCGTCCGCAGGGCCCGGGTCAGCAGCCCGGCCCGGGCGCCCGGTGTGGGCTCCGGCGCGTGCGTCGTGACGGAAACAACGGACAACAGGAGGAAAGATCCGATGACGAACGGTGATGAACCGGTGATGTTTTACCGGGTGGGAGACCCCTACGATTTCCTGTCCAATTTCTCCGAGTACGCCCTTCATCTCGACGGCAAGCACTGGCCGACGGTGGAGCACTACTATCAGGCCCAGAAGTTCCTGGGCACGCCCGATGAGGACGAGGTGAGGCAGGCGGAGTCCGCCCTCCAGGCCGCGATCATGGGGCGTGAGCGCACCCGCCCCCTGCGCGCCGACTGGGACCAGGTCCGGGATTCCATCATGGAGCGGGTCGTTGCGGAGAAGTTCCGCCAGCATCCGGATATCGCGCAGAAGCTGCGGGACACCGGAACCCGCCGACTGGTCAAGCACACCAAGGGAGACGCCTACTGGGGCGACGGCGGCGACGGCAGCGGTCAGAACCGGCTGGGGGAAATCCTGATGCGCCTGCGCGATCGCCTGAACGCCGAGGGCTAGCCCCGGGACGGATCCGCGTGCCCCGGCTGTCGGGGCCCGGTCCTTGCCCCTGCCGCATCCGCACACCAAAAAACCCGGGACAGTCCTGTCCCGGGTTTTTCTCGTTTCGGGCCGTGAGCCCTGTCTGTATCTGCCTGCTGCCTGCCGGCCGGCTTCTCTGTCCCGATGGCTCGTGAGCTCGGAGCCGGGTCCGGGCGCTGGCGCCCCGTCCTTTGGGGCGTCAGCCGTCCAGGAAGCTGCGGAGCTTGCGCGAGCGCGACGGGTGCTTCAGCTTGCGCAGGGCCTTGGCCTCGATCTGACGGATACGCTCGCGGGTGACCGAGAACTGCTGCCCGACCTCTTCCAGGGTGTGGTCCGTGTTCATGCCGATGCCAAAGCGCATGCGCAGAACCCGCTCCTCGCGGGGGGTCAGGGAGGCGAGCACGCGGGTGCAGGCCTCGCGCAGGTTGGCGTTGATGGCGGCGTCCAGCGGCTGGACGGCGTTCTTGTCCTCGATGAAGTCGCCCAGGTGGCTGTCCTCCTCGTCGCCGATGGGCGTCTCGAGGCTGATGGGCTCCTTGGCGATCTTCAGAACCTTGCGGACCTTCTCCAGGGGCATCTGGAGCTTTTCCGCCAGTTCCTCCGGCGTGGGCTCCCGGCCGATCTCGTGAAGCATCTGGCGCGAGGTGCGCACCAGCTTGTTGATGGTCTCGATCATGTGGACCGGAATGCGGATGGTCCGGGCCTGGTCCGCGATGGAGCGGGTGATGGCCTGCCGGATCCACCAGGTGGCGTAGGTGGAGAACTTGTAGCCGCGGCGGTACTCGAACTTGTCCACGGCCTTCATCAGGCCGATGTTGCCCTCCTGGATCAGGTCCAGGAACTGGAGGCCGCGGTTGGTGTACTTTTTGGCGATGGAGATGACCAGGCGCAGGTTGGCCTCGATCATTTCCTTCTTGGCGCGGGAGGCCTCGCGCTCGCCCTTCTGGACGGTGGAGACCACGCGGCGGAACTCGGGAATGGGCAGGGCGGCGGTCTCGGACAGGTCGGCGATCTCGCCCCGGATCTCCAGCACGTCGGCGCCGTAGCGCGACAGGAACTCCGCCCAGTTCTTGCCGGGCAGGCGGGCGATGTCGTCAATCCAGGTGGGGTCGACCTCGCGGCCCATGTACTTGGTCAGGAAGTCGGGGCGCTTGATCTTCGCGCGCTCGGCCAGGCGCACCAGGCGCCCCTCGAGGGTCATGAGCTTCTTGTTCAGGGCGGCCAGCTGCTCGACCAGCTGCTCGATCCGTGCCGGGTTCAGGTGCACGTCGTCCATCAGCTTCACCAGTTCCTGGCGCAGCTTCTCGTACTTCTTCTCGATCGGGCTTCCCGGGGGCTCGCCCTTGGCCAGGGCGGCGAGGCGCTGCTCCTGAACCTTCTTCAGCTTCTCGTAGGTGCTGGCGATTTCCTCGAAGGTGGCCAGCACCCGGGGCATGAGCTCCTGCTCCATGGCGGCCAGCGGGACGTTGACCTCCGGGTCATCCTCTCCCGCGCCGGGGACGCCGTCCTCGGCCTCCTCGTCCTCTTCCTCACCCTCACTGTCCGACTTGCGCGCGGCGGGCTCGGCGTCCTCGTCGATCTCGTCCATGCCCTCCTCGTCCTCGGGCACCACGGCGCCCGCGCCGTAGGTGGCGTCCAGGTCGATGATGTCGCGCAGGAGCATGCGCTCGTCGATCAGCTCGTCGTGCCATCGCAGCAGGGCCCGGATGGTCAGCGGGCTTTCACAGATGCCGCCGATCATCATCTCGCGCCCGGCCTCGATGCGCTTGGAGATGGCGATCTCGCCCTCGCGGGACAGCAGCTCCACCGAGCCCATCTCGCGCAGGTACATGCGGACCGGGTCATCGGTGCGGCCGACCTCGTCCTCGCTCACGTTGCCCTGCACGGTGAGCTCGCGGGATTCCGGCTCCTCGTCATCGTCATTCGAGGCCTGGGAGAAGGACTCGGCCTCCTCCTCGGCCTCGATGAAGTTGATCCCCATCTCGGAAATCTGCGCCATGGTGTCCTCGATCTGTTCAGAGGACAGGTCATCCGGCGGCAGGGCCTCGTTCAGTTCGTCATAGGTGATATATCCCCGCTCCTTGCCCCGCGCGATCAGCTTGCGCACGTTGGCATTCAGGGAGTCCAGAAGCGGGCCTTCAGCGGCGTCATCCTCTCGGGTCTGGCGGGCTTCGGCCGGGCCGGCGACTTTGGTGGCCATGGGTCGTCTTCCTTCATCAGTGGGGACGGCGGCCCCGGGGGGCGTGCCGTGAGTTCATCAAGCGGGGATTTCCGGTACAGTCTTTATCCGGATCAGGGGGTGCTGGACCCCGATGTCCGGTTTCCGGGCGAGCCTCCCGGGTCTTTCGGGCTTACGGCAGGGTCGGAGGCCTTGACGGTCATAAGACGGTCAAGGGTTTCGGGAGACCAGTCTTTCTTAACTCTCTCCATCTCGATCCGAACATCCTCAAAGAGCGCGTCACGGCCGTGCATTTCATAAATGTCGTCCCAAAAGGCGCGCAGGGCCTGGCAGTGATACACATCGCTTCCTCCGGCTTCCGTGCCATCGCCCGGCGTTTCGCCAGACGCGTCAGCCCGCGGGCCCGTGGGGCCGCAGGCATCGGAAAACCGCGCGAGTTCCGGAGCAGTCGCCGCCATAACGGCCGTGACCTGTCCGTCCAGTCCTACATGGCTGAGATGGTCACGAAGCGCCCGGGTGTCAAGCAGAGTCTGCGAGGACAGGTGAATAAGGACTGCCCGTCGAAGTTTGTCAAGGCCCGGATTTCGAAAGGTGAGGGAACCGAGGCGCTCGCCCACGTGGTCGACCAGCGAGGGGGCGCGCAGAAGCAGCCCGATCAGCAGGCTTTCCCGCACGGTCGAGGCCGAGCGCAGCGGGGGCAGGGGCAGGGAGGGCACCGGCGGGGCCGGGCGGCCCGGAGCCCGTCCCGGACCGGGGCGCGGCGGCGCGGAGCGCTGGCGTTCCTGGCGCGTGGCCTCGAAGAACCGGGATCTCAGGTCCGAGCGGAAGTGGCCCCGCACGATGGTGTTCTCGATGCGGGCGCACAGCACGTCGATATCATTTTCCAGGCTGGCCCGATCCTCGGCCCGGGCGAGCTGGCGGCCACGGGCCAGGGTCTCCCAGGCCATGGCCGACGACGACAGGGCTCCCTCAAGGAGCCGTCCCAGCCGCTCCGCCCCGTCCGGGAGCCGGGACAGGTCGTCCGGGTCCATGCCGGGGGGCAGGAGGGCGAATCGCAGGTACTGGTCCGGGGCCAGAAGCGGCAGGGCGTTGTCCAGGGCTTTTCCGGCCGCCCGCTGTCCGGCGGTGTCGCCGTCGAAGCACAAGACGGGCTCGGGGCCGCTGCGCCAGAGCAGCTCCATCTGGCCCGTGGTCAGGGCGGTGCCCAGGGGCGCCACCGCCCAGGGGAAGCCCGCCCGGGCGAAGGCGATCACGTCCATGTAGCCCTCGGCCACGATGAGGGTTCCGCTGGTGCGGGCCGCCTCCCGGGCCGTGGCCAGGTTGTAGAGCATCCGGCCCTTCTGGAACCACTCGGTCTCGGGCGAGTTCAGGTACTTGGGCCCCGAATCCCCGAGGGCGCGTCCGCCGAAGGCCACCGGCCGCCCCGCGTTGTCCGTGATGGGAAAAATCACCCGGTCGCGGAAGATGTCATAGGTGCGGCCCCGCTCGCCCTCCCTGGGGCGGCCCGCCAGGCCCAGGTCGACAAGGAAGGGTTCCTCGACCCCCTGGCCGGTGAGGAATGCCTTGAGCGCGCCCCCCGGCGGGGCGTAGCCCAGGCGGAACTGCCGGATGGTGTCGTCGTCCAGGCCCCGGTTGTGCAGGTACTCGAGGGCGGCGCGGCCCTCGGGCATGCGCAGGCTGCGCTCGAAGAAGACGCAGGCGGTTTCCAGCACCTCCCGGGCGGAGGCCCGCTTGCGGGCGCTCTCCCGCTCCCTGGGGGTGGCCTTGGGCACCTCCATGCCGGCCTCGTGGGCCAGGCGCTCGACGGCCTCGGGAAAGGACACGCCGCCGATCTGCATCTCGAACGAGAAGATGTCGCCGTGGGCCCCGCAGCCGAAGCAGTGGTAGTACCCCTTGTCGTCGTCCACCTTGAACGAGGGGCTCTTCTCGTTGTGGAACGGGCACAGGCCCATGTAGTCCCGGCCCTTGCGCACAAGCGCCACGCGGCGGCCCACCACCTTGGACAGGGGCAGGCGCGCGCGCAGTTCATCGCGGAAGGAGTCGGGAATGGACATGGGGAGGCCCGGGCGTGTCAGGGGGTGGCGTGTCAGGGAGGCGGCGTGTCAGGGAGGCGGCGTGTCAGGGGGTCAGGACAGGCGGGCCTTGACGAGCCCGGAGGCCTTGCCGAAGTCCATGCGTCCGGCGAAGCGCTCCTTCAGGCTGGCCATGACCCGGCCCATGTCCTTGAGGCCGGTGGCACCGATCTCGTCAATGACGGCGCTGATGCCCGCCTCGACCTCGGCCGGGCTCATCTGCGCGGGGAGGAAGCGCTCGATGACGCGGATCTCGTTTTGCTCCTGCTCGGCAAGCTCCAGACGCCCGCCCTGCTCGTAAAGCGTGATCGAATCTCTGCGCTGCTTGACCATGGACTGGAGAAGGGACAAGATCTCCTCGTCCGTGATGCCGTCCGGCCGCCCGTCCGTGCGGGCCTGGATGTCCCTGTCCTTGACGGCCGCCAGAATCAGGCGGATCGTGGACAGTGCGCACTGGCTCTTCTGGCGCATGGCATCGTTCATGGCGTCTTTAAGGGTCTCTCTCAGCATGAGGACGGGCTCCGCAGTTGGTTTTTTGTGGGGCAGGGCGGGTGAAAAAGGAACCATCCTACACGGACGCGTCCCGGAAGGAAAGGCCCGGCGGGGGTCGGTTCGGGGCCGTCGCCCGCACCTGTGTACGCCTGGACGGCGCGGCAGGTTTTTTTCGCGCTCCGCTCGCGGACTTTTTGCCGTAATGTCTTGAAGTGAAATAGTTTTTATGTTTTTGTCCAGGGTTGACTTCCCGCCCCCGATGCCCTAGATAAACACCGCCGCCAAGCGACCTTTTGTCGCCTTGGGGCTTTTTTGTGCGAGCGCGCCTTGTCCTCGCAACGCTGGAGACCCGCAGATGACAGATCACACGTCCAACGACACCGACCCCCGCTCGGAGGGGCCGGACCGTTTCCCCCGCCCGCCCGGTGCCACGGCTGTTCTCGCCCTCGAGGACGGGACTTTGGTCTGGGGACGGGGAGCTGGGGCTTCGGGAGAGGTCGTTGGCGAGGTCTGTTTCAACACCGCCATGAGCGGCTGTCAGGAAATCCTGACGGACCCGTCCTATCACAGCCAGATCCTCACCTTCTGTTTCCCCCACGCGGGAGGCACCGGCGCGAACCCCGAGGACATGGAGGCGGACGTTCCCGCCGTCCGTGGCGCGGTGTTCCGTGCGGCCCTGACCACGCCCTCCAACTGGCGGGCCACGGTGTCCCTGAATGACTGGCTGGTCTCCCGCGGCATTGTCGCCCTGTGCGGCGTTGACACCCGGGCCCTGACCGCGCGCATCCGCACCAAGGGGGCCCTGTGCGGTGTCCTGGCCCACAATCCCGACGGCGTCTTCGACCCGGATGCCCTGTTTGCCCGGGCCCGGTCCTGGTCCGGCCTTGCGGGCCTGGATCTGGCCAGCGCGGTGTCCACCCGCGAGTCCTACACCTGGGACCAGACCCTGTGGTCCTGGAAGGACGGCGGTTACGGGCGTCTTGAGTCCCCGCGTCACCACGTGGTGGTCGTGGACTACGGTGTGAAGCGCAACATGCTGCGCAGCCTGGCGTCCCTGGGGTGCCGGGTGACGGTGGTTCCCTGCACGACCCCGGCGGCGGACATCCTGGCCCTCAATCCGGACGGCATTGTCCTGTCCAGCGGCCCGGGCGATCCCGCGGCGACGGCGGTCCATGCGGCTCCGGTGATCCGCGAGCTTCTGGCCTCGGGCAAGCCCCTGATGGGCGTGTGCCTCGGGCACCAGCTTCTGGCCCTGGCCCTTGGCGCGAAGACCGTCAAGATGGAGCTCGGTCACCGCGGTGCGAACCACCCGGTCAAGGATCTGACCACGGGCCGTGTCGAGATCACGTCCATGAACCACGGCTTTGTTGTGGACCGCGCCACGCTCCCGGCGGGCGTGGTGGAAACCCACACCTCGCTCTTCGACGGCGTCCTTGAGGGGCTGGCGGTCGAGGGCAAGCCCGTGTTCTCGGTCCAGTACCATCCGGAGGCCTCCCCCGGGCCCGGAGACAGCCACCACCTGTTCCGCCGTTTTGCGGATCTGCTGGCGGCCTGACGCCCCGCTCCCTTTCGCCCTGCCCCGGTTTCCCGCTCCCCTGCGCGACCCTTGCTCCCTCCGGAGAGACTCCCATGCCCAAACGCACGGACATAAAAAGCATTCTGATTATCGGCGCCGGCCCCATCGTCATCGGCCAGGCGTGCGAGTTCGACTATTCGGGCGCGCAGGCGTGCAAGGCCCTCCGCGAGGAAGGCTACCGGGTCATCCTGGTGAACTCCAACCCGGCCACCATCATGACCGATCCGGACATGGCGGACGCCACCTACATCGAGCCCATCACCCCCGAGGTGGTGGAGCGGATCATCGAGCGCGAGCGCCCCGACGCGCTCCTGCCCACCATGGGCGGTCAGACGGCGCTGAACACCGCCATGGCCCTGGCCGAGCGCGGCACCCTCGAGAAGTACGGCGTCGAGATGATCGCCGCCAAGAAGGACGTGATCGCCAAGGCCGAGGACCGGCAGCTGTTCCGTGACGCCATGCAGAAGATCGGTCTGGAGTGCCCGCGCTCGGCGCTGGTGCACTCGATCGAGGAAGGCCAGACCGCCCTCGAGGAGATCGGCCTGCCGGTGATTATCCGCCCCTCGTTCACCCTGGGCGGGCAGGGCGGCGGCATTGCCTACAACCGGGCCGAATACGAGGAGATCGTCAAGAGCGGTCTCGACGCCTCGCCGGTTCACCAGATCCTGGTCGAGGAAAGCGTCCTGGGCTGGAAGGAATTCGAGATGGAGGTGATCCGCGACCGCGCGGACAACTGCATCATCGTGTGCTCCATCGAGAACGTCGATCCCATGGGCGTGCACACGGGGGACTCCATCACCGTCGCCCCGGCCCTGACCATGACCGACAAAGAGTACCAGATCATGCGCGACGCCTCGTTTGCGGTGCTGCGCGAGATCGGCGTGGATACGGGCGGCTCCAACGTCCAGTTCGCGGTCAACCCGAAGGACGGGCGCCTGGTGGTCATCGAGATGAACCCGCGCGTGTCCCGGTCGTCGGCGCTGGCCTCCAAGGCCACGGGCTTCCCGATTGCCAAGATCGCGGCCAAGCTGGCGGTGGGCTACACCCTGGACGAGCTCAAGAACGACATCACCGGCGTGACCCCGGCCTCGTTCGAGCCGGTCATTGACTACGTGGTCACCAAGATCCCCCGCTTCACCTTCGAGAAGTTCCCGGACGCTGAGGCGCTTCTGAACTCCTCCATGAAGTCGGTGGGCGAGGCCATGGCCATCGGCCGCACCTTCCAGGAGAGCCTCCAGAAGGCCCTGCGCTCCATGGACACCGGGCTCTCGGGCCTGGACGAGATCGACGTCCCCGGCTCCACCGGCCCCGACGGCAAGAACATCCTGCGCGCGGCCCTGTCCCGCCAGTGCCCGGACCGCCTGCGCCTGATCGCCCAGGCCTTCCGCCAGGGCCTGACCATTCCAGAGGTCGCGGCGGTCAGCCACTTCGACCCCTGGTTCCTGGAGCAGATCAAGGAAATCGTGGACGAGGAGGCCAACCTCCGGGCCAACGGGCTCCCGGGCGACGCCATGGAGATGCTGCGCCTCAAGAAGATGGGCTTCTCGGACGAGCGCCTGTCCCGCCTGACCGGAAAGACCCTCAAGGAGGTCTCGTTCCGCCGCCAGGTGCTGAACGTTCACCCGGTCTACAAGCGCATCGACACCTGCGCCGCCGAGTTCGCCTCGCGCACGCCCTACCTGTATTCCTGCTACGAGGGCGACGGCCTGAACCCCGCCGAGTGCGAGGCCGACGTGTCCTCCCGCAAGAAGGTCATGATCCTGGGCGGCGGGCCGAACCGCATCGGCCAGGGCATCGAGTTCGACTACTGCTGTGTCCACGCGGCCTACGCCCTGTCGGCGGCGGGCTACGAGACCATCATGGTCAACTGCAACCCGGAGACCGTCTCCACCGACTACGACACCTCGGACCGCCTCTATTTCGAGCCGCTGACCCCCGAGGACGTGATCGAGCTGGCCCGCACCGAAATGAAGAAGGGCACCCTGCTGGGCTGTATCGTCCAGTACGGCGGGCAGACGCCCCTCAAGCTGGCTCCGTACCTGGAGCAGGCGGGCATCCCCGTCCTGGGCACCTCGCCCGACGCCATTGACCTGGCCGAGGACCGCAAGCGCTTCCAGGCGCTGGTGCACGAGCTTGGCCTTCTCCAGCCGCCCAACGGCACGGCCCTGAACCTGGACGAGGCCCGCGAGGTTGCCCGGCAGATCGGCTATCCGGTGGTGCTCCGGCCCTCGAACGTGCTGGGCGGTCGCGCCATGCAGATCGTCCACGACGAGGAGCAGCTTGAGCTGTTCATGGCCGACGCCATGCAGGCCTCGGGCGACCAGCCGGTTCTGATCGACTACTACCTGGCCGGCGCCGTCGAGATCGACGTGGACGCCATCTCCGACGGCGAGACCACCTGCGTTGCGGGCATCATGCGCCACATCGAGGAGGCCGGCATCCACTCGGGTGACTCGGCGTGCTCGCTGCCGCCGCAGGATCTGGAGCCCGCCGTGGTGGACGAGCTCGTCCGCCAGACCGAGTCCCTGGCCCGCGCCCTGAAGGTCCGTGGCCTGATGAACGTCCAGTACGCCATCAAGGACGGCGCCATTTTCCTGCTGGAGGTCAACCCGCGCGCCAGCCGCACGGTGCCCTTCGTGGCCAAGGCCACCGGCGTTCCCGCCGCCAGCATCGCCGCCCGGGTCATGGCGGGCGAGTCCCTTGCCTCGTTCAATCTGGGCAAGCCCGAGGTCTCGCACGTCTGTGTCAAGGAGGCGGTCTTCCCCTTCGTCCGCTTCCCGGGCGTGGACGCCATCCTGGGCCCCGAGATGAAATCCACCGGCGAGGTCATGGGCATCGACCGCTCGTTTGCCCTCGCCTACGCCAAGTCCCAGCTGGGTGCGGGCGTCAAGCTGCCGTCCACGGGCACGGCGTTCCTGTCCGTGCGTGACGCGGACAAGGCCGCTCTCATTCCGGTGGCCCGCAGCCTGACCGAGATGGGCTTCGCGCTGATGGCAACCCACGGCACCGCGTCCTGCCTCAAGGAGGCCGGTCTCGAGGTCCGCTCGGTGAACAAGGTTCTTGAGGGACGCCCCCACTGCGTGGACGCCATGAAGAGCGGCGAAATCGATCTGGTGGTGAACACGACGGACGGTGTACAGTCCCGCAAGGACAGCTTTGACATCCGTCGCACGGCCCTGATCCGCAATATCCCGTACTACACGACGATTGCGGGTTCTGCTGCGGTGGTCCAGGCCATCGCGGGTCTCCGGGAGGGGCGCCTTGGAGTAGCGCCGCTTCAGGACTACTTCCCGAAAAAGTAAGACCGGCCCGCGCCTGCGGCCTGCAGGCGCTCCGGACTGATACGGTTACCCTTCGGGCAAAGCGCCCTGTCTTCGGGCAGGCGTTTTGCCTTTGGCACATCCAGCCGCAGGCCGTCCGGGAGACGGACCGGGTTACATACAGGTGAGGACTTATGGAAAAGGTTCCCATGACAGCGGCCGGGTTCCGCACTCTCGAGGACGAGCTGAGAACTCTCAAGCTGGAGGAGCGTCCGGCGGTGATCGCAGCGATCTCCGAGGCCCGCGAGCATGGTGATCTCTCGGAGAACGCCGAGTATCATGCCGCGCGCGAGCGCCAGAGTTTCATTGAGGGCCGGATCAAGGAGCTGGAGGACGTTATCTCCCGCGCCGAGGTGATCGACATTTCCAAGTTCAGCGGCTCGATGGTGCGCTTCGGCGCGATCGTCACGCTGGCGGACGACGAGACCGACGAGGAGGCCACCTATCAGATCGTCGGCCCCTACGAGGCGGACCTGAAGGCGGGCCGCATTTCGCTCGCCTCCCCCATCGCGCGGGCCGTGATCGGCCGCTCGGTTGGCGAATCCGTCGAGGTGAACGCGCCCGGCGGCGCCCGGACCTACGAGATCGTCGAGGTCCGTTTCGCCTGACCGGTCCGGCTCCCCCGGGGGCCGAGCCTGCGCCGGTTTTCCGGCTCCCGCGCCGGCCGGGGACTCGAATTTCCTTGTGTCCCCGGCGGAAAGCGCCTATAAACGCGCAACACATCTTCAAAGAGCACGCGGTGCCGGAAGGTGGGCCGGAAGGCCCGCCTTTTTTGTTGCATGAATTCCTTGCCCGACGCGCGGGGGATGACACACCAATCCGGTCCGGGGTGCCGTACTTTTCAGGAGTCCCCGCTATCGTGATGGGTCATCTCGACAAACTGCTCGCGCCGACGCTGGAGTATCTCGGATACGACATCGTTCGCGTCTCGCTCCAGGGCGCGGGCCGGACCACCCTCCAGGTGATGGCCGAGCGCCAGGACGGCGCCCCCATGACCGTCGCCGACTGCGAGACCATCTCCCGGTCCCTGTCCGCCCTGCTGGACGTGGAGGATCCCATTCCCGGAACCTATGACCTCGAGGTCAGCTCCCCCGGCCTCGACCGTCCGCTGGTCCGCCGCCGCGACTACGAGCGCTTCGCCGGTCGCGAGGCCCGGATCGAGACCGACCGCCTGATCAACGGCCAGCGGCGCTTCCGCGGCGTGATCGAGGGAATCGACGAGGCCGACATGGTCGCCATCCGGGTGCCCGACGCGCCCGAGGACCAGGATCCCGTCCGCCTTGTTCCCTTCGGGGCCATCATCAAGGCCAAGCTCCTGATGACCGACGCCCTGATTGAGGAAGCCCTGAGGGCCTCCAAGCAGGCGGCCGCGGACGCGGGCGACGTGGAGGGCGGCGAGATCGAGTTCGACGAGCTCGAGCTCGAGGACGGCGACTGCGACGACACTGAGTTCGGGGATACGGACCCCGATGCGACGGACGAGGACGGCGACGGCGATAACGATAACGACGCCACCACCCCCGCCCCCGGACGCTGAACCGGCAACGAACACCAGAAACGACGACAGGCAGGATAGAGAGCATGGAACGAACCGTTGGGATGAGCCGCCCGGAACTGATTCAGGTTGCCGACACGGTGGCCCGCGACAAGGGCATTGACCGGGAAGAGGTCTTCGACGCCATGGAGCAGGCGATCCAGAAGGCCGGCCGCTCGAAGTACGGCTACGAGCACGACATCCGTGCCCGTATCGACCGGAAGTCCGGTGAAATCCGCCTGGCCCGCTACCTCGAGGTGGTGGACGAGGTCGAGGACGAGCTGACCCAGGTCACCGTCGCCCAGGCGCGTCGCAAGAACCCCGAGGCCGAGGTCGGCGACTACCTGGTGGACCCCCTTCCCCCCATTGATTTCGGCCGCATCGCTGCCCAGACCGCCAAGCAGGTCATCGTCCAGAAGGTGCGCGACGCCGAGCGCGAGCGTCAGTACAACGAGTTCCGCGACCGTCTTGGCGAGATCGCCAACGGCCTGGTCAAGCGGGTCGAGTTCGGCAACGTCATTGTGGATCTGGGCCGGGCCGAGGCCCTGCTGCGCCGCGACGAGGTCATCCCCCGCGAGGCGTTCCGTGTGGGCGACCGGGTCCGGGCCTACATCGCCGACGTCCGCCAGGAAACCCGCGGCCCGCAGATTTTCCTGTCCCGCACCCACGAGCAGTTCATGGCCCGCCTGTTTGCCCAGGAGGTGCCGGAAATCTATGACGGCATCATCGAGATCAAGGGCGTGGCCCGTGACCCGGGCTCCCGGGCGAAGATGGCCGTGTTCTCGAACGACCACGCCATTGATCCTGTGGGCGCCTGCGTGGGTATGCGCGGCTCCCGTGTCCAGGCGGTGGTGGCCGAGCTCCAGGGCGAGAAGATTGACATCATCCAGTGGTCCCAGGACCCCGCCACCTTTGTGGTGAACGCGCTCGCCCCCGCCGAGGTGACCAAGGTCATCCTGGACGAGGAGAAGCACCGCATGGAAATCGTGGTGCCGGACGACCAGCTCTCGCTGGCCATCGGGCGCCGCGGCCAGAACGTGCGCCTTGCCTACAAGCTGACCGGCTGGGATATCGACATCCTGACCGAGGCCACCGAGAGCGAGCGCCGTCAGGAGGAGGTCCGTGCCCGGACCCGCGCCTTCATCGAGGCTCTGGATGTGGACGACGTGATTGCCCATCTTCTGGTTACGGAAGGCTTCTACGACGTCGAGGACGTGGCGTTCGTCGACCTGGCCGAGCTGACCCAGATCGAGGGCTTTGACGACGACGTCGCCGCCGAGCTCCAGAACCGGGCCCGGTCCTTCGTCGAGGAGCGCAACGCCCGCGACGAGTCGCGCCGGGTTGCCCTGGGCGTGAGCGATGACCTGGCCCGCGTCAGCGGCCTGGGCGGCGCCTCCCTGGTGGCTCTGGGTGAGCGGGGTGTTCTCACCCTCGACGACCTGGGTGACCTTGCCTCCGACGAGCTGTGCGAGATCGTGCCCTCCCTGAGCGAGAGCGAGGCCTCGGAAATCATCATGGCCGCCCGCGCCCACTGGTTCGACGGCGAGGACACGGCCGGTGACAGCGACGCCGGGAACGACGACGCGCAGACCGGCAGCGACGACGCTGGCGACTCCCGAACTGACGACTGAGAAACCGGAGCAAAGATCTGACCGTGCCGCCCATTGATAGCCCGCTTCCCGCGGGCCCCGCTGAAGACTCCGGGGAGCCGGATCTTTCGACTCCGGAACCGGATGGCCCCTCACGCCGCTGTATCCTGTCCCGGTCGGTGCGTCCGAAAGAGGCAATGCTGCGCTTTGTTGTGTCTCCGGACCGTGTGGTGACCCCGGATGTGGACGGGCGGCTGCCCGGTCGGGGATTCTGGTTGTCTCCCGCGCCGGATGTGATAGAAACGGCGCGAAGAAAAGGCGTGTTTCCAAAGGCTGCGCGCTGTTCGCTCACGGTGCCCGAGGATCTGGCAGAGCGGGTTGACGCCCTTCTCGAGGAGCGTTGCCTGCGTCTGGTGGGTCTCGCGCGCAAGGCGGGACAGGCGGTCGTCGGCTACGAGAAGGTGCGCGGTGTGCTCCAGAAGGGCGGCGCCGCATTCGTGATCGAGGCCTTCGATGCGGCGGAAAACGCGCGAAAGAAACTGAATGCGGCCCAATTCGGCGTTCCGGTGTTCCGGCCGCTGGACCGGGAGGCCCTCGCACGGGCCTTCGCACGCGACAACGCGGTTCACGCTGCGGTCATGCCGGGCGGCCTTGCCTCTGGCCTGGCAATCGATCTGGAACGCCTTTCCCGCATGCGGGGTCGCATTTCTCCTGAAAATGCGCTAGAAAAGGCGGTGTCGGATCTCCGGCGTCCCGGGGTGCGTGTGCCAAGGCCCGGACGGCGGGAGGCGGAAACGTAAGTCCGGCGAGAACGGGCCTGCAGCCGGTGCTGTGCGCAGGAGCCCGGGGTGAAGCCGGCGAGCAGACCGGGGCAACCCGTTTCGAACCAGTTGGCCGGGCTGTTCCCGGAGTTGTATAGAGTACCGGCCGGTTATTCCGGTGACAGATACAGTGAACAAGGCAAGTCGCATGACGAATGACAAGGACCGCAAAGCCCCGCTCTCGCTCTCGTCCAGGGGGACGCTCGAGCGGTCTGGTGGGCAGAAGAACCAGGTCCGCCAGACTCTCGGACAAGGGCAGTCCCGCAACGTGACCGTTGAGAGCAAGACGCCCGCGCGCCGTCGCCGCGCCGCCAAGCCTGACGGAAACGGTGACTCCGGGTCCATGCAGGCCCAGGCGGCCCGCAAGTCCGCTCCCCGAAAGGACGGCGGCCTGACGGTGACCGAGCAGGAGACCCGTCTTCGCGTGCTGGAGGAGGCGGCCCGCCGCCGCACCGAGGAGCTTGCCCGCAAGGAGGAGGAGGCCCGCGCGGCCGCCCGTCTCCAGGCCGAGCAGGAGGAGAACGCCCGCCGTGCCGCCGAGGAGGAGGCCCGCAACGCGCGTCTGGCCGCCGAGGCCGCCGCTGCCGCTCCGCCGGCTCCGGAACCCGTTGTGGATGCCGCCCCCGAGGCCCGGGTCACGCCCGAGCCCGAGGTTGCCGTTCCCGGACCGGGAGCGACCCGCGTTCCCCCGCCCGTTCCCGGCGCCCGCGCCGCGGCCGACGAGGACGAGGACGACGTCCGTCCCAAGAAGACCATTGGCCGGGGTGCCCCCTCGCCGAAGGCTCCGGCCGCCACGAAGCGTGTCGAGCCCAAGCGTCGCGGCAAGCTGACCATTTCGGCCGCCCTGTCGGGCGAGGAGCTCGCCGAGCGGGCCCGCTCCATGGCCGCCGTCCGGCGCGCCAAGCAGAAGGAGCGCCGCAAGCTCGAGGGTGAGCAGCAGGCCCAGGAGCGCGTCACCCGTGACGTGACCATCCCCGAGGCCATCACGGTTCAGGAACTCGCCAACCGCATGGCGGAGCGCAGTGCCAACGTGATCAAGTGCCTGATGAAAATGGGCGTGATGGCCACGATCAACCAGATCATCGATGCCGACACCGCCGAGCTGGTGGTCGCCGAGTTCGGTCACACCGCGCACCGGGTCTCGGACGCGGACGTGGAGCTGGGCCTGGTGGACAAGACCCCGGATCCGGAAGAGTCCCTGCGCCCCCGTCCCCCGGTGGTGACCATCATGGGCCACGTGGACCACGGCAAGACCTCCATGCTGGACGCCCTGCGCTCGACCAACGTGGTCAGCGGCGAGGCGGGCGGCATCACCCAGCATATCGGTGCCTACCAGGTCACCAGCCCCTCGGGCCAGAAGATCACCTTCATCGACACCCCGGGTCACGCGGCGTTCACCGCCATGCGCGCCCGCGGCGCCTCGGTGACGGACATCGTGGTCCTGGTGGTGGCGGCCAACGACGGCATCATGCCCCAGACGGTGGAGGCCATCCGCCACGCCAAGGCGGCGAATGTGCCCATCGTCGTGGCCATCAACAAGGTCGACCTTCCGGAGGCCAACCCCCAGAAGGTGATCCAGGGCCTGCTTCAGCACGAGATCGTGACCGAGGAGATGGGCGGCGACGTCCAGACCGTCGAGGTCTCGGCCAAGAAGCGCATCAACCTCGAGGGACTCGAGGAGGCCATCCTTCTCCAGGCCGAGATCCTGGACCTGAAGGCCAACCCGGACCACAGCGCCGAGGGCGTCGTGATCGAGGCCAAGATGGAAAAGGGCCGCGGCTCGGTGGCCACGGTTCTGGTGCAGCGCGGAACCCTGAAGGTCGGCGACATCTTTGTCGCGGGCTGCGAGTGGGGTCGTGTTCGCGCCCTGGTCGACGAGAACGGCCGCCGCGTCCACAAGGCAACCCCGGCCATGCCGGTCGAGGTTCTGGGCTTCCAGGGCACGCCGGCGGCGGGTGACGACTTCGTGGTGGTTGAGGACGAGAACCGGGCCCGTGAGGTCTCCGAGTACCGTCGCCGCAAGGAGCGCGAGGCCCAGCAGGTCCGCTCGGCGCGCTCGACCATGGAGCAGATGTTCGAGAAGATCCAGGCCGGCGAGGCCAGGGAACTGCCGGTGGTCATCAAGGCCGACGTGCAGGGCTCGGTGGAGGCTCTCTCGGGCACCCTCGAGAAGATCGGCAACGACGACGTCAAGGTCCGGGTGCTGCACGCGGCGGTGGGCGGAATCAACGAATCCGACATCACCCTTGCCAAGGCCTCCGGCGCCATCGTGGTGGCGTTCAACGTCCGCGCCAACCCCCTCGCCCGGGAAATGGCCCGGCGCGACAACATCGAAATCCGCTACCACTCGATCATTTACTCGGCGGCGGACGAGATCAAGGCCATGCTCACGGGCATGCTGGAGCCGACCTACAAGGAAGCCTTCATCGGCTACGCCGAGATCCGCGAGGTCTTCAGCGTCTCCCGCGTGGGCAAGGTCGCCGGCTGTATGGTCACCGAGGGCATCGTCAAGCGCGGCGCCAAGGTCCGCCTGCTGCGCGACAACGTGGTGATCCACGAGGGCAACCTGGGGCAGCTGCGGCGCTTCAAGGATGACGTGCGCGAGGTCCGCGAGGGCTACGAGTGCGGTATCTCGCTGGAGAACTACAACGACATCCAGAAGGGTGACATGATCGAGTGCTTCGAGATGGAGGAAATCGCGGCCACGCTCTAGGCGCGGCCCACGGTTTTCCCCTGTCCGTCTCTCCGGGCGCCGGCGGTTTTCGCCGGTCTCCGGAGAAAGCCTCCGGCCGGCTCTGTCCGGCCGGCCGCATCCGGAGAGACCCATGACCGATTGCGTCCAGTGCTCGGGGCGATGCCTCTGTGGAGCGGTGTCCTTTACCGCGGGCGCGGTCCGGCCCCGGGTGGCCGCCTGCCATTGCACCGTATGCCGGACCTGGTCGGGTGGACCCTTCCTGGCCCTGGATGCGGGCCCGGACGTCACCTTCGACGGAACCGGCTCCGTGGCGGTCTATCCGTCTTCCGAGCACGGCGAGCGCGGCTTCTGCCGGGTTTGCGGCACCCACCTGTTCTACCGCACCACCGAGAGCCCGGCCGGATACATCCTTCCTGCCGGTCTTGTGGACCGCGGGCAGGACTTCGTGTTCACCACCCAGCTTTTCATCGACCGGAAGCCCGGTTACTACGATTTCGCGAACGAGACCCGGCGTCTGACCGAAGCCGAGGTCTTCGCGGTTTATGAATCCTGATCCCCTGCGGGATCCGTTCTGAGAAAGAGTTTCCAGCCAATGACCCAGTCCAGCAGAAGCGGCCGGGCTCCGTCCCAGCGCCAGTTGCGCGTTGGCGAGGAGATCCGTCACGTCCTTGCCCAGGTGTTCGAGCGGGGCGAGGTGCACGAGCCCGTCCTGACCGATCCCCCCATTTCTGTGACCGAGGTCCGGATCTCTCCGGACCTTCGCAACGCCACGGCCTTCGTCATGCGCCTTGGCGGCGGTGACATGCGCGAGGTTCTGCGGGCCCTGCGCATCACGCGCCCCTATCTGCGCAAGCGGATTGGCGAGCGCCTGCGCCTGCGGGTCGTTCCGGACCTGAGCTTCGAGGAGGATCATTCCTTCGACGAGGCCAGCCAGATCGATGCGATCTTGCGCTCCCCCCACGTGGCCCGTGACCTGGGCGCGGCGGCGGCCCGGGCGGACGATGCCGATGCGGATATGCCCGACGTCCTCGACGCCCCGGACGCCCCTCGCGACCCGGAGACCGGAGACGGTTCCCGGTGAGCCGGCGGCGCAAGGGACTGCCGGTCAGTGGCTGGCTCAATGTGGACAAGCCCCTGGGAATGAGCAGCGCACACGTCGTGGCGGTGGCCCGGCGCGTGCTGAACGCCGCCAAGGTGGGGCACGGGGGGACTCTGGATCCGTTTGCCTCGGGCGTTCTGCCCCTGGCCTTCGGCGAGGCTACCAAGACCGTGCCCTGGGTGATGGACGGCGAGAAGACCTACGCCTTCACGGTCCGCTGGGGCGAGGCCCGGGACACGGACGACCAGGAGGGCGTGGTGGTGGCCACCAGCGACGTCCGGCCGGACGTCGCAGCGATCGAGGCGGTGCTGCCCCGGTTCGTGGGGGATATCGTGCAGGTTCCGCCTGCCTATTCGGCGGTGAAGGTGGACGGCCGGCGGGCCTATGACCTGGCGCGGGCGGATGTGGAGGTGTCCCTGAAGCCGCGCACCGTGCGGGTCCACGCGTTCGAGCTTGTGGACATTCCCGGCCCGGACGAGGCCTCGTTCCACGTTGTGGCGGGGAAGGGCACCTATGTGCGCTCGCTCGCGCGGGATCTGGCGGCGGCTCTGGGAACCTGCGGCTACGTGTCGGCCCTGCGACGACTCTCGTGCGGGCCTTTTCGCGCTGCGGATGCGATTCCGCTGGATATTCTGCGGACTCTGGAGCAAGATACTGCCGCCTTGCGTCTTCTTCCGGTCGAGGCCGCTCTGGACGACATCCCGGTCGTGCCTTTGACAGAGGAAGAAGCGCGTCGCCTGTCCCAGGGACAGGCCCTGAGCCTCATGTCGATACAGGATCGATCCGGGGGGGAGCCGCTTTCCGAAGGGGAAACGGTCCAAGCCCTCCTTGATGGCCGTATTGTGGCTCTTGCACAGGTGTCGCGCGGGGCGCTTCGTTCCCTGCGCGGGTTTGTATCCTAGCACGCCGGCTGTCCGGCGGGCCAACCCCTACTGGAGTCTACACGATGTCGATTACCCCCGAGCACAAGCAGGAGGTCATCCGGGAATTCGCACAGAAGGACGGCGACACCGGTTCGCCCGAAGTCCAGGTTGCGATCCTGACCAACCGCATCAGCTCCCTGACCGAGCACCTCAAGACCCACAAGAAGGACAACCACTCCCGTCGTGGCCTTCTGATCATGGTCGGCAAGCGTCGTCGCCTTCTGGACTACCTGAAGCGCAAGGACGCGAAGCGCTACGCGGAACTGATTGCTCGACTTGGCCTGCGCAGGTAGGCCGCACAAGCCGGGCCGGGGCTGGCTCCGGTCCGGTTTTCTTTTTCCCGACGGCGCCGGTTTTCCCCCGGGCGCCGTTCGTGCCACCGACGACAAGGCTGGCACCGGGCCGCTGACAGGAACGGGAGACCTCTCCCGCGTCGCGTCCCCACACTCCGGGTCGGCCGTGCGCTTCCGCTGAAGCCTGCGGCCTCCCAAGGCTCCGGTGGTCCGAAGGATGGACCCCGCCCGCACACCACTCCGTGCGCAGTCCCGATGGACGGGACCGCAGGACCGGCGGGCGGCGCAATCCGGCGACGGGGCTCTCTACGTCAGGAAAGAAATAACGCATGTCCATGTTTAATGTGTTCCGTAAAGAAATCGAATGGGGCGGACGTACACTGGTTCTGGAGACCGGCCGCGTGGCGCGCCAGGCGGACGGGGCGGTGATGGCCTCTCTGGGCGACACCACGGTGCTGTGCACCGTCGTGGGGGCGAAGAAGCCCTCCGCTTTCGATTTTTTCCCGCTTACGGTCAACTATCAGGAAAAGGCCTTCGCGGCCGGCAAGATCCCCGGCGGCTTCTTCAAGCGCGAGGGACGCCCGAGCGAGAAGGAGACCCTGGTCTCCCGCCTGATTGACCGTCCCATCCGTCCGCTGTTTGTCGACGGATACCGGAACGAGACCCAGGTCATCTGCACCGTGCTGTGCCATGACCTGGAGAATGATCCCGCGATCGTGAGCATGATCGGCGCCTCGGCGGCGCTGACCCTCTCCGGTCTGCCGTTCCTCGGCCCTGTCGCGGCGGCCTCGGTCGGCTACATCGACGGCGAGTTCGTGCTGAACCCGCCGGTGGACCGCCTCTCCGAGTCCCGCCTGGACCTGGTGGTGGCCGGAACCCGTGAGGGCGTCCTCATGGTGGAGTCCGAGGCCCACGAGCTGTCCGAGGAGCAGATGCTCGAGGCCGTGATGTTCGGTCACAACGCCTACCAGGCCGTGATCGATGCCATCATCGAGCTGGCCGAGCAGTGCGCCCGCGAGCCCCGTCCGGTCGAGCCCCCGTCCCCCGAGGCGGCGGTTGTGGCCCAGCGCGTCCGCGAGCTGGCCGAGGCCGACCTGCGCGTCGCCTACGCCGAGCCCCGCAAGGCCCTCCGTCAGGAGAAGGTCTCGGCGGTGCAGGACCGCGTGTTCGAGGCCTTCGCCGGCGACGATGCCGGCCTGGCGTTCGTTCCGGCGGCCTTCAAGGAGCTGGAGAAGGACGTGGTCCGGGGCAACATCCTGGATACGGGCCTTCGCATCGACGGCCGTGACACCCGCACCGTGCGCCCCATCGAGGCCGCGGCCGGCATTCTGCCCCGGGCCCATGGCTCGGCCCTGTTCACCCGTGGCGAGACCCAGGCCCTTGCGGTCGCGACCCTCGGCACCGGCCAGGACGAGCAGATTGTCGACGCTCTCGAGGGCGAGTACCGCGAGCGCTTCATGCTGCACTACAACTTCCCGCCGTACTCGGTGGGTGAGACGGGTCGCATGGGCTCTCCGGGGCGCCGGGAAATCGGCCACGGCAAGCTGGCATGGCGCGCCATCCGCCCCATGCTGCCGACCAAGGAAGAGTTCCCGTACACCATCCGTATCGTGTCCGAGATCACCGAGTCCAACGGCTCGTCGTCCATGGCCACGGTGTGCGGCTCCTCCCTCGCCCTGATGGACGCGGGTGTGCCGCTCAAGGCTCCGGTGGCGGGTATCGCCATGGGCCTGATCAAGGAAGGCGACCGCTTTGCCGTGCTGTCCGACATTCTGGGTGACGAGGATCACCTGGGTGACATGGACTTCAAGGTGGCGGGCACCGACCGGGGCATCACCAGCCTTCAGATGGATATCAAGATCACGTCCATCACCAAGGAGATCATGGAGATCGCCCTCGCCCAGGCGAAGGACGGCCGCAACCACATTCTCGGCGAGATGGCCAAGGGCCTGGGTGACGTCCGCGAGGAGCTCTCGGACTTTGCTCCGCGCATGACCACCATCAAGGTTCCGCCGCAGAAGGTCCGCGAGGTCATCGGCTCCGGCGGCAAGGTGATCCGCGAGATTACCGAGGTCACCGGCACCAAGATCGACATCGCCGACGACGGTACCATCACCATTGCCTCGTCGGACGGCGTTGCCTCCCAGCGGGCGGTGGACTGGATCCGCGGCATCGTGGCCGAGCCCGAGGTCGGTGTGATCTACACCGGCAAGGTCGTGAAGGTCATGGACTTCGGCGCCTTCGTGAACTTCCTCGGAACCCGTGACGGCCTGGTGCACATCTCCGAGCTGTCCCCGGAGCGCGTCAAGAAGGTCACCGACGTGGTCAACGTGGGCGACTCGGTCAAGGTCAAGTGCGTTGGCTTCGATGATCGCGGCAAGGTTAAGTTGTCCATGAAGACCATCGATCAGGCCACGGGCGAGGATCTGGGTGCCGCAGCCGCGGAAACCGGGGCTCCGACCGAAGGTTAAGAAAATTAAAGGAGGGGCCGGACTCGTTGTGATCTTTCGCAATCCGGCCCCAACCCTTTGATTGGCTCAGATTTGATGCAGTGCAAAACAGCTTAAATCTCGAGATCAACCTGTTGATGCAGTGCAAAAAAACGACAGCCCGGGCCTTGCCCGGGCTTTCTGTTTCCGGTACACAACTGCCGGGGGGCCGAAACCGCCCGTCGGTGCAGTAAACTCACGTCAACCCGGAGTATGGCTTGTGAAACGTATTAACCCGATCATGATTTCCGGCAAGGAGGTTCTCCCCCTTGTTGAGGGCGGCAAGGGGCTGAACGTTTCCACCGGCCGCACCTCCGGTGCCTGGGCGGCGGCCGGGGCGGTGGGGACCGTCAGCGCCGTCAACGCGGACTCGTGCGACGAGATCGGCGCGCCGATCCCCGAGGTCTACCACGGCAAGACCCGCCGGGAGCGCCAGGCCGAGATGATCGCCTACGGCATCCGCGGCGGCATCAGCCAGGTGCAGATTGCCCACGAGGTCGCCGCCGGCGAGGGGCGCATCCACATCAACGTGCTTTGGGAGATGGGCGGGGCCGAGGCCGTGCTGGAAGGGGTGCTTGAGGGCACGCCGGGTCTCGTCCATGGCATCACCTGCGGCGCGGGCATGCCCTACAAGGTGTCCGAGATCGCGGCCCGCCACAATGTGTACTACTACCCCATCGTGTCGTCGGACCGGGCGTTCCGGGCGCTCTGGCGCCGGTCCTACAGCAAGACCGCCTCCCTCCTGGGCGGCGTGGTCTACGAGGATCCCTGGAGAGCCGGCGGACACAACGGCCTGTCCAACACCGACAACCCGCTTGAGCCCCAGAACCCCATGCCCCGCGTCCTGGCCCTGCGCCGGACCATGCGGGAGCTCGGCACCCCCGAGGTTCCCATCGTCATGGCGGGCGGCGTCTGGTACCTGCGGGAGTGGGCCGACTGGATCGACAACCCGGATCTGGGCCCCATCGCGTTCCAGTTTGGCACCCGGCCGCTTCTGGTGGAGGAAAGCCCCGTCGCCAGCACCTGGCGGCCCCGGCTGATGAGCCTGAAGCCCGAGGATATCTATCTCCACCGTTTCAGCCCCACCGGCTTCTACAGCTCGGCGGTCAAGAACCGGTACCTGAAGGATCTGGTCGCCCGCTCCGAGCGGCAGGTGCCCTTTTCCCTGGAGCCCGATTCGGAGCGGACCACGGCCTTTTCCGTGGGCTCGGCCGACCGGGAGCTGTATCTGACCCCCGAGGACATGGACAAGGTGCGCTGGTGGGTCTCGGAAGGCCATACGGAGGCCATGCGCACGCCGGATGACACCCTGGTGTTCGTCACCCCCGAGACCGCTGCGACCATCCGCCAGGACCAGCGCGACTGCATGGGCTGCCTGTCCCACTGCATGTTCTCCAACTGGGCGCAGAACGAGAAGGGCACCACCGGGCACCGTCCGGACCCCCGCTCCTTCTGTATCCAGAAGACGCTGCGCCTCATCGCCCACGGCGGCTCCATCGAGGACAACCTGATGTTCGCCGGGCACGCGGCCTTCCGTTTTGCGGGTGACCCGGCCTACGCAAACGGGCGAGTCCCCACCATGAAGGAACTGGTTGAGCAGATCCTTGCCGGAGACTGATAAACCTGCTATGTGCTAGCCTCCGGCAACACCATGATTTTTCATCTTATGTAAGAGTAGTTCTTGACTCCTGAGCCGATTCACGCGATTGTTGAATCGGTGAAGTGTTTTTCAACGGGGAACGTGTCATGAACCACTATCGACCTTATCGGCCGCTTCTTGAGAAGTTGCGTCACGCGGGTCTGCGCCCAACCCGCCAGAGGCTGGCTCTCGCCCGTCTCATGTTTGAAGGTGACGGCCACCGTCACGTGACGGCTGAAGTCCTGCACAGCGAGGCGATGGCATCGAACGTGCCCGTGTCGCTGGCCACGGTCTACAACACCCTCCACCAGTTCACCGATGGCGGGCTGCTGCGCGAGGTGATTGTGGATTCGGGCCGGTCCTATTTCGACACCAACACGGCCGACCACCATCACTTCTTCTTCGAGGAAACCGGCACGCTGATCGACATCCCGGCGTCGGATGTCTCGATTGCCCAGATTCCGGAAATTCCGGCCGGGGCGGAGGTCCGCTCCATGGATCTGATCATTCGACTCGCGGCTGCCTGAGCGTCCTGCGACGTCTGACGGTCCGGTCGCTTGCGCCGGATGAGGTGTCCATGTCCACGCCTGAAACAGGCGCGTTCCCGGAATGAAGGGGGCGCGCCTCTTCTTTTGCCCGCATGGCTCCCGGCGCGCGGACGGCAGAGTCGTGCTGTAACGGGGCTCCGGTGGCGCGGACGGCCGGGTTGCCACGCAACGGCGGAGCTGGTGGCACGGGGCTGGCAGAGCCGCCCCCGTAACACGGTGCTTCTGTCAGCGCGGGGACAGCCGGGCCGCGCCGTACGTGCCGTAACACGGTGGTTCTGCTGGCGCGTGGATGGCTGAGCCGTTCTGCCGCCGCGGTTTCGTTGGTCGGCGGGCGGATTCGCTCCCGGCATCAGGGGCATCCCCGGCTGCCGGCTCAGGCTCCCGGAAGACGACTCCTGTCCAGGGGGGGCGTGTGACAGCCTTCGTTCAGGGTCGGCATCCCGTCCGTGCCCGGGCCGGCCCTCCTGACGGGGCGCTGTCTGTACGGATGATCCGCTGTTCTGCCGCCGAGGGGCTTCTTTCACCCCCTGTTTCCGGTGCCGCAGGCTCGTGCGCGGGGCACAGTCCTTCGCATCCGGTCCGGATCAGAGCCGGCATCCCGTCCCTGAGCGAGTCGGGCCTCCTGACCCGGCGGCGTCTGCGCAGACGATCCGGCCGTCTTCCCGGCGGTGTTCGGGTGTGTGTCGCCACCTGTGTGGCGGTGCCGCTGTCCTGCCCTTCGGGGGCTCTCCTTGCCGTCGGTTTCTGTCCTTCCCTGGTGCCTGCGCCCCTCGGGTTTGCCTGCGGGGCTCGCGCCGGGGCGCGTCGGGCATGAAAAAGTGCCCCATCCGGAATCCCGGACAGGGTCAGCACTGCGGTCGGGCCCCCTGGGGACAGGGGGCCCGTTGTCGCACGCAGGACAGAGCCGGAGAAAGGGGAACGTTAAACCCCGGCCTTTTCCTGCCAGTACGGCTGGCTCTGTTCATCTGCGGGCGGCTTTGGTGAAGTGTGTAGCCCTACGTCTGTCATGAGCCGAAGGGGATATTATCATAATTAAAACCAAATGACATATAAAAGTTTCGCCTCGATAGATAGAGGGATTCAAAAGTGCGTCGCGGTTGTCTCCCGGATCGAGCCTTTTCGGAGGCATTTTTGCGACAATTTCCAACTTATTCAAAGGTAATTCCCCCGGACTGGGGTGCGGGGCGGGCATTTTGGGGCGGGTGGTGGCGGGCGTCGGCATTTCGGAGTCAAAATGTGTATGCGGGTCGTGTTTTGAGCGCGGGGTATATGTCCGAAAGGTCATGGCTATACCACGTGTGGCGCGCGGATTCGCACGCTTCGGACGGGTCGGGCGCTCCCGGTGGGCAGGGCAGGGGGCTGTACGGGCAGCCGTCCGGGTGTCTCCACAGGGATTGATGGGTCTGTGACGCCCCGGGGGGCACTGCATTCCCTTGTCCGGCTCCGTGCCTGACGCGGCTGCGACTGGTGGGGCTGTGACGCACCGGGGGGCAGCCACCGCGGCCCTTATCCGGCTTCGTGCCTGACGTGGCTGCGCTGCATCGCCGGGATGGGCCCCCCGTTGTGAGCGTCGCACCCCGCGTCCCGGTCCAGTCGAGCGCTCATCCGGCAGTCCGGTCTCTCCTCTCCTCTCCTCTCCTCTCCTCTCCTCTCCTCTCCTTTGTCCCTGTCCCTGTCCCTGTCTCACGTGCGCCCGTTCCCCGCTGTCGGGGCCTTCCGGTCGCGGCGCCGGTCCTCCCCTCGCCGCCGGGGCACGTCCTGCTTACGAGGATTTCAGTCACCAGGCCGGGAGTTGTGCGGTAGTCTCCCGCCTGTCGCGGCGCTGTCCGCGTCCCGGGCCGCTGTGCCCCGGGTCGGGTCGGGCGCCAACTGCGGGGCTGTGTGAGCCATCAGGGCCGGGCCTGCGGTGCGGGTCTTGTCTTTGGCGAGGGCCCGCCCTGCGGCGAGCGCCCTCCTGCGGCGGCATGGTGTCCGCCCGTGGGGGCCGGGTGTGCCGTGGGGGCTTTGCCTCCCGCGAGCGGTCGCGTGCGGCGGGAACGTGCTTCCCCTTGAAGCCTTCCCCCGAAAGCCTGTAGTCTCAAGCCGCCATTTTTCTGTTTTTCCTTCGGGGCCAGTTCCTTTCATGACCACACCAGAGACCGGGATCCTGCCGCAACACCTCCTCGGGATCGAGGGTTTGACGCGGGACCAGATTTCACTCTTTCTCGACCACGCCGAGCGTTACGCCTCGTTCGGGGCCCGGGACGCCGCATTCGGGAGGCCCCTGGACGGGCGGACCGTCATCAACCTGTTTTTCGAGAACTCCACCCGGACCCGCACCAGCTTCGAGCTGGCGGCCAAGCGTCTCGGGGCGGACGTGATCAATATGGAGGTGGGTGCCTCCAGCATCTCCAAGGGCGAGACCCTGATTGACACGGCGGTCACGCTGAACGCCATGCACCCGGAGGCCCTGGTGATCCGCCATGCGGACTCGGGCGCGGTGGCCCTGCTGGCCCAGAAGGTCAACTGTGCCGTGGTCAACGCGGGGGACGGGGCGCACGAGCACCCGACCCAGGCCCTTCTGGACGCTCTCACGATCCGCCTGCGCAAGGGCCGGCTTGAGGGCCTGACCGTGGCCATCTGCGGCGACGTCGCCCACTCCCGTGTGGCCCGCTCGAACATCCACCTGCTGACCACCATGGGCGCGACGGTCCGGGCGGTGGGGCCCCGTTCCCTCGTTCCCTCCGGGGTCCGGGCCATGGGGGCCGAGATCTTCCACGACATGCGCGAGGGGCTCCGGG
Source organism: Phaeovibrio sulfidiphilus (assembly GCF_014861485.1). Taxonomy (GTDB): domain Bacteria; phylum Pseudomonadota; class Alphaproteobacteria; order Rhodospirillales; family Rhodospirillaceae; genus Phaeovibrio; species Phaeovibrio sulfidiphilus. Next base: position 407,652 of record NZ_JACZHT010000001.1, on the reverse strand, counting down.
ACGTCGACATCGTGATGATGCTGCGGGTCCAGACCGAGCGCATGCAGGGCAACTTCTTCCCCAGCGCCCGCGAGTACTTCCGCTTCTTCGGTCTGGACCGGGAGAAGCTGGCCCTTGCCCGGCCCGATGCCCTGATCATGCATCCGGGACCGATGAACCGGGGCGTTGAGATCGATTCGGACGTGGCGGACGACTTCGAGCGCTCCGTCATTCGCATGCAGGTGGAAATGGGGGTCGCGGTGCGCATGGCCGTTCTGGAACTTCTGAGCAACCGGACCGGCCGGGAGGTGGTGAAATGAGTGGCCTGACCTCTTCCCCCCGGGTCGCCTGGGTTAACGCGCGCCTTCTGGATCCGGCCTCGGGCCTGGATGCGACCGGCGCCGTGGTCGTGGAAAACGAGACGATTGTTGCGGCCGGTCCCGACGTGGATGTGTCCGGCGCCCGGGTGGTGGACTGCGCCGGCGCCTGCCTTGCGCCGGGCCTTGTGGACATGCGGGTCCAGCTCCGGGAGCCGGGCTTTGACCACATGGAGACCATGCGCACGGCCGGAGAGGCCGCGGTGGCCGGTGGCGTGACCTCCATGGTCTGCCTGCCCAACACGGATCCGCCCCTGGATGACGAGGCCATGCTGGAGTTCGTGGCCCGGCGTGCCCGCCTGGTGGGACTTCCCAAGGTCTATGCCTACGGCGCCTGCACGGTGGGGCTGGAGGGCCGGGCCCTGGCCGAGATGGCGATTATGGCCGGCTCCGGCGCCTGCGGCTTCACCGACGGGGTGCGGGCCATTGCGGATGCCGGGATCATGGCCCGGGTTCTGAACTACGCGGCCACCTTCAACCTGCTGGTGATCCAGCATCCCGAGGAGCCCTCGCTGGCGTCCGGCGTCATGAATTCGGGGGCTCTCGCCACGCGCATGGGACTTTCGGGCATTCCCCGGGAGGCCGAGATCATCCTGCTGGAGCGGGACTTGCGTCTTGTGGCCATGACCGGCGCGCGCTACCACGCGGCCCACATCAGCACCCGCGAGAGCGTGCGCCTGATCCGCCGGGCCAAGGAGCGCGGCCTGCCGGTTACGTGTGACACGGCGCCGTTCTATTTCTCCCTGACCGAGGACGCCGTCCGGGACTACCGGACGTTTGCCAAGCTGTCCCCGCCCCTGCGCTCGGAAGATGACCGGCTGGGCATCGTCGAGGGCCTCAGGGAGGGCGTGATTGACTGCATTGCCTCCGACCACTCGCCGCAGGACCAGGACAACAAGCGCCAGACCTTCGCGGCCGCCGCCTTCGGTGCCGTGGGGCTCGAGACCCTGCTGCCCGTGTCCCTGGAGCTGTATCACTCCGGCGCGCTGACGCTTCTGGACGTGGTCCGGCGCCTGAGCGAGACCCCGGCGCGCCTTCTGCGCCTGCCCGGGGGACGCCTGAAGGCCGGGGACAAGGCCGACTTCGTTCTCTTCGATCCGGAGGCTCCCTGGCAGGTTGACGCCAGTGCCTTCCGCTCCAAGTCCAAGAACTCGCCCTTTGACGGACGCGCCGTCCGCGGCCGCGTTCTGACGACCGTCATCGACGGCAGAAAGGTGTATGAGGCATGCTGACCGACCTTGGCCTTGCGCTCTCCGCGTTTGTCTCGGGCTGGCCGGCCCTGCTGGGGCTTGCGGTTTTCGGGTACCTTCTGGGCTCGGTTCCCTTCGGCCTTGTCCTGGTGCGCCTGGCCGGGCTGGGGGACATCCGCCAGATCGGATCGGGCAACGTGGGCGCCACCAACGTGCTGCGCACCGGGCGCAAGGGGCTGGCCGCCCTGACCCTGCTGCTGGACTCGGGCAAGGGAGCTCTGGCGGCGGCCATCGCCTGGGTGGCGTTTGCCTCGGTTGACGCGGCCCTGATCGCCGGTGTGTTCGCGGTCCTGGGGCACAACTTCCCCGTCTGGCTGAAGTTCAACGGCGGCAAGGGGGTGGCCACCACCCTGGGGGTCATTCTGGTGACCTCGTGGCCGGTGGGGCTTCTGTGCCTCGCGACCTGGCTCGCTGTGGCGGCCATCTTCCGCTACAGCTCGCTTGCGGCGCTCGTGGCGTTGGCCGCGGCCCCGGTTCTGGCGCTCTTTTTTGCGTCCTTCGGCCACGCGCTCGCCTTTCTGGGGCTGGCGGTCCTGGCCTGGATCCGGCACCGCTCCAACATCGAGCGCCTGAGAAACGGGACCGAGACAAAAATCGGGCAGAAAAAGACGGCATAGCCCCGGGGGGCAATAAGAAGCCCGAACGGGCCAGAGACAAAAGACGGACGGACAGGGAGCGTCGGGGGTGAGGCCGGATAAAACGGAATACAGGGACCGGCTGCGCCTGTTCCGCTCGGAGAATGTGGGGCCGGTGACCTGGCGCCAGCTCATGTCCGTGTACGGGAGCGCCACCGCGGCGATCCGGGCGGTGCCGGATCTGGCCCGCCGGGGTGGCAAGCGGGCCATCCGGATTTGCCCGGTCCAGGCGGTGGAGGACGAGAAGAAAGCCCTCACCGCGCTGGGGGCCAAGCTCCTGTTCCTGGGCGATCCGGCCTATCCCCCTCTTCTTGCAGCCCTTGATGATGCCCCTCCGGTTCTGACGGTTCTGGGAACGCCCGACCTGCTGCGCCGCCCTGTGGTGGCCATTGTGGGCGCCCGGAACGCCTCGGCCAACGGCTGCCGCTTTGCCGAGCGTCTGGCCCGCGAGCTGGGGGAGGCCGGGCTTGTGGTGGTCTCGGGTCTGGCCCGGGGGATCGATTCGGCGGCCCACGCCGGGTCGCTCGAGACGGGCACCGTCGCGGTCATGGCCGGCGGCGTGGATGTGGTCTACCCCGCCGAGAACGCCGGGCTTTACGAGAGCATCCGGGGCGCCGGGGCCCTGGTGTCCGAGCTGCCCCCCGGCGTGAAGCCCTTTGCCAGCCACTTTCCGCGGCGCAACCGCATCGTGAGCGGCCTGGCCCTCGGGATTGTCGTGGTGGAGGCGGCCGCCCGCTCCGGCTCGCTCCTGAGCGCCCGCCTTGCGCTGGAGCAGGGCCGCGAGGTCATGGCGGTTCCGGGCTCTCCGCTGGATGCCCGGGCCCGCGGCCCCAACAGCCTGATTCGCAGCGGCGCGGCCCTTGTGGAGAGTGCGCACGACGTTCTCGAGGTGCTGGAGCCCTATCTTTCCCGCCCCGTGTCCGAGCCCGATCTGCCCCGTTTCCAGGGCCCGGCCTCCGGAATTCCTCCGGAAAATGAGCTCGAGGACGCCCGGGAGCGAGTGTGCAATGCCTTCGATGAAACGCCCATCCCTGTTGACGAACTGATCCGGCGGTGTCAAATGTCACCACTTGCTGTTTCCGTGGTCCTTCTGGAACTCGAGCTGGCCGGGCGGTTGACCCGCCATCCGGGCAATCGGGTTTCGCGCCCGGGACCACAGGGTCCGGACGCCTGACACGGCGTCCCATCCCGGGCATCCGGTCCGGTTTGCTGTCCTGTTCACTCCGGTTCTGTCTGCCGGGCACCCGGGCCGCTGCCGCCCGGTGCCTGAACGGACCTCCGGGACGGGTCTTGTCCCTGCCTCGCCTGGCCTTCCGGTCCCGGACTCCCAGTCCGCGGGAACGGGGGGCGGTGTTCGTCCTCTAGACTCAGGTATCGCTCCCCCATGCGCGTTGTTGTTGTCGAATCCCCCGCGAAAGCGAAAACCATCAACAAGTATCTGGGCAAGGACTACACGGTCCTCGCCTCGTTCGGGCATGTGCGCGACCTTCCGGCGAAGGACGGGTCGGTGCGGCCGGACGACGACTTCTCCATGGACTGGGAGACGGACGAGCGCTCCGAAAAGCACCTGCGCGAGATCGCCCGGGCCCTGAAGGATGCGGACACACTGCTTCTGGCCACGGACCCGGATCGCGAGGGCGAGGCCATTTCCTGGCACGTGCGCGAGATCCTGGAGAGCCGCAAGCACCTGAAGGACAAGACCGTCCGGCGGATCACCTTCAACGCCATCACCAAGCGGGCGGTGGAGGAGGCCATCGCGGCCCCGCGGGATCTGGACCGTCCGCTGGTGGAGGCCTACCTGGCCCGCCGGGCGCTGGACTATCTTGTGGGCTTCAACCTGTCTCCGGTCCTGTGGCGCAAGCTGCCCGGATCCCGGTCCGCCGGGCGGGTGCAGTCTGTGGCCCTGCGGCTGATCTGCGAGCGGGAGCAGGAGATCGAGGCCTTCCGCGCCCGGGACTACTGGACCGTGGACGCGGTCCTTCAGTCCGGAAAGGGCGAGGCCTTCCGGGCCCAGCTGACCCACCTGAAGGGCGTCAAGCTGGACCGCTTCGCTCTCGGGACCGAGGACGAGGCCCTTGCCGCCGTCCGGGCGGTGGAGGCAGCCGCGCTGGAGGTTCTCTCCGTCGAGCCCAAGCAGGCCCGGCGCAACCCCTATGCCCCGTTCACCACCTCGACGCTCCAGCAGGAGGCGTCGCGCAAGCTGGGCTTCTCCGCCCGCCAGACCATGACCGTGGCCCAGAAGCTCTACGAGGGCATTGACCTGGGCGGCGAGACCGTGGGTCTCATCACCTACATGCGAACGGACGGGGTCTCCATCGCCCCCGAGGCGATCCATCAGGCCCGCCAGGTGATCGGGTCCGAGTATGGTCCGGCCTACGTGCCCGACCAGCCCCGCCTGTACAAGACCAAGGCCAAGAACGCCCAGGAGGCCCACGAGGCCATCCGTCCCACGGACCTGTCCCGCAAGCCGGCCCAGGTGGCCCGGTACCTGACCGCCGAGCAGGCCCGCCTGTACGAGCTGGTCTGGAAGCGCACCATCGCCAGCCAGATGGCCAGCGCGGTGCTGGACCAGGTGGCGGTGGATGTGGGCGACCGGGGCGAGAGCGTGCGCCTGCGGGCTACGGGCTCGGTGATCCGGTTCGACGGCTTCCTGCGGGTCTACCGCGAGGACATCGACGACCGCACCGACGACGGCGACGACGAGAACCGCCTTCTGCCGCCGCTGGTGGCGGGGGAGTCCGTGGGCCGCGAGAGCGTCCTTGCCAACAAGCACACGACCCAGCCGCCGCCCCGCTATACCGAGGCCTCCCTGGTCAAGAAGCTCGAGGAACTGGGGATTGGCCGTCCGTCCACCTATGCCTCGATCATCTCCGTGCTCCAGGACCGCAGCTACGTGCGCCTGGAATCCAAGCGCTTCATGCCCGAGGACCGGGGCCGCCTTGTGACGGCCTTCCTCGAGAACTTCTTCAACCGCTATGTCCAGTACTCGTTCACGGCGGACCTGGAAAACCGGCTCGACGAGATTTCCGCCGGGACTCTGGGCTGGAAGACCGTGCTTCGGGACTTCTGGGTGGACTTCCATGCGGCGATCGAGGAGACGGCCCATCTGCGGGTGTCCGAGGTTCTGGACGCGCTGGACGCCGAGCTGGGGCCCCATCTCTTCCCGCCCCGGGAGGACGGGACCGACCCCCGCGTTTGTCCCAAGTGCCGCGAGGGGCGCCTGTCCCTGCGGATCGGAAAGTTCGGCGCCTTCGTGGGCTGCTCCGGCTACCCGGAGTGCGGCTTCACCCGGCCCCTGGTCAGCAAGGGCGACGACGGGGGCGAGGCGCTGGGGGACGACGGCACCAAGGTTCTGGGGACAGACCCCCTGGACGGGCTGGAGGTCACCCTGCGCAAGGGGCCCTACGGCTTCTATATCCAGAAGGGCGAGGCGGTGAAGGCCGACAAGGCCGCCGGCGTCAAGGCGGTGAAGCCGCCCCGGGCCTCCATCCCCGCCGGGGTGGACATGACCACCATTGACCTGGGCACCGGGCTGAAGCTTCTGTCCCTGCCGCGGGATATCGGCGAGCACCCGGAGACCCGCCAGATGGTCTCCGCCGGGATTGGCCGGTTCGGGCCCTACCTGAAGCACGGCGACGTCTACAAGTCCCTGCCCAAGGACGATCCGCTTCTGGTGCTCACCATCGGGCTGAACCACGCGGTTTCGACCCTGGCCGAGCCCGGGCGCGGTGGCGGTCGGGCCCGTGCTCCGGCCCGGAGCCTGGGCGAGCATCCCGAGACCGGCAAGCCCGTGACCGTGCACAGCGGCCGCTTCGGCCCCTACGTGCAGACCGGCACCCTGCGGGCCACGATCCCCGCCGCCGAGGCGGAGGACATGGAGAGCCTGTCCCTTGAGCGGGCGCTGGAGCTTCTGGCCGCCCGGGCCGAGAAGGAGGCCGCCGGCGGCACCCGCAAGAAGGCACCGGCCAAGACCGCAGCCAAGAGCGCGACGGCGAAGAAGACAGCGGCAAAGACAACGACAAAGACCGCGGCCACAAAGAAAGCGGCCCCGAAGAAAGCCGCAACGTCCGCCGACGGGGCGGATGGGGACGCCGGCGCCGCGCCCGCCAAAAAGACGGCGGCCAAAAAAGCCACCACCGCCAAAGCCGGAACGAAGGCGGCGACCACAAAGAAGGCGGCCGCCTCCAAGGCTGCAGCGGGGGCTGACGCTGACGGAGCCTCCCCCGCGGACGACGCCTGATCCGGGACCACACCTCCGGTCCCGGGGTGTCCCGGGGATCGGGTGTGACTGGTCCTGACGGTGCTCCTGCTGATGGGGCGTTGCGCGCCAGTGGGGGCGTGGCGATCGGGTGAGACCCTGTCACGGGAATTCCAGTGATCGGGTGGGGTGCGGGATTGGGTTTCTTCCAGGCCCGGCCCCGGCCCCGCCGCAAAATCTGACGTTGCTTCGGGGCTCGGGGCGGGGCCGCGTGTCGCGCCCCGCAGACCGGTGGCCCGCTGGTTGTGGCGCGCGGGTTCGGCCTCTTCCGGGGGGCGTTGTGCGCCAGCCGGGGTGTCCCGGGGATCGGGTGTGACCCTGTCACGGGAAATCCGGTGATCGGGCGGGGTGTCGGGATTGGGTTTCTTCCAGCCCCGGCCCCGTGACAGTTCCCCTGTTTTCGCCCCCGGGCCTCAGGGCAGGGTCAGGATGCCCCCGGCCAGGGGGTGGGGCACCCCGGTCGTCGTGGGCCAGGTCTGGGGCGCCCCGGTCCGGCAGCGGACCGCGAGGAACGCAAAGGCCTGGGCTTCCAGGGCGTCGCCGTCCCAGCCCACCGCCTCCACCGGATCCACCGGCGCGCCCAGGGCCGTCGCCAGACCCTCCATCAGGAACCGGTTGTGCCGTCCGCCGCCGCACACCAGCCAGCGTAGCGGGCGCTCCGGCAGCCAGTCCAGGGATCGCCGCACGCTCTCGACGGTGAAGGCCCCCAGGGTGGCCACCCCGTCCGCATCGGACAGGGGCTCGGCCGGCGCTCGGGAAAAGGCGTTCCGATCCAGGGATTTGGGGGGAGGGCGCCGGAAAAAGGGAGCGTCCATCATCGCCGCCAGCGCCTGGGAATCGACGCGGCCGCTGCGGGCCAGTTGTCCGCCCTCGTCGTGGGCCAGACCCCGGCGGGCGGTCATGAAATCGTTCATCAGCGCGTTGCCGGGCCCGGTGTCGAAGGCCAGCGGAGGGGGCTGCGGATCCCGGCCGATCCAGGTCACGTTTGCGACTCCGCCAATGTTCAGGATGGCCAGCGGCTTGGGCAGGTCACGGGCGAGAGCCCGGTGATAGACCGGGACCAGGGGGGCTCCCTCTCCACCCGCCCGCACGTCCGCGGTCCGGAAATCCCAGGCGACCGGGAGCCCGGTCTCCCGGGCCAGGCGGGCCCCGTCCCCGGCCTGCCAGGTGATGCCGCGCTCCGGGGCGTGATAGAACGTCTGCCCGTGGAAGCCGACCAGGTCCGGGCGCAGGCCGGTTTGCTCCAGAAAGGTCGTGACGGCGCGAATGTGCAGGTCCGTGACCAGGCGGTTCGCGGCGGTCTCCCGGGGTTCGGATGTCCCGGGGCAGTGCCCCAGCCAGCGCCGCAGGCGCGCGCGCTCACGGTCGCTGTAGGGAACCGTCACCGAGGGCCCGAAGCCGGTGACCCGCTCCCCGTCCGTGCGGATCACGGCGGCGTCGATTCCGTCCAGGCTGGTGCCGCTCATCAGCCCCAGGGCCAGAATATCGGCGCCCGGTGTGTCCGTTCCGTGTGTCATTTCCATTCCTTCCCGCGGGCGGCGCGCCCGGCGCCCCTTTCTGTGTGTCCTGACATAGCCGACCTGTGCATTTTTTCAAAACACCCATTGACTCAGTTTCGGCAAATCGCCATAGTGCGCGCTCTTTCCGCTGTCCCCGATTGGGGGCGGCGGGTTCGCTTTTGCCTTAAAAACCGAATAAAGATAAGGACTCACGACATGTTCGCGGTCATCAAGACGGGCGGCAAGCAGTACAAGGTCGCAGAAAACGATGTGATTGACATCGAAAAGCTGGACGCCGAGGAGGGCGCGAACATCGCGTTCGATACCGTGCTTGCCGTGGGAAACAAGGTCGGGACACCGACGGTCGCTGGCGCTACTGTCACGGGCGAGGTTGTCTCGCAGTTTCGCGACAAGAAGGTTATCATCTTCAAGAAGAAGCGTCGCAAGAACTATCGCCGCAAGAACGGACACCGCCAGCACCTGACGCGCGTCCGCATCACGGGCATCACCGGCGCCTGATTTGAGTATCAGGCAGGTTTGAGGAGATCAATCCATGGCACAGAAGAAAGCCGGTGGCAGTTCCAGAAACGGCCGCGATTCCGAGGGTCGGCGCCTCGGCGTGAAGAAGTTCGGTGGCGAGTGCGTCGCGGCCGGGAACATCATCATCCGCCAGCGTGGCACGAAGTACCACCCGGGCGAGAACGTCGGGATCGGCAAGGATCACACGATCTTCGCCACCTCGGACGGCAACGTGAAGTTCCACAAGGGCTACAAGCGTCGCATGTACGTCTCGGTGCTTCCGTCCGCCTGATTTCCGGGCCGGGCATGTAACCGATAAAAAAGGGAGATGCCCCGGGGCTCTCCCTTTTTTTCATTTCCGCGAAGGGCTGGCAAAGGCGATGAAGTTTCTCGACGAGGCTAAAATCTATCTGAAGAGCGGGGACGGAGGAAACGGCTGCGTGGCCTTCCGTCGCGAGAAGTATGTCGAGTTCGGCGGTCCGGACGGCGGCAACGGTGGCCGGGGCGGAGACGTGATCTTCGAGGCGGTGGCCAATCTCAACACGCTGATCGACTTCCGCTACCAGCAGCACTTCAAGGCGGCCCGCGGCCGTGACGGCTCGGGGGATTCCCGCACCGGCAAGTCGGCGGATGCCCTGGTCATCCGGGTGCCGGTGGGCACCCAGATCCTGGCCGACGACCGGGAGACCCTTCTGCGCGACATGGATACCGCCGGAGAGCGCTTCGTCATCCTGCGCGGCGGCGACGGCGGCTTCGGAAACGAGCACTACAAGACCTCCACCAACCAGGCGCCCCGCAAGGCGCTCCCCGGCTTTCCGGGCGAGGAGACCTGGGTCTGGCTGCGCCTGAAGCTGATCGCGGACGTGGGCCTGGTGGGCCTGCCCAATGCGGGCAAGTCTACGTTCCTGGCCGCCGTGACCCGGGCCCGCCCGAAGATCGGCGACTATCCGTTCACGACCCTGCACCCGAACCTCGGGGTGGTCTACCAGGACGACCGGGAGTACGTGGTGGCCGACATTCCCGGCCTGATCGAGGGCGCCCACGAGGGCGCCGGTCTGGGCACCCGGTTCCTGGGCCACGTGGAGCGCTGCCCGGTTCTTCTCCACCTGATTGATTCGACCCAGGACGACGTGGCCGGTGCCTGGGAGACCGTGCGGGGCGAGCTTGAGGCCCACGGCCAGGGCCTGGCGGACAAACCCGAGATCGTGGCCCTGACCAAGACGGATTCCCTGATCCCCGAACTGGTCGAGGAGCAGAAGCAGGCTCTTCAGGCCGTCACCGGGGGGCCGGTCCACGCGTTCTCGTCCCTCTCGCGCGAGGGGCTCACGCCCGTGCTGCGCCTTCTGTCCGAGCAGATCGGCCGGGAGCGCCGCCCCGAGGATCCGGACGATTTCGACCCCGACAGCACCGACAGCGAGGCCGCTCCATGGAGCCCCTGACCTCTGCCGCCGGCTCCGAGCTGTGGAGCCGGGCCAAACGCATTGTTGTGAAGGTGGGCTCGGCCCTCCTGGTGGACGACCGGGACAGCGTCATCCGCCGGGCCTGGCTGGATGCCCTTGTGCAGGATCTGATGGCCCTGAAGAACGCCGGGCGCGAGATCCTGATCGTGTCCTCCGGGGCGGTGGCCGTGGGGCGGCGTCTGGCGCCGAACTTCCCCGCCGGGCGCGTGCGGCTGCACGAGAAGCAGGCGCTGGCCGCCGTCGGCCAGGTTTGCATTGCCAACGCCTGGCAGGAGGCCTTCCGCCAGCACGGGGTCAGCGCGGGGCAGCTTCTGCTGACCCTGGATGATTCGGAGAACCGGCGCCGCTACCTTAACGCCCGCAGCTGTATCGAAACGCTGGTGGGCTACGGCGCCGTCCCCGTGATCAACGAGAACGACACCATCACCACCCAGGAAATCCGCTTCGGCGATAACGACCGGCTGGCGGCCCGGGTGGCCCAGATGGCCAGCGCGGATGTGCTGGTCCTGCTGTCGGACATCGACGGCCTCTACACCAGTGATCCCTCGAAGGATCCGGACGCGGTCTTCGTGCCCGAGGTGCGCCACATCACCCACGAGATCGCCGCCATGGCCGGAGAGCCCACAACGGCCCACGGCACCGGCGGCATGGTGACCAAGCTGATTGCCGCGCGCCTGTGCATGGAGGCGGGCTGTGCCATGGTCATTGCCCGGGGCAGCCCGCTCAATCCGCTGGCGCGGCTGGGGGACGGGGCGCGGTGCACCTGGTTCCTGCCCCGCAGCGAGCCCCACAGCACCCGCAAGGCCTGGATTTCCGGAAGCCTGGGCGCCGAGGGGCGCCTTCACCTGGACGAGGGCGCGGTCGGTGCCCTGCGCCGGGGGCGCTCGCTTCTGCCGGCGGGGGTCCGCAGTGTGGAGGGCGACTTCCAGCGCGGCGCGGCGGTGGAGATTGTGGCTCCCGACGGGCGCATTCTGGGCAAGGGCCTGATTGCCTACCCCTCGGACGAGGCGCGTCTGCTGGCCGGGCACCGGACCGCGGACATCGAATCCCTCGTGGGCTACCGCGGCAAGGATGAGCTCATCCACCGCGACGACATGGCCCTGAACGAGGACTAGACCCAACGTCGCCGTGCGGCATTTCAGGAGGATCCTGCCCGTGTTCATTATTTCCCTGCGTTACATCGCGTCTCTGGACGAGGTCGATCGGGTTCGTCCGGCTCATTTTGAATGGCTGGACCGCCAGTACGAGGCGGGCGTTTTCCTGCTGTCCGGCCGCCGCACGCCGCCTGTGGGCGGGATCATCCTGGCCCGCGCCGAAAGCCGGGAGGCCCTCGAGGCCATCGTGGCCCAGGACCCCTACGTGAAAAACAGCGTGGCCGAGGTCGAGATCATCGAGTTCGAGCCCAACAAGTTCTCGGAGGACGCCCGGGCTCTGGCGGGCCGCTAGACCCGCACCGCACGACGCCGCCAGGCCGCCTGTCCGACGCGCAGGGAGGCCGGCGGCTCGACGGCACGGCCCCGGGCCCCGGGGCGCGGGCCTCTGCGACGGGTGTCACGCCGGTCCCGCTTTCCGGGCCCACACCCAGGATCCCGTCCCCGGGACCGAAAGGCGCTGCCCTGAGGGGGCGCCGGACCGAGCCCCGGGGTGGATCCGTCTCCCCGGTCCGGGGCGTTTTGCAGGTCGGCCGGGGGAATATCGTAATCGGATTCCCCGGACGGGGTGATGCCGCGGGCTGCGGCGGAGTGCGTCATGAGGGCGCACCCGACGTGTCAGCGGACAGACCGCTTCCGGGCTCTGTCGTCGCGCTGGGGGTGTCCGTTCCGGGGGTCCGGCAGGCCACGATCAGTGTCGCGACTGCGGCGCAGCCGGCGGCCGTGACAAAGCTGGCGCCATAGCCCCAGCGTCCCGCCAGCCAGCCTCCCAGGAGCCCTCCCAGAAGGGCAACCAGAGCATCGGCGCTCTGGAAGACAGTGAAGTCCACTCCGGCCTGGCGGGGGCTGGTCAGCCCCATAAGGGCGCTGTAGAGGGAGACCAGGCCCGCCGCCATCAGCGAGAACTTCAGCCCGATCAGGGTCGCCAGCAGACCCAGCGGGGCATCAAGCGCGAGAGCGAGGCTTGCCAGGATTACGGCCTGGAAGCCATAGGCGAGAACCACCGCCCGCCAGGCCCCCAGATGACGGACAAGGACGGCGCCAAGAACGGCTCCGGCCAGGCCGCAGCCCACCGTAAAGCCGCCGAACAGCCAGCCGATGAACTCCAGGTCCGCCCCCCGGTCCACCAGCAGCGGCCCGATCAGGCCAGTGGCCGTGCGCAATCCGGCCTCCAGAAGGACAAGGGCGAGCAGCCCCTGGCGGATCTCCCGCCGGGACAGGGCGTGGCGAAGCCCGGGATGGTGCGCAGCCGACCCCGGCTCCCGAGGGCTTTCGGAAAAACCGAGGAGCGGAAGCCCCAGGGCCGCGATAAAGCAGGCCGAGCACACCAGAGCCGTTCCCGGTCCGAAGTGGGCGCAGACAATCAGGAAGACGCTGGTTCCCAAAAGAAAGCCCACATAGCCACCGCCCACCTGGGCCAGGTTCCCCCACTGGCGGGACCGGGCATCCAGATGATCCACGGCCATACCGTCGCAGGCGATGTCCACGCTGGCGGCCAGAAACGCGGCGAGAACCAGTGCGGCGAAGAGCGGCCCCACAGCAAGGGTCTCGAGTGTGGCGTTCCCGACCATCAGGCCCGTCCCCGCGAACACCAGGGCCAGGAGAGCTTGTCCGGACAGGATGATCCGTTTGGAAAAACGGCGGGTCCGGTGGGGAGGCAGGCGCCAGCGCTCGATGCGTGGGGCCCACAGGACTTTCAGAACCCAGGGGGCCATGAACAGGGCGCTGAAACCGATCATTTCCAGAGGCACTCCGGCGTCGCGCAAAAGCGCCGGCACGGATTGCATGGCAATCATCGAGACCAGGGTCTGGGCGATGTAGATGCTCCCAATCGCCGGAACCAGGCGTGCCAGGGACGCTGTGGGTGTGCCCTGTGCCTGTCCGGTCTGCGGGACCGTATCGTGTCGCATGGGTGGTGTCCGCCCCTCGCGTTACCCGGGTGTTGCCCGGAGCGTTTTACGTCGAAGATTGAGTGATAATGCGTATCACTATCTTGGCAGGCAAGCGGTTTTTCCGGTTGACTTTTTCTCAACGATAGACATTGACTATCAGTCGCAATCGGCGCGGGCGGTCACGCAGGGGGAACCTTGCGCGTTTTCTGTTCGCGTTTCGTCAAACAGGAAGGGTGCGTTCCGTGCGGGTTTTCGACACCAGAGGCATGTGACGTGCACCGTAAGACTGAAAACGGGGCGTTTCGCGGTGGTGCTCCCTGAACGGCACACCCGGGCGTCAAAAAAGGGGGAAGGAAGAAAGATGAGACGGTTCTGGCTTGCCACGGCGTCTGCCGTTGCCCTTGGAACGGCCGCGCCTGCCCTTGCGCAGCCCTCGTCCGGAGTGGCCGACCCATCCGGGGAACCGGGGATTTCGGGCGCCTCGACAGATCGGGAGAGCGCGACGGCTCTGCATCTTGCTCCGGTCGAGGTGACCGCCACCAAGCGTGACCAGAACAGCTTCGATGTGATCGGAAACGTGTCGGTTCGCACGGCCGACGAGCTTCAGGCCGCGGTGGTGACCCGGACCGAGGATCTGGGCAGCGTCTTTCCCGAGCTGTCCAACATGAATCGCAGCGCGCGGATCTACAACAACATGACCATCCGGGGTCAGTCCAGCGCGGACTTTTTCTCTCCGGGTGTCGGTCTGTATGTCGACGGTGTGCCCCAGCTTTCGCAAAGCTATGCCCAGTCTCTCCTGGGGATCGATCGGGTGGAGCTTCTCAAGGGGCCGCAGGGCGTGATCTACGGACGCGGTACTCTGGGGGGTGTTCTGAGCATGGTCACCCGGGGGCCCGGGGAGCAGCCCGGCGTGTGGGGTGGCGGAGACTACTACGGGCGTGGCACGCGGGCCCATCTGGGGGCGAGTTCGGGCTATCACGAGAGCGGCTGGGCGGTCCAGGCCATGGCCATGGACGAGCGCTACTTCGGCTCCCTCGACAATCCGGAGCGGGGTAAAAAGGACGTGGATACCTCGGACACCACCGGGGGATGGGCGTCACTTCACTATCGGTCCCCCACCCGGCCCCTGGAAACAAAGGTCCGTGCGGGGATCGAGCGCTATCGTTCCCACGAGGAATACTTTGTTCCCTTCTCCCCGCTGTCCCGCTCGAAGGTCGTCTGGAGCGATGTGGGCGCAACCGACGAGCCGAGCCTGAGGCGCGTTCTGAAGGATATTTCCTGGGACGCGGACTACGAGCTCTCCGGCGAGTGGAGCCTCAAGGGCATTGCCTCGTACCAGGTCATGGACCTGGACCGCCTTTTCTGGGACGGCACGGACACCGTGGACTCCCAGAGCAGCGTCTATTCCGAGCTGCGGGCCAACTACGACAACGGCGATGTCTCGGCGCTGATGGGGATGTCGTTCCAGAAGCTGCGCTTTGAACATGAGAACAAATCCGCCGGCACGTGGGGCATGGGCGGAAAGATGTCGAACAACGACGTCTACAACTACGCGGTCTTTGTCGACGGGGCCTGGCGCTTCCATCCGCAGTGGGAGGTCAGCGCCGGTGCGCGCGCTTCTCTGGAAAATGCCCAGTCCGAGATGATCCTCGTCGACGGATCGGACGAGCACTATTATTCAAACCACGACAGCTTCTTTTCGGTTACGCCGCGTGTGGCCCTGGCCTGGCTGCCCAATGACCTGAACCGGGTCTGGGTGGGGCTCGGGCAGGGGTTCAAGCCCGGCGGCTTCAACAAGGAAGGGGTCTCGGTGCGGGACGCCACCGCCTACAAGTCCGAGACCGCCACCAATATCGAGGTGGGCTGGAAGTGGCATGCTCCGGACTGGCGTCACTCGGCCGAGGTGACCGGCTACGGGATTTTCAGCCGGGATGTCCAGGGCTACACCGGAACGGCCGGGCAGCAGTACCTGGCCAACATGGGCAACGCCCGCAGCACCGGCGTGGAGGCCACGTGGAAATCGGCCCTCTTCCAGCGCCATGTGCTGTCCGTCGGGGGCATGTACAACGATGCCCGTTTCACCAGCGGACAGTATGATGGCAAACGGGTTGCGTACGCCCCGCGCTACAGTCTCCTGGTGGCCTGGGACGGGCTTTATGGACCGGAGGACCAGCTTCGCTCCCGGGTGGCGGTTCGCCAGAACGGCCCCTTCCACTTCAACGAGAGCAACAGTCTGCGTCAGGGAAGCTACATGACGCTCGACGCCAGTCTCATGTGGGACACGGGGTACGGAATCGAGGCCGGTGTTTACGCCCGGAACCTTCTGGACAAGAAGTACCGCACCGTTGCGTTCGAGGGTGTCGGAGCCCAGCTCGGTGCGCCGCGGGAGCTTGGCCTCCAGGTCAGTTTCCGCTGGTAATTTCGGGAGGGATTCCGGAGGGCGTGGTTCCCGCGACGCAGTGTGGTGTCGGGGCCAGCGCTCTTCGGGGTCTTCCGGGCCCTTTTTGCGGGTTGCCTCGGGCAGCCGGTCTGCGGGGGACGGGCGGCCGGCGCTCGGGGTACCGGGGGGCGCTGGGTTCTTGCCTCCGCTCCCGTACACGTGAGTTCGAGGCCCAAGAAAAAACACCCCCTGCCGGTTTGGCGGGGGGTGTTTTTGTAATGTCCGGCAGGCGGTCCTGGGATGCCGAGCCCTCGCGAAGGACCAATTTGCTTGCGACAAACGGCCGCTTCTCCATCTGATACAAATGTAGTTTACTACCTCGTCTGGAAATCGCAAATGAAAACACGGGGTGGAGCATGGGGCTGATTTATGGGCTGGACGTGGGAACCACATCGATCGGCTGGGCTGTGGTCCGGAGTGATGCGCAGGGCCGGCCGGTGGAGCTTGAGGGCCTCGGGGTGCGGGTTTTCCCCGAGGGGCGGGGCAAGAAAAACCAGCCCCTGAACCAGGAGCGCCGGGCCAAACGCATGACGCGCCGCCAGGTGCGTCGCCGCAGGCTTCGTCGCCGGGCTCTTGCAGAGGCGCTTCACGAGGCCGGTCTTCTGCCCGCGTACGGCACGCCCGAGTGGGACCGGGTCATGAGGGTGGACGAGCGGGAGGGGATCTGCCCGTATGCGTACCGCCACCGGGGGCTGACGGAGGCACTGGAGCCCTACCAGCTGGGGCGGGCCCTGTATCACCTGGCCAAGCGGCGGCACTTCAAGGGCCGCGACCTGGAGGAGGACGAGACCGGCGAGGACAGCGTCGCCGGAGCCGCCCCGGAGCCCGGGTCGAAAAAGAAATCCAGGACGCCAAAAGCTGCGGCCGCGGCGGGGGGTGATGACGACGAGAAGGCCATGAAGGCTCAGGCCGAGGCCCTTCACAAACGGTTGCAGGACGAGAACACCACACTGGGCAGCTTGCTGCACCAGCAAAACGTGCCGTACTGGAAAGCGTCGTCCGGTCGCCCCGCCCCCCGCTACAACGAGCGGCTTCGGGGTGTTCGGGCCCTGCGCGAGGACGTGGAGGCGGAGTTCGACCGGCTCTGGGCCGCGCAGAGCGTCCACCACCCCCGGCTGGCGGACGAGGCCCTGCGCGACAGCCTCCGGGAGATCATCTTCTTCCAGCGCCCCGTGTTCTGGCGACTCTCGACGTTGGGCACCTGCCGGCTCTGGCCGGGGGAGGAGACGTGTCCAAAGGGCACCTGGCTGTCCGCGCAAAAGCGCATGCTCGAGAAGCTGAACGATCTGGCTCTGGTGGGAGGCAACGCCCGGCCCCTGGACGAGGAGGAGCGGGCCGCCATCCTGGCCGTTTTGCAAACCCGGGTTTCCATGACCTGGGCTGGCGTGCGCAATGCCCTGGCCCCGCTTTATGCCGCCCGGGGCGAGAAGGGAGCCCAGAAAAAGCTGCGCTTCAATTTGGAGGACGGAGGGAAGAAGGAGCTCCAGGGCAATGCGGTGGAGCAGAAGCTGGCCGCCGTTTTCGGTGACGAGTGGGCCGATCATCCGCACAAGCAGGCCCTTCGTGATGCCCTGCACGCCCGGCTCTGGGGCGCGGATTACGAACGGATTCCCAGGGAGCGCCAGACCCCGCACGGTGATCCGATCCGGCAGCAGCGGGTCGTGATCCTCCCGGCCCGGGAGCGGGAGAGACGGCGGGCCGAGGCCGCGGACAGCTTCGTCCGGGATTTTGGCATCACGCACGAGCAGGCCGCGAAGATCAGGGAGCTGACGCTGCCCTCGGGCTGGGAGCCTTTCTCCCCCCGGGCGCTCGAGGCCTTTCTGCCCCACCTGGAGCAGGGCGTGAAGTTCGGCGCGCTTCTGAGCGGTCCCGAGTGGGACGCGTGGCGCACCGAGACTTTTCCGGAGCCGGAGAAGCCGACAGACGACTGTTCAGGCCGTCTGCCCAGTCCGGCCCACCCCGACGAGCAGGCCCGCCTGTCAAAGCTGCGCAATCCCACGGTGGTGCGGGTTCAAAACGAGCTGCGCAAGGTGGTGAACAACCTGATTGCCGCGTACGGCCGCCCCGACACCATCCGCATCGAGGTCACCCGGGAGGTGGCCCGCTCGGCGAAACAGCGGGCCGAGGCCCAAACGCGCATGGAAGACAATCGGAAGAAGCGCGATCAGGCCCGCAAGTAGCTTCTGGAGGCAGGGCTGCCCGAGCCCTCGGGCCGGGACATCGACAAGTGGCTTCTCTGGAAGGAAACCGCGGAGCACTGCCCCTACACGGGCAGAAAGATTGAGTTCGAGGATCTGTTTCACACCGGCCGCTACGAGATCGAGCACATCTGGCCCCGCTCCGAATCCCTGGATGACAGCATGGCCAACAAGACCCTCTGCTGCGCGATTGTGAACAGGGAGAAGGGCAAGCGCACACCGCGCGAGGCCTTCGGGCACGACCGCGAGCGGTGGGAGGCCATAATCACCCGGATCTCCGGCTGGGCGGACGAGCGTTCATTCCCGGCCGAAAAGCTCAAGCGCTTCCGGGCGGACTCGATCCCCGAGGACTTTGTGAACCGGCAGCTGACGGACACCGGCTGGGCAGCCCGCTCGGCGGCCGCCTCCCTGCGGCGTCTCTGGCCGGACACGGGAGCCACGGGAGAGGGGCCGGTGGAGACGGTTCGCGGCCAGATGACGGCCCTCATGCGCCGCCTGTGGGAGCTGAACGACCTCCTGTCCGACGACGGGCAGAAGAACCGGGACGACCACCGCCACCATGCGGTGGACGCTCTTGTGGTGGCCTGCCTGGACCGGCGGGCGACCCAGGCGCTGGGCACGTACTGGGCCGCCCGCGACACTCCCGAGTCCGGGGTCCGCGAGCCGGTCATTCCCAGGCCATGGCCCTCGATCCGCGAGGACGCGGCGTCGCGTCTGAGGTCTCTGGTGGTCTCCCACAAGGTGACCGGGCGCAAGCTGTCCGGCCCCCTGCATAAGGAAACCGTGTACGGCGACACCGGGGAGGACGTGATAAAGAAAGGCGTTCTCTACCGGCGCGTGGTCGGCCGGAAGTCCGTCGCGGGTCTGACGGACAACGAGTTGAAAGAAAACCGTGACAACCGCATTCGCGATGAGCGCGTCAGAGAGATTGTTGCCAGTCATATCGCCGCCAATGGGGGCAAGCCCAAAAAGGCGTTCGCGACCTTCCCCCGGGTTTCGGAAAACGGTCCGGAGATCCGGAAGGTGCGCGTGATTGATGTGAGGCAGCCCTCGGTGATGATGGAGACGGCCACAGGCTTTGTGGCGCTGGGGAACAACCATCACATCGCCCTGTACCAGCAACCGGATGGCAAGGGCACGTTCGAGGTGGTCAGCCTTCTGACGGCCCGCCAGCGCCTGGCCCGGCGCGAAAGCGTGGTTCGCCGGGAGCGGGACGACGGCGCCCGGTTCGTCCTGTCCCTGTGCCAGGGCGAGGCCTTCGAGTACCTGGACGGGGAGCGCAGGGGAGTCTGGATCGTGACCAGCGTCTGGGATAGTGGGCGGGTTGTTCTGAAGCGTCATGACGACGCTTCAGGGGATGAAAAGAAACTGTATCGACCGGGCGTTACCGGTCTTTTGCCTTTAATTCTGGATGGGCGGGGGCGGAAGGTCTCCATCGATCCCATTGGCCGTGTCCGTCCGGCACGGGACTGAGCAGGTCCGGTGATGCCCGGCAAGGGTCTGGAGTTCTCCAGGCCGGGCACCCGCCTCAGTGTCCGGGACCGCCAGCTGGTGATTGAGGGGCCGGATCACGATCCGGTCACCCGGCCCAAGGGTATCAGATGGAGAAGCGTCCGCAAGCCGCAGCACAGGTCATTATCATGCAGGCCCCGGCTCCAGTGTATCAGATGGAGAAGCGTCCGCAAGCCGCAGCAAGGGGCGGGGCGACCCGGCTCGCAAGGTGAGTGTATCAGATGGAGAAGCGTCCGCAAGCCGCAGCCAGGACGGGGAGACCGTCTATCCGACCGAGAGTGTATCAGATGGAGAAGCGTCCGCAAGCCGCAGCGCGCCTCACAGCGTGAAAGATCGTTCGACCCGGTGCCGTGGTTCTGATTAAATCCCCGGGTGTGCGGCGCCCGCTGCCGGTCATCGGTGGGGCCAGGATCATGAGGCAGGGATGGACATGTCGCTTTTTTCGCGCCTTCGGTTTCCCGGGCGTCTGGTGTGCGGGGCCCTGGTCCTCCTGTGGACGGCCCCGGCGCTGGCGGGGCCCGGCTCGCCCCCGCTGCCTCCGCCTCCCAAGCCCCGGGGCGCGGCGGACACGACGGTGCGCCCCGCGGCGCCTCCGAAGCCTCCGGTGCCGTCGGCCCGGGCCCCCTCGGGCAGCCGGTCTGGGCAAGACGGGCGGCCGGCGCCCAGCGCTCCGGGCGCCGCTGAGCTTTTGCGTCCGCCGGGGATGGGGGTGGCCCTGAGCGTGCCCTCCGGCTGGCGCGCCCGGCAGGTCAACGACCACACCCTGGTGTTTTCCGGTCCCGAGAACACGCCGGACTGGCTCACCACCCTGACCCTGACAAACCAGCAGAACCCGGATCCGGTGTCTCCGTCCGCCGGAGCCCGGGCCATGATCGCCGACTACATCGGCGCCCTGAAAAACCGGGGCGGCGACTGGGAGGTGCTGACCGAGGTGCCCCTGCGCGTCGCCCCCGGCGCCCTTGTGGACACGGGGGCCCAGGCCGTGGTGCGCTTCCAGGGGGCCAGCGGGCCCGTGCGCCAGTGGATCCTGATTTTCCCGCGCACGGACATCGCCGCCGTGCACCTTCTGATCTACACCGCCCCCGACGACCTGTTCGAGCGCAACCTGGACCGGGTCCGGGCCACGGTCGAGTCTCTGGTTCCGCTGCCCTCCGGGCGCTGACCCCGCCACTGCCTGCGCGGATTTTCCGTGGCCGGGGCGGATCCCGGCACCGCCGGACCCGCGGCTCCCGCCCGGCCTCGCGGGGCTGCGGGCGTTTCCCCGTTGACCGCCGTCCCGGTTGTGCTTCAATGGTCGCAGCGGCCCCGCCGCATGACAAAGCAGCGGCCCCGCCGCATGACAAGGCTGCGGCCAGGCCGCATCACAAAAACGAGGGAGACAGGAATGGTCAGGAGAATTTCAGGACTTGGAGCAACGGCCCTTGCGGTGGCCCTGTGGCCCCAGGTGGCGCTGGCCCATACGGGATTCGGCTCCACCAGCGGGTTCGCCCACGGTTTTCTTCACCCCGTCAGCGGGCTGGACCACCTTCTGGCCATGGTCATGGTCGGCATTCTGGCCTGGCAGCTGGGCGGTCGGGCCCTGTGGGCTCTGCCGGTGACGTTTGTCGGCGTGATGGCCCTGGGCGGCGCCCTGGGAATGGCGGGCGTGTCGGTCCCGTTTGTGGAGGTGGGCATTGCCCTGTCCGTGGTGGTTCTCGGGCTGGCGGTGGCGTTCCGCGTGGGCGTCCCCCTTGCGGGTCTTCTGTCGCTGGTCGCCGTGTTTGCCGTGTTCCACGGTCACGCCCACGGCGCCGAGATGCCCGAAACCGTTGCGGGATATGCCTACGGGCTCGGCTTCCTGGTGGCCACCATGCTGCTGCACCTGGCGGGAATCAGCCTAGGCTTCCTGATCGGGCGGGTCGGCGAGGCCCATGGTGCGTTTGCCGTGCGCTCCGCCGGAGCCATTGGCGCCGCCGCCGGTCTGGTGATCCTGGGGCAGGCCCTGTTCTAGGCCCGGATCGGGGCGCCGGGTTCGGGGGCCGGGATCACCCGGCCCTTTCTTTTCGTGTTGCGGGCTCCTCGTGTGGTGGGCTCCTCGTGTGGCACGCTCCTCGTGTGCCCGCTCGGGGCGTCCCGGCTCCGGGCCCCGGGCTCCAGCCCCCTGTTCTCCCGCTATTCCCAGGTCTCCTATTGCACGCAGTGCGCGCATTTCCGCAGGGTTTTGCGGATTTTTCGCGGACCGGCCCTTTACCAGACTAAAATAAGCAGGTATTACGGGAGAGATATCTGTTGTCAGAACCGTCTGGACGGTTCAGTATGACCCCCGGACCGAGAGCCTGTCCGGAGGTGGGTGCGTGCATGCGCCCTTGCTGCCGGGCGCCGGTACGGGGATGTCCCGAGTTCGTCCGGATCCGGGCCCCTTGTTTCTGGACCGTCCGGCCGGTTTATATTCGCATCGGGAGGAATGGGACGAATGGTCGCGAGGAAAACACGCTCCAGGATTATCGATGCCGCGATCCGCATCGTTCGGGAGAACGCGCCGACGAAGCTGACCCTGGACGAGGCCGCCCGTCAGGCGGGGCTCTCCAAAGGTGGCGTCCTTTATCATTTTGCCTCCAAAGACGAGTTGATCGAGGCTATGATCGAGCGTCTGGTGCGCGATCAGGAAACCCGCCTTCTCCAGCTTTACGAGCAGGAGCCCCAGGGCCCCTATCGCTGGCTGCGGGCTTATGTGCGATACTTCTTCGATCCCGGCAGCCCCGGATCCGATCCGGCAAGCTCGGCCTGCCTTGCGGCGATGGCGCTCAATCCCGCCATGCTCAAGCCGGTGAACACGATGATGAAGCTGTCCATGAAACGGATCATGTCCGATGCGCCGGACCGGGACCGGGCCGCCCTGATTTCCATGGGGCTTGACGGTCTGTTCCTGAACCAGGCGATGGGCTTCCAGCTTTACGATGACGAGACGCTGGCCCGGCTGAGGGGAAACCTGCTCAGCGGGCTGCTTGCCGGGGAGGATGAGACCCCGGGACGCCCGGTGGCGGCCGCTTCGGCGAGCTGACACGCGGTTATTTTACGGCTTTGTTGTATCGGCTTTTCAAGAGGACATCATGAACCGGGTTGCCCGTATTGTTGTGGCTTCGCTTGTGGGCGTGGTTATTTTTGGCGGTCTCATCGCGTTTGTGCTCTTTGCCAACAGCGCGCGGGACAAGTTTCTGGCGGCCTTCCCCAAGGCGGTCATCACGGTGACCGTGGGCGAGGCGGCTCTGGAGCAGTGGGCGGAGACGGTTCCGGCGGTGGGCACCCTGAGGGCCATCAACGGTGTGGACGTCAGCGCCGAGGTTTCGGGGCAGGTGCGCCACATCGACTTCCAGTCCGGCGAGAGGGTCAGCGCGGGCCAGCTTCTTGTGCAGCTCGACATCTCCGAGGAGATGAGCCAGCTGGCCTCGGCGCGGGCGACGGAAAAGCTGGCGAGCATCACGGCCGAGCGGGCCCGCTCCCTGGTGCGGACGTCCGCCGGAACCAAGGCCAACCTGGACGACGCGGTTGCCCAGCTCGAGGTGGCCAGCGCGTCGTGCGCCCAGATCGAGGCCCGGATCGCGAAAAAGACCATCATGGCACCGTTCGAGGGCTTCCTTGGCGTTCGCGAGGTGGACCTGGGCGAGTACGTGGCGCCCGGTCAGGTGATCGTGAACCTCCAGGACATTTCCTCGATCTTTGCCGACTTCACCGTCTCCCAGCGCCAGCTGTCCCTGCTGAAGGTGGGGCAGAAGCTGCGCATGACGGTGGACTCCTCCCCCGGACGGGTGTTCGAGGGCCGGGTGACCGCCATCGCGCCCCTGGTGAACGTGCGCACCGGCATGGTCAGCGTCGAGGGCCTGTTTGAAAACCCCGACCTCGCCCTGCGGCCCGGCATGCTGGCCCGCGTCGAGGCGGTGCAGGACCGGGAGGACGCGGTCATCGTGCTTCCGGCGACCGCCGTCACCTACCAGCTGTCGGGGGACACGGTGTTCGTTGTCACCGACCTGTCGGAGGACGACCGGGCCAACTGGGAGAAGCGCCGCAGCGTCTGGATGAAGGCCGCCGAGGACCAGGCGGCGGCTCTCCAGAAGCAGGCCGCCGGGGAAAAGGACGCTGTCCGCAAGGCGACCCTCGAGAAGTCGGCGGACGTCATCTTGCGGGACGCCCGGGACCAGCCCTGGGGCCAGTACGCGGTCGAGCGCCGCATGGTGGTGGTGGGCGACCGTCAGGACGACCGGGTGGTCATCGTCAAGGGGCTGAGTGAGAACGAGAGGGTGGTGACCTCGGGCCAGATGAAGCTCGAGTCCGGCTCGAACATCTTCATCTCGGACACCGAAGTCGTCCCCACCCGCATTCACTGACCGGTCGAGAGATAGGACGGACACCAGGCTATGCATCTTTTTGACATTTTCATCCGCCGGCCCGTTCTCGCGACGGTCGTGAGCCTGCTGATTTTTGTGGTGGGGCTCAATTCGGCGCTGAAGCTCCAGGTGCGTCAGTACCCGGAAATGCAGAACACCGTGATCACGGTGTCGGTGAACTATCCGGGCGCGGACGCGGACCTGATCCAGGGGTTCATCACCCAGCCGCTTCAGGAGTCCATCGCCACCGCCGAGGGCCTGGACTACATCGTGTCCAGCTCGTACCAGTCCACCAGCCAGATCAAGGCGTACGTGATCTTGAACTCGGATCCGAACGCCGCCATGACCGAGGTCTCGTCCAAGGTCTCGGAGGTGCGCTCCGTGCTGCCCCGCGGCATGGACGATCCGGTGATCGTGAAGGACACGGGCGACACCTTCCCCATTTCCTTCGTCGCCTTCTACTCGAATGACCACTCGTCGAGCCAGATCGTTGACTACCTGAACCGGACGGTGAAGCCGGTCATTTCGGCCATCCCGGGCATTTCCGAGCCGAAGGTGTTCGGAAACCTGGGCTTCTCCATCCGTGTCTGGCTGGATCCGGAGCGCATGGCCCAGCAGGGCCTGACCCCGATGGACGTGCAGCAGGCCCTGACGGCCAACAGCTACACCTCGGCGGCGGGCGCCACCAAGTCGGACCTGGAGACCTTCAACCTCAAGGCCCGGACCGACCTGACCGACGTCGAGGAGTTCAACAACCTGGTGGTCTTCAACGACGGATCGCGCCTGGTCCGTCTGCGGGACATTGCCTCGGTCGAGCTCGCGGCCGAGAACACGGACGCCTCCATGTTCGCGAACGGCAAGGTGGCCTCGTTCATGGCCCTTTACGGGACGCCCGAGGCCAACCCCCTGTCCGTGATGAAGGAGTTCAAGACCAACGTCCTGCCCGACATCAAGCGCCAGTTGCCCGAGGGCATGAGCGCCGAGATCTTCTATGACTCCACGACCTACATCGAGGCCTCCATTGCCGAGGTGGTGGAGACCATCTGGATCGCTGTCGTCATCGTGACGTTCGTCATCTTCATGTTCATGGGATCCCTGCGCTCGGTGACCATTCCGGTGGTGACCATGCCCCTGTCCATCATCGGGGTCTGCGCCATCCTGGTCGCGCTGGGCTTCTCCATCAACCTGCTGACCCTGCTTGCGGTGGTGCTGGCCATCGGCCTTGTGGTGGACGACGCCATTGTGGTGGTGGAGAACATTCACCGCCACATCGAGGAGGGCAAGTCGCCCTTCCAGGCGGCCATCATCGGCACGCGGGAAATCGCGGCGCCGGTCATCTCCATGACCATCACCCTGGCGGCCGTGTACGCGCCCATTGCCTTCATGGGGGGCATCACCGGGGCCCTGTTCAAGGAGTTCGCCCTGACCCTGGCGGGCTCGGTGGTGGTCTCGGGCATCGTGGCCCTGACCCTGTCGCCCATGATGTGTTCCAAGATCCTCCGCCAGGAGCCGAAGGACGGTCTCGCGGCCCGGCTGGACGCCATCTTCGACAAGGTCCAGCACATCTACGTGCGGCTGCTGAAGGGGAACCTCGAGTTCCGGGCTCCGGCGGTGATCTTCGCGCTCATCGTGTTCGTGTCGCTTCCGTTCCTGTTCCTGTCCATTCCCTCGGAGCTGGCTCCCGAGGAGGACCAGGGCGCCCTGCTGTCCTCCCTCCAGGGGCCCAAGCAGGCGAACAACGACTACATGAACACCTGGCTTCTGGAGATGCATGACAAGCTCATGAACCGGGGCACCTATCCCGAGGTGGACCGGACCTTCCTGCTGGGCGGCGGACGCGGCACCATCAACACGGCTTTTGGCGGTGTGACCATGGTGCCCTGGGGCGAGCGCGACCGCACCACAATGGACATGAAGCGGGACTTCCAGGGAACCCTGAACACCCTGGCCGGCGTGCGCGCCGTGTCGTTTGCCCCGTCCGTTCTTCCGGGTGCCGACGGCCTGCCGATCCAGTTCGTGGTGACCTCCACCTCGTCCTACGAGGCCATGGCGGAAATCGCCGACGAGTTCCTGCGCCGGGCCAAGGCCAGCGGCCTTCTCATCTACGTGGACAACGACCTGGAGTTCGACACGCCCCGTCTGGGCATCGATATCGACCGGGACAAGGCCGGCGCCTACGGCGTGTCCATGCAGGACATCGGTATGGCCATGGCGCTCATGACGGGTGGCAACTACATCTCCCGTGTGAACCTGGGCGGCCGCTCCTACAAGGTTATCCAGCAGGTGCCGGACGACATGCGCCGGGATGCCCACTCCATCGGCCGGTTCCATGTGCGGACCGATTCCGGGGAGCTGATCCCGCTCTCGTCGCTGATCACGGAGACGACCGAGGTCCAGCCGCAGGTGCTGAACCAGTTCAACCAGCTGAACTCGTTCACCATCTCGGGTGTGCCCATGCCGGGCTTCACGGCCGGGGACGTTCTGGACGGACTGAAGGCCATCGGCTCCGAGCTGCTGACCAAGGGCTACTCCATCGACTACACCGGGCCGCTGCGCCAGTACGTGAAAGAGGGCAACACCCTGGTGCTGACCTTCGTCCTGGCCCTGATCATCATCTACCTGGTCCTTGCGGCCCAGTTCGAGAGCCTGCGTGACCCCCTGGTCATTATGGTCTCGGTGCCGCTGTCCATCTCGGGGGCGCTCATTCCCCTTGTGGTGGATTCCCACCTGCCCGGCGGCTCGCTGAGTATGAACATCTACTCACAGGTGGGGCTGGTGACCCTGATCGGGCTGATTACCAAGCACGGCATCTTGATGTGTGAGGTGGCGAAGGAGCGACAGATCCAGGAGAACCTCAGCAAGACCGAGGCCATTCTGGTGGCGGCATCCCTGCGCCTGCGTCCCATTCTGATGACCACGGCGGCCATGGTGTTCGCGCTGATCCCGCTGCTCATGTCGAAGGGTGCGGGGGCCGAGAGCCGCCACGCCATCGCGATCGTGATCGTGTTCGGCATGTCCATCGGGACGCTGTTCACCCTCTTCATCCTTCCGGTGATCTACACGTTCCTTGCCTCCGATCACCGCCGGACCGAGGAGGATCTGATCCGCGAGCAGGGTATCGAGGCCCTGAACCTGGAGGAGGAGAAGGCCCGCCTCGAGGGTGCCGCTCCCCGTCCGGCCGTCTAGGCCACGGGGCCGGCTCATCCCGACTGACACGAAGCCTCCGGGGACATCCCCGGGGGCTTTTTTCATGGCACCGGCGCTTCCGGGCCGCGGTGGGCTGTACCCCGGAGCGCCGGAGATCGCCCGTGCCCGGGCGGGCGGCCGGTGCCTTGGATACCGGAACCCGGGTGTTCCCTGTCGGGACCGGGTTTTGGATGCCCGGGCCCCCAAGTGCCAGGCCGGCTGCCACGCCGGGCGCCGGTCGGTGCGGTGACGCCACCCGATGTGTGTTGATGCCCTCTGCGGGGGCAGCCGCCGCGCGTCGCGTGAGCCGGAGCGGTCGCTCCGGGTGTTTCATGACGGGGGGTGCACGCCGGGCCCGTGCCCGGGCGGGCGGCCGGTGCCTTGGATACCGGAACCCGGGTGTTCCCTGTCGGGACCGGGTTTTGGATGCCCGGGTCCTGACGTGCCAGGCCGGCTGCCACGCCGGGCGCCGGTCGGTGCGGTGACGCCGCCCGATGTGTGTTGAGATGCCCTCTGCGGGGGCAGCCGCCGCGCGTCGCGTGAGCCGGAGCGGTCGCTCCGGCTGTTTCATGACGGGTGGATGCTCGCCGCCTCGCGTGCAGCGGGGTGCCAGGGGAGTGATCGGCTAGGGGCGAACGGTACGGTGCGCCGCGCGCGTCGCCGGGCGCTGCAGGGCTGAGGCCACCGGGCGCCCGCAGCTCTCCCCGAAGGCCCTGTCAATGGCGGTGCCCAGGTCGTACAGCAGGGCCCGGGCGTGGCTTTCCTCGCTCAGCACCACGCGAATGGAGCGGGGCCCCCTCGGGGAGTCCTCGCCGGAGCACACATCAAAAACCGGCACATCGCGCTCGACCGTCACGACCACAGCCCGTCCGGATTTGACGCGGGCGACCCCCGCACCGACAACGTACAGATCTCCCATTCCCAGTTCTCCTCGATCACGCCAGTGTTGCTCCCGCTCAGGTGTGTGCATCCCACCTGAGTAATGTTCCTTATGTGTTCTATTATACGTGAACAGAAAGTGATCAACAAGCCGATTCAGGCAAAAGCACCGAAAGTACACGCCAAGGTTGATATTGGTGGGAGACTGGGGTGCGGGGAGTGGGATGCATGGCCTCAGGGGGCAGAGCGTCCCCTACGGAGTGGGTGCAGGGCGCCGCGTACGATCCGGGGGTGTGCCGGTCGTCCGTTGCCGCTGGCGTGACGGGATTGGACAGTCGGGGCACGCGGCCTGTCCGGGACACGGGCTTTGATCCCGGCGGGGGGAGCGTCCCCGCCGGGTTGCCTGGGCCCGCTCCGGGTGCCCGGGTGAGGGCGGGGCACGGGGCGGCGCCAGCTCCCGGTGCCCGGGTGGATTCCCGGGGCGGGTGCATGGGGTGCAGCCGGCCGGTGCTTGCGGGGCCGCAGGGGCCTTGACGGGCGGGGCAGCGGCGGCCCCCAAACCCCAGGGCCTGTTCCGTTCCGTTGGAGCCTCTTCCGATTCTTCGCCCCTCGCCGCGCCGGACTGGCCCTTTCGGTCCGGCATCGTGCCGGTCTGCCGGTATCGGGATTTCATCCGGTCCATCGGATCCGCAGCATTCCGCCGGATCCGGGCGGTTCGGGCCCCTGTGCGGTCGCACGTTCCGAGATAGTTCTTTTTTCCACTCGTCTTGTGCGATAACGTAAGTCCCAGAGAGACTTCTCTTCAGTCCCGAAGTCCGGCGACAGGCAACGGGTTCGGGGGTACACAGGCGGAGGAGAGCGGGGGCAGGCCATGACGGGCCAATACAATCGACCTGGTCCAGCCCGGCGGCTGATCGTCCGCCTCCTGATCCCCGCCGTGTGGCCGGGGCTGAGCATCAAGGAAAAGACGGCGATCGTGGGCCTTGTGGTGGCCACGCTGGCGGTCCTGGTCGACCTGTCGATTTTCAATTACACGCCTCCGCCCACCAACATCCAGACGATCGAGGTCCGGGACGGCTCCGGCAACGTGATTGCCGGGTACGGCGCGGTGATCACCATCTCGCAGGTCACCAACATCTCCCAGACCGAGGGCGTTCCCATCGCCACGCTCCAGGCCATTTTGGAGAGCATGGGCGAGGATGTGCGCGAGCTCAGTCAGGAGCAGGCGGTGGCGCTTCTGCAGACGAAGGCCCGGGAGTTCCACGAGCTCAGGACGCGGCTGAGGGCGGTGGAGGTGGATGACATCGAGGTGGCCCATCTTCGCGACGGCGCCCTGACCGCGCTTGAGGAGGGCTACTTCGAGAAGGCCCGCGCCTTCCTTCGCGAGGCCAAGGATCTCATCCGCAAGGCCCGCGACGAGGAGCAAAAAGAGCTGGAGGCGCTTCAGGCCTCCTTGAACCGCAAGAACCTGCGCCTTGCCCAGATCACGGCCCAGGAGGCGGGCAGCTACCGTCTTCAGCCCAACCGCTCCAGCTACCGGGAGGCGGCCAACCTCTTTGGAGAGGCCGCGGATCTTGCGCAGAAGGCCGACCCCGAGACCGCGCGGGAGTACCGGTTCGCGCAGGCCAATGTCTTTTACGATCTGGGGGACGAGTTCGGCGTCAACGAGGCCCTGGAGGAGGCTATCACTCTTCTGGGCACCATCCTGTCCTCGGCGGACCGGGCACGGGAGCCGGAGGTCTGGGTTCGTGCGCAGAACAACCTGGGGACGGCCCAGTGGCTGCTTGGCCTCCGGGAGGGCGCCGCCCCCCGGCTGGAGCAGGCCGCAGCCGCCTATACCGCCGCCCTCGAGGAGCTCTCGCGCGCCGATGCGCCCCAGGACTGGGCCCGGACCCAGACCAACCTGGGCAACGCGCTCCAGTCCCTGGGATCCCGGGAGAGCGGCACCCAGCGCCTGGAGGAGGCCGTGCGCGCCTACCGCGCCGCCTTGCAGGAACATACCGGTCTGCGGGCTCCCATGGAGTGGGCCGCCACCCAGAACAACCTGGGCAACGCCCTTCGCAAGCTGGGGGAGCGGGAGGGCGGCACCGCCCGGCTGGAGGAGGCCGTGGTGGCCTTCCGCCAGG
This sequence comes from Phaeovibrio sulfidiphilus, assembly GCF_014861485.1. GTDB lineage: Bacteria > Pseudomonadota > Alphaproteobacteria > Rhodospirillales > Rhodospirillaceae > Phaeovibrio > Phaeovibrio sulfidiphilus. Next base: position 377,930 of record NZ_JACZHT010000001.1, on the reverse strand, counting down.
CGCTTCAGGTCCGGACCCGCGAGCGGGCACCTCTCCAGTGGGCCATGACCCAGAACAATCTGGGCACCGCGCTTCACGTTATGGGGCAGCGGGAAACCGGCACGGCCCGGCTTGAGCAGGCGGTCCGGGTCTATCGGACCGCGCTTGAGGAGCGCACCCGCGAGCGTGTGCCTCTGGACTGGGCGGCCACCCAGAACAACCTGGGCAGCGCCCTGTTTCGCCTTGGCGAGCGGGAGCGGGGGACTGCGCGCCTGGAGGAGGCCATCCGGGCCTACCGCTCCGCCCTGGAGGAGTACACCCGCGAGCGTGTGCCTCTGGACTGGGCCGGAACCCAGAACAACCTGGGGGCCGTTCTTCAGGTTCTCGGGCGTCGGGAGCGGGGGACCGCACGCCTGGAGGAGGCCGTCCGGGCCTATCGGGCCGCTCTTGAGGAAACCACCCGCGACCGGGTGCCCCTGGAGTGGGCCATGATCATGAACAACCTGGGCACGGCCCTGTGGCGTCTGGGCGAGCGGGAGCGGGGCACCATCCGGCTGGAGGAGGCGGTCAGCGCCTACCGTGCCGCCCTGGAGGAACACACCCGGGACCGGGTGCCGCTGAAGTGGGCCGGAGCCCAGTACAACCTGGGCCGGGTTCTTCTGATCCTGGGCATGCGCAAGAAGGACGCCGAAACCGTGGGCGCGTCCATGGAGGCCTTCCGCCAGGCGCTGGATGTCTTTTCCCGCCAGGAGCCGCCCCATCCCTTCGCCGAGTACTGTGCCACGCACCTGCAGGAGGCCGGGCTGGTCCTGGAGCGCCTGCGCTGATCTGATCCCGTCCGGTTCGGTCCTGTCCCGTCCGGTTTCCTCCGGGTCTGTCTGTTTTTCTTGCCCGGGTCTGTCTGTTTTCACCCGGCCCCCTCTGGTCCCGCCCGGTCCCCTCTGGCCCTGTTTGCTTTCGTCTTCTCCGGACTGGTCCCGCCGGTTTCCCGCAGGTCGGGCGGGCGGGGTGGGGGACAAAGCCGCGCTGCTACGGCGCCCACGATCCGAAGCGGCGGGGCGGGCGCCAAAGCCTGTTGCAGCCCCCGCTCCCGGATCCCCGTCCGTCCCCTTGGTGCCCCGTTTCTGCACGTTCCCATTTCCGCTCACACCCACGCCTGCGATCACGTCCGGAGTCCGTCCTTTTCGGGCGGGACGCGGCGCTGGGGGAGCCTGTTTCGGTTCGATCCGGATCCGGGGAGCGGTCCTTTCCGGGGCTTGGGCCTGTGTGGCAGAGCCTGTTTCCTGACCTGGCCACAGGGCGCTGACGTTGCTTGCGGTCGCCGTCTGCGGTCCGCGGGGGCAGGCTCCCGGGATGATAAACTCGCTTTTGGCGTGTAGGTTTTCCGGGGCAGGTCCGGTGCGGCTGACTCCGCCGGGCGGTGGGACTCCGTCTGCCTCCCATATCTGTTGTCGCGCGTATTTCTACAGCAAAAGCACACAATAGCGGCGTAATAGTCGCGTTATCCTCTACATGTTGCGATTTTGTCACTCGAGAGTATTTTTTGACGTTTACATCCTTGTGTCGCCGGAAGTCGCTTGAACCCCCGTTTCCCTCCACGTACTATCCTCCATAGGTTGTGTTGAAGCCGTGTTCCACTGTCCTCGCGGGACAGGCGCGGCGGCGAGGCTTTGCGCGCCCGGCTCCGGCGTGGGCGCACGAGCAGTAATGAAAAACTGGGACGATCACACCTCAACAGGTTTTGACGGATGGAGACCCGACTGATGACAGCCTCTCATACGATTCCTTTTGCTCCGCCCGCTCAGGCGGGGGGCCGGCGGCGCGGCCTTGCGCTGACGGGTGTGGCTCTCGCTCTGGCGCTGACGGCGACGGGGGCGGCTCCCGCCCACGCGCGTGTTCCGAAGTGTACCGGTGGCACGTGCACGATCGACAGCGATGTGACCTGGGAATACCTTTTGGACCACAGTGACTTCACGCCGAAGGTGCTGTCCGGTCTGACCTTCAAGGGCGGAATGCTCACGTTCGATGACGATACGGTACTGAAAGCCACTGAGGGCACGGCGGATCAGAAACTGACCGTTGCCGCCGGTGAGAAGGCCACGATTGCCGTGGCCGAGGGCAAGACCCTGACGATTTCGGGGAACGCGGTGCCGTTTGCCGCGGCGGACGAGGACGCAAACCCCGGTGGCGCGGTCTACAACGAGGGAACACTGAACCTTGGCAGGGAGAATGGCGGCAGCCTGATCTTTGCCGGCAATGTTCACAAGAACCTTATGGCGTCGGGCGGGGCGATTTTCAACACCGGGGATCTGACCGTCTCCGGTTCGGACGCGACGTTCCGTGACAACGTAGCACAGGGTTCGACACAGCCGGACTCCTATGTCGCTGGTGGGGCGATTCTCAATACCGGCACACTGAACTTCAATTCAGTCACCCTGTTCGAGGGGAACACTGCGACCGGGTTCGGTGCCGATGGGGGCGCCATTGCCAATAGGGAGGCGGGCGGTGATATCCAAGTTTACAGTGGCGGGGGCAGCAGCGGGATCACGGCGTCCAGGCACCTCATTTTCTCCAAAAACGTGGCGAGTGGTGTTGGGGCTTTTGGTGGTGCCATCTCCAATTGGGGCACGGTCACGCTGGCCGGCGGCGGCACGTTCATCGAGAACAGGGCCGAGGCCCAGGCCGGAGCGGAAGGCGCGACGGGGGCCGGTGGTGCCATTGCCAACGCTGGCACGCTTGAGGTTGGGGGTGTCAGCACCTTCCTGAAGAACACCGCAACCACGTTCGGTGGTGCGATCTTTAACGGGTGCAACAGGTCAACGGTGACCTTCTCGGCACCCGTCGACTTTACCCAGAACTCAGCCGGTGCCGGTGGCGCCATCTATAACGAGGGCGACACCTCCACCAAAGTGTCTTTTGACGAAAAATCCTACGCGACGTTTACCGCGAACACTGCGACGAACGGCCATGGCGGTGCGATCTATAACAAGGGCGGCATGGTCTCGATCTTGGGCAGTGCCAGTTTTGAAGGAAACACCGCGACGGGTCATGGCGGTGCGATCTACACCACGGGTGGTATGGTGGATCTGTCGCCTGAAAACGCGGGTCAGTCGATCAAGTTCTCAGGCAACCTTATGGGTGAGGGGGGCGGAGCTGCCAACTCGATCTACCTGGACGCCACGACCGCAAGCACCAGGCTGGACGTTGCTGGCTATGGCGACGTGGTCATGTCGGATCCCATGGCGGGACGCGCTGCTGACGGCCAGGCGATCCACATCGCCAAGTCCGGCGCCGGAACCTGGACGCTGGGTGGGGTGAGCACGTTCGGGAGCGAGGGAACCGGTGGGACCAGGTTTGCTGTCACCGAGGGAGCGCTGGCGTTTGGCTCCTCCAATACGCAGCTGACCCTGAAGGGCGAAGACTCTTCGTTTTTGCTTTTGGCCGACACTGCGCTTGCGGTGAATGCAAGCGGCGCCGCGATCACCGTGGGTAATGGGACCGGCAACCTTGCCGATGGCAAGATCACCCTCGCTGATGGCGCCACTCTGGCCTTCGACCTCACGAAGCATGCTGGGGCGCCGGGCGAGCCCATGCTGACCCTGAAAGCGGGGATCGTTGAAGCCAGATACAGCGTGGTCACCATCAACGTGACTGACTTCAAAAGCCCAGATGGCGGTTCTTCCCCAAAAACCTATACCCTGCTGAGTGTGAATTCGGGAGGCGAGGACGTGGTTTTTGCGGGCAACTCGTTCAACTATCAGTATCGGGGTGAGGCAGTCGTGCCGGGCTCCGGCAACCGGATTGCTGCCCTTCTGGTGTTCGGCTCCGATAACAGCCCAGCCAACGTGACGGTCCACGCCCCTGAAAATGCTGAGTTGACTTGGGCTGGTGAGCTGGGCGGGAGGTGGGGGATTAATGATGCCGTATGGAAGGACAGTCTTAATTCAGAAAAGACATTCCTCCCGGGTGACGTGGTCACGTTTGAGCTGACCACAGAAGGTGTGATCAACGTGAATCCGGGCGGCGTCGAGGTCGCGGCCATGACCGTCTCGGGCACCGGGACGCCGGCGTTTATCGGCGGCCGGATCCAGTCGACCGACCGCTCGTCATTCAAGGACGGCGGTGCAACCCAGGAACTGAAAATCCTGGATGGTGCTTCGGCTATTTTTGACATCGACGAGTTGAACTTCAAGGGTGGCTATCGTATTGGCAACGGGGCTCGGATGGACTTCGGGGGCGAGAGCCTGGTGGGTGATGTTTTCAACCTGGGGACGCTCGCCTTCGCGAACGCCAGCGATGCCCGGTACTCCGGCGTCCTGTCAGGTACGGGTGGCATTCTTAAATATGAGGCCGGTACGCTGTACCTTTCCGGCGCACACACTGCGACGGGTGACTTCTCGCTGCTCAACGGGGCCCTTGGGGGTGACTTCTCCTACGCTGGCACGCTGAAACTGGCAGCGGAGGGGACAATCCTCGCCCCCGGCACTGCGACGTCCGTCGGCACCATGACCGTGAATAAGTTGGTCACTGACGACAAAAAATTCACCCTTCAGGTTCGCGTTGCTCCGGAGGCTGAAACACAGGCGTCCCAGCACCAGCTTGCCTCCTATTCCGGCCCCTCCACTGCAAACGGTTCTTCCACCGTGACGAACGATCGCCTCGTTGTGCTGACGGAGAATGTGACCATCCCGACGGGCTCTGCTCTTGAAGTGGGGACGGTGGGCGGCTCCGGCTGGTCCACAAACAAGACCTACGTGGTCCTCACGGCGAAAGAGGGAACGATCAGCGGCACGTTTGGCAACAACATCACAAAAGCCGCTGACCGGCCCTTCCTGTCCGTGGCCCAGGTTCTGCTGGATGCCAATAACACCGAGACGACCGATCCCAGCCGCGTGAAGTCCATCGGGCTTGTGGCCGCCTTCAGCGGCCCGAGCACAGATCCTGTGGATCCCCCGGTTGATCCTGTGGATCCTCCGGTCGATCCTGTGACCCCTCCGGTCAATCCGTCCAAGCCGGACCCCGTCAAGCCCATCCCGCCGAAGCCCGCCCCTTCCCCGTGGGACGGCGCCTCTCCCAACCAGCGTTCGGTCGGGCAGGCTGTCGCCAGCATGCGTGGCGGACCGGTCCAGGATGCCCTTATCAACGCCTCCCGCTCGGAGGGTCTGCAGATCCTGAGCATGCTGTCGGGTGATGCCTACGCCAACGTGGCGGGGGCCCTGCGGCAGGGGGCTCCGCAGCTTTCGCGGACGGTCCTGAACACCCTGTCCCATCTGGCTCCCAGCCGTGACGGGATCGTCGGCGGTGGCCGGGTCCAGGTGGCCTCCACCGAGCAGGTGAGCCTGACCCCGTCCGACGGCCAGCTCCGGAACCACAACGTCTGGGCCCAGGTCTCGGGCAGCCACGACTCCTGGGACAGCGACGGAAACGCCGCCAAGTCCACCTCGAGCGGCATCGGCGTGACGGCGGGAGCCTCCTTCGGCTTCGAGGACGGATGGTTCACCGGTGCCGTGTTCCGCTACGCCCACCGGGACTTCAAGGTGTCGGATCGCGCCGCCAAGGCCGATATCGACAGCTTCTCCGGCGGTGTCTACGGCGGCAAGGTCTGGGATGCGGGGGTCGGAACCCTGCGGACCACCCTGGCCGGTCTCTACACGCGTCACGAGGTCGACAGCAAGCGCTCGGTCATCGGCGAGCGTCTGAGCGCGGACTACGGTGCGGACGTCTTCCAGGTGTTCGGTGAGGCCGCCTGGCGCGTCCAGGCCAACGACTGGCTGATGGTCGAGCCCTTCGTGGGAGCCGCCTGGAACATGGCGCACAGCGAGGACTTCTCGGAAACCGGCGGAGCCGCCGCGCTGCGCAGCCACTCCTGGACCACCCACACCGGCACCTCCACGCTGGGTGTGCGCATGGACGCCCGCGTCCACGAGTGCGCGGTCCTGAAGCTCGACCTGGGGTGGGAACACACCTGGGGCGACATCAACCCCGCCAGCCGCCTCGCGTTCGTGTCGGGATCCACGGACTTCTCCGTCCGGGGTACGCCCGCGGATCGGGACGTCGCCGTGGTCGGTGTCGGTGGTGAGGTGGCGATCGATGACGCCTGGGCCCTGAACCTCATGTACGATGGAGCCTACGGTTCGGACACCACCTCGCACGGCGGGCGGGCGCGCCTGACCTACCGCTGGTAAAACCCGGCCGGTAACCGACAGAGGGCCTGTTTCCCGGACAGGCTCGAACTCCCCCCGTCTTTCGGAAGGAAGGCGGGGGGAACGTGTTTGTGCACTCGGCAGGGGCGCCGGGGCGCCGAAGCCCTGCCGGGGTTGGCCCCATCCCTTTGCCGAGTACTGTGCCACGCACCTGCAGGAGGCCGGGCTGGTCCTGGAGCGCCTGCGCTGAGCTGATCCCGCCCGGTTCTGTGCGGTCCGGTTCGGTCTTGTCCCGTCCGGTTCCCCCCTGTGGGCGCGAATCCTGGGGGGGCGGCTCCGGTGGCGGATCGCTTCGCCTGCGGGCAGGGGAGGCTGGCAGACCCCGTGCCTTTCGGCTGGCCTCCCTGCCCAATGGTTGAGCAAACACGCAAGGGATTTATTCATCTGCGGCAACGTGTTGCGTTTTTGCCACGCGGGAGAATTTTTGGTCATTTACATCCCTGCATTGGGGGAGGGCGCTTGAATCTCCCACTTTCCTATAGGTAATCTCCTCCATAATCTACACGTACACCGTGTTCAGGCGTTTCTGCGGCACAGGCGCGGCGGCGAGGCTTTGGGCGCCCGGCTCCGGCGTGGGCGCATGAGCGGCAACGAAAAACTGGGACGATCACACCTCAACAGGTTTCGACGGATGGAGACCCGACTGATGACAGCATCTCACACGACTCGTTTTACTCCGCCCGCTCAGGCGGGGGCCCGGCGGCGCGGCCTTGCGCTGACGGGTGTGGCTCTCGCTCTGGCGCTGACGGCGACGGGGGCGGCCCCTGCCCAGGCCGCTGGCACTGGAAACTGTGCCGGCGGACGGTGCGAGATCGGCGGGGGGAGCAGTGCGACCTGGGCTTACCTTCTGAAACAGGCCAAGTTCAGCCCCAAGGTTCTGTCCGGTCTGACCTTTGGAAACGACGCAACGTTGGTGTTCGACAAGGACACGGTGCTGGAAGCCAGCGCGGGCAAGGCGGATCAGAAGGTGTCCGTAGGGAGTGGACAGGCAGCCACGATCACCGTGTCCCAGGGGAAAAGCCTGACGATTTCCGGTAACGCGGAAACGGTTTCGTTCGGTGGCGCGGTCTCCAACTCGGGGACGATGACTCTCGGTGAGGCTGACGGTGGAAGCCTGAATTTTGCGCTGAACACGTTCACCGATAACTCTGCCGGGTCTGCCTATGGCGGCGCGGTTTACAATACCGGTACACTGAATCTGAAGGCCATCTCGACGTTCGACAACAATACCGTTACGGCTGCGGGCGACACCGCCCGTGGTGGCGCCATCGCCAACGTTGGGTCGGGCAGCGCGACCGTTGTCGCGGACAAGCTTCTCACCTTCTCCGGAAACGTGGCGAGCGGGACGTCCGCCGGGGGCGGTGCCATTTACAACTCGGGCACGGTCACGCTGAAGGAGGGCGGCACGTTCACCGAGAACAAGGCCGAGGCCGCCGCAGGAGTGTCCAACGCCACGGGCGTTGGCGGTGCGATTGCAAACGATGGAGGGGTGGTTGACGTCCAGGACGACAGTACCTTCCTGAAGAACACGGCAACCACCTCCGGCGGAGCGATTTACACGTCGGGCGCTGGGGCAGCGGTATCCTTCTCGGCTCCGGTGATGTTTACCGAGAACTCGGCCGGTTCCGGCGGCGCCATCTATAACGAGGGTGGCACCGTCACGTTCTCCGGCAGTGTCGGGTTCCTCTCGAATGCCGCGACGGACGGTTCTGGTGGCGTCCTCTATAACGGTGGGGGAATTGTCACGTTTTCGCACGGCGGCGGGTTTACCTCAAACACTGCGACGGCCGATGGCGGCGCGATCTACACCAAGGGTGGCACGGTCACGATTTCGGGCAATGCCTATTTCGGCGAGAACACGGCAGCGGGTAACGGCGGTGCGATCTACAACCTTGATGGTACTGTGGAGCTGTCAACTGAAGAGGGGCAGAAGATCAACTTCTCGGGCAACAAGGCCGGGTCCGCAGGCAGCCAGTCGTCCAATGGGATCTATCTGGAGGCTGTTAACGCACCCGCCGCTCTGAAGGTTGGAGGCGCAGGCACGGTCTCCATGCTGGACCCCATGGCGGGAACAGCTGGTGAAAACCAGGAGATCACAATTACCAAGTCCGGGGCCGGACTCTGGCAGCTCAAGGGTGAAAGCACGTTCAAGAGCGGTGGAGCCGATGGGGCTGCCGGCAAGACCACGTTTGCTGTCACCGAGGGAACGCTGGCTTTTAACGGCGCTGATACGAAACTGACCCTGGACGGAGCGGGATCCTCCTTTACGCTGAACAGCGGGGCAACGCTGGCGGTTCATGAAAGTGGAGCAGCGATCACCGTCGGTGATGGCTCGACCACGGGCACCATCACCCTTAAAGGCGGCGCCACTCTGGCCTTCGACCTCACCAAGCACGATGCGGCGCTTACGACGCCCATGCTGACATTTGCCGCGAATGACACCGTTATCGAAGCAAGCAAAAAGATCACCATCAACCTGACCGATTTCAAAAAAGTTGCGACCGGATCGCAGACGTACACGCTTGTGAAGGGGCTGACGCTCGATAGCGGGAACGCAAATGACCTTCAGTACCGGGGTGAGACGATCAAGGCCAACACCCGAATGGGCGCCCTTCTGACGTTTGCGGGCACTGACCGAACCCAGGTGACGGTCTCTGCCCTCGAAAACGAGCGCTTGTTGGCAAATGATTACTACAATGTTAGGAACTGGGGAGTCTCCGGTGACATCTGGAGCCTTGGAGGGGATGGTGCGGAAACATTTCTTCCGGGTGACGCGGTCGAGGTTGAGATGACAGCGAACAAGTCGATCAATGTGACCGAGGGTGGCGTCGAGGTCGCGGCCATGACCGTCTCGGGCACTGGAGAGGTGACGTTTACCGGGGGTCTGATCCAGTCGACCGACCGCACGTCACTGGACCCGAGCGTTGCGACCGGGAAGCTGACGGTCAAAGACGGTGCAAGCGCCGTGTTTGAAGGCGATCTTCAGTTTGCTAACGGCTATGATGTCCAGGGCATGATGACCTTCAAGGGCGAGAGCCTGAAGGGTAATGTTGCCAACGAAGGGTCGTTCACCTTTGCCAGCGCCGGTGACGTCGCGTACTCGGGCGTTCTGTCCGGTGGGGGTACCTTTGAGAAAACCGGGGACGGTGCGCTGTACCTTTCCGGTGATCACGCCGCGACGGGTCAGTTCACGCTGACCAAGGGAACACTTGGTGGCAAATTCTCCTACGCCGGCACGCTGGCACTGGCGGAGGGTGCAATCCTCGCCCCCGGTGATGCGACGTCCGTCGGCACCATGACCGTGAACGCGCTGGACACCACGGCCGGCAAGTTCACTCTTCAGGTTCGCGTTGCCCCGGACGCGGCGCCCACTGTCGTGGGGCAGGGGTTTGGAAACGGTGCTCCCTCTACGAACGACAGCCTCAATGTGCTGACGGGTGATGTGACCATCCCGGCGGGCTCCACTCTTGCAGTGGGGACACTGGTTGGCTCCAGCAACTGGTCCACGACGAAGACTTACGTGGTCCTCACCGCCGCCGGGACCGGAGCGAAGGTCGTGAAGACGTTTGATATCGTCGAGCGTAATGCCGATCTGCCGTTCCTGTCCGTGACCCAGGTTCAGCTGGATGCCGGGGGCGCTGTGACGACCAACGCCGATGACGTGAAATCCATCGGGCTTTTGGCCACGTTCAATGCCCCGACACCTGATCCTGTGCCTCCCACTCCGGGGCCGAGCCCGGATCCCGCTCCGAAGCCCACCCCGTCCCCGTGGGACGACGCCTCCCCCAACCAGCGCGCCGTCGGGCAGGCTGTCGCCAGCATGAGCCCCGGACCGGTCCAGGATGCCGTGATCAACGCCTCCCGCTCCGAGGGTCTGCAGATCCTGAGCATGCTGTCGGGTGATGCCTACGCCAACGTGGCGGGGGCCCTGCGGCAGGGGGCTCCGCAGCTTTCGCGGACGGTCCTGAACACCCTGTCCCATCTGGCTCCCAGCCGTGACGGGATCGTCGGCGGTGGCCGGGTCCAGGTGGCCTCCACCGAGCAGGTGAGCCTGACCCCGTCCGACGGCCAGCTCCGGAACCACAACGTCTGGGCCCAGGTCTCGGGCAGCCACGACTCCTGGGACAGCGACGGAAACGCCGCCAAGTCCACCTCGAGCGGCATCGGCGTGACGGCGGGAGCCTCCTTCGGCTTCGAGGACGGATGGTTCACCGGTGCCGTGTTCCGCTACGCCCACCGGGACTTCAAGGTGTCGGATCGCGCCGCCAAGGCCGATATCGACAGCTTCTCCGGCGGTGTCTACGGCGGCAAGGTCTGGGATGCGGGGGTCGGAACCCTGCGGACCACCCTGGCCGGTCTCTACACGCGTCACGAGGTCGACAGCAAGCGCTCGGTCATCGGCGAGCGTCTGAGCGCGGACTACGGTGCGGACGTCTTCCAGGTGTTCGGTGAGGCCGCCTGGCGCGTCCAGGCCAACGACTGGCTGATGGTCGAGCCCTTCGTGGGAGCCGCCTGGAACATGGCGCACAGCGAGGACTTCTCGGAAACCGGCGGAGCCGCCGCGCTGCGCAGCCACTCCTGGACCACCCACACCGGCACCTCCACGCTGGGTGTGCGCATGGACGCCCGCGTCCACGAGTGCGCGGTCCTGAAGCTCGACCTGGGGTGGGAACACACCTGGGGCGACATCAACCCCGCCAGCCGCCTCGCGTTCGTGTCGGGATCCACGGACTTCTCCGTTCGGGGCACGCCCGCGGATCGGGACGTCGCCGTGGTCGGTGTCGGCGGTGAGGTGGCGATCGATGACGCCTGGGCCCTGAACCTCATGTACGACGGAGCCTACGGTTCGGACACCACCTCGCACGGCGGCCGCGCGCGCCTGACCTACCGCTGGTAGAACCCGGCCGGTAACCGACAGAGGGCCTGTTTCCCGGACAGGCTCGAACTCCCCCCGTCTTTCGGAAGGAAGGCGGGGGGAACGTGTTTGTGCACTCGGCAGGGGCGTAATGTCTCTTTGATGGTGTTATTTGCTCGTTTTGCTATTTTGAGAGGTGATGAAGCGAGCTGACTTTGGTATCGCGGCGGGAGACAGGCTGATGAACAGCAGGATGAGCGATGCTCTTTCACACTACTCGGGGCGCCCGTCGCAGGGTGATCACGTGCACGAGGTCCTTCGGGTTGCCGGATTTGTGCCGGGTAAGGATCCTGAGGCGGTTTCAAGGGCCGTAATTAGGGAAGTGCTGAAATGGGCGCAGAAACGCTCTGGCGGCGGCCGATTTCCACAAGAGGCGTGGGACGGTCACTCCTTTGACTATCAATCTCCGGGCAGGAACGCCAGGTGCGAGCACTTTCAGTCGGGTGACTTGGACCTCTGGGCGATCCGTTCTGAGGATCCCGACAAGAAGGTCGCCGGGAGGAACTGGACCACCGAGGTCGTCGTTGGGTATGGTTGGGGCGACCCTGTACGGTTCAGTGCGCGATTGCTGGTGGGTACGTCGGAGCGTGATCTGGAGATCGAGCCTCATACCCCGGGGCTTGTCCGGCAAATTGTCGATGAGTGCGGATTGGTGTGTGACAGGCCACTGGCGGTCGCTCCGACCGTCTGCAAGTCGGCTGAGGACACGGAATCCCTTATCGAGTATCTGGTTGACCCGAATCGCAAGCTTCCGATTTTTGTCGTGACCCTTGGTGCGCCCGGGCACAGCGATCACCCGACCATTGTTACGGCCACACTTGGGCGTGCCGTTCTTGGCATTGGAGCTGTTTATGTTCTCCATCCAGAAGCCACGTGGCGCCTGACCCAGAGGTTTGGAAAGTACAAATCGGTGTTCGGAGGGGCCGCGCGTGTCTATCTGCCCGGCTTCTCTGATGACGCTGACCCACGCGCCCATCGGCTTTTTCTTGCCAATTCTCTTGAAACCACTGATGGGGGGCGTTCGGTCGCAGTGTGGATGCAGAAGATGGCCGCGCGCGTCAGCCTCCTGCAAGCCAGTCTTGGTCATGACGTATTGTCTTTCGACGATGTCCGAGACATCGCGCTGCAGGAGAAGCAGAAAAAGCTCAAGAGTGGGGATGCGAGTGCGGACGAACAACTTGAGGTTTGCAAAGAAATCAACGCGTTGCTTCGAGAAGAGGTCGAATCTCTGAAGTCAGAGAGGGATTACTATCTAGAAGAGTATGAGACGGAGAGGAGAGAGGTGGAGCGTCTGGAAGCCGGGGTGCGTGCTCGGGATTCTCGCATCCAGATTCTCGAAGACGCTCTCACGGTCAGAGGTGGGGATCCTGACAAGGACATTCCTCTACCCGAGAGCTGGAGTGATTTTCTCGGGTGGTGTGAGGAGAATTTGGAAGGGCGGTTGGTTCTGGCGTCCAGTGCCCGTCGAGGGCTGCGGAAGCCCGCATTTGCTGACGTCGAGACGGCAGCGCGCTGCCTGCTCTGGCTGGCACGGGATTGTAGGAATCAGCGCATTAGTGGGGGAGCGGGATCAATTAATAATATCCCGATCATGGATGGTATCGAGAATGCCAACTGTGGTAGTGACGCGTACGAATTCGAATGGGGAGGCCGCAAGTTGTCAGCCGACTGGCACATCAAGAAAGGTGGAAACACACGGGATCCTTCACGATGTCTTCGCATTTATTACTGCTTTGATCCCAAGACACAGTTGATTGTAGTGTCCGACATGCCGGCTCACCGAAGAACTGGCGCAACATAACGGTTGCGCGGGGCCGACTGTGAGGGGCGCCCGGTATTGTAAACGGGTTGGAAGCGGGGGAATGAGGCTGCATGCGCGGCGCGCACGGGCTTTTCGGCACAGGCGTAATGTGCCGTGCGGATCTGCTCGGTGTTGCTGGTGCGTCAGGTTGGGTGAGTCAGCGGGATCTGGCGGAGGGGGTGGGATTCGAACCCACGATACCCTTTTGAGGTATACACACTTTCCAGGCGTGCGCCTTCGACCACTCGGCCACCCCTCCACCGGTGGCCCACAGAGGGCCAGCCAGAAACGCCTGTGCCTGGATCTCAGGGTGCCCGTGGGCAGCCTGCCAAGGCTTCCGGAAACAACGCGCTGGGCGCCCGGAACCGGCGTGAGGCGGAAATTACAGCGTTCCTTTTCCCTTGGCAAGCGCTTTTGACAAAATCTCTGCCGCGGAGTGTTTTACACCCCGGAGGCGCCGATGATGCATTTTTTCCTTTGCAAAAAAAGATCAGCGTGATAAAGAAGCGCCCATCGACGGCGATGACGGTTTGTCACGGCAAACGGGCGCCTCGGGCTCCAGTGATGGGGGATAGTTTAATGGTAGAACAGCGGACTCTGACTCCGTTAGTCTAGGTTCGAATCCTGGTCCCCCAGCCATCGCAGACAAAAACGGTTACCGGAAACGGTGACCGTTTTTTTGTGGTCCGGTGGGGTAGTTCCGGGGGGCGGTGGTGGACCGTGGGCCCGGCGGCGCCTTCCCGAGGGGGCGGTGGCGCGTTCCCGGGGAGGGCGGTGCCCGAAGCTACCCCGCCGCTTTGGCCCGCCATGGCCGTTCGGTCGCCCCGGTGTCGTCAGGCCGGGCCCGGTCTTTACCCCGGTGCGGGGGCTCGTGCACGCCCGGGGGGCCGGGCTACTGCTTTTCAAGCGCGCCCCTTATGCTTTAAGGTGGACCACTTTCTTCAACAGGAGGGTCCGGTACTCCATGGCGCGCCTTCGTCTGCCCGCGCTTCTCTATCCCGACGCGTCCGAGCTGGTCGAGGACATGACGTCGCCCGACGTCCTTGTTCTGGGCGGCGGCATGGCGGGGCTGTGCGCGGCCATCGAGGCCCGGGAGGCCGGTGCACGGGTTCTTCTTGTGGAGGAGTCTCCGGCCTGGCGTCGGGGCGGCAACGCGCGCCACGCCCGCAACATGCGCGAGCCCCACGAGGAGCCGACCCCTTTCAGCCCCCGGACCTATCCGCGGGCCGAGCTGGTGGAGGATCTCTATCGCATTTCCGCGGGTCTCGGGGATCCGGACCTGATCGAGACCGTGGCCCGTCACGCCCACGGCCTTTCGGACTGGCTGATTGCCCGGGGTGTGGCGCTCCAGTTCCCGGAGGAGGGCGTTCTGCCCCACTCCCGCAAGACCGTGTTCTTCCTGGGCGGCGGCACGGCGATGATCCGCGCGCTTTACCGCGAGGCGGAGCGCCTGGGCGTGCGCATCCTGTTCGAGGCCGAGGCCAGGACCGTGGACCTGAACGGCCGCACCGAGGTTCTGCATGCCGGACGGGTTCTGAACATTCGCCCGGGGGCGACGGTGGTGTGCTCGGGTGGCTATCAGGCCAACCGGAAGTGGCTCCAGGAAAGCTGGGGGCGCGCCGCCCACCACCTTGTCCTGCGCGGCACGAAATACGCCATGGGCGGGCCCCTGAGGGATCTTCTGGACCAGGGTGTGGCGTCCTCGGGCGAGCCCGGTTTCGGACACCTGGTGGCGGTGGACGCCCGCTCCCCCAAGTGGGATGGCGGCATTGTGACCCGGGTCGAGGGGGTGCAGTACGGCATTGCCGTTACGGCCTCCGGGCGGCGCTTCTTCGACGAGGGCAAGGATGTGGCCTCCACCCGGTACGGGACCTGGGGGCGGATGGCGCTGGAGACCTCGGGTCAGCTGGCCTGGGCCATTATGGATGCCCGGGCGGCGGCCCACTTTCCGTCGCCGGTCTATCCGCCCATCGAGGCCCCGACCCTCGAGGAGCTGGCCCCGGTCATTCACATGGATCCGCAGGTGCTGGCCGGGGAGGTCCGGGAGTACAACAGCATCCTGGGCGCCGAGCCGGACGGGCGACGCCGCCGGCTGGAGCCGCCGCGCACGCGTCCCGCGCCCTACGTGGTCAAGCCCCCGTTCCGCGCGGTGCCGTTCCGCCCCGGGATCACCTTCACCTGCTACGGGCTCAAGGTGGATTCCCGTGCCCGGGTGATGCGCCTTGACGGCTACCCGTGCGAGACGGTCTTTGCTGCCGGTATGATCATGGCTCCGGGCGTCCTGGGGCGGGGCTACGTCTCGGGGGCGGCCCTGATGGTGGCCGCAGTGTTCGGGCGGATCGCCGGGCGCAACGCGGCGCGCCTGCGCGGCCACGGGCTGCTTTTGCCCGGCACCCGGTCCTGAGCATGTGGTCCCCTGTGTGCGGCCCCCCGAGTGTGGTCCCCGGTGGGTGGCTCTGGGGGGCCCAGTCCTGAATGTCCGGTCCTGAATGCACGGTCCGGTTCCCCGGCGGGGTCCGGGGGGCTGGCGGTTTCTGAAACGCGGGAGACACCCCTTCTATGACACATACGGCTGGCAAGGCGACGGTCCCCGCGGGGGAGGCCTCTCCCGTTCTGGATCCTCTGATGGCCGAGGCCCGGCGGGTTCTGACCCTGTGCAACGTCTGCGGCTACTGCACCGGCTATTGCGAGATGTTCCGCTCCCAGCGGCGCAAGCGCGCCCTGTCCGACGCGGATCTCTACTATCTGGCGGTCCTGTGCCACAACTGCCGGTCCTGCTATTACGCCTGCCAGTACGCGCCGCCCCACGCCTACGCGATCAACGTTCCGGCCCTGATGGCCCGGGTTCGCCAGCGGGCCTACCGGGAGTACGGCTGGCCCTCGCTGGGGGCCGGGGTCTCGGACCAGGTGGTCCCCGTGTTTGCCACGGTCCTGTCCGTGCTTCTGATTGTGGCGGTGCCCCTGTTCCTGATGGCCTCGGTGCCGTCGGATGTGCTGTTCAGCGGCCACTCGGGCCCGGGATCCTTCTACCGGATCATGCCCTGGGGCTGGATGACGGCCCTGGGCGCCGTGACCTTCGGCTTCGGCCTGCTGAGCCTGGTGCTCAGCTCGGTGCGCTTCTGGCGGCTGATCGCGCCGGGGGTCAGCCTGCTGAGCGCTGCCGCCGTCCTGCCCACGGTCCTGAGGGAGGCGCTCCTTCTGCACAACCTCACGGGCGGAGGGTACGGCTGCACGGATCACGACGACACGCCCTCGGACATCCGCCGCAGGCTTCACCAGATGCTGGTTCTGGGGGTGGGGCTGTGCTTTGCTGCCTCCGGCGCCGGGGCGGCGGCCCACCATTTCCTGGGCTGGCAGGCCCCCTATTCCTGGTTCAGCCTTCCGGTTCTTCTGGGGACCAGCGGGGGCATCCTGATCCTCGGGGCCTGTGCGGGGCTTGCAGGCCGCAAGATGGGCCTTGATCCGGGCCCCACGGCCCCCGAGACCCTGAAGGAGGACACCACCTTCCTGGGGCTTCTGGCGGCGGTGTCCCTGAGCGGTCTGGCCCTGCTGGCGCTTCGGGAGACCGGCATCATGGGGATCCTTCTGGGCCTTCACATGGGCTCGGTCATGGGGCTGTTTCTCACGTTCTCGCTGGGCAAGCTCCGTCACGTTCCGTTTCGCCTGGCCGCCCTGAGCCGGGCCGCCCTGGAGAGAAAGCATGGCTGAGACCCCTGTTCCGTCCGGCGCTGTCCTGGTTCTTGGCGGCACCACCGAGGGCTACGCCCTGGCGGCGGCCCTGCACCGCGCCGGAGTTCCGGTGGTGTCCTCGTTCGCCGGACGCACCCAGTCCCCCCGGGAGCCCGAGGGCGCCTTGCGTGTGGGGGGCTTCGGGGGCGTGGCCGGGCTTGCGCGCTATCTCGGGGACACCGGCACCGCCCTGATCGTGGATGCGACCCACCCGTTTGCCTCCCGTATGGGCTGGAACGCGGACGGGGCGGCTCGGGAAACCGGCGTGCCCCTGCTGCGGCTGGAGCGGCCCGAGTGGGTTCCGGCGGAGGGGGACCGCTGGGATGCGGTTCCGGACTGGGAGACAGCGGCCGACCTGCTGGAGCGCGACGCCCGGTGCGTGTTCCTGGCTCTGGGGCGCCAGGAGCTGGATCCGTTTGCGCGTCTGGATGGGGTGCGCTTTGTAATCCGCTCGGTGGACCGGCCCGATCCCATGCCCCCCTTCCGGGAGGCCGAGATCCTCCTGGCCCGGGGCCCCTTTGATCTGGCGGGCGAGACGGCCCTTCTCCAGGATCACGGCATCGACACCATCGTGTGCAAGAACAGCGGAGGCGAGGCAACCCGGGCCAAGCTTCTGGCCGCCCGGGACCTGGGGGTTCGGGTGGTTATGCGCCAGCGCCCGCAGCGCCCGCAGACGCCCCGGGTCGGCACCGTGGCCGAGGCCCTGGACTGGATCCGGCAGAACGGCCCCTTCGGCCTCTGAGGTGCGGCGGGCGGCTTTGCCCTGGGGACTGGTCAAGTCAGGCCGGGCCGGGCAGGGCGAGCCGGCTCCACGGACGCCACGCGGTGCCGGGCCCCGCCCGGACCACGTCACGCCGGGTGACGCCAGATGCCCCGCCGGTTCCGGTCCCATGCAAAAAGGCCCCGCAGAAACGGGGCCCTTGTTTTTGGTGTGCGGTGCGCCGTGTCACCCGGCCGGGTGCCGGGCTCAGGAGACGTCCGAGCCCTGGTCGTGCAGGAAGACGCTGGGACGGCGGGTGCGCAGGGCCAGGTCCGGGTTCTGGTACGGATAGTCGCCGGAGAAGCACGCATCACAGAACTGCGGGTTTTTCGCGTCCCGGTGCTCGATGTTCAGGGCCCGGTAGAGCCCCTCAAGGGAGATGAAGGACAGGGAGTCCACGCCCAGGATCCGGGTCATGTCCTCCACCGAGTGGTTGGCCGCCAGGAGCTTCTCGCGCTCGGGGGTGTCGATGCCGAAGTAGCAGGGATGGATGGTGGGCGGGCTCGCGATCCGCATGTGGACCTCGGAGGCCCCCGCCTGCCGGACCATGTCCACGATCTGCATCGAGGTGGTGCCGCGCACAATGGAGTCGTCGATCAGGACCACCCGCCGGCCTTCCAGCACCGGACGGTTGGCGTTGTGCTTGCGCTTCACACCCAGGTTCCGGGTCTTGTCCGTGGGCTGGATGAAGGTGCGCCCCACATAGTGGTTCCGGATGATCCCGAACTCGAAGGGAATCCCCGCCTCGGCCGCGTAGCCGATGGCGCTGGGGACGCCCGAGTCCGGCACCGGGACCACAATATCGGCGTCCACGCCGTTCTCCCGGGCCAGCTCGCGACCGATGGCCTTGCGGGCGTCATAGACCGAGCGGTTTTCCACGATGCTGTCGGGGCGGGCGAAGTAGATGTACTCGAACACGCAAAAGCGCGGGCGGGTCACGGCAAAGGGCCGGTGCGAGGTCAGGCCGTCCTTTGTGATGACCACCAGCTCGCCGGGCTCCACGTCGCGGACGAACTCGGCGCCCATGATGTCGAGGGCACAGGTCTCGGAGGCCAGGATCCACGAGCCGTCCAGCTTGCCCAGGACCAGGGGCCGCATGCCCTTCGGGTCGCGCACGCCAATCAGGGCGTCCTTGACCAGGGCCACGATGGAGTAGGCGCCCTGCACCTGACGCAGGGCGTCGATGATCCGGTCCTCCACCTTCGAGCAGATGGAGACCGCGATCAGGTGAATGATCACCTCGGTGTCCGAGGTGGACTGGAACAGGCAGCCCCGGTTCACCAGCGTCTCGCGCAGGACCATGGCGTTGGTCAGGTTGCCGTTGTGGGCGATGGCGAGGCCGCCGAACGCGAAGTCGGCGTACAGGGGCTGGACGTTGCGCATGACGGTGCCGCCGCTGGTGGCGTAGCGCACGTGGCCGATGGCCGCCGAGCCCTGGAGCGTGGGCATCCGCTTGGCGCGGAAGATCTCGCTGACGTGGCCCCCGCCCTTCAGGACGTGGAACTGGTCACCGTCGGTGGAGACCATGCCCGCCGCCTCCTGCCCGCGATGCTGGAGGGCGTGGAGCCCCAGGGTCGCGTGGATGGCGGCGTCGGTGTCTCCGAACACGCCGAAGACACCGCACTCCTCGTGGAGGGTGTCACCGTCCGCGTCGTCGTCGGTGGGGAACGGGCACGTCGTCATGGTCAAGGGCATTGGCTGCGTCCTGCTGCCCGGGCGAAGCCGGGTGTGTAAGGCCCCCTGGTCGGGGCGGGCATTCCGTACGCCTAAAAAGGGGAATTTTCGGAAAAAATCAAGGCGTACCTTCGATCAGTCTGTCCAGCTCCCGGCGGACGTCGCCGCCGTAGCCGCCGTTTTCCACGGCCGGTGCGCCGGGAGACACGGGGCGCGGGTCCACAAGACGCTCAAACTGGCGGCGTGCCTCCAGGGCTTTTTCCCCGGGAGTCAGGGACCGGTAGCCCCCCGCCAGCACATCCCGGTACCTTTCCGGCAGAAACTGGAGGGTGAATCCCGCGCTTTCGTCCAGGAGCGGCCGCGACACCGCCGAGTGGAGCCACTCGGGCTGCTGGGTCGGGGGCACAATCCAGTTCAGGCCCAAAATCAGGGCGATCATGATAATCCAGCCCCGGAACAGGCCAAAAAGGAATCCCAGGGACCGGTCCAGGGGGCTCAGAACCGTGTTTTTGACGACTCGGGCAACGATCGTCGAGACCAGGTACAGCGCCACAAGGATGATCAGGAAGGTCATCACACCGGCGGACCAGTTGGCCATCAGGGGCACGGTGGGGAAGAAGTCCATGAACAGCGGCGCCAGCCCCGAAAAGCCGTAGAGCGCCGAGATGAACGCCAGGATCCAGGCCAGAATCCCCAGAACCTCGCGGACGAAGCCGCGGGTCAGACCGTAGACGCCGGACAGGACCAGGACGATGAGAACAAGAAGGTCGAAGGGGTTTACGATCATGGAATTCATGGGGGCAGGCTCCCGGAAGCCGGATGGGAGGTAACAGGGGGCGGGCCGCAGGGGCACCGGGTCGGGCCGGGACACCGGCGCAGCGCCCGGGGCGCGGGCGTGGGGGTCACGAGGCCTGGGGCTCCGCCGGTCCGAACAGGAGGGCCACATCCTGGATATGGCCGACCTCTTTCAGGGCAAGCGGGTCGCGGGCGCGCGCGTCCGACGCTCCACCCTTTCTGGCACCCCGGGGCCTCGGAGGCAAGAGGGCCTGGGCAAACCCCAGCTTGGCCGCCTCCTTCAGCCTCAGATCCCGGTGGGAGACCGCCCGGATTTCCCCGGACAGGCCGATCTCGCCAAAGATGGCCATATCGGCGGGGGCGGACACCCCGAACCGGGCCGAGAGCAAGGCGGTGGCCACCGCAAGGTCCGCGGCCGGTTCCTGGATGCGCAGGCCCCCCGCAACGTTCAGGTAGACATCGTTGCCCGCGAACGAGATGCCGCAGCGGGCCTCCAGGACCGCAAGGATCATGGCCAGGCGCGACGAGTCCCAGCCCACCACCGCACGCCGGGGCGTTCCCGAGGCGCTGGTCGAGACCAGGGCCTGGATCTCCACCAGCATGGGGCGCGAGCCCTCGACCCCCGCGAACACGCAGGAGCCGGTGACGTTGCCCCGCCGCTCGGCCAGGAACAGGGCCGAGGGGTTGGGGACTTCCACCAGGCCCCGGTCGGACATCTCGAAGACGCCGATCTCGTCGGTGGCGCCGAAGCGGTTCTTGACCGCCCGCAGGATCCGGAAGGGGTGGCCGCGCTCGCCCTCGAAATAGAGCACGCAGTCCACCATGTGCTCCATGACCCGCGGACCCGCCAGCTGGCCGTCCTTGGTCACGTGCCCGATCAGGAACAGGACAAAGCCCCGCTTCTTGGCGGAGCGGATCAGCTCGTGGGCGCCGGTGCGCACCTGGGAGACGGTGCCGGGCGCGGAATCCAGTGTGTCCAGGTACATGGTCTGGATGGAATCGATGATAACGACATCCGGGGGCGCGCCCTCCTCGAGGGTCGCCAGGATGTCCCGCAGGCCGGTGGCGGAGGCCAGCCCAACCGGCGCGTGGGACAGCCCCAGGCGTCCGGCGCGCATGCGCACCTGCTCCACCGCCTCCTCGCCCGAGATGTAGAGGCACTTCTGCCCCCCGAGCGCCAGGGCCGCGCTGGCCTGAAGCATGATGGTGGATTTGCCGATGCCCGGATCACCCCCGACCAGAAGAACCGAGCCGGGTACCAGGCCGCCGCCGGTCACCCGGTCCAGCTCGGTCATGCCGGTGGGCAGGCGGGGCGGCGGGCGTCCCTCGCCCTCCAGCCCGACGAACCGGATGGCCCGGCCGCCCTTGCCGCCGGTCTGGCCCTTGGGCAGGGCCTCCTCGCCCTGTTCCTCGCGGATGGTGTTCCACTCGCCGCAGGCATCGCAGCGCCCGGCCCAGCGGGGCGCGAGGCTCCCGCAGCTCTGGCAGACATAACGCACGGAGGGCTTGGCCATGGATCGGTCCGGGTTCCGGTGAGAGAAAGACGGGCGTGGGCTCGGGCGCTCAGGCGCGAAGGGCCATCCGGATGGGGCCGTCGGCGCGACCGTGGACGAACTGGTCCACGTAGTCGTTGCCCGAGTTCCAGACGTCTTTCGCCGGACCCTCCCAGATCATGCGGCCCTGATAGAGCATGGCAATGCGGTCCGCAATCTTGGACGCGCTGCTCATGTCGTGGGTGATGGAGAGCGTGGTGGCTCCCAGGTCTTTCACGCACTTCACGATCAGGTCGTTGATCACGTCGGCCATGATGGGATCCAGGCCCGTGGTGGGCTCGTCGAAAAAGATGATCTCGGGGCGGGTGGCAATGGCCCGGGCCAGGCCCACGCGCTTTTGCATGCCTCCCGAGAGCTCGGACGGGAACAGGTCTCCCACGTCCGCGCCCAGCCCCACCTGGGCCAGGGTGTCCACGGCCCGGTCCCGGGCCTCCTTGCGCCGGATGCCCTGTCCCTCGATCAGGCCGAAGGCCACGTTCTCCCAGACCGGCAGGCTGTCGAACAGGGCCGCGCCCTGGAAGAGCATGCCAAAGCGCGAGAGCATCCGGGCCCGCTCCCGGCCCGAGAGGCCCACGGTCTCCCGGCCGTCCACCTTGATGGAGCCCCGGTCCGGATGGATCAGGCCCAGAATGCACTTGAGGGTCACCGACTTCCCGGACCCCGAGCCGCCGATAATCACCAGCGACTGGCCCTTCTCGACGCTGAGGGACAGGCCGTCGAGGACGGTCTTCCTGCCGAACGACTTGCTGACGTTCTCCAGAGTGATCTTGTCGGTCATGGTCGGCGTCCCTTTCCTCAGGCGAAGAACATCTCGGTGAGAACGTAGTTCAGCAGCAGGATCAGGATCGAGGCGGACACCACCGCGTTGGTGGTGGCCTTGCCCACGCCCTGTGCGCCGCCCCGGGAGTGAATGCCGTGGTAGCAGCCCATCAGCGCAATCACCAGGCCGAAGACTGCCGCCTTTGTCAGGCCGGAGACGACCCCGATAAACTCCAGGTGCCGCCAGGTGGCGCTGATGTAGCCGTGCTCGGAGAAGCCCAGCTTGGTGGTGCCCAGAACGTAGCCGCCGAAAATGCCGATGATGTCCGCCACAAGAACCAGCAGCGGAAGCATGGTCGCCCCGGCAATCAGCCGCGGGACCACAAGATATTTGTAGGGGTTCGTGGACAGGGTATAGAGCGCGTCCACCTGCTCGGTCACCTTCATGGTTCCGATCTCGGCGGCCATGGCGGCGCCGATGCGTCCGGCCACCATCAGGCCGGCCAGGACCGGCCCCAGCTCCCGGGTCATGCCCCAGGCCACGATCATGGCCACGGAGCTCTCCGCCGCCAGCTCGGAGAAGCCCGAACTGGTCTGGAGCGCCAGCACCATGCCCGTGAAGATCGCCGTCAGGCCCACAACGGGAAGGGAGTAGTATCCGATCTCGATCATCTGCCGTGCGGTCAGGCGCAGGTAGAACGGCGGCCGCAGACAGTGGGAGAGGGACACCAGGGCAAACAGGGTGAACTGTCCGACCTGGGTCAGGAAGGCCAGAAAGACCCGTCCGACGAGTGCGAGAAGGTTCATGCGGTTTCTTCCCTGCCGGGACCAATCGGGCCATAAACCCGCGGGCAGCGCGGTTTCAGGCCGGTGAGAATTTCATAGCTGATGAGCCCCGCCGCCTGGGCGAGATCCTCGATGCCGTAGTCGGGGCCGATCATGTCGACCATGGTTCCCGGAGGGGTCAGGTGTTCGGGAACATGTGAGACGTCGAGCGTGACCAGATCCATGGAAACACGTCCTGTGACCGGGAGACGGTAGTCGCCCAGGCAGGCAACGGCCCGGTTCGAGGCCGAGCGCGGATAGCCGTCGGCGTACCCGATACCGACGGTTGCCAGACGGGCCCCCTTCTCGACCCTGGCGGTCGCACCATAACCAACGGTTTTCGGGGTGTCAATGTGGCGGATTTGAAGGATTTTAGCCTGGAGGCGGACCACCGGGCTCAGGGGGGCGGCATGCCCCGGCGCCGGGTTCCCCCCGTAAAGGACGATCCCCGGGCGCACAAGGTTTCCGTGGTAGGGGCCTCCCAGGACGATCCCGCCCGAGGCCCCCACGGACGTGCGCAGGGCGTGCCCGCCGGGAATCCGGTCCAGGGCCGCGCGGAACCGGGCCACCTGGTCCGGGTTCACCGGATGCTCCGGCTCGTCCGCACAGGCCAGATGGGTCATGAGAACCGGAGGATTGTCCGGGTAGGGAAGGGCCGGGGGCAGGTCGTCCGGGTCCAGCCCCAGGCGGGTCATGCCCGTGTCAATGTGCCAGAAGCAGGGCCAGGTGGCCGCAAAGGGCACCGCGTGCCAGAACGCCATCTGGGTGGCCGAGTTCAGAACCGGCGTGAGCCCCGCATCCCGGTAGAAGCCCTCCTCGCCCGGATGGGGACCGCACAGCACCGCAAGGGCGGCGTCCCGCGGCAGGACCGGGCGGAGGTCCAGGGCCTCGGACAGGTTGGCGACAAAGAAGGTGCGGCAGCCGGCCCGGTACAGGGCGGGAGCCACCGTCCGGGCGCCGCAGCCATAGGCATCCGCCTTGACCACCGCCGCCGCCTCGGTTCCCGCCGCGCCACCCGGGGCGCCGGAGCAGCCGGGGGCCGCGCCGAGCGCGTCGCGGATCCGGCACCAGTTTCCCACAAGGGCGTCCAGATCAATGGTGAGGGCTGTTGTGGCCCCGACAGTCTGCGCGCCGGACGTCTCCATGGGCTATTCGTCCATGTCGTCGGGGGCGTCGCCCTCGACAAGGTTCGAGAAGCGGGTGAAGTTCTTGTCAAAGTGCAGCCGGACCCGGCCGATGGGGCCGTGACGCTGCTTGGCAATGATGACCTCGGCCACCGCGTGAACCTCTTCGGCGCGCTGGACCCAGCGGGCGTGGCGCTCGGCGTACTTCTCGTCGGTCTCGCCCTCCAGGGGCTTGGGCTCGGCGCGCTCCAGGTAGTACTCCTCGCGGTAGACGAACATGACCGCGTCCGCGTCCTGCTCGATGGAGCCGGACTCGCGAAGGTCCGAAAGCTGGGGGCGCTTGTCGTCGCGCTGCTCGACCTGACGGGAGAGCTGGGACAGGGCGATAACCGGGACGTTGAGTTCCTTGGCCAGTTCCTTCAGGGCCCGGGTGATGGCCGAGACCTCCTCGACGCGGTTGCCGTGCCGCTCGCCCGGGTTCGGGCGCAGAAGCTGGAGATAGTCGACGATCACCAGGCCCAGCGAGCTTCCGTCGCCGCCGTGCTGGCGGGCCAGTCTCCGGCAGCGGGTGCGCATGGCGGCCACCGACAGGGCGGCGGTGTCATCGATGTACAGGGGGACGGACTGAAGCCCCGACGAGACGCTGATCACCCGCTCCATGTCCTCGTTGGAGAGGTCGCCGGTGCGCATGTCGTTGGACTTCACCTCGGCGCGCTCGGCCAGAACACGGGCCGCCAGCTGGTCGGACGACATTTCCAGCGAGAAGAAGGCCACCGTGTTCAGCGGCTTGCCGTTGCGGGCCTCGTCCAGGAAGTGGGCGGCCACGTTGTAGGCAATGTTGGTGGCCAGCGCCGTCTTACCCATGGACGGGCGTCCGGCCAGGATCAGAAGGTCCGAGTTGTGCAGGCCGCCCAGCTTTTTGTCCAGGTCGCTCAGGCCCGTGGGGGCTCCGGCGAGGGCGCCGTCCCGCTCGTGGGCCAGGTGGGCCAGGCGCAGGGCCTCGGTCAGGGCGAACTTGAAGGCCACCGGACCCTGGGAGGCCGAGCCGGTCACGGCCAGGTCGAACAGCCGCTTTTCCGCCTTCTGGATCTGGATCTGGGCGTCCTCCTCCAGGGCCATGGCGAAGGCCTCGTTGACCATCTCCTCGCCGACCTCGATCAGGGAGCGCCGCAGCGCCAGGTCCTGGATCAGGCGGGCATAGGTCTCGGAGTTCAGGATCGTGACCACGGAGGCGGTCAGGTCCACCAGGTAGTTGGCGCCCCCCAGGGGCTCCAGCGCCGGCTCCCGCTCGAGATAGGGCTTGAGCGTGATGGCGTTGGCCAGGTGGTTCTGGCTGAACAGGTTCTGGGCCGCCGCATAGATCTTCTGGTGCGCCGGGTGCAGGAAGTGATCGGCGATCAGGAAATCGCCAACCCGCTCCAGGACCTGGTTGTTTGTCAGGATGGCACCCAGCAGCGCCTGCTCCGCCTCGAGGTTGGCAGGCAGCTGACGGGGGGCGAGGCCCTCGCCGCTCTGGGAGAGGCCGGGCGTGGGGACGGGATCGGAAAATGGTGTCATGGCTCCCCCTGTATACCCTGGCCGGCGGTTCGGGGGGAGAGAAAAAATAGGGCGCGTCCGCAACCGGATCAGGGCTCGGGAGGGCTGTCGGATCGGGGCTCGGAGGGGCTGTCGGATCAGGGCTCGGAGGGGCTGTCCTCGGGGCGCTCGCGGGCCGACACCAGCCCGGTTTCCCAGGCGTCGCGTTCGGGCCGCTCGCCCCGCAGCGCGACGGAAAGAAGCGATACGGGAAGCGCGATCGCACGCCCCGAGCCCAGGTCATAGCGGATGATCTCACGGTCTTCGGACCCCGCGGCCGCAGGCGGCGGGGGAATGGGGAGGGTGCTGGACATGGCGCTCTCCGTTTCTGGGGTTAGACTTGAAATAGTATTACTCCAGATCGGTGTGCGGTGCCAGGGATTTCCCGCGGCCGGTGTGGGGAATGCGCCGGCCCTTGACAACCCGGTGCCCCGGGCGCTTGATGACAGGCTGGACACCAACCTTCAGGGATTGTTTCGCGATGACAGGTTTTCTTGCCTTTCTGCTTCTTGTCGGCCTTTTTGCCTGGGCGGTGACCAATGTTCTGGTGAACCGCACGACGTCGCGTTTCCGCAAGGCCCTTTGGACCCTTCTCCTGTTCTTTGTGCCCGGTGTCGGCTTCGCGGTGTGGTTCTTCGTGGGGCCCCGCGCCTCCATCTGAGCGGCGGGTGCCATGGCTCCGGTCTCACGCTTTCGGCGTGTCCTGGCGTTCGGTCTGGCGCTGGGGGCGGGCCTGTCGTCCGGTCCTGGCGCCGTGATCGCCGCAGGCGCCGCCGATGGTGCTTCCCCCGAAGCGCCGGGCGCGGCTCGCACGCCCTTCTTGCAGTCCATAGTCATGCTGGACACTCCGTCCGGGTGCTGTGAGCCGTTCCTGCCCCTGGAGACGTGGCTGGAGAAGGTCAGCGCCCGGGAGGATGCGCCGGAGGTGACCCTGGACCGCTCCGACGCGCACGAGGTGCTTGTCTCGGTGCGCTGGTCCGACGGCCGGGTTCTGGGCTTCCGGGTCCAGCAGGCGGGGGGGCGCCTGTTCCTGTTGCGCTACGTCGAGGACGGGCAGCTTGTCACCCCCGAGGGGGCCGAGGCCCGCCAGGCCATGGGGCAGCGGTTCCGCGCCCTGTCGGATCCGTAGCGGCTCATAAGGCTGGTTCACCGTCTGCCGGTTTCGGCCCGTCCCGCACAGCTCACACGGTGCCGCTTACACGGTGCGGCCCACACGGGCCACCGGGAGCCTCCGGCCATGGGCATGCCCGGGGCGGCTCACCCGTCCGGGTGACTGTCTGTCAGCGTCGGCACGCCCGGTGCGGCCCGCGCGGCCGGGGCACCGTCCTCGGGAGCCTGTCCCGACGGGCGCTCTGTTCATCGGAATGTCCTGGGGGGAAAAGAAAGCCGGGGCCGCAGGCCGGTCAGGCCGCTGCCCCGGTATTTTTCAGAGAAGATCCCATTCCAGGGTCCGGGGCGGCGTGTCCGGCGGTGCCGGTTTCTGCTCGCTCTCCCCGGCGAGGGCCTGGTCCTCCTGGCGGATGGCCCGCCATGCGGCCTCTGCCAGGGCCTCGATGGCCTCGTCCAGAAAGGCGAGGGTGCGGCCGTGGGCGTGCTCATAGAGGTACGTTTCCGCCGGTCCCACGATCATGGCCCACAGGACGTCGGCGGGCAGCTCCCGGACGGCCGGGGATGAGGCCAGTTCCCGCAGAAGCCGCTCCCGCGCAAGGCGGGCCTCCATCTGCAGATCGATCAGTTCCGGGTTCAGGGCAAGGCCCGGAGCCAGGAACTCGGTCTGCATCAGGAAGCGGTGGTAGCCCGGGTGCCCGGTTCCCCAGCGGACCAGTGCGCCCACCAGGGAGTGGATCATGTCCCGGGCTCCGACCTTTTGCGGAACGTCGGCAAGCGCCGCCGTCTTCGAGCGCAGGGCGTCGATGCAAAGGGTGAGGGCAATGTCCTCCTTGCCCTCGAAGAAATGATAGACGCTGCCGGTTGTCGTCCGGGAGCGGGCCTTGATGTCGGCAATCGATGTCCGGGTGAACCCGTTTGCCAGAAAACACTCAAGAGCCGCCTCCAGGATAAGACGGCGGGTATCGCCACGAGCCATGGGAATAGGATCTTTCTCTGCTTTGTCGTTCCGGGAGGGATCAGACGATCAGGGAGTGGATCTCCTTGAACTTCGGGTTGTCCTTCCCTTCGAGCCATTCGAACAGAACCATTTCCGTCGATACGACGTTGACGCCGGCGGCCTGCATGCGCTGAAGCCCCAGGCTCTCATTCTCCTGGGTCCGCGACGAGACCGCGTCCTTCACGACGAACACCGTCCAGCCCTCGCGGACCAGGTCAAGCGCGGTCTGGAGGACGCACACGTGGGTCTCCATTCCGAACAGGATGATCTGCTCGCGCTGGCTGTGGGTCTTCAGCCGGTCCAGGAATGCCGGAGCCAGGACGCTGGAGAACGTGTTTTTCTCGATGATGGAGTTCGGCGGAAGGTCGATGAGAAACGTCCCCACCGTCGGACCGACGCCCTTGGGATACTGCTCGGTAACGAGAACGGGAACGTCGAGTATCTTGGCGCCCTTCAGAAGGCGAGTACCGTTTTTCAAAACCTGCTGAAGGTTCCCCATGGCCGGACAGAGCTTGGTCTGCACGTCAATACAGACCAGGATGCTGTTCGAGGCCTTTGCCAGTACGCAATGCGAAGTGCTCATGCTTCCTCGATTTTTCTAGATGCGTTAAGTTCCGGGGCACGCCCATAATGGGCGCTCGGGTGTGATTGCGCAACCATTTGCTTGAACGCGTTCCGTCCTGTGGCCCGGTTGTATCCGCTCCCAAGCCCACGTGTGGTCCTGGTTCGGGTGTGCCTTTCGGTGGTGGCCCGGGCGGGGCCGGGAAGGGCCCGCGCGGAGCGTGTTTGCGCTGTTTCCCGCGGGCGGGCGGGGGCGTCCGCCCGGGAGTCCGCCCGCTGTGTTTCCCCTTTCTGGAGGTTCTGCCCCATGCCGGATTTTTCCCTCGAGGCGCGCTACGACGGCCCTGTCGCCGGGGTGGACGAGGTCGGGCGCGGGCCCATGGCCGGTCCGGTCGTGGCCTGCGCGGTCATCCTGTCCCCCGGGCGGATGGAGCCGTCCCTGGTGGCGGCGCTTCGGGATTCCAAGGCCCTGACCGCCCGGCGCCGGGAGGGCCTGTCGGCGCTTCTGCGGGAGAGCCCGGGCGTGGCCTTCTCCCTGGGGCAGGCGGAGGTCGGGGAGATCGATACCCTGAACATTCTCCAGGCCACATTTCTGGCCATGCGCCGTGCCCTGGCCGGTCTGGATCCGGCTCCGGCGGCGGTGCTGGTGGACGGCCCCCACAAGATCCGAGGCTATGAGGGGGTGTGCGAGCCCGTGGTTCGGGGGGACAGCCGGTCCGCATCCATTGCGGCGGCCTCGATCCTTGCGAAGGTGGAGCGCGACGCCCTTATGGCCGACCTGGCCCGGCAGTGCCCCGGCTATGGCTGGGAGAGGAACGCCGGGTACGGCACGGCGGACCACCGGGAGGCTCTGGCCCGGCTGGGGCCGACGGAGCACCACCGGCGCTCGTTCCGTCCGGTGCGCGAGGAGCTGGAGCGGCGCGGGCTGCTGCCCCCATCTCCATCTCCGTCCCCCTGAGCCCGGCCGGGGGCGGCTTCTCTTCGGGTGTGGAGCCCCCGGGAGGCGACCCGTCCTTTCCGGTTCCGCCGGCGGGGCGCCCGGGGGGCGGTGATCAGCGGCGCCCGGGGCGGGTGCGCCCGGACAGGATATCCACGGTGCCGACGTTCGGGACGATGTGACGCATGTAATAGTCTGCTCCCAGGGCCTCGGCTTCCCGGAGCTGGTCGGGGGTCAGGCCCTCCACGACGGCGATCAGGCACTCCAGGCTGCCGGTGTGGGCGATCGAGGCGTGGGCCCCGGTGGAGCACCAGGCAAAGCCGCGGATCGGGTCTTGCTCCACGCCCAGCCCCTGGGAATACAGGCGCCCCAGCATGTGTCCGGCCCGGTAGTCTCCCCGGCGGGCTCCGGTCTCGTACCACCTTGCGGCCTCTGCCAGGTCGCGCTTGACCCCGCTGCCATAGAAATAGGCCCCGCCAAGGGCGTAGGGCGCGAACGGGTTGCCCTTTTTCGAGGCCTTCCGAAGAAGGGAGAGGCCTTTGGCCGTGTCCCGCGCGACGCCGTCCCCGGTCATGTACTGGAGGCCCAGGAGATAGCTTCCCTCCGGGTCTCCGGCCCGGTCCGCTTTCTCGAAGGCCCGGAAGGCGGTCCGGCTGTCGCCGCGGGAGGAGGCGGCCAGGCCGTCCTCCACCAGGCGGCGGGCGTCGTCCGGCTGGGGGGGCTTTGCCCAGCCGGGTCCGGGGTGGCCGAGAAGGACCAGGCACAGGGCGGCCGTGGCAAGGAGGCTCGTGATCATGGAGTCTCGTCCGATCAGGGGGGCGGCGGGAAAAAATCCCGTCCCTTATACCACGGTCCCGTCGCGCGGGCCGCAGAAAGGGGAGGGTGTGTCACGCCCTATGGGTTTTTATTGCGCGAACAGCATCTTCGACGTGTATTGCATCTGGTATTGTAATAGAAAAGATGCATCCCTGTTTCCGTAATGTTGTCAGGCTGCGCCTTGTGCTTGCATCCGCGTCCAGTATTGAGAAGGACGTGTCCGGAACGGGATCCGGGGCCAGGGCTGCGCATTATAATACTTCCAGATGTCCGGCCCGGCGAAAGTTTCAGTTCCAAGTAGTGCGATTTTGTGGTACCTGTAGTACCACGGTGGTGTTTCGCTTTCATACCCGGCGTTGCGTTGCGGAGGCTCTCTCCGGGCGTGATGTCTACGGCAGAATGCCGGAAGCCGGACCGTCGAACCCGAGAGATCTGCATCCAACCTTCCAGGGAGCCTCCCGCCCCAGGCATACGACTGTTTGCCGAAGAGCGTCAGCGGGATTGATCATGTTCGGGACTTCGATGTTCGGGTGGGCTCCGGTGTCAGAATCACGCCGTGCAAACCGGCGCGCGTACGGACCCTCGGGGGTGTTTCCGGCGCGCCCGTGCGTTTGCGGTCATCAGGATGGAGAGAAAGATACACTATGAGCAATTCATGTCAGTTCGGACCCGGCGACCATGTCGTTTATCCTGCCCACGGCGTCGGGCAGGTCCTGAGTGTTGAAAGTCAGGTCATTGCCGGTCAGGAACTTGAGCTTCTTGTTATCGCTTTCTGTCGCGACAGGATGACGTTGCGCATTCCTGTCTCCAAAGTGCGCCAGTCCAGCCTGCGGCGTCTGTCGACCCGCAAGACCATGGACAGCGCCCTCGAGGCCCTCCAGGGCAAGGCCCGGGTGAAGCGGACCATGTGGAGCCGCCGCGCCCAGGAATACGAGGCGAAAATCAACTCGGGTGATCCGGTGTCCATCGCCGAGGTGGTTCGTGACCTGTATCGCAGCGCAAGCCAGCCTGAGCAGTCCTACTCCGAACGGCAGATCTACGAGCTTGCGCTCGAGCGGCTGACGGGTGAGCTGGCGGCCATCGAGGATATTGACCCCAACCAGGCAACGGAAAAGGTTGAAAAGATTTTGAATGCGGCGTGACGCGGAGATATCCAGTCACCACAGCGCGAAGGGACGATCCGTTCGCCCCTTCGTTGTCCAGAAAAGGCCTCGCGGTACCAGTCCGCGGGGCCTTTTTCGTTTCCGGGCGTGTGCTGCCCGCTGCCCCGGTGGCGGGATGTGTGCGTCAGAACCCGGCTTCCAGTCCATGTTCCGCCCGCCGCGTTCCAACCGGGGAGTTCATTTTTCTTGTATATCGTGTCGTTTTGTGTTACATTTGTTCTTATAAAGTTCAGTTCGGCGGAGTGGGATATCCTCGCGCTTTCCTAAGGGCTCTGGCTCTGGCTCTGGCTCTGGCTCTGGCTCTGGCTCTGGCTCTGGCTCTGGCTCTGGCTCTGGCTCTGGCTCCCTGGCTTGGCCCGAAGGCCGTCTGTCCGGGCGTGCTCCGCTCCGGTTCGCGGGCGGCTCCGTCCCGGAGGCGCGCACGGGCGCCCTGACCCGTCTGTGCCGGAAACGGTGACCCTCCCGGGCATCCTCCCGGGCTGTGGCGTCCCCTGTTCTGAAAGGGGTTCTGCGTTGAGTGATTCCGTGGCAAGTCTTGGCGCCGGTGCTGTTGTCGGCACGGCGTTCGTTCTGCTCCCGGGTGTTGACACCGATATTGCCCTGGGAGCGTTTGCCGGCTCCGTCCTCTTTGTCCTGAGTTCGCGGAGCTATGTCTGGTGGAAGAAGATCCTGCTGTTCGGCCTGTCGTGTCTTGTGGGGCTTCTGGGAGGGACGTCCACCGCGATCATTCTGGATTCGGTGCTGCATGTCGAGGGAATCACCCCCGGGTTCGGGGCGGTCATTGCCTCGGCTCTTGCGGTCCGAATCCTCATGGCCCTGTTCCGAAGGATCGAGCAGTTCGGTCACGGGGACGGGGTCCGCTCCCGCCCCCGGAACGGCGAGCTCGGGGCCGAGCAACACACTCTGCACAACGGAGACTGACGTCATGTCCGATGCTCTCTTTCTGTACGCCAACGGGGCGATCTGTGCGCTGATCTGCCTTCGCCTTCTGTTCTTCCGCCAGGGCCGGACGACGTACCACCCCGCGATCTCGCTGCTTGCGTATGGGCTTGCGGTGGCGTCCGGGTCGGTGGCGTTGCGCACCGCCTTCGGCGCCGGTCCCCCTCAGGTGGACTGGAGCGAACTGGTTCTGAACGGAACGGTCTGCATCTCCCTGTTTTCGGTGCGGGGGAACCTCGGGCGCCTGCTGCGGTGGGGCCCCCCCGTCCGCTTTCGCGCCTTTCCTCGCATGCGCTGCAACGCGGGCCGTGCGCCTGTTCGCAGTCGGGCCGCCGGGGGCGAGTGAGCACGGAGGCGGCATTTCGGGCCGTCTGCCCACGGGAATGCGCCGGACCGGACGGGCATGGCCACCCGCCTGACCCCGGGCCGCCGGGAGATTGGGGTGCCCGGACCCGGCTCGGGTTTGGGGACCGGACGGGCATGGCCGGTCGCCTGATTTGGGGGCTGTGAGGCGGCTCGCACGGGACGGGTTCCGGGACGCGCAGCGGACACGGTGTTGGAACCCGGTGTTGCCAAAGTCCGGGGGGCGTCTGCCGGAGCGTTGGACCTGTATGGGAGAGATGGCATGAGAGCTGTGTGTTCCGCCGGTGTGGATCTGGTGAAAGAGTTCGAGCAGGGCCCGGGGGGCGGTCCGGCCCTGCACGCGTATCTCTGTCCGGCCGGGGTTTGGACCATCGGGTATGGTCACACGCGGACGGCCCGTCCCGGCCTCGAGATCACCGCCGGGCAGGCTCTGGACCTCCTGGGTCGGGATCTGGAGCAGGCCGGGCGCGAGGTCGAGCGTCGGGTGAGCGTACCTCTGTGCGCCCCCCGCTTTGCGGCACTGGCCAGCTTTGTGTTCAATGCCGGGGCAGGGAGTTTCGCCCGCTCGACGCTTTTGCGCCGGCTGAATGCCGGGGAGTATGATGCCGTGCCCGGGGAACTGGGCCGCTGGACCCGGGCCAACGGACGCGTGCTTCCGGGGCTGGTTCGCCGTCGGGCGGCCGAGGCCGCCCTGTGGAACCGGTGCCCGCACGCGGGTCTGGACGCGGCCGGTCCCGGCGAGCGGAGCCGGCCCCGCTAGGGGCAGACTGGCTCGGCTCTCTCCCAGCCGGCCCCGCTGGGGACCGGGCGGTTCGGATCTTTCCAAGCCCGGCTTTATCCCAGGAACACGAGGGCCGCATGTGGGCCACAGCGTGCTGTGAGCCGGGCCCGTCGGGTGTCCGGCCATGCGTTTTGTCCCGCGGGCTCGTCTGCCTGTGTCAGAGGCCCTCAGCCAGAGTCGTGGCCGGGCCTGGGGTGTGGCGCGGGGCCGTGACCCGCGTTGTCCCTGTCCGCGCCCGGGTTCGTCATGGGCGGCAGTTGGAGGGCAGTGCAGGGCAGAGGGAGCGTCGCAGGGTCTGCGCCAGGTTCCGGTGCCTGTCTCCCGGTATCCCCCGGTGGCTCATTTCGCAGACCGCCGCACTCTTCCCGGTTCCCACGGTTTGGCGCATCGCACCGCCCCCTGTCCGCGCCCGAACACCCACGTGCTCCGGATCCGTCAGGTCTCCGTGTCCTCGTCCATGGAGGCCTGCTGCTTGCGCCACATCCCGGCGTAGAGACCGTTCCTTGCCAGCAGTTCGGTGTGGGAGCCGGTTTCCACGATTTCTCCCCGGTCCAGCACGATGATGGTATCCGCATCCACGATGGTGGACAGGCGGTGGGCGATGGTGATGGTGGTGCGCCCCTCGGACACGCGCCGCAGCGCGTCCTGGATGGCGCGCTCCGTGTGGGAATCAAGCGCGCTGGTGGCCTCGTCCAGCAGCAGGATTTCCGGATCCTTCAGCAGCACCCGGGCAAGGGCGATGCGCTGCTTCTCCCCGCCCGACACCTTGAGCCCCCGCTCGCCGACCCGGGTGTTGTAGCCGTCCTTCAGCCCGCTGACAAAGCCGTGGATCGCGGCCAGGCGGGCGGCGTGCTCGATTTCCTCCTGGGTGGCGTCCGGGCGGCCGTAGGCGATGTTGTAGCCGATGGTGTCGTTGAACAGGACCGTGTCCTGGGGGACGATGCCGATGGCCCGGCGCAAGGACGCCTGGGTGACGGTGCGGATATCCTGCCCGTCGATCAGGATGCGCCCGTCCAGCGGGTCGTAGAAGCGGAACAGCAGCCGCGAGAGGGTGCTCTTGCCCGCGCCCGAGTGCCCCACCAGCGCCACCGACCCGCCCGCCGGAACCTCGAACGAGACGTTCCGCAGAATGGGCGTGTCCGCCGAGTAGCCGAAGGTGATGTTCTCGAACACCACGGTGCCGCCGCCGGTTTTCAGGTCCGGCGCGTTGGGCGCGTCCACGACCTCCGGGGGCGTGTCCGTCAGCCGGAACATGATTTCCATGTCCAGAAGGGCCTGCTTGATCTCGCGGTAGACCACGCCCAGGAAGTTCAGGGGCTGGTACAGCTGGATCAGGTAGGTGTTCACCAGAACGAAGTCGCCCGGTGTCATCGTGCCGTTCACGATGCCCCGCGCGGCCATGGTCATGATGCCCATCAGCCCCAGGGTGATGATGACCGCCTGCCCCGTGTTCAGGAAGGACAGGGATCCGTGGGAGCGCACGGCTGCGTCCTCGTAGGCTTTCAAGGACCGGTCAAAGCGGCGGGCCTCGTTCTCCTCGTTGTTGAAGTACTTGACCGTTTCATAGTTCAGAAGGGAGTCCACGGCCTTGGTGTTGGCCTCGGCGTCGTGGGTGTTCATGGTGCGCCGGAAGGACAGGCGCCACTCGGTCAGCGCCAGGGACCAGCAGGCGTAGACCGCGATCGTCGCGAACACCGCCAGCGAAAACTGCCAGTTGAACAGGGTCCACAGGATGGAGCACACCAGGGCCAGCTCCAGCAGGGACGGCCCGGCGCGGAAGACAAACAGCCTCAGGACGATATCGATGCCCCGGGTGCCGCGCTCGATGACCCGCGACAGGCCGCCGGTCTGCCGGTCCAGATGGAAGCGCAGGGACAGCTGGTGCAGGTGTCGGAACGTGTTGAGGGCAATCACATGGGTGGCCCGTTCCACGACCCGGGCGAACACCATGTCC
Source organism: Phaeovibrio sulfidiphilus (assembly GCF_014861485.1). Taxonomy (GTDB): domain Bacteria; phylum Pseudomonadota; class Alphaproteobacteria; order Rhodospirillales; family Rhodospirillaceae; genus Phaeovibrio; species Phaeovibrio sulfidiphilus. The sequence goes on along the minus strand of NZ_JACZHT010000001.1, from coordinate 342,617 downwards.
CGGAGCTCGTCGAACACGCGCGAGCCGATCCGGGCGAGGCCGTAGGCCAGGATCAGGGCCACCACGGTGGCAAACACCGCCGAAAGCTGGGAGGCCAGAAGGGAGGGCGCGTCCGCCAGCTCGTCCACGGCCTTCTTGAAGAAGTAGGGGGTGATGACCGTGACCAGCTTGCCCCCCACCAGAAGCACAAGAGCAAGGACCACCCGTACGCGCAGCCCGGGCTCGCCCTTGGGCCAGAGGCCCGGAGCCAGTCGGGCCAGGGTGGACCACTCGCGGCGGGCGCCGTCGGGGGGCAGGGTGGGGTAGTCAAAACTGCGTTTGCGAGCCACGGGAAAGCCTGTCAGTCAGCGGAGGGAACGGGAGGCGCGGAGCGTTGCTGGTCCGGGGCCCCCACGTTCCAGGTGCGCCAGCCGGCGGGGGCTTCGGATCCGTCCAGCAGCCCGAGAAGGGCGGCGGTGGCGGGATAGAGCGGCGAGGGCAGGGCGTTCATTGGCACCCAGGTCCAGCTCGAGAACAGGTCCGGCTCCATCACCCGGGGAACGGCCTGTGGATCCTCGAGGCGGCACAGCGCCCCGGCCGCAATCACCGGAATGGGGTACACCAGACACTGGGCAAAGCCGAAGATCCGGGGGGCCGAGACCCGCTCCAGCCCGGTTTCCTCGCGCAGTTCGCGCAGGGCGGCGTCCTCCAGCGTCTCGCCGGGTTCGGCCTTCCCGCCGGGCAGGCACCAGGACGGGGTCTCCCCCGGTTTGATCCGGTACCCGACAAGAACCGCGTTGTCCGGGTTGAGCACAACGACGCCCGCTCCGATCATGGCGTGCTGTCCGGATTTATCCATGCGCAAATCTCCTGGTCGGGGTAGACTGTCCGGGTCGGGTCCGGACAGCGCCGGGTCTTCCGGAAGGCCCGCACCATAGCATAAAACCGTTTTCAGGAAAGGGCGCCCCTTTGGGGGTGGCCTGAAAGGACAGACATGCGCCAGTGTATGGATTCGGACAACCTCCACCGCCGTCTCAGGAAGATCCGTGGCCAGATCGACGCCATCGACAAGATGATCGACGAGGATGTGGCCTGCGAGGCCGTCCTGATCCAGATCCATGCGGCCAAGAACGCCCTGCACAAGGTGGGGCAACTGGTTCTGGAGGGGCACTTCAACCACTGTGTGCGCGATGCGATCCGTCACGGGGATGCGGACCAGGCGGCCACGGACTTCCTGAAGACCATCGAGCACTTCTCCCGGATGTCCTGACCCATGACCCCGGAACCCAGGGCACATGAACCCATGACCCCGCACGACATCGCCGCCCGCATGAGCGTGGTGCAGGCCGACATCACAACCCTCGGGGTGGACGCGATTGTCAACGCGGCCAACGAGACCCTGCTGGGCGGGGGTGGCGTCGACGGGGCCATCCACCGGGCCGCCGGGCCCGGCCTGCTCGAGGAATGCCGGGCGCTGGGCGGCTGTCCCACGGGGCAGGCCCGCATCACGGGGGGCCACCGGCTCCCGGCCCGGTTTGTGATCCACACGGTGGGGCCCGTCTGGCAGGGCGGAGCGGCGGGGGAGCCGCTTCTTCTGGCCTCGTGCTACCGCAGTGCCCTCGCCCTGGCGGCGGAGCACGGCCTGGACACCCTGGCCTTCAGCGCCATCTCCACCGGGGTGTACGGCTATCCGGCCCCGCAGGCGGCGGTGGTGGCTGTCGATACGGTGTCGGGCTTTCTCGAGGCCAGCCCGCTTCCGCGCCATGTCGTGTTCTGCTGCTTTTCCGGGCCGTCGGCGGACCTGCACCGGGAGGCTCTGGCCGCCCTGGCCTTTCAGGTGCCCGACCGGGCCCCGTGAGGGCCCGTTTTCCCGTTGCGCAACGGCCCCGACTCCCCGGATCCGCCATCCGGTGCCAGCCTGTTGTCGGGCGCCGTGGTCTCCCCGGGCCGCCGGGCAGCGGTCGGGCCCCTCTCCCGGGGCGGGAGGGTCCGGTGTGTTTTTCCGTTACAAGTTGCATTTTTGGGGCGAATCCGGCTCAAAACCGCCCTTCGGGGCGCTTTTCCGGCCCCCCGGACCCGGGGATGCGTCAGGCGGCTTTCCAACCGCGCTGTTTTTTGGCACAAGCGGAGCACAACGTGCCAGAGTTCCGCCCCGGTCTAAAACCGCTGCGTTGACATCCCGACGCGCTCGCAATACGGTTTCGCTCCATGAAAAAACTCCTGTCCAATCCCTACGTCCAGCTGCTCAAGCCCGTGACATGGTTTCCTCCCATGTGGGCCTTTGCCTGCGGCGTCGTCTCGTCCGGTCTCCCCAACATTGCCGACCACTGGTACCTGATCCCGCTGGGCATTCTTCTGGCCGGGCCTCTGGTGTGCGGCAACAGCCAGATCATCAACGACTGGTTTGACCGCCACGTGGACGCGATCAACGAGCCGCAGCGCCCGATCCCCTCGGGCCGTGTGCCGGGGCGCCGCGCCCTGTGGTACGCCATTGCGGTGTCGCTGCTGTCCTTGGGAGTGGCGTGGCTTCTGGGCACGTGGGTCTTCTGGGCGACCGTGTTCGGCCTGGCCATGGCCTGGGGCTACTCCATGCCTCCGTTCCGGTTCAAGGGCAACGGCTGGTGGGGGAACTCGGCTGTGGCCCTGTGCTACGAGGGCCTGCCCTGGTTCACCGGCGCCGCGGTCATGCTGGGGGGCGCGTTCCCGGACTGGCGGATTGTCGCCGTCCTGCTGCTCTACAGCGCGGGCGCCCATGGCATCATGACCCTGAACGATTTCAAGGCCCTTGAGGGCGACCGCCAGATGAACGTGCGGTCCCTGCCCGTCCAGATGGGGCCGGAGCGGGCCGCAAAGTTTGCCTGCCTGGTCATGGCCCTGCCCCAGGTGGTGGTGATCCTCCTTCTCCTGAAGTGGGATGCCCTCTTCCAGGGCGGTCTGGTGACCGCGTCCCTGCTGGCCCAGTTCTGGTGCATGTCGGTGATGCTCAAGGATCCGAAGGGCAAGGCTCCCTGGTACAACATGACCGGCGTGACCCTCTATGTCCTGGGCATGATGGTCTCGGCCACGGCCCTGGCCGGTCTCGCCTCGGTTGGCGCGCCATGAGCGGCGCTCCTGCCGCCCCTGCGGGCCTGAGCTGGTTTGGCATCATCCGCCTTGGCGTGGTGATGTTCTGTGTGGGGTCGGTCATCATCCTGACCACCTCGGTGTTCAACCGGATCATCAACTACGAGTACGGGCTTCCCGCCATGATCCCCGGGATCCTGGTGGGCTGGCGCGAGGCGCTCCAGTTCATGCGTCCGCGCTGGGGCTACGGCTCGGACCGCGGAGGCCGCCGCACCCCCTGGATCGTCTGGGGCATGGGCATGCTGGCCATCGGCGGAGCCCTTGGGGCCCTGTCCACGGTCCTGATGGACACCACGGACGGCGCCCTGTTCCAGGGCTTTTACGCCGGTCCCATTCCGGGCTTTGCGGTGGCCGTGGTGGCCTACACCTTCATTGGCATCGGCGTGGGCGCGGCGGGAACGTGCCTTCTGGCGCTGCTGGCCACGACGGTGGCTCCGGGGCGGCGCCCGGCCTCGGCCGCGCTGGTCTGGATCCTGATGATCGTGGGCTTTGCGGTGACGGCGGGCGTGGCCTCGAAGTTCCTTGGCACCATCGAGCCCGCCCGGGTGGCGGCCGAGGCTGCCGATGTGGCCCTCGAGGCCCTGCCCGAGCTGCCCGGCGACACGCACGAGGTGGTGAAGTCCCGCTTCTCTCCGGTCCGCCTTCTGGTGGTGTGCCTGTCCATCTGTCTGGCCTCGTTCCTGGTGTCCTGCCTGGCGCTGTGGGGGCTGGAGCGGAAAAATCCCCCCATTCCGGTGGCCGGCGCCGCGGATGCGGCCTCCCGCACGGCGGCCGAGAGCCAGTCCTTCTGGGCGGCTCTCCAGACCGTCATGGCCGAGCCCCGGACCATGCGCTTCGGCCTGTTTGTCTTTGTGGCCATGCTGGGCTTCGAGCTGCAGGCCCTGATCATGGAGCCCTTTGCGGCCCACGCCTTCCGGATGGACCTGGCCCAGACCACCCGTCTGGCCTCGTACCAGCACGGGGGTGTGGCTCTGGGCATGGTGCTTGTGGGGGCGCTGGGCTCTATCCTGCGCGGAACCCTTCTGGGCTCCTTCCGCTTCTGGGCCGTCACGGGCTGCCTGATGTCGGCCTTTGCCCATGTGCTGATGGTGATGTCGGGGGCGTTCGCTCCGGACTGGCCCCTTCCGCCGACCATGTTCTTCCTTGGCTTCTCCAACGGCGTGTTTGCCGTGGCGGCCATCGGCTCCATGATGCTGTTCGCCTCCGAGGGCGGGCACGGGTCCGAGGGCACCCGCATGGGCATCTGGGGGATCGCCCAGGCCGTGGCCCTGGGGGCGGGAGCCGTCCTGGGGACGGTCATCGCCGATGCGGGCTACTACCTGTTCGGCCAGCGGGTTCCCGCGTTCCAGGCGGTGTTCGCCCTGGAGGCCCTCTTGTTTGCGGTTTCGGTGCTTCTTGTGCTGCGCATCGGCCCGTTCGGATCTCCGCCCCGTCCGGGAACCGTGGTTCCTGTCCAGGGGGCCGAGGGGTGCCGCATTCCGTCCTCCCCCGCCGCCCCGTAACTTCCATTCGCTCACTTGAAACGGACCCTAGTCATGACCGACACCAAAAAAGCCGAGACCTTCGATGTTGTCGTTGTGGGCGGAGGCCCTGCCGGTGCCACGGCCGCATTCGACCTTGCCCTGGAGGGGCGCAACGTGGTGCTTCTGGACCGGGATGACCGCGTCAAGCCCTGCGGCGGCGCCATTCCCCCGGTGGCCATGCGCGAGTTCGGCATTCCCGAAAGCGCCCTGTGCACCCGGGTGACCAGTGCGCGGATGATTGGGCCCTCGGGCAAGATCGTCATCATGCCGGTGGAGAACGGTTTTGTGGGCATGGTTGACCGCAAGACCTTCGACCCCTGGCTGCGCGAGCGCGCGGAGAAGATGGGCGCGAAGTACATTCGCGGCACCTTCAAGACCTTCGAGCGCGACGCGGACGGCACCGCGGTTGTCACCTACCTTCCGAAGGACGCGAAGGAGGGTGCCGAGCCCCTGCGCCTGCGGGCCCGGGCGGTGATCGGGGCGGACGGCTCGTCCTCCCGGGTGGCCCGCCAGACCCTGGGCGAGGAGAAGATCCCCCAGGTCGGCGCCTACCACGAGATCGTCAAGACCCCCGAGGGCTTCGACGGCACCCAGTGCGATGTGTGGTACCAGGGGCGGGTGTCTCCGGACTTCTACGGCTGGGTGTTCCCCCACGGGGACACGGTCTCCATCGGGGTGGGCTCGGACCAGCAGGGCTTCAACCTGAAGGACGCGACCAAGCTGCTGCGGGAGCTGTCGGGCCTGACGGAGGCCGAGACCCTGCGCTGCGAGGGCGCTCCCCTGCCGCTGTACCCGCGCAAGAAGTGGGACAACGGCCGCGACCTGGTTCTGGCGGGGGATGCGGCCGGGTGTGTGGCTCCGTCCTCGGGCGAGGGCATCTTCTACGCCATGGAGGGCGGCCGCCTTGCCGCGCGCGCCGTCTCCGAGTTCCTCATGAGCGGTCGCCCGGAGGCCCTGGCCAACGCCCGCGTCGTCTTCATGGAGCGTCACGGCAAGGTGTTCCGCGTGCTGGGCTGGCTCCAGAAGTTCTGGTACCGCAGCGACAAGCGCCGCGAGCAGTTCGTGACCCTGTGCGCCGACAAGGATATCCAGGCCATGACCTGGGATTCCTACATGAACAAGCGCATGACCCGCAAAAAGTCCATGGCCAAGCTGAAGGTGTTCTTCAAGGATCTGGCGCACCTGGTCGGTCTGATGAAGACCGACGCCGAGAAGGACGCGAAGGGCAGCAAGAAAAAGAAAGCCGCCTGACGCCGAGCGGATCCCGGTCCGGGATCGTGAAAGCCGCCCGCCCCCGTGGCCGGGCGGCTTTTTTTCCGGCGGAAATCTGCTATAACCGCGGCCTCTGTTTTTCTGGCCTGGAGGGCTCCGGAATGTCTGTTGGAACGTCGATCGGCGGCCTTGTCCGCTATGCGCAGGGCGGCGAGTGGCGGCTGCGCACGGACGCTGTGCGCGACGAGCACGTGAAAGAGGTCATGGAGGCCCATGGCTTCGAGAAGTTCGAGGATCTGTCGCGCTTCATCGGTCCCAACTGGGGCATGGCCCTGTTCGGGGCCGCGTTCGAGGACATGGTGAGCCGCACCTTCGAGGACGGCAATCCGGAGCACGAGCAGGGCAACATCGTGGAGGTCTACCTGCGGCGCCGGGGCTGGAAGGAAAAGATGCTGGTGAAGGGGTACCTGACCTCGCTTGCCGAATCGGTTCCCACCTTGCTGGAGGTTCTGGAGGTCGAGCCCGGTCGCACGGTGCTTGTCAAGGACACCCTGGGCGCGGACGCCGGGCCGGTTCTGGTCCACGAGAAGACGGCCTCGACCATGGTCTCCCCGGGGGACATGCTGGCCGGGCGCCTGGTGGCCTCGGGAAAGAAGACGGTGTTCGGGGGCGGTCTCCTGCTCTATCTGCCGGAGGCCGTCACGCGCCTGCGCTCGGAGCTTGAGGCCCGCCACGGAGCCGGTCCCCTGGATCGGGAGACGCTTCGGGCCGCCGCTCCCCTGTTCTCCAGCATCTGGCTGGCGCTCCATGCCGACGAGATGGCCCGGGAGCGTGACGCGGAGGCCGAGGAGGACACGGATTCCGATGCGGAGGGTTCGGCCGGACCCGCCGGCGACTGAGCCGCACAGGCGTCCGGGCCGCAGGGCTCGGCCTCGTGGGGGCGACCCGGGGCAGGCCCGGGCGGTTTTTACAAACGGTGTGACGGGTGCAAGCGGGCGGGGGGATCCCCGCCCTTTTTTGTGCGCCCGTGCCTGGCGCCGGGGAGGGGATGCGCACGACCGGGCCGGACAGGCCGGGGCAGAGGCCTGTGCGTGGTGGTGCCTGTTACCGGGGGCCTGGATGATTGGGCCGGGGTGGCCAGGGGATGGTCTGGAAGTGGGGACCGAGTCCGGGCTCGGGCTGGTTCCCCGGAGAAGCCCGGGTCATGTCTGGCCGTGGAGCCGTGTGTGGTGGCGGGCTAGCCCCGCGGCAGGGCTTCCACAAGGGGAGCAAGGCGGGCGGTGAGGGTGTCCGGGTCTCCGGCGATGGCCACGACCTTGCGCCGGTCCGTCTCGCCCTGGACGATGCTCAGATCCCGCTTCGGAAAGCCCCAGGTTTTGGCCAGCAGGTCCACAAGGGCGGCGTTGGCCTTTCCGTTCTCCGGCGGGGCGGAGACGGCGGCCTTCACGGCAACATCGCCGTTGGCGTCCGTCTGGAGTCCCAGAACCCCGACCTTGCGGGCTTTCGGGGTCAGCCGGACGGAAAGCCACAGAGCATCCTTGCGGACGCTCCATGGCACAGATGGGGGGGCGGTGTCCGTCACGCCGGGACTCAGCCGGCCGCGGGAGCCGCAGCGGCGACCAGACCCGCGGACAGGGCCTTGAAAATCTGGAGAAGGATGAAGAGCGCCACGAACAGCACCAGGGCGGACCAGTCCACGGGCCCCTTCGAGGGGACAAGGCGGCGGATCGGGCGCAGGGCCGGTTCGGTGACCAGGTTCAGGAACTGGTAGGTGGAGCGGACCCAGGCGTTGCTGGTCTTCAGGATGTTGAACGCAATGAGCCAGCTCATGATCGCGTTGCCGATCAGGGCAAAGAGATAGAGGCGCAGAACAAGGATCAGGAAGAAGAGAATCATATTGAGCAGGAACATGAAGGGGGCCACTTCCTAAAAGGGGTTAAGAGATCCCCTGGACGATAGACAAATGTCCGCACGCGCACAAGGGCGGAAACACAGGGTTTCCGGGGAATGCGGCGCGTTCTCAGATGTCCAGGACCTCGATGAACCGGGCGTTTTCCTGAATGAACTGGAAGCGCTTTTCCGGCTTGCGGCCCATGAGATCCTCGACCAGGCGGGCGGTGACCTTGGCCTCCTCGTGATCCTCCTCGGTGCGGCCCGTCGGGACCGTGACCCGCAGGAGCTGCCGGGTGGCGGGGGACATGGTGGTCTCGCGCAGCTGGATCATGGGCATCTCGCCCAGGCCCTTGAACCGGGAGATGTCCACTTTCCCCTTGCCCTTGAACACGGTCTTCAGCAACTCGTCCCGGTGGGCGTCGTCGCGGGCGTAGACGCTCTTGGCCCCCTGGGTCAGGCGGTAGAGCGGCGGCTGGGCCAGGTACAGGTGCCCGGCGGCGACCAGCTCGGGCATTTCCCGGAAGAAGAAGGTCATGAGCAGGCTGGCGATGTGGGCGCCGTCCACGTCGGCGTCGGTCATGATGATGACCCGGTCGTAGCGCAGGCGCTCCCTCTCGAAGCTCCGTCCGGTGCCGCAGCCGAGAGCCTCGACCAGGTCGGACAGTTCCTGGTTCGCAACCATCTTGTCCACCGAGGCGGAGGCCACGTTCAGGATCTTGCCCCGCAGCGGAAGCACGGCCTGGGTTTCCCGGTTGCGGGCCTGCTTGGCGGAGCCGCCGGCGCTGTCGCCCTCCACCAGGAAGAGCTCGGTGCCCTCCCGGCTGGAGCGGGTGCAGTCCGCGAGCTTTCCGGGCAGCCGGAGCCGCTTCGTGGCGCTCTTGCGGCTGGTCTCCTTGGCCTGGCGGCGGCGCAGGCGGTCCTCGGCCCGCTCGAAGGCCTGGCCCAGAATGGCGTTGGCCATGTCGGGCGCGCCGGACAGCCAGTGGTCGAAGCTGTCGCGCACGGCCTGTTCCACCAGGCGGGTGGCGTCGGCGTTGACCAGGCGCCCCTTGGTCTGGCTCTGGAACTGGGGTTCGGTGATGAACACGGACAGCATGATGGCCGCGCCGCCGATCACGTCCTCGGGGGTGAGGGTGTCGGCGCGCTTCTTCTGCCCGGCCATCTCGCCGTAGGCTTTCAGGCCCTTGGTCAGGGCGCCGCGCAGGCCGGCCTCGTGGGTGCCGCCGTCCACGGTGGGAATCGTGTTGACGTAGGACGACAGGAAGCCGTCCGAGTCCTCGGGCCAGCACAGGGCCCACTCCACCGAGCCGCGGTTGTCCGCCAGCGCCGTGCGCCCCGCGAACAGGCGGTCGCCCACCAGGGGCTGGTCCTTCAGGGTGGCGCGCAGGAAGTCCTCCAGCCCGTTGGGGAAGTGGATGTCCTCGCGCTCGGGCACGTTGTCGATGCCGCGCAGCAGCTCGGGGGCGCAGCTCCAGTGGATCTTGACGCCCCGGAACAGGTACGCCTTCGAGCGCACCATCCGGTACAGCGTTCCGGGCTTGAACTGGAGCCCCTCGCCGAAAATCTGGGGGTCGGGAACGAAGGTGACGGTGGTGCCCCGGCGGTTGGAGACCGCGCCGACCCGCTCCAGTGTGGTCACGGGAATGCCGCGCTCGAAGCTCTGGGTCCAGAGGGTCTTCTCCCGCGCCACCTCGACGGTCAGCCGGGCCGACAGGGCGTTCACCACCGAAAGCCCCACGCCGTGAAGTCCGCCCGACACCTTGTAGGCGCCGCTGCCGAACTTGCCGCCGGAGTGCAGGGTGGTCAGGATGATCTCGAGGGCGCTGCGGTCCGGGAACTTGGGGTGCGGGTCCACGGGGATGCCGCGCCCGTTGTCACGCACCGACACCGAGCCGTCCGCGCGCAGGTCCAGCCAGATGCCGGTGGCGTGTCCGGCCACGGCCTCGTCCATGGCGTTGTCCACGATCTCCGCCGCCATGTGATGGAAGGCGCGCTCGTCGGTTCCGCCGATGTACATGCCCGGACGCTTGCGAACAGGCTCCAGCCCCTCGAGCACCTCGATGGTGTCCGCGGTATAGGTTTCTGCGTTCCCCGAGGGGATTCCGTCTTGAAATAGATCGCTCATGGCTGGATATATACCCAGTTATGCCGGTGCTCCGCAAGCGCGCACCCGACAAGCCCTGTCCAAGGGGCGCAGAAAAACAGGAGAGGATTTCACTTATGGTTCCTGAGGAAATGTATGACGAGGCCGTGATCCGGCCCGGCGGCGCCCGCGGGCATCTTGCGATTCGGCAAGTGGCCATGCCCGCCAACACCAACCAGAACGGCGACATCTTCGGCGGCTGGATCATGTCCCAGATGGACGTGGGCGGCGGGGTCTATGCCCGGCTGGTGACCGGCGGCCGCGTGGTGACGGTCGCCGTCGAGGCCCTGACGTTCCACAAGCCCGTTCAGGTGGGGGACGAGGTCTCGGTGTACTGCTCGGTTGTGCGCAAGGGGCGGACCTCCATCACCATCCACGTGCAGACCTGGGTGCGCCGCTATCCCGGGGTCAAGTCCTGGTCGGGCACGAACCGCACGGATCCCGCCGAGTACGGGAAGTTCTTCCTGGTGACCGAGGGCAACTTTGTGTTCGTGCGCGTGGACGACGGCGGCAACCCGATCCCGTTCCCCCAGTAACCCCTGACCCAGGGCCCGTGTCATGAGCGCCTGTCGCCGCATGCAGAGACTGGGCACGCCGGGCACGGTCCCGGTGGTGTTCCTGCACGGGCTGTTCGGCTCGGCGGCCAACTGGCGCTCGGTCGTCACTCCGCTGGCGGACGTGGCCGACATGCACCTGCTGGACCTGCCCAATCACGGCGGCGCGGCCTGGACAGAGGACATGACCTATCCGGCCATGGCGGCGGATGTGCTGTCCTGGCTAGACGCCGAGGGTCTGGAGGCGCCCCTTCTTGTGGGCTTCTCCATGGGGGGGAAGGTGGCCATGACCCTGGCCTTGAGCGCCCCCGAACGGCTGGACGCGCTGGCGGTCCTGGACATTGCTCCGGCCACCTCTCCGGACATGGAGGGGGCGGAGCGTCTCATCGCCCTTATGGAGCGGCTGCCGGTGGACACCTTTGCCACCCGCCGCGAGGCCGAGGAGGCCCTGAACCGGGATCTGGACGAGCCCCGCCTGCGCGGCTTCCTGCTTCAGAACCTGGAGCGGGATGCGGGCGGACATTTTCGCTGGCGCCTGAACCTGCCGGTCCTGAAGGCCTCCCTGCCGGCGCTCAAGGGGTTCCCCGCGCTGCCCGGGGATGCGGTGTTCGATGCGCCCACCGTGTTTGTGAAGGCGGGGCGCAGCGCGTACCTTTCCGATGCGGACCGGCCCCGGATCCGGACCCTGTTCCCCCGGTCCCGTATGGTGACCGTGCGGGATTCGGGGCACTGGCTGAACGCGGACGCTCCCGCCACCCTGACCGCGCTTCTGCGGGCCTTTATCGAGAGCGCCGCCGCACGCCGTGCGGCCTGGAGTGCGGGGGAGTAGCCTCCGCACGGATGCGCGTCCCCCGGGCGGGGATGTGTGGTGGGGCCGGGGGACGGTAATGTGATGTGATGTGGCGGGGGCCGGTGGGGGGCTGTGATGCCCCGGGGCCGGGCTCCCGCTCACGTGCGGGAGGACGTGTCCCCCCGGGCGCGGTGGCGCGCGAAGTCGCTGCCCGTTGGCGGGGCCATGGAGCGGTGCGCCGTGGTGCCGTGAGCGATCCGGGGTGGTCCGGGCTGGGGCTCAGCGCCGGCAGAACAGGTCGTAAAACGTGATCGCCGCCGCGTTCGAGACGTTCAGGCTCTCCATGTCTCCGGACATGGGCAGCCGGACGAGCACATCGCAGTGTTCCCGCACCAGACGCCTCAGGCCACTGCCCTCGGCCCCCAGAACCACAACAATCCGCTCGCCCAGCTTGGCCTCGGACAGAAGCGTCTCGCCGCGCGCCTCCAGGCCCGCGCACCAGAAGCCCCCCTCTTTCAGGGTGTCGAGCGCCCGCGACAGGTTGGAGGCCCGCACCGCCGGGACACGCTCCAGGGCACCGCAGGCCGAGCGGGCAAGCACGCCCGTCTCGTCCGGGGAGTTCCGGTCCTGGACAATGACCGCCTTGACCCCGAAGGCCGCCGCCGAGCGCCAGATGGCTCCCACATTGTGCGGATCGCTGACCTGGTCGAGCATGACCACAACGGCCGGGCCCTCAAGGGCGGCCACGTCCTCCACCGACCACGAGCGCAGGGGGCGCACCAGAAGGGCCAGCCCCTGGTGGATGGCGCCGGGCGGAAGCCGCAGGTCCAGATCCATGCGGGTGACCGGCTCGGGCTTCAGCTCCGGGCGGGGATTCCGAAGGCCCTCCAGGGCCTCGGGGGTGCCGTTCAGGCGCAGGCAGGTGCGCTTCGGATTCGCAAGGGCGGCCTCGACCGCGTGCCGTCCGAAGAGCCAGAACGTTCCGGGCGGCTGGGCCGGAGCGCTGGCGCCCGCGCTCTCGCGACCGGGGCGGGGCTTGCCCCGGGCCTCGCCGTGGGGGCGTGCCGGAGGCTCGGCGGCTGCGGGGGTGTCGGGGGAACGTCTGCGGACAGGTTTGCGCATGGGGCTTTTTCCGAAAGGTGTCTGAATGCGAACAGTTGGGGCGGAGCGCGCGGAAAACGCAAGCCCCGCATGCAAGCCGGGGCCGGTTAGCGCCGCTCGACGCCGTGCGTCCATGCCGGTGGCGCGCCGGGGGCGGGCGGGGCGGCGCGGATCGTGTGCCCAACCGACGGCGGACACGGTCCCTCGCGCTGGATGGCCTCGTTTCACCGTGGGCGCGCAAACACTGCGCAGGTCGCGCCGTTCGGGTGCGTGGGACCGAATCCCGGATCCGGAGAATCCACCCGCCGCCCTGCACGCGTATGGCGGACCATCGGAGATTCGGAGGCGCACCGGGACAGGGGGCGGCCCGGTATGGCGTCGGCGTGTGCGGGCCAGCCGCGCGCCACCGGCCGGACCGCACCGACGCTGCCGCACTCGTACAGGCCCGATTGTAGGCCCGACCGTTCCGGTGCCCGCCCGGACAGCGTCCCGACACACCGAATCATGCCGGACGGCCTGCCGGTCGGCGCCGCGGACCCGGCTCGACCTCGTCCTGCCCCGAGCCGCCGGATTTTTGCCCGTCGCCAACCGGGTGCCAGCGGGATTTCGGGCCTCCGCCCCGTCCCGTTCGGTCGGTTTCCCGCCGGGAGCTCCGGGCGGACCCGCGCCGCACCCCCTTTGACGCGTGTTTTTTGAAAAAAAACCGTAATTTTGAAAATGGCCGTTGACAGCACAGGGCAGTTTTTTTTAATGATGCGTCCTCACCGACGGGGAGCACACAGTGCAAGCCGGACGGTGGCCCCGGGGAGGGGTGGTCGAGTGGTTAAAGGCACCGGACTGTAAATCCGGCGGGGTGACCCTACGTTGGTTCGAATCCAACCCCCTCCACCAGTTTTGAGCGACCCGCCGGATTCGCGTCCGGCGGGATACGCGGGTGTAGCTTAATGGTAAAGCCCCAGCCTTCCAAGCTGGTTACGTGGGTTCGATTCCCATCACCCGCTCCAGCTTCGTTTTTGTCCCAACCGGGTGGGTCGCTGTACAGCTGTTGTGCAGCCAGCCCCTCACTCAAATGAAGAGACGGGATCGACCATGTCGAAAGAAAAATTTGAGCGCAGCAAACCGCACTGCAACATCGGCACCATCGGTCACGTTGACCATGGCAAGACGACGCTGACCGCGGCGATCACGAAGGTTCTCTCGGAGGCCGGCGGTGCCGAATTCCGGGGCTACGACATGATTGACAAGGCTCCCGAGGAGCGCGCCCGCGGCATCACGATCTCGACCTCCCACGTGGAGTACGAGACGGCGAACCGCCACTACGCGCACGTCGACTGCCCGGGTCACGCGGACTACGTGAAGAACATGATCACCGGTGCGGCGCAGATGGACGGCGCGATCCTGGTGGTGTCGGCGGCCGACGGCCCGATGCCCCAGACCCGCGAGCACATCCTTCTGGCCCGTCAGGTCGGCGTTCCGGCCCTGGTGGTGTTCCTGAACAAGTGCGACATGGTTGACGACGAGGAGCTCCTGGAGCTGGTCGAGCTCGAGGTTCGCGAGCTTCTGTCCTCGTACGACTTCCCGGGCGACGATATCCCCATCGTGAAGGGTTCGGCTCTGGCGGCTCTCGAGGGCACCAACGACACCCTGGGCCGTGACGCGGTCATGAGCCTGATGGCGGCGGTCGACTCCTACATTCCGCAGCCGGAGCGTCCGAAGGACAAGGCGTTCCTGATGCCGATCGAGGACGTGTTCTCGATCTCGGGTCGTGGCACGGTTGTCACCGGCCGTGTGGAGCGTGGTGTTGTGAAGGTGGGTGAGGAAGTCGAGATCGTCGGCATCCGCGACACCCAGAAGACCACCTGCACGGGTGTTGAGATGTTCCGCAAGCTGCTCGACCAGGGCGAGGCGGGCGACAACGTGGGTATCCTGCTGCGTGGCACGAAGCGCGACGACGTGGAGCGCGGTCAGGTCCTGGCGAAGCCGGGCTCGATCACCCCGCACACGAGCTTCAAGTGCGAGTGCTACATCCTGACGAAGGAAGAGGGTGGCCGTCACACGCCGTTCTTCTCCAACTACCGCCCGCAGTTCTACTTCCGCACGACGGACGTGACGGGCACCATCGAGCTGCCGGAAGGCATGGAGATGGTGATGCCGGGCGATAACGTGGCCATGGTTGTGAACCTGATTGCCCCGATCGCCATGGACGAGGGCCTGCGCTTCGCCATTCGCGAGGGCGGTCGCACGGTCGGTGCCGGCGTTGTTGCATCCATCGTGAAGTAAGTCTGACGACTTTCTGCTCCGGTCCATCCCCGGGCCGGAGCAGTAAAAAGTCCTTGATTAAGCACGGGGGACCGTCTATAGAGGCGGCCGTGTTTGGGGTCTTCCCGCCAAGTCAGGGGAGATCAGAGCAAAGCCCGAGATCGGGCGGCGCTGTCGCTGGAGGGGTGTAGCTCAACTGGTAGAGCACCGGTCTCCAAAACCGGGGGTTACGGGTTCGAGTCCTGTCACCCCTGCCATCGACCCAAGCCGATCCTGACTGTGCGCCACGAACAGAGCACGTGCTGTCCAGGCGTTTGACACTGCTGTATGTTTTCGGGGTCGTCCTCCGGTCGGATCAGGGTCCGGGTGGCGACTCGTTTTTTCATTTTCGGAACGGACTGATGGCCAAGACAACGCCCGCACAATATATTCGCCAGGTTCGTCAGGAGCTTTCGAAGGTCACCTGGCCGTCCAGAAAAGAAGCGATTATTTCCACCGTGATGGTCTTCATCATGGTGCTTCTGGCGTCCCTGTTCTTCCTTGCGGTCGACGGAATTCTGTCGTGGGCCGTGGAACTCCTCTTTTCGGTGAGAGGCTAGAGCCATGTCCGCGCGCTGGTACGTCATCCATGTCTACTCCGGGTTCGAGGGCAAGGTTGCCCAGTCCATCCGTGAGCAGGCCGCGCAGAAGGGTCTCGAGCCCCTGATCGAGGAAGTTCTGGTTCCGGCCGAAGAGGTCGTCGAGGTGCGTCGCGGCGCGCGGGTCAATACGGAGCGGAAGTTCTTCCCCGGCTATGTGCTGGTGCGGATGGACCTGACCGACGAGACCTGGCACCTTGTCAAGAATACGCCCAAGGTGACGGGCTTTCTCGGTGGCCGGGGTCGTCCCCAGCCCATCTCCGAGGCGGAGGCCGAGCGCATCCTCACCCAGGTACAGGAAGGGGTCGAGCGTCCCCGTCCCTCCATCTCCTTCGAGATTGGCGAGCAGGTCCGCGTTTCGGACGGTCCGTTTGCCTCCTTCAACGGGCTGGTCGAAGAGGTCGACCACGAGCGTGCCCGCCTGAAGGTGTCGGTCTCGATCTTCGGGCGTTCGACACCGGTCGAGCTCGAGTACACCCAGGTGGAAAAAGTCTGATTTTTTCCCGGGCCCGTCCCTGAGGCGGGCTCCGGCAGCGCGGGAGGCACGGCGCGGAAAGTCCATGCGCCACCGGACCGCGGCCCTTCGGGCACCCTTGTAACACTTTGAAAAGGACCGAGGTTTCCTATGGCGAAGAAAGTCCTGGGCTATATCAAGCTCCAGATCCCCGCCGGCAAGGCCAACCCGAGCCCCCCCGTGGGTCCGGCTCTGGGTCAGCGCGGCCTGAACATCATGGAATTCTGCAAGGCGTTCAACGCCGCCACGCAGCAGCTGGAGCCGGGCATGCCGATCCCGGTGGTGATCACGGCCTATGCCGACCGCACCTTCAGCTTTGTCACGAAGACCCCTCCCGTTGCCTACTTCCTCAAGAAGGCGGCCGGTCTGGACAAGGGCTCGCAGACCGCCGGTCATGGCACCGTCGGCGCTGTGACCATGGACCAGTGCCGTGAGATCGCCGAGAAGAAGATGGCCGACCTGAACGCGGCGACGGTTGATGCCGCGGTCGAGATGATTGTTGGTTCCGCCCGTTCCATGGGCCTGAGGGTGGAGGGCTGATTATGGCGAAGGTTGGCAAGCGTCTGAAGGCGGCCTCCGAGGGCATCGACCGTCTGAAGCAGTACGACCTGGCGGACGGCGTCCGCATGGTCAAGGAGCGCGCGAAGGCGAAGTTCGACGAGACCGTCGAGATCGCGGTTGCTCTGGGCGTTGACCCGCGCCACGCGGACCAGATGGTCCGTGGCGTGGTTGGCCTGCCCCACGGCACCGGCAAGACCCTCCGGGTCGCCGTGTTCGCGAAGGGTGACAAGGCTGACGAGGCCCGCGCCGCTGGCGCCGACATCGTGGGCGCCGAGGACCTGATGGAAATCATCCAGGGCGGCACCATGGATTTCGACCGCTGCATCGCGACCCCCGACATGATGGGTATCGTGGGCCGTCTGGGTAAGGTTCTGGGCCCCCGTGGCCTGATGCCGAACCCGAAGCTCGGCACCGTCACCATGGACGTCAAGGGCGCCGTGGATGCCGCGAAGGCCGGTCAGGTGCAGTTCCGCGTCGAGAAGGCGGGTATCGTCCACGCCGGTATCGGTCGCGCCTCCTTCACCGAGGACCAGCTTGCGGACAACGTCCGTGCGTTCGTTGACGCCCTGGTCCGCGCGAAGCCGACTGGCGCCAAGGGAACCTATCTGAAGCGCGTCGCTCTCAGCTCCACCATGGGGCCGGGCGTCAAGCTGAGCGTCTCCTCGCTGACCGAGGGCGCCTAATCTGAATTTGCGCCTCCCGTTCCATGAGCGGGGGGCGCAGTACCCTGTCCGAGACCGCAGGTGCCCGCTCTGTCCGTGTGAGAGAGAGGGCTTGAAGAGGATCCCTCCTCGCCCGCGCAGACGGTAAGCAGTTTTCTTCTCTTCCGTATGGAAGGCAGGCTGACTTTCCGGGGCAGGTTTCACCCCCTCCGTGGCTTCGGCACCGGAGGATTTGTGAGGGCAACCAGTCCGTTTGCGCTGTGACGCAGGCGGACCAGGAAGCGGAGTGTACCGTGAACCGGGAACAAAAAAAGGAACTGATCGCGGAGCTCGCCGGCCTGTTCGGATCCACCACGACGGTCGTCGTCACCCACTACAAGGGGCTGACGGTCGCTGAGCTGGAGGATCTTCGCAGGCAGATGCGCGCTGCCGGGGCATCGTTCCGTGTCACCAAGAACCGGATCACGCGCCTTGCTCTCGCGGGTACGCAGTTTGAAGGTCTTGCTGATCTGTTTGTGGGCCCGACGGCCATCGCCACGTCCGAGGACGCGGTGGCGGCTGCCAAGGTCTCTGTCGAGTTCGCCAAGAAGAAGGACAAGCTTGTCGTTCTGGGCGGATCGATGGAGGGCAAGCCCCTGAGTGTTGCAGACGTCGAAGCGCTGGCAAAGCTGCCGTCGCTGGACGAGCTGCGCGCCCGCCTGATCGGCATGATCACGACCCCCGCCACCCGTGTCGCCACCGTCGCCCAGGCGCCGGCCGCACAGCTTGCTCGGGTCTTCAACGCGTACGCCACGAAAGAGTAATGGCCGCCTGATCGCGGTTTGCCCTTTGTCTAGACGTAAGTCACCTGACCTTATACTGGAGTAATTCAAATGGCTGATCTTGCCAAACTCGTTGACGAACTTTCCGCTCTGACCGTCCTGGAGGCCGCTGAGCTCTCCAAGATGCTCGAGGAGAAGTGGGGCGTGTCCGCCGCTGCTCCCATGGGCGGCATGATGATGATGGCCCCGGGCGCTGGCGAGGGTGCCGCGGCCGCTGAGGAGAAGACCGAGTTCGACGTGATCCTCGAGGACGCCGGCGACAAGAAGATCAACGTGATTAAGGAAGTCCGTGCGATCACCAGCCTCGGCCTCAAGGAAGCCAAGGACCTGGTCGAGGGTGCGCCGAAGCCCGTGAAGGAAGGCGTGTCCAAGGACGAGGCCGAGAAGATGAAGAAGCAGCTTGAGGAAGCCGGCGCGAAGGTTTCCATCAAGTAAGAACCCCGGCTCCCGCATGGGAGCTGGAGGAGAGAATTGGCCGGACGGGGCGCCCCAAAACGATGGGGAAGCGCCGTCCGGTCATTCGCCGTTGTTTTGCCGTATTGTGACTCTTTATAGTTTTTGCCTTTGATCGGGGTTTTCTCACCCCCATCTTGCATAAGCCCATCGGTTCCCTCGGCTCCGGCGCGCCCGTTTCGGCGCACGCAGCCCCAGACGTACACGAGGAGCGTAATGACCATCTCGCCCAACCGTCAGAAGCGCATTCGGAAAGACTTTGGCCGCATCCCGTCGGTCGCCCCGATGCCCAATCTGATCGAAGTTCAGAAAAGCTCCTACGACCAGTTTCTGCAGCTCGGTGTCCATCCGAACGAGCGCACCAACAGTGGTCTCCAGGCAGTCCTGAACGGCGTGTTCCCCATCAAGGACTTCGCCGGCAAGGGGGAACTCCAGTTCCTGTCCTACGAGCTCGAGGAACCGAAATACGATACCGACGAGTGCCAGAAGCGCGGCATCACCTACGCCGCGCCCCTGAAGGTCACCCTGCGCCTTGTGGTGTTCGACCTCGACGAGGACACCGGCGCCCGCTCCATGCGTGATGCGAAGGACCAGGAAGTCTACATGGGCGACATGCCCCTGATGACCTCCAACGGAACCTTCATCGTCAACGGGACCGAGCGCGTGATCGTGTCCCAGATGCACCGCTCCCCGGGCGTGTTCTTCGACCACGACAAGGGCAAGACCCACTCCTCGGGCAAGTACTTGTTCGCCGCCCGTGTG
This sequence comes from Phaeovibrio sulfidiphilus, assembly GCF_014861485.1. Lineage (GTDB taxonomy): Bacteria > Pseudomonadota > Alphaproteobacteria > Rhodospirillales > Rhodospirillaceae > Phaeovibrio > Phaeovibrio sulfidiphilus. The sequence goes on along the minus strand of NZ_JACZHT010000001.1, from coordinate 323,629 downwards.
ATCCCGTACCGCGGCTCGTGGCTGGACTTCGAGTTCGACGCCAAGGACCTGGTGTACGTGCGTATTGACCGTCGCCGGAAGCTGCCGGTGACCACGCTGCTGTACGCCCTCGAGAGCCGCGAGACCCAGGCCCTGCGCCGCGAGCGCGAGAGCGAGGGACGTTCCGTCGACATCACCGAGATGTCCGGCATGAGCGCCGAGGAAATCCTCGAGTGCTTCTACGACAAGGAAACCTACCTGCGCGACGACCAGGGCTGGAAGATTGCGTTCCAGCCGGACTTCTTCAAGGGCGTCAAGCTGATGAACGACCTTGTGGACGCGCGCACCGGCGAGGTGAAGCTGGAGGCGGGCACCAAGGTCACCCAGCGGGCTGCGCGCCGGCTGGTTGAGGAGGGCCTGTCCGAGATCCGCATCTTCCCCGAGGATCTCTACGGCCGCTTCCTGGGCGAGGACATGATCGACGTCGAGACCGGAGAGGTCTTCGCCGAGGCCGGTGACGAGATCACCGAGCCGGTCCTTGAGTCCATCGAGCGTGCGGGCGTCACGGAACTGCCGGTCCTGCACATCGACAACATCAACGTGGGCCCCTACATCCGCAACACGCTGAAGGTGGACAAGAACACCACCCGCGAGGAGGCCCTGATCGACATCTACCGTGTCATGCGTCCGGGCGAGCCCCCGACCCTGGACACGGCGGAGGCCCTGTTCCGCTCCCTGTTCTTCGATCCGGAGCGCTATGACCTCTCGGCCGTGGGCCGCGTGAAGATGAACGCGCGCCTGGGCTTCTCGCTTGCGGACGTTCCCGACACCCAGCGCGTCCTGCGCAAGGAGGACATCATCGCCATCGTGCGCGTCCTCGTGGACCTGAAGGACGGCCGCGGCGAGATCGACGACATCGACCACCTGGGCAACCGGCGCGTCCGCTCGGTGGGCGAGCTCATGGAGAACCAGTACCAGGTCGGCCTGCTGCGCATGGAGCGCGCCATCAAGGAGCGCATGAGCGCGGTCGATATCGACACGGTTATGCCCCACGACCTCATCAACGCCAAGCCGGCGGCGGCGGCGGTGCGCGAGTTCTTCGGCTCCAGCCAGCTGTCCCAGTTCATGGACCAGACGAACCCGCTGTCCGAGATCACCCACAAGCGCCGTCTCTCGGCCCTTGGCCCCGGTGGTCTGACCCGTGAGCGCGCGGGCTTCGAGGTCCGTGACGTCCACACCACTCACTATGGCCGTATCTGCCCGATTGAGACGCCGGAAGGCCCGAACATCGGTCTGATCAACTCGCTGGCGACCTTCGCCCGGGTCAACCCCTACGGCTTCATCGAGACCCCGTACCGCAAGGTCATTGACGGCAAGGTCACGGACAACGTGCACTACATCTCCGCCATGGAGGAGAGCAAGTTTGTCATCGCCCAGGCCAACGCCCAGCTGACCGAGGAAGGCCGCTTCGCCGAAGACCTGGTCTCCGTGCGCAAGGGCGGCGACTACGAGATGGTGGACCCGGAGGAAATCGATCACATCGACGTCTCGCCGAAGCAGCTGGTTTCGGTGGCGGCGGCCCTGATCCCCTTCCTCGAGAACGACGACGCGAACCGTGCGCTGATGGGCTCGAACATGCAGCGTCAGGCCGTTCCCCTGGTCCGGGCCGAGGCTCCCTTCGTGGGCACCGGCATGGAATCCGCTGTGGCCCGTGACTCGGGCGCCGTCATCGCGGCGCGCCGCGGTGGCGTGGTCCAGCAGGTGGACGCGACCCGTATCGTGATCCGCGCGAACGAGGATCTCCAGGCAGCCGAGTCCGGCGTGGACATCTACCGTCTGCGCAAGTTCCAGCGCTCCAACCAGAACACCTGTATCAACCAGCGTCCTCTGGTGAAGGTGGGTGACGAGGTTCTCCGCGGCGACATTCTGGCCGACGGACCCTCCACCGAGATGGGCGAGCTCGCGCTCGGCCGGAACGTCCTGGTGGCCTTCATGCCCTGGAACGGCTACAACTTCGAGGACTCCATCCTCATCTCCGAGCGCATGGTCCGCGATGACGTCTTCACCTCGATCCACATCGAGGAGTTCGAGGTCATGGCCCGTGACACGAAGCTCGGTCAGGAGGAAATCACCCGGGATATTCCCAACGTGGGTGAGGAGGCTCTGAAGAACCTCGACGAGGCCGGCATTGTCTACATCGGCGCCGAGGTCCAGCCGAACGACATCCTGGTGGGCAAGGTCACGCCGAAGGGCGAGAGCCCCATGACCCCCGAGGAAAAGCTTCTGCGCGCCATCTTCGGTGAGAAGGCCGCGGACGTCCGCGACACCTCCCTGCGTGTTCCCCCGGGAATCGCCGGCACGGTGGTCGAGGTCCGCGTGTTCAACCGCCGCGGCGTCGACAAGGACGAGCGTACCCTGGCCATCGAGCGTCAGAACATCGAGAGCCTGGCCAAGGACCGGGACGACGAGCGCGTCATTCTGGAGCGTTCGTTTGCCCGTCGCCTGCGCGAGATCCTTCTGGGGCAGACCATCGTCGGCGGCACCCGCGGCATGCCGGTGAACACCCAGATCGACGAGGCCTTCCTGGAAGCCTACACCTCGGCCGAGCTGCGCCAGGTGGCGGTGGCCTCCGAGGATGCCTCGGTGGCTCTGGAGGCCCTGAAGAAGTCCTACAAGGAGTCCATCGACCGCATCCAGGAGCGCTTCGAGAGCCGCGTGGAGAAGATCCAGCGGGGCGACGAGCTGCCTCCGGGCGTGCTGAAGATGGTCAAGGTCTTCGTGGCGGTGAAGCGCAAGCTGCAGCCGGGCGACAAGATGGCCGGACGTCACGGAAACAAGGGCGTGATCTCCAAGATCAACCCGACCGAGGACATGCCGTACCTGGATGACGGCACCCCGGTGGACCTGGTCTTGAACCCGCTTGGCGTGCCGTCCCGTATGAACGTGGGGCAAATTCTGGAAACGCACCTGGGCTGGGCCTGCCGTGGCCTGGGCCAGCAGATCGGCCAGATGCTCGACCAGATCTACGAGCAGAACCTTAAGGTTCCGGAACTCCGGGCCCGCCTCGAGGACATCTACGGTCCGGAGCACACCCGGGACGACCTGTCCCGTCTGAGCGACGACCAGATCCTGGAGCTGGGCGAGACCCTGAGGAACGGTGTCCCCGTGTCCTCTCCGGTGTTCGACGGCGCGCGTGAGAGCGACATCGTGGACATGCTCGACAAGGCCGGGCTGGACTCCTCGGGCCAGGTGACCCTCTACGACGGGCGCACGGGCGAGCAGTTCGACCGCAAGGTCACGGTGGGCTACATCTACATGCTCAAGCTCCACCACATGGTCGACGAGAAGATCCACGCCCGCTCGGTGGGCCCGTACTCCCTGGTGACCCAGCAGCCTCTGGGCGGCAAGGCCCAGTTCGGCGGCCAGCGCTTCGGAGAAATGGAGGTCTGGGCCCTGGAAGCCTACGGCGCGGCCTACATCCTCCAGGAGATGCTGACGGTGAAGTCCGACGACGTGTCCGGCCGAACCAAGGTGTACGAAGCCATCATCAAGGGCGACGACACCTTCGAGGCGGGCATCCCCGAGAGCTTCAACGTGCTGATCAAGGAAATGCGGTCCCTTGGCCTTGACGTCGATCTGGACCAGAGCGACGCCTGACCGGCCACAGACCGCCCGCCGGCCGGGGGAGACCCTGGCCGGAGCACCAAGGAATTTCAGGAATTGATAAGGAAAGCGCACCCGTTCCGCCGCCACACGGGACGGGTCGCGGTTCCCGCAGGCAGGAGATGCCCGGCATGAACGAGCTTATGAAACACTTTGGTCAGACGCCCAGCGCCCAGACCTTTGATCAGATCCGCATTTCGATCGCCAGCCCGGAGAAGATCCGGATGTGGTCCTTCGGCGAGATCAAGAAGCCGGAGACCATCAACTACCGCACCTTCAAGCCGGAGCGGGACGGCCTGTTCTGCGCCCGGATCTTCGGCCCGATCAAGGACTACGAGTGCCTGTGCGGCAAGTACAAGCGCATGAAGTACCGCGGCGTGGTCTGCGAGAAGTGCGGCGTGGAGGTAACCCTCTCCAAGGTCCGCCGCGAGCGCATGGGCCACATCGAGCTGGCCGCGCCCGTCGCCCACATCTGGTTCATGAAGTCCCTTCCCAGCCGGATCGGCCTTCTTCTGGACATGACCCTCAAGGATCTTGAGCGGGTTCTGTACTTCGAGAACTACGTGGTGACCGAGCCGGGCCTCACCGAGCTGAAGTACCGTGACCTGCTGAGCGAGGACCAGTTCCAGCGCGCCCAGGAGGAATACGGCCAGGACGCGTTCTCCGCCGGCATCGGCGCCGAGGCCATCCGCGACATGCTGATGAACCTCGAGCTCGAGAGCCTCAAGGAGGAGATGAAGGCCGACCTGCGCGAGACCAACTCGGAGGCCAAGCGCAAGAAGCTGGTGAAGCGTCTCAAGATCGTGGACGCCTTCCTTGAGTCGGGCTGCCGTCCCGAGTGGATGATCCTCGAGGTCATCCCGGTGATCCCGCCCGAACTGCGCCCGCTCGTTCCGCTGGACGGCGGCCGCTTCGCCACGTCCGACCTGAACGACCTGTACCGCCGCGTCATCAACCGGAACAACCGCCTGAAGCGCCTGATTGAGCTGCGCGCGCCCGACATCATCGTGCGCAACGAGAAGCGCATGCTCCAGGAGTCGGTGGACGCCCTCTTTGACAACGGCCGCCGCGGTCGCGCCATCACCGGTGCGAACAAGCGCCCGCTCAAGTCCCTCTCGGACATGCTCAAGGGCAAGCAGGGTCGCTTCCGTCAGAACCTGCTGGGCAAGCGCGTCGACTACTCGGGCCGTTCCGTGATCGTGGTGGGCCCGGAGCTGAAGCTCCACCAGTGCGGCCTGCCGAAGAAGATCGCCCTCGAGCTGTTCAAGCCGTTCGTGTACTCGAAACTCGAGCAGTACCACATGGCCACCACCATCAAGGCTGCAAAGCGCATGGTGGAAAAGGAGCGCCCGGAGGTCTGGGACGTCCTGGAAGAGGTCATCCGCGAGCACCCGGTTCTTCTGAACCGCGCGCCCACGCTTCACCGTCTCGGCATTCAGGCCTTCGAGCCGGTGCTGATCGAGGGTAAGGCGATCCAGCTGCACCCGCTCGTGTGTACCGCGTTCAACGCGGACTTCGACGGTGACCAGATGGCCGTGCACGTGCCCCTGTCCCTGGAGGCGCAGCTTGAGGCGCGCGTCCTGATGATGAGCACGAACAACATCCTGTCGCCCGCCAACGGCAAGCCGATCATCGTGCCGACGCAGGACATCGTCCTGGGTCTCTACTACATGACGTTCGAGGCCGAGCAGGCTCCGGGCGAGGGCATGGTGTTCTCGTCGATCGCCGAGATCGAGCACGCCCTGTTCGCCGGTGTGGTGAACCTGCAGGCGAAGATTCGCTGCCGCCTCGAGGTCATGGGTGACGACGGCATCTCCGCGATCCGTGTGGTCGAGACCACGCCGGGCCGTATGCTGCTGGCCCAGCTTCTGCCCAAGCACCCGGAGCTGCCGTTCTCCATGGTCAACCGCCTTCTGCGCAAGAAGGACATCATGGATGTTATCGACTCCGTGTACCGCCACTGCGGCCAGAAAGAGACGGTCATCTTCTGTGACCGCGTGATGGCTCTGGGCTACGCCCATGCGGCGCGCGCGGGCATCTCGTTCGGCAAGGACGACCTGGTCATCCCGGCCTCGAAGGCGGAGCTGATCGCCAGCACCGAGACCGAGGTCAAGGAGTTCGAGCAGCAGTACCAGGACGGCCTGATCACCCAGGGCGAGAAGTACAACAAGGTCATCGACGCCTGGTCCCGCTGCACCGAGCGGGTCGCCGACGAGATGATGAAGGAGATCGAGAAGATCGAGCCCGGTCGCCCCATCAACTCCGTCTACATGATGGCCCACTCGGGCGCCCGTGGTTCGGCAGCGCAGATGAAGCAGCTGGCCGGCATGCGCGGCCTGATGGCCAAGCCGTCGGGCGAGATTATCGAAACGCCGATCGTGTCGAACTTCAAGGAGGGCCTGACGGTTCTCGAGTACTTCAACTCCACCCACGGTGCCCGTAAGGGACTGGCGGATACGGCGCTGAAGACCGCGAACTCCGGGTACCTGACCCGCCGTCTGGTGGACGTGGCGCAGGACGCCATTATCGTCCTCGAGGATTGCGGCACCGACCGCGGCATCACCGCCATGCCGGTGGTGGACGGCGGCCAGATTGTGTCGTCCCTGGGCGAGCGCGTTCTGGGCCGGACCGCGGCCGAGGACGTCAAGGACTCCGAGGGCAACATCATCGTGGCCAACGGTACCCTCATCGAGGAGCACGACGTCGAGGCTCTGGAGGCGGCGGGCATCGAGCAGATGCGCATCCGCTCCGTGCTGACCTGTGACGCCGAGAACGGCATCTGCGGCAAGTGCTATGGCCGCGACCTGGCCCGCGGCACCCCGGTGAACATCGGCGAGGCCGTCGGCGTGATCGCCGCCCAGTCCATCGGCGAGCCGGGCACGCAGCTGACCATGCGGACGTTCCACATCGGTGGTGCGGCCCAGCGTGGTGTCGAGCAGTCGACGGTCGAGGTGGCGTTTGACGGTGTGATCCGGATCCGCAACCGCTCTGTGGTGACGAACTCGAAGGGCGTGATGATCGTCATGTCCCGTAACTGTGAGGTCGCCATCACCGACGACGCCGGACGCGAGAAGGCCCGCTACCGCGTGCCCTACGGCGCCCGCCTGATGGTGGACGAGGGGGCCGAGGTCAACAAGGGCGACCGCATCGCCGAGTGGGATCCGTACACCCTGCCCATCATCACCGAGTGTGAGGGTGTGGCCCACTACGTGGACCTGGTGGACGGCGTCTCCATGCGCGAGGTTCTGGACGAGGCCACCGGCATCGCCTCCCGCGTGGTGGTGGACTGGAAGAACCAGCCCCGCTCGCAGGATCTGAAGCCGCGTGTGACCCTGCGCACGAACGATGGCGAGACCATCGTCCAGGCGAACGGTCTCGAGGCCCGCTACTTCCTGAGCGTGGATGCCATCCTGTCCGTCGAGAACGGCCAGCGGGTCTATGCCGGTGACGTGCTGGCCCGTATCCCGCGCGAGGGCTCCAAGACCCGCGACATTACGGGTGGTCTGCCGCGTGTGGCCGAGCTGTTCGAGGCCCGCAAGCCGAAGGACTACGCGGTCATTTCCGAGATCGACGGCCGCGTCGAGTTCGGCAAGGACTACAAGAACAAGCGCCGCATTCTGGTGGTTCCGGAAGACGGGGATCCGGTGGAGTACCTGCTGCCCAAGGGCAAGCACCTGACGGTCCAGGAGGGTGACTACGTCCGCAAGGGTGACTCCCTGATGGACGGCAACCCGGTGCCCCACGACATCCTGCGCGTCATGGGTGTCGAGGCTCTGGCCAACTACCTGATCAAGGAGATCCAGGACGTCTACCGTCTGCAGGGCGTGAAGATCAACGACAAGCACATCGAGGTCATCGCGCGCCAGATGCTCCAGAAGGTCGAGATCACGGACCCCGGCGATACCACGTTCCTCGTGGGCGAGCTGGTCAGCCGGATCGACTTCCAGGCGGAGAACGAGAAGACCATGCGCGAGGACGGACGTCCGGCGACCTTCTCGGCGGTGCTCCAGGGCATCACCAAGGCGTCGCTCCAGACCCACTCGTTCATCTCGGCGGCCTCGTTCCAGGAGACGACCCGCGTGCTGACCGAGGCCGCTGTCTCGGGCAAGCGCGACACGCTCCAGGGCCTGAAGGAGAACGTCATCGTCGGGCGCCTGATCCCCGCGGGTACGGGTGCCATGATGAACCGGATGCGCCAGGTGGCTCACCAGCGCGACCGGGAGATCGATGCCCTGCGCGAGGCCAGCCTGCCGTCGTTCGTGGATGTGGACATCCCGCCGGTGGATCTGTCCGATCTCTGATCGCGCACAGTCGTGACACAGAAAAAGGGGGCGAAAGCCCCCTTTTTTGCGTCTGCATGGTGTCGCCAGCATGTGTCGCCAGCGTGGTTTCGCCAGCGTGTGTCGCCTGCCTGCTGGCAGCCCCGGGTGTGTCGCCGGGAGAGCGCTCCGCGGTCCGGGTCCGGTCCCGCCGGGCCGGTGAGTGGCAGGCGGGACGGGTCCGGTGTGGCGCGCCGGGTCAGGCGGCGCCGGCGTCCGGCTCCAGGGGATCCGGTCCCCAGGCGTTGGGCCCGGAGGTGCCGCGGGTGCACCACCAGATCAGCAGAACGATCGGGCCGACCACAGGAATGAAGCTCAGGAGGAACCACCAGCCCGACCTTCCTCCATCGTGCAGTCTCCGGACCGCTGCGCTCATGAACGGGATGAACATCACAAGGAGCGCAAGGAGATAAAGGACAAGCAGCCCAACCCCGCCGCCGTCGGGGTCGGCGGCGAACTGGGCGGTTTCCGGATCGAACTGCACCTGGCTGGCCATGGCCGGCACCAGCAGAACGAAGTACAGCGCGGTGTTGACCAGGCAGAGGAACAGATAGAACCACCAGAATTCGGAACGGGATGCCCGTCCCCGGAAGGTGAAAAACTTCTTCAGGCCCTGTTTGACAGCGGGAATAAACTCCATTGCGGATGTCCTCCAGAGAGTTGTTGGGAAGTTCAGCGGAATCCGGAGAGGTCCGGTCCCAAAAAAAGGGGAGCGCGGCTGGCGCTCCCCCCGGTATCAGTGTGTGGTGCCGCAGGCGCAGTCGCTCGCGGGAGCGGCGCCCCAGCGGTTGGGGCCGGCCGTGCCGCGGGTGCAGTACCAGATGAACAGAAGAATCGGGCCGATGACCGGCACGAAGCTCCAAAGAAGGTTCCAGCCCGACTTGCCCACGTCGTGCAGGCGACGCACCGACACGGCCAGACTCGGCAGGAAGAAGACCAGGGCGATCAGGCCCATGGGCGCCCAGTCGACGGCCGCGAGCGCCGCCTGAACCGACGGGTCCGACGCGCCACGATTGAGGGTCAGCGCCAGCGCGGCCGTGCTGCGCATGGTGAACATGTGGAACACGAAGCTCGACAGGCCGACGTACAGTGCCATGAACCACCAGTACTCGGACCGGGGTGCCCGGCCGCGGAACGTGGCGTACTGGATAAAGCACGAGTGGATGGCATCGGTAAAACGCATGGTGGGGTTCCCGTTAAGATGACAATTTTGTCATTCTGTCAAAATTGGGGCAGTATTACAACCTCAATACACGCAAAGCGCTAATCGTACACTCCTGTGGTGTGAAACGGGCTGAATGCCTCCCCCTGGAAGGGGCCGGGACTCCGGGGTGTCCGGGGGCGCGGACGCCGCCGGTGCGCGGCCGGAGCTCGCCCGTGGGTGCAGAGCGCACTGTGGTGCACCCCGGCAGAGCACGGCGACCGCCGGGGAAGGCGGGGGTAGGTCATTGGCTCCCGGGGGTGCGGGCCAGGCCGGGTGCGGGCGCCACCGCTGTGGCCCCCTCTGGGGTCCGGCGCCCCGGTGGGGGGGCGCCCCGGGCCGCCCCGGGGGCCGCGTCTCCCCACAGCCCTGCGACGCCCTCGCCCCTCCCGTCTGCCCCCGCGCCCCGGCACGCCGTCCGCTCGGGGCCCCGCCGGGTAAGCGCACAAAAGCCCTTGCCATCGGGGCAAAAATAGTGCACCTAATCGCCCTTTCCGATGTCGTGTGCGCGGCCCGGCTTTCGTGGCCGGACCTGAAGACGGGTGCGGTATCCCGCTCCCCCGCCGGCCTGTGCGGCCGCCGGGGCGGCGTTCCTTTTGCGCTTGACGCGATCCGGGTGCACCCCTATAGTGCGCGCCTTGTCGGTCAATGGCTGCAGGACGGTCGAGGCGTGTAATTTGCCGGAACCCCTGGACGCGTTGGTCGATGTATGCTTTCCGGCTTTGCCGGTCTTTTGACGGTGTCTGTTCGAACGCGGGCCTCTCGGGGCCGTTCACTTTCACCGGAATAATCGCACTGTCGCGAAGTCTCGCCGCTCGGGCGAATCCGCCCGGCTAACCGTGGTGCGGATTCGGGACGGGGCGTATTTGCATAACCTCGTGTTCCCCGCATTTCTCAGCCGGAGCACGCACTGGATAGAGACCTTTGAAAAGGGACGTTTGATGCCGACGATCAATCAGCTCATCCGCAAGCCTCGTCAGGGCGTGGGTAAGCGCAACAAAGTGCCCGCCATGCAGGCCTGTCCGCAGAAGCGGGGCGTTTGCACCAGGGTTTACACCACGACTCCGAAGAAGCCGAACTCGGCCCTTCGTAAGGTTGCGCGTGTGCGACTGACCAACGGGTTTGAGGTCACGAGCTACATCCCCGGCGAGGGGCACAACCTCCAGGAACACTCGGTGGTCATGATCCGCGGGGGCCGCGTGAAGGACCTTCCCGGTGTCCGCTATCACATCATTCGCGGTGTTCTGGATACCCAGGGCGTCAAGAATCGTCGCCAGCGTCGTTCCAAGTACGGCGCCAAGCGTCCGAAGTAAGGGGAAGTAAAGTATGTCTCGTCGTCGCGCAGCAGTTAAGCGTGATGTTCTGCCGGACGCGAAGTTCGGCGACGTCGTCGTCGTCAAGTTTATCAATTCGGTCATGCTCCAGGGCAAGAAGGCCGTTGCTGAGAAGATCGTGTACGGAGCTTTCGACAAGATCCAGGCCAAGACCGGCCAGGATCCCCTGAAGCTCTTCCACGAGGCTCTGGACAACGTGAAGCCTTCCGTCGAGGTGCGTTCCCGTCGTGTCGGTGGTGCGACCTACCAGGTCCCCGTCGAAGTCCGTGCCGACCGCCGTCAGGCTCTGGCCCTCCGCTGGATGATCGACTCGGCGCGCAAGCGCTCCGAGACCACCATGATCGACCGTCTGGCCGGCGAGTTCCTGGACGCCTCGAACAATCGTGGCGGCGCGGTCAAGAAGCGGGAAGATACCCATCGCATGGCCGAGGCCAACAAGGCCTTCAGCCATTACCGCTGGTAACGGTGTTTTTCGGATTTGGATGAGAGAGTAAGCGGATGAAGCGCGACACCCCGTTGGAGCGGTACCGGAATATCGGCATCATGGCCCACATTGATGCCGGTAAGACGACCACGACCGAACGTATTCTGTATTACACCGGTAAGTCCCACAAGGTCGGCGAGACCCATGATGGCGCAGCCACCATGGACTGGATGGCCCAGGAACAGGAACGCGGCATCACGATCACGTCGGCCGCGACGACCGCGTTCTGGAAAGACCACCGGGTCAACATCATCGACACGCCGGGACACGTGGACTTCACCATTGAGGTGGAGCGCTCCCTGCGGGTTCTGGACGGCGCCGTGGCGGTGTTCGACTCCGTCGCCGGAGTCGAGCCCCAGTCCGAGACGGTCTGGCGCCAGGCAGACAAGTACGCTGTGCCCCGCATGTGCTTCATCAACAAGATGGACCGCATCGGTGCCAACTTCTACCGCTGCGTAGACATGATCTCCGATCGTCTGGGTGCCCAGCCGCTTGTGATCAACATTCCCATCGGATCCGAGTCGGATTACGCGGGTGTGGTCGACCTGGTGACCATGAAGGCCATTGTCTGGCTCAGCGAGGAAGCGGGGGCTCCGTTCGAGGAGCGCGAGATCCCGGCCGACCTGAAGGACAAGGCCGCCGAGTACCGCGAGAAGCTCATCGAGATCGCCGTCGAGGCGGACGATGAGGCCATGGAAGCCTACCTTGAGGGTAACGAGCCGGACGAGGCCACTCTCCGCAAGTGCATCCGCAAGGGCACCATCGCCCGCATGTTCGTGCCGGTGCTCAACGGCTCCGCGTTCAAGAACAAGGGCATCCAGCCCATGCTTGACGCCGTCGTTGCCTACCTGCCGTCCCCGCTGGACGTCCCGGCCATCAAGGGCGTGAAGCCCGGCACCGAGGACGAGGTCACGCGTCCCTCCTCGACCGAGGAGCCCTTCGCGGCTCTGGCGTTCAAGATCATGAACGACCCGTTCGTGGGCTCGCTCACCTTCACCCGCGTCTACTCGGGTGTCCTGGAGAGCGGTTCCTACGTCCAGAACACGGTCAAGGAAAAGCGCGAGCGTATCGGTCGTATGCTGCTCATGCATGCGAACAACCGCGAGGAAATCAAGTACGCGGCGGCGGGCGACATCGTGGCTCTGGTGGGTCTGAAGGACACCACCACCGGTGACACGCTGTGCGATCCGGTGCACCCGGTCATTCTGGAGCGTATGGACTTCCCCGATCCCGTGATCGAGGTGGCCGTCGAGCCGAAGACCAAGAGCGACATCGAGAAGATGGGCGTGGCCCTGTCGCGTCTCGCGGCCGAGGATCCGTCCTTCCGCGTCACGTCCGACCCCGAGAGCGGCCAGACCGTCATCAAGGGCATGGGCGAGCTGCACCTCGAGGTTCTCGTGGACCGCATGCGTCGCGAGTTCAAGGTGGACTGCGCTGTCGGCGCGCCGCAGGTGGCGTACCGCGAGACCATCTCGAAGCCGTTCACCGTGGACTACACCCACAAGAAGCAGACGGGCGGTTCCGGCCAGTTCGCGAAGGTGACCATCGAGTTCACCCCGCTTGAGCCGGGCGCCGGTTACGAGTTCGAGAGCAAGATCATCGGTGGCTCGGTTCCCAGGGAGTACATCCCGGGCGTCGAGAAGGGCCTTGCGTCCGCCATCGACACGGGCGTCATCGCGGGCTTCCCCGTGACCGACCTGAAGGCCACCCTGACGGACGGCGCCTACCACGACGTCGACTCCAGCGTGCTGGCGTTCGAGATCGCGGCCCGCGCCGCGTTCCGCGAGGCCATGCCGAAGGCGGGTCCGAAGCTGCTCGAGCCGATCATGAAGGTCGAGGTCGTCACCCCCGAGGACTACATGGGTGACATCATCGGCGACCTGAACTCGCGTCGCGGCAACGTGTCCGGAATGGACCAGCGGGGCAACGCGCGCGTGATCACGGCCTCCGTGCCGCTGGCGTCGATGTTCGGCTATGTGAACACGCTGCGTTCCATGTCCCAGGGACGCGCACAGTATACGATGCACTTCGATCACTACGCCGAGGTGCCCAACAACGTGGCCGAGGAAATCAAGGCCAAGCTTGCCGGCTGAGGCCAGGCTTCCGAGGACGGAGAAAAGAGTAATGTCGAAAGAAAAATTTGAGCGCAGCAAACCGCACTGCAACATCGGCACCATCGGTCACGTTGACCATGGCAAGACGACGCTGACCGCGGCGATCACGAAGGTTCTCTCGGAGGCCGGCGGTGCCGAGTTCCGGGGCTACGACATGATTGACAAGGCTCCCGAGGAGCGCGCCCGCGGCATCACGATCTCGACCTCCCACGTGGAGTACGAGACGGCGAACCGCCACTACGCGCACGTCGACTGCCCGGGTCACGCGGACTACGTGAAGAACATGATCACCGGTGCGGCGCAGATGGACGGCGCGATCCTGGTGGTGTCGGCGGCCGACGGCCCGATGCCCCAGACCCGCGAGCACATCCTTCTGGCCCGTCAGGTCGGCGTTCCGGCCCTGGTGGTGTTCCTGAACAAGTGCGACATGGTTGACGACGAGGAGCTCCTGGAGCTGGTCGAGCTCGAGGTTCGCGAGCTTCTGTCCTCGTACGACTTCCCGGGCGACGATATCCCCATCGTGAAGGGTTCGGCTCTGGCGGCTCTCGAGGGCACCAACGACACCCTGGGCCGTGACGCGGTCATGAGCCTGATGGCGGCGGTCGACTCCTACATTCCGCAGCCGGAGCGTCCGAAGGACAAGGCGTTCCTGATGCCGATCGAGGACGTGTTCTCGATCTCGGGTCGTGGCACGGTTGTCACCGGCCGTGTGGAGCGTGGTGTTGTGAAGGTGGGTGAGGAAGTCGAGATCGTCGGCATCCGCGACACCCAGAAGACCACCTGCACGGGTGTTGAGATGTTCCGCAAGCTGCTCGACCAGGGCGAGGCGGGCGACAACGTGGGTATCCTGCTGCGTGGCACGAAGCGCGACGACGTGGAGCGCGGTCAGGTCCTGGCGAAGCCGGGCTCGATCACCCCGCACACGAGCTTCAAGTGCGAGTGCTACATCCTGACGAAGGAAGAGGGTGGCCGTCACACGCCGTTCTTCTCCAACTACCGCCCGCAGTTCTACTTCCGCACGACGGACGTGACGGGCACCATCGAGCTGCCGGAAGGCATGGAGATGGTGATGCCGGGCGACAACGTGGCCATGGTTGTGAACCTGATTGCCCCGATCGCCATGGACGAGGGCCTGCGCTTCGCCATTCGCGAGGGCGGTCGCACGGTCGGTGCCGGCGTTGTTGCATCCATCGTGAAGTAAGTGTATACAGGCGCCCGCCCCTCTCGCTCGTGAGGGGGGCGGTTTCCTTTTTCTGTTGTTTGAAGCTGTACAGAGCCACGCAAGTCTGGATCGGACAAGGACCATGATGGACAACCAGAATATTCGCATCCGCCTGAAGGCATTCGATCACCGGGTGCTCGATCAGTCGACCCGGGAAATTGTTTCCACCGCCAAGAGGACGGGTGCACAGGTTCGCGGGCCGATCCCGCTGCCGACTCGCATTGAGAAGTTTACCTTGAACCGCTCGCCGCATATCGATAAAAAGTCCCGCGAGCAGTTCGAAATCCGTACCCACAAGCGGCTTCTGGACATCGTCGATCCGACGCCCCAGACCGTTGACGCGCTGATGAAGCTCGATCTTGCCGCCGGTGTGGACGTGGAAATCAAGCTCTGACAATCAACTACGCCATTCTTGAGTGAGGATCTCGGACATGCGTTCCGGTCTTATTGCCCAGAAGGTGGGGATGACCCGCCTGTTCAAAGAAGATGGCGCTCATGTGCCCGTCACCGTCCTGAAGGTTGACTCCTGTCAGGTCGTTGCCGTTCGCACCTCTGAGAAGGACGGCTACACAGCCGTTCAACTTGGGGCCGGCGCTGCTAAAGTCAAACGAACCTCGAAAGCCATGCGTGGCCACTTCGCGAAGGCGAAGGTGGAGCCGAAGCGCAAGGTCGTCGAGTTCCGTGTTTCCGAGGAGTGTCTCCTGGAGCCGGGTGCCGAGCTGTCTGCCGAGCACTTCCTGGTCGGCCAGAAAGTGGACGTCTCCGGTATTTCCAAGGGCCGCGGCTTCCAGGGCGTCATGAAGCGCCACAACTTCCGTGGTCTGGAAGCGACCCACGGTGTCTCCATCTCCCACCGCTCCCACGGTTCGACCGGTCAGTGTCAGGATCCGGGCCGCGTGTTCAAGGGCAAGAAGATGGCTGGCCACATGGGCGACGTGCGCGTCACCCAGCAGAGCCTCACCGTTGTCGCGACCGACGCCGACCGCGGCCTGATCATGGTCAAGGGGTCCGTCCCCGGGGCCGAGGGCTGCTGGCTGGAAGTCCGCGACGCCGTCAAGGTGAAGAAGCCGGAAGGTCTGCCCATGCCTGCGGGTCTGAAGGCTGTGGCTGGTGCCGCGCCTGCTCCCGAATCCAGCGCCGTCGAAGGGGAGTAAGGGGCAATGAAACTTGAAGTGAAAACTCTGGACGGCAAGAGCGTCGGCGAGATCGACCTCCCCGAGTCCGTCTTCGGTCTTCCGGTGCGCGCGGACATCCTGCAGCGCATGGTTCGCTGGCAGCTGGCGCGTCGCCAGGCCGGCACCCACAAGACCAAGGGCATTTCCGAGATTTCGGGAACCACTGCGAAGCCCTTCAAGCAGAAGGGTACGGGTCACGCCCGTCAGGGCTCGAAGCGCTCCCCGCAGTACCGCGGCGGTGCGACCATCTTCGGTCCCGTTGTGCGCTCCCACGCCCATGACCTGACGAAGAAGTTCCGCAAGCTCGGTCTGAAGACCGCGCTGTCTGCGAAGCTTGCGGCGGGCAAGGTCGTTGTCCTCGAGGATCTGGTGTCCGAGAGCGGCAAGACCCGCGATCTGCTGGCCCAGGTCAAGGCGCTCGGTCTGGAGAAGGCCCTGTTCATCGGCGGCAACGAAGTGGACATCAAGTTCGCTCTCGCCAGCCGGAACATCCCCACCATCGACGTGCTGCCCCAGCAGGGCGCGAACGTCTATGACATTCTCCGTCGCGACACCCTTGTCCTGACGAAGGAAGCCATCAAGCACCTTGAGGAGCGCCTGCAATGACCGGCGAAAAGCGCATTATCAGCGACGAGAGAGCGTTCGATATCATTCGTTCGCCTCTGGTGACCGAGAAGACGACCCTGTTCGGCGAGTTCGGCCAGGTGGCGTTCAAGGTGGCTCTCGAGGCGAGCAAGCCCGAGATCAGGGCCGCCGTCGAGCAGCTCTACAAGGTGAAGGTGACTGCGGTCAACACGATCCGTGTCAAGGGCAAGACGAAGCGTTTCCGCGGCAAGATGGGCAAGCGCTCCGACTACAAAAAAGCCGTTGTGACCCTGGCCGAAGGGCACAGCATCGACGTGACGACGAGGATCTAGTCCAATGGCTCTCAAGCGTTATAATCCGACAACGCCCGGTCAGCGCGGCCTGATCCTTGTGGATCGCTCCGACCTGTACAAGGGCAAGCCGGTCAAGGCGTTGACCGAAGGTCTGAACAAGACCGGCGGACGCAACAACCACGGCCGCACCACCTCCTGGAACCGTGGCGGCGGCGCCAAGCGCCGTTACCGCATCATCGACTTCAAGCGCAACAAGTTCGACGTGGTCGGCACTGTGGAGCGTCTGGAGTACGATCCCAACCGCACGGCGTTCATCGCTCTGGTGAACTACGAGGACGGCGAGCAGGCGTACATCATCGCCCCGCAGCGCCTCCAGCCCGGTGACCACGTTGTGGCCTCCGAGCGTGCGGACATCAAGCCGGGCAACGCCATGCCCATGAAGAACATGCCGGTCGGGACCATCATCCACAATATCGAGATGAAGCCCGGCAAGGGTGCTCAGATCGCCCGCTCGGCTGGCTGCTATGCCCAGCTGATCGGTAAGGATGGCGGCTATGCGCAGCTGCGTCTGTCCTCGGGCGAGCTCCGCCTGGTGCGTGGCGAGTGTCTCGCCACCGTCGGTGCGGTGTCCAACCCGGACAACCAGAACCAGGACCTGGGCAAGGCGGGCCGCAATCGCTGGCTTGGCCGTCGCCCGCACGTCCGCGGCGTCGTGATGAACCCCGTCGACCACCCGCATGGTGGTGGTGAGGGCCGGACCTCGGGCGGTCGCCACCCGGTTACACCGTGGGGCAAGCCGACCAAGGGCAAGCGGACCCGCAGCAACAAGAAGACCGACAGTCTCATCATGCGGTCCCGTCATCTCGCCAAGAAAAAGCGCTAGGAGTTAACCTGTGGCTCGTTCTGTTTGGAAAGGTCCGTTTGTTGACGGATACCTCCTTGTCAAGGCCGAAAAGGCACGCTCCTCCGGTCGTAACGAGGTTATCAAGATCTGGTCTCGCCGCTCGACCATCATGCCGCAGTTTGTCGGCCTGACGTTTGGCGTGTACAACGGCCAGAAGTTCATTCCCGTTCTCGTGTCCGAGCAGATGATCGGTCACAAGTTCGGTGAGTTCGCGCCGACCCGGACCTACTACGGTCACGCGGCCGACAAGAAGGCGAAGAGGAAGTAAATATGGGCAAGGCAGCAAAATCGCGTCGGCTTGCCGACAACGAGGCCCGTGCCGTCACGAAGATGATTCGCACAAGCCCGTATAAACTGAACCTCGTCGCTGAGCTGATCCGCGGCAAGTCCGCCGGCGCCGCCCGCACGACCCTCGCGTTCTCGCGTCGTCGTATTGCGGCCACGGTGCTGAAAACCCTGGACTCGGCGATCGCAAACGCCGAAAACAACCACGGGCTGGATGTGGACTCGCTGATTGTCACCGAAGCCTATGTTGGCAAGGCCCTGGTCATGAAGCGCTGGCACGCCCGCGCCCGTGGCCGCGTGGGACGCGTCGAGAAGGCGTTCAGCAATCTGACCATTGTCGTGCGTGAAGTCGAGGAGTCGGCATAATGGGACAAAAAGTCAATCCGATCGGTCTTCGACTCGGGGTTAACCGGACCTGGGATTCCCGCTGGTTCGCAGGCAAGGACTACGCGAAGCTCCTCCACGAGGATCTGAAGCTGAAGTCCTTCCTGAAGAAGAAGCTCTCCGGTGCCGGCGTCTCGCAGATCACCATCGAGCGTCCCGCCAAGAAGGCGCGCATCACCATTCACACCGCGCGCCCGGGCGTGATCATCGGCAAGAAGGGTCAGGACATCGAGACGCTCCGCAAGGAGCTCTCGAAGATGACGGGCGGGGAAGTCTCCCTGAACATCGTCGAGATCCGCAAGCCGGAGCTGGACGCGAAGCTGGTGGCCGAGAACATCGCCCAGCAGCTGGAGCGCCGTGTGGCGTTCCGTCGCGCCATGAAGCGTGCGGTGCAGAACGCCATGCGTCTTGGCGCGCAGGGCATCCGGATCAACTGCGGCGGCCGTCTGGGCGGTGCGGAGATCGCGCGGACCGAGTGGTACCGCGAGGGTCGCGTGCCCCTGCACACGCTCCGCGCTGATGTGGATTACGGTACGGCCTCGGCTCACACGACCTACGGCGTGTGCGGTGTGAAGGTCTGGGTCTTCAAGGGCGAGATCATGGAACACGATCCGATGGCCCTGGACAAGCGCGCCCAGGATCAGGGCCGCTAAGGGATGAGGATGGGATAACATGCTTTCTCCGAAGCGTACAAAATTCCGCAAGCAGCACAAAGGCCGCATTCATGGCTTGGCAAAAGGCGGAACAAGCCTTAACTTCGGCGCCTACGGCCTGAAGGCCCTGGAGCCGGAGCGCATCACCGCCCGTCAGATCGAGGCGGCGCGCCGGACGATCACCCGCTTCATGAAGCGTCAGGGTCGTCTCTGGATCCGCATTTTCCCGGACGTTCCGGTGTCGCAGAAGCCTGCCGAGGTCCGCATGGGCTCCGGTAAGGGTTCGCCGGAGTTCTGGGTGGTGCGTGTGAAGCCGGGCCGTATCATGTTCGAGCTCGACGGCGTTCCCGAGGATATCGCCCGCGGGGCATTCGAGCTTGCGGCGGCCAAGCTGCCGATCAAGACGAAGTTTGTAACCCGTATTGGGGAGGTCTGAGTAGATGACCGATATCGGTGACGTCCGCTCCAAAACGGACGCTGAGCTCAAGGCACTGGTCCTTGATCTCAAGAAAGAGCAGCTTAACCTGCGCTTCGAAAAGGCGAACGGGCAGCTCGAGAACACGGCGCGCTTTCGCGCGATCCGCCGCGAGATTGCTCGCATCAGAACGGTTCAGACGGAGCGGAACGCCGCTTCGTCGGTCCAGGGCGCGTAAGAGGACACACAGCCATGCCGAAGCGCATACTCCAGGGGGTCGTGGTTAGCGACAAGCAGGACAAGACGGTCGTCGTTAAGGTCGAGCGTCGTTTCCGTCACCCCATCTACAAGAAGTTTATCAAGCGCTCGAAGAAATTCGCCGCGCATGATGAAAACAACCAGTTCAAGGAAGGCGATCTGGTCCGCATTCGCGAATGCGCGCCCATTTCCCGTCGCAAGAGCTGGGAAGTCATTCTGGAAAACGCGGAATAGGACCAGCCGGGCCCGGCATCGGGGCCAGTTGGTAACCATCCGTGAGTAAAAGGACCTAAATAAATGATCCAGATGCAGACGCGGCTTGACGTCGCCGACAACTCTGGCGCACGCCAGGTTCAGTGCATCAAGGTGCTTGGAGGTTCCAAGCACATGATTGCCGGGGTCGGTGACATTATCGTCGTCTCCGTTAAGGAAGCCATTCCGCGCGGCAAGGTGAAGAAGGGTGACGTGCATCGCGCCGTCATCGTCCGCACCGCGAAGGAAATCCGCCGTCCCGACGGCACCTCGATCCGTTTCGACCGGAACGCGGCCGTTCTGCTGAACAAGCAGAACGAGCCCATCGGAACCCGTATCTTCGGCCCGGTCGTCCGCGAGCTTCGCGCCAGGAAGTTCATGAAGATCATCTCGCTGGCTCCGGAGGTGCTGTAAATGTCCGCTGCCAAAATTAAAAAGGGCGACCGCGTTGTCGTCCTCGCCGGTCGCGACAAGGGGCGCAAGGGTACTGTTCTGAAGGCGCTTCCGAAAGAGGATCGCGTCGTCGTTCAGGGTGTGAACCTTGTGAAGCGTCACACGCGCCAGGACCGGACCTCGGAGGGTGGCATCATCGAGAAGGAAGCTCCGCTTCACGTCTCGAACGTTGCTCACGAGGATCCGAAAGATGGCAAGCCGACCCGTGTCGGCTTCAAGACGCTTGAGGACGGCACCAAGGTGCGCTTCGCCAAGCGTTCCGGCGAAATCATCGATAAGTGAGGCGTCCGACGATGGCTAGACTTAAGGAACACTATCGGTCCGTCGTCAAGGCGCAGCTGATGGAGAAGTTCGGGTACAAGAACATCATGGAAGTGCCCAGACTGGAGAAGATCGTCATCAACATGGGTGTTGGTGAGGCTTCCCAGGACCGCAAGCTGATCGAGGGTCCGCTGAACGACATGACGGCCATTTCCGGCCAGCGTCCTGTCATCACGCGCGCCCGGAAGTCCATTGCGGGGTTCAAGATCCGCGAGAACATGATTGTCGGCTGCAAGGTCACCCTGCGCAGCGACCGCATGTACGAGTTTCTTGACCGTCTGGTGAACATGGCACTGCCGCGCGTCCGCGACTTCCGCGGCGTCAACCCGAAGAGCTTCGACGGGCGTGGCAACTATGCTCTGGGCCTGAAAGAGCAGATCGTCTTCCCCGAAATCGACTACGATCGTGTCGACAAGGTCCGGGGCATGGACATCATCATCTGCACCAGCGCGAAGACCGATGACGAGGCGCGTGCGCTTCTCGCGGCTTTCGACATGCCCTTCACGAAGTAAGCGCGGGAGAAACACTATGGCAAAGACGTCTGCCGTTGAGCGCAACAAGAAGCGCGAATACATGGCGAAGAGAGACGCCGCCAAGCGCGCTGCTCTCAAGAAGATGGTTATGGACAAGAGCGGGGCTCCGGAAGAGCGTTTCGAGGCCGCGCTGAAACTGGCGAAACTTCCCCGCAACGGCGCCCGCATCCGCGTGCACAACCGTTGTGAGCTGACAGGCCGTCCGCACGGCGTGTACCGCAAGTTCCGCCTGGGTCGTGTCGTGCTGCGTGATCTGGCCAACCAGGGTCAGATTCCCGGCATGGTCAAGTCGAGCTGGTAAGGGGAGGGCGAAGTTATGGCATTGTCTGATCCTATCGGCGATATGCTGACCCGTATCCGCAACGGCCAGCGGGCTCGCAAGAGCTCGGTCATGTCCCCGGCCTCCCAGCTTCGTGCGGGTGTCCTGGACGTGCTGGTCCGCGAGGGCTACATCCGCGCCTGGGAGAAGGTCGAGGTCCGCAAGGGCATCGCCGAGCTCCGCGTCGAGCTGAAGTACCACGAGGGCGAACCCGTCATCCGTGAGATCGCCCGCGTTTCGACGCCGGGCCGTCGGGTTTACTCCGGGATCAAAGACCTTCCGAAGGTCTACAACGGTCTTGGCATCTCGATTTTGTCGACCCCGCGGGGCGTGATGAGCGACCACGAAGCTCGTCAGGCCAACGTGGGCGGCGAAGTCCTGTGCCGCGTGTTCTAAGGGGGGTGTAGGATGTCTCGCGTTGGTAAATATCCCATCCCCGTGCCTGCTGGCGTGACCGTTACGGTCAACGACAACACGCTCGTGGCCAAGGGCAAGCTCGGCCAGCTTGAATACGTCTCGGCCGACGAGGTCCGGACCACCCTGGAAGACGGCCAGATCTGGGTTCGCCCGGCTCTGGAGTCCAAGGAGGCCCGTCAGAAGTGGGGCACCACCCGCTCGCGCCTGCACAACATCGTTGTGGGCGTGTCGGAGGGCTTCACCAAGAAGCTGGAAATGGTTGGCGTGGGTTACAAGGCGGCGGTCCAGGGCAACGTCCTGAAGCTGTCCCTCGGCTACTCCCACGACATCGACTATCCCATTCCGGCTGACCTGAAGATCGTCGCTCCCACCCCGACCACCATCGAGGTTTCGGGCGTCGACAAGCAGCGAGTTGGCCAGGTGGCCTCGGAGATCCGTCGGTTCCGTCCGCCCGAGCCGTACAAGGGCAAGGGCGTCAAGTACGCTGACGAATGGATTCTCCGCAAGGAAGGCAAGAAGAAGTAGGAGCCCGAATTATGCAGTCCTCACAGGAACTGTTTTTGCGCCGGCGTTCTCGCACGCGCTACCAGTTGCGGAAGAAGAGCGACGGGCGTCCGCGTCTTTCCGTCTTCCGTTCGAACAAGCATATCTACGCCCAGATTATCGACGACGCGGCTGGCCGCACTCTGGCAGCCGCCTCCACCGTCGAGGCGGAACTCAAGGGTCTGGCAAAGACCGGCGACAAGGAAGCCGCCGCTGCGGTTGGCAAACTTGTGGCCGAGCGCGCGCGCCAGGCGGGTGTGGAGGCCGTGGTTTTCGACCGCGGTGCATACAAATATCACGGTCGTGTTCAGGCGCTGGCGGATGCCGCGCGTGAGGCCGGTCTTACGTTCTAGGGGATAGACAATGGCACGTACACCCAGTACTGAACGCCGCCAGAGAGGCGGAGAAGACCGCAATCGCGAGCGCGCGCCCCGCGAGGAGCGTGAGGACGAGCTTCTTGACAAGCTCGTTCACATCAACCGCGTTGCGAAGGTGGTCAAGGGCGGGCGTCGCTTTGCGTTTGCCGCTCTGGTTGTTGTCGGTGACGGCAAGGGTCGCGTCGGTTTCGGTACCGGCAAGGCCCGCGAGGTTCCCGAGGCAATCCGCAAGGCCACCGAGCAGGCCCGTCGCACCATGGTCAAGGTTCCGCTTCGGGACGGCCGCACGCTTCACCACGACATCAACGGTCACTTCGGTGCCGGTCGTGTGACGCTGCGCTCGGCTCCGGCGGGTACCGGTATCATCGCGGGCGGTCCGATGCGCGCGGTCTTCGAGACCATGGGCGTGGCGGACGTCGTTGCCAAGTGCACCGGCACCACCAACCCGTACAACATGGTCAAGGCCACGTTTGACGCTCTTGTCAACTCGCAGGCGCCCCGTCAGGTGGCGGCGCGTCGCGGCAAGAAGGTCGCCGAGATCGTCGCACGCCGGGATGGCGCCATCATGGCCGCTGTGGCGGACTAGGGGGAACTGAACCATGGCGAAAGCAACGAAGAAAGCGGGCACCGTGAAGGTCACGCAGATCGGCAGCCCCATCGGTCGTCCCGCCTATCAGCGTGAGACGCTCAAAGGGCTCGGGCTCAACAAGATGCACAGGACGCGCGAGCTGGAGGATACTCCGGCCGTGCGGGGCATGATCAACACGGTCGCCCACCTGGTTCGCGTCGAAGAGTCCTGATCTTAACTGGAAAGGTTGTTCGTTATGAAACTCAACGAACTTGCCGACAACCCGGGTGCGACGAAAGAGCGCATGCGGGTCGGCCGCGGTATCGGCTCTGGAAAGGGCAAGACCGGCGGTCGCGGCGTCAAGGGCCAGAAGTCGCGCAGCGGTGTGTCGATCAACGGCTTTGAGGGCGGCCAGATGCCGATCTACCGTCGTCTTCCGAAGCGGGGCTTCACGAAGCCGAACCGCAAGGAATACGTGGTGATCAACGTTGGCAACATTCAGGCTGCGGTGGAAGCGGGTCGTCTCGACGCCTCCGCTCCCATCACCGAGGATCTGCTGGTTGCCTCCGGCATTCTCCGCCGCAAGCGGGACGGTGTCCGTCTCCTTGGCCGGGGCGAGGTGACCACCGCTCTGAACCTCGAGGTGACCGGCGCTTCGGATACCGCGCGCCAGGCCATCGAGAAGGCTGGCGGCACGGTGACCGTCCGGGCTCCCCGGGAAGACGTCGCAGAGCAGTAGTCCAAATGTGTGTCCGGTCGCCCCCCGAGGGCGGCCGGTCCCCTTTTTTCAGGGAGCAAGCGGATGGCGTCCGCAGCTGAGCAACTCGCAGCAAACCTCAATTTCGGCGTTTTCGCCAAAGCGACGGAGCTGAAAAAGCGCCTGTGGTTCACCCTGTTTGCGCTTGTTGTTTATCGTATTGGTACATACATTCCGATCCCCGGCATTGACGCCGGAGTGATGAAGCAGCTCTTTGATCAGCAGAAAGGTGGCATCCTGGGCATGTTTGACATGTTCGCGGGTGGCGCCCTTTCGCGTATGACGATCTTTGCGCTGAATATCATGCCCTACATTTCCGCCTCCATTATCATGCAGCTGATGACGTCCCTTGTGCCGTCGCTGGAAGCGCTGAAGAAGGAAGGGGAGTCCGGGCGAAAGAAGATCAACCAGTACACCCGTTATTTTACCGTTCTCATCACCATCGCCCAGGCCTACGGCATTGCGGTTGCCCTTGAGGGCATGCCGGGCTCGCCGGTTCTGGATCCGGGCTGGTTCTTCCGTTTCACGGCGGTCATCACCCTTCTCGGGGGCACCTTGTTCCTGATGTGGCTGGGTGAGCAGATCACGGCCCGTGGAGTCGGAAACGGTATTTCGCTCATTATTTTCGCCGGTATTGTCGCGCAGCTTCCCCTGGCTCTTGTCCAGACGCTTGAGGCAACCCGTGTGGGAACGCTCAACCCCCTGTTCGTGCTGCTGATTGGCGTCATGGCTGTGGGTGTGATCGCCGCGATCGTGGCCATCGAGCGGGCCCAGAGGCGCATTCTCATCCAGTATCCAAAGCGACAGCAGGGCAACCGCATTTTTGGTGGCGAGAGCTCCCATATGCCCCTGAAGATCAACACGTCGGGTGTGATTCCGCCGATCTTCGCAAGCTCGCTGCTGCTGCTGCCCATGACGGTCCTCGGCTTCTCGGCCGGGCAGGGGCCCGAGTGGCTGGCCACGCTGCGGATCTGGCTCGAGCATGGCGCTCCCGCCTACATGGCGCTCTACGCCGGAATGATCATTTTCTTTGCGTTCTTCTACACCGCGGTTGTCTTCAACCCGGCGGATACCGCAGAGAACCTGAAGAAGTTCGGTGGCTTCATTCCGGGCATCCGTCCGGGACGGAACACGGCGCAGTATCTTGACTACGTGCTGTCGCGTCTGACCTTTGTCGGTGCGATCTACCTCGTGGCCATCTGTCTGCTCCCCGAGTTCCTGATGAAGCACGCGAGCGTCCCGTTCTACTTCGGCGGCACGAGTCTTCTGATTGTGGTCACGGTGACCCTGGACACGGTCGGGCAAATCCAGTCGCACTTGCTGGCGCACCAGTATGAAGGCCTGATCAAGAAGGCCAAGCTTCGGGGCAGGAGAGGATAACCAATGACCGCTCGACGCATTATCTTTATGGGCCCGCCGGGGGTGGGCAAGGGCACGCAGGCCCAGATCCTTCAGGACAAGTACTCCATCCCGCAGCTGTCCACGGGCGACATGCTCCGTGCGGCGGTGGCGGCGGGCTCCGAGCTCGGGAAGAAGGCCAAGGACATCATGGACCGGGGCGAGCTCATGCCCGACGACCTGATGGTGTCCATGATCGAGGACCGGATCTCCCAGCCGGACTGCGTGAACGGCTTCATCCTGGACGGCTTCCCGCGAACCGTTCCCCAGGCCGAGGCTCTGGATTCGATGCTGGCCCGCAAGGGCATGGACCTGGACCGGGTCATCCAGCTGAAGGTGCCGGACGAAATCCTGTTTGACCGGATTCGCACCCGCGCCGCCCAGTCGGAGACGGTCCGGGCCGACGACAACGAGGAGACCCTTCGCAAGCGTCTGACCGTGTACCACGCGCAGACGGTTCCGATTCTCCCGTACTACGAGGCCAAGGGGCTCCTCCACGTTGTGGATGGCACCATGACCATCGAACAGGTTACGAACGCTCTGGTGCAGATCCTCGAGACTGTGTGAGCCGGAGCCGCTTTTTTTCGCGTCCGGGCTGAATTCCGGACTCAACGGATTGACTCGGACGCGAATCTTCCTATAATGCGCCGCTCTTTGAAAAAATGCGACGCAGTACCTTTTTGCCAATTCTGAAGACGAGGAGTGTGGGCCTTGGCGCGCATCGCTGGCGTAAATATTCCGTCTAACAAGCGGACTTGTATCGCGCTTACGTACATTTACGGCATTGGCCGTACGAAAGCCGCGGAAATCTGCGAACGGGTCGGCATCGCCGACAGCCGTCGCGTGAACGACCTGACGGATGACGAAGTCGTCCGGATTCGCGAACTGATCGACGCGGAGTACAAGGTCGAGGGTGATCTGCGTCGCGAGACCGCGATGAACATCAAGCGCGTGATGGATCTGGGCTGCTACCGCGGCCTGCGTCACCGCAAGGGCCTCCCGGTCCGCGGCCAGCGTACGCACACGAACGCCCGCACCCGCAAGGGCCCGGCCAAGCCGATCGCCGGCAAGAAGAAGTAAGAGCCGGACGCGCACCGGGTGCGCGTCCCCAATCCGAGATCGCTAGAAAACGGGACCATACACCGCAATGGCCAAGCCAGCAGCTAGAATGCGCAAGCGCGAGCGCAAGAACATTTCGTCGGGCATCGCCCACGTCAACGCGTCGTTCAACAACACCATGATCACCATCACCGACGTTCAGGGGAATGCCATCTCCTGGTCCTCGGCCGGTGCCCAGGGCTTCAAGGGCTCGCGGAAGTCCACGCCGTACGCGGCGCAGATTGCCGCCGAGGACGCGGGCCGCAAGGCTCAGGAGCACGGCGTCAAGACGCTTGAGGTCATGGTGAAGGGACCGGGTTCGGGCCGTGAGTCCGCTCTGCGTGCTCTTCAGGCTGTGGGCTTCACGGTCACGGTCATCAAGGACGTGACCCCGATCCCGCACAACGGTTGCCGTCCGCGCAAGCGTCGTCGCGTCTAGGACGCCCGGGGCGCGGCATCCGGCGCGCAGATCACGCCGGCACGTCGCGCGATCCTACTGGGAAAGGCCTGTCGGGTTCCGTTTTTCCGGAACCCTTGCCTCTCTTTCCCCCGATCCAGGTGTTTCGTCCGGGGCCCGATCCTGTCGGGTGTCCCGGACGGCGCTGTTTGAAATAAAGCCGTGCGGAATCGCTTCGCCACGGCTACTGCTCGGGAAATCACCATGTCCTTGATTCAAAAAAACTGGCAGGAACTGATCAAGCCGGAAAAGCCTGTTATCACGCCCAACAGCGGTTTCAGTAACGCGTCCACCATGGTCGCCGAGCCGCTCGAGCGCGGTTTCGGTCTCACGCTTGGCAACGCGCTGCGGCGCATTTTGCTGTCGTCCCTTCAGGGTGCCGCGGTGACCGGGATCCAGATCGACGGCGTTCTGCACGAGTTTTCGTCGATTCCCGGCGTTCGTGAGGACGTGACCGAGGTTATCCTCAACGTCAAGACCCTTGCCATCCGCATGCACGTGGAAGGCCCGCGGCGCATGACCCTCAATGTGACCGGCCCCGGCGCCGTTCGCGCGAGCCAGATCGAGGCGGGCGCGGACATTGAGATCATGAACCCGGACCTGATCATCTGCCATCTGGACGAGGGCGCCTCCCTGTCCATGGAGTTCACGGTGGGCATGGGCAAGGGCTACGTCCCGGCCGTCGCCAACCGGACCGAGGACTCCCCCATCGGCTTCATCCCGGTGGACTCGATCTTCTCGCCGGTGCGCAAGGTGTCCTACAAGGTGGACAACGCCCGTGTCGGCCAGATCACGGACTATGACCGCCTGACCCTCGTGGTCGAGACGGACGGCTCCCTGACCCCCGAGGACGCGGTGGCCCTGTCCGCCCGCATTCTCCAGGACCAGCTGCAGCTGTTCATCAACTTCGAGGAGCCGCAGGTTGCCCTGCCCGAGAAGCGCGAGGACGATCTGCCGTTCAACAAGAACCTTCTTCGCAAGGTGGACGAGCTGGAGCTTTCGGTCCGCTCGGCCAACTGCCTCAAGAGCGACAACATCATCTACATTGGCGATCTGGTCCAGAAGACCGAGGCCGAGATGCTGCGCACGCCGAACTTCGGCCGCAAGTCGCTGAACGAGATCAAGGAAGTCCTCGCCACCATGGGGCTTCACCTCGGTATGGAAATCCCCGACTGGCCGCCCGAGAACATCGAGGAACTGGCCCGCAAGCTCGAGGAACACTACTGAGTTTCCGCCTTCCCAATCGTCCCGCATCCGTCGGGGCGTCGTTCGGGTTCTTGACCCCGCTGCCCGCGGGGGAGGCCCGGATGCCCACAATCGGCATCATGCCGCCGTAACACAGGAGAAACGCCATGCGTCATCGTATGTCCGGCCGTAAGCTCGGCCGCAACGCCAGCTCTCGCAGAGCCCTTTTCGCCTCGATGGCGATGGCTCTTGTGAAGCACGAGCAGATCAAGACCACCCTGCCCAAGGCGAAAGACCTCCGCCCCATCGTGGAGCGTCTCGTGACCCTCGGCAAGCGTGGCACCCTGCACGACCGTCGTCAGGCGTTCGCCATCCTGCGCTGTGACAAGACCGTCTCGAAGCTGTTCGAGGTTCTGGGCCCCCGCTACCAGGGTCGCCCGGGCGGTTACACCCGCATCATGAAGGCCGGCTTCCGCTACGGCGACGCGGCTCCGATGGCCATCATCGAGTTCGTGGACCGCGACGTGACCGCCAAGGGCCAGGACTCCGGCCCGGTCTTCCAGGAAGACGACGAGGACTAAAACCGGGCCCGTCCCGGTGCAGACCGAAAACCCCCGGCTCGTCCGGGGGTTTTTTTGTGCGCGGTCCCGTGCGGGGCTGGGGGAGTGGCGTGTGGCAGGGCGGAGAGGGGAGGGCTCAGACGGCGCCGTGCGGGCGCCGTGCGGTGCTTGTGCGATAGGTCTCGCGGACCTTGGGGAGGCCTCAGACAGCGACGGGCCGTGCGTGGGCGAAGGGCATCGTGGACGGCGTGGAGCCCTCAGACGGCGCCCAGCTCGGTGGAGAGGCGGCACAGGAAGCGGGTCCGGGCGCTCGGAAGGGGGGAGCGGGCGCCTGAGGCCGTGTGGGTTTCAATCCGGGCCAGGAAGTGGCCACTCAGACGGAACCCCTGAAGCAACTCGCCCGGGGACGAGGGCAGGGTGGTGCTCAGGAGGAACGGGGGCAGGGGGAGAAGGCGGTCGGACCAGGGCTGTCCGGCGGCGCGGGAGGCGGCCCGCCCGGTGTGGGGCGAGATCCAGGCGAGTTCCTCGCGGGTGCCGGTCAGGGCGCAGCGGTGTGTGTCCAGCCCGAAGCCGGTCTCCGCCAGCAGCAGGCATTCCCAGCGGGCCACGTCCGCCGCCCAGGTCATGGTGTCGGTCCGGGCCTGGAGGAGGTTCTCGAGGGTCGCCGCGGTGGCGTCATGAAGGCCCGGGAAGGGGTCACGCTCGGCCAGGAACTGGCGCACGAGGGACAGCATGGACGCGGTGCCCGCGAGGCGGGTCCGGTCCGCCAGAAGGGGCGAGGGGATGCCAGGGAGGGGTTCAAGCTCCAGGGTGCCCATGCGGCCCTCGATCCGGGTGCGCCAGCGCGCGTTCACGAAGGTGCCCAGCTGAAGGAAGCCGCGGATTTTGCGGCTCTGGCCGCCGGGGACATAGCCCGTATACAGGCCCGTGCTGCGGGTGAAGAGGGTCACAAGGGCTGCATGCTCGCCGTGGGGCGAGGCTGCGAGAACGATTCCGGTATCCGTGAGGTCGTTCATTCAACACCAATCACCACAGGCCCCGGCAGGGGCAACAACACACACGGGGCAGGCCCAGCGGGCGTGCTCCGGCCGGACGTCGTCGCCTCCGGCAGGGCGGTCCGGGATCCGGCGCGGGTGCGTCGGATCCGGTGAGGGGGTGGCCCGGGCGGGGCTCACGGCAGTGTTGCCTTGGCCGCCGGTCAGGCGTTGTAGTCCAGGCCCCAGGTCGAGTAGGACTCGCGGTCCTCCCAGAGGCGCTCGTTCACCTTCACGTGAAGGAACAGGTGGACCGGCTGTTCCAGAAGGCTGGAGAGTTCGGTGCGGGCCGCCTGGCCGATGGCCTTGATGCGGGCGCCGCCTTTTCCGAGCATAATAGCCCTCTGGGTGTCACGCTCAATGAAAATGGTCTGTTCGATGCGGATTGAGCCGTCGGGCTTTTCCTCCCAGCGGTCCGTGTGGACGGCGCTCGCGTAGGGCAGCTCCTCGTGAAGCTGGAGGAAGATCTTCTCCCGGGTGATCTCGGCGGCCAGAAGGCGCTGCGGCAGATCCGAGAGGTCGTCGGGATCGAACATCCAGGGCCCCTGGGGCAGGGAGTCCGCCAGGGACTGGAGCACATCGTCACAGCCGGACCCGGTCAGGGCCGAGATCATGAAGATCCGCTCAAAGGGGAAGGCCTCGTTGAAGCGCGCGGCCAGGCCCAGGAGCTTTTCCCGCTCCATGGCGTCCACCTTGTTGAGGGCGAGGCTGCACGGGCGGCCCAGTTCGGCCAGGCGCTCCACCAGGGCGCTCACAGCCTCGGTCATTCCGCGGCGGGCGTCCACCACGAGAAGCACCCGGTCGGCCTCCATGGAGCCCTCCCAGGCGGCAGCGACCATGGCGCGGTCAATGCGCTTGCGGGGCTCGAAGATGCCCGGGGTGTCGATCAGGACCACCTGGGTGTCGCCTCGCATGGCCACGCCGCGCACGCGGGTGCGGGTGGTCTGGGCCTTGGGGGTCACAATGCTGATCTTGGCACCCACCAGCTGGTTGACCAGGGTGCTCTTGCCGGCATTGGGTGCGCCGATGACGGCGACGAAGCCGCACCGTTGGGGAGCACCGCTGTCCGTGTCCGCCGGAGAGTCCGGGGTCGGTTCATTCGTCATTTTGTTCGAGTCTTTCAAGAAGAAGGCGTGCGGCTTCCTGCTCCGCGACGCGTTTTGACGAGCCCTGGGCTCGGGCGGATCCCCGGCCCTTGACCGCGACCCGCACAGTGAACACCGGACGGTGGGGAGGTCCGTCGCGCTGTTCCTCGAGGTATTCGGGGAGAGGCAGCCCCCGCTCCTGGGCCCACTCCTGGAGCGCCGTCTTGGGGGCCCGGGGTGGGGTCGCATCCTCCAGAATGAGCGGGGTCCAGAGTTCGGTGATGATCCGGTCAGCCTCGTCCAGGCCGCCGTCCAGGAAAACGGCGCCCAAGACGGCCTCGCAGACGTCGCACAGAAGGCTGGGGTTCCGGCGGGCTCCGGCGTGGTCGTCTCCCGGACTGAGGCGCATGACCGCGCCAAGGTCCAGGACGATGGCCACCCGGGCCACGGTTTCCTGGGACACCAGGTGGCCGTGACGGCGGGCAAGGGCGCCCTCGTCCTCGGCGGGAAAACGTTCGTACAGCAGCCTGGCCACAACCAGGCCCAGGACCCGGTCGCCCAGGAATTCCAGGCGCTCGTAGCTGGGGCGCCCCTCGCGGGACTTGTGGGTGAGGGCCTGCTCCAGAAGCCGCGGGGTCTGGAACCGGTATCCGAGATTGCTGGCAAGTCGCCCCGTATCGGAGGCACTCATGACCGGGTTGCCTTATTGAATGGCATCAAAGATGCGATCCCAGCGGACCGCCTCGGGCCAGGACCAGACGGCCCACCAGGGGGAGCGCTCGTCCTTCGAGTAGAACAGGAACTCGGCCCGGCCGATCAGGTTCTCGAACGGGACGTAGCCGACCTCCGCGGTGCGCGAGTCCTCCGAGCTGTCCCGGTTGTCGCCCATCATGAAGTAGTGGTCTTCGGGGACCACATAGACCCCGGTCCGGTCGGCGTAGTAGTCGTCGCCGTGAACCTCGATGATCTGGTGCTCCCTGCCTCCCGGAAGGGTCTCCATGTAGCGCGGATGGCGCGACACGGCGCCGCCCGGGGAGATTTCCTGGTAGGGCTCGATCTTGCGGCGCGGCACCACGGTCCCGTTGATGTACAGGCGCCCGTCGATCATCTGGACCTGGTCCCCGGGAAGGCCGACCACCCGCTTGATGTAGTCAAGGCTGGTGTCGCCGGGCTTCTTGAACACGACCACGTCGCCGCGCTCCGGCTCGGAGGCCAGAACCCGCCCCTCGAAGGGGATCAGGGCAAAGGGGAGCGAGTACTTTGAATATCCATAGGAGAACTTGGAAACGAAGAGATAGTCTCCAACAAGGAGCGTCGGCTCCATGGATCCCGAGGGAATGCGGAACGGTTCGTAGGCGAACGTCCGGATCAGGATGGCGATGAGAAGCGCATAGGCGACGGTTACGGCAGTGTCGTAAAATGCGCTGTCCTTGTTCCTCTGGTAGCTACTCATGAAGTTTGACTCGGTACCCTGTCAGAATGGACTGTGGATTCAGGGGCATCATAAAGGCAAAGACGTGTGAATTAAAGGCCCGCGTGATGCGCGCGCGACAGTTGTCCCACGGTGGCACGTCTTTTCAGAAGGCTCCCAGAAGCAAGGCCGCCAGTGCGGCCGCGCCGGCCACAAGAAGGGCGAGGGCGCCGGCAATGTGAATGCGCCGCCGGTGGGCCATGTAGAAGTCCAGGGCCCGGTGCCCGAACAGCGCGAAGACGACCCCCACCACCAGGAACCGCAGCGCCCGCGAGACCACCGAGGCCAGCAGGAACACCACCAGGTTCATCTGGGCGGCGCCCGCGGTGACCGTGGCCACCTTGTAGGGGATCGGCGAGACCCCGGCGATGAACACCGCAAGCGCTCCCCACCGGTCCACCAGTCCGGTGAACTGGCGGAACACGTCCTGGGCCGAATAGAGGTCGATCAGCCAGAACCCCACGGTTTCCATCAGGAAGTAGCCGATCAGCCAGCCGAACAGGCCCCCCAGGACGGACGTGGCCGCGGTGTAGAGGCACAGGAACACCCACCGGCTGCGGTTGGCCAGGATCATGGGGATCAGCAGCACGTCTGCCGTCATGGGCAGGAAGATGCTCTCGATGCAGGAGATGACCCCCAGCCAGACGAGTGCGGAGCGGGAGTTTGCCCGGGCGATCAGGCGCCGCGTCCAGGTCTGCTTTTCAGGTTCCGGCATGCGTGTGGCCCTGCAATGGTCTGGGATAGGGACAATGAGGCGGGTGTTATACGCCGGGACGCTCTGGTCCGGAACAGAGAAATGCCCCGTCGGACGCGACGCCGACGGGGCATGGGCAGGCGGCCACCCGGATGGGCCGGCTGCGGTCCTAATTCAGGGTCCGCCACTCTCCCGCGGAGTTGAGGAGGACTGGCCCCCACTGGGGTGAGGGGACATGGTCGCGGCTGTGCGGAACCACCATCGGGGTGCCAATGGCGGCGGTCTGCTTTGCCGCGTGCTCCAGTGCGCTTCCGATCAGAAGGCCGGCGGCCAGAACACAGGCCACAAGGAGCAGGTGTTGTTTCAGGGTCGAGGAGTCCCGGGACATGGAAGCCTCCCGTATTTGCCTCAATTTTTGTCGATGTCGTTTCGTCTGTGTCTGCATCCTCACCCTAGCACCGCTTCCTTAAGAGGCGGTTAAGGGCGCGGATCGCCCCGAAATAAAGATCGGGTGGGCCGCGGGGCCTCAGGGGGCGGCGCGGTCAGGGGCGGGCAGGGCCGCCCCGGAACAGGGGAGACGCGCTCTCGCGGCGGCCGGAGGGCGCGGGACTTTGTCAATGGGCCCGGGCTTTTCGGGCGGCTGGGCCTCTGGCGGTCCGGCCTCCGGACGGCAGTCGGTCCGGCGGCCTTTGGGCGGTCGGGCCTCGGGGGCGGTCCTTGGTCGCTCCGGCCCCGGGCGGCAATCGGTCCGGCGGCCGGGGTGTCAGGGCGGGTGTGTCAGAAAAGATCCTCAATGCTCTCCCGCGGCCCGTAGTCGGGGGCCATGTCATCGCCGGACAGCGAGTCGCCGCGGGTGTCGGGGCGGTCACGCGGCGGAAGGGGCGGGCGGGCGATACGCTTCTCCAGGTCCGCAAGCTCCACAAAGCGGTCGGCCTGGCGGCGCAACTCGTCCGCGACCATGGGCGGCTGGGAGCGCACGGTGGAGACCACGGTCACCCGCAGTCCCTTGCGCTGCACGGCCTCCACGAGCCGACGGAAGTCGCCGTCCCCCGAGAACAGCACAATGTGGTCAAGGTGCGGGGCCATCTCCATGACGTCGATGGCCAGCTCGATATCCATGTTGCCCTTGATTTTCCGGCGGCCGAGAGCGTCCGTAAACTCCTTGGTCGGCTTGGTGACCATGGTGTATCCATTGTAGTCCAGCCAGTCCACCAGCGGCCGGATCGGCGAATACTCCTGGTCCTCCAGCAGCGCCGTGTAGTAGAAGGCCCGGACCAGGCGCCCCTCCTTGGAGAAAAAGTCCAGCAGCCGCTTGTAGTCGATATCAAAGCCAAGGGAGCGCGCTGCAGAGTAAAGGTTGGAGCCATCGATAAAGAGCCCAAGTCTCTCCTGGGGATAAATTTCCATGGATACCTCTCGAAAAGCGTTAAAGGCTTTTAAAAAACGGGTGTAAGAAAATCAGGGCCTTCCGAATGAGAAAGCCGCATATCGGGCCGAGGGTTTTGCCTCCCGGTATCCGTGTCTATTAAAGCTAGAGATAAAATCCGCCTGCCGCAAGTCCTTCGCAGTCAAACCGTTGGAGATAACATGATTTTAATAGCACTCGGGGCCAATCTCCCCGGGCCGGCGGGGGCTCCGCTGGACGCGCTGGAGACCGCCCTTGGCCTGATGCCGGCCTCGGGGATCCAGGTTCTGGCCCGCTCCCGGTGGTATGTGACCTCGCCGGTGCCCCGGTCCGGCCAGCCCGACTACATAAACGGGGTGGTGAGCGTGGACACCGCCCTGGAGCCGCTGGCGCTGATGGAGGCGCTTCAGGGAATCGAGCAGAAGATGGGGCGGGTTCGGTCGGTTCCCAACGCCGCGCGGACCCTGGACCTTGACCTGATTGACTTCCGGGGCCTGTGCCTGGACAGCGGGCGCCTGACCCTTCCCCATCCGCGGGCGCATCTGCGGGCCTTCGTCCTGTATCCGCTGCGGGATGTGGCTCCCGAATGGCGTCACCCGCTGACCGGGGCCTCCCTCGACACCCTGTGTGCCGCGCTGGACCCGGATCAGGACATCCGGTGTCTGGAGGATGAGGGCGCGGGATCCTGAGATCCGCCGTTGACCGCCCGGGTGCGGGGTGTCTGTACAGGATTTCCGCGCGTGTTCAGGCTCAAAGGCCCGGACGGTCAGGGGCGCCGGTGTCCCCTGGGCTCCGCCGGGGGGCGTCGTGGGAGGATACTCGGATCGCACACGCGGATCGCACACGGGAATCGCACGCGGGGCGCCGGGCCGCGCGCAGGGCGGGAAAACGTCGCACCACAGGGTGCGGGTCTTTTTTGCGTCCTTCCGTGCGTTTTCCCCTTGTGGAACGCCGCGCCCGACCCCTTCTGGTATACTGTACCAGGTGTTGCGTTCGGTGCCTCTTGGCTGTAAACTTCCCTGTTCCGGGCGGTTTCGCCCCCTGTCTTGATCCTGGACGATATCCTGGCGCTCCGGCACACCTGTACCGGGTCCGGGGCCCACTGCGGAGATTTCGATGGCTCGCGTAACTGTTGAAGATTGCATTACCATTGTTCCCAACCGTTTCGAGCTGGTTCTCGCCGCCGCCCAGCGCGGCCGGCAGATTTCCGCCGGGTCTCCGCTGACGGTGGAGCGGGACAACGACAAGAACCCTGTGGTCGCCCTGCGGGAGATCGCGGACAAGACCGTGGGCCCCGATGCCCTTCGCGAGTCCCTCGTGTCGGCGCTCCAGCGTCGGGTCGAGATCGACGAGCCCGAGGATGACGACCCGGAGATGGACGCTGTGGCGGCCGACGCTGACCTGCGCGATGATACCATCGGGATGGATACCGAGGAGGAGCTCCTGGCCGACGGCCTGAGCCTCCAGGAATCCCCGGATGGCGACGATGACGACTCCTTTGGCAACGAGAGCGCCGGAAATACGGATGACGCGTCAGACGAGGATTACGACGACGTCGATCCCTCCCTTCTCGGTGACGATGACTGATGAGAGGTCTTATTGAACGCGGAAACAAAACAGGACACCCGTGTAAAGCGGGTCTCGACTCCTGAGCCACTCGCCAGGCGGGCTGTGGCCCGCCCTCTCATGCGCCAGTTTGAGCTGGTCGAGAGGGTAAAGTCCTACGATCCGGGCGCGGATGAGGATCTTCTCAACCGCGCCTATGTTTTCGCGATGAAGGTGCACGGATCCCAGGTCCGGCACTCCGGGGACAGCTACTTCTCCCACCCGCTCGAGGTGGCCGGAATCCTGACAAACTACCGTCTGGACTGTGCCACCATCGTTGCAGCCCTGCTGCACGACACGGTCGAGGACACGGACACCACCCTCGACGATATCCGCAAGCTCTTCGGCCAGGACGTGGCCAATCTGGTGGACGGTGTCACCAAGCTGAACCGGCTCCAGATCTCCTCGGACCACGCAAAGCAGGCCGAGAACTTCCGCAAGCTTCTGATCGCCATGAGCAAGGATATCCGCGTCCTGCTCATCAAGCTTGCCGACCGGCTGCACAACATGCGCACCCTGCGCTTCATCGACAAGCCCGAGAAGCGGCGGCGCATCGCCAACGAAACCCTGGACATCTATACCCCGCTCGCCGAGCGCATCGGCATGGCCGAGATCAAGACCGAGCTGGAGGATCTGGCTTTCGCCGAGACCCAGCCCGAGG
The DNA here is from genome assembly GCF_014861485.1 of Phaeovibrio sulfidiphilus. Lineage (GTDB taxonomy): Bacteria > Pseudomonadota > Alphaproteobacteria > Rhodospirillales > Rhodospirillaceae > Phaeovibrio > Phaeovibrio sulfidiphilus. Next base: position 287,168 of record NZ_JACZHT010000001.1, on the reverse strand, counting down.
CCCGTGAGGCGATCTTGACCCACCTCTCCCATCTGCGCGATGAGGGCTCGTCGGTGGTCAACCGGATCATGGACCAGCTGGTGCGCACCTTGCGCAAACACGACCTCAAGGCCGAGGTCTCGGGGCGCGAGAAAACCGCGTACTCCATCTGGCGGAAGATGGGCAGCAAGAACATCTCCATGGAGAAGCTGACCGACATCCTGGCCTTCCGGATTATCGTCGATTCGGTGGAGGAGTGCTACAGGGCCCTGGGCTTTATCCACGCGGCGTATCCCATGATCCCGGACCGCTTCAAGGACTACATCTCCACCCCCAAGCCCAACAAATACCAGTCCCTTCACACCGCGGTCATCGGGCCCGAGCGCCAGCGCATCGAGGTCCAGATCCGCACCCGCGAAATGCACGAGATCTCCGAGCTGGGCGTGGCCGCCCACTGGTCCTACAAGCAGGGGACCCCGGCTCTCGGAGAGCCCCAGTACCGCTGGATCCGCGAACTTCTCGATATCCTGGAAAAGGCCGACTCGCCCGAGGAGTTCCTCGAGAACTCCAAACTCGAGATGTACGCCGACCAGGTCTTCTGTTTCACCCCCAAGGGTGAGGTCATTGGCCTGCCCAACGGATCCACCCCGGTGGACTTCGCCTACGCGGTCCACACCGAGATCGGGGACCACTGCGTCTCGGCCAAGATCAACGGCCGGATCGTTCCGCTCCACCACTTGCTGCGCAACGGCGACCAGGTGGAGATCGGCACCTCCCGAGCCCAGACCCCGAACCCGGACTGGGAAGTGTTCGTGGTCACCGGGAAAGCCAAGGCCTCGATCCGGCGCCACACCCGTCTCCAGAGGCGCGGCGAGTCCATCAGCATGGGGCGCCAGTATCTGGAGCGCGCCTTCCGTGTGGCGGGGCACTCGGTGTCCGACAAGGCGCTGGAAGGGGTTTTGAAGCATTTCCGGGTGAGCGAGCTTGATGACCTGTTCTATGCCATCGGCGAGAACGCGATCCATCCCCGTGATGTGATCACCCAGGTGGGCGGGCCGATCATCCGGACCAAGCTGCCCCCCATCATTCGTCCCGCGCCGCCGAAATCCCGGTCGGATGCAAAATCACGGCCCGGCATTCGCGGGCTGGTTCCCAACATGGCCATGAGCTTTGCCAAGTGTTGCCACCCGCTTCCGGGCGATCGGATTGTGGGAATTGTGGTCTCCGGGCGCGGCGTCACGGTTCACACCATCGACTGCGAGCAGCTGGTCCAGTACAACAACGAGTCCGAGCGCTGGCTTGATCTCTCCTGGGACGATGACGCGGGCGGGGGAACGAGCCACGTCGGTCGCCTGGAGATGAATATCCGCAATGACCCCGGGGCGCTTGCGGCTGTGACGAGCGTGGTGGCCAAGGGGAAGGGTATGGTCCGGTCCATGAAAACCACCCTGCGCCGTGCGGATTTCTGCGATATGATCATTGATGTCGAGGTGTCCGACCTCCGGCATCTGACCTCCATTATCAGTTCCCTGAAGGCAAGCTCTGCCGTTCACTCGGTGGTGCGGGCAAGGCATTGATCATAAAATGAAAAACGTTTTGCGTCTTGGTGTGAATATCGATCACGTTGCCACACTCCGGAATGCGCGCGGTGGCGCCTGGCCGGACCCGCTGCGGGCCGCCCGGATCGCCTGCGAGGCCGGGGCGGACGGCATTACCGCCCACCTGCGCGAGGATCGGCGCCATATCATCGATTCCGACATTGCGCGTCTGCGTGCGGACATTCCGCTGCCTCTCAATCTCGAGATGGCCGTGACCGACGAGATGGTGGGCATTGCCCTGAAGACCCGCCCCCATGCGGCCTGCCTGGTCCCCGAGAAGCGCGAGGAGCGCACCACCGAGGGCGGTCTTGATGTCATCGGCGGGCGGGCGCGTCTGGCTCCGGCCATCGCGGCCCTTTCGGATGCCGGGATCCGGGTCTCCCTGTTTGTGGAGCCGGACCCCCGGGTTCTGGAGACCGCGCGGGCGCTGGGGGCTCCGGTTGTCGAGCTTCATACCGGTTCCTACTGTGACGCGGCGGACGGCCCGGCCCGGGAGCGGGAACTGGCCCGCATCGTCGAGGCGGCCCGGGTGGCAGAGGAACTGGGGCTGGAATGCCATGCGGGCCACGGCCTGACCTATGACACCGTGGGGCCCGTCGCGGCCATCGAGACCATCCGGGAACTGAACATCGGCCACTTCCTTGTGGGCGAGGCGGTCTTTGTGGGCCTGAAAGCGGCCATCGAGGGCATGCGCGCCCGGATGAACGCCGCCCGGCGGTAATCTCCCCCTTTCCGGCCCGATCGTCTCGGGTCGTCGGATGCGAGCGGCCCGGTGGGTCCGCCGGCCGCCTGCGGGACCGGACCGGACCCGGGAGCGGGCGTGCGTTAGCCTGTTGCCGTGTTTCTGTGCGGTTCCGCTGCCCCGCCACCTTCCCGCCCCCGCAACGCCTTGCCCCGCTGCCGTGCCATATCCCCCGCGCCCGCAACGCCCTGTCTCGCGGCCAGATTTGCTGCCAGGGGGCACGGGGCATCGGGAGGAAACCGGATGGGCTCCGGGCCGGATGTGTCAGGAGACCCGCCTGGCTCGGGGTGTCCGGCGGAATTGGATGTGCCCAGAGCCGGATGTATCGGGGGGCACGCATGGGTTGGGACAGGCCATGGGCGCGCCCGAGGGGGGCGGCCCCGGACGCCGACCCGTGCCGGTAGCCGGACCGGGCATCCGAGGCGTCGGGACAGACCCGGGTGCCGGGCGTGCGGCGGTTCTCCCACATCCCTCCTGTCTCCCTGTCCCCCATACCCCCCTATCCTTTCCTCTTGACACTGTCCTGCCTGGAGCGAGTACAAAGAAAGGGCGCGGGAGCCCGGATTCTCGCGAGAAAAACTTACGGGAGTCCGCATCGGTATGGGAAAGATCGTTCCTCTGGTTACCCTTCTCGTGTCGCTGGCCGTCGGTTCAACGGCCTCTGCCGCCCCGTCCCCCCGGCCGGTCCCTGAGCCCTCGGCTTCCGCTGCCACCGATGGCGCCGCGCCGCCGGTTCACCTGGCTCTCCACAAGGCGGTCTACGATCTGTCCCTGGCCCGGGCCGAGCGCGGGGGTATTGTGGCGTTCGCGGGCTCCCTGACCTTCCGGGTTGATGCGGCCTGCACGGGCTGGACAAACTCCGTGCACCTGGACGTGATGGTTCGCAACAGCCAGGGGCTGGAGACCAATAACGTTATGGAGTATTCCGCCTGGGAGAGCTTCGACGGGAACGACCTGTCCTTTTACAGCCGGTTGCTTTCAAACGACCGTGTTCAGGAAATCACCGAGGGGTCGGTCCGGCGGGATGCGAAACCGAAGGCGGGGGTGCAGCCCATTATCGCGCGTTTTGTCAAGCCGGAGGCCGAGGACGTCGTCGTGGCTGCCGGGGCCCTGTTCCCCAATGCCTACACCCGGGGGGTGGTTCAGGCGGGTCTTGAGGGGCGGCCGTTTATGTCGGCCAGTCTGTTCGACGGTTCTGTTCCGGGGGCGGGGTCTTTGGTGGCCACGGCCCTGACGCCGGTCACGTCCGATCCGTCGGCCAAACGGCTGGACAGCCCGCTTCTGAAAACCCGGGGCTGGATGGTGTCCATGGCGTATTTCCTGTCCGGGGACGAGGGGGCCGACGGATCCTCGGGGGATGGGGTTTCCAGTCATGAGCTCCGCGGTGTTCTGCACGAAAACGGTGTGATCTCGGATATGGTCCTGGATTACGGGAGCTTTTCCGTGAACGCGAAACTCAAGTCCCTCGAGGCCCTTCCGCAGCCCGACTGCGGGGGCTAGTCCCCTCCCGGCCTCCCGGCCTCCCGGCCTCCCGGCCTCCCGGCCTCCCGGCCTCCCGGCCCGAATGCCACGCTCAGGGACCGGCGTCCCTTCCCTCCGCCCGCCGGGGGGGCGGCGCTCCTCACCGCCCGTTCCCTCGCGGCGTGCCGGGCGCGCCCCGCCATTTCCAGGGATGTCCGGATGTCCTCCGGGGCGGCCGGCTCGCACGTGCGCCGGGGCCGGCCCAGGGCACAAGGGCTTCCGGGGCCCCCGGGGACAGGGCGCCATGCCCTCCGGCTCCTGCAATTTTTACGCGTTTTTCTGGCCTGTGTGGAGAGGGTTCTCGTCCCGCCTCCGGTCTGAAACCCGAGGGCGAGGCTGGAGAACACCGCGAGTCTGTATTTATAAAGGCTCTTGAAAATAGCCCGTTAAACGCGCACTATGGGCGTCCGAACAGTTTAAGGTTCTCCCTCCCTCCTGTTCGAGACATCACGGAGAAAAGCATGAAAAAAGCAGTTATGATTATTGGTGCCGCTCTTCTGCTGACCGCCTGCGATTCTGGCGAGACCAAAAGCAATGAGGATGCCGAAAAGGCTGTGGGTATGCCCAATCCGGCGTACACGTATTGTATCGAGGAGAAGGGTGGAAAGGTTGAGAACCGCCCGGCCGAGAGCGGAGATCTGGCGATCTGCATTCTGCCCGACGGGACCGAGATTGAGGTTTGGGAGCTTTTCCGTCAGGAGCACCCGCAGCCGGATGCGGATGGCGGTGAGACCGGCGACCAGGACGGCGACGGCGATAGCAAGTAGTCTCGTCAGTATCCTGTTCCAGAAAGCATTTCCAACTACGAATTCCAGGGGGCGTCCGCACACGGTGCGGGCGCCTTTTTCCTTGGCCTCCGGTGCGGGCGGGCTCATCCCGTGTGTCCGGTCCCGCTCCCGGAGCTCCCTGTGGTACACGGCCTGTAACGCCGGCCCCAGCCCCTTCGGTGTCCCGGTGTTCCCGCCCGCTCCCGCGGCCGCGGGTGGTCCGGCGGGCGGGGTGGACCGCCTGTTCTCTGAATTGGGGAGCGGCGGGCCCGGCGGGAGCGCGGCGCTCTCAAACCCGGCCTGGCCCCTGTCAGCGCAGTTGATTGTGCCCGGACGCTGTGCCAGAACAGAACCCCCCCGGGGACCGGAACCGGTCGGCCGCAGACCGTTTCCCGACGGCCCGGCCGGCCTTGCGCGCGAGCGCGGTTCATTTCGGATCCGCCCGGGCTGTCGAGGATTGTCGTTTCCATGCCCCATCCGCCGGATCACGCTCCCGTCTACCCGCCTCCTGTTCCGGCCCTGGCCGTCGGGGCGGAGGGGGGCGTCCTGGTGTTCCCCGGCGGCGAGATCGAGACCGTCCGCCCCGGTGTGGGTCTCCAGTCCCGCATCGAGAGCCTGCGCCCCATGGTGTGCCACCGGCTTCACGTGGCCCGGCGCCTTGGCCTGTCCTGGTTCCCCGCCTTCGACCTGATGGAGCTGTTTGCCTTTGCCTGCCCGGCGGAGTTTGCCTCGCCGACCCCTGGAGGCCTTGCCCGCGCGCTGGGGACGGCGCCTCCGGACAGCCTGGAGGCCGAGGCCCTTGTGCTTCCGGCGGCGGCCATGGCCCTGTTTGCCCGGCTGGCCCGGACAGCCTCGAAGGAACGGGAGACCGCGGTGGGTCTGGCCGAGGTCATGGGCCGGGGCGGCTGGGAATGGACGTTCCCGGTTCTCCAGGCCCTGGGTGCCGGACCCGAGCCCCGCAGCGGCGCGTCGCGGGCCTTTGCCGTCTGGTCGCGCCTGCCCGAGATCCCCGAGTTTCCGCCCCTGCCGCCTCCGGGCAACCTGTCCGTCACCCCGGACGAGGCCCGGGCCCGGCTGAAGTCCCTTCTGGGCGCGGATTCGGAGCATCGGGTCCAGCAGGCGGACTACACCTCGGCGGTGTGCCCGGCCTTCACTCCGGGAAAGCGGAAGAACGCACCCAACGTGGTCCTGGCGGAGGCCGGGACCGGGGTCGGCAAGACCCTTGGCTATATCGCGCCCTCCAGCCTGTGGGCCGAGAAGAACGGCGGCGCGGTCTGGATCAGCACCTACACCCGCAACCTTCAGCGCCAGCTGGACCAGGAGCTGGACCGGCTCTACCCCGACCCGGTGGAGAAGGCGCGCCACGTGGTGGTGCGCAAGGGGCGGGAAAACTATCTGTGCCTTCTGAACCTGGAGGAGGCCGTCCGCCGGATCGGCGCCAGTCCGCGGGAGGCGGTCCCCCTGGGCCTGATGGCCCGCTGGGCGGAGGCCACCCGGGACGGCGACATGATGGGCGGCGACTTCCCCGGCTGGCTGGCGGACCTGGCGGGGCGCGAGCGCACCCTGGGCCTTGCGGACCGGCGCGGCGAGTGCATCTTCTCGGGCTGCGACCACTTCAACCGCTGCTTTGTCGAGCGCGCCGTCCGGCGGGCGGGGCAGGCACGCCTTGTGGTGGCCAATCACGCGCTGGTCCTGGTTCAGGCGGCTCTGGGCGGCCTGGACGACGACAGCCACCCGACCCGTTACGTCTTTGACGAGGGGCACCACCTGTTCGATGCGGCGGATTCGGCCTTTGCGGTCCATGTCACGGCCCAGGAGGGCATGGAGATGCGCCGCTGGCTTCTGGGCGCCGAGGACGCCGGGGCCCGCTCCCGGGGGCGGGGCCTGAAGCGCCGGGCGGAAGGCCTGTTCGAGGCGGATACGGACGCCGCCGAGTTTCTGGATGACGCGCTGGCCGCGGCCTCGGTCCTTCCCTCCATGGGCTGGCAGGCCCGTCTTGCGGGGGGCTCGCCCCTTGGCCCTCTGGAGGCCCTTCTGGGCGCCTTCCGCGAGCAGGTCCACGCCCGGGCCCGGGACGGCGAGCGGGGGCACAGCCTGGAAACCGAGGTGGTCCCCGCCTCGGAGGCCCTTGTGGACTGCGCACCGGCCGCCCGCGAGGCGCTGGAGGCCCTGTTCACCCCCCTTCAGCAGTTCAGCCGGGCCCTGCTCAAGAGCCTGGACGCGGAGGCCGAGACCCTGGACAGCGCGGTGCGCCACCGGATCGAGTCCCTGGCCCGGTCCCTGGAGTGGCGGGTCATTGCGCCCCTGAGGGCCTGGCGCGATATCGTTCGCGGCCTGGGGGAGCCCACGCCCGACGGCTTTGTGGACTGGCTGGCGGTGGAGCGCAGCGACGGTCAGGAGCTGGACGTGGGGCTGTGCCGCCACTGGATCGATCCGACCCGCCCGCTCGCCGGTGTTCTGTCCCGCACGGCCCAGGGGGTGGTGATCACCTCGGCCACGCTGCGTGACCTGTCCGCGAACGATCCGGACCCGGAGGCCTCGTGGCGGGTGGCGGAGTGCCGCACCGGGGCCATCCACCTGGAGGAGCCGGCCATCCGGGCCGCGGTGGCCTCGCCCTATGACTACCCCTCCATGACCCGGGTGCTGATCGTCACCGACGTGGCCCGGGACGTGCCCGACCGGGTGGCCAGTGCCGTGTCCGCCCTGTTCCGGGCCTCGGGGGGCGGGGGGCTGGGGCTGTTCACGGCCGTGTCCCGTCTGCGGGCGGTGTACGACCGGATTGCGCCGGAGCTGGCCCGCCAGAACCTGCCCCTCTACGCCCAGCACGTGGACGCCATGGACACGGGCACGCTGGTGTCCATCTTCCGGGAGGAGGAAAATTCCTGCCTGCTGGGGACGGATGCGGTGCGCGACGGTGTGGATGTGCCCGGGCGGTCCCTGCGCCTGATTGTCTTCGATCGCGTCCCCTGGCCCCGCCCGGACATCCTCCACAAGGCCCGGCGGGACGTGTGGGGCAAGACCCGGTACGACGACCGCATCACCCGCCTGCGCCTGAAACAGGCCTTCGGGCGGCTTGTGCGCTCCAGCCGGGACCGGGGTGTGTTTGTGATGCTGGATTCCCGCACGCCGTCGCGCCTGCTGAGCGCCTTCCCCCCCGGTGTGGTGGTGGAGAGGGTCGGGCTGGCGGAGGCCGTGGCCATTGTCCGGGCCGAGAACGGGGGTGCTCCGCGAGAGCCCTGATCCTGCAGGCCGCCGGGCCTCCGGCGCGCGTGGATCCGTCCGCAGGGGGGCAGGGCCGGGGGCGTGGCGATTGTCCGCACGCGAGCGGGGGCCGAGTGTCCCGACGGGGGCAGAGGGGGCCCCACCGGGCGCCGTGAGGGTGTGTGTCCGCCCCCGCCAGTCCTGTGGCGTCGGCCACGATCCGGTTGCGCCGCCGGTGGTCTTGCCGATTCCTGTGGTGTCGGCCCTGAGCCGGTCGTTCCTTGTGTAGTCCTGCCGGAGCCCGCGGGTCGCTTCGGTGTCCACCCCCGATCCGGTCGCGCCGCCGGTGGTCTTGCCGGAGCCTGCGAGTCCCTGCCCACGTGAGCCCCGATCCGGTCCCGTTTCCGCCCGCGTCCGCCGGAGTCTGCCCGGGAAGACGGTCCCGGCCCCCCTTTCGGCCCGTGCGGGCGGCACAGCCGGTGCGGCTTTCTGTCCGCTCCCCGCTTCCTTTTTGCCCGACGGCCCGGGATGTCCCCCGGAAACCCGGGAAATCCGGCCTCGGCGCCGATCCGTGGGCCTGCTTCGGGTGGATTTTTTCCCCCGGATGAAAAAAGATGCGTTTTCTATGTTGACAATGATTATCAGTTGCTGGATAGTCGTCGTCAGAAGGCACTCCTGACTTCTAGTTCTGCCGCTTCTTTCCATGTCCGGTCGCATCGACCTCCGCCAGCAAAGGGGACGCATCGCCTGGCGGAAGTCAATCTGGGGAAAGCGGCCAAACCCCGTCCGGTTCTCTCCTCCCGGACGGGGTTTTCTTTTTGGCGTTTTCTGGTTAGGCTCTAGACTGAAGAGCAGCCCCGGACGTCCCCGTCCATTTGACACTTCGATTGCGCTGTTTCCGGACCGGGCCCGTCGGGGCTCCGGATCCCTTTTGCGTTCTGCCGTGGTGGCCTCAGGGCTCGCAGCCGGCAGGACGGGAGCCGCGCCAGTCCAAAGGAGGACATCGCGTGCCCTTAGACACTTCCGAACCGCACAGCGGTGCGTCTGCGTCGGAAACTCCGGTGGAGTCCCTCCCGGTCCAGGCCCAGCCTGAGGTGGCTCCGCCGAAATCCTCGTCCTTCTGGCCCGAACCGATTCAGCCCATGCAGCCCTATCCCTCGGCTCCGGCCCTGGGCTACGCGCACCGGGAAAGCTGGACCGCCGGAGAGGTTGGCCTTGCCCTACTGGCCGGCGTGATTTTCATGGCCCTGTGTGCCCGCTACCTGGGGCTCTGGGGCTCCTCCCGGAAGAAGACGAAGCCCCCCCATCGCCCCTTCTAGCCTTTCGGGAGCTGTCATGAGCGCGCAAGAGGTTCCTACATCCCGCGAGTCTGCCTCCAGACCCCGTGCACGGATCGCATTGCGCTCGACCCTCAGCACCCTTTTTGCCGTCCTCATCGCGGTGGCGGTTCTGTCCACCGCGACGGTGACGGGCTTCGTGTCCCTTCGGGCGACGGTGGTGCGGCTGTGCTCCCAGAGCGAGACCATCGCCACCCTGATTGCCGACCGCCTGGGGGCCGCGGGGGCGGTCTCGGACGCGGGCGGGCTGTCCGGCGACGCCCGGACCCTTCTGGAGCGGCTGGCCTCCCACGACAACATCGAGAGCATCCGGCTGTTTGACGCCCGGCGGCGGGTTCTCTTTTCCGTCAATGCGGGGGAGGCCACCGAGGAGGACATCCGCCTTGTGAAGCAGGCCCTGGTGGAGGGGCAGGCCCTGTCGCGGATCGCCTACACACCCCGGTCGTTTCTCTTTCTGGATCCGCCCATGCTGCTGGTTGCGGTGCCCATTCCCCACGGCCAGGTGGACACCTCCAGCGCCCTTCTTCTGAGCCTGACCACCCGGGATCTGAACGCGTCGGCCCGGCTCCAGTTCCTGACCGCGACGGCCCTGTGCCTTGTCCTGATTTCCGTGGGGGTGATGCTGTCGCGCTCGCTGGTGGGGCGGGCGACCGAGAGCCTGGGCACGCTGACCAGCGACATGGCCCGGCTGGCCGAGGACAACTTCAAGCCGGATGCCAGCATCAAGGCCTCGATCGAGTCCCTCAAGAACGAGCGGGTTATGGAGATCGAGACCCTGGCCTCCGGGTTTGAATCCCTCCTGACCCGCCTGGAGTTCTATCTGGTCACCCTGCGGGAGACCTACCAGCAGAAACAGAAGATGGAGGACGAGGTCTCTGCGGCCCGGGCCATCCAGATGGGCCTCCTGCCCAACAATTTTGACGTCCGCATTGCCCGGAACGTGGATCTGTACGCCGTTGTCGATCCGGCAAAGGCCGTGGGCGGCGACCTGTATGATTTCTTCCCCATCGATTCCCGCCACCTGTACTTTGTCATCGGGGACGTGTCGGACAAGGGCTTCCCCGCGGCCCTGTTCATGGCCATTACCAAGACGCTCCTGGGGGCCGCCGTCCGGGACGATCCCGAGCACCTCCAGAACGCCCTGACCGCCGTGAACCAGACCCTGCTGCGCAACAACCCGGAGGGCATGTTCGTGACCCTGGTGGCCGGTGTCCTGAACATGGAGACCGGGCGGGTCACTTACGTGGATGCGGGGCATGAGCCGGCCATTGTCCTCAACCGCGCCGAGGGAACAGCCCGGCGCATCGAGAAGGTGGGGGGCGAGCCCCTGGGGCTGTTCGAGGACACGGTCTACACCATCGGGACCATCCAGCTTGGTGCCGGGGACGCCGTGGTTTTCTATACGGACGGCGTGACCGAGGCCATGAACCCCCAGAGGGACCAGTACACCGCCGATCGCCTGGAGAAGGCCCTGGCGCCCCTTGCCAGCACGGGCAGCGCCCGGGAGATCGTGGACCGCGTTCTGGAGGACGTGGGGGAGTTCCGGAAGGATCAGGCCCAGAGCGACGACATCGCCCTGATGGCCATCCGCTGGGAGGGGCGCTAGAGCGCTCCCTCTTGCGCTCGCCGGTGTCCGCAGTCGGCCCCCGGTTCAGCCGGAGGGGCTGCCCTTGGCCGTCACGGAGTCCCGGGCCTCTTTGGAGCCCTGCCGGGCGAGGGCATCCGCCCGCTCGTTGTCCTCGTGACCGGCGTGGCCGCGCACCCACTCCCACTCCAGGGTGTGGGGTTTCATGGCCGCCTCCAGCCTCTGCCAGAGATCCACGTTGCGCACGGTCTGTTTCGACGCCGTCTTCCAGCCGTTTTTCCGCCAGCCGTGGATCCAGCGGGTGATCCCGTCGTGCACGTAGCGGGAGTCCGTGTGGATCCGCACGGCGACGGGGCGCTTCAGGCTTTCCAGCGCGGCGATGACGGCCATCATCTCCATGCGGTTGTTCGTGGTGTCGGGGTCGCTTCCGTAGAAGGTTTTTTCGTGCCCGCCCCAGCGCAGGAGCACGCCCCAGCCTCCGGGGCCCGGGTTGCCGGAACAGGCTCCGTCGGTGAAGGCGTCCACCCGGACCGGACCGGCGGCCTCGCGCCCGGTGTCGCTTCCGCTCGTGCTCACGGTCTCGCTCACGGCCGCAGCCCGTATTCGAGGGCACTGCGGACCCTCTGGTGGAAGCGCAGACGGTCCACGTACTCCATGGGGTTCTTGATGGTCACCATGGCGCCCTTGGGGGTGTTGGCGGCGTCATAAAGCCGGGTGAGAAGGAAGCGCAGGGCCGCGCCCCGGGCCAGGATCGGCAGGGCCTCGATCTCGGCGGGCGTGAGCGGGCGGACGCTCTGGTAGCCCGCAATCATGTGCAGGCCCTTGGTGGCGTTGAACTCGCGCTGGTTCTCGAAGCACCAGGAGTTCAGGCAGATGCACAGGTCATAGGCCAGAAGGTCGTTGCAGGCGAAATAGAAGTCGATCAGGCCCGACAGCGTGCCGTCCAGGAAGAAGACGTTGTCCGGAAACAGGTCCGCATGGATCACCCCGGTGGGCAGGTCGTGGGGCCAGTTGTCCTTCAGGAACGCGAGTTCGGCGGCAATCTCGTCGGACAGTCCCGGGGTCCACTCGTCCGCCAGGTGGCCCGTGTCCCGGAACAGGCCTTCCCAGCCCTCGAGGGACAGGGCGTTCGCCCGCGTGTGGGGGTAGGACTGGCCCGCAAGGTGCATCTCCGCCAGAGCTTTCCCCAGCTGTCCGCACTGGGCGACCCCGGGGCGGCGGGGCCAGGCGCCGGGCAGGAACGTGAAGATGGCCGCCGGGCGGTTCTTCAGGCGGCGCAGCGCGGTGCCGTCCCGTCCGGGCACCGGCTGGGGGCAGGCCACGCCCTTTTCCGAGAAATGACGCATCAGCCCCAGGAAGTAGGGGAGGTCTCCCTCCTTCACCCGTTTTTCGTAGAGCGTCAGGATAAAGGGGCCCTGGTCCGTCATCAGCAGGTAGTTGGAGTTCTCGACCCCCTCGGCGATTCCCTTCAGCGCGAGCGGCTGCCCGATGTCGTAGTGCGTCAGGAATTCTGCCAGATCGTCGTCGAAGACTTCGGTGTAGACCGCCATGCCCGTGCTGCCTTTCCATGGAGCGATTTTTCAAGGGTCGTTCCTACCACGGCGCGCGACCGGCTGCAAACGGGCTGGTGCCCGGTCGGAAAAAGGAACGCCCGCGTGCAGGTCCGGACTGTTCATGGAGTGGTTAAAAGTCTATCCTTGGTCCGTTGTTGTCCCGTTTCCCCTTGCTGCGAGGCCGATTCATGTCCAGGTCCTGCCGTCGCTCCGGTTTCCGTGCCGGATCCAGTCTCTCGGGTGCCGCGGTTCTGTTTCTTCTTGGCGGGTGCAATGCGTTCGTTACGGAAGACGGCCGGGCCTGCCCCCATGTGCGCATTGATGCGGCCACGGCCCAGCTGGTCCAGTTCGGCCCCGGTCCGGGGCGGGACGTGACAGACGAGCGGCTTTCGGCGCGGGTGCTCGTTCCCGAGGGCGGGTGCGCGTATGATTCCTCCGGGGTCACGGTGGACATGAACGTGTCCTTCCAGCTGGAGCTGGGGCCCGCCGCCCGGGACGGGCGCGAGGCCGCGTTCGAGTACTTTGTGGCCATCCCCGAGTTCTACCCCTCCGAGGCGGCCAAGCAGGTCTACCCGGTGTCGGTGCGCTTCCCGGACAGCGTGGACCGGATCGTCTACCGCGACGAGCGGGTTGAGGTTCGCCTCCCCCTCGAGGCGGGGGAGGATGCCTCCGGCCTCGACATCTATGTGGGCCTGCAGCTGACGGAGGGGGAGCTTCGCTACAACCAGGCCCGCTCCGCCCGCCAGCCCTGAGGCCGGGGGAGGATGCCTCCGGGCTCGACATCTGTGTGGGCCTGCGGCTGACGGAGGGGGAGGGCTGTATCCGGGAGCCGGGATGATCCGGCGCCGGGCTCCCTCGCGCCCGCTGCGATCCGCTGCGGGGCGCCGAGAGTCTGCCGAGAGCCCTCTGTGAGCCCGTTGCGCTCGGGCCCCTCGTGCCCGTTGCACTCCGGCCCTTCGTGCCCGCTGTGGCCCGGCCCTGAGCCCGTTGCGCTCCGGCCCATTCGCGCCCGCTGTGGCCCGGCTGCAAGTCCTCCACCAGCCCGGGCGTTGGGCCCCCGGTTCGGGGCCTCCTTGGGCCTGTCCTTGGCCCTGCCGGAGCCCCCCGCCCGGCGCTTCGGGGCCGTCCGGATCCCCTGCGGGCCCTCACACCACGTCCCTGTCTTCGCAGAGGGGCGTTTTTTTGTGCCCGCGCCCCGGCGGGCCCCAGCTTTTCTTGTGCAAATCCATAAAATAATGTGATCGCTGTGCCTGGGTTTATGGATTTTTGGCCCTTTATAGCCTCTGTTTTCCAGAAATCAAAACGGGCTTGATTTAATTGTCTTATGGCCGAACAATGCTCTGCTTCGCGCGCGCCCGTTGGTTTCTCGCGGGCCGTCCCGGGTGTTCCCACGTGAAACAGGTGCTGGTTCCATGGACAGTCTTCTCAAATCCCTTCGCCTTCCGGTTATCGGTGCTCCCATGTTCCTGGTTTCGGGGCCCGAGCTGGTTCTGGCCCAGTGCCGGGCCGGAATTCTGGGCACATTCCCGGCCCTGAACGCGCGCACCAGCGAGCAACTGGACGAGTGGCTCGACAGCCTTGTCGGGACGCTTCGCAGCGAGGGCCATGAGCCCGCGTTCGGCGTGAACCTCATCAACAACCGCAAGGCCAACGCCCGCCTTGATGCGGATCTGGCGGCCTGTGTCCGGCACAAGGTTCCGCTTGTGATCAGCAGCCTGGGGCTCCAGCCCGATGTGTTCGACGCGATCCACAGCTACGGCGGCAAGGTGATCCAGACCGTGATCAGCCGTCACCACGCGGAGAAGTCCATTGCCGCGGGGGTGGACGGCATCGTCCTGGTCTGTTCGGGAGCCGGCGGTCACTGCGGAACCCTCAACCCGCTCGCGTTTGTCGAGGAGGTCCGCTCGTTTTATTCCGGGTTCCTGGCTCTGTCCGGGTGCATTGTCTCCGGGCGCGGGATCCTGTCGGCCCTGGCGATGGGGGTGGACGCGGCCTACATCGGCACCCGCTTTATCGCCACGCACGAGTCCCGCGCCGCCGAGGCCTACCGGCAGATGATCGTGGACTGCGGGACCGCGGACGTCGTGAACACGGCCTTCTTCACCGGGGTGTCAGCCAACTTTCTGCGCCCCAGCATCGAGGCCCAGGGGCTGGACATTGCCGAGATTGCGAAGGCGACCCCGCCGGCCCTCAAGCGCATGGGGGCACCGGCCTCCGATGCCCCGGGGGCGGGCGCGGGGGCAGGGGCGAACGGGGGCGCCTCGGCCGCGGGCCCGGGAGGCGAGGCCGCCCCGCAGCCGTCCACCGCCGAGTATCGCTCCTGGCGTGATATCTGGGGCGCCGGTCAGGGGGTCGGAGGCATCGCCGCCGTGGAGACGGTGGCCGATGTGGTCGCCCGGCTGGAGCGCGAGTACCGGGACGCCCTGGATCGCCTGCCACGGTTCTAGAAGGACGTTCTTTCCCGGTGTTGGGGCGTCCTGCCGGGAGCGGGCCGCTCCGGGGCCGGACCGTCCGCTGGTCTCCGCTGGGAGCCGCCGCCGCTTCCGTCCCGGCGGTTCGGGGCAGGCCCACGCGACCGGCTCCGGGACATGATGTCGCCCGCTTTCGGGACACGACGCTGCCCCGAGATCCGGGAAAGGGTACTGCCTGGAGGACCGGGCCAGGATGCTGCCCGGAGGACCGGGCCTGGCGGGCGCCCCCGGGTGCCTGTCCCAATGTGTGGGGGGACACCGCTCGCGTGGGGTCTCACCGGTTGAGCCTTCATAAAAAAGAAAAAATCCGCAACAGGACAAAAACAGCACAAAACAGGGAGCAAACGGATGAGGGAAACCAGCCCGTCCATTTACGACATGGGGCTTGATAAGAACCCGGCCAACCATGTGCCGCTGACACCTCTGTCCCACATCGAGCGCACGGCGTTCGTCTTTCCGGACCAGCCGTCGGTGGTGCACGGAGGCCGCTCGTGGGTCTGGAGGGAGACGCTGCAGCGCTGCCGCCGCCTGGCGTCGGCCCTGAGAAAACTGGGGGTGGGCAAGAACGACACGGTGTCTGTGGTTCTGAACAATACCCCCGAGATGTACGAGTGCCACTTCGGGGTTCCCGGGGCGGGGGCCGTGCTCAACACCATCAACACGCGCCTGGACGCCCAGACCGTTGCCTTCATCCTCGAGCATGCCGAGGCCCGGGTGCTGATCACGGACCGGGAGTACGCCCCCGTGGTGTCCGAGGCCCTGAAGCTGCTTCACCGGCCGTCCCTGATTGTGATCGACGTGGACGATCCCGAGTACACCGGCCCCGGCGAGCGCCTGGGGCGGATGGACTACGAGGCCCTGCTGGCCACCGGCGATCCGTCCGAGCCCTTCACCCTGCCCGGGGACGAGTGGGACGCCATCTCCCTGTCCTACACCTCGGGGACCACGGGCAACCCCAAGGGGGTCGTCTACCACCACCGGGGGGCCTTCCTGGGGGCGCTGGGGCACAACGTCTCGTGGGGGATGCCGACCCACTCGGTGTATCTCTGGACCCTGCCCATGTTCCACTGCAACGGCTGGGTTTTCCCCTGGGTCATGGCGGCGAACGCGGGCCTGAACGTCTGCCTGCGCCAGATTGCCGCCGACGCCATCTGGGAGCGGATCCGCACCCACCGGGTCACCCACTACTGCGGCGCCCCCATTGTCCACAAGCTGATTGCCGAGGCGCCCGCCTCCCTGCGCGAGGGCGTGACCCACACGGTCAAGGCGCTGTGCGGAGGGGCCCCGCCGCCCCAGACCGTTCTGGAGGCCATGGAAAAGATCGGCTTCGACCTGATCCAGGGCTATGGCCTGACCGAGACCTACGGCGCGTCCATGATGAGCCCCAAGAAGCCGGGCTACGACGACCTGCCCATGGTGGACAAGGTGATGCTGGCCGGGCGGCAGGGGGTTCCCAGCCACGTGCTGGAGGACGCCGCCGTCCTCGATCCCCTGACCCTGGAGCCGTGCCCCCTGGACGGGGAAAGCATGGGCGAGGTCATGATGCGGGGCAATTTCGTCATGAAGGGGTACCTGAAGAACCCCCAGGCGACCCGGGACGCGTTCGAGGGGGGCTGGTTCCACAGCGGCGACCTGGCCGTGGCCATGCCCGACGGCTACGTGAAGATCCGGGACCGCTCGAAGGACATCATCATCTCGGGCGGCGAGAACATCTCGTCGATCGAGGTCGAGAATGCCATCTATGCCCATCCGGCCGTGAACATCGTGGCGGTGGTGGCCGCTCCGGACGAGAAATGGGGCGAGACCCCGGCCGCGTTCATCGAGCTGCGCCCGGGCATGGAGGCCACCGAGGAGGACATCATCCGCCACTGCCGGGACCACCTGGCGGGCTTCAAGATCCCGCGGCGGATCATCTTCGACGAGATCCCCCGGACGTCCACCGGGAAGATCCAGAAGTACATGCTGCGCGACCGGGTCGGGTCTCTCGCCTCGTTCGAGTAGGACACGCGCTGGCCCGGCGGCGGGGCGGGGCGCCCCGGTGCGGGCTCGGGAGGCCGGGGCGTGAGCCGGCCACTCCGGCTGCCGGGTGGGGCGGACGCTCTGCCTTGAGTTGGCGTGCCTCCGGTCTGTGGGGGCCCCTGTCTCCGGCTCCCCGGCCGTTGTCGTGGGCCGGTGTCCGCGTCTGTCTCCGGTCTCCCGGGCAGTGGTTCCGGTGCGGGTGCCGGGCGGGTGCGGGTGTGCATCCGGTCGGGTGATGTCCAGTGTCAGAAGCGTGCGTGCCAGGCGCTTCCGCGGCGGGGGTGTTGCCGATCGGATCATGCGCCCGGAGCTTCTCTGTCGGGCCCCGTTCCCCGGTGTCCCCGTTTGCCTATGGCTGCGGGGCGGGGCGCCCCGGTGCGGGTGCCTGGCGCTTGCGGGCCTCGCCTAGCGCTTGCCGGCGATGACGGAGCGCTTCCCCGCCAGGTTCGGAGCGGAGACAAGGCCCTCCTGCTCCATGCGGCGGATGATGGCGCTGGCGCGGGGCGCGCCGATTCTCAGCTGCTTTTGCAGCAGGAACTGGGAGACCCGGCCGCTGCGCACCACCACCTCCACCGCCCGGTCATAGAGCGGGTCGATCTGGGCCCGGATGACCGGCTGGCCCAGGGTCGGGGCCCTCGGATCCCGGGGCGGTGCCGGCGCGGGCACCGGGTCCATCTCGGCCTCGGCGGTCACATCCGGAATGTAGGACGGAGGCGCCTGGTCCCTCAGGAAGTCACACACCCGGCGGATCTCGTCGGCGGTGACATGGGGGGCGTGGATGCGCTCGGTCGGGACACCCGCATGGAAGAACAGCATTTCCCCCGGCGAGGGCAGGCGCTCGGCGCCGTTGGTGGTGACCATAAACCGCGAATCCAGCTTGTTCGCCGTGCGGAAGCAGCCCCGGTGGGTGAACAGGGCCTGGAGACGCGGGGTCAGGGTCCGGGCGTTGACCTGCCCGGTGGAGGCGATCACGTGAATGCCCAGGGCCCGGGAGACGGCGGCCAGACGCTCAAACGCGGTCTCCACCGTGTCCGGAGACTGGGCCATCATCTCGGCGATCTCGTCGATCACCACCACCAGGTAGCCCAGGGGGGTGGAATCGATGGTCTGGCTTTCAAAGATCGGGGCCCCGGTCTCGGAAAAGCCGGTCTGGATCTTGCGCCGCAGCGGGTTTCCGCTGGCGTGGGCCTCGCGGACTTTCAGGTTGTACTGCTCGATGGTGCGCACAGACAGGGTGTTCATCAGGGTGTAGCGGTGCTCCATCTCCCGCAGCAGCCACTTCAGGGCGTTCAGGCCCGCGGCGGTGTCGGTGATGACGGGGGTCACCAGATGCGGGATGCCGTCGAAGGCCGCAAGGGAGCGGCGCCCCGTGTCGATCACCAGGAACCGGGCGTCCCTGGGGGTCAGGCGGTAGACCAGGGAGAGCAGGACCGCCGCAAGAGCCGTGGTCTTGCCGGTGCCCTCGGTTCCGGCCACCAGGTAGAACGGCATGCGGGTGAGATCCTCCACCACCGGAGCCCCGCACACGTCCCGGCCCAGCACCAGGGGCACCATGCCCTCGTGACCCTGGAACGCTTTTCTGGAAAGAATGTCGTAAAGGCGGCACTCCTGGGGATCCGGGTTGGCCAGCTCGATGCCCAGCCAGGAGAAGCCCTCGTAGGAGGCCACCCGGGCGTGGGGAACGTCCATGCGGCGCGCGATGTCGTCGGCCAGACCCCGGACCCGGGACGGGTTGGTGCCCTCGGCGGGGGTGAACACATAGAACGTCACCACCGGGCCCCGGCGGGCATCGCTCACGGTGCCGCTCACGCCGAAGTCCGCCAGGGCCTGCCTCAGGCGCTCGCAGCTTTCGGCCAGAGCCTGTTTTGTCTCGGCCTCGGCGGGGGTGCCGGGTCCGGCAAACGGGGAGGCCCGCAGCAGGTTCAGGGAGGGCAGGGGTACCAGGGGCGCCCGGGCCGGTCGGGCCGAGTCCGCGACAATCAGGGTCACCGGGGGGTGGGTGTCCGGTGCCGGTCCGGAAAACGGCGACAGGCCGGGAGCCGGATCGGGCTCGGGGGCCTGCAGGAAGGGGGGCGGCTCCGGTGCGGGTCTGCGGGGCGTCACGGGAATGATCCGCGGGGGCGCCGGCGGCTCGGGAGCCGGATGGGCGGCCTCGGTCCCGGGGGGCAGGACCACCGGGGGAAGTTCGGGCCCGGTGAACACAGGCACCGCACGGCGTCGCGCGGCCGGGCGCCGGTCCGCCGGAGCCCGTGCGGCGGTCCGCTGGCGCCGCCGTTCCAGGGCGCCCAGCACCACCGCAAGTCCGCGCAGGAGCCCCAGGCTCCACAGAAGGGCCAGGGCGCCGGGCAGGGCGAGCAGGCACAGGACGAAGGGCACAAGCAAACCGGTGGCAAGGCCCGTCAGGGCGCCTCCCGTTCCCCCGGAGGAGAGGCTCTCGAACAGGCGTGCCAGAAGATCGTGGGCGAGGGCGCCGGTCCAGCCTCCCAGGCTGCTTCCCGCCCGCCAGCTCGAGGGCGCGGGGACCAGGTCGAAGGCGCCGCACAGGGACACCATGGCCACCACAAGGGCCACGATGCGCAGGGGCAGCAGCGAGATCCTCCGCCCCAGGAACATGCGCAGTCCCAGGGCTCCGAACCCCAGGACGGGGATCCAGGTGCCCAGCCCGAAGCCCTGAAGGCCCAGGTCCGCGACCAGGGCTCCGGTGCGGCCGAGGGCGTTGCGGATGGGGCCGTCACTGGCCGTGTTGAACGACGGGTCCGACGAGGCATAGGTGGCCAGCGCCACCGCCAGCAGCCCGGCGCCAAGCAAAAGCAGGCCCCCCAGGACCTGGACCGAGGCGGTCTTCAGTCCGGCTATGGCGGCTTTTGGCAGAAATGGCGTGCGCCCGGGCTTGTATGGCATCGACGGTCCTCACCCCTGCCGGTCAGGCGGGCTGGAGGGAGTTCAGGCGTTCCAGAGCCTCCCCCAGACGGTCCTCGGTGGCGACAAGGGCAATGCGCAGCCGCATCCGGTCCTCGGGGAGGCTGTCGGAGCCCACCATCATGTACTGGGCGGGCAGGACTTTCACCCCCTGTTCGGCCCACAGGCGCAGGGCGACGGCCTCGGAGGAGGGGCCCAGACCGGTGGCGTCGAACCAGAGGAAAAACCCGCCCTCCGGCCGACGGAAACCGGGCCGGTGCCCCAGGATTTTCTCGGCCAGGTCGAACTTGCGCCGGTACAGGGCGCGGTTTTCCTCCACGTGGGTTTCGTCGTTCCAGAGCGCCGCGCTGGCGGCCTGAACCGGGCGGGGCATTCCGGCGGCGCCGTAGGCCCGCATGCGGGCGAAGGCGGCCACCAGATCCGGGTCTCCCGCGATGAACCCGGAGCGCAGCCCGGCCGCGTTCGAGCGCTTGGACAGGGAGTTCAGCACCAGGACATTCTTCAGGGAGCCCCCAAGATCCCGGACGGCCTCCAGGACGCCGGCGGGGGCCTCCCGGTCATAGATTTCCGAGTAGCACTCGTCCGCGATCAGGATGGTGTCGGTCGCGCGGGCTTTCTCGACCAGGCGCCTCCAGCCCTCGCGGGAAACAAGCGTCCCCTGGGGGTTCGAGGGCGAACAGATGTACGCCATGCGCGCCTGTTCCCAGACCGTGTCCGGAAGGGACGGGAAGCCCCCGGTGGCGGCGGTGCGGCTCCAGGGAACCGGCCAGGGCGTGGCCCCGTTCAGGACCGCCGCGCCCAGGTAGGGCAGGTAGGCCGGGTCGGGCATGATCACAAGCGGGGCCCGGGCCGTGCCGCCTGTGCCGTCCGCTCCGCCGGTTCCTGCCAGGCCCGCGGGCAGAAGAAGCTGCCCCAGCGCAAACAGGGCCTCCCGGGTGCCGCTGGCGGGAAGGACGGCCGCCGGATCCACCATGCCCTCGGGCAGGTCGTAGCGCCGGGCCAGCCAGCCGCACACGGCCGCTTTCCATTCGGGTGTGCCCGCAACAGGGGGGTAGGCGCGCCAGCCGTCGGCGTTCCGGTCCAGCACCTCGGTCAGGAAGGCCGGGGGCGCATGCTGGGGCTCGCCCAGGGACAGGTCCACGGGCGGTTTCCCCGGAGGCGTGTCTCCCAGAAGGGTTCTCAGCCGGGCGAACGGGTAGTCGGGAAGCTGGGCCAGGGGATCAGGGATCATGGGGGGAGTGCTCGCAGGAATCACGCATGCCGGAAATGAAGTCGAACAGGCCGCTCTGGCGGGAGCGCCGCAGGCGTTCCGCCCGGAGGATGGCGCGCACGTCCGCGATGGCGGTTTCGATGTGCTCGTTCACGACGATGTAGTCATACTCGCCCCAGTGACTGATTTCGTCCAGGGCTTTGGACATGCGCCGGGCGACCACCTCGTCCGAGTCCTGGGCGCGGGTTTTCAGGCGCCGCTCCAGCTCGGCCAGGTCCGGCGGCAGGATGAAGATGCTCACCAGGTCATCCCGGGCGGCCTCCCGCAGCTGCTGGGTTCCCTGCCAGTCCACGTCGAAGAGCACGTCCCGGCCCCGGGCCAGGGCCTCCTCCACCGGCGCGCGGGGCGTGCCGTAGAAGTTGTCGAACACCCGGGCGTGCTCCAGGAAGCCGCCCTGCTCGCGCAGGGCCGTGTACTCGTCCACGCTCATGAACCGGTAGTGGGTGCCGTGGACCTCGCCGGGCCGGGGCGGGCGGGTTGTGGCGCTGACGGACATCTCGAGCCCGTGCTCGGTGTTCAGCAGGGCCCGGGAGATGGTGGATTTCCCCGCACCGGAGGGGGAGGACAGGACCAGCATCAGGCCCCGGCGGGCGATGGCCGGGCCGTGGCTGTGTTCGAGGCTGTGGCCGTGTCCGGCCGGGCTGGGGAGGGAGTGGGGAACGCTCATCAGGCGGAGACCTATTCGAGATTGAGAACCTGTTCGCGGAACTGGTTGATGGTGGCTTTCATGTCCATGCCGATCCGGGTCAGGGCCACGTCCTGGGACTTGGCGCACAGGGTGTTGGCCTCCCGGTTCAGTTCCTGGGACAGGAACTCGAGGCGTCGTCCGCAGGGCTCGCCGCTGTCCAGCAGCTCCCGGGCGCCCTCGATGTGGGAGCGCAGGCGGTCCAGCTCCTCGCGCACGTCGGCCTTCAGGGCCAGAAGGGCGAGTTCCTGGAACAGGCGTTCCTCCGAGATGCGGTGGGTGCCCGAGGCGGACAGAAGCTCCTCGATCTGGCGTTCCAGGCGGGCGCGCACGGCCTCCGGGCGCAGGGCCTCCCGGCTTGCGGCGTCGCGGGTCTGGTGTTCCAGGTCGTCCAGCAGGCCGCTCAGGACGGCCCCAAGGCGCTGGCCCTCGTCCTCCCGGGCCGCGAGAAACGCGCCGAGGGCCGCTTCGAGGGAGGCCATCTGGGCCTGCTCAAGCGCCTTCGCGGCCGTATCCGTGGCCAGCGTCTCGGTGACCGGCACCAGAACCCCCCGGACCGCAAGAAGGCCGTCCAGCCGGGGAGGCTCAACCCCCTCGGGCTCGAGGGTTCGGGCCATGTCCAGAAGCTGCCTCAGAAGGGGCTCGTTCAGGGTGTAGCCCGGGTCCTGGTCCCGGTAGTCCAGCGTCAGTGTGCCCGTCACCGTGCCCCGGGACACGCGGCTGCCGATCAGCCGGCGGGCCTGGATCTCCAGGGCCTCGGATCCCGGGGGAAGCCGCAGGCGGATGTCCAGTCCCTTGGAATTGATCCCCGCGAGTTCCCAGACCCAGCGTCGTCCGGCTCCGTCTCCCGGCATCCGGGCGAAGCCCGTCATGCTTGCGAGCGCCATTGGCTTCGCTCCCCTCATAGCAGGAATGAAACAGGGTTCCGTTATACAGGCCTGGCCTGGCCGGAAGCAACCGCATACAGGGCACTCAACCCGCCGTGCGCGCATCCGTGATGGACGGCGCGCGGGTGTGGTTTTTGCCTGCGGCCCGGGGCGGGGGACACCGGCTCCGGGGAGAGGGGCTCGGGAGGGGGCGGCGGGCTGTTCCGGTGGAGGGGCGGGGACGGGTTCCCCGGGGGGCGGAAGGCTGGAGCCGGGGGTGCTGTCTGTGAGGTGCGGGAGGTGCGGCGGGGGAGGCTGGCGCGGCAGTGGAGGCGTGTCGGGGGTGCGGCAGCCCGGTGCCGGGTTCCCCGGTGTCGGAAACTCCGGTGCCGGGCTCATCGGGCGCGGGGGCAGAGGTTCTCCAGAAACTGCCGGGCACTGTGCTCCCATGCATGATCGAGCGCAAAGCGGCGGCAGGCCTCCCGGTCAATCGTGAGGGCCTCGCGGATGGCGTCCGGAAGGGACTCCCGCAGCGCTGCCACCGGCGCCGGGCCCAGAACGTCCCGGGGGCCGGAGACCGGATAGGCCGCAACCGGCAGGCCGGCGGCCAGGGCCTCCAGAAGCACCAGGCCGAAGGTGTCGGTCCGGCTGGGAAACACGAACACATCCGCCGCGCAGTAATGGCGCACCAGATCCTCGCCGTGGCGGACTCCTGCGAAGTGGACGCCGGGATAGCGCCGCCTCAGCCCCTCCAGCGCGGGACCGTCCCCCACCACGATTTTGGTGCCGTCAACCGGGGCGTCCAGAAAGGCCTCGATGTTCTTTTCCACCGCCACGCGGCCCACGTACAGCATCCGGGGGCCGGGGCCGGGGGGCAGGTCCACGGGGCCGGGGCCGGGCAGGGGGCGGAAGAGGTCCGTGTCCACGCCGCGGGTCCAGAGATTGAGCGGGCTTTGGAACCCCCGGGCGCGCAGATCCCGGGCCAGGCTGGCGGTGGCCACCATGATCCCCCGGGAGGGCCGGTGGAACCACCGCAGGAGCCCGTAGCCCGCGGCCAGGGGCAGGCCGGTGCGGGCCTGGATGTACTCGGCAAACCGGGTGTGAAAGGCCGTGGTGAACGGCAGGTTCCGTTTCAGGCAGTAGCGCCGGGCGCTCAGGCCCAGGGGGCCCTCGGTGGCGATGTGGAGGGCGTCCGGATCGAAGGCATCCAGGAGGGCCGCGGTTTTCCGGCCGGGAAAGAGCGCCAGGGAAATCTGCGGGTACGTCGGGCACGGGACGCTGGGAAACAGTCCCGGCTCCACCACAAGAACCTCGTGCCCCGCCGCCTCCAGCAGGCGGGTGACGGTCGTCAGGGTGCGGACCACGCCGTTCACCTGTGGTGCCCAGGCGTCCGTAATCAGGGCAATGCGCATTGTGGCGGTCCTCTGGTGATCCTCTGGTGGTCCTTTGTGGGTCTTCAGTCCCGGGGGGCGGAAACAGCAGGAGGTGTATCATAACTCGCAAACGGATGCCCGTGTATCGGGCGCGTTTCTCGCCGGACGGGGCGGGGAGCGGGGTTCGGGCGGCGGGTCGCGGTGTGCGGCACTCCGGGGAGGGCCGGGGACTGCGGGGAGAGGGGCAGGGGGGAGAGGGGCAGGGGGGAGAGGGGCAGCGGGGCGGCTCGGGCGCGCCGGGGCATTCACGGATGGAAGAGGGGCGCGTTCGAGGTCAGGCTTTGTCCCCCGCCCGGGCGGAGACAGCCTCCGGCGGGCGCACGGGGCGGTTTGTGCGGGCGGGGCGCTGTTGGTGTTGCCCGGGCCCCCGCTCTCTCGGGTTGGAGGCACGATCCCCCGGGCTGCGCAGCCTCCCTGGATGGGCTCGGGGCCGTTTGCGCGGGCGGGGCGCCGTTCGTCCGGGGCGGGGCTGTCCGCTCCCGTTCCCCGTGTGCCTGTCCATTATTTTACTTGCGGCGTCATGGTCTTGCGGAGACTTTGGTGGAGTGCGTCCGGCTCCGGCCCGGGGCGGTCGCATGCTTGTCTCGCGCCCTGCCGGAGGATGGCTGTCTGATGGAGTGTTGTTCCGATGCCCGCGATCCGGGTGCCTGTGCCGGGGCTTCCGGTTCGCCCCGGCGGCTGCTTGTGATTGCCAATCCGACTGCGGGAACGGCGCGCAAGGCCATTCTCAGGCGTGTGCTGGACGATGTTCGGGCCCTGGGGGCGACGGCGGACGTGCGCTACACCGAATGCGCGGGTGACGGGGTCCGTCTGGCCGGGGCGGCCGCCCGGGAAGGGCGCTACGACGTGATCGTGGCGGCCGGAGGGGATGGAACCGTCAACGAGGTGGCCAACGGACTGGCCCGAGCCGGATGTCCCGGGGTGGCGCTGGGGATTTTGCCGCTGGGCACGGCCAACGTTCTGGCGATCGAGGCCGGAATCCCGCGGGATCCGGCCGGGGCGGCCCGGATTCTCGTTCAGGGCGTCGAACGGCCCCTTTATCTGGGTGTGGCCCGGTGTGCGCCGCCGGATTCCGCCGGCCACTCCGGCGAGGCCCGGCGGTTTGTCATGATGGCCGGGGTCGGCTTCGATGCCCACGTGGTGGGCACCGTCAGCCCGTCCCTCAAGCGGGTGGGCGGCAAGCTGGCCTATGTCTGGAGCGCCCTGCGCGGGGCCTTCACCTATGGCTTCCCCCTGTGCTCCCTCGAGATCGAGACCCCGCAGGGCGACTGGCAGCGCTTCCGGGCGGCCTCGGCGGTGTTCTGCAAGGGGCGTCATTACGGGGGCGCGTTTGTTGTGGCTCCCGGCGCCGACCTCTCCCGTCCCGAGCTCGAGGTTCTGATTCTGGAGCGCCCCGGCCCCCTGAACTGCCTGCGCTATGCCTGGGGTCTCGCGCTGGGGCGCCTGGACCGCTTCCCCGACGTCCGGATCGTGTCCGCCCGGAGTGTCCGGCTGCACGGCCTGGAGCGCGAAGGCGCCCAGATCGACGGGGACGCCTGCCCCGGGGCCCTGTCCGGTGTGTCGGTGGACCCGGTTCCTCTCAGGCTTGTGGTGCCTGCGGCGGGCGGGTCTCGAACCGGCTGAAAAATGTGGCATTTTTTATCACCGTCCGTGATTAAAATATGTCGGAATTGCGTTTAGGGTTTGAGGAATATTTTTCGCCTTCTATAATCCTGTCTTTCCTCCGGCGCTGAAAACAGGATAGAGGGCACGCCATGAAATCCTTGTTTACCCCGTATAATCTTGCCGGGCGACGCCTGGCCAATCACATTGCCATGGCTCCCATGACCCGGTCGCGGACGCCTGACACGATCCCCCACGAGGACACGGCCCTTTACTATGCGCAGCGCGCGGGGGCCGGACTGATCGTCTCCGAGTGTATTGCCGTGTCGCCGGAGGCCATGAGCTCGATCGCCACGCCCGGTCTTTGGACCCAGGACCAGATCCGCGGCTGGAAAAAGGTCACGGACGCCGTCCACAAGGAGGACGGGGTCATTTTCGCGCAGATCTGGCACGCGGGCCGCGCCTCCCACTCGGACATCCAGCCCGGAAAGGCCGCGCCGGTCAGCTCCACCGACAAGACCCTGAAGGACGACCTGTTCCGGGTTGTCACGGGCCTGGAGAACGGACAGCCGAAGATTGTGTCCCCCTCCCAGCCCCGGGGCCTGAAGACCGAGGAGATGCCCCGCATCTCCCGCGAGTTCGCCCAGGCGGCGGAGAACGCCATCCGGGCCGGTTTCGACGGTGTCGAGATCCACGGGGCCAACGGCTACCTGTTCGAGCAGTTCCTGAACCCGAACATCAACGACCGCAGCGACTGCTACGGCGGCTCGGTTGAGAACCGCGTCCGGTTCCTGGTGGAGACGCTCCAGGCGGTTGCGGACCGGGTGGGCCCGTCCCGTGTGGGCGTGCGCCTGTCGCCGTTCAGCACGCGGCTCGACAACCCGCATTACGAGTCCATTGCCGAGACCTATATTCTTCTGGGCCGGGCGCTGTCGCGCATGGGTCTCGCCTATGTGCACTTCAACAGCGAGATGCTGCCCTCGGGCGAGCGGGCGATCCCGGAGTCCTTCCTGCGCCTGTTCCGGGCGGCGTTCTCGGGCACCATCATCCTCGCGGGCAGCCTGGACCGCGCCGAGGCCGAGCGCCTGATGAGCCAGGGCGGCGGTTTTGTCGGCGGTCTGATTGACATCGCCTCGTTCGGGCGTCCGTTCATTGCCAACCCGGATCTTGTGGAGCGCCTGCGCAACGGCTGGCCGCTGGCCATCGCCGATCCCGCCGTGTTCTTTGGCGGGGGCTCGAAGGGCTACACGGACTTCAAGCCGTATGAGGTTCCCGTCGATCCCGCTAAGGCCGAGGGGCCCGCGACCGCTCTGGGCCGCCGCGCCGAGCAGCTTCGCCGCGCGGCACACCGGGTGGAGGAGCGCCGCCGCAGGGAGGCCCGTGCGGCCTCGGCGGCTCCGTCCGCGCCCGCAGCGCCCCCCGCCCTGACGGCCCGCCCGACCCCGGAGGCCCTTCCGGCTCCGAAACCCGCGGTTGCGAAAAAGCCCGAGCCCGTGAAGGTTGCCGCGGTGAAGGCCCCGGAGCCCCCGAAGGCGGTGCCGGCGAAGCCCGAGCCCGTGAAGGTTGCCGCGGTGAAGGCCCCGGAGCCCCCGAAGGCGGCGCCGGTGAAGCCGGAGCCCGTGAAGCCTGCCGCGGTGAAGGCCCCGGAGCCCCCGAAGGCGGTGCCGGCGAAGCCCGAGCCGGTGAAGGCCGAGGTGAAGGCCCCGGAGCCCCCGAAGGCGGTGCCGGCGAAGCCCGAACCTGTGAAGCCTGCCGAGGTGAAGGCCCCGGAGCCCCCGAAGGCAGTGCCGGTGAAGCCCGAGCCCGTGAAGGCCGAGGTGAAGGCCGCTGTGGCGACTCCGGAACCTCAGAAAGTGGAGTCGGTGAAGCCGGACCCCCAAAATGTTGATTCGAAGCCCGTCGAGGCTCCGAAACCGGCGGTTGCGCCTTCCCAGCCTCCCAAAGCTCCGGACCCGGTTGTCCTGAAACCGGCGGTTTCACCGCGTCTGGTGCCGGAATCGGTGCGCCCGGCGTCCCGGGAGGTTCCTTTTGTGGCGGGAATGGTGCCGCCGGCGGGGATGCCCGCCGCTCCGGCTCCGCGTGTTCCGGTGGCTCCCGCAGCCCCGGCCGCGCCGAAATCCGGGAAATCGGGTAAGGCCGCCAAGGGCGGAAAGTCGGGCCGAAAGAAGTGAAAGGGCTCTGTCTCGCTCACGGCGAGTGAGACCGGGCCGGGTCCGGCCCAGGGACTTTAAGCCAAGTTTATGGTTGTTTTACAACGGGCTTGGCACGCTATGCAGGTGAAGGGGGGTGGGGCCAGATCGGCGCTATCCCCCTTTTTTTCGTCCCTGGATTGTACACAACGATTTATGGTGTTTGTTGCCTTTTTGCAACAAGGCTAAAAAAAAGTCACCTGACGGCCATGGAGCCTTTGAGTGGGGGGGCATTTTGCTGTACTTCAAAGGAAGGGCAGCGAAGGAAATTTTTCGCGTCGCTCATAGACCGTTCGGGGTTAATCACCGAACAACTAGGAAAGAGGGTTGAAAATATGAAGGTTTCGATCAGGAGAAGCGGAGTTGTCGTTTCGGCGCTCGCACTCGCCCTGGCCGTCCCGGCGCTCTCGGCAGGTAATGCCTGGGCTGCTGCTCAGGACGCTGTGGTGACGGGTGCGGACGGCGGAGCTCCCGCGGTTGACCCGACACTGGGTGACACCACGTACACTCAACAAGACAAAGTGACCAAGGACGGCGCGAACGTGTCCGTCAAGGACGACACGATTGCCGACGGCAAGAAGCTCACGATTAAGGGTGGTGCTGGGACTGCCACTGGCGCGGGCGGTAACGCCAGCTGGAGCGGCTCCTTTATTGGCGGTAACGCTGACACCCAGGGGGCTTCCGACATCTCGCTGACGTCGGGCAGTGGCCTTGTCGGTGGCGCGACCGCCGGCGCGGTCGGCGGTAGCGTGACGGTGAACTTCACCAACGGTGTGACGCTCGCGGCGAGCAAGAAGCTTGAGCTTCTTGCCGGTGATGCGGTCAACGGCGCTGCTGCCAACGGCGGTGATTCCGGCAGCGTGACGCTCGTGATCAACGGCGGCCTTTCTCAGGCTGCTGACGCAACCGGCGCTACTGAAGCGGCGCTCGTGATCAATGCGACCGGCAAGGCGGCTGGTCAGGCTGCCTCCACGGGCAACGGCGGTAACGTGGGGAACGTCTCCCTGACGGTCCTCGACGACTCGAAAATCGGTTCCTTCACTGTTAACGGTGTTTCTGGTGGCGTGGTTGCCGCGGCTGCTTCCGGAAATGGTGGAAATGGTGGTGTTATCACCACCAAGTTCGAGAAGGCTGCCGCGTTTGACTCCGCGCTGGCTATCAAAGGCGGAAACGGTGCCGACTCGAGCGGGTCGGGCACGGGTGGTGCCGGTTCGGCCATCTCCCAGAGCTATGGCTCGCTCACCGTTGGTCTCGACACCAAGAAGGGCGATCTCACTGTCACCACCGGTAAGGGTGGCGATGCGAAGAGCACCGGCCAGGGTGGCGCGGGTTCTGTTGTTGCCCTTGAGGTTGCCAAGGACGCTGTCGTGATTGGTGATCTGAAGGTGACCGGTGCCGCTGGTGGCAAGGGTTCCGATGTCGCCAATGGCGGCACGGGCGGTGCCGGCGGTTCGACCAGCATCACTGTTGGCGGCAATCTGACCGTCCGCGCAGACAAGGCTGGGACTCCCGCAGGCGGCGATCTGACCGTTGGCGGTAACAACGGCGGTGACAGCGGAACCATCGGTAACGGTGGTGCTGGCGGTGCTTTTGCCCTGACGGTTGCCGGTGCGACCACCATCACGGGCAACGCCAGCTTCACGGGTGGTACGGGCGGAGACGCCGTCAAGGGCAGCAATGCTACGGCGACGGGTGGTGCTGCCGGTGACGTCACCAACACCTATGGCACGTCCTTCAAGGACAAGATCACGACTGTCGTGATGAACGCGGGTACCGCTTATGGGGTGACCGCGGGCAACGGTGGTGCTGCGGGCACGGCGGTCGCGACGGACGCTCTTGCTTCCGGCAAGGCTGGTCGCGGTGCCAATGTCACCGAGACCTACGTCGGTGCGGCCAACTACGCTGGTACCCTCGACATCACGGGCGGCACCGGTGGTGACGCCAACCTCCGTACTACTGAGACGGCGGAAGCGGGTGTCGGTGGCAACATCGCGGTTGCTTACGGCTCTGACGCGAAGGCGACTGGCAAGATCACCATCGCCGGTGGCGCTGGCGGTAAAGTGGTTGGCGCCGGTAAGGCCGGCGACTCCGGTACTGTTCAGGTGTCTGTCGCTCGCGACCTGCTCGGTGACGCCGCGCTGAAGCTCGGCGCTGCAAACGGTGGTTCTGCTACCGATGGGACCGCTACGGGCAAGGCTGGTAACGGCCAGGCGACGACTGTTACTGTCGCTCGCGACCTGATCGTCTCGGGTGCTCACACGGCTTCGGCAGGAAGCGCTGGCAACTCCGGTGATCTGGCAGTTGCTGGTAATTCTCGCCCCGGTAACACCGCTTCGGCCGGTAACGGTGGCGACCTCACGGTTTCCGTGAAGCGCGTTTATGGTTCGACCGACGCTGTTACGTACTCCGGCGGTCAGGGCGGTAACGCGGGCGCCAAGGTTGCCGGTGCCAACGCTGGCAAGGCGAATGTCACGGTCGGCGTCTTTGACGTCGCGAAGGGCGGCTCCTTTGCCGGTGGTAACGCGGGCAGCGCAACGGCTGGTTTCGCGGGCGGTAACGCTGGTGACGTGAATGCGACCGTTACGGGGCGCGCTGCGTTCTTCGGTGAGGGTCTTTCGGTGGCTGCGGGCAAGCAGTACAACGCCGAGGACGCCACCAAGGCGAAGAACGGTGCGGCCGGTAACGCGACCTTCACCGCCAACGAGGGCTACATCTACTCGGTCGGTGCCTTTGGCATCACCGGTGGTGACGGCGCCGAGAAGGCGAACACGGATGCCGGTGCAGCCCGGGTGAGCGCGAAGTCGCTGACTCTGGGAAGCGTTACGGACGGTAAGATCCAGGGTACGGCCTCCGCCTACAACACGGACGGCAAGGTTGCCACCCACGCTGGCTCGGCCACGCTGAACGTGGGCATCCTGCGTACGAACGACGGTGCGGGTTCGAAGCTGACCATCGATCGTCAGAACGGCACGGTTTCGGTCACCGCCGACAACGTTGTCGCGGTGGACGAGGATCTGTCGCTGGTGCTGAACGAGCGTCCGATTGGTGCCAACAAGATCAACCCGGGTTCTTACCAGGTGTCCTTCACCAACCTGGGTATGAGTGGCGCCTCCAATCTGGCGATCGCCTCCGCGAACGAGACCGTCGCTTACACGTGGGTTGCCGGCGGCCACCTGTACGCTGCCAACGCCCACAACGGTACCGACAACGCAGCCAACACGCTGACCGTGACCCGCAAGGATGACAAGTCGGCCAATATCGTTGCGGTTCAGCAGTCGGCAGCCGGTCGTACGGCCGCTTTCGACGTGGCCAACCTTGACCGCGTTGAGGCCAAGGGTGCTGTCCCCCAGATCCTGGCGGTGAACGCCACTTCGGCTGACGCCTTCGGTCTGGCGATCAACGACACCACGAAGGTCAACATCCTGGGCGCGGACAACCTGCGTCTTGGCCAGACCGTGTACCTGGTGAACACCGCTGCCGGTTCGACCTTCACGGGTCACAACGGCGCCGGCACCATCGGGGATACCTATGGCAACGTTGCGGACGCGACCTACTCGCTGGGTATCGTGACCGCCGCGGACAAGAAGGACTACCTGCAGGCGACGATCACCAGCTTCGAGATCCGCAAGGACTGGGTCATTGACAACAGCCGTGACCTTGAGACCGCTGACGTTGCCGACGGTAGCGACGTTCGTCGTCTGTCCCTGCCGGGTACCCTGAAGATCGTCGACAACCGCTACGCGGGCCCGAACAACCTTGGCATCCTGGTTGATGACAACAAGGGTACTCGCGGTCGTGCGGACCTGTGGGCCGACAAGATCCACGTTGCGACCACGAACACCGTGTCCCGCGACTGGATCGAGAACGGCAACCAGATCACCTCGACCACGCTGCACTTCGGGAACGCGGTTGCGGGCAACCTCAAGGACCGTTCGGTTCGTGGTGTGGCCTTCAACACCCTGGCGCTCGGCTCCGGTTCGGCGACGAACCTGCGGGGTGACATGGCGGGTGCTGACGGTGTTGGCAACTACGCCTTCGGTGGCCGTCTGGAAGTTGGCGACAAGTTCCGCGACTACCACACCTCGGCTCGCCTGACGAACGACGCGTCTGTTGCCGCGGCGGCTCTGACGGTGAACCAGGCTCAGTTCCACCTGTCGAACGACCTCCCGGGTCGTATCGCCGAGGCGGACGCGTGGCAGGCCAAGTTTGACGGCCAGCGTCTTGCCAACGGCACCGACGGTGTGAAGAACAAGCTCGTGACCGAGACCGGTGCCAACGGCATCGTGGCTCT
Source organism: Phaeovibrio sulfidiphilus (assembly GCF_014861485.1). Classification (GTDB taxonomy): domain Bacteria; phylum Pseudomonadota; class Alphaproteobacteria; order Rhodospirillales; family Rhodospirillaceae; genus Phaeovibrio; species Phaeovibrio sulfidiphilus. The sequence continues at coordinate 255,140 of NZ_JACZHT010000001.1, read as the reverse complement.
TGAGGTTGTCGGTGGCACGGCTCCGATCGTTCACTTCGATCGCGACTGGACTGTCGACCTGACCCAGCGTCTGGACTCCACCGACGAGATGGAGACCCTTCGCAAGAAGCAGGCTTACGCTCCGTCGGGCATCAACCCGCGTCTGACGCTGGTTGACCGGATCCAGGGTGATGTGTCCACGATCCGCGGCAAGACCTTCGCCGAGGACCGGACCGCCACCATCGAGGCGCGTTCCTGGGCTCAGAAGGGCTTCATCGAGGGCGTGTACGCGGTCGGTTACGGCAACAACGACGCCACCGACAAGATCCGCGACTGGGGTACCAACGACTCGGTTATCGCTGAGTTCCGCGGTATCGCTGCTGACCTCGGCAAGTCCGCGCTGCAGGCCCGCACGGCGTCCGAAACCCTGCTGAACCAGGGTCAGGATCTGCTGGTCGACGCGTTCGACACCGCGCTTCCGCTCGGCGCCTACAACCCGGCCAAGGGCATCCAGCCCGTCGCCATGGTTGCGGTCGGTGGTGGCCACCGTGAGGTGGATACCGGTTCGAACGTCTCCGGTACGGGCTTCAGCCTGGCGGCCGGTCCGGGTCTCTCCGTCGACCACGAGTACGGTCGCACGACGGTGGGTGTCCTGTTCGAAGCCGGTTGGGGTGACTACGACCTGAACAACGCGTTCGCCTGGCGCGGTGCGTTCAATGCGAAGGCCGACTCCAGCTACTACGGCGGTGCGGTGGTTGTCCGTCACGACAGCTTCTGCAACGGCATCTACGCCGACGCCTCGGTCCGCGCTGGTTACGTTGACTCGGAGTACAAGGGTCACCAGTCCGCGACCAACTTCGACACCGACGCCACGTACGTCGGCGGTCACGTTGGCCTCGGCATGCTGGTTGACACGTGGCAGGACGGCCAGGCCGACCTCTACGCGAAGGGCCTGTTCACCCACATGGGTTCGGACACCGTGCACAACACGGCTGGGGAAGAGCTGAGCTTTGACGGCTCGACCTCCATCCGCTCGCGCCTCGGTGCCCGCCTGTCGCACAACTTCATGCCCACCCTGAAGGGCTATGTCGGTGCGGCGTGGGAGTACGAGTTCGACGGCAAGCAGCAGGGTTCCGCTCGTAAGATCGGCTCCCAGAACGTCGCGCACATCCCGGCCATCGACGTCAAGGGCCACACCGGTATCGGTGAGGTCGGCGTCCAGTGGACCGCGATGGAGAACCTGTCGGTCGGTGCCGGCTTCCAGGGCTCCGTCGGCCAGCGTGACAGCTACGGCGGTACCGCTCGCGTGATGTACAAGTGGTAAGACCCCGGATCTTCGGATCCATCGGGTAGACACCAGGATCTTCGGATCTGAATGGGCGGCTCCTTCGGGAGCCGCCTTTTTTTTGTCCGGTCCTGCTGCCGGAGCGTCACCGCGCTTGTTCCGGGATGGTGTCGCTGCGTCGCCGCCTGTGAATTTAAATCTGAGGTAATAGAAAAACCAATAAGTTGCGTGCTTCCAGTGGGAATCTTCACATGTGTGATGTGTACTAATGCCGCTTTAGGGTAGCGATGTGGACAAATCTCATTTTTAAGGCTGTAAAATTCTGTGTCTTCGGGAGTTTTTATTGTATTTTCCACTGCAAGGTTGTTGTGTCCGCCCTGTTCTCGGGAGTGCCCTTTTGAGGAGTGGTTCGGGGGCGGATCCACGAAGTACGGGGTAAAAGGTATGAAGTGCGGAGTTGGGCGGGCGGGAGTTCTTGTTTCGGTGCTTGCACTTGTTGCGGCGTGTCCGTTCGTTGCCGCGGGCGATGCTCGCGCGGCGTCGGCGGTCGTCAAAGGGGGAGAGGGTGCGAGCAATGATGCATCGGCGACGTCTGGCCTTGCAGGGGAGGCTGTGCGCGCAGACGGAGGGTCGGAGCACCGGGGTGCACCGGTTCCTCCCGCCGGAGACCTGAAGGGCGGCGAGGCGTGGGTGACAGGGGATGTTCTCCAGGATGGCGATACACTGACCGTCACGGGGGGCAAGGCCGGTGCATTCACCGCGTCCAGCGGCGGGACGCTCAGCGTGGGGGCTGGAGGCGAGGCCCGCTGGTCCGGCTCTTTCGCAGGCGTCGATCCGAACGGAGGTATGGGGTCCGTGACCCTCGCCGGCGGGGAGGGGTCTTCGGGCTGGTCCGTGGCGGATGGGCGGGTCGGCGGTGCCGGCGCCTCGGGTGGGGCTGCGACGGTGACGCTCAACGGTCCCCTGGTTCTCGCCAGCGGCAAAACTCTCACCATTCAGTCGGGCAAGGGGGGCGACGGGGGTGCTCTTCCGAACGGTCGTGGCGGCGACGGGGGAGACGTCACGGCCGTTTTCTCAGGCACCGTGTCCACCGCGTTGGGAACTCGGGTTGAGATCGGACCGGGCGGACAAGGCGGTCGGGGCGGGCAGGGGGCCGGGTCAACGGGCGGCAGTGCCGGAACGGTTACCGTGAGCTTTCTCGAGGACGTGGTCGTCAAGGGGCAGTACCGGTCAACCGCGGTTGCGGGGGGCGAAGGTGGCGTCGGAGATGGTGGGTCCGGCGGCCGGAGCGTCGTGACATTTGCGAAAAAGCTGGTCGTTCTTGGTGGTGCTGACGGCACCCTGACCCTGTCTGGCGCCGCCGGCGGGGATGCGTCAGGCCGTGGGCGGGGCGGTGACGGCACGGCGAAACACGAAATTTTCGGGGAAGTGGAGGTCGGGTACGCCAACGGGATGCCCCCCGGGGAATACGCGGCGGGGGATTTTTTCATCGAAACAGCGGGCGGTGGCTCGGTTCTGGCGGGATCCGGACGCGGCGCGGGGACCGGTACCGGCGGTAATGCGTCCACGATTACTGTGGATGCGGGCAGGATTTCGGTCTACGGCAACCTGGTCGCCGCAATGAACTCGACGGGCGACGGCGCCACGGGCGGATCCGGCTCCGATACGGATTCGGGGGGGAGGGGAGGCCGGTCCACGGATGTTATCCTCCGGGTCGAGGACACTCTCGAGGTCCGCCAGGCAACGCTTTCGGACGGCTCACCCGTGTACTACAGCGGCCGCTTTGTTCTTCAAGCAGGCCATGGAGGCGCGTCCGGCCTTGCGGGAAAAGGCGGCGAGGGCGGCGGCGTTTTTCTGAGCGTGGGCGGTCGCACCCTGATCGGGGGCGATGCGGAAATTGTTGCAGGGGGCGGAGGCTTCCTCTCTTTGGATAGGGACGCCCGGGAGACGCGTGAGGGCGGTGCGGGTGGGGATGTCCGCGTGGTTTACGGTGCCTCGCGCCTCACCGGGGTTACGGATGTATGCCTCAGCTCGGGCACGACACTGGACCACCAATACCGTGTGATTGGGGGAATTGGGAGCCTGGTTAACAGTGCAGGTGTGGGCGGCCGGGGCGGGAACGTGGAGGAGATCTACCACGGTGCCGCCGTTTATGCAGGGGGGGCCTCCTTTGCAAGCGGGAGCGGGGGGGAGGCTTGGGGTGAGGGAGGCCCCGCCCGGGGCGGTGATGGTGGCGATGTTCGGGTCAGCTACGCGTCCGATATCACGTTTGGGAATGTGCTGCGGATCGGGATCAGAGCCCAGGGTGGCAGTGTGGCCACTGGCGGGGATGCCGGTGATTCGGGTGCCATTCAGGTGACAGTCGGGCGCGACCTTGTCTCGGCCTCGGGGGGGCTGGAGATAAACCCGGCCTCCGGCGGCGGGATCCTTTCCGGCTTTGAGACCGCGGGGCGGGCCGGGAATGGAAGAGGCGCCACCCTTTCGGTTGCACGGGACGTGCGTGTCGGGGGCGATCATTCGCTTGTGACCGGGTATGCGGGAAACTCAAGGGCCGCGAACCACCAGCTCGACCCCCGTATTCCGACGGGCGCTGTCGTGGCCGGAGTAGGGGGCGATCTCGAGGTCTCTGTGGGAGGCACGTATCAGGCTGGCCGCCAGCTCGTAATTCGTGGCGGCGACGGCGGGCACGCAAACGAAAAGGTGGCCGGAGCGCGGGCCGGAAACGCCCGTATTGCCGTGGGTACCCTTGATGTGGCGGGAGAGGGGTTGTTCATCGGGGGCAGGGCGGGCAGCGCGTCCATCAACTTCACCGGGGGGAATGGTGGGTCCGTGACGGTGGACGTGAGCCGCGGCTCGGCGTACTTCGGCCAGGGGCTGAGTCTGCGTGGAGGAGGCCAGACCCGGGCGACGGGAGACCGGCCCCTGGACAACGGTTCGGGCGGCGACGTGACGCTTGCCGTGAGGGGCGGTCATGTTCACGTGGCGGATCATTTGAGAATTTACGGAGGGAACGGGCACAAATTCGCAACTGGCAGGGGGTCTGTCTCCCGCCTGACAGCCGACACGCTGACGGTAACCAATATGGATACTCACAGCGGGCGGATCAGCGGGACGTGGTCCGATTTTGATGACGCAGGGTTTGCTGCGCCTCACGCGGGCGAGGCGAGGGTTGAGGTTTCGGTCCTGCGTACGGGCGGAGGATCGGGCTCGGTTTTGAACATCGACCGGGCGCACGGGTCGGTGTTCGTGACCGCCACCACCCTTTTCGCCGCAAACGAGGATCTGACCCTGAAGCTCAACGAGAGACCCGTAACCGGTACCACGTTGCCGGGGGGCGCCTATCGGGTCGCATTTACCCATTTGGGCATGAGCGGGGGGCGGACGCTGTCCCTTGCCTCGGCCACCGGCTCCCCCGGCTGGACCTGGCAGGCGGGGGGTCATCTCTACGCGGGCAATGCGGTTCAAAATGGCGTCAACACGCCCAACCGGCTTGATGTGACCCGGACGGACAGGGAGCTCGGAGAGGTGGCGGTCCCGCTGTCCGCGTCCGGACGGACCGTTGTCTTTGACGTGGCGAACCTTGCGCACGTTCCGAATGAGGGCCTCGTGCCCCAGATTCTGTCGGTGAACGCGGGCTCGAAGGATGGCTCCGGCCTGGCGATCAGCGACACCACGAAGGTCAACATCCTGGGCGCGGACAACGTCCGTCTGGGCCAGGCCGTGAACCTGGTCAACACGGCGGCGGGCTCGACCTTCACGGGTCACAACGGCGCCGGCACCATCGGCGACACCTGGGGCAACGTGGCGGACGCGACCTACTCGCTGGGTATCGTGACCGCCGCGGACAAGAAGAACTACCTGCAGGCGACGATCACTGGCTTCGAGATCCGCAAGGACTGGGTGATCGACAACGATCGTGATCTCACGACCACGACAACGGCCGATGCGAACGATGTCCGTCGCCTGTCTCTTCCGGGAACGCTGACCATCGTCGACAACCGCTACTCGGGCCCGAACAGCATCGCCATCACGGTCGATGACAACAAGGGCACCCGCGGTCGTGCGGACCTGTGGGCCGATCGTATCCACGTTGCGACCACGAACACCGTGTCCCGGGACTGGATCGAGAACCCGGTCCAGATCACGGCCACCACGCTGGACTTCCAGAATGCGGTTGCGGGCAACCTCAAGGATCGGTCGGCTCGCGGCGTGGCCTTCAGCACCCTGTGGCTGGGCTCCGGCTCCCAGACCGTGGTGAGGGGCGACATGGCGGGCGCCGGTGGGACGGGCAACTACGCGTTCGGCGGCCGTCTGGAGGTGGGGGACATGTTCCGCGGCTACCACACATCGGCCCGTCTGGCGATCACCTCGACTGCCCCGGGTCAGGCTCTGACCGTGAACGAGGCGCTGTTCCACCTGTCGAACGACCTCCCGGGTCGTATCGCCGAGGCGGACGCGTGGCAGGCCAAGTTTGACGGCCAGCGTCTTGCCACCGGCAGCGATGGCAAGAAGAACAAGCTCGTGACCGAGACCGGTGCCAACGGCATCGTGGCTCTTGAGGTTGTGGGTGGCACGGCTCCGATCGTTCACCTTGATCGCGACCGGTCTGTCGACCTGAGCCAGCGTCTGGACTCCATCGACGACATGGAGAGCCTGCGCAAGAGCAAGGAATACGCTCAGAAGGGCATCAACCCCCGCCTGACGCTGGTTGACCGGATCCAGGGTGATGTGTCCACGATCCGCGGCAGGACGTTTTCCGAGGACCGGGCCGCCACCATCGAGGCGCGTTCCTGGGCTCACCAGGGCTTCATCGAGGGCGTGTACGCGGTCGGTTACGGCAACAACGACGCCACCGACACGATCCGCGACTGGGGTACCAACGACTCGGTTATTGCTGAGTTCCGCGGTATCGCGGCTGACCGTGGCACGTCCGCGCTGCAGGCCCGCACGGCGTCCGAAACCCTGCTGAACCAGGGTCAGGATCTTCTGGTGGATGCGTTCGACACCGCGCTTCCGCTTGGCGCCTACAACCCGGCCAGGGGCATCCAGCCCGTCGCCATGGTTACCGTTGGCGGTGGCCACTCCAGGGTGACGACGGGCTCAGATGTCTCGGGCACGGGCTTCAGCCTGGCGGCTGGTCCCGGAGTTGCTCTCGACCACGAGTACGGCCGCACGACGGTCGGTGTCCTGTTCGAGGCCGGCTGGGGCGGCTATGACCTGAACAATGCCTTCGCCTGGCGCGGTGCGTTCAACGGGAGGGCCGACGCCAGCTACTACGGCGGTGCGCTGGTTGTCCGTCACGACAGCTTCTGCAACGGCATCTACGCCGACGCCTCGGTTCGCGCCGGTTACGTTGACGCGGAGTACGAGGGGCACCAGTCCGCGACCAACTTCGACACCGACGCCACCTACGTCGGCGGTCACGTCGGCCTCGGCATGCTGGTTGACACGTGGCAGGACGGCCAGGCCGACCTCTACGCGAAGGGCCTGTTCGCCCACATGGGGTCGGACACGGCGAGCGACACGGCCGGCGAGGAACTGCGCTTCGACAGCTCCCTGTCGGCCCGCTCGCGCCTCGGTGCCCGCCTGTCGCACACCTTCCTGCCCAGTCTGAAGGGCTATGTGGGTGCGGCGTGGGAGTACGAGTTCGACGGCACCCAGAAGGGTTCCGCCCGTAAGATCGGCTCTCCGAACGTTGCGCACATCCCGGCCATCGACGTCATGGGGCACACCGGTATCGGTGAGGTCGGTGTCCAGTGGACCGCGCTGGAGACGCTGTCTGTGGGCGCCGGCTTCCAGGGCTCTGTCGGCCAGCGTGACAGCTACGGCGGGACCGCTCGCGTGATGTACAGGTGGTAGGCCCCGGATCTTCGGATCCATCGGGTAGAGACCGGGAACTTCGGATCCGAGCGGGCGGCTCCTTCGGGAGCCGCCTTTTTTTTGTGCCTGGTGGCGGTGGGGCGACAGGTCCGGAGTTCGGGCGCCGTACCACCCAACCCATACAGGGCTGGGGTATAAGAGCAAGGTTAATCACACCGGACATGTGGAAAATAAAAGATGAGGGTATAGAAATAACTGTGAATTTAGGTAAATAAACCATGCATAATATGAACAATTTATGACTGTATAACCGTTGCAATAAAGCCACATGATTCGAGAATAGAGATCTGTTAGCTCGACAATCTTTGATTGCGGCGCGTTTTTCATGTACCGAATTCAGTACAGGAGTTTTCGAATGGGGTCGTCGTGACGCATTCGACGTGTCATCCGGAACAGCATGGAAAAAGGACAAGGGTATGCGCAGGTCGTTCAGAGGGAGTGGTGTTGTTGTGTCAGCGCTTGCGCTGGCGTTGGCGGTACCGGTTTTTTGCCCGGGTGAGGCGCGGGCAACGGACTGGACGGTCACAGGCGGTGACGCGGCTTCGGACGGAACGTCCATGGGATCTGTGGGGCAATTTGGTCCCACGTTGGGGACGACCCCAACAACGGGTGATGGCGGCGACATTGCTGTGACGCCGGCGACCGACGGTTATGGAGACCTGAAGGACGGCGATTCCCTGTCCGTATCCGGGGGTACGGCAACCCAACACGGGCGGGGTGGAAACGCGTCCTGGACCGGATTTGCGAATACGCAGCAGGGGGCGGGCAATGGCCTCAAGGGGGTTGCGCTGACACTGGGCGGCAGTGACTCGGATCGCCCGGGCGGCTCGGCAGCGGCGACTCTTTCCGCTGGCTCGGGTGAGGGGACACTTTACTTCGCCAGTGCGGACGAGAGCGGTCAGGACACGGTTGGTTTCCATCTTGGTGCGGGAGCGATGACCGGGTTCGGGGGCACGGGCGGTGATCTGACGCTGACCGTGCAGAGCCGGATTGATGCGGCCGATACCTCCGATCCTGACAAGGGGTATGGTTTCAGCCTGTTCGCGGCTGATGAGAAGGCGGCCGACGGGCACGCCACCGAGGCCCGGAAGACTGGCAGCAGTTTTGGCACCGTGACGGTCAATTTTCTCGAGGATGTCCTGTTTACCGGGGATTACCTGTCCGGTGCGGTTTCGGGAGGGGCTGGCAACGCGGGGGATGGTGGCTCCGGCGGGACGGGGACGGTAACCTTTGCGAAGAAACTCACGGTCAAGGGCACGACCGAAATCAAAGGTGCTGCGGGGGGCGACGCGAACGGGCCCGGGCGTGGCGGAGACGCAATGTCCAGAGCCGAGAGCTATGCCGAGATTGAGGTCGGCTCCAGACACGCTCCCTTCGGCGGTATAACACAATTTATTGTGGGTTCTGGCGCGGGTGGCTCGGTTTCTGCCGGTGCGACGGGCAGTGGCGGGAGCGGGTCCACGGTTGACGTCACAGCGGGCAAGGCGACCGTTCACGGCCTGCTGTCTGTAAAAAGCGGCGCGGGCGGCACGGGCTCTGATCTGAGCGCCGACGGGCATGGTGGCATGGCCGGATCCACGCGCCTGACCGTGGTCGGGGATTTGAGGGTCAACAATTTTTATTACGACGACGGAAGTATAGTTTTGGAGTCGGGGTATTCAAGGTCCGCTGCGGGAGATGGGGGTGCCAGCGGTCTTCGCGGGAGCGGAGGTCAGGGCGGGGCCGTGACCGTGACCGTGGGGGGCGTGACCGTTGTGGGTTTGAGGGGGACTGTGTACGCCGGCGCGGGGGGCGAGGCAGTGGCTGGCAGCGTCCAGGGGGCCAGTGGTGGCGCGGGTGGCCATTACACGGCCATTTTCGGTGCCTCGAACACGCACCTGACCCGGACGGTGATGGATGTCGGGGGGCGCTACACTGTTGACGCGCGGCAGGGGGGATCGTCGGGATCACCCTTTGGTGGGGCACAGGCGTCCGGTGTTGGCGGTCGGGGTGGCGATATCGAGGAGACCTATCAGGGCACGGCGCACTATAAGGACGGGCTCTCGATTAAGTATTCTTACGGCGGTACCGCGGAGAAGACTTCCACCAGCCTCGCCCGGGGTGGTGACGGCGGTGACATCCGGATGACCTACCTGTCCGACATGATCCTGGGCGACAAGAGTTCACTCGAAATCGGCGAATTCTGGGGCCTGCCGTTCAATCCCTCCGCTTCTCTCGGTGCCGGGACTGGCGGAAACGGGGGCGCTGTCCAGGTGAAGGTCGCCCGGGACGTTGTCGGAGGGGCCGGGCCAACTGGTGGTCTGGGCACCGCGTTTCAGATTCTTGCAGGCGCAGGCGGTGTGGTGAAGTCCACAGGAAACGCTGGCCATGCCGGGCCGGTGGGCGTGCACGTGGGGCGAGATTTCGAGTTCCTGGCAAATGACACGGCAAATCACGTTGTTTGGGCTGGGCATGGCGGGAACAATGACGTGTTGTCGGACCCTCGCCCGGCAGATATCGGGAAGAGCGGAAACGGCGGCGATGTTTCGGTATCTGTGGGGCGCGCCTACCGCGCTGATGGGGCGATCAGATATGGCGCCGGGCGCGGCGGTCTTGCCGGTGAGAAGGTCGCCGGTGCCCGTGGCGGCAAGGTCGATCTGACCGCCGGTGTTCTTGATATTCAGAAAGATGGAGTCTTTACAGCGGGCAGCGCTGGCAGGCCAACCGGGGGATTCGCCGGCGGGGACGGCGGCAGCGTGACGGTTTCTGTCACGGGGCGCGCGGCCTTCTTCGGGTATGGGGCGCAGTTCGCGGGCGGAGACCAGGACGTGTCGGACACGGCTATCCCCGCTCGGAATGGCAAAGCCGGAAACGTGACCTTCTCAGCGGATGAGGGTTTTATTTACTCTCAGGATCGTGTCCGTATCGTTGCTGGCGGCGGTCGTTTCGCGACCAGCCCGGCCGGATCGGTCTCTGTGAAGGCCAAGTCCCTCACGCTTACGGATCTTCGGGGATATAATGATGAAATGAAGCGTCCCGCCAACGGGTTGGCCCTGTTTGGATCAGAACCCGCCCTTGCCTCGGTGGCGGGGCTGGTGGGCGGCTCGGCCTCGCTGGACCTCTCCATCCTGCGCACGGACGGGGGCGGTGGTGCGATCCTGGACATTGAGCGGCGGGGTGGATCGGTGTCGGCCAGGGTCACGAACCTTGTGGCGGTGCGGGAGGCCATCACCGTGAACCTCAACGAAGACCCGGTTGTGGATCCGAAGACCGACCCGGGTTCGTTCCGTGTTGGTTTCACCAATCTGGGTATGGACGGGGGCACCGCACTGTCGCTGGCCTCGGCCAACGAGACGGTGGCCTACAGCTGGCAGGCGGGGGGGCATCTCTACGCGGCCAACGCGATCAGCGGGGCCGGCGTCAACACGGCCAACCGGCTTGACGTGACCCGCACGGACAAGGGCAAGGTGGTTGCCGTCCAGCAGTCGGGCGTCGGGCGCACGGCGGTTTTTGATGTGGCGAACCTGGCGTTCGTTCCGGCGGAGGGCCCCGTGCCCCAGATCCTGGCGGTGAATGCGGGCTCGAAGGATGCCTTCGGCCTGGCGATCAACGACACCACGAAGGTCACCCTCCTGGGGGCGGACAACGTGCGCCCGGGCCAGGCCGTGAACCTGGTCAACACCGCGGCGGGCTCGACCTTCACCGGTCACAGCGGCCCGGGCACCCTCGGGGACAGCTGGGGCAACGTGGCGGACGCGACCTATGATCTGGGTATCGTGACCGCCGCGGACAAGAAGAACACCCTCCAGGCCACGGTTCGCAGCTTCGAGATCCGCAAGGACTGGGTGATCGATACCGGGCGCGATCTGAAAACCGTCGCCGCGGCGGAGACCACGGACTGGCGCCGCCTGTCGGTGCCCGGTACCTTGCACATTGTGGACAACCGCTACTCGGGCCCGAACAGCATTGCCATCACGGTGGATGACAACAAGGGCACCCGGGGCCGCGCCGACCTGTGGGCGGATCGGATCCACGTCGGGACCACGAACACCGTGTCCCGGGACTGGATCGAGAACCCGATCCAGATCACCTCGACCACGCTGGACTTCAGCGGTGCGGTGGCGGGCAACCTCAAGGACCGGTCGGCTCGCGGCGTGGCCTTTGGCTCCCTGGCGCTGGGCTCCGGCTCCCAGACCGTGCTGAGGGGCGACATGGCGGGCGCCGGCGGCGCGGGCAACTACGCGTTCGGTGGCCATCTGGAGGTGGGGGACATGTTCCGCGACTACCACACCTCGGCCCGTCTGACCAACACCGCGACCTCCAGTGCGGGCGCGGCCCTGACGGTTGACCGGGCCCGGTTCCACCTCTCCAACGACCTTCCCGACCGGATTGCCTTTGCCGACGCCTGGATGGCCCACTACGACGGCCAGCGCTACGCCAACGACAGCACCGGGGCGAAGAACCGGCTGGTCACCGATCGTGGTGGCAACGGCATTGTGATGCTGGAGGTGAACGGCAACGCGCCCCAGGGCATCACGGTCCACTTTGACCGGGACTGGACCGTGGACCTGAGCCAGTCCCTGGCCGGCATCGACCGGATGGAGACCCTGCGCAAGGACTACGGGGCGAGGGGGCTTCACGCTCCGCGCCTGACGCTGGTGGACAACATCAACAGCGACCTGTCCACGATTCGGGGCCAGACCTTCGAGGGCGACCGGACCGCCACCGTGGGCGCCCGCTCCTGGGGGTACCGGGGCTTCCTCGAGGGCGTGTACGCGGTCGGTTACGGCAACAACGATGCCTCCGACGCGGTTCGCGACTGGGGCACCAATGACTCGGTCATTCTCGAGTTCCGCGGTATCGCCGCTGACCTCGGCAAGTCCGCGCTTCAGGCCCGTACGGCGTCCGAGACCCTGCTGAACCAGGGGCAGGATCTCGCTGCGGACATGGTGGACAACGCCCTTCCCCTGGGCACCTGCGATCCGGCGAAGGGCGTCCGGGGCGTGGCCCTGGTGGCCACGGGCGGAGGCCACCGGGCGGTGGACACCGGCTCCAGCGTCTCCGGTACGGGCTTCAGCCTGGCGGCAGGGCCCGGGGTCGCCATCGACCACACGCAGGGCCGCACCACCGTGGGGCTCCTGTTCGAGGCGGGCTGGGGCGGCTACGACCTGAACAACGCCTTTGCCTGGCGCGGGGCGTTCAACGGCAAAACCGACTCCCGCTACTACGGCGGTGCGCTTGTGGCCCGTCACGAGTTCTGCTGCAGCGGGATCTACGGCGAGGCCTCGTTCCGGGCGGGTACCGTGGACACCGAGTACAAGGGGCACCAGTCCGCGACCGACTTTGACTCGTCTGCCCTGTATGTGGGCGGTCACGTGGGCGTCGGTGCTGTGCTCGATACCTGGCAGGACGGTGCGGTGGACGTCTATGCGAGGGGCCTGTTCACCCGCATGGGGTCGGACACGGCGACCGACACGGCCGGCGAGGAACTGCGCTTCGACAGCTCCCTGTCCGTGCGCTCGCGCCTGGGGGCCCGCCTGTCGCACGCCTTCCTGCCCAGTCTGAAGGGCTATGTCGGCGGCGCGTGGGAGTATGAGTTCGACGGCAAACAGCAGGGTACGGCGCGCCTGACCGGCTCCGCCAACGTCGCGCACATCCCGGCCATCGACATCAAGGGCCATACGGGGATCGGCGAGGTCGGTGTCCAGTGGGCCGCGCTGGAGAACCTGTCTGTGGGTGCCGGCTTCCAGGGCTCGATGGGCCAGCGGGAGAGCTACGGCGGGACCGCGCGCGTGATGTACTCCTGGTAGGCCCCGGCTCGCCTTTCGGGGCGGGCCGGAAGGACCGCGTGCCCGGGGAGCGTCTTGCCCCGGGCCGGCGTGCCCGAGGTCACGAAGGAGCGCGGGGGCAGATGGTCCCGCGGTCTTCGGTGCCCCGGCGCGGACGCGTCGCGGGCTGTCGGGCCGGGCGCCGGAGGTCTCCGGATGGTCCGGTGAAAAGGATGAAAGATTGCCGGATTCGGCGGGTCGGGGCCCTCATGGTCCTCGGGTCCGGCAGGCGGCTCCTTCGGGAGCCGCCTTTTTTTGTGCCCGCATTTTGGGCGCGCTTTTTAGGGCGAGCGGTGGGGGCGGGCAGGGGGTGGCTCGGGCAGGAAAGGGCTGGCAGCGGGGTTCTCCACAGAGGGAGCTTTCCGATGCGGCCTCACGCTCATGCCAGGGTTCCCGGGTGCCGCCGCCGTGGGGGCGGACGGGAGCGCTCGGCTCCGTCGCGATGAGGCCGGGCACCCGGATGGTAGCGGTGCCCCGTATTCCGGTCCCGCTGGTCGGGTGCCGGCCCATCGGTGAGAGCCCGCCCAGGGGACGACAGAAGGCAGGCTCGGACAGGAGCCGGCCGAGGGAGATCAGGGTTCCCGGGTGCCGCCCCGTATTCCACGCGCGTCGTCACAGCGGGGCCTTGTGTGCGTGGTCAGGGCGGGGGCCCGGTGCCGCGGCCCGTGATGTTTGGGCACCGTTTTCCCCGCGTCCTGGGAGGCTGCTTCGGACGCCTTGCCCCGCGTCCCCGGGGTCCGCTTCGGCCGCTTTGCCCCGCTCCCCTGCGGGGCTCCCCGCACCTCCGTGACCTCTGCAGAACCGTCCTCCGAAACGCCACTTCCATGCCTGCTTCCCGGCGCCAATATGGTATCCGGACACCACTGTGTTCCGGGTGCCCGGGCTCTGCGGGTGGGCTCAATGAGGGCTCAAATCGCCCTCAGGTGGTGGTGAAAACCTGCACCTAAAACGGGTTGCATTCCTCGCGGTCCCGGTACTGTTTCAAACTGCGTTCGCCAAGGTTGTGATCTTTGCCAGGATCGATTCGTCGCAGCCCGGGGCCGCGATTCGGATGTCGCTGTTTTTGCCCTTCAGAAAACCCTTTCAAATCCAGTGTTCTGTGGTCCTTATGCGAAAGGCTATGCCATTTCGGATTTGGCGCCGGGCCCTATCTCCAGTGAGGGGCCGCTAAATCACGAGGATTTCCGCCATTTATGGTGTTAAAACCATGAGGCGAACTGTTGCTAATTTACAACATGGTGAAAAAATAGCACGAGGTCCATTATGCACTTCTTGAGTGTGCGATGTTTTCGGGATATCCCAGTCGACAGAGGAGTAATTCTCGAACGCACCTCGAGTGCGGACCGTTTTGGGTTTTTCAGCCCGGACAACAAGGAAAGAGGGTTAGAAATATGAAGGTTTCGATCAGGAGAAGCGGAGTCGTTGCCTCGGCACTCGCACTCGCCCTGGCCGTCCCGGCGCTTTCGGCGGGAGACGCCCGGGCTGCGGTCTATACGGTGACGGGTGGTGCCGGCTCCAGCACAGCAGGAACGAACGGCGGTCTGGGGACCTGGGGTAACGCCGCCAGCCCGACGGCCACGGTGCCGAGCACCTCGGTGGATGGCGCCAGTGTGAACGTGACTCCCAGCACAACGGCCAACAGCCTTGGCCCCACAACGCCGGCCTATGCTCCGCTGGGAAATACTGACACCCTGACGGTGACAGGTGGCGCGGCCGGGACCGTGGGTAACGGTGGTGCCGCGTCCTGGACCGGTGCGTTTAACCCTGCAGCCGCAGCGACCGATCGGGTGACCAGTATCCTGATCACGGGCGGCGCCGGTAACGCGGCAAGCATCATGAAGGCCGGATCGGCCTCGGTCTCCATCACGGGTGACCTGAAGATTGGCGGAGCCTACGTGGCCGCCGCGGGTGCGACGCCCGGAACGGGTCTTCTGACGGTGGCGGCAGGCGCGGGTGCAACCGCGACCGGTGCGACCAATGCGTCCGCCGGGGCGTCCGCTGGCTACAGCCAGACGGGCAGCCTGACCATTGACTCGACGCTGGCTGCGGACCTCGCCACCGCCGGGACATTTGCCAACGTGGTGAACTACAACGCCGGAGGCGTGAGCGCCGGTGCGGGCAGCGCCACGGGCGGCAATGGTGGCAACACGGGAGACACCGTTTTCAATATCGGCGGGAACCTGACCGTCGGGAATACAGACACGAGCGGCAAGAGAATGCTCGGCGTTTCCTTCGGTGCCCTGAACGGTGGTGCCGGAGCGGCCACGTCGGCCTCGGCGACCACGGGCGTTGGCGGCAACGGTGGCCTGACCACCGTGAACGTGACCGGAGCCACCAGCATTCTGGGCGGGTACGCGGTGACTGCCGGTGCGGGTGGTGTCGGCAACGGTGGTAACGGTGGTAACGGTGGTTCGACCGTTGTGACCCACGGCGGCGCGGTGACCATCGGCTCGTCGGCGACCAGCCTCCAGGGGCTGCAGACCATGTCCGCAGGATCCGGTGGTGCGGTGACCGCGGCTCTCGCCGGGTCTGGCGGGGCCGGTGGTTCCCTGACGGAAACCTACAATTCAACGCTGACCGTGTACGGTGCCCGCAGCCTTGCGGCTGGCCTCGGTGGCGCTGTTGGAGCCGGAGGCACCGGAAACGGTGGCGCCGGTGGCAGTGTCGTCGCGACCTACAACGACACGGTGATCATCACCGGTGCCAATCTGGGTGTTGCTGGCAATAGCACAACGTACGGCGGTTTCCGAGGGAATGCCGGTAGCGGTGGCGCCAGTGCCGGCTCGGGCAAGGGCGGCCAGGGCGGTAGCGTTACGGAGGTCTACAAGAAGGGCTTTACCGCCGGTAACAAGGCGCATGCGACCGCGAACGTTGCCCTGTTCGGGTTTGCAGCCCAGGCCGGTAGCGGTGGCAATGGAAGCAACGCCAGCGGATCGGGTGGTGGCGGTGGTTCCTACACGCTGACCGCCGGTGGGGCCGCGACCGCCTACGGTGGCTTCGATTCCTACGCCGGTGGCGGTGGTGTCGGCGGTGCCGCCGGCGCGAGCGTCAAGGGTGGCACCGGTGGACGCGGTGGTGATCTGGTGCTGGAGTTTGACGACACCCTCACCGTGGGCATCGACGCCCACACCGGCAACCCCTACGCAACGGGCCTGTTCCGCGTGTACGGTTTCGGTGGCGGTGCCGGTGGGACCGGCTCGGCTGCTCTGGCCGGAACGGGTGGCGACGGCGGTAACAGCACCCTGACCGTGGGCAAGATGGCCACGCTGGAAGGCTGGACCACCATTGACCCGGGCAAGGCGGGTGATTCGGGCGATGGTGTCGGTGGTAACGCCGGTACCGGTACCTACACCTTCGGCAGCAAGCTGACCCGCACCGAGAGAGCCATTGACTCGGTCAACAAGAACGCCGGGTCGAACTTCCAGGTGTTCGGCGGTGACGGTGGTAACTCCACCGGTCTTGGCATGGCCGGCCGCGGCGGTGATGCGACCCTGACCGTTATGGGCATTGCCTACATTGCCGACGGTTTCCAGCTCGCCGCCGGTGACGGTGGTATCGCAGGATCGTCGACCGCCACAACCACGTCCGGAGCCGGATCCAAGGCTGGCCGGGGTGGTGACCTCAACGCCCACTTCTATTCGGACGTCGTCGCCCTGGCGGGCGCGTCCATCGGTACCGCTGTGGTGGTTCCGGTCAGTGACTCCGTCGCACCGCCGGCGACCGCGACCACGGGTGGTAACGTGGGCGGGCACGCCACGATCGTCAACGCCGGTAACGGTGGTGACTCGGGTGACGCACGGATCGTTATGGACCGCGACTACCTTGGTACGGCCACGTCTTTTGTGGACTCGGGCAAGGGTGGCTCGGCTCTTGCGAACTCCACCGGGAACGCCGGTAACGGCGGTTTTGTCGACCTTCATGTGAAGCGCGACATGATCTTCTCCCAGCGGTCTTCCGGTAGGTCCGGAGACGGTGGCGCCACGCCGGTTGCCACGGCCACGGGCAAGAGCGGTGACGGTGGTGCGCTGAAGGTTACGGTGGACCGCGTCTTTGGTGCCCGGACTGTCAAATTCAATGGCGGCAAGGGAACCGACGCCACGGCGACCGCCGCGGGAGCCAGTGCCGCGGACGTGACCATCAACGTGGGCACGTTCCAGATCTCCGGTGTGACCGGCTCCAGCGTCAGCTACTTCTACGGTGGTAACGCGGGCGCGGGTGCGACCAGCAAGACCGGTGGCAAGGGTGGTAACGTTGTTGTCAACGTCAACAAGAACGCCGCCTACTACGGCAACCAGTTCCAGCTGATTGCGGGTAACACCGCGGCGGCCAACGGCGGAACCAGCGGTACCGCGGGTAACGTCACCTATGATGCCAACATCGGTGGTCGCGACGGTCATGTGGTCATCGTCGGGGACATGGCGATGCAGGGCGGTGACGGTGCGACCGGTGCGAACACCGCGGCCGGTAGCGTCAGCTTCAAGTCCAACACGCTGATCCTGACCGCGAATTCCGCAGGTGGTGTGATCTCCGGTACCAAGACCACCGGCGCCGGGACCGACGTCAAGGGGGGCGGTGTCTCGGTTGGGACCACGTACCTGCGCACAAAGGCCGGAGGCACGGGGTACACCCTGAATATCCTGCGCAACAATGGTACCGCCTCTGTGAGCGCAACCAACGTTGTGGCAGCGGGTGAGGACTTCACCGTCAACCTCAACAAGAACGCGGCGACCACCGCTTCCCAGTACAACGTGGGCTTCACCACGCTGGGTGCGACCCGCGGTGCGACGCTGAGCGTGAACTCCCAGGACAACAGCCGTCTGTTCACCTGGAACCAGAGCAACAGCCAGGCCTACCTCTACGCGGCCAACGCGGTGGACGGCTTCGGTGACGCGCGTGTGAACAAGGCCAACACGATGCTGGTGACCCAGTCCTCGACGGCGGGTGGAACCACCACCGACGTCTACGACCAGGTGGATGCGTCCGGTCGCGTGATGGCTCTGGATGTGGCGAACCTCCGCCACGTGGATCAGGCGGCTGCGACCATGGATACCCTGCCCCAGATCCTGAACGTGAACGGGGACATCACCAAGACCGGCTACGGCGTCAAGACCAACACGGCCACCGGCGTTGCCCTGCTGGGTGCGGACAACCTCCGGATCGGGGAGAAGGTGAAGCTGGTCAACCTGTCGAACGGCTCCACCTTCACGACCCACTCGGGTGCGGGGACCATCGGGGACACCTTCGGGAACGTCGCCGACGCCACCTACACCACGGCCATCGAGAAGGACAGCACGGGCAAGACCTACCTGACCTTGAAGATCGACAGCTTCGATATCCGCAAGGACTGGGTGATCGACAACAGCCGTCTGCTGGTGACCGAGACCGACACGGATCTTCGCGACCTGACCGTTCCGGGTACCCTGTCCATCGTGGACAACCGGTACAAGGGCGCGGAAGACATGGTTGTGCGGGTGGACAACTCGGAAGGCGACCGCGGCCAGGCCAACCTCTGGGCCAGCGCGATCTCGGTCGAGACCACCAACACGCCGTCGGGCGAGTGGATCGAAATCGCTGCCCAGCGGACCTCCACGACCCTCGACTTCACCGGAGCCATGTCGGGTGATGTCAACGACAAGACGGTTGCGGGCGTCGCCTTCAACACCCTCGCCATCAAGTCCGGCTCGTGGCTGGCCCTGAACGGTGACCAGAACACCACGACCACCACGGGTGCCGACAACTATGCCTTTGGCGGCAACCTGGAAGTGGGCGAGATGTTCCGCGGCACGCACACCTCGGCCCGCCTGACCAACACGACGGTCTCGGGTGCCTCGACAGCGCTGCACGTGACGAAGTTCACGGGTCACCTGTCGAATGACCTGCCCGGTCAGGTCGGCTTTGCGGACGCGTGGATGAAGGAGTTCGACGGCCAGCGCTACGCCAACGACAGCGCCGGAAACGCCAACAAGCTGGTCACCGACAGGGGTGGCAACGGCGTGGTGGTTCTGGAAGTTGTGGGCGGCCAGGCTCCGGTCGTGAGCTTCGACACCATGGGCTCCGTGGATCTGACCCAGGCTCTGGGCTCCACCGACGGGATGGAAACCCTGCGCAAGGCCTACGCGAAGGACGGTGTCCACAATCCGCGTCTCACGCTGATCGACACCATCAACTCGGACCTGTCCACCATCAACGGCAAGACGTTTGCTGAGAATGCGTCTGCGTCCGTCGAGGCCCGGTCCTGGGCTCAGCGCGGCTTCATCGAGGGTGCGTACAAGGTCTCGTACGGCATCGACGACAACGGTGACAAGACCATCGACTGGGGCACCAAAGACTCGGTGGTTGCCGAGTTCACCGGACTGGCGGCCGATCTTGGCAAGTCCGCGCTCCAGGCCCGCACGGCGGCCGAGACTCTGGTGAACCAGGGTCAGGATCTTCTGGTGGATGCGTTCGACAACGCGCTTCCGCTGGGCGCCTACAACCCGGCCAAGGGCATGCAGCCCGTCGCCATGGTGAGCGTCGGCGGTGGCCACTCCAAGGTGAAGACCGGCTCGGATGTCTCGGGCACGGGCTTCAGCCTGGCGGCCGGTCCCGGTGTCGCTCTCGACCACGAGTACGGTCGCACGACGGTCGGTGTCCTGTTCGAGGCCGGCTGGGGTGACTACGACCTGAACAACGCCTTCGCCTGGCGCGGTGCGTTCAACGGGAAGGCCGACACCAACTACTACGGCGGTGCGGTGGTTGTCCGTCACGACAGCTTCTGCAACGGCCTGTACGCCGAGGCCTCGGTTCGTGCGGGTTCGGTGGACTCGGACTACAAGGGTCAGCAGTCGATGACCAACTTCGACACGAGCGCCATCTACGTGGGCGGTCACATCGGGGTCGGCATGCTGGTTGACACCTGGCAGGACGGTCAGGCCGACGTGTACGTGAAGGGTCTGTTCACCCACATGGGTTCGGACACGGTCGAGAACTCGGTCGGTGAAGAGCTGAACTTTGACGGCTCCCTGTCGGCCCGGTCCCGCGTCGGTGTTCGCCTGTCGCACAACTTCATGCCCACCCTTAAGGGCTATGTTGGCGGTGCGTGGGAGTACGAGTTCGACGGCACCCAGAAGGGTACGGCCCGCATGGTCGGCTCGTCCAACGTGGCGAAGATCCCCGAGATCGACGTCAAGGGCCACACGGGCATCGGCGAACTCGGTGTCCAGTGGGCCGCGATGGAGAACCTGTCGGTCGGTGCCGGCTTCCAGGGCTCCGTCGGCCAGCGCGAAAGCTACGGCGGTACCGCTCGTGTGATGTACAAGTGGTAACACCCCGGATCTTCGGATCCGGCGGGCAAGACCTGGGTCTTCGGATCCGAGCGGGCGGCTCCTTCGGGAGCCGCCTTTTTTCGTGGTCCCGACCGGGGGTCGCGGGGCCGGAAAAAGGGGGGAGACGGTGTTCCGCTCGGGTTGTGGCGCAGTCCGGTCTCCCGGCAATTCGGGAGGCTCCGTCGGCGGGGCGGGTGTGGTGTGCGGGCCCACCGTGGGGTGCCGCGGTTCCGCGAGGGACTGTCCCCGGGAAAATGAGCAAAGTTTTGCGGCTGATACTTCTGTTGTGATCGGTTCCAGGCTAGTCTGGAAAAGATTTGGTCTTCCGGGGACACGCCCGTTTGTCTGTCACCGGATTGAGGAGGGCAGTGATGCAGAAGTGCGCGGTTCTTGTGGCGGGTGGCGCCGGTTATATTGGGGCGCACACGTGCAAGGCGCTGGCCCGGGCCGGGTATACGCCCGTGGTGATCGACAATCTGGTGTACGGACACGAGGACTTTGTGCGCTGGGGCCCTCTTGAGCGCGGTGATATCCGGGACGCGGCCTTTCTGGACCGGGTTCTGGAGACATGGCGGCCCCGGTACGCCATGCACTTTGCGGGCTTCACCTATGTGGGGGAGTCGGTTTCGGATCCGGCCCGTTATTATGGGAACAACGTGACGGGCTCGCTGTGTCTGCTTGACGCGCTGAGCCGGCACGGCGTTGAGGGCGTTATCTTCTCGTCCTCGTGCGCGGTGTACGGGCTGCCCGAGTGCCTGCCCCTTTCCGAGGACGCCCCCAAGGCGCCCATCAACCCCTATGGGCGCACGAAGCTGGTGGTTGAGGAGGCCCTGGCCGATTACGGTCGGGCCTATGGTCTGAAGTGGGTGGCTTTGCGGTACTTCAACGCGGCCGGGAGCTCCCCCGAGGGCGAGATCGGCGAGAGCCATGATCCCGAGACCCATGCCATTCCTCTGGCAATCCAGGCGGCGCTGGGCCTGGGGCCCGGTTTCCGGATTTTCGGAACCGACTACCCCACCCCCGATGGGACGGCGATCCGGGACTATGTGCATGTCTGCGATCTTGCGGACGCCCATCTGCGCGCGATGGACTACCTGTGCGCGGGGGGATCCTCGGGCGCGTTCAACCTGTCTACCGGCCGGGGCGTGAGCGTTCTTGAGCTTCTGAATGCGGTGGAGAAAGCGACCGGGCATCCGGTTCCGGTCACGCCCGGGCCCCGGCGCGAGGGCGATCCGGCGGCCCTCTACGCCATGGCCGAGAAGGCGCGCACGGTTCTGGGGTGGCAGCCCCGGTATCTGGACATTGTGGACATGGTTGCGACCGCGGTCCCCTGGTTTGCAAAGGACCGGGAGCCGGAGGCGATTCGCCACACGGGGCAGGCCCGGCGCTGAGGGCGGTGTCGGGTGGGGCGCCGGTATCCCGGTGCGCCCCTGGCCCGGCTTCGGTCTGTCTGTCTTTGGGCCCGGGTGAGGGCCGGCGGGGCGCCGGTCCTGACGGGGCCTCTCTCTGTGTGTGTGCCACCGTCTGGCCCCGGTCCGGCGCCGTTATCCCGGTGCGCCCCGTTCCCTGTCCAGCGCAACTCCCTTCCTCTGGTGCCCGTTGAGCGCCGGCGCCGGTCGGGCCCCCTCCGGTCAGGGGGGGAATCCGCCCTCGAGGGGCTCGATATCCCCCAGGTTCAGCGTGGCGTGAAAGTCCCGGACGAATGTCTCCAGGGACTGGTTTTCAATGGCCCGGCGCAGGTCGGCCATCAGATCCTGATAGTGCTGGATGTTGTGCCAGGTCAGAAGCATGGCCCCCAGGATTTCCTGGGCCCGGATCAGGTGGTGAATGTAGGCCCGCGAGAAGCTCCGGCAGGCGGGGCAGGAACAGCCCTCCTCGATGGGGCGGGGATCGTCCCGGTGGCGGGCGTTGCGCATGTTGATCTCGCCCCGGCGGGTGAACGCCTTGCCCGTGCGGCCGCTGCGGGTGGGCAGCACGCAGTCGAACATGTCCACGCCCCGGCGGACGGACTCGACCAGATCCTCGGGTCGGCCCACACCCATCAGGTAACGCGGCTTGTCGGCGGGCAGGAAGGGTACCGTGACGTCCAGGGTGCGCAGCATGTCCTCCTGGGGTTCGCCGACCGCAAGCCCGCCGATGGCGTAGCCCTCGAACCCGATGGAGACCAGGGCGCGGGCGCTTTCCTCCCGCAGCTCGGGCGAGATGCCGCCCTGGTTGATGCCGAACAGGGCGTACCCCGGCCGGGGCACGAAGGCCGCCCGGGAGCGCTCGGCCCAGCGCATGGAGCGGCGCATGCTCTCGGCAAGGCGGCGCTCTTCCAGGGGCAGGGGCGGGCACTCGTCAAAGGCCATGGTGATGGTGGCGTCCAGGAGGTTCTGGATCTCCATGGACCGTTCCGGGGACAGAAGGTGGCGCGAGCCGTCAATGTGGGAGGCAAACGTCACCCCGTCCTCGGACTGGGTCGTGAACTTCGAGAGGCTCATGACCTGGAAGCCCCCGGAGTCTGTCAGGATCGGCCCTTTCCAGCCCATGAACCGGTGCAGCCCGCCCAGCCGGGCGACGCGCTCGGCGGTGGGGCGCAGCATGAGGTGATAGGTGTTCCCGAGAACGATCTCGGCCCCGGTGGAGGCCACGGCCTCGACCGTCATGGCCTTGACGGTGGCGGCCGTTCCCACCGGCATGAAGGCCGGGGTCTCGGCGGGCCCGTGCGCGGTCTGGAGCCGTCCGCGGCGGGCCCGTCCGTCCGTGCTCAGGATCTCGAGGGAAAAGGCGCTCACGGTGTGTCCTCCGGGCGGGGAAGGGGAGACCGGGGCGCGGCCGGATCCCGGTCCAGCAGGCAGGCGTCCCCGTAGGAATAGAAGCGGTAGCCCGACTCAACGGCGTGGCGGTAGGCGTCCTGCATCCGCTCCAGCCCGCAAAACGCGCTCACCAGCATGAACAGGGTGGAGCGGGGCAGGTGGAAGTTGGTCAGGAGCCGGTCCACCACCCGGATGGGGCTGCCCGGCGTCAGGAACAGGCGTGTCTGGCCCTCCCAGGGGCCCAGGTTCCCCTGGTCGTCGCAGGCGCTTTCCAGAAGGCGGGCGCTTGTGGTGCCAACGGCCACGATGCGTCCCCCGCGCTGGCGGGCGGTGCGGATGGCCTGGGCGGCCTCGGCGCTGATGATGCCGCGCTCGGCGTGCATGCGGTGGTCCTGGGTGTCGTCCGCGGTGACGGGCAGGAAGGTTCCGGCCCCCACGTGCAGGGTGACGGTGGTGTGACCGATTCCTTTTGCGGCCAGGGCCTCGAAGACGGCGTCTGTGAAGTGGAGCCCGGCGGTGGGGGCGGCCACCGCGCCCTCGTGGCGGGCGTAGACGGTCTGGTAGTCGGTGCGGTCCCGGGCGTCATCCGCGCGGCCCATGTAGGGGGGCAGGGGAATGTGCCCCAGACGGCGGATGGCGGCTGTCAGGGCCTCGCCGGACAGGGAGAACCTCAGCACCGCATCGCCGCCCTCGCCGCGCTCGATCAGCGACGCGCTCAGGTCGTCACCGAAGTGGACAGTGCGCTCGGGGCGGAGCTTTTTCGCGGGCCTCGCAAACACGCGCCAGGTGTCCGGGCTTTCCTGGAAGTGGAGCGTGACCTCGATGGCTCCGTCGCCGATGCGTCCCTGGAGGCGCGCCGGAATCACCCGGGTGTCGTTCAGCACCAGAAGGTCACCGGGATCGAGCAGATCCGGCAGGGTGCGGAAGATATGGTCCCCGAACGGGCCCTGGGCCGGGACATGGAGGAGGCGCGACGAATCCCGGGGCGAGACGGGCCGGTCCGCAATGCACTCCCGCGGAAGATTGAAATCAAACAGGTCTACGCGCACCGCTGGATGCCTCCGGCCGGGCCGCCCCGGGTGAGTCCGGTTTTGTGTACCGGGCGGCTTTTTCTTTCGCTGGCAAGTCGTGTCAAGGTGTGCCTTACTGGAAGAATTAAAAACTGGCAGATGTCCCGCACTCGGGCTCCCCTGGGCGGGAGCGGGCGTGTGCAGGGGGCGTTGTGAGGTGTGCCGGAGGCCGGAACGGGGCTCCGGGGAGCTTTTCTCCTGCGGGGGTGGGGCGCCTGCCCCTTGGCCTGTCGGCCGGGGCCCTGCCCATGGCTGCGCACTCTAGCAGTCCCGGTGAGGGGCGGAAAGCCGATTTGTGGGCGCCTTCATTCGCATAGGGGGAATAGGGGGAAATGAGACCATGACAAGAGCCAGGGAAATCGCAAAGCTCTTGCGCAGCCACGCTGTCCTGGAGTCGCTGGATGCCGACCTCCTGCTGGAGCTGGAGGATATCGCAACAATCGAGAGCGTTCCTCCGGGCATCGTGCTTCTGAAAGAGGGCATGCCGGCGGACTGCCTGTTCCTGCTTCTGGAGGGAACCGTGGCTGTAGGCTTCCAGGGGCACGGGGGGCGGTTCACCCCGATCGAGTACGTGAGCGGCAACGAGGTGCTGGGCTGGTCCTGGCTCATCGAGCCCTACATCTGGGAGTTCGACGGGATTGCCCACACGTCGGTGCGGGCCATCAACCTGGATGCCCGGGAGTTGCGCAGCCGCATGGCCGAGAATGGCCGCCTGTGTGCGGTGCTGTCGCGCACAATGCTGGGGGTGATGGCCAGCCGGGTGAGGGCGATCCGGCTTGGCTATATGAACGCCTGTTCGGGCGGTCTCTGACAGGTCGGGCCCGGGGACCGGGCCGGGGCCGGAAGGTCGGGTGGGGCCGGGGCGATGCCCGGAAGACCGGGCTGGACCCGCGCGGGGGCCCGAAGCCGGGGAGAGCCGTGACGGTCTCCCCGGGGCAACGGCGTGGCCTCAGCGGCCAAGCAGGCTCGGGGGCGCGCCCATGGGCAGGATCGAGCGGCCGTAGAACTTGTTCAGGAACGCACCACAGCAGGCGTAGAGCGAGATCGCCGACACACCCACCTCGGACCAGGCCGCGAGGGGGCCCGCCCAGGTTCCGCCAAAGCCGAGAGCGTTGACCGTCAGGGCAAACAGCAGAACGTCAATCACCATCATGTCGATGAACAGAACCTTGTTCAGCTCGCTGGCGATGACCGTGCCCGCAAGGGCAAAGACCAGGAACACCAGGAACGCGAAGCCCATCTGGCGGGGGTCAACGGAGGCGGCAAGCTCGGGGCCAAAGGCGCCCAGGCTGATCGCCCAGCACGAGGACACGCCCAGCCAGAAAAGACCAAAGGCGCCGAACACGATGGCGCCAAAGAGGTTGTTGTGGTTGAAGTCGTACATGGACGCGGCAAGCTGCGCGACCGCACCGAGAAAAATCGCCCACACGATGACGAAAGACAGACCCTGGGTGACCCCGAGCTTCTGGGACGCGGCGACAGCGGTAACCACCGTCAGCCCGAGAAGTCCCAGCGCCGAGGGGTCGGCGACAACGATCTGGACCTTGCGATCCTGGTTTTCTCCCATTGTTTTCTCCTTGTTGTCCGATATGCGGGATCACAAGGCACGGGGGGCACGATGCCGTCATACACCTCCTGATCCCACTTTTTTTTATTCGCTTCGCACAGGAGAAACAACCTATTTTGCCCAATAAGGCATTGTTATATCAGTATAATTTATCAGGTAGCGTTTGCTTGGCGCTACATTTCAAGGTTGTGTTCACCCGCGAGGGGTGTCCGGTTTAAAAACAGGGGTTTAGGTGTCTGCCCGGGGTGTTTTGACCGGATGGCGAGCGATTCGCCTCCGGCGTGTGGCTCGGGAGGCTTTCTTCAGGCTCACGCATATCCGGGCCGGTTCCGGAGCCGGGGTCCAAAATCCGCGCTGCCTTCCGGATGTGCGCGGCGCGCGTGGCCGGTATGCAGCACCGGTATGAGGGCCGGTTTTCTGCCATCAAACCCTCTCCCATAGGGTGTGGTGCCGCCGGGCGTTGCGTGCACGCGGGGCGGGCGCGATCCGGATCCGGCTGTCTTTGGGGTGCAGGGCGCGGTCCGGGGGCATTTCGGGCCCCGGGGGACGAATCGGCGGCTGGGGGATTTGGGCGGGTCGGGTGGACCGGGAGGGGGCACCGGTCAGGCTGTGGGCCCGGCTGCGTTCGGGGCCCTGGCGGCGAATGGGGTTCGGGTGGATCCGGGGGAGTTCGCCGGTGCCGGGGGGCCGGTAAGGCCAGTTGGTCCGGGCACTCGGGGTGCTGCCGTTCAGGCCGGCCGGGGCTGGGGACGCTGCGGGATCGGGAGGGGGCGCTCTGCCCCGGGCCCGCCGGTCAGGCCGGGATGAGGGGCTGCCGGGGGGGCTGCTTGGGGGGCTATGGATGGCCCCGCTGCCCGGGGCGCTGTTGGGCGCGCTGCCCGGGGCGTTGGGTGCCCCCGTTTCCGGGGGCACACGCCGGATCAGGGCAGGATCGGCGACCAGGCCGGGTCCGAGGCCTCGGTCGGGGTGGGCACGACGCGCTCGACCCGACCGGTCAGGTCGATGGTGCACACCCGCACGCCGGCCCCCGCCTCCTGGCGGAAGAAGGTCAGGACACGGCCGTTGGGGGACCAGGACGGGCCCTCCACCAGGTAACCCTCGGAGAGGATGCGCTCGTCCCCGCCGTCGGGGCGCATGACGCCGATGTAGAAGCGCCCGCCCTTCATCTTGGTGAAGGCGATGAAGTCACCCCGGGGCGACCAGACCGGCGTGGCGTAGCGGCCGCTGCCGAAGCTGATGCGCTGCTGGTTCGAGCCGTCCGCGTTCATGATGTAGAGCTGCTGGGCTCCGGAGCGGTCCGAGTTGAACACAATGCGCTGGCCGTCCGGCGAGTACGAGGGCGACGTGTCAATGTAGGGCGTGTCCGTCAGCTTGCGGGACTGCCGCGAGCGCAGGTCCATCACCCAGATGTCGGTGCGCCCGTCCTTGGCCATGGACAGAACAATCTTGTTGCCGTCCGGCGAGAAGCGCGGGGCGAAGGTCATGCCGGGGAAGTCTCCCAGCATCTCGCGCCGCCCCGTCTCAATGTTGAACAGGTACACCCGGGGGGTGTTGTTGTAGTAGCTCAGGTACGTGATTTCCTGGGACGTGGGCGAGAACCGCGGGGTCAGCACCAGGGAATCCCCGCTGGTGAGGATCCGGTTGTTGGCGCCGTCCTGGTCCATGATGGCCAGACGCTTCACCCGGTTGTTCTTCGGTCCGCTCTCGGCCACGTAGACAATGCGGGAGTCGAAATAGCCCGCCTCGCCGGTGATGGCCTTGTAGATCTCGTCGGCGATGATGTGGGCGACCCGGCGCCAGTTGTCCTGCTGGGTCATGAGGGAGCGCCCGACGATCTGCTCGCCGGTTCCCGTGTCCCACAGGCGGAAGGCCACCTTCAGGCGGCCGTCGGGCTGGGCCGAGACCTCGCCCTGGACCAGGGCCCGGGCGGAGAGCGCGCGCCAGCCCGGGAAGTTGGGCTTGGCCTCCATGCTGGGCAGGGTCTCGACATAGGCGTTGCGGTCGATCACCCGGAAGTCGCCCGAGCCGTTCAGGTCGTTCGTGATGACGTTCGCGATGTCCGAGCCTGTCTGGGCGGCCAGGGGGTCGGCGCCTCCCGCAAAGGCCGGCACGGCAATCGGCAGGGCTTCCGCCGAGTGCCGGTCAATGTAGACCGTGGGCATGTCCTGGGCGAGCGCGGTACGCGCCCCCGCAGGCAGGAGCACGGCGGTGGCGCACAGCGCCAGGAGAACGCACAGCATGCGGATCGGGAGCCGGTCTCGAAAGCGCCTGGTGTGGATCATCGCGGGTTTCCTTTCCTTGAAAGCGTCATCCGTCGTCACATCGTTGTGTCGCAGGGCGGGCCCCGGTTTTCGCGGGGTGTGGCCCGGTTATCGCAGGGAGAGCCCCCGGGGTGAGAACTGGAAGCGGATCCCGTTTTCATACACCGATTCCTTGCCCGGCGGAACAGGCAGCGGGCTTGCAAACCGCACCGCCCTCTCGGCAGACGAGACAAAGGCCTGGTAGAGCGGATCGTATCCCAGGGTCGGATCCCGCAGAGCCTCGACGGACAGCACCTCGCCCGTGGCGGTGGTCTTGACGATCACCTCCACCACCATGCCCTCGTAGGCATAGCCGTCCCCGGGGAGACGCCATTCCTTCTCCACGTGGTACTTGAGCGCGGCCAGATCCGTCGCCGTGAGCTTCTCGGAAATCCGCCCGCCGCGCGTGGGGGAGGGAACCTCCCGCGGCGTCTCCTGCGTCTTGTCCGGGGTCTCCTGGTTGGCCTTCATCCAGGCATCCAGCGAGCTTTCGGTCTTGGGCTTCTCCGGCGTGGGTTGCGCGGGCTTCTGGGGCTGCGGCTTGGGCTCGGGCGGCTTGCGCACGGGCTTGGGCGGCGCCTGGACCACGGGGGCCTCGTCGGGCGCGTCGTCCGTTTCCTGGGGCGGCGCAGGCTCGGGCGGCTGCGGCCGGGCCGGCGGGGTCACCACAGGTTCGGGCTTGGGAGGCTCGGGCTTCGGCGGCTGGGGCTGGGGCGGAGGCGGTGTGGGCACGGGTTCGGGCTCCGGCTCCTTTTCCTTGGGCCGCAGCGCCTCCGACAGGGACGTGTTCTCGTCGCCGATCTCCACCAGATCGACGATTTCGAAGCTTTCTTCCGGGATCTCGTCTCGGGTCGGCAGGTGCAGGGGCACGCCCAGGATCAGCAGGGCGAGCAGCGCAAGGTGAAAGAGAGCCGACAGGATAAAAGCGCGTTTCATGAAGACAGGCTTCCCGAGCGTTTTTCAGATCAGCGCGGCCGCGCCGGACCGGGGGCAGTTTTGGGCGGAACCGTGATCAGGGCGACCTGATCGATGCCGGCGTCGCGCATCATTCCCGTGACCTCCATGACCCGGGCGTAGGGCAGGGAGCCGTCCGCACGGAGGTAGATCCGGGCTTCCGGATCGCCGATCATGGCTTCGCGCACGCTGGCGACCAGTTCCTCGGCGGTGTTGCGCCGCAGATCCTGGAAGTACAGGTGCCCCTTCGCATCAATGGAGATGGTCAGGGCCTGTTTTTGCTGTTTCAGCTTCTGGGCGCTGGCCTGGGGCAGGTCAACCTTGATCCCCGTGGTCAGCAGTGGCGCGGTCACCATGAAGATGATCAGCAGAACCAGCATCACGTCCACCATGGGCGTGACGTTGATGTCGCTCATCATGCGGCGGGAGCGGCGGCCGCGCGCGCCGGACCCTCGGGACGTCAGGGGAGCGCCCATGGGTCAGTCCCCCTGCTCGTCGAGCTGGCGGCTGAGGATGGCCGAGAACTCGCCCTGGAAGGTTTCCAGGCGACCGGCGTAGCGGTCCACCTCGGAGGACAGCTTGTTGTAGGCGATCACCGCCGGGATGGCGGCCAGAAGCCCGAGCGCGGTGGCAAACAGGGCCTCGGCGATGCCCGGGGCCACCGTGGCAAGGCTGGTGTCCTGGAAGTGCCCGATGGCCGAGAAGCTGTTCATGATGCCCCAGACCGTGCCGAACAGGCCCACGAACGGGGCCACCGAGCCGGTGGAGGCAAGGAACGTCAGGCGGCGTTCCACCAGGTCGATTTCCCGGTTCAGGGTCAGGCCCATGACCCGCTCGATGCGCTGGGCCAGGTGGGGCTGGGGGCCGCCGTGGGCGCCGGGGCGGCTCTTCATGGACAGGCGCCACTCCCGCATGCCCGCAACGAAGATCGCGCTCATGGGATCCCGGGGGTGGGTGCCGATGCGGTTGTAGAGATCCTCGAGGGAGCCGCCGGACCAGAAGTGCTCCTCGAAGCGGTCGGCGCTGTTGTTGATCTCGCGCAGCTTCAGGAACTTCTCGAAGATGATGGTCCAGCACCAGATGCTGGCCATGATCAGCAGTACCATGACGATCTTCACGACCCAGTCCGCCGACAGGAACAGGGACAGGACCGAAAGCTCATGGGTGCCGAGCGCGGCCGGGGCCATGCCCGCCGAGAGGGGTGCTCCGGGCAGGGTGGCGCTCTCCACCGGCAGGCTGGGGGCCGCGACCGGGGAGCGGGGCCCGCTCTGGATATCCAGGCCCGGGTTCAGAAGGCTGTCCAGCCCGGCGGCGGGCGAGGTGAGAACCTCGCGGGCCGTGTCCATCGCGGCGGTCGCGAGGTGGGGCAGGAGATGGGAAAGGGGCTCTGCGAAAATAAGGTCCATGGTCTGTCCTGTTTTTCGATTCTGCCGGAGGTGGTGGAAGGGGGGAACGCCGGGCGTTCCGGGACCGGGGGAGCCGGGCCCGGGCGGGAACCCGGGGCTAGGCGGAAACGAGATCCTTCATGAGTGCCCGAAGGGGAGGCGGAATGCGGGTGGCTTTCATGCCCTCGACGGTGACGCAGGCGACCCGGACCATGATGGTGGCCAGGCGCTCGTCCTGGCGCCAGATGGTCTGCTCCATGTCCATGATGGACCCGCCCAGCCGGGCGATGGTGGTCTCGACAATCAGCAGGTCATCCAGGCGCCCCGGGCGGAAGTAGTCGATTTCGGCCCGGGCGACCGCAAAGGCAACGCCCAACTCCTCGATGGCGGCGGTCTGGGACACCCCCAGAAGCCGCAGGCCCTCGGTGCGGGCGCGCTCGGCGTAGTTCAGGTAGTTGGAGTGGTACACGATCCCGGCCGCGTCGGTGTTCTCCCAGTTCACGCGCACCGGGAAATAGTGGGCGCCATTCTGCCACACACCGGAAAAGGGGCAGAACTCTTCGGGAAAGTCGGGGGCGCTGGTCATTGGTCCTCGTCCTCGTCCAGGGGCAGGCGCTGCTGCGGGGCGTCGGGGCCCGGGGGCGGGGGCTTCAGCCCCAGGTGGGTCCAGGCGAGATCGGTCATGACCCGGCCCCGGGGGGTGCGCCGCAGGAAGCCGCGCTGGATCAGGAAGGGCTCGATCACGTCCTCGAGCGTGTCGCGGGACTCGGCCATGGCGGCGGCCAGGGTGTCCACGCCCACGGGTCCGCCGCCGTAGTGTCCGGCCATGCGTCCCAGGTAGGTCTTGTCCAGGGTGTCGAGGCCCGCCTTGTCCACGTCCAGGCGGGCGAGGGCGGCGTCCGCCACGAACGCGTCCACCGGCGAGCGCCGCGCCACCGAGGCGAAGTCCCGCACCCGGCGCAGGAGCCGTCCCGCCACCCGGGGCGTTCCCCGGGAGCGTCGGGCGATTTCCAGGGCGCCGTCCGGTGTGATGACCAGGTCCAGAAGCCGGGCCGAGCGCTCGACGATGGCCACAAGCTCGTCCGTCTCGTAGAACTCCAGGCGCAGCGGGATGCCGAACCGGTCGCGCAGGGGCGTGGTCAGAAGGCCCGAGCGGGTGGTCGCCCCCACCAGGGTGAAGGGGGCCAGGTCAATGCGCACGCTGCGGGCGGCGGGGCCCTCGCCGATGATCAGGTCCAGCTGGAAATCCTCCATCGCGGGGTAGAGCACCTCCTCGATGGCCGGGTTCATGCGGTGGATCTCGTCGATGAACAGGACGTCCCGGGGCTCCAGGTTCGTGAGGATGGCCGCAAGGTCTCCCGCCCGGGCCAGCATGGGCCCCGAGGTGGCGCGAAACCCGACCCCCAGCTCTTTCGACACGATCTGCGCAAGGGTCGTCTTCCCAAGGCCGGGGGGGCCGTGCAGGAGCACGTGGTCCATGGCCTCGCCCCGGGCTTTCGCCGCGGTGACGAAGACCGCCAGGTTCTCGCGGGCCCGCTTCTGCCCGATAAAGTCGCACAGGCGCTGCGGGCGCAAGCTGGCGTCCGCGTCGTCCGGGCGTGCCCCGGGAGCTATGATTCGAGAGTCCGTGAGGGATTCCAAGGTGTTATCTGGTTCTTGCGGGGGTTCGGGACGGAAGGCGGGGTGTCCCGCCGATTCTAGCCGGAACTATGGTACCTGTCTTCCCCGGAAACCGGAAGGGATCGCGGGTTACCGGATTTTAATTCGCGTCCCTGATGCGGGGGCTCAGGGCTGGGGGCGGTGGAACATCACCTTGCGCAGGATGCGCCCCTCCCAGGGCCCCTTGTCGATTCGGCGGATATAGTTCTCGCCCACGAAGAACCGGGCGATGATCCGGTCCCGGTCGTCCTTGAGGGTCACGTTGGAGCCCGACAGATCCCACTGGTAAATCCCCGTGATGGTGGCGCCGTCCCGCGGCACAAACCGGAAGGTGGTGTCCCGGTCCAGGTGGACCACATAGGGGTCGTCGCGCACGGAGCTGGCCTGGTAGCGGCCCCAGTACTGCAGAGAGTTGCGGGCGCTGTACTGCTGGGCCGCCCGGTTCTGCATCATGGCCGCCTTGCTGGCGATGGCCTGCTGTTCGCGCGCACCCTCTTCGGAATCCTCGCAGGCCGAAAGGGTCAGGACAAGGCAGACGACGGGCAGCAGAAGGCGTTTCATGGGGTTCCTCGGTCACTCGGCGGGGACAGGCGGTGGGGACAGGCGGGGGACGGATGGGCGCAACCGGGGAAGTGAAGAGCAAAAGCGCGCGCCAGACAAGCTGAAAAACGCGAAGCGGCCGTTCCGGGCCTGTCCGGCGGGGCGCGCGGACGTGCGAAAGCAGCAGGGAGCGGGGGCTCGGGAGGGGCCCCGTAGCGGAGCGTGAGGGGTGTCCGGAAAGAGGCGCGGAAGCGGGGCGGCGGGCGGGGGAACCGCGCCGGGGGCCCCGGATGCGGTGTGGGAGCCGTCCCGGAAAGGTGCCGGGGAGGCGGGGGATCAGGGGGGGGGCGGGCGCAGCGCTGTGGTGCCCCGCGCCCCGGAACGTGTGGTGCCCCGCGCCCCGGAAGGTGTGGTGCCACGGAAGTGGTGCGGGGCGTGGTCCGGGAGCCGGTCCTGGAAGGGCTTCGGTCCGCCCCGGCGCCAGTTCCCGGCCCCCGTCCGGCGGCAGCTGCGGCGGGCCTTTCCTGCGGGTTACAACTTGCACACTGGAATTTTCACAGGGTCGTGCTATGGTTACGGGATGCTCCTGAGCCATGGCCCGAAGGGGTCGGTCCGGCCTTTTGTGTCGTGGTCCGGCTTTTTTCGCACCCCTGGTTCGGTGTGCCCGGGCTTCGTGTGCCGGTGTCCCGTGCGCCGGGCTCCGGCCGGGCGCGTTTTCGAGAGGACGTGGAAATGATTGACGCACAAACGGGTTCCGGGGGTGGTCTGTTTTCCGCTTTGAGATCCATTTTCGGGGAGGCCGACCGGGCCGCGCCGGAAACCGCCGTCCAGGACAGGCGGGCTGACCGGCAGATCCAGGCCGGGGCCACGGTTGAGAACGGCGATCCGGTGGACGAGGTTCTCCTTTCCCCCGATGCCCGGCAGCGGCTTGCCCGCCTCCAGGCCGGCGGTAATGAGAACGATCCGGGCTGGAATGCGGGCTCCAGGGCCAGCGACCTTGAGGCGTCCCTTCAGGAAACAGCCACGGAAGAGGCCCGCGCTGCGTCGGCGGAGGATCGGTCCGAAGCCACCCGCGCATCCTCATCGATGTCCGGGGACGGGACCGCAGCCGGGCCTGCATCCGCAGACGTATCCGCAGACGGGGCCCCGTCCGTGACCGCAGCCGGGCCCGAGCCCCTGTCCGCGCCCCTCAGCGCCTACCGCGCGGCGGAGCGTCTGGTTCCGCCCGCAGCGGAGGCTCCCGCTGAACCCGAAGCCGCCCCGGCCAGTGTCCAGCAGGTGGACCGGACCCCCGCACCCTCGCCGGACGGCTGGGTCATGCCGTCCGCCGACGCCCCGTGAGCGGGCGCGCGGAGGTGTTTTTGCCTTGTTCCAGCCGGGTGTAGCCTCCCTTCCGGATTGGCGGGAGGGAGGTTTTTTCATTATGAAGACGGTGGCGCTTTGACTGGAATCGGTGCATGATATCACTCCTCCCCGGGGTTCAAAACGGGGCAGGCAGTGGCCGATTGCCCCCGAGCGGGGCTCAACAGACCGAAAGGAAACCATTCCGTGTCCGAGATCGTAGATATTCATGCGCGAGAGATACTCGATTCCCGCGGCAACCCCACAGTCGAGGTGGATGTCCTGCTTGAGGACGGCTCCTTTGGGCGTGCGGCGGTCCCCTCGGGTGCCTCGACCGGTGCTCATGAAGCGGTCGAACTGCGTGACGGTGACGATGCCCGCTACGGCGGCAAGGGTGTTCTGAAGGCTGTGGAAGCGGTGAACGGAGAAATCTTCCAGACGCTTTCCGGCCTTGATGCCACCGATCAGGCGATCATCGACCAGGCCATGATCGACCTGGACGGAACGCCGAACAAGGCCCGCCTCGGGGCGAATGCCATTCTGGGTGTCTCGCTGGCCTGCGCCAAGGCGGCGGCAAACGCCTGCGGCCTGCCGCTCTACCGCTACATCGGTGGCGTGCGCCCGCACATCCTGCCGGTTCCCATGATGAACATCATCAACGGCGGCCAGCACGCGGACAACCCCATTGACGTCCAGGAATTCATGATCATGCCGGTGTCGGCCCACACGATGGCTGACGCGGTTCGCATGGGCTCCGAGATTTTCCACGCCCTGAAGAAGAAGCTCCGGGACGCGGGCTACAACACCAACGTCGGCGACGAGGGTGGCTTTGCCCCGAACCTGTCCAGCGCGGACGAGGCTCTGGCCTTCATCGTCAAGGCCATCGAGGCCGCCGGCTACAAGGCCGGTGACGACGTGGTTCTGGCGCTGGACGCCGCCTCCACCGAGTTCTACCGCGACGGCCGCTATGTGCTCGAGGGCGAGGGCAAGACCCTGGATGCGGAGGGCATGGTCCGCTACTACGAGACCCTCGTGGGCCGTTACCCGATCTACTCCATCGAGGACGGTTGCGCCGAGGACGACTGGGACGGCTGGCGCCTCCTGACCGAGTCCCTTGGGGACCGCCTCCAGCTGGTGGGTGACGACGTGTTCGTGACCAACCCCGAGCGTCTGGCCCAGGGCATCATGGAGGACGTGGCGAACTCGATCCTCGTCAAGGTCAACCAGATCGGCACCCTGTCCGAGACCCTCGAGGCCGTCGACATGGCCCACCGGGCGAGCTACACGGCGGTGATCTCCCACCGCTCGGGCGAGACCGAGGACTCCACCATCGCGGACATCGCTCTGGCCACCAACTGCGGCCAGATCAAGACCGGCTCCCTGTGCCGTTCGGACCGCCTGGCGAAGTACAACCAGCTGATCCGCCTCGAGGAGGAGCTCGGCCCCATCGCGCGCTACGCAGGCAAGTCCATCCTGCGCGCCTGATCCCGGCCGGGGTCGCAAGGCCCGGCCTGACCGGAACGGTCCCCGCCTTTTGACGAAGGCGGGGACTTTTTCATAAAGACCAACACATCGATCAAGAACGAGAAAATGTTCGGGGAGAACACACCATGACAGCACGCCGCCTTGAGGCCCTGGAGCTGAAAGTCAGCCCTGCAAAGTGCTTCAGCATTTCCATTGCGCTGATGGTTACATTTTACTTTGCCTTTCCGTGGCTGAACGTGTCGATTCCCTATATCGGTGTGGCCAGTGCCCTGCTGGCCGGTGCGGGCGTGCTGCTGCTTTTGTTTTCCGGATTTCTGTTCAAGAAACAGGGGACGACCTACCACCCCGGCGAGCCCGAGAAGGCGACCTCGCTGGTGACGGGGGGCGCCTACCGCATCACCCGCAACCCCATGTATCTGGGGCTGGCCCTCTTCCTGGGCTCCATCGCCCTGTCCATGGGCAGCCTTCCGGCGCTGCTGGTGGTCCCGGCCTTTCTGGGCTGGATCACGCGCTTCCAGGTGATCCCCGAGGAGCGGGCCCTGGAAAGCTGTTTCGGCGACGAGTACCGGGCGTTCAAGGCCCGGGTGCGCCGCTGGATCTGATCTGCGGTCCGCCGTCCGGTTCCCGCCCGGCCAGGCTCGGCGGGAAGGGGGCGACGGTGTGCCCGGCGGGCTGAGCGCCGGGCCCTGCTGTGTGCGGGGCGGGTTATGGGGCGATTGTTGATGGCGCCCGTTCAGGGCGTTCACAGGGAGCGTGGGCGGATGCCAAAAAGGAAAGGCCCCGGTTTGGATCCGGGGCCTTTTTCCTGTAATGGTGCGGTCGAGAAGACTCGAACTTCCACAGCATCTCTGCCACAGCGACCTCAACGCTGCGCGTCTACCAATTCCGCCACGACCGCATTGTGTGGCGACTGCTCGGGGCGGGTGAACCGTGTCCCTCGCGTCGGGAGCCATCAGATACCAAAGGCCGATTTTCAGAGCAAGCGTTTTTTTACACGGAACGCGTTTTCCCCGTCCGGACGACCTGTCCGGCTGTATGGCGGATGGTACGCCAGACAGGGTTGCGCCGGGCTGCGGCGGGGCGCTCCCCGTGGGCATGGCGGGCCCCGGCGAGGCCGATGATGGAACGCCGCGGGCGTGGGCTGGCTTGCAGTCCCCTGCCACCGGCGTGGGGTGGCGGGTGCTCCGCTGCCTCGGGGCGCGGGCGGGCGCCCTTGTGCTGCGGGTCCGAAGGCCCCAGATCGCGGGACGGGGTGCGGTCCTGTTTGACAGACCCGGTGCGCCTGTGTTTCGTCTTCGGTTACGGGGCGCGGTGTCCGGGGCATGGTTGGGGCGTTGCTCCCGCCTGTCCGCGATGACGGCGCGTGCGGGGGCATAGCCTGCCGTGGGTCTTGCGGCCCCGTGTGTGCCCGGGTCATGTCGGCAGTGTTGGCAGCATCGGGGGCCGTGTCGGACAAAAAGGCCCCCCGGGGTCAGGGGAGTGACAGTCGTGGAGTGGTTTCAGAGCGAGACACCGGTTCCCTATCCGGAGGCCCTGGCCTTCATGGAGGAGCGTGTGCGCGCCATCCGCGCCGGCGACCGGGACGAGGCCGTCTGGCTGCTGGAGCATCCGCCGCTTTACACCGCCGGGACGGGGGCGCGGGTCGCGGACCTTTTGGAGCCCGAGCGCTTCCCCGTGTACGCCGCCGGTCGCGGTGGGCAGTACACCTATCACGGTCCCGGGCAGCGGGTGGCCTATGTCATGCTGGATCTGGACCGTCGCGGGCGCGATATCCGGGCCTTCGTCTGGGCTCTCGAGGAGTGGCTGATCCGCACCCTGGCCGTGTTTTCTGTCGTGGCCGAGCGGCGTGAGGGCCGGGTCGGTCTCTGGGTTGCCGACCCCGGCGGGTCTGAGCGCAAGATTGCCGCCATCGGCATCCGGGTGCGCCAGTGGGTCAGCTTCCACGGGATCGCGCTCAATGTCTGTCCCGACCTGTCCCACTTCGGGGGGATCGTGCCCTGCGGGCTTGGGGAGTACGGGGTCACCAGCCTTCGGGATCTGGGCCTCGACGTCCCCATGGCCCGGGTGGACGAGGCCCTGCGCGCGGCGTTCGGGGCGGTGTTCGGTCAGCCGGACGGAGCCGGAGCCGAGGTCCGCCCCCCGCGCACAGACCCACGCACGTGTGGAGGTACACGTACAGGCGCAGAGCCGTCTACTGCCCGGCCTGCTTCCGGGGCAGGGGCGTGCCCTGGCGGGCGGCCTCAAGAAGCCGTCCGAGCCCCACGAACGCCGGGTGCGGGTGGGTGACCAGCCGCCGGGGAACCCCCTCCAGATAGGGCCGGAAGCGCCCCTTGGCGGCGTAGCGCTCGGGGAACAGGGAGCCGGCCAGCGCCTGCGGGTTCCGGGGCAGGATGCCGCCCATCAGCCACAGGCCGCCCAGGGCTCCGGTCGTCAGGACCAGATTGCCGCACACCGCGCCCAGGAAGGCATGGAACAGGGACACGGCCTCGGCGCGCACCGGACAGGTTCCGGCCAGACCGTCGGTCATGACCTGCTGCGGCGTCTCGTCGGGGACGGGGGCAAGCCCGTCGATCTCGCGCACCGCATGGGCCAGGTTCACAAGCCCGGGGCCCGAGACCGCCCGCTCCGCCGCCGCATGGCCGAACCGCCCGGCCAGGGCCTGGGCCACCCGGACCTCGCGTGCGGTGGTGACCGGCAGGGTCACGTGGCCGCCTTCCGTGGCCACCGTCTCCCCCGAGGGCAGGAGAAGCGACACCCCCAGCCCGGTTCCCGGCCCGATCACGGCAATCGGCGCGCCGCTTTTGGGGGCGCCGCCTCCCAGGTCCAGGCAGTCGTCCGCTCCCAGATGCCGCACGGCGAGCGCGTTGGCCTGGAAGTCGTTGACCACAAGAAAGGGCTCGAAACCGAACTCGGCGGCCATGTCCCGGATGGAGAACGTCCAGTGCCCCAGGTTGGTGAGATGGATCGTGTCCCCCACCACCGGGCCGGGCAGGGCGACCGCCGCCGCCGTCGGAGCGGGGGCCCCCGGGGGCAGCACGTCCCGGTAGTAGGCCCGGATGGCATCCGCAAAGGCCGAGAAGTCGGCGCAGCTGTACACCCGGCGGTGGGTCCAGCCTCCCTCCGGGGTGGTCAGGGCAAAGCGGGCGTTGGTGGCTCCGATGTCGGCAATCAGTCCTGCCATGGGGGTTTCTCTCCTGTCCCGGTGCGGCGTGTGGTGTGGCCCCAGTTCAGGCAATCCCCTTGTCGCCTGCGCCGGAAAAGCGTACCTTGCGCGCACTTTTCCTTTGGATGGACGGACGAAAACCAATGAGCACACCCCGTATTTCGGCAGTTTATCATGTCAGGGCTGACGATTCGACCATCGAGGCGCAGGCCAAGGCCATTGCGGTCGAGCAAAGTGTCGAGATGCCCCTGGCGGCCATCGACAGCGACTGGGTCATGGAGAACATTGTCGGACGCGTCGAGAGCATCAACCGGATCGGGGACGGGCTGTTCGAGGTCC
The DNA here is from genome assembly GCF_014861485.1 of Phaeovibrio sulfidiphilus. GTDB lineage: Bacteria > Pseudomonadota > Alphaproteobacteria > Rhodospirillales > Rhodospirillaceae > Phaeovibrio > Phaeovibrio sulfidiphilus. The sequence continues at coordinate 216,284 of NZ_JACZHT010000001.1, read as the reverse complement.
GGGTGGGGCTGGCGGTCGAGACCACGGGGCTTGAGGCCGGCCAGCTCATCAACATGCTGCTGGGGAACACCTCCATCCAGGACACGGTGACCCTGGTGGACGCCGAGTTCCCCGAGGCCATCTTCCAGGCCTTCAGGGGGCCGAACCTGGGTATCCAGGGCCTGCGGGACGCGTGCGGTGCCCACGGGCGCGCCATGACCTGTTCGGCCATCAAGCCCCAGGGGCTGTCGGTGGCGGGCCTCGTCCAACTGGCCGAGCGGTTTGCGCTGGGCGGCCCGGACTACGTCAAGGATGACCACGGCCACGCGGACCAGGCCTTCAGCCCCTTTGCCGAGCGCGTTCCCGCCATTGCGCGGGCCGTGGCGCGGGCCAATGCCTCGACGGGCTACCGGACCCGCTACGTGCCCAACCTGAACGGAAACCTGGACGCCATGCGCGAGCAGATCCGCATCGCCCGCAGCGAGGGCATCGACACCTTCATGGCGCCCCCCATGGTGTGCGGCTTCCCGACCTTCCACACGCTGGTGCGCGAGAACCCGGGCTGCGCGTTCTTCTCCCACCCGTCCATGAGCGGCACGCCGCGCATCGCGCCCGAGTTCCTGCATGGGAAGCTCTTCCGCCTGCTGGGCGCGGATGCGGTGATCTACACCAACTACGGCGGCCGTTTCGGCTTCACGAAGCAGACCTGCCAGACCCTGGCCCACAACGCCACCGGCGCCTGGGGCGGCCTGCGCGGCGCCTGCCCGGTTCCGGCGGGCGGCATGACCCAGGACCGGGTGGCCGAGATGGTCGACGCCTACGGCCAGGACGTGATGCTGCTGATTGGCGGCGGCCTTCTGCTGGCTCGGGAGAACCTGACCGCCGAGACCCGCGCCTTTGTCGAGACCGTCGAGCGGCTGGGGGCGGCGTGAGTACGGATCCGGGCCGGACAACACCCCCCTTCCGGGAGGCGACCGCACACTGCCGCTGGGACGGGGTGGAGATCCTTGCCTACAAGGAGGAGGGCTCGGCCCCGTTCCGGTCGGTGACCCGGCAGGTGCTGTTCTCCGATCCCTCCCTTGCGGGCGAGCTCCGGTATTTCGAGGTGGCCCCGGGCGGGCACACCACCCTTGAGCGCCACCAGCACGCCCACGGGGTGATGGTGCTGCGCGGCCGGGCCCGGGCTCTGGTCTTTCCCGAGGTCCGGGTTGTCAGCCACGGGGACCTGGTGTTTATCCCGGCCCTGACCTGGCACCAGTTCCGCACCGAGGGGGATCAGCCCTTCGGGTTCCTGTGCATGGTGGACGCGGTCCGCGACCGCCCGCAGCTTCCGGATGCCTCGGAGCGCGAGGCCCTGTGTGCCGTGGACGCCGTGCGGGCCTTCCTGGAGGGAGACGCCCCGTGACACCCGAGACCGGCAGCGACCACGAGGAGTCCCGGGAGCATCGGGAACATCGGGAGTCCCGGGAACATCGGGAGACGATCCGGGCCATGTTCGACCGGATCGCCCGGCGCTATGACCTGATGAACGACCTGATGAGCGGTGGCGTCCACCGCTGGTGGAAGCGTCGCCTTGTGGCTCTGGCGGGCACGCCCGCGCACCCCGGTGCGAAGGCGCTGGACCTGGCGGGGGGCACCGGTGACGTGGCCCGCCTGCTCGAGGCCCGGGGCTGGGATGTGTCGGTTTGCGATCCGTCGGACGGGATGATGGACGTGGGCCGGGCGCGGACCCGGGCGACGTCGCGGATCACCTGGGTCTCCGGCGTGGCCGAGGAGCTGCCGTTTCCCGATGCCTCGGTGGACCTGGTGACCATCAGTTTCGGACTGCGCAACACCACGGACCGGGAGGCAGCCCTTCGCGAGGCGGTGCGCGTGCTCCGGCCCGGCGGCCGGTTCCTGTGCCTGGAGTTCTCCACGCCCCATCCCCTGGTCCGGGGGCTCTACGACCTGTACTCGGCCACGGTCATTCCGGAGCTGGCGCGGCTGTTTTCCCGCGATCCCGAGGCCTACCGCTACCTGACCCGGTCCATCCGCGTCTTCCCCGACCAGGAGGGCCTGCGGCTGATGATGCTGAAGGCCGGGTTCGCCGAGGTGCAGGTCCGGAACCTGTTCTTCGGCATTGCCGCCCTTCACAGCGGGCTGAGGCCCGTGCCCGGCCTGACAAAGGATCCTGTTTCATGACCCTGCCCAGACCCGGCTGGTTTCAGGTCTGGATGGCGGCCATCCGCCCCCGGACCCTGCCCCTGTCCATGACGCCTGTTGTTGCGGCCTCGGTTCTGGGATGGGTCCAGACCGGGCAGGTCCGGCCGGACGTGATTCTGGCCGCTCTGGTGACCGCGGTCGGGATCCAGATCGGGACCAACCTGCACAACGACGCGGTGGACGGCCTGGACGGCACCGATGACGACACCCGGGTCGGGCCGGTGCGGGTGACCCAGCAGGGCTGGCTGCCGGCCCGGACCGTTTTCCGGGCGGCCCACCTCACGTTCGCCTGCGCGTTCCTCGCGGGCCTTTATCTGTGCATCCTGGGCGGCTGGTGGCTGCTTCTTCCGGGGGTGGCGTCCATCCTGGCGGGGTACGCCTACTCGGCCGGACCCCTGCCCCTGTCGCGCTATCCGTTTGCCGAGCTGTTTGTTATTCTGTTTTTCGGGCTTGTGGCCGTGGGCGGCGTGGCCTGGGTCTACACCGGAACCCTGGGTCTGGCGGCCGTGCTGCTGGGCCTGGCGGTGGGCTTTCCCGCCGCAGCGGTCCTGATGGTCAACAACACCCGGGACCGGGAGGGCGACGCCCGTGCGGGCCGCCGGACCCTCGCCATTGTTCTGGGGCGCCGGGGTGCAACGAAAGCCTACCGGTTCCTGCTTCTGGGCGGCGTGATTGCGGCCCTGTTCCTGGCTCTCTCGGACCTGGCCTACCTGGGAGCGGTGGCCTCCCTGGCCTGCGTGCCGCTGGCCTTCCGGCTGGCCGAGGCCTTCCGCACCGCCGACGACGGTCCGGCCTTCAACCGCCTTCTGGCGCGCACGTCCGCCTACACGGTCAGCCTTGCGGCTGCGATCGGTCTGGGGCTGGTCGTGATGCGCACTGCCTTTTTCTGATGCCGTACCGCGGTGGTCGTTTGGCAGACCCCGCTGTCCCGTTCGGGGCCGGGGCGGGAAGCCCGGCTGCCTTTCCTGCTGGAGGATGTTCCCATGACTGAAAAAACGCGCGTCGCCATTCTCGGGGCCAGCGGCTACACGGGTGCCGAGCTGGTTCGCTTTCTTGTGCATCACCCGAAGGTGTCGATTGTGGCGCTGTCGGCGAACCGCAAGGCCGGGCAGACCATGGGAAGCGTGTTCCCCCACCTGGCCCCCTATGACCTGCCGGTGCTGACCAGCATCGACGAGGTGGATTTTGCCGGGGTGGACTTTGTCTTCTGCGCCCTGCCGCACGGGACGACCCAGGCTCTTGTGCGCTCGCTTCTGGAGGGCCCCCACGGCGGGCGCCTGCGGATTGCGGATCTGTCGGCGGATTTCCGTCTGACGGATGCGGCGGACTACGAGACCTGGTACGGCCATCCCCACCAGGCTCCGGAGCTTCAGGAGGAGGCCGTCTACGGCCTGGTCGAGCGCAACCGCCAGGCCATCCGCTCGGCGCGCCTGGTTGCGGTGCCCGGATGCTACCCCACCAGCGCGCTTCTTCCCCTGTGGCCCCTTCTCGAGGCCGGGGTGGTCGAGGCCGACCCCCTGATTGTGGACTCCAAGTCCGGGGCCTCGGGCGGCGGGCGCGACCCCAAGGAGGGCATGCTCCACTGCGAGGTGTCCGAGGGGGTCTACGCCTACGGGATCGGCTCCCACCGCCATGGTCCGGAAATCGACCAGGAGCTGTCCCTGGCCGCCGGCCGTCCGGTGCGGGTGACCTTCACCCCCCACCTCATGCCTATGAACAGGGGCATCCTCTCGACCATCTACGCGCGCCTGAAGGACGGGGTCTGCATGGCCGACGCCCGCAAGGTTCTGGAGGACCGCTACCGCGACGAGGCGTTCGTGCACGTGGTTCCCGAGGGTACCCTGGTGCACACGCGCCATGTGCGCGGCTCGAACCTGGCCCTGATCGGGCTCCACGAGGACCGCACGCCGGGGCGCGTGATCGTCACCTGTGTCGAGGACAACCTGGTCAAGGGGGCCTCGGGGCAGGCGATCCAGAACATGAACGTCATGCTGGGCTTCGAGGAGACCACGGGTATCGCCCAGGCGCCCATGTTCCCCTGACGGCCCGCTCCCCGTCCGCCCGAACGGTGCGGCCCGCTCCCCGTCCGCCTGAGCGGTGTGGCCCGGGGGGCAGGGAAGGGGGCGTGGCGGGTGGCCCGTAACGGGGCCCGGCGACGTTCGTCCTCTTCGGATTTTTCCGGAAGCGGGAAGCGGGATGCGGACGCTGCGTTGCGGCTCCATCCCCCCGCGGACCGGGTCCCCGGCGGGGCCCGCCCCCGCACGGTGCCCGGTCTCCGGGCGTTGTGGGCCTGGTCCCATGCATAGGGTACGTCTGGCCGGTTCGGGCCGGGAGGCGCATGAAAAAAACGGGGACCGTGTGGTCCCCGTTCGTGTGTGCGGTGTATGTCGCCCGTGGGCGCGGTGTGTGTCGGTTGGCCTAGAAGTTCGTGATCCACATGGACAGGCTCAGGACCGAGGCAAACGTCACCCAGGCCAGAACCGGCAGCATCAGCAGGCCCGCCGTCCGGTCCGCGGCAAAGAAGGACTTCGTGGTGACGGCCACCGCCGCGACAAACACCAGCGAGACCAGGAACGCGCCTGCCAGCATGTGCCAGGCAAAGAACACGGTGGACCAGGACAGGTTCAGGACAAGCTGGAACACCCACAGGGCCAGAGGGGTCTTCGACGCGGGCCACCCGAGGCGGCGCCACACCAGCCAGGCGGCCGCTGTCATGAGAACAAAGAAAACCGTCCAGGCCGGGCCAAAAGCCCAGTTCGGAGGGATGAAGAATGATTTGTTCAGGGCATCGTACCAGACCAGGTTCCCCCGGGTCACGACGCCGCCAAGTACGGCGATAACAACCACATATCCGCTCAGTCCCGCCAGGACCTTCCACGGGTTTGCCGCATTGCCTACGAGCGAGTCCATGCGGGTTTTGAGTGCTTCAAATGCCATAGCAGAGCCTCCAGGCCAGTGAACAGAAAGACTATACCTGAAAGCACAGGGTCTTGGCGATAGAAACAAGGTGGGTTCTCGTCCCTTGGTTCGGTGCTGGAAAATGAACCGCGAGCCCGGCTGCGGCGTCGGTCAGCCCCGGTGAGCGGGGACGCGCGGAAGGATGCGCGCCGGCCGGAGAGGGCATCGCGACAGGGGTATGCCGGCTCATGGTGCGCCCGCCCCGGGAGGCAGGGGCTGGCCGGTCTGAGATGCTTCTGTCCCGCTGGTGAAGGGCGGGGACCGCAGATGCGCCCGCCTTGGGCCCCCGGCTCCCGGGTCGGTGTATCCAGCCCCGCCACCAGCTCGGTGTACCCGGCTCAGGGCCTCGGGTTCGGTGTTCCCGGTTTGGGGTTTGGGGGGCGGGTCGGTGTATCCAGCCCAGGGCGCCCGGTTCCGGTGTATCCGGCCCCCGGCTTCCGGTCGGGGGCACTGCGCCCCCGCGCGCGGATCAGGAGCCGGTTTTCTCCGGCGCGGTGGGCGCGGGGCCGGAAAAGCGCTCGAGCAGGCCCATGAACACCGTCGCCAGATGCGGGATCGAAATCACGCCCATGGCAATGGCGTAGATGTAGATCTCGGTGATCCGGGTGTCGTTCGTGAACCACAGCAGCACGCTGGAGCCGATGAGGCCCAGGCCCAGGAGGGTCTCGGGCCAGTTCTCCCAGCGCTTGCGCCCCTCGCTGCGGGCGCCGCCCTTCTGGGTGCGCTGGAACGGCAGCTTGTCCGTGATCAGGGCCTTGAAGACGGCCCGCGCCACCGTGAACTGGAGGCTCATGGCCGCAATGGCCGCACGGAACGCCCGCACCGGCGAGATCTTGACCCGCAGCCGGTACAGCAGCAGGGCGTGCAGCACGTTGATAAGCACCGCCGCGATGGCCGGGGTCATGATGGCGCCCAGGGGCAGGCGGGTGCCCACCCAGATCACCACCGGCACCCACAGAAGCGAGAGGACGGCCACACTGGCCCCCAGCGCGTCGGACAGCCAGACCAGCCAGCCCGTGATGAAATCCATCTTCTGGGCCCGGTTCAGGCCCTTTGCGCCGGGCAGAACGTCGCGCCAGTGCTTGCGGATGATCTGGATGGCGCCGTAGGCCCAGCGGTGTCTTTGGGTCTTGTAGGCCAGGTAGGTGTCCGGCAGCACGCCCCAGCCGTAGCGGCGGTTCGTGTACTGGGCGCTGTAGCCCGCCTTGAACAGGCGGAAGCCAAGCTCCGTGTCCTCCACGATGGTGTCGGTGGCCCAGCCTCCGGCCGCGTCAAACGCCGAGCGCCGGATCAGGAGCATGGTCCCGTGGGCGATGATGGCGTCATCCTCGTTGCGCTGGACCATGCCGATGTCGAAGAAGCCCGCGTACTCGTCGTTGAGGAACGACTTGAACAGGCTTTCCGAGCCGTCCCGGTGATCCTGGGGCGCCTGGACAATGGCGATCTTCGGATCCGAGAACGTGGGCACCAGGTTGGCCAGCCACTGGGGATCGACGATGTAGTCCGCGTCGATCAGCGCCAGGATGGAGGCCTCGGGGGAGACAAAGGCCATGGCCTCGTTCAGGGCTCCGGCCTTGAAGCCCGCGACGGACGGCAGGTACACGAACCGGAAGCGGGGCCCCAGTTTCTCGCAGTGCTCGGCCACGGGCTTCCAGTAGTAGGGATCCGTGGTGTTGTTGATGATGACAAGGGCCTCGAAGTCCGGGTAGTCCAGAGCCGCCACCGAATCCAGCGTCTGGATCAGCATGTCGGGCTCTTCCTTGTAGGCCGGGATCTGGATCGAGACCTTGGGAACGGGGCCCAGCGCCTCGTCGTCCGAGCGCACGCGCCGACCGGTCAGGCCCGCCGCCGCGACCCAGGCCCCCTTGAGCTCGGAGGCGCCCACACCGCCCTCGTCCAGAGGGTTCAGGAGCCGGCGGGGGCGGCTTCCCAGCGAGACCTCCACCACCTCGGAAATCTTGGCAAGGACGATCGCCGCCAGCACCATCATCAGAAGCAGGCTGATGGCCCAGGCCAGGGTGGCGCCCACGTTCAGGTAGGTCTCCAGGGGGAAAATCAGCGCGAATCCGGCCGCCACGCCAAACAGGTTGGCGGACACCGAGAAGATGAACGCCTGCGAGAACCGGCTGGTCCCCCGGCGGAAGGCAAACAGGGACAGCAGGAAGCCGATCGCCACCGCCGCGATGGCAACGGGCCGGTAGGTTTTCTCCACCAGGCCCCGCAGGGGGAACTTGGGGTTCAGGTTGACATCAAAGATGCCCCAGTACGCGCCCACCGAGCCCTCGACGGTCTTCCAGGGCTGATCCTTGGCCTCGATGATGTTGTAGGAGATGCCAAGGCGGTTGGCCCGGCTGATGAAGTCCCGCAGCACGGTGGCTTGCTGGACAGCGCCGGGCTGGGCGGCCCCGTTGTTGTACCCCTGGGAGGGCCAGCCGAACTCGGCGATGGTCACCCGCTTGCCGGGGTAGGCGGTGCGCAGGTCGTCGTAGCGCTTGAAGGCGCTGGCCACGGCCTCCTCGGCCGGGATGCCTTCCCAGTAGGGCAGCACGTGGGCGGAGATCACGTCCACCGCCCGGACCAGCTCCGGGTACTTGTGCCACACGTCCCAGGTCTCGCCGGTGGTGACCTCGACCTGGTTGCGCGACGCCTTCTTGAAGTCGCGGATGTGGGCGATCAGGGTCTCGATGGGCACCTCGCCGCGGACCTGGGTCTCGTTGCCCACGTACACGGTTTTGATCACGCTCCGGTGGGTGCGGATCAGCTCCAGGGCCCGTTCCTTCTCGGCCTGGTTTCGGGCCTCGTCGGCCCCCAGCCAGATGCCGAGGGACACCCCGAGGCCGTTTTTCTCGGCCTGCTCGGGGATGATCTGCTCGATGGGGAAGGACGTGGAGTAGGTCCGGATGTGCTTGGTGACCTGGGACAGGACGGCCAGGTCGCGGATCACCACGTCATAGAAGCGCTTGTCCTGGCCGTCCCGGTCCGGGTTGTCGCGAAACGGCGTGTAGGACAGGGAGCTGATGGGGTCCACCACATCAGCGGGGGAGGCCACCTCCCGGGCGCCAAGCCAGATCAGGACGTGCAGCGCCGAGACCAGGACAACGGCAAGGACAACCTTGAGCCTCACGGCAACAGCAGGCTTCATGTCGGACGCACCTTTCCGAAGACAGGCAGGATGTTTCGGCCGCGCCTATTTCTTGCGTTGCGAGGGAGCGGGCTTGTCCTCATCGCGGGGGAGGGGGAAGGCCAGTGTGGGGTCGCTCCAGCAGGCGGAGGCGACGCTGGCAAGGGACAGGCCCCCCAGGGACTCGCTGGTTGCTCCCGCCACCGGGGACTGGAGAACGCACGAGAAGGCCTCGGCGATCCGGGCGGGAGGGCAGTCAAAGCGGTTGTAGAAGGCAAGGAAACGCTCGGCGGACTCGGCGTCCTCCCGCACCAGAAGGGAGACGATTCTCTCCCCGGTCCAGGAACACCGGGGCTCGAGCGCCCGGTTCTGCAGGCTGAGCGGTGTTGCCGTGCGGTGCTGGGGCGCCTGGGGCCGTGCGCCGGGCGCCTGGGGGCCAGACGGAGCGGCCTCGCGGGGACGCTCGGCTTCCGGGGCCTCCTTCGCGGGGGCGGGGGCGTTTTGCGTGGCCAGCGGCTTTGACTGGGCGCTGGCCTCCTGCGGTCCGGCCAGAGCCAGCCCTCCAAAAGAAAGGACAGCGACGGCAACCCCGACGGAGGCGTTTCGGGAAAGACTGGGCAGAGGCATGAGAGAAAAGTCCCGGAGAAGGAGCGCGCAGGGCGCAACAGCGCAAATACAGATGGCACACAGTAGGCACGCACTTGTCACCCGTAAAGCCTCCATGTGGAGGGCCCCGGATTACAAAGCGGAAAGCCGGCCGGGGCTGCGGCCCCCGTTTTCTGCGGGGTGTGAAGCACAGGCGGCCAGTGTTCCTCGGATTCTATTCGATCTGCAGGTTTTTTCAACCGGTTGGAAAAATTCCTGTTCCGGGTTGCCAGCGGCTCGCAGGGATGGCATAGTTCGTGCCCGATTTTCCTGAGACGAGAGACTCTCCAGCCTTCCCGGAAGAAAGGACGGTTTGTGTGGGTGTACCCATCTTGAAATCCCTCGGACAGCGGACAGCACGGATTGCTGTTCTGGTCGCTGCCGGATCCTGCATCACGCTGGGCTCCTCGTATGCGAGCGCGCCCCAGCCGCCCTCCTCGGGGCACATCAACGCCGCTCAGGCGCGCAAGCCGGTTGCCCCGGCCGCGCAGGCCGGAGCCGCGGTGGTTCCGGATTCCGGAGCCCCGGCCACCCGGGTGTCCTCCCGCCCTGCGTCTTACAAGTCGTCCTCCCATGCCCGGTCCGCCCGGGCGCGTCCCTCCGCAGACACGGTGTCCGCATCCGCCGCCGCGGTGGCCCCCGGGGCCTCTGTAACGGCGGGATCCGCCGGATCGGTCGGCGCGGGTGGTGTGACGGCTCCGGTCGAGCCGGCCCGTGTGGCCTCTGCCGTTCCGGCGGCGCCCGGGAAGAAGCCGGCCCAGAGGACGCTTGCCAGTGCAGATGCGGACGGGGGCGATTCCCTGCATCCGCGGGGTGACCGGGCGTCGCGCGTCCAGGCGTCCGCTCCGCACCACCAGTCCTCGGGCATGACTCTCCCGGGATCCTCCCGCGCCTCCGTGTCGGGATCCTCCCACGCCTCCCGCTCCGGGGGGTACGGCGGGTCGTCCTCGCGGTCCCGGGAAACCGCGTCCCTGGGATCCTCCTACGCGAACGGACTGGGCATGTCCCGTCCGGCGCCTGATCCCCGCACCTTTTCCGACCGGGACTTCTGGAGCTGCGTTCCCTTTGTGCAGCGGGCCTCCTCCGTGCAGATCCGGGGCGACGGCTGGACCTGGTGGAAGAACGCCCGCGGCGTCTATGACCGGGGCCAGGTTCCGGCTCCCGGCGCCGTTCTGGTGTTCAAGCGGCACAACGCCATGTCCCGCGGGCATGTGGCCGTGGTTCGCTCGGTGATTGATTCCCGGACGATCCGGATCGACCACGCCAACTGGGGCCGGGGATCCGGCAAGGGCAAGATCGAGCTGAACGTGCTGGCCGTTGATGTCTCCGAGCGCAACGACTGGTCCCGCACCCGGGTCTGGTACGGTCCCACCGGCGAGATCGGGCAGACGAACTACCCCACCTACGGATTTATCTATCCCTCCGACTGACCCGGGCGGGCTGCCGCTGCGGCCTTCGCCGGGGTGGGTCCGGGCGGAGCTGTGCGCGCCGGCCTGCGCTCGGTCGGGCCCGTGTGCGCCGGCCATGTCCCGGTACCACCTTCCGTAAGCCGTCCCGAGCTGCCGGTGGCTGCCGGAAGAGCCCGCCGCATGGCCCCCGGTTCGGGGTGTGCTGATGCCCTCGGGCCCTTGCAAAGGGTCTCGCGTGTGCGCCGGGCGTGTCCCGGTGCCGTCTTGCGGCATCTCGCCGCGGGCCCTCACGGGCTCCTGTCAGATCCCCTTCTGACGCCCGCTTGCCCCCCGTCTTGCTCCCGTCTCCCCCTCCGTCGGGCGCGCGTGTTTCCCGTGATTCTCCGCTGCTTTTGCACGCTCCGGGCCCGGGCCGTATCGGTGCGCTCCCGGGACTGTACCTGCGGCTTTTTTATTTTCCGCGCACAACCTTGCACTCTACACGGTGGTGAAGTAACGTTTTTCTGGGCGCTTCTTCCCCTGAAGCGCTCTTTTTGATTACGACCGGACTTAACCAGAAACAAAAAAGAGGACAGTTCCATGAAAAGGTTTCTGATCGCAGGCGCGACGGCGGCTGCTGTTGCGCTGGGCGCCTTCTCCCCGGCTCTTGCCCAGCAGACGGCGGAAGACTACCAGAAGATGCGCTCCGATGCCTACAAGGCCGCCGGCGGAGACATGAAGGCACTGGCCGCGGCCATGAAGAGCCGCAAGATCGACGCCAAGGACTTCAGCGCCCGGGCCAACAGTGTTGCGGACAACCTGGCCAAGGCCACCTCGGGCTACGCCCCGGGCATGGCGGCGGCGGACACGTCGGCCGCGATGAAGACCATCTGGCAGGAGCAGGAGAAGTTCCAGGGCTACGCCACGGCCGCCGTCAACGCCGCGAAGGCTCTCGCCGCGGCCACCACGCTCCCCGCGCGGGGCGCGGCTCTGAGTGCGCTGGGTGACACCTGCAAGGCCTGTCACGACGTGTACCGCAGCAGCAAGTAAGTCGGCAGCATTTGCCCGCACCGCCTCAAAAAGCCGGGAGGATGTCGGTCTTCCCGGCTTTTGCATGTGTGAGGGGCCCGTTTGGGCCCCGGAAACGCCCCCGGAGCCCGGGTTTTGGTGTTTCCGTTTGCCTGTCCCCGCGTTTCGCGGTAATCAGTCAGGTTGATCTTTCCTGCTACGGTCTTCGATGAACAATGGCTCCCTCCTCGGACACTTCGGCCCAGGCACTTTTGCCGAACGGGCTTCGCGACCTCCTGCCCCCTGACGCGTTTTCCCTTACCAGAGCATCCGGTCGGCTGATGGCCGTGTTCGCGGCCCATGGCTACGAACGCGTTGAGCCTCCGCTGATCGAGTTCGAGGAAAGCCTGTTTTCCGGAGCCGGTCACTCCGCCAGCGCCAACTCCTTCCGGGTGATGGATCCCATCTCGCGCCGGATGATGGGGCTGCGCCAGGACATGACGCCCCAGGTGGCCCGCATTGCGGCCTCCCGGCTGCGCGATGCGCCCCGGCCCCTGCGCCTGGCCTACGGCGGCACGGTTCTTCGGGTTCAGGGAACCCAGCTGCGCCCCGACCGCCAGACCACCCAGGTGGGCTTCGAGCTTGTGGGGCAGAACGGGACCGAGGCCCTTGGCGAGGTGGTCCTTGTGGCCCTGGACGCCCTGGAGCAGCTGGATATCGGACCGGTGACCCTTGATCTGGTCTGCCCCGCCCTTGTTCCCGCCCTGTGCGAGGCGGCCGGGCTGGACCCGGTGACGGCGGAGCGGGTCCGGGAAGCCCTGGGCCAGAAAGACCTGAAGGCCGTCGAGACCTTGGTGCCGGCCGGGCAGGCTGCGGTTTTCACCGCTCTCGCTCGGGCCATGGGACCGGTGGAGCGTGCCGTTGAGGTTCTGGAGTCCCTTGCCCTGCCGGCGCAGGCGGCCGTCCACCGGGACGCGCTTCTGGATATGGCCCGGCGTGTGCTGGCCTTTATCGGCTCGGGCAACGTGACCGTTGATCCCTTCGAGTTCCGGGGCTTCGAGTACAAGACCGGCCCGGCGTTCTCGTTCTTTGCCCGCGGGGCCCGCGGCGAGCTGGGGCGCGGCGGTGCCTACGTCAATTCCTTCGGCGGCGTGAACGAGCCGTGCTGCGGGGTCTCCCTCTATCTGGAGACCCTTGTCGAGATCACCGGCCGCTCTCCGGAGTGCCCGCGCATTCTCGTGGACCCGGCCACATCCCTTGCCGGCCGGCGCGCCCTCCAGGACAAGGGCTTTGTCACGGTCACGTCCCCCGGCGCGCCCCTGGACGGTGACGAGGCCCGGCGCCTGAACTGCGCCCGCTGGCTCTCCCCGGAGGGCGACATCCGGGACGCTTCGCCGCCCCCCGTATGCGGGCAGGCTTCCTGACGGGAGCCTGCCGGGGACACTGCGCCACGGCGTCCGGCTCCCCGTGCCCTTTGCTCTTTTGTTTTCATGCTTCTGCCGATACGCGAACACCCGACGGGAACCAAGGCGCACAGCGCCCGCGAGTGTTGGCCGGAGCCTCACAGACAGGATAAACGGAACATGACAAACGTTACGGTCGTCGGCGCCCAGTGGGGGGACGAGGGAAAAGGTAAGATCGTTGACTGGCTCTCGGAGCGGGCGGACATCGTCGTCCGGTTCCAGGGCGGGCACAACGCGGGCCACACCCTTGTCATTGGCGGCGAAACGTACAAGCTGAGCCTCCTGCCCTCCGGCGTGGTGCGGGGCAAGCCCTCCATGATCGGCAACGGCGTGGTGATCGACCCCTGGGCCCTGTTCGAGGAAATCAGCCGCCTGGAGAAGCAGGGCGTGCGCATTTCTCCCGACATTCTGAAGGTGGCCGAGAACGCGGTTCTGATCCTGCCGCTGCACAGCAACCTTGACCGGGCCCGCGAGGAGGCCGCCGGCGCCGCCAAGATCGGCACCACCGGACGCGGGATCGGTCCCGCCTACGAGGACAAGGTGGCGCGCCGTGCCATCCGGGTCTGCGACCTGGGCGACGAGGAGATCCTCCGCCTGAAGGTGGACCGTCTTCTGGTGCACCACAACGCGCTTCTGCGCGGCCTGGGCCAGCCCGAGGTCGTCGCCGGGGAGCTGGTGGCCGCGCTTCTGGCCATTGCCCCCAAGCTTCTGCCCTATTCCAGCCCGGTCTGGCGGGATCTGGAGGCCGCGCGCCAGGTCGGCAAGCGGATCCTGTTCGAGGGCGCGCAGGGCATGCTTCTGGACGTGGACCACGGGACGTACCCGTACGTGACGTCCTCCAACACCGTTTCCCCCAGCGCGGGGACCGGCTCGGGCATGGGGCCGTCCTCCGTGGGCTATGTCCTGGGCATCACCAAGGCCTACACCACCCGCGTGGGTGAGGGCCCGTTCCCGACCGAGCTGAACTGCGCCATCGGCCAGCGTCTGGGCGAGCGGGGACACGAGTTCGGCACCGTCACGGGCCGGGCGCGCCGCTGCGGCTGGTTCGACGGAACCCTGGTGCGCCAGAGCGTCCAGATCGGCGGAATCGACGGCATCGCCCTGACCAAGCTCGACGTCCTGGACGGCCTGGAGGAAATCCGGATCTGCACCGGCTACCGGCTGGGCGACCAGGTTCTGGACTATCTCCCGGCGGGCATGCGCGCCCAGCGCGATGTGGTCCCCGTCTACGAGACCATGAAGGGCTGGAGCACCTCCACCCACGGCGCCCGCTCGTTCGACGCGCTGCCCCCGGAGGCCCTGGCCTACGTCCGCCGCATCGAGGAGTTGATCGGCGCGCCGGTGGCCCTGCTGTCCACCAGCCCGGAGCGTGACGACACAATACTGGTACAAGATCCGTTTTCGGGTTAAGATCCCCACAGACTTAACGGGTTTTAAAACTGGCCGGAGAACACTGATTTCGGCGGAAGACTCGGAACAGGGGCGCCGGCAGCCCCCGCATGCGGCAGGGTGGAACACCGGCCCGGGCGGGCCTGCCGGGGCCCGTGTCCGGGCCGTCGGATGCGGGATACCGGGGACGCGCACGCCGCGTCGCCGGCGCCATGCCCGTCCCCCGCCGGGGGTGCTCTTCGTACAGGGGGCCGCTGTGGCCCCCATGCCTGCCAGCCCGTATGTCGGAGACCGGAAACCGGTTCCGGCCCCCGGGGGCCGTTCCCGGGGCACCGGCGTTTCGGATGGGGAGCGGGGAAAAAAAGACGATGGCGGAACAGGCCGAACAGACCGGGGCCAGCCCCGATGGCGCAGACGGAGCAGCCAGGGCGGCTGCGGGCCCGGCCGGGGCTCCCGCACCGGCGCCGGAGCAGACAGCTCCCCACACCCAGCACGCACACCTGAATGACATCGAGCCGTCGGGCATCGTTCCCCTGAAGGAGCGGTTCCGGGTCAATCTCGGCATGCCGCTGCCCGAGTTCGACACCCCCAACGCCCGGGCCTTCGCCTGCGAGGACCGCCGGGCCTCGGGAGGCCCCGTCTACGCCCTTGTGGTGACCGGCCCCCTGCCGCCGCGCATTGCCACCGCGAACATCATCCAGGGCCTTGAGATTTCCGGACTCGTCCAGCTTCTGGAGTGGGGCGTCATTGATTTCGCCCCGGGAAAGGCGAGGGCGGTGGCCTTCGTCTACGAGCGCCCCCTGGGCGGGCGGGTCATGCCAACCATGACCTCGGTCTTCGATCCCCTGTCCGAGCGGGACTTCATGCGCGGAGTCGTCCGCCCCCTCGTCGAGGTGATGGACCATTTCGCCGGCAAGGGGGTCGTCCACCGCGCCATCCGGCCCACCAACTTCTTCTGGATGGACAAGGAGCGGACCCGGATCGCCCTGGGCGACTGTGTCAGCGGGCCCCCCGCCTACAACCAGCCCGCCATCTGCGAGCCCATCGAGAGCGCCATGGCCAACCCCGAGGGGCGCGGTCCCGGCCAGCAGCACGCCGATCTTTACGCCATGGGAGTCTCGCTGGCCGCCCTGTCCACGGGCCGCCTGTCCCAGGCCCGCCTGAGCGACCGGGACATCCTCACCCAGAAGATCAACGCCGGATCCTACGCCACCGTGGTGGGCGAGGCCCGGATCCCCCTCGAGATGATCGAGGTGGTCCGCGGCCTTTTGATGGACGACGTGAAGCGCCGCTGGAAGCTGGAGGACGTCGAGGCCTGGAGCCAGGGGCGCCGGGGCAAGCCCATGACGGATTCCCAGGAGCGCCGCTCGCACCGGCCCTTCTCGTTCAAGGAGAAGGAGTATCTCACGGCCCGGTCCCTGGCCCACGCCCTGGCCGAGAACTGGGACGACGCGCTCGACCCCGTTTTCGGCGGCAAGGTGGAGCTGTGGGTGCGCCGCGGGCTGGAGCAGGCCGAAACCGCCGACGCCATTCTCAAGGAAATCTCCTATCTCAGCGGCCGGGACGGGGATCCCGCCTCGGCCCGGGATTTTGCCATGGGGCGGATCCTGTCCCTGCTGGACCCGAGGGCGCCCCTGCGCATCCGGAACTACCGCTTCCATGCCGAGGCCATCGGTGTGGCCTTTGCCTGCACTCTTGCGGTCAAGGGGGACATCCGCCTGTACGTGGACGTGATCCGGCGCAGCTACCTGAACCGCTGGATTGAGGGGCAGGGCGAGCTGTCCGGCGTGGAACTGGTCCGCCTGGAAAGCCACTTCAAGGATCTGCGGGCTTTTCTGGTCGACACCTCCAAGGGGGGCGGTATCGAGCGCGTTCTGTACGAGGCCAACCCCAGCCTGGGGTGCCAGAGCCCCCTTGTCCGGGACCAGTGCGTGCTGGACATCCGGGATCTTCTTCCGGCGCTGGAGCAGATTGCCGACAAGGGGGAGGCCGCCCAGAGCCCGGTGGACCGCCACATCGTCGCGTTTGTGGCCGCGCGCTTCGGGGCGGACACCGAACCCCAGATCCGGGCCCTGAACGCCAGCAGCGCCAAGGAACAGGCCTTGGGCGTCCTCAGCCTTCTGGGGGTTCTCCAGTGGAAGCTGGGGCCGGACGCGCTGCCGAAGCTTGCGGCCTGGCTGTCCCGGATGATGTCTCCGGTTCTCGAGAGCTACCACTCCCGGGACCGGCGCAAGGCGATCGAGAGGGAGCTTCCCTCCCTGGTCAAGAAGGGAAGCCTGCCCCGGCTCTATCACTTCCTCGACAATTCCGCCGAACGGCAGAAGGACTACGAAGGGTTCATGGAGGCGGAAAAGGAGTACGCCCAGATCACCCGGCGCGTCGAGGATCTGGAGGCCGGAAACTACACCGCCTCCGACGAGGCCCAGAAAAAGGGGCAGCAGGCCGCCGCCATCGTGGCGGTGGCGGTCGCCTTTGTGTCCATGATCCTGACAGTCCTGTCCTATCTTTGAGAAAGCCGGCTGGGCCTCGCCGCACGGCGGGGCGCTCCGGACACGCAGGAAGACAATGCCAGCACGAAAACAGGGAAACAAGAAAGCGCCGGCCCCCGGGCCCCAGCGGTCCTCGGGAACGGGGCTCAAGGTCGGCCTGACCAGCATTGTTCTGGTGGTCCTGGCCTTTTTCTACCCCACCATGATCCTCCTTGCGGTCGCCATGCTGCCCACGGGAGTGGCGATGATCGTGGACCGCTCCCCGGCCCGGATGGGTTGGGTCTGTGTCGGTGGGCTCAACCTGGCCGGCACCATCCCCGCCCTGGCCGAGCTCTGGAGCCACGGGGGAACCCTCGAGGCCTCCGTCGATATCCTGGGGCAGATCTTCAATCTCCTGGTCTTCTACCTGTCCGCGGCCTTCGGCTGGCTGCTGTATGTGTCGGTGCCTCAGATGGCGGCCCTTGTGACGGCCCTGACGGCCCGCACCGTGATCGCCACCCTGCGGGCCCGGCAGAAAAAGCTGGTGGATCTCTGGGGACCGGAGGTGGGCAGACATCCGGAGGTCCGGGAAAACTAGCCGGACCCCATCCCGGTCGCCGCGAGCGCGGAGCCCCCGCCGGCCCCGCCCCGTGGGTGCCCTTGGCAGGCGTGCCCGGCGCGTGTGCCCCGCCCGGGCCGGCGGCCTTCCCCCCTCGGTTTTCCCGGTCGGCGTCTGTCGGGGCCGATGCGCCGGGGCTGCGCCGTGCGCAATTCCAGGATTCTCCGCTCGGGCAGACGGTCCCGTGCCTCCGCCCCTGTCCCCGGAGTCGACATCCGGATTCGGCACCCGGTTTCCGTCCCCCGCTCCCCACCTCCGGGTTTCCGTCCCCGCACCCTGCCTCCGTCACCACCCCGGCCCCGGGGCGCTCAGGCGTGCGCCCGGGATTCGCCCCTTTTCCCTTCCCGTTGTCCCTCCCCGGGGGGCTCCGCCGCCTCTGAACACAATCCGGACGGGTCCATCAGTCGCCGGGTCGCGCCGTCCGGTTGGGCCCCTGGTCTTATGGCCCATAAGTCAAGCCTATTTCTTTGTCCGGTTTCGAGGCATCATTATCAGCGAATCGAAAAACGCGCTTTACTTTGGAAACGGCCACCGCTATTCCTCATGGGAAATACCATTCGCTATGCAGAGGGTTTCATGTCCGAGGTGACACGCCGCAAATATGTCGGAGCCGTCGAGCAGGCCGTCGCCATCCTTCGGTGCCTTTCCGATCACGCCCGTCCCATGGGCGTCTCGGCGGTGACCCGGGCCACGGGACTGAATGCCTCGACGGTCTTCGCCATCTTGCGGACCCTTGCGAAAGAGCGGCTGGTGACCTTCGACGAGGAGGGGAAAACCTACGCCATCGGCGCGGGCGTTCTGGAGTTCTCGGTGCCGCTTCTGGGGCTCAACCAGACGGACCTGATGCGCCCGTCCCTGGAGACCCTTGCGGCCGAGCTCGGGGCGCCGGTCGTCCTGTGGCAGATCACGAAGGACGAGCGCATTGTTGCGATTGACCGTGTGCGCCCGCCCCGGGTTGTGGCGGTCGAGATCCAGTTGGGCTGGCGGCTTCCCGCCTGCGCCGGCGCGGTCGGGCGCTGTTTCGCCGGGCAGTGCTACAGCGGCTCCGAGTCCGCCATGCGCGAGCGGTTCGACGCCATCCGCTGGGACCGGGCCCTGTCCTGGGAGGAGTTCCGCGAGGACGCCCTGGACAGCGTGAGCCGGGGATACGGCATCGACCGGTCCTTCCTTTTTGCAGGCATGAACATCGTCGGAACCCTGGTGCGGGACGCGAACCTGACGCCCCGCTTCGGGCTGAGCGTGATGACCCTGGTGGGGCAGATGTCCGAGCGGTCCCTGGAGCACACGGGCGGCATGCTCGTGGCCCTGCGCGACCGGATCGAGAAAACGGTGTTCGGCAGCCGGGCCGGACACCCCGAGGGCTGGAGTGCCCGAACGGAAAACGGCGGAGGCCTTCCCCAGGCCGCCAGCCTCCCGGAAACGACAAAAAGACTTCAGGATAACTTCAGGAACACGGGAGAACACCATGAGCGGGTCCTCGAGACTTGACGGAAAGGTCATACTGGTCACCGGCGCCGGTGGCGGAATCGGCCGTGATGTGGCTCTGACGGTTGCGGCCCAGGGTGCACGGGTGGTGGTCAACGATCTGGGGGCCTCCCTGGGCGGCGAGGTGACCGAGGCCGAGCGGGCGGAGGCCGTGGCCCGGGAAATCCGCGACGCCGGGGGCGAGGCGGTGGCCAACGGGGACAGCGTGGCCGACCCCGGGGGAGCCGAGGCCATGGTGGCCCGGGCCATCGCCACCTGGGGACGCATTGACGGGATCGTCAACAACGCCGGGATCCTCCGGGACGGCTTCTTCCACAAGATGTCCTTCGAGGACTTCGATGCCGTGATCCGGGTCCACCTGTACGGGACGTTCAACGTCTCCCGGGCGGCGGCCCCCCATTTCAAGGACCAGGGCTCGGGCGCCTTTGTCCACATGACCTCGACCTCGGGGCTGATCGGCAACCTGGCCCAGGCCAACTACTCGGCGGCCAAGCTGGGGATCGCGGCGCTCTCCAAGTCCATCGCGCTGGACATGCAGCGGTTCAATGTCCGCTCCAACTGCATCGCCCCCTTCGCCTGGAGCCGGATGACCTCCTCCATCAAGGTGGACACCCCCGAGCAGGAGGCCCGGGTGCGCAAGCTCATGGAGATGAAGGGCGAGAAGGTCGCGGTTCTGGCCTCGTACCTTCTGTCGGACGCCGCCGCCGGCGTGAGCGGCCAGATCTTCGCGGCCCGCAACAACGAGATCTTTCTGATGGGCCAGTCCCGCCCCCTGCGCTCGGTTCACCGGGGCGAGGGCTGGACCCCCGAGACCCTGGCCGAGCACGGCATGCCGGCGCTGAGCGGGACGTTCTATCCGCTGAGTGTCTCGGCGGACGTGTTCACCTGGGATCCGGTTTAGCCGTTTTCATGAACGGGGGCGCCGCCGCGTGGCTCTCCCGTCGGGACGGATCCGGCCGCAGGACGCGCCGCTCCGTCCCGAGCCAGACGACCTTCGTGCCAATCGAGCCGGTGTCCCCCCGGGCGCACCGAACCCATTTGCCAGTCCGCACAGAACGGACCCACAGGAGGCCGCCGCCGTGTCAAGACGCAAGACGCAGATCACGTCCGATATTGCCTGGAGCACCCGCGATTCCATCGTTGTGCGGGGGCTGTCCCTGCCTGACGAGATCCTGGGCCATTTCAATCTGGGGGATATGGCGTTCCTGGAGCTGACCGGGCGGCGCCCGACACCCCAGGAGTCCATTGTCTTCAACGCCATCGTCATCACCCTGGTGGAGCACGGCATCACGCCCTCGGCCATCGCGGCGCGCATGACCTACCTGGGGGCTCCGGAATCGCTCCAGGGGGCGGTGGCGGCGGGGCTGTGCGGCCTGGGAACCCGGTTCGTCGGCACCATGGAGGGGGCCTCGAAGATGCTCTACGAGGCGCTGCCCCGGTCCGCCGTCGGCACCGGCGTGGACCTGGACGCGCTCGCCCGGGAGACCGTCGCCCGGATGCGCGCGGACAAGATCATGATCCCGGGCCTGGGCCATCCGGTGCACAAGCCCGAGGATCCGCGGACCCCGCGCCTGTTCCAGATTGCGGCCGAGAACGGCCTGTCGGGCGACTACATCGCCCTGATGAGGCACATCGGCCGGCACGCCGAGGCGGCCTCGGGCAAGTCCCTTCCCATCAACGCCACCGGGGCGATCGGCGCCATTTGCTGCGAGTTCGGCTTCCCCTGGGAGGTGGTCCGGGGCTTCGGGGTCATGGCCCGGGCCATCGGGCTTGTGGGGCACATCATGGAGGAGCGGGAGAAGCCTTTCGCGTTCGAGACCTGGCAGCGCCTCGAGGAGGAGGCCCTGGCCGCACACGGCCTGACCCGGGAGTGAGAAACGGTGAGCGAACCCTATGCCGAACTGAGGGACGCCCTGCGTGACCTGTGCGGGCGCTTCCCGGCCGCCTACCACCGCAGCCACGCGCAGGAGGGCACGTTTCCCGATGCCTTCATCCGTGCGCTGACGGAGGCGGGCTGGCTCTCGGTCATGATCCCCGAGGAGTACGGCGGGGCCGGTCTGGGGCTTGCCGAGGCCTCGGTGGTGATGGAGGAGATCAACCGCGCGGGCGGCAACGCGGGCCACTGCCACGGCCAGATGTACAACATGGGCACCTTGCTGCGTCACGGCTCCCGGGAGCAGAAGGAGCGCTACCTCCCCGCCATTGCGGCCGGGGAGCTGCGGCTCCAGTCCATGGCGGTGACCGAGCCCACCACCGGGTCGGACACCACCCGCCTTAGGACCGTCGCCGAGAAGCGCGGCGACCACTACGTGGTTCGGGGCCAGAAGGTGTTCATCTCCCGGGTGGAGCACTCGGATCTCATGATCCTTCTTGCGCGCACCACCCCCCTGTCCGAGGTGGCCCGCAAGTCCGAGGGCCTGTCCGTCTTCCTTGTGGACCTGCACGAGGCCCGGCGCAACGGCCTGGAGATCCGCCCCATCCCCAACATGGCGGGGCACGAGACCGCCGAGCTGTTCTTTGACGAGCTGCCCATTCCCGCCTCGGCCCTGATCGGCGAGGAGGGCCGGGGCTTCCGCTACATCCTGGACGGGCTGAACGCGGAGCGGACCCTGATCGCCGCCGAGTGCATCGGTGACGGCCACTGGTTCATCGGCAAGGCCACGGCCTACGCCGGCGAGCGGGTGGTGTTCGACCGGCCCATTGGCCAGAACCAGGGGGTGCAGTTCCCCATTGCCCGGGCCTTCGTGAATGTGGAGGCCGCAAACCTCATGCGCTTCGAGGCCTGCCGCCTGTTTGACGCCCACCTTCCGTGCGGGGCCCAGGCCAACATGGCCAAGCTTCTGGCCTCCGAGGCCTCGTGGGAGGCGGCGAACGTGTGCCTCCAGACCTTCGGCGGCTTCGGCTTCGCCACCGAGTACGACGTGGAGCGCAAGTTCCGGGAGACCCGGCTGTATCAGATCGCGCCGGTCTCCACCAACCTGATCTTGTCCTATGTGGCCGAACACGTCCTGGGACTGCCCCGCTCGTTCTAGGGCGGGGTGACGACGCAGACCCGAAGACCGGAGCAAACAAGAACAAAGCTCTGGAATAAAAATATAATACCCGGGAGGCCATCCTTCCTCCCGGGATACAGGGAACGAAGGCGCCCCGAAAAACGGGGCCATCAGGGAGACCGATGATGACCTACCAATCGCCCGAACTCACGCTGTTCCAGGCCATAACGGCACCGCGTCGCGTCGCCTTCATCGGAGCCTCGGACGATCCGGTCCGGATCGGCGGGCGGGCTCTCGCCTACTGCCTCGCAAACGGCTTCGAGGGCGAGCTTCTGCCCGTCAACGCCCGAACCTCCACGGTCCAGGGGCTGCCGGCCGTGCCCTCGATCCTGGATGTGGACGGCGAGGTGGACATGGCCATCGTGTCCGTTCCCGCCGCCAGCGTGCCCGATGTGATCCGGGACGCGGGGCTCAAGGGGGTCCGGGCCGCCCTGATCTATGCGGGCGGCTTTGCGGAAACCGGGCCGGAGGGGCAGCGTCTCCAGGACGACCTGATGGCGGCGGCGCGCCTTTCGGGGATCCGGATCATCGGGCCCAACTGCCTGGGCCTGATCAACTGCCGCAACGGGTTCACCGCCACCTTCTCGGGCGCGGGCCGGGAGCAGCCCGAGGCCCCGGGCGGCCTCACCATCGTGAGCCAGTCCGGCTCCTACGGGGTGCACACCTATCTTGCGGCGCTGGCCGGGGGTGCGCGGCCCGGCATGATCTTCACCACGGGCAACGAGTGCGACATCGATACCTCCCGGGTGATCCGCATGGCGGTTGACGATCCCCTGACCGAGGTCATCGGCGTCTATGCCGAGGGCATCCGCAACGGCGCGGCCCTCATCAGCGCCCTTGATGCGGCGCGGCGTGCCGGAAAGCCGGTTCTGTTCATGAAGGTCGGACGCTCCGAGGTGGGGGCGAGCGCCGCCGTCTCGCACACCGCGTCCCTGACCGGCGAGGACGCGGTCCTGGAGGCCATCCTGGCCCAGTACGGGGCTGTCCGGGTCCACTCCACCGAGCACATGATCGACGTGGCCAAGGCGGCCATTCCCCGGATTTATCCGGCCGGCCGGCGGCTGGGGATCATCTCGATTTCCGGCGGGGCCGGGGTTCTGATGGCGGACTGGGCGGAGGACGAGGGCATCGAGGTGCCCGCGCTTCCCGAGGCCCGCCAGGCGGAGCTGTCCGCCGACAACCCCATGGGCTCCATGCGCAACCCTCTGGACGTGACCGCCCACATCCTGAACGAGCCCGATATCGTGTACAGCGCGGCCCGGGGCCTGTTCCTGGACGGCACCTGCGATGCGGCCATTGCCTACTGGTCCACGGCGGGAACCACGCCGGCGGTGCTCGACAAGATCGTGCACAACCTGGAGAAGGGCATCGCCGACTATCCGGACAAGCTGGTTTTCCAGGCGGGCATCCCCTCGGACCGGCTGGAGGAGCTCGCCCGTCTCAAGGGGCATCCGGTGTTTCAGGATCCCACCCGGGCGGTGCGGGCCATGGCCTCCATGATGCGTCTGGGGGAGGCGTTCCGCCGCGAGGATCCCGCTCCCTTTGACTGCCCCGAGCACCGGGAGACCCTGCCCGAGGGCCCCCTGTCCGAACACCAGGCCAAGGCGGTTCTGGCCCGGGCGGGCATTCCCATGGTCGAGGACATCCTGGCGCCGGACGCCGCGGCGGTGGCCCGGGCCGCCGAGCACCTGGGCGGGCCGGTCGCGCTCAAGATTGCCTCCCCGGACATCCTTCACAAGACGGACGTGGGCGGCGTGCGCCTGAACGTTCTGCCCCCGGATGCCGGGGCCGCCGCGGAGGGGATTTTCGAAACGGTGGCCCGGACCTGCCCGGAGGCCCGTATCGACGGTATTCTGGTCAGCCCCATGGTTCCCGACGGTGTGGACTGCATCCTCGGGGCCCGGCGCGATCCCGTGTTCGGCATGGTGGTCCTTGTGGGCATCGGCGGCATCTTCACCGAGGTGCTGGACGATGTGGCCATCCGGAAGGCTCCGGTGCACCGGCGCGAGGCCATCGAGATGCTGGACTCGCTGCGGGGCCGTGCGCTGCTGGAGGGGGCCCGGGGCCAGGCTCCGGTGAACCGGGAGGCGCTGGTGGAGGCGGTGGTGGCGTTCTCGCGGTTTGCGGCCTGCGCCGGACCGTCGCTCGACAGCGTGGAGATCAATCCGCTGCGGGCCTCGGCCAGCGGGGTTCTGGGGCTGGATGCCCTGATCGTGTCCACGGCGCAGTGCTGCGGGCACGGGCACGGTGATGGCCACGGCCACGGCCACGGTGACGGGCACGGGCACGCCAGCGGCCACGG
The DNA here is from genome assembly GCF_014861485.1 of Phaeovibrio sulfidiphilus. Classification (GTDB taxonomy): domain Bacteria; phylum Pseudomonadota; class Alphaproteobacteria; order Rhodospirillales; family Rhodospirillaceae; genus Phaeovibrio; species Phaeovibrio sulfidiphilus. Next base: position 192,204 of record NZ_JACZHT010000001.1, on the reverse strand, counting down.
GTGCTGCCACGGGGACAGCCACGAGGGCGGGCATGGGGACAGCCACCACGGCGGCCACGGGTGCTGCCACGGGGCCGGCCACGAGGGCGGGCATGGGGACGGCCACCACGGCCACCACGGCGGCCACCATGGGGGTCACGGCGGGGCCTCCTGCGGCTGCACGGGGGAGTGAGACCCATGGACTACAAGGCACTGATGGCGTTCCCGATCCCGGAGGTGGTCCAGACCTGGACCCCCAGGGATGCCATGTTCTACGCCCTTTCGGTGGGTGTGGGCCGGGGCCGTTACGAGCGCGAGCTGGATTACGTGTACGAGGGCCGGGGGCCGTCGGTCCTGCCCTCCTACTGCGTGGACCTGGGGCACCCCGGGTTCTGGCTGGCCAACCCCGAGACCACCGTGGATGCCACCGGCGTTCTTCACGCCGCCGAGGGCTTCACCCTGCATGCGCCCCTGCCGGCCTCCGGGACCGTGCGCTCGACCACCCGCATCCAGGATGTGGTGGACCGGGGCCCGGACCGGGGCGCCTTCATCTACACCCGCAAGGAGGTCCGGTGCGCCGAAAGCGGCCGCCTTCTGGCCACGGTGGACCGCACCGTGCTTCTGCGTCGCGACGGGGGCTATGCGGGTCCGTCGGGGACCGTGCGCCCCGCGCTGCCCCTGCCCGAGGGGGAGCCGGACCGGGTCACGGAGAACGCCGTGCGCCCCGAACAGGCGCTTTTGTACCGGATGAACGGGGATTCCAACCCGCTCCATGCCGACCCGGAGGTGGCCGCCCGGGCGGGATTTGACGGCCCGATCCTGCACGGCCTGTGCACGTTCGGTATGGCCTGCTCTGAAGTTCTTTTTGCCTTGGCCGACGGCGATGCCGCCCGGCTGAGAGGGTTTCAGGCCCGCTTTTCCGCACCGGTTTTTCCGGGTGAGACCCTGCGCTTCGAAATCTGGAAAAGTGGGGCTGTGCGCGTCTCGAGTGTGGAGCGCGATCAGGTGGTTCTTTCCCATGCGCAGGCACAACTGATCTGAAACGGAGATAGAAACATGACGTATTCCCGTACCACAGTTCCTTTCCTTCCGCTTTTTGTTCCGGCCTCCCGCCCGGACCGCTACGCGCGGGCGGCCAGCTCGGGGGCCGACGTGGTCCTGATCGATCTGGAGGACGCCATCGATTCCAGCCAGAAGGACGCGGCCCGGCAGGCAGCGGTCCAGGCCCTCTCCGGGCAGGCGCCCCGGGGGCCGGTCTGGATCCGCATCAACGGGCGCGGCAGCCCGTGGTACGGCGCGGACGTGGACGCGGTCGCCCGGCTGCCGATCTCGGGCGTTGTCCTGCCCAAGATCCAGCGCAAGGAGGAGATCGTGACCCTGCGCTCCCGCCTGGGGAGCGACATTCCCGTGATCTCCCTGATCGAGACCGTCGAGGCTCTGGCGGACATCCGCGAGATTGCCGAGGTCTCGGACGAGCTGATTTTCGGCGGGCTGGACTACGCCCTGTCGGTCGGGTCGTCCGCCGGGCGGGAGGCTCTCCTGCACGCCCGCTGCGAGGTGGTCCTGGCGGCCGTTCTGGCCGGGAAGCCGGCCCCCATCGACGGGATCACCCTGTCGTACACGGATCCGGCCAGTGTGGAGGATGACGCCCGGTACGCCCGCGATCTGGGCTTCGGCGGACGGCTTCTGATCCACCCGTCCCAGGTGGCCCCCACCCTTCGCGGGTTCGCTCCGTCCTCCGACGAGCTCGAGGCGGCCAAGCGCGCCCTCGCCTCCGACAGCGCGGGCGCCCGGGGCGTGGACGGCAGCATGGTCGATACCGCGGTTGAGGCGGCCGCGCGGGCGGTGCTGGAGCGACAGGCCAAGGTGGAGGGGCGTCTCAAGGCCCTTCAGGACAGCGGTAATGGCTGACGGGAAAGCCGACAGGGGGAGGGGTGGCCATGAGCATGTGTCCTGAGCGGGCTGCCCCGCTGCCCCTGAATGGCATCCTGGTCGTGGCCCTGGAGCAGGCCGTGTCGGCGCCCCTGTGCACGGCACGCCTTGCGGACGCGGGGGCCCGCGTGATCAAGATCGAGCGCCCGGGCGGAGATTTCGCCCGGGGCTACGACGCGGCCGCGAACGGTCTGTCCAGCTACTTCGTGTGGATCAACCGGGGGAAGGAGTCGGTGGTCCTGGACCTGACGGCTCCGGCAGACCTGGCCGTGTTCGAGGGCCTTCTGAAAAAGGCCGATGTGTTTGTTCACAACCTCCGGCCCGGCGCGCTTGCGCGCATGGGGTTTGCGGACACGCGCCTGCAGGATCTCAACCCCCGTCTGATCCGGTGTGCCATCACGGGCTACCGGGAGGCGGGGGCCTTCCGGGACCGCAAGGCCTATGATCTCCTGATCCAGGCGGAGAGCGGGCTGTGCTCGGTGACCGGAGGGCCCGAGGCTCCCGGACGGGCGGGCATGTCGGTTGTGGATGTGGCCACCGGTGTCACGGCGCATGCCGCCATCCTGGAGGCCCTTCTCCAGAGGCAGCGCACCGGAGTGGGGGAGAGCCTGTCCATCTCCCTCTTCGATGTCATGGCAGAGTGGATGAGTGTGCCGCTTCTGAACTGGGAGGCCGGCACACCGCCCCTGCGGATGGGCCTGTCCCATCCGTCCATCGCGCCTTACGGGGTGTTCCGGACCCGGGAGGGGCGCCCGATCCTTCTGTCCATCCAGAACGAGCGGGAGTGGGCGGTCTTCTGCACCCACATTCTGGGAGACAGCGCCCTCATCCGCGATCCGCGCTTTTGTTCCAACGTGGCCCGGGTCGAGAACCGGATCGAGACCGATGAGCGGGTGGCCGCGAGCATCGGCGCCCTGTCCTTCGAGGAGGCGCAGGCCCTTCTCAACCGGCACGACATCGCCTACGGCGTGCTGAACGACATGGCCGGGCTGTCCGCGCACCCGGAGCTTCAGCGCATCGCCGTGGAGACCGAGGTGGGGCCGGTGTCGCTGCCGTCTCCCGCCCCCCGGTTTTCCGGCCAGAAGCGGCGCTACGGTCCGGTCCCCGCGCTGGGGGAGTCGACCGCCGCGGTCCGGGCCCTGGTCCAGCCCAGGGTGAAGGCCGCCGCCGATCCCGGGGAGTGCGTTCCATGAGCGCCCCCGGGGAGCGGATGGAGGCGCTGCGGTCCTGGATTGGCCGTGAGGAGGTCTCCCGCGAGACCCTGACGGCTGACCGGGTCCGGCACTACTGCGCGACCCTGGACCTGCCTCTTCCGGTGGCGGACGACGAAGCTCTGGATGCGGGTGCTCCGGCGCCGGGGTTGATCCATTTCTGCCTGATGACGCCGGACGCCCCGACCCGGGCGCTGTCCGCGGACGGGCACCCTCCGAAGGGCGGGTTCCTGCCTCCGGTTCCGCTGCCCAGGCGCATGTGGGCCGGGGGATCGGTCGTGCGCACCGGGGTGATCCGGATCGGTGACACGGTGGTCCGGCGCTCCCGCATTGCCGACGTGCAGGCACGGGAGGGGCGCTCGGGGCCCCTGTGCTTCGTCACCGTCCAGCATGATCTGACGGTGGACGGGCGACCGGTGGTGAGCGAGCGCCAGGATCTGGTCTACCGGGAGGCTCCCCGGCCCGCGGACGCTCCCGGTCCCCGGGGGGGCTCGCCGGGGGGCGGTGTTCCGGGGGCGTGCACCGGGAACGGCTGCCCTGTGAGCGGGGGCAGCGCCCGCCAGAGTGTCCCGGTCGGGGTGTACCGGGAGCGGGTGGAGCTCTCGCCGGTTCTTCTGTTCCGGTTCTCCGCCATCACCTTCAACAGCCACCGGATCCACTACGACCTGGCCTACGCGCGCGAGGTCGAGGGCTACCGGTCCCTTGTGGTTCACGGGCCGCTCCAGGCGTGCCTGCTCTTTCATTTTGCCGAGCGGTTGAGGGGTGCCCCCCCGACCCGGTTCGATTTCCGCAGCGGAGCCCCGCTCTTTGATGATGCTCCGGCGCTTCTTCAGGCGCAGGAGGCCGAGGGGGGCGGGCTCTCGCTCTGGACGGCAGAGGAAAACGGCGCCCCTGCCATGACGGCGACTGCGCTCTGGGGAGGGACGGAGGCCCTCTGACACAGCGTTCTAAAAAAATCCCGAATAAAAAAAACGGCAGAACAATGCCATGAAAACAGGGAACAAGGGGAAAAAGAGATGAACGAGAACCTGAGAAGTGGAGAGTGGGTTCCAAAACGCAGTGTCCAGGTCTACGCATTTATCTTCGCGTTTCTGGTCCTGCTCGTGGATGGCGCGGATCTGATGATCCTGTCCTTCAGCCTGAACAGCCTGGAGGCGGAGTTCGGTCTGACACCCACAGAGAAAGGGAGCCTGGCCAGCTTTACCCTGGCCGGCATGGGAATTGGGGGCATCATCGGCGGCTGGTGCTGCGACCGCTTCGGGCGGGTGCGGACCATCGTGTGGTCAACGATGATCTTTTCCGTCGGGACAGCGGTCCTCGGGTTCACGCAGAGCTACTGGGAGTTTGCGATCCTGCGTTTCCTGTCCTCGCTGGGGCTGGGGACGATCTACATCGCCGCCACCGTCCTGATGAGCGAGTACGTGTCCGGAAAATACCGGACCACGATTCTGGGCACGCTCCAGACCGGCTTCACGTTCGGCTACATCGTGGCCACGTTCATGGCGCGCTGGATCATTCCGGACTACGGCTGGCGCTGGATGTTCTTCGTGGCCATCGCGCCCGTGGCTCTGGCGGCGGTCATGCGCTTTCTTGTGCCCGAGCCGGAGACCTGGCATGCGGCCCGCCGGGCCCGCTCCGCCCGCGTGGACGCCGTCGTGCGCAAGAACACCTTCTACGCCATCTTTGCGGACCGGAAAGCCCGGATGATCCTCCTGGCCTGGATTCTCGCGCTGACGGCGCTCCAGTTCGGCTACTACGGCGTGAACAACTGGATGCCCAGCTATCTCGAGAAAGAGCTGGGGGTGAACTTCAAGTCCATGACCAGCTACATGATCGGGGCCTACAGCGCCATGATCTTCGGCAAGGTTCTGGCCGGAATTGGCGGAGATATCCTGGGGCGCCGGGCGGTCTACGTGCTGGGGGCCCTGGGGACGGCCATCTGCCTGCCCGCCATCGTCTACTGGAACACGCCGGACAACATCCTGTGGCTGATGGTGGCTTTCGGGTTCCTGTACGGGGTGCCGTTCGGTGTCCTCGGGACGTACATGTCCGAGAGCTTCCGGACCGAATTCCGGGGCTCGGCTGTCGGCGCGGCCTACAACTCCGGGCGGGTGGGGGGCGTGGTCGCTCCGCTCCTGATCGGGTACCTGGCCACGAACGGCTCGATTGGTCTGGGCTTTGTGGTCATGGGCGGGGCCTTCCTGGTGACCGCGGTGATCCCGCTCCTGTTCATCGGGAACCGCCTGCACGATCCCCGGAAGCTTGTCGGCGAGCCGGAGCCGGAGGCGGTCGTGGAACCCGCACGCGCCTGAAATCCCGGGGGGGACGGTGTCGGGCAGGGGGCTGTCCGGGTGCGCAGGCGCGCCCCGGGCGGTCTCCCCGGCCGCCCGCCCGCCCGCCACACAAACACAACACAACAAAAAACACGAATCAGGGAGAACAACACTCATGGCTCTCGATCTGGAAACACGCACGGCCCTTGTGGACACGGTGCTGCGCCTGGTGAACGAAACCCTCATCCCGGCCGAGGACCGGGTGGCCCGGGAGGATGCCATCCCCCGGGAGATTGCGGATATCATGCGGGAGATGGGGCTCTTTGGCCTCTCCATTCCCGAGGAGTACGGCGGCATGGGCCTGTCCATGGAGGACGAGTGCCATGTGATGATGGCCCTGGGGCGGGCCTCGCCGGTGTTCCGGTCCCTGATCGGGACCAACGTTGGCATCGGCTCCCAGGCTATTCTGATCGACGGGACCGAGGAGCAGAAGCAGCGCTTCCTGCCGGGTCTGGCCTCGGGGGAGATCGTGGGCTCGTTTGCCCTCACCGAGCCGGGGGTCGGCTCGGATGCGGCCTCGGTCCGGACCACGGCGCGCCGGGAGGGGGATGTGTACATCCTCAACGGCACCAAGCGCTACATCACCAACGCGCCGACCGCGGGCCTGTTCACCGTGATGGCCCGGACCGATCCCACCAACCCGCGCGCCGGCGGCGTGTCCGCCTTCCTGGTGGAGCGGAACACACCGGGCCTGTCCATCGGCAAGCCCGAGCGCAAGATGGGCCAGCAGGGCGCCCACGTCGCGGATGTGATCTTCGAGGACTGCCCGGTTCCGGCCGAGAACATCATCGGGCTCCAGGAGGGGGTCGGTTACCGCACCGCCATGAAGGTGCTGGACCGCGGGCGGCTGGCGATTTCCGCGTCCTGCACCGGCTTTGCCGAGCGGATCCTGGACGAAAGCGCCGCCTACGCCAATGAGCGGATTCAGTTCGGCAAGCCCATCGGCGAGTTCCAGCTGGTCCAGGCCATGATCGCCGATTCCTACACCGATGCCTACACCGCCCGCTGCATGGTCCTGGACACGGCCCGGGCTCGGGACGCGGGCGAGGACATCAGCACCCGGGCGGCGGCGTGCAAGCTGTTCTGCTCGGAAATGGTGGGCCGGGTTGCGGACCGGAACGTGCAGATCCACGGCGGCGCGGGCTACATCGCGGACTACGCCGCCGAGCGTCACTACAGGGACGTGCGGATCTATCGCCTGTACGAGGGCACCTCGGAGATCCAGCGGGTGAAGATCGGCCGAGACGTTCTGGGCGGCGCGGTGCGCTGAGCGGCGTGAGCTGCCCTGACCGGGGCGTGAGGCCCCGGGCGCAGGGCGGTGTGGAGAAGCCGGAGGCCGGTCCGTGCCGGGTGTTCGCACCGCTCAGAGGTGCGCGCGGGCACGGGCGGGCCCCCAAATCGCAGACCAGTGAGGGAGAGAGGAATGACGGCAGAAACAGGTGCGCAGAAGGAGGCCTTTGTCTGGGACGACCCCCTGCTGCTGTCCGGAGAGCTGGGAGAGACGGACCGGATGATCCGGGACAGCGCCGCGGCGTTTGCCCGGGGTGTTCTCCTGCCCCGGGTGGAGCAGGACTATCTGGAGGAACGCTCAGACCGGGAGCTGTTCCGGCTCATGGGGGAGGCGGGCCTTCTGGGTGTGACCCTGCCGGAGGAGTACGGCGCCGCCGGGGCCTCGTATGTGGCCTACGGTCTCGTTGCGCGGGAGATCGAGCGGGTGGACTCGGGCTACCGCTCCATGATGAGCGTCCAGTCCTCCCTGGTCATGTTCCCGATCCACGCCTTCGGAAGCGAGGAGCAGCGCCGCACCTACCTGCCGCGCCTGGCCTCCGGCGAGTGGATCGGCTGCTTCGGCCTGACCGAGCCGGACGCGGGCTCCGATCCCGGCTCCATGCGCACCCGGGCGAAGGCGGTGGACGGCGGCTACGTCCTCAACGGAAACAAGACCTGGATTTCCAACGCACCGTTCGCGGACGTGTTTGTGGTCTGGGCCAAGTCCGAGGCCCACGGCGGGCGCATCCGGGGCTTCATCCTGGAAAAGGGCATGAAGGGCCTGTCCGCCCCGAAGATCGAGGGCAAGCTGTCGCTGCGGGCGTCGGTGACCGGCGAGGTGGTCATGGAGGACGTGTTTGTCCCCCAGTCCGCCCTTCTGCCCAACGTGGAGGGGCTGCGCGGCCCGTTCGAGTGCCTGAACCGGGCGCGCTACGGTATCGCCTGGGGCGTCATGGGCGCCGCCGAGGACTGCTGGCACCGGGCCCGCCAGTACGGGCTGGACCGGGTCCAGTTCGGGCGCCCTCTGGCCGCCACCCAGCTGTTCCAGAAGAAGCTGGCCGACATGCAGACGGACATCGCCCTGGGTCTGTTCGGGGCCCTTCAGGTCGGGCGCCTCCTGGATGCGGGACGCATGGCGCCGGAGATGATCTCGCTCATCAAGCGCAACAACTGCGGCAGGGCGCTGGACATCGCCCGCATGGCCCGGGACATGCACGGGGGCAACGGGATCCAGATTGGCTACCACGTCATGCGCCATGCCCAGAACCTGGAAACCACCAACACCTACGAGGGCACCCACGACGTCCACGCCCTGATCCTGGGGCGGGCCCAGACCGGTCTTCAGGCCTTCAGCTGAGGGGCGGGAGGGGGACTCCCGGCGGCGTGCCCGGGAGGTGCCCGTTCCGCCGGCACGTTGTCCCCGGTTGATCCGGGGCGGCGCCTCCGCGGGATGGAGCCCCCCCCCGGCGGTTTCTGTCGGGGGCCTGTGCGGGCGACGCCCTGTCATGGGGTGGCGGTTCGCCGCTCACACGAGCAAGGCCCCCTGTCCGGTCCGGAAGGGGGTGCGTTGGTTATGGGAAGGGAGAGGTGCGCCCGCCGGGCCTGTGCGGTGGTCTGTGAGAAGCGCGTGACCCGCGTCGCCAGGGCTCGGTCCGGTCCGCCGCTTGCCCGCGTCGCCGGGCCCAAGGTGGGGATGCGGTGGTCTGTGAGAAGCGCGTGGCCTGCGCGGCCGGGCCCGCCGTCTGTCCGTGCTGCCAGGGGCTGCGGTCGGCCCGCCGTCTGTCCGCGCCGCCAGGCCTGCGCGGCCGGGCCCGCCGTCTGTCCGCGCCGTCCGCCCATTCTCCGGGAGGCGTTCCCGGGTTTCCCCGGATCCGTTGCGCCGCCTCAGCGCCCGACCTTGGAGGGCGTGAAGCGTCCCAGGTTCCCGAAGAACTCCTGAATGACGTTCTGCTCGGTGCCGCGGGCCGGGGTCTCCCGGGCCGAGATGCTCACCTCCTCGCCGTCCTCCTTGAAAATGCGGATGACGTCCGAGACCACGCCCGCCCGGTCGAACTCGACGATCAGGACCTGGCGGTCCAGTTCCTCGGGCTTCAGGAAGGCGTACTGGGTGGTGTGGGAGCTGATGTAGTACCACACGGCGCTGTCATAGAGCGCGGTTGCCGACGGTGTTCCCAGCAGCGCCTGCACGTCCGCGCGGGTGTGCACGCCGGGCTGGACCTGCTGGACCGAGGTCTCGCTGGGCAGGTTGCCCCGGGCGTCGATCTCGTTTGCGCACCCCGACAGGGTCAGGGCGAGGGCCGCGGCAGCGCCCGCAAGGGGGCTCCGCACCCGGGCCCGCAGGCGATGGGTTCCGAGGGAAGAGTCAGACATCGGGCGGCTGTTCCTGTTTTCGTTCGAGACGCGTTCCTGGGAGTCTATCTCATCTCGTTATGCGTTTAAAGGGGCGCTTCGGGCAAAAAGCGGCCCGGAGTCCATGCGGAGCCTTGCTTCTGCGTTCGCTCTGCGCCATTCTGCCGCCAAAGTGTTCGCCAGAGGCCCGTTCGCCTCGCATCATGTGCTCAGGATTTCAGTTCATGGGGATCAACTCGATAATCTCGGGACTTAACGTGGTTTCGGCCATGCGGCAACGTCGGGATTATAAAAGGAAAGCCGCCGTACTGTACAAGGTGGTGGTTGCGCAGGCCCGCTCCCCCTTCTTCTACGAGCGCCTCGGGGTTCCCGACACCCTGGACGGGCGCTATGACATGCTGGTCATTCACATGGCGCTGCTGCTGCGGCGCCTGTCCTCGTTCGCGCCGGGTGACCGCCCGACTCGCAAGGCTCCGCTTCCCCGTCTGGCCCAGTACCTGTTCGACCTGATGGAGAAGGATCTGAAGCACAACATCCGTCGCATTGGGATTCAGGAAACCGCTATCACCCGGGAAACCCGCAAGATGCTGCGGGCGTTCTACGGCCGGGCCTACTCCTACGAGATGGGCCTGCGGGAGGGGACTCCGGCGCTGGTCCAGGCCCTGCGCGAGAACCTTTATCGCAACACCGAGGTCTCTGCAGACCAGGTGGCGGCCATGGCCGGCTACATCATCCGCCAGGAGGAGCGCCTGAAGGTGCTGCCGGAGGATGACTTCCTCGAGGGCCGCCAGGTCTTCGCGGCGGCGGAGACCGGGGAGGACAGCGCGTCCGTGACGGTCGTGCCCCCGTCGGTTGCCGCCGAGAGCGGAGTCGCCTCGTGAGCGGTGAGTGTTCGTTCTCCCATCCTCTGGAGGTGCTCACCCTTCCGGCCTCGGGCCGCCGGGTGACCATCCGGGCGACCGGGCAGGAGTGCGCGGATCTGGCCCGGTTTCTGGGACTCGAGACCCTGGAGAGCCTGGAGGCCCGCCTTCTTCTGGAGCCCGTGGGCGCCCGGGGCCGGCGGGTCCGTGTGTCCGGGCAACTGGCCGCGGTGTACACCCAGCTGTGCTCCCTGACGGGGGCTCCGGTCCACACGACCCTTGACGAGAGCTTCTTCCGGGTGTTTCTGGACGGGGCCTCTGACGCCCCGGTCCGCCGGGAGCGCCCCGGCGAGATCGAGTTCGACGCCTTTGACGACGACGAGCCCGACCCCATGGAGAACGGTACGATCGATGCCGGTCTCCTTCTGACCGAAGAGCTTTCCCTGCGAATCGATCCCTATCCGCGCGCTCCGGATGCGGAATTTCACTGGTCCGACGAGTAGGGACTGGTTGTTTGCCGCTAAAGGAACGATATTAATTCCGGACTCTCTCACGGCCTTGCAGGATTGCCCCTTGCGGGGAGGCGCGGTTTTCGCTAAACAATCCCGCTCGCCGGGCCCGTAGGGGCGATTCCGGCCCCGACCCATTTAGACGAGACAGAACCATGGCTGTACCCAAAAAGAAAACTTCCAAGTCCAAGCGCAACATGCGCCGGTCCCACCACGCGCTCACCCCGGCCACCGTCGGCGAGTGCAAGGAGTGCGGCGAGATGAAGCGCCCGCACCACGTTTGCCCCGCTTGCGGCTACTATGACGGCCGCGAGGTGGAGGTCAGGGACTCCGCAGCCTGATCAGTCCCACACTGATCTGTAACCGGCGGCTTCGCGCCCGTAGCGCGGAGCCGGTGTTCCTTTTGTTGCGCGAGGCAAGCTGCAATGACGTCCGCGGGAGTCGCATCCTTGAAAAATCAGACCGTGATCGCGGTCGATGCCATGGGCGGCGACGACGCCCCGGAGATGGTCATTGATGGCCTTGCCATTGCCTGTGACCGTCATCCGGACACCCGTTTCCTCGTGTTCGGAGATGAGGCCCGGGTTGTTCCTCTTCTGGAGAAGCACCCGAAGCTGAAGGCCGCCTGCACCATGGTTCCCACCGAGGATGTGGTGGCGGGGGACGCGAAGCCCTCCGTGGCCGTGCGCTCCGGTCGGAAATCCAGCCTCTGGCTGGCGATCCAGGCGGTGAAGAACGGCGACGCGGCCGGAGTGGTCTCCGCCGGGAACACGGGCGCGTTCATGGCCATGTCCAAGCTTGTGCTGCGGACCCTGCCGGGAATCGACCGTCCGGCCATCGCGACCATCGTTCCGACCCAGCGCGGCGACAACGTGGTGCTGGATCTTGGCGCGAACTCGGAATGCGACGCCAACAACCTGGTGGAATTCGCCATCATGGGCGATGCCTTCGCCCGCACGGTTCTCGGCCTCGAGAAGCCGCTGGTCGGGATCATGAACCTGGGCTCGGAAGAGGGCAAGGGGACGGATTCCGAGCGCGAGGCCGCCGATACCCTGAAAAACAGCCCCCTCCCCATCAACTTCCACGGCTTTGTGGAGGGTGATGACCTGTCCAAGGGAACGGTGGACGTCATCGTCACCGACGGCTTCACGGGCAACGTGATGCTGAAGACCCTTGAGGGCACGACCAAGCTTTACAGCCATTTCCTGCGCCAGGCCTATGGCAGCTCCTGGCTGGCCAAGCTGGGCTATCTTCTGTCGCGGCCGGCCCTGAACCGGCTGAAGTCCCGGGTGGATCCGCGCCGCTACAACGGCGCCATGCTTCTCGGACTGAACGGCGTCGCGGTCAAGAGCCACGGCGGGACCGATGCGTTCGGCTTCGCCTGCGCCGTGTCCGTGGCCCAGGACATGATCTCCCAGGGGATCAATGACCTGATCCGGTCCGAAATCGAGAAACTCTCCCTGCCCGGAAAAGGGGCCTCGCGCGCTGTCGCGGGCTGAACGGCCCCCGCTCCCCTATCTGTCCTGTAAATCGGAGACGTCGCCATGATTCGCTCTGTTGTCCTCGGATGCGGAGGCTACCTGCCGGAAAAAAAGGTCACCAACAAAGACCTTGAGCAGATCATGGAGACATCGGACGACTGGATTGTCGAGCGCACCGGCATCCGCCAGCGGTACTTTGCCGCCGAGGGCCAGTACACGTCGGATCTGGCCATCGAGGCCTCCCGCCAGGCGCTGGCGAACGCCGGTCTTGATGCCTCCGAGATTGATCTGGTGATCGTCGGCACCACCACGCCGGACCGCACCTTCCCCGCCGTTGCCACCCGTGTGCAGGCCGCCCTTGGCGCCGTTCCCGGCTCGCCGGCGTTTGACGTTCAGGCCGTGTGCTCCGGTTTCCTGTACGCCCTGGGCGCGGCGGATTCCATGCTGCGCAACGGCATGGCGAAGAATGCCCTGGTGATCGGGGCGGAAACCCTCTCGCGCATTCTGGACTTCGAGGACCGGACCACGGCCGTGCTGTTCGGCGACGGTGCCGGGGCCGTTGTGCTTCAGGCCCGGGAGTCCCGTGGCGGGCTGGAGGATCCGGGTGTGATCTCCGTGCATCTCCACGCCGACGGCCGCTACAACGACATCCTGAACACGGATGGCGGGGTCTCCATGACCCGGACGGCGGGCTCGGTCCGCATGCTGGGCAAGGAGGTCTTCCGGCACGCGGTGGTGAACCTGCATGACGTGCTTCTCGAGACCCTCAAGGCCAACGGCCTGACGGCCCAGGACGTGGACTGGGTGGTTCCGCACCAGGCCAACCTGCGCATCATCGAGGGTACGGTCAAGCGGCTGGGACTCGACATGTCCCAGGTGATCTGCACCATCGACCGCCACGCCAACACCTCGGCGGCCTCGGTGCCTCTGGCCCTTGCGGACGGCATGGCCTCGGGCCTTGTGAAGCCCGGACAGCTGGTGCTTCTGGAGGCCATGGGCGGCGGTCTGACCTGGGGTGGGGCGCTGGTCCGGCTCTGAGGCGGAGCCCCTATTTGACACCGGTTGACTGCAACTCTAAGACAGTGCTTTCGCTGCTTTCTGCAACGCTCTGATATTGACGGCTTTCTCTGCTTGGGATACCCTTGATTCAAGATTGGGGACCAAATAGTGGATTTGTCTGTCTCTTGGATCGGGAGCCTGTCGATGAGCGAACGAACGATTACGCGAGCACAGTTGAGCGAGGCGGTTTACCAGGAGGTCGGTCTGTCCAGAAACGAATCCGCCGATCTTCTGGAAATGGTCCTGGAGGAGATGTCCCAGGCGCTGGTGCGCGGCGAGTCCGTCAAGCTGTCCAGTTTCGGCAGCTTCTCTGTCCGGGACAAGGGCGAGCGGGTGGGCCGCAACCCCAAGACCGGGCAGGAGGTTCCCATCTCGTCCCGGAGGGTGCTGGTCTTCCGCCCCTCCCAGCTTCTGAAGGCCCGGGTCAATGCGGAACCGGTCCGGGGAACCATGACGTAAATCCATGGCCGATGACAACAATTCCATGAATCATGTACCTGGCGAGGGTTCGGCAGGCCGCTCCGGGAAGTCCGAGGCTGCTTTCCGCACCATCAGTGAAGTCTCCGCAGATCTGGGGGTGCCCCAGCACGTCCTGCGGTTCTGGGAAACCCGGTTCACGCAGATCCGGCCCATGAAGCGCGGCGGCGGCCGGCGCTATTACCGGCCCGAGGATGTGCGCCTGCTGGAGGCCATCCGGGATCTTCTCTACAACGACGGTTACACCATTCGCGGCGCCCAGAAGTTCCTGCGCGAGAACGGTCTCAAGGCCCTGCTGGCCCGGGACAGCGCGCGGGATCCGGCGTCAGGCTCTGGGGACGCGGGCGACGTGGATCTCGGGGACCAGGGCATTTTCGTAGCCTACTCCACCGCGTTCGAGGACGGCGATGCCGACTCCGATGCGTCCGGGGACGATGCGGGCGCTGCGGACGGGGGCGATGGTGACGCCGCCGACCTCGACGCCGACGCCGGGTTCACCCTTGCTGTCGACAGGGAGACCGGCGAGTCGGATCTGCTGCCGGGGGGTGTGGTGGTCGATGCTCCCCTTGAGATGCCGCCCCACTCCCATCGCGGGGCCGGGCGCGGAGAGCCGTCCGACGCTCTGGGCGTTCTGTTCTCCACCGGCGAGCCCGGTGCCCTGTCCGGCTCCGGCGATGTCGGGACCGATGATTCCGGTGCGGACGACGGGCGCGGTGACGCGGCCGCCGATGATCCGGCCGACGACGACGCGGCTCCGGCCTCCGGGCGTGCGGGGTCCGCCGAGGGCGGGGCTCCCGTCCTGACGCTGACCGAGCACCAGCGTGCCGAGCTGGGGCAGACCCTGCGCGAGCTCGAGGATCTGCGCCGTATTCTCCGCCAGGCTGGCCTGTAGGCCCTTTCCCGTTTCTTTCGTGTTTTCGGATGAGCCCGGTTTCCGCCCGCGACGGGGGAGCCGGGCTTTTTCGTGCCCGGTTTCTTGGGGTCAGGACAGGTCAGGCGCCGCTCCCGGGCTGGAGCACGCTGCCCCCTGTAACCCCCGGGGTCGGTCCGGCGGGGCGGACCGCGCATGACCCCGGCATGTTAACGCGGGCAGGACGGTGGCGAGCCCCGGATGCCTCAGGCGGTGAAGTGGTCCTTCCTGCGGCGGATTTCCGCAAAGACGTCCGAGGGATCGGCCCCGGGCATGTCCAAGCTCTTCTGGATATCCGGGTCGTCGGCCCGCAGGAACGGGTTCGCCCGCGCCTCCAGCCCCAGGGTCGGGTGGGGCGGCAGGGCGCCGACCGCCTTCCGGGCCCGCACGGTGGCCTCCCACTCCAGAAGGGCGGCGTTGTGCGGATCCAGGCTCCGGGCGAAGGCGATGTTCCCCAGCGTGTAGTCGTGTCCGCACAGGACCAGGGTGTCCGCGGGCAGGGCCCGCAGGCGGGTGAGGCTGGCCCACATCTGCCGGGCCGTGCCCTCGAACAGGCGCCCGCAGCCCATGGAGAACAGGGTGTCGCCGGTGAACAGGAGCCGGTCCGCCTCGAACCAGAAGCACAGGTCCGAAAGGGTGTGCCCCGGCGTCGCCAGGACCGTGCCCCGGAGGCGGCCCAGAATGATGGGGTCTCCGTCCTTCAGGGTGATGTCCGGGCCGGAGCCGGCGTGCCCGCTCCATGGGGCGGCCAGGACCGGTGCCCCCGTCCGGGCGACCAGCTCCGGGTTGGCGGCGGTGTGGTCCGGGTGGTGATGGGTGTTCAAGATGAGGGAGAGGCGCCCGTCAATCCGGGCGAGAAGCTCCAGAACGCTGTCGGGCTCGCTGGCGTCGATGACCGCGCAAAGGCCTGTTTCCCGGCAGCGGAGCACATAGGCATAGTTGTCCGTGCGCTGTTTGAGGGTGTGGAGTTCGGCGTTGCTGCTCATGACAGGGTCCGTTTTCGGGGGTTCGCAGGCAGGGGCGGCGGCAGGTGCCGGCGGCGGCCGGTGCCGGTGGCCTGTGCCCGGAAGACGCGGGATGCACAAGAACAGTGCGTTTGGTATAGTGGCCCGATGTGGACCTCGATTGATGAGTTTTGCGCCTTTTATGAAAGCCGCCAAGGAAAAATGGCGGGGGCCCTGATTACGGAGGTCTTGCAGGACTTCTGGGGCGAGGCCCGGTCCTGTCGCGTGGCCTCGGTGGGGCTCCCCCTGCCGGTCTGCGGGCTGACATTCGGGAGCGCATGCGGGGAGCTGAACCTGTGTCCCCGGGAGATGGGCCTGCCCTCCGGGATGGGCGGGGGCCCCTCGCGCTGCGCGTCGGTCGAGGTGGATGCCCTTCCCCTGCCGGACCGCTCCATTGACCGTCTGGTCCTTTTCCATGTGCTGGAGTATGCGGACAGTCCCCGGGATGTGCTTCGGGAGTGCTGGCGGGTTCTGTGCGATTCCGGATCGCTTGTGGTGATCGTGCCCAACCGGCTGGGCCTGTGGGCCACCCTGTCCGACTCGCCCTATGCCCGCGGGCGGCCCCTGACCAGCACCGAGCTGGAGCGCCTTGTGCGGGCCTCCCTGTTCGAGCCCCGGCGCACGCGGCACTTCCTTTATTGTCCGCCGCGGGGCGTGCCCGCGTCCTGCGCGCCCTGGGTTGAGCGGATCGGGCTCCAGTTCGGGGGGCGCTTCGGCGGCCTGATGGCCGTCGAGTGCCACAAGGAAATGGCCATGCCGGTGTTTGTCCGTGACTGCGCCCGGGAGGCCCGCAAGGCCCGGCTGTTTGTGGGCTCGCCGTGCGCGCGCCGGGATCTGCTGCCCTGAGTGGCCGGGGCGGGCCCGTTCCCATCCCCGTCTCCATCCCCGTTTCCCGTTAGTCTCTCCGTTCCCCGTTCCGGGCTTCCCTCTCCCGGGCCTTTCCCCGCCCTTGGGGAGGATGCACCTGCTCTCCCGTGGCCCCGGTTCCCGCTCCCCGCTTCCCGCCCGGGCAGAAAAAAAGCCTCCGGACCGGCCGGAGGCTTTTCTCATGGGTGGGGTGGGAGGGCGCCCGATCTCAGACGCCCACCTCCGGCAGGTCCGAGAGGGCCTGGGCCAGCTGGGCCGTGTCGAACTCGGGGTCCGACATCTTCCCGGAGAAGAAGTCCATGTAGGCGCTCATGTCCAGGTGCCCGTGGCCGGACAGGTTGAACAGGATCGTCTTCTCGGTTCCCTCCTCCTTGCAGCGCAGGGCCTCGTTGATGGCCGCGCGGATGGCGTGGGAGGACTCCGGCGCGGGCAGGATGCCCTCGGCCCGGGCGAACTGGACGGCCGCCTCGAAGCAGGCGGTCTGCGGGTAGGCCTGGACCTCGAGGTAGCCCAGGTCGTGCATGTGCGAGACCATGGGCGCCATGCCGTGGTAGCGCAGGCCGCCCGAGTGGGAGCCGGGAGGAATGAAGGTCGCCCCCAGGGTTTTCATCATCAGCAGCGGGGTGAGCTGCGCCGTGTCGCCGAAATCGTAGGCGTAACGGCCCTTCGAGAGGGTGGGGCAGGACGCGGGCTCGACGCCGATGATGCGGACGTTGCGGCCGTTGATCTTCTCGCGGACGTAGGGCGCCGCGATTCCGGCGAGGTTGGAGCCGCCGCCCGCGCAGCCGATCACGATGTCCGGCTCGTCGCCGGCCATTTCCATCTGGGCCATGGCCTCCAGGCCGATGAGGGACTGGTGGATGCACACGTGGTTCAGCACCGAGCCGAGGGCGTAGTGGGTGTCATCCCGCTGGACGGCCATTTCCACGGCCTCCGAGATGGCGATGCCCAGCGAGCCGCTGGTGTCCGGGTTGCGGGCCAGGATCTGGCGCCCGGATTCGGTCAGGGTGGAGGGGCTGGGAATGCACGTGGCCCCGTAGGTTTCCATCAGGGCCCGGCGGTAGGGCTTCTGCTCGTAGGAGACCTTGACCATGTAGACCTCGACCTCAAGGCCGAAAACCTCGCCCGCGAACGCCAGCGAGCAGCCCCATTGGCCTGCACCGGTTTCGGTGGTCAGGCGCCGGGTGCCCTCGGCCTTGTTGTAGAACGCCTGGGCGACGGCGGTGGTGGGCTTGTGGGAGCCCGCCGGGCTGACGCTCTCGTTCTTGAAGTAGATCTTCGCCGGAGTGTCCAGCGCCTTCTCCAGACGGCGAGCGCGCACCAGGGGCGACGGACGCCACAGCCGGTAGATCTCGCGCACGGGCTCGGGGATGTCGATCCAGCGTTCGGTGGTCAGTTCCTGCTCGCACAGGGTCCGGGGGAAGATTGCGGACAGGTCATCGGCCGTAAGCGGCTGGAAGGTGGCCGGGTGCCGGTGGGGCGGCATGGGAACGGGAAAATCAGCCGCCAGATTGTACCACTGCCTTGGAAGCCTGTCCTCGGGGAGAAAGTATTTGGTCTCGTCGCTCATGGTGAATCCAGCTTTCATAACAGGGAATGGGCGGCAAAGTTTTACCCCGGGGGAGGGGGACGGGTAAACCTTTTCCGGGAGGGAGGCCGACTTTGTTTCCAGAATGGGGGCCTACTTTGTCTGCAAAACGTGGAACCCGGTCTCCTCGGGCACGGGGGCGTTCTCCTCCGCGATGTGGACCCCGTCGACCCCGGCCAGGACGGGGCCGCTCTCGCAGTTCTCCAGCATCAGCTCCACCGCTCCGGCCAGGCCGCAGAACAGCGCCTCGACCGATCCGTCCAGCCGGTTGCGGACCCAGCCCCTGAGCCCCAGTCCGGTGGCTACCCGGTTGGTCCAGGCCCGGTAGCCCACACCCTGGACGCGCCCCCGAACCAGAACGCGGACACAGCGGGTTTTATTTGCGCTCACGCTGCTTACTCCTTATCTCTATGTTTGCGAAGGGATGGGCTCTTGTAAAGCTTCCGGGAAGCCGAAACAATGGAGCGTCGTCCCCGTTTGCGCGGGTCGATCCCCGATCTTCCGCCGTCTTCCTTGCAGATGGGTTGAGCATGAGCCAGCTTGCCAGACTTGGACTGGAATTTATTCCGCTTGTTGTTTTCTTCGTCACCAACGCCCTGAGCGACCTTGTGACCGCCACGGCGGTGTTTGTGGGGGTGACGGCGGTGTCCCTTGTGCTTTATCGTCTGTGGTATGGGACTGTTCCCGTTGTGCTTCTGATCGGCGCCGTTTTCGTTGGCGTGTTCGGGGGCCTGACCGTGGCCCTGGGGGACGAGATCTTCATCAAGATCCGTCCCACCGTGGTGAACGTCTTCCTTGCGGCCCTGCTGTTTGGCGGGCTGGCCACGGGGCGCCTGTTTCTCAAGGTGGCGCTGCGCACCAGCCTGAGCCTGGACGACGAGGGCTGGCGCCTTCTGACCTGGCGTTTTGCGTTCTTCTTTCTTTTTCTTGCCGGCATGAATGAACTTGTCTGGCGTCTGTTCGATAACGATGTCTGGGTGGCGTACAAGGTTTGGGGTGTGATGCCTCTCTCGCTTGTTTTTACTGCGTTCCAGATGCCCCTTTTCAACCGTCACAGGTTGCCCGATCAGGCCGGCGAAACCGCCTGACCGTGCCTTCCACTCCCCTTTCCCCTTCTGCATGCCCTTCAGGAACCCTGTCATGAGATTGTCCGGTCGCTCCGCCGACGCCCTTCGCCCTGTCCGCCTCGAGGTTGGATTTGCCCGCTATGCCGAGGGCTCCTGCCTCTCGTGTTTCGGAGAAACGCAGGTGCTGTGCACCGCCAGCGTCGAGGAGAAAGTTCCCTCCTGGCTTCGGGGCGGAGGCAAGGGCTGGGTGACCGCCGAGTACGGCATGCTGCCGCGGGCGACCCACACCCGCACCCCCCGCGAGGCCGCCCGGGGCGGCCAGAGCGGGCGCACCCAGGAAATCCAGCGCCTGATCGGCCGCTCCCTGCGCGCCGTGACCGACCTTCGGGCGCTTGGCGAGATCCAGATCCGCCTGGACTGCGACGTGCTCCAGGCCGACGGGGGAACCCGCACCGCCGCCATCACGGGGGCCTATGTGGCGCTCTACCAGGCGCTGGCGGGGCTTCACCACCAGAACCGCCTGGCCCGCATTCCCCTGCGCGAGCCGGTGGCTGCGGTGTCCTGCGGGATCGTGGATGGCGAGGCGCTGCTGGACCTGGACTACTCCGAGGACTCCAACGCCCAGGCCGACGCCAACTTCGTGCTGACCGGCTCCGGCGGCATTGTGGAGATCCAGTCGACAGCGGAGACCGAGCCCGTCTCCCAGGAACAGTTTGACGCCCTGCGCGCCCTGGCCTCCAAGGGCATTGCCGAACTTGTGGAGGCCCAGAAGGTGGCCCTGGGTCTTCTTCGGAGTGACCGCTGATGCGCAGGCTTGATGTCGGTCCGGGCGCCCGTCTGGTGGTGGCCACGCACAATCCGGGCAAGCTCGTGGAGATCGGCGCTCTCCTGAAGCCTTTCGGGATGGACGCGGTCTCGGCCGGCGAGCTGGATATCCCCGAGCCCGAGGAAACAGGGTCCACCTTCGTTGAGAATGCGGTCATCAAGGCCCTTGCCAGCGCCGTTGCCTCGGGGCTGCCCGCGCTGGCGGACGATTCCGGGCTGGCGGTCGAGGCCCTGGGCGGGGATCCGGGGATCTACTCCGCCCGCTGGGCCGGTCCCGACAAGGACTTCGACATGGCCATGGAGACGGTGAACCGGCTTCTGGGGGACAACCCGGACCGGCGCGCCGCCTTTGTGTGCGCGCTCGCGGTCGCCTGGCCCGACGGTCACGTGGAAACCTTCGAGGGGACCGTGGACGGCACCGTGTGCTGGCCGCCGCGGGGAGGCAACGGCTTCGGGTATGATCCGTTTTTCGTGCCCGAGGGCTTCGATGAGACGTTCGGCGAGATGGAGCCGGCCCGCAAGCACGAGATGAGCCACAGGGCGCGCGCGTTCGCCCTGTTTGTGGAAGCCTGTCTGAAAGGAGCCTAGGTCGTGATGGATCATGTCGCCGGAGATGGGGATTTTGCTCTTTACGTTCATTGGCCCTTTTGTCGGTCCAAGTGTCCGTACTGCGATTTCAACTCGACCGCCACCAGCGGTGTCGATGACGCGCTCTGGGAGAAGGCCTATCTCTCGGATCTGGAGCGTCAGGCGGCCCGCCTGTCCGACCGGTCGCGGGTTCTGTCCAGCATCTATTTCGGCGGCGGGACGCCCTCGCTCATGGCGCCGTCCACGGTCCGGGGCATTGTCGACCGGGCCCGCGCCCTGTGGGACACGTCCCCGGACGTGGAAATCACCCTGGAGCTGAACCCGTCCGGCATCACGGAGCGGGATCTGGCCGCCTTCCGCGAGGCGGGCATCAACCGCCTGTCCGTGGGCATCCAGTCCCTGGATGACGGGGCCCTGAAGGTTCTGGGCCGCCGCCACAACGCCCGGGAGGGTGTGGAGGTCTACCGCACGGCCCGGACCCTCTTCGACCGGGTCTCCCTGGACCTGATCTATGCCCGCCCGCACCAGACCCTGGCCGCGTGGGAGGAGGAGCTGGAGGCGGTTCTGGATCTGGAGCCCACCCACATTTCCGCCTACCAGCTGAGCCTGGAGCCGGGCACCCCCCTGTTCTCAGCCCTCGTGAGCGAGGACGGCGGCATGCCGGAGGAGGATCTGGCCACGGACCTGTTCCTTGCCACCAAGGAGGGCCTGGAGTCCGTCGGGCTGACGTCCTATGAGGTCTCGAGCCACGCCCGGCCGGGCTTCGAGTGCCGCCACAACCTGGCCACCTGGCGGGGCGGAAACTACCTGGGGTTGGGCCCCGGTGCCCACGGACGCCTGCCGGTACAGGACGGAACGCTGGCCACCGTCTCCCTGTGTGATTCCTCCACCTGGCTGCGGCGGGTCACGGCGGGCGAGGACACCTTCGAGGTGGCCACGCTTCTGGACCGGCGCGAGCGGGCCCTGGAAATGGTGCTCACCGGTCTGCGGCTGCGGGAGGGCGTCTCCGAAAGCCGCGTGAAGGCCCGCACCGGGTTCGAGTTTGCGGACCTGCTGGATACGGACGCGCTCACCATGGCCGTGGAACTGGGCCTGGTTCGCCTGGGCGCCGACGCCCTGAGGGCAACCCGCGACGGGGAGCTGGTGCTGAACGCGGTCACCACGTCCCTGATGGCCCTCTAGGTCGCCCGTTCGGGCGGGCCGAACCGCCCGCCGGACCGACCGGATACCCTGCGCCCCCCAGTCTCTGGGGGGCTTTGTTGTGGGGGGACGTGAACGCCGCGTAGGGGGGTGAACCCCGTGTGCGCGGGGGAAACGAATCCCGGGAACGGGGTGTACTTTCGTCGATCTGCTTTGCCGGGCGCCGTCACTCGCGCCAGGGGTGTGTCACGCCCCGGGGGGCTGGACACGATATCGTGTTTTTGTCTTTCCAGGGTGGGATCGGGACTGGGGTACCGCGGTTTTTCTTGAAAAGTACCGCTATTAGTTGTTGTTTATTTGACTCACTCGTAAAAGCGACTCCGGAGGCTCCAGGGGCTTTCTACCTGCGGGTAGTGCACAAATCCACGGTTTTAAGGGTATATTTTTTCCAATATTACAACCATAATGGTGTAAGTTTTTTCAAAACACCTACGCCTAAGGTATGAAGAATCACGCTGTTCGGGGTGTAAGCCCCGTTCGAGTGCGAACGGCTCTTGTAGAACGGTGTGGTTAGTGGTCTTATTCAAGAGTACAGGGAACGCGAGGTGATTGACAGGCCCGCTCTGTTTCCCCGTACTCTCCCGGTATCGGGGGCCCTGTCCCGCGAGACAGTTTTTATATTGGGAGCACTGATGTGGATGGTTTGCGTGTCCTCCTGATCATTTCGGGAGGGGTTGCCGCGTATAAATCGCTGGATCTGATCCGGCGGCTTCAGGAGCGCGGTTTCACTGTTACGTGCGTTCTCACCGAGGCAGCGCAGCAGTTTGTGACGCCTCTGAGCGTTGCCGCCCTGTGCGGGGGTCGGGTTCACACGGATCTGTTCGCTCCCGAGGCGGCGTTGTCCCATATCACGCTGTCGCGTGAGGCGGACGTTGTGGTGGTGGCTCCGGCGACCGCCAATACCCTGGCCCGGATGGCGGCAGGGCTTGCGGATGACCTGGCGACGGCGGTTTTGCTGGCGTCGGACAAGCCGGTTCTGGTGGCTCCGGCCATGAACCCGGCCATGTGGGCGGCGTCCGCCACCCGCGAGAATGTGGAGCGCCTCGAGGCGCGCGGTGTGCATCGTGTTGGTCCCGAGTGCGGTGACATGGCCTGCGGCGAGACCGGTGCCGGGCGGATGGCCGATGTGTCCCGCATCGTGGATGCGGTTGGGGATCTTCTTGCGGCGTCCGCTTCCGGCGGGAGCCGTCCGCTCGCGGGGCGGACCGTGCTGGTGACGGCCGGGCCCACCCACGAGCCGATTGATCCGGTCCGGTTCATCGCGAACCGGTCGTCGGGTCGCCAGGGGCAGGCCATCGCTGTGGCTCTGGCCCGTTTGGGCGCCGACGTCACGCTGGTTCACGGGCCCGGAAGTCCGGCGTCCCTGCCCTCGGTGCGGGTGGTGCCGGTCACCACGGCCCTCTCCATGCTGGAGGCGTGCGAGGCGGCCCTTCCGGTTGACGTGGCCGTGTGTGCGGCGGCCGTTGCCGACTGGCGCATCGAGCTGCCCGCCGGCCAGAAGATTAAGAAGCCCGAGGACGGCGGGGCAGCGGGGCTGTCCCTGTCCCTGGTTCCGAACCCGGATATTCTGGCCCGGCTTTCGCGCCCGGGCCCCGGGCGCCCGGATCTTGTGGTCGGCTTTGCCGCCGAGACCCGGGATGTGATTGAGAATGCAGTGCGCAAGCGTGCGCGGAAGGGCTGTGACTGGATCCTCGCCAACGATGTTTCCGACCAGGGGAACCGGGGGCAGGGAAGTCCGTTCGGGCACGCGCTCAACACCATACACTTCATTACCCCGTCAGGACACGAGGACTGGCCCACAATGAGCAAGGAAGAGGTTGCCGGAATGCTGGCGAACAGAATTGTGGACGCGCTTGAAACCTCCTCAACTCTCCGAAGGAGCTTACCATGATCAGGTTGACAAAAAAGATGCTCTTTGCGATCGAGGCTGTATTGGATGTAGCCTACCACGCAGGGGGAGAGCCCGTTCAAAACCGCGAGATCACCCGTCGTCAGGGTATTCCGCGGCGCTACCTGGAGCAGACGCTTCAGCATCTCGTCCGTAACGGGATCCTGAACGGTGTTCGCGGCCCCAGGGGCGGGTACTTCCTTGCTCGCGAGCGCCATCAGATCACTGTTGGCGAGATCGTGCGCCTGGTGGCGGAGCTTGAGGCCTCGGAAGAGGCGCCCGAGGATCTGCCCGGCTCGGATCTCGGTCTTTTCGTGGTCCGTCCGCTGTGGAACGACCTGCGCGACACCATCATGCAGCACCTGGACTCCATCACCGTCGAGGATCTCTGTACCCGCGCCTATCAGGGCGGAATCCCGAGCGAGGCCGAGCGGGCCCTGGCAGAACTCTCGTCCTGACGGTACGGCTCCGGGCAGAGCGTTCACAAACCGGTGCCTGGCCGTTCAGGCTTTGCGTCGGGGGTGATGCCCGGGTGAGCGCGGTGGGTCCGCGCGTTTTCAGGCGAACTTGCGGGACTGGCTGGCAGGAGGTTTGTTTGCCAGATGTGCAGGAGCGTTGCCCGGTTCTTCCGTGGCAGGGGGGGCTCCTGTTCATGAACCGGATCCGTGACGCTGGTGATGTTTGTGGCCCGGACCGGGATTGACCGGCCGGTATGCGTCCTCCCGGAGGCGGGAGTGCCGTTTTCAGACGCAGCATGTCCGTGCATCCGCGCCCGTATCAGGCGGGACGATCGGCACGGGGTGGCTCAGTGTGTGTTTCCATGAACGGGCAGACAAAGACCGGGGCCGCCAGGGGTCCGGGGCGATCTTTCTGTGCGCGCTCGCGCGCGGCCTGTTGTGGTGTGCGCCCGCCTGCTCCTGGTCCCGGTCTCCTTCCGGTCCATGTCCGTGAGCGTTGGTGTGGGTATGGGTGTGAGCGTGTCCTGTCCGTCCCGGGCCGGAACTTCGGTCTGGACATGACCCCCGGTTGTGCGGTCCACTGTCGGAACGTGATGACCGGAGACCCGCATGAACAGTCCCTTTTCTGATCCCCCGCTCCGCCCGGATGCCCGGATTGCCGACACTCTGGCGGGGCTGATCGGCCCCACGCCCCTGGTCCGGCTGGGCAGGTTCTCGTCCGCCCACACTCTCCCCTTCGAGCTTCTGGCCAAGCTGGAGTTTCTCAGCCCTCTGGGCAGCGTGAAGGACCGCACCGCGCTGGGCATGGTGACCGCCGCCGAGCGTTCGGGGCACCTGAAGCCCGGGGGCACCGTGGTCGAGGCCACAGGGGGCAATCTGGCCCTTTCCCTTGCATCCTTGTGCGCGGCCCGGGGCTACCGCCTTGTCCTGGTTCTGCCCGAGTCCGTGTCCCTTGATCGCCGTCGCTTTCTGTCCCATTTCGGAGCTGAGATCGTTCTCACGCCCGCCTCGCGCGGCGCTGACGGAGCGCGGGAGCGGGCGGTTGAGCTTCAGGCCTCGGTTCCGGGGATGGTGATGCTGTCCTGGTCCCACGCCGAGGCCGGGGCCGAGATGCACCGACGCACGACGGGCCTCGAGATCTGGGAGGACACGGCCGGCGCCGTTGACGGGGTGATTGGGGCGTTGGGAACCGGCGCGACCCTGTCGGGTGTGTCCCGCGCCCTGAAGGAGCGGAAGCCCGGCGTGCAGATTGTCGGTACCGGCCCCCTTGAGGACGCGCCGTCTGGGGGATCCGCCGCCCGGCCCGGCCCCGGTGCCGGACCCGCAGGACGGGGAGGTGTCGGATCCCGCCCGGGGACGCCGCGGGCGGATGGGGTTGACGAGGTGGTTCATGTGCCTTTGGAAACAGCGCTTGCGATGGCGCAGTCGGTGGCCCGGCTTGAGGGTCTGCCCGCGGGAATTTCCTCCGGTGCTGTTCTGGCGGCGGCGGTCGCGCTGGCCCGTCGCCCCGGCTGGGACGGACGCACCGTGGTCGCCATCCTGGCCTCGGGCGCGGAGCGCTACCTGTCCACCCCCCTGTTTGACGAGATCCCTCCGGGTGCGCACCCGTCCCCGTCCGGGAGCGGGGGTGTTGCCGCTCCCTTCTCGGCCGGGTTTCCCTCGGGCTAGGGCCCAAGGCGGGCCTCTTCTGCCCGCAAGAGCCCGTGGCCGGGCCGGTGCCTCTGCCCGCTCCCTTGGAGGCCGAGGGGGCTTTTCTTTTCCCTCCGGATGGATTAAAGCGAGTCTTCTCCCCCCGACAAGAACGGATTCAGTCCTGTGTTCATGACCGACGGTCCCCTTGCCCTTTACCGTGCGCGCGTGTCGAGCGGACAGCTTGTGTCCGACCCGGCGCAGGAACCCGTTCTGGCCCATTTCGAGGCGCTGTACCGGTCGATCCTGTCCCTGCCGCCGATGGAGGCGCCGTCCCGGGGCTGGCTCGCCCGGCTGCGCAACCGGGGCCCGAAACCGGCCGGGGTGCCGGGGCTCTACGTCTACGGGCCGGTGGGGCGGGGCAAGTCCATGATGATGGACCTGTTTCACAGCAGCCTGCCGTCCCATATGAGCCGCCGTCTCCACTTCCACATGCTGATGCGCGAGGCCCACACCACGCTCCACGAGTGGCGGGTTCGGGGTGACGGGCGGGGCGCCGGGGATCCCATTCCGGATCTGGCCCGGGCCCTGACCCGGGGCAAGCGGGTTCTGTGCCTGGACGAGATGGACATCCAGGACATTGGCGATGCGATGATCGTGGGGCGCCTGTTCGACGCGATCTGCGGGCTGGGGGTTGTGGTGGTCACCACGTCCAACCGCCCGCCCGACGAGCTCTACCGCCACGGTCTCCAGCGGGAGAAGTTCCTGCCCTTTATCGCGCTGATGAAATCCCGCATGCAGACGGTGGCCATCGACAGCCCCGTGGACCATCGCCTGGACAATCTTCGCGGCATGACGGTCTACCTGGATGCGAACGCGCCCGGGACCGATGCGCGCCTGGACGAGTTCATGGGCCTCCTGTCCGGCGGTGTGCCCGCCTTCCCGACCGAAGTGCACGTGAACGGCCGCACGGTTCCCGTGCCCCTCGCGGCCGGGCCGGTGGCGCGTTTCACCTTCACGGACCTGTGCCGCACGGCCCTTGGCTCCCACGACTATCTGGCCCTGGCCGAGCGCTTTGACGTGATTGTGGTGTCCGACATTCCCATTCTCGAGCCCCGGAACCGGGACGAGGCCCGCCGCTTTGTGGTCCTGGTGGATGCCCTTTACGAGAACGGAACCGCGCTGGTGTGCTCGGCGGCGGCCATGCCCACGGCGCTCTACGCCGAGGGGGACGGCGCGTTCGAGTTCCAAAGGACCGTCTCGCGCCTGCTGGAGATGCAGACCGAGGGCTATCTGGAACGGGCCCGGAGCCCCCGGCGCCGCACCTCCGGCGCGGACGGGCTCCCCACCGACGCCGTCTCCCGCGACGGGGAGCCGGCCGAGGGTGAGGACTGGCCCCGGAAAGCCTCGGCCTGATGGGGGATTTCCACCCGCCCGTTCCCCACTTCGCGCCCCGCCCCCGACGGGGGATCCTGGGCCGCATCGGGGCCTCGGCGGCCGAGCATGTCCTGGGGGCCACGCGGCCTCCCGCCGGCGTCCGGCCGGTCCACGGCTTTGACGCCACCTGCTTTCTGGGGCGGTGGTACGAGATCTTCCGCCTGGATGACGGCTTCGAGACCCATCTGTCCAACGTGAGCATGGAGTTCCTGCTGCTGGACGGCGGGCGCTTCCGCGTGGTGAACCGGGGCTTTGACCGGGAGAGCCTGCGCTGGCGCAAAATCGAGGGCGTGGCCGTTTTCGCCCGGGAGCCCTGGATCGGCAGCTTCTCCCTGTCGTTTTTCTGGCCCTGGCGCCGGGGCTTCCACGTGATGGACGTGGATCCCTCCTACCGCCGGGCCCTGGCCTGCGGCCCGGACCGCGATCACCTGTGGCTTCTGGCCCGGGAGCCCTACGTGCACGAGGCCGACATCTCGGCCCTGATGGAGGTGGCCCTGGACAACGGCTTCGAGGCCGACGACCTGATTCGCGTGGTCCATGACCGGGATCCGCCTTGCGACGGTTTTTTCGGGGACTGAGGGGGATCGCCAGGGTGGCGATCCGGGCCGGATCTGCCGGAATGCGTTCTTCGTCAAAAAACATTGCAAAAAAAACATTGCAAATAATCGAAAGTAGAATACGCTGTTTCCAGCCGCATCCCTGCGGTGAAACAAAAACCCCATTCAACGTGTCTGGAGACAATCAATGAAGCAGAATCTTGGTAGCGTGGACCGCCTGGTCCGCGTCGTCGTCGGCGTCGCGATCCTCAGCCTGTTCTTCGTGTTCCCCGAGAGCCAGTGGCGTTGGGCGGCCCTGATTGGCATCGTTCCCATTTTCACGGCGATCATGGGCAACTGCATGCTCTACTCCATGCTGGGTATCTCGACCTGCAAGTGCTCGACGGACAACCGCGACTGAGCACCTTTTGTGTCGTAAAAGCGGGAGGGGCTGGTGTTTCGGCTCTCCCGCTTTTTTCCGACTCGCATTTTCCCGTTTCCGTTCCCATGTGTTTCTCACCGCCGGAAGTAGCTTGCCTTCATGAATGCGCCCTTGCCTGACGAAATTCTCCTCATGAAAAAGCACGCCGACGAGGCGGCCGCTTTTCTGAAGCTTCTGGCCCACCCGGACCGGCTGATGATCGTGTGCACCCTGTGTGCCGGCGAGCGCAGCGTGCGGGAGTTGGAAGAGGGGCTTGGCATTCGGCAGCCCGGCCTTTCCCAGCAGATTGGTGAGCTTCGCAAAGCAGGAATAATTACCTTTCGCAAGGAAGGGCGCGCCGTGCACTACCGTCTCGCCGATGCGCGCTCCGAGCTGTTCGTCTCGGTGCTGCACAGCCTGTTTTGTGAGGGCATGGAAAAGGCCCCCCCGGGCTGACCCCGTTTCGGTCCCGTGCGCTGCCGCCGGGCCAATTGCGGCACAAAGTGGTGCAGAATTTGGTTGCGCTTCCCGTGCTGACGGGCCTTTATCTCCGGAGCGAAGGTTTTTCGTCATCCCTTGAAACGGGGAAACCATTATGCCCTACCAGTATCAAAAGCGGCCGCTGATTCGCTCGCGACGCTTTCTGCCGCTGTTCGTCACGCAGTTCTTTGCCGCGTTCAGCGACAATTTTCTCAAAAACTCCCTTGTTTTTCTCATTCTGGCCTACATCGCCGCCGGAACGAACGGCTATGCGCCGGAGGGCGGTTCCCATGCCCTCATCACGCTGGCGGGCGCGGTGTTCATTGCCCCGTTTCTCCTGTTTTCGGCGGTGGCGGGCGAGATTGCCGACCGCTTCGACAAGGCTCTTGTGGCCCGGGTTCTGAAGTTTGCCGAGCTGGGCTTTGCCGCCCTTGCGGTGACGGGGATGGCGCTGGGCTCCATCCCGCTTCTGATGGTGACCTTGTTCCTGTTCGGGACCGGCTCGGCCTTCTTTGGCCCCGTGAAGTACTCGATCCTGCCGGACCACCTGCGAAAATCCGAGCTTCCCGCCGCCAACGCCTGGATGCAGGGCGGCACTTTCACCGCCATTCTGGGGGGCACCCTCCTGGCCGGTGTCCTGTTTGCCGTGGGCCGGGCGGATGCGCCGGTGTTCGGCAGCCTCATCGTTGCCTTTTCCCTGATTGCCTGGATTGCCAGCTGCCTGATCCCCCGCACGGGACGGGCCCAGCCGGACCTTAGCGTGGACTGGAACATCGCGCGCTCCACCGGGCGTCTCCTGCGGGAGCTGGGGGCGGAGCGCCGCCTTCTGGTCACGGCCCTGATGGTGTCCTGGTGCTGGTTCACGGGGGCCATTGTCCTGTCCCTGCTGGCGCCCCTGGTCCAGGGGCCCATGGGGGGCACGCCCCTGGTCGTGGCCCTGTTCCTGGCCGCGTTCACGGTGGCCGTGGCCTGCGGCTCGGCCGTGGCCGCGTGGCTGTCGGCGGGGCGGATCGTGCTTCTCCAGGCCACTATCGGCACCCTGATCATTGGCGGGGCCTGTGTGGACATGGGCCTTGCGGCCGGGGCTCTGGGCGCGGTGTCCGCAGCGGCGGCCGGTCCGGTGGAGTTCTTCGCCCGGGCGGGGTCGGTCCACATCGGTGTTGACCTGGTCCTGGCCGGGATCGGGGGCGGGTTCCTTGTGGTTCCCTCCTTTGCCGCCCTTCAGGCCTGGGCCCATCCCGAGCGCCGGGCCCGGGTGGTGGCGGCCAACAACGTGCTCAATGCCGGGTTCATGACCCTGGGCGGCTTTGGTGTGGCCGGGCTCCAGGCGCTTGGCGTGTCCTTCGGGGCGCTTCTTGCGGGGCTGGGGATCCTGTCCCTGGTGGCGGCGGTTCTGATGGTGCGGTTCCTGCCCACCAGCCTGTTTCGGGACTTCACCTCCATTTTGCTGCGGGCCTTCTATGGGCTCGAGGTCACCGGGATGGAGAACCTGGAGAAGGCCGGACCCGCGCCCATTCTGGCCTTCAACCACGTGTCCTTTCTGGACGCGCTTCTGGCCAACGTGGTGTGCGACACGGGCCGCATCCGCGAGCCGGTTCTGGCCATCAACGCCGACGTGGCGAACCGCTGGTGGCTGAAGCCCTTCCTGCGGGGGCTGACGGTCTTTCCTCTGGACCCGACCCATCCCATGGCGACCCGGACCCTGATCCACCTGGTTCAGGAGGGGCGCCCGCTGGTCATCTTCCCCGAGGGGCGCATTACGGTCACCGGCTCCCTGATGAAGGTCTACGACGGCGCGGCCATGATTGCCGAGAAGACCGGCTCCATGATCGTTCCCGTCAAGATCGAGGGGCTGGAGCGCAGCTTCTTCTCCCGCCTGACGGCCATGCAGACCCGCAAGCAGTGGTTCCCCAAGGTTCGGGTGAAGGTCACGGCTCCAGTACGCCTGAACATTGATCCGGCCCTGAAGGGCTCGGCCCGGTGGCAGGCGGCCTCGGGCGCCCTGTACCGGCTGATGTCGGACCTGATGTTCTCCACGTCCTTCCGGACCGGCACCGTTTTCGAGGAGGTGGTGCGCACCGGCCACCTGTACGGCATGGGCCGCCTCGCCTGCGAGGATCCGAACGTGGGGGCCATGACCTACGGGCGCCTGCTGACGGCCGTGCGGGTTCTGGGGTCCAAGCTGCACAAGCGGTTCCGCGGGGAGAACACCCTGGGCTTCCTTCTGCCCAACGCCTGCGGCTCGTTCGTCACGTTCCTTGCGATCATTTCCACCGGACGCACGCCGGCCATGCTGAACTTCACCGCCGGGGTGGCGAACCTGGTGTCCGCCTGCGAGGTCTCCCAGACGCGCACGGTCCTGACCTCCCGCGCGTTCATCGAGCAGGCTCGCCTCGAGGCCCTGGTGGAGGGGCTGGAGGCCGCAGGCCTGAACGTGGTCTATCTGGACGACATCCGCACCACGGTGAGCGCCTGGGACAAGATCCGCGGGCTTCTGATGCGCAACCGCCGTGTGGGGCCCCGGCGGGTCTCGGGGGATGCGGTGGCGATCCTGTTCACCTCCGGCTCCGAGGGCAAGCCCAAGGGCGTGGTCCTGACCCACGCCAACATGATGGCCAACGTGGCCCAGGCCGCCGCCCGGATCGACTTCCACAACGGCGACAAGGTGTTCAACGTCCTGCCCATGTTCCACGCCTTCGGGCTGACGCTGGGGACGGTCCTGCCCGTGGTGTCGGGAGTGCCGGTGTACCTGTATCCGTCGCCGCTGCACTATCACCTGATCCCGGAGGCGGTCTATGCCTCCAGCGCGACCATCCTGTTCGGGACCGACACCTTCGTGGCCGGTTACGGGCGCTCCGCGCACCCGTACGACTTCCACTCGGTGCGCTACTGCATCGTGGGGGCCGAGCCGGTGAAGCGCTCCACCCGCGAGCTGTTCATGAACAAGTTCGGCATCCGGATCCTGGAGGGCTACGGCGTGACCGAGTGCGCGCCGGTCCTTGCGCTCAACACCCCGATGTACAACCGCCCCGGAACCGTGGGCAAGCTGCTCCCGGGCGTGGAGTGGCGCCTGGAGCCGGTCGAGGACGTGGAGGAGGGCGGACGCCTGGTGGTCCGGGGCTCCTCGGTCATGGCGGGCTACCTTCTGGCCGACGAGCCGGGCGTCCTGAAGCCGCCGCCGGACGGCTGGCACGACACCGGCGACATCGTGACCGTGGACGACGAGGGCTATGTGACCATTGTGGGCCGTGCCCGGCGCTTTGCGAAGATTGGCGGCGAGATGGTCTCGCTCGCGGCGGTCGAGACCCTGATCGACGAGCTGTGGCCCGGCGTTCCCCGGGGTGTGGTGGCGGTGGCGGACCCCCGCAAGGGCGAGCGTCTGGTGCTGGTCACCGAGTACGAGGAGGCCAACCGGGGCGACCTTCTGAAGTTTGCCCGTCAGAAGGGCGTGTCGGAGCTGTCCGTGCCGTCGCGCATTATCGTGGGCTCGGTGCCGGTTCTGGGGTCGGGCAAGACGGACTACACCAGCCTGAAGGCCTACGCCGAGCAGAGCCTGAAGCAGGAGGAACTGCTGAAGATGGCCCGCGAGAC
This sequence comes from Phaeovibrio sulfidiphilus, assembly GCF_014861485.1. Classification (GTDB taxonomy): domain Bacteria; phylum Pseudomonadota; class Alphaproteobacteria; order Rhodospirillales; family Rhodospirillaceae; genus Phaeovibrio; species Phaeovibrio sulfidiphilus. The sequence goes on along the minus strand of NZ_JACZHT010000001.1, from coordinate 160,256 downwards.
GAAAATCTCGGCGGTGTCCACGTCCGGGGATGCGCGGGATCTTCAGGGAAAGGCCGCCAACAGCTGAACGGATAACCGGCGCCCCTGACCGTGGGAGGGGGCGCCGTCCGCTGTCCGGGTCATCCTGCCCGGGGGCGTTGGGGGGGGCAGGGCGCTGCCCTACATCCGGGCTTCGGTTGGCCCGTCCATCCCGTCGTTCGCCCCGGCGGCGGCCTCCGTCCCCTCGTGTGTCCCGGCGGCGGTTTCATCGCTCGCCCCGGCTTTCGGATCCTTGCCGCCGATGGCCTCCAGCAGGGCCTCGCGGATCCGGGCGATCTTTCCCGGGTGCTCGACCTTCATGCCAAAGCTGTCCTTCACATAGAACACGTCCACCACCCGCTCGCCGTAGGTGTTGATGCGGGCCGAGAACACGTTGACCCCCAGGTCCGCAAGGGTGCTGGTCACGATATAGAGAAACCCGGGGCGGTCCCGGCCGTTGACCTCGATCAGGGTGTGGGTCCGCGAGGCGTGGTTGTTCACCAGAACCCGGGGGGGCACGGTCATCAGGGCGGCGCGCTCGGGCAGGCGCCCGGGGACGTCGGGCAGGGCGGCCACCGGATCGGTCTCGCCGTACAGGACGCTGGCGACCAGGCGTTGCAGGCGCTTGATCAGGGCCGGGTTCTCGAGGGCCTCGCCGGCGGCGTTCTGGACGGTGAACACGTCGAGCGCCATGCCGTCCACCATGGTGGTGATGCGGGCCTCCAGGATGTTGACCCCGGCCAGCGCCAGGGCCCCGGCCACCCGCGAGAACAGGCGGGGCCGGTCGGGGGAGTAGACGATGACCTCCGAGACGCTGCGATGCGGGTCCGCGTGGACGTCCACCGTGAGCGGGCGCCCGGACTCCCGGGCGGCCTGGATCAGGCGGGCGTGGCGCATGTGGGCGAGGGAGTCGAACGTGAGCCAGTAGGGCGGATAGTGGGAGGCCATGTAGGCATTGCGCTCGTGCTCGTCCCAGTCGGACAGGGCCTGGGCCAGGACCGCGCGCCGCTCGGTAATGCAGGCATCCCGGGGCCGGGCGGTGCCGCCGGTCAGCCCGTCCTCGGCGGCCAGGAACAGCTCCCGCAGCAGGGAGGCCTTCCAGTTGTTCCACACATTGGGCCCGACGGCGGGAATGTCCACCGCGGTCAGGACCAGAAGCAGCCGCAGCCGCTCCATGGACTGGACCTCGCGGCAGAACTCCTGCACGGTTTCCGGATTGCCCAGGTCCCGGTTGAAGGCGGTGGAGGACATCAGCAGGTGGTGGCGCACAAGCCAGGCGACGGTCTCGGTTTCCTCGTCGCTCAGGCCCAGGCGCGGGCAGATCTCCAGGGCGAGGGCGGCCCCGTTCACCGAGTGGTTGCCCTTGCGCCCCTTGGCGATGTCGTGCAGCAGCACGGCCACGAACAGGGCCCGGCGGGACTGGATGTTATGGAACTCCCGGGAGGCCAGGGGCAGCATGTCGGTGAGCTCGCCCGCCTCCACCCGGTGGAGCAGGCCCAGAGCCCGCAGCGTGTGCTCGTCGGTGGTGTAGACATGGTACATGTCGAACTGCATCTGGGCCGTGACCCGGGCGAAGTCCGGCAGGAAGCGCCCGAGGATCCCGGCCTCGCTCATCTGGCGCAAGGTGACCTCCGGATCCCGGTGGGAGGTCAGGATGCTCAGGAACAGGGCGTTGGCCTTCGGGTTGTCCCGCAGTCCCTTGACCAGGGAGAAGGACTCGGTCATCAGCCGGAGGGTTTCCGGGTGGATGTCCAGCCTCTGTTCCTGGGCCACGCGGAAGATCCGCATCAGGGCCATGGGATCCTTCCGGAAGGCGTCGGGGCCGCTTACGGCCAGGCGCCCGGACACGACCCGGAAGCCGTCCAGCAGCTTGGGGCGGCCCAGAAGGCGCGTCAGGGAGAGGAGGGGCCGGCGTTTTTGCTGCTCCTCCAGAAGGGCGCAGAAAATGCGGGTCAGGTCTCCCACCGTCCGGGCGGTCAGGAAGTAGTGGCGCATGAAACGCTCCACCCCCCGGGCGCCGGGGCGGTCCGCGTAGCCCATGCGCCGGGCAATCTCGGGCTGGAGATCGAAGGTCAGGCGTTCCTCGGGGCGGCCGGCCAGGTAGTGGAGGTGGCAGCGCACGGTCCACAGGAAGTCCCGGGCCCGCAGGAACTTGCGCCCCGCGCTGGCGGACAGGACGCCCTTGCGGGCCAGGTCGTCCATGTCCGAGACGCCGTAGATGAACCGGGCAATCCAGAAGAGGGTGTGGAGATCCCGCAGGCCCCCCTTGCCGTCCTTGATGTTGGGCTCCAGGACATAGCGGGTATCGCCGGTCCGGCGGTGGCGCTGGTCCCGCTCCAGAAGCTTGGCGTCGATGAAGTCCGCCTCCCGGCCGTTGCGGATTTCGGCGATGTAGCGCCGCTGAAGCTCCCGGGCCGGTTCCTTCTGGCCCCAGACCAGCCGGGACTCCAGAAGCGCGGTCATGATGGTGGTGTCCTGGCCTGCAAGGCGGATGCACTCGTCCACCGAGCGGGCCGCGTGACCGACCTTCAGCTTCAGATCCCACAGGGAATAGAGGACGAACTCCACCATCTGCTCGTGCAGGGGTGTGGCCCGGTAGGGCATGAGGAACAGCAGGTCCACATCGGAAAAGGGGGACATCTCGCCCCGGCCGTAGCCCCCCACCGCCAGCACACTCATCTGCTCGCCTGCGGTGCGGCTGGCTCTCGGGTAGGCCCACGTGGTGGCGTAGTCCAGCACCAGGCGCAAGATGGCATCGGTCAGGAATGTGTTGTCGGCGAACGTGGCGGCGCCGGTGGCGTGCTCCTCCAGGAAGCGGCGGCGGATTTCCGCCTGGCCTGCCTCGAAGGCGGGGCGCAGGACCGGCACCAGGGCGGTTCCGCGCTGCCGGGCGCCGGGGTGACCGTCGACCCGCCGGGTCAGTTCGGCCATCAGTGCCTCGGGGCGGATGATGGCGTCCGGATTCACGACAGGCTGCGTGGCCATGGTCCGTTCCCGTGTCCTTTCGTGTGTCCGGGGCTTCCCGGGCCGGGGGGCGCGGGGTGCCTCCATGGTAGCGCGTTGCGGCGGGGCTGACACGTGAAAATCGTATGCACTCAGGGGACTTGCGGAGTGTCCGCGCCCCGGGAGGAGCCTGCCGGATCCGGGAGGGGGCCGGGGCTGCGGGCGAGATCGGGAAGGGCTCGGGCGCTGTCGAAGTGCCGGTGGATCACAACGGCCGGCGGGCCGGCGCGGCGCACGGCAACGGCGGCGCTGAACCCGGGGACGGGGGGATGGAGAAGCGTCCAGTCGCTGAGCGGCTCGAAGCGTTCGGGGCCCGCGAGCAGGATGCCGGTCCCGTCCGCGGGGAGCGGGCTGTTCGGCGGGGTTTTTGGTGGGCAGGCCGGGTCTGTATGCGGGGGCGGGAACGGGTGGGACGCATGGAGCCCGGGCGACGGGCGGGGGGTGGACGCACGGGCGGGCCCGCATGTGTCCGGGTCCGCGTGCCGGTGGGGGGCTGGGTCCGGGTGCGGGTCCGGGCGCGGTCCCGGCTCCGGTTCCTGTCCGGGCGACGGGCGCAGCTGCAACCGCAGCCGGAAGGAGGCCAGCCCTTCCTGGATGCCGCCCCCTGCGGCCTTGACCACCGCTTCCTTGGCGGTCCAGAGGTCCAGAAAGGCGCGGGAGCGGTCCGGCCCGGCAAGAGCCTCCAGCTCCCGGGTTTCAAGCGGGTGAAAGAAGCGGCGCGCCAGGGCCAGGGCGCGGACGGGCCGGTCCCGGGGTTCCAGGTCCAGGCCCACGGCTCCGGGGCCCTCGAGAAGGGCGCACGCGCACAGGCTTCGGGTGTGGGACAGGCTGAAATCCAGGGTGTGCCCCGGAAGGACCGGCTTGCCCCCGGGCCGCACGGCAAGCTGCCAGGCGTGCGGATCGCCGCCAAGGCGCTGGGACAGCAGGCTGCGCAGCAGGGCGTGGGCGCCGGCCCGGGCCCAGCGGTCCCGGGGGTCGGAAAGCTCCAGAACCCGGGCACGGGTGGGCGCGTCGAGCCGGTCCATCAGGGCGGGGAGATCGTCCCCGGGGTTTTCCGGGGGCGACAGGGTCCACAGCCAGACCGGGCGGCCGGTCATGAGGGAGACCGGGAGCCGGGGGCCCGGGGGTCAGGAGAGGCCGGTTCAGATGGGGCGGGCCCGGAGGACGCCGGACCGGGAGACACCGTTTCGGAAGACGGGGAGGCCGGAGATGCCGGGCCAGAGGAAGCCTGACCCGGAGACGCCGGGGCGTCCGGACCGGAATGGCCCGGGGGAGCCGGAGGCTCGGGGCCGTCGGTGGCCGGGTGCCCGGCCGGGGACGCAGAGTCCGCAGAGGATGCCGCTGCCGGAGAGGAGTGCGCTTCCGCGGGGCGGGGCGTTGCCGTTGAGGTGTGCGCTGCCGGTGAGGACACCGTTTCCGGTGAGTCGCTCTCGTCCGGAGACGGGCCCGCGGCCCCCCCGGTGCCCGTCGCGGGCGCAGCAGAGGGCTCTGCCTGTCCCCCCGTCGCCTGTCCCGCCGCCTGTCCTGTCGCTGCCGGTCCCGCTGTCGCCGCATCCGGGGCGTCCGGCCCCTTTCCGGCGGCCTCGGCACCCTTGGCGCGCTTGCGCCTCTTGTCCTTGCCCGATCCCCGGTGGGCGGGCTTCTCGCCGTCCGGATCCCGGTCGTCGTCGGCGGTGGCGCAGCCCATAAGCTCGACCACCACCCGCAGGCCGCCGCCACCCGGCGCATCCTCGAGGCTGATCTTGCCGCAGTGGGCGTCCACCACCGCTGCGACCATGGTCAGTCCCAGACCGCTGCCCGGGGTCGCCCGGGCCTCGTCCAGGCGGGCGAAGCGCTCGAAGACCCGCCCCCGGTCGGCTGCGGGAATGCCCGGGCCCTGGTCATCAATGGTGATGCGGTAGCGGGAGCCCAGGATCCGTCCTCCCGGCAGCCGGGTCAGGGCCACATGGATGTCGCCGCCTTCGGGGGAGTACTTGACCGCGTTGTCCAGCAGGTTGGCAAAGGCCTGGAACAGCAGATCCTTGTCCCCGTCCAGGGGGGCGCTTCGGGGCAGGGTGACATGAAGGGTGATGGAGCGCTCGGCGGCAAGGGCCTCGTACAGCTCGCTCACGTCCTCCAGGACCGGGACCAGGTCCACCGGGGCAAAGGCCATCCGCCGGCCCCCGGTCTCGATCTGGGCGATGCGCAGCAGCGCGTTGAAGGTGGACAGCAGGCCGTCGATTTCCGCGAGCGCCAGCACAATCTCGTCGCGGCAGTAGGCCGAGCCCGTGTGGTCGCGCAGGGCCTCCAGCCGGTTTCTCAGGCGGGCCAGGGGGGTGCGCAGGTCGTGGGCGATGGTGTCGGACACGTGGCGCACGCCGGCCATCAGGGCCTCGATCCGCGAGAGCATGGTGTTGAGGTTGACCGCGAGCAGGTCGAAGTCATCCCCCTCCGGACCCAGGCCCTCGGGGACGCGGCGTGACAGGTCTCCCGCCATGATCTGGCGACTGGTGCGGTTGATGGATTCCACGCGCCGGGCGACCCTCTGGCTCATCATGATGCCGCCCATGAGCCCCAGCCCCATCATGATCAGCAAGCCGAACTTGATGGCCCGCGCCATGCGGGTGCGCAGGGAGATGATGGGCTCCAGATCCCGCCCCACAAGGAGCGAGAAGCCGCCGGGCAGGTTGATGGCCACCAGGCGGACGGCGGAATAGGAGGCCCCGCCGTCGGCCAGGTCGTGGGGGTCGGGACTGTAGAGGGGTTCGGAGGTGCCGAACGGTCCGAACGGCCCGAACAGCCACCCCGCATCCGAGGGCGGGGGAGGGGGCTGGAAGTCAATCGGGGTGCGGGCCTCGGGGGCGTCGATGGAGGAGAAGGGGCCCCAGGGTACCTGGAACTCGAGGGCGAGCTCGCCACTGCGGGTGATGCGCAGGTTCAGGTGGGGGATCTCCTCTCCCAGCGTGACCTGGTTGCCCTCGTTCTGGCGGGTGCGGGGGCCTCCCGGGAACAGGTTGGCACCCGACGAGCGGCCGGTTGCCTCGCGCACGGCCCGGCGCAGAAGCTCGCTTTCCGCATGGTCCGGCGGAGGGTAGACGCCGGGAAGGTCGCGCAGGGGCACCACGTGCAGGGCTTCGCGGGGGAGGATCCCCCATCCGGCCTCGGGCATCTCATCGGGCCACTCGGCCAGGTTCCCGGCCAGAGGCGTGTGCCCCGGCCCGGCCAGAAGGAAGATGGAGCGCTGCTCGCCCGCAAGGCGGACCTGGCGGACCACGCCGCGCGCGATGCCGTGGGGGCCGCCGTGCTTGCCCGCGTAGATCAGCTGGGCAATGTCGTCCTCGATGCTCTGGTCCACCTGGGCCAGGAAGAAGCTGGAGGTGGCAAAGTACACCCCCGCCATCAGGAAGGTGGAGGCGCTCCCGAACAGCAGCAGGAAGGTCAGGGCAATCCGGAACGCGGTGTTCCGCGGCCACAGCCGGAACCGCAGGCCGGGTTTCTCAGCTCTGCTTGTCGATGAGGACATACCCCGCACCCCTTACGGTCTCGAGGAACGGGCGGTCGAAACCCTCGTCGATCTTGCGGCGCAGGCGCGAGATGTGGACGTCCACGACATTCGTTTGGGGGTCGAAGTGATAGTTCCAGACGTTCTCCAGCAGCATGGTCCGCGTGACGACCTGGCCCGCATGGCGCATCAGGTACTCGAGAAGGCGGAACTCCCGCGGCTGGAGGTCGATGGTCTTGCCGGATCGGGTCACTTTCCGGCCCAGGAGGTCCATTTCCAGGTCTCCGGCGCGCAGCCGGGTCTGCTCGCCCTCGCCGCCGCCGCTGGTGGCCCGGCGGGACAGGGCGTCCACCCGGGCCAGAAGCTCGGAAAAGGCGAAGGGCTTGACGAGATAGTCGTCGCCCCCGGCCCGCAGGCCCTTGACCCGGTCGTCCACCTCGCCCAGCGCCGAGAGGATCAGGACGGGCACGGTGTTCTCCGAGGCCCGCAGGGTCCGGATGATGGTCAGCCCGTCAACGCCGGGCAGCATCCGGTCCACGATCAGCAGGTCATAGGTCTCGGCCGCTGCCTGGTACAGGCCGTCGCGGCCGTTGTCCACGGAGTCCACAACATTGCCCGCTTCCTCAAGTCCCTTGACGAGGTGGGCGGAAACTTCGGGGTCGTCTTCAATGACCAGTATTCGCATTCCAGTCTGTTCCTGATAAACGTCACACAGTACGGTCTGCGGGACACCGTTTTCCGGACATCGGCCAGGGCGGTCACGCTGGCGAGGGCAGGGCGGGTCACGCTGGCGAAGGTATCGTTTTTCTACCGTTCATATTGGCCGTTTCTGCCGGGAACTACCATGGAGTTTGCCTTAAATTTTGGTCATTGGACAGAACAGAGGAACGATTCCAGCTTTTTTCCAGCCGAGTCCGCCGCCCGGTCCCGCGGGATTTCCGGAGCTGTGCGGCACGCTCAGGGAGGCGGTGGCCGTTCATCTTTCTGTAACCCTGATCCGTAATAGTGTTTCAGAACAGGGTTCTTCGGTCCCGTCCGCGCCGGACGCGCCGGAGCCCCCCGGTCCGGGCGGGTCTTGCGGACAAGGCCCGGCGCGTGTCCCGGGCTGGCCCCTCGGGGCGTGTTGAGAACCGGCCCCGCGCGGGGCCCCAGTGGAGGACGACCATGCCCCGGAGACCCTTCGTTCGCACCGTTCTGATCACCGGAGCCTCCGGAGGCCTGGGGGCGGCCCTGGCCCTGGAGTACGCCCGCGACGATCGGGTTCTGTTCCTGGGCGCGCGCCGGGCCGGTCCGCTGGAGGAGGTCGCCGGGGCCTGCCGTCTGCGGGGGGCCGAGGTCCACACCCGCGTGATCGACGTCTGTGACCGCGCCGCCATGGAGGCCTGGGTGCGGCAGGCGGATGCCCTGTCCCCCCTGGGTCTGGTGATCGCCAACGCCGGTGTTTCCGCCGGCACCTCGGGGCTTTCGGACTCCGCCGAGCCGAGGGCGGCCATCGACCGGATCTTTGCCACCAACGTGGACGGGGTTTTCAACACGGTTCTGCCCGCCCTTGCCTGTCTCGAGCCCCGGGGCTCGGGGCAGATCGCGATCATGGCCTCCCTTGCGGGCCTGCGGGGGATGCCGGGCGCTCCGGCCTATTGCGCCAGCAAGGCGGCGGTCCGGGTCTGGGGCGAGGCCATGCGCGCCCGCCTGAAGCCGCGGGGCGTGAGGCTGTCCGTGATCTGCCCGGGCTTCGTGCGCACGCCCATGACCGACGTGAACCGCTTCCGGATGCCGTTCCTCATGGAGCCCGACCGGGCCGCCCGCCTGATCCGCAAGGGGCTGGAGGCCAACCGGGGCCGGATCTCGTTTCCGTGGCCTCTGGCGCTGGGCAGCTGGCTTCTTGCTGCCTTGCCCGATGCGGCCGCCGGATGGCTGGCCGGGAGAACACCGGAAAAGTGAGCCGGGGCAACGGGCTCTCCGGTGGTCTGATGATTGTTGTTTGGCCCTGGATATCAACCGGCGTCATATCGCGAGTATTCGGGGCCGTTCCGGGCCCCGTTTCTGTCGCCTGGGGCGCGTGAGTTCTCAACAGGCCGTGAGATTATTCACATGCCGGATGTGTGACTCTGATTTCCACAGAACGGGGTCGTATTTTTGGAATCGTACAAACTTATGGCGACTCCTCCGGTTCCATGTATTTTGATATATCAACGTCTTAGGGTTGCTTGCGCAAAAGACCCCCCGGGGATGGCATTTGTTTCGGAACACCCGCCCCGGGGCGTTTTCCGGCGAGTTTTCCACAGAGTTATCCACAGGCCCTCAGCCCGGTGTATCCTTTTGTCCTGTCCGCGTGGTCGAAAGGTGCTCTTTTTTCCGGTTATGGGTGTGCCCAACATTGTTTTCAGTTCGCCGCGTGATTGGCTGTATCATCCGGGGCGCCCTGTCCGCCCGCCCGGTGGCCGGTGCGCGCCCTGTTCCGCGTCCTGTTTCGTGTCCTGTTCCGGTTCCCGTGTGAGAGTTCCATGCCCGCGTCCCTCGGCTCCCAACCGTCCCTGTCCATTCCCGGTGTGTCCGGCGCGGCCCTGATCCGTGCCCTTCTGCCCCGCCTTCCCATGGCGCCCGGCGTCTACCGGATGCTGGATGCGAAGGGGGATGCGCTGTACGTGGGCAAGGCCAAGGAGCTGCGCCGCCGGGTGACGTCCTACACCCAGGAGGCGCGCCTGCCTGTCCGCCTGCGCAAGATGGTCTCCCTCACCGAGGCGCTGGAGATCATCACCACCCATACCGAGGCCGAGGCCCTTCTTCTTGAATCCAACCTGATCAAGAAGCTGAAGCCCCGCTACAATATCCTTCTGCGGGATGACAAGTCCTTCCCGTATATCGAGATTTCCCGCCATCACCCCTTCGCCCGCCTGGGAAAGAGCCGCACGCTCCACCCGACGCCCGGGGTTCACTTCGGGCCGTTTGCCTCCGGCTCGGCGGTCAACGAGACGCTGGCCATCTTGCAGCGGACCTTTGCCCTGCGGACCTGCACCGACACCGTGTTCCGCTCCCGCACCCGGCCGTGCCTGCTCTACCAGATCAAGCGCTGCTCGGGGCCGTGCGATGACCGGCTGTCTGAAAGTGCGTACGCGGACCTGGTCCGGCAGGCCACCGACTTCCTGAACGGCCGGAGCCACGCCCTCCAGCGGGATCTGGCGCGGAAGATGGAGGAGGCCGCCGAGGCCCGGGCCTACGAGGCCGCCGCCCTGTTCCGCGACCGCATCCGGGCCCTGACCAGCATCCAGGGCCAGCAGTCCATCAACCTTCCCACCCTGGGGGAGGCGGATGTGATCGCCGTTCACGCCGAGGGCGGGCAGGCGTGCGTCCAGGTCTTTTTCTTCCGCGGCGGGCGCAACAACGGCAACCGGCCCTTTTTCCCGGCCCACACCGCCGAGAAGACCGACGGCGAGATCCTGGAGGCGTTCCTGGGCCAGTTCTATGCCCGGGTGCAGCCGCCGCGCCAGGTGCTGCTGTCGTGCGACATCCCGAACCCGGAGCTGATGGAGGAGGCCCTGTCCATGCGGGCCGGGTACCGGGTGGGGCTTCACGTGCCGCGCCGGGGAAAGCGCCTGACCCTGTGCGAGAACGCCCGGACCAACGCCCGCGAGGCCCTGGAGCGCCACATGGCCGAGGGCATGGCCCGGGAAACCCTGCTTGCCGGGGTTGCCACCGTGTTTTCCCTTCCGGCCTCGCCGTCCCGCATCGAGATCTACGACAACAGCCACATTTCCGGCACCAACGCCATCGGCGCCATGGTGGTGGCCGGGACCGGCGGCTTTATCCCGGGGGAGTACCGGACGTTCACCATCCGGGACCGCAGCACCGTCCCGGGCGACGACTACGCCATGATGCGCGAGGTGATCCGCCGCCGGTTCGGGCGCCTCCTGTCCGAGGATCCGGAGCGCTCGGCCGGGATGTGGCCGGATCTGGTGCTGATTGACGGCGGCGCGGGGCAGATCAGCGCGGTGCGCGGCGTGCTGGAGGATCTGGGGGTCGGGGATGTGGCGGTGTTCGGCGTGGCCAAGGGCGAGGACCGGAACGCCGGGCGGGAGCGGTTCTTCCCCCTGGACGGCGCGCCCCCTTTCTCGCTGCCGCTGAACGACCCGGTCTTGCACTATATCCAGAGGCTGAGGGACGAGGCGCACCGCTTTGCCATCGGGACGCACCGGGCCAAGCGCTCCAAGGCCATCAGCAAGTCGGTTCTGGACGATATCCCCGGAATTGGCGCGCGGCGCAAGAAGGCCCTTTTGCACCACTTCGGGTCGGCCCGGGCGGTTTCCGTGGCGGGGCTGAAGGATCTGGAGGCCGTCGAGGGGATCTCCTCGGGCCTTGCGAAAAAAATCTATGCCCATTTTCACGGGGAGGGGTAAACTCCGGGCACGCGTCTCCACCTCTGGCTCTCCGGGAATCCCGACCGTGCTGAACTTGCCGAATATTCTCACACTCAGTCGTATTTTCGTTATTCCGGTTGTCATTCTCCTGTTCTATCTGGACACCAACTGGGCACGCTGGATTAACGGCGGGCTGTTTGTCGCCGCCGCCATTACCGACTTTTTCGACGGATGGCTGGCCCGGCGCTACAACCTGGTCTCGCCCCTGGGGCGGTTCCTGGATCCCATTGCGGACAAGCTGCTTGTGGCCGCGGTGCTGATGATGCTGGTGGCGTTCAACCACATCGGCGCCTGGGTCTGGCCCGCAGCCATCGTCATCCTGATGCGCGAGATCCTGGTCTCGGGCCTTCGGGAGTTCCTGGCGGAAATCCAGGTGCGCATGCCGGTCACAAAGCTGGCCAAGTGGAAAACCACGGTCCAGCTGGCGGCGCTCTCGGTGCTGATTATCGGCCCGATCCCGTTCCTGCCGTTCCTGCCCGTCAAGGGAATCGGCGAGATCCTGCTCTGGATCGCGGCGATCATGACCATGATCACGGGCTGGGACTACATGAAGACCGGCCTTGCGCACATGCTCCCGAACCCGGACGGCGAGCCGAAGTCCTGAGCGGCGGAGACCGCCCGCCCGCATGCCCCCCGGGTGGCCCCGGGTGGCCGGAGGTGGCCGGGGGCTCCTCTTTTGCCCCCTTCAGGGCGAGCGGCGGTGGGGCCGGGCCGCAAAAAAGCCCCGGTGGAGGAGTGCTCAACCGGGGCCCGATCGGGACTGGGGGCGGCGTCCCTGTCGTGCCGGGGCAGTGAACCCCGGGCGCGAGCCTGGATGACCCACCTCGCGTTGTGAGCCCCGGGCGCGAACCCGGATGACCCGCCACGCGCTGTGAGCCCCGGGGGGTGCGGGCCTGCGAACCGCTGAAGCGGGCCTAGATCACCCGGCAGGCGTTGTCGAAGTCCAGGCGCCCGGCGCGCGGGTAGACGGTCGACGGATCTCCGTAGCCGATGTTGCACAGGAAGTTGACCTCCCACCCCGGATACTCATCCAGCATGGCGTCGTTCACGGCGCCGGGGTCGAAGCCGCTCATGGGGCCGCAGTCCAGCCCCAGGGCCCGGGCGGCCATGATCAGGTAGGCGCCCTGGAGGCACGAGCTGCGAAACGCCGTGTCGTGGGCCAGCTTGGGCGCCTTTGCGTAGGTTTCGCGGGCGTTGGGGTCGTGCCACAGCCGCGGGAGCTGGTCATAGAAGCGCGTGTCGGTGGCGACGATCACCGTCACGGGTGCCGACTCCACCTTTGGCCGGTTGCCCGCCATGACGCAGGGCAGGAGACGTTCCTTCGCCTCCGGAGAAACCACAAAAACGAACCGGGCCGGCTGGCAGTTCTGGGCCGTCGGGGCCATGCGCAGCAGCGCGTACAGCGTCTTCATCGTTCCCGGAGGGATGGGGCGCGGCAGGAAGCTGATGTGGGTTCTCGCGCTGAGAAAAAGCTGGTCGAGGGCATCCGGCTCCAGGGGCCGCTTTTGCGTTCCGGCGTCTGCTGTCATCATCTGTCTCCCTGCACATTATGGTATTGGAATATTTCCAGATTGGCAGGATGCAATCAAGGGTTTTTTACCTGTTTTTATTGTAACTACGTGGTGTTCGCGCCTACACTGGAGCGCGCGCGCCGCTCTGGCTGCCTGTTTTCAGGGCACCGGAAGTCTGCTAGGGTCGTCGGCGCCGTGCTCCGGGAGACTGCCTGTTCGTAAGGAGATAGGGATGCGCCCTGTCGTTATTGTGTCGGGACTGCTTGCGCTTCTTGTGACCTCGGGCTGCGGTGCGGCTCTGGGGCCCAGCCTCACAGGGTTTCTGATTGCTGACAACGTCTCCCTTGCGGGGTCTCAGAAGACCATCGCGGACAACATCTACTCCACCCTGTCCGGCATGGACTGCTCCATTGTCTCGGCGATTGACGGGGACTACTACTGCCGCCGCCATCTCCCGGACAACCGGGTGATCGACACCAAGCTCTACTGCTATCGCACCATTGGCGTGGTGGACTGCTATACCGAGCCCCAGCCCGCCCTGCGCAGCACCCTGGTGGCGCCGCCGGGCCACAAGGTCGGCAGCCGCTCGGAAGAGATGCCCTTCTAGGCCCAAGGCTCCCGCCCGTGCTTCCACCCGGGCTCCCGCAAGCGCCCCCGGTCGGGGCGGGCGGAGGGGCGGGTGGCCGGGGGGACGAACCCCGTTGCGGACCCGGGTAAATCCTGCCATGATTGCGCGCGGTCGTCCTGCCGGTGCAGGAGTGCCGCCCTGTCTCTCCACGCCATCAGGGAACTGTCATGGGATTTTCGAGCGTCTGGCACTGGATCATCGTCCTTATCGTGGTTTTGCTCCTGTTCGGTGTGGGCAGAATTCCGCGTCTGATGGGCGATGTGGCCAAGGGCATCAACGCCTTCAAGAAGGGCCTGAACGAGGATGGTGACGAGGCCGCGAAGGGCTCGTCGGCCCCCCGCGCCTCCCTCGAGGAGCCCGGCGAGGGTGTCGTCGGTCCGGAAACACGGAACGACCGGGACAAGACCGCTTCCTGAGTGCCACTCCTCTTTCTTCCGGGAAACGCGGGAACATGTTTGATATCGGCTGGGGCGAGATTCTGGTCGTCGCGGTGATTGCCCTTGTGGTGATCGGTCCGAAAGAGCTGCCGGTCGTCCTCAGGACGCTGGGCCGCTGGACACGGCGGATCCGCCTGATGGCGAGCCAGGTTCAGGGCCAGGTGGACACCCTCATCCGCGAGGCGGAGCTTGAGGAGGTGCGTGACACCCTCAAGGCGGCGCGCCCGTCCAATGTGGCGCGCGCCCTGGACCGGACCATTGATCCCGACGGCTCCATTGCCCGGACGTTCCAAAATCCGCCGGCCTGGTCTGGCGAGCCCGTTTCCCCTACGTCTGCCGTTCCGTCTGCGGATGCGTCGCCCGCCGCCCTGGCGGCTCCGGGTGCGTCCGCCCCGCCGGTGGGGGAGGGGCGTGCCACGCCCGCCGCGTCCGGCCTGACCAGCGGCTCCGCATCCGGCAGCCCCGTCTCCGAGGCCTCCGAGCCCTCCGCATCCGGTGGCACGTCGGCTCCGGGCCGTCCGGCCGCTCCGGAAAATGCAGGCGCCGCGCCTCTGCCGTCCCGGGACACGGAGCCCGGGGCCTGACGCCGGGTCCGTCCGCCTCCGAACTGCGCCGGGTCCGACCGCCTGCGGGCTGTCGCCGGGCCCCGGCCCTCCAAAAGCAGATGGTGTTATGAACGAGTCCCTGAACGAGAAGGAAATGCCGCTGATCGAACACCTGATGGAGCTGCGCACGCGGCTCCTGTGGTCGGCGCTGTTCTTCATTGTCGCCTTTTTCGTGTGTTTCTGGGCGGCCCAGTACATCTACAATTTCCTTCTGATTCCCCTGGCCCAGACCATGGAGCGGGTTGGCGGCTCCCAGCGCATGATCTTCACCGCCATCACGGAGATGTTCTTCACCTACGTGAAGGTGGGCGCGTTCGGGGCGGTGATCGTCTCGTTTCCCATCTTTGCGACCCAGCTGTGGAAGTTCGTGGCGCCGGGTCTCTACCGCCACGAGAAGCGGGCCCTTCTGCCCTTCCTGCTTCTGAGCCCCATCCTGTTCGCGGCCGGCGGGGCCATGGTCTATTACGTGGTGATGCCCATGGCCTGGGAGTTCCTGTTGGGCTTCCAGACCACCCGCGCCGAGACGGTCCTGCCCATCCAGCTGGAGGCCAAGGTGGGCGAGTATCTCTCGCTTGTGATGCGCCTGATGCTGGCCTTCGGGTTCTGTTTCCAGATGCCGGTGATCCTGACCCTTCTGGCCCGGACCGGCGCGGTGAGCGCGGACGGCCTGGCCCGGGGCCGGAAATACGCGATCGTTTTCATCTTTATCGTCGCTGCGGTGCTGACGCCCCCGGACGTGATTTCCCAGCTTCTGCTGGCCCTGCCCATGATCGTTCTCTACGAGGCCTCGGTCTGGGCGGCAAAGCTGGCGGAGCGCGCCCGGCGCAAGTCCCTGGAGCGGGAGGAGGCCGCCGGCCTGCCCCAGCCCGTCGGCGGGGCCTCGGCCACCGGAGCGGGCTCGACCCCGGCCCCGGCTGGCGCGTCTGCCTCGGCCGGACCGGTCTCCGGCGCTCTGCCTGCGCCCGCACCCGCGTCCCCGTCGGCACCGGCCCCGGCCCAGGCTCCGGCCCCTGTGGCGCCCCGGGCTGCGGCCCTTTCGGCTTCGGCTGGGAGCTCGTGGCTTGCCCGGGCCGATGGCATGATCGACGAAACCGACTTCAACCACTCTCCCTGAACGCTTTCCTGCGGAATCCTGCCCCATGTTCGATATCAGACTGATTCGCGAAAACCCCGATGCCTTCGACAGCGCTCTTGCCCGGCGCGGCGCCGCCCCCGAGGCGGCAGGCCTTCTGGAGCTGGACACGGCGCGCCGCTCGCTTCAGACGGAGCTGAACGACATGCAGTCCCGTCGGAACGCGCTGTCGAAGGAGATCGGGCAGATCCGCCGTCAGGGCGGGGACGCGGCGGAGGAAACCCGCACGGTCGCCGAGATCAAGGACGAGATGACCCGGACCGAGGAGCGTCTCTCCGCCGTTCAGGAGGAGCTGGAGGCCCGCCTTCTGCGCCTGCCCAACATGCTGGACCCGTCCGTGCCCGAGGGCGCCAGCGAGGCGGACAACGTGGAGGTCCGCCGTCACGGAACGCCCCGGTCCTTTGACTTCACCCCCAGGGATCACGTGGACCTGGGAACGGGTCTTGGGGCCATGGATTTCGAGGCGGCCGCGCGCCTGTCCGGAGCCCGCTTTGTGGTCCTGAAAGGGCAGCTCGCCCGCCTGGAGCGCGCCCTTGGCCAGTTCATGCTGGACCTGCACACCTCCGAGCATGGCTATCAGGAGATCCAGACCCCGGCCCTGGTGCGCCGGCCCGCCCTTGTGGGCACCGGCCAGCTGCCCAAGTTCGAGGAGGATCTCTTCCACATGGATCCGGACTATTACCTGATCCCCACCTCCGAGGTGACCATGACCAACCTGGTCCGGGAGCAGATCCTGCCCCGGTCCGCCCTGCCGCTGCGCATGACGGCCCTGACCCAGTGCTTCCGTGCCGAGGCCGGCGCGGCGGGCCGGGACACCCGGGGCATGATCCGCCAGCACCAGTTCAACAAGGTGGAGATGGTCTCCATCGTGGCGCCCGAGGAGTCGGACGCGGAGCTGGAGCGCATGACCGGCTGCGCCGAGGCGGTGCTCCAGAAGCTGGGGCTTCCCTACCGCGTCGTGGCCCTGTGCTCGGGGGATGTGGGCTTTTCCGCGCGCCGGACGTATGATCTGGAGGTCTGGCTGCCCGGACAGGACACCTACCGCGAGATTTCGTCGTGCTCGAACTGCGGCGATTTCCAGGCCCGCCGGATGGAGGGCCGCTTCCGCAACGACGGCGAGAAGGGCACGTCCTACGTCCACACCCTGAACGGTTCCGGGGTCGCGGTGGGCCGGGCTCTGGTCGCGGTGATGGAAAACGGCCAGAATGAGGACGGCTCGATCACCGTTCCCGAGGTTCTGCGCCCGTACATGGGGGGCTGCGAGGTCATCCGCCCCCAGTAAACCCGGGAGAACCGCCCGCACGAAAAACGGGGGACACCCCCGATAAAGGAGACGCCCATGTTTCCGCCCCTCGGCGATCTTGAGACGGCCCGCATTCTCATCTCCAATGATGACGGGATTGACGCGCCGGGCATTCGCGTTCTGGAGGACATCGCCCGGTCCCTTTCGGACGATGTCTGGATCG
Source organism: Phaeovibrio sulfidiphilus (assembly GCF_014861485.1). Classification (GTDB taxonomy): domain Bacteria; phylum Pseudomonadota; class Alphaproteobacteria; order Rhodospirillales; family Rhodospirillaceae; genus Phaeovibrio; species Phaeovibrio sulfidiphilus. The sequence continues at coordinate 143,560 of NZ_JACZHT010000001.1, read as the reverse complement.
TGGCGCCGGACCGGGAGCGCTCGGCCGCCTCCCACGCGCTGACGATCCACGAGCCCCTGCGGATCTTCCACCGGGGTGTGCGCCGCTACGCCCTGTCGGGAACGCCCACGGACTGCGTCCTGCTGGCCGTGTCCCACCTGATGGACCGGCCCCCCGATCTGGTGCTGTCGGGCGTGAACCGGGGCGCCAACCTGGGCTCGGACGTGCACTACTCCGGCACGGTGGCGGCGGCGATGGAGGGAACCCTTCTGGGCTTGCGGGCCATCGCCCTGTCCCAGCTGTTCTTCGACGAGTCCCCGGACCCCTTCGATGTGGCCCGGACCCACGCGGCCGATGTGATCCGCACCATCTGCGAGGCGCCCTGGGCGCGCAACTCGCTGGTGAACGTGAACTTCCCCGACTGCCTCCCGGGCGAGGTGGACGGCGTGTGCGTGACCCGTCTGGGCGCGCGCAAGATCGGTGACGAGATCGTGGAGCGTCTGGATCCCAGGGGCCATCCCTATGTGTGGATCGGGGTCCAGCGCTCGGACGAGGAAATCATCCCGGGCAGCGACTTTGCCGCGGTGATGGAGAAGCGCATCTCGGTCACGCCCATCGGCGTGGACATGACCAGCGATGCCGGTCTTGCGGCCCTGCGGAAGGTGTTTGGCACGACGCAGGAATCTTGTGTCCCGCGGCCTCTTGGGGGTTGACTCGGGTCGCGGATTTTGCGAAGACTGCGCCTCCCGAAACGGGGCGTCCGGCACCACGCCGGGCAGGAGACGGAGCACACCGCGTGACCCGCCTCCCGTTGGGGGCCCATAGCTCAGCTGGTAGAGCAACTGACTTTTAATCAGTAGGTCACAGGTTCGAATCCTGTTGGGCTCACCAATAGAATCAAGGGGTTGTCCAGTATTTGGGCAGCCCCTTTTTTCATGGTTTGCAAAACGCCCAGCGGCGGTTTTCAGAACACGCTACGGTGTGCCGGACCAAACAGACGCGTCGCGGCCGGGGCATGGTGGCCCCCGTTTCTTTGTCCAGGCCTGCGGGGCCAGCCTTCACGGGTCATCCCGGGATTTTTTCACCCATCCTTCGTGCGGTGCCCTGCGGGGGGGGGCGTCCCGTTGTTGTCCCGGTTTTCCTCGGGTTGCCCGCCCGGCGTGGACCCGCTCATGTGTGAAACCAGTCCAAAAAACCGACCCCGGATCCCTTGTGCCGGGGGGTCGGACACCCCAAATCGTAATCCGGTCCGCCAGTGATGGTCCGCCGCCCCCCGGGGGCTGCGATGGCGGGCTGTCCGGGTCACGAGCCCCACGGTCCGTGTCCCGGTGTTCCGTGTCCCCTTTTCTCCGACCCCTGAACGAGTCTGGCGCCCCGGTGTCCCCGGGCGGGCGATGCGTCCTGCCCTGCGGCTTGCCCTGTGGTCAGCGGCGCCCGATCAGGGCAGCGGAAAAGGAACGCCCGAGAGGAGAAACACCATGTCCGGTTTCAGTCTGGCTTTTGCCCTGGTCTCCGTGGTTCTGGCCGCGCTGAGCGTGTGCCTGCTTTTTGTGCCGCGCGGAGCGGACGGGCAGAGGGAGGCCGGCGCACGCTCGCGCCTGTCGCCCGGGGTGTTCGCCCTGGTGTTCGCGGGGCTCTGGCTGCTGTCGTGCCTTCTGGTCCCCCATCCTCCCTGGCTGACCTCGACCTTCACGCTCTTCGTCCTGGTGCTGCTTTATTCGCTGTCGGTCCTGCTTGAGGGCGAGGACCGGCGGGCGGACGTCCCGGCGACGCAAACCGTTTCCGCGGCGGGGATCGAGCAGATCGATATGGACGCCTGGTCCCGCTCCTTTGACGCCTTGCTGGCGGCGGGCCGGTATGCGGGGGCCCGGGCCTCGCTCCTGGAGCTGCGGCGCCGGGTGGCGGCCGCGCCGGTGCACACTCCCCGGCAGCGCGAGATCCAGTGGCGGATTGTGGAGCTGATGGTGGAGGCAAGCCGCCGGCTGGACCGGGCGGACGGCGGGGGCGTGTCCCTCTAGCAGGCGTGGGGGCGTGTCCCTCCAGGCGTCCTCCGTTTCCCGGGCCCCGCGCACGGTGCCGGGGCCCGAACACGGTGCCGGGGCCCTGTCGGGTGCAGCACCCTTGTCCGGCGTTTCGGATCTTCGTTGCCGTCGCCCCTCACGGTCGTCCGCTGCGGTGGCCTTCCTGCCCCTCCGGGGTGTGAAATCCGCACAGAAAACCGCGCATTTTCGCCGGTTTTGCCGCCAAACTCCCGTTGGGGGCGCGTCTTACGGAAGTTTCAGCCTCTTTTGCCAAAATCCTTCTTGCCTTCGACCCCGGGCGCCGGAATTATGGCGCCATGCGATACCTTTACCATCATGAACTGTCCCCTGCGTCACGCACGGTCCGCATCGTCCTGGCCGAGAAGGGCGTCCCCTTTGGGTTGCGGGTCGAGGAGACCTGGCGGCGCAACGAGGCGTTCCTGGCCCTGAACCCGGCGGGCGAGGTTCCGGTTCTTCTGGAGCCGGACGGCTTCCCCGTGTGCGGTGGCTGGGCCATCTGCGAGTACCTCGAGGAGCTCTATCCGTCTCCGGGTCTGCTGGGGGCGGATCCCCGGGCGCGGGCCGAGGTGCGACGTCTGGTGGAGTGGTTCGACACCAAGTTCTTCCGCGAGGTGACCGAGCCCGTGGTGCGGGAGAAGATCTTCTCGCGCATGTACGGCTCCGGGTCTCCGGACAGCCGGGAGATCCGCGCGGCGAACGCGAACCTGCGCGAGCACCTGAAATACATCCGGCATCTTTATGACCGCCGGTCCTGGCTTGCCGGCGATGTCATGACCCTGGCGGACCTGGCCGCGGCCGCGCACCTGTCCCTGGTCGACTATGCGGGCGACGTCCCCTGGTCCGAGTTCCGCGAGACCAAGGAGTGGTACGCGATCTTGAAGAGCCGGCCCAGTTTCCGGCCGCTGCTCGAGGCCTCCATTCCGGCCGTCCGGCCTCCGCCCCACTACGCGGACCTGGACTTCTGAGCGGGCGCCGGTTTTCCCCGGCGCGCCCGGTTCCCTGCCGGTTCCCCCTTGCCTTTCCTGTCTTTTCGTCCGTTTCCTTCCGTTCCGACCCCGACACCACCCAGAGGAGGCCGGTGCCCAGCCGGCGCAGTTCCATGAAGAAAATCGCTGTTGCCTGCCTTGCTGCCGCCCTTGCCGGGGCGGGTGTCCTTGCTGCCGTCACTCCCTCGGATGCGGTGGCGGATCTGGCGCCCGCCGGTGCCTTCCCCATGGCGGCGGACGGCACCCTGACCCTCGCGCCCATGCTTGATCAGGTGACCCCGGCGGTGGTGAACATCGTGGTGCGCGGCACGGTCGTGACCCGGGTCCATCCCTTTATGAATGATCCGTTCTTCCGCGAGTTCTTCGGCTCCATGCCTCCGGGCATCGGGCAGCCGCGGGCGCGCTCGGTGGTCAGCGCGGGCTCGGGCGTGATTGTTGATGCGAAGCGGGGCCTGATCCTGACCAACACCCACGTGGTCCAGAACGCCGAGGAGATCACCGTCACCCTCAAGGACCGCCGGGTTCTGAAGGGCGAGCTGGTGGGCTCGGATCCGGGGACGGAGATTGCCGTCATCCGGCTGAAGGCAGACAACCTGACCGAGGTCCGGCTGGGCAACTCGGACAAAACCCGGGTCGGCGATCTGGTGGTGGCCATCGGCAACCCCTTTGGCATCGGGCAGACGGTGACCGCCGGGCTGATCAGCGCCAAGGGCCGCGAGGGCCTGATCCGGGACGGCTATGAGGACTTTCTCCAGACGGATGCCTCCATCAATCCCGGGAACTCGGGCGGGGCCCTGGTGAACTCCAAAGGCGAACTGGTGGGCATCAACACGGCCATCCTGGCGCCGGGCGGGCAGGGCGGAAACATCGGGATCGGCTTTGCCGTGCCGGTGAACATCGCCAAATCGGTCATGGACCAGATTGTGGAGACCGGCACCGTGAAGCACGGGCGCATCGGGGTGGTGATCCAGAGCGTGGATCCCTCCATTGCCGAGAGCCTGGGGCTGGACCGCGCCGAGGGCGTGATCCTGGTGGAGCCCACCCGGGGCGGAGCCGCCGAGAAGGCCGGGCTGCGGGCGGGGGACGTGATCCTGACGGTGAACGGGGAGGCCATCCACTCCGCCAGCGTGCTGCGCCGCGAGGTGGGCCTGCGCCGGGCCGGCGAGACGGTGGAGCTCGGCATCCTGCGCGACGGCAAGCGGCTTTCCGTGACCTGCCGGGTCGAAGAGGGCGGTTGAACCGCTCCCGCACCGCGCGTAAACTCGAACCGTTTGAACATGGCCCGGTCGGGGAACAGACCCCGGCCGGGCGGATGCTGCCGCGTACCCGGTCCGGCTGCGTTGTCCCGTGTGCCTCGCACGTTGGGGGGGCGCATGTTCCGGGCACGGCACCGGACCCTGCCCGTCGCTTCCGAGCGCCCGGCGGTGGGGCCGGAGGTGTTTTCGTTCCTGTGACTCTGATCCGGGGAGGCCGAATGCCTGACGATCCGATCCCGCTGACGGGCCGCGACGCCATCAAGCTCAAGGAGCGGATGGCGCAGGGCCTGACGATCCTTCTGGATCTTCTGGAGGCGGATGACCACGGGGCCCAGGCCCGCCGCATGGCCCCCTACGCCACGCTCGGCACGCTGATGACCGAGGCCCCGGAAGCGGTCCAGCCCCTTCTGGATCTGGCCTGGGAGCTTCGGGAGGCGGATCGGCTCAGCCCCCTGTTCCGGCTGGACGAGGGGGAGCCCGCTGTTGTCCAGGGCACGCACCAGTCCATCAAGCCCTGCGACCGGTCCTTTGACGAGGTCGTGGTGTTCGCCCTGCGGGAAACCGCCCGCGCGTTCTTCGAGCGCGCCGGCAACGACTGGGCCATTGAGCAGGCGGAAACCGCCCGCGCCCGCTGGAGAGCCCAGGAGCGCGCCCGGGGCGCTGCTCCCCTGGCCCGGCTGGTGCGGCTGTTCCGGCGCACTCCCGAGCCGGTGTTCGATCCGGCCGATTTCCGCGACCAGGCCCCCCAGAACGGCCTTTACGAGGCGCTGGAGCCGTTCCTCGAGGATCCCGGCCAGTTTGCGCTGGTGCGGGCGTATTCGGGCCTGACCCGCAGCAAGGTGGCGGCCCTGGGCGACATGCTCCGGGATGTGCGCGATCCGGGGGCCCTCCAGCTTGTGGCCAGCATGACCGGCGAGGATCTTCCGTTTCTCCAGAACTGCGCCCGGGTCTGTGCCACGAGCCATCTTGCGGCCGAGGCCCGGGGGGGCGCCCCCGCTCCGGAAGGAAGCGTGGAGGATCTGACCGCGCGGCTCTTCGCCGACCTTCTGGGGCAGCATCCGGACCTAGCCCGGAGCTTCTTGGGTGCGGGCAAACCCATCGAGGCCTCGATCCGGGTCTATGCGCCCCTGTTTGGCACCGGGACCTGGGCCGTGATGGCGGATCCGGAGGCCTCGCGCAACGCCGTGAACGTGCCTGACCCGATCCAGCCGCTGCTGGGGCCCCTGTGCCAGTATGTGTCGCCCGAGGTCTCGCGCGCCTGGCAGCAGATGAGCACCATCGAGATCATCCACGACCTTCTGGAGCTCGCCCTGAAGGAGTTCCCCAGGGACGAGCTCATCGGATACCTGTCTGATCCGGAGAGGGTTCCGGTCTGGGCCAGCCTCCCGCGGCGCTTCAACAACCAGTTCAACTACAAGCGCAACGCCCCGCCCGCGAACTCCACCCGGAACTTCGAGGATCTGAAGGTGGTCGCGTCCGGGATCTTCGAGTCCCTGAGGCAGGGGAAGGTTCTCTAGCCATGGGATGGACGCCGCCCGATCCCTCGGCCCTGTGGAAGCGGGTCAAGCCCGTTGTGCGCAGGTTTCTGATCCGGGTGGCGCTGGCCCTGTTCCTGTTCTGGCCCCTGGGAATGCTGTTTGTCGGCGGCGCCTGGCGGATCCCCACCACCCCGGAGATCGCCTTCAGCGCCCTGTTCGACCGGGAGCATTCGGGCCCCGTGTGGCTGGACCGCATGGTCCTGTCCAACAGTCTGCGCCGGGCCGTGGTGGCCAACGAGGATCCGGGGTTCTGCGAGCACATGGGCTTCTATCGCTACGATCCGGCCCGGGTCTGGAGCGACTTCTGGACCGGGCGCCCCATCGTGGACGAGACCGGCAGCCCCTGGTACGAGGTCAACCGCACCCTGTCGCGCAACGCGGCCCGTCAGATCCTGCTGTGGGGCGGTCCCGGGGATCCGCTGCGGGCGGTGCTGAATGTCTGGTACACGATCCTCATGGAAATGACCTGGAGCAAGGACCGCATCGTCAACACCTACGTGAACACCGTGGAGTGGGCCCCCGGGGTCTTCGGGGCCGAGGCCGCCGCCCGGTTCTACTACAGGATGCCCGCAAGCGAGCTGGACCGGGCGCAGGCCGCGCGCCTGGCCTGCCTGCTGACCCTGCGCCGGGACAAGATTGCGGTGTCCGGCCCCGACGATGTCCCCGAGCGCCTGGTTGTCGATGTGCTCGAGGGGATGAAGAACGTGCGAATCCGCAACAGCCGCATCTGTCCCTGATCACGCCCCGCCGCTCCGCCCGGAGGAGCGCCGGGCAGGGGACGGGACGACGGTTATGGGTAAGCGTTTATGGACCGGCAGCGTCCGGGTGGTCCTGGCGGGCCGCGAGCGCTGCAAGCCGGTGCTCGGCCCGGCGGATCCAGAAGGGGCTGCCCAGGGTTTCGTAAAGGGCCAGGGCGCGCTCCGCGTCCACCTCCCGGGGGGACTCCAGAAGCGGGGTCCAGGAGACCGCCCGCTCCAGCGGCGACAGGAGGCGGTCCGCCCCCGAGCGCACCAGGTCGAGGGCAAGGCCACAGGCTTTTGCGTTCCCGGCGCCCGCGCGGTCCGAGCCCCGCCACAGACGCAGGGGAAGGGAGTGCAGGAGGATGATTCCGCCCAGAGCCTCGCGGGGATCGCTGAACCGGTCGTCAAACTCGCCCCGACGGGCCCGGCCGACGTCCGTGGAGAACAGGGCAATCAGGGCCGCATCCAGGGAATCGGCAGGCTCGAACCACCAGCGGCGGGGCTTTTCCCACTCGCTTTCGTTGGGGTGCCTGGCATCGGGGTCCGGGGCGCCGTGGTCGGAGCCATCACGTCCGCCAGTCCCATCGGCCCCTTCGGACCGGAGCGGTCCGCCGGTCCGCTCAGGGGCGCCCGCGCACGGGGTGTCCGTCGGCGCGTCCGGCCATGCGAACCAGAAGTCCAGGGCCCTGCGCGGGCCATCCGCCGCGTCCGCCGGTTCGTTCAGGAGAGCCCGTACGGCCCCGAGCGGCCAGCCCTCCAGCAGCGCCGATCCGGTGCCGCGGGGGGCGTGCCGGTCAGTCGTGGAGGACAATCTGGGCCTCCAGCTCCACCGGGACGCCCAGGGGGAGGCTGGACACGCCGACCGCGGTGCGGGCGTGACGCCCGATCGCCCCGAAGACTGCCACAACAAGGTCAGAGGCGCCGTTGATGACTTTGGGGTGGTCCGTGAAGTCGGGCCCCGAGGCCACAAAGCCCCCCAGGCGGACCACGGCCCGGACCCGGGACAGGCCGGCGGGTCCGCAGGCGTTGCGGATCTGGGCGATCAGGTTAATGGCGCACAGGCGTGCGGCCTCGGCGCCCTCGTCAACCGAGACCCCGTCCCCGACCCGGCCCAGGAAAACGGGGCGGCCGTCTTTTACGGGAAGCTGTCCGGAAAAGGTTACGAGAAACCCGGTTTGCACCCAGGGGACATAGTTGGCCACGGGGGCGGCGGCTTCGGGGAGTTCGATCCCCAGAGCCCGCAGGCGGTCCTCGGGGGTGGTGGTGTCCTGTGTCATGGCGGGGGTTCCCTGGAGACGGGTGGCGCCCGGAGCATCCGGGCTGTCGGGAAGCGGCGTGTGCCCGGGGTCGGGAGACGTGTCATGGGGTCTGGCGACGTGTCATGGCGTCTGGTGACGGGGCAGGCCGCGGGATTCGGGCGAAATCACAGTGGGGGGCGGGGCCGGGCGTGGGGGCCCGGTACGGCAAGGGCCCCGCAAGTCCGGGGCCCTTCAGGGTAATGCTCTGGCCGCGCGGGGTGCCGTGGGGCAGCGCGCCTGCGCGGGATCAGTCGGCGACGGGCCGTTCCGGCTGGCGGACATCCCGCAGGCCGGTGGCCTGGCTGACGTCCTCCACGATATCCCGGTTCACCCCAAGCTCTGCATCCGCGTTGGCATCCGTATCCGAGCCGAACCACTGATAGCGAACCGAGCGGTAGTGGGCGTCCGGATCGTTGATCGGGGTGTTCAGGCGGAGGTTCTCCGCCGTCATGCCGCCGATGGCCGTCAGGACCTGGTAGGAGTAGATGGCGCGATCCGTCTGGGCCTGCACCAGGTTCACCCGGGCCAGCAGGAGTTCCTGCTCGGCGTCCAGGACGTCCAGAACCGTGCGCGAGCCCACCTCGTTTTCCCGCCGGACCCCGTCCAGGGCAATGGTTGCTGCGCGGATCTGGCTCTCGTAGGCCGTCACCTGGGCGATGGCGCTGCGGTAGCTCTCCCAGGACTGGCTGAGCTGCTCGACGGTGGCGTCACGGCTTTCGTCCACCAGAAGGCGCTTCTGCCCGGCCACGTGCTTGGCCTGGCGGATCTGGGAGTAGACGAGGCCGCTCTGATAGAGGGGGATCGTCACATTCAGGCCGGCGCGAAAGGCCGAGGAATCGATGTCCCGGGAGCTGATCTCGTGACCGATGTTGTAGCTGACCTCGGCCCAGATGGTGGGCAGGAGGCGGCCCTGCTGGTCACGGATGTCCGCGCGCGAGCCCTGCCACAGGTGCTCGGCCGCGATGACGGCCGGGTTCGAGCGCCGCGCGATCTCGAGGGCGTCCTCCATGCTCAGGGGCAGGTTCTGGTACGGCGAGGGCGTGACCAGGTTGCGCGGCGGATGGCCGACAATCTTCTCATAGGTCGCCTCCGAGCCCATGAGCACGCCTTCCGACGCGATCCGGGTGGCGGTGGCGGCCGCCAGGCGGGATTCGGCCTGGGAGACGTCCGTGCGGGTCAGCTCACCCACGTTGAACCGGTCCCGGACGGCCTGAAGCTGCCGCTGGAGGACTTCCTCGTTGTTGCGGTTCAGCTCCACCACGGCCTGGTCGCGCAGGACCACAAGGTAGATCTGGGCCGCCGAGAAGAGGGTGTTCTGCTCGACCGCGGTCAGGCTGGCCCGCTCGGCCTTGACCGTCTCCTCCGCACTCTCGGTCTGGGCCAGGGTGCGCAGGCCGCGGAAGATGTTCTGCTGGAGGCTGACCCCCACCTGGGAGGGCTTGGTCGTGGTGGAGGGCCCGGGGCTCAGGTTCTGCCGCTGGTGGTAGGCCGAGCCCTGAACGGTCACGGACGGCCGCCAGTTGGACAGGGCCTGGGGCACCAGCTCGTCCACCGAGCGCCCGTAGGCGCGCCGCGCCTGAAGCGTGGGGTTGGTGGTGTAGGCCGAAACAAGGGCTTCCTCGAACGTCTCAGCCTGCGCCGGAGCCGGTACCATCAGGGCGCCAAAAAGCGCCAGCGCGGTCGTGAGGGATCCGGCGCGGGTGTTTCTCTTTTCAACGTCACGTCGCAGGGTGTTCGTCAAGGACGGGGCCTCCAGGAACGGGGGTCGGGGCACGGCCGGTGGCCGGTGACCGGTCTGTGTCTTAAAGGGCGTCTGCTGGCGCCCGCTCGAAACCCGGGAGATCCGGCGGCTGGGTGTCAAAGACCATCTCGTGGCCGAACCCGGTGCCGAATCGTCTGACAACCACAATGCGCGCAAGACCGTCCACGCGCAAGCCCATGACAAGGCGGCCGGTGTCGGTCAGCTGGTGGCAGAGCTCCTCGGGGATGGCCTCCAGGGTGCCATCAATGAAAATCAGGTCGAAAGGCGCCTGACGCGGGCAGCCCGTCGCATGGGGCGCGTTCAGGACCGCAACGTTGTCGACACCCCGGTGGGACAGGATGCTTTCTGCCCGGGCGGCCATCTCCGGGTCGGCCTCGATGGCCACCACCATGGACGCCATCCGGGCCAGGACCGCCGCGCTGTAGCCGGTCGCGCAGCCCACGTCCAGGACCAGGTCCGTCTCCCGGATCTCGGCCGCCTGGAGCATGCGCCCCAAAGTGACCGGAGCCATGAGGGTGCGTCCCCTCTCAAGGGGAACGTCGCAGTCGGCGTAGGCCAGAGCCTTCCGGGCCCCCGCGATGAAGTCCTCACGCGGGACTGTCCGCATGGCTTCAAGGACGAAGGAATCCGTCACGTTGTTGGGGGCAAGTTGCTTGGCAACCATGTTCCATCGCGCGTCTTCGGCGGTCATTGTGTCCTCGTTTCCATGGGGGAGCCGTTGCCGGGTCCAGGGCCGGCGGACACCCGGCCCAGGGCAGCTGTTCAGGTGCAGAGCCCACGGGGCGGAACCCCCGGGCGGGTGGACGCAAGGGTGCGTCGATGCTGTGAATTGTATAGAGCAAGGCCGAGCATCTGACAACGTTTGTCGGGTAAAAAAATCGGTGCAACGCTTTGGTTTCTGTGAACTCTGCGTATAGTAAACAAACTTTTTTTCATCTTGTGCGCAATCGGGGTTGACCGGGTCCGGAGAGCCGCGTATAAGGCGCCCATTCCCGCCGCTCACCGAGCGGCAGCCTGGAAACAAGGGCCGCAAGGCCTGCGTCAGGGCCGGATGGCAGAGTGGTGATGCAGCGGACTGCAAATCCGCGTACGTCGGTTCGATTCCGGCTCCGGCCTCCAGTAGGCTTGCGGATCTGTTGCTGATCCGGAGTAGCTCAGCGGTAGAGCAACCGGCTGTTAACCGGTTGGTCGGGGGTTCGAATCCCTCCTCCGGAGCCAACAGGACAACGCCCTGGACCCACGTGGTCCGGGGCGTTGTTCATTTCGGGCCGCTTTCTGCCCGGCAGCGTCGCGCTCATCCTCCATCCCCTTAAAAAAAACAGTCGCGTCTTCGTCCCCCCTCGTTTGTCGGGGACGTTTTGAGGGTGTCCTCCCGTGGTCCCGCACCGGGTGGGTCGTGGGCGATGGGCCACGGGCCAGGGTGACGTGCGGGGCAGGGGCCTCGTCCGGTACCCGGGAGCATGTGTCGGGGGAGGATCGCGTCTCAGGCAGCCCGGCAGCGGTGGGGGCGGGGCCAGGGGCAGCCTCCGCTTCAGAGCAGGGCGCGCGCCGGCAGACCCTCCGGCCCGCCGCAGGCAGACAGGGACCGGAAGCTCCCGGGTTCCCGGGGCCGCGCCGGCAGACCCTCAGACCCGCCTCAGGACGAGTTTTCGCCAGCCTGACCGTGGCTTCGGTGCCGCGCCGGCAGAATCGCAAGCGCCGCAGGGGTCAGCCGAACAGGGCGTCGATCTCGGCCTGGGAAATGGAGCGCTCCTTGTCCTGCGGGCCGTTGAGCAGGCGGCTCTCGTCGTTCTCGGGGACCGCGGCGGTCTGGGGCGCCGGCAGGGCGTCCTCTCCGAACAGGTCGACCATGGCGTGGATGTGCTCCTCCAGAAACCGCAGGGCACTGACCACCTTGTCAATGCGCTGCCCCGTCAGGTCCTGGAAGGTGCAGGCCTCCATGATCGCGATAACCAGGGATTCGGCCGCCGAGAAACCCGCGGGCCCCTGGGCCCCGGGCGCGGCCGCCTGACGTCCGGCCTGCTCGCGAAGGAGCCCCATGAGGATTTCCGAGGCACCGAGAATCGTGCCGGTGGCGTCCTCGGTCGTCGAGACCACGGCCCGCAACTCGTTGCCCGCCACCGTGAGTCGGTCCCCCTCCTCGTTTCGCGAGATGAGAAGGGCGAGCTCATGAAGGATGATGTCGATCTCGGCCTGCCGGGACGCCCGCTCGGCCTTGAGGGCATCCCGCTCCGTCTTCAGGGCATCGCGTTCAGCGGCCAGAGCATCGCGCTCCGCCCTGAGTGCATCCCGCTCCGCCTTCAGGGCGTCCCGCTCGGCCCGGAGGGCGTCGCGCTCCGCTGTCAGGGAGTCCGGGTTGGCCGTCAGGGGGGTGCACCCTGCGGGCGCCTCGCCCCAGGCCGATGTCGGTCCGGCCACGGCGGGAGCACCGCATCCGGAGCCCGGGCGGGCCGGGCCCGCGTCACCGGGCGCCAGGTGTTGTGGCGGGACGGGACGGGAGAGGGAGCGAAAGCGGGAGGCCGGCGGGGAAGGGGAGGGCGCGGGGGCGGATTCGTGTCCGCTCCGGGAGCCGGGGTCCGGTTGCCCGGCCGGGTTCTCCGGCATCCGGACCTGCTGCCGGGTCCGGTGCAGCGCCCGCGAGAGGGTCCGGACCTCGCCCCGCAGGCACTCCACCGCCCACAGAAGGTCGCTCAGGGCGCCGGAGGGAACGGGAGGCGTGCCCGCGTGGGCAGCGCGAGCCGGGTGAAACGCTGTGCGTTCCACGGTCCTTGCGGTGCTTTTCTCCCGAAACCGCATGGGCTTGTGTCCTTTCCCCTGGTGCCGTCGGACAGTTTGCCCCGGGGGCGGCGTGGCAGCCGGCCGGGGCACGTCCTAACAGGATAGGGAAGGCGGATGCTTTATCAAGTCTCGAGAACGCGGCGCAGGAAATCCACGTCGTCGGCGAACTCCCGGTCCTCGTTCATCAGGGCCTGGACCTTGCGCAGGGCATAGAGCACGGTGGTGTGGTCGCGTCCGCCGAAGGCCTGGCCGATGGCCGGAAGGGACAGGCGGGTCAGGTTCTTGGCCAGATACATGGCCACCTGACGGGGACGGGCCACCGCCTGGGCACGGCGCGCCGACTGCATTTCCTGCACCCGGATCTGGTAGTGGTCGGCGACCTTCTTCTGGATCTCCGCAACCGAGATGCTCTTTTCCGGGACGCGGATGTGCTTGCGCAGAACCTCCTGGGCCAGGTCCAGGGTCAGGGGGCGCTTCAGCATCTCGAACTGGGTGACCACCTGGATCAGGGCACCGGTGAGCTCGCGTCCGTTGGGGGGGACGACCTCGGCCATGTACTCGAGCACGTTCCGGGGCACCTCCGCTCCCAGTTCCCGGGCGCGGGACTCGAGAATGGCCAGGCGCAGCTCGTAGGGGCACTTGTGGACGTCCACCACCAGGCCGCTGGCAAGCCGGGAGCGCAGGCGGTCCCCGAGGTTCTCGATGTCCGTGGGCATGCGGTCGGCGGACAGCACAATCTGGCTGCCCTGCTCAACAAGGGCGTTGAAGGTGTGGAAGAACTCCACCTGCGTGCTTTCCTTGCCCGCAATGAACTGGATGTCGTCCACGATCAGCACGTCCACGCTGCGGTAGATTTCCTTGAAGCCAAGGGTCTCCTTGTCACGGATGGCCTTCACGAACCGGTAGATGAACTGCTCCGCCGAAAGGGTCAGGACTTTCCGGAAGGGTTGGCGCTCGCGGATGCGCCGGGCGATGGCGTGCAGCAGGTGGGTCTTGCCCAGCCCGGATTCCCCGTACAGGAACAGGGGGTTGAAGGGCACAGGTCCGCCCTCCGCAACCCGGACGCAGGCGTGGTAGGCCAGCTCGTTCGAGGGCCCCACGACGAAGTTCTCGAAGGTGAACCGGGGGTCCAGGGGCGTGGAATGGGTCAGGTCATCCGAGCCGCCCTCCGGAGCGGCCGGCCGGGGAGGCTCGGCGGTGTCGGAGCCGGGGGTCGCGTAAAGGGGGCTTGCCGCCAGAGGCGAGGGAGCGCGGCCCGCTGCCTTGGTCCGGGTTTTCGTGCCCGGCTGGAGAACAATGAACTCCACGGACTTCACGCCCGGGTTCTCCTGCTGGAAAAGGGTCCGGATCCGGGAGCCATAATGGTTCTGGACCCAGTCCCGGACAAAGACCGTCGGCACAGCAATGCTGACCGTGGTGTCGTCCATTCCCTGGAGAGTCATCTGCCCAACCCAGCGGTTGAACTCGTTCGGACCGTATTCCTTTCGCAGCTTGCCACGAACGCGCATCCAGTGATCCGAGGCGTCCGCTCTTTTCAATTCCGACATAGCCCTGACCTTTTTTTGCCTGACCGCCCGGTGAGGGGGCCTGTTCACAAGGAACAAAATTCCGATGTCTGGAAACAGAAAATTTCCAGAGTTACAAAGAAGTGCAGACTGGACCGTCCGTTTCACCCGCTGAAACGTTCGAGCCCGGCGTGTCGGGCGATTCAACGCTCGCCCGTAAAATACATTGGAAAGTGTTTCCGGCCGTTTGCTCCGGGCATCCCCGTCAGCAATCATTGGAAAGTTAAGTGAGGGTAAACATGCCGCCCCCCGGACTCAACCACCATGATGGCGAAAGGCGTTTTTTTGATCGTTGACACTAGATGTTGTTGACCCGCCGTTGGGGCTGCCTGGGCGAATCGGAAGTCATTATGGCGAAAAAACGGCGCTACGTAGACTTAAAATAATCATTGGGAATCAGTGCCCGAGTCGACCCGCAGAACGCCGTCACACCGCCTCCGGACTCGATTCGGACCCCGTTCGGGACTCGCCTGGCGATTCGGATGGGACTCGGGAGTGGATTCGGAGCCGCCGGGACTGATTTTCGGGGGGCGATCGGGGCAATCGTGACGCCGCAAACGGGGCGCCCGGGTCCGGGACCGGCATCCGGACGGACCCGGTGACGCGCACCCGTAACAGACGAGTGCCGGGCGGGCGGTCCCGAGCCCCGAGCTCCCACCAAACGTGAGTGCAGCGTGTCCGGATCCGGCGCCGCCGTTCCGGGCGCCGGTCGGGCCGGGCCGCCACCGCCGGTCCGGGGTGCAGCGCGCTGGAGGCCGGCCGGGGGCACAGGGCATGGGGGACTATAATAGGTGTCATGGTCGCCCTGCCGGTTTTGGGGCTGGATGAAAAAGGTGTCCGCACCGGGCTCCAGCGAGGCGGGGCGTGGCTTTTTTCGGGGGCGGTCCATGGTCTGGCGGGATGTGTATGGGGTGCGGTGCCGGTGCCCGGCCGTTCAGGCCGGTCTTCCGGGCGCGCGCTCCGGAGGGATGCCCCATGGAGCCGTTCCGTGCGCCCGCGTCGTGGCGGACCAATTTCCGGGCGGACGCAGGGCTGGGGCCCCCGGGGGCGGGTGTCCGGGGCGCGGTGGGACCGCTCCCCGCGCGGGGTCCATTTCACACTCCCGGTGCGCGTAATGAACGAACAGTGCTCCCGGTGTCCGGTGGGGGCCCGGGCTGCCCATCGCGGCGAAGCGCGTGTGTTTCATCGCGGCGAAGCGCGTGTTTTCATCGCAGCGGAGCGGGTGTTTTCATCGCAGCGGAGCGGGTGTTTTCATCGCGGCGGGCGCCCGGGTCCAACAGGGGCCGCCGGCCCCGGATCTGCGGCGCCAATGGGACGCCTTTTGGGGCCGTGGCCCCCTGGATCTGTGGTGCCGCCCGGGTGTCCGCCACGCCTCCAGGGGCCTGTTGAGTCGCCTCTGGCGCCAAAATTCCCGCTCTGCGGGCAACAAAAAACCCCGCCGGAGCGGGGGTTTTTACGGTGGTTCCTCAGGGCGTCAGAAACGGCCTCGGCCGGACGCCGGGTCTGTCTCAGACACCAAGAGCCTTGATACGCGCCGACAGGCGGGACAGCTTGCGCGCGATGGTCTTCTTGTGGAAGACGCCCTTGGTCACGCCGCGGTGCATTTCCGGCATGGCCACCTGGAACGCTTCCTGAGCCGAGGACTTGTCACCGGTGGTGATGGCGGCCTCGACCTTCTTGATGAAGGTGCGGATACGGCTGACGCGGGCATGGTTGGTTTTTGCGCGGACTGCGTTGCGTCGAATACGCTTTTCCGCCGACTTGTGGTTGGCCATTCCAAGCTCCGAAACTTGATGAGGACAGACAGAACAGAGCGTCCCCGGACCGTACTCCCCGATCCAGGGCGCTTTCGTGAGGGCGCTTATAGCGTTTTGACATCGTGTCGTCAACCGGTACCTGCGGTTTTTTGCCGACTTTCTCTGGCCCGGGCGGCCGCCCTGTGGCACAACAGGCCCGTCTGTCCGCCTGCGCCCGGCGAGGGCACGGGCGCGCGTTTCCTGAAGTTTCGGGGCCTGAATGATTCATATCAATGACCTTGTTTGCCGGATGGGGGCCCGCACCCTTCTGGAGGGCGCGAGCGCCCACATTCCCCAGGGCCAGCGCGTTGGTCTTGTGGGGCGCAACGGCACGGGCAAGACGACCCTGTTTCGGATTCTGATGGGGGACCGCCAGCCCGACGGCGGGTCTGTGACGATCCGGCCCCGGGCCTCCATCACCGAGGTGGCCCAGGAGGCCCCCGACGGGGACACCCCTGTCCTGGAGTGTGTCCTGGAGGCCGACCGGGAGCGCACCGATCTCCTGCGGGAACTGGAGGGCGAGCCGTCGGCGGCCCGGCTTGCGTTCATCCACGAGCGCCTGGCCGTGATCGAGGCCCACAGCGCCCCCGCCCGGGCGGCCACGATTCTCTGTGGTCTGGGCTTTCCCCCGGCGACCCATGACCGGCCCGTGGGCACGTTCTCCGGCGGCTGGCGCATGCGCGTGGCCCTGGCGCGGGCCCTGTTCGTGCGCGCCGACATCCTTCTTCTGGACGAGCCCACCAACCACCTGGACCTGGAGGCCACCCTCTGGCTCGAATCGTTTCTGGCCAGCTGCCCCGGCACGGTTCTGGTCATCAGCCACGACCGGGAGCTTCTGAACCGGGCGGTCAACCGCATCTTGCATCTGGAGAACGGACGCCTGGTCTCCTACGCCGGGAACTTCGACCGCTTTGAGCGCACCCGCGCCGAGCGGCAGGACCACCAGGCCCGGGCCATTGCCAAACAGGCCGAGGAACGGCGCCACCTCCAGGCCTTTGTGGACCGGTTCCGGGCCAAGGCCACCAAGGCCCGCCAGGCCCAGAGCCGCCTGCGCCGGATCGAGAAGCTCCAGCCCATCGCCCCCGTGATCGATGACCGGGTGGTCCCCTTCGATTTCCCCGATCCCGACATCCTGCCGCCGCCCCTGGTGCTGCTGGAGGATGCGGTCGCGGGCTACGACGGGGTGCCGGTCCTGAAGGGGCTGAACCTGCGCATCGACATGGACGACCGCATTGCCCTTCTGGGGGCCAACGGAAACGGAAAGTCCACGCTGGCCAAGATCCTCTCGGGGCGCCTGAAGCCCATGGAGGGGAGCATGCGGGTTCCCGGAAAGCTCCGGGTCGGCTATTTCGCCCAGCACCAGCAAGACGAGCTGCGGGAGGGGGAGAGCCCGCTCCAGCACGGGCTGCGCCTGATGGGCGACCTGGCCGAGGTCCGGGTGCGTGCCCACCTGGCCCGGTTCGGCTTTGATGCGGACCGGGTCCGCACGCCGGTGGGGAACCTGTCCGGCGGCGAGAAGGCCCGGCTGCTGATTGCGCTGGCCACCCGCGATGCCCCGCACATCCTGGTGCTGGACGAGCCCACCAACCACCTGGACATCGACGCCCGCGAATCCCTCATGCGGGCGCTGAACGCCTTTAGGGGCGCGGTGGTTCTGGTCTCCCACGATCCGCGCCTTGTGGATATGGTGGCCGACCGGCTGTGGCTGGTGGACGGGGGCCGGGTGTCCCCGTTCGACGGCGATATGGACGACTACCGCCGCCTGCTTCTGGACCGGGCGCGGGCCGCCCGCCGGGAGGAGGCCTCGGAGTCGCGGGAGCGGGCGGAGGCGCGGGCCTCCGGGGGCGTTTCGGGTGGCAATTCGGGGGATGCGCGGGCCCGGCGCCGGGCCGCGGCCGAGGAGCGCACCCGCCTTGCGCCCCTTCGCAAGAAGGTCGAGGAGGCCGAGAAGCGTGTGGCCGGGTTCGAGCGCGAGAAGGCGGCCCTCGAGGCGGCTCTCGCGGATCCGGCCCTGTACGAGGGGCCGTCGGATCGGGCCCAGGAGCTGCAGAAGGCTCTGGGCGAGGTGGCCCGGTCCCTGGCCGCCGCCGAGGATGCCTGGGTTCAGGCCAGCGAGGCGCTGGAGGAGGCCGCAGCCGGGTCGGAGTCGGACGGGGCCTGAGCGCCTCCGGTTCTCCCTGCCACGACCCCGAGCCCGGCCTCCACCGGAACCGCGGTGCCGTTCACGTAAGCGCGATGCCGTGGACGGCGGCCTGATGTCCTGCGCCGAACCGTGAGGCGGTTCACCCCACCGGAATGCTGTGTGCGAAAATGCGGTGCTGTGTGCTCCCGGTTCTTCACGGCTGTCTCCGGCTGTCCCCAAACTCCGCCGCGCGATCTCCGATACCAGGTCCGGACCCGATTCGGGCCCCCGGGTTCCTCGGGCGCTCAAGGTCTCTGTGCCCCGCTGTGGCCTGGCCGCTTCCGGGCGAGTCCCGGGCCCGCACGGTCCTGGCCCCCGGCTCGACCCGGGTGGGGTTGCCTCCGGGCCGGTCCCCCGACGTCTCCCCGGCGCGGGCCGGGCCTGCTCTACCCCGAGACGATGGGGAAGGCCGCCGCGATCAGGAAGGACAGGCCCAGGGCCTCGGCAATGGCTCCGGGGAGCACGTGTCCCGTCTGCCGCCAGGCCCACCAGGAGATCAGCATATAGATAAGGAGAAAGACCGCCAGCAGCGGCAGAAGGACGATCAGGAAGAACAGGGACTGGAAGTCCAGGGCAATGGCGGCCCCGAGGGACAGCAGGAACAACAGGCGGGTGACCGCCGCCGCACCAAGGGTTCCCGAGGGGGCGCGCACAAGGGTCTCGTCCGCCAGGATGAAGGGCAGCACCGCAAGGACGGCAAAGGCGGCCACGGGCAGCCGGGACGCGCCGGGGATCACCACCGTGATGAAATCGTTGGTGGGGAAGATGAATCCCAGGAAGGTGTAGGCCGTCACCAGAAGGGTCGAGAGGGCCAGGACCATCAGCGTTCGGGGGGCGGCGACGGGCCAGCTTCGCGGCGCCACCGGGGCCCCGCGTCCCAGCCGGCGCCACAGGGCCAGGCCCAGGGCTGTGAACAGGCCGTAAAGGGCGCAGTGCACCATCAGATAGTCGCCCACCAGGGTGGGCAGGAAATCCGTGGGCAGCATCCGTGCGACCGGCGGGGTCAGGACCGCCGGGACCAGGGCCAGCAGCAGGAAGGGCCCCCATTTCAGGGACGGCGGGCTCTTGCGCGGCGTCGCCCGGGGCAGGAACTGGAACAGGAACCAGCCCAGGAGCCCGGTTCCCGCAAGCAGGAGGGCGACCCAGGGCAGGACGGCGACGGCGGCGCCGGGTGTTCCGGGGCGCTCCAGCACGAAGTCCAGCCAGTCGGCGGCCTCGCGGGCGCCGCGGGTCGAGAACAGGATGCCCACGTGCTCCACCCCCGGGACCGTGTCCCAGCGCCGCAGGGTGTTGTCCTCCCGCTGGCCGTAGGTCACGCCCGGCTCGGGGCGGGGCAGGCCGGCCACCATGCCGACCGCCTTCATGGCCTCGCCTTTCAAGGTGCCCTGCTCCAGGGCTCCGACCAGAACAAGGAGGTTGTGCGGGATCTGCGCCGTGATCTCGGGAGAGTAGAGGGACAGGGCAATGGTGGCGCTGGTGTCCGGGTGCTCCACCGTGTGGCGGACCAGGATGTCCGTGGCCATGGAGTGGCCGAGAAGGGCCACCCTCTGCTCGCCGGGCACCAGGGCGCGGGCATAGTCCACCACCTGGTCCAGTTGGGCCAGAAGGTGGGCCGTCGCGCCCTCGGGCTTGTCCAGGTCTCCGGCCAGGGGCTCGGGATTGCTGCCGTGACCGAGGGAGTCGTAGGTGACAACCGTGTAGCCGTCCCGCGCAAGCGCCAGGGCATAGGTCTGCATCAGGGACCGGGAGCCCGCAAAGCCGTGGGAGACCACCACCGGCGGTCCCGGATTCGTGGCCGGCCGGAAAACCGTGACCGGTGTGGTGCCCGCCCGGTCCCGCTCGATCTGGATGTGGAGGAGGGGCGTCAGCAGCTGGACCAGGGCCACAACAATAAGGACCAGGGACACCGCAAGGGCCAGAAGGCGCACCGGGAGGGTCCGGTACAGGGGCAGCGGAGGGGCCGGAGGGCGCTTGCGCGGGGACATCGGTTTATCCGTAATCAAGGGGGGCTGCTCCGGTCAGGTAACGGATGGGGCGTGTGGGGCGGCAGTGTGCAGGCGGTGTGGCGGGCGCAGGCCGGAGGGCGGACACGCGCTCGGGTCGGGTCGCGCGCCGGGGAGCCGGACGGTGGACCCGGGCGGGCCGGGTCTCAGGACAGGAGGGGCTTCGGGGGCGTGTCTCCCGTGCTGCCGGAGGCGGCGTCACTCTCGGGGCTGCCGGAGGCGGTGTCATTTTCCGGGAGTCCCTCGCGGGCGGCGGCCTTGCGCTGTTCCGCCCGGGACGGCTTTCCGTCCCACAGGACCAGCTTCTGCATGCCGTGCTGGATGAACTTCCACGAGCCCTCGTAACCGTCGTGGGGGAGGGTGCAGGCGCTGCAGTCCTTCCGGGCCGTGCCATGCTTGTCTATAAATATTTTGTATGGACCGATGCACTGGTAGGCGTACAGGGGGCAGTAGCAGAACAGGCAGTTGAACTCGCGCCGCACGCCCGGGTGACAGGGCAGGTAGGGGCAGCGTTCGTTGGTCATGCCCTTGAAGCCGTTTGCAGGAAGAGTGCTTTCGGTGTTCATTTTTTCAGGCCCCTGTTCTGGACGGGTGAAACGGCCCCCTTGAAAAAAAGATCCCGGGGGACGGCTCCCCAAGGCGCTGTCGTTGAGGATAGCGGAACTTTAAAGAGGGTGCTAACGGCTTTTTTGTGGAGGGTGCCACCCAAACCCGCGGCCCGGCGCTGTTTGTCCCCGGGCGGGGGCGCCGGGGCATCAGTTGCCATGGCTGCCGGACCCTGTGGACACGAAATGGAAGCATTAAAGAATTAAAACCAATCTCTCGTTGCATTATATTTATTTGCATATCTGTTCTTAAGTTTTTCCGCAGGTCCAGTAAAACCGTCATTATAGTCTGCGTTTATAATGCATTATGAAAAACATTTATGGATAAATGCCTTGCAAGGGTGTTTTTGTTTGGCTATCGTCAGGATGTCTTCGGCGACACGCTGAAGATGGCTACAGGAACCGCTTGCCGTTCAGTACCCCATAAACATCAACCGGCGACAGAACCGGATAAGGGGGCAGGGAGGAACGGATTTTGTCGGAACCGGACTGTCGCCGCTCCTCCGGTCAGGGCACGGACCCGGGAGCGACTGGACAAGGGCCCAGAGCCCTCGTCCCTGACGACGTCCGTTTGTTTCGGCAAACCAACATCCGGGTGGTTCCTGTTGTCGGGGCAAGATAGGGGAAGCGCGTGTGGGGCTGCGCTTCCCCTCATTTTTGCGGAGACTGTCCCCGGGGGCCTGATCCCCGGGGGGCTCTCTGCCACCGCGCCGGGGCGCGGGTTGCCCGTGAGCCCTCCTCTTGATACGGTTTAGCCTTTCCCGGTTCGGAGTGTGACCGGCTTTCCCGCGGTTCGGGATGGCCGCGCCTGCGGTTCCGTTCCTTCCGTTTCGTCCCGCCGGAGCTGCCAGCCGGGCCGGCGGGCTCCAGCCAGAGTCCTGCCATGTCGGAAAATCCTGTTCTGTTCGAGTCGGCCAACGGCCTTGCCCACTTTGTCCTGAACCGCCCCGCAGCGCTGAATGCGCTGAACGCGCGGATGATATCGGATATCGCCCGAAATCTGAGCAACGCCATGGCGGATGCCTCGGTCCGGGCGGTTGTCCTGCGCTCCAGCTCTCCCCGGGCGTTCTGTGCCGGCGGAGATGTGCGCGCCCTTGTTCTTGACTGGCGCGAGGGTGTGGAAGACTGCGTGGACTATTTCGGGCAGGAATACACTCTTGATCACGAGTTTTACTCGACACCCAAGCCGGTCGTCTCCCTTCTGGATTCGATCACCATGGGCGGAGGCCTGGGGCTTGCCCGCGGCACCACCTTCCGGGTGGTCACCGAACGCACCCGCATGGCCATGCCCGAGACCCGGATCGGTTTCTTTCCCGACGTGGGCGCGACCCACTTCCTGTCCCGCCTGCCGGGGCATACCGGCCTCTATCTGGGCCTGACGGGCACCGAGGTCGGGCCGCGGGACGCGCTGTACTGCGGATTCGCCAACTATCAGGTGGCGTCGGACGACCTGCCCGCCCTGCTGGAGGCGCTGGACACCCTCGAGTGGACCGGAAATGCCCGGGCAGACCTGGTGCGCCTGCTGGAGGGCTTCCGCGTTCCCGAATCCTCCGAGCCTGCGCCGCTGGAACAGCTTTCCCCCGCCATCGAGGCCCACTTCTCGAAGGGCTCGGTCCTGGCGATCCGCGACTCCCTGCGGGACGTGACCTCGGGGCCGCTGGCGGACTGGGCCGGGGAGTGCCTCGAGCGCCTGGAGGCCTGCTCGCCGCTGGCCCTGGTGGTGACCCACGAGCTCTGGACCCGCGGGCGTGAGATGCCTCTCGCGGACTGCTTTGCGCTGGAGGAGTACCTGGCGCGCCAGTGGCTGGAGGGTGGCGAGATGGTAGAGGGGGTGCGGGCCCTGCTGATCGACAAGGATCGCACGCCGCGCTGGTCGCCCCCGACGCTGGAGGCCCTGGATCCGGCCCGCGTCGCCGCCTTCTTCGAGGGGTTCTCCGCAGGCTGAGGCCCACAGGCCCCGGCCGCCTTCGGGCCGGGTTCCCTCCCGTGAGGGTTTTTGGGAGGGGCGGCGGCAACGCACCGCCGTCCGACGCCGCCCGACTCCGTTCGGAGCCCCCGTTCTCGTCCCGGCCCACGGCCCCCGTTCTCTTGCCGTCCCCGGGGTTACCCGGGGCTCAGTCCGTGTCGGCCTTGCGGGTTCTCCGCGGGGGGACGATGTCGATGACCGTGACCTCGGGCGGCGCCAGGAACCGCATGGGCGGCCCCCAGGTTCCCGTCCCCTGCGACACATAGACATGGTGCCGGCTCCCGTCATCCGGGCTGTCCACCTCCGTCAGGCCGTTGGGGACGTGGCCGTTGGCCATGAGCGCCAGGTAGCGTGCCGGCCAGATCTGCCCCCCGTGGGTGTGGCCGGAAAGCTGCAGGTCGCTGAGGCCGAACAGGGGGTCCGGCACCCGGGGCCGGTGGGACAGAAGGACCACGAAGGCCTTCGGATCCTCGGCCCGGAGCTGCTGGATCTCGGCCGCCAGGGTCTGGGCCTTCTTGGTCCAGTGCCCTCCGGCCGGGTCGTCCAGCCCCGCAAGCCAGATCGGCCCGACCCGCTTGAGCTGGCCGTACACCAGCTGGATATTGGCCCGGTTGTGAAAATCGAGCGCATTCTGGAAATCCACGTAATACTCATGGTTCCCGGGCACCCCGTAGCTTCCGTAGGGGGTCCACAGGTCCGACAGCATCCAGGCCTCGGTGTGGCGGCTGGTCATGTCCGTGTCCACCAGGTCGCCCAGCGACAGGAACACGTCGCCCCTCGCCTTGTCGGTGATGGCCAGGATCTTCTCCAGAAAGCCGGCTCCCAGAATCCGGCTGAGATGGACGTCCGAGGCCACCACAAGCCGGAAGGGCCGGTCTGCGGGGGCGAGGTTCGGGGCCTCGATGGTCACATACCGGGGCTGCACGTTCTGGGCCTCGAACAGGGCCTGGACCGAGAGGGCAAGCCCCGCCACAAGCGCAAGGGCGTGAAGCGCCAGGTTCCTCGGCCTCACCGAGGTCAGCCCCAGCCGCACACACCCCGCCCAGAGAAGCCCAAGCACGTCGGCGACAAAGAAACAGCCCGCGGTGATGATGGCCACGCCGAACCAGACGAACGCAGCCAGGACAAGCCAGTCCGGGGCGCTGGTCTGCTGCCAGTCGTGCCGGAACACCCAGATGCTGATCATCAGCAGGAAAAAGCAGACCGCGACGATCTGCCAGCGCCCGCGACCGAACAGGCGCGTCAGGCTGGCGAGAATGTACGCATGGATTGCAAGAAAGACGCCCGTCGAGACAAGAATGAAAATAGGGATCATGCAACCGTTCTTTCCTTGGTCCGCACCGGGTGTCCCGTGTCCGGAGAGTGTGCTCCGACCGTCTGCGCGGCCGTTGTGTGCTCTGTCCGTGTCCGCCCGGTTGGGGGCGGCTCACGGTATGTCGGGGGCGTTTCCGGGGGGTGCCTCCGTCCCTAACCCTCGGAACGATAGCCGGTATTTCCTGTGCCTGGAAGTTTCGGATTCTTTACTGTTCCCGTTTTGCGGGCTCCCCCGGGGGCGGGCAGGCGGTGTCCTCGGGAACCCGGGACAGGGCTTCCAGAAGAATGTCCGCGCCGGTGCCGGGCTTCGGGCCCTCGGTGGACAGCAGGCGCCGCCAGGCCCGGGCGCCCGGGCAGCCGTGGAAGAGGCCCAGGATGTGGCGCGTCAGGTGGTGGACCGGCTCTCCGGCCTCCACCATGGCCTGCGCGTAGGGCACCAGGGCGCGCACCACCGCGTGGGGGGACGGGTCGGGCCGCGCGTTTGATCCGAAGATCTGCCGGTCCGCTCCGGCGAGAATCCCGGGGGTCTCGTAGGCCGCCCGGCCGATCATGATGCCGTCGACCGCGGGAAGGCCCTCGTCCCCCCAGGGGGCGCAAAGGTGCTCCCGGGCCTGGGCGAGGTCGGTGATCCCGCCGTTGAGGATGATCTCCAGCCCGGGGAACTCCCGCTTCAGCCGGTGGACCACGTCGTGACGCAGGGGCGGGACCGAGCGGTTTTCTTTCGGGCTCAGACCCTTGAGCCAGGCCTTGCGGGCGTGGACGATCAGGGTGCGCACTCCGGCCCGCTCCAGGGTGGCGACGAAGCCCGTCAGGTGCTCCCAGGAGTCCAGGTGGTCGATGCCGATGCGGTGCTTGACCGTCACGGGAATGGGGCCCGCGGCCGCCTGCATGGCGCTCACGCACTCGGCCACCAGCTCCGGCTCGGCCATGAGGCAGGCCCCGAAGCGCCCCTTGGACACCCGCTCCGAGGGGCAGCCCACATTCAGGTTGATTTCGCAGAACCCGTGGGGCGCCGCGATCCGGACCGCCCGGTCCAGGAGCTCGGGGTCGGATCCGGCGAGCTGGAGGGCCAGGGGGTGCTCGGCCGGTGAGTGGGCCAGGGACTGGGCCGGATCTCCGTACACCAGGGCCTGGGCCGGGACCATCTCGGTGTAGAGCAGGGTGTGGCGCGACAGGAGTCGGAGGAAAAACCGGTCGTGCCGGTCCGTCCAGTCCAGCATGGGGGCCACGCTGAGCCGTCGGTCCACAGCCGGGGCGGTCGGTTGGGGTGACGATTCACTCCCGTTTCGATCAATATCTGTGCTTTTCATGTTCTCTTCGTGTGCGGTTTGCGTTTTAAGTTGCAGAACAAAACGCGTTATGTTCTCATTTTGGGTGAGGCCTTGAGAACAACAGTGATATCTGGAGACGTGCCATGGGTGTGATCAGAGCTTTCGGTGAGGTGTTCGGACTGGCCGGCCTGCTGTCGGCGATCTATGTCTGGTGGATGATCGGGGAGGCCCTGGGGTTCTGAGCCGGGCTGGCGGTCGTCCTGTCCCCGGCCCCGGCCGGACGGGGCTTGCGAGTGTCTTGAGGGCCGGACAGCGGCGTGTCGGGAACGGCGGGGCCGGGGCGTGCGGCGCAGGTGTGGCCTGTGGCGTGTGCTCATGCTCCCGGCCTCCGGTGGCGCAGCCGTATCCCTCGCCCGGTTCCGGTGTCCCGTGGGGACCGCCTGCGTTCTTGTGCCCGTCGGCTCGCCGCGAGGCTTCCGCCTTCCGGTGGCGCAGCCGTATCCCTCGCCCGGTTCCGGTGTCCCGTGGGGACCGCCTGCGTTCTTGCGCCCGGCGGCTCGCCGCGTGGCCTCCGCCACAGGTTCCGGCGCGGATGCCGGTGCGCCGTCCGGTGCACGCTCCCGGGTGTCCGTCCCTTGCCGGTGTCGCATGCCCCTGACGCCGGTTCGTTGGGGCCCCGGTGGTGGACTGCCGCGTGCAGAGCGTGCCGCGGTCCGGGCCGGGTGTCCTGAAATCCGGGCGGCAGTCTATCCGCCCCGGGGTGCACGATGAAAGAGCTTTGTTGTTCCTAACCCGGTGGCGGTGCTCGGGTGAGGGAGGGGGTGGCGAGGCCGCGGCTGGCCCGGGCAAGCCGTCGGTGTTTGCCCTGCGGCTTTTGGAGTGCGGCGGGTGTGCGGCGGGTGTGCGGCCGGTGCGCGGCCGGTGGGCGGGTGACGCCAGGCCCGCGCCGTATGCCCCAGACCGGCGCCAGACCGGCGCCGTATGCCCTTGACGTCCCGTGTGGTTCCGGTCCTGCGAGGCCCCGCCTGGGTGCCCGCTGTGGCCGGTGTCCGGGTTAGCGGCTCTTGCGGGAGGGGGCGCATGGGAGTAAAAGAAAAGGTTCCGGTCAATGCCGGTTCTCGTGTTCCTTACAATGCTTTGGAGACGGCCATGTTCAAGGGCTCCCTCACCGCGCTGGTCACGCCGTTCCTCCCCGAGGGAGGGCTGGACGAGCGGGCCTACCGCACCCACATCGCCTGGCAGATTGCCGGCGGAACGCACGGTCTTGTGCCGGCGGGAACGACCGGGGAGTCGCCGACCCTCTCCCACGAGGAGCACAAACGGGTCATCGAGATTGCGGTGGAGGAGGCCCGGGGCAACATTCCGGTCATTGCCGGTGCCGGGTCCAACAGCACTCGCGAGGCGGTGGAGTTCACCCGTCACGCGAAGTCCGTTGGCGCGGACGCCCTTCTGGTGGTTACTCCCTACTACAACAAGCCGACCCAGGAGGGGCTCTATCTCCATTACCGGGAGATTGCCCGTGCGGCCGACGGCCTTCCCGTCGTGGTGTACAACATTCCGGGTCGCAGCGTCATCGACCTGTCCGTCGAGACCCTTCTGCGTCTGCGCAATGACTGTTCCAACATCGTTGCGGTGAAGGACGCCACCGGGGATCTGGTCCGGCCGCTGAAGGCCCGTGCGGTTCTGGGCCCGGACTTCATCCAGCTGTCCGGCAACGACGACACGGCCATCGCCTTCAATGCTCAGGGCGGGGTGGGCTGCATCTCCGTGATGTCCAACGTGGTGCCCGATCTGTGCGCCACCATGCAGAACGCCTGGGCGGATGGGGATCTCAAGACCTGCTTCGCGCTTCGCGACCGGCTGGCCCAACTGTCCGAGGTTCTGTTCTGCGAGGCGAACCCGGGTCCGGTCAAGTACGCCCTCGAGCGCATGGGCCGCATGAGCGGACAGACACGCCTGCCTCTCGCCCCGCTGTCCGAGCCCTCCCGGGCAAAGGTGGACGGCGCGCTGCGTGCCCTTGGCCTGATCTGAGACAGCGGGCGCACCGGACATGAACGCAAAGGCAGCCCGTAAAGGCGGGCAGACACTGATTTCCCACGGGCGCGTGGCGGAAAACCGTCGCGCGCGTCATGACTATGCCATCGAGGACGTGATCGAGGCGGGGATCGTTCTGTCGGGAACCGAGGTCAAATCCCTGCGCACCGGCCGGGCGAGCCTTCAGGATGCCTTCGCCGGGGCCGGGCGGGATGGGGGCCTGTACCTTTACAACGTCCACATCCCCGAGTGGGCCCAGGCGGTGCGGGCCTTCGCTCACGAGCCGCGGCGCCCGAGGCGGCTTCTTGTCCACCGGCGGGAACTGAACCGCCTTCTCGGAGCCGTGGCCCGGGACGGTATGACGCTGGTGCCCCTCTCCGTCTATTTCAACGACCGGGGCTTCGCGAAGGTTCAACTGGGGGTCGCCAAGGGCAAGAAAGCTTGGGACAAGAGGCAGTCCATCAAGGAACGGGACTGGAACCGGGACAAGGCCCGCCTGATACGCGAGAAGGGCCGTTCCGGAGACTGACCGCCCCGTCCTTGCGGGGAGCCGCGGTTTTCCGGCTGTTAGCCCCGTGTTGGGCCGTTGTCTGGCCCGTGGTGGAGACCCCAGGTGTACCCCGGGGCCGATCCTGCGAGCCCTGGGGCCCGGTTTTCCGGCTGTGCCCCCGGTGTTGGGCCGTTGTCCGGCCCGTGGTGGAGACCCCGGGTGTACCTCGGGGCTCGATCTTGCGAGCCATGGGGCCCGGTTTCCCTGTCCATGATGTGTGTTGGCGGGGCCTCGACACCCGGGGACCGGTGATGCCGTCCCTTTGAGGTGGGGGGGCTTTGGCTGTGTGCCGCCTGTTGTGAGAGGCTCCGCTGTCCGGCCCGGGCCCCGGCTGTTTTCCCTGTGGCGCCTGTTTGGCCTCGCGGTTCCTGTGTTGTCAAACAATGCAAGTTTTTGTGGCAGTCCCACGGGTCTGGAAGGCGCTTCCTGTCGCGTCCTTCCTTCGGTGTCCTGACGGCACGGTCGCCGTGCACGCAGGGAGCGGCTGGAGCGGGGTAACTGTTCTGCCGCTGGACCTTCCGGCGGTGCTGTGCATGTCGGGAGCGGTTGGCGGCTGGCGTGGGGTCTCCCTGCGTAGGGTCTTCCAGCGGGGGCGCGGATGCGTCTGGCGTGAGGTGTTTGCTGCTGGTGCGCCAGGGGGTAGCCGGTTCCGGTGCGACGCCTCTCCTCTGCCCGATCCATCCCCTGGGTTTGTGAGTCCTCCCTGCGCGCCCTGTCCTGTGGCGTCCGCCGATGGTCCCGTGTGCCCGGGATTACCTCCGCGCGCCCGGGATGTGTCCTGCCCGGTTGCAGCGGGTTTCGAGCGGTGCGCTTTGGGCACGCATAGAAACTGCCCGGGCTGTGGGGCTCGGGCAGGTCGGGCTTTCGTGAACTCGGGGAGCGGAAGGCTCAGGCGATAATATCGGGAATCAGCCGGGTTTCCAGATGGACAATCTGGTCCTTCAAGGCGAGCTTGCGCTTTTTGAGGCGCTGAAGCTGGAGCATGTCCACCGCCGCCTCCGCAAGGGAGTCACGGATGACATCGTCCAGGTCACGGTGCTCGCGCCGCAGCGCGTCGACCATGGCTTTCAGCTTTTCAATTTCGTGGGCGTCCATGCGCGTACCTCAGGGGGGCAGATACAGATCAGACACCCCTGATTTGTATCGCGATATCTTGCCGAAATTAAGGCGAAAATGGAGTCAATGTTTCGCCCCATGGGTGTGAATTGTTCTTTTTGCTACACGCGAGGCGCTCCCCCGGTTTCACCGCCCCGGGGGTGTTTTTTTCGCTGTGCCTGCGGACCCGGGCTATGGAAGCGTTCCAGACGGTGGTATACTCTGCTCAGCTTTCAAGGCTTTGACGACGCACTCACAGAAAAAGGGAAGACTCCATGGCCGAAATTCGACGTATCGGCGTTCTGACGAGCGGAGGCGACTGTGCCGGTCTCAACGCGGTGATCCGGGCGGTGGCGTTCCGGGGGGTTAATGGATATGGCTGGAAGGTTCTGGGTATTCTGGACGGAACCCAGGGCCTGATGTCCCGGCCACTGCGGTATATCGAGCTGGGGGCCGACACCTTCCGGGGGCGCGACATCCTTCGGTCGGGGGGCACCCTCCTGGGGACGGTCAACAAGGGCAACCCGTTTGCCTATCCCATGCCGGACGGCTCGGTCCGGGATCTGTCCATGGATTTCGTCGACGGGTTCCACCAGCTGGAGCTGGACGGCCTGATCGTGGTGGGTGGTGACGGCTCCCTGAGGATCCTGCGCAAGCTGTGCGAGAAGGGTATGCTGCCCATGGTGGGCATTCCCAAGACCATCGACAACGACGTCAAGGGCACCGAGGCCGCAGTGGGGTACTCGACGGCGGTGGACGTGGTCACCGATGCGCTCGACCGGCTCCAGGCGACGGCGGCGTCCCACCACCGGGCCATGATCCTTGAGGTCATGGGGCGCGATGCGGGGCACATTGCCCTGAACGCGGGGATCAGCGGCGGCGCGGACGTGATCCTCATCCCGGAAATGCCCTACACCCTGGAGGGTATCGCCGAGCGGATTCGCTATGTGCAGCAGGTGGAGGGGCGCTCCCACGCGCTGATTGTGGTGGCCGAGGGGGTCAAGCGGCCGTCCGGTGCGGCGGCCACGGTCCACTACTCGGACGGCGAGACCCGCTACGGCGGCGTCGCCAACGACCTCTCGGAGGCGATCTATCTCATGACCGGAATTGAGACCCGGGTCTCGATCCTGGGCCACGTCCAAAGAGGTGGCACGCCCTCCATGCGGGACCGTCTTCTGGCGTCCGCATTCGGGGTTCACGCCGTCGATCTTCTGGCCCAGGGCAAGCATGATCGGATGGTGGCCTGGCAGCACCGCGGAGTCGTCGACGTCCCTCTTGAGGAGGTGTGTGTCGGGCCGCGCTGTGTCCAGCCCGACGACCCGCTCCTGAATACGGCCCGCGGGCTGGGAATCTACGTGGGCGATTTCCCGGAGCCCCACGCCGGATCCGGAAAGTCCAAGAAAACCAAATCGTTGTCGGAAGAGTAGAGCGCGGCTCCCCGCGCTCTCCCGGCGGGCAAACGGGCTCCGGAGATGCCGTTTTTCTTTTCGGAGCCCGGGTTTTGTGATAGGGTTAAGGTGTTGTTGAAATCTTAAGGAGGACCAGCACTATGGGTCAGGACGCACGCAGAGACGCCCTTGAACTCCGTCACCAAGAGCTCGAACAACTTGTGGAAACAGAGGAGTCCCGCCCCCATCCGGACGAAACCACCCTCTCACGGCTGAAGCGCCAGAAGCTTCGCATCAAGGACGAGCTGGCAACTATCGGTGCACGATAGGTCCCATTGAGGGGGCAGACCTCAAAAGCGAGGATCTGCGGTTCCCCCTCCCGGGCAGGATGTCTTTGGTACGTGTTTTCCGTCAGTCCTGTTCCCGCCTCGTTTCGAGTACGATACAACGTCAGTACGTTACAACGCTTCGATCGACGAAAACCCTCTTGCCGTCAAGGAAGCTTTCAGTACCCTTTTTGAGCCCGGAGGCCGCCGCTTCCGGGCTCTTCCTGTATGAGGAGCTGTCCCCTTTCCACGCCGGACCGGCCGTGAAGGGGCGGTTTGCGTCGTGAGGATCTCAGACACGGCCCTGATCATGTGCTGGGGGCGTTGCCTCCGGTGCGGGTGCGTGAGCGGGGCTCCGCGAGCTGCGGGGGGCGATGTCGCGGGGCTGTCCTGAAAAGGGTGCGCTGGCTTTGGGGCCGTCGCCGTCGGTACAGGATGCCGTCTACAGGCGCTCCCGTCCCTGTGCGCCCGGCTTTTGCGCCCCTTTGCTGCGGCGGCGGGGCAGGGGCGGGATGTTTTCCTGAGGGCCGGTGCGTTCCCTGCGGGCTTGTCCGTTCGCCGGCTCCCTGAGGGGGCCGCAAGGGGCGGTGTCGCGGGGCTGTCCTGAAAAGGGTGCGCTGGCGGGGCGCAGGGTTTTCAGCGCTGTGTCCGGTCGTGCGGTGCCGCGGTCGGGTGAGTGTGCCCGGTGCACAGGAGGCCGGGTGGCGGGGCGCCGGTTGCTGATGCGGGGGCACAGGGGTGCAGTGGCGGGTCCGGAGGCGGCTGGCAGCCGATTGCTGCCCCTGTCGGAGCGGGCCCGGCTCCGCAGAGGTTCTTCCGCTTCGCGTCGTTTATTGGTGGGGTTTCCCCGACGTTTCGTCCGCCGGGTGAAGTTGTGAGGCGCCGGGGCAGGACGAGACGGAACGGCCCCCGCTCTCCCGGGTCCGAACCGGCGGGAGGCCGGCGCGGTATCTTTGGAGTCGCTCCAGGAATCCTGCCGAGTCCCCCGCGTTGCCTCTTGCGTTCGTGGCCTCTTTTGGACACACTGTCCTGTCAGACCCCAGACTTAAGCCTTCCTTCACGGTTTTTCGCTATGGTGGCGAGTTGATGCACTTCTCTGACGGGACACTTGGGCTCCCGTCCGCCGGGGCGTCCCTCGATCCGGGGCGGTTTTCGGTCGGGCGGGACAGCGTGATTTTCTCCAGTTTTATGGGACGCGCCGACGGGCGCGGTTCGGCAACCACCATGGCAGTGTTTTCGGCGAGCAGAAAAAGAGGGCGACTGCGCAGGCTTCTGGCCCACGTGGTCTTTGCGCTTCTTGTGCTGTACTTCGGCTCGTTTGCCATCAACGGCAGTCGCGGCGTGCTGGCCCTTGCCCGCCTGGACGCCGAGATCCAGGAGGCCCGGGGCCTTCTTGAGGCCCGCCAGCAGGAGCGTTCGGCTCTGGAGGCCCGTGTGGGCGCCCTGTCGGGTTCGGACCTGGACCGGGATTTTCTGGACGAGCGGGCCCGGCTGATGCTCAACCGCCTGGACACGGACGAGGTGATCTTGCTGGTCGATCCGGTTGTGCCCTCCGGAGCGCCGTCCGCTCCGGCCTCGCCGGCGGATGACCGGCTTTACACCGGCGGCTGAGCGGCCGGGGGTGCTGTCGGCCCGGGCGCGGCCCTGGCGCGCCCATGGGAAATCCGTCGCGCGGCTCTGGCGCGCCGATGGGAAAACCGGGGCGCGGGCCGTGTGGGGTGCAGGCCAAAATAGTGGCAACCTGCCCGCGACCTTCTGTTGAACCCAGCATTTCCCTGATGTATCCTGCGTCCACCGTCGGTGAGCCTGTGTGGGGACCGTCCGGTTCCGGGGTGTTTTTCCGGGCCGGGGTATCGCTCCCGCCCGCAGCGGCACCGGCCACGCGTTGCGTGCGTGACGTGTCCGGGTGCGCCCGGGACGCGGACGGATTGCGGTTTGTGTTCATTCTCCCATTCCCTGTCAGATAGAAGGACCTACTCGTGAAGGCGAAAACCAAACTGACCGGCGCGCTGGCGAGCGCCTTTGTCGCTCTTTCCCTCCTTGCCACTCCGGCGCTGGCCCAGTCCCAGCCGCAGGCGCAGCAGTCCCAGCAGCAGCGGACCATCAGTGCCGAGGACGCGTTCACTCTGGTCAAGCAGAATGCCGAGAAGGGCGACGGCGCCGCCATGCTGACCCTTGGCACGTTCTACGAGCAGGGTATCGGGGTGTCCCGCAACTTTGTTTCGGCCATGGAGTGGTACAAGAAGGCCGCCGACGCCAATGTGCCCGAGGGCTACTACAACCTGGGCGTCTGCTACGAGATCGGTATGGGCAACGCGGGCGACATGAAGAAGGCGCTGGCCTCCTTCCAGAAGTCGGCCCAGCTTGGCCTTCCGCAGGCCATGCAGAAGCTGGCGTCCATGTACTTCTCCGGCGAGGGTGTCGGCCAGAGCAACAAGCGCGGCCTTGAGTGGCTGAGCAAGGCGGCCGATGCCAACAGCGCCGATGCGGCCAACACGCTGGGCGTTGTCTACTCCCAGGGTCTCCTGGACCAGACCAAGGACGAGAAGAAGGCCTTCTCCTACTTCACGAAGGCGGCGGATCTCGGTCACCTCGAGGCCATCAAGAACCTGGCGGTGATCCACAAGGACGGGCTCGGGCGCAAGAAGGATCCGGCCGAGGCCCTGAAGTGGTACCTCATCGCGCAGAAGGGTGGTTACCAGGCGGCCGATCTGGACCTGATCCTCACCGAGCTGCGTGGCGCCCTCAAGGCTCCCGAGGTCAAGAAGGCCGAAGAGGCTGCGGACCGCTGGATCGAGGACTTCCGCAAGAAGAACCAGCCCGCCGAGTAGGCCGGGCAGCATCGGGCCGGCGGGTCCGGCTCCGGATGACAGACAGCGGCATCCCCTCAGGGGGGTGCCGTTTTGCGTTTCGGGGGCGGGTATGGCCCGCTGCCCCGGTTCTTCCTTCCTTCCTTCCTCCGCCCCTTTCCGGCATGTCCCGTGCCCCTGCCGGCTCCCCCCTTCCGTCCTCCGCCTCCCGGCGCCGGGAGGGGCGTATCGGGTGGGCGCTTGTTTACGTCTCGGTCATGTCGAACGGACGTCTTGCCGGTTGCTTCCGGCTCCTGCACAATCCTTGCACCCCTGCTGTCCTGTTCGGGCCGTCCACCCGACCCCGGCCTGTCCGGGCTGTCCGTCCGACCCTGGCCGCCCTGGCTGTCCTGTCCGGGTTGTCCGTCCGACCCTGGCCATCCGGGCTGTCCGGCGGCCGACCCGGGCCCCCGGTCCGGAGCCGTTCGGGACCGGCAGGCGTCCGTCCACCGGCCGGCCCGGCCCGTCCGCTCCCTTCCGGGGCAGGGACGCAAGGCCAGGCCCCCACCGTCATCAGGAGACCCGATCATGGTTTTGAAACTCCGCGACCCGGATCTGTTTTGCCGGAAGGCCCCTGTGGGGGGCCGCTGGTGTGACGCGCTGTCCGGCCAGACCCTGGTTGTCACCAACCCGGCCACGGGGCAGGCGCTGGGCCAGGTTCCCCTGATGGGCCGGGAGGACACCCTTCAGGCCATCGGGGCCGCGCAGGCGGCGCTGCCGTCCTGGCGTGCGCTCACGGCCCGGGAGCGTTCCGACATCCTGATGCGGTGGTACGACCTGATCCTGGAGGCCCGGGAGGATCTGGCCCGCATCATGACCGCCGAGCAGGGCAAGCCGCTGGCGGAGGCTCTTGGCGAGGTCAGCTATGCGGCCTCGTTCGTGCGCTGGTTTGCCGAGGAGGGGCCCAGGGCCTACGGGGACATCATTCCCACTCCGGCCCCCGGGCAGCGCTATTTCGTCACCCGCGAGCCGGTGGGGGTCTGCGCCGCCATCACCCCCTGGAACTTCCCCCTCGCCATGATCACGCGCAAGGTGGCGCCCGCGTTCGCCGTCGGCTGCACCATGGTGCTGAAGCCGGCGGGGGCCACGCCCTACAGCGCCCTTGCCCTGGCCCGCCTGGCCGAGCGCGCCGGGCTGCCCCCGGGTGTCCTGAACGTGGTCACCGGGCCCGCGGAGGAGATCGGTCAGGTCCTGTGCGAGAGCCCGGTGGTGCGCAAGCTCTCGTTCACGGGCTCGACGGCGGTGGGAAGCCGCCTGATGGCCCAGTGCGCGCCGACCCTCAAGCGCCTGTCCCTGGAGCTGGGGGGGAACGCCCCGTTCCTGGTATTCGACGACGCGGACCTGGAGCGGGCGGTCAGGGGCGCCGTCACCAGCAAGTACCGCAACAGCGGGCAGACCTGCATCTGCACCAACCGGTTCCTGGTGCAGTCCGGGATCTATGACGCCTTTGCCGAGGCGCTGGCCTCCGCGACTGCGGCCCTCAAGGTGGGCGACGGCATGGAGGAGGGCGTGACCCAGGGGCCCCTGATCAATGATCTCGCCCTGTCCCGGGTTGTGGGCCAGGTCACGGATGCGGTGACCCGCGGTGCCCGGATCCTGAGCGGCGGGCATCCCCACGCCCTGGGCGGCACGTTTTTCGAGCCGACGGTTCTTGCGGATGTGGAACCCTCCATGAAGATCGCGAGCGAGGAGACCTTTGGCCCCGTGGCCCCGCTTTTCCGGTTCGAGACCGAGGAGGAGGCCGTGGCCCTGGCCAACGACACCCGCTATGGCCTTGCGGCCTACCTGTTCACCCGGGATTCGGGGCGGATGGTCCGGGTGTCCGAGGCGCTGGAGTTCGGGATGGTGGGCATCAACACGGGGACGCTCTCCACCGAGGTGGCACCGTTTGGCGGCATCAAGGCCTCCGGCTTCGGGCGCGAGGGATCCCGGTACGGGCTGGATGAGTACACCGAGCTGAAATACACCTGCCTGTCCGGACTCTGACGGGCCCGTTCCCCCGTTCCAACTGTACCGGGCAGCAGAAGAAAACGCTTCGATCTCCCCGTTATTCCGGTTTCGGGCGTTTTGTCGCACGCGGGTTTGTATTATTCTGGGAATCCGGTCCTGCAGGAGATGAGGAGACCCATCATGACAACGGATTCGGACGGGGTGTGCACGGCTGAGGGGGTGCCGGCCGGTGACCCGGGGCACCCGGCTCAACGGACCCTTTGCGAAGCCGACCGGGCCCTGGTGGCACGCCGGCAGCGCGCTCTCGGAGCGCCCTGCCAGCTGTCCTACACGCCTCCCCTCCATCCGGTGAGCGCCCGGGGCGCCTGGCTCTTCGGGGCAGGGGGCGAGCGCTATCTGGATGCCAGCGACAGCGTCCCCGTTGTCGGTCACTGCCACCCCCGTGTGGTCGAGGCCATTTCCCGCCAGACCGCGACCCTGAGCGCCAGCCTGCGCTACATCGGGGCGGACATCCTGGACTACACCGAGCGCCTTCTTGCCACGCTGCCGGACCCGCTGGACCGGGTGATCTACACCTGCTCGGGGTCGGAGGCCGTTGACCTTGCCCTGCGCATGGCCCGCATGGCCACCGGAGCCGAGGGCATTATCGTCACCGAGAACGCCTACCACGGCTCTACGGCGGCGACGGCGGCGATCTCGCCGTGCATCGGGGGGAGGATGCCTCTGGGCGTGCACGTGCGCACGGTTCCGGCGCCGGACCGCTACCGTTTCTTCGGCACCGACGTTGCCCAGGCCTTCGCCGCCGAGGTGGAGGCCGCCATCGAGGATCTGCGGCGCTACGGCATGCGGGTGGCCGCGTTCGTGGCCGACAGCCTGTTTGATTCCGACGGCATCTTTGTCAGCCCCGCCGGGTTCCTGCGCGGCGCCATGGACGCGGTGCACCGGGCGGGCGGGCTCTACATCGCCGACGAGGTCCAGTGCGGGTTCGGGCGGGCGGGCTCGCACTTCTGGGCCTTCCAGCGCCACGGCATCGTCCCCGACATCGTGGTCATGGGCAAGCCCATGGGCAACGGCTATCCGGTCGCGGGGCTGGCGGCGCGCTCCGTTCTTCTGGAGGACTTCTGCGAGGACAGCCACTATTTCAACTCCATGGCCGGGGGACCGGTGGCGGCGGCGGCGGCGGGCGCGGTTCTGGACGTTCTGCGCGACGAGAACCTGATGGCCAACGCCGAGCAGACCGGAGCCAGCCTCAAGGCGGGCCTGAACATGCTGTCCGAGGAGTTCCCGTCCTTTGGCGATGTGCGCGGCACGGGCCTGTACCTGGGGGTGGAGCTGGTCAGGGACCGGGACTCCCGGGAGCCGGACTCGGCCCTTGCCTCCCGGGTCGTGACCGGCATGCGCGAGCGCGGGGTTCTGGTCGGCCTGACAGGCCCGTTCCAGAATGTCCTCAAGATTCGGCCCCCCCTGATCTTCTCCGAGGAACACGTGGGGATCCTTCTGACGACCCTGTCCCAGACCCTGGAGTGCGAATCCGGGGCGTCCTGAGCCCCGGAGGGCAGCGCACCCTTTACGAGAGGGGGATTCCTTACTACGTTGTTGGGATCGACATGCCCTGTTGACACCAGAGAGCCGGAATGCACGCCAGATCGCTCGATTCGCCCGTATTGAACGAACTTGACGAACGGTCCCGACAGATCTTCGGGCAGATTGTTGACCTCTACGTGGAAACCGGCGAGCCGGTGGGGTCGCGGACCCTGTCGCGCCGTCTGCCCGTGTCCCTGTCCTCGGCCTCGGTGCGCAACGTGATGGCGGACCTCGAGGATCTGGGCCTGCTTTATGCCCCCCACACCTCCGCCGGGCGGCTTCCCACCGAGGCGGGTCTTCGGCTCTTTGTCTCGGGGCTTCTGGAGTTCGGCAAGCCCGGCGCCGACGAGCGCGCCGAGATCGAGCAGCGGGTGCGCCTGACGGGAAAAAGCGTGGACCAGGCGCTGAGCGAGGCCTCCCTGGCCCTGTCCGGGCTGTCCGGATGCGCGGGCGTGGTGGTGGCGCCCAAGCTGAACCGGGCGCTGAAGCATATCGAGTTTGTGTCGCTGGGTCCGGGGCGGGCCCTGGTGGTCATGGTCTCCGGGGACGGGATGGTGGAAAACCGTGTCCTCGAGGTTCCGGGGGATCTGCCCCCGTCGGCCCTGGCCGAGGCCACCAACTACCTGAACGCCCGGCTGAGCGGCCGCACCCTGGACGAGGCGCGCGACAAGATCCACAAGGAGCTGGCCCGCCACCAGACCGAGCTGGATGCCCTGGCGGCCCGGGTCGTGGAGGCGGGGATTGCCACCTGGTCGGGGACCGGCTCCCACGGGGAGCTGATCGTCCGGGGCCGGAGCGCGCTGCTGAACGACCTGACCGCCGTCGAGGACATCGAGCGCATCCGCTCCCTCTTCGACGCCCTCGAGACCCGCGAGCAGGTTCTCCGGGTGCTGGACCTGGTGAACAGCGCCGAGGGTGTGCAGATTTTTATCGGGGCCGAAAGTCCCCTGTTCTCCGTTTCCGGCTGCTCGATGATCGTCGCCCCCTACCAGAACAGTCAGGACGAGATCATTGGCGCCATCGGCGTGATCGGTCCGACCCGGATCAACTACCGCCGCATTATTCCGCTGGTGGACTACACATCGAAGGTTCTCTCGCGCCTGATTGGCTGAAACCGCTTTTCAGGCTCTCTCCGATGTGGTTCAACCCCGGTGGACGTATCCCTTAAACACACGAACGGAACTCTGGACGAGGTTATGCACAAGTCTCAAGATCCATCCAACACGACCAGCCACCCCAACCGGGAACCCCTGGACGCTCTCGCGGACGACGCCACGGAGGCCGCGGCTCCGGCTTCGGACGGGGGCGAGGACTCGGCTCTCCAGGCGCGCGTTGCGGCCCTGGAGGCGGAAAACCGCAAGCTCAAGGAGGACTACCTCCGGGCTCTGGCCGAGGCGGAGAACGCCCGGCGCATGGCCGACCGCCGGATCGAGGACAACAACAAGTTCGCGGTCTCGAATTTCGCCAAGGCTCTTCTGGGCGTGGCCGACAACCTGGGGCGCGCGCTTCTGGCGGCTCCGGGCCAGGCCCGCGAGACCAACGAGCCCCTGAACAATCTGGCCATCGGCATCGAGATGACCGAGCGGGAGCTTCAGCGCACCCTGGGCGACTACAAGGTCCGGCGCATCCAGTCCCTGAACGCGCCCTTCGACCCCAACCTGCACCAGGCCGTGCAGGAGGTCGAGGACACCTCGGTGCCCACGGGAACGGTGGTCCAGGTCTACCAGGACGGCTACCAGATCCATGACCGGCTGCTGCGCCCGGCCATGGTGGTGGTCTCCCGCGGTGGACC
This sequence comes from Phaeovibrio sulfidiphilus, assembly GCF_014861485.1. Taxonomy (GTDB): domain Bacteria; phylum Pseudomonadota; class Alphaproteobacteria; order Rhodospirillales; family Rhodospirillaceae; genus Phaeovibrio; species Phaeovibrio sulfidiphilus. The sequence goes on along the minus strand of NZ_JACZHT010000001.1, from coordinate 104,911 downwards.
GAAGCGCGACGTCCCGCAGGACGGCGCCAGCGGGGGCGACAGCGGGCCCTTCGGCGGCGCGGCCTGAGACCTTGACGCGGCCCCGGATCCGTCCGGGGCGCCCTTGCCGGGTGGGGGCGGCCGGTTCGGCCCTCCCGCCTCGGGGACGGGCTGGGAACGGGATGACCCCCTGAGGAGGCCGGAGAACGGACATGCGGGCGCGGTTTGATTTCTATCACCTTCATGCCCGGTCTGCCGGGCTCGAGGAGGTGGTGGCCCGTCTGGCCCTGAAGGCCCTGGAAGGGTCGCGACGGGTGCTGGTCATGGCGGCCAGCCCCGAGCGCCTGAAGGCTCTGGACTCGGCGCTCTGGACGTTCGAGGCCAATTCCTGGCTGCCCCACGGCAGCGCGTTCGACGGGCCCGACCACGCGGCGGACCAGCCCGTCTATCTGGCCACCGAGCCGGAAAACCCCAATGGAGCCCAGTTTCTGTTTCTGACCGAGGGCACCTGGCGCGAGGATGCGCCCGGGTTCGAGCGGGTGTTCGTCCTGTTCGACGAGCGCGACGCCGACGCCCTGGACCGCGCCCGGGGTCTCTGGAAAACCCTGAAGGATCAGGGCTTCCCCCTTCACTACTGGCAGCAGGTTCCCCTGGACGGCGACCCCGGGCGCCGGGGCTGGCGCGAGCAGGCCTCCGCCAACCTGGAGCCGCCGGCTCACGCACCGTCGGACGCGGAGCCCGGCACGGGCGCCTGATCCGGGGAGCTCTGGAGTGGGGGCCTCCGGTCGGGTGTCGGACCGGACGGAGGCCGATCGGCCCGGGAAGGGCTCCATTCCTTCGGGGCGGGGGCCCCTCTGGCGTGCCGGTGCGTCTTGAGGCATGCTGGGGGACCGTCCGGGCCCCGGTTTTCTTTCCGCGATCTCCGGTCTCCGATCTCCCATCTCCCATCGTCGGCCCCCTCAGCCCTCTCCCCCGTCAGTTGCCTGGAACAGGAGCCCCACCATGACCACGGCCCCCCTTCGCATTGCCTTCATTACCGGTGCCACGTCCGGCTTTGGCGAGGCCTGCGCCCGGCGTTTTGCCCGGGCAGGCTGGGGCCTTGTGATCTGCGGGCGCCGTCTGGACCGGCTGGAGGCTCTGGCGGCGGACCTTGGGCCCGCTGTCCCGGTGCACGCGGCCCGGCTGGATGTGCGCGATGCCACAGCGGTGCAGGACGTGGTCCGGAGCCTGCCCGAGCCCTTCCGCCGGATCCGGACCCTGGTGAACAACGCGGGGCTCGCCCTTGCGCCCGAACCGGCGCCGGAGGTCTCGCTGGACGACTGGCACACCATGATCGACACCAATGTGACCGGCCTCGTGAACGTGACCCACACGCTGCTGCCTGTCCTGATCGCCACGGGCCGCGGCGCGAGCGTGATCAACATCGGGTCCATCGCGGGGGCCTGGCCCTACCGGGGCAGTCACGTCTACGGCGCGTCGAAGGCCTTCGTGAAGCAGTTTTCCTACAACCTGCGCTGTGACCTTGCGGGCACCGGGGTGCGGGTCACGGATGTGGCGCCGGGGATGGCGGAAACCGAGTTCTCGCTGGTGCGCTACGCGGGGGATGCGGATGCGGCGGCGGCAGTCTATCAGGGCACGACGCCCCTGACGGCCGAGGACGTGGCCGAGACCGTCTTCTACGTGGCGACACTGCCCGACCACATCACGATCAACCGCCTGGAGGTCATGCCAACGGACCAGTCCTGGGCGGGGTTCGCGGTGGAGCGCCGCCAGCCCTGAGCGTTCGGGCGCCTGTGTGGCGGGGGCGGCCGGTTTTCTGGGGCTGCTGGTGCCGGGGGCGGATCCTGTGGGGTCTTGCCCTCGCGTATCGCTCCCGGTCCGGTTCGGTGTTCGGCGCCGGGGTCAGCCGTCCGGACAGCAAAAAGGCCGGTTGAACCGGCCTTTCTCGTTTCGTTGTGGGCTGTGCCGGGGCCCGGGACCGGGACGGGGGCTCAGCGTCCGTAGACGCGCAGTTCGTCCACTCCGCCCTGCTGGGAGATGGAGGACAGGGACACGCGGCTGGCGGGAACGCCCAGGCGGGTCAGGGTCCGCAGGGCATTGTCCGCAGCCCGGACAGCCGTTCCGGCGGTGCCGCTCTGGACCGCCACGACACTGAACGACGCCGACGGGTTGCGCGACAGGGTGTCCTGCACCGCGCGGGTCAGGGCGTCCTCGTAGCGGATGTTGGCCCGGTCAAAGCGCACGGTCACCAGGGGCACGCCCATGGCTGCCGGCGCTGCGGCCGCGTAGGGGGCGGGGCTGGCGTAGTTCGTGCCCGCCGGACCGGACGTGTAGCTCGCGCCGCTGGTCGCCCACGGCCCCTGGGATCCCTGGGGGCCACCCGGACGCCCGGGCATGCCGGGGCGCATCCCCGGTCCCTGGCGAACGTTGGCCGGTGCCGGATAGGCGTAGCCGTCAGGCCCGGTCACACCGAAAAGCTGGCCCTGCTGGATGGCGCTGGCGAGGGAGGTCAGGTTGGCCCGCTCGGAATTGACGTAGGCCGTCTGGCGGGTGACGTCCGAGCGCAGCTCCGCAAGCAGGCGCTCGATCAGGACCACGGTCTGCTGGGTCTCGTCCTCCAGGATGCGAAGCTGGCGGTGGTCCTCATCCACGGCGCCCGGGATCGAGTAGGACTGGCGGATGGTGTTGAGAAGATAGCTGGCCGACGACTGGTTCACCACGATCACCTGGGACAGCTGGTCCATCAGCACCAGGTCCTGGTTCAGGGTGTTGAGCTGCGCCTGCGCGATCTCCCAGCGGTTCATGAGGCTCGGGTTCGCGGGGGTGGTGCCAAGCTGGAGCTTGGCGCGCATGGCGGCCACGTTCTCGTGATAGCCCTGGGAGTCAAGAATGGTCTTGTTGCGGAGCGCCTGAAGCTGGGTGTTCTGGGTGCGGATGGCGTCTTGCATCCCCGACAGCTCGGCCCGGTAGGAAACGACCTTGTTCCCGACGAAGGTCTGGGTCGGGCGACCCGGAGTGACACCGTCGGGTTCGAAATACGTGTTGCCCAGTGCAGGCGGCCCGCCGTAGCCCGTGGTCATGAAGCGCTCGGTCTGCGGGCTCAGGGACGGCAGGACGGAATCGCTCCGGGAACAGGCCGCGAGGATCACGGCGGAGGCGATGAGGAGAATATGCTTCGTGCGAGGTGACGCCATTGATTGGAGACCTTATCTTTCTCAAAGCTGCGCCTTGCCGACGATCCGGCCGCGGGCGGCCGCAACGGGGCTTGAAGGGGTGCGCATGTCGCCTTTTCCGGAGCGCGCACCCGGGGTGCTGCACCGGCGGGCCCGGGGCCGCCAGGGTGCATGATGGCAGAAAAGACGCTAACCGCGCATTTTTGACAAGTTTACTCAAGGAATTTTAATGTCTCAAGGGATTTTCGGGACGTAACCGTTTCCGGCAACTCGAAAAACAGCGAGTGTTGCACAATAGGCACAGCCCCTGGATGTAAACGGTGGCGGGAGACGTTTTTTTTCGCATCAGGCTGAAAATAGGGCTTGCAGAGAGGGGCCCATCGGGATAGAAGTTGCTCCGCCGACACGGGGAGCAACACAGACCACCCCGGCACAGCGGCTCATACGAAGTGCGCCCGTAGCTCAACTGGATAGAGCATCTGACTACGGATCAGAAGGTTAGGAGTTCGAATCTTCTCGGGCGCGCCAGTTAAAACAAGGGGTTAGAGCCTGTCTTCGGACGCGCTCGCCCCTTGTTTCCATTTCGGGCCCCTTTGATTTTCCAAAACCCGCGCGGGCGACAGCCGGCGTCCGGGGCACGCGTGGTCCCTTTTTTCTCCCGTTTTTTTTCTGTCCTGACCGGCCTGGTTTCGTCGCCCCCGGTCGGCTCCCGGACCCCTGTCCGGGGCGTCGGATCGGTCCTGGCGTGCCGCTGTGAGGCCACCCGGCGGCTGGTTTTGAGCGTCCGGGGGGCGTTTTTCCATCGGGGGGCTGCTGCGGGGTCTGTCCCGGCCCGGCAGCCGCAACCGGACCCGATCCGGTGTCCGGGCGCGGTTTTTTGGCTCTTTCTCCGGGCGTGTGGGGCCGTGATTCGCGCGTGACCAAGCTTCCGGCCCGCGCGAGGGCCCGAGGGGCCCCCGCCGGCCAGCCTTCAGGATCCAGCCTGCGGGGCCGGCCCGCCGTGCCGGTCCATCGTGCCGGCCCGTCTCTCCGGCGTCCTATCGGGTCGCGTCGAGCGCCCGCTTGATCTTCTGGTCCGTGTTGTACTGGCTGAGCGAATACACCGCCCAGAAGGCGGCGGGCAGCCAGCCGATCAGGGTCACCTGAAGAATGAGGCAGATCAGGCCCGCAATCGGGCGGCCAATGGTGAAAAAGACCAGCCACGGCAGGATCAGAGCAATAATCAGGCGCATTTCAGACTTCCATTTTTGAGTTTTGCCGTCCGCCGGAGACAGTCCTCACGGCCCGGGACGGGGTTCCCGACAAGAAAAGTACACAAAAGACGTGAGTGCAACCCCCAAAACACCTTTTTTCCGATTCTGGCGGGGCAGCCGGGAGGGGCGGGCCTGCGCATGCGCGTCCTCACTGGGTCTGGAGCCAGGTCCCGAACGCCGTGCCCGCCGGTGTATCGGGCCGGGCGGCGTAATACACCAGCCGGAGGTGGCGGTCCTCGTCGAGGATAAGCGTTGTGTGCTCGAACGACACGACCCCGAGCCCGGGAATGTCCAGATCCCGCACGCCGGTGCACGGCTGGGGGTCCTGGTGGGTCCAGAGGGTGCGAAACTCGGGCGCCCGATTTTCCAGGTCCGCGACAAGTGCCCGGATGGCCTCGTCACGCGGCGCGCGGGCGCAGTCCCGCCGGAAGCTGCCCACAAGACCGGGTATCTGGCGGGCCTGGTCGTGAAACAGCTGCCGGGTGGCCGGATCAAGAAACAGCATCTGCAGCAGATTGCGCTCCGGGGCTGGCCGTGCCGAAAAGCGGAAGACCCGGTCAGCCGGCGGGTTCCAGGCCAGGACGTCCCAGCGCAGGTTGAGAACATAGGCCGGTCGGAGGGGCAGGTCGGCCAGAAGCCGGTGAACCAGGGGCGGAACCGTGCACACCGTGCGCCCGTCCTCCATCGGGGGGTGCTGGCGGGCGAGCGCATAGAGATGGCGCCGCCCGGCTCCGTCCAGCCGGAAAAGCCGGGACAGCCGGTCGAGAACGTCTGTCGAGACCCGGATATCCCGTCCCTGCTCCAGCCACGTGTACCAGGTCTGCCCGACGCCGGTCAGGGCGGCAACTTCCTCGCGGCGCAGGCCCGGGGTTCTGCGCCGGCTCCCGGCGGGCAGGCCGACGGCCTCGGGGGACAGGCTCTCCCGGTGCTGGCGCAGGAACTCGGCCAGTTCGGGGCGTGTTCGGGCGGGTGCTGTCGGGCCGGTCATCCTGTTACCCCCACTGCTCGTATAACCGGTTAAATTGTAAGGACTTGTGCGGCCTGTTATTCCCTGGTCCGTGAGACAGGGCAGGTCTTCTTTGCACTCCCGTGAGTGTTCTGAAGATAAAGTATTGGGGCCGTGTGATGAACGAAAATAAAATAACCACGTATTTCATAGCCCTGGGGGCCTTTGCGCTCGGGATGGGGTCGTATATGACCGCCGGGCTGATCCCCATGATCGAGGCCGAGTTTCAGGTTTCAACGGCGGCCGCCGCCCAGCTTGTGACGGCATTCACCCTGGGATACGGGCTCGGGTCTCCGGTCTTCGTGGCCGTTCTTCCCGCGGCCCGGCAGCGCTCGGGGCTTCTTGTCGCTCTGGCGGTCTTCACGCTCGCCCATGGGGCCAGCGCTCTCACCCGCGACCTCGCCGCGCTTCTGGCGTACCGGGTTGTGGGCGGAATCGGCGCGGGGGTTTACCTCGCCCTGGGGATCTCGGCAGCGGTGGGGCTTGCGGCGGAGAACTGGAGAGGCAAAAGCATCTCCATCATCATGGGGGGCATGGCCAGCGGGACGGTTCTTGGTGTGCCCGCCAGTCTTCTCGTGGCGGGGCAGGCAGGTTGGCAGGCTGCCTTCTGGGGTGTTGCGGTCCTGGGGGTTCTGACGTTTGCCGGGCTTGCGGTGAAGCTGCCGCGCTTGCCGGAGGTGTCCGGCACGTCCTTTCTGCGGAAGCTGGCCGTGCTTGGAGACAGGCAGGTTCTTCTGATTTTGCTGGTTTCGCTTCTGGCGGCCGTCTCCAGTCTGGGCATGTACACCTTTATTGCCCCGTTTCTTGCCAGTGTCCCGGGGGGTTCGGATCTCTCTGTTGTGCCGTTTCTCTGGGCCTGGGGCGTGGGGGGCGTTTTGGGGAGCCTTCTGATCGGCCCGCTGGTGGACAGTGTCCGGGGGCCCCGGGTGGCCTTTGGCATTATGGGGGTTCTGGCGCTCTGCCTGGGGGTGCTTCCCCTTGGCGCCCTGGTGACGCCCTGGCTGTGCGTTGTGCCTCTGGCGGTCTGGGGGGCTGTTGGCTGGGCTCTCCAGGTTCCCCAGAATAACGAGCTTCTCAAGGCGCGGACCCGGGAAGGCGACGGGAACCTGGCGGTGGCCCTGAACGAGTCTGCCCTGTACCTGGGCAGTGCCATCGGAGCCGCCGCCGGCGGAGGGCTCCTGCTTTTGCAGGTGCCGCTCTGGGCGTTGCCTGTGTCCGCCGCGGCGATCGCAGCGGTGGGGGCGGGGGTTCAGGGCGTGTTGGCCTGGAGGGACGTCCGGCGCCCCGAGTGACCGGCTTGCCCGTGCGCAAAAAAAAGGCCCCGGGTTATCGCCGGGGCCGGGGGAGGGATCTATTCCCGGGTCAGCGCCGCCAGGCGGGCGCGCAGGAGGGCCACGCCGTCCCCGTCCCGTGACGAGGTCATCAGCACCTCGGGGTAGGCGGCCACGTGCTTGGCCAGGGTTTTCTGTGTGGCCTCCAGGCAGGCCCGGACCGCCGTCGCCGAGGGCTTGTCGGTCTTGGTCAGGATCACCTGGTAGTTCACGGCGGCCGTGTCCAGCATGGACATGACCTCGATGTCGGTGGGCTTCAGGCCGTGCCGGGAGTCAATCAGCAGGCAGACCCGGCGCAACTGGGGGCGCCCCTTCAGATACGAGAGCACCAGGCGGGTCCAGCGCTCCACCAGGGCCTTGGGCGCCTTGGCGAAGCCGTAGCCCGGAAGGTCCACCATCATCAGGGCGGGCTGGTCCGGGGCCTCGGGGCCCAGGCGGAAGTAGTTCAGCTCCTGGGTGCGCCCCGGCGTGTTCGAGGTGCGGGCCAGGGTCTTGCGTCCGGTCAGGGCGTTGACCAGGGAGGACTTGCCCACGTTGGAGCGTCCGCAAAAGGCGATCTCGGACAGGTCGTGGTTCGGAAGCCCTTCCAGGCTCACCGCGCCCATCAGGAAGGTGCAGGGCTGGGCAAACAGCCAGCGCCCGAACTCAAGCGCCTCCCCTTCCGGGGAGGCGCTGTCGATTTCGGGGATTTCGGGTGTACCGGCGGTCATGGTCTAGACCTTGGCCCCCTTGCTTCTCTGGCGGTCGAGACGGCGCATGATGACCCACTGCTGGAGGATGGACAGGATGTTGTTCCAGGTCCAGTAGAGGATCAGGCCCGAGGCAAACGGCGCCAGGATGAAGGTGAAGATGATGGGCAGCGAGCCGACGATCTTCGCCTGGGTGGGATCCTGCGGGGCCGGGTTCAGCTTCTGCTGGAACCACATGGTCACACCCATGGTCAGGGCGAGGGAGCCAACCCACAGCAGCTGGAAGTCCGGCGGCGTCCAGGGGATCAGGCCGAACAGGTTGAAGACCGTGATGGACTCCCGGGCCGACAGGTCGGTGATCCAGCCGTAGAACGGCGCGTGGCGCATGTCGATGTTGACGAAGATCACCTTGTAGAGGGCGAAGAACACCGGAATCTGGAGGACGATCGGCAGGCAGCCCGACAGCGGGTTGACCTTTTCCTTCTGGTAGAGGGCCATCATCTCCTGGTTCAGGCGCACCCGGTCATCCTTGAAGCGCTCCTGGAGCTTCTTCATCTCCGGGGTGAGCAGCTTCATGCGGGACATGGACTCGTAGGACTTGTTGGCCAGCGGGAAGAAGAAGATCTTCAGGACCACGGTGAAGGCCAGGATCGCAAGACCCATGTTCCCCAGAAGCAGGTACAGGTGGTGCAGCGCCCAGGTGAACGGCATGGTGAAGAACCAGAACCAGCCGAAGTCGATGGCCTTGGCGAACTGGTTGATGCCGAGGCGGCTGGAGTAGTCGCTCAGCAGGTCGTATTCCTTGGCGCCGGCAAAGAAGCGGTCGGTCACCGCGATGGACTGGCCCGGAGCGACCGTCATGCGGCCCCCGGCGTAGGCGACGCTGTAGTTGTCGCTGGCACCCGAGGGGCGGGCGCCCATGGTGGCGTTGACCACCTTGTCCTGATCCGGGACCAGGGCGGCCAGCCAGTACTTGTCCGTGATGCCCATCCAGCCACCGGTGGTGCTGGCCTCGACCTTCTCACCGTCCTTGGCATCGGGGTAGTCCAGCTCTTTCAGGGTGCCGTCCAGAACCGCGATGGGGCCCTCGTGAAGGATAAAGAAGTTCACGGTCTTGGGCTTGAACTCACGGGAGATGCGGCCGAACGGGTACAGGGTCACGGGCGCGTCGGAGGTGTTCACCACCTGCTGGGAGATCGTGAACATGTAGTTCTCGTCGACCGAGATCGTGCGCACGAAGCGCAGGCCCTGGCCGTTGTCCCAGGTCAGGGTCACGGGATTGTTCTCGTCGAGAACGGTCCGGTCCGCTGTCCAGGGGGTGTCGGCATCCGGGACGCGGGTCTGGGGATCGACGGGGCGCCAGCCGAACTCGGCGAAGTAGGGGTGGGGCGCTCCGGACGGGGCCAGGAGGTCCACCGGCGGGCTGTTCTCGTCCGTGGTCTCCCGGTAGGCCGAGAGGGTCAGGTCGTCAAAGCGCGCGCCCTCGAGACGGATGGAGCCCGCGAGCTTGCCGGTCTGGATCCGGACCCGGTCTGCGGACGCCGCAAGGGCCTCCTCGCGGGTCTGGAAGACGGTGCGCTTTTCCGCGGTGTCGCCGGTGGCCTCGAGAACGGTGTCCGCACCGGGCGGGGGCGCCGGGGTGTCGTCCTTCGCAAGTTCCGTTGCCGGTTGCTCCAGAGGCGTGCCGAACACGTAATGTGACACGTAGGGCCAGGACAGAAAAATCCCGACGGACAGCAGGATTGCGAGAAGAATGTTACGCTGTTCCGACATGACTCCAGTCTTTCAGATAAGAACGCACGCGCCGGGCGGAGTGGCGCATCTCGTCGACAAAAACAGGGGCCCTGAGGACTTCAGGGCTCGTCCGGGCGATCCGGGGGGACAGGGCTCCCCGAGCGGCGGCCCCGCATCCACCGCGGGCGGGGATCATCCGGGACCGGATCATATCCCATGCCTCCCCAGGGATTGCAACGCGCAATACGGATGCTTCCCAGCCACACGCCCCAGAACGGGCCGTGGCGCCGGATGGCCTCCTCGGTGTAGCGCGAGCAGGTGGGCTCGAAGCGGCACTGCTGGCCGATCAGCGGCGAGAGCACAAGCCGGTACAGCCGGATCAGGCCGATCATGGGAAGCGAGAGAAGCCGGTTGAACAGGCGAAGGACCGTCATCATCGGCGGAGCCCCAGGCGCTTCAGGGCCCAGCGAAGGTCGGACAGAAGCATCTCGTAGGGCCGGGCGATGGTCTCGGTCCGGCCGATCAGCACATAGTCGTATCCGGCCTGCGCATCCGTGCCCATGATCTCGGAGGCAATGGCTCTCAGGCGGCGGCGCGCCCGGTTGCGCTGGACGGCCTTGCCGACCTTCTTGCTGGTGGTAAATCCGATTCGGATCACCGGTCCGGCCGGCTCGGGGGAGGGGGGCTCTCCGGGACGGACCCGGGGAGGCGGAGTCGGTGCGGCCTGAAGGATAAAGCCGGAGGTGACCCATTTGGTCCGCCGGGACGCCACCCGCAGGAAATCCGCGCGGCGCTTGAGCCGCTGCAGGTCGTGACGCGGTTTCGCGTCCGGCTGCGGGGTCGGGGCGGGGACGGTTTCGGGCCTTCCGTCTTCAGACACGGACTTGCACTCCATGGAAGGCGCAACAGGCATCGATGCAACGGGTGGGATGCAAACGTGACAGGTGCTGCGGCTCTTTCGCGCGCTCCCGGACCGGGGACGCGCAAACAGGCACACGGGAACACGGGGACGGGGCGCCCGGTGTTCCTGTCGTTGTGCCTGTCAAATCCCGCTGTTTTCCAGTGGCGGAGCCGGTGCGGCGGTTGAGACCGCGGTGGCTGCGCCCGGAAAACCGGGGACCGCCCGGGGAAACCCGGACGGCTCTATGCGGAAAGACGCTTGCGGCCTCTCGCGCGGCGCGCGGCGAGGACACGACGTCCTCCGACGGTCGCACTGCGGGTCCGGAAGCCATGACGGCGCTTGCGGACAATTTTGGACGGCTGGTAGGTACGTTTCACCGGTCTGTCTCCCAAAACGGCGCGCCCGGGGCGCGAGGTACAAGAGTTGGAAAGCGATGGGATATACCGTGGGACGGGGGCAGGGTCAATGGTTTTGCACCCGAAGCGACGGTTTTCCCTGGGGTGGGTGTGGCACCGGACGGCCGGGCCCCTGTCGGGGCGCTGCCGGGATGCCGGCGTGTCCGGCGGGCTCCGTTCCGGTCCCCCTTGTGGGGGCCGGCGGGGGCGGAGGCCCGGCCCGAACGAAAAAGGGAGCCCCGCCAGTCAGCGGGGCCCCCGGGTGCCGAGTCTGGCTCAGCGCATGTCAAAGCTGTCGGAGTGGAACGCCCGGGTGTCAAAGCCCTGGGCCTTCAGGCTGTCGAGCAGGCAGGTCCGGAAGGCGGCCGGTCCGCAGAACAGGATGGCCGTGTCCTCGAGGGAGCCGTGGACCTCCTTCAGGCGCTCGCCGGTCAGGCGCTCCCCGGTGGAGCTGAGAACGACGTGGAGGGTCACACCCGCCGCCTGGCAGAGCTCCTTCAGGTTGTCCGGGTAGGCGGCACCGGAGGCCTCGCGGCAGCAGTACCACAGGTCAATCTCGGCGCTGGAGCGGCCGGTCCTCGCCAGCTCGTCAAGCCGGGAGAGGAACGGCGTGATCCCGATTCCCCCCGCGACCCAGACCTGACGGCCGTGCGGAAGGTCGAAGGAGAAGTGCCCGTAGGGGCCCTCGATGCGCACGGCCTCGCCCACTCTCAGCCGCTCGGGCAGGCGGTCGGTGAAGTCGCCGTTGGTCTTGATGCCAAAGCGCAGGGTGTCCGTGTCCTGCGGCGCGGAGGCCAGCGAGAACGGGTGCGGCTCGGAATCGTGGGCAAAGGACAGGAAGACAAACTGGCCCGCCGTGTGACCCAGGGGCCGGGTCGTGTTCTTCAGCCACAGGTCCACAATGCCCGGGCCCTGGACGTCGAACTTCGCGACCTCGGCCGAGATCTTCCGGTTCGCGCCAATCTGCTGGCCAAGGGACACCAGGGCCGCCAGGGAGCCGACGACGCTCAGCAGGATCACCGCGTAGCCCGTGGGCGTTCCCATCCAGTCGGCCTTGTAGAGGATGGTCACGCTGTGGAACGCCGCGATCAGGAAGAGAATCGGGAACACCTTGTGGGTGGCCCGGAACGTCCGGTACGGAACCCGCTTGAAAAGGGCAATGATGAGAAGAAGAAGGATAACGTAGATGGCGTTCTCCACCAGGGTGTTGCCCAGGTGGTAGATGTCCTTCTGCCAGGGAAGAACATGGAAGTTCGGGTTCTTCATTTTCGGAGGATAGCTGAAGATATCCCGGGTCCACTTGGGGAACTTCTCCGCAAGCCAGTGCACCGTGACCGTAAAGGTCACCGCAATACCGGCCCACTTGTGGATGGCGTAGCTCTTGTCCAGACCGCGGGTCAGGGGCTCCATCCACTTGAGGCGCACGGCGAGGATCACGCACAGCGTCATGAGGGCAAGAGACACAACGCCGGAGACAAGAACGAGTTCATGGCGATAGACCCAAAACGCGGGGGAACCAATGGCGCTGGGCCCCTGAGGCGCAATAACATAAAAAGCGAGGGCAATCAGCATTGTGCCGAGAACCCATTTGCTGGTTCTGTTCATGATTGGAATAACTCCTGAATTCGGGACGCGTATTTTAGGCGCCTCTTATAGGCGGTTGTACATGAACAGTCCATGAAAGGAACACCCGCCATGCTGGGTTGTACTTGACTGGCGGTGCAGTTCGGGGCTCCGGTCCCGGGCGGGCCGGGCGTCTGGTGCCGGGCGTCTGGTGCCGGGCGTCTGGTGCCGGGCGTCTGGTGCCGGGCGTCTGGTGCCGGGCGTCTGGTGCCGGGGCTGTCAGGTGGCAGGGCGTTCGGTCGGACCGGGTGCCCGTGCTCCCTGGTGATCGGGGTTGGGACTGGCCACGGTCTGGTGCTGGCGGATCCCGGGACAGGCTCGGGCCCGGGAGTGCCGGGGTTGTAGCATTCGCGCGGGGTGTGAGGCTCTGCCCCGGGCTGTCGGGTGACAGGGGGGCGAGCTTTGGGGTGGCGCGTTCGGGGGTGCGGTGCGTCCAGGGCGGACCGGGCGTCCCGGCCGCCTGATGTCAGGGCGAGCCGGGGTTGGAGCATTCGCGTGGGGTGCGAGGCTTTCCCCCGGGCTGTCGGGTGACAGGGGGGCGAGCTTTGGGGGTGGTGCGTTCGGGGGGGCAGGGCGCCGGGGCAACGGGTGTCGCGGGGTTTAACCCTGCGGGCCGCGCGTCCAACCGCTGGGCGGCTTTCGGGGTGCCAGGGTCTGGTGCTGGCGGATACCGGGACAGGGTCAGGCTCGGGGCTGGCGCGTTTGGAGCGCGGTGGCTCCTGCGCCAGCCTTTTTTCCCTCTTCCGTTCCTATTCCTCTCCCTCCCTACTTTCCTTCCTTTCCTTTCCTTTCCTTTCCTTTCCTTTCCTTTCCTTTCCTTTCCTTTCCTTTCCTTTCCTTTCCTCCCCCCCCTTCCGAGGAGGGCGCGGGCATCCCGGGGGAGGGCGCTGGCCATTCCCTTCCCGAGGGGGGCCTTGAGCCGGGGGCGCCCGTCAGTCCGGAAAGTCCGGATCCTCCCCCAGTCGGAGGGCATCGGCGAACTGGTCCAGCCCCCGGGCCAGCATCTCAAGCTGTTTGCCTCCTGCCAGGCTTTGCTCGAAGACGCAGACGTCGCGCACCAGGATCCCCCGCGGCGTCCACTGAAGGGGGGCGCGGTCGTGCTCCCTGCGGGCCAGGCCCGCCCGCTCCGCCAGGGGGGACAGGGAGCCGTAGCCATGGCACGGCAGGCGCTCCCGATAGGAGCCGCGAATTTCCCGGGCGAGGTTGATCGCGCCAAGGGAGGGGCCGCTGGCCGCCCGCCACAGGGCCTCGAACCTGCAGCCCGCGGTCCACTGGCGGCGGGTCAGACGGCCTTTGGCGTGGTAGCGGTCCAGGGGGCAGGTGTCCCGGAACCGCTCGCGCAGGACGGTGCGCGGCCGGGCGGCGCCCCGGCGCCTCGAGGCCGGGGTGGCGGTGCGTCCGGCGTTCCGGTCCCCGGTTCCGGTCCGGTTCCCGGCTCCATCCTCCGGGTCGTGTGTGACGGGTTCGGTCTCAATCAGGCCGCAGGCGCGGGCCCGGCGTTCGGCGGTCGAGTGCATGGGCATGGGTCTCCCTGTGTCGCTGTCCGGCATAAGGAACGGGTGTTCTTTTTATTATCATGTTATGTTCTATTATAACCTGCAGGACACCGGGGGATCAAGGCCGGCGCTGTTCGGGGGGGCGGGCAAAACTGTGGAGCCCGCAGGCAAAAACGGTGCGTCCTGTCAGGGGACACACCGCCGTATCGTATCGGAGGCCGGTTGGGCAAGGGCAGACTGGGGCGCCCGGGGTACCCGGGGCGCGTGTTCCCCGCCTGTTTCGGATGTGGTCCTGTGTCCCGGGGCCGGACGCGCGGCCTGGCGGAAGCCTGTCCCGGTACCGGGGGAGTGCGGGCAAGGTCCGCGGTCCCGTCAGGGCCGGAGTCCCGCCGGGGGCTGGTCTGTCCCGCTCTGTCCGGCGGGAGAGGGCGGTCCGGACCGGCCTGATCTGCGGACCGGTCCGGTGCCGCCGGTCAGGCGCCGCTGGCGCTCAGGTCGGCCATTCGTCAAACTGGGTCTCGTCGTCCGGGATCCGGTCCCAGGAGGCCTTGGAGCCCACGAAAATATGGGTTCGCGTCACGGGGCCAGGATCCTGGTCCAGCGTTCCCGCCCTCACGAGAGCCTTTCCGGGCAGCCGGTCCTTGATGGAGTAGACGGTCGTGGAGCACTCGGCGCACGAGTAGCGGGTTCCGCCCGCGGCCTCGTAGGCATGGGGGGCGGCCGAGTCTTCCTCCAGCCGGAAGTCCCCGCCGTCCAGAACGGCGATGGAATCGAACGCCGACCCGCTTTCCTTCCGGCAGCGGGAACAGTGGCAGAAAACAAGGGAATCAATGGGCTTCGCGACCTCATAGCGGACTGCTCCGCACAGACAGCGTCCTGTAAGCATGGGTCTCTCCTTCATGGCAGACATCGCGATCCTGACGGTACTCTCATCGCTAGAATGATTCAAGAGTTACCCCGGTCCCGGAGGGGTGCCCGTTGGGCGCGGAAGGCGCGCCCGGCACGATTCCGTGAGAGGCTGTTTCCTGCCGTGGGCCCGGCAGGCGGGGCGACCCTTCGCGGGTTGTGCTCTGTGGTGGTCCGGGCCCCGTGTCCCGGAACGAAGACCGGTCTGCGGGATTTTGGCCCCCCGCCTGACAGGTGCGGCCGTCTGCGGACACCGGAACAGCGCGGCGTCCGGTCGAGCGGCGAAGGCGGGAGGTGGGAGGCAGGAGGAGGGATGCGCCCTGGTGCTGGTCCGCGGGGCGCCTTCTTTGATGGTGCGCGGGGCGCGCGGGACAGTCCGTCGGCGCGTGCAGCCGGGCGCAGTCTCTTCGGGCGCCGAGCGGGCGGGCGCTCTTTTGTTTCCCCCCGGGCCGGGAGCGCGGTGTGGCTCCCGGGCTCCGGGGCAGGCCGTCAGTTCCGGCTTTCGTACAGGTGCCGGATGACGCCACAGATGCGCTCAATAGCGTTGTCCACCCGGGTGCGGGACTCGTCCTCCACCATGACCCGGATCAGGGGCTCGGTTCCGGACTTGCGCACCAGAACCCGTCCGGTGCCCTCCAGCGAGCCGCGGACCGAGTCCAGAAGCTCGTGCAGAACCGGACTTTCCAGGATGGTGTCCGGGTGGCAGCCCTCGACCCGGATGTTCTCGAGGCGCTGGGGGCAGGGTGCGAAGACGTTCAGCACCTCGCTGGCCGGGCGATTTTCCGACACCAGAGCCGCCAGGACCTGGAGCGCGCTCATCAGGCCGTCGCCGGTGGTGCCGAAATCGCTCATCACGATGTGGCCGGACTGCTCGCCGCCCAGGTTGAAGCCGCCCTCGCGCATGCGCTCGACCACGTAGCGGTCGCCGACGGCGGTCCGCTCCAGGGTGAGGCCGCAGCGGCGCAGGTGGATCTCCAGCCCCAGGTTGGACATGAGCGTGCCCACCACGGATCCTCCGGTCAGGAGGCTCCGGGCGTGCATGGTCCGGGCGATCAGGGCCAGGATCTGGTCCCCGTCCACCACGATGCCGTTTTCATCGCAGATGATCAGGCGGTCCGCGTCGCCGTCGAAGGCGATGCCCAGGTCGGCCCGCTCCCGGATGACGGTGGTGCGCATGTTCTCCGGGTGGAGGGAGCCGCACGAGGCGTTGATGTTGGTTCCGTTCGGCTCGACGCCCAGCGCGATGACCTCGGCCCCCAGCTCCCACAGCACCTGGGGCGCCACCTTGTAGGCGGCGCCGTTTGCGCAATCCACCACCAGCTTCAGGCCGTCGAGGCGCATGCCCACGGGGAAGGTGCGCTTCACCGCCTCGATATAACGGCCCCCGCCGTCCTGGAGGCGCCGGGCGCGCCCGAGGGCGTCGGAGGGCACCCGCAGGGCGTCGGTGCCGTTGGCCACCAGGGCCTCGATCTGGTCTTCCTGGCTGTCCGAGAGCTTGTAGCCGTCGGGGCCGAACAGTTTGATTCCGTTGTCCTGGTAGGGGTTGTGGCTGGCGGTGATCATCACCCCCATGTCCGCCCGAAGGGAGTGGGTGAGCATGGCCACCGCCGGGGTGGGCAGCGGGCCCAGAAGCACCACGTCGATGCCCGCGCTGATGAGCCCGGCGGTCAGGGCCGGTTCCAGCAGGTATCCGGACAGCCGGGTGTCCTTGCCGATGACCACCGTGTGGCGCCTGTGCTTGTCCTGGCACAGCAGGTTTCCGGCGGCCCGGCCGATGGCCATGGCGGTCTCGGGGGTCATGGGGTGGGTGTTGGCAATGCCGCGTACCCCGTCGGTTCCAAAAAGCCTGGTCATGGTCTCTCAGCTCTCTTCCGTTGCGGTCAGGTCGTCAAGGGCACGGGCGACCCGCAGGGCCTGGAGGGTTTGCGCGACATCGTGAACCCGAACCATCAGGGCCCCCTCGCGGGCGGCCTTCAGGGCCATGGCGATGGAGCCGCCCAGCCGGTTCAGGGGCTGGTCCTCGCCCGTCAGGGCTCCGATGAAGCGCTTGCGCGATCCGGCCATCAGCACCGGGGTGCCCAGGCCCGGAAACGCACCCGCCTCCGCACACAGCCGCATATTATGCTCAAGGTCTTTTCCGAAACCAAGCCCCGGGTCCACACAGATGTCGTGCAGCGGGAGGCCGAGCCCGACGCACGTCCGCACCCGGGCCTGAAGCCACGAGGCCACGTCAAGAAGGGCGTCCCGGTACGAGGGGGCGTCCTGCATGGTGCCCGGCTCGCCTTGCATGTGCATCAGGATGACCGGGGTCCGGGTGGCGCGGATCACGTCCCCGCTTCGGGGGTCGCCGGTCAGGGCGGTGACGTCGTTGATGATCCGGGCGCCGGCGGCCAGCGAGGCCTCCATGGTGGCGGCGTTGCGGGTGTCCACGCTGACCACGGCCCCGCGCTCGCTCAGGGCCCGGATGACGGGCACGACCCGACCGATTTCCTCGGCTGCCGCGACGGGGGCCGAGCCGGGCCGGGTGCTTTCGCCCCCGATGTCGATGATGTCGGCGCCCTCGTCCAGGAGCCGCAGGCCGTGGGCAATGGCCGCTTCGGTGGTGTTGTGGTGTCCGCCGTCCGAGAAGCTGTCGGGGGTGACGTTCAGGATTCCCATCACCAGAGGCCGTCCGGGCGGTGCGCTGAGCCCCGCAAACGGCCGCGCCGGGCGGGACAGGGCGTCCAGCCGGTACTCGAGCACGGCCCGCACGGGCGCCGCGGCCCGGGCAATGAGCGTGTCGAGCTCGGCGAGGGTGAGCAAAAACCGCTGGCCGGTTCCGTCCGGGCTCCGGGCGGCCACCACCACCCGGGTGAACAGGGTGCGGCGGTTGCCCGCCACCGGCAGGGCCTCGGGGGTGGAGACGGTCTGGAGGGCGGCCACCGGGCCCCGCAGGAACCCGGCCGGAATGAGAAAGAGATCGTCCTCGGGGGAGGCGACCGTGACAATCGGGGAGAGGGTCATGGCGATTCGGGAGGGGCAGGAGGGACCGGCGCTCAGCCAGAAAAAAAGGGGGCTTGCGCCCCCTTGTGGAAGGTCTGTGGGCCCCGGCCCTAGGCCTCGGTAATGGGGCTGGTGGGCGTCGGGGTGAAGTCGCCGGGGCCGCTGGACGGGATCGTCGAGCGCCGGCCTCCCGAACGGGGCGGCGGGGGCGCGGGGCGTTCCTTGCGGTCCAGCGTCTCGCCGTTCATCAGGTGGATCACCTCGTCCCCCGAGAGGGTCTCGTACTCCAGAAGACCGCGGGTGATGGTCTCGAGGGCGTCCCGGTTGGCCGAGAGGATCTCCCGGGCCTTCTTCTCGCCTTCCTCGACGAAGCGGCGGACCTCCTCGTCGATCAGGGCGGCGGTCTTGTCCGAGACGTTCTTCTGCTGGGCCACCGAATGCCCCAGGAACACCTCTTCCTGGTTGTCGGTATACCGAAGCGGGCCAAGCTTTTCCGAGAAGCCGAACTCGGTCACCATGCGGCGGGCCATCTCGGTGGCCTGCTTGATGTCGTTGGAGGCACCGGTGGTCACCTCGTCCGGACCGTAGACCAGTTCCTCGGCCACCCGTCCGCCAAAGGCCATGGCGATGCGGGCCTTGAGCTCCTTCAGGGAGTAGCCGTAGCGGTCCCGCTCGGGCAGGGACATGGTCACACCCAGAGCCCGGCCCCGGGGGATGATGGTCACCTTGTGCAGCGGGTCGTGGCCTTCCATCTTCAGCGCGACCAGGGCGTGCCCGGCCTCGTGATAGGCGGTCTTTTCCTTTTCGTCCTCGGTCATGACCATGGAGCGGCGCTCGGCGCCCATCATGACCTTGTCCTTGGCGGCCTCGAAGTCGGACATGGTGACCACGCGCTTGCCCAGGCGGGCGGCCATCAGGGCGGCCTCGTTGACCAGGTTGGCCAGATCCGCGCCGGAGAAGCCGGGGGTGCCCCGGGCAATCACCTTGGCGTCCACGTCGGGGGCCAGAGGCGTCTTGCGCATGTGGACCCGCAGGATCTTCTCGCGGCCGATGATGTCCGGGTTGGGCACCACCACCTGGCGGTCAAAGCGGCCGGGGCGCAGAAGGGCCGGGTCCAGAACGTCGGGCCGGTTGGTGGCCGCGATCAGGATCACGCCCTCGTTGGCCTCGAAGCCGTCCATCTCCACGAGAAGCTGGTTGAGGGTCTGCTCGCGCTCGTCGTTGCCGCCGCCAAGGCCCGCGCCCCGGTGACGTCCGACCGCGTCGATCTCGTCGATAAAGATCAGGCATGGGGCATTCTTCTTGCCCTGCTCGAACATGTCGCGCACCCGGGACGCACCGACGCCCACGAACATCTCGACGAAGTCCGAGCCCGAGATGGTGAAGAAGGGCACGTTGGCCTCGCCCGCGATGGCGCGCGCCAGCAGGGTCTTGCCCGTACCCGGAGGCCCGACCAGCAGGACGCCCTTGGGAATCTTGCCGCCCAGGCGCTGGAACTTCTGGGGATCGCGCAGGAATTCCACGACCTCCTCGAGCTCCTGCTTGGACTCGTCGATCCCGGCCACGTCGTCGAAGGTCACCCGCCCGGTCTTTTCCGTCAGCAGGCGCGCGCGGGACTTGCCGAAGCCCATGGCCTTGCCGCCGCCGCCCTGCATCTGGCGCATCAGCAGGAACCACACGCCGATCAGCAGCGCAAACGGCAGAATGTTGAGGACCACGCCCCAGAAGGTGATCTCGTTGGGCTCGGCCGGCTTCACCGTATAGGTTGCGCCCGAATCCACGATCGCCTTGGAGAGGGTCAGGTCGGTCACGGGGACCGTGGTCTTGTACCGCTCTCCCGAGGTCAGGGTGCCGACCACCTCCTGTCCCTGCTGCTCGACCGTCTTGATCTTGTCCGAGCCGTCCGTTCCAAGCCGGCTGACGAACTCGCTGTACGGCAGGGTACGGATCTGCGATTGCCCCGAGGGCGCCTGGAACAGGTTGACCAGGACCACAAGCAGGACAAAAAGCACGAGATAAAGAAGAATGTTTCTGCTGATATTCAAGGGGCGTCCCTTTCCTGGCGTACCGGTGGTCGCGACTGAGCTATGAGTGAATGTAAGGCTCTTGCCCGTCGGCCTCAAGGCGTATTCCCTCCTCCAGGACGGGAAAAGGTGGCCGGTAGCGCGCGCGAACCGTCCCGGCGGACGTTTGCCCCGGGCGTGGGGCCTTCGGCGGAGACGTGAGGGTATTCGTCCCGGACATCCCGGGAGCCGTGCGGTCCGCGGCGGTGTCCGGGGGGGCAAGACGCACGGTCACCGGGAACCCGGGGCCGGGTTTGGCGGTGGTGGACACGGCGGTGTCAGCCGGGGTGGCGCCGGGAAGGGGCGCTTTGCCCAGGGCCCGCACGCCAAGGCCCGGCTCAACGGCGGTCAGCTCCCAGCGTCCGTCCCACAGGACCGGGCGGCCCTCGGGCAGGGAAACCACCCGGCGGGTCAGGGCTCCGGTGGCGGCCCGGCAGACCGAGAGAACCCGGCGGCGGGGCCGTTCCGGGCCGTGTGTTCCGGTGGCCGGGGCATGGCCGGGGGGCTCGGTTTCGCCCGGATGTCCCGGATCGGACAGCGCCGGGGGGCGCGCCGCGGGCGCGGCCCCGGGCGCGGATGCGGGCAGGAGAGCGGATACAGGGTCCGGTGCAGGCGGGGAGGCTGGCGGCAGCCCGGATCGGGGACCGGCCGGGGGGGCGGGGTTCGGAGCCCTGCTGCGGGTCCACAGGCAGCCGCCCCAGGTCAGGCGTCCGCTTCCGGGATCCGGGAGCGTTTCGTAAAGGGGTTTGGGGCGCGGCAGGTAGGGCGAGCCGGACAGGCTGCGGGCCACGTGGCGCAACGCCTCCAGGGCCACGGGCCGGGGGGCGGCGGCAAGGGCGTCCGCGTCCAGGCGCAGGCGGTCCTCCCCCGCCTCCAGGGTGCACCGGGCAAGGCAGTCGGCGACGGCGCGGGCCTCCCGGGCCCGGGCTGCGGCCGCCCTTCGGGCCTCGTCACACAGGGCCCCGGTTTCTCCGGCGTCCTCCCCGGCGCTCTTCCCGGCGCCCAGCTGCGCGCGGATCCGGACCCGCTCGAACGCGGGGTTGAGGTTCGAGGGATCGCGGGCAAAGGGCAGGCCCCGGCGCTGGCACAGCGCGACCAGATCCGCCTTGGGCACGTCCAGGAGCGGCCTGACCACGGCCACATCCCGGCGGAAGACCACCATGGGCATCCCCGACAGGCTGTGGGCGCTGGTGCTGCGTTCCCGGCGCATGCGGACGGTCTCGGCCTGGTCATCCGCGTGATGGGCCAGAAGAAGGAACAGGGCGCCGTCGTCCTTGCAGGCGGAGGTCAGGGCCTCCAGGCGCCGGTCCCGGGCCTGCTCCTGGATGGCGCTGCCCGGCCGGTCCCCCTCCCAGGTCAGGATCCGGGCGGTGGCGCCAAGCTCCCGGGCAAGGGCGGCGGCGGCCCGGGCCTCGGCGGTGGATCCGGCGCGCAGGCGGTGGTCCAGGCACAGCGCGACCACGCGGGCGTCGCAGTCCTTTGCCCAGTCGCAGGCAAGGGCGAGAAGCGCCGTGGAGTCCGGTCCTCCCGAGAGTCCCAGGCCCAGAATCGTTCGGGGCCCGGCAGGAATGCCGAGCCCCGCAAGGCGACGCCGGAAAAATGCCCGCTCCGGCATGGGCTCAGCGGCAGCCGAGGCCGTCGGCACTCGAGCGTGCGCGGCGCTTGATGGCGTCCGAGGCCGGGGGCGAGAGGGAGGCAATGCGGCTGAAGGCGTCGCAGGCCTCGTTCTTCTTGCCCAGCTTGGACAGGGACATGCCCAGCTTCAGCAGGTTGTCCGGTCCCTTGGCGCTGCCCGGGTAGTTCTGGTAGCCCTTCATGAAGGCCACGGCCGCCTGCTCGAAGTCGCCGCGGGCGTAATAGGTCTCGCCCAGCCAGTACTGGGCGTTGCCCGTCAGGCGCCCCTTGGGGTGAGCCTTGATGAAGGCGTCGAAGGCCTGCTCGGCCCCGGCGAAGTCCCGGGCGTTCAGAAGCTCGAAGGCATAGTTGTACTGCTCCTCCTCGGAGCCGGCGGGCAGGGAGACCCCCGCCCCCGCGCGCGGAGCCGCAGAGGTGCTGCGCTGGGCCGGTGCGGTGGCGTTGCGTCCGTTGCCGCTGCCCGGGGGTGCCAGGACCGAGCCCGTGCTGGCCCCCGCCGCGGGAGCCGTGCGCTCGGCCCCTGTGCCGGACGCCGTGCCGGACGCCGTGCCGGACGTTGGGCCGGATGCCGCGCCGGGAGGACGCCCGGTGCCCTCGAGGGCGCCCAGGCGGAAGTCCATCTCGCGCTCGAACCGGTCGAACCGGTCCTTGAGGGTGCGGTTTTCGTGCCTCAGCTCCTCGTTGGCGCCGTTCATCTCAGATACCATGCGCTCCAGGTCGCTGATGCGCAGCTGGAGACGTTCCACAAGTTCTGCCGTCCCGCTTGACTGGGCATGGGCCGCCGGAACCACCGTGGCGGTCGCAGGGGAAAGGGCAAAGGCCCCAAGGGCCAGAACGATGTACGAAACCGTTTTCAGGCGCACCATGGTCATTGCAGTCCTTATTGTGGGTTGGAAACTACCTGGACCCGATTAAAGCGGGTTCCGGGGCATCCGGCAACCCGGGATCGGTGCCGCCCCCTGTTCCGGCCGGGTGGGGCCGGGTGGTCCTGCCGGGCAGGCCCGGGTGCTTCTGCCAGGCGGACCCGGATATTTTATTGCCGGGCGGAACCCGGATAGAAAAACGCCGCTTCCGGGGTGCTGGAAGCGGCGTTATCGACAGCGTCTCCGGATCCGCTTACTGCGGCACGGTCACGCCACGACGATTGAGGTGGTAGCAGCTCTCGGTGGCTTCCACGCAGACCGGGCGCTCCTTGCCGTAGGAGATCACGCGAATCCGGTTGGAGGCAATGCCCTGGCCGATGAGGTAGTCACGAACGGCGTTCGCACGACGCTCGCCGAGCGCAAGGTTGTACTCGCGGGTGCCGCGCTCGTCAGCGTGACCCTCGACGACCGTGCCGTACTGGGAGTACTGGGTCAGCCAGCGGGCCTGGGCCTGGAGGGTGGCACGGGCGGTCTCGTCAAGGTTGGACTGGTCGTAGCCGAACAGGACCGTGTCGCCGGCAACCTGCTGGAACTCCTGGACGGATCCCGGAGCCGCGAGGCCGCGACCGTCGGAGCCCGACGACGAGCCCGAGGCACCCGTGCTGGAACAGGCGGACAGCAGGAGGGCGGAGGCGACAGCGACAAAAGCAATTTTCTTCATTTTTCAAAAACTCCCGAGGGGTCGCGAATGCGCCGGAACGTCTGCCGAGGCCGGCCGGTGCCGGCGTGCCTGGAAGCACGCACTGGGACGGGACCGCGCGTCTCTTCAGATCCGAAACGAACACCACTGTTTTTACCTGAAACGACCACAAAAACAAGAGCGTTCGTCGTCAGGCACAACGATTGCAACCCGGGAGACAGGGTTTTCCGTGAACACTCTTTCGCTTTGCAGGGCCAGGCGGGTGGGGCGGGGCGCTAGCGGGCCGCACAATCCGCCGCAAAACGTCTTAATGTAGTACCCAAGGCGTGGGAAAGCCCCTGGATCGTGTCCTCGAAGGTCTTGCCGTGAACGGGCTGGATTTCCGAATACGTTCCGCTCAGAAGAACCGTGTCCATCGCCGGGTTGTAAAGGGAATAGGAGACCTCCACCTGGACCGCCGGCGTGTAGTTCTTGTTCAAGATCCGGTCAAAACGCAGGATTGTGGTGCTCAGGACCAGCTCGCCCGGGGCGCCGCTGTCGCCCTCGTGAACCTGGCTGAAAAGCCCGCTGGAGGCCAGATACGCCGTCACAAGGGAACGGACCTGGTACGGAAGGGGTCTGGACCAAAAACGGTCCGCATAAACCAGGGGGCCGTACCCGTTCTCGAAGTAGACCAGGTTCGGGCTGTCATAGGGGGACCGGGCCCCCACCGGCGCGACCACAAGGGGGCGAATCTCCGTGCGGGGGGCCGGATACGGAGTCGCGGTGCCCGAAAGCGTGTAGGAGGCCCCGGACGAGGGCGTGACGCATCCGGCCAGCAGGAGCATCGCAGCCGCAAGGGACAGGAGACGGGCAGGGCGCATGGGTCGGCCTTTCCTTTCAAGAGTCGGGTTGGATCCTGGCGGATGTGGCGCCCGTATGGGGCCCGCAGGACAGGACCGGAGACGATCAAAACAAGATCCGGCCCGGGTATCCAGTAAAAAAGGCCCGGCAGGGGCCGCATGAGGGCGCCGGTCAGGCGGGCACGGTATCGCTCGGGGTCCGGGCCGTCGCCTCTTGGCGGATTTTCGGCAACGGGTCCGGGCCCCGTGCCGTGGCGGTTTGAGAAAGGTGCTGGTGCAGGCGTCGCCATCGCGCTGTGTCGTGCCGATGCAGGCCACGTTATAGTGATGAACGCCACGTCGGGCAGGTTTCGCCTCGTGAGCGCGAGCCCGTCCCGGCGCCGGGCAGCCGTGCGCCCGCCTTGCCGCCAGCCCGTCACCGTGCCGTGAGCCCGTCTCATCCCCCGGTGCGCTGGGGTTCCGGAGGCCGGTTCGTCCCCCAGGCGCGGTGGGGTCCGGATGACGGTTTGTCCCCCGGGCGCGCCCCCTTCCTGCTTGCGTTCCGTCCTGCAGGCGCCGCACGTCAGGTGCAGTCCACCGTGCCGCGCAACCGGTTTTGGGCCGTAATTTCGCCACCCTGTCCCTTTAGACAGAATCCGCCCGCAGGTCACCCGGGGCGGCGCATGGCCGTGTGCGCGGCTGTGGACGGACGGTCCCTCCGGGTTCCGGCCGGATGCGGTCCGGCTGGTCGCACCCCCGGCTCCGGTGGACTCCGGTGGTCCTTTTCCGCGCCGCGCCGGGATGCGGTCGTGTCCGTGTCCGGTGCGCACCGGGTCCGGGACGGCGCGGGAACCGGCGGGCAGGGATCATGGCGGTGCCGTGATTTTTTGCTTTCAGCCTTTTATGAATGTCCGGTGTGACCTATGTTTCGAGTCAGTTTTCCGGAATGCAATCGGTGGAGGTTTTTCCCTGGCATTATCCCTTGCGTGAACCTCTCAGGCATGCTTTAGAACACGTTAATCACCCTCAGCCAGAGTTCGGGCGCTGCGTTGCGCCCCCCTACGGAGGACGACACGATGGCCGATGCGTCCGGTCTGACCCCTCTTATTCTTGCTGGCCAGTTGGCCCGCCCCATCCCGCTTTCGTTCATGAGGCGCCTGGCTGCGCCCGTGTTCCGCCGATGGGTCGCGACCTGGTCCGGTCCCCTGTCCAACCGTCTGTGCGACCAGACGGGCATCCTCTCCATCCGCCCGGTGGGCTGGCCCCTGTGCTTTGACCTGCACGTGGGCGAGCAGGGCCCGGGATCGGTCTCCATCACGCTGGAGCGTCCCGAGGACAGCGTTCCGACGGCGAGGGTCACGGCGACCCCGGAGGTTCTCCTGAAACTGATGGCCGCCGAGGACGGGCCGGACGGGGACGGAGCCTTCTTCTCCCGCGCTCTTCATATCGAGGGTGACACGGGCCTGGTCATGGCCTTCCGTTACGCGATCGAGGACACGGGTCTCAACCTTCATACGCTGAAAAACGACCTTCCGCGCCCGTTCATCCGGGCTCTGGAAGTCTCGACGCGGCGCCTCGAGCCCGTTCACGACCGTTTTTCCCGCGATCTGGCCAAGATGCAGGAGCTTCTCCTGTCTCCGGTCCGCTCCGAGATTGCCCGGCTCAACACGAGACTGAAACGTCTCGAGAGCGCCGGGACCGGACCGCGCCGGGCAAAGGTCGTTTCGCGCAAGGAGCTTGCAAATGGATAACGCCGTTCATACGTCGGGCGCCTCCACGCAGGGAACCGCTTCCGGCGCCCCCCTGGATCCCGATCACCCCATGGAGCTTGTGTGTCCCGCGGGCACTCCGGCGGCTCTCCAGACCGCCATTGATGCCGGTGCGCACACCATTTACTTCGGGTTCCGCAACCGGACCAACGCGCGCAACTTCCCGGGCCTGAACTTCAACGAGGAGGAGGCCGCCCGCGCCGTGGAGACCTGTCGCAAGCACGGGGTCAAGCCCTTGATTGCGATCAACACCTACGCGGACGCCGAGGACGACGCCATCTGGAAGCGCGCTGTCGACTGCGCGGCGGACCTGAAGGCGGGCGGCATTATCGCCTGTGATATCGGTCTCGTGTCCTACGCGGCGAAAACCCACCCGGATCTTCCCCTTCACCTGTCGGTTCAGGCGTCGGCCTCGAACCCGGAGGCGGTCAAGTTCTATCACGAGGCCTACGGCGTGCGCCGCGTGGTGCTGCCGCGGGTCATGAGTGTCCCCGAGATTGCCGAGCTCACCGCTGCCGTCACTCCGGTGGAAACCGAGGTCTTCGTGTTTGGCGGCCTGTGCGTCATGGCCGAGGGGCGGTGCTCCCTGTCGTCCTACGCCACGGGTCTCTCGCCCAACAAGGACGGCGTGTGCTCCCCCGCGAGCCATGTGCGCTACGAGCAGGACGGCGATGTGATGGTGTCCCTGCTGGGCGACTTCACCATCAACCGCTTCGACGCCGGGGAAACCGCCGGCTACCCGACCCTGTGCAAGGGCCGGTTCAGCTCGGATGCCCGCACGGGTCACCTCTTCGAGGATCCCATGAGCCTTGATGCCACCACCATTCTGGGGGATCTGCGCAAGGCCGGTGTGAAGGCTGTCAAGGTCGAGGGCCGCCAGAGAGGCAAGGCCTACGTGGCCCAGGTTGTGCGCTCGCTGCGTGACGCCATCGACGGCAAAACCGATGCAAGCCGCAGTTCGGGCACGACCCACCTGATGGAGGGTCTTGGCCACACCGAGGGTGCCTACCGGCGCGACTGGCGCTAGTTTTACCGGGAAAGTTGATGCAATGAGCCGTGTTGAAATCGCTCTTGGGCCTCTGACGTACAACTGGCAGAATCCGGCCCGGGAGGCTCTCTATTCCGCCGCTGCGACGGAAGAGGCCTTCGATATCGTCTATATTGGCGAGACCGTGTGCGCCAAGCGGATCCCGGTGGCCGCCGCTGTGATGGCCGATGCTGCCGAGACCCTGGAAAAGGCCGGGCGCAAGGTCGTCTACAGCGCCCTGTCGCTGGCCACCAACGAGTCCGAGCGTCGCCAGGTCACGGACCTCTGCGAGGTCGAGGATCTGCTGGTCGAGGCAAACGACGCCGGGGCGCTGCGCACCCTGGCCGGTCGCCCCCACTTCGTGGGCCCGCACATGAACGTCTACAACCCCGGCACGCTGGAGGCTCTGGCCGAGCGCGGTGCCGTGTCCTTCTGCCTGCCCTGGGAGGTGAACCGCAAGGGCATCGAGGTCATGGCCCGGCGCGCCAACGATCTGGGTGTTGTGGTGGAAATCGAGGTCTTCGGCAAGGCGCCGCTTGCGATTTCCGCCCGCTGTCACCACGCGAGGGCCTACGGCTTCACCAAGGACTCCTGCCAGTACGTCTGTGACCGGGATCCGGAGGGCATGGCCGTGCGCACCCTGGACGGCCAGAACTTCCTGACCCTCAACGGGCTCCAGACCCAGGGCCATGCGGTCACGCTGCTGGTCTCGGAGGTCCAGGCCCTGCGGGACATGGGTGTGGGGCGCCTGCGCCTGTCCCCCATGAACATGGACATGAATGCGGTCGCCCGGGTCTACCGGGATCTGCTGGATGGCCGCACGGATGCCGCCACCGCCGAGCAGACCCTTCTGGGCATGCTGGGCGACCGGGAACCCGCAAACGGCTTCTATTACGGGGTCGAGGGGTCCACCTGGGCCGCCTGATGCTGGACCACCCAGCCTGATATACGGAAAGCCGGGCGCGCGTTGCCCGGCTTTTTTTGTGCCGGCGTGCCGGGGGTGCTGCCGGTCCGGTGGGGGCGATGGGGCAAGGGGGGCGGGCGCTTTTGGGTGTCGGGTCCGGCGAGGGTGCGAGCCGCTCCGTCCGCCCGACAGGAGCGTCAGCGCAGCAGGAGGCCGGCGTGGATTGTGAACGGGCTTTCCAGGCGCCAGTCCGGGGGATACCGCTCGAACGTGGGGGCGTCGGGGTTGTAGCGGCAGTCCTCCTGCGCCGGAAGCCAGGTCTCGAACAGGAACCGGTAGGCGTCCTGGAGGGCGCCCAGGTGGGGGACCGTGCACTGTGCATACAGTCCGCCCGGGAGCGTGAAGGGCGCCAGGCCCTCCGGCAGTGAGCCCACCGGGCCGGTTTCGACTGCGGCCCGGTACTCGAATGTGGTGTCAGTCAGCATGACGCTGATGCCATAGGCGCCCGAGGCTCCGGCCGGCGGAGGGGGCAACTCCACGATGCGCGGGCCGAAACTCTGCCACAGGGCGGGGCAGTCCACGGAGGTTCGCTCCAGACAGGTGACCACCGACATGCCGGCCAGCAGTGTTGTGGGAACGTCAAGGCGGGAGACGGGGAAAGCGTTCATGGCACCGGAGTCCTTGTCAGGGCAGTTCGCGGTCGGGGGCCGGAAAGCGGGCCGGAACCGACGGTTTTGCCTGTGTGTTCGGGTGTTGTCAGTCGTCCGGGCCCGGTTGCGCAGGGAGCCGGTCAGAGACCCCTGAAGTTTACCTCAGAGGTCGCCGGCTGCCCTCGCTTTTTCTACGAAATTTCCGTGTTTTTTCTGTGGACACGCTCATGAAGGGAATGGCCTCCGGAGCGGGTGCGCTCACGTGGGGTTCCGCGCGGGAGGGGGACCGGATTCGCAGCGGCAGCGGTTCGGGTCGTAGAGGTGGCTCTCGGCGAAGCCCTCCGGGGCCAGGGCCTGTCCCACAAGGATCAGGGCGGTGCGCACAAGGCCCGCCTCCTGGACCTGCGTGCGGATGGTCTCCAGGGTGCCGCGCAGGATCAGTTCGTCCGGCCAGGTGGCGCGGAAGACCACGGCCACGGGGCAGTCGGCCCCGTAGTGGGGCACCAGCTTTGCCACGACCGCGTCCAGGTTCCCGACGGACAGGTGGATGGCCATGACCGCCCGGGAGCGGGCAAAGGTCTCCAGATCCTCGGTCGCCGGCATGCGGGTGGAGCGCACGGCGGTGCGGGTCAGAACCACCGACTGGGAGACCTCGGGCAGGGTCAGCTCCAGCCCCAGGCGGGCGGCGGCGGCGGCGAACGAGGGCACGCCCGGACAGATCTCGTAGGGGATCCCCAGGGCCTGGAGGCGCCGGCACTGCTCGGCCATGGCGGAGTAGATCGACACATCGCCGGAGTGGACACGGGCCACATCCAGCCCGCGCTCGTGGGCACGGCGGATGACGTCGATGATCTCGTCCAGGGTGAGGGAGGTGGTGTCGGTGATCTCCGCGTCCCGGGGGGCTTCGGCGATGACCGCCTCCGGCACCAGGCTCCCGGCGTACAGCAGGACCGGGGCGCGGCGGATCAGGTTCAGGCCACGCACGGTGATCAGGTCGGGGGCGCCGGGACCGGCACCGATAAAATGGACAGTCATTCCCTTGAGGGGCTCCTGGCCGGGGTTGCCAGCGCGCAGGTGGCGTTCCGGCTCGTCATTTTGGGGACGACAAGGCGGGCGTCCGGGCCCGCGACGGCAAGGGCGGCCGCTTCGGCCACGCCGGCGATGCTGATGAGGGCCTCGACCCGGTCGCTGGGGTGGGCCAGGCGGGGGCTCTCCTCGTCCAGCCGTCCGGCCTCGTAGCCGAAGGTGGGGACGCCCAGCGTGTAGGCGAGCACGCTGATGGCGGGATGGGCGGCCTTGCCCTCGAGGGTGGCCACGCCCTGCACCTGGAAGCCGACGCCAAGACTGGACAGGGCCTCGCGCACAAGCTGGGCGAGCTCCTCGGCCGAACACGACGAGCGGACGCCAACACCGACATATATGGGCAGAAGGGTCAACACGGTCTCCGCAGTTCCTGCCGCTGTCTATTCCGCGGCCTCGGCGCCGGTTCCGGCCAGGCGCTCGATATGGGCGCCGCAGGCCAGGAGCTTTTCCTCGAGGCGCTCATAGCCGCGGTCCAGGTGATAGATCCGTCGCACGGTGGTTTCCCCCTTGGCCACAAGTCCGGCCAGGACCAGGGACGACGAGGCCCGCAGGTCCGTTGCCATGACCGGCGCGCCCAGGAGCTTGGGGACACCCCGGACAATGGCCGACGCGCTGTGGACGTTGATGTTCGCCCCCATGCGCAGGAGTTCGGGCACGTGCATGAAACGGTTTTCAAAAATGCTCTCGGTAATCAGCGAGGCCCCGTCGGCGGTGCACATCAGGGCCATCCACTGGGCCTGCATGTCGGTGGGGAAGCCGGGGAAGGGCTCGGTCTGGATGTCCACGCCCTGCAGGTCGTTCCGGGTGGCGTCCACCACCAGGGCGCCGTCGGAGACGGTGACCTCCACGCCCGCCCGGCGCAGGTGGTCGATCACGGAATCGATCAGGTCGGCGCGGGTGTTGGTCAGGGTCACGCGCCCGCGGGTGATGGCGGCGGCAACGGCAAAGGTGCCGGTCTCGATGCGGTCCGGCAGGACGCTGTGCTCGGCGCCGTGGAGCCGCTCGACCCCCTCGATCACCAGGGTGCCGGTGCCCAGCCCCTCGATTTTGGCGCCCATGGCCTTGAGGCACTGGCCCAGATCCTCGATTTCCGGCTCCCGGGCGGCGTTTTCCAGGACGGTCTCGCCGTCGGCCAGGACGGCGGCCATCAGGGCGTTCTCGGTTCCGCCCACGGTCACCTTGGGGAAGGCGAACCGGGCGCCGCGCAGGCGTCCGGCGGAGCGGGCGTTGATGTAGCCCTCGTTGAGCTCGATCTCCACGCCCATGGCCTCGAGCGCCCGAAGGTGCAGGTCCACGGGGCGCGCGCCGATGGCGCAGCCGCCGGGAAGGGAGACCCGGGCCTGACCGTAGCGGGCCACCAGGGGGCCCAGCACCAGGACCGAGGCCCGCATCTGCCGCACCAGGTCGTAGGGAGCCGTGGTGTCCTTCACGCCCGCGGCGTTCAGCACCAGGGTGGAGGCGTCTTCCTGTCCGACCTGGACGCCCATGTGGTCCAGAAGCGCGGTCATGGTGCGGGTGTCCGCCAGCCGGGGCACGTTCGACAGCCGGAGAGGCGCATCCGTCAGCAGGCAGGCCGGCATGAGGGCCAGGGCTGCGTTCTTCGCTCCGCTGATGGGGACTTCACCCCTGAGCGCCGTGCCGCCGACAAGACGGATTTTATCCATGAACGGGGACTCCGGAAGACTGGAACGTGGGGACTCGATCGGTCTGGAAGAGGACTAATAGGGCCGAGAGAGCCATGAAAACGGGCGAAAAAGGCCCCGCAGAACCGGGGGCGCGCCCGAAGCGCACGCCCTGTATACCCGACGGGGGGCATCCAGACAAGGCAAGGGCGGAGCCGGCCCGCAAAAAAAGCGGAGTCCCGGGGGACTCCGCCTGAAATGTACGCACACGTGTGTGTCGGGTGCGGACTTACTTGCCCAGGTGACCCTTCAGCCACTTGAGCATGGTCACCGCGTCCGAGGTCTCGAACGGGTCGGTCGGGCAGTTGTCTTCCTTGCCCGGCTCGGTGAACACCTTCACCACATTGCCGTCGTCCACGAACATGGAGTAGCGCCAGGAACGGGGACCGAAGCCGAGGTTCGACTTGTCCACTTCCATGCCCATGCCGCGGGTGAACTCGCCGTTGCCGTCCGGCAGGAGGAACACCTTCTCGGTGCCCAGGTGCTTGCCCCACTGGAACATGACGAACGCGTCGTTGACGGACAGGCAGATCACCTGGTCGACACCAAGGGCCCGGAACTCGTCGTAGTGGGCCTCGTAGCCCGGCAGGTGGGTGCTCGAGCAGGTCGGGGTGAAGGCGCCCGGGAGGGCGAAAAGGACGATCTTCTTGCCGTCAAAGATCTCGCTGGTGGACAGATCCTTCCACTCGAACGGGTTGTCCCCGGGCAGAGACGGATTGCGGACACGGGTCTTGAACACAACGTTGGGAACACGCATGGGACGATCTCCTTGAAGTTATCCTTAACTAATAACACAACATCAGTTGTGGAGCCGCTTTTTTTGCGTCGCCAGGGACGGGAAAAATCAGCTCTCCGCCTTTATAGGGATCGCCGGAGCCGGTTTCACCTGTCCGGCGAAAAAATTTTTCGCAGCCGGCCCAGCACTTGTGCTCCCGAGCCTTCCCGCCACCAGGCCAGGGCCGCGAGACCCGGCACAAGAAGCAGTGCAGCCCAGACGGGCAGGGCCGTGTCCAGGGACAGGCCGGTGACCACATGGGCCCCGTTGGCCCTCAGTCCGACCCAGCCGCGCCCCGAGGCTCCGCTGCCCGGGGCCACCCGCCGGATCTCCGGCACCGGGCCATCCCCCAGGAAGCGCACCGAGCCGCCGGTGGCCTGCGCCAGGTCCGACAGGGGCCGGGCGGTGGCCACAAGGTGTGTGGTCTCGGGCGGGTTCGGCGGGCCGGACACGGCAAGGGCCTCCGGGCCGCCGGGGATCTGCGCCCGGTAGACGCCGGGCAGGCCCACGGCCATGTCCGCCATGGACAGGCCCGGGCGCTGGGGGCTGAGGACAAGGGTTTTCGGAGGCCCCTCCGGTCCGGTAACGGTCACAACCGGGTCCGGCTGGCCCATGGTCCGGCGGGTGACCACCAGACGGTTGTGCTTGGTCTGGAGGGTCAGGGCCTCCTCCTCCAGGTCCGGCTCTCCCATGGTCCAGTGGGCCAGGCGGCGCAGAAGCTCGCCCTGGGGGCCGCCGCCCTGCCAGCCCTTGGCCCAGAGCCACAGGGTGTCGCTGGTCAGGACCGCCACACGGCCCTTTCCAACCCGGGACAGGATCAGCAGGGGCAGGTCGTTCACGCCGCCCATGACCACCGTGCCTGTGGGCGCCACCATCTCGACCTGGCGCAGCCAGGGGCCCCAGTCGGGGGTGAGCGGCGTGTCCGGCGCGGATGCGCCCGAGGCTGCCGCGCCGGTTCCGGCACCGGCGGGGGCTCCCGATGACCCGGGGTTGGTGCCGTTTCCGCTTCCGTTTCCGCTTCCGCTTCTGGCAGGTTCCAGGGCGGCGGTGACCGGGTGCCGGACGCCGGCTGCGGTCAGGCTCGGGCGGAAGGCATCATCAAAGGTGCGCCCCGTGGCCGAGGCGGGCACAATGCGCGCAAGCGGGCCGGCCCCCAGGCCTCCGGGCTCGTTGAACTCGGGGCCCGCGCTCAGCAGCAGGGCGGCCCCGTTCTCCACGGCTTTCGCCACGTTCTCCAGGTACTGCTCCGGCACCAGGTCGGCGGCGGAGAACCGGTCCAGAAGGATCAGGTCGAAGCTGCCGATTTTCTCCTCGAACAGCTCGTTGATGGGGAAGGGGATCAGGGACAGCTCGCTGGCGGAGGTCGGATCCCGGGACCAGGGCGAGCGCAGGATTGTGAAGTGGATCAGGTCCACCGCCGGATCCGCCTTCAGGGAGTTGCGCCACACCCGCTCGCCCATGTGGGGCTTGCCGGAAATCAGGAGCACCCGCAGCCGGTCCCGCACGCCGTTGATACTGATGGCGACCCGGTTGTTCACGGCGGCGATCTCGCCGCTGCGCTCAGCCACGGACAGCTCCACGATGTTCGGACCCGGGCGGGTCAGGGGGACGGGAACGGCGGTCTCCCGGTTGGCGGGCACGGAGAGGGGGACATCCGGCTCCCCGTCCCGGCGCAGGGTGACGCTCAGGGGCGTGCCGTCCTTCAGGGTCGGATCCTCGATGCGGATGCGCACGTCGGCCTTTGATCCCGTCATGCCGAAGCGCGGGGCCTCGAGGACCGCAATCCGCCGGTCCGTTTCCTTCTCGTGCCCGGTCAGGAGCACATGAACCGGAGCCCCCGGCGGGCGGATCTCGGGAGCGTCGTGGATCTGGCCGTCCGTCAGGATCAGGACACCGGCGCGGCGCTCCACGGGCACGTCCGCAAAGCCGCTGTCCAGCGCGTCCGCCAGCACGGTGCCCGCAGCGCCCGCATCGGACACGCGCACGATCCGGGTTTCCAGGTTGGGCTGGGCTTTCAGGGTGCGTTCCAGGTCGGTGGCGGCCTGCCCGGTCCGCTCCGCCCGTCCGGCCAGCCGGATCGAGGCCGACTCGTCAATCACCAGCAGCGCCACGTCCGACAGGGGATCCTGGGTCTCGGTGGCCCAGCGGGGGCCGGCGAGTACCGCCAGAAGGCCCAGGAAGGCAAGGGCGCGAAGAAGGGCGCCCCGGGCCCGGCGCACCAGCGCAAACACCAGCACGACGGCCGCAAGCGCCGCAAGGGTCCACAGGGCGGGCCAGGGCACCAGGGGGGCGAACACCAGGGAGCCGGCGGCGGTCATTTCCTGTTCTCCAGCTTGTCCAAAATGGCTTCCGAGTGCACCTGGTCCCCCTTGTAGCTGCCGGCAAGGGCATACATCACCAGATTGATGCCAAAGCGGAACGCCTGTTCGCGCTGGCCCTCGCCTCCGGGAAAGGCCTGGAACAGGGGCGCGCCGCTGCCGTCCACGGCCCAGGCGCCCGCCCAGTCATTGGGGCCGACCACCACGGGCGAGACCCCGTCGTTGTCCAGGCCCGTGGTGGCGACCCAGGCGACTGCGGTGTCCAGGCGTCCGGGGGTGCGCGACAGCAGATAGAAGCTGCGTGCCAGGACGTGGGTGGGGTCCATGGGCTTCAGGGGCGGGATGTCGAGCCCGGCCAGCAGGTCGTCCGTGGGGCGGCTGCCGTCTCCCAGGTCGATCACCAGAAGGCCTCCGGCCTTCATGTAGCGGTTGAAGCGCCCGGCGGCCTCCGGGGACAGGGGGGCGATGGCCGCGCTCACGGGCCAGTAGACCACCGGAAACAGGAGCGGGTCATCCCTCTCCGGGTCCAGGGCCACGGGGGGCGCCATCTTCGCGCTGGTGCGCAGGGCCAGAACGTCGGTCAGGCGGGTCAGGCCGGTCTCGGAGACATGGTCCGCGCTGGCGCTCCCCGACAGCACATAGGCCAAACGGGGCTGAAGCGCCGCCTCCCGGTCCTTCTCGGAGACGGACAGGGGCGGGGCCCCCGTGCCGGGGTCGGCGGCCAGGGCAGGGTGGTGGGCTGCACCCAGGCCCAGGGCACAGGCCAGCAGCCCCGCCGCCAGGGTGCGAAGGACCGTGCCCGCCGCGGTTCGCACGGCGTTACGGGGACGCGGGGAGCGCGTCCGGGGCCCGGCCGGCGGGTGCCCGGCGCAGGCAGCGTGGTGGGGGCTCTGGCACAGGGGCAGGGACAGGGGGAGCATGGGTCCGGGGCCTTTCATCGTTCACGCATCCGCAATCCGCCCAGCCCCCGCAGCACCAGGGACAGGACAAAGTCCACCAGCAGAAGCACGAAGGCCAGGGCCAGAACCGGTCCGCCCAGATCCCGGGTTTTGGCCTGCCCGGACAGGGGACGAAGCGAGGTGCCCTCGGGCCAGTCCCCGGTGCTGAGCAGCCGGTCGACCCCCGGGGCGATGTTCAGGGGCACCGCGTGCTTCTCGCTGCCATAGTAGCCGGGGGGCTGCTCGGGGCCCACCCGCACCGGTTCGGCCGGATCGGGCGGCAGGGGGCGGTCCTGGGGCAGGGGCGGAACCAGGCGCCCGAGCCCGTCGAGAACCCGCCAGGCGGGCAGGGGCCGGGCGTCCTGACCGGGCTCGGTCCCGGTCCCGGCGGTTCCGCTGCCCAGGGTCAGGAGCCTCTCCAGCATCCGTTCAAACAGGAGGGACAGGGGCAGGCTGGACCAGTCCGGCGTGGGGGTGACGTGGAACAGGACAATCTGTCCCGCGCCCCGGCTCGCGGCGGTGACAAGGGGGGTGCCGTCCTCCAGGTAGGCCCAGGTGCGGTTCTCCAGACCGGGCTGGGGCGTGGCCAGCACCTGGGTGGTGACGGTCACATCCGCCGGGATGGCGAGGCCGGCAAAGGGGCTGTCCGGCGGGAACGGCGCCAGGCGGGCCGGATCGCTCCAGCTGAGGGCGCCGCCCAGGGAGCGGTCCCCGTCCCGCAGGGTGACGGGCAGCAGGGCGTCGGTGCGGTCAGTGGACCGGGGCGAGGCAAAGCGGATCAGGACGCCGCCGTTTTCCACCCAGGTGGCCAGAGCGCTTTCCCGGGCCGCATCAAGGGGAGCCAGGTCGGCAGTCACGATGTGCGTGACCCCGCGACGCAGAAGATCCGCAAGGGGGGCGGCCAGGATCCCGGCCCGGGTGTCCAGGGCCTTCTCCACGTAATAGAAGGGGTCCAGAAGCGGCACGGGCTCGCGGTTTGCGCTCGCAGCCTCTCCCGTGAGCAGGCCCACCTCGGGGAAGGTTTCCGGGTCGTTCATCAGAACCCGGGTTCCCGCGCCGGGGAGGGGGGCTCCGGTCCCGTCCGCCAGCTCGAGGGAGGAGCGGCTGCGCACGGGCGCGCTCTCCGGTGCGGGGGCTGCGCCGGCTGCGGTTGCGTGGGCCTGGGAAGCGGGGTGGGCCTGGGAGGCGGGGCCCGGCTGGGGCGGCCGGAAGCGCACGGGCACGCGGGTGTCCGTGGGTCCGAAGCGGGCCTCGACCCGGTCCATGACCCGCCCCTGTGCGTCCAGCAGGCGGAGCTGCAGGGGGAGCTCAACAGACGCCCCCCCGGGGGAGCGCCTTACGGCGGTTTCCAGGTAGGGAGGGGCCGGGACCGGTTCCTCCACCACGAACACGCTGCCGGTCTCGGGGGCGCGCACCGTCAGGGCTGCCCGCCGGTTCAGGGCCCGGGCCAGGTTTCGTGTGGCCTCCGGGTCCGGCGAGGCCAGGGTGTCATGGATCCACACGGCCTGCCCCGGGGCCCCGGTGGCATCGCCCGGCAGGGCCTCCAGGTGCTCGAGGGCGGTTTTCCTGTCCGTGGGCCAGGGGCGGGGGACCATGGCCTGAACCTCGGCCCGGACAGCGCCCGCGTCCCTCCAGGACAGCACCGGGGGAGTGGCGCTGGCCGCCGTGGTGAGCAGCAGGACGGGACGGCGGTTGCGCTGTGCCTCGTCCAGCAGGTCGAGGGCGCAGTCCTGCATGGCCTTCCAGGACACGCCCGACGCCCAGCCGTTGTCGATCACCAGAAGAAGGGGGCTCTTTCCGTTTCCGTCGGGGGGCAGGTCCGGATCAGCAGGCGCAAGGAACGGCCCGGCCAGCCCGATGACCGCCAGGGTCACGGTGACCAGGCGCAGCAGCAAGAGCCACCAGGGCGAGCGGGCGGGGGTCTTGCGCGGAGACTCAAGCCCGGTCAGGAAGCGGATGGCCGGGAAGGGCACCCGCCGCGGAGCCGGGGGCGTGGCTCGCAGAAGCCACCACAGGAGCGGGAGAGCGGCCAGGGCGGCAAAGGCCCAGGGGGTGGCAAAGGCCGGAAGGTCGGGAAGGGCCATGGCTCACCCGCCGGAAGCACGGGCCGGGCCGGTGCCCAGCGCCAGGTACAGGTCTCGCAGGGCCAGCTGTGCGGGCTGGTCCGTGCAGTGGCGGTGACAGCCCCAGCCGTGCCGCCTCACGATGGTGTCGAGCGCGTCCAGGTGGGCCTCGATCCGGTGGAGATACCGGTCGCGCAGCGCCTCCACATGGTCGATCAGGACCGGGGCCTCGCCCTCCGGCCCCTCGAAGCGGATGCGTCCGCTGAAGGGCAGGGCCAGTTCCGCAGGGTCCAGAACCTGCACCAGGTGGCCCTTGACCCCGGCGTCGGCCAGGCGGCGGATGGCACTGCGCACCTGGTCCAGGGGGTCCAGGAAGTCGCCGAAAAACACAACAAGGGAGTGGGCCGGAACCGGCGCCCCCAGAGCCTTCTCCAGGGACGGCGGCGGATCCGAGCCCAGCACCCGGGCCATGCCGACAAGGGCGCCCCGGCCGTGGGCGGCCCGGCTGTCCCGCCCGGCGATGGCGATGCGTTCCCCCGCGCGCACGGCCATGCTGGCCAGCGCAAGGCAGAGCTCGAGGGCCCGCGTGCGCTTGTGGGGCAGCGTCCGGGCCGAGCGGTAGTCCATGGACGCGCTCTGGTCGCACCCGAACCAGAGGCTCTGGGCGGAATCGCGCTCCTGCTCGCGCAGATAGATCTGGTCGGCCCGGGCCGAGCGCCGCCAGTCGATGCGGCGGGTCGGGTCTCCGGCCTGGTAGGGGCGGAACTGCCAGAAGTCCTCCCCCGGCCCCGCCATGCGGCGGCCGTGGAAGCCCAGGGTGACCGAGGCGGCAATCCGTTCGGCGGCGACCAGAAGGGGCGGAAGCCGTTCCGCCTCCCGTTCCGCCCGGTTCAGGGACGGGCGCGGCGTGGCGGCGTCTTTCACGAAAGGAGCCCGATCAGGCGGTCAATGACCGTGTCCAGGGAGACCCCGTCCGCCCGCGCCGAGAACGTCAGGGCCATGCGGTGGCGCAGCACCGCCGGCGCCAGCACCGCCACATCCTGGTGGGTGGGCGCGGAGCGGCCCTCGAGGAGGGCGCGGGCCCGAACCGCCAGCGCCAGGGCCTGCGAGGCGCGCGGTCCCGGTCCCCAGGACACCAGGTCCCGGACCTCGGGAAGGGAGGTGGTCTGGGGCCGTCCCGAGCGCACAAGGCGCAAGATGGCATCAATGATGCTGTCCCCGATGGGCATGCGGCGCACCAGCTGCTGGGCAACCATCAGCTCCCGGGCGGTCATGACGGGCCGGGGGCTCACGTCGTGTGCGCCGGTGGTGGTCGCGAGGATGGCCCGCTCGGCGGCCTCGTCCGGGTAGTCCACGTTGATCTGGAGCAGGAAACGGTCCAGCTGGGCCTCGGGCAGGGGATAGGTGCCCTCCTGCTCGATGGGGTTCTGGGTGGCCAGGACATGAAACGGCGAGGGCAGCGGCAGGGACTGCCCGGCCACGGAGACGTTGTGCTCCTGCATGGCCTGGAGAAGGGCGGACTGGGTGCGGGGGCTGGCCCGGTTGATCTCGTCCGCAAGAAGAAGCTGGCAGAAGACCGGCCCCTCGAGGAAGCGGAACCGGCGGGTGCCGTCGCTGCCCTCCTCGAGCACTTCCGAGCCCAGGATGTCCGAGGGCATCAGGTCCGGCGTGAACTGGACCCGCTTGTTGTCCAGCCCGAACACGGTCCCCAGGGTGTGCGCCAGACGGGTTTTCGCAAGACCCGGAAGCCCCACCAGAAGCGCGTGTCCTCCGGACAGGAGCGTGACAAGCACATCCTCCACGACCTGGTCCTGGCCGAAAATCACCTCGCCCACGGCGTGGCGCACCTCCTTGATTTGGGCGATAAGACGGTCTACCTCTTGAAGGTCGGGGGGCTGGCTCGAATAGGAGGATGTGGGTGTCATGATCGGGAATACCTCTGGACTGACGACCGGGACGGGAGAGGCAACGCCATGAGCCGGCGCCGGTTTGATAGGGAGCGGGAGGCCGCAAACGACGACGCCATCGGCGGGCCCTTCGCCCTACAGGATGACGCATCGTTCGGTCCGCTACAAGATGCGAGGAACGGTGGACGCCTTGAAATCGCCAGGGACGGATCCTGGTTCTGCAACGGGCGGCCGGTCAGCCAGCCGGAGCTGGTGAGTTTCCTTGGGGGCATGCTGGATCGGGATCCGAGGGGCTCCTACAGCCTGGACCTGCCCTCGGGCGAGGTGCCCGTGCTGGTCCAGGATGCGCCCTTCGTGGGCGAGGAACTTTTCATTGCCGGATGCTGCGGGCCCGACCAGGCCCTGTCCATACGGACCAACCTGGACGAGATCACCACCATCGACGCGGATCACCCGGTCCGGGTCGTGTTTGATCCGGACGGGAGCGCCGCCGATCCGGGGGGCAGCACCCGCTGCTATGTGACGGTCCGTGCCGGTCTTGAGGCGCGCCTTCTTCCCCACGTGTTTGATGCGCTCAGCACCCGGGGCGTCGAGCACCGCTCCGACAATGGAAGCGTGTGCTTCGGCGTGTGGAGCTGCGAATCGTTCTTCCCCCTGGGATGCCTTGATGACCGGGGAGCCCTTGTGGCCCCGGGCGTTGAGGACGGTTTGGCCGGGGACAGCCCTTCATCCGCCGGGGCGGACCGTCCGGCGGACACGCCTCCCGACGGCCCGGCGGCGTCCTGATCCATGGCGGCGGCCCCTTTCCGGTACAGCCCGGCGGCGTCCTGATCCCGGGCTGCGGGCCGGCCTTCCGGTATGGCCCGACGGCGTCCTGATCGGGCCCGCCGCTCACGCCTCCGGCAGGCCGGTCGAGCCGCCTGTTCCGCACCTTCTGCACCGTCCGCTCCTGCCCCCCGGTCCGGAGGCATTCATTGCCCCTGGCCCGGCGCCGGCGGCGGTGCGGGTGTATGTGTTCCGGGTGTGTGTGTTCCGGGGGGAGTGCGCGGCGTTTCGGGGCCGCAGTGGCAGCGGCCCCTTTCCTGACAGTTCCCCGCTTCCCTGACGTCCCGGCACCAAAGCGCCACAGCTGCCGGTGCCCCCGGTGCTCCTGTGATCCTGTGATCCGGTTATCCCGCCCCGGCCGGAGGATTCCGGGCCGGGCGGGCCAGTGCGATCCGGGGGAACCGGTGCGGTGGGGTCAGTAGGCGCCCCGGCGCAGGAGCACCTCGGGTATGGTGCGCAGGATGATGTAGATATCCAGCCAGACCGACCAGTTGTTGATGTAGTAGCTGTCCAGCCGGACGCGCTCGTCATAGGTGGTGTCGCTGCGCCCCGACACCTGCCACAGCCCCGTGATGCCCGGAGGACAGCGGGTATACAGGGCAAAGGCGTCGCCATAACGGGGGATCTCGTCCCTCACAATGGGGCGCGGGCCCACAAGGCTCATCTCGCCCCTCATAATGTTGATGATCTGGGGAAGCTCATCCAGGCTGGTCTTGCGCAGGAACCGGCCGATGCGGGTCACCCTCGGGTCATGCCGGAGCTTCTGGACCGCTTTCCATTCGGCGGCGGCCTCCGGGTTGGCGGCCAGATAGGCGTCCAGCACCTCCTGGCCGTTCGTGACCATGGTGCGGAACTTGTAGACCTGGAACACCTGGCCGTTCCGGCCGATGCGGGCCTGCCGGAAGAAGATCGGCCCGGGGCTGTCCAGACGGGTCAGGATGGCCAGAACCAGAAGAAGGGGCAGGGCCACAATCGCCGCAAGGCTGGTGCAGACCAGGTCCATCAGGCGCTTCATGCGCAGAAGGGTCGGGTCCGCGAGGTTGCGCCGCAGCACCAGCCCGAAGGACAGGCCCATGTGGACCACGTGGGCCGGATTCGTGGGGAGCCAGTCCTTCCCCGGCAAAATCAGAACGGTCCGGAACCACAGGCTGAGGGCGTCCACCAGCTTGCCGCCGAGATGGGCCGGCACGCTGGGCCAGTGGATGAGCACGACAGCTCCGGGAAAGCGCTGGGCCAGGGGCTGGATCTGCTGCTCGAGGGGACGGGCGATGTCCAGGGGAAAGGTCTGCTCGGGCCGACAGGGGCGCCCGGCGTTCCCATCGGGGAGGACGAGGGTTCCGGACGGCTGACCCGGGCCGCTCTCGGGTGTGCAGTGCTCACAGGGGATCACCACGGCCGCCTGGAGGAAGCCCGAGAAGCGCACCCGGCAGGCGTCCATGGGCAGATCCCTGAGGGCGGAGGCGTTGGCCACAACAATCACCGGCACCTGCCACCATCTCCTGTCGCAGAACTTCAGGCGCATCAGGGTGCGCGCCGCAGGTACGCACACCAGCGCGGAGGCCCAGAAAAACAGGAAGAACAGGCGCGAGTAGACGTCCCCGCTTTTCGTGAAGAAAAACAGGGCGAACAGGATCAGCACGCCAAGGGAGACCGCAAGGCTCAGCCGCTTGAGTTCCTCGGCCGGGTGGAGCAGGGCTCCCGGGTAGAGCTTGAGAAGGCCGAACAGGCAGGGGAACAGGAACAGGAACGGAAGGATCCCCTGGCCCGTCAGGGGGGACAGGGCGCCCGGAAGCAGAAGCCGCACGACAAAGGCTCCCGCGAAGGCGACCAGAAGGGCGCTCAGATCCGCAAGCACAAGGGCAAGGGACACATAAGAGAGGCCCCCGAGTGTTGTTCGTTGGCGTTCAGCCATTCTGCAAGTCTCCACGTCCGTTCTGGTGAGGGAGTGTCCGCCCGGATCGGCGATGCACGTGTGTAGTTTCGGCCATCTTACTGTGGCTGGTTGTTAATAAGGGATAAAAAAAAGCGTTTCCAGCGGGTCCGGCCCTTTTTCTGTGCCGGAGGGAGGGGCCTTTGGGCCGGGCGGTCCCGTGGGAGGTCTCGGGAGGCGAGCCGGCCGCGTGTGCCGGGGCCGTTCGGCCTCCATTCAGACCCCGTGGCGCGGGTGTCCGCCCGGGAGTCCCGGCGCGGGCCGGTCCCTGTCGGCCAGCCGTGTGTGAGGCGAGCGCGGCACAGGGGGCTTGCGCTGCGGGCTGTACGGGCCGCGTGTGTGGCAGGGGGCGCACGGTGGGGTCCGAAGGAGGCGCGATCCGGAGCGGTCGCCTGTCTTCCGGACCGGTCCCCCGTTCTCCGGGCCTTGGTGGCGGCGCTGGCGGGGACCGCGCGGCCCGGCGGAAGACCGTGGCCGGGCCATCGTGCGGGCCCGGACACTGCGGGGGTGCGGCAGGGCCGCCGTTCAGCGTTCCTCATGTCCTGCTGTCCACTGTTGCAGGCAGAGGCCTCGGGGCGTTTTCCGGTGCGCAGGGGTGTCCGGATGCCGGAGGCGCTCATTTTACAGTGTGTAATGTGGGGGTGCCAGGGCGCCGGGGCAACGGGTGTTGCGGGGTTGGCCCCGGGGGGGGGCGCGTCCACCCATTGGCGGGCGTTCGGACAGGGCCCGGGGGTGCCCTCTGCCCCGGGCGTTTGGCGCGTCCTCCGGACCCGGGGTCAAGGGTGTTGCCCCGGGGGCAGCGGGGGTTCCGTCTGGTCCCGGTCTACTCAACCGGAGGGTGTTTAGTGATGTCCTTTCTATGGTACGGTTTCTGCGCCAGGGCCTTGTTTCCTGCCGAAAAAGGGGGCGTCTCTTTTTTGCGGGTGTGCTAGCATTCCCGGGTGCCGGGTGTTTTTGGATGCGCGCGCCTGCGGCTGTCTGCCCGGGCTGGTGCGGTCTTCGGGCCGTGCGCATGCCTGCATCTCTCCCCGTGCCCGTGCCCGTGCGCATGCCTCTGCCCGTGTCCGGAGCCGGACCGGGCCCGCACCCTGGGGGGCACCGGTGAGGGGCCGTGGGGAGGGGCTGCGCCCGTTCACCCGCGGCCCGGATTTCTGTTTCTTCTGGCGCTGTCCGGCGGTGTGTGCCGGGTGCAGCGCACGACCTTGGGGAGGACAAACGGATGGCGGCTGTATCGGACCTGCTCACGGGTATTCAGCCCCGCATTCCGCCCGCGCTGTTTCGGCGGGCCCCGGCCGGGGCGCGGGAGCGGGGCGGGGCCATCGGAGCGCCCGAGCCCGGTGGCCCGGCGGGGGCCACGCGCTCCACCGCCTCCCTTCTGGCCGCAGGTCTGTTCGCCGCCGCGCTTGCGCAGATTCTGGCCGCGGCGGTGTTCTTCTACGCGGCCAACTGGTGGACCATGGCGCCGGCCCTGAAGCTGGGGGCGCTGATGGCCGCGCTTGCGGGCTGCGGTGTGGGCTGGGCGGTGACGCCGCCGGGCGTCGTGCGCAGTTCCCTGGCCTGTGCGGGGGCGGTTCTGGGCGGCCTTTTGTTTGCCGTTCACGGGCAGATCTGGCAGACCGGCGCCAACACGTGGGAACTGTTTGCGGTCTGGACTCTGGTGGCCGCGGTCTGGGCGGTTCTCACACTGGAGGACGCCGCTCTTGCGGTCTGTGCGGTGGTGGGGGTGACGGCCATCGGCCTTCATCTTGTTGAGGTCCGTCCGAGCTGGATTTTCTTCCGCACCGAGGATCTGACGGTGGTGAAGGCTCTCCTGCTGAGCGGCGGTTTCATGGCTCTGCTGGTGACGTGGCGGCTGCTTCTGTCTGCGGTACGCCCGGACCGCTGGTTCGGGCCGGTGTTCGCGGCCCTGTCCGGGGCGCTGTTCCTTGTTGCCGGCTGCCACGCCCTGATTGAGCTGGACCTGGTCCGGCTGGCTCTTGGGATCCCCGCCCGGATCCTCCTGGTCTCGGTGGTTCTTCTGGCTCTGCTGCGCTGGGGAGGGCTTAAACCCTGGCTTCAGGGGTACCTGTTCGTCGTCGCCCTGGTTATGGGGACGGGGCTGGTCATCCGGGCCGGCTGGGAGGGCGCGGAGCATTTCGGTCTTCTGGATGTCTTCGACGTGGAAAGCTGGATTGCCTGGATTGGCATCAGCGCCGTGACCCTCGGGTTTCTGGCCCTGATGATGGCGGGCGCCCGGCGTCTGTTTTTCCGGGCCGGGCCGGGAGCCGGCGCGGGAAAGCTCGTCCGGGGGGCGCTTTGGGTGGGGGCAGCGCTGGGCTCCTGGCTGGGGGTGACGGCTCTTGCGTTCGGAGTGGCCGGCCTGTGGTACGAGCTTCTGGCCGCGTTCATCGGCACCCGGCTTTTGTCCTGGGCCCCTCTGGCCTCGGGCGTGAGCTTTGCGCTGGCCGCCCTGGCGGTCCGCGGGAGCGGGGCCCTGTCAACCCAGGTTCGGGCCTGCCTGTTCTTCTGGTCCCTTGTCGCCCTTTCGCTTTTTGTCGGTCTGTTCAGCTTTGACTATCTTGCCAACAGCTGGGAGTCGCTGGATTTTTGCGTCCGGAACGGGGCTGTGGCCGGCGTTGTCCTCACATCCCTTTACTTTGCCGTGAAGCGGGCCAGCGGGGCCGATGTGCCGGCCGGGCTCTTCGGGGTGGTGGCCGGGATCCTCGCCCTGCTTGGGCAGATGGTCATGATGGGCCTTGGGGCGTCTCTCCAGGCATGGGTGTTTCTGGGCCTTGCCCCGGTGGTTCTGGCGCTGGGGCTCGTTGCCGTATGGCGTCCGTCGGCAGGGGCCCGGGCCGTGGGCGTGGCGCTTCTGGTCTCGGCGTTTCTGATCCCTGCGGTCATCGAGTTTCTGGGCCCCTACGGGCTGGAGCTGCCCGTTCTGGCGCCCCGGGGCCTCGCGGTCCTGATGGGCGGAGTGCTTCTTGCGGCGGCGGTTCTGGCGTCCGAGGGCCGATGGAGCCCGGGTTCTTTGGCTGCGGCGCTGGTGCTCCTGGGCGGAACCCTTCTGGTGCCGGCCGGAGGGGCGGCGCTTGTGGGTCTCGGGGCGCTCGCCCTGGTGGTGGTGGGCTGGCCGCTTCTGGTGGCGGGCTTTGCCCTGGGCGCGTGGTCCGTGGGCTGGTTCTACTACAGCCTCGCCCTGCCTCTGGACGGGAAGGCCCTGTCCCTGGCCGCCGGAGGGCTGGTGTTCCTCGCGGTCTGGGGTGCGCTGGCCCAAAAGCGCCTGCGAGGCCCCGTCTGGCGCCCGGCCGCACTGGTCTCGGGCCTGGTGTGCGCACTGGTCCCCGTCGGTCTGGAGGTGGCGGACGGTCGGGCCAAGGAACAGATTGTCGCCCACGGGCACGAGGTGTACCTTCCCCTTCGGCC
The DNA here is from genome assembly GCF_014861485.1 of Phaeovibrio sulfidiphilus. Lineage (GTDB taxonomy): Bacteria > Pseudomonadota > Alphaproteobacteria > Rhodospirillales > Rhodospirillaceae > Phaeovibrio > Phaeovibrio sulfidiphilus. The sequence goes on along the minus strand of NZ_JACZHT010000001.1, from coordinate 60,085 downwards.
TGTGGATCCCCGCTCTCTGGTGCAGGGGGACTACATGGCCCTGGCCTACGGTATCGACGGTTTGAGGGGCAAGCTGGCCCCGCGGGACAGGGGCTGCCTGTTTCTGGACGGGGGCTCGGTGGCCCGGTCCCTGCGGGCGGTTCCGCAGGAGGGGGGCTGTGAGGCCGGGGGCAGAGAGATCCCGATCGGGGTGCGCCCCGGGAAGGGTGGGGTCCGGATTGCGCCGGACTCGTTCTTCTTTCAGGAGGGGACGGCAAAGACCTGGGAGCAGGCCCGCTACGCGGTGGTGCGGGTTCTGGACGGGCAGGTGGTCATGACCGGTCTTGCGGACGCGGACCGGCAGACGCTTCGGCCCCCGGCTGTCGAGCCGCCGGCTGTCGAGCCGCCGGCCGCGGTGGACCCCGTCGCCGATCCCTCTGCCGCCATGCCCCCGGTCGCCGGGCCTCCGGACTGACTTGGCCCGGAGGCTGGTGTTCCGCCCCGAGCGTCCTTATTTCTTTTGCAGGAGCCCCCATGGACACGTATATACTCCGCTCTCTGGCTGTTCTGACGCTTCTCGGAGGGCCCTTCATTGCGCTCAATCCCGTTGTTGTGGACACGTGGCGCGAGGGGCATTTCGCGGGGGCCGTGGGCCTCTTTCTGAGCGTCTGCGGTGTCCTTGCCCTTGTGGCGGGGGGCTTCTGGGCCCTGTCCCGGGCGCTTGTGCGCTACCGGGAGCGGGCGGCGGAACAGCAGGGCAGGGCGGGCGTGGCCCTCGGCACCGGGCCGGAGCACGCGGGCGGCAGGGATACAGGAACCACCCATGACGGAACTTGAGGCGCTGGGCGCAGACGATCTTGTTGAGACGTTCGGTCTGTTTGACGACTGGGAGGACCGGTACCGGTATCTGATTGACCTGGGCCGCAAGCTGCCCCCGTTCCCCGAGGAGGCCCGGACAGATGCGGCCCGTGTTCCCGGCTGCATGAGCCAGGTGTGGCTGCTTCCGAGGGTTCAGGACGACCCGGACGGCACTCGCAGGCTCTTTTTTCTTGTGGATTCCGACGCGCATATCGTTCGGGGGCTGGCCGCGGTGATGCTTGTCCTGTATTCTGGCAAGACGTCTGACCAGATTTTGGCGACCGATGCGGAGCGGGAGCTTTCCCGGATGGGGCTTGCCGCTCACATCAGCCCGAACAGGCGCAACGGGGTGGCCTCAATGGAAGCCGTCATCAAGGGCTGTGCCCGTCGTGCCGGGGACCGCTGAATCCCTGACTGGGGGAAGAAATCTCTCTTAAAAATAACGTTGATTTTTCGTGGAATGCGTGAAAGCCTGAACACCGGGATACCATCGTTTTCAATCGCCTGATGTTGAGGACTCTGTGAATTATCTGCGCCATATCCAGGCCTGCCGGGTCCGGGATCTATCCGGTTATTCTCCTTTTTTCATCGACGGAAAGGCCGTGGGCTGGATTCCACGACCGGTCCTTCCGAGGCTGAGAGACTTCTCCGGCGTCTTCCGTTTTTTCGGAGACCACGTGGCGCTGGACGAACGCCTCTCGACGCTGGAAGCTCGCTCCCGGGCCATGGAGGACGTCGTCGCAGCGCTCCACGGGGACGGCTTCATCCGCTCGATCCGCGGTGAGATGTACCGGGTGAGTTCGGGCTGGACCGCGCCGACCCTCATGCTTCTGGACCGGGGCGCCGTCACCTTGTTCGGTGTGAGGGCCTATGGTGTGCACCTGAACGGGATCGTGCGCACGGGCGAGGAGTTCAAGATGTGGATTGCCCGGCGCTCGCCTGACAAGGCGGTCGCCCCGGGCAAGCTCGACAACATCGTTGCGGGCGGCCAGCCCGCGGGCCTGTCCTTGCGGGACAACCTCATCAAGGAGGCGCGCGAGGAGGCCGGATTTACCGCTCCGCTCATGCGTCACGCCCGCTCGGCCGGGTTTGTCAGCTACCGCATGGAGGTTCCGGGCGGCCTGCGCTGTGATACCCTGTTCGTCTACGATCTGGAGGTTCCCGACCAGGTCACGCCCCGCTGCACGGATGGCGAGGTGCAGGAATTCATGCTCTGGCCGGTGGAGCGGGTCATGTCGACCCTGCGCGAAACCGACGATTTCAAGTTCAACGTGGCGCTCGTTCTGATTGATTTCGGGATCCGCCACGGCTTGATCGATCCGGACCGGGAACCGGACTACGCCCGCCTGTTCGAGGGGCTCCGGATCCGCTGGCCGGCCTGACGTGCGCCCGAAACCCGGGGCGGACTGCATAAATCTGTTTTGTTTCTCTTCTGCGCTGTGCTAGCAGAAGGCAGACGTTTTGTGTCGGTTGCCCGGATGCTGTCTTGCGGGGGCCGAGCCTTTACCCACGAAAGCCGGATGCGCCTGTCATGTATTTTCTCGACTTTGAAAAGCCCATTGCCGAACTGGAAAGCAAGATTGAGGAGCTGCGGCACCTGTCCGATGCGGACGGCCTGAATATCGCCGAGGAGGTCGGCCGCCTCCAGGTCAAGGTCGACAAGCAGCTGAAGGGCGTTTACGCCAAGCTGACCCCCTGGCAGAAGACCCAGGTGGCCCGTCACCCGAACCGGCCCCACTGCATCGACTACCTGAAGGCCCTGTTCACCGACGTCACGCCGCTGGCCGGAGACCGGGTGTTCGGCGAGGACCGGGCGATTATCGGCGGTCTGGCCCGCTTCCGGGGCCAGGGCGTCGTGGTTGTCGGCCAGGAGAAGGGCGACGACACGGAAACCCGCCTGCGCCACAACTTCGGCATGGCCATGCCCGAGGGCTACCGCAAGGTCTGCAAGCTTCTGGATCTGGCCGACCGTTTCCAGCTTCCGGTGCTGACCCTGGTGGACACCGCCGGCGCCTATCCGGGCGTGTCCGCCGAGGAGCGCGGCCAGGCCGAGGCCATTGCCCGCTCCATTGATGCCTGCCTTGATCTGCGCGCGCCCCTGGTGTCGTGCGTGATCGGCGAGGGCGGATCGGGCGGCGCCATTGCCATCGCGGCCGGCAACACGGTCATGATGCTGGAGCACTCCATCTACTCGGTGATTTCCCCCGAGGGGTGCGCCTCGATCCTGTGGCGCTCGGGCGGCATGGCCCAGCAGGCGGCCGAGGCCCTGCGCCTGACGGCTCAGGATCTTCTGGAATTCAAGATCATTGACGAGGTCATTGCCGAGCCCATGGGCGGTGCGCACCGCGACCGCGCTGCGGTTTTCGCCTCCGTCGGGGATGCCTTCGAGCGGCACCTGAGGGAACTGGGGACGCTGGACGGGGCCACCTTGCGCCAGAAGCGTCGCGAGAAGTTTCTGCGTATGGGGCGTGAGGGGCTGGCCTGACCGGGCCGGTTCCGGCGGCGCCCTTTCCGAGGGAAAGGACAGACTCCATGGCTTTTTTTGATCGTTTTCCAAAAAATATGAGCTCCAGGGACCGCACGGTCCGCATTATTGTGGGCATTGCCTTCCTTCTTCTGGCCATCACCAACAACGTGGGCTTTTTCGGCCTGTTCGGGCAGGTGCTGGTCGGACTGATCGGCGCGGCCCTGCTGGCCAGCGCCTGGCTGCAGTTCTGCTTTCTCTACACGATCCTGGGTCGGGATGGTGACGGGGACGGGGACGGGACGTCGCCCCCCGAGGACGACGACAGCCGCTTTCAGGGCTGAGGCCCGCTGACGGAGCCGGTTTCCGGCTCCGTTTTTTTTTGTCCGGATCCGGGCCGCGCGGTCCTGGCGCCTTCGGGCCGTTCCGGGCCGTCTCAGGGCGGCGGGGCGGCCAGGATTTCGCCGATGCCCTCCAGGGCTCCGGCGGCGATGGTGTCCGCAAGCGGTCCCCAGGGCTGGTCCAGAAGACCGGCCGGGATGAAGTTCTCCTGGGTGGCGGTTCCCAGCACCGCGCCGGAGCGTGGATCCTGAACCTCCCAGACCAGGGTCACCTTCTCTTTCTTTCCCGCCACAGGTTCCGTGGTGACCGTGCCCACAATGGCGAAGGTCGCCTTGGCCGGGTTTTCCGTCAGGCGGACCCCGGCGGCGGTGATCTGTGCGCTCAGGGCGCGGGTCAGCGCCTGGACCCCGTCCCCGGGGGCCCGGGTGATCCGGGGCTTGAGGGCCACCACCGTGGCGGCCTCGGCGGCGCGCTCGCGCTCGCGGCGCTGCTCCTCGGGGCTTGTCCGGGCGGCAGGGGGCACACGGGGCGGGGCCTCGGCCCTCGCGTCCGGGCGGGGCGGGGCTGCGGGACCGGCACCGGGTTCGCTGTCCGCTGATGCCTGTGCGCGGGAGCGGGGCTCTTCCGGTCCGCCGCCCAGCTGCCGGGCCAGGGCCTCCACCACCGGGCGGGCCACGGCGATTGCGGCTTCCGGAGCGGCCCGGTCCCACAGGACGGCCTCGACGGGTACCGTCACCGGCTCGCCGGGCTCACCGTCCAGGGTCCAGGCCAGGCGGATCACGCGCGGTCCCTTCGGCGCGGAGGCCCCGGCCGCAGGGGTATCGGTGGCCATGGGCGCGCCGTCCAGGGTCCAGGTCAGGGTGTGCCCGAGGGGGCTTGCGGTTCCGGTTTCCGCGGGGATTCCCTGTCCGTGCAGAAGCTCCACCGCCTCCAGGGCGATCAGGCGGTTCCAGGGAACGGGCAGCCCCTCCACCGGCCTGACCGTGACACCGGCGCCGGATTTCAGCGCCACCAGCGGGTTCTCCAGCCGGCCCAGGTCCCGGTGGGCGTAGGGCCCGGGCATTTCGGCGCACCCCGCCAGCAGGGCGCCGCACAGGCCGCCCAGAAGCGCAGTCCGGCGGGCGTGGCGGGGGGTCATGGCTCCAGGGCTATGGCGGAGAGCTGGCGGCCGCAGACGCCGCCCGAGTGCAAGGTGGCGTGGCGGTAGCTGAAAAACAGATCCTGCTCCTGGAAGGTGTCCCGGTCCAGGCGAATGACCTCGCCCACGTTCATGGCGTTGAGCCGGTCCTCCACAAAGCCGTTCAGGTCGAAGTGCCAGGGGCCCGCGTCGGTGGCGCGGGTGAAGAAGCGGGCGCTGGCCTCGTCCTTCTTCAGGAACGGGGCGCGGAAGTCGTCGCCGACCTCGTAGGAGGCGGTCCCGATGCAGGGCCCGATGGCGGCCAGAATGCGCGACGGACGGGCGCCGGCGGATTCCATGGCCTCAACCGTGGCCTCGACGATGCCCACCAGCGCGCCCTTCGATCCGGCGTGGCAGGCGCTGATGACCCGGGCCTCCGGATCCACCAGAAGGATCGGCGCGCAGTCGGCGGTCATGATGCCCAGAAGAAGCCCCGGGGTGCGGGTGACCAGGGCGTCCGCCACCGGTGGCGTTTCCCTGGGCGAGAAGGGAGCGTTGACGCTCAGGGCCGTGTTGGTGTGATCCTGGGTGACGGTCAGGAGCCCGCCCTCCCCGTAGCCCAGGGCGCGGGCGGCGCGTCTGCGGTTTTCCTGCACGGCCTTCGGGGAATCCCCGTTGGAGCGCGACACGTTCAAGGAGGCGTGGACGCCGGTGGAGACCCCGCCCTGGCGGGTGAAAAAGCCATGCTTCAGCTTGGGAAGGGAGGCGAGGACGGGGACTGTGATCAACATGGCGGGAACCCTCTGAAAATGCGCATGGTTCAAACGATGCCCGAAGGCGCAGGGGGCGTCAATCACCCTGCGGAGGATGCGGCCGAGTGACGGGCGTGGGCAGGACAGGCGGGCACCGGTCGCGCTCCCCCGCTCCGGGGTGCGGCTGCGTGAGACCTCCGGAACCGGGGACAGGGGGCGGGGCGGGGCCCTCCGCCCGGGGGGTGGAGGACAGGGGGGCCGGTCCCTCTGTTGTGCCGCATCCCCGCGCACCCGCTGGCTCCATCCGGGCCGCCGGGCTCCCGGGGTGCGGAAGACGCGTCGGCCAGCGGGGTGCGGAAGGCGCGTCAGCCCGCCGGGCCCGAGAATCCCGGCAGGGGCGCGAGGCCCTCGGAGCGCATCCCCATGACCTTGAACAGGCTTCCCATCTGGAGGGGATCCACCAGGCGGCGCACCGCATCTGCAATGGCGAGCTTTTGGGACTCGTCGGCGGTGCCCGCCTGAAGGGCCCGGGCGCGCTCCAGCAGGCCCAGGCTGGTGAGAAACGCACCCTGCCGGACAAGGGGCTCGACCCCCGCGCCCGCAGCCCGGGCCGTGTGGGCCAGGGCCTGGAAGTCCACGTGGGCGGTCAGGTCCACCGCACCCGGCTCGTCGAGCAGGGGGGCATAGGCGTGCCCCTTCAGGGCCTGGAGACTGTCGCCGGGCGCACTGGCCGCCGGGCCGTAGTCCAGGAACAGGGCGGCGCCGGGGCGGGTGGCGAAGCGCCGCGCCAGAGCCTCCACCACGGCGTGGGCGGCGGGACAGGTCTCCACCCACTCTCCCGGCTGGGCCTTCCGGTGGGCCGGCTGCAAAAACGGCGGATCCCCGGCCAGCGGGGGCGAGAGGCAGAAGGCCAGGCGCAGGGGGTCCGGGCTCTCCATCCGGACCCGGCGCTCGCACCAGCCATCAGCGCTCCGCTGGTATTGCCGGATGGGCAGGGCGTCGAGAAACTCGTTGGCCAGAAGGATCAGGGGCGCGTCGGGCAGATCCTCCAGGCGGTCGAACCAGCGCACGGGAACCGGGCTGTCGGCAAGGGCCTGCTCCTGCTGGCGGCGCAGGGCGGGGCTTGTCTCCACCAGGGCCACCGACACGGCGGCCCCGAACGCCGGGACCAGGCGGCTGGCCCGCAGCGCATCGCGCATCAGGGTGCCGCGCCCGGGTCCGGCCTCGGCCAGGATCAGGCCGGCGGGGCTTCCCATGCTTTGCCAGACCACCACGGCCCACAGCCCCAGAAGCTCGCCGAAGATCTGGGTGCACTCGGGGGCGGTGATGAAGTCCCCCCGGGCTCCGATGGCGGTTCCCCGGGCGTAGTAGGCCTGGGCGCACAGGCCCATCCATGTCTCCACCGGGATCTCGCGGGCCTGCTCCAGAAGGGCGCGCAGGCTGTCCCCGGCCGGGGTGTTGGTCCCGGTGCTCACGACGCCCGGCCCCGCGCGGGGGCGTTCGTCCCGGTGCCGGCGCTCACCGGAGGCCGCCGGAGGGCCATGACCAGGAACACCAGCCCCGCAAGGATCAGGGGCACCGAGAGTACCTGGCCCATGGTGAGGCCTGCCTCCAGGAAGCCAATCTGGGCGTCGGGCTCCCGGAACAGCTCGCAGACGGTCCGCGCCGTTCCGTAGCCCATCAGGAACACGCCGGTCATGGCGCCCGGGCGCCGGGACAGGCCCGTGAAGCGCCACAGAAGCCCCAGGAGCACCAGCAGCAGGAGTCCTTCCGAGAAAGCCTCGTAAATCTGGCTGGGGTGCCGCGGCTCGGGGCCGCCGCCGGGGAAGATCACCGCCCAGGGCACGTCCGTCGCCACCCGTCCGAACAGCTCGCCGTTCACGAAATTCGCAAGCCGCCCCAGGAAAAGGCCCAGGGGCGCCACGGTGACCACCGCATCCGCCATGCGCAGGAACCGGGTGCCCGTGCGTCGGGAAAACAGCCACAGGGCTCCGATGACCCCGAGCACGCCCCCGTGGAAGCTCATGCCCCCTTCCCAGACCTTGATCACGTCCAGAGGGTTCTGGAGATACCAGGTCGTGTTGTAGAACAGCACGTAGCCCAGCCGGCCGCCCAGGATGACGCCCAGGGTCACCCAGACCAGCAGATCCTCGGTCTGGCGGTCGTCCATGATGGGGGGCGATGAGCGGCGGCACAGCGCTCTCAGGTACCACCAGCCGAACAGAAGTCCGGCCACATAGGCGAGGGCGTACCAGCGTATGGCGACCGGCCCCACCTGAAGCAGGACCGGGTCGATGGCGGGAAACGGAATCGCAAGGGTCATGACGGACCTTTCGGGGCGCTGCCGGAGAAAAAACCGAAGAAAAAAACAGTTTCGACTTACTTTGTACGATTTTCCCTCAGGTGAAAAAAGTATAAGGTGCTTTTTGCCTCCGGAAGCTGGACACCTCGTGTTGCGGAGCTCGGCGGGATCCGTTATCGGCCTGCCGCGACGGTTGAGTGTTCACAGTGTCTCTTGTTTCACCTCTGTCCGACTTCCCGGGTGTTCCGGGGCTGTCCATCTGTAAGGAAATTGACGATGTCCCTCTCTCGCTTTCGCCGCCTTGCCCTTGCGGGTGCCGCTCTTCTTCCGCTGAGCCTTGCGGCCGGTGGTGCGCTTGCCCAGGCTCCGGCTGATCCGGTTGTGGCGCGGATCAACGGCACGGACCTGCACCTGTCCGTCATCCAGGCCCGTTTCGACAACCTGAAGGCCAGCCAGCCCCAGATGGCGGCTCTGCCCCTGTCGGTTGTCTACGAGCAGATCCTGGAAGGCGTTGTGGATGCAAAGCTCCTGACCGAGGCCGGGCGCAAGGCCGGTCTCGACAAGGATCCGGAGGTCCAGAAGGATCTGGCCACGCTGCTTGACCAGCTGGTGGGGAACGCCTGGGTTGCCAAGGTTCTGCACGACCGCATCACGGATCAGGACATCCAGAAGCGCTACGACGAGCTCAAGGCGTCCTTCAAGCCGGAGAAGGAGGTCCACGCCCGCCACATCCTGGTGGACACCGAGGAGGCGGCCAAGAAGCTGATCGAGCGCCTGAAGAAGGGCGAGGACTTCGCGAAGCTCGCCAACGAGAACACCCAGGATCCGGGCGGCCGTCAGAACGGCGGCGATCTGGGCTTCTTCTCCGCCGAGCGGATGGTCCCCGAGTTCTCCCAGGCGGCCTTCGCCATGAAGAAGGGCGAGGTCTCCCCGAAGCCCGTCAAGAGCAGCTTCGGCTGGCACGTGATCAAGGTCGAGGAGTTCCGTGACTCCCAGTTCCCGCCGCTTGATGCGGTCCGGGAGCAGATTCGCGCCATGCTCGCCCAGCAGGTCATCGACCAGGAGCTGACCCGCCTGAAGAAGGAGGCCAAGGTCGAGATGTTTGACATGGACGGCAAGCCCCTGAAGGCCGACGAGGACGCGGCTGCGGCCCCGGCTCCGGCTGCCGCGCCCGCCGAGACCGGCAAGAAGAAGTAACCGAACGCCCGGTTTGCTTCGTCGCCCTGCCTGCGGCATGATGTGCCCGCGCTTGCGGCATGAGGCGCCCCTGCCTGGGGCAGGATGACGTCCGGTGCCGCTGTGCGGCGCTCCAATTCTGGCGAGGAGAGGTGCCCGGGTGCCTCTCCTCGTCTTTGCTCCGCCTGTGCGCCATCGGCCCTTTGGGCTGTGCGCGTGCGGCGCGGAGCCCGATGTCCGCGCGCTGTGCGCCCGCGTTCCCGTGGCGTGTCCGCCCGGCCGCCGGGCTGCGCGGGTGTGCGGCCGTGTTTTTCTGTTCCATCCGTTTCCGTGTTCCATCACGTTCCCGTGTTCCAAGGAGTTCCCTGCATGTCTCTGGCCCGCTCGCCCCTGGCTCCTGCTGCTTTTCCTGACCTTGCCTCCATCGACGGCGTCGGGATGGTGACCACCAACACCGGGCTGCGCTACCGGGGGCGCCCCGATCTTCTGCTGATGCGCTTTTGCGAGGGGACGACGGCGGCCGGTGTGTTCACCCGCTCGAAAACCCGTTCGGCGGCGGTGGACTGGTGCCGCCAGGCTCTGGCCGCCGGGGCCGGGCGTGCCCGGGGTCTTGTGGTGAACTCGGGCAACGCCAACGCGTTCACCGGTGCCCGGGGCCAGGAGGGCGTGCGGATCACCATCGAGGCCGCCTCGCGCATTCTGGGCTGCCGTCCCGAGGAGATCTTCCACGCCTCCACCGGGACCATCGGCGTGCCCCTGGACGGTCCGAGGATTGCATCGTGCCTCGAGGCCATGGCACCGGAGCTGTCCTCCGAGGCGAGCTGGGAGCAGGCGGCCACCGCCATCTCCACCACCGACACCTATCCGAAGGGCGCCGGAGCCGAAACCAGCATCGACGGCAAGACGGTGCGCATCAGCGGTATCGCCAAGGGCTCGGGCATGATTGCCCCGGACATGGCCACCATGCTGTCCTTTGTGGTGACCGACGCCGCCATTGCGCCCGACGTTCTGGAGGCTCTTCTTCGGGAGGGTGCGGACCGGTCCTTCAACTCCATCACGGTGGACAGTGACACGTCCACCTCGGACACGCTGTTGGTGTTCGCCACCGGAAAGGCCGGAAATGCCCCGGTCACCGACCTGGAGGATCCGCGCCTGGACGGCTTCCGCGCGGCCCTGTTCAGCGTCCTTCTGGATCTGGCCCACCAGGTGGTCCGGGACGGGGAGGGCGCCACCCGCTTCGTCACCGTGACCGTGACCGGCGCCACCTCCAACGACGCGGCCAAGCGCATTGCGCTGGCTATTGCCAACTCGCCGCTGGTCAAGACCGCCATCGCCGGGGCCGACGCCAACTGGGGCCGTGTGGTTATGGCCGTGGGCAAGTCGGGCGAGGAGGCGGACCGCGACCGTCTTCGCATTGCCATCGGCGGCGTTGTGATCTCCGAGAACGGCGAGGCCGTCGAGGGCTACGACGAAACCCCCGTTGCCGAGCACATGAAGGGTCAGGAGATCCTGATCGAGGCCGATATCGGTCTGGGGGACGGACGGGCCACGGTCTGGACCTGTGACCTGACCCACGCCTACATCGACATCAACGCCGACTACCGGACCTGACGGGACGGGGCGCGCGGTGATGGAGGAATGGGAAGAGGGGGGCTGCCGGTCCGTTGCCCGGCAGTCCGGTCCGGCGGGGCCGCTGGTGCTTGTGGTGGCCTGCGCCCTGATTGATCCGGACGGTCGGGTCCTGGTGGCCCAGCGTCCGGAGGGGCGCTCCATGGCCGGTCTGTGGGAGTTTCCGGGGGGCAAGGTCCAGCCCGGCGAGACCCCCGAGGCCGCCCTGGTCCGGGAGCTGGCCGAGGAACTGGGGATCGACACCGGCGAAAGCTGCCTTGCGCCGCTGACGTTTGCCTCCCACGCCTACGAGGACTTCCATCTGCTGATGCCGGTCTTTGCCTGCCGCACCTGGGAGGGCCGGCCCCGCGGGTGCGAGGGTCAGGCCCTGAAATGGGTCCGGGGCGCCGAGCTTCCCTCCCTGCCCATGCCTCCGGCGGACATCCCGCTGATCCCCCTGATCCAGGACTGGCTGTAGGCGCCGGGCCGCCCGCTCAACACAGCGGCCCGCCGGTGACGGAGGGGGGCGGTTTAGCGCACCGGTTCGCCGGTAACGGATGATGGAGGCCGGGGCGCCGGGAGATGGGTTTCGTCTCCGTCCAGGGTCTCCGCACCGCACTGGCCGGGGCGCCGGGAGATGCGTCATGGGGCCCTGTCATCGCGCTCAGGGTGGCCGGAGCGACCGCCCTGGCCGCGGCAGTCTGTCTGTTCATCTTGCCCTGTCCGGCTCCGGTCCCGCGCGCCCGGTGCCCTCCGGGGCCCAAACTGGAGATCTGACGGTGAAGGGTACAATTCACGCGGCACTTGTCATTATCGGCGACGAGATCCTCTCGGGGCGCACGCAGGACCGGAACGCGGCCTATATCGCGGGAAAGCTGAATGCCCGGGGGATCGCCCTGCGCGAGATCCGGGTGGTGCCCGACGTGGAGGAGGCCATCATTGAGGCCGTCGGGGCCCTTCGCGCGCGCAACCGCTATGTGTTCACCACCGGCGGCATCGGCCCCACCCACGATGACATCACCACCGCAACCATCGCCAAGATGTTCGGCCGCGCTGTGGTCCGCAATGCGGAGGCCGAGGCGGCTCTGGCCCGCCACATGATCGGGCGCGCCACCTTGAACGCGGCCCGGCTTCGCATGGCCGACATCCCCGAGGGGGCCGAGCTTCTGGAAAATCCTGTGAGCGGCGCTCCCGGGTTCCGTCTGGAGAACGTGTACGTCCTGCCCGGGGTGCCCCGGATCATGCAGGTCATGTTTGATTGTCTCGTGGAGGGGCTGGAGCAGGGCCTTCCCATCCTGTCCGTCACGGCAGGGGGCTACGTGCGCGAGGGCGAGATTGCCGACGTGCTGGCCGAGATCCAGGACCGCTACCCCGAGACCGCCATCGGCAGCTATCCGTTCCTGGAGGACGGCCGCCCCGGAACGCGGGTGGTCCTGCGCGGGACCAATGCGCGGGCGCTGCGCGACGGGCTTTCCGAGACCGTGGCGCTCTTTCGCACCCACGGCGAGGAGCCGGATGTAAGCGGCGACGCCGTCTGATCCCTTGCACGCTGGCCCGCGGGCCGGTGACGCTGTCTGATCCGCACGCTGGCCGGTGATGCGGCCTGATCCCGGGCGCGGACAGGCTGGCCGATGTCCGGCGCTGGGCGCGGGGAGGCCTGCGGGCACTGCCTCGCGGCGCCTTTCCCTGGGCTCCCCTCGGGTGGCCCCTTGTCCGGTCCCGGGCTCCCCGGTGTCGCACAGGCCCCGTCCCGGCGAACTCCCGTGCCCCTTTGTTCCCGCGGTCGTGTTTGCGTTGTCTTGGCTGCTCTGTCCTGGCTGCTCTGTCCTGGCTGCCCTGTCTCGGGCCGTCCTTTCCCGCTCCGGCGCCGGTGCATTTTGGTCCGTGCAGGCAGGTTTTGCCGGGCAGGGCAGGGGGAGCTCCGCCCGCCGGTGGGGCGCCCGCCGGTTTTGCAGTCTCACGAGACTCGGCAGGAAACCCCCGGAATGTATGGGAATGCCAGGCTTTTTCGAGTTTGGCACGATGTTTGCTTCTCTGGTGACAGAGGGCGCTTTCGGGCGCCCGCCGGGTTTGTTTCACGCCAGCCAGGGGGCTTCGACCAATGGAAGTGAATGGCATCATTCAGGGGAAGGGTGCGGCTGTTGCCCAGAGCGGCACGGCTGGCGGTCCCTCGTCCCGGAAAGAGAACAGCGCTGCCGAGCTTTTTCAGGCCCTTCTGGATGCCCGCTCCGAGAGCCTCGGGTCGAAATCCGTTGAGGTGGACCTGCACCGGAAGATGCTCCGGGACATGGAGCGCTCCAGCAGTGCCCGCAAGGACAAGGCCGCGGCGCCCGCCCCGGCACCGGCTCCCGCCCGGGCAGCCGCCCCCGAGGCCCCGAAGCCCCGCGAGCGCGAGCGCACGGATGCCTCCGGCCCCGCCCAGACCGCGGCCCCGGCCCGTCCCTCAGAGGCCGCTCCTCAGGAACCGTCCGCGCCCGCCGTCGGAACCGGGCTTGTGGAGGCCTCCACCCTTGTGACCCTTGGCGCCGCCCTGACCGACGTTGCGCCTGTTTCCGGAACGCCCGGGGATCCGGCCGCCGGTGGGGTTACCGGTGGACCTGCGGCACCGGTGGACGGTCTGCGGGCCGGAAACCCGGACGCCATGACCGGGACCGGCACACCCGCCGACACGGCCGGGAAGGCTGCGCTCACCCAGGCCCAGGCGGCGACCGAGGCCCCCGCGCCCGCGGCGCCGGAGCCGGTTCCGACAGAGGTCTCGCCCCGCGCGGACCGCACGCCCTCCGGCCCGGTTCCGGGAACGGTGGCGGGCACCGCGACCGCTCCCTCCGGCACGTCAGCCCAGACCGCTGATCCGGCGGTGCAGGCCCAGGCCGCCGATCTTGCCCGCTCCCTTGATGCGGACAGCCGTCTTGATGTGCGGGTCCGGGTTACGGACCAGGGCGCCCGGGGCACTGCCGCCCGGAGCGCCGAGGCCGACACCGCGCGCCCGGTGGCCGAGCCCGCCTCCTCCGGCACCGATACGGGCGGGCAGCAGACCGCGCGGGACGGCTCCGGGCTCAACCGGAGTCCGGCCCAGCAGACGGTTGTGCAGCAGGCCCAGGCCTCGAACCTGGGGCAGAACACAAACCCCGCGGCGGCTGCGACCCAGGGCCCCGCATCCTTTGAGAAACTTCTGGCCGAGCGTCAGGCGGCTGCCAAACCCGAAGCAGCCCGCACGGACGCGCTGCGCACCGAGGCCCGCAAGGCCGAGACCGCTGCCACCGTGCGTCAGGCCGCCGGGACCGCGTCGGCGACGTCATCCGCCCCGGCTGCCGGAGCCGCACGGGCCGGCGCGGGCGCCGAGATCCAGTCCGCCCAGATGGCTGCGCCCCAGTCCTCCGGGCGTCCGTCCGACGTTCCGCAGGTGGAGCAGGCCACGCGCACAGCCCCCCGGTCCCACACCCCTGCCCAGGCGAGGGCCGTGATCGACCAGGTCCGGGTGAATATCACCAAGGCCCTGGACCGGGGTATGGACGAGATCCGCATCCAGCTGCGTCCCGCGTCCCTGGGGCGCGTTGAGGTGAAGATGGATCTGTCGTCCGAGACCGGGCAGGTCCGGGCCGCGATCATTGTGGACCGGCCGGAAACCCTCGAGATGCTGCGCTCCGACCAGCGGACGCTGGAGCGTGCCCTTCAGGACGCGGGCCTGAAAACCGACAGCAACGGCCTGAGCTTCGAGCTGCGCAGCCAGCAAAACGATGAAGGCGGCCGCCGCCAGGGCGCGGGAGGCCCGGGACGGCTGGCAGGGATGGACGACGCGGATGCCGCCGCGGACGAGGCCGTCCTGCTTCAGGATGATATGGACCAGCAGCGTCTTGCCCGCGCCCGTGCCCGGGGCGGTGTGGACGTTCGGGTCTGAGCGGAGAACAGAACATGGTGCAGTCAACCGCCACGAGCTTTGTCAATTCCTCGGTCCCGAATGGACCGATGACCCAGTCCACAAAGGACCAGATTTCCTTTCTGGGGAATTTTGACACCTTCCTGAAGCTCCTGATCACCCAGATCCGGAACCAGGATCCCCTGTCCCCGATGGAGTCCAGCGAGTTCACAAACCAGCTGGTGCAGTACGCCTCGGTGGAGCAGGCCATCCAGACCAACAAGAACCTCGAGACCCTCTCGGGGCTGACGGTGGCCAACCAGGCGGCTCTGGCCACGAACTACCTGGACCAGTGGGTGGAGGCCCCCACGGACGCCATCACCCTCCAGGATGGCGAGGCCCTGTTCACGTACTACCTGCCTGTGGAGGCGTCGAGCGTGAGCCTGACCATCCACACCCTGGACAAGAAGTTCGTCCGCTCCATCACCGGCAAGGACGCCGGGGACTTGCTGACCCAGGGCATGCACAAGGTTCTCTGGGACGGAACCGACGAGGGCGGCACAAAGATGAAGGATGGCGCCTACCGGGTGACCCTGACCGCACGCGACGAGACGGGCGCGATCATCTACCAGAGAGACGCCCAGGGCCGCGAGATCCTGGATGCGAACAAGGCCAAAGTCCCCCTGACCCCCAACGCTGTGGGCCGGGTGACCGCCTACACCACCGACTCCCAGGGGGGAACCAAGATCGCCATGGGCGAGAGCGCGGTGGACCTGGCCCACGTGGTGGGCGTGTTCCGCAAGCGGCCCGACGAGGGTGCCGTCAAAATGGGCGTGCCCCCCGAAAAGCCGAAGGACGAGGCCAAGGACAAGGATGCGGACAAGGACGCGGCAAAGGCCACAGACACAGACAAGGACAAGGCGAAGGCCGAGGACGCGGACAAGGGCAAGGACAAGACCGCGGACGCCGACAAGGACAAGGACAAGAAGGCCTAGGGATCCCGGGACACCGCTGCCGAGACCGGGGACAAGAAGACCCCGGGCCGCGGCGGGTCCAGGACAGGACCGGTACAGTTTCACGGAAGACAGGGGGCCCGTCCCCGCATTCCCGCACTTTTTCAGGTTTTGAGCCCCGGGGCAGACACGGTTTCCCCCACCGGGCGGACAGGCAGGAGCAAGCAAGATGGCATCGCTGTATGGAGCGCTTTTCTCGGGTGTGTCGGGGCTTCAGGCCCAGACCGTCGCCATGGGCGCAATCGCTGACAACGTGACGAACATCAACACGGTCGGATACAAGTCGACGGACACCCAGTTCCAGACCCTTGTGACCCAGCAGATCTCCCGCTTCAACTATACGGCGGGCGGCGTGCAGGCGCGTCCGCGCATGATGATCGAAAACCAGGGCATGCTTCAGGCCACCACCAACCTGAACGACGTGGGTATCGCCGGCTCGGGCTTCTTTGTGGTGTCCCCCGGCCCCAACACCGGGACGTTCCTGTACACCCGGGCGGGCTCGTTCCAGACGGACCAGAACGGCTACTTCGTCAACGCGGCAGGATACTATCTCCAGGGCTGGCCGCTGATGACCTGGGACGGGGATCCGTCGCGGGAAACCATCAAGATCGGTGACGATGTCTACATGCGCGCCTACCCCACCGAGGAGGGCGTCATCCGGCCGATCCTGTCCAACGACATGAGCCCGGAAAACCTGCGGCCCCTGAACGTGGGCGTGCTGGGGAGCTCGGCCGAGGCCACCCGCAACATCAAGCTGAGCATCAACCTTCAGGGCGATGCCAAGGTGGGCGTGGCGCGGCGGGTCAACGTTCCCATGTATGACTCGCTGGGCATTGGCCACAGCCTGTCCTACAACTGGACGAAGGTGGGCAGCCAGCGCTGGGATTCGTTTATCGATCCGCCCAGAGGGGCCTACAGCATCCAGCAGAAGTCCCAGCTCGGCAAGGTCTACGAGTCCTCCGGGCGCCTTGATTTTACCGAGAAACCGGCCGCCGGTTCTGACCTCAAGGTGACGCTGAATGGGAACCAGTGGACGCTGAAGTTTATCGATTCGGCTTCGGGTGGTACCGCGAATCCGCTGAACCAGTCGGAGGGAGATGATCCTTCCGATGCCGGGGCGCCCAACGTCATCTCGATTGATGTGAGCAGCCAGCAGACCCTCCCGGCAATGATCGACAAGGTGGCCAGGGCCCTCCATCTGGCCACCTGTTACGAGGCCCGCACGAAGTACAAGGACTCGGCGGCCGAGGTTCTGGCGCAGGGCAACGTTGACACAGCACAGCAAGGTGTGACCAGCGCCGACAAGGCCCTTGCCAAGGCGAAGACTGAACTGGTCATAGCAATAGCCGCAACGGCCTATGATGCCAGCTATGATCTGACGCTTACGCCGGCGGACTCGGGATACAATGCGGTAAAAAAGGCAGCAGGAGACGCCAGGGCCGCGGCCATTGCCGCGAATCCTGCCTACGTTGCGGGCTATGATCTGACACTCACGCCGACGGATGCGGGATACGATCAGGCGAAAAAGACCGCCGGTGACAACGTTATGGCCGCAGTTGCCGCAACGTCGGTCTATGATGCAAATTATGATCTGACCCTCGCGCCGGGGGCGCCGGGATATGATGCGGCAAAGAAGGCCGCGGGTGATGCGGTTCAGCCCTTTCAAGCTGCTGTGACCACTGCCCAGAAAGATCTGGCCACTGCCAAAACGACCCTTGCGGATGCCAAGGCTAAACTGGACAAGGTGAAGGTGACCGGTTCGGTCAAGACGGTGACGGGTGGCAAAACCGTCCCCGCCACCTGGGTGGAGGCCAAGACCGCCGACCAGGCCGTGATCATGCGCAACGCCTTCGGTGTGGACATGGTGGTTGATACCGCCAATACGAGAAATACAGCCGGAAAATCCGCCGTCCTTCAGGTTAATCCCCTCAAGGATGACGGGAGTGACGTCGCACCCTGGACGATCCTCGCCCTCGACCTGCGCGATGCGACCATTGACACGACCGCACTGAAGCCGCAGGACTGGCGCGGAGCCTGGATCAACCGCAATGATCAGGGCAAGATCGTCGCCACCAACGAGAACGCCGCCGACTACCCGTGCGCCCTGTGGTTCGACGGTTCGGGCAACGTGATGAAGATTTTCGGGACCGACAAGGAAGGCGACACGGACCCCACCACCAACATCGACATCGCCTGGGCGAACGGCTCGGCGGCCCAGAGCATCAACCAGTGGCTGGGGAACTACGGCGCCAAGGACGGCATGCAGCAGCTGGACAGCGCCTTCGTGGAGCACTACAAGACCCAGGACGGCAAGAAGTTCGGCAACTTCCAGGAAATCGAGATCTCCCCGGAGGGCATCGTCATCGCCAAGTTTGACAACGGCGTGCGGCTGCCCATCTTCCAGATCCCGCTGGCCACGTTCATGAACGGAAACGGACTTGCGGCCGTCACCGGCAACACCTTTATCGACACGTCCCAGTCCGGTCTGCCCACCTTGCGCGAGGCCAACTCGGGTCTTGCGGGCAAGACCAACCAGGGAACCCTGGAGGCCTCCACCGCTGATATCGGCACGGAGTTCACGAACATGATCACGACCCAGCGGGCCTACTCGGCTGCGACGAAGATCATCACCACCTCCGACGACATGCTGAACGAACTGGTGAACATCAAGCGCTAGTGCGCTGCGAGATCCCGTGCTCCGGACGAAGAATTCGTCCGGCCCCGGGTGCCCCGGCGCGAACGCCGGGGCTTTTTTATGTCTGTTCCCCCGCACGTCCGGGGTCTGGGAAAGGAACGCCTGTGGATCTGTCCCGTATGGAAATGGTTCTGGGCCCCGATGCGGTCGACGCCCTGCGGCGCTCCTCCGCTCTGGTGTTCGGGATCGGTGGCGTGGGCTCCCACGCGCTCGAGGCCCTGGCGCGCTGCGGCCTGGGGCGCATCGGGCTGGTGGATTTCGACACCATCGCCGCCTCGAACATCAACCGCCAGATCCCAGCCCTTGTCGGGACAGTGGGGCAGCTGAAGGCCGAGGTCATGGCCCAGCGCATCCGCGCCATCAACCCGGACTGCCAGGTGCAGGTGGACACCCGCCGCTATGAGCCCGGCGGGTTCGGGGCGCTCTTTGGCCCGGGGTATGATGCCGTGATTGATGCGGTCGATGACGTGGCGGCCAAGGTGGACCTGTGCCTGGAGACCCGCGCGCGGGGGCTTCCGTTCGTTTCGGTCATGGGAACGGGGAACAAGATCGCTCCCGAGTTCCTGACCTGCACTGACATCGCCCGCACCGAGACCTGCCCGCTGGCCCGGGTGGTCCGCAAGCGCCTGCGGTCCGAGGGGGTCACGTCGGGCGTGCGGGTGATCTGGTCGCGGGAGATGCCCCGGCGGTGGAACCCGGAGACGGCGGTGCCCGGGAGCCTGACGTTTGTGCCGGCCTCGGCCGGGCTTCTGGCCGCCTCGGTGATTGTGCGCGATCTCCTGGCCCGCGCCGGACACCTGGCGGATCCGCCCCGGGCGTCCTGAGTGCACACGGCCCGAACCGGTGTACACACGGCGGTTCTGCGGGTTACCGGGCCGGGGCGCAAAAGAGAAAGGGTGTCGTGGAATGGGAGTGAAGACGAAAATCGGGTGCGGCGTCGCAACAGGACTGCTTTTGGGCTGTCTCGTCACGATCGCGGGTGTCGTGGGTTTGACGATCTACAATGACCTGCCCGTGGAGTTCGAGGCCGGAGCGCCCATTGTGCCCCACGAGGACGATGACGTCATGGTTATCGGGTTTTCCAATGACACTGTGGACGTAACGGCCCAAAGATCGGCCTCCGGCGCCCCGTTTTCGATTCTGGTGACGTACCGCTCCGGCAAGAAACCGCGACACTGCATCAGGCCGAAAGATCTGGATGGCCTCCTGGACCCGCTGGCCAGGATCGTTGCACGGCGCACTGTACCGCTGCCCGGGTTTCCCGAGACCTGGCCGACCGAGCTGGGACTGTTGGAAATCAAGCGGGGCGCTGTGGATTTTATTTCCTGGCCCGTTGTTGTCCGTCAGGCCCGGGACGGACGGATTGCCGTGAAGATCTATGACAGTGCGGCGGAGGTGGACCTGGATCCCCGGGTTCTTGAGAAACTCCAGCGTCTGTGTGACCCGCCGTGACGACGCCTGGGACCCGTGTCCCGTGCACATCACAGACAGCGGGGTGACTGCCTGGGGATCACGAGCGGGTGCAGCCAGCCGGACCGCGAGTGTGCTGGCGGTGTGCTGTCGCGGCTTCTGGAGCGCGCTTCTCTCCGGCAGAGGGAAGGGGCCCGGGTCGCGCCGGGGTATGGAGCGCTGGTCTAGATTGCTGTTCTGGACCCTGTGTCTGTTTCGTCGGATGTGCGCGCCGGGGCGCAGAGGGCAGGGGCGTCCGAACGATGATTGTCTTGCCCCCTCAGAGTCGGTTAGAATTGCTTTCAACGACGGTTCGGGCATGCCCTGTGGAAACTCCGTGTGGAAGACGGCGACAATGACTCTGAAGACGATCGCGGGCGTGATGGTCCCCGCCTTTCAACGATCAGGATCCCGGGGGCGGGGAGGGCGGTCCGTGGGCCGTGAGGCCCTGCGCGCCGCTGCGCTGTCCCGCAGTGGGCCCGGTTTGCATCGTGGCGCCCGGACCGCTGCCCACCGTGGTGCCATGGTCGGTGCCCTGGCCGGTGCCCGCTCGGGCCCCCGTTCCGGCTCTCCGGTCGGCAGGGCAGAGGCCCCGTCCGCCCGGTCGGGGGGCTGGTCCGGCTTTCGCGTGTCCGCCCGGTCGGCGGCTCTGGCGCGGGGGCTGGCGGTGTGGGCCCTTCTGGCCGCCGTCCTGGTCCTGGGCCTGCCCGCAGAGGCCGGCGCCGGCAACCGCAGCATCCAGATCGTGAACGCCTCGAAGGAGGCCTACTGCTATGCCTATCTCTCGCCCCGGGGGCAGGAGAACTGGACCGAGCTGAGTTTTGGCACCAGCTGCATGGGCCCCGGCGAGACCTGGAGGCTTCCCCTCGTGGACGACACGGTCGGCCAGTGGGATCTGCGCCTGAGGAACGACAGCGGAGACTACCGCGACTATCCTCCCATCGAGGCGGCCACAACGATCAAGCTGACCCTTCTCGACAACGGTCTGTGCAAGGTGAACTGATGCCGGCCTCCGATCCCCTGCGTATTGCGTTTGTCGCGGCACCGATTGCCGCAGCCCAGGAGGCGATCGGGCGCCTGAAGGCCCGTTATGAGTGGGTTCCCCCGTCCGAGGCCAACATCATCGTGGCCCTTGGAGGGGACGGGTTCATGCTGGAGACCCTTCACGCCCATCTCCAGAGCCGCGTGCCCATTTTCGGCATGAACCGGGGGTCGGTCGGCTTCCTGCTGAACGCCTATTCGGAGGACAACCTTCTGGAGCGCCTGCGGTGCGCCCAGCCCGTCACCCTTCACCCCCTGGAGATGCACGCCACCACCGTGGACGGGCAGAAGGTGGTGGCTCTGGCCATCAACGAGGTCGCCCTGCTGCGCGAAAGCCGCCAGGCCGCCATCTTGCGCCTGATCGTGGACGGAAAGGTCCGGCTGGAGGAACTGGTCTGCGACGGGGTTCTCCTGTCCACCGCGGCCGGGTCCACGGCCTACAATGCCTCGGCTCACGGGCCCATCCTGCCGCTCGGGGCCAATGTGCTGGCCCTGACCCCCATCAGCGCCTTTCGTCCCCGGCGCTGGCGCGGCGCCGTGCTCCTGAACCGGGCCCAGGTGGTGATCGAGGTTCTGCAGCGGGAGAAGCGGCCCGTGTCCGTGTCCGCCGACTTTACCGAGGTGCGCTCCATCGAGCGGGTGGCCATCCGGGAGAAGCGCTCGATCTCCCTGAACCTGCTGTTTGATCCGGAGCACAACCTCGAGGACCGGATCTTGAACGAGCAGTTTATGAATTAGGTGCCCTGTGTCCGCTTTTCGCGGTTTCTCCTGCAAAGGGCCTGAAAAGCGCCACATTGGTACCTTTTCCTTCCCCTTTGCCGGTGGAGCGGGTACAAGAACCCGCTATCCGGGACCGCTCGTGGGGGGGAGCTTCTTGAAATGAGCGCTGCAGGAGAGAAAATCAAACGCTTCAGCGTGAACGACGTCCTTGCACGGAAAGGCGGGACGCCGCTCGTGTCGCTGACGGCCTACACGGCGCCGATGGCCCGGTTGCTGGACCCCCACTGTGACTTCCTTCTGGTTGGGGATTCCCTGGGCATGGTGGTCTACGGCATGGACACCACCCTGTCCGTGACCCTGGACATGATGATCCGCCACGGGGCGGCCGTTGTCCGGGCCTCGCGCCGCGCCATGGTCGTTGTGGACATGCCCTTCGGCACCACCGGCGAGGGCCCCGGCGTCACCTTCCGCCACGCGGCCCGCCTTCTTGCCGAGAGCGGCGCCCAGGCCGTGAAGATCGAGGGCGGCGAGGAAATGGCCGAGACCGTCGAGTACCTGGTTCTGCGCGGCATTCCCGTGATGGGTCACATCGGCCTTCGGCCCCAGATGGTGAACGTCATGGGCGGCTACCGGACCCAGGGTCGTGACGCCCGCGCGGCCGAGCAGATTGTTGCGGACGCCCGCGCCCTGGAAAACGCCGGTGCCTTCTCCATCGTGATCGAGGGAACCGTTGCGGCGCTGGCCCGGGAGATCACCCGCACGGTGACTGTGCCGACCATTGGTATCGGTGCCTCGGTGGAGTGTGATGGCCAGATCCTTGTGGCCGAGGATCTTCTGGGCCTGTTCACCGAGTTCACGCCCCGTTTTGTCCGCCAGTATGCCTCCCTTGCCGGGGAGGTTGACCGGGCGGTTGCCGCCTACGCCGACGATGTGAAAAATCGCCGGTTCCCCGGTACGGCCGAGATGGTTGCGCCCCTCTAGGGGGCAGACCGGCCTTTTTGTTCCTGTTTTTTCCAGCCGATTTGTCCTCAACTTTTTCGAGACCGCTTCTTCATGACAAATGCACAGAACGAGACGTCCGGCTCCTCCCGTCCGACTTCCGACCTGGAGGTCGTTCACGACACCGCGGCCCTGAGGCGGAAAACCATGGCCTGGCGGGCCCAGCGCCTGAAGGTCGCCCTGGTGCCCACCATGGGAGCCCTGCACGAGGGGCACCTGGCGCTGGTTCGCATGGCTCTGGAGCAGGCGGACAAGGTGGTTGTCTCCGTCTTTGTGAACCCGACCCAGTTCGGTCCGGGCGAGGATTTCGAGCGCTATCCCCGGTCCCTGGAGGATGACGCGAAGAAGCTCCGGGAGGTCGGCGCCAGCATGCTGTATGCGCCCTCCGTGGAGGACATGTACCCCGAGGGCTACGCCACCAACGTCACGGTCGAGGGGGTCTCCCGCGGGCTGTGCGGGGATCGCCGCCCGGGCCACTTCCGGGGCGTGGCCACCGTGGTGACCAAGCTCCTGATCCGGGTCATGCCCGACATTGCCATCTTCGGCGAGAAGGACTACCAGCAGCTTCTGGTGATCCGCCGTCTGGCGCGGGATCTGGACATACCGGCCCGCATCGTGCCCGCGCCGACCCAGCGGGATGCCTCCGGCCTTGCCCTGTCCTCGCGCAACCAGTACCTCACCGACGAGGAACGGGAAATCGCCCCCCTGTTCTACCGCAGCCTGGTCAACATCTCGAAGTGCATGATGTCCGACGTGGAGCGCGAGAAGTGCGGCATCCAGACCCGGGGCCTCCAGAAGTGCATCGACTGCGCCAAGATTGCCCTGTCGAACGCCGGCTTCACCGCCATCGACTACATGGAGCTGCGGGACGCCGACACCTTCGAGCCGGTCACCGAGGTTGATCCCTCCCGTCCGGCGCGGCTTCTGGGCGCGGTCTACCTGGGGCAGACCCGCCTGATCGACAACGTGACCGTGCCCTTCACCGGTGACGACAGCGTTGCCCCCTGGTGCGGCTGCTGCAGCCACTGAGGCACTGCGGGAAGCGGGGTCGCGAGCGCGCCGGGCCTGTGCGGGTCCGTGGGGCTTGCGGCTTTCCCCCGCGCCCGGATCCCGTCCGGTTGCTGGGTGGTTACCCTCGGATCCTTCCGGGAGCGCGCCCAACAGGCCCCCGCATTCCCCAGGGGGCCCGGGCGGTTCCCCCGGGGTCCAGGGCGGTTCACCCGGCTTCCCCCAAAGATCCCTCTCAGGTGCCGTTCGGCCCCCTTGCATTCCCCTGAAGATCCGTCCGGGAGCGTGCCCAACAGCCCCCTGGATTTCCCCTGATCCCCGAATGCAAAAAAGCCCGGCTGCGTGAGCGGCCGGGCTTTTTCTGTGTCCTGGTGGACGGTTCGGGCAAGGGCCTCAGCCCCCGTCCACAAACCGCTCCAGCCAGTGGATGTCGTAGGCCCCGTCCAGGAAGTCGGGGGAGCCCATGAGCTTGCGGTGGAGGGGCAGGGTGGTCTTGATGCCCTCGATCACAAACTCGTCCAGAGCGCAGCGCAGGCGCATCAGGCACTCGTTCCGCGTGGCCCCGTGGACGATCAGCTTGGCAATCATGCTGTCATAGTAGGGGGGGATGCGGACGCCCTGATACAGGCCCGAGTCCACACGCACGCCCATGCCGCCGGGCTGGTGGAAGTCCGTCACCCGGCCCGGAGAGGGCGCGAAGGTTTCCGGATCCTCGGCGTTGATGCGGCACTCGATGGCGTGGCCGTAGAAGCGGATGTCCTCCTGGGTGTAGCCCAGGGGCGCTCCGGAGGCGATGCGGATCTGCTCGCGCACCAGGTCGATGCCCGTGATCATCTCGGTGACCGGGTGCTCCACCTGGAGACGGGTGTTCATCTCGATGAAGTAGAACTCGCCGTTCTCGTAGAGGAACTCCATGGTCCCGGCGTTGGTGTAGCCCAGGTGCACGACCGCCTTGCGGGCGATCTCGCCGATGCGGGTGCGCTCCGTCTCGTTCAGGGCGGGGGAGCGGGCCTCCTCGAGAACCTTCTGGTGCTTGCGCTGGAGCGAGCAGTCACGCTCGCCCAGGTGCACGGCACCGCCGTGGTTGTCCCCCAGGACCTGGATCTCGATGTGCCGCGGCGCGCCCAGGAACTTCTCCATATAGACGTCCGGGTTGCCGAAGGCGGCGCCGGCCTCCGCACGGGCGGTGCGGAAGGCCTCGTCGATTTCCTCGTCGCAGGTGGCGACCTTCATGCCGCGGCCACCGCCTCCGGCTGTGGCCTTGAACAAGATGGGGTAGCCGAACTCGCGGGCCAGCTCCCGGGCCTCGGCCTCGCTGCGCACGGCGCCGTCCGAGCCGGGGACAACGGGCAGGCCCGCCTTGATCGCGGCGCGCTTGGCCTGGATCTTGTCCCCCATCATGCGGATGATCTCGGGGGTGGGGCCGATGAAGGCAAAGCCGTGGGCCTCCACCATCTCGGCGAAGTCCGCGTTCTCGGACAGGAAGCCGTAGCCCGGGTGGATGGCGTCCACTCCGGTGATGGTGGCGGCCGACAGGATCGCTGCCGGATTGAGGTAGCTTTCCCGGGAGGAGGGCGGGCCGATGCACACAGACTCATCGGCAAGGCGCACATGCATGGCCTCCGAGTCCGCCGTGGAGTGGACGGCGACGGTCCGGATCCCCAGCTCCCGGCAGGCGCGATGGATGCGCAGGGCAATCTCGCCGCGGTTGGCGATAAGTACTTTCTCGAACATAAGGCGATATCCCTGAAGCCGGATACAAGGACGCGGAGGGAAGCGTCCGCGCTTTACTCGATGATGACGAGCGGCTCGCCGAACTCGACCGGCGTGGCGTCGTCCACCAGAATGGCGGCAACGGTGCCGGAGCGGGTCGCGCGAACCGGGTTGAACGTCTTCATGGCCTCGATCAGGCAGAGGGTCTGGCCTTCGGTGACCCGGTCTCCGGTGCGGATGAACGGAGGGGCACCCGGCTCGGGAGCGTGGTAGATCACGCCCACCATGGGAGCCTTGACGGCGCCGGGGTGGTCGCCCGGGTCGCCGGCTGCGGCGGCCTGGGGGGCGGGAGCTGCGGCCGCGGCGGCCACGGGGACAGCAACCGGTGCGGTCGCCTGAACCGCCGGCGCGGTTTTGGCAACCCGCAGGCGGACCTTTCCGTTGTCGTACTCGATTTCGGTCAGGCCGGTTTCAACCAGAAGGTTCGCCAGCGTCCGGATGGCTTCGCTGTCGATGGCGGGATTCGACATGGGGAGTTCTCTCTTGCTCGGTTCTTTTCAGGGGCCGTCCCGCCGGACGGGATCGGCATGACGTGAAGGATCTCTTTGAACGTAGGGTTCATACCATGGAACGGGGCAACCGCAACAGGGGGTAACGCCCTTGAATCGCCGGCGTTATCGTTAATTTTGGCCGGATTGGGGGTTAATCTTCCGTAATGTTGCGGTGCGGCCGCCTCCGGGCCGGGCCGGAACGTTGACCGGCAGACGTTTCGCGGGCATAGTTCGCCGGAGGCCCCACGGGGCAGGAACGACCAGGCAAACGGGGCAGGGTGTTGGAGAAGGAAATCGCGATTTACAAGCTGGACCGCATCGAGCAGGCCCTGGACGGGCTCAGCCGGGCGGTGGACAGGCTGGACGCTGCGACCATCGGACTGAAGGAGCCGCGCGATCCCCGGGACGGGTTCCCCTCGTCCCAGGAGGAACAGCTGCGGCGCGAGATCGAGGATCTGCGGGCCAACTACCAGAACCTTCTGACCATATCCGACACGGTCTCCCGCCGGGTCGAGAAGGCGATCGTCCGGGTGCGGGGCGTTCTGGGCTCCTGAGGAACCGGGCCTTGCGCTCCCCGGCCCGCCCGGGCTCGCGGGCCCTGTCTGTGGAAGGCCCGGTCTGTCCGGTCAGGCCAGGAGCCGGGCGCAGGCCCATGTGCCCCCCGGAAAAAGAGCGTTTTTAGAAATCCCGGGACGTGTATACTTCCGGACGAACCCCAAGGAACCGGACTTCCCAGTATGAGGCCAGGACGATTATGCCCACCCTTCCGATACAGATAAACGGCAAGACGTACCGCATCGCCTGTGAGGACGGCCAGGAGGAGCATCTTGTCCGGCTCGGGCAGTACGTGGACCACCGCTGCCGCCAGCTTCTGTCCTCTGTGGGCCATGTCCACGAGAACCTGATGTTCGTGATGGTGTCCCTGCTGATCGCCGACGAGCTGTCGGACGTCTCGGCCGAGCTTCACGACCTGCGCAAGGCCCTGGGGGCCGGGCCGGACGAGGACGGGGACGGTCCCAGCGCCCGCGAGCTGGCCGAGGAAAAGCTGGCCCGGGTGATCGAGCGTCTCACAAGCCGGATCGAGGGAATCGCCGAGGGGCTGGAGCGCACCTGACGCTCCCCTGACACCCTTTCCTGACACCCGTCCAGGGCTCGGGGAGTCCGGTCGGCTTGGCGTGCGAAAAACCCGTCCCGGCGGAGAGAATTTTTCGTCGGACCCTTGCGAAAATCCCGCCTCCCGACGGCAATAAATTTTCGCCGGACCCTTGCGAAAATCCCGTCTCCCACGGCGATAAATTTTCGCCGGGCCCTTGCGAAAATTCCGCCTCCCACGGCGATAAATTTTCGCCGGACCATTGCGAAATCTCCCCGTCGGGGTTAGTATAAGACTGTGCGGACGCTGTTGGATGCGTGAGGCAAGCACACTCCCGGGGGCTATACGATTCTTTTCGGGAGCTGTCCCTGACCGGACCCTGGTCCGGCCATATGGCGCCCACGTAAGTGCCTGCGGCCCGAGTGGAGGTCGCGTACCCACGGTCTTTATGGCGGCCGCACACCTAACTCCTTTTTTCTTTGGGTCTTCAAAGGGCTGCGGTGTTTCCGCCGCCCTTCTTTTTTGCCATGATGGCGGCTTGCAGTGCGCTTGCGCCGCCGTGGGCGGGCATTGCCCCGGACGGTGCGGGGCAGGATGTCCGCGCATCGGGCTCGGTGCGCCGCGCCCGGGGAGCGCGCGGGGCGCCCGTTCGGGGTGATGCGGGGGAGGATGACCCGCAAGCCGGACGCCGCGGGCTTGGGGTCCGCTGTTTTACCCCTCTCCTGGCGCCAGCGTGGTCTGGCCGGGAGCTGCCCGGTCCGTTCGCAGAGTGCTGCCGGGCTGGCGGAGGCATGGATCCCATGGGGCTGCGGTACGGTAACGGCGCACGCGGGCCGTATCTGTGTGCGGAAGCGCGGAGTGTGTGCAGGCTGCATGTGGCGCACACGTCGCGCGTATGGGATGTGGCGCGCACCCGGGGCGCACCCGGCGCCTTTGCGGGGTGCACGCGGGCATCCGGGGGCGGGGGAGTGCGGCGGTTGGCCGCCGGTCCGGCACCCGGCGCCTTTTTGGAGATCCGGATGCGAATCCGGACACACGATGTGCGGGAGGCCCGGGCCCCGTGCGCACGCGATCAGAGGGAGGCTCCGGGTGTCCGGCGCTCAGATCATGGACAAGACCGGCCTGCGCCGCCTTTTGCGGGCTCGCCGTCGTACCTTTTGCGCAGACCACGGCGAGGCGGCCGCCAGGGCCCTGGTGCCCTTCGCGCTGGAGCGCTTTGCCCCCCAGGGCGCGGGCGCGGTTGTAGCCGGGTACTGGCCGATCCCCGGCGAGGTGGATCCCCGGCCGCTCATGCGGGCGCTCGAGGACCGGGGCTACCGCCTTGCCCTTCCGGTCATTCGGGATCCGGGCTCATCTCTGGGCTTTCGCGCATGGACTTTCGGGGATATCCTTGAGGCCGGTCCCTGTGGGGCCCTTGAGCCCCCGGCGACGGCTCAGGCGGTTGTTCCGGATCATGTTCTGGTTCCCCTTCTGGGGTTCGACCGGACCGGTGGCCGTCTGGGTCAGGGCGGGGGCTATTACGACCGCACGCTCGAGGCTCTGGCCGGGGCGGGCGGGCAGGAGGTTCGCACCCTTGGGCTGGCCTTTTCCTGCCAGCAGGTTGAGGGGCTTCCGATGGAGCCCCACGACCGCAGGCTGGAGGCCGTGGCCACCGAGTGCGGCCTGTTCGATTGTGGAGAAACGTTCCTGAAAGCGGGTGCGGAATGAGGATTTTGTATTTCGGGGACGTGGTCGGGCGCACGGGTCGTGACGCTCTCCTGAACGTTCTTCCGTCCATGCGCGAGCACTACCGGGCGGACCTGGTGGTGGTCTGCGCTGAAAACGCGACCCATGGGTTCGGGCTCGGCGCCAAGCATGCCGAGACCTTCCTCGCGGGCGGCGTGGACGTGATCACCATGGGCAACCACGTCTGGGACCAGCGCGACCTGATCCCCTATATCGACCGGGAACACCGGGTGATCCGCCCGGCCAACTTCCCCGAGGGCACGCCCGGTGTGGGTGCGGTAGTCGTGGACGTGGGCCGGGGGCGCAAGGCTCTGGTGCTTCAGGTCATGGGGCGCCTGTTCATGGAGCCTCTCGACTGCCCCTTCCGGATTGTGGACGAGATTCTGGCCCGCCACCCCCTCTCGGGCCGGGTGAACGCCATCGTGGTGGACGTCCATGCGGAGGCCACCAGCGAGAAAATGGCCATCGGGCACTACTGCGATGGCCGGGTGTCCCTTGTGGTGGGTGGCCACACCCACGTGCCCACGGCCGACCACCATATTCTGGCCGGCGGAACGGCCTACATGACCGACGCCGGGATGTGCGGCGACTATGATTCGGTCATCGGCATGGTGAAGGGCTCGTCCATCCACCGTTTTGTGCGCAAGACCCCGACCGAGCGGCTCACGCCTGCCGAGGGCGCGGCCACAGTCTGCGGGCTGTTTGTGGAGACCGACGAGCGGACCGGCCTGGCCCTGGCGGTCGAGCCCATTCGCATCGGCGGCAGCCTGACGCCCACCGGATTTCAGGGAGCCGCGCCCTGAGGCCGTCGGCCGTCGGGGCCTGACGCTCCCCTGACGGGCGCCGCCGGGTTCGGCCCTGTCCGGTGGCCGGGTGTTCTTCGGTCTTGACCTGAAATGGTTTTTGGCACCGGCCCGGTGTTCGTCGGCGGGCCCGGCGTCCGGCCCGGTGCCGGTCCCGGCACGCGGCGGGCTGGCACTCGCCATCCGGGCTGGTCCCGGCGCCGTGCGCGAACCCGTCCGGATTGAACGGATCCCCGTCCCTGTTCCCGGCGTTGCAGGGGGCGGTGCCCCGGCCCGCACCCGTCCCGGCAGCACGCGCCGAAGCCGTGCGCCCGGGCGGCTTTCCCCCACAGTCCGGTTGACACCGTGCAAGGGGGGCCTCTAGTGTATCGCCCCGAGCGGGCCCCCGTCCCGGGGCCCATAGAGCGACGGCTCCCGCCTCTTTTTGTCCTGTGCCGGACCTGGGAGGCGACCAGCAAAAGTGAGGCAGTCTTGGTGCAGGGTCCTCTCTACACGCCCGAACAAAGGGCGCGGCGCGACCAGTCCCCCTGGACAATCGTCCAGGCGATTCTCGCGCCCCTTCAGTTTCTTGTTTTTCTCGTCAGTCTTGGCCTTGTGGTTTACTACCTGGGCATTCCCGATGGGGAGGCCGCGAAGGAGAGCGCCTTCCTGTGGGCGACGGTCTCCATCGTGATCAAGACCCTGATCCTCTACTCCATCATGGTCACCGGAGCCATCTGGGAGAAGGTGGTGTTCGGCAAATACCTGTTTGCCCCCGCGTTCTTCTGGGAGGACGTGTTCTCCATGCTTGTGATCGCGCTGCACACGGCGTACCTGGTGGCGCTGTTCACGGGCGCGGATCCGTTTGTCCAGATGATGATCGCTCTTGCGGCCTACGGCACGTATGTCATCAACGCGGGGCAGTTCCTGTGGAAGCTCCGCATGGCCCGGCTTCAGGGCGCCCGTGAGGACGCCAAGCGCCGCGCCGGAGCGAGTGCATGAGCGCCATCACGCTGAACGGGGTCGAGGCCCCGTGTCCGGAGGCCTACCGCGACCGTGGGCCCCGGTCCGTTTTCTGCGGCCTGACGTCGGTGGTGTGGATGCACCGCAAGATCCAGGACGCCTTTTTCCTTATCGTGGGCTCGCGCACCTGTGCGCACCTGATCCAGTCGGCGGCGGGGGTGATGATCTTCGCCGAGCCCCGGTTCGGCACCGCTGTCCTCGAGGAGCGTGACCTGGCCGGAATGGCCGACGCCCAGGAGGAGCTCGACCGGATCGTGACCCGTCTTCTGGAGCGCCGCCCGGATATCCGGCTGCTGTTCCTCGTGGCCTCGTGCCCGTCGGACGTGATCCGGATCGACCTCAAGCGCGCGGCCCACCGGCTGAGCGGGCGTCTTGCGCCCAAGACCCGGGTGCTGGCCTACACGGGCTCGGGCCTGGACACGACGTTCACCCAGGGCGAGGATTCGTGCCTTGCCTCCCTGGTGGCCGAGCAGGCCGAGCCGGCGGACAGCGCCGGTCGCTCCCTCGTGGTGGCCGGGTGCCTTCCGGATGTGGTGGAGGACCAGTTCCGCCGCCTGTTCGAGGCCATGGGCGTCGGGCCTGTTCATTTCCTGCCGTCGCGCACGTCCGAGCCCCTGCCTGCGGTGGGCCCCGAGACCCTGGTTCTGGCCGCCCAGCCCTTTGTGGGCGAGACGGTCCAGGCGCTGGAGCGTCGCGGCGCGCGCCGGCTGTCGGCCCCGTTCCCCTTTGGCGAGGAGGGTACGACCCTCTGGCTGAAGGCCGCGGCGGACGCCTTCGGCGTGGATCCGGCGCGGTTTGACGAGGTCACGGCTCCGGGCCGGGCGCGGGCGAAAAAGGCGCTCGAGCATCACCGGGAAACCCTCGAGGGCAAGACGATCTTCTTCTTCCCGGACTCCCAGCTGGAAATTCCCATGGCCCGTTTCCTGGCCCGGGAACTGGGAATGCGTCCGACGGACATTGCCACGCCCTACTTCAACCGGTCCCTTCTGGATGCGGAGCTCCCCCTGCTGGGCTCGGACCCGTGTCTCAGCGAGGCCCCGGATGTGGACGAGCAGATGGCCCGCTGTCTGGACCTGAAGCCGGACCTGACGGTCTGCGGTCTGGGGCTGGCCAACGCGCTGGAGGCCCAGGGCCGCGTCACCAAATGGTCCATCGAACTGGTGTTCACGCCGGTTCACGGATACGATCAGGCGGGCGACCTTGCGGGAATCTTTGCCCGTCCTCTCGTTCGCAAATCCCTCTTGAAGGTGTGACAGCATGCACTTGACGGTCTGGACTTACGAGGGACCGCCCCACATGGGGGCCATCCGGGTTGCGTCGTCGATGAAGGGCGTCCACTGCGTCCTTCACGCGCCGTCCGGGGATTCCTACGCCGACCTTCTGTTTACCATGGTCGAGCGCCGGCCCTCGCGCCCGGCGGTGACCTACAGCAGCTTTGACGCCCGCGACATGGGCGGGGATTCCGCCGCCCTGTTCCAGGACACCCTGAGAAAGGCCTACGAGCGCTTCAGGCCCCAGGTGATCCTGACGGCCGAGACCTGCACGGGCGAGCTTCTCCAGGACGATCCGGGCGGGCTCGGAAAGGCCGTGGGCCTGCCCGTGCCCGTGGTGCCCCTCAAGCTGCCCTCGTACATGCGCAAGGACAACTGGGGTGCCTCCGAGGCGTTCCACTCCCTGGTGCGCGGCATTGCGGGGCCCAAGGCTCCGCCGGGGGGCAAGCGTCCGCCCCGGCCCGAGGGGGCAGCCCCCTCGTGCAACATCCTGGGCCCGATTTCCCTCGGATTCCGGAACCGCGACGACGTCGAGGAGGTCCGCAAGCTGCTGGACCTGTGCGGCGTCCGGGTGAACGTGGTCGCGCCCCTCGGGGCCAGCGCCCATGACCTGGCGCGCCTGGGCGAGGCGGATTTCAACGTTGTCCTCTACCCCGAGATTGCCGACACCGCCGCCCGGTTCCTGGAGCGCGCGTTCGGCCAGCCCTCGGTGCGCACGGTGCCCATCGGTGTGGGCGCCACGCGGGACTTCCTGGCCGAGGTCGCCCGGGTGGCGGGGCTGGAGACCGTCCCCGCGCTGGACGATCCCCGCCTGCGGATGCCCTGGTATTCCCGCTCGGTGGACTCCAACTACCTGACAGGAAAGCGTGTTTTCCTGTTCGGCGACGCAACCCACGTGATGGCCTGTGCCCGGGTTGCCGCCGAGGAGATGGGGTTTGCCGTGGTGGGGCTTGGGACGTACTCCCGGGAGTTTGCCCGGGACGTGCGGGCCTGCGCCGAAAAGTACGGCGTCGAGGCCCTGATTTCTGACGACTACCTGGAGGTGGAGGCCGCCATTGAGGAGGCCCGCCCGGAGATCGTTCTGGGAACCCAGATGGAACGCCACATTGCCAAGCGGCTGGGTGTTCCCTGTGCGGTGATCAGTTCGCCCGTCCACGTCCAGGACTTTCCGGCCCGCTACGCACCGCAGATGGGTGTCGAGGGAGCAAACGTACTGTTTGATACCTGGGTCCATCCGCTTATGATGGGGCTGGAAGAACACCTGCTTGGCATGTTCCGTGAGGACTTCGAGTTCCACGCGGGCGCCGGTGCGTCGCACCTTGTGGGGGGCGTTGTCCCCCGCGGCGACGAGGCACTGGCAGAGCCCGCGACCGCTGTGGCGGAAGCCGACGGGGACAGCCCGTCGTCCGCATCCGGCGGGGCCTCGGGTGACGGGGCGCCTGTCTGGGAGCCCGAAGCGGAACGCGAGCTGAAAAAGATCCCCTTCTTCGTACGGGGGAAGGCACGTCGTAACACGGAGCGCTACGCTGCGGAACGCGGTCTTGCGCGCATTTCTATAGAGACGCTCTACGATGCAAAAGCCCATTTCGGAAGCTGACCGGCGCGCGCCCCTGCGCGTCGTTATTATCACCCTGGACGGGCACCTTGCCGGTGCCGTCGCACGGGCCCGCGCGGATCTGGTGCGGGACATTCCGGGGATCGAGCTGAACATGCACGCCGCCGTCGAGTGGGCGGACAATCCCCGTGCCCTCGAGCAGGCGGTTGCGGACGTCGGCCAGGCCGACATCATCGTCGCCACCATGCTGTTCCTGGACGACCAGATCCAGGCCATCCGGCCCGCCCTCGAGGCGCGCCGCGACCACTGCTACGCGCTGTTCGGTGCGCTGGCGGAGGGGCAGATCGTCAATCTGACCAAGATGGGCGACTTCACCTTCGAGGGCGCGAACCGCGGCCCCCTGGCCATGCTCAAGCGCCTGCGCGGCGACAAGGGCAAGAGCTCGGAGGGCGGCGCAAACCAGATGGCCATGCTCAAGCGGCTGCCCAAGCTGCTGCGCCTGATTCCCGGCAAGGCCCAGGACCTGCGGGCCTATTTCATCGCGCTCCAGTACTGGCTGGCCGGGTCCGACGACAACCTGGTCAACATGGTCCGCTTCCTGATCGACCGCTACGCACGGGGGCGCCACGCCCACCTGAAGGGCACCCTCAAGCCCGCAGCGCCGGTGGAGTACCCGGAAACCGGTCTCTACCACCCGCGGCTCGAGACCCGGGTGACGGACGACCTCTCCCATCTGCCGGCGGTGGATGGCTCGAAGGGAACGGTGGGCCTTCTGCTGATGCGCTCCTACGTTCTGGCGGGCAACACCGAGCACTATGACGCGGTCATCACGGCCCTCGAGGAGAAGGGCCTGCGGGTCATTCCGGCCTACGCGGCCGGGCTCGACAACCGCCCGGCGGTCGAGGAGTTCTTCTTCGACAAGGCGGGCCGTCCCACCATCGACCTGCTTCTGTCCCTGACCGGGTTCTCCCTGGTGGGCGGACCGGCCTACAACGACTCCCACGCCGCCGAGGAGATCCTCTCCCGGCTGGACGTGCCCTACATGACCACCATGGCGGTGGAGTTCCAGACCCTCTCCCAGTGGAAGGAGTCGGAGCGCGGCCTGATGCCCGTGGAAGCCACCATGATGATGGCCATTCCCGAGCTGGACGGCTGCATCAACCCCATGCTGTACGGGGGCCGGGCCGATGGCGCCGACGACCGGCAGGGCCACGAGATGTGCGCCGAGCCCGAGCGGGTCGAGACCCTGGTGGGCCGTGTGCTGAAGATGATCCGCCTGCGCCGGAAGGCGCGGCAGGATCGCAAGGTGGCCATTATCCTGTTCAACTTCCCGCCCAACGCGGGGGCGACGGGAACGGCGGCCTATCTTTCGGTCTACGAGTCCCTGTTCAACACCCTCAACCGCATGAAGGCCGAGGGCTACGACGTGGGCGAGGTTCCGGAAAGCCCGGACGCCCTGCGCAAGATGATCCAGGGCGGCAATGCCTCCAAGTTCGGTGCGCCTGCCAACGTGCATGTGCGCATCCCCACGGACGACCACGTCCGGCGCGAGAAGTACCTGGCGGACATCGAGGCCCAGTGGGGCTCGGCTCCCGGCCGTGACCTGACGGACGGCGCCACGATCTTTGTCCTGGGCCAGCAGTTCGGGAATGTGTTTGTGGGCATCCAGCCGACCTTCGGCTACGAGGGTGACCCCATGCGCCTTCTGTTCGAGCGCGGTTTTGCGCCCACCCACGCGTTTGCGGCGTTCTACCGCTACCTGCGCGAGGTGATGGACGTGGACGCGGTGCTGCACTTCGGCATGCACGGCGCGCTGGAGTTCATGCCCGGCAAGCAGACGGCCCTGTCCGGCAAGTGCTGGCCCGAGCGTCTGATCGGGGATCTGCCGAACTTCTACTTCTACGCCTCGAACAACCCGTCCGAGGGCTCGCTGGCCAAGCGGCGCGGGTCGGCCACGCTCATCACCTACCTGACGCCCTCCGTGACCGAGGCCGGTCTGCACAAGGGGCTCCAGGAGCTCAAGTCCTCGCTCCAGCGCTGGCGCTCCAGCGGCCCGGACGACGACGAGAGCGAGCGTTTCCGCATGATCGACGTGATCCAGGCCCAGGCCGCCGAGCTGGAACTGGCCGAGGCCGAACCCCTCTGGGGCGAGGATGCGGCTCACAAGGTGGACGAGCTCTGGACCAAGCTGCTTGAGGTCGAGCAGACCAACATTCCCTTCGGCCTGCACGTGATCGGCAAGCCGCCGTCGGCGGACGAGCGCAAGGATCTTCTGGGCGCCATGTGCGAGGCGACCCACGGCTTCAAGGCCTCGAAAGAGGATCTGGACCGTCTTTTCGCCGGGGAGAAGCCCGAGAAGATCGCCGGAAAGGACGAGAAGGCCCGCGAGGCCTGGGCGGATCTGGCCCGCATCAACGGGCTCCTGTCCGAGGATCACGAGCTTCCGGCCCTGGTTGTGGCGCTGGACGGCCGCTATGTGCGCCCGGCCCCCGGCGGCGACCTGCTGCGCTCCCCCGCGGTTCTGCCCACGGGACGCAACATGCACGGCTTCGATCCGTTCCGCATTCCGTCGCGCTACGCGATGGAGGACGGTCGCCGTCACGCGGACCTGATCATCGAGCGCCACAAGGCGGACAACGGTGGCGCCTGCCCCGAGACCGTCGCCATGGTCCTGTGGGGCGCGGACAATCTCAAGAACGAGGGTGTCCCCGTGGCCCAGGCCCTGTCCCTGATGGGCACGCGTCCCCGGTTCGACAACTACGGGCGCCTGTGCGGGGCGGAACTGATCCCGGCCGAGGAGATGACCCGTCCCCGCGTGGATGTGGTCATGACCCTGTCGGGCATTTTCCGCGACCTTCTGCCGCTCCAGACCCGTCTGCTGGCAGAGGCGGCCCTGCTTGCCGCCCGCGCCGACGAGCCCGACGAGATGAACTTCGTGCGCAAGCACACCCTGGCCTACATGGCCAAGCAGGGCTGTGACTTCGAGACGGCCGCGCTGCGGGTGTTCTCGAACGCGGACGGAGCCTACGGCTCGAACGTGAACCTGCTTGTGGACTCCGGGCGCTGGGAGGGCGGCGACGAGCTGGCCGACACCTTCACCCGGCGCAAGAGCTTCGCCTACGGGGTCAACGGTCGCTCGCAGGCGCAGGCCGAGCTGTTCCAGACCATGCTCTCGGACGTGGACCTGGCCTACCAGAACCTGGAATCCATGGAGCTGGGCGTCACCACCATCGACCACTACTTCGACACCCTGGGCGGCATCTCCAAGGCCGTGTCCCGGGCGAAGGGCGGCGAGGAGGTTCCGGTCTACATCGGCGACCAGACCAAGGGCGACGGCAAGGTCCGCTCGCTGGCGGAGCAGGTGGCTCTCGAGACCCGCACCCGTGTCCTGAACCCCAAGTGGTACGAGGGCATGCTGGAGCACGGCTACGAGGGTGTGCGCCAGATCGAGGCCCACGTGACCAACACCCTGGGCTGGTCGGCGACCACCGGGCAGGTCGCGCCCTGGGTCTACCAGCACATCACCGAGACCTTCATGCTCGACGAGAAGATGCGCGAGCGTCTGGGCAAGCTGAACCCCCAGGCCTCGGCCCGGGTGGCCAACCGCCTGCTGGAAGCCCACGAGCGCAAGTACTGGGAGCCCGACGAGGCCACCCTGGAAGCGCTTCGCAACGCTTCCGAGGAGCTCGAGGACGCCATGGAGAACGTGTCGGAGGACGCCGCCTAGTGCGGCGTTCCCCCTTCCGCTCATTTACCGTTTTTTCAAGGAGACAGGCGCGTGCAAGAGGATTTGCACCTTGATGGAGAAGGCAGCGTCCAGGTTCAGTTTGAACCGGACCTCGACGTCGGGCGGGCCCAGGTGTTTGCCATCTACGGCAAGGGGGGGATTGGAAAGTCCACCACCTCGTCCAACCTTTCGGTCGCTTTTTCCAAGCTCGGCAAGCGGGTGATCCAGATCGGCTGCGACCCCAAGCACGACTCCACCTTCACCCTCACCAAGTCGCTGATTCCCACCGTTATCGACGTGCTGGAATCCGTGAACTACCACTCCGAGGAACTCCGGCCCGAGGACTTCGTGTTCCCCGGCTACAACGGCGTTCTGGCGGTTGAGGCGGGCGGCCCCCCGGCCGGAACCGGCTGCGGCGGCTA
Source organism: Phaeovibrio sulfidiphilus (assembly GCF_014861485.1). Classification (GTDB taxonomy): domain Bacteria; phylum Pseudomonadota; class Alphaproteobacteria; order Rhodospirillales; family Rhodospirillaceae; genus Phaeovibrio; species Phaeovibrio sulfidiphilus. The sequence goes on along the minus strand of NZ_JACZHT010000001.1, from coordinate 22,844 downwards.
CGTGGTGGGCCAGACGGTCAAGCTCCTGAAGGAACACCACCTTCTGGACGACACGGACGTGGTGGTCTTCGACGTCCTGGGCGACGTGGTGTGCGGCGGCTTTGCCACCCCGCTCCAGCACGCCCAGCGCGCGCTTGTGGTCTCGGCGAACGACTTCGACTCGATTTTCGCCATGAACCGCATCATCCAGGCGATCCAGGTCAAGGCCAAGACCTATGACGTGCGCCTGGGCGGCGTGATCTGCAACCGGTCTGATGCGACCGACCAGATCGACAAGTTCAACGAGGCCTCGGGCATGCGGACCCTCGGGCGCATTCCGGCCCTGGACGTGATCCGGCGCTCGCGCCTGAAGAAGGCGACGCTCTTCGAGATGGACCCGAGCCCCGAGGTCGAGGCCGTCCAGAACGAGTACCTCCGGATCGCCCAGGCCCTTCTGGACGGGGTGGAGCCGCTGGAAAACGCGACCAACCTCAAGGACCGCCATATTTTTGATCTTCTGGGGTACGACTGATGCACGATCCCGCCTATGAACAGCGCCGCGGCGAGGTCGAGCACTACTTCGATCGCCAGGCCGCCCACAAGTGGGCGCAGATGACGTCCAACTCCCCCCTGAACCGCATCCGCCAGACGGTGCGCGAGGGGCGGGACCGGATGCGCAGCACCCTTCTGTCCTGGCTTCCCGCCGATCTTGCGGGCCAGAGCCTGTTTGACGCCGGCTGCGGCCCGGCCATGCTCTCCATCGAGGCGGCCCGCCGGGGCGCCGACGTGGTGGGCGTGGACCTGTCGCGCACCCTGATCGACGTGGGTGTGGAGCGGGCCACGGGCGAGGTGCTCAAGGGCTCCCTGGAGCTGAAGGTCGGAGACGCGTTTGCGCCCGTCTACGGGGACTTCGACCACATCGTGGCCATGGACTGCCTGATCCACTACGACCTGAACGACACGGTCCGGGTTCTGGCCAACTGGGCGCCCCACGTCCGGGGCTCGATCGTGTTCACGTATGCTCCGCGCACGCCGCTTCTGGCGACGATGCACGTGATCGGCAAGCTGTTTCCCAAGTCGGACCGCTCGCCCCGGATCATCCCCCTCGCGGAAGAGCGCTTCCACGAGGCCATCCGTAACGAGCCCGGCCTGAAGGGCTGGAAAATTGGCCGCACCGCCCGCGTGGTGAAAGGCTTCTATATCTCCCAGGCACTGGAGCTTCTTCCGAAATGACCAACAAGCCGGACGACACTGATACGCCCGAATGGCGCGCGAAACTTGGGACTCTGGGCCAGGACCTGGGGGAGAAGTCAGGGGCGCTGTGGAAAAACGTTGTCCGCAAGGCGGGCGATATGGCGGGACGTGTGCAGTCCGGCAGCGCGGGGGCGGACGACGGAGCCCCCGGGGACGGGGAGGGCGCCGCCGGGGGCGGTGTCCTTGACCGCTTCCAGAAGAAACTGGAGGGCTGGGCCTCGAAAGCCGAGTCCGCCGCCGATTTTGTCCAGCTGCCCGCCCGCGAGGGATTCGAGCAGAAAGACCACCTGGTGGACGGGGCGGCCCGCACCGGGCGGACCCTGGCCTCGGCCTGGGGCACGCTTGCGCCCAAGTATCTGCCGTTTGCGGACGCGGCCTCCGACGGACTGCCCCTGAACCGGCTTCTGCGGCTGTCCCTGTTCCAGATCTCTGTGGGCATGGCCATGGTTCTCCTGACGGGAACCCTGAACCGGGTCATGAACGTGGAGATGAATATCCCCATTTTCGCCATCGCCATCATGGTGGCGCTGCCCATCCTGTTCGCCCCGTTCCGGATCCTGATCGGCTTCAAGTCCGACCATTTCCGGTCCTTTATCGGCTGGCGGCGGGTGCCGTTCATCTGGCTTGGCACCTTGTCCCAGTTCCTGGGGCTGGCCCTGATGCCCTTTGCGCTCATGCTGCTGACGGGGGAGGGGAACTCCTCCTACGGCCTTCTGGGCGGCTATCTGGGCGGGGCTGCGGCCTTCCTGATGGTGGGGCTCGGCTTCCACACCACCCAGACCGCGGGTCTGGCGCTGGCCACCGATCTGGCTGACGAATCCCGCCGCCCCCGGGTGGTGGCGCTGATGTACGTCATGCTGCTGGTGGGCATGATCCTGGCCAGCTTCTTCTTCAGCTACATGCTCTCGCCCTTCAGCGAGACGGCCCTGATCCGGACCATCCAGTCCGTGGGCGTGCTGACCCTGATCCTGAACCTGGTGGCGCTCTGGAAGCAGGAGCCCCGGGATCCGGGCCGCATCCGGCCCGATGACGAGGCCCCCGAGCCCGATTTCCGCGAGGCCTGGGCCCGGTTCTCCGAACAGCCCTACCTGAAGACCCTTCTGCTCTCGATCTTCCTGGGCACGGCGGCGTTTTCCATGCAGGACATCCTGCTGGAGCCCTTCGGCGGCAAGGTTCTGGACCTGAAGGTCTCGGCCACAACGCTGCTGACGGCGTTCTTCGCCTTCGGCTCGCTTCTGGGTTTCGGCTTGTCCGCCAAGGTCCTGGAGAGCGGATTCGGTCCGCTCCAGCTGTCCACCATCGGGCTTGTGGTGGGGATTCCGGCCTTTGTCTGCGTGATCCTCTCGGGCCTGCTCTCGTCCGCCATGCTGTACTACCTGGGCTCGATCCTGGTGGGGCTGGGCGGCGGCCTGTTCGCCGTCGGCACCCTGACGGCGGCCATGTCCCTGGCCGAGGACTGGGATGCGGGCCTGACCCTGGGCGCCTGGGGCGCCGTGCAGGCCACGGCCATGGGCGGCGCGACCCTTCTGGGCGGTGTGTTCCAGTGGGTCTTTGAGGGCATCCTGTCCCTGATGCTGAGCCCGAAGGCCGCGGCTTACGGCGGGTTCCTGTGCGTCTATTTTGTCGAAATTGTATTGCTTATTGCCACAGTGGTGGTCATCCTACCCCTTGCTCGCCAGGGATCTGGCGGGACAGGCCTGCCACGGGGCCGTTTCGGGCTCTCCGGGCTTCCGGGCTAGGCGCACTTCAGGAGGCTATGCCATGAATTATGTTGGCCATCTCGTCGGTAACTTTGACGTAGCAACGCTCGTTACCGCGATCTTTTTCGTTACCTTTGTTTTCTGGCTGATCGTCTATCTGCGCATGGAGGACCGTCGCGAGGGCTATCCTCTCGAGCACGATCTCTCCGGTGAGCTGGAGGCCATGGGCCCGCACGCCATGTGCGACCCGAAGACCTTCCACCTTGCCCGGAACCGCACCTACACGGTTCCGAATGACGAGCGCGATACGCGTCCGGTCAAGGCCGCTCCGTCGCGGCGCTGGGCGGGTTCTCCGCTGATCCCGACGGGCGATCCCATCATTGACGGTGTGGGTCCCGCAGCCTGGACCGAGCGTGCGGATATTCCCGATCCCATGTGGGACGGCAGCCCCCGCATTATTCCGATTTCCAGCGATTCCACGTACTGGCTGGCTCCGAACGATCCGGACCCCCGCGGCATGAAGGTCGTGGCGGCGGACGGTGTCGTCGTGGGCGAGGTCACCGACGTGTGGATCGACCGGCCGGAATGCATGATCCGCTACTACCAGGTCGGATCGGTTCTGGTGCCCTTCACCCGTGGCGTTCTGGACGCGAAGAAGCGTACGGTTTACGTCTCGGCGGTTGACAGCGCGCACTTCAATGCGGCGCCGAAGATCGGCGGCAGCACCATCACCCTCCGTCAGGAAGACCGTATTCTCGGCTACTTCTCCGGCGGCGGTCTGTACACGAAGACGGTCTGGTAACATACGATGAGCTTTGACCACGATGATTTCGTTGAGCCCTCTCCCATCAAGGGCTTGCCGAGCGCCCTGCCGGACGGTGAGGATCTCCTCTGGCAGGGGTCTCCGGAGTGGCTCGGTCTTGTTGTCCGGGCCTATCACGTCCGGCTGATTGCAGCGTACTTCGTGGTCCTGTTCGTCTGGGACATCGCGGAGGCCATGTTCCGGGTGGAGGCTCCGGTCTCCTTCCAGGACGCACTGGTCTCCGCGGTGCCTCTCATTGCACCTGCGTGCTTTGTTCTTCTTCTGGTGTTCGGCTATGCCTGGTTCACCGCCCGGGGAACGATCTACACGATCACCTCGAAGCGTGTGGTCCTGCACTTCGGCCTGGTGGTCCCGCGGACCATCAACCTGCCCTTTACCTCCATCGAGTCAGCGGCTCTCAGGCTGCACCGGGACGGCACCGGGGACATTCCCCTTGCGCTGAAGCCGCCGGTGCGCATTGCGTATTTCACGCTGTGGCCCAACGCCCGCCCCTGGCACGTGAAGTTTTCCCAGCCCATGATGCGCTCGGTTCACGACGCGGAGGCTGTGGCCCGTTTGCTTGCGGATGCGGCCGGGAAGGCCCGCGCGGCCTCCGAGGCAGACGAAAGCGCTGCGGCGCCGGCCACCGGAGCGTCTTCGGTTCCGGACGGCTCGTCCGCTCCGGCCCCCGGTCTGGATGGCGGTGGCGCAGCGGCCTGAGCCCGGGCGGCCCCCGGGCGGGGTTTCTGGCGGCCTGTGTGTCCGCCGCGTGATGCGCTGAAAAGGGAGTACTCGTTTCCATGGACCGGTCCCGTCGTCGTCCTCCTTTCCCTCCAGTGGCGGTCTGGGTGATCGCGGTCGTCGTGATTGCGGCCCTTGCCCTTGCGATCGGCGCGCGCCTGACGGGCTATGACCCGGCGGCGGAGTACGACAGCCCGGTTGCCGATTTCGTGGACGTGTACATCCTGTCGCTCGAGAACGAGGCGCTCGGCATCGCCCTGGAGCGTGACGGCCCCCTGCTCCTGACCATCGAGCCCGGCAATACGGGTTTCCTCACCGGCATGACCACCAGCCACCGGCGCACCCGGCGCATGAACGATGTGCCCCTGGATGCGCCCTACCGCTTCCAGATGACCGAGGATCACCGCCTGATGGTGGTGGACCCGGGCACCCCCCTGAAGCTGGAGGCCGCAGCGTTCGGCCCCGCGACGGCGGGACAGCTTCTGCGAATTTATGAGGCGGCCCGCAGCGCCCGTGATGCGCAGGCGACCCCGGCAGGGGGGCGGCCATGACCGGCTCCGGCAGCCTTCCGGGAGACCGCGCGGCCTTCCCGCAGCCGGCGGGGGACGGCCCCTGACCCCCCGCACCGCGTCCGCTTTCCTCGCCCCTCCGACTGTCCCCAGGCGCTCCCGGCTTCCATGATTCTGACCGATTTTCTGTTTCCCGTTCTGTTTGTCCTGTTCACCTGGTGGTTCTCCACCGGGGCGATCCTCTTTCTGGATGGGCTGCCCCGGCGCACCTACCCGCTGACCCTTCTTGCGGCCACCGCTGTGATGCTCGTGTCCCTGTACGGGATTCAGGCGACCGCGTCCCTGACCTCGCTTGGGGCCGTGTACTGCGCCTTCACCTGTGGCCTGCTGGTCTGGGGCTGGAACGAGATCGTGTTCCTGTTTGGCTACATCACGGGGCCGCGGCGCTCCAGCTGTCCGGCGGACGCCACCGGCTGGGCCCGGTTCCGCTACGGAACCCAGACCATCCTCTACCACGAGATCGCGATCGTCCTGACCTTCCTGGTCCTGGTGGTGCTCACCTGGGGCCAGCCCAACGACACGGCCCTGTGGACCTTCGTCATCCTGTGGGGCATGCGGCTGTCGGCGAAGCTGAACCTGTTCCTGGGGGCCCGCAATCTGTCGGAGAGCTTCCTGCCGCCGCACCTTGAATACCTGAAAACCTATTTCCTGTGCCGTCCGGTGAACTTCCTGTTCCCCTTCGTTGTGACCGCCGCCACCATGGTTCTTGCCTGGCTGGTGGGGAGCGCGGGCTCGGCTGCGGCCGCGCCCCCGGCGGACTTTCCGGCCGCGACGGCCTTTTACGTTTTTCTTGCAACCCTGACCGCGCTCGGCGTTCTGGAGCACTGGTTCCTGATTTTACCGTTCTCCTCGGAGACTCTCTGGAAGTGGGGCCTGGTGTCCCACCGGGCCCGTGACGAGTTGAAGGGCGATGTGGCGGCGTTTCATGAAGAGAGGCAAAAAATCATGTCATCGCAGAAGCTGGAAATGAGCGGCCGGATTGGCCCCAACTCGGTGATTCAGGTGCGCAGGGCGCTCGAGGCTCTGGCCAGCCCGGACGACATCCGGCAGGTTTTCGAGAAGGCGGGGCTTGCGGGCTACCTGGTCGCGCTTCCCGAGAAGATGATCCCCGAGGGCGAGGTCATTGCCCTCCACCGGGCTCTGCGCGAGGTTCTGGATCCGGCTGTGTGCGAGCAGGTCATGCGCCGCGCGGGCGAGACCACCGCCGAGTATCTTCTGGAAAACCGGATTCCCAAGTCCGTCTCGTGGCTTCTGAAGCGGCTGCCGCCGCCCCTGGCCGCGCGCATCCTGCTGAGCGCCATTTCCCGCAATGCCTGGACGTTCACCGGCACGGGCCGGTTCTCGTGGAAGGCGGGCTCGCCCTGGACCCTGACCATCGAGGACTCGCCCCTGGCCCGGGAGGCGGCCGGAGGCTCGGGCGCCTCGTGCGTCTATTACGCCGCCACCTTCGAGACCCTGTTCCGGGTTCTGGTCCACCCCCAGTCCCGGGTGACCGAGCACGCCTGTGCGGCGCGCGGAGACTCGGCCTGCGTCTTTGCGGTGCGCTGGTAGGTCTTTGCGGTGCGCCGCGAGGCCGGCGCGCGGACAGACACAGTGGGGGGCGGCTCGCCCCTCACGCTCCGTGTCCCACAGCCGGGACCGCGCATTCCGCCGCGCACACCACCGTGTCCCGGACAGGGTGGCCGTGTTTTTGTGGCAGGAAACCCGCGGCTTCGCCCCCCGTCCTCTCTTTGTCCCCCCGTGTCCGCCCGCGCCTCCCGGCAACCGGGCCCTCGCATGACCCCGGCCCTTGTCCCTCCGGTCCGGGTCTAGAGATCAAGGCCCCGGCGGCGGAAGACCTGAAGCGACAGGGACACCCCCACCCCGAGGGCGGCCAGCGTGAAGACCGCGGCCAGAAAATCATGCAAAACCACCGCCACGAAGGCCGGGTCCGGCGGTCGGGTCGTCAGGGTGAACAGCCCGATGATGGCGCGGGCGATAAAACCCCCGGGCACAAGCGGGATGCATCCGGCCACCGCCAGGGCGGCCCGGGTGAGCCCCAGCTTCCGGTGGGGGATCTGGACGGCCACGCCCACCGCGATTCCTGCCAGAAGGGACGCGCCCTCAAGGGCCAGGCCTGACGACAGGGCGATCTTGCGCACCCCCACCGCCAGAACCCCCATGGCCAGGCACCAGAGCAGGGACCGGGGCGCGAAGTTGAACAGCACGCCGAACCCGGCGGCGGCCACACCTCCGGCCGCAAGGTGCAGGGCGAACTCGGGCGCCAGCAGCGCCTGAACAAGGGGAGAGGTCATCACGGTGCCGGGGCTCCCTGCTCCACCGGCGCCATCCAGGTGCCGAGAAAGGCGTCGGCCTCCAGAAGGAAGGCCGCGTTCCAGACCCCGATGGCCAGGAAGACAATGACCATGGCCACGACGGTCAGCCGGGCCGCGCCCAGGGTGGGGCGCCCCTCCAGGACGTCGGCCAGCCCGTTGATGGCGGGGACACCGGGGACCAGCAGCAGGGTCGGGCCGATCATGGCGGTCCCGGGTGTTGCAGACCCGAACAGGCTCGCAAGAAGCGTCGCCCCCAGGCACGAGGTGAAGGCCAGCAGCAAGATGGACAGATAGTCGTTGAAGTGGCGTCGCTTCAGGACGGCCCGGATCGCCTGGGCCGCGGTGGCCACCGGCAGAACCGCGAGCACCGTGGCCAGGTCGCCCTGGAGCAGGACGCAGAACGCGGCGCACGCCGCCCCCACGGCAAGGGAGGTCACCCACAGGGGATAGCGCCGCGTCTCCCGCTCGATGCGGTCGATTTCCGCCAGCAGGGCGACGGGGGTCAGATCCTCGCCGTCCAGCACCCGGCGCACGAGGGCCCGAAGCGAGTCCTCCAGCCGCTGGTTCACGCCCTGGGGGCCGACCGCGGTCATGCGGGTGATGGAGTTCCGGTCGTGGCGCAGGGTCAGGGTCAGGGAGGCATAGCCCACCCGAAGGTCCACGCCGTCGGCGCCCATGCTGCGGGCAATGGCGGTGACGTTCTCGCGCACCACGGCGGTGTGGGCACCGCTCTGGGCCAGGATCTGGCCGATGCGCAAGGCGGCGTGGTTGATGGCCTCGAGGGCCCGGTGGGTGAGGATGGTGGTATCCGAGGCCTCGGATCCGCTCACAGGCAGGCCGGAGGCACACACCGCCCGGAACGCGTCGTCACCGTGAGCCGGGGCGCCCCCGGACGTGGCCGCAGGCGCGCCCCCGGGGGCGGGGCCGGACGGTCCGGTGGGGTCGGAAGGGCCTGAAGTCATGGTCATACGTCCCGTTTGTCACGGAAAGGGCCAGTATCCTCCCCAGTCTGGAAAGAATCAAGAGTGCGGCGCCCCCCGGAGCCGGTCCGGAGCGTTTGTGCTTGACCCGGACGGCCCGCGTGGATAAATACAGACCCTTATCCCACACGCGAGAGAGCGGTTGCCGGAACCCTGAGCGGGGTCCAGCGTCCCTCCGGTGTCGGTCCGCCCCTGTCGGCGGCTCGACTTTCACACCTCTCGCGGAGGTCCAACCGGAAGAATGAAAAGGTTGCTCACATGACCATGCCCACCTTTACCATGCGCCAGCTCGTCGAGGCCGGTGCCCACTTCGGCCACAACACCCGCCGCTGGAACCCCAAGATGGCGCCGTTCCTGTACGGCGTGCGCGACAACGTGCACATCATCGACCTCCAGCAGACGGTCCCGATGCTGTACCGCGCCATGCAGGCGGCCCGCGAGGTTGCTGCGGCCGGCGGTCGCATCCTGTTCGTTGGCACCAAGCGCCAGGCGCAGGAGCCCATCGCCGAGTACGCCCGTCGCTGCGGCCAGTACTACGTGAACCACCGCTGGCTCGGTGGCATGCTGACCAACTGGAAGACCATCTCCCACTCCATCAAGCGTCTTCGTGATCTGGAAGCCCGTTTCGATGCCGGCGAGCTCCAGGGGCTCACCAAGAAGGAGCAGCTCAACCTGCAGCGCGAGAAGGACAAGCTGTCGCTTGCCCTGGGCGGCATCAAGGACATGGGCGGCCTCCCGGACATGCTCTTCATCATCGACACCTGCAAGGAAGACCTTGCGGTTGCCGAGGCCAACAAGCTGGGCATGCCCGTGATTGCGGTCATCGACTCCAACTCCAACCCGGACGGCATCACCTACCCGATCCCGGGCAACGACGACGCGATCCGCGCCATCCAGATGTACTGCGAGCTCATCAGCGGCTCGATCCTGGACGGCATCCAGGCGCAGCTTGGGGCCCAGGGCATTGACATCGGCGCCGCCGAGAGCCTCCCGGGCGACGTCGCTGCCGACGCCGATGCAGCGGACGACGAAGGCATCGCCGGGTAACGTCTCGCTGTCCCTTGCGGATCCGCGAGTGTCACCATGACCGGGGACGGCGGGCTTCGCTCGTCGTCTGCCGGTCTTATCTATTCAAGAGGAATATTCCCAATGGCTGAAATTACCGCTGCTCTGGTCAAGGAACTGCGCGAGAAGTGCGGCGCAGGTATGATGGACTGCAAGAAGGCCCTCAGCGAGGTCGGTGGCGACATGGAAGCCGCCATTGACTGGCTGCGCAAGAAGGGCCTGGCCCAGGCTGCGAAGAAGGCCGGTCGCACGGCGGCCGAGGGTCTGGTCGGCGCCGCTGTTGAGGGCACCTCGGGTGCGCTCGTCGAGATCAACGCGGAGACCGACTTCGTCGCCCGCAACGATCTGTTCCAGGGCCTGGTCGAGGAGACCACCCGCCTGGCGCTCCAGGCCGGTGGCGACATCGAGAAGCTGGCCTCCCTGCCGTTCCCCGGCGCCGAGGGCCGCACCGTTGCCGAGCAGATCACCCACCTGATCGCCACCATCGGCGAGAACATGAACCTGCGTCGCACGGCCTGCCTGTCCGTCGAGAAGGGTGTTGTCTCCGCCTACGTCCACAGCGCTGTCCGCCCGGGTCTGGGCAAGATCGGCGTCCTGGTGGCCCTGTCCTCCGAGGGTGACCGCGAGAAGCTGGACGCTCTGGGTCGCCAGATTGCCATGCACGTCGCTGCGGCCAACCCGCAGTACCTCGCCAAGGAGCACGTGGAGCAGCCGGTTCTCGACCGCGAGAAGGCCATCCACTCCGAGAAGGCGAAGGCCGAGGGCAAGCCGGAGAACATCATCGAGAAGATGCTCGAGGGGCGTATCCGCAAGTTCCTGGAAGAGATCGTCCTGCTGGAGCAGATCTTCGTCGTCGACGGCGAGACCAAGATCAACAAGGTTCTGGAAAACGCGGCGAAGGACGTTGGCGCTCCCGTGGAGCTGGCCGGCTTCGTGCGCTTCCAGCTGGGCGAGGGCATCGAGAAGGAAGTCACCGACTTCGCGGCCGAGGTCGCGGCGGCTGTCGGCGGCTGATGTGGCTTGAGCCGGGCGGGTTTCTCCCCGGCGTCCCACGCAACGAAAAACCCGGACGGTTCGCCGTCCGGGTTTTTTTGTGTCTGCTGGGGGAGGGGCTTTGGATGTGCCTGCCCCGGATGGGCCGTCCGCGGTTCTGTGGGCGCGGTTCTGTGGGCCCCGTGCCGGGGGCCCTGATGGGGGCTGGCGCCGTGGGTGCAAGGCCGGTGGCCACGGCCGCCTGACGTCCCTTATGGGGCTCTCCGGCGCGGGGGAGCCGCCCGGCATGGCCGGGGCTCGGATGCCGCCCGGCGCCCCCTGGGCTCAGCCCGTGGAGGTGCGGGGCAGCGCGTACTCCGTGGCCGCCGCCTGGGGCTTGCGGTTCAGGAGTTCCCGGGCGGTCGGCACCACATCGTCCACACTCTCGACCCGGACGAACAGCTCGGTGATGTCGGCGGGGGCAAAACCCTCGTCGATCATGGTGCGGATCATGGTGAGAAGCGGCGTCCAGTAGCCGTCCATGTCCACCAGGATGACGGGCTTGTCCAGAATGCCGATCATGCGCCAGGTCAGAACCTCGAACATCTCGTCCAGGGTGCCCAGGCCTCCGGGCAGGATGCAGATGGCGTCCGAGCGGTCATACATGAGCTTCTTGCGCTCGTGCATGGTCTCCGTCAGGTAGAACTCCATCATGTTGCTCAGGGGCTTTTCCACGTGGCGCAGCGCCTTGGGCAGAACGCCCACGACCCGGCCGCCGCCGTGAAGGGCCGCCCGGGCGACCTCTCCCATGAGACCCACGTTGCCCGCTCCGAACACAAGGGTGATGTGGGCCGCCGCAAGGTGGCGTCCCAGTCGCGCGGCGTGCTCGGCGTACAGGGGATTGTCACCGGAGCGCGACCCGCAGAAAACGGCCATGGAACGGGGCTTGGTCATTGGTTTCGGATTCCTCATGCAGTTCGTCCGTCCCCGCCGGATCCCCGGAGGGGGCATTTTTTATACCAGCGTTTGGAGGAAATGGCTTTCCCTAAAATCCGCGTGCGGGTGAATTGTAAACCGTCTAAAATATAGTCTGCCAGCCGGTCAAAAAAAGGAGGTTCTCATGACAGATGTGAAATCGGGAGGCGAGGACGTCATGGTCGTCGAGTTCCGGCGGCTTCTGCCCAGGGAGTGGAAATGGATCGGCCTTCGCGGCCTTCTGGGCGTTGTCTTCGGACTTCTGCTGTTCCTGGCGCCGGTTCCCATGTCGGGTGTTCTGTTTCTTGTGTTTGCCGCCTTCGTGTTTGCCGACGGCGTGATCATCGCCATGACCGGCTGGCGCATGTACACACTCGGGGTGCCCTGGTGGCCCTATGCGATCTCGGGCGCCACCGGGATCCTGTTCGGCCTTCTGGCGCTTCTCAGCCCCCTGATGGCGGCAACCGCCCTCAAGTTCGTTATCGCGTTCTGGTCCATTGCGGCCGGTCTTTTCCTTCTGCGGGCCTCGGGCCACCTGAAGGGGATTGTGGATACGGACACGGTGATGACCGTGTCGGGCATTCTGGCCATCGTTTTCGGTGTCCTGCTGTGCCTGGTGGACACGGTGGCCAGCCTTGTGGCCATGACGCTCGCGGTGGGCATGCTCTCGGTGACCTACGGCGTTCTTCTGATGGTTCTCGCGTGGAAACTCCGGTCCTCCAGCGATTCGGCCTGACAGCCGGCACGAGCACGGCCGGGCGGTCTCCTCAACCGAAGGGACGCCCGGCCCGGCGGGGCATGCCCCTTTTCATCGGGGCGGGAATGCTCTATTGTCGCCTTCTTTCCTGACAGCGTTGACCGGATCCGATGAGCGACCTTTCCCACATCCGCAATTTTTCGATTATTGCCCACATTGACCATGGCAAGTCCACCCTTGCTGACCGGCTGATCCAGCTGTGCGGCGACATCGAGGCCCGGGAGATGAAGGAGCAGCTCCTTGATTCCATGGACCTGGAGCGCGAGCGGGGTATCACCATCAAGGCTCAGACCGTTCGGCTGACCTACACCTCGACCACGGACGGGCGGACCTACCAGTTGAACCTGATGGACACCCCGGGTCACGTGGACTTCGCCTATGAGGTCTCCCGCTCGCTGGCGGCCTGCGAAGGCTCCCTTCTGGTGGTGGACGCCTCACAGGGCGTGGAGGCCCAGACCCTGGCCAACGTCTACCAGGCCATTGACGCCGGGCACGAGATTATCCCGGTGCTGAACAAGATTGACCTCCCCGCCGCCGACGAGGAGCGGGTCAAGCAGCAGATCGAGGACGTGATCGGGATCGATGCCTCCGAGGCTGTGGGGATCTCGGCCAAGACCGGCCTCAACGTGGAGCAGGTGCTCGAGGCCCTGGTCCAGCGCCTGCCGCCCCCGACCGGGGATGCGGATGCGCCCCTCCAGGCGCTTCTGGTGGACTCGTGGTACGACCCGTACCTGGGCGTCATCATCCTGGTGCGCGTGCGCGAGGGAACGGTCAAGAAGGGCATGCGCCTGCGCATGATGGCCACCGGCGCCACCTACCAGATCGACCGGGTGGGCGTGTTCACGCCCAAGATGACGGACACGGGCACCCTGTCCGCGGGCGAGATGGGCTTTATCATGGCCGGCATCAAGTCGGTCGCGGACTGCCGCATCGGCGACACCCTCACCGACGACCGCCGCCCGGCGGCCACGGCGCTTCCGGGGTTCAAGCCCTCGGTCCCTGTGGTGTGGTGCGGCCTGTTCCCGGTGGACACCTCGGACTTCGAGGCCCTGCGCGAGAGCCTGGCCAAGCTCCAGCTCAATGACTCCAGCTTCGAGTACCAGGCGGACACCTCGGCCGCTCTGGGCTTCGGCTTCCGCTGCGGCTTCCTGGGCCTCCTGCACATGGAGATCATCCAGGAGCGTCTGGAGCGCGAGTTCAACCTGGACCTGATCACCACGGCCCCCTCGGTGGTCTACAAGCTGACCATGACGGACGGCACGAGGATCGACCTCCACAACCCGGCCGACATGCCCGATCCGGTGAAGATCGCCTCCATGGAGGAGCCCTGGGTTCGGGCCACCATCATGGTGCCCGACGAGTACCTGGGCCCGGTTCTGGCCCTGTGTACCGAGCGTCGCGGCGTCCAGCTGGATCTGACCTACGCGGGCAACCGGGCGATGGCGGTCTACAAGCTGCCGCTCAACGAGATCGTGTTCGACTTCTACGACCGTCTGAAATCCATTTCCCGGGGCTATGCGTCCTTTGACTACGAGATGGCCGACTACCAGGAAAGCGACCTGGTCCGCATCTCGATCCTGGTGAACGCCGAGCCGGTGGACGCCCTGTCCTTTATCGCCCACCGCTCCCAGGCCGAGTACCGGGGCCGGGCCATTTGCTCGCGGCTCAAGGATCTGATCCCGCGGCACATGTTCAAGGTGCCCATCCAGGCGGCCATTGGCGGCAAGGTCATCGCCCGCGAGACCATCGCGGCCCTGCGCAAGGACGTGACGGCCAAGTGCTACGGCGGTGACATTTCCCGAAAGAAGAAGCTTCTGGAAAAGCAGAAGGCCGGCAAGAAGCGCATGCGCCAGTTCGGCAAGGTGGAAATCCCCCAGAGCGCCTTTATCAGCGCCCTGAAAATGGACGACGAGTAACACCGGCGCCGGCCGCCCCGGGTCTGCGGGGCAGGGGCCGGTCACGGGAACCGTTCCGGGCTCGGACGCCACGTGCGCCCGGGCCCGTTTTGCATGGGCGCGGACGCGGCGTCTCCACTGGGCCACCGTGTGTGGGGCTGGTCACATTGGCCCCGCCTGATACCCCCCAGTCGCCACCGGGACACAGGTCAGAGCCCGGCCACGTTGTTTCCACTCTGCCAGGCGACCTGTGCCGGCGTTCCCCGTGCGCCGCGGTCCGCATCCGCATCCCTTTCAAAAAGTTGTCTTTTGACTTAACATAACTCCAGGGTGAAAGCGGTTTGGGGCTGCCATGGCTAATCATCGTTTCGGCTTGTCGTGTCTGGGGGGGATGGCTCTGGCTGCGGGGCTGCTCCTGTGGCCGGGCGCGGTCGGGGCCCGCAGTGCGTCCCCCGTTGCGCCTCCCGGTGCGCCTTCCAAAGGTGCCGTCAACGGGCCGCGCGCTCTCGCGGACGGCGAGGTGGTCCGGATTGACACCAGCCCCCCGGAGCCCTGTCGGGTGGACCTGGGGCCCCTGTCTCTCGTGGCCTCGCCCGCGGCGGACGGCGGGAGCTTCGATGCGACCCTGTATGACGCCGGGCGCAAGGTCGACGCCAGCGCCACGGGCTTTGTCTTTCTTGGCGCGGGACGGCCGGTGGCCGATGTGCCGCTGCCCGGGTGCCAGTCCCGCCGTGTTGAGCTGTTCAGCGGCGGCGCCAACTGCTGCTCCACCTACTATCTTCTCGGCTCGTGCCCGTCGGGGCCGTTTGCCGTCTACGTCGATTCCGGCAGCAAGTCGTTTATGGAGGACGCTGTCGGGCTCGGGGCGGACGGGAGCGTCCGGGCCTTCCCGGTCACGGATCCCGTATTCCAGTCCTATGGTCCGGACCTGCCGGGGGCGACGAACTGGGTGTCCTTCTCCACCGCGGACTCTCCGGCCGTCAGCCGCTTCATGGTGTTTGAGAACGGGGCCTGGCGCATGGACCGGGTGGGCGAGTTCCCGCAGGCCTATGACGACCTGATCGCCAAAATCCCGGCCCAGCACAGCGTGTCGCCGGCCTCTGCCGCGGTGGCGCGGGCGTATTACACCGCCATGAAAGGCGAGCCCGCGCTGCCGGTTCTCGAGGCCGCGCTGCCCCCGGACTGGCAGCCGTTCCGCGCGGTCATCAACGCCGATATCCTGCGGGCTGTTGGCGGTTTCAATCCAATCCACACCATTCGCCTTGAAGACGCGCCGTAGGCCCCCGCACGGGGGACAGGGCGTCCAGGGGGCGTGTATGCCAGGAACAGGGAGACGTGCATGAGAAAGACATCGGACAGCCCGCGGCGCGGGCGGGTGGCGGCCGTTTCGGGGGCGGCGGCCCTTGCCCTTGCGGCCGCTCTACCCCTGGCGGGCTGTGGCGACGGGGAGGGCGAGGCGGTTCCGGTCAAGCCCGGTGAGGAGGTTCGGATCGACAGTTCCGCCGCCAAAACCTACCGGACGGACTTCGGGCCCTTTGCCCTCCTGGCCGAGCCCGAGTTCGGCGGCGAGACCCTGGATGCCAAGCTCGTGTTCGACGAGCGGGAGGTGGATGCCAGCGCCCGGGGCTTTGTTATCTTCAACCCCCGCGCCGAGGTGCGTGACTTCCCCCTGCCCGGATGCCGGACCCTGCCGGTGGAGATGTACAGTGGCGGCGCCAACTGCTGCTTTACCTACTACATCCTCACCACCTGCACGGATGACAGCGTGTCCTACGCGTCGTATATCGACGCCAACGGCAAGTCGTCCATGGGCAACCCCGAGACCCTCGAGAACGGGACGGCCTCCCTGGTGTTTCCCATCTCGGACCCGGCGTTCCAGTACTATCAGCCGCGGGGCCAGAGTGACGAGAACCCGCTGTTCCTGTCCGGGGCGGACTCTCCGGCCCTGACCCGGTTTCTGATTTTCGATGAGACCATCTGGAGGCCCGACCAGGCCGGGCGCCACCAGGAGGCCTACGATATCCTGATCGCGCAGGTCCGCAATGCGGCCGACATGCATCCGGCGGCCCGGGCCATCGCCATCGCCTACTACACGGCCATGAAGGGGGACGAGTCCCTGGAGGTTCTGGAGGAGCTTCTTCCGGTGGACTGGGCGCCCTACAAGGAGCTGATCAACGCGGATATCCTGGACGCCATCGAGAACTTCGAGCCGGTCCACACCATTGACCTGATCAAACACCCCTGATCTGGTGAAGCACCCCTGAGGCCCGGGGCGGGGCGCTGACTGGGACCGGGCGGGCGAGCTGCCCGATGCGCCAGAATCCCGGCGGCGCCGGGGGGAGTGCTCCCCGATGCGCCAGCATCCCGCCGGCATTCCGCCCGGGGCGGATGGGCCGGCCTGTGGCGCCGGGGGGGCGAGGGCGCCACGCCCGTTCGTCGGTTGCCGCACCTGCTTGCAAAGCGGCGCCCCATGGACAACCGGCCCGGGAGCGTGTCCCCCGGGCCGGAGCGGTCTTACTTCATGCGGGCCTTCAGACCCTCGTCCAGCTTGTCCAGGAACTGGTTGGTGGTCATCCAGGGCTGCTCGGGGGAGATCAGGATCGCAAGATCCTTGGTCATGAACCCGGCCTCCACAGTCTCGACGCAGACCTTCTCCAGCGTGTCGGCGAAGGCCTCCACGTCGGGGGTGCCGTCGAACTTGCCGCGGTACTTGAGCCCCTGCGTCCACGCGAAGATGGAGGCGATGGGGTTGGTCGAGGTCTCCTGACCCTTCTGGTGCTGGCGATAGTGACGGGTGACCGTGCCGTGGGCGGCTTCCGCCTCAACGCAGTTTCCGTCCGGCGTCATCAGGACCGAGGTCATCAGCCCCAGGGAGCCGAAGCCCTGGGCCAGCGTGTCCGACTGGACGTCCCCGTCGTAGTTCTTGCACGCCCAGACGAAGCCGCCGTTCCACTTCATGGCGCAGGCCACCATGTCGTCGATCAGGCGGTGCTCGTAGGTCAGGCCGGCGGCCTTGAAGGCGGTGGCGAACTCGGCGTCGAAGATCTCCTGGAACAGGTCCTTGAAGCGGCCGTCGTAGGCCTTCAGGATCGTGTTCTTGGTGGAAAGGTAAACCGGGTAGTTGCGGTTGAGGCCGTAGTTGAAGCAGGCCCGCGCAAAGCCCCGGATGGAATCATCAAGGTTGTACATGGACAGGGCCACGCCCGATCCCGGGAACTCGAACACGTCCCACTCGACCGGGGCCGAGCCGTCTTCCGGCGTGAAGCGCAGGGTCAGCTGTCCCTTGCCGGGGATCAGCACGTCGGTGGCGCGGTACTGGTCTCCGTAGGCGTGGCGTCCGATCACGATGGGCTGGGTCCAGCCGGGGACCAGGCGCGGCACGTTGCGGCACAAGATGGGCTCACGGAAGACCGTGCCGTCGAGAATGTTCCGGATCGTCCCGTTGGGGGACTTCCACATTTTCTTCAGTCCGAACTCCTCGACCCGGGCCTCGTCGGGGGTGATGGTCGCGCACTTCACGCCCACGCCGTACTGCTTGATGGCGTTGGCGGCATCGACGGTGATTTTGTCATCCGTCTCGTCGCGCTTCTCGATCCCGAGGTCGTAGTACTTCAGGTCGATGTCCAGGTACGGCAGAATCAGTTTGTCCTTGATGAAGCGCCAGATGATGCGGGTCATTTCATCGCCGTCAAGCTCCACGACGGGATTTTTGACCTTGATCTTGCTCATGTTTTTTTCGCCTTCATACCAGAGGTTTGTTGATGCGCAGGTTGTTGGGGGTGTCCGGCGGGGTGCGCCCCAGGCGAAAGGGAACGGGCGGTCGGGGACCGGCTCCGTTCTTCGGACCCGCGCACTATAGCATCAAGGGTCCGGGCACCCAAGGAAAAGGCGGTGGCTGAATCGGGGCGAAATCAGGGACAGGGGGGCGCGCGTGCGGGACGGTCCGGGACGGGAGCCGGGGCTGGCCCGGCGCCAATGGAAAACCCCCGGCTTTGGTGAAGTTCCGGGGGTTTTCTGGAAACAAGCGCCGAAAACGGGGATTATTCGGCGGCGGCTTCCGACACGTCTTCATTGTCCTGGCCCTCGACCGAGAAGGTGGGGCGGGCAGTCGCAACGCTGAGGGACTTGGTCAGCTCGAAAATGCGCTTGCGCACCGAGGAATCCCCGATGCGGTAGTAGGCCCTGACCAGCTCGAGGGTTTCGCGCCGGGTCATGGGATCCGCTTCCGGCAGCGCGGGTTCGCTGGGAACCTGGGCAATGATCATGGGGCTGTGGCGGATGGTGTCGTCGTCCATCTCATCGAAGAAATAGGACATGGACACGTCAAGAACCCGCGACAGATCCCACAGGCGGCTGGCGCCAATGCGGTTGGCTCCACGCTCGTATTTCTGGACCTGCTGGAACGTCAGACCAAGAGCCTCACCGAGCCGCTCCTGGCTCATGCCAAGCAAGGTGCGCCGCAGACGGACGCGGTTACCCACGTGCACATCGACCGGATTGGGCCGTCCCGAGGGAGTCCGTCCCCTGGAAGACCTCCGGGCGCCCGTCTCGTCGTCGTCGTCGGGCTGCTTAATCGCGGTCATGGTTCTGTCCTCGTTTGTTCGGGGGTGGCCTCCAGGAGAAAGGGAACGCAGATCACTGGACCTTCATCAGGCGAGACCGACGCTGTGCTTTCGCTCGAGAACACCGGTTCAGTTCGGGTCGAAACTGAATCACTCGTCAGGATGTAGCACCATAGTCGATCCTGGTCAAGGAAATAGAGACCTTTGTGCCGAAAGGCTGCGGGAGGTGCGGGACAGTCAAACCCGATAGTTGCGAACTATAATATATCCGGAAATGCTGAAAAGGAGAGCGAGAAGAAGGGGAATTCCGTTCCCGAACCGGGCGAAAGGCGTCAGAGTGCCCGCAGGACGGGGGATGTCCACATCCAGAACCCCGGTTCGGTCCAGTTCGATCAGGGGAGAGACCACGCCAAGCGGGGATACGACTCCGGATATTCCCGTGTTGGCAACCCGCACAAGAGATAGTCCTTCCTCTATAGCCCGGGCCCGGGCGATCTGGAAATGCTGGTAGGGCCCGCTGGTGCGGCCGTACCAACCATCGTTGGTAATGTTGACGATCCACTCCGGGCGCGGGCCGGTTTTCGCCACGACCCTCGAGGGGAAAATCACCTCGTAGCACACCAGCGGCGAGAAGGGCGGAAGGCGTCCGGTCGTGAGGGTGCGCGGCCCCGGGCCCGCCGAAAAGTCGGTCATCCCCTCCGTGACCTTCCGCAGGCCGGGAAGGCCCCGGAAGGGGACGTACTCGCCGAACGGCACCAGGTGGGCCTTGTCGTAGGTGTCGAGGATGGTGCCGCTCCGGTCCAGAACGTACAGGCTGTTCCAGACCTGGAAGGTGGGGCTGTCCCCCTCGGACTGGCGCAGTCCGCCCGTCAGGAGGAGGCCGTTCCCGGGGGCGGCCATCCCCACATCGGCCTGGAGCTGGCGCGAGGCGTTCAGGGCGAAGGCCACGGCGGTCTCGGCCCAGATCACCGCATCCACATCGTCCTGGCCCGGCAGGCGGGACAGCACAATGTGGGAGCGGATGTTCTCGTAGCGCCTCAGGGCGCTCCACTTCTGGTCCTGGGGAATGGCGGGCTGCACAAGGCGGGCCCGGAACAGGCGGTCCCTGTCCGCAGGCGGAGTGTCGGCGTGGGGAGAGGGTGCGGGCGTTTCAGCCGGGGAGGGTGCGTCTGCGGGGCTCGCTTCCCCAGGCGGGGTGTCGGCCCGGGCAGAGGGTGCGGGCGTTTCAGCCGGGGAGCGTGGGTCTGCGGGTGTGTCGCCTGCCCGGGGAGCCTCTGCCAGACGGTCGGCTTCCTGTCTGTCGCCAGCGGTGTTCGCAGGGCTATCCGCCCGGTCGGGGTCCGCCGGGCCGGTGGGCGTGACGCTCGGCCCGCCCGTCGCAGACACGGCTGGAGTGGATCCGGCGCTGGCCGGGGCCATCGCGTGGGCCTGTGTCCCGCTGTGCCAGCGGCCGTCCTCGTCCCAGTGCCCGGCGCCGCCGTTCAGGGCGATACGGGTGGCTCCTCCGGCGGCCACCAGGGCCAGAAGGGCGAGCCCGGCTGCGGGCATGGCGAGGGCCCGCCAGCGGGGCGCAGGGCCCGGCGTGCGGGGCTCGTCCCCGAGGACCGCAAAGGACGCGGCGGCGAACACGGTCAGCAGGGACAGGCCCGTGACCCCGAACAGGGCCAGGGACTGGATCATGTCCAGGAACGGCATCCACACCAGCCCCACGGGTGCCCAGGGGAAGCCGCTGAGATAGTACTCCCGCAGCAGCTCGCCCAGCGTCCACAGGCCGGCAAACAGGAGAATTCGCCCCGGTCCCCGGGCGCCCAGAAGCCGGGCGGCGGCGAAGACCAGCGCCGGGATCACCGCGAGCAGCGTGGCAAGGCCCAGGACCGCAACGGGGGCGAGGGCGCCGAATTCCTCGGCGTCCACAAGGAACGCGAAGCCGACCCAGTAGATCAGCCCCGTGAAGTGTCCCAGCCCGAAGAGAAATCCGGTCCCGAGTGCGCCTTTCAGGCTCGTTGTGGCGTCAAGGCGCCAGACCGCCAGCGGAAAGGCAATCAGAAGAGCCGGAAGGATGTACAGGGGGGGCATGGCGGCCACCGCCACAAGCCCGGCAAGAAAGACAATCCCGGCGGCTTTCCAGCCGTCCAGGGCACGAACCCGGTGTGCCAGACGAACCATTGTTCCCCTCAGTGCAGTAAGCCTCCCAAGGGGATATACATACCTCATTCAGGTTGGACTTGTCGTGGGGTTTCCGGCTCGCCCGTGTGCCCGGGGCGGACGGGCAGGGCGCGGGGTCGGTCGTTCCGGGAGCCGTCACCGGGGGCCGGGCGTGGGTGTCCGGCAGGGGGTATGCCCGGGGGGTGGCGGGGCTCGGTACACAGCGCGTCAGGCCGGGCGCAGGCCGGCCCGGCTCACGGAACAGTTCGCCCGGTCTGCAGCGCTGGGGGTGTCAGTCAAGCCTTTGCGCGGGAGGCCCCGCGCCCGTGTCTGTCGCGGGAGGCCCCGCACCCTCACCCATATCCGCACCCGTGTCTGTGTCCGCGCCCGTCGCGGGTGCGGGGCCGGTCCTCCACAGCGCGGCAAGAAGCGTGGTCAGGACCAGGGCCAGCGCGGTCATGAGGGCCCCTCCCGTCAGCAGGGAGAGGGGCAGCAGGCTTCCCAGCCCCACCGAAATCCCCGCCACCACGGGCTGGAGAAAACCAAACAGGGCCGAGGCGGTGACCCGCTCAGTCTCGGGTCCGTTCAGGGCCTCGCTGGCGCAGGGAATGTAGATGAACCCGAACGCCGCCGTTGCCAGAAGTATGCCCGCCACCCCGAACCAGGGGGTTGTCCAGAGGCTGGAGACCATCAGCACCACGCCGCCCAGCAGGATCGCGCAGCCGATCAGCGCCTTGGCTCGGGTCGCAAGGCGTTTGGCGAGCAGCCCGCACACGAGCAGGCCCAGGGCCACCACCACACTGTCGAGGCACAGGACCACGCCCACCCCGAAGGGGCCCAGGCCCAGGTCGTTGGCCGCGAGGAAGGGCAGTCGGGCCAGAAGCGGCGCAAACGAGATCTGCAGCGCGGCCGCCATCAGGGTCGGGATCAGGAAGGTGCGCCGGGACAGGACCGTGCGCCAGCCCCCGTAGGCTCCTGCCGTCTGCGGGTTCGGGTGCGGGCTGCGGTGCCGTACCGTGCTCCACTCGATGACGGCGCCGGCCAGGACGACCGGGGCGACCAGAGCCACCACGGCCCAGCGCCAGCCGAACGCCGCCGCAATGGCGCCCGCAAGGACCGGTGTCGCGGTCTGCATGAGCTCCACAAAACTGCTGGCCCAGGCGAAGAGGCGCCGGAAGCCCTCGTCCGAGGTGACGTTGCGCAGGGCCACCCGGGTGGCGTTCGAGCCGATGCTGTTCACGCCAAACAGCGAGACGAACAGGACCGCAAACACCGCCGGGTGTCCGCTGGTGCAGATCACGGCCGCGGCGGCGCCCAGGTACAGGCACGACAGCCCCGCCGCGTGGTGCAGGCCGATGCGGCGAATGACGGGCACCGAAAGCAACTGGGCGAGGGCGAACACCAGGAAGCACGCCCCGAGAAGTGCCTGGAACGCCGCGTCGCTCAGGGCGTGATCCCGGGCGATGACGGGAAACAGGGGCGCGAGCGAGTCAAAGAAAAGCGCAACAACAACAAACCGGGCAACGGTTGCCGGGAGCAGCACACGCGATCGGTCCATGATGCCGGAGCCTCCTGGGAAGGATTGGCGCTGTCACAGCTCGGCCCGTCGGAGGCGGAGCGGAAGCCGGAAAACGGATTGTGCCTGTGTATCGGTTTCCCGGGAGACTGGCCAGGCCTTTTGTCCGGCTCCAAGGGCGCATTCCGGGGCGGGCCGGTGCCCGCGCCCGGGGTTGCGGCGGGCGGGGAGCCGGGGGGGTGACGACGGGGAGGGGGCGCAATGGTGCCGTCAGGCCGGGTCGCCCGACGCCGGGACAGGCTGTCGCGAGGCCTGGAAACGAACTCCCCCGCCTTCCGGGGAGGGCGGGGGAGAGTTGGGGGAGACCGCCCGGGGACAGCAGGTCGTCTGTCAGGTGGTGGATCCGGGATAGCCTGCGGGGCGGGGATCCGCCCGGGGTGGTGCACCGGATCCGGGCCCGAGCCCACGTCCTGGCCCGTGGCCCGGCGGTTGGGCGAGGGGCCCGGTCGCGGGATCTGCGACCGGACCGCCCGGAGATGTATGGATCCGGGGTGGAGCCCGGATCCGGGTAGACTACCAGCGCCAGGACAGGCGGGCGCGGCCCCCGTGGGACAGGG